>NZ_CP185385.1:0-2889578 GCF_051122765.1 Halorubrum sp. AS12
CCGCATGACGTGGCGGAGATGGTTCGACGGGGTTAAATACAACCCGGGCATTCGAAGAAATGCGAGGCGCCCCCGACGAGGGGGCACCGACCGGCCGCAGACGCGGCCGGTCGAAGCGTTCCGACGTGCTTAAGTGTATAAGCCCGTTCGGTCAATACGCGAAGAACGCACCGCGGACTCGGGCCGTTCAACTCGGCCCGGTTTCGCAGAGTCGGCCTGTCCGACTCAGTTGATGAGGATCGCGCCCCCTGCGCTCCGGCGTAAGCGGCGATCTGATGTGAGCCGTGGTCGTTCGGTGCCATCCAAGCCGCTGGTTGGTTCCGGACACCACACAGACCAATGCAATGGTGTGTCAACACTACGTTGACACCCGCCAACACCCCCTTCAGGCCGGGAATCAGGCCTGAAGGATATTCATTCCGGTTGATCCTGCCGGAGGCCATTGCTATTGGGATCCGATTTAGCCATGCTAGTCGCACGAGTTCAGACTCGTGGCGAATAGCTCAGTAACACGTGGCCAAACTACCCTTCGGAACACAATACCCTCGGGAAACTGAGGCTAATAGTGTATACCATACCACCACTGGAATGAGTGGTATGCCAAACGCTCCGGCGCCGAAGGATGTGGCTGCGGCCGATTAGGTAGACGGTGGGGTAACGGCCCACCGTGCCAATAATCGGTATGGGTCATGAGAGTGAGAACCCAGAGACGGAATCTGAGACAAGATTCCGGGCCCTACGGGGCGCAGCAGGCGCGAAACCTTTACACTGCACGACAGTGCGATAGGGGGATCCCAAGTGCACAGGCATAGCGCCTGTGCTTTTCGGTACCGTAAGGTGGTACCAGAATAAGGGCTGGGCAAGACCGGTGCCAGCCGCCGCGGTAATACCGGCAGCCCAAGTGATGGCCGATCTTATTGGGCCTAAAGCGTCCGTAGCTGGCCGCGCAAGTCCATCGGGAAATCCACCTGCTCAACAGGTGGGCGCCCGGTAGAAACTGCGTGGCTTGGGACCGGAAGGCGCGACGGGTACGTCCGGGGTAGGAGTGAAATCCCGTAATCCTGGACGGACCGCCGATGGCGAAAGCACGTCGCGAGAACGGATCCGACAGTGAGGGACGAAAGCCAGGGTCTCGAACCGGATTAGATACCCGGGTAGTCCTGGCCGTAAACAATGTCTGCTAGGTGTGGCTCCCACTACGAGTGGGTGCTGTGCCGTAGGGAAGCCGCTAAGCAGACCGCCTGGGAAGTACGTCCGCAAGGATGAAACTTAAAGGAATTGGCGGGGGAGCACTACAACCGGAGGAGCCTGCGGTTTAATTGGACTCAACGCCGGACATCTCACCAGCATCGACTGTAATAATGACGACCAGGTTGATGACCTTGTCCGAGTTTCAGAGAGGAGGTCGCATGGCCGCCGTCAGCTCGTACCGTGAGGCGTCCTGTTAAGTCAGGCAACGAGCGAGACCCGCACTCTTACTTGCCAGCAGTACCGCGAGGTAGCTGGGGACAGTAGGAGGACCGCCGTGGCTAACACGGAGGAAGGAACGGGCAACGGTAGGTCAGTATGCCCCGAATGTGCTGGGCAACACGCGGGCTACAATGGTCGAGACAAAGGGTTCCAACTCCGAAAGGAGACGGTAATCTCAGAAACTCGATCGTAGTTCGGATTGTGGGCTGCAACTCGCCCACATGAAGCTGGATTCGGTAGTAATCGCGTGTCACAAGCGCGCGGTGAATACGTCCCTGCTCCTTGCACACACCGCCCGTCAAAGCACCCGAGTGAGGTCCGGATGAGGCGTTCCACGAACGTCGAATCTGGGCTTCGCAAGGGGGCTTAAGTCGTAACAAGGTAGCCGTAGGGGAATCTGCGGCTGGATCACCTCCACCGACCCGAGACTCGCCCTCTGGGCGAGCTCACCTTACGACCGTCTTTTCAGACGGTCACTACTCATTCGCATTGGCCTGTGTAGTCCACCCACCCACCGGCTTGGACACCGCAGAACGACCACGGCCCACACAACACATACCAGACCTTCCCACCAGGGAAGGTGGGCTCATAGCTCAGCGGTAGAGTGCCTCCCTTGCAAGGAGGATGCCCTGGGTTCGAATCCCAGTGAGTCCATGTCCGTTCGAAGCGAATCCGTCCCCTTAAGTGGGAGACGCGACTCGATTCGAACACGACGACCGATCCGACCATCCCGGGAAACCGCGGATGGGAAGGGTTCGACGAACGCCCCGTCACACCCGGGGCGATTCAATGACAACCGTGTATACGTGCGATCCAGACGTCCACTGAACTCATCCGAGTTCGTGGAACGTCAGTGAACCATATACAGTCGGGTGACACTATGTCACTTGACACCGTCAGCACTCTCCTCTGGAGAGTTGGCTGACACACTACTGGCTACTGTGCCAGCTGGTGAATGGCTCGGCTCGAGAGCCGACGAAGGACGTGCCAAGCTGCGAAAAGCTCATGGGACCCGCATGGAGGGAAAGAACATGAGATCTCCGAATCGGAATCCGTTTTACAATTGCCACGCGCAATAGGGAACTCCCTGAATTGAAACATCTCAGTAAGGGAAGGAAAAGAACGCAACCGCGATGTCGTCAGTAACCGCGAGTAAACGCGACACAGCCCAAACCGAAGGTCTTCGGACCAATGTGGTGTTCGGGTTGACAACCAAGACGCGACACTCTCTCAGAAGTCTCCTGGAACGGAGCGTGAAACAGGGTGACAACCCCGTATGAGAGAACAGTACCGTCGGCGTCAATACCAGAGTAGCAGGGGTCGGATATCCTCTGTGAACAACTCAGGCATCCCCTGAGAAGGCTAAACACTCCTCGAGACCGATAGCGAACAAGTAGCGTGAGCGAACGCTGAAAAGCACCCCGAAAAGGGCGGTGCAATAGGGCCTGAAATCAGCTGGCGATCGAGCGACAGGGCGTACAAGGCGTCTCTCAAAACGACCGAGAAGCGATTCTCTAGTAGGAAGAGAGACGAGCCGGCGTCGTGTCGTGCGTTTTGAAAAACGACCCAGGGAGTGCACTTGATTGGCGAGTCTAACCCGTGAACCGGGGAAGGCGCAGGGAAACCGATACGGCCGCAGCACATTCGTGTGAGGGCCACCGTGTTCAAGCGCGGGGAGTCAATTGGGTGCGACCCGAAACCAGGCGATCTACGCGCGAGCAAGGTGAAGCGTGGCGAAAGCCACGTGGAGGCCTGTTAGAGTTGGTGTTCTACAATACCCTCTCGTGACTCGTGTGTAGGGGTGAAAGGCCCATCGAGCCTGGCAACAGCTGGTTCCAACCGAAACATGTCGAAGCATGACCTCTTCCGAGGTAGCCCGCGGGGTAGAGCTACCGATTGGATGACCCGCCTCCGAGAGGAGTCGGCCATCCTGTCGAACTCCAAACCCGCAGGCGCTGTAGACGAAGGGAGTCCGGTGCGCGGGGTAAGCCTGTGTACCGTGAGGGGAACAACCCAGAGCCGGGTTAAGGTCCCAAAGTGTAGATTAAGTGCGATTCGAAGGTGGTCTCAAGCCCTAAACAGCCGGGAGGTGAGCTTAGAAGCAGCTACCCGCTAAGAAAAGCGTAACAGCTTACCGGCCGAGGTTTGAGGCGCCCAAAATGATCGGGGCTCAAATCTACCACCGAGACCTGGCCGTGCCCTTGACAGGGGCAACCGCGTAGGTTGGCGTACTGGTCGGACGGAAGCCCGGGCGAGAGCTCGTGTGGACCGTCCAGTAACGACAATCCTGGTCACAGTAGCAGCGATAGTCGGGTGAGAACCTCGACGGCCTGAAGAGCAAGGGTTCCTCGGCACTGCCGTTCAGCCGAGGGTTAGCCGGTCCTAAGGTGTACCACAACTTGACTACACCGACGGGAAGCTGGTTAATATTCCAGCGCCATTATGCGAGTAAACGCCGACGCCGTGTGGAACGCTGAGCCGGGCACTCGCCCGGTCAAATCGTGGAAACTCGTGGACGCCGTCACGGCACGAAGCGAGCGAAGCGCGAAATAGCGAAAGTCAGCCGTACATAGGGCCCGTGAAAAGGCAAGCATAATGTCCGTACCGAGATCCGACACAGGTGCTCTGGCAGCGCAAGCCAAGGCCTGTCGGGAGAACCGACGTTAGGGAATTCGGCAAGTTAGTCCCGTACCTTCGGAAGAAGGGATGCCTGCTCTCTGAGGAGCAGGTCGCAGTGACTCGGGCGCTCCGACTGTCTAGTAACAACACAGGTGACCGCAAATCCGCAAGGACTCGTACGGTCACTGAATCCTGCCCAGTGCGGGTATCTGAACACCTCGTACAAGAGGACGAAGGACCCGTCAACGGCGGGGGTAACTATGACCCTCTTAAGGTAGCGTAGTACCTTGCCGCTTCAGTAGCGGCTTGCATGAATGGATAAACGAGAGCGCCACTGTCCCAACGTTGGACCCGGTGAACTGTACGTTCCAGTGCGGAGTCTGGAGACCCCCAAGGGGAAGCGAAGACCCTATAGAGCTTTACTGCAGGCTGTCGCTGAGACGTGGTCGCCGATGTGCAGCATAGGTAGAAGACATTACACAGGTACGTGCGCTAGCACGCCACCGAGTCAACATTGAAATACTACCCGTCGGTGACTGCGACTCTCACTCCGGGAGGAGTACACCGGTAGCCGGGCAGTTTGACTGGGGCGGTACGCGCTCGAAAAGATATCGAGCGCGCCCGAAGATCATCTCAGCCGGGTCGGGAATCCGGCGAAGAGCGCAAGAGCACAAGATGGTCTGACAGTGTTCTTCCCAACGAGGAACGCTGACGCGAAAGCGTGGTCTAGCGAACCTACGAGGTTCCGGAATGGGACCCGTAGATGACAGAAAAGCTACCTTAGGGATAACAGAGTCGTCACTCGCAAGAGCACATATCGACCGAGTGGCTTGCTACCTCGATGTCGGTTCCCTCCATCCTGCCCGTGCAGACGCGGGCAAGGGTGAGGTTGTTCGCCTATTAAAGGAGGTCGTGAGCTGGGTTTAGACCGTCGTGAGACAGGTCGGCTGCTATCTATTGGGGGTGTGAGGTACCTGACGTGAACGAACGTATAGTACGAGAGGAACTACGTTTGGTCGCCACTGGTGTATCGGTTGTCCGGAAGGGCAGATGCCGAGTAGCCACGCGACACGGGGTAAGAGCTGAACGCATCTAAGCTCGAAACCCACATGGAAAAGAGGTACCACAGAGGTCACTCGTAGAAGACGAGTTCGATAGACTCGGGGTGTACGCACCGAGGCAACGAGGTGTTAAGCCCACGAGAACTAACAGACCGAGCCACATTCATTGGCGCTGACGCGCCACGACTCGCATGAGTTCAGGCGGTAACTGGATCGCACGATATACACGGTTGGTACCGAACCAGACCGACACAGGCGTCTCTCGCCCGGAAGAGAGAGTCTCGGTTCGAATCCGAGAGTCGGCATAAAGGCGGCCAAAGCGGTAGGGAAACACCCGTACCCATTCCGAACACGGAAGTTAAGCCTACCAGCGTATCGTGAAGTACTGGAGTGAGCGATCCTCTGGGAACCACGAGTCGCCGCCTGTCCACTCATACGGGAGGTATCCTCCCAAACACAGCCCACGGACGCAGCGTCCGTGGGCTTTCTTTATATACTGAGAGCCGCAGCACTCGCGACGCGAACTGCCGAAACCAGCAGCAGCGCTGGCGAGTAATATTGGAATCCCCCCGTCGCAGCGCTCGTAGGTAGTGGCACGTCGGACTTCCGGGTCGTAACCACTGGCGGCAGGTCCGTGGTCAACCCGTGACTACCGGCTGAGTCGTCGTTTCGTCGAGATTCATATCAGTACTGATAACACTATCCATAAGTTTATCAGTTTTGTCGGTGAAGCTAACGTATCATGGAGGGCCCGAAGGACGCCGGAGCCACGGTGCGGCTGGCTTGTGGGGATCCCCCGTCGGTTCGCGATCGGACGGTCTCGGACCGCGTCGTGTCGGTGTTGTTCGGGAGCGACGTCGAAGCCTGGCGAACCGGTTGGGATCGGATGGCTGCGGGACCGCCGAATCGGGAGGCGGTGGTGGACGCGAGCGATGTCGCCCGGAGCGGGACCGCCGCGTCGACGCAAGTCGTACCGAACGGCGGACTCGCATACACGGTACTCGGACGTGCGGCCGGGAGTGAACGGGTTGTTGACGCTGTCGCAGACCATCTCGACGACGCGCCCTCGGGGACGGTCGATTCTGCTAATCGACGACCTCGCACCCGTCGCCGAACGGGAGGGGATCGGCTCCGCGGTCGCGTTCGCGAACCGACTCTCGGACCGGTTTGAGGGACAAGCGAATCGGATCGCGATTGGGTACTCTTTCGAGGGTCCCGCAGAGTTTGTCTCCCGGGTCGGCGCTCGCGTCGGTTCCGTCACCGGCGCCGACGCGGAGGCGGTGGCGGTGGTCGAACGCCTCTCACGTGACGATCCCACGACCTTCGGGTACGTCCGTCGCCACTGGGACGAGGCCATGCGGGGAATCGAGGAGTGCGATCGGAACTACCCTCAGTCGAAGCAGGTTCACGCCGCGCTGGCGGACCCGGAGACGACGCCGCGAACGCTGGGTGCGGCGCTGTCGGGGTTAGTGACGCTCGGTGCGCTCGACACGTGGAGCGAGACCGTGGGACCTACCCGATACGATCTCACCGCGTACCGGCCGAACCGGGCGTGGGCCGTCGGCGTCGCGATCGAGGCGGACGCAGCCGATGACTGAGTCGCAGATCGAACTCGGTCCACTGCTGCGGAGATTGTCTCACTCGTCCGCCGTGCCGACGCGTTTGAGGTCGGCTTCTACCACCGTGCCGTCCGGTTCGATCGTCACGCTTCCGAGGGGAGCCGTCTCCCCCGTCTCGTACCGTGCGGCGACGGCCTCCAAGGTCGAGCGTCGGTCGAGTCGCTCCCACACGGTTTCGGCCACGAGCGATTGAAACGCTTCGGGGTCGGTCCATCCTGCGTCGATGTCGGAGGGGACGCCGACGACGACGCGGAGCTCCGTCTCGGCGACGCGGATGCCGACCCCGAACGTGTCCGCACACATGATTCGCCGTTCGCGTCGGGGGGTGAAATCTCCGTCGGCGCGTCCGTCGGACGCCGGAACTTCTCCGTCGACTGCTCGGCCGCCTCTCGAAACCCGTAAGCACCCGCCGCTCGAACGGCCGCGAGACCCGATGACCTCGAAGCCGGCGGTGTCACCGAAGGGAGGGCTGGCGGCCGCGGTCGCCGCTGTGAGTGCGGGCGCGATTCTGGTCCGCCTGAGCGACGCGCCGAGCTCGGTCGCTGCGTTCTACCGGGTGCTGTTCACGACGCTGCCGCTGGCCGGAATCGCCGCGTGGCGGTACCGCGGAGAGTTCGCGCGGATTCGGTCTCGGGACCTCGCGTTCGCGGCTCTGTCCGGAGTCGCACTTGCGGTCCACTTCGCGGCGTGGTTCGAGAGTCTGCGGTGGACGAGCGTCGCCGCGAGCGTGACGCTCGTTCAGGCCCAACCGGTGTTCGTCGCGCTCGGCGCGTGGCTGCTGTTACGCGAGCGCGTCACGCGCCGCATGACTGCGGGTATCGCGGTGGCCGTGGCCGGGATGGCGTCGATGTCGATCGGCGACTTCCTCGGCGGCGTGGCGATCGGTCCCCGTCCGCTGTACGGGAACGCCCTGGCGCTGTCCGGCGCGGTCGCCGCCGCGGGATACGTGCTGGCCGGGCGTTCGCTTCGCCAGCGCATCTCGCTCGTCCCCTACGTCACGGTCGTGTACGGCGTCTGCGTGCTCGTTCTGCTCGGGTTCGTCCTTGCCGCGGGGCACCCACTCACCGGCTATCCACCCCGAGAGTGGCTCCTGTTCGTGGGGCTGGCGGCGGGTCCGGGACTGCTCGGTCACACCGTCCTCAACTGGGCGCTCGCACACCTGGAGTCGAGCGTCGTCTCCGTCTCGCTGCTCGGCGAGCCGGTCGGCGCGACCCTACTCGCGTTCGTGTTGCTGTCGGAGACGCCGACGCCGGCTACCGTTGTCGGTGGCTGCGTCGTCCTTCTGGGTATCTACGTTACGGCGACCGCTGACCGGGAATAGCGTTTTCAGCGCCGATATTTTGGGATAAACGTTGAAGCCCGCCGACCGGCTGGTACGAGTATGGATCGGCGAACAGTCGTCGCGTTCGTGGGCGACGACGCGAGCGCCGGTGAACGCGTGTCCTGCGCGGTCGATGCCGTCTGGCAGGGACCGGACGGACCGACGTTTCGCGCGCTCACCCCGAGCGATTTCGACGCGGGTCGCGACGGTGAGGACCCCCTGAACGCGACGTGCGGCGTGGTCGTCACCGTCGCGGCTGCGACCGACGACGCGGTGGGGGACCGCCTCGCGATGCTTCCGTCGAACGTCCCGGTGATCGCGCTCGTCGAGGACGCGACGACGGCGACGATTCGAACCCTGTTGTCGGCCGACGTGGACGACGTGGTGGACGCCGACGGCCGGGAGTCGAACTCGGACGGCGTCGACGGTACCGGCCCACTCGCCGAGCGTCTCGCGAACCGAGTGGACCCCGACCGCGTCCGGCTCGGGGACGACGACGTCGCCCGCCTCGCGGAAGTGTTGCTCGACGCCGGGACGACGCTGATGAGCACGCGAACCGACGAGGTCGGGACGAAGATCGAGTGGACGATGGAGAACGTCGGCGAACACGCCGAACTCGACCGGATCGTCTGTTACCGAGAGGACGACGGACAGTTCGTGCCCGCGTACAGCTGGTGTCCCGACGGGTTCGAGCCGGCGCCGAGACCGTTTGACGACTTCCCCGACCCGGACCGGCTGTCGACGTTCGGCAACGTCGCGCGCTCGTCCGCCTCCGTCCCGCCTCTCGGCGACGAGGCCGAGAATACGGCCGAGGAACCGCCGGCAACGGTCCACGTCCCGCTCGTCGTGGACTGGGAACTGAGCGGGATCGTCGCGTTCGAGTCTGCCGACCGCCGCGTCTGGACGGACGACGAAGTCGACCTGTACCGCACTCTCGGCGACCTGGTCGCGCACACGATCGCGCGCAACGACCGTCGGGTGGCGCTCCGACGCCAGGCCGAACAGCTCGAACAGTTCAGTTCCGTCGTCTCACACGATCTCAGAAATCCGCTCAACGTGCTCTCGGGGTATCTCTCCCTCTCCGAGGACGAGATATCTCCGGCGCGCTACGACGCTATGAGCGGCGCGGTCGACCGCATGGAGACGCTGATCGACGACCTCCTCATGCTCGCGCGCCGCGGCAAGACGATCGGTGACACGGAACACGTTCCGATCGAGGCTATCGCGGAAGACGCGTGGCAGTCGGTTCGTGCGCCCGACGCGACACTCACGATCGCGGACGAGGTCGGCCGCGTCGAGGCGGACCCGAGCCGACTTCGGCAGGCGTTCGAGAACCTCTTCCGCAACGCGATCGACCACGGCGGTCGGGATGTCGAAATCGAGATCGGCCCGATTGCCACGGAGGGAGACGGGAGGGGACTGTACGTCGCGGACGACGGCCCGGGAATCCCGGTCGAACTCGTCGACACCGTGTTCGACTCGGGAGTTTCCTCGGTCGACAGTTCCGGGATCGGGCTGGCGATCGTCGACCGGATCGTCGAAGCGCACGAGTGGGACATCGAGGCGCGAAACGACGACGGTGCCGTTTTTGAGCTCACGTTCGGCGCGGACGCGACGCGGGCCGCGTCGCCGTAGGACGCTCGATCCCGGTGTCCGGTCGCTGGGCGCTCAGTTCTTCGAGAACCGCTCGACCGTCCGTCGGTGCCGGTCGCGGAACATCCCTTCGAACCCGATCTTCGCCGGCGGGCCGGCGGCGTCGCCGAGCGGTCCGAGCGGTAGCCGATAGACGACCGTGTCGACGAGCAGGGTCTCGTCGCCGTCGGCGTAGAACGCGTGGGTGTGTTCCCAGCGCCGGAACGGGCCGCCTTCCATCTCGTCGACGAACCGGGCGGAGCGCTCGGGCGGCGTCTCTCCGTCGGGATCGCGCTCGACGATCCGCGAGGTCCACCGCTGTCGCGGGCCGATCCCGAACGGACTGATCGACATCCCTATCGTCGACCCGGCGACGAGGACGTCGGGATCGGGCGACCCGTCCGGTCCCTCGACGTCGCCGACACGGAGGCGCATCCAGTCGGGGGTGAGCTCTCGCAGTCCGTCGACCGTGGAGTGAAACTCCCACACGTCTTCGATCGGGGCCGGCACCCGAGTTGTCCGCCTGTACGTCGGCATACCTCGGATACGGGTCGGGCGGACAAAAAGCCGTCTTCGGCGGCGGTCCGGGACCGAAACCCGCATGTCCGCGCGCGCCCTGACCAAAGACGATGGAACGCGGGGCGATCGACGTCGGCGACTTGGCTGGACCGTTCGACCTTCAGGCGACCCTCGAGAGCGGACAGAGCTACCTCTGGAACCGCGCTGACGGCGACGCGTACGCGGAACTCCACGCCAGTGGCGGCGACGCGTGGTACGAGACCGTCGTCGACCCGATCCCCGGCGTGACGGACGAGCGGACCGTGGTCCGAGTTCGACAGGAGGGCGGCGTCCACGACGGAACGCTCCGCTGGGAGGCGTCGACCGATGCCGAGCCGCTGTTGACGCACCTGCTCCGGCTCGACGACGACCTCGACGCAATTTTAGACGCCACCCCGGATCTCCCCCTGCTGGAGCGCGCGTACGACGCCTACGAGGGGATGCGGCTGACCCGCGATCCGGTCTTCCCCTGCCTGGTCTCCTTCATCTGTTCGGCGCAGATGCGCGTCGCCCGGATTCACGGGATGCGAACGGCGGCTCCGGGAGACGTACGGCGACGCGGTCGCGCTCGGCGACGAGACGTATCGCGCCTTCCCGACGCCCGAGCAGTTGGCCGCGCGCACGGAGGACGAACTCCGCGACCTCTCTCTCGGCTACCGCGCGCCGTACGTCCGGCGCACCGCGGAGATGGTCGCGAACGGCGAGGCCGACCCGCTGGAGGCGGCCGACCTCCCCTACGAGGAGGCCCGCGAGTCGCTCACGCGGTTCGTCGGGGTCGGGGACAAGGTCGCCGACTGCGTGCTGTTGTTCTCGCTCGGGTTCCTCGAAGCGGTGCCGCTGGACACCTGGATCCGCACCACCATCGAGGAGTACTACCCCGACTGCGACCGAGGGAGCTACGCGGCCACCTCCCGCGCGATCCGCGAGCGATTCGGCGGCGAGTACGCCGGATACGCGCAGACGTACGTGTTCTACTACCTCCGCGCCGGCGGCGAGTGATCGGGGGTCTCCGAGAGCCGCCCGCCACGGCCCCCGACCGTCGGCCGCGGCCGAAGTTTGATACTCGTTCGCGTGGTAGCTCCGGTCGTGATGGACTGTCGAGTCGTCGTCGAGGCCGCGGTTCCGGTGTACGACGTGGAAACCGTCGACGAGGCGGTCCGGATCGCCATCTCGAAGACCGGCGAGATGCTCAATCCGGATCTCAACTACGTCGAGATCGATACCGGAACGCGGACGTCGCCGAGCGGCGAGCAGCTCGATCCGGCGTTCGTCGCGGCCGACGAGGCGCTCGTCGCCTTGGAGCTCCAGATGGACGTGTTCAACGTCGACCGCGGCGAACACGCCAGCCGCGTCGCGCGCAAGGAGATCGGGAAGCGCCTCCGGAACATCCCACTGAAAGTGCTGTCGGTCACCGAAATCGACCCGGAGGAGAGCGACCGCACCGACGAACCCGAGACGGCCGAAGGAGAGTCGGCGTCGAGCGACGACGAGCCGGCGACCCGCGACGACGAGGAAAGCGTCGGAAACTGAGCGGCGGTCGGAGCGACGTGTCGTCTGACACAAGATCCCGATAACCGGAGAGCGGCCGCTACGCTACGTGGGTGTCGGAGCGGTCGGCGAGGAGCAGTACGCGGTAAGCGTCTCAGTCGGCCGTCGGGGCCAGCGGCTCCGATTCGGACGACTCCATCGGCTCGGTGATTCCCTCTGTCAGCTTGAAAACGGCCGCCTTGTGGTCGGTCTTCGATTTGTGAATCGATGTCGGTTTGACGCCCAGTTCCTCGTAGGCTTCGAGGTCAACGTCGTCGTCCCAGAACTCGCACTGTTTTCGTACCTCCGCGAGGAGACCGTGAAGATGGATGAGCTCCTGCTTCTTCATGAGTACCAGTCCTTTGCTACCGGAGGTTTATATTATTATCTTGAGTAACGTTACCATACTGTTCGCGTATTTCGTGAGTAGCGGGACGGAGAAGTCGTTTCTCGATGAGTCGTTAAGGATCGTTCACCGACGTTCGTACCCGTGCGAAACTGATGCTACGGAACCGATGATCGTCAACGACGAACGGCTCGGACTGTGCGGCTCTCGGTCAGTTACTGAAACTGCTTGACTGCCTCGAGATCGCGTTCCGTCCGCATGAACTCGGTCAGGCGCCGCGTCGCGTGACACGCCGAACAGCTGAAGTTGGACCGAAGATCCTGAAGTTCGGCGGGATTGTCCTGCCACTCCTTGCCGCACTCCGGACAGACCAGTCTGACGAACGCGTCCACCATGCCCCCGCCTACAGCGGGCCGCGTTAAAAACGTGGGTGGCGAACCGCCGTACAACAAGTCACTACCGGTGACGGGTCAGGCGGGGACGTCGCCGCTCGCCTCGAGCAGTTCCTTGTACCGGTTCCGGATAGTGACCTCGCTGACGTCGGCCACGTCGGAGACCTGACTCTGGGTCACCTTCTCGTTCGACAGCAGCGCGGCGGCGTACACGGCCGCGGCCGCGAGTCCCACCGGTGACTTTCCGCTCGTGATCCCCGCGCTCGCAGCGTCGTCGAGCAGTTCCCGGGCCCGTCGCTGGCTCTCGTCGGAGAGGTCGAGCCGCGAGACGAACCGCGGGACGTAGCTCGTCGGGTCCGCGGGCTGGACGCGCAGTCCCAGCTCGCGGACGACGTAGCGGTACGTCCGCGTCAATTCCATCTTCTCCACCCGCGAAACCGCCGTGAACTCGTCGAGGCTCCGAGGGTTTCCCACCTGACGCGCGGCGGCGTACAGCGCCGCGGTCGCGACGCCTTCGATCGAGCGGCCGGGAAGGAGGTTCTCGCTCAGCGCGCGGCGGTAGATGACGGAGGCGGTCTCGCGGACGTTGTCGGGGAGTCCGAGCGCGCTGGCCATGCGGTCGATCTCGCCGAGCGCCTGCTTGAGGTTGCGCTCCTTGGAGTCGCGGGTGCGGAACCGCTCGTTCCACGTCCGCAGCCGCTGCCATCCGGCGTCGCTGTCGCCCGGAGAGCGACTTGCCGTAGGCGTCTTTGTCCTGCCAGCCGATGTTCGTCGACAGCCCCTTGTCGTGCATCATGTTTGTCGTCGGGGCGCCGACCCGAGACTTGCTGTCGCGCTCGCCGGCGTTGAACGCGCGCCACTCCGGCCCGCGGTCGACCGAGTCCTCCTCGACGACGAGTCCGCAGTCGCTACAGACCGTCTCCCCGTGTTCCGTGTCGGTCGCGAGCCGGCCGCCGCACTCGGGACAGGTCGTGGTCCGTTCGCTCTCGCGCTCGCTCGTCGTCTCCTCGGCGTCCGCCGACTCCTCGGTCGTCGAGTCCCTCGCCCTCGTTCGCGTGCGCTCACTGCTCTCGGCCGCGTCGCTCGGGTCCGTCAGTCGTTCTCGCTCCGTACCGCCGCCGCTGTAGGTGTCTGTCTCTGTCATGGGTTGTTCCGACGATCCCCCGACGAAAATACAGCGAGGTCCGCGAATCGCCAGTCTGTTAACGTATAGTTAGTCTCGAGAGTATATAAATCTATCTGTAAATGAGCTATGAAGTACCGACGCGAAGCGGTCTGACAGTCCAGTTACGTCGCTGAGCTGCCGCCGGTCGGCTTCGGCCGCGACAGCGACGAGAGGTAGACGTGGCCACACGACAGTATATATACTTGGCTCTCAGAGCCGCCGCGGCGCGAAGCGATCGATTCGCGACCGGCGCGCTCACTCGTTCACGACCGGCGGCCGGTCACCGACGCCGACACGGAGCCGACCGACTCAACGGTCGCCCGAACCTCGTCGCCGGGTTCGATCGGCGCCGCGCCCGGGGTCCCGGTGCTGAACAGGTCGCCGGGGCGCAACGTCGATACCTCGGAGTGGAACGAGACGATCTCTGCGGGCGGAAACAGCATGTTCCGCACCTCGTTTTCGGCCTTGACCTCGTCGTTGACGCGCGTCGTCACCGTCGCGTCCGAGAGGTCGACCGGCTCGTCGGGCACCGCGATCGCCGGGCCGACGACGAGGAACGTGTCGTAGCTCTTCGCGCGCGTGAGGAATCGCGGGTTCCGCCGGAGCACGTCCTCGGCGGTCATATCGATCACCGGTAAGTAGCCGGCGACGACGTCGTTCACGTCCTCGGTCGCGACCGATCGGCACTCGCGGCCCAGCAGGACCGCCAGCTCCGCCTCCGCGGTCACGCGCTCGCTCTGGTCGCTCGGCGGGAGTCGGATCGGACCGCCGGGACCCGTCAGGGCCGTCGACGGCTTCGTGAAGCTCGCCGGCTCGTCTGGGCGCTCCTCGTCGAGGTCGCCAGCGTGGTCGGCGTAGTTGAGACCGATCCCCACAGCTTCCCGAACCGTTTCAGGGGCGGTCCGAAGGCGAGGTCTTCAGCCGGAACGCGCTCGGCGGGCGCGTCCTCGACGCCCGCGAGGTCGCCCGCGGCCGCCAGCGGGAGCGCGTCGCGGACGGTCTCGGCGCCCGGCTCCACCGCCGAAAGCGGCACGTATCCCTCGTCGTCGCCGAGCAGCGGTCGGCCGGTCGCGGTGCGCGCGAGGTAGTTCATCCGGTGGCTCCTCCGTTCACGGTCGCATCACTCCTCCCGGTCCGTCCAGAAGTCGAACGAGCGCCCGGGCGCGAACACGTCGAGTCCGACCGCCCGCTCGTCGCCGGTGTTCTCGACGCGGTGCGCCTCGTTCGCCTCCAGGAAGACGGAGTCGTTCGGGCCGAGCGTCGCCGACTCCTCGTCGGTGACGACGGTCAGTTCCCCTTCGAGACAGAGACACACCTGCTCGTTCTCGTGGCCGTGGAGCGGCGAGGAGTGGCCGGGCGGCTTCTCGAACCACTCGAACGAAAAGCGGTCGCTGCCCGCCATCGACACGCGTCGCCAGCCCTCGTCCGGCTCATACGTCTCGGCCTCGTCGAACGGGACCGCTCTCATAGGTTCGCGCCCGTGGCTCCCCCGTCTATCGGCAGCGCGGTGCCGTTGATAAACCCGGACTTCGGCGAGGAGAGGAACGCGACGGTGTTCCCCAGCTCCATCGGGTCTCCGATGCGTTCGAGGGGGTTGCCGGCCCACTCGTCGAGCCCCTCCTCGTAGGAGTCGTACTCGCCGCGGTCGACGGCGTCGTTCACCAGCTCTCGGATCCGCGACGTCTCGTGCGGGCCGGGCAACACGGCGTTCGCACGGATCTCGGGCGCGAACTCCTTCGAGAGCGTCTTCTCTAAGCCGATGACGCCCATCCGGACCGAGTTCGACAACACGAGGCTGTCGAGCGCCTCCTTCACGCTCCGGGAGGTGATGTTCACGATGGTGCCGCCGTCCCCCTCCCGGAGGTGCGGTTCGGCCTCGCGAGCGAGCCGGACGACGCTCATCACCAGCAGCTCGTACGCCTCCTCCCAGTCCTCGTCGTCTGTTTCCAGGAACGCACCCGAAGGCGGACCGCCCGCGCTCGTGACGAGGTGGTCGAGTCCGCCGAACTCGTCGACGGTCGTCTCGACGAGCCTCTCCACGTCGTCCGGGTCCGTGAAATCGCCGGGCTGTGCGACGACCTCGCCCGCCGCGACCGATTCTATCTCCGATTTCGCCTCGGCGAGCCGGTCCTCGTCGCGGCCGTTGATCACGACGTCGACGCCCTCGCGCGCGAGCGCCGTCGCCGACGCTTTGCCGAGTCCGCTCGACGACGCCGTGACGAGCGCCGCGTTCCCCGCTATCTCCAGATCCATGTGATCGACTGTGCGCGGTTACCGTGGAAAGCGTTTCCCCGGAGGCAATCCGCCGCCCGTGAAACTCGGACTCGGTCCTCTCGGCTACGACTCACCGGTTCCGGCTCACCGGGAACGCCACGCGGTCCGGACTATCGTTGAACCGCTCTAAGATCCGCTCGTACAGCCGATTTTTCACCCGCTGGCCGCGCCGCGGGTGCGTGAGATACCGGACGCGAAGCTCGACCCACGACTCCTCCTGTCGGACGTTGACGCTCGGGCCGTCGTGGACCTCCAGTTCGACCGGCGTCTCCGCGAGCGCCTCGCGGTAGGCGGCGATACCGTCGGCCATCTCCTGGCCGACCAGATCGGTCGCCTCCTCGATCATCACCGAGCGCGCGAACTCCAGGTCGGTCTCGTAGGCGACCTGGACGGCCACCTCGTTCCAGACGTACGGCGACCCGCCGCCGCCGAAGTTGACGACGTTCGACGAGAGGACGACGCTGTTCGGGACGGTGACCACCCGCCCGGAGGGCTGGTTCGTCGTCACCAGCTCGCCGTTTATCTCCCACAGCGTCGTCACGAGGAAGTCGACACCGATCACGTCGCCTTTCGCGTCGTCGATCCGGACCCGGTCGCCGACGCCGAACGGCTGCTTGACCGCGATGTACACCCACGCGATCAGCGATAAGAGCGGCTGCTGGAGCGCGAAGGTGATCGCGAACCCGATGACGCCGAGCGAGAAGAGGAGTCCGATCCAGTTCTCCGTTGCCACCGCGAGCGTCGCCACCGTTCCGACGACTCCAAACGCCAGCCGGAGGAGGTTCCGGACGTTGTGCGCCCGGCGCTTGCTCGCAGAGCGCGTCAGCACGCGGACCGCGAGCAGGTAGCTCCCGTACACCAGCCCCGCGACGGCGACGACGAGAAGCGACCGGCCCACCACCACCGGAGCGGGGTACCCGCCGATCGGCGGCCAGTTCGCGAGCGCGTCGGTCGTCCCGGCGATCGTTCCGGCGATCCCCGCCAACAGCCCGACCGCGAGCGACGCGAGTCCGAGTGGACGTCTCACGCTCGTCGCTCGCGGCCGACCGGCAAAACGGTTGTGCCGTCGCGGACGCGGGAGCCGCTCCCGTCTCCGACCGTCACTCGTCGACCGCGACGCGCGCGAGCGCCCCGGCGAGCACCTCGGTCGCGGCGGCGCAGTCGGCCCAGTCGGTCCACTCGCGGGGGTTGTGCGAGATCCCGTCGCGCGAGGGGGCGAAAAGCAGCGACGCGTCCGTGACGCGCGCGACCCGCATCGCGTCGTGGGCGGCGCCCGAGTGGAGGTCGATCGCCTCGCGGTCGGCCGCGTCGGCGGCGGCGTGGGCGGCGTGGGCGGCCTCGCGAAGCCGGTCGCTCATCGGCGTCGGCGCGACGTCGAACGGGCGCTCGAACGCCGTCTCGGCCCCCCGCTCGCGCTCCAGCCGCGCCAGCGAGTCGCGGGCGGCGTCGACGATCGTCTCCATCGATTCGGTCTCGACGTCGCGAATGTCGACGCCCGCCTCGACGCGCCCGGGCACGACGTTCGTCGCGTTCGGCTCGACCGACAGCGATCCCACGGTGCCGACCGCCGACGGCGACGACGACGACACGACCTCGTTGGCGGCGGTCTCGACGTCCAGCACGAACTCGCTCGCGGCCGCCAGCGCGTCGGTGCGCTCGCCCATCGCGGTCGCGCCCGCGTGGTTGGCTTCCCCCTCTATCGTCGCCTCACAGTGGGTGATCCCCGTGATCGTCGTCACGACGCCGGCGGCCGCGCCCGCCGACTCCAGCGTCGTGTCCTGCTCGACGTGGAGTTCGTAGAAGGCGTCCCACGACGCGGGATCCAGCGTCGTCGCCGCGCCGTCCGCGTCGATCGGCGTGGCGGCGTCGACCGCGCTGCCACCGCGGTAGCCGATCCGGTCGAGCGCCTCGCCGAGCGTCTCTCCGTCGGGATTCGTCAGCGCGAGGGCGTCGTCGAGCGTCAGTTCGCCCGTCGCGACCGTCGAGCCGAGCAGCCCGTTTCCGAACGTTCCGCCCTCCTCCTCGGTGAAGCTGACGACGCCGACCGGTCGGTCCGGCTCGAACCCCTCGTCGCGCATCGCGCGCACCGCCTCCAGCGCGGCGTACACCCCGAGTGGGCCGTCGAAGATGCCGCCCTCTGGGACGCTGTCGAGGTGGCTCCCCGAGACGACCGGCGGCGCCTCCGGGTCGGCGCTCTCGGGGGTCCACGTCCCGAGAATATTGCCGACGGCGTCGACGGTGACATCGAGACCGGCGTCGCGGAGGCGCTCGACCAGCCGGTCTCTCGCTCGGCGATTCGCCTCGGTGCCGGTCCGGTTCGTTCGCGCGTGCGCCTCCGGGTCGTTCGTCTCGACCCGGCCGAACGCCGCGTTCGCCTCGATGTCCGCGCGGAGCCGGTCCGCGTCGACTGGGAGTCTCATACCGGGACCGGGCACCGCGGGATCAAAACGGTTCGGTCTCCGGCGGTCGCGTCGGGATCCGATCGGGTCGGCATCAATGGGTGAGAACGTCACCGCGCCCCGAACACTCTCCGAGCCCGTGAGGTAATCAGGTCGTCACCCGTACGATCCCTCGCCCGTTGATAAACGGCCCTCCACCGCTTTCGTCGACGTGTGCTTCCGCCGGTAGCGGAGCGAAAATCCACGCTCCAGACGTGAGATGGGGTCGACTATCTGAGAAACACGCAAGAGTCAACTATTTATTCATAATCTCATTAGGGAATCTAATGGTAGACGACGGAACCGATCTCCGCTCGGTACTCGCCAAGCGGGACGATATTCTCGCGTCTCTCGCGGAGTCTCCCGCGCGAAAGCCGGAACTCGTCGACGAACTCTCGGTCTCGCGGTCGACGGTCGACCGGGCGATCGGCGAACTGGTCGACGTCGACTGCGTCGTCTCGGACGGATCCGCCTACAGCGTGACGAAGACCGGCCATCTTGCACTCGCCGAGCGAACGGAGTACGTCGCCAGCACGGACGCGATCGGCCGCGCGAGCGGACTGTTGAAACACCTGCCGGCGACGGCCGAGGTACCTCCGGTGTTCCTCAGAGGGGCGACGGTGACGCGCTCGGAGCCGCACGCGCCCGATCGGGCGGCCGCGGCGAGCGCCTCGCTGCTCACGGAGGCGACGAGAATGCGGGGACTCGCGCCGACGGTCCTGAAATCGGACGTGTTCACACTCGACGGCGAGCTCGAACGCGACGAACTGACCGTCGAGATCGTCGCGGAACGGAGCGTGATCGACTCGCTCAGGTCGTTCCCGGCGACGCCGACCGAATCGCTGCTCGGCAGGGAGTCGCTGTCGCTCTACGAGTCCGAAACGGGCCTTCCATACGCGCTGTGGATCATGGAAAGCCCGGAGGGAGACCACGCTGGCATCACCGTTCACGATTCCGGTGGGAGCGTCGCGGGCATGATCATGACGCAGTCTGAACCGGCACTTCAATGGGCGAACGATCGGTATCGAGAGCACAAACGGGAGGCGTCGTCCGTCGCTGTCACATCGGACTGAGCTACGTCGGCTCCGTCGAACCCGTCTGCTCAGCGATCCCCTGTTCGAAACAGTCGGTAGAGAGGGACTGCTTCGTGACTAATGACCGTAATTTAAGATATTCGGACAAAACGAGTGTACCGTGCCCTCCTCAAAACGCATTGCGGCGGCGTTGGTACTGATCGGTATACTCGGATTGGCGTACTCGGTACTGACAAGGCAGGAGATAATTGGGGCGTGGGTGACGATTTCAGCGTTCATTGTCGCGGTACTGGTGTTCTACGGCGATGCCGAACGTCACACGCTCGCTCGCGCTACAATCGCTGTCACGGTCGTCTATGGCGTTTTTACGGGCCAGCTGCCGATGGCTGTCATCGCCGCCTGTGTTGTCTACCTCTCCGCGTGGCTCACCGGACCAGACGGTCCGTTCAACGCGCCTGACACAGCGATATTCCCGGCTAAACGAGCGACTACCGAGGAGTCAGAACACACTGATTGACGGCCTTGGCCCCTTGTCCTGACCGAAGCCGGGTCCGGACATCTCCCACTGTGATCCCGAGAGAGTCAGTGTTCCGTGGTCGTGTCTAACGGGGACCCTGTTCGACGAGCGACGCCGCGGACGATCCGGAAAACACTTGCCTCCGGCCGCTCTGGCATCGATCGGTATGTCCCCGTTGCTCCTCCAAGGCGCGGCCGCCGGTATCGTCCTCCTGATCAGCCTCGTGTTCCTCGTCGTCCACCTCGCGATGATCGTGTGGACGTACTCGGACGCGGAGTCACGCAGCGACCACCCGCCGATCCTCTGGGCGCTCATCGTGTTCTTCGCGCCGATTCTCGGCCTGCTGCTGTACCTCATCATCGGCCGGAACTCCTACTGAGCCGCCGTCATTCGCGGTCACCCGCGAACGACGATTGACCCGGACACGGGCTCACACTCCTCTGAGAACGCTCGTCGCCCCGACCGTCTCGGCGACGACCCACGCGACGAACAGCCCGTAGGCCGCGAGCAGCGCGTACGACTCGCGCGCGGTGAGCGCGAGGCTCGTCCGCAGGGTCACGAACAGCAGGACGGTCGCGGCCGTCAACACGCCGAGCATCGGCACCGCCGTCGAGAAGTTGACGGCGACCTCGCCGACGATCAGCACGCTGAGCGGGATAGCGACGAGCAGGTCGAACGTGTTCGACCCGAGGACGTTGCCGAGGCTCGTCGCGCCGCGGTTCTCGCGCGCGGTCCGGACGCTCACGAGCGCGTCCGGCAGGCTCGTCGCGGCCGCGACGACCGTGACGCCGGCGAGGAACTCGGGGATCCCGAAGGTGACGCCGAGCGACTCCACCGACGCGACGAGCCGCTCGACCGTGACGACGATGAGCCCGAGTCCGGCCGCCAGCTTCGCCCACTCGCGGCGGACGTCGACCCCGTCGCGGACCCGGTCTATCGCCGCGTCGTCGACGTCTTGGTACTGGATAAAGAGGTAGAGACCGTACAGCGCGAGGGGGATGACCGCGAGCGACCGGGGCATCGTCCCGACGATCGGATCCGACGAGACCGGGAAGTAGATGACCGCGAGCGCGAACGTCACGACCAGCGCCGAGACGGCGAGCATGTAGAACTGCGCCTCCTTGTACACGATCGCTCGGTTGGCCTCCAGTTCGCCGTCGCCCCCGAGTCCGGACACTGCGGGGATCACGAGGACGTTGAAGATGGCCGACCCGACCAGCGCGCCCACGCCCATGTCGAAGACGCCGGTGACGGCGGTGACGAGCACGCTCACCAGCTCCGGGAAGCTCGACCCGATCGCGACGACGATCGACCCCTGAACCACCGCCGGAAGGCCGTAGTACCCGGAGAGCGTCTCGGCGGCCTCCTCCAGCCAGCCGCTTCCGAGCCAGATGAGGCCGGTCGCGGCGGCGATCACCAATACGTGGACGGTCGGCGCGTCGGGAACGATTCCGGTCACGGTTCAGCGAACGTGTTTCCCACCCAGCTCCCACAGCCGGTCCGAGATTTCGTCGTCGAGCGCGTCGCGCGTGACGCGCCACTCCCAGTTGCCCGCCAGCGTCCCCGGCTCGTTGAACCGCGCCTCGCTGCCCAGCCCGAGCAGGTCCTGAACCGTCGTCACCGCGAGGATCGCGTCCGAGGCCCACACCTCGTCGATGATCGCCCACTCGCTCGGCTCGTCGGGGTCCGAGCCGACGTTGTACCGGAAGCAGTCGCGCTGCTCGGCCGGGAGGTCCTCGAAGTAGCCGGCCCACGTGTCCGTGTCGTGCGTCGAGGTGTAGCCGACGACGCCCTCGTCGTAGTGCGATCGGCTGGTACTCGTTCCCCTCCGCGCACCAGTCGGCGTACTGCGGGACGCGCATTCCCGGGAAGCCGAACTCGGCCATCAGCTCGTCCATCGCCGGCTCCTCGAAGCCGAGGTCCTCCGCGATGAAGGGGGCCTCGCCGAGCTCGCGCTCGACCGCCTCGAACAGGTCGCGGCCCGGCCCGTCGCGCCACTCGCCGTCCGCGGGGTCGCCGCCCTCGGCGGGGATCGCCCAGTACTTCGCGAACCCGAGGAAGTGGTCGAGCCGCGCCACGTCGGCGAGCTCGAACAGCCGGCGGAACCGGTCGAGCCACCAGTCGTACCCCGACTCCGCGAGGTGGTCCCAGTCGTACAGCGGATTCCCCCAGCGCTGGCCGGAATCGCCCGCGTTCGGCGGGACGCCCGCCACCGCTGTCGGGCGGTTCCCCTCGTCGAGCCGGAATGCCTCCGGGCTGGCCCACACGTCCGCGGAGTCGAGCGCGACGTAGATGGGCACGTCGCCGACGATCGACACCCCCTCCTCGGCCGCGACCGCGCGGAGATCGCGCCACTGGCGGTCGAACGTCCACTGGACGAACTCGCGGAACCGGACCTCGCGGGCGTGCTCCTCTCGCGCCTCGGCCAGCGCGTCGGGGTCGCGCGTCCGCAGCGGCTCGGGCCACTCGGTCCAGATGTCCTCCGGTCGCGCGTCCGAGAGCGCCCGGAACAGCGCGTAGTCCGGGAGCCACGGTTCGCGCTCGCGGAACGCGTTGAGCGCCGCGCGGTCGTCCTCGGTCGCCCGTTCCTCGAAGCGATCGAAGGCGGTCCGCAACAGCGGGAGCTTGTACTCGCGGACCGCGTCGTAGTCGACGCGGTCGGTCGGGAACTCGGGGACCGGTCGCAGGTCGCCCTCGTCGAGCCAGCCGTCCGCGACGAGCCCGTCGGGGTCGACGAACAGCGGGTTGCCGGCGAACGCCGACGGCGACTGGTACGGCGACTCCCCGGCGACCGAGAGCGTCGGGCCGATCGGACAGATCTGCCAGTGGTCGACGCTGGCGTCGCCGAGGAACGAGAGAAACTCGCGCGCGCCCTCGCCGAGGTCGCCGATCCCGTACGCCCCCGGCAGCGAGGTGACGTGACAGAAGACGCCGTCGGAGCGGTCGAATCGCATACGCCACCCTGCGATCCCCACCGACTCAAGCGTTGTGTCCAAGCAGATGTGAGTGCCTTCTTATTTTATAAATGGGTTTTTTCTAACCGCAGCTTCTTTGAATCTGGTTTCCCGGATATCTCCGTTTTTAGATGCTTCAGGAGTTCGATCCCCATCAATCCGTAAGAATACGACTTTTCTAGCGTTATAACCGCGAATGTATCATATGTTAATCTGATATCCCCGACCTGATTAATATTCGCACTATATACTGGTGACTGGGCACTTCCAGCACCTCCGAGATCTAGTGTTCCTTGTCTCTTACTGAAAAAACGCTCACAGGACTCAGGAAGTGCCAACGCGTACGGACAGCCGGTATCCACTTCCATCGGGAAGCTGAACTCTAGGCCCGTATTAGGGTCCTCGATTTTAACACTGAACTCAAAATGATCTGATTGAGTTAGTGTTGTTTCTGATGACTTATTACCGCTCATTACAAGAGACAATGAGCGTCTCGTCCGAAGACAGATCTACAGATTCAATAACAGATCTCCCTTCACGGAGATCGTCGACAATGTCTACAACTTCGCCTGTTCCTGTGTCTATAATCACGTACCCATTGCCGTTATGATCTTCCCGAACACGTTTTGCTATTGAACGGTGACGAGCAGCACGTTGGACTTCTTCGGGGACCTGTGGTTCACTCTTTCCCAGCGGGTTGGTTTCTTGAATCAGTGTGCTTTGTCTCCGAGGTGCTTCAGATGCCCCAATATCTGAGGCATCAGCTTCTCGGAACTTCTGATTCTCTCGCTCGACGAATTCTTTTTCTTTCGTACTCATTCTTCTTCGTCGTTCTCGTCGATTTGGTCACCGAATGCTGCGTCGAGTGCGTCTTCGACATCAGAGTCTGTAACGCCGTCACCAAGAAGGTTAGCAATGGTCCATGTTGCCAAATTGAAAGCATTTGCTTGGCTCATCATGACTCCTAATTGTTTCTCACGAACAATATCTCCATCGTACGCTTCTGTCCGGACTTGCTCCCCAATTTGTCCATCCGGTGTTATATCATAAACTGCTGCGTCTGGATCTTCGTACCGCTCTGTGTAAAACTCGAATAGATAATCTCCCCCTAACTGTACGCCTCCCCGAACAGTTGAACTAGGGTGGATCTTATAGCCCTCACTCTCTACGTATTCTATCCGAAGTTCTCCATCGGTAGCCTCCTCTTCATTAGCATCGGTGCCTCCATCCATATTCGCTATTCAGATGAGAGCCATTGTAAAATGTGGTGTCATGTAACCTTTTCAGATCTGGAATGGATGGAGAGATCACATTTCGTTCTTACTGGAGCCGAACCAGTACTATATCTGATTTTATTCCATCACCCGCACCACGGCGACCTCGTCGACGCGGATCCGCTCGGTCCCCTCGCCGTCCTCGACGAGACACCGATTGCCCGTGACCAGGTCGCGCTCGCCGTGGTCGAGTTCGACCGCGACGCTCGCGTCTGCGGGCGCGAAGTTGAGGACGACGACGAGCTCCTCCTCGCCGTCGCGCCGGCGGAACGCGACCACGTCGTCGGGGTGGACGTCGCCGCTGGCGACGATCGGTTGTTCCGAGAGATTGCCGCTCGCGACGTGGTAGCCGACGCGGTCGAGTTCGCCCGCGGGACCGAGCGCGGGGTGGTCCCGGCGCGTCTCGAGCAGTCGCTCGTAGCGGTCGCGGACCTCTTCTCGCGCGTGGTCCCACGCGATCGCGTCGCGGCGGCCGCGCTGGCCGATCTCCTGGCCGGCGTACACCATCGGGACGCCCGGAAGCGTCATGATCGCGGCGCCAGCGGCGGCCGCGGCCGCGTCGCCGCACTCGACGCGGTAGCGCGTCTCGTCGTGGTTCTCGATGTACTGGAGGAACTCCGCGTGGTCGGGGAACCCGATCTCGGCGCGCTGGTCGACCGCGTCGAGGACGGTCGCCGCCGGCTCCGCGCCCCGGCCCACCTGCCGGAGCTGGAAGTACAGCGTCGCGTCGAAGTGGACGTCGAACATCCCCTCGTGGAACCCGGGGATGTACGGGATCGTCTCGTCCATCAGGAGGAACTCCGGATCGATGTCCTTCACGCGGTCGCGCAGTTCGCGCCAGAAGGAGTCGGGTACGGCCCACGCCATGTCACAGCGGAACCCGTCGACGAGCGGCGCCCACTCGTCGATCACGTCCAGCAGGAACCGCCGCACGTCGAGGTTCGCGTGGTTCAGGTTCGCGATCAGCTCCCAGTCGAAGTAGGTGCCTGGCTCGCCCGACTCCTGCCACTCGTAGCGGCCGCGGAACGGCGAGTCGGGATTTTGGTAGGCGTCCCGGAACCACTCGTGGTCGCGCGCGGTGTGGTTGGCGACGAAGTCGAACAGCACGCGCATCCCGTGGTCGTGGGCGGTGTCGACGAGCGCCTCGAAGTCGTCGCGGTCGCCGAGGTCGTCGGCGGTGTCGAAGAAGTCGACGATGTTGTAGCCGTGCGGCTTCCCGTCGTGGCCGAGGACCGGCGTGAGCCACAGCGTGTCGACGCCGAGTTCGGCAATCTGCGGGATCCGCTCGGCGATCGCGTCGAACGCTTCCCCCTCCTCGGCGTCCGCGAAGGTCCGAACGAACACCTCGTAGACGGAGGCGTCACGGGTCCATCCGGGCGGCTCGTTGAGCCGTTGCGTCCGGAAGTCGGGCGCCCCCGGCGTCAACGCGGCCTCGCCGCCAGCGCCCTCGTCGAGGGAGGCCGCGTCGTCGTCGACCCGCTCGACGGCGGCCGCGTCGGCCACGCTGACCCGCGGGTCCTCGCCCGGGTCGCGCGCGACCGCGACGGCGTGGACCCGGAGCCGGTCCGGCACCGCGTCGAGCGGCACCCGGAGTTCCCGGCCGTCCCCGCTCACGCGCAGCGCGTCTCGGGGATTCGACCGACCGTCGGCGACCGCGGTCTCGACGTCGCGGTCGTCGACGACGAACGTCACCGTCAGGTCGTCGGCGTCGAGCGTCGACTCGGGGTTCGGCGTCGGAACCGCGGTGAACACCGCCTCGCCGGCGCTTTCGCCCGACGGATATTCGGTCGCTTGGCCCGCCGACTCCTCCCCGTCGAACGCGACGCTCGCGTCCACCCGGACCCGCGGGCGACCGACCCCCTCGTGCTGCTCTCGCGCGGCGTACTCGACCGGCGCGTCGTCCGCGTCGCGGTCGCGTATCGCGGTGCCGCTCCCGCCCGCGACGTCGACGCCCTCGTAGCTCGCGGGGAACGCGCACACCGTGAGCAGGTGGTCGCCGTCCGGCGCGTCGAGTCCGAGCAGGTAGCGACCCGGCACGTCCGGGGTGAACTCAGTCACGGGGGCGTCGCCGACAGTCGCCTCGCTGTCGGGCGGCGCGTCCGCGACGCGCCACGCGTACGTCGCGTCCGGGTCCGGGTCTCTCGGTGCAAGCTCCGTCCGCTCGCCGGTCGGGAGGAAGCGCGGGGGTCCGGGGTGGTCCGATGTGACGGCCATCGACGCCCGGGGCCTTCGGTGTTGCTCTTGTTCCGGTGCCGCTCAGGGTAGCGACGCCCGGCACGGACGGTCCCCGCCGCGGTCGTCAAGGCTTTTACTCCGGCAGGCGCAGGGCGCGTATGCGACTGCGTACCGCCCTTACGGAACATGAACGTCGGCGCGGGGAGCGCTACCCGGCGGAACACTCGATGACCGCCGGCGCGTTCACCGGCGATGACGGCCGACTGGTCCACGTCGGGCCGGACGGAACCGTCCACGACTGTTCGTACTCCCTCTCCGGCGTCGGCGGCGCCGACCGGCTCCGGATGGGGATCACCGCCGGGCGCGGCGTCCGCTGGTTCGACGACCTGGAGACGACCCGCCAGCACTACGACGGCGACACGCCCCTCGTCGAGACCGAGTACGACGCCGGCCGCTACACCATCCACCAGTTCGACCTGATCGTGAGCGACACGCACCTCACCCACGTCGAACTCCGCGGCTCGCCGCCGGCCGACGCCGAGCTGGTCGCCGCCTACGCGTTCTCGCCCGACATGGTCGAGGGCCGCGTCGGCAACATGGTCCACGAGGCCGCCGGTCCCGAAGATGGCGGCGTCGTCGAGGTGTATCACCGCACGGAACACGACTTCCTCACCGCCTCCACCGGTCTCTCGAACGCCCACGGCCAGCGCCTGCGGACGATTCCGGAACTGCTCGGCGAGGGCGAGGACGGCTTCCCGCACCGCGGCGAGATCGACCGCCGCGAGGACTCCCGGCTCACCCCGGACGTCGTCGTCCGCGCGCCCTTCGAGCGCGACGGGCGGACCGAGCGGGTCACCCTCGCCGGCCGCGCCGTCGTCGACCGCCGCGAGGCCCGCGACACCGGCGACGACGCGAAGGACGCGCTCACCGACGGGGTCGACCGCCAGCGCCGCATCGAGGCGGTGTCGAACATCGCCACCGCCTACCCCGACGCCGACGACCTCCGCGAGGCCGCGGACGGCCGCGGGCCGAACGTCCCCGAGGACGCCCCCCGACAGTCGGTGATCGCGAGTGACCTCCGCGCGCTCGATCTGCTCACCGCGGAGTCGGGCGGCCGGATCGCCGCCCCCGAGTTCGACCCGTTCTACTCCACCTCCGGCGGCTACGGCTACACCTGGTTCCGCGACGAGGCGACGGTGTCGACCGCGCTGCTCGACGCGAGCGGGGAGCTGGGTCTCGACGCCGACGAGGAGCTGCTCGCGGCCGCGAGCTTCTTCTGTCGCACGCAGGACGCCGACGGCTCGTGGCCCCACCGGGTGTGGGCCGACTCCGGGAAGGTCGCGCCCGGCTGGGCGAACGCCCGCATCGAGGGCGCGAACGGGACGCCCGGCCCGAACGACCAGCTCGACCAGCCCGCGACGGTCGTCGCCTTCCTCGCGACGCTGCGCCGCGAGGCGGACCTCCCGGCCGAGTGGCGCGACCGGATCGACGAGACGATCGCCGACGCCGTCGGCTTCCTCCTCGAGACGACCGAGGACGACGGGCTTCCCCGCCGCTGTCAGAACTGCTGGGAGAACGCGCTCGGCCGGTTCACCCACACCGGCGCCGAGTACCTGCGGGCGTTCGCCGCGGTGGCGCGCGCGCCGGTCGGCGAGGAGCTCCGGGCCGACGCCGCGGACGCCGCGGACGCGGCGCTGTCCGGTCTCGACGCCCGCTGGAACCCCGAGACGGAGCGGTTCCTCCAGCGCGCGAGCGAGGAGAGCCAAGACGCCCGCGCCGACGCCAGTACCTTCGCGCTCGCGACCGCCGCCGCGGAGTACGCCGCCCTGCTCGACGACGACTCCGCGGCTACTGACGGCTCGGGCGCCGGGTCGGTCGAGTCCGTCGAGGCGAGCGAGTTCGACCGGTTCCTCGACCGCGTCAACACCCACGTCCGGCGGTCGATCGACGCGCTCCGGCGCGAGACCTCCTCGGTGGAGGGGCTCGTCAGGTTCACTGGCGACGACTGGCGCACGGCCGAGCAGGGCGCCGCGAAGGTGTGGTCGATCGCGACGCTGTGGGGCGCGACCGCGGCGGCAACGCTCGCGGGCGTCGTCGAGGAGCGCGGCGGCGCCTCCGGGCCGCTGTTCGCCGACGCGCGCGAGCTGTACGCGCTCTGTGAACCCGACGGTCCCTTCGTCAACGAGGCGGGGCTGTTCGCGGAGCAGGCGTTCGACGACGGCGACCTCGACAGCGCGACCCCCATCGCGTGGTCGCACGCGCTCCGGATCGACGCGACGGTGACGCTCGCGAGCCACGGCGAGCTCCCGGTCCCGCACGACCGCGAGACCGGCCCGGAGGCGGCCCCCCACTGGACGACCGGGCGGAAGTTCGGTCTCGGCACGCCCGCGGACTACGAGAGCGACGAGCCGGTCCCGGTGTGGTTCACGCTCACCGAGGGGGCGCTCACCGAGGCGCGATTCCCCCGGATCGACGTGATGAACGTCCGGACGTTCGACTTCCTCGTCGCCGACCCCGACTCCGAGTACGCGGTCCGGACCTTTGACGAGACCGACCACGTCGCGACCACGGAGACGGTCGAGCGGACAACGGAGCCGGCAGCCGATGACGCGCTCGCGTACGTCCAGACGATCCGCGAGACCGGCGACGGTCACGGCCACAGCTGGACGCTCACCGTCGAGTACGCGGTCGACACCGACGGGACCGCGATCCTCGCCGACGTCCGGTTCAAGGGGAGCCGCGAGTACGACGTGTACGCGCTCGCCGACGCGACGATCGCCAACGTCGGCACGGACGACCGCGCCGAGCGCGTCGACGGCGACGCGGGGGCGCACCTGCTCGCGCGCAAGGACGAACCCGACCGCGACGCGGGCAAGCTCGTCGACGACGACGGCGAGCCGTTCGACCCCGCGCTCGCGCTGGCGAGCGGCGACGGGTTCGACTGGGCGAGCGCGCTCGCGGCCGGCGGCGAGGCGGCTGACGCGCTGTTCGGCGACGGCGAGCGCGGCGCGGAGTCCGACGAGGCGGTCGGCAACGTCGTCCTCGCCGGTCTCGTCGGCAGCGGCGAGGCGGTCGCGGACACGGTCGCGCTGGGCTTCGCCGAGGAGTCCGACACCGCGGCCGCGCTCGGCGAGGCCGAGGGGGCGCTCGCCCGCGGCTTCGACGACGCCGCGGACGCCTACGCCGAGACGTGGCGCGCGTGGTTCGCGGACCGCGAGCTTCCGGACTCGGTCGCGGGCGACCCCGACCTCGCGGCGCAGTACCGCTTCGCGCTGATGACGCTGGCGGCCGTCGAGGACAAGGCCCACGACGGCGCGGGGATCGCCAGCCCATCCGTCCCGTGGGGCGAGACGGAGTACGCCGCCGAGGACCGCGGCTACGGCTACAACTTCGTCTGGTCGCGGGACCTCTATCAGGTGTTCACGGCGCTGATCGAGATGGACGATCTGGAACGCGGCGCCGACGCCCTCGCGTACCTGTACAACACCCAGCAGGACGATGACGGGTTCCTCCCGCAGAACACCTATATCGACGGGCGCACCCGGTGGGGCGGCGAGCAGATGGACAACATCGGGTTCCCCTCGGTGATGGCCTGGCAGCTGTACGAGCGCGGCGTGACGCTCGCCGACGCGAGCTACACCTACGACCAAGTCGCTCGCTCGCTCGATTACATCGCCGAGAACGGTCCCGAGACCGCCCAAGAGCGCTGGGAGGAGGAGGCCGGCTACTCGCCGTCGAGCATCGCGGCCGAGATCGCCGGGCTGGTTTCCGGCGCGGCGCTCGCGCTCGCGGAGGCCGACCGCCGCGACGGAGCCGAGTCCGGGAGCGATGCTGCGGCGTCGCCCGCCTCCCTCCGCGCCGACGCGCTCGCGTGGCTGGCGCTCGCGGACGACTGGACCGCGCGTGTCGAGGAATGGTGCGCGACCGCCACAGGGACCGACCGCCACAGGGAGACGCCGTACTACCTCCGTATCACGGCCGACGGCGACCCCGAGGCGGGGCGCCCCCGAACCATCGCCAACGACGGGCCGACGTACGACGAGCGCGAGATCGTCGACGGCGGGTTCCTCGAACTCGTCCGGCTGGGGATCAAACCCGCCGACGACCCGGTCGTCCGCAACTCCGTCTCCGTCGTCGACGACTCGATCCGCGTGGACACGCCCCACGGCGCCGCGTGGTACCGCTACGTCGGCGACGCGTACGGCGAGATCGCGGTCGGCGACCCGGGCGCGCCGTGGGCCGGGACCGGCGACGGCCGCGGGCGCCTCTGGCCCATCTTCACCGGCGAGCGCGGCGAGTACGAGCTTCGCGCCCGCGCCGACGGTCCCGACGCCTTCGGCGGCACCGACGACGAGAAGCTCCAACCCGAGACGCTCTTGGAGACGATGGCCGGCTTCGGCAACTCCGGACGCATGCTCCCCGAGCAGGTGTGGGACCGCGAACACCCGACGAAGTACGGCTGGGAGTTCGGCGAGGGAACCGGGGGGCGACCCCCCTCGCGTGGTCGATGGCCGGCTTCGTCCGGCTGGCGCACGGCGTCGACGCGGGCGAGCCGGTCGAGACGCCGACCGTCGTCCGCGAGCGCTACGTCGAGCGCGACCGCCCCGCCGGTCCCGACCTGACGGCTACCGCCGAGTTCGTCGAGGACTCCGTCGTCGTCGCCGGCGAGACGGACGCCGAGTGCGTCGCGGTCCACACGCGGAAAACCTCCCGTCTCGTGACACTCGACGACGACGGCGCGTTCGAGATCGACCTCGACGCGGCGACCGACGCGAACACCGTCGTGGTCGCGGCCGCGACCGACGAGGAGTTCGAGACCGCCGGCACCGCGGTCGAGCGAATCCGGCTGTAGCCGCGGGCGAACCGTTTTCGCCGCCGGTCCCGCCGTCCGAGCGCGACCAGCGTCACCCGGCCACGACCAGCGTCACCCGAGCGCGACCACGTCGACCGCGCGGGGGTCGCCGTCGACCTCGATTTCGACCGACGAGCCGATGCGCTCTCGAACGCGCTCGCGCCAGTCCTCGACGGCCTCCGCGTGTCGCTCCCGACGGGCTTCGAGGTCGGCGTCCGGGTGCTCGGCGGCGGTGTCGTCCGGTTCGGGGTACGGCGGGACGTCCGCGACGAGGTCCCGAGGATCGATGTGAAGCGGGGCGGAGGCGTCGGAGTCGTTCGAACTCTCCTCGTCGCCGCCGTCGCCGTCGCTACCCCCGCCCGCGTCGAGCGCGTGGAGTCGAGCGCGCATCCGTCCGGAGAAGGGCGGCGTCGCGCGGAGGACGACCTCTCGGTCGCTCCGGAGCGCGGCTTCGAGGGCGTTCGCCACGTCCTCGCGGTGGACCGCGATCGACCGGATCCGGCCGGGTCCGGGGACGGCTCCTCGGCTCCACCCTCGCCGCTCGGTCCCTCAGTCATCGTTCGCCGTCCACTCGGCGTCCGAGAGCGTGCGCTGGACCGCCTCCTCGCCGACCGCGCCCGCGAGGTGCTCGAAGCCCGCGCGGACGCCGCGGTCGCTCGCGTTCGCGACCAGCCGCGAGACGATGAACTCCGGCGTCGACTTCCCGACCGTCTCGAACCGCGGCTGGTAGTCGACGCGGAGGTCGAGGTCGTTCGTCAGTCCCTCCGCGAAGATACCGTCGATCCGGGCGGCGTCGGGCAGCGGGCTGAGGTCGTCGGCGAGGTGGGTGACGTAGACGCCGAGCGCGCCGCGGTCGACGGTGAGCGTCACCAGCCCGTTCAGCAGGTCGGCCGCGCGGCCCGGCTCCGTGATCGCCTCGAACTCGTCGACGAGCATCAGCGTGCGGCCGTCGGCGACGAGCGGGGGGACGACCGACTTCAGCGTCGACTCCAGCACGCCGGCGTTGAAGGAGGCGTGCCGGCGGTGGAAGACGATCCGGTCGAACGTCCCGACCTCGGCCGCGTCGGCGGGCACGGGCAGCCCCATCGACGCGAGCAGCGCCACGGCGCACAGCGTTTCCAGAAGCGTCGTCTTCCCGCCGGAGTTCGCCCCGGTGAGGACGCTCACGCGGTCGTCCGTCGGCGGCGCGTCCGTGCTCGCGACGCCCGCGTCGTCCGCGAGCGAGTGGGAGCCGACGCCGTACGACACCGGCTGGACCTCGCCGTCGAGGAACGGGTTCCGCGCGCCGCGCACGGCGATCCCGTCGTCGACGAGCGTCGGTCGGACGTGGCCGTTCTCGGCTGCGAACCGGCCGAGAGACAGCAGGAACGCGGCGTCCGAGACCGCCGTCGCGGCGCGGGCGACGGTGGTGTCCCCGTCGTCGCTCTCCGCCTCATCGCCGTCGTCGCTCGCGTCCGCCGCGGACTCGTCTCCCAGCCGCTCGCGGATGTCGGCCGCCACGGCAGCCTCTCTCTCCTCGACCGCCGATTCGAGTTCGACGACGAGTTCCCGGAGCGTCCCGGAGACGAAGTCGGCCGCGTCGAGCGCCTCGTCGGGCGCGGCGGCTCGCACGGTCGCCGGCTCGACGCCCGTCTCCTGCGCGACGTGGTCGATCGTCGCCGCCTCCAGCGCCTCGAAGTCGCGGAGGCTCCCATCGCGGACCGATTCGAGCACGTCGAACGCTGAGTCCGCGAGGTCGCGCGCGGCCGACAGCTGATCGCGAAGTCGGTCCAGTTCCGCGTCGGCTCCGCTCGCGATCTCGATGTCGTCGCCGCCGAGTCCGCCCGCGGGGTCGATCGACCCCCGCACGTCTGCGAGGGCGTCGGCGGCGTCTCGGAGGCGGTCGCCGTCGAGCGCGCCGACGTCGGCGAACGGGCCGTCCGTCAGCCCCGCCTCGCGGAGCGCGACGGCGGTCTCGACCGCGGCGAGGTCTGAGCCGTCGGCCTCGTCGTACGCGGCGAACGCGTCCGCGACGGTCTCGCGGTCGTCGTCGTCGAGACCGGCCCACGCGTCGCGGGCGGCGACAACGCGATCGAGCCGCGACTCGACGGCGTCGCGGTCGAGCAGCGGGGTCAACACCCGGATGCGGTCGGCGGCGTGCGCGGTCAGCGCCTCGCTCGCCGCGAGCGCGAGGAGGTCGTCGTACACCGAGCGCGCGTCGCCCGTCGCGAGCACGTCCATCCCCGCCTCGCCGTTCGCCCGGCGGAGGATGCGGGTCGCGCGGCCGCGGTGGAGTCCGGCGTCGACGAGCGCGCGGACGTCGGCCGACTCGATCGCCGCGACGGCCCGCTCGGTCCCGAGCGCTTCGGTGAGCCGCTCGCTCGTCTTCGGGCCGATCCCCCAGTAGTCCTCCAGTCGCATACCCCGTGGTGTCGCCCCGGCGTCTTGGCGCTTTCGTCGTTTCCGGTGTCGACTCCGCCTCGGTCGACCCCCTCAGCGCGACTGCCGGTAGATGAGGTTGCGCTGGATATCGTTCGCGCCCTCGTAGATCACCGGAATGCGCACGTCGCGGTAGACGCGGGCGATTCTGCGGTCGGTGAGGATCGATCGGCCGCCGTGGAGCTTCATCCCCTGCTCGGCGCAGTCGGTGGCGACCTCGGTCGACTTCGTCTTCGCCAGGGCGGCCCAGTAGCCGGCGTCCTCGTTGTCAGCGACCTTCTCGCAGGCGCGCCAGTTGAGCGCGCGGGCCGACTCGAACCCGATCCGCATGTCAGAGATCGTGTGTTGGACCGCCTGGAACTCGTCGATGGTGCGGCCGAACGCCTCGCGCTCGTCGATGAACGCTTCCGCCTCCTCGATGGCAGCGGCGGCCAGCCCGAGCCCGTGGCCGCCGACGACCACGCGGCCGTGGTTGAAGAAGTCCGCGAGGACGTAGAAGCCGCCGCCCTCGCTGCCGACGACGTTCTCCTCGGGGACGAAGCAGTCCTCGAAGACGATGTGGCCCTGCTTGGAGGCGCGCATCCCCATCTTCTCGGGGATGTGCTCGGCCTCGTAGCCGTCGGAGTCCGTCTCGACGATGAACAGCGTGTAGTTCGAGTACCGGTCGTCGCTCTCGCCGGTCTTCGCGTAGACAGTGAGCCAGTCGGCCTCGACCGCGTTGCCGACCCAGTACTTCTCGCCGGTGATCTCGTAGCCGCCCTCGACCTTCTCCGCTTTCGTCGTCATCCCCGCGAGGTCCGAGCCGGTCTGCGGCTCCGAGACCGCGAGGCCCGAAATCTGGTCGTTCTCGGCGACCGGGCGGAGGTACTCCTCCTTCTGTTCGTCGGTGCCGTACTGCTCGACCATCTCCGCGCCGAAGCTGGCGAGTTGAAGCGTGAGCGCGATGCCGGCGTCCGCGCGGTAGAACTCCTCCGCGATCGCGAGCGTCTGCGCGAGGTCGTACCCCTTCCCGCCGTACTCCTCGCCGATGTCTTGGGCGACGAGTCCGGCGTCCATCCCCGCTTCGAGCACCTCCCACGGGTACTCGCCCGACTCGTAGTACGCCTCGGCGTTCGGGGCGATGTACTCGTCGGCGAACTCGCGGGCCTCCTGTTTGACGTCTCGCGCGCGCTCCGGCACGACGCTGTCGTCGAGCAGCTCCATGCCCGCACTGAGACCCCCGCGGACAAAACGTTCGTGGAACAACGAACAACTCCGGGCGTGTTTACGACTCGTCGTTTTCGGCGTCGCCTCCGGCACTGCTCGCGCCGCCGACTCCGTCAGACTCGTCGTCGTCGATGTCGGGGTCCTGCCCGTCGTCTCCCTCGTCTGACCCGTCAGCGTCGTCGATTTCGGCGGTGTCGTCGTCGGGTTCGGCGGTGTCGTCGTCGGGTTCGACGGTGTCGTCGCCGACGTCGACCGCTCCGTCCGCGACCTCGTCGGCATCGGCGATCTCGACTTCGTCGGCGACGGTGGCCGCGGTCTCGTCGTCGCCCGCCGCCGCCGGTTCCGATTCTTCCGGCGGCTCGGCCGGGTCGGCGGGCTCGAACCCCGCGGTTTCGAGGTCCGCGTCGGCGTTCTCGCGCGGGTCGACGCCGCGCTCGCGGAGGACGGCGCGCGTCGCTTCCCTGTCGACTGTTCCCGAGACGGTCCGGGGCAGTTCCTCGGCGTATGCGACGGTTTTCGGGATCTTGAACCTCGCCAGTCGCTCGCGGGCGAAGGCGACGAACGCCCCCTCGTCGATGGGTGCGGGTCCGATGGGGTCAGCTCCGGCAGCCGGCTCCGCGATTTCGTCGTCGTTCGGTTCCCCCTCGGTCGTCTCGGAACCGTCCGGCTCGGAGGTGACCTCCGGGGAAGCGTCTTCTGGGGAAGCGTCTCCCGAGGAAGCGTCCTCAGGGGACGCGCCGTCGTCGCCGGGATCGGCGGCGACCGACGGGAACCGGTCGCCGACGGCGAGGAGTGCCGCGACCCGCTCGCCCCACACGTCGTCGTCGAGACCGACCACCGCCACGTCGTCGACCTCCCCGTACTCGCGGAGCACGTCCGCGACCTCTCCGGGTTCGACGTTCTCGCCGCCGGTGATGATCCGGTCGTCGACGCGGTTGAGCACGTGGAGGTACCCCGACTCGTCGAACCGTCCGACGTCGCCGGTGTGGAGTCCGTACGGTCCGAAGTCGGAGCAGTCGAGGGCTGCGGGGTCGATCCCGTTCACGTCGACCGCGTCGGACGCGGGGAGGTCGCGCTCGTCAGCCCCGTCGGGAGCGGGAGCGTCCCCGCCTTCGGCGAGGTACCCCGGCGTGATCGTCGGTCCGCTGACGGCGATTTCGCCGGTCTCGCCCGGCCCGACCGGGTCGCCGCCGTCGCCGACGACCGTCACGTCGGTGCCGAAGAGCGGCCGGCCGACCGTCCCGATCCGGTCTCTGGTCTGTCGCGGCGTCGCGGTCGTGATCTGCGAGGCGGCCTCTGTCATCCCGTACGTCGGGTAGACGGGGATCGAGTAGTCGCGACACCGCTCCAACAGCTCCGCCGGCGCCGGCGCGCCGCCCAGCAGGACGACGCGGAGCGAGTCCGACAGCGTCCCGCGGCGGTCGAGCATCCGCTTGAGCATCGTCGGGACGAGCGAGACGCCGGTCACGTCGTAGGCGTCGATGTCGTCGGCGGTGCCGCCCGCGTCGAACCCCTCGCGCAACACGAGCGTCGTCCCGTACAGCACCGACCGGTACACCGGTGCTAGCCCGCCCATGTGGTGGAGCGACAGCGACACGAGCCACCGGTCGTCGGACTCGACGCCCAGACGGAACGCAGAGGCGACCGCCGAACTGTACAGGTTGCCCGCGGTCAGCGGCACGGGCTTGGGTTCGCCGGTCGTCCCGGAGGTGAACAGCACGCAGAGCGGGTCCGCGAACGACCACTCCGAGGGGTCGAGCGACGCCGGGTCGACGTCGTGGATCCCGGTCACGTCCGCGCTCGTCGCATCGTCGACGGAGTACACGGGAACCCCCTCGATCCGAGACGCGGCGTCGGTCGCGGTCGACTCGGTCGGCTCCGCGCAGACGACCGCGTCGAGGTCGGTTCGCTCGATCCGTGCGGCGATCTCGCGGGGGGTCAGCTCTTCCCCGAGCGGGACGAACGTCGCCCCGATCCGCATCGTCGCGTGAACGAGACCGACGGTACCAACGTAGGGGGGCGTCAGCACGCCAATCCGATCGCCCTCGCCCAGCCCGTGGGCGACGAGCCGCCCCGCCGTCTCGGAGACGAGGCGGTCGAGATCGGTGTAGCTCCACGCCTCGCCGTCCTTGGCGCGGACGAGGGCGGTGTCGTCCGGCGACGAGACCACGCGGTGAGAGAGCCAGTCGCGCATCGGTGTCACCCGCGGTCGCCGGGAGCGGTGGGGCTACTCATCAGTCGGCTGTCGCACGGTCAACACCGGCACGTCCGAGGTGCGGACGACGCGCTCCGTGACGCTCCCCAGCAGGTAGCGGTCGAGACCCTTCCGACCGTGGGTACCCATCACGACGACGTCGATGCCGTGTTCGTCGACGTAGTCGTGGATCGATTGGTAGGCGGTCCCGGACACAACGGTGGTGACGCACTCGACGCCGGCGTCGGCCGCGGCGTCCGCCACGCGTCTCGTCGCCTCCTCGCCCTCGGATTCGAGCGCGTCGACGACGACCTCCGCCCCGGCCTCCAAGCCGGAGTACGCCCCGCCGTCGACGACGTACAGCGCGTGAAGGCGGGCGCCGTACTGGTCGGCGAGGTCGATCGCGTGTTCGATCGCGGCGTCCGACGCCGGGCTGCCGTCGGTCGGAACGAGGATCTCTGAGTACATCTCGGTGTGGGGGTACAGCGGGAATCGATTAAAAACCCGATCCAACGCAATCCGCCCGGACCGTCTACACCGGGAAACAGCCTTACCGGAAGCCCATCGCTTCGATCTGCTCTTGGTACCGGTTCCGGATGGTGACCTCGGTGACCTGCGCGACGTCGGCGACCTCGCGCTGGGTCTTCTTCTCGTTACACAGCAGCGAGGCGGCGTAGATGGCGGCCGCCGCGAACCCCGTCGGCGACTTCCCGGAGAGCAGTCCCTGTTCGGCGGAGACGTCGATGATCTCGGTCGCCTTCGACTGGACCTCCTCGGAGAGCTGGAGCGAGGACGCGAACCGGGGGACGAACTGCTTCGGGTCGACCGGCTTCAGCTCCAGCCCCAGCTCCTGGGAGATGTACCGGTACGTCCGACCAATCTCCTTCTGCGGGACCCGCGAGACGTCCGCGACCTCGTCGAGGCTGCGAGGGATTCCCTCCTGCCGGCAGGCGGCGTACAGGGCGGCGGTGGAGACGCCCTCGATGGAGCGTCCCCGAATGAGGTCCTCGTTGAGCGCGCGGCGATAGATCACCGACGCCACTTCGCGTACCGAGCGCGGGACGCCGAGCGCCGAGGCCATGCGGTCGATCTCCGAGAGCGCGAACTGGAGGTTGCGCTCGCCGGCGTCTTTCGTCCGGATCCGCTCCTGCCACTTGCGCAGGCGGTCCGATCTGCGACCGCTTCTCAGAGGAGAGCGACCGCCCGTAGGCGTCCTTGTCCTTCCAGTCGATCGTCGTCGTCAGCCCCTTGTCGTCCATCGTCTCCGTGATCGGGGCGCCGACGCGCGACTTCGACTGCCGCTCGTTGTGGTTGAACGCCCGCCACTCCGGCCCGCGGTCGATGTTCCGCTCGTCCAAGACGAGCCCGCAGTCCTCACAGACGAGCTCTTGGTCTGCGTCGGTGACGATGTTCTCCGAGTCACACTCCGGACAGGAGACCGTCGATTCGTCCGTTTCCTGCTCCGTGTCTCGCTCCTGTTGCCGTTGGCGGCTCGGACGTTCCATTAAAAGGTTTCTGGTCAGTCGCACATTTAACTCTTGTCCACCCCGTTAACGACCCTGATGGATCTGCGACCGTTAGGAACTGCCTTCTCCACCGGGTACAGCGCCCGTAACGTCGGAACGAGAAATTCGGTGCCACCCCGGCGATAGGTTCGACACCCCGCCATCGCCGTCGCCGCAACGCACGAAACGTGACCGCGAGTCGGGGTCGGAATCTGTCGGTTCGGGTTCTCGGGATCGACCGCGGCGCCCTCACCCGACGGTCGTGGGAATCACGGATCCCACGCGTCCCGATGTCGTCCTCTCACTCTATATTACTGTGGAACATCTATAAAGACTTTTGTATAACCTCTGCCAATGGATGCGTATGAGCACTACCTCGTCTCCCGGCATCGAACGCACGCTCCGCGGCTGTCGCCCCGCCGACGTCGACCCGGTCGTCATCGACGCGTCCGACCTCGACAGCACCGCGCCCGAACACCTCCGCGACCTCAAGCAGGGGCTGGCGGCCCGCGGCTACCAGCCCGCCGCGGTCGCGACCGAGGCGGAGTTCGACGCCGAAAGCACGCTCGAACGCCAGCGCGAGGTCGACCGGCTCCGGGGACTCGTCCGCGCCGCCTCGTTCCTCGGCGCCGGCCGCATCGAGGTCGGCGTCGACGAGGCGGCGTGCGAGGAGGTCCGCACGGCGCTCGCGGCGCTCGCCGAGCGCGCCGACCGCGAGGGCGTCGAGTTCGTTCGCGTCGGGGGCGACGGCGCCGCCTGACCGATGGCCACGAAGCGGTCGCTCGCGACGAAACTCGGCGTCGTCGCCGGTTTCGAGCGCCCTGACGCCGCCCTCGAACAGTACCCGACGCCGCCCGAACTGGCCGCCCACGTCGTCCACCTCGCGGACCTCCACGGCGACGTCGACGGCCGGACCGTGGTCGATCTGGGCGCCGGGACGGGGATGCTCGCGCTGGCCGCCGCGCTGCGCGGTCCCGCCCGCGTCGTCGGTCTCGAACTCGACGGGGACGCGCTCGCGACCGCCCGGGCGAACGAACGCCGCGTCGCCGCCAGCGCGCCGGTCCACTGGGTCCGCGGCGACGCCACGCGCCCGCCGCTCGCCGTCGCGGAGCCGGTGACCGTCGTGATGAACCCCCCGTTCGGCGCACAGGACGGGAACCGGAACGCCGACCGGGAGTTCCTCGCGGTCGCGAGCGATATCGCCGACGTCTCCTACTCGGTCCACAACGGCGGCAGTCAGGAGTTCGTCGAGGCGTTCGCCGCCGACGAGGGCGGCGAGGTGACTCACGCGTTCGCGGCCGAGTTCCGGATCGAGGCGCAGTTCGACCACCACGCCGACGACGCGCGCGACATCGAAACCGAAGTGTACCGGATCGAGTGGTCCTGAGAACCGCCCTGGCTCCTCCGGCGTCGGGACGACCGACCGCGCTACTGCCGTCCTTCGTACGTTTCCCGCTGCGCGATCCGCACCCGCGTCTCCCCCGGACCGCGAACACCGCGTCGCTCCGCTGAACGAACGTGACTCCCCGCAGCGTCACCGACTCGTTCGCCGCCGGGAACGGCGCGCTCGCGTTCCCGCCGGGACCGTCGACCCGCAGCTCGAACCCGCCCTGCGTCGCGGCGACGGTGACGTTGCGGCCGTCGATCCGCGGTTCGGCCCGCGCCGGGTCGCTCGTGAACAGCGTCCGTCTGGTCTCGTTTCGGACCGCGTCGACCCGGTAGGTCGGGCCGCCGTTCGCGGCGACCCAGCCGACGCGCTGGACCCAGACGGTCTCGCGCCAGCCCGTGCCGCCCACGTCGACCGCGCGGTACCCCCAGAACGCGAGGTTCCCTTTCGAGACCGCGGTCGTCCATATCTCGCGGTCGGGATCGCTGACGATCACCCCCGACGTGTTGACCGACGTCGAGCGACCGAACGCCTCCACGTCGACGACGCTCACGAGCCGATCCTCGACGTTCTCGGCGTAGGTCACCTGATACCCCTCCACCTCGACCGGGTCGCCGGGGAGGTCGCCGTCGTCGACGGTGACGAGGTTCGGGACGACGCCCGGTCCCGCGACGACCGCCAGCGCCGCGACGAGGAGGAGGAGACCGACCGCCGCCGGCGTCGCGGATCGGATTCCCGCTCGTAGCGTCTCCGGATCCGGGGTCGCCCGCGCTGGCCACAGGGGATCGTCGCGCGAGACGGCCGCGACGGCCACGATCGCGGCCAGCAGCGCGAGCAGCCCGACGCCGACGGCGCGGTACAGCTCGTACCGCTCGTTGCCGAGGTACCAGTACACCGCCCACAGCCGACGCGAGGCCCCGAACAGGAGCAGGGCGCCGAAGACGACGAGCGCGGACCGTTCGGTCGCGTCCGCGGCGGAGTCGCTTTCGGTCGCGTCCGCGGCGGAGCCGTCGCCGTTCGCGGCCGCGGTCGGATGGAACCGCCACCTACCGGCGGTCGCGTCCCCGTCGCTCTCGATCCCGGACCGCCCGCGACTCGTCTCGCCCCGTTTGCGAGCGCGGCGGCGCAGGAGGAGGACCGCGATCAGCGCGCCGCCGATGAGTCCGAGCGCGTGCCCCTGGATCGCGATGTTCGCCCAACTCGGCGCGCCGTACGAGGGGGACGCCTCCGCGAACGCCACCGGGACCCGGACGGCGTCGTAGAGGACGCCGATGAGCGTCGTCCCCGCCATGGCGACGACCGCGGCGACGGGACGCGACACGAGCGCGAACCCCCAGTACGCGAACACGACGACGGAGAAGCCGATTACCGGTCCCAGCGCGAACAGCGCGGACCCGAGACCGAACGCGACCGCGGCGCCTGGGACGATCAGGAACGCCCGGACGAACGGGTTCGATCCCGGCGACTCGACGGCGGAAATTCGGCTCGGCAGGCGGCGGATCCGTCCAGGGAGACGCCGCGCTCGGCTCGGGAGCCGCCGCAGTCGAGCCGGAACTCCTCGCAGCCGACTCGGGAGCCGCCTGAGCCGGACGCCGAGGCGGTCGCCGTCGTCGACGTCGCGTCCGTCGGGAAAGTGGCCGTACGCGTACTCGGCGAGCCCGCCGGCGACGAGCGCGGACAGGAGGTTTCCGGTGATGTGACCGCGACTCGAATGCGCGAAGCTGGACCAGAGGAGTCCCTCCGGGTAGAAGTACGACCACGACCGGAACGGGATCACGACCGGTCGGTTCGGGTCGTCAATCCCCGACTGGACGAACAGGTACACCGCGATCACGCCCGCGATCACGACGAGCGTCCCCCACGGGACGCCGAGGAGAAGCCGCGAGCGGAGCGCCCGCGTCCACTCGCCGGCCGGGCGGTCGACGAGGGACACCGCGGCGAGCCCGACGGCGACGCCCGCGGCCCCCGCGGCGAGGTGAACGACGTCCGACGTCAGCGCCTCCGCGACCATGTCACGACGGAGGGGACCGCGCGTACATCAATTCGGGGGGTCGAGCGCGATCCGCCGGTCGGGACGGTACCCCGCTCAGATCTTGTTCTCGGCGTCGTCGGCCAGCTCCTCCATCCGCTTGCCGACGCGGCCGGCGGGAGAGAACTCGTCTTCGCTCATCGCGTTCGCCAAGGCGTTGCCGAGGACGAACACGGCGTGTTTGTGTTCGCTCTTCGATTTGTGAACGTGCGAGGGGTCCACGTCGAGCTCGTCGTACGGGTCGAAAAGCGATCCGTCCACCGTCTCCTGTGCGCGGAAGTGCTCCATGATCGTCACCATCTGTTCGTGGAGTTCGAGCAGCTCGTCTTTGTGCGATACCCTCGGATACGGTCTGTAGGCCCTTTAAGCGTTGTTGAGGCCGGGACGCACGGTTCAGCCCGTTCGGCGCCCTCGGACGGAAAAAGTGTCGCCGGTGGCGGTCAGAAGACGTACTCGTCTTCGTGGCCCATCATCCCCTCGTCCTCGAACCCGCTGGAGTCGTCGTCCTCCCGCGGGCCGCTCGTCTTGTACGCCTTGATGCCCGTCGAGAGCAGCTCCTCGACCGCCTCCTCCCGGTTGAGGAACTCCCCCTCCTCGACCATCTGGGCAATGTCCGATCTCCAGATGCTCCGGCACCGTTATCTTCACTCGTGGCATTTGCTGTCCGGGTCTTGTAGCATGGCACATATAAAAGTGGCGTCGAAGATGTGTGTATCTGAAAAGCAAACGCTGATGCTAAAAACTCTGTTTTCGACCAATAAAATATACTTTTCAATACCTCGAATGCGGCCGCTACCCATCGCTTCTGACCGACGCTCGCGCGCGGTCTCGCCTCCGAGAGCGACATTCATACGTCGGTCCGGGCCGTACCGCACTTCATGACCTCATCTCGTGTCGACTCCGTCGAGGACCTCACGGACCTCTACCGCGAGTACGGCGACGACCGGCTCCCGCCGGGCCAGCGCGAGACCGACGGCTTCCCCGTCCTCTCGAAGAGCGGGACGCCGTCTTGGGACCCGGAGACGTTCGAACTCGAAGTGTGGGGCGCCGTCGAGGAGCCGCTCGCCTTCTCGCTCGAGGAGTTCCGCGACCTCCCGGCAGTCACCCAGCGACAGGACTTCCACTGCGTGACGGGATGGAGCAAGTTCGACTGCGAGTTCACGGGCGTTTCCGTTGCCGAGCTCGCGGAGCGTGCCGGCGTCCGCGACGACGCCGAACACGTCATGTTCCACGCGCTCGACGGCTACACGACCGACCTCCCGCTCGACGAGTCGCACGAAGCCGGGCGTCCAGCTCGCGTACGGCTACGACGGCGACGACCTCCCGGCCGACCACGGCGGACCGGTTCGCGTCGTCACGCCGCACAAGTACGCGTACAAGGGCGCGAAGTGGGTCTCCGGCGTCGAGTTCCTCACCGAACCGGAGCTCGGCTACTGGGAGAAGCGGGGGTACAGCGACACGGCGAACCCCTGGAACGAGGAGCGCTACAGCTGACGACCGAGACCGTCGCCGGTCGGGCCGTCTCTCGGTCGTTCGACCCTCTCTCGCCGCTCGATTTCCCCCGTCTCCTCCGCCCCGATAGTCAGGATAAAGGGTCCCCGTCCCCGAGACGTACCGCATGGAACAGGCGCGCTCGCGGTCGTCGCCGCCGCTGGTCAGCCGGACCACAGCAGTCGACGAGCCGGCGTTCGCGGCGGCGTTCGACGCGCTTCCGTCTCCGCGCACGACCTGGAGCGCGCCCGACGACGCGCTGGTGCTCGGCGGCGGCGCGGCCGCGACGCTGACCGCCTCCGGAAGCGACCGGTTCGCCTCGATCCGCGAGGCGGCGACGAAGCTGTTCGAGGCCGGCGACGTCCACGCCGGCACCGAGGCGGCCCGCCCCCGCGTGTTCGGCGGCTTCTCTTTCCACGAGGGCGCCTGCGACGGCGACCCATGGAAGCCGTTTCCGGAGGCGCGGTTCGTGTTACCGCGGGTCCAACTGACAATCGCGGACAACGGCGCGTGGCTCACCGTCAACGCGGTCGGCTCGGACGCCGACGTGCCCGCCGTCGAAGACCGCTTAGCGAGCGAAGCCGACCGGTTCGCGGCGCTCGACGGGAGCGCCGCCGCGGAGGCGTCCGCCGCTCTCGACCCGCGACCGTCCCGGCCAGGAATCCGCGAGAGCCGCCGGACGACGAGCCGCGAGGCGTGGCGCGAGAGCGTCGGCGCCGCGGTCGACCGGATCCGCGACGGCGACCTTCAGAAGGTGGTACTGGCGCAGGCGCTGGAGGCCGACCTCGCCGGCGACTTCCCGCGCGCGGCGACCCTCGAACGTCTCGCCGAGAAGTACCCCGACTGCCACCGCTACTGGTTTGAGCCGGCCGCCGGGGAGAGCGCCTTCTTCGGCGCCACGCCGGAGCGGCTGGTCTCGCTGCGGGGCCGGACGGTCGAGACCGACGCGCTCGCCGGGACGACCGGGCGCGGCGAGACGCCGGCCGAGGACGAGTGGCTCGCGCAGGAGCTCCTCGACGACGAGAAGAACGTTCACGAGCACGAACTCGTCGCGGAGACGGTCCGCGACCAGCTGGAGCCGTTCGCGGCGTCCGTCTCCGCGGGCGAGCGCCGCGTCCGCCGGCTCGCGACGGTCCAACACCTCCACACCCCGATCACAGCCGAACTCGACGCGGACCGCCACGTCCTCGATCTGGTCGAGGCGCTCCACCCGACCCCCGCGGTTGGGGGGCTGCCGCCGGACCGCGCGCTGGCGACGATCCGCGAGACGGAGCCGTTCGACCGCGGCTGGTACGCCGCGCCGGTCGGCTGGATCGACGCCGCGGGCAACGGCGCGTTCGCGGTCGCGATCCGCTCGGCCGTCGCGAGCCGCCGTCGCGCCACGCTGTTCGCGGGCGTCGGTATCGTCTCCGACTCCGACCCCGACCGCGAGTGGGACGAGGTCCAACTGAAGTACCGGCCGATCCTCGACGAGCTGGAGGGCGACGGCGCGGGCGGTTCGTCTGATCGGTAGCGTAACCGTCCGGCGGCGCTCGCGTCTACTGGAACATCTTGAGCGGCTCGGCCTGCGAGCTCTCCTCGGTCGCCCGTCGCATCTGCTCTGCGAGCTGCTGTTTCGCGTCTCGGATCTCGGTCGCCTGCTCGACGAGCCCCTCGGTCGGGGTGTCGATGCCGGCTATCGGGTCGATACCGTCGGCGATGAGCACCCGCGCCGCCTCGGGATCGGGGAACTGCGGGTCGGACTCGACGACCAGCCCGACCGCGTCGCGGTCGTCTTCCAGCGCGGCCGCGAGCATCGCGCCCGTCGGCCCGGAGACGAGTCCGGACTCGGGCGGCTCTGACACCTCGGCGCGCCCCAGCGCCTCGCCGCCGTCGCCGGTCGCGATCCCGTACAGCTCCGGTGGCGCCTCGTCCTTCTCGCGGCCGAGCCCCGACAGGAACACCGGGAACAGGTCGACCTCGTCGAACCACGTGCTGAGACACGCCGCGACCTCCGTCGCCGCACTCGGGTTCACGGGCACGTCGCTTCGGAGCGCGACGAGGTCGTTCTCGGGGTCCGCGTACAGCCGGACCGGCGTCGTCGCGGCCGTCTCGGACTCCAGGTAGACGGCCACCGGCGGGAGTCCGTCGCAGTGGACGTTCGCGTAGTGGGTCATCCCGTGAGCGTCGATCAGGTGATCGGTCGCGATTTTGCCGACGAGACCGACGCCGGGGAACCCCTCCACCAGCGTCGGCTCCTCCAGCGAGACGTCGTCGTTGAGGACGGAGATGCGTGCCATGCGTGCCCCTACGCCCGGGGCGGACCTAAAGGTGCGGCGCGGGAGGAGTCTCCCGCGCGAATCCCGAAACCGTCTAACGGCCCGCCACGAAAGGGGAGCCATGAATCCGCTCGACCGATACGAGTCGCTCGTCGACGACGTCGACGCGTTCCGGGCGGCGTGCGACCGCCCGCTCCCCTCGGTCGTGCGTACGAACCGGATCGCGGCGGCGCCGGCCCGCGTCCGCGAGGCGTTCGACGAGGCGGGGGTGGCGTACGAGCCGGTGGACTGGCACGACGGTCTCTTTCGGCTCCCGGACGGGAACCCCGGCGGCAACTGGCCGTACGTTCACGGCTGGACCCACGGGCAGGAGGAGGTGTCCGTGCTGCCGACGCTCGCGCTCGACCCGCAGCCGGGCGAGCGCGTCTGGGACGCCTGCGCGGCTCCCGGAAGCAAGACCACCCAGATTGCGGACGCGATGGACGACGAGGGGACGGTCGTCGCCAACGACAACAACCTCGGGCGGCTCTCCGCGCTCCGGCACAACGCCGAGCGCCTCGGGATCACGAACGCGGTCGTCACGAACCAGGACGCCCGCAACTTCTCGACGAAGCCGCTGGCGTTCGACGAGTTCGACCGCGCGCTGGTCGACGCCCCCTGCTCGTGTGAGGGCACCTGCCGGAAGAACCCGGACGTGCTCGACCAGTGGACGCTCGACCACGTCCACGCGGTCGCGGGGATCCAGAAGGGGGTGCTGGCGCGGGCGGTTCAGGCGACTCGTCCGGGCGGCACCGTCGTCTACTCCACCTGTACGTTCGCGCCCGAGGAGAACGAGGCCGTCCTCGACCACGTCCTCGCGAACGAGAACTGCGAACTGGCCGAGTTCGACCTGCCGCTCGAAACTGACCCCGGCGTCACCGAGTGGGACGGCGAGACGTACGACGAGTCCGTGACGCGCGCGAAGCGGGTCTACCCGCACCGGAACGACACGGGCGGGTTCTTCTGCGCGAAGCTGCGCGTTGGCGGGGAGGCGGGTGAGGGAAGCGGAGACGCGGCTGTCGACGGCGAGGAGGTGGCCGCATGAGCGACGGCGATTCCGGCGGCGCCGCCCCCACCAACGACGGCCAGCAGTTCGACCGGTTGCCGGCGACGCCCGCCGATCGGGAGGTGGAGGGCCGGGCGAGCCGCGAGGAGGTCCTCGACTGGTGGGCGGAGCGGTTCGAAATCGGGAGGGAGGTCTTCGCGGAGTACACCTTCTGGGAGAAGGGCGCCGGGAAAATCTGGATCTTCAACGGCGAGGCGACCGACCCGAGCGAGGTGGAGGCGGTCGGGATGACGTTCCTCCGGACGCGGCAGGAGCACTGGAAGCCGACCGGGCGGGCGGTGTCGCGGTTCGGTTCGCGCGCGACGAAGAACGTGATCGAACTGGACCCGGAGCAGGCGGCGACCTTTGCGGCAGGCGACGATCAGGATATCCCCGAGTGGGAGGGCGACTGGGGCTACCTGATCGCGACTCACGAGGTCGCCGGCGAGCAGGTTCCGATCGGCGTGGGGCTGTATTTATACGACGACCTGCGCTCTGTGGTGCCGAAAGGGAGTCGAGCGGACCTGCCCGTCGTGGAGTGAGAGATCCTGTTAGCGAGCCGGTTTATTGTTTATAAATAGCTGATATCGGATCGGCGGTGAACACCTCTAAAGCCCCAGCCGTGAGGCGGCCGTACGCTCGCTGCGGTTCTCAGTCGCTCGCTTCGCTCGCTCCTTCCGGTCCTTGCGTCGCCTACGCCCGCCTCACGGCTGCCCCTTTGAGTCCCACCCGACCGCGACCGCACAGCACCTCACACCTCCCCAGCCTCGTCGGCCGGCCTCCGCTTCGCTCCGGCCGCCCGACTCCCTCGCACGCGCTCCTCGCGCCCTCCGGGCGCTCGGAGGCGCGCGCCACCGCACCGGTTTAAATATCCTATTTCGATTTCTCCCGGACCGTCCCGCCCCCGAGTCCCTCCCACTCAACGCGGTACCCGAGCCGCGAGAGCGCGGCGCTCGCGTCGTTGACGCCGTACTCGTCGAGGACCGCTTCGGCTTCCGAGAGCGACATCTCCACTTCGATTTCCTCGCCGATCGCTTCCAACACCGCGGGCCGAACGAGCGTCCGCCCGATGCGCTCGTGGTCGGGAAACGCCTTGTCCTCTACCGCCTCGACGCTCACGCCGTGTTCGTCTGCGAGGTCGTCCAGTCCGATCGCGTCGGCGTCGGGCGAGAGGGCGTCGGGGAGGGCGGCGGCCGCGTCCGCGACGAACTCGGCCTCGTACTCGCGGAGCACGTCGACCACGTCCTTCACCCGGACCGTCCCGGAGTAGGTGACGACGCGGTGGTCTCGCGCGGCTATCTCCTCGCCCACGCCGAGGCTCTCGTCGACGGCGACGAGGAGGTCAACGTCCTCCACGTCCGCGAGCTGGCCGAGCTTCTTTGCGACGTACTCGGGCGTCCAGAAGCCCATCACCTCGAAAAAGAGTCTGAAGTCGGCGTGGTCGTAGTCGAACGCGAAGTCCGGGATCATCACGCTCGCGCCCGTCTCCAGCGGCTCCGGCTCGCGCACCAAGGTCCAATCGAGGTCGAGTCCGCGGACCCGCCCGGCGAAGTCGGACTCGACCCCGCTGTCGAAGTCGGGTTCGGCGACCGGCTCCACGTCCGGCACGCTCACGTCGCCGTCCGAGAGCCGCATCGTGCGCTCGCGGCCGCGATCGTCTATCGTCGCCGTCAGCTCCCACTCCGCCGACTCCGCGACGGTGCGGAGCAGGCGCGCGAACGCGGTGCCGTAGCGTCGCGTGCGCGAGAACAGCCTGTCCGGCCCGGTGACGACCAGTTCGCGGCCCTCGGGGGTCTGCTCCACCTCGTACATCAGCCGTAGGCGCTTGACGGCGGAGACGAGGCGCTTGGGGTCGTTCGACCGCACCCTGACCTCGGTGGCGTCGAAGAGGGCTGTCTGGGCCAGCGAGAGGTCGTACTGCTCCAGCAGGGAGTCGGGGTCCCACCGTACGTCGCCGTCGACGAGGACCTGATTGACGTCGCGGTCGGCGTACAGCGACGCGTCCACGTCCGCCGATTCGATCCCGAGCGCGTCGGCCGCGCGGTCGACCGCGTCCTCCCGCTCCGCCTCGCTCGCGACGCCAACCGCCTCCGCGGCCTCGAACGCGGCCCGCCGGACGCGACGGGGCGGGACCGGCGCGCGCGTCTCGAACTCGCACTCGCGCTCGACGAGCGCCGCCAGCCCGCGGACCAGCTTGAAGTCGCCGTTCCGCGCGGCAGCGTCGGACTCCAGCTCCGCCAGCGCGCTGTCGAGGTCGCCGCGGCGCTCGCCGACGTGCGACTCGAACGTCCCGAGGACCTGCGCCGCGAGCGGCCGGTGTTCCCGGGTCGCGAACTGCGGGCGGTAGCCGCCGCCCGCCCGGGAGACGCGCAGGAGGTCCTTCCGTAACACGGCCGCGGCTACGCGAGCGCCCGTCTAAAACCGGGCGGTTTCCCCGGTGCGACACGCTTAACTCCGAAACCCGTCGATCGGAGGGTAATGAGTACCGACGCGGCGAGCGACACGGACGCCGGCGGTGAGAGCGACGACGCCGGCGACGCCGCTTCCTCCGAGGCGTTCGTCCGGACCTGCGAGCATCTCGTCGAGCGCATCCTCGACGGCGAGATCGAGCGCGACGACCTCGAGAGCGCCAAGCTCGACGCCTGCTCGGAGTTCGGCTCTCCGAAGGTGCCGAAGAACACCGAGATACTCGACCACGCGCCCACGGAACACCGCGACGACGTGATCGAAGTGGTCCAGCGCAAGCCCGTCCGGACCGCCTCGGGCGTCTCGCCGGTCGCGATCATGACCTCGCCGGAGCTGTGCCCGCACGGGAAGTGCCTCTACTGCCCCGGCGGCCCAGCCTCGGAGTTCTCCTCGGCGCAGTCGTACACGGGCCACGAGCCGGCCGCGGCCCGCGGCGAGCAGAACGACTACGACCCGTACGGGCAGGTCACCCTCCGGCTCGAACAGCTCCGGAAGATCGGCCACCCGGTCGACAAGGTCGAACTCATCCTGATGGGCGGGACGATGACGGCGCGCTCGCACGACTACCAGGAGTGGTTCGTGAAGCGCGCCCTTCAGGCGATGAACGACTACGATCTCGACAAGGAGCCGGAGCCGGCCGAGGGGGAGTCGTTCGCGCCCGCCCGGGAGGAGACGGAGTTCGAGTATCTGGAGGACGTGATCGCGGAAAACGAGACGAACGCGATCCGCAACATCGGCACCACCTTCGAGACGAAGCCGGACTGGTGTGACCCGGAACAGATCGACCGCATGCTCGATCTGGGCGGCACGAAGGTCGAGGTCGGCGTCCAGACCACCTACGAGCGGATCAACCGCGAGATCCACCGCGGCCACGGCAACGAGGCGAGCCGGAACGCGAACCGCCGCCTGCGCGACGCCGCGTTCAAGGTCGGGTTCCACATGATGCCCGGCCAGCCGGGGATGACCCGGGAGATGTGTCTGGAGGACTTCCGCCAGCTGTTCGACAACCCCGACTGGCGGCCCGACTACCTGAAGATCTATCCCACCCTCGTCGTCGAGGGGACCCGGGTGTACGACCGCTGGCGCCGCGACGACTTCGACCCGCTGACGAGCGAGGAAGCGGCCGATCTCGTCGCCGACGCCATGGACCTCATCCCGAAGTACACGCGGCTCCAGCGCGTCCAGCGCGACATCCCCGCGGACTTCATCGACGCCGGCGTCCAGAAGTCGAACCTCCGCCAGCTCGCGGCCCAGCGGGCCGAGGAGAAGGGAATCGTCCAGCGCGACATCCGCGCCCGCGAGGTCGGCCACAACGACGCCGACCCGGACCCGGACGACGTCGAACTCGATGTCACCACCTACGAGGCCGGCGGCGGGACGGAGCACTTCATCGCGTTCGAGGATCCCGTCCGCGACCTCCTCGTCGGCTTCTGCCGCCTGCGGTTCCCTTCGTTCGCGCCCGACCAGCCGGGCGCGCCGGGCACCGAGAGCGACCCGATCCGCCCCGAACTCGAAGACGCCGCCTTAGTCCGCGAGCTCCACGTGTACGGCAACGAGGTCGGCATCGGCGGCGACGGCGACTGGCAGCATCAGGGGTACGGGACGAAGCTCCTCGAACGCGCCGAAGAGCTGTCTCGCGAGGCAGGCTTCCGGAAGATCGCGGTCATCTCCGGGATCGGCGCCCGCGAGTACTACCGGAACAAGCTCGGCTACCGACAGGACGGGCCGTACGTGTCGAAGCGGCTCTGACCGGATCGAGAGCGGTCCGGTCGCCCGCTTCGTCGCCCCCGCAGTCCCCACCGCACCCACAACGACACGCCTTTTTCCGGCCCGCCGGTCTCTTTCGAGTATGGACCAGAAGCGGGAGCTGTCGAGCATCGACCTCGCCGCGCTCGTCACCGAGCTGAATCGGTACGAGGGCGCGAAGGTCGACAAGGCGTACCTCTACGACGACGACCTGCTCCGGCTGAAGCTCCGCGACTTCGACCGCGGCCGCGTCGAGCTCATGATCGAGGTCGGCGACGTGAAGCGCGCGCACGCCGCCGACCCGGACCACGTCGCGGACGCCCCGGGCCGCCCGCCGAACTTCGCGAAGATGCTCCGGAACCGGATGTCCGGCGCGGACTTCGCGGGCGTCGAGCAGTACGAGTTCGACCGTATCCTCACGTTCGAGTTCGAGCGCGAGGACCAGAATACGACGCTCGTCGCCGAGCTGTTCGGCCAGGGGAACGTCGCCGCGCTCGACGAGACGGGCGAGGTGATCGGGGCGCTCTCGACCGTCCGGCTGAAGTCACGCACGGTCGCGCCCGGCTCGCAGTACGAGTACCCGGCCTCGCGGTTGAACCCGCTCGACGTGAGCTACGGCGGATTCGAGCGGCACATGCGCGAGTCGGACAGCGACGTGGTGCGCACCCTCGCCACCCAGCTGAACCTCGGCGGGCTGTACGCCGAGGAGGTGTGTACCCGGGCCGGCGTGCCGAAGGAGACGCCCATCGAGGAGGCGACCGACGACCAGATCCGCGCGCTCCACGACGCGCTCGCCCGGATCGACGAGCGGCTCCGCTCGGGCGACGTCGACCCCCGCGTGTACGAGGAGTCGATCGACGGCGGCGAGGGGAGCGACGGCGGCGAGAGGAGTGATGGAGACGACGGGAGTGACGGAGACGACGACGTCGACCCCCGCGTCGTCGACGTGACGCCGTTCCCGCTCGCGGAACACGAGGGGCTCCCGAGCGTCGGGTTCGACTCCTTCAACGACGCCGTCGACGAGTACTTCTACCGGCTCGGGAGCGAGGACACCGCCGAGGGTGAGTCGCCCGCGGACGCGAGCGCCTCGCGTCCCGAGTTCGAGGAGGAGATCGCCAAACAGGAGCGGATCATCGAACAGCAGGAGGGAGCGATCGAGGGGTTCGAGGAGCAGGCGCAGGCGGAGCGGGAGCGCGCGGAGCTACTGTACGCGAACTACGACCTCGTCGACGAGGTGCTCTCGACGGTGCGGGAGGCCCGCGAGAACGACGTGCCGTGGGACGAGATCGAAGCGACCCTCGACGCGGGGGCGGAACGCGGCATTCCGGCCGCGGCGGCCGTCGTCGACATCGACGGCGGCGAGGGGACGGTGACGGTCGAACTCGCCGAGGATAGCGACGACGGGGACGACGGGGGGACGACCCGGATCGAGCTCGACGCGAGCGAGGGTGTGGAGGTCAACGCCGACCGCCTCTACCAGGAGGCGAAGCGCGTCGAGGAGAAGAAGGCGGGCGCGAAGGCGGCGATCGAGTCGACCCGAGAGGAACTGGAGGCGGTCAAGGCGCGGAAAGAGGAGTGGGAGGAGAAGCAGGCTGCCGACGACGGGGGTGGCGGGGACGGCGACGACGGGGAGGAAGGCGACGACGAGGAGGAGTACGAGACGGACTGGCTCTCCCGCTCGTCGATCCCGATCCGGAGTCCGGACGACTGGTACGACCGGTTCCGCTGGTTCCACACCTCGACGGGCTACCTCGTCATCGGCGGGCGCAACGCTGACCAGAACGAGGAGCTGGTGAAGAAGTACATGAGCAAACACGACCGGTTCTTCCACACGCAGGCGCACGGGGGACCGGTGACGATTCTGAAGGCGTCCGGTCCCTCGGAGTCGGCCGACCCGGTCGACTTCTCCGAGGAGACGCTGCGGGAGGCCGCGCAGTTCGCCGTCTCCTACTCGTCGGACTGGAAGGACGGCCGCGGCGCGGGCGACGCGTACATGGTCGAGCCGGACCAGGTGTCGAAGACGCCCGAGAGCGGCGAGTACATCGAGAAGGGGAGCTTCGTGATCCGCGGCGACCGCACCTACTTCGAGGACGTGCCCTGCCGGATCGCGGTCGGCGTCCAGTGCGAGCCGGTCACCCGCGCTATCGGCGGGCCGCCGTCGGCGATTGTCGACCGCGCGGCCGCGCACGTCACCTTCGAGCCGGGGATGTACGCGCAAAACGACGCCGCGATGATGGCGTACCGGAACCTGAAAGAGCGGTTCGCGGACCAGTCGTTCGTGCGGAAGGTCGCGAGCGCGGACCGGCTACAGGAGTTCCTCCCGCCGGGCGGGTCGGACATCGTGGACTGAGGGGTGGTCTCTCGCGCCGGCGCATCGCGCTCGAAGCCGCACCCCGAGCGCGACGTTTTCAAGCCTCCGCGACCGAGGGGCGCCATGGCCTTCGAATCGCTGCCGGAGGGGTGGCGGGTGTGGAACGAGGAGCCCAGCGGGCGGGCCATCCTCGTCTACCGCCCCGACGTCTTCGGGACCGGCGACCTCCCGGACGAGTGTCTCCCGACCATCTACCTGACGAACGGCTCCCGGAACGCCCGGCCCGGCTCCGGCCAGTACGCCACCGACGAGTGGCACGTCGTCTGCTTCTTGGAGCCGGAGATCGAGGCGGTCGCGGAGACCTACGAGAGCCGCGAGGCGGGCGCGGCCGGCGCGGTCGACGTCGCGGAGCGGTTCGTCGCGGGCGAGGTGGATTACCGGGGCGCGTATCAGGTGCCGCGGGAGGCGTACTTCGCGCGCCTCGACGAGTTCGTCGGGGGCGAGGAGACCGCCTGACGACGCGGCGGCTGCGAGAGTTTTATCCACGATTACGCATAATATGGTGTGAGAAGGGGAGCGATACGCCACGAACACGAGGATTTTTATCGCCGCCCGCCCGACCCTCGCGTACATGAACGCCGGTGGGGACTACGGCGGCGACGAACCGCGGGAGAAGTGCGGCGTCGTCGGCGTCTCGCTCGAGGACCGGGAGGCCGCGCGACCGCTGTACTACGCGCTGTACGCGCTCCAACACCGCGGTCAGGAGTCGGCAGGGATCGTCACGCACGACGGGTTCCAACAGCACAGCCACGTCGAGCGCGGACTCGTCGGCGACGCGTTCGAGGAGGGGGACCTCGCGTCGCTGTCGGGCGGCACCGGCATTGGCCACGTGCGCTACCCGACCGCCGGCAGCCTCGACAAGAGCTGCGCGCAGCCCTTCTCCGTCTCCTTCAAGTCCGGATCGCTCGGCCTCTCGCACAACGGCAACCTCGTCAACGCCGACGAGGTGCGCGAGGAGCTGGCCGCGGCGGGCCACGCGTTCACCTCCGACGGCGACACCGAGGTGATCGCCCACGATCTCGCGCGCAACCTCCTCGAAGAGGACCTCGTGCGCGCCGTCAAACACACGATGAACCGCATCCACGGCTCCTACTCGCTGGCGATCACCCACGACGACACCGTGTTGGGCGTGCGCGACCCGCTCGGGAACCGCCCGCTGTGTCTCGGGAAGATCGACGGCGGCTACGTCCTCGCGAGCGAGTCCGCCGCCATCGACACGCTCGACGGCGAGCTGATCCGCGACGTGCGACCCGGCGAACTCGTCGTCCTGGATCCCGACGGCACCGGCTACGACACGTATCAGCTCGTGGAACGCGAGTCGACCGCCCACTGCTTCTTCGAACACGTCTACTTCGCGCGCCCCGACTCCGTCATCGACGAGAGCCTCGTGTACGAGGTGCGCCGGTCGCTCGGCCGGAAGCTCTGGGAGGAGTCCGGCGTCGAGTCCGACGTGGTGATGCCCGTCCCCGACTCCGGGCGCGCGTTCGCCTCCGGCTACGCGGACGCCGCGGGCGAGACCACGGCCGACGGCGAGCCTCGGGCGGCCGACGACGGCGGCGTGGAGTTCGCGGAGGGACTGATGAAAAACCGGTACGTGGGTCGGACGTTCATCATGCCGACCCAAGACGAGCGCGAGCGCGCGGTCCGGCTGAAGCTCAATCCGATCAAGTCGACGGTCGAGGGGAAGTCGGTCACCATCATCGACGACTCCATCGTCCGCGGGACGACCTCGACGCAGCTCGTCGAGCTGGTCCGCGAGGCGGGCGCCGAGGAGGTTCACCTCCGGATCGGCGCGCCGCCGATCCTCGCGCCCTGCTACTTCGGCATCGACATGGCGACGCGCGAGGAGCTGATCGCGGCCGACGCCTCGACCGAGGAGATCCGCCAGGAGGTCGGCGCGGACTCGCTTTCGTACCTCTCCATCGACGCGGTCGCGGAGGCGGTCGGCGAGAGCCGCGCGGACCTGTGTCTCGGCTGCGTCACCGGCGAGTACCCGTTCGACGTCGAGGGCGAGGCGACCGACCGCGACGTCGACGCGCCGGTCTCGGACCCGACGCCGGCGGACGATTAGCCGCCGACGCACGCGGACGGACAGCGGCACTGTGTCTCCCTCGAACCCCGCACACGTTCGCCGCCGGTCCGGCCGCTCGGGACGTATCGGGGGCTTAAATACGCTCACGGTCAGACGTAGGGGTATGACACGGAACGCCGACGCTGCGACCGAGGGCGACGACGCCGGGTCGATGAGCCGTCGCGGGTTCTTCCGCGCTGGGGCCGCCGGGGCGGCGGTCGCCGCGGGGGTCGCCGCCGGAAGCGGGACCGCGGCCGCCCAGTACGACGGCTGGCTGGAGGGCGTCAGCAACTACGACGGCACCCACGACTACCGCGGTCAAGACGAGGTGACCGTCGAGGTCGGGGCGGGCGAGAACGGACTCCGGTTCGGTCCCGCTGCGATCCTCATCGATCCGGGTGCGACCGTGGTCTGGGAGTGGACCGGGCAGGGCGGCGGCCACAACGTTGTCGCCAACGACGGCGCCTTCGAAAGCGGCGAACCCGTCGCGGAGGAAGGGACGACCTTCGAGCACACCTTCGAGGACGCGAGCGAGGGCGACCGGTTCCGCTACGTCTGCGAGCCCCACGAGGGCGCCGGCATGAAAGGCGTCGTCGCGGTCGGCTCCGTCGACGACGACCTCGTCGACCCAGAGGGCGGCTCCGGCGGCGGCGCGTCCGGCTACGGCGACTGGTTCGAGAACGTCGGCAACTACGAGGGGACGCAGGACCTCCGCGGTCAGGACGAGGTCTCCGTCTCCGTCGGCGCCGGCGAGAACGGCCTGCTGTTCGACCCGCCCGCGATTCTGGTCGATCAGGGGACGACGGTGATCTGGGAGTGGACCGGCGAGGGCGGCGGTCACAACGTCGTCGAAGAGGACGGCGCCTTCGAAAGCGGCGAACCCGTCGCGGAGGAAGGGACGACCTTCGAGTACACCTTCGAGGACGCGAGCGAAGGCGACGTGTTCCGCTACGCCTGCGCGCCGCATCAGGGAGCCGGGATGAAGGGCGCGGTCGCGGTCGGCGCCGTCGACGACGAACTCCTCGGCGGCGAGGGCGGTGAGGGCGGCTCCGGCGGCGGGAGCGGCCTCTCCGCGAGCGACATCGGAACGCTGGCGCTCGGGTTCGGCTTCGCGGGCGCGCTGCTCGTCCCGCTGTTCTACGCGGCACACCAGAAGGCCGAGCGGAACAAAAACCGCACCGCCTAGTCGTCGGCTGCGCCGGTTTTTCTGCCGCGGGTCTTCAGTAGACGTGGTACAGCATGAGGTACACACCGATCCCCATCGCGAACGACACCAGCCAGAGGACGGCGCCGACGAAGCCGACCTGCGAGTGTCGGGTGTGATACAGCTCCTCGTACGGTCGGGTCGCGGCGAGGAAGAGGGCGTGGAAGACGAACGGGATACAGACGATCGCGAGCAGGATGTGGATCGCGAGGAACGGGAGGTAGACGTACGAGTAAACGACCTCCGGGCCGGGGAACTCGGTGGTGCCGACGTGGATCAGCCGGTAGAGGTACGCGCCGAGGAACGCCGCGAACAGCGCGAACGAGGAGACCATGAAGTTCCGGTGCCGGGTCACGTTCCCGCGGGAGATCGCGCGCCAGCCGAGGACGATCGTGGCGATGGCGGTCGCGGAGACGGCGGCGTTGAAGTGCGGGATCGCGGCGAGGACGGCGTCGCTCGCGCGCGGTAGCAGCGAACTCGGGATGACGCCGCCGACCGCGGCGAAGACGAGCGCGAGCGCGGCGACGGAGGCGACGGCGGTCAGAACGGAGACGTTCTCACGGACCCAATCGGACATGTCCGTGCGGTGGGACGCGACCCCCAAACGCGTGCCGGTTACGGTCGACGCGGTTGGGTGGCGGTCGACGTGGTCCGGTTGCGGTCGACGTGGTCCGGTTGCGGTCGACGTGGTCCGGTTGCGGTCGACGTGGTCCGGTTGCGGTCGCGGGGTCACAGCCGCGTTCCGCCGCCCGAGGGTCTGCGAAACCCCGCCACGGTCCCGCCAAATGGAAGGGCTTTTAATTAGGGGAAGGGTACGTGGAGACGCGACAGAACACCGCGAGCGTGGGTAGCCAAGCCAGGCCAACGGCGCAGCGTTGAGGGCGCTGTCCTGTAGAGGTCCGCCGGTTCAAATCCGGTCCCACGCATCGCAGGGGTACACCCCCGAACGATGTACGGTGTTGTCTCTACGACAGCACCCACGCACAATTCCTTTCGACCGCTACGCGACGAGTGACGGCTATACTCGGTTCCGACTGGTGACGCGACGGTTGTTTTCGCATCCACAGTCGATCGTTTATAAATGGCTACCGACGGATCGACGGGGATCACCGCCAAAGCCCCAGCCGCGAGGGCTCGCGCGACTCGCTGCGGTCCTCGGTCGGTCGCTTCGCTCCCTCCCTGCGGTCCTTACGTCGTCGTGCTTCGCCCTCGCGACTGCCCCTTTGAGTCCCACCCGACCGCGACCGCACCGCACCTCACGCCTCCCCAGCCTCGCCGCTCGCTCCCTCCGGTCGCTCGCGGCGTCCCTCGCGCGTGCTCCTCGCGCCCAAGGGGCGCTCGGAGGCACGCGCCACCGCCCGGTCATTTATAAATAATCTCGGTGGTCTCGCTCCGCACCGCCCACGCGAACTGCCACCCTTTTAGTCGCGCGCCGTCGGAGTGAGGCGTAATGAGTACGGACGCGACCCCCGAGTACGACTACGAGGAACTGGGGCTCGTCGCCGGCCTGGAGATCCACCAGCAGCTCGACACCGAGACGAAGCTGTTCTGTGACTCCCCGACCGTCGAGCGCGACCCGGACGAGGCCGAGCGGTCGATCACCCGCCGACTCCACCCGACGAAGAGCGAACTGGGCGAACTCGACGACGCCGCGATGGAGGAGAGCCGCGTCGACCGCGAGTTCACCTACCTCGCGTACGACACCACCTGCCTCGTCGAGGAGGACGACGAGCCGCCCCGGCGCGTCGACGGCGAGGCGCTCGCCGTGGCGCTCCAGATCGCCGACCTCCTCGACCTCTCGGTCGTCGATCAGGCCCACGTGATGCGGAAGCTCGTCATCGACGGCTCGAACACCTCCGGCTTCCAGCGCTCGATCCTCCTCGGTCAGGACGGCGAAATCGAGACCGAGTCCGGCTCGGTGTCCGTCGTCGACCTCATGCTCGAAGAGGAGTCCGCGAAGCGCGTCGAGGAGACCGAGGACGGCGTCGTCTACTCGCTCGACCGGTTGGGGGTGCCTCTCGTCGAAATTGGGACGGGACCGGACATCCGCAGCCCCGAGGGCGCGCGGCAGGCCGCCGAGCGCATCGGGATGCTGCTGCGCTCGACGGGTGCGGTGAAGCGCGGTCTCGGCACGATCCGGCAGGACGTCAACGTCTCTATCGCCGACGGCGCCCGCGTCGAGGTGAAAGGAGTCCAGGACCTCCAGGGGATCGAGGACATCGTCCGCGGCGAGGTCGGGCGGCAGGCGGAGCTGCTGAACATCCGCGACGAACTGCGCGAGCGCGACGCGAGCGTCGGCGACGTCTCGGACGTGACCGACGTGTTCGCCGACACCGACTCGGGCGTCATCCGCGGCGCGCTCGACGCCGGCGGGAAGGTCACCGCGGTCCCGCTGTTCGGCTTCGACGGCCTCGTCGGCCGCGAGATCCAGCCCGACCGCCGACTCGGCACGGAGTTCTCCGACCACGCGAAGCGCCACGGCGCGGGCGGCATCTTCCACACCGACGAGCTGCCGGCGTACGGCGTCACCAAGGCGGAGGTCGACGCCCTCCGCGACGCGGTCGGCGCGGGCGACGACGACGCGGTCGCAATCGTCGCGGCCGACCCGGAGACCGCCGACCTCGCGATCGAGGCGGCCGCCGAGCGCGCGGAGACCGCCATCGAGGGCATCCCCGAGGAGACCCGCGGCGCGAACGACGACGGCACGACGCGCTACCTCCGGCCGCTCCCGGGCGCCGCGCGGATGTACCCCGAGACGGACGTGCCGCCGGTCGAGCCGGATCCCTCCGACGTGGAGGCGCCCGAGCTGCTCGACGAGAAGGCCGAGCGCTACGCCGACGAGTTCGGACTCGACGCCGGTCTCGCAGAGCAGGTCGCGTTCGGCCAGCGGTTCCCGCTGTTCGAGGCGGCCGTCGACCGCGGTGTCGACCCCACCTTCGCCGCGTCGACGCTGGAATCGACGACGACGGAGATCCGACGCGACGGCGCTCCCGTCGAGAACCTCACCGACGAGCACTTCCTCGACCTGTTCGCCCTCGTGGAGGACGGCGACCTCGCGAAGGAGGGCGTCCCCGAGGTGCTGACGACGCTCGCGGAGGACCCCTCGCTGTCCGCGGCCGAGGCCGTCGAGGAGGCGGGTCTCTCGGGCGTGAGCGAAGACGAGGTCCGCGAGGCCGTCGTCGAGGTCGTCGAGCGCAACGCCGACCAGATCGAGGCCGAGGGGATGGGCGCCTTCTCGGGACTGATGGGGGAGGCGATGGGCGCCCTCCGCGGGAAGGCCGACGGCGAGGTCGTCTCCGACGTGTTGCGCGAGGAGATCGGCAAGCGGTCGTAACCGGATTCGACGGTCACGGGCGAAACTCTCCCGGTCCGCGAAACACCTGATATCCCCGACATTTTTCTCCGTCGGTGCGGAAGCCGATTCCATGAGAGAGCCGTTCGACCCGGGGTTCGACTTCGACCGCGGGACGGTCGCGGCGGTCACCGCGACGACGGTCCTCCTCTGTGCGACCGTGCTGTTCGTGCTGGACCGCCCCGCGTGGATGCTTCCCGTCGCCATCACCGTCGGCGGGTTCGCGACGGCGCTCGGCGGCTTCTACGACGCGAGCGCGAACAACGCGCTCCTCGGCGTGGCGCTCGCGACGCTCCCGCTGTACCTGCTCGTGTTCGTCTACCGGATCGGCGGCGTTCCGACCCCCGGAACCGACCCCGACCTGCTGTTCGCGACCGCCGTCTACTCGATGGCCGACATGATCGGCTACATACCCATGATGGCGGTGTTCGCCTATCTCGGCGCCACCGCCGCCGACCGCGCCCGGCGCCGCTTCGAGCCGCCGGTCGGCTACCGCGACCGCGAGGAGACCCGACGGATAACCGGTCTCGACGACGAGACGCGCTGACCGACCGATCTTCGATCCCCCGTCAGTCGGTCAGCTCTTCGATCAGTCAGTCAGCTCTTCGATCAGCGTGTCGAGGTCGTACGTCGCCGGCGCGCGCGACTCATCGCGCAGGGTCGCGATGGTAAACGTCGAGTTCGTGCGCTCGACCTCCGGGATCGCCTCGAAGTCGCTGATGAGCCGCTCGACGGTGTCCGACGAGGAGAGCCGTGCCAGGACGACGAAGTCCGTCTCGCCCATCGTGAAGAACGTCTCCGTGACGCCCTCCACCGCCAGGAGTTCGTCCGCGAACTCCTCGTAGGGTCCCTCGTAGTTCGCGAGCACCTCGACGATGACGGTGACGCCCAAGCCGAGCGCCTCGTGGTCGAAGTCGTACAGGTCGTTCTCGATGACGCCGTCCTCGCGGAGGTTGTTCAGCCGGTAGTGGATCGTCGATACCGGAATCCCCGTCTCCTCGTGGAGCCGTTCCGGACTCCCGGTGCCCAGATCGGCGATGGCCTTCAACAGCCGCACGTCGCGCTCGTCCATACCCCGGGATCGGACCCCGATCGGTTGTATATGTCGGCCGACAGGGTTGGATCTGAGTCCAAGATACCGACGCATATCGGAACCAAATCGGATCTAATTCGTATGTCTGATTGATCATCCCGAATCTTGGGAGATATCGGAGTGTAGTTTAACTATCGTCGTGTATTTCGAACAGATAACGAATGAAGCTCGCAAAACTCCTCTCTACTCCGGAAGCGATCGTCGGCGCGTTCCTCCTCCTCGCGACGCTGTGGGGTACCTCCTTCGTCGCCATCGAGGCCGGTCTCCACTACTTCCCGCCGCTGCTTTTCGCCGGCGTCAGGTACGTAATCGCCGGCGCGGTCGTGTTGGCCTACGCCGCGGTCGCCGCGGACCGGTGGATCCCGCGCGGCCGCGACGAATGGCTCGGCGTCGCCGTCGCCGGCACCTTCGTGATCGCGGCGTACCACGGGTTCCTCTACCTCGGCGAGATCCGGATCTCCGGCGCCGTCGCCGCCGTCGTCGTGAGCCTCGCGCCGGTTCTGACCGCCGTGTTCGCGGCCGCGCTCCTCCCGAACGAGCGGCTCGGACCCGTCGAGATCGGTGGGTTCGCGCTCGGCGTCGTCGGCGTGGTCGTGGTCGCCGACCCGGCCGCGGCCGGACTCGGCAGTGCGGCGGTCGTCGGCGTCGCGCTCGCGTTCGCGGGCGCGGTCGCCTTCTCGCTGGGCGCCGTCCTGCTCCGGCCGCTCCGAACCGATCTCCCGATCGCCGCGCTTCAGGGCTGGGCGATGGTGATCGGGGCCGGGCAGCTGCTCGTCGCCGCCGTCGCGATCGGCGAGTCGCCCGCCGCGATCGTCTGGAACCAGACGTCTATCGCGTCGCTCGCGTACCTGACGCTGCTGTCCGGCGTCGTCGCGTTCCTCCTGTACTTCGCGCTGCTCGACGCCGTCGGCCCGTCGCAGCTCCACCTCGTCGGGTACGCGGAGCCGGTCGTCGCCGCGGTCGGCAGCTGGGTCCTGCTCGGCCACCTCATCGACGCCGAGGCGCTGATCGGGTTCGTCGCGATCCTCGCCGGCTTCCTCGTCTTGGAACGGCAGGAGATAGCCGACTACGTCGGTATCGACCGGCTGACGCGGTAGCGACCGTCAGAACGGTCTCTTTGCCGTTCGAGAGGGCTTAGCCCTCGATGTCCTGACTCAGTCCCGTGCGGAGGTCGCGACCGAAGTAGTGCCCGAGCAGCGCGAGGACCAGGCCGACGCCGCCGCCGACCGCGACGAGTGGGAGCCCCCACTGCGAGAGGTAGTCGATCCCGATCGGGAGGAAGCCGACGCCGAGGACGCTCGTCACCGTGCTCACCGCGCCCGCCGCGGCGCCGGCGATCCCCGTCTCGGCGTACCGGCGCGTCGACAGCACGAGACCGAGCAGGAACGCGGCGAGGAACACGCCGCCCGCGGTCCCGACCATCCCGCCGATGAGCGGGATCAGGCTCACGGCGAACACCCCGACTGCGACGGTAACGAGCGCGAGCGCGAACGCCTTCGCCGAGAACCACCGGCCGGAGACGCCAATTCTCCCGGATTTACCGCTGCTCCCGGTACTTCGGGCGCTTCCCGCGCTCGATTCGGCAGCCGCGGGGGCGCCGGAATCGGCGTCGGACTCCCCCTCGCCGCTCGCGAGGTCGTCGTCGAGGAGTTCGTCGAGGTCGTCCATCGGATCGCCCTCGGACGACTCGGGCTCCTTGGAGGGTTGCGATACCGGAGCGTTCGGCCCCGCGGACTTGGCTTTTGTGCCGCGGGTTGCGTTCGTGCCGTCGAGTTCGTGCCGTCGAGTTCGTGCCGTCGAGTTTGTACCGTCGAGTTCGTACCGCTGTCGTGTCTGTGCCGCCCGTCGCCGCGCGGTCGCGTGTGACGCGGTACCGTTCGCCGTTTCACCGGAAACGAGGTGTCCCCCTACCCGAGTCCGACCCTACTCACCCTCTACTCTCCCACGTCCGCCTCCGGGTCGGACTGCCGCCCGCCCCACACACGCTTGTCGACGAGCGCGACCGTCTCGCCGTCTTTCTCACCGGTAGCGTCGCCTTCGGTCATCGTCGTCCTTTCGCGCGCCGGACAGAACGCGTCCGGGACCCGGAACGGCTTTCGGCGAGGGCGTCGGATCGAACGGTATGGACACGCGGCGCGCGCTGCTGGACGCCCTCGCGGCCGACGACGGTCCCGTCTCCGGTCCCGCCCTCGCCGACTCGCTCGGCGTCTCGCGGGCGGCCGTCTGGAAGGCCGTCGAGGCGCTCCGCGAGGAGGGGTTCGCGGTCGAGTCGACGGCAGAGGGGTACGTCGCTCCCGACGATCCGGGCTACTCCGGGCCGGGAATCGAGTTCGGACTCGACGCGCCCTACTCCGTGGAGTACCACGACCGGATCACGTCGACGAACGAGCGGGCCCGCGAACTCGCGGGGGAAGGCGAAGCGGGCGTCGCCGTGGTCGCCGACGAGCAGACGGGGAGCCGAGGTCGCCTCGACCGCGAGTGGGTGGCGCCGAGCGGGGGCGTCTGGCTGTCGATCCTGACGCGCCCCGACGTGCCGACGGCGCGGGCGCCACTCTTCACCCTCGCGGCCGCAGTGGCGACGACCGACGCCGCCCGCCAGGCCGGCGTCGACGCGCACATCAAGTGGCCGAACGACGTGCTCGTCGGCGGCAACGCGGGTGAGGAGGGCGACGACGCCTCGGACGCGACCGGCCGCGGCGGGCGGAAGCTGGCGGGGGTCCTCACCGAGATGGAGGGCGAGGCCGACCGGATCGGTTGGCTCGTCGTCGGCGTCGGCGTCAACGCCGACCTCGACCCCGAGACGCTCCCCGACGGGGCGACGTCGCTGTCGGCGGAGCGCGGCGAGCCGGTCGACCGCCGGCGCTTCGCCGCGACGCTGCTCGAACGCTTCGCGGAGCTGACCGAGTCGCCCGAGGCGCTCGACCGGGTGCTCCCGGCGTGGCGCGAGCGGGCGAGCACGCTCGGACGACGCGTTCGAGTCGATACCGCGGACGGGTCCGTGGAGGGCACCGCGGTCGACGTCGCGGAGCCGGGCGCGCTCGTGGTCGACACCGACGAGGGGCGGCGGCGCGTCCACGCGGGCGACTGCGAGCACCTCCGCGACGCGGAGTGACGGCCGCCGGCCGCCGGGGGGCGCTGCGACTCGCTCGTCGCGATTCCCTATCCCGTCTCGGTCGCGTCGGAGACCGATCCGTCCGCGTCGGTTCCGCCGGCGCCCGTCTCGCCCGTGGTCGCGGACCCGCTCGCGCTCGCGGACTCGGCCGCGCTCGCCGCCTCCTCCTCGTCGCCGATCCGGACGGTCAACACGGGGACCGACGACCCGCGGACGACCTTCTCCGCGACGCTGCCGAGGAGGAGTCGGTCGATCCCGCCGCGTCCGTGGGTCCCCATCACGACGAGGTCGCAGCCCGTCTCCTCGGCGTGAGTGATGATCTCGCGGCTCGGCGACCCCTCGACGACCGCCGTCTCGACGTCGACGCCGCGGTCGGCGGCCAGCTCCTCCACCGTTTCGAGCGCGGCCTCCCCGTCGTCGTACAGCAGGTCGCCGACGCCCTCCCACGTCGTCTCCATCGGCATCCCGGCGTACCGCGCGGTGTCGACCACGTAGATGGCGCGGACCGAGGCCCCGTGGACCGCGGCGAGGTCGAGCGCGTGGCACACCGCCAGCTCCCCCTCCGAGGAGCCGTCGGTCGGGACCAGGATCCGGTCGTATAGGGGCATGTTCACGTGTACCATGTCACCGACGACGGATAACCCTTTGCGGTTTTTGCCGGTTCCTCGCCCTCAACGGGCGCCGTCAACGCCGACCCACGCTCGCGGCGGCGGTCCCGACGAGGCGCGCGTTTATGCCGCGTCCCGCCGATGGGACGGTATGTCCGACGAGATCAACCTCTCCCGGCTCGAACCGACGCTCGAATCCCACGCGTATCCCGCCGAGCGCGAGGCGCTCACCGAGTCGTTCGCGGGCACGACGGTGCTGTTCGCCGACGGCGACGCCGACCTCGGCGACCTGCTCGCGGATGTCGACCAGCAGACGTTCGAGAGCGCCGCTGACGCGGTCGCCGCGCTCCAGAACGTCCTCCCGATCGAGGCGCTCGGCGAACCGGGCCAGTCCGACGGCGACGCCTGAGCAGCCCGACAGCGACACCTGGCCCCCCCGAATCCCGCCCCTCGTCACCGCTCCCCACGCCACGGCGCGTCTCGCATCGCTTTTTACCGCGGATCGCGCACTGGTGGTAATGAGCTACCGGATTGGACTCGTCGGCAAACCCTCGGTGGGGAAGTCGACGTTCTTCAACGCCGCGACCATGAACGACGTGCCGGAGGGCGCGTACCCGTTCACCACTATCGACCCGACCGTCGGCGAGGCGTACGTCCGCGTCGACTGCGCCGCGCCCGAGTTCGACGAGACGTGTACGCCGAGCGTCGGCGTCTGTCGCGAGGGCACGCGGTTCGTCCCCGTGAAGCTGGTCGACGTGGCCGGTCTCGTCCCGGGCGCCCACGAGGGGCGCGGGCTGGGCAACCAGTTCCTCACCGACCTCAACGAGACCGACGTGTTGATCGACGTCGTCGACTTCTCGGGGAAGACCGACATTGAGGGCGAGGCGACCGAGGGCCACGACCCGCGCGAGGACATCGACTTCTTGGAGGAGGAGCTGGACGCGTGGTACCTCGACGTGTTAGAGAAGGGGTTAGAGAAGTTCGAGACGCGGTACCACGGCGCGGACGCGGCCATCGAGCGGGAACTCGCCGAGCAGATGTCCGCGTTCGGCACGGACAAAGACCGGATGAAGCGGACCATCCTCGCGCAGGGGCTGGAGCTCGACCCCGAGACGTGGGACAAGACGGACAAGGTCGAGCTAGCCCGCGAGATCCGGAAGCGGACGAAGCCGATGGTGATCGCCGCCAACAAGATGGACACGCCCGAGGCGCAGGCCAACTGGGAGGAGATCACGACCGACCCCGAGTACGACCACCTCTCCTTCGTCCCCGCGAGCGCCCACGCGGAGAAGGCGCTGAAGAACGCCGACGACGCCGGCGTCGTCGACTACACCCCCGGCGACGACGCGTTCGAGGTTGTCGGCGACGTCTCCGGCGAGCAGAAGGCCGGACTCGATCAGATCGGCGAGTTCGTCGACGAGTACGACGGCACCGGGGTCCAGGGGGCGCTCGAATCAGCCGTCTTCGACGTGCTGGGCTGTATCGCCGTCTTCCCCGGCTCCGCGAACGGGAGCAAAGACGAGAAAGGGGTGTTCCGCGACTGCTTCATCCTCCCCGAGGGGTCGACCACCGAGGACTTCGCTTTCCACATCCACTCCGACATCGGCGAGGGGCTACTCCACGGCACCGACTGCCGGAGCGGCCGGCAGGTCGGGACCGACCGCGAGCTCTCTCACCGCGACGTGATCGAGCTGGTCTCGACGAACCAGGCCGCGCCGTAGTCGGCCCGGACCTCCCCGGTCCCGGCCTCCGGGAACTCCGATCAGCTATTACCGGTCGGGGTCCAACCCGACACCATGGAACGGACCGTGACGGTCGAACCCGAGGCCGGACTCCACGCGCGACCCGCTTCGAAGCTGGTACAGACGGCGAACCGATTCGACGCCGACGTGTCTATCGGGCGCGACGGCGACGGCGACGACGACCTCGTCCGCGCCGACAGCATGCTCTCCGTGAGCGGACTCAACGTCGAACACGGCGAGTCGGTCCGCGTGGTCGCCGAGGGTCCCGACGCCGAGGCGGCGCTGGACGCGGTCTGCGACCTGCTCACGAGTCCGGTCGAGGAAGCGGACGGCGAGGCCAAGACCGACGGCGGCGACGCGGAGGACGCCTCGTGAGGACGCTCGACGGCGTCGGCAGCACGCCGCGCTCGGGGGTCGGGACGGCGCGCTGGTATCGACCGGCCGCCGACCTGACGCTCCCCGACCGCCCCGACCCCGAGTCGGTCGATGTCGACGCCGAACTGGAGCGGTACGAGACGGCCCGGGACGCGGTCAGGTCGGCCCTGCGCGACGCCCGCGACCGGACGGCCGAGCGCGTCGGCGAGGAGGAGGCCGAGGTGTTCGAGGCTCACGAGGGGTTCCTCGACGACCCGACGATAATCGAGGACGTCGAGACCGCTATCCGCGACGGGACGCCCGCGGACCACGCCGTCGCGGACCGGTTCGGCGAGGCGGTCGAGCAGTTCGAGGGGATGGAAGGTCGGATGGCCGAGCGCGCCGACGACCTGCGCGACGTCCGCGACCGGCTGCTCCGCGCGCTCCTCGACGCAGACGGAGGCGGGCCGGCCGCCACCGACCTCGCCGCGCTTCCGGCCGGCACGGTCCTGCTGGCGGAGCGGCTCACGCCGAGCGACACCGCCGCGCTCGACCCCGACGCGATCGCCGGGATCGCGACGGTCGAGGGGGGACGAACCTCGCACGCCGCGATCATCGCGCGGTCGCTCGCGATCCCAGCCGTCGTCGGCGTCGGCGAGGCGCTCGAATCGATCGGCGACGGTGAGACGGTCCTCGTCGACGGCGACGCCGGAACGATCGTCGTCGACCCCGACGAGGAGCGCCGCGCCGCGGCCCGGGAGGCGGGACCGGCAGTGGTCTCTGACCGCGTCGCGACCGCCGACGGTCGGTCGGTCGAGGTCGCGGCCAACGTCGGCGGAGAGTCCGAGCTGGACCCGGCCGCCGAGCGCGGCGCCGACGGGATCGGGCTGTTCCGGACTGAGTTCCTCTTCATCGACCGCGAGACGCCGCCGACCGAGGACGAGCAGTACGAGGCGGTCGCGGCCGCGCTGTCGGCGTTCCCCGAGGACCGCGTCGTCGTGCGGACGCTCGACATCGGCGGAGACAAGCCCGTCCCGTACCTCAATCTCCCCGACGAGCCGAACCCGTTCCTCGGACGACGTGGGATTCCGGCTGTCGCTCGACGAGCACGCGGACCTCTTCGAGACGCAGCTCCGTGCGCTGCTCCGCGCGGCCGCGACGGAACACGGCGACGACCTCGCCGTGATGTTCCCGCTGGTCACGCGGGTCGAAGAGGTCGATCGCGCGGTCGACGCCGTCGAGTCGGTCGCGACCGACCTCGCCGACGAGGGCGTCGACCACGCGGTCCCCGATCTGGGGGCGATGGTCGAGACGCCGGCGGCGGCGTTCGTCGCGGACGCGCTCGCCGACCGGCTCGACTTCCTGAGCGTCGGGACGAACGACCTCGCCCAGTACGTGATGGCGGCCGACCGCGGCAACGACGCCGTCGCCGACTACCACGACCCGCTCCACCCGGCGGTGTTGCGCGCGCTCGACCGCACGACCGCGGCCGTCGAGGAGAGCGACGCGTGGGTGGGGATGTGCGGCGAGATGGCCGGGGACCCGGTGCTAACGGAGCTGCTCGTCGGACTCGGCTTCGACGAGCTCAGCATGAGCGCGGTGACGGTCCCGGACGTGAAACGGCGGATTCGCGAGGTCGACGCCGACGACGCCCGAGCGCTCGCGGCCGACGCGCTCGCCTGCGAGACGCGCGGCGAGGTGCTGGACGTGCTGGGACTCGACGACCGCAAGGAGTAGACCGACGGAGAGGACCGGGACCGGCGGCGGAGGGGACCGGAACCGGCGGCGGAGCGGCCCCAGACCTACAGCTTCTCGATGTCGCGGGCCGCCTCCGCCTGCTCGCGGACGGACTCGACCGTTGCCGACGGGTCCGTGGCCGCGACCGCCGCGTTGACCGCGCCTTCGAGGACGGGCGCGTCCGCGATCACGGCCTCCGCGTCGCTCAGTTCGACGGCGACGTCCGCGTTCATCACCGCGCTGCCGAGGTCGACGAGGATGACGACGCCGTCGGACTCGGTCACATCGCCTCCATCCTCTGCGTCGGTCGCGTCTCCCTCGTCCGTCCCGCCGGCCGCGGCGTCGATGGCGTCCTCGATCGCGTCCGGGACGGTGCCGATCCCGCCCTTCCCGTCGCCGCCGACCGGCTCGATGCGGGTGTCGCCGGCCATCTCGGCGGCGACCTCCGCGATCCCCTCGGCGGCACGCTCGCTGTGCGAGACGACGACGATCCCGACCATCAGTCGTCCTCCGGGGCCGCGGCGGCGTCGTCGCTCGCCTCCTCCGGGTCGTCGTCCGGGATCGTCGGCGAGGCGGCGTCGGTCTCCGGCACCTCGACATCGAGCCGCTCGGCGGCGACCGAGAGCAGCTCCTCGAGGATGATCAGCGTGCTCGTCGCGCCCGGATCCTGGTGGCCGACGGAGCGCCAGCCGAGGTAGGAGGCCCGCCCCTTTCGCGCGCGGATCGGGACGGTGAACGCGACGCCGCGCTCGGCGGCGTCGACCGCCTTCGCGAGCGCCTCGATCGGGTCGAGCTCGTCGACCTCGATCGACTTCTTGAACGTGTGGACCGCGGGCGTCAGCGCGTCCACCATCGTCTGGTCGCCGACGCGCGCGTCGCCTCTGTCCTCGACCTTCTCGAGGTACGTCTCCGCGAACGTGACCGCGGTCTCGGGGGTGACCCCCTCGTCGAGCTCGCCCGCCGCGAACACGAGCGACCCGCCGAACAGCGGGCCGGACGCGCCGCCGACCTCGGCCATCAGCGTCTTGCCGACCGTCTTCGCGACGGTCTCGGCGTCCGGGTCGTCGAGGTCGCGCGCGGCGTCGGCCGCCTCGGCCCAGCCGCGCGCCATGTTCCCGCCGTGGTCGGCGTCGCCGATGGCGGAGTCCAGTTGGGTCAGGTGGTCGCGCTCCGTCTCGATGCGCTCGGCGACCGCTTCGACCGCCGCGACGACGGTCGCGCCGTCATCGGTCATTTCGTCGTCAGCGCCGGGGTGTCCGCCGGCGCGTCGAACAGCTCCTTCAGTTCGTCGTCGACCGCGCACACCGTGATCGACGCGCCGGCCATGTCCAGCGAGGTCATGTAGTCGCCGACCCACGCGTCGTAGGTCTCGAGGCCGCGCTCGCCGAGCAGCTCCTGAAGCCGCCGATTGAGAACGAACAGCTCCATCTGCGGGGTGGCGCCCATCCCGTTGACGACCGTGAGCACCTCCTGGCCCTCGTCGAGTTCGAGGTCGTCGAGGACCGCGTCGGTCAGCTCCTCGGTGACCGCGTCGGCGGGCATCGTCTCGGTGCGCTCGGTGCCCGGCTCGCCGTGGATCCCGATGCCGAGTTCGATCTCGTCGTCGCCCAGGTCGAAGGTGGGTTCGCCCTTCTCGGGGGTGACACAGGAGGTGAGCGCGGTGCCCATCGTGCCGACGTTGTCGACCACCTTCTCGGCGACGCGCTTGACCTCCGAGAGGTCGGCGCCCTGCGCGGCCTTCGCGCCCGCGGCCTTGTGGACGAGGATCGTCCCGCAGACGCCGCGGCGGCCCGAGGTGTACAGCGAGTCCTCGACGGCCACGTCGTCGTCCACTACGACGCTCTCGACCTCGACGCCCTCCATCTCCGCGAGCTCGATCGCGGTCTCGAAGTTCATCACGTCGCCCTCGTAGTTCTTGATCACCGCGAGGACGCCGTCGCCCGCGTCGCAGGCGCCGATCAGCTCCTCGAACTCGTCGGCGGTCGGCGAGGAGAACACGTCGCCCGCGGCCGCCCCGTCGAGCATGCCGTCGCCGATGTACCCCGCGTGAGTCGGCTCGTGGCCGCTACCCCCGCCCGTGACGATCCCCACCTTCCCGTCAACCGGTCCGTCGTCGCGCACGAGCACCTGCGTGTCCGGCAGGCGCCGCAGGCGGTCGGGATGCGCCGCTGTCATCCCGTCGAGCATCTCGTCGACGACGTCGTCCGGGTCGTTGATCAGCTTCTTCATGTCCGATCGAAGTGACTCGCCCGGACCGGTTAAACGTAGTGGCGCCGGGGGTCGTCGCCCCTGCCCGCGGGCGGTCCCCACCCTCGCTCGTCCGCTCCCCGCTCGTCGCTGGTCCCCCTCGTCACTCGCCGCCGGTCAGTTCGGTTCGAGGTCGAGGGAGCCGCACTCCCGGCAGCGGAACACGCCGGCGTCGTTCCGGTCGGGAACGCGGAACTCGTGGCCGTTCTCGCAGACGCCGCCGTCGTCGAACTCCTCGTCGCTCGGTTCGAGGTCGGTCGACTCGCACGCCGGGCAGGCGAACGCGCCGTGGCCCAACTGCGTCGGCTCGACGAAGTAGTGGCCCTTCCGACACTGCCCGCCGTTCTGGATACCGTCCGTGCCCGGCGAGACGTTCTTGACGTTGCGACTTCGGGCAGTAGTACGTCCCGTCGCCGGCCTGCTTCGGCGACGCGAAGTAGTGGCCGTTCGTACAGCTACCGCCGTTGTCGAAGGGATCCATACCGCGCCCCACGGGGAACACCGTGTAAACTGCTGTGGTCGGGGTCGTTCAGGTATTTCGAAACGAAGGCTTCTGTGTTGGCATGATGGTGATCGTCTGTTGTATCACTACACGTCGTGGCTCGCGCGGTCGGCGCGGACGAGCGTCGCGAGCGCTGCCGGGTACTCGTCAGTCAATGTCGATGCGGCGTCTCAGACGGGAGTCAAGCCCCCGCGTGGTGTCGGCGTACATGGGTTTCGTGTCTCGGCACGGAACCCCACACGGGCCGGCTGTTGGCGCAGCGCGGCCCGCATCCTTTTCAGGCACGGCGCGTCGTCGACGGCCGAGTGGGTTCGTGAGCGTAGGGTGTGGGTTCGGGGGTATTAAAATCTTCTACCAATCAGTTACATTTATGCTACCTATAGGTGCTTCACGGTATCATACCAACACGACTATGCGACTGTTCTGAGGAACGTGGGCCATGCGAAAGCCGGCGGACTGGATGCAGATGCCTACTGACGATCGCATCCTTGAAGCTCTCGAAGGTAGACTTCGGCTCACGCCGGCAGTGATCGCCGAGAACATCGACAAATCACGGACCCACGTGAGTAGAAGACTTTCTGATCTAATGGACTATGGGCTCGTGGAGAAGCCAAAGCGCGGCTATTACCAGATAACAGAACTTGGCCAACAGTATCTCAATGGTGAGATCGACGGTAAAAGTCTTGAGAAACTGTGAAGTTAGTGAGCCGTATTTAGGGTGACAATTTTAATCCCGTCCCTCGATAGCTAGTGTGTATGATACAGCTGGTAGCAACGCCCGAAGGGATCCTCACTGTATTTATTGCGATACTCGTAGGAGGCTATCTTCATGAAGGAAGCCATTGGTTCGTCGGCTGGGTTGGTGGTACTGACCCTGTTCTGATAACAGACTACCTAATTGTCCCTAAAGCGGTAGATCACGGTCAAATTGAAACAATGGATCCGGTTATAATACGTCTATCAGGGGCATCTGTTCTATTGTGGATCCCATTGGCACTCTTTTCAGTCGTTCATTTCGTTCTTGAGCCGACATTTGGAACGCTGCTTATTTTTGTTCTTTTCTCGACTGTCGTACTTATGACAACAGAGAGCGATATCGTTGCTGTCCGAGATCCAGAGGAGTATCGAGAGCGATGGTTAAATGATGAATTTGAAGCTGTTCCAGCCTTTCTACCTGACATTCTATGAATAGTGACGTTATCTCTATTGTGGTGATCTCTCTTACTCCGGCAACAATAATCACATACAATTTACTGAGTATGTCTGGTTATTTGACGCCTGAAGATGCCCGTCAAGTTAAACAAGATTGGAAGCAGGGAGTCGGTCAGCGTGAACTCAACCCCGACAATCCATCATTCGACACCATATTATCAATAATATCAGAACACACGGACAATGAACGTCCAGAGGGAATTGAGTATCTAATACTGGCTGAAAGTGGATTCGGTGGCGGGGGTGTCTGGGCTGATTTTGGAGACGAAAGAGATAGAGAAAACTTAGCTCCTCTAACTTTAACTGACAAGTGGGTTAATGATTACATTAAACGGCGGGAAGATGATATAAAAATCTGGTTTTACCGAGTAGCGCTCGGATTTCTAAGCTTCGGACTGGTCTTAGAAATACTAAATCGATCTCATTTCACCCTCTGATTCAGGAAAATCATATCCCAGCCAGCTTGTGCCCAATTATTCCTAATCGACAAACTAGTCATCTCTATCAGTTATTGCCGGGAACATCGAAAAACCATGTACTCATGTCAGCCGACGATTCTTTTAGCCATAGACACCAGTCTCAATTCGTATGGATCGGAACAGGCTACGGATCTACATTGCTACTGTACTCGCAATACCGATTCTTGTGGTGATTGTAGTGACTATTCGAGTTTTAGGTGCTATCTCAAGTTTGCCAGCGTGGCTTGGAAGGCAAATAAGAGTAAATCAGTTTGCTGAACGGATTGTTCAACGTGTGGTTGAGATCGATAGAGCACATCAATTTCGAGACGATCTTATGTTTTTACTTGAAGAACACGCTCGAAAAGAGAAATTTGATTTTGAGGGCTATGACCGTTGGGGCCTACTACGATTGATTGACCAGAGACGTGAGGAATCGAAAGCGAGTTTGCGCAACGGGGAATTCGCTATTTCATTTCTGGGTGGCTTTGTAACGATACTCGCTGGGATCTACATCAACATTCAGATTGCTGGAATTCTGTTGACGGCTCTTGTCCTCTTGTTTTCCCTCTTAGTTATCCTTCGTATCGTCGTGACAGATATTCTCTCATATCAAAGCCACAATGTCCAAAACGAGAGCATAGAAATGCTAGTAATGATGGCAAGTTGGAATGAGAATCAGATTAATCATGGTGCCTCGCTGGTGATGGCTGCCATATTGGTCTGTTTCTCCTCGTCAGATATTGGCTACCAGATCGGTTTAGAGGTTGTTGATCGCTTTGCTGAGCGGTCAAATCCTTCTTTCGGTAAAAGGTATAGATCAGATAATTGAATAAGCCATTATTCTGACCTTTGTTGGGTGTACCTCGCGGGCGAGGGCTACACTGGTGAGTTAGTCATGGAAAGATTATGGGCAAGAACCCACCACAATACCGAATCTGATTAGATTCTAGCTTCGGGAAACGCTCAAGAGACCACTCTCACAAGACCTGTCTATGAGCGAAGTGGTCTACGCGATTCGAATTTCTCACCTCGAATACTCCGGGCTCAAAATCATGGACATCAAGATCGGCAAGTCCACCGACATCGACAACACCCTCCGCCAGTACAGCCGGGGCAACCGTGATATCGAACTGCTCGATATGTGGACACCGAACCCCGACAAGACCCTCTCCACCGCCGAGCGCGGCGTCCACGCGGTCGCCGAGCGGTACGCCTACGACAAGCAGAGCGAGAAGTTCGTCTCTGGTGTGACTCCTTCTTGAAATTAAGCCTACACATTCATTATGTTAGGACATCGCCACTTCGTATGGCACCAAGTGAGACGACACTTGAATTTTGTAACCAGCTATGGGATAATTGGACGCCTGAAAACGGCAAGAACCAGTGCGAGGACTGCCCGGCACACTGGTCGAACAGATCAGATTTCCCTGGCGATGCGGACACGCGCCAGAGTTCACACGGTCACCGTCCTTGGTACGGCGACGGTGACCTCACAGACGTTGAGGTAGTGTTTCTCGGGCACGAGCCCGGTCCGGGGAGTATCGGCGAAGAAAGTGAGGATGCGACAAACCACACTGAACGTTCTTTTGCGGACGTTCGAAATCCCAACATAGCGGAAGTTCCTGACGGCGCCGGACAGTGGTTCCCCCTAACTAAGCCCTTGTTTGAGCGCGTTGGGTCTGAGTTCCCCTCTTACTGGACACAGGCTAAGAAGTGTAATGAGCTGCCTAAAAACAACGAGGCCGCTGAACATCAGTGCGCAGGGATCGGAGACGAGCACGAGGGATATCTCTCGCAGGAGCTCTCGACCGTGAATCCAAACTACGTAATTGGCTTTGGAGAAGATGTCTATCGAATCCTAACAGGCGTCTACGACGTTGAGGACCTGGGTAGCGGCTTCGATAAACCCGTCGCATCTGGTGAGTCGCCCTCCGGTCTTCGTCCTTTAGAAGTCGAGGATGCCGATTTCACATACCTCCCGACTGTTCACCCGACTCGGGGAGTCCAGCCCGATACGAAGAATCAGATTGAACTTGAGTCACAATCCGGGCAAAGCGATTCGGAGCGATACTACGAGATGTTCGCGGAGGACTTTATTAGTCAAGCAGAAACATGTACTATCTGATATCTAAGATGCGCGACGCCCTCTGACTCGGACGAAGCTATTTGATCGCTCGGAGCGACGTTCGAACATGGCCCCTACCCTCCCGGACGACTTCGAAGAGCGGTTCTGGCGCCGACACTCCAATCCGAAGAGCGGGTGGAGCCGCACGGTCCTGCTGCCGGCGCTCCTCTTCGCCGTGTACCACCGGAAGTGGCGACTCGCGGGTTCCGCGCTCCTGTTCACCGTGGTGAACCCGGTCCTGTTCTCCCCGCCGGAAAACGACGACGCGTGGATGACCCGCGTGGTGCTGGCCGAACGCTGGTGGACCCGCGAGCGGAAGGCGGGCGTCTTCGATCTCACGCATCCGAACTGGCTCAATCTGCTCAACGTCCCCGTCTCGGTGTACGCGTTCGTCGCCGCGTACCGCCGGCGACCCCTCCGGGCCGGCCTCGCCGGAGCGGTTTCGATGGGGCTGAAGTTCTGGTACGTCGGCGCGCTGGTTCGGCGGTACGACGCCGCAGTCCGTCAGGAGGACTGAACGCAATCGATCGCGAAACAGTAGCGACTCCGGAGCTAACTTTCTCCCGGACGAGACACGCCGGCTGTCGCTAAGGGTGTGGAGAGACGGAAATTGGGTGGCTGGGGAGTCCCAGCCCACCAATCCCGCACGGCCAAAGACCGTGCGCGTTGTAGGTGGGCCAACACGGATTTGAACCGTGGACCTCCCGGTTATCAGCCGAGCGCTCAACCTGACTGAGCTATTGGCCCAGGTGAGCGCATTCAGTCGTTGCGCGGGTAGGATTTTAAGGGTTTCCTTTCGGGAGCCGCCCGCCGTGTGGCGGTTTCACGGACGTTCGCGAGGCCCGCGCCGTCAGTCGGTTCCCTTCTGCTCCTCCTCTTCGACGGTGAAATCCACGTCGACCACGTCGTCGTCCGCCGCCGCGCCGCCGGGGTTCGCGCTCCCCCCGGCGCCGCCGTCCTCGTCGTCTCCGTCGCCGCCGGTGAACCCGTCGGGACCGCCGCCGGAGGCGCCACCGGGACCGCCGCCGGGGAACCCGCCGCCGCCCATCGTGAAGCCGCCCTCGCCGTCGTTGGGAAAGCCGCCGATGTAGACGTTTCCGGAGAGGAAGCCGTCCGTCTCGCGTTCGAGGTACGGGATGACGACGTACTTCTTCAGGGCCAATCTGATCGGGACCCGCGAGAGCGGGAGGGCGAGCAGGAAGCCGACCGCGTCGGTGACGAGTCCCGGCGTGAGCAGGAACGCGCCCGCGGCGATGAGCAGGCCGCCGTCGAGCAGTTCGTCGGTCGGGGGCTTCCCCTGCGCCGCCTTGCGCTGGATGCGGGCGAGGGTCGCGCGCCCCTCGGCGCGGAGGAGGAGCATCCCGAGGACGGCCGTCAACACGACGAGCGCGACCGTCGCTGGCCACCCGAGCCGCGTCGCGACCACGATCAGGAACAGCGCGTCCACGAGGGGGACGACGAGTAGCAGCGCGAGCAGCGTTCGCGGGCGCATACCCCCGCCTTTCCGCCGGGCGCCCATAGCCCTTTTCGTCGCGGCCGCGTGTCGGGTACAGTTTTTCCGTCGCGTCGAGCCCGCCGCGACCGCCACGGCTTTGCCCGCCCGGTCCGAGCCGGTGGTATGGACATCGTCGGTGCGCTCGGCCGCGACCCGCCGGACCGCGAGTCGCTCCCGCGGTGGGTCGCGCCGCTCCCGAAACGGCTGGAGGACGTCGCCTTCCGGTTCGCGTGGGTCATCGTCGCGATCAACCTCGTCGGCACCGCCTTCGGCTTCTGGTACTACCGGTTCCAGTTCCAGGCGCTCCCGACCGAGATGTGGATATTCATCCCCGACAGCCCGGGGGCGACGCTGCTCATCGCGCTCGCGCTCGGCGCGTGGGCGCTCGGGCGGTCGAGCGACACGCTCGCGGCGCTCGCCTTCTTCGGCAACGTCAAGCTCGGGTTGTGGACCCCGTACGTCCTCGTCGTCTTCTACCCCCAGTTCCTCGCGAACTCGGGACCGGCGCTGTACGCGTTCCTCCTCGTGAGTCACCTCGCGATGGTCGTGCAGGCGTTCGTCCTCCACCGCATCACCGACTTCCCACTCCGCGCGGTCGCGGTCGCGACCGCGTGGTACACCGTCGACCTGCTGATGGACTACTTCGTTCCCGTGATCGGCGACGTGACCCACACCTCGCTGCCGTACGCCGACGGCGAACCGTGGTTCACCACGACCGTCCTCCAGGTCGCGGCCGCGGGCGCGGTCGTGCTCACCGTGATCCCGCTGTTCTGGACCCTCGGCACTCGGATCGCGACGCTTCGGAGCCGTGCGACCGACTCCCGGTCGTAGTCGGGCCTCGGACGGAGTCGGTCACGAAACCCCTCCGCGCTCACCGATTTAAGTGACCGGGCGACCTCGACGAGAGCATGAGCCACTACGAGCAGATTGCGGACCTATCGGTGACGATCGAGTCGGTCGCCCGTCGGCGACACACCGCCGACACGACGAGCGGGTTCGAGCGGACGACCACGGAGTTCCGCCTTTCGGGCGACGGCGTCGTCGGGCGCGGCGAGGACGTGACCTACGAGACTGCCGACCACGACGCGCTCGCCGGGACCGACCCGATCGACGTCGAGGGGGAGTGGACGATCGACGCGCTGTCCGACCGGCTCGCCGAGATTGACCTCTTTCACGGGAACCCGCCCGAAAGCGAGACCTCGCGCAACTACCGCCGGTGGGCGGTCGAGAGCGCCGCGCTCGATCTGGCGCTCCGCCAGCGCGAGGAGTCGCTGGGCGAGCGGCTCGGGATCGACCCGGAGCCGGTCCGCTTCGTCGTCTCGACGCGGCTCGGCGACCCGCCGTCGACCCAGCGAGTCGAGGAGCTGCTCGCCCGGAACCCCGAGTTGGAGTTCAAGCTCGACCCGACGCCGGAGTGGCCCGAGGAGGCGTTCGAGACGCTGCGGGAGACTGACGCGGTGCGCATCCTTGACCTGAAGGGGTGGTACGAGGGGACAGACGTCGACGTCGAGCCGGACCCGGAGCTGTACCGCGACGTGTTCGCGGCGTTCCCGGCCGCGGTCGTGGAGGACCCCGCGTTCACGCCCGCGACGGGCGCGCTCGTCGAGCCGCAGGCCGACCGGCTCTCCTTCGACTACCCCATCGACGGCGTCGAGAGCCTCGAATCGCTCCCGGTCGAGCCGGGGTGGTGTAACATCAAGCCGTCTCGGTTCGGCACGCTCGAATCGCTGTTCGAGACGATCGCCTACTGCGACCGGAACGGGATCGAGCTGTACGGCGGCGGGCAGTTCGAACTCGCGAGCGGCCGTACCGCGATCCAGACGCTCGCCGCGCTCTGTTACCCGGACGGGCCGAACGACGTGGCGCCGCGGGGGTACAACGACCCCGACGCCGAGCCGCCCTACCCGAAGAGTCCGCTCCGCCCGAACCGCGACGCGGTCGGCTTCGAGTTCTGAGACGCCCCCGAGTCGGTCGATCGCCGTGGTCAACGATTTATAAATGGATCCGCGGTGGCGCGTGCCGGCGAGCGCCCGACAGGGCGCGAGTCGCACGCGCGAGGGAGTCGGCCGACCGTAGGGAGGCCGACGAGGCTGGGGAGGTGTGAGGCTGCGGTGTTGTGCCGGGCGGGACTCAAAGGGGCAGCCGGGAGGCCGTCGTAGGCGACGTAAGCACCGCAAGGAGTGAGCGGAGCGAACGACTGAGGAGCGCAGCGAGCGTACGACGGCCTCCCGGCTGGGGCTTTGGAGGGGTTCTCCGCCGATCCGAACGCAATTACTCACAAACAGACGCCTGAATTCGCAGAACCGTCGACCCCACCGCCGCAAACGACTACTTAAGAAACGAACTTCAGCAGGTCGTCGCGGTTGTGGTCGTGGAAGCGGGTCCGGAGGCACTCCTCCAGCGCTTCGATATCGCCGCGCTTCGCGCAGATGGGCGCCACCCGGTCGGACCACTGCTGCCACGGCGGGTAGAGTCCGAGCCGGTCACAAATCTCGTCGAGCCGCTCGTCGAGGTCGTCTATCTTGTCGGTCTTGTTGACGGCGATGATCGGCTCCACGCCCACGTCCTCTAAGAACCCGAACATCTCCACGTCGTGGGGGATATTTCCGCGCTCGGCGTGGCGGTCGATGATGTCCACCGCGGCCTTGCCGTCCATCACGACGACGCCCGCGAGGATCGAGTCGGCGTTGTCCTCCAGGTAGCGCACGATGTTCGTCTTGATCTGCTCGCGGTGCTCGTCCTCAACGCCGGACATGAACCCGAACCCGGGCAGGTCCGTGAACATGAAGCTCTCGCTGGCCCAGTCGAAGTGGTTCGGCTGCCGGGTGACGCCCGGCTTGCCGCCGGTCGAGAAGTCGTGCCCCGTCAGCTCGCGCATCAGCGTGGACTTGCCGACGTTCGAGCGCCCCACGAGGACGACCTCGGCGTCGCGGTCCGGCCGGTCTTCGAACATACCCGACCGTGCGCGCCTGAACGGGTTAAAAGGCGCGTCGCGGCCGCGCCGGTCTCACGCCGACGCGGCGAGTTCTGCGGGACTCACGCCGACGCGGCGAGTTCTGCGGGACTCACGCCGACGCGACGAGTTCCGCGGAGTTCACTCCGATGCGGCGGGACTCATGGTCCGTCCCTTCGCGACGGCGTCGCCGATCAGCTTGTACGTCGCCCCGAAGATGCCGGCGAGAACGACCACGGCTCCCAGAAGGGCAACGAGCAGTCCGAACAGCGCCAGCCCCCAGTTCGGACCCTGTCTGAGTCCGGTTTCGGTCGCCGCAGCCACCATCCCGCCGCCGACGGCGGCGACGACCTGGCCGACGACCACCACCGCGACGTAGTAGATCATGATCCGGAAGCCGTACGTGATTCCCTCAGTCACCGAAACGGTGTCCATGTGGACAAAAACCATCACTCACACATAATATTTGCTTCTGATATGTTTAACATCCGATCTGATCTCCACGGCGACGGAAGGTTGATGCCCGCGACCGGTCAGGTCGACGCATGGACAAGCAGGCCGTCCGCGAGACCGTGTGGGACGCCTTCGACGAGGGAGACCAGGCTCGGTTCCCGTTCCCGCCCCACGACCGGATCCCCAACTTTGCCGGGGCCGACGCCGCGGCGGAGCGGCTCGCGGCGACCGCGACGTGGGAGGCGGCCGCGACCCTGAAGGCCAACCCCGACGCGCCGCAGCTCCCGGTCCGTCGTGCCGCGCTCCGCGACGGCAAGACCGTCTACGTCGCGCAGCCGCGACTCCGCGACCCGAACCCGTTCCTCCGGCTCGACCCCGCAGAGATCCCACCCGAGGAGATCGACGACGCGACGACCGTCTCCGGCATCTCCGAGTACGGGACCCCCACCGCACCCGAGGACGTCTCTCACGTCGACCTGATCGTCGCCGGCTCCGTCGGCGTCACGACCGACGGCGCCCGGATCGGGAAAGGCGAGGGGTACAGCGATTTAGAGTGGGCGGTCCTCCGCGAAATCGACGCAGTCGGCAGAGAGGCGCAAAGCGCCTCTAGCAGCGAGGGACGGAGTCCCTCGGGCAACCGGGCTCCGCCCGGTGACAGCCGGACGCAGTCCGACGACGCGGACACGACGGTCGCGACGACCGTCCACGAACTCTCCGTCCTCGACGGGCCGGAGTCCGCGGTCGGCGCCGACCGCTCCGACCCCGACCTCCCCGACCCCGACGCGCACGACGTGCCGCTCGACCTCGTCGTGACACCGAAACGAACGATCCGGACCGACACGCCCTACGCACGACCCGAGGGCATCGACTGGGACGCGCTCGACGCGGAGAGACTGTCGAAAATACCCGTCCTCGCGGATCGGGCGCCAGAACGGCGGTAACGACGCGTGTTCGTCGACGCGTTTGACGGCGACTAATCGGCGTGCTGCGGCGTCGGCGCGGACCGCTCGGACCGGTGGTCGGCGACGTGGCCGCACTCCGGACAGACGACGGTGCGCTCGTCGCCGTCGCTGACGACGAGCCACCCGTCCGACAGGGCGCTCTCGAAACGACACTCCGGGCAGAAGAGGACCGACTTCCCGCGGGAGGGCGGGGAACCGCTGGCGTCTGCGTTCATGTCTCACCACAGGAGCCGGAGCTATAAGGGTCTTTTTCGACCTGATCGTTCAGTATGATCGGGAGTGTCACGCGTATCCGTCACGTGTTTCGGGATAGAACAGATCGTTTATTTCTAAAAGCGAAAAATTACTGATCGGTATTGTTCACCATCGTTCCCGACGAACCCGGTCGGTTTCGCCGGTACCGTTCGTGGAGCGGCCTATCGGGCCAGCGGCATGTTGTAGCTCGTCTCTTCGTCCATCACGTACTCCCACGTCGCCTCGCAGTCGCAGGACACCTGCTCGAAGACGCTCGGGTCCTGCCGCTTGTCGAAGTCCTTGATCGCGGTCTGGACGCGGTCGTCGCACTCACCGCAGTTGTGCGCGCCGCGGTCGGAGCCGTGGCCGACCGGATCGGAGACGACGATGGCGTCCGCGTCGGCGGTCGATTCGAGGACGTGCGCGACCGACCAGAGCCACGGCGGCCGGTACCCCCCTCGAAGAACAGCTCGTCGACCATCGTGTACCGCTGGACGTTCGTCGGGTTCATCGAGACGGTGTGACAGCCGTCGACGCCGGCGCAGCGTCGGATCGAGTCGATCATGTCGGCGACCGCCTCCGGCTCCGCGAGGAAGGGCGGCTTCATGAGGAGGTACGCCTTGATCCCCACGTCGGCCGCGAACTCCTCGTCCGCCGCGGCCGCCTCCGCGCAGGCGTCCTCGAAGTCGGCGAAGTCGAAGTACTTGTTCACGCAGTCGTGGCGGACGCGGTCGGTCGCAGTCTCCAGCCCGACCGCCACGTCCGTGGCGATACCGTGGTCCGCGAAGTCGGCGATCTTCTCGCGGTCGACGAAGTCCGGCAGCGACTCGACGACGATGCGGTCGCGGTCCGCGAACGTCTCCGCGATCGCTTGGCGGGTCTCGGCCGACACCTCGCGCTCGTCGAGGAAGGAGCCGGAGGTGTAGATCTTGATCAGCTCGGCCGGCTCGTCGGCCTCCTCGGTCTCGTGGTCGAGGCACGCGTCGATCTGCGTCATGAGGTCCTCGTGAGCGACGCTGCCGCCCTCGACCGACTCCGCGACGTAGCCGCACATCGTACAGCCGCCGGCGCGCGCCCACCGACAGCCGCCGGTGTTGAGGATGATCGTGAGGGAGTTCACCACGCCGTCGGGCGTGTTGTCCTCGTCGATCCACACGCGGGTCGGCTCCGTCGGGTCGTACGTCTCCGAGCGCTCGGCGCGGATGTCGCGCATCACGGCGTTGTGCGCGTCCATCCCGCGCCCCTGCTCGTACGCGTCGGGGCTCGGCTGACTCATTGCCGGAGAAAGCGGTCGAGCGCGTAAAGCCGTGTCGTCATCGACGCTCCCGGAGCCGCCGGCGAGCGGCTCGCCGCAGGGCGACGACGGCTGCGACCGCCGCGACGCCGAGCACCGCGCCGACCGCGTTGACCGCGGCGTCGGTCCAGGCGAACGACCGCCACGCCACCTGCGACTGGAGGAGTTCCGCGAAGAAGCCGACCGCGACCGACGCCCCGGCGGCGACGACACTTCGATCAGTCGCCAGCGTCCCGAGCGCAGCTAACCCCGCGTAGCCGATCAGGTGGAAGCCCCCGGTAGGACCGAGGACCGCGAGGGGACCGACCGCCCCGCCGCCACCCGGAGCACCCCCGGAACCGACGAGCGCGTCCGGAACGGGGAGCAGCGATGCGACGAGGACGACCGCCGCGCCCGCGAGAAACGGCGTCCACGGTCCTCCCCGCTCGAACGGTGACCGGTCGGCGTCGATGTCGCTCACCGTCTCACAAGGAGGAGCGCGGCAGCGAGGACGCCGAGGACCGCTGCCCCGACCGGGGCCGGGGCTTGGTCGCCGGTCTCGGTCCCCGAAGCGCCGCCGTCGCTTCCCCCGTCTCCGCCCGTCTCGTCGCTCTCGTTCGCGTCTGTGCCGTTACCGCCGTTCGAGCCATCGCCTGCGTTTCCGCCCTCGCCGTCGTCAGCGTCCTCGCCGTCGTCAGCATCCTCGCCGTCGTCAGCGAACGCAGCCTCGTCGTACACCGGCGTGACGACCGTTCCGTTGCCCCCGCCGGAGACGTTGAACGTCGCCGAGGGCGTCGACAGCGGCTGCGGGTAGTCGCGCCGACTGGTGAGGTCGGTGCTCGTCTCACGGGTCCCCAGCTCCGCGACCGCCGGCTCCGCGTCCGGCTCCACGCGGACGGTCACCGTCGCGACGAGCGCCTCGCCGGTGACCCCGGTCGTCGGGTCCGCGAGCGACTGGCGCAGCCTCGCGGCTCCGCGTTCGTCGTCGTAGTCGACGGACTCGCGAACCTCGGTGTCGGGCTGCGACCTGGCGTCGGGGCGTCCGGCCGGCGCCTCGCGGAACCAGTCCGCGGACTCGATCTCCGTGACGGTCAGGTACTCCGTCGGGTAGTCGAGCCGGAGCGTGAACCCGTACACCCCGTCGTCGTCGCGCTCGCCGTCGTTGACCATCGCGACCTCGAGGGTGACGGTGTCGCCCGGCTCGACGTCGAACTCCTCGGGCGAGACCGAGAGCGCGCCCGCCGTGTCGCCGGCGCTCACCGGTCCCGCCAGCGCGCCCGCGGCGCCGACGATCAGCGCGAGCGCAGCGAGGGCGACGAGCGCGACTCGGGACGGCGGGGCCGCGTCTCGCCGGTCCCCGCGGTCCTCCGAACGGCCCCCTGCTCGGCCCCCCGAACGGTCTCCTGCTCGGCCCCCCGAACGGTCCCCCAATCGCCCCCCCGAACGGCCCCCTGCTCGGCCCCCCGAACGGTCTCCTGCTCGGCTCACTCTCCCACCTCCAGGGTCAGCGAAACGTCCCCCGTCTCCAGCAGCGCCGTCTCGTAGCCCGCGTGCCGCGAGACGTTCGGCGCGGTCGTCACCGAGAGGGTCAGTTCGTCGCCCGACGCGGCGTCGGCGAGGGGGGTCCCGTAGTGGTAGCCGACTCGGTCGTCGAGCGCGTCGTCGAGCGCCCCGGACGCGACGACGCCCCCGTCGCGGCGCACGGTGTAATCAATCGCCGCCATCGGGAGCATCGACCGGTTGTACGGGGTCCGCGGCGAGACGGCGAGGTATCGGTCGTCGCCGTCGACGAACCGCGACCCGGGCGGGAGAAGTGTCGTCGCGAGCACCGCGTCGCCGACGACCGGTTCGCCCTGAAGGCTTCCGGGGAGGTGTGCCGCGGGCGGCAGTTCCCCCTCCTCGGGGGAACGCCAGTAGGTCCCGTAGCGCCGGTCGCCGACGCGGGCCTCCCAGCGCGGCTCCCCGCGGTGGTCGCGCTCGGCGTCCTGTCGCTGCGCGTCGACGTGGTCCGGCCCGTCGCGGTCGGCGTCGCCGTAGCTCCGGCCCGCTCCGCGCCCGAGCGCGTGGTTCGCCATCGCGCCGCGGGCGCCCCAGTCGGACTCCGCTTGAACGTACACGATGTCGCCGATCACCGACTCGCGGAACGCCTGATCGTACTCGAAGGTGAACGAGCCGGTCGCCGGCTCCGCGAACCGCCCGGCGAACGCCCCGGTCTTCCGGGCGTCGATGGCGCCCACCCGCACCGTCGCCTCGTAGGTGCCGTCGCCGCCGAGCGAGAGGTTGTCGCCGAAGTGGAACCCCATCTCCTGCGAGACCATCGGCCACGGAGCGGTGGGCGTCCCGGACTCGCCCTCGCGACCGACGGTCACCTGTAACCCCGTCGCGGCCGGGAGGATACGCCCGGTCTCGGCGTCGCGGACCGTCACCATCAGGTGGACGTCGTGGTCCTCTGTCGGCGCCGCCGCCTCGACGCGGTCGCCGGTCACGTTCCAGAAGCGGTGCGGGTACGTGACCCTCGGTTCGAGCAGGTAGTCGCCCGCCTCCACCGGGTCGAGCCGCCGCATCGCCTCGAAGTGCGTCGGCACGTACGTCGCCGCGGGCGGGTCCTCGACCCTCGGGAGCGACGGCGCGGCGCTGCCGTCGCCGTCGTCCGCGGCTCCGCCGTCAGCGCCGCCACCGCCCTCGCCCCCGGAATCGCCGTCCGCGTCGCCCTCGCTCACGACGTCGGAGCCGGCGTCGGTCAGACACCCCCCGAGCGCGCCCGCGCCGACGGTCGCGCCGAGCGCGAGCAGGCGACGGCGACTGTGCGATCGCTGCGGTTCGGTTCGGTCGGTCGGCGTCGTGTCGCGTGTCATCTGTCGTGTCTCGGTCTCTCCGTGCGTGGTCTCGGCACAGTCTCGCCTCGAGCCGGTCGGCTCACGGCTCGCCTCCGGGGTTCGCGTCGGGAAGCGCGCGCAACTCGCGGGGCGGCACGAGGAAGTTCCCGCGGCTCCGCACGAACAGGTACTGGAGGATCCCGTTGTTCACTCGGCTCCCGACGGCGGTCTCGTCGGCGACGTCCGCACCGGTCATCGCGTCGCGGACGGCGACGAAGTCGCCGATCGATTCCTGGAGCGTGAGGAAGTGGATCCCGGTGTGGTCGCCGTCCGTCGTCGGGAAGTCGCGGCGCAGCAGGCGCGGCTCTCCGTCCTCGCGGGCGCGAGCCGCCTTCTGCGCGTGGCCGACCACGCCCTCCTCGCGGGCGTACGCGACCGCGTCCTCCGGGAGGTCCGCGACTCCCGGATCGATTCCGAGCCGCTCGCCGTGCTCGCCGACGCGCTCCTCGTCGGCATGGGTCGGGCTGAAGAGCTTCGCCACGCGCTGCGCGTGGCTCTCCTGTGACCACCAGGCGTCGAGCTGCGTCCGTATCGTCGAGACCTGCTGTGTCGTCCCGCCCGCGAACGGTCCCGTCCCGATCGTCACGCGGTCCTCGGTGGCCTGCGACGCCGCGAAACCGTTCGCAAACCCCATGAAAAGCGGCGCACCCTCCGGGATCGGCGCATCGTCGGGAATCCCGTCAACGTCGCGGCGCTCGCGCGGCAGTCCCGGCCCGAGGAACCCGGTCCGGCGGTCGACCGGCTCGAACAGGTCGCTCGCGTCGGTCACCGCGACGCCGTTGGCGGCGGTCGCCGCGCCGAACAGCGCCTCGTCGGCCGCGAGCACCGCCGCGGGGTCGTCGCCCGCCAGGTGGACTAACACGTCGGTCTCGTCGAGTGCGGGGTCCTCCAACCCGGTCAGCGACCGCGGCGCCGGGAGGTCGACCGACTCCGGGAGCGTCCCAGACAGCCGGTCGAAGTACGACGGCGAGTAGCCCGCGGTGAACAGCAGCCCGGCGGCCGAGCGCTCGAAGGCGCGTTCGAGGTCGGCGAAGGCGGCTTCGAGCCGATTCCGGGATTCCGCCCGCGACGCGTCGCCGCGGTCGATGTTCGCGTATCGGAGCACGTGGTGGACCGGCGGGACGACGTTTCCCGCCTCGTCGCGGTCGAGCGCGTCGTTCCACGCGTGTTGGCGCGCCGGAGCGCCGTCGGAGTCGCCCGCGGGCACCCCGTCCAGCGGGCCGCCGTCGACCGCGTCCTCGACCGAGCCGTCGCCGCGGCCGAGACAGGCGCTGAGTCCGGCGGCGCCGCCGAGCGCGACAGCGGCCTTACAGAACTCGCGACGGGGTACCGAGTCCGGATCCGGAAGTTCCATTCTGTCGTGTGAGCCGTTCGTGGGCCGACGGTAAGACGGCGTCGGCGAGCGGAGCGCTCGGCCGCCGACCGCGGATTACTCGTCGCTCGCGGAGCCGTCGGACTCGTCGCCGCCGTACTTCTCGTACAGGTACGCCGCGCCCGACACGCCGGCGGCGCCGGCGAGCGGGCCGAATCCGGGCGTGCTGTCCGCGGTCTCGCCGTCTCCGCCGGAGTCGCTTCCGTCGGAGCCGTCGCCGCCGTCCGAGCCGTCAGAACCGTCCGAGCCGCCGTCGCTTCCGTCGGAACCGTCGCCGTCGGAGCCGCTCCCGTCGTCGCCGTCCGACCCGTCCGAACTGTCGGAGTCGCTTCCGTCGTCGCCGTCGGAACCGTCGCCGCCGACGGTCGCGCGGGCGTCGTCCGCCGACACCGAGGTCCGCAGCTCGTAGTAGTCGTAGTTCGCGTTGACGGGGAGTTCGATAACCTCCCCGTCATCGTTCTCGTAGCCGTAGTGCTCGCTGTTCGGATCGAAGCCACCGACGAGCGAGAGCGCGTCGGTCTCGGTCGCGTCGAATGCCTCGACGACTGCGTCGGCGGCCAGTTCGACGACGACCTCGCCGTCGGTTGACGCCACCGACCCCTCCACGACGCCGTGGCCCGGCGCGACGAGCCGGAAGGTGTCGTCGACGACGGACGCGACCGCGTCGGTCGGCGCGAACGAGACCGTGAGCGTCCCCTCGGAGCCGCCGACCGTCGCGTCCTCGATCACCTCGTCGACCCGGATCATGCGCTCCTCGCGCTCCGGGGAGATCGTGTCGTACTCCGCGTCGAGCGTGTCCTTGATGAACGGTCCCTGGAACTGTCCGGAGTTGAACACGCGGGACTCCTCGACGAACTCCTCGCTCCGGCCGGCGACGAAGTCGTTCGTCGAGACGAGGTACGTCGCCTCCGGATCGAGCGGCTCCCCGCCGACCCAGACGTTCCGGACCTGTCCCTCCCCGTCGTGGCCGGTCCACTCGTAGGAGACGCCGGACACCTGAATCGCCGGCTGCGCCCCGTAGTCCCCCGGCATCGGCCGGACCGACCCCTCGAGGTACGACCGGATCTGCTCGCCGCTGAGCTCGTAGACGACGATCTCGTTCGGGAACGGGAGGATGTTCATCACGTCGCTGCCGGTGAGTTCGCCCGGCCCGTAGGTGGAGCCGGATCGGATCCCGCCCGCGTTCTGGACCGCGACGTCGATCCCCTCGTCGAGGTTGCCGACCTGTCGCATCAGGTCCGTCATCAGGTTCCCCCAGCCCGTCTCGATCTCGTAGTTGTCGAAGCTGGCGTTGAGCTCGACCTCCGTCTCGACGACCGGCTGTCCGAGGCGCTCTTCGAGGTCGGAGAGGTAGCCGTCCGCGATCTCCGCGACCGCCGTGTGCCGGTCCACCGACCGCACGTCGCGCGGCGTGTAGTTCTCCGTCTCCTCCGGCGGCGACTCGTCCTCGCCGAGCGCCTCGGAGTCGTACAGGTCGATCCGCCCCCAGTCCGAGAGTTCGCCCGACTCGACGTCGAACGTCAGCCGGCCGAGGTGGGCGAACTCGTCGCCGAACTCGGCCACCGTCGTCCCCTCGATGGTCTCCGGCTCCTCGTAGACGACGCCCGAGTGCGAGCCGACGATGGCGTCGACACCGTCGACCGCCGCGATCGTCTCGTGGACGCCGCTGGAGACGTGGGAGGCGCAGACGATGAAGTCGGTCTCGGGTTCGAGCGCCTCGACGGCGGCCTCGGCGGCCTCGGTGTAGCCGAGCACCTGCCAGTCCTCGGGGTAGTCCGTGATGTCGTAGAAGCCGGTGGTGCCCATCCCGAAGACGCCGACGGTGTGGCTCCCGACCTCGACGGTCGTCCAGCGCTCCGCGCCGGGGACCGGCTCCCCCTCGGGCGTGAGGAGGTTGGCGATCACCCACGGGAACTCGGAGGTCTCGAAGCGCTCGCTCGCGGTGTCGACGCCGAAGTCGAACTCGTGGTTCCCGGCGCCGACGGCGTCCGGTCCCATCTCGTTTAACGCCTCGACCATGTGCTCGCCCTCGAACTCCAGCCCGAGCACCGACGGCGCCAAGTCGTCTCCGTTTCCGAGGAAGGCGGCGTTCGGGTACTCTCCGCGGAGTTCCTCGACGATGGTGTAGTACCGCGCGATGTCTATCGCCTCGTTGCTCGCGTCCTCGAACCGCCCGTGGAAGTGCGTGTCGTGGACGAGCGTGAGCGTTCCATCGTCCTGCGCCGCCACGCCGCCCGTCGCCCCCGTTCCGAGGGCGCCGACGGTTACCCCACCCGCGGCCGCCGCCAGCAGGCGACGACGCGTCTCATCGACGACCTCTCCGGAGCGCGTGTCTTTCGACATACTATCGAAAGACGGAGAGACGGTATTAAGCATTTACATGCCGGATATATGCTGGTATCCAGCGCTATATATCCACGAACGTGTGATACCCCGCCGGACGACGGCGACGGACGCTCCACGAGACATGTCAGCCGGTATGATTTCCTATCGGGCGACCACGGCCCGACTAGGTAATCAATACACGTTACGTCGGTGTGTGAAGGAATAACCGTACGGAGTACGAATATAATGAACGAGCATTACATGACTGAAATGGGCGGCTACAGAGACCGAGTGGCACAGGTCGATCTCGGCGGTGGCGAGGTCAGCTACCGCGGGATCGACGACGAGGACGCGCAGAAGTACATCGGCGCGCGGGGGCTGGGCGTCAAGTACGTCTTCGACAAGGGTCCCGACGTGGACCCGCTCGGCCCGGAGAACCGACTGGCGTTCATGACAGGTCCGCTCACGGGCACCCAGACCGTGATGAGCGGCCGGATCGCCCTCGTGACGAAATCCCCGCTGACGGGGACCGTCACCGACTCGCACCACGGCGGCTGGTCCGGCGCGCGGCTCAAGTGGGCCGGGCTGGACGGAATCCTGCTCGACGGCGAGAGCGAGGAGCCGGTCTATCTGTTCGTCGAGGACGGCGACGTGGAGGTACGCGACGCCTCCCACCTCTGGGGACAGGGCGTCCACGACACGATCGACCAGATCGGCGAGGAGGTCGACGGGAAGGTCGGCCGTAACGTCTCCGTGATGGCGATCGGACAGGGCGGCGAGAACGAGGTGCGCTACGGCTGCGTCATCAACGAGGACGACCGCGCCTCGGGCCGCGGCGGCACCGGCGCCGTGATGGGCGCGAAGAACGTGAAGGCGGTCGTCGTGAAGTCGGGCACCGACATGCCCAAGCCCGCCGACCCGGAGACGTTCCAGGAGGGCTATCAGCAGGCGATGGAGGTCATCCGCGAGTCCGACGTGACCGCGCCCAACGAGGGCGGGCTCTCGATGTACGGGACGAACGTCCTGATGAACGCGACCGAGGAGATGGACGGACTCCCGACGAAGAACGCGAAGTACACCTCCACCGAGGCGTACAACGAGGCCGAGGGCGTCGACATGCAGGCGGAGCGGGTCTCCGGAGAGAACGTCCGCGAGAACATTCTCGTCGACGAGCCGACGTGTCACTCCTGTCCGGTGGCGTGTAAGAAGGAGGTCGAGGTCGACGTGACGCACAAGGGCCAGGACCTGAACGTCCGCATGGAGTCGTACGAGTACGAGTCCGCGTGGGCGCTCGGCCCGAACTCCGGCCACTCCGACCGCGACGAGATCGCCGTCATGCTCGACCGGTGTAACGACCTCGGCATCGACACCATCGAGGCCGGCAACATGATGGCGATGGCGATGGAGATGAGCGAGGAGGGCAAGCTCGACGGCGTCGGCCACCTCGACTGGGGCGACTCCGAGACGATGATCGACCTCATCGACGAGATCGGACACCGCTCCTCGGATCTGGGCGACCTCCTCGCGGAGGGTCCCGAGCGCGTCGCCGACGCGAAGGACGCGCACGGCAACAAGCTCTCGGTCAAGGGCCAGACGATGGCCGCCTACGACCCGCGCTCGCATGAAGGGGATGGGGATCGCGTACGCGACCTCCAACCGCGGCGCCTGCCACCTGCGCGGCTACACGCCGGCCGCCGAGATCCTCGGCATCCCGGAGAAGGTCGACCCGTACGAGTGGGAGGGGAAGGGCGAGCTCACCGCCACCTTCCAGAATCTCCACGCGGTCTCCGACTCGTTCGACATCTGCAAGTTCAGCGCGTTCGCGGAGGGGATCGAGGAGTACGTGCTCCAGTACAACGGCATGACCGGCCGCGACGTCACCGAGGACGAACTGTTCGAGGCCGGCGAGCGCGTGTACAACCTCGAGCGCTACTACAACAACCTCGTCGGCTTCGACGGCGCGGACGACACGCTGCCGAACCGCTTTGTCGAGGGGCACCCGGACGCCATCCCCGGCACGGGCGCCAGCGAGGGCGAACTCGTCGAACTCGACGAGATGAAGGCGGAGTATTACGAGACCCGCGACTGGGTCGACGGCGTCGTCCCCGACGAGAAGCTCGACGCGCTCGGGATCGAGGTCGGTCCCGGCACCGGCGTCTCGTCCGGTGACTCCGCGGCCCCGGCCGACGACTGATCGAGACGGCGGCGCGAGCGCGGTCGGTTCCGCGTTCGCGGTCGCGTCCGACGACTCCCGTTTATTTGGCTCTGTTGAAATCCTCTTCTTCAGATATATTCTCGTCTGTAACGTCTGGTCGATGAAGAGTGCCTCTCAACCGATCTGACTTGGCGTTGTATCGATATGTTCGGATTATATGAAATACAGTACACTTTATCATTCTATAGTGAACAAACCGAGTATGGACCGAAGAAATGTCCTCAGCTCCATCCTTGCGGGTTCAACGTTCGGTTTTGCTGGATGTACGGGCGACAGCGGCGGGAGCAACAGCCCCGAAGCCGACGATGAATCCGACGAGCCGAATGTCTCACAAGTCTCCGTGTCTGCTGAGGATCACGGAAACGAAAATTCGATTAATACACTCACACTACGGTATGCAACAGACACAACGGCAGAGTTAGATCCACCGGATTCGCCTGCAAGATCGCCTGATAGTGGTAACAAGCTCGTTATATTGCATACAGAAGTGGAGGTCAATCGTGAAACCGAGGGTAAAATCGATGTGTACGGAAGTGCGATCGGTCTGGAAGCCGGAGGGGTGATGTACGAAGGGCGTTCTATTCCAAACTTGCCAGAACTCACTCAGACAGCACGCCCGGAAGCCACATACGAGGCGTGGGCACAGTTCGAAGTTCCTGAAGACGTAACGGAAGCAACCTTAATTGCGGTGGACGTTGGGGCGTGGTTTGACTCTCCGACGCAGATTCTTTTTGAGCGCGATGAGTCACGGTCGTCAACAATTCCCGAGGGTTCCACATAACACGAATAACAGGGGTCATCCGCCTCGTCAGTTATTTTATCACCCTGAATGGATGACAAACGACTATGGGATTCAGATACGATCGCGCTACCTATGATAGCGAAGTGTATGGGCCTGCAAAAAGTGCTATTACAACCCTTCCAATCTGGTTGAAGATATTTTTTGAAATCCTCTCACATAGCCCTCGAATAGCACACTCAGTATTCCGAATAATTCTGACAAACATTTCGGATCCTCCATTCGAACCGGTTAGTGTATGAGACTCTTGTACAAACTGATTAATGAATTATTTGTACTGAGCGATTGGGGTGAAAAACTATCAGCTGCTGAGGATTTCAACAGAGCTGTTTATTTTTAAGTGAACGCCGCCGGTAGCGTTGCCCATGGCACACAACCCGCTCTCGCCGTCCGAAGCCCTCCGCACTCCGATCGGTGCCGTCCTGGCGGCCCTGAGTCTCCTCGTGTTCGTGTACTCGCTCGTGATCGTCGGACAGATCCTGTTCGGCGTGATCGTCGTCCTCACGCTCTCGGTCGGTCCGTATCTCTCGTACCGGCTTTTCGCCGCGCTCGACTCGATCGCCGACGGCGCCCAACGGCTCGCCGACGCCCGCGAGCGCGAGGTCCAAGGCGACGCCCGGTTCGACCGCTCCGTCGACCGCGAGGCCTCCGAGACGCGCGAGCGCTCGTCGGATCGCGCGACCGAACGCGAGCGCTGACTGAACGCTCCGCCCGGTCCGTGCTCGTTCGTTCCCAGCGGCCGGGTTTCCGGTCCGTCTCGCCGTACCGATTTAAGATTCCTCGCCGCGACTGAAGGGGCATGAACTGGCGACTCGTCGCGGCGGTCGGGATCGGGGTGACCGCGTTCCTCCTCGCGAGCGCCGCCGTCACGGAACTGCTCGCGGTGTCGATCGAGTTCTCCGCGCTCGTCGGGCTCCCAGTCGGCGTCCTCGTCGGCGCCGCGGCCGCGGCCGCGACGTGGCTCCGTCTCTGGAACTCGCGGCGCGCTCGTCCCGCGCTGCTCGGTGCTGCGGCCGTGGGCTACGCGGTCGTCGCCGTCGCGGCCGCCTCGTACGCGGTCTCGTCCGTCCGCGGCTTCGTGACCGTCGAGCGCGCGCTCGCCGTCGCCCTCCTCGTCGGCGTCGCCGTCTTCGCGCTCGCGAGCCGCCGGTCGGACCGGTTCGACTGAATTTGAACGATTCCTCCGGTCCGGGGTCGCCCAGCGCGCCTCACGCGAACACGACGAACCGGAATATCCACAGGGTGACCATCCCGGTCGCGATGGTCGCGAACACGTTCTCCGTCCGCCACGCGACCGCGCCGGCGACGAGGCCGGCGATCAGTCGCTCGTCGAGGAGGGTCGCCGCGACCGACGGACGCAGCGTCACCAGGTCTGGGAGGACGAGCGCCGCGAGGACCGCGGGCGGGACGTACCGAAGCGGCCGCTGAACGCGCGTCGGCACCCCGTCGATCCGCCCGAACAGGTGGATGAAGGAGAGCCGGATCCCGTAGGTGATCATGCCGATCGCGACGATGGCGATCCAGGCGCGCGGGGAGGCGATAACCCCGCCGAGCGCGTCCGTCACGATGTCGTCACCTCCGTGCCCGGCGCGTCCGTCACGACGCCACCGCCTCCGTTACCAACCCGGCCGCGATCCCGCACAGCGCGCCGGCGAGCAGCCCGAGGTTGAGCGGGAGTCCGGCCGCGACGACGGCTACCGCGCCGCCCGCGGCGCCCGCGACGGTCGTCGGTCGGTCCTTCATCGCGGGGACGAGGAGCGCGAGGAACACGAGCGGGACCGCGAAGGTGAGTCCCCACGCGTCGGGGACGCCGGCGCCGAGGACGACGCCGGCGACCGTCCCGATCTGCCAGACGACCCACAGCGACGCGGCCGCGCCGAGGTAGTAGCGCCACCGGCTGCGGTCCGGGTTCTCGTCGAACTCGGCGACCGAGAGCGCGTACGCCTGATCCGTGAGGAGGTACGCCAGCCCCGCGCGGAGCCGACGCCCGTAGTCGGCGAAGTGCGGCGCGATGGAGGCCGAGTACATCAGCATTCGGAGGTTGATCACCGCGGCCGTGCCGACGACGACCGCAAGGGGGGCGTTCTCGCCGAGCAGCTCCAGCGCCGCGAGCTGGGAGGCGCCCGCGAACACGATCACGGACATGCCGACCGCCTCGGCGAGTCCGAGTCCGGCGTCGACCGCGGCGATGCCGGCGACGAGCGCGAACGGCGCGATCCCTAACATTAGCGGCGAGACGTCGCGGACGCCCGCCAGCAGGTCTTCGTCGACGAAGGAGTCCCGCACGGCTACTGCTCCTTGGGGTACGGCGGCTCGTCGTACTTCGCCGCGAGGTGGTCGGCGTGCTCCAGCTTCGCGTTCGCCTTCCGGAAGGTGCCGAGCAGCGAATGGATCTCGCGTTCGGTCGGGTGCGCCCGCCCGAGCAGCCGGCGCATCAGCAGTGCGTTCTTCTCGCGGACGTGGTCGCGCTGCCCGGTCGCTCGGAGGAACTCGCCGAAGAAGTCGTGGAAGCGCTCCACGTCGGTCTCCGGGGCGCGGGTGACCTCGGTGTCGGGCAACTGCGTCTCGTCGACGGTGAGGTCGCGGAGTTCGTAGAGGAGGACGGTGGCGGCCTGCCCGAGGTTCAGGACGGGGTAGTCGTCGTCGGCGGGGATCGAGCACACCTCGTCGAGCCGCGAGAGCTCCTCGTTGTTGAGTCCGCGCCCCTCGCGACCGAAGACGATGGCGGTGGGGGCGTCAACGGTCTTCAGCGACTCCCGCAGCTCTACGGGAGTCTTGAACGGGAAGCGCTCGTGGCTGCGGTCGTCCTCGCCCGTGATCGCCGTGGTGCCGACCGTGTGGTAGTTCGCGACGACCTCGTCGAAGGTCACCTCCTCGGCGTTCGGGAGCACGTCCTCACGGGCGTGGCCGGCGAAGCCGTACGCCTCGCCGTCCTCCTCCAGCGCCGGCGGGTTCACGAGCTTGAGGTCAGAGAGTCCGAAGTTCTTCATCGCTCTCGCGATGGTGCCGACATTTCCGGGCGTCTCCGGCTCGACGACGACGACGACGGGCTTCTGTCGGGCTGTCGGGGTCGCCGCCGAAGTTCCGTCCTCGGTCGCTCCCTCGTCCCCTTCCGCCCCGCCCTCGTCGCCGCTCATCGGTCAGAGGGGTAGTCGGTCGAGAGGTCGAGTTCGGACTCGGCGAGATCCTCCTCGGTCAGTTCGTCGCCGTCGCGCTCCTCCTGCCCGGCGAGTTCGAGGATATCGATCCGGTCGCCGTCGAACCCCTCCTCGAGCCGTTCTTGGACCTCCTGCTGGTCGGGGAGGTCCGGCAGGCCGTCGGGGTCCTCCTCGACGTGTTCGACGGAGGCGTACCCCTCCGGCGCCTCGTTGCCGGCGGCGACCCACTCGTGGAAGCGGTCGGCGAACTCGACCGAGCCTTTGTGTTCGCTGCCGCCCGCCTCGCGGAACCAGTAGAGCAGGTCCGGCTCGTGTTCGGGACAGAGGAGCACCTCGCCGTCCGGCTCGCCGTACACGATTTCCGCCTCGTTACAGCGGTGGACCTCCGCTTCGCCGTAGTCGAGGTAACAGACGTCGCAGGGCTCCTCGACGAGGCCGACGAGCCGCAGGAGCCGCTCTCGCGGGTCCTCGGGGATCTCGTCGAGGGGTTTCAGCTCCTCGTCGTCGGTGAATATCTCGTCCTCCTCGAAGCGCCACCCGCGGAGGCCGATGCTCACTTTCGCCATGTCCACGCTACGCTCCGGCGGCGATAAAAGCGCGTCCTTCCCGGCACGAGGGCGGCCGTTACGTCGGCGCGAGGACGCCGTTTATACCGTCGGCTCCCCTCCCCCGCGTTATGAGACGACGGCGACTTCTCGGACTGACTGCGGCCGCGACCGCGGGCGCCGCGGCGGGCTGTCTCGGTGACGGCGATGCGGCGGATGGCGATGATGCGGGGAGCGGCGGCAATGCGGGCGGTGAGAACGGTTCGGACGGCGAAAGTGGCGGTTCCGATGGCGACACCGACGTCGAGTGGCCGAGCGGAACGTACGCCGACTACGTGACGACGACCGTGAGCGTCGAGAGTCCGGCCGGCGAGTCCCGTGGATCGGTGACCGCCGCGGTCGCGGACACAGACGACAAGCGCGTTCTCGGACTCAGCGACGCCGAAGCGCTCCCGGAGGACGGCGGGATGCTGTTCGTCTACGACACTCCGAGAGAGAGCCTGACGTTCATTATGCCGAACATGGACTTCGGTATCGACATCGTCTTCGTCGACGGCGACCGGACGATCACCCGGATCCACAACGCGCCCGAGCCGGGACCGAACGAGGACGGAAGCGAGCAGGAGTACGACGGGTCCGGCCAGTACGTGTTGGAGGTCCCCTACGAGTGGACCGACCGCCACGGGGCCGAGGTCGGTGACTCGCTGCGTTTCGATTTATAAGTTCCATTTAGCAGGCTGTGCGTTTGTTTATAAGTGATTGACTAAGGAACGACGGCGAACACCTCCAAAGCCCCAGCCGCGAGGTCGCCGTACGCTCGCTGCGCTCCTCGGTCGCTCACTCCGTTCGCTCCCTGCGGTGCTTGCGTCGCCTACGGCGACCTCGCGACTGCCCCTTTGAGTCCACCCGACCGCGACCGCACAGCGCCTCACGCCTCCCCAGCCTCGTCGCTCACGCCCTGCGGGCGTTCGCGACTCCCTCGCGCGTGCGGTTCGCGGCCTGTCGGCCGCTCACCGGCACGCGCCACCGCACCGCCGACCATTTATAAACAGATGCGAGGACAGTTCCCCGGCGAGCACGTCGGGCACTCGCCCCGTTTATGTCGCTCGCGCCCGTGGTGAGCGTATGCGAAACGTGGACGCCGCGGGGCTGGGAATCGGTGACGATCACCCGCCCCGGATCATGGGCGTGCTCAACGTCTCCGCGGAGTCGCCGTACGACCCCAGCGTGTACGACGACCCCGGCGAGGCCGCCGCGTACGTCGACGAGGAGCTGATCGGCGAGGGCGCCGACATCGTCGACGTGGGTCTCGAATCGGCCAACAAGGACCTCGACGTGCTCTCCGTCGAACAGGAGCTCGACCGGCTCGACACCGCGGTCGAGACGCTCGAATCGACCTCGGGCGACGCCGTCTGGTCGATCGAGACGCGCTACCACGAGGTCGCCGACGAGGCGCTCTCTCGGGGGTTCGACATGGTCAACGACATCTGCGGCTTCGCCGACCCCGAGATGCCCCGCGTCTGCCGCGAACACGACGCGGCGGTCTCGAAGATGGCCTCGCCGCCGGACCTCGAACGCCCGGGCGCCATCGAAGACGTCGATGATATCTACGAGGCGCTCTCGATGAACGGCTTCACCGACAAGACGATTCTCGACCCCGCGTTCGGCGGCTGGTCGGCCGAGAAGACCCACGCGGACGACCGCGAGACGTTCCACCGGCTCCGGGAGTTCCGCGGCTACGGCCGCCCCCTCCTCGTCTCGATCAACCGCAAGAGCTTCCTCAAAACCATCGCGGGCCGCAGCACCGAGGAGGCGCTCCCCGTCTCGCTCGCCGCCACGTCGATGGCGGTCGAGCGCGGCGCCCACGTGATCCGCACCCACGACGTGGCCGAGACGCGCGACGCCACCCTCGTCGGCGCCGAGTTCGCCCGCGACCGCTACCGCTCCGGCGGCGGCTCCGACGCCGTCGCCGTCGAGGAGCTCGACGTGACGACCGTCCGCGAGGCCGAGCGCCACCTCGACCGGATCGGCGCAGCGGGGGCGACGCAGGGCGACCGCGACGCCGCCGGCAACGCGGTCGTCCGCACCTACGAACTGGCCGGACTCGACGACCCCGCGGTCGGCGCGCTCCGCGCCGCGACCGTCGGCGGCGACGCCCCCGTCGCGGCCGCGTTCGCGCTGGGCGACTCGACCCGCGAGCGAACCGAGCCGACCCCCTCGGCGACCGACGGCGGCACCGGCGGAGGGGCGCTCGGCGGCGACGACCCCGCGGGCGGTCGCCGCGGACTCCTGATCGGGACGCCCCCCGCGATCGAGTCGGTCAGAGCGTCGGTATCAGGCGTATCAGAGGTGCTCGACGCCGCTCTCGACGGTATCGATCTTTACGTGAGTTAAGAGAAAGTTTATGCCCTCGTGTAGACAACCAATCGACCGGACGCCGGAGGGGCACGCGGGTAGGGGTACTCTGTGCCACTCCGGTCCATACCATATCGCAACCGATGAGCGGCGGCGCTGTTCCGCGCTCGACGCGACGGTCTCCCGGAGCGTGATCCCCCCGTGAACTTCGCGACCTTCGAACCGGCGTACGAGGCGATCCTCGCCGACTTCGGGTTCGACCGCGCGGCCGACGAGCGCGCCCGCGACGCCGCCGCCGACCTCGCGACGCCGTTCGACCTCGACCGACTCGGGGATTGGCGCGGCGAGACCGTCGCCGTCGCCGGCGCGGCCCCCTGCCTCGCCGACGAGATCGCGCTCGCCCGCGAGGCCGACGTGGTCGTCGCCGCCTCCACCGCCGCCGACGTCCTCGTCGACCGCGGCGTCGCCGTCGACTGTATGGTGACCGATCTCGACAAGAACCCGGAGACGGCCGCGGAGCTGACCCGAGAGGGCGTCCCGGTCGCCGCCCACGCCCACGGGGACAACGTCCCGGCGGTCCGCGAGTGGCTCCCGCGCTTCGCCGACGAGTGGACGCTGGCGACAACGCAGGCGGCCCCCGCAGGACCGGTCCGCAACACGGGCGGGTTCACCGACGGCGACCGCGCCGCGTTCCTCGCCGACCACGTCGGGGCCGGCGAACTCGTCTTCCCGGGCTGGGAGTTCGACGACCCCGCCGTCGACCCGATGAAGGCCCGCAAGCTCGACTGGGCCGCCCGGCTGCTGCGCTGGCTCGAACGCCGCCGCGGCGAGCGGTTCTCGGTGCTGGACGGCCGACGCGAGGAGACCGACGCGGCGCTCCGAGAGATCATCGGCGCCGACATCGGGAACGAGCGCGGCGGCGACGATTCGGCCGGCGGTTAGCGGTTCGCCGCCTCTCGCTCGACCCGCGGTTCGGGGAACAGCTCGTCGCCGTCGCGCTCGCCGATCCACTCCGCCAGCTTAACGAGCTGGTCCGCGGCGGCCTCGAACAGGCGCTCGCTCTTCTCCGGCGTCACGTCGGTCGGATCGCCGAACGCGCCGTTCGCGGAGTTGTCGATCGAGTCGTAGAAGGTGCGGGCGCCGTGGACCATCGTCTCTGCGCTCTCGAGGTCGACGAGGCCGCCGTCGCGGGCGTCTTCGAGCCGGTCCTCGCGAACCAGGTCGGGCGCGATGTGGGTGATCATCGCCGTCTCTTTCGGTCCCGCGTGGGGGCCGTTGCGCTCGAACAGCTGGTCGACCAGCTCCGGGATCGACTCGTCCCACATCCACTCGACCGCGTAGGCGACCTCGTCCTCGTGGAGCCGGCGACCGACCTCCCGGAGGTGCTGGACGTTGCCGCCGTGGGCGTTGACGAACACCACGCGGTCGATGCCGTGGTACGCGAGGTTCCGCGTGAACGACTCGACGTAGTCCCGGAACTCCGGCGGGTCGACCCACATCGTCCCCGGGAACTGCCGGTGGTGGGGGCTGACGCCGACGTTGATCGTCGGCGTCCGGAAGGCGTCGGAGCGCTCGGCGGCCGCAGTCGCGAGCCCCTCCGCGATCAGGTGATCGGTCGCCAGCGGCAGGTGCGGGCCGTGCTGTTCGGTCGAGCCGAGCGGGACGAGCGCGACGGAGCCGTCGGACAGCGCGTCGCCCAGCTCCGGCCAGGTGTGGTCCGCGAGGTACATATCTCCGCCTCGCGCGCGACACGTATCAACCCAACCGTCTCGGTCCTGCTCGCCGGCAACGGGGGCGAGGCCTCCCGCCATCGAGCGCGCGGGCTTCCCCGGAGCGCCGGCTCCTCGCGCCGTGTCGACACCCTTTTTGTGTCGTCCGGCCGAACCGGAATCCATGTTCGGAGGCGGCGGCATGAACCCGCGAAAGATGAAACAGATGATGAAACAGATGGGGATCGACGTCGAGGAGCTCGACGCCGAGCGGGTCGTCATCGAGACGGCCGACGGCGACGACCTCGTCTTCGACGGCGCCCAGGTCACCAAGATGGACGCCCAAGGACAGGAGACCTACCAGATCGTCGGGTCGCCCGACTCGGTGGCCGACGCGGGCGTCGGCGGTAGTGCGGCGGGCGCGGTCGAGGGCGACGCCGATCCCGCGCTCGACGACGCGGCGGACGCGGACGACAGTGACGACGGCATCCCGGAGGAAGACGTCAAGCTGGTCGCCCAGCAGGCCGGCGTCTCGAAGGAGGCCGCCCGCGAAGCCTTAGAGGCGGCCAACGGCGAGCCGGCGCGGGCGATCTCGGACCTCCAGTGACGGACGCCGCGTACCTGCTGGTCCACGAGGACCGGGAGTACTTACTGGAGCCGGGCGAGGAGTTCGGCACCGACCTCGGCGTGATCGAGGTCCCTGAGGACGTCGCGGCCGGCGACGAGGTCGAGACCCACCTCGGCACCGTCTTCGAGGTCCGCGCGCTCCGCGGCCCGGATCTCTTCAACCACCTCGAACGCACCGGCGCCCCGATGATGCCCCGCGACGTGGGACTCGTGATGGGCCACACCGGCGCGTCGGGCGGCGACCGCGTCCTCGACGCGGGCACCGGGACGGGGATCCTCGCGGCGTACCTCGGGCGGGCCGGGGCCGACGTGACCTCCTACGAGATCGACGCCGAGTTCGCGGAGGTCGCCCGCGGGAACATGGAGACCGCTGGCGTCGCCGACCGGGTCGAGGTCCGGACCGGTGACCTCACCGAGGAGCTGGACGCGCTCGCCGAGGGCGAGCCATTCGACGCGCTCACGCTCGACACGGGCGACGCCCCGGCGGTCGTCGAGCGCGCGGACGAGCTACTCGCGCCCGGCGGCCGCCTCGCCGTCTACTCCCCGTTCGTCGAGGGCACCCGAGAGGCGGCCCTCGCCGCCCGCGAGGCCGGCTTCAGCGAGGTCGAAACGCTCGAAACGATCCAGCGCGAGATGGACTTCTCCGACCGCGGCTCGCGCCCCTCCACCGCGGGCGTGGGCCACACGGGCTACCTCGTGTTCGGCCGGGCGCCCTGAGACCGGCGCCGTCGCCGACGCCTTCCCGCGGCGACCGCCGAGACCGGCGTCTCCGCTCCGGCTCGGCGCAACGCTCTTTCCGATCGCGGCTGTCAGCCGCGGTGTGGCTGACGACGACGCCAAAGCCGACTCCCCTCCCGACGCCGCCAGCGACGCTCCCGAAACCGCCAGCGACACCCCTGACGCCGCCGACCCCACCGGCGCCGCGTCCGGCGACGCCCCGGAGGTCGCCGACCTCTTCCCCCGATCCGACGATCCGCTCGCCGAGGCGGTCGAGGCCGCCCTGTCGGGCCGTTCAGCGGTCGTCGCGGTCGGCGTTCCGCTCCGGCTGCTGCCGTCGCTGCTGGCGGCCCGCGAGCGCTCGTCGGGACCGCCGTGGCGGATCGCCTGTCGCCCCGGGGTCGTCGACGCGCTCTCCCGCGCGCTCGTCCTCGGTACCGCGGTCGCCGAGGCGGTCGAGACGGACGCGATCCGGATCCGAACCGGCGAATCGCTCGACCGCGGAACGGGCGGCACGCTGTTTGCGAGTCCCAACCGCGCCGACGCCGTCGTCGGCCCGCGCGGCGATCGGTCGCTTGCGACGACGGCGGTCGGTGACGGCGCGGACGCGGCCGACGACGGCGCGGACGCGGTCGAGGACGGCAACTCGCCCGCGGCGCTCGACGGCGCCTACGCCGCCGCAGCTGCGCGGTTCGCCGCGGCGACGACCGAGCCGGTCGAGATGCCCTCGCGGCGGCGACTGCTCGCCGGCGCGCGAGCGATCCTCGACGACCGCTTCGCGAACGACGTGGCCGCCGTGTTGGAGTCGCTCGCTCTCGGGGAGTTCGGCCGCACGGACGACCTCTCGGACCGGACGCTCCTCGTCGCGCTCGCGGCGCGACACGATCACCTCTTCCGGGACCTGCGCACGTGGGTCGGGGTCGACGGCGTCGGGATCGCGCCGGCACAGGAGTTCACTCGCGACCGCCGCGCGCTCGTCGAGCGGGAGCTTATCGAGTCGATCAAGGTACCGATGGGGCCGGGGCGGCCGATGTTCCGGCTCCGCGCGGTCGACGACGCGCTGTTGCGCGCCCGTCCCGAGGAGGTGCCGAGCGTCCTCGAAGGCCGGTTCGCGCTGCCGACCGATTCGGACGGACGACTCCGACACGACGCGAGCCGCGAGGGGCGCCGGCCAGTCTGGGAGCGCCGGCGGTGGTAACAAGAACTAACTCTCGGCGGCGCCCTCCAACGGACATGACGACGTTCTCCGAGAGGGTCGAGCGGATCTCGATAAGCGGGATCCGCGAGGTGTTCGAGGCGGCCGGCGACGACGCGATCAATCTCGGGCTGGGTCAGCCCGACTTCCCGACGCCGGACCACGCCCGGCGGGCCGCGGTCGACGCCATCGAGTCCGGGAAGGCGGACGCCTACACCGAGAACAAAGGGACTCAGTCGCTCCGAGAGGCGATCGCCGAGAAACACCGCGCTGACCAGGGGGTCGAACTTGACCCCGGGAACGTCATCGCGACCGCGGGCGGGAGCGAGGCGCTCCACGTCGCCCTCGAGGCACACGTCGACGCCGGCGACGAGGTGCTGATCCCCGATCCGGGGTTCGTCTCCTACGACGCGCTGACGAAGCTGACCGGCGGCAAGCCGGTCCCGGTCCCGCTCCGCGACGACCTCACCATCGACCCGGCCGCGATCGAGGACGCGATCACCGAGGACACCGCCGCGTTCGTCGTGAACTCCCCCGGCAACCCCACGGGCGCGGTCTCCGCCGAGGAAGACGTGCGCGAGTTCGCCCGCATCGCCGACGAGCACGACGTGCTCTGCGTCTCCGACGAGGTGTACGAGTACACGGTGTTCGACGGCGAGCACTACTCGCCGATCGAGTTCGCCGAGACGGACAACGTCGTGGTCGTCAACTCCGCCTCGAAGCTGTTCTCGATGACCGGCTGGCGGCTCGGATGGGTGTACGGCTCCGACGAGCGCGTCGAGCGCATGCTGCGCGTCCACCAGTACGCGCAGGCGTGCGCCTCGGCGCCGGCCCAGTACGCCGCGGAGGCGGCCCTCCGAGGCGACCGCGACGTGGTCGACGAGATGACCGCCTCCTTCGAGCGCCGACGCGACATCCTGCTTGAGGGGTTCGACGAGATCGGGATCGACTGTCCGACGCCGCAGGGGGCGTTCTACGCGATGCCGCGCGTCCCGGACGGGTTCGTCGACGAGTGCCTCGACCGCGGCGTGGTCGTCGTCCCCGGCGAGGCGTTCGGCGAGGGCGGCGCCGGCCACGCGCGGATCTCGTACGCGACCGACGAGGAACAGCTCCGCGAGGCGCTCGACGTGATGGCCGAGGCGTACGAGGCGGTTCGCTGAGCGGCCGCGGAACGCTTCTCCCGGTCAGTCATCCGCTTCGCCCGAGATCCGGAGGTAGCGCTCGTAGTACTCGTCGCCGTACCGGATCATCTCCTTCTGGTTTTCGCGGACGCCGGCGTCCTTCCGAACGTTGCCGTCGATGTACGGACGCGCGTCGATCGCGCGGAGCAGTTCGACGTACGCCTCGGAGTACGGATGCGTCTCGCTGTACTCCTCCGCGTCCGCCCCCTCGACGATCCGTCTGGCCTCCGCCGAGAGGTCGTCCGACCCGACTCTGGCGCCGACGAACGTCGCCCGGAGGATCGCCTCCATCCGTTCGGGGCTCTCGGCGAGCGCCTCCGCGGTCGGCCGATAGACAGTCTCGTGGAACCGCTCTCGCTCGATTTCGACCCGATACGTAGTGTCTCGGTAGCTGACGTGGTCGGGACCGTCGTCGGCGAGGAGTGCGCTCTCCGCGCGGGCGGTCTCGGTACGGTAGGCGTAGCCGCCGCGCTGGACCAGTCCGGCTTGGTAGCCGCCCGCGTTGCCGCGGGCCCTCGCGGCGAAGTGCGCGATCCGGACCGCGCGCTGATCGGCCTCGGGGAGGCTCCCGTCCTCGCCGCCGTCGACCGCGGACTCGACGTCGTCGCCGTCGACCGCGAAGAGCCGGAGGACCGGATACGTCTCGGCGACCTCGTCGACGACGACGGAGCCGAGCTGGTAGTAGGTCCCCTCGTGGGCGACATACTTCGGGTCGTCCGGGCTCGCGAAGAACGGCTTTCGGCCTTGGGTCGCGTACGACTCGCCCGCCAGCGCGGCGTCGAGCGCAGCCTCGTCCCACCCCTCCGGCGGGTCGTCGCGGTCGCGCACGTGGCGATCGCGCAGCGACCCCTCGATCCGCGAGAGCGAGAGCCTGAGTTCTGCTCCGTCGCCGTCGCCACCGTCGCCGTCGTCGCTCGTTCCGAGACAGCCCGCGGCGGCGCCGATGCCGCCCGCGAGCGCGCCGATGAGGAGCCGGCGGCGAGAGGGCGCGAGTTCGTCCATAGGAACACGTCTCACAGCGGGGAGGGAAAGCCGTTGCCGAAACACAAACAGCCGCTTGTGCGACAGGGAACCACCGCCCACCCGACGTCCCGCGTCGCCGGCTTATAGATTACTATCAGTTATTCGGTGTCGCCGAAGAGTTTCCGCAAGTTATACCGTCGCCCGCGGAGTATCCGGCGACAATGGACCGGAACATACAGGTCAGCCGCCTCGACCGGCAGGCGGTCGAGGACCAGGAGGTCGAAATCGTCGAGCGAAAGGGGATCGGTCACCCCGACTCGATCTGCGACGGCGTCGCGGAGTCGGTCTCGCGGGCGCTCTCGCAGCTCTACCTGGACCGCGTCGGGAAGGTGCTCCACTACAACACGGACGAGACGCAGCTGGTCGCCGGCCGCGCGGCCCCCGCGTTCGGCGGCGGCGAGGTCGTCGAGCCGATCTACATCCTCATCGTCGGCCGCGCCACGAAGGAGTACGAGGGCGAGCAGCTCCCGGTCGACTCGACCGCGCTCGCGGCCGCCCGCGACTACCTCTCCGAGGCGATCCCGGAGCTGGAGTACGGCACAGACGTCGTCGTCGACGTCAAGCTCGGCGAGGGGTCGGGCGACCTCCAGGACGTCTTCGGCGAGGAGACGCAGGAGGTCCCGATGGCCAACGACACCTCCTTCGGCGTCGGCCACGCCCCCTTGACCGAGACCGAAACGATCGTCCACGAGGCCGAGCGCGCGCTCAACACGACCTACCACGACGACCACCCCGAGCTCGGTCCCGACGTGAAGATCATGGGCAAACGCGAGGGCGACCGGATCGACATCACCGTCGCCGCCGCGATGGTCGACGCCTACGTCGACGGTCTCGACGAGTACGACGACGCCGTCGCGTCAGTCCGCGAGTACGTCGACGACCTCGCCCGCGAGTACACCGACCGCGAGGTCCACGTCGACGTCAACACCGCCGACGACTACGACGACGGCTCCGTCTACCTCACCGTCACCGGCACCTCCGCCGAGCAGGGCGACGACGGCTCCGTCGGTCGCGGCAACCGTGCGAACGGTCTCATCACCCCGAACCGCCCGATGTCGATGGAGGCGACCTCCGGGAAGAACCCCGTCAACCACATCGGGAAGATCTACAACCTCCTCTCGACCCGCGTCGCCGAGTCCGTCACGAGCGAGGTCGACGGCATCCGCGACCTCCAGGTCCGGCTCCTCTCGCAGATCGGCCGCCCGATCGACGAACCCCACGTCGCGGACGCGCAGATTGTCACCGAGGAGGGCGTCGCGCTCGACGACATCCAGGCGGATGTCCTCGACATCGTCGACCGCGAACTCGCGGACGTGACGGACGTGACCCGAAGCGTCATCGAGGGCGACGTCTCGACGTTCTGAGCGGGCCCGGCGGTCGGTCGTCCCGGCCGCTCGTCCGCGCGCTCGGCCACGCGCCGCCGCGACGCCGGACGCACGGTTTCCCGTTCCGCCCCGCCCGACGACCGCAACGGATTTGCGCCGTCCGGTCCGAGGTGCGGCCATGACGCGGGTGTGTCTCCTCGGCGACCCCGACGTGGAGCTCTCCTACGAGCTGCTCTCCCGCGAGACGGCTCGCGACGCGCTCGCCACCTACACGATCGAGGAGCCGTTCGAGAACAGCGTCGCGGTCGACACCGTGAGCCTCGGCGCCGCGGTCTCGCTGTGCAACGACCTCGACTGGTACCTCGTCCGCTTCGTCGAAGAGGCGCTCGTGTTGGAACCCTCGGTCGCGACCGACGAGTGGCTCTCTCGGGACCTCGCCCGCGAGGTCCGCGACGGCGACGTGCCTCCCGAGGAGACCGACCAGCGCCTGAAGGTGTTCGGTCTCGTCGACGGGCGCCCGGTCGAACCGCTCTTCGTCCGGCGGCGACAGGGCGAGACGCCCGAGTACGACCTCCGCGACGTCGACGAGACCCTCGTCGTCCGCGTGAGCGAGTCCGAGTTCTCGGGGTAGGGGGCGAACCCCCGCTCCGTCACTCGTCCACTTCCGCGAGGATCCGCGTCCGCACCGGGTCGACGTCGACCGTCGCCCACGCCTCCACGTCGTAGGTCACGTCGGCGAGCGTCTCCAGGCGGTCGACATCTTTCTCGTCTATCGCCTCGACCGCCTCCTCGCGGAGCCGGTCCAGAACCGCCTCCGCGAGCGACTCCCGGTCGACCTCGCGGTCCGGGATGTCGAGGATGTGCGGGAGGTCCTCGGCGCCCTCCGGGAGTGTTGGGAATGCGGCCGGGCCGACCGCGAGGGCGGTCGATTCCGCGGTGTGGTCCGTCTCGCCGTCGCCCGAGAGTGCGTCGCCGGGGGCTGGCACGAGCGCGTACTCCGCGACCGCGAGGTCGATGGCGGCGTCGATGGCGTCCTCGTCGACTTCGGCGCGCCGCTTGAACGCCAGTTCGGAGAGCGCCCGCGAGAGCTCCGCCCGCGTCAGCCACCCGAACAGGTCGACGACGCCGGCGAGTTCGTCGCGCGCGGCGACGCTCGGCTCGCTTCCGTCCGCCATCGTCAGTCCTCCCCCGGCGCCGGTTCCGCCTGAGCGTCGCCTGTCACCGAGCCGTCGATCCGATCGCTCCCGCGGACCGCGTCGAGGTCCGCGCGCGCGACCTCCCGAATCTCGTCGGGGTCGACCGGGGCGTTCCCCCACGCCGGGAGCCGGGTGTCCGGACCGGGTTCGCCGAGCGCCTCGGCGTACGTCGCCACCTGCGAGCGCTCGTCGGCAGCGTCGTACGAGAGACCGTTGAAGGCGGCGTCGGTCGCGTAGCCGTCGGTCAGCGTCGCCGCGGCGTCGCGGTAGCGCTCGTCGAGACCGTCGTAGTCGACGTCGACACCGGCGTCCTCGACCGCGCGCAGCGTCGCCTCACCGACCGCTCGGCTCATGTCCGCGAGGCCGGTCGGTCCCTCGACCGAGCGGTGGTCGTGCTCGTAGCGGCCCAGGTCGACCTGCGCGCTGTCGGCGAAGCCGGCGCGACCGAACGCCTCGCCGAGCGTCCCGACCTCCAACCCCCAGCCGCGTTGGACGCGGAGCCGCGAAGCGAGGTCGCTCGTCGCCGCGAACTCCCCGGCGAGCGCGTAGCGGAACGCGGAGAGGTACTCGAGCACGTCCGGCTGTCGACCGGGCGCGGCGTCGCCCAGCGCGCGGACGAGCGGCCGGAAGAAGAGCCTGAACAGCCGCCCGTACAGCGAGCCGTCCTCGACGCGGGCGTAGTACCCCTTCGAGAACGCGTAGCCGCGTCCGAGCGGGAACAGCAGGCGGTTCACGAACGCCGGCGAGTAGGTCTTCGTGTCGGCGTCGTGGACGACGACGAACTCCTCGTCGAGCGCGCGGCCGAGGGCGAGCCACACGTCGCGGCCCTTCCCGCGCTCGCCGTCGAGTCCCCGCGACTCCAGCAGCGACGCGAGCCGGGGGCCGTCGCACCACAGCGTCTCGACATCGAGTTCGAACCCGTCGAGCCACTCGGCGAACGGTCCGGCGCGGTCGGCGGACGCCCGCAGCGGGACGATCACCCGAGCGGGGTCGACGGTCTCCAGCGTCGAGAGCACGCGCTCGGCCGCGAGCGTCCCGTACTCGCGCTCGGTCATCGGCACGACGACCGCGGCCCGGTCCGTCGGGGCGTCGGGCCGGTGGTCGGTCAACGCGTGAAGGGTCGTCACGCGCTCCTGTACGTACTCCATTTACCGATCACACGGGAGCGACGCCCAAAACAGGTGCGGTACTGCGGGCGCGTGCCCTGGACTGTGAGCGCGCGTGCCGGGCCCTGTTCCGAATGCGTGCCGGGCCCTGTTCCGAATCAGTCAGGCCGCGCGCGCCGCGCCCGCGGCGCCGCCGGGGACGCGGCCGATCCGGTACAGGACCGCGTACGCGGCGACGAGGACCGCCAGCCCGCCGGCGAGCGCGAGGAAGACGGCGTCGTACGTCGCGCCCGCCTCGATCGCCTCGCCGACGACCCAGGAGCCGGCCGCCTGCGCGGACATCATCCCCGCGGAGAACATCGCGTACGCCGACGCGCGCGATTCGTCCGGCAGCGACGCCAGCAGGTACGTGTCGCCGGCCGGGAACAGCATGTGGATGGCGAAGCCGACGACGACGCTCGCGGCGATCACCGCCGCCAGCCCCTCGGCGACGACGACGAGGACGACCCCGCCGACGAACGCCGTGACGATGCCGAGCAGGTACGGCACGTGGGGAAGTCGGTCCGCGAGGTCGCCCGAGACGAGGAACGCGGGCACCCCGGCCGCGAAGATCACCGTCAGGAGGTTCCGAGCGGTCGCCCGCGGCAGGCCCTTGTCGATCATGTACAGCTCGTAGAAGTTGAACAGCCCCTGCCAGACGAAGCTCGTGAGTCCCATCAGCACGACGCCGGCGAGGATCAGCTTCCACTCGCCGCGGGCGGCCGCGAGAAAGTCGGTGTCGCCCGCGCCGGCGTCCGGGAGGTCGGTCCGCTTCGCGAGCGCGACGAACACGACCGTGCTGGCGGCCGCGGCGACCGCCAACCCGTAGAAGGCGTACCGCCAGTCGTACCACAGCGCGACGGTGACCGCCGGAGCGGCGATGACGGCGGCGAGCTGGCTCGCCATGCCGTGAACGCCCATCACGCGGCCGACGCGCTGGGGAAACAGTTCCGCGATGAACGGGTTCGCGGCCACGAAGTAGACGCCGGACGCCAACCCGATAGCGAAGGCGGCGACCATCAGCGCGAGCACGCTCGGCGCGAGCGCGACGCCCAGCGCGCCCGCCGTCAGCATCGCGCCGGAGACGAGGATCACGCGTCGCCGCGTGAAGCGCGTGAGCGCCCAGCCCGCGGGGATCCGCGGGGCGGCCGAGCCGAGCCACGCGAGCGTGACGATGAGACCGGCGGTCCCCTCGCGGATCCCGAACGCGTCGATGAACTCGCCCACGAGTGGCGCGAACACGACGCGCGCGAAGTTGACGAGGAACACCAGCGCGCAGAGCGATCCGAACAGCCGGGTCCGTGACACGGTTGCGATTCCGCGCGCCCGGACACAAGCGTTGCGAAAGCGCCCGGACACGAGCGTCACGAAAGCGCCTGGACACAAGCGTCCCGAAGGCGCCCGGAAACAGACCCGGGAACCGCCCGTCGGTGGTGACGACCGCGTCGCCGCGCCTTCCGTCGGTTTCGGTCGTCGCGTCAGACCGGCGTCGTACGGGGTTTTTATCCGGCCCGACCCCGAACGCCGAGGTATGAAATCCACGCGCAAGGGGCTCCGCGACGGCGACCTCGTCAAGGACACCTACGAGCGGCTCAACTGCGCCGACTGCGACCAGGTGTTGAAAAAGGAGAACGACCCCGACGAGGTGTTCTCGGTCCGGATCTGTCCGGAGTGCGGCGCCCGATTCAAGGAGCTTCGCTGACGGCGTCCCCCGTTCGCCACCGTTCCGCCGCTGCCCCCTCCCCGCGTCTGTCGTCGCCCTCTCTCCTCTCTCCCACCGCGGTCGATTCGTCGGCGTTCACCCCCGCTCGCTCACGACTCGAACGCGGCCGCGACCGACTCCGTCACCGTCCGCGCCTCGTCCGTGATCATCTCGATCCAGCGGTACGCGGTGTACGCCTCAACCGCTCGACGGGCGTGCCGGTCATCCGCCGCGAGGCTCTCGTCCGGATCCGCGAACAGCGGGAGGAACTGCGCCGCCAGCCACCGGTTCAGCGGATTCTCGCTCCCCGCGAGCGACGCGGTCGATTCGATCGCCGCGCTGCGCGCCGTGCCCACCGCCTCGGCGTCCGCCGGAAACATCGTCTCGCCGTCCTCGATCCGCGCGGCGACGGCGTCGAGTCCCCGGAATCGAACGCGGGCGAGGAGGGTCCGCGCGAACGCGGTCGCCGGGTGATCCGGCTCGTAGTCGTCGACCGGAACCGGATCGAACCGGAGGTCCTCGAACGTCCGGTGGGCCGCGTTAGAGAGCAGCGAGACGCTCGGCGCGCCGCGCGCGACGGGCCGGTCGTCGAGGAACGCTCCGGTCCCCGGGTGCGAGCGGAGGCGGTCGGTCTCCTCTCCGTGGAGTTCCCGAAGTCGGTCGCCGATCTCGCCGCCGAGGCGCTCCGCCTCCCGCCGGAGCGGCTCGGCGACCGGTTCCGAGTCGGCGAGCGACGCCCGATACCGGTCGCGAAGGTACCGACCCGCCTCGACGTACGACTGGACTCGCTCGACGTCGCCGGCCGACTCGCCGGTCCGAATCGGGTTCGCTCGGTCCGTCGGTCCCGCGCTCCCGCCGACCAGGGTCCGTCGCCGCGACTCGTCGTACCAGCGCTCGATCGGTCCGTAGACCGCGGCGCCGGCGAGCGGATCCGTCGCGGACCCGGGTAGCGTCTCCAGCGTGTCGGCCGCCCGTCGACGAACCGTCCCGATGTCCGCGGCGACCGCTCCCGGGTCGCCTTCGGCGGTCACGCCGGCCCAGGTGCCGACGGCGGTCGCGGCGTGGTCCCGTGCCGCGGCGTACCGCTCCGCGGCCCGTAGCGGCGGAAGCGACTCCTCGGTGGCCGGAAGCGCCTCGCGGGCAGCCGCCCGCTCCGTCTCGATCTGCTCCCGGATCTCGCCGTTCGGGAGCGTCTCCGCGGTCAGCGGCTCCGGTATCGGGCCGAGCAGGCGGTCGACGCGGTCGGCGAACGCGGCCGCGATCCCGGACTCGACGTCGACGGGGACGAGCCGAGGCCGCTCCGGGACCGGCTCTTCGAACTCGCGAGCAACGTTTTCGACATCGAGCGACGGCGGGTCGTCCCAGAACCGCGGCTCGCTCCCGGTGCCCGAACAGCCGGCGAGCGAACCGAGCGCGAGCGCCCCGGCGGCCGCGAGCGCGCCGCGTCGGGTGAGTCGGTCCGTCATCGGGAGTCACCCCCCTCGTCGATCGCCGTCTCGTTTCCGGGCACGGTCGCGTTCGCGTCGATCACCGCGTAGTCGGTTTCGGTGGTCTGGCAGGGTGCGTGCCCGCTGGAGCCGGAGCCGGTGAGCCGCCCGTCGAGCGCGACCGGAAGCCGGAAGAGCAGTCCGAGGGCGACCCGCGTGTCGGACTCGCACGCCTCGTCCGGCGGTCGAAGCTCTCGGCAGTACTCGTACTCGACGTGGGCGGGATCCCACGAGACCGACTGAATCTCGAGGCGCTGACACGACTCGACGCTGGCGCGCGCGACGTACACGGTCTCCGCGTCGTAGTCGGTCTCGTCGAGGAACGACCGGACGCGCTCGCGGTCCGCGTCGGCGACGCCCTCGGCGACCAGCAGGTCGGCCGCTCGGGCCGCGCTCGCGACGAGTTCGCGCCCGACGGAGACCGGTTCGCCCTCGTCGTTCGTCTCGCTCCCGTCGACGAGGACGGTCTCGCCGTCCGGGTTCCGGGCCTTCAGCACGGTCGGGTCGGTTTCCGTGCCGGAGACCCGTCCCCGGGCGGATTCCGATTCTGGTTCGTCAGCGCCGCCGAGACAGCCGCCGAGGGCGCCGAGCGCACCGATGGAGAGGCTACCGAGGAGGGATCGCCGCGTGGGGGACATGCGCCCGGATTGGACCGGTTCCGACAAACCCTTTGTGGCCTCCGGTTCCCGCGGTCACTCGAAGACGGCGTCGAACGCGGACGCGCCGAGCGGGTCGAACGTGCCGGCCGCGACGTTCTCGCGGACGTGGTCGGGGTCGGTCGTCCCCACCAGCGACGCGGTGACGCCCGGTGCGCTCCGCGCGAAGTTGAGCGCGCGCTGGGCCGGGGTCTCCCCCGCGAGCGTCGCGTCGACCTCGGCGGGGATCGCGCCCTCGACCGCCAAGTCGCCCTGCCCGATGCTCGCGCTCGTCACCACCGAGAGACCGGCCTCGTGGGCGAATTCGAGGGTCGAAACGGGTCCCTCGGCGTCCGAACCGGGCGGCGCAGGCTGGTTCCGGCGGGTGAACGCGTCCGCCATCGCGACGTTGAAGGGGAGCTGGATCGCCTCGAACCCGTGGTCGTCGTCGGGACCGACCGCCTCGCCGGCGGACTCGGCCCGAGAGAGGACTCCGGCGAGCGAGAGGTATCGGTCGTCGTCCTCGGGGACGCGGAACGCGTCCCACGTCGCGACGCCGTAGGCGCCGATATCGCCCGCGGCGCGCCGACGCTCTACGGTCTCGAAGGCGGCTTCGAGCGCGTCGTACACGTCCTCCCGCGAGCGGACGGCGAGCTGCGTCTCCGGGTTGTGGACGTAGAAGCAGTCGACCGAGTCGAGACCGAGCCGGTCGAGCGAGCGGTCCAGCGACCACTCCAGGAAGTCGGGCGTCATCGCGTGCGCGCCGTTCGCGAGGTCGTCGGGTTCGACGATCCCAGACTCGACGAAGCGCTCGCGGACGTACGCGCTCGGGTCGGCCGGTCGCTCGCCGTCGAACGGGAGGAAGCCCCCCTTCGTCGCGACGACCACGGATTCGCGGTCGACGGGCGCGTCGCGGAGCGCCTCGCCGACGACGCGCTCGGCGCGGCCGCAGCGGTAGTTCGCGGCGGTGTCGACGTGGTTCACCCCCGACCGGAGCGCCAGTCCGATCGACTCGCGGGAGGCCTCGTCGACCGTGGGCGTCGGCTCGCCGAGGTACGTCCCGATCCCGACGCTGGAGGCGACGCCCGGTCCGAACCGCCGGAAGTACGTCCGGCCGAAGGCGTCGCCGAACCGGTTCCGGTACCCCCAGAGCGCCTCGCGAGTCGCCATACGCCCCCTCGGCGCGGCCGGAATAAAAACCGCCCGCGTCGGTCCCGCCCGATCGCCCGGCGACGGAGGCTCCCTCGACGCGTTCGTGCGACGGAGGCTCCCTCGACGCGTTCGTGCGACGGAGGCGCCCTCGACGCGTTCGGGCGGATCGCGCGTGCGTCAGACGCTCGCACGACGCAACGACTATACGGATTCCTGCTGTCAGGTCCGGTAATGGCCTCGCTCACCGACCACCTGGCGGACCTCGTCGCGGACGTGGACGCCACGCTGCTGTTCTCGCCGACGAGTTCGTTTTACGAGCAGTTCGCGGACGACGAGGTCGAGGTCGTCGTCGTCGCGCCCGACAACGACGTCGACGCCGAGACGTTCGTCGAACTCCCGCTCCCGTTCGACAACGTCAAAGACCGGATCCGGTTCGGCATCGAGGGCGCGATGGACGAGGGCCTCCTCGACGAGGGCGACGAGGTCGCCTGCGTCGCCTCCGTGTTCGACAGCGGCTCGGACGCGGTGATCCGCGTCACCGTCGACGAGGGGATCCACACCGGGATCTACGACCTGTTCGTCAACTCCCGGGCGGAGCCGAGCGTCATCCGCGACGTGTTCGAGGTCGCGATCGAGCTCGGCAAGAAGGGACAGAAGGGGAAGCCGGTGGGTGCGCTGTTCGTCGTCGGCGACGCCGGGAAGGTGATGAACAAGTCGCGGCCCCTGTCGTACAACCCCTTCGAGAAGAGCCACGTCCACGTCGGCGACCCCATCGTGAACGTGATGTTAAAGGAGTTCTCGCGGCTGGACGGGGCGTTCGTCGTCTCCGACTCCGGGAAGATCGTCTCGGCGTACCGCTACCTCGAACCCGCCGCCGAGGGGGTCGACATCCCGAAGGGGCTTGGCGCGCGCCACATGTCCGGCGCCGCGATCACCCGCGACACCAACTCGACCTCCATCGTGCTCTCCGAGTCGGACGGCCTCGTCCGGGCGTTCAAGGCCGGCGAGCTCGTCTTGGAGATCGATCCGGAGGAGTACTGACAGATGTCAGCGGTCCCGACCGCCCTCTCCGAGTTCGTACGCATCGTCCCCGATCGGCTCTGGCTGGCGCTTTTCGTCCTCGTCGTCGGGCTGGTGTTGGCGTACCTCGTCGGCGTGATCAACCGCCGGCTGCTCCGCCGCGCCGGCGTCCCCGAGGTGATCGAGGGGACGGCTTTCGAGCGGACGGCCCGCGAGTTCGACACCTCGACGGTCCGGATCTTGGCGCAGCTATCGAGCTACTTCATCGTCGCCGTCACCGTCATCGTCGTCCTGACTGTCGCGGACGTGAACTACCTCGAACAGTTCTGGTCGGGCGTCGCCGCGTTCCTCCCGCGGCTGTTCGTCGCCGCCATCGTCCTCATCGTCGGCGTCGTCGTCGGCGACAAGACGGAGCTGCTCGTCGCGGAGCGCCTCCGCGGGATCAAGCTCCCCGAACTCGGCGTGCTGCCGACGCTCGTGAAGTACAGCGTGGTGTACGTCGCCGTCCTCATCGCGCTCGGGCAGGTCGGCGTCCAGACGCTCGCGCTCATCGTGCTGCTCGCGGCGTACGCGTTCGCAGTCGTGCTGTTCGCCGCGCTCGCGACGAAGGACCTGGTCGCCTCGGCCGCGGCCGGCGTCTTCCTCCTCCTCCGGCAGCCGTACGGTATCGGCGACGAGGTGCGGGTCGCCGGCGAGCGTGGCGTCGTCCAGGAGGTCGACCTGTTCGTCACGCACATCGAGACGGACGGCGAGGAACACGTGGTCCCGAACCACGCGGTGTTCCGGAACGGAATCGTCCTCATCCGAGAGTAGCGTCGCCGTCCCGGCTGAACGCGGCAATCACGCTTTTCCGCCCCCTCTTCTCACGTCGTGAAAGTCGTTGTCACCCTATAACCCGACGCGGCGACAACGTCGAGACATGACCCCCGATACCGCGAGCGTCGCCTGCGACGGCTGGGACGGTAGCGAGTGCGAGGGGACGCCGCACTGCCCGCCGCGCTGTCCGCGGTTCGTCGACAAGGAGGGCGCGCGCTGGACGGTCCGGCCCGCGACCGACGCCGACGAGCCGTTCCTCGCGGAGATGTACGAGCGGTTCGACCGGGCCGACCGCGCGCAGGGACTCCGCCCGTGAGCCGCAGTCGGTGCGTCGAGTGGATTCGGTCGATGCTGACCGAGGGGAACAACGTCGTCGCGGAGCGGGACGGCGAGCTCTTCGGCCACGCGATGTACACGCCGACCGACGCCGCGGTCCCTGAACTCGCGGTCTTCGTCCACCCCGACGCGCAGGATCGCGGCGTCGGGACGGAGCTGTGCCGGCACGTGATCGCCAACGCCGCCGCCGCCGGCCGCGAGGGGATCGAACTCCACGTCGAGACCGGTAACCGCGCCGCGCGGAGCGTCTACCGAACGGTGGGGTTCGAGGTCGTCGAGCGCCGCGGGGACCTCCGGATGCGCCTCGACCTCGACGACCCGGTCGCGGCCGAGGTCCGCTGGCCGCCGCTCGCCCGCGAGGGACCGACCGAATCGCTGCTCGAAGCCCCGTCCGTCGACGCGCTCCCCGCGCCGTCGCCGGCGGACGACTGAGGGGTACGTTCGCCGGCGGACGACTGAGGGGTACGTTCGCCGGCGGACGACTGACCGGCTCCCCTTTCCTTTCGTCTCGTCGCCACCGCAACCGTTAGGCCCCGCCGACCCCAGGGTACCGTAACCGTGGACGACGCCATCGAGTGGCTGCGGAACCGCCCGTTCTACGAGGGACAGATCGCCGACCACCGGCGGCTCCCGGCGCGCGAGCCCGAGTTCGCGGACGTCGACCTCGAACCGCGGCTCGCCGACGCGCTCGCGGAGCGCGGGATCGACCGGCTCTACCGCCACCAGGCCGACGCGATCGATGCGGTCCGGGACGGCGACGACGTCGTCCTCGCGACCGAGACGGCCAGCGGGAAGTCGCTCGCGTACACCGTCCCCGCCTTCGAGGCCGCGATGGATCACGGCGGGCGAACGCTGTACGTCGGCCCGCAGAACGCGCTGATCGCCGACCAGGAGGAGTCGCTGTCGGAACTCTCGACCGACCTCGGCTTCGGCAGCCGCGTCTCAGTCGACTCCTACACCGGGCGGCTCTCGCGCTCGGAGAAGCGCGACGTACGCGACCGCCGCCCGACCGTCCTCCTCTCGAATCCGGACATGCTCCACTACGCGCTGTTGCCGTACGCGGGGCGTCTCTGGGACTGGTTCTTCTCCTCGCTGGAGTACGTCGTGATCGACGAGGTCCACAGCTACCGCGGCGTGTTCGGGTCGCAGGTCGCGCTGACGCTGCGCCGACTCGCGCGGACCTGCGAGCGGTTCGGCTCCGCGCCGCAGTTCGTCTGCTGTTCGGCGACGATCAACAACCCCGTTGACCACGTCGCGACCGTCACCGGCCGCGACCCGGACGGGATCGCCTTGGTCGACGAGGACACGTCGGGTCGCGGTCCCCGCGACTGGGTGTTGTGGAACCCGCCGGAGTACGACGACGACTGGCAGGAGCGCGGCAGCGGCCGCCGGAAGTCGAGCCACACGGAGAGCAAACGGCTGTTCGTCGACCTCGTCACCGCGGGCCAGCAGACGCTGGCGTTCACGCGGGCGCGACAGACCGCGGAGCAGTACGCGACCGACAGCGCGAGCGACCTCCGGGAGCGGGGCGAGCGCGACCTCGCCGGGAAGGTTGGCGCGTACCAAGCCGCGCTCACCGACGACCGCCGCCGCGAGATCGAGGCGGACCTCCACGCCGGCGACCTCCGGGGCGTCTGGTCGACGAGCGCCCTCGAACTCGGCGTCGACGTGGGCGGGCTCGACGCCGTGGTGCTCGACGGCTACCCCGGCACGCGGATGTCGGCCCACCAGCGTGCGGGCCGGGGGGGTCGCGGCGACGACCCCGCACTCGTCGTGATGGTGGGCGGGGAGGACCAGCTCGACCAGTACCTGATGCGCAACCCGAGCGACTTCTTCGACGCGCCGCCGGAGGACGCGATTCGCGACCCCGAGAACGGCCAGTTGATGCCCGGTCACGTCGCCTGCGCGGCCGACGAGAACTGGCTCTCGCCCGAGGACGCGCGCTTCTTCGGCGATTCCTTCCCGGGCGTGGTGGCGGACCTGACCGACGAGGGCGTCCTAAACCGACGCGAGGCCACGGACGGCACGCGCTGGGTCCACGCCGGCGGCTCCAGCCCGCAGCAGTCCGTGAACCTCCGCACCGCCGAGGAGCGCGAGATATCGCTGATCGAGCGGTCGAGCGGCGAGACGGTCGCGACGCTGGGATTCGGGGACGCGCTCCGGGACGCCCACCCCGGCGCCATCTACCACCAGCAGGGCCGCACCTACGAGGTGGTCGAACTCGACCTCGACCGCGACGTCGCGGAGCTCCAGCAGTCGTGGGCGGACTACTACACACAGGTGCGCTCCGACAAGGACATCGTCGTGAACGAGGACCTCGACGAGCGCGCGCTCTCCGCGCGCGAGGACGTTCCGGTCCGGTTCGCGGACGTCACGGTGACGGAGCAGATCACGGGGTTCGTGCGAAAGGACGCCGCGACCGGGGAGTCGCTGGGCGAGTCGACGCTCGACCTCCCGGAGACGACGCTGCGGACGAAGTCGCTGTACTTCCCCGTGCCCGAAGATATCGAACGCGAGATGCGGCGCCTCGGCGACGCGCTCGGCGGCGAGGGCGCGGAGGAGGACGAGGTCAGCGCCGACGGCGGCGAAGTGCCTGACGGGGAGTCCGACGGCGAAGGCGACGGCGAACCGATCCCGGGCGGCGAGTACGCGTTCAACGGCGGAATCCACGCCGCCGAACACGGGATCATTTCGCTGTTCCCGTTCCACCTGCTGTGCGACCGCGCCGACGTCGGCGGCATCTCCACGCCCCACCACCCGCACACCGAGGGACCGGCGGTGTTCGTCTACGACGGCTATCCGGGGGGCGTCGGACTCACGCGGCGCGGCCACGGTCGTATCGAGGAGCTGATGACCCGAACGGCGCGGCTCATCGACACCTGCGACTGCGAGGGCGGCTGTCCCGCCTGCGTCCAGTCGCCGCACTGCGGCAACGGGAACGACCCGCTGGCGAAGGCGCCCGCGGTCAGCCTGCTCGAATCGCTGACAGGCGCCGACGCGGACCGCTAGGCCGGACCCCGCCACTTACCCAAAACCACTTGCTGCCGGGCGCCGACGGGTCCGTCGATGGGAATCGATCTCGACGACGCCGCCGATCCCGCGGCCCGAGCGATGGAGTGGCTCGTCCTCGGCGCGGCGTACTTCCTGCTCCTGTTGTTCCTCATCGGCGTGTTCGACCTGTTCGTCTCCCTGTACCGCCTCCTCGCCGCGGGCGACTTCACCGACCCCGTCGAGGTCGTGGGACTGCTCGACAGCGTCCTCCTCCTTTTGATCATCGTCGAGGTCCACCGGACGCTCGTGGCGTACGCGCGCGGCCAGCCCGTCCTCCGGATCGTCGTGAGCGCCGCGATCATCGCGGTTTCCCGCCGGGTGATCAGCTTCCGGCTGGAGGACTACGGCGGGGGCAACGAGGCGCTGCTCGCGGCCGCCGCGCTCGCCGTGTTGGTGCTCGCGCTCACCGTCGGCTACTTCCTGCTCGACCGCGTGAGCGTCCCGGGGCGACTCGAACTCTGAACCCGGAGCGAACCGGACCTGCCCCGGTCGTCGCCGCGGGGCGTCCGCCGCCGGTCCCGGTGGTTTCACGGTGGACGCGCCCGTGGCGATCCCATGGAGCTGTTCTGGCACCGACGGGACCTCAGAGTCGCCGACAACGTCGGACTCGCGGCCACGACGGGGACCGGCGACGAGGACGCAGACAGGGGACCGGCCGCGCCCGTCTTCGTCTTCGATCCTGACGTCCTCGACCACGCGAGCGCCGTTCGCGTGCGCCGCCTGCTCGACGGGCTGGCCGCGCTCCGCGAGGACTACCGCGAGCGCGGGAGCGACCTCCTCGTCGCCCGCGGCGACCCGGAGACGGTCCTCCCGCGGCTGGCCGAGGCGCTCGACGCCGAGCGCGCCGTCTGGAACCGCGACTACTCCGGGCTGGCTCGCGAGCGAGACGCGGGCGTGCGGCGTGCGCTCGACGCGGTCGACGTCGAGCGCGAGGCCCACCACGACGCGGTCCTCCACGACCCCGACGCGATCCGGACGAACGCGGGCGACCCCTACTCGGTGTACAGCTACTACTGGAAGAAATGGACCGACCGCGCGAAGGACGACCCGGCGCCCGCGCCGACGAGTGAGGGACTCGTCGCCCGCGGTCGGTTGGCGGACGCGACAGAGGCCCTCGGTGCGAGCGGAGAGACCGACGAAACGCTCGCGGACGGCGGAAGTGAGGCGGTCGGCGATCGGGACTCCGTCGCGGTCGGCGCCCTTCCGACGCCCGCCGACCTCGGCTTCGCGGAGCCGGACGCCGAGATCGGGCCGGCCGGGACGGCGGCCGCCCGCGAGCGCCTCGACGCGTTCCTCGACGAGGCGGTGTTCGCCTACGAGGCCGAGCGCGACTACCCGGCCCGGGAGGCGACCTCGCGGCTCTCGGCCTTTCTGAAGTACGGCGAGATTGGGGTCCGAGAGGCGTACGCGGCGACCGCGGAGGCGATGGCCGAGGCCGAGTCCGAGGCGCGCCCCGAGGACGCCCCGGAGCAGGTCGAGGAGTTTCAACAGCAGCTGGCGTGGCGGGAGTTCTACGCGCAGGTGCTCTTCCACAACCCAGAGGTGGTCACCGAGAACTACAAGGCGTACGAGGCGGCGATCGAGTGGCGCGACGACCCCGAGGAGATCGCGGCGTGGAAGCGCGGCGAGACGGGCTACCCCATCGTCGACGCCGGGATGCGCCAGCTCCGCGAGGAGGCGTTCATGCACAATCGGGTTCGGATGATCGTGGCGTCGTTCCTCACGAAGGACCTGCTTGCGGACTGGCGGCACGGCTACGACCACTTCCGGGAGAAGCTCGCCGACCACGACACCGCCAACGACAACGGCGGGTGGCAGTGGGCGGCCTCGACCGGGACCGACGCGCAGCCCTACTTCCGGATCTTCAACCCGATGACGCAAGGGGAGCGCTACGACCCGGACGCGGAGTATATCACAGAGTACGTCCCCGAGCTTCGGGGGGTCGACGCCGACCTGATCCACGAGTGGCACGAGCTGTCGTCCACGCAGCGCGCGAACGCGGCGCCTGATTATCCGTCGCCGATCGTCGACCACTCCGAGCGGCGGGAGGAATCGTTAGCGATGTACAAGCGAGCGCGCGGCGAGGACCCGGACGAATAAGTGGAAACTGTTGAGGGATACGCCGTCGCTGCGACGACGAACACCTCCAAATCCTCAGCCGCTCGCTTATGAATGAGTGATAACAGATCGACTGTGACCATCTCCAAAGCCCCAGCCGCTCGCTTTTAAATCGTTGCTGGCGGATCGATCGCGAACACCGCCAAAGCCCCAGCCGTGAGGGCGCAGTACGCTCGTTGCGCTCCTCGCTCGCTCCGCTCGCTGCGGTGCTTACATCGCCTACTGCGCCCTCACGGCTGCCCCTTTGAGTCCCACCCGACCGCACCCCACACCTCCCCAGCCTCGCGGCTCCCTTCGGTCGCCGCGTCCCTCGCACGCGCGGTTCGCGCTCTCCGAGCGCTCACCGGCGCGCGCCACCGCACCGCGGTTTCTATTTAAAACAGCGCCTCGCTCTCGTCGAGGACGCGCGCCGGGCCGCCGACCTCCCAGACGTCGGTGTCGATACCGATCTCCGCGATCCGGCTCTCGACCTCGTCGACGTGGTCGGCCAGCGTGTTCACGTACACTGACGCGCCGGTGTCCGTCGAGAAGTAGACGGGGACGCCCGACTCCCGGAGTTCACGAACCGCGTTGAACACCGCGATCGTCTCGGGCTGCCAGTACACCCAGCCCGACGGCCCGGTCATCGTGGTGGCGGTGAGAGAGAGCGAGTCGTGCTCGGCCGTCTCGAAGATCCGGTCGAAGTCGCCGTCGCGGAGCGCGTCGGTCATCTCGACCAGTTGGTCCTGGACGTGCGCGGTCCGCGCCTGCATCATGTGACTCGCGGCGGCCTCGCGGTGGGCCTCCTCGGTCTCCTTGTACGCGGGAACGTGCGCGGCGACGATCCGGAGGTCCTCTTCGGGGTCAAACCCGTCCTCACTCACGCCGACGTCAAGGCGGGACGAGCGGCAGTCCTCGTCGTTGAGTCCGGCGTCGAGCCGCGAGTACGCGCCCGTGACGGCGCGGGCCGCCGAGGAGGAGCCGCGGCGGGCGACGGTGGAGACCTCGGGGAGCGACATGTCGAGTCCGGCGGCCTCCACAGAGGCGAGCGCGGCGGCCGCGAACCCGGACGACGAGGAGCCGAAGCCGATGTTCGACGGGAAGGAGTTCTCGCTTTCCAGCCGCACCGCGGCGTCCACCCCGGCCAGCTCGCGGACGTGGTCGACGACCATGTCGATTCGCTCGGCGGCGCGCCCGTCGACTTCCTCGTCGCCGATGACGTAGGTGTCCTCGCTCGCGTCGGGCTGCCACTCGACGGTCGTCGTCGTCGTGGTCGGCGCGGTACAGAGGCTGATGCTGTCGTGGTACGGGAGCCGCAGTTCCTCGTCGCGCATCCCGTGGTACTTGACGAGCCCCTGGATCGGGTGGGCTCGCGCGGTGGCCTTGCCGGTCATACCTCGGGAAGCGTCCGGCGGGGGATTAGTCGTTGCGATGGTCGCTTCTCGGATTCACCGCTCGGTCAGTTGTGCCGTTCGGAGGACCGGTTTCGTCCCCCACGAACGAGCGATTCGAGTTCTTCGGCCTCCTCTTCGGAGAGCATTCCCGCGACTTCCGTCCACGACCCTTCGTCGAAAATCCGTTTGATAACGTCGGAAAACGACTCTCCCTCCCGCTTGTGGGATTTAAGCCGCTCGTAGGCCTCCTCGTCGAGCGAGATCGTTTTCGTCGACATCACGGTACACAGTCGCGTGTGTATATTTATAAATGCCAGCGCCAGGATTGGAGTTGAGGCCCGGCGGTAGCTCACGCTACGCGGATTCACGGACTAACAGATAAATCACGACAACCAACAGCATCACGTCCAACCCCGCGATCACCGTTAGCGGGGTGCCGAACCCCCACTGCCACGCCCAGTCGTTGTCCCGGGCCTTCGCGTCTTTATAAATCCACCTGCCGAGCGTCCCCCAGAGGACGAGCAGCGCCGCCAACAGGAACAGTTCGTCGCGGACGACGGTGGCGCCCCAGATCCGATACGTCGGTAGCTGCGCGACGGAGGTTGCGAGGACCATCGATGCGTTCGGATATTCGTCCTGTTTATAAAAAAACTGGTATCGGAAAATTAATTCTGTTCGGATAAATCACCGGTTCTCCTATCCGCTTCCGTCCCCGCGACGGCGACGCGATCGAGGGGAACCCTTTTTGACCGGTCGGCGGGTACTCCGCGCCATGACCGAGTACACCGTCGAGTTCGTCGGCACCGACGAGACGATCGAGGTGACCGACACGGAGACGATCCTCAGCGCCTGCTTCGACGAGGGGATCGCCCAGGAGTACTCCTGCCGCGTCGGGATGTGTCTCGCCTGTTCCGCCGAGATAGTCGAGGGCGAGGTGACCCAGCCCGCGGCCCGCGGTCTCACCGACGAGGAGGCGGAGGAGTACGCGCTCACCTGTATGGCCCGCCCGCAGTCCGACCTGAAACTGGACCGCGGGAAGTACCCGCCGAGCATCGAGGATGACGCCGCAGTCTCTGCGGAGGATGGCGACGGCGCGGCCGCGGACGACGACTGAGAACGCGGCTATTCGCACCGACCGGCTCGAACCGCCCTCTCCGTCAACGCCGTGTGAGGCGCGGCGGACGGGTCAGTCGAGTTCGGCTTCGAGCTTCGGATTTCGATTTCTTGTGGGAATGTCAGACTCGATGAGTTCTTCGCACGCGTCGACGAACTCGGCGTCTCCGATCTCGCCACAGAGGACGTGTGTCTCCGCTTCGGTGGTGATGTACACGTCGATCACGTCGCGGTTCGAGTGCGACAGGAAGTCGTAGGTGGTGTTCCACCCGCCGACGGCGAACAGCGACAGGAACGCGACGAGCCCGATTTCGGTCCGAGTCTCGACCTGCCCCTGGTAGACGAGAACGGCCGTTCCGACCGTGAGGACGAGCGAGAGGACGAGGAAGAACAGCCCGAGGAACACGTGTCGATGAAGGCTGGTGTCCCGGTCGAACTCGACGTGTACCGCGTCGCCGACGGGAATCGAAACCGCGGCGTCCGCTTCCGGTCGGGTGTACGTGAGTTCCCCGTCGGACGCGGCGAACATCGCCGTGTCCTCGCTGTCGATGATGTATTCGTCGACGTGTGCTTCCGTTTTGAAATCCATGAGGGCGTTGGGTGCCGTGGTGTCCCCTTCGCGCGCTCTGATATGTAATCTTTGATACTTGTTCTGGGGTTGCGGGAACGGGACCTGCCGAGCGCCTCGCAGCGACTCGTCGAGGCGTCCGCCGTTCGGATGCGGTCACATCGCGACCGCGACGGCGTTGAACAGAACGAACACGCCAACGAGAGCGAGCAGGGCGCTCGCGACGGCTCGACGGGGGTGTTCGCGACGGAACGTCCCGGCGAGACCGTAGGGGACGCCAAGACCGAGCGTCACCGCGAGAAACGTCGCGATGTTCCGGAGAAGCTCGACTCCGGCACCCGGATAGCCGCCGGGCGTTCCCATCGTCGCCAGAAACCCGACGAAGGTTGCGAGACCGACACTAACCGCTCCCCAGGCGGCTAAGAGGGCGATTTCCCACCAGACGACTGCCTTCGCGAATCGGACGTACGCGACCAGCGAGATCGCGAGCGGGAGCGCGAGAACGGCGAACAGCTGGAGGGTCGTGCTCCGGAGCGGAGACCCGGGGACGTTCGCGACGAGGAGGACGATTCCGAGGGCGGCCAATCCCAAGAGGAGACCCGAAACCGTTCGGGTGTCAGGCGCTTGTCTGGAGGGAGGCATGTGCGTGCGTCCTCACTGCCGCGGTAAATACTTTCTTCCAATGAACAAAGAGAGGTCGAATAGGGCGTGGTGCCGCAGGCCGTCCGATATCAGTACGGCACCGCGTACAGCGCGACCGCGAGGAACGGGATCAACGCGATCAGCATCGCGATCGCGTAGCCGAACATCTCGCGCGCCTTGACGTTCGTGATCGCGAGCAGCGGCAGCGCCCAGAACGGGTTCAGCAGGTTCGTGTGTGCGTCGCCGACCGCGTACGCGATGGTGGCCTGCCCGTAGGGGACGCCGAGTCCCTCGGCGGCCTGAAGCACCGACGGGCCGACGACGAGCCACTCGCCGCCGCCCGAGGGGACGAACAGGTTCGCGACGGAGCCGACGATCCACGCGATCACGGGATACGTCGCCGCCGTCGACACGTCGAGTAACCCCTCGGCGAGTAACAGCGCCAGTCCGGAGTCGGCCATGATCCCCTGAATCCCTGCGAAGAAGGGGAACAGCAGGACGATTCCGGCCGCCGCGCCCGCGGCCTCGTTGAACCGGTCGCGGTAGTACGCCGGGCGCTGGTAGATGAGCAGGCCGGCGAAGAGGAACCCGAAGTTGACGGCGTTCAGGGTGAACGCGCCCAGCCCCTGGCCGGCGAACTGGAGCGCGAGGATAGCGACCCCCGACAGCGCGACCAGCCCGCCAATGATCCGGCTGTTGTTCATCCGCTCTGCGGGAACGTCGTCGACCTCGGCCGGCGGCTCGTCGACCGGGTCCGCGGCGTCGGCGGCGTCGGTGCCGCCATCACTCACCGAATCGAACAGCTCCGCCTCGTCGACGTACTCCGTGATCCCCTTCGCGCGGCTGCCCGAGGGCGCGAGGACGTACAGCACGGCGCTCGCGAAGACGATGGAGAGCGCGGTGAGCGTGAGCGCGTACGGGTGGAAGATGGTCTCGGCGGCCGGCACCGTCGACGTCAGGAACTCGAACCCGGTCCCCTCGCCGATGTTGTTCGCGTCGGTCAACTGGAGCGGTGCCGACCCGGAGATCCCCCAGTGCCACGTCAGGCCGAGTCCCATGTAGCCCGCGACCGCGAGCAGCGGGTAGTGAATATTGATGTCCTTCCGGTGGGCGACCTTCCCCATCTCACGAGCGAAGATGGCGCCCATGATGAGGCTGAACCCCCAGTGGACCCACGCCAGCGACATCGAGATGAAGCCGACGAACGCGGCGGCCTGCGCGCCGGTGTTCGGTATCTCGGCGAGCCGCTGTAAGATTGCGTTGACCCGCGGGTGGTACGCGATGACGAACCCCGTCATCAGGATGAGCACCATCTGCATCGAGAAGCCGAGGAACGCCCAGAAGCCGCCGTACCAGAACTCCAACAGCTCTACCGGGCCGGAATCGGTGGCTACCAGCCCGGCCACGTAGACGATATACGTCAACAGGATGGCGAAGACGAACGGACTCGGCATCCACCGTTCGACCACCTCCGACATTCGGAATCCGATGCGTTCGATGACTCCCGCCCCGTCGCTCGTTGCCATACCCGCCGTATCCAGCATCCTACATTATAAATAATGGGGTACGATCGCGACGGGTGACACGTTCGCCGTCCGGGGATCGACGACTCTTCGACGACTCCTCGACAACCCCTCGACGACGCGCACTCCGCCGCTGCGTCGTCCGCACGGCGGCCGTCGCTACTCCGCTCGCTCGAAGCGGTGTCGTACCACGTCGGCGTCGTCGTCCCACTCGAAGCTCCCGCCGTGCGCGCGGACCATGCGCTCTTTGTACGCCGAAAGCGACGGCGACCCCTCGCGTTTCGCGTCCTCGTCGGTCATCTCCCCGAGCGTCCGTTCCGTCACCTCGGTCAGTTCGAAGGCGACGCCGTCGACCTCGAAGGTGTCGCCCTCGTCGCCGTATCGATTTCCGCGGTGGAGCTGGGTCACCTCGCCGTCGAGGGCAGCCTGCTTCACGCGGTCGTTCGGGAGCAAATCGCTCGGGTCGGTGTCGGTCATGCGATCCCGCTCGGACCGCGACGGCTTATGCGCGGCGGCGGGAGGAAGTCGGTGCCGCCGCCGCGGTTCTCGCCGAACCGCGCCGCGTTACGGATCTCGAAACTGCCGCCTCGTCGGTTGTTCACGTCCGTGAACATCGGTTTCGCGTTCCGAGCCGAGGGATTCAAGATACTGCCGACACCCTTCTCCGATGATGCGTCAGGACCACCTCATCACCGCGACGCAGCTCTCGCGGGATGACATCGAGACCGTACTCGACCGGGCCCGAGCGGTCGCCGACGACCCCGCCGCCTACGCGGACCGGCACGCCGGCCGCGTGCTCGCGCTCTGCTTTTTCGAGCCGAGCACGCGCACCCGGATGAGCTTCGACAGCGCGGCCAAGCGCCTCGGCATGGACACCATCGGCATGGGCGATGTCGACTCCTCGTCGGTGTCGAAGGGGGAGTCGCTGTCGGACACCGTCCGCGTTATCGAGGGGTACGCCGACGCGCTCGTCCTCCGGCACCCCAGCGAGGGTGCCGCGACGCTCGCGGCCGAGCGTGTCGACGTCCCGGTGGTCAACGCGGGCGACGGCGCGGGCCAACACCCCTCGCAGACCCTCCTCGACCTCCACACGATCCGCGAGGACCACGGCCTCGACGACCTCACGATCGGGATCATGGGCGACCTGAAGTACGGGCGGACGGTCCACTCGCTGGCGGCCGCGCTCACGGAGTTCGACGCCAACCAGCACTTCATCAGCCCCGAGTCGCTGCGGCTCCCGCGGTCGGTTCGGTTCGACCTCCACGAGACGGGCGCGCAGATCCGCGAACACGAGGAGCTGGAACCGGTCCTCGACGAGCTGGACGTGCTGTACGTCACCCGGATCCAGAAGGAGCGATTCCCGGACGAGAACGAGTACCACCGCGTCGCGGGCGAGTATCGGATCGACGCCGACACGCTCGACGCCGCCGCGGACGACCTCACCGTGATCCACCCGCTCCCGCGCGTCGACGAGATTGCGCCCGACGTCGACGAGACCGACCACGCGCGCTACTTCGAACAGGCGCACAACGGAATTCCGGTGCGGATGGCGCTGCTCGACACGCTCGTAGAGAACGCGAACCTTGACGGCGACGAGGGGATGGAGGTGGACCGATGAGCGAACACGAGCTCCGCGTCTCGAAGATCCGCGACGGCACCGTCATCGACCACGTCGAGGGCGGGCAGGCGTTGAACGTTCTCGCGATCCTCGGTATCAACGGCTCCGAGGGGTTCGGCGTCTCGGTCGGGATGAACGTCCCCTCCGACCGACTCGGCCGCAAGGACATCGTGAAGGTCGAGGACCGGGAGCTGTCCCAGTCGGAGGTCGACGTGCTCTCGCTCATCGCGCCCGAGGCGACGATCAACATCGTCCGCGACTTCGAGGTCGTCGAGAAGAACCGCGTCACCCGCCCCGACAGCGTGACGGGCGTGCTCTCCTGTCCGAACCGCAACTGTATCACGAACGCCGACGAACCGATCGAGACGCGGTTCGACGTCGTCGCCGACGGCGTGCGCTGCGACTACTGCGCGACGATCCTCCGCGCGGACATCGCCGACCACATCGACGTTTGAAACGTCGACTGGCGTTCGGTGTGGGATTCCCTCACGAGTCTCCCTCCGGTAAGTTTTAGCGCCCGCCGTCCGAACTCAGGATCTATGAGCAAGAAAGCCAAGCTCGTCCTCGTGCTGTCGCTCGTCGCGCTCGCGTACTTCCTGTTCGCCGGCGACAAGGAGCCGGTCGAAGTCGAGTAAGCGCGCGACGCCGCGCTCGCGCTCCCTCCGAGCCGCATCGACCGCCGAACCGCACTGCTCTCCGACTCGCGTCGCGCGTCGGCTCGTTCCCCGCGCCGACCGCCGCGATACCGTCCGTTTTTACCGACCAGCCACGTAGCCGGCTCCATGTACGGGGTCGTCACGCGCAACGCCGACGAGGTCGAGATGGAGCCGTTCGACCTCGGCTTCTACGAGGTGAAAGACGTCACGGGCCGGGCGGCCGAGCCGCTGCCGAACGCCGTGAACATGGTGTCGTGTTTCGGCGACAACGCGGCCGCGAGCGAGAACGACGACCTCGTCCCGGTCGACGAGCGCGGCGAGCCGGCGACCCGCGACCGCGAGTACTTCGACTGGGCGTACATCTGCCCGACGCACCCGGAGTACCGCGAGGGACTGTTCGAGATCATCGCGGACTGCGCCGCTGAGAACGAGGCCGTCCGCCTCGACGACGTGGGGTTCCCCCGCGAGGGGTTCTGTCACTGCGACCGCTGTGAACGCCTCTTCGCCGAGAGCGACCGCGACGACTTCGCCGACTGGCGCGCCGACGTGATCACTGAGTTCGTCGCCGAAGCCGCCGACCTGATTCCCGGCCGCCTCCTGCTAACCTTGTATCCCGACCCCTATCCCGACCACCTCTACGAGCGCGCCGGTCTCGACCTCGACCGACTGGCCGACCACGTCGACGAGTTCGTCGTCCCGCTGTACGACACGGAGTACGCGACGACCTACTGGCTGGAGACGATCGCTCGGGGGTTCCGCTCGCGGCTCGGCGGCGACTACGACCTTCACGGCGCGCCGCCGGAGACGCCGTTCTCGCTGGAGCTGTACGCGGTCGACGTCGACGTCGACGACCTGATCCACGCGACCGAGGTCGCGGAGACGTACGCGAAGGACGTGTTCTTCGGCTACGACGCGAACAACGCGGCCGCCGCGGTCCGCCGGAAAGACGCCGACTCGCGCGACGGCGAGGTCCACCGGCCGGACTGACGGGGTCAATCCCGCGCGGCGACGTGAACGAGGGTTTATCAGTGGCCGCGGCCGAGACCCACGTGACCGGCCGCCGGCGTGCGACACATCCGGTCGTCTCGCGTTCGCGCGAGGCGGTCGCCTTCCAACGTCCGCGCCGTAGCGGCGGTCACTCTACACCGTTGAGCCGTCGGCTCGTCGATTTCTCCGATTTTGTTGGAGTCAGCAAGTAGACCGCGATACGACATTTAAACGGAGCGAGTGACGGAGGCAATTGCTTATAAATCTCGGCGGTGGCGCGTGCCGGCGAACGCCCGAAGGGCGTGAGTCGCACGCGCGAGGGAGTCGGCCGACCGTAGGGAGGCCGACGAGGCTGGGGAGGCGTGAGGTGCGGTTGTTGTGCGGGGCGGGACTCAAAGGGGCAGCCGGGAGGCGGGCGCAGGCGACGAAAGCACCGCAACGAGTGAGCGGAGCGAACGAGCGAGGAGCGCAACGAGCGTGCGCCCGCCTCCCGGCTGGGGCTTTGGAGGTGCTCGCCGTCGTTCCGCAGTCGACTATTTATAAACGAGTGACTGGGGCTTTGGAAGTGTTCGCGGTCGATCCGACGCCAACTACCCCCTAAACCGTCACCTCCGATTAGTGAACCGTCCGATTGTCGCTCGTGTCGATGTCTTCGATCGGGTCGGCGTTGCCGAACTCGGGCGTCGGTCCGTCACCCGGTTCCGCCCAGTCGACCGCGTTCCGGAGGACCTGCCGAACGTCCTCGTCGTAGTAGATCGGGTACGTCTCGTGGCCCGGGCGGAAGTAGAACACCTTCCCGCTCCCGCGGCGGTAACAGCACCCGGAGCGGAACGTCTCGCCGCCCTCGAACCAGGAGGTGAACACGAGCGTGTCGGGCGCGGGAATATCGAAGCGCTCGCCGTACATCTCGGCCTCGTCGAGTTCGATCGACTCCCCGATCCCGTCGGCGATCGGGTGGCTCGGCTCGACCGTCCACAGCCGCTCGCGCTCGGCGGCCTCGCGCCACTTCAGCGAGCAGCTGGTCCCCATCAGCCGCTTGAATATCTTCGAGTAGTGCGCGGAGTGGAGGACGATCAGGCCCGTCCCGTCGAGGACGCGCTCGTGGACGCGGTCGACGACCGCGTCGCGCACCTCGTCGTGGGCGGCGTGGCCCCACCAGACGAGCACGTCCGTGTCGTCTAAGACCGCCTCGGTCAGCCCGTGTTCCGGACCCTCGTCGAGCGTGGCGGTGCGGACCTCGTGGCCGCCCTCGCGGAGGGCGTCCGCGACGACGGCGTGGATCCCGTCGGGGTACACCTCGGCGACGATGTCGCTCTCGCGCTCGTGTCGGTGCTCGTTCCAGACCGTGACGCGTGCCATACGCCGAATCGGCGCCGAACCGACTTGAGCGCTCGCCCTGAACAGTCCCGCACTCACCCGAAGGTACTTGCTTCGCGTCCGACAGGAGGAGGTATGGACGGTCCCCGACAGTTGTACCGCCGGGCCGACGACTGGGCGCGCGGCCTCTCCCGGCTGCGCTACGCCCTCCTCGCCGGCGTGGTGGTGACGGTATCGGTACTCGCGGTCGGCGTCCTCCTCGACACGTCGACGACGGCGTTCGCGGTCACGATGGGCGTCATACTGGCCGGCCTCTACTACGCCGGCGACGTGAACGCGGAAGACGGTTGACCGTCAGAAGCTGACTGGCCGTCAGAAGCTGACTGACCGTCGGAACCCGACTCAGGCCGTCGCTTCGACGTCCGCGAGCCGGTCCGCGAGGTACTCTGCGATGGAGACGTCCTCCTCCTCGACGAACCGCGCGAGCTCCTCGCCGTCGGGCGACTCGACGACGACCGTCGGGATCAGTTCGATGTCGTACTCCTCGACCAGCTCGCCCTCCTTGCCGGTCGGTCCCTTCGTCACCGGGAACGCCTCGATCCGGTCGTCGGGGACGCCGGCGGCCGCGAGCGCGGCGCCGAACTCGGGGAGCTGTCGCTGGCAGTCGCCGCACCAGTCGCCGCCCCACACTTTGAAAACGTAGTCATCGGCCGCGAGCGCTTCTATCACGGAATCGTCGAACGCGTCCGCGCCGAGGTCGTCGGCGGGCGCGAGCGTTTCGAGCGTCATAGGGAGTCGTAGGTCACGGAGGCACGTAAACGGCGCGTCGGTGGCAATACGAAGTTCGGGTCGTCTACGACGGAACTGTTCCCGTAGTCCGGAATTGCGTCGGTCCGACTGTTCTTAACTCATAACTTGTCACGAACACCGTCGAAGCCCCGGGCGCTCGGCGATACGCGATCGACACCGCTGTCGCCAACCATCCCGAAGCCCCGGGCGCGAGGCGGGCGCACGCTCGGGGCGGTCCTCGCTCGTTCGCTCCGCTCACTCGCTGCGGTCCTACCTTCGCCTGCGCCCGCCTCGCGCCCGCCCCTTCGAGTCCCGCCCGACCGCGACCGCACGGCACCTCACGCCTCCCCAGCCTCGTCGGCCTCCCGTCGCTTCGCTCCGGTCGGCCGACTCCCTCGCACGCGCTCCTCGTGGCCGCCAAGGGCGGCCACTCGGAGGCGCGCGCCACCGCGTCTGCCTCGGCGTTCGCCCGTTTGTTTATAAAGGCTCTGTTGAAATCCTCAGAAAGCGATATATTCTGATTTGATGTGGTCAGTACAGGATACTAATATCTCGATGGATGGGGAGAGTTCACGACGCTCTTCAGGCTTGGAACTCTTCTCTCCGGTAGTACAGGTATCCGGAGACGAGTATAACTCCTACAAATACAAGCGGGTTCCCCCGGACAATCGTGGATTGAACTGCTCCTACGACCCATGCTACGATGAGGATACTCACACCTCGCTTAGTCTGTTGCCACATCCCATAGGAACCAGCTAAGTAGAGGAGCCCGACAGGGAGATGCGTTAGTGATCCCGGAATTGACAGTACAAGACTTGCGAGCCCAAGTAATCCAGTCCAGACTGCAATAATCACAACCCCCAACGGTCGTCGATTAAGTAGACTCATAAACGAACATTGTAACAGCTGTTAAATTTGTTTATTGGTTTAGAATGTACGCTAACTACGCAGTTCTCACCGACCGGCTGTTTCAGGCGTGAATATATCTAAAGAAGAGGATTTCAACAGGGCCATTATAAACGGATTCACCCCTCGCGGCCGACATCGATTGCCGGAGTCCACGGGGCCTTTGGGTCGCGGCCGCCTCGTGTCGGCTAATGGACGACGACATCCTGTCGACGCTCGGCTCGCCGCTGGTGCGGGTCGACGCGCCCGCGGGAACCACGGTGGCGGCGAAAGTCGAGTCCCGCAACCCGGGCGGCTCGGCCAAGGACCGCCCCGCGCTGTACATGGTCGAAGCGGCCGAGGAGGCGGGCGAGATCGAGCCGGGCGACCGCATCGTCGAACCCACCTCGGGCAACACCGGCATCGGCCTCGCGATGGTCGGCGCGGCGCGCGGCTACGACGTGACCCTCGTCATCCCCGAGGGGAAGTCGATCGAGCGCCGCCGGCTGATCAAGGCGTACGGCGCGACCGTCGAGCTCGTCGACGGCGACATCTCGGACGCGAAGGAGCGCGCCGACGAACTCGAAGCAGACCCGGACACCGTCCAGCTCCGACAGTTCGAGAACCCCGCGAACCCCCGCGCGCACTACGAGACGACCGGCCCGGAAATAGTCGATCAGGTCGGCGACCGGACCGTCGACGCGTTCGTTGCCGGCGTCGGCACCGGTGGCACGCTCTCCGGCATCGGCCGCCGACTGCGCGAGGCGTTCCCGGACGTCCGGATCGACGCGGTCGAGCCGGCGGACAACGCCGTCCTCTCCGGCGGTCCCGCGGGAAACGACGGCTTTCAGGGGATGGGACCGGGGTTCGTCGCGCCGAACCTCGACGTGGATCTGATAGACGAGGTCCATACCGTCGAACTCGCTGACGCCGAGACCGAGTGCCGCCGCCTCGCTCGCGAGGAGGGGATCCTGGTCGGGCAGTCGTCGGGCGCCTCGAACCTCGCCGCGAAGGACGTCGCGGCCGAGCTGCGCGAGAGCGGCGCGTTCGCGGGCGAGAAACCCCTCGTCGTCACCGTCTTCTGGGACAGCGGCGAGCGCTACCTGACGGCGGGGACCTTCGACGGATGACCTCGGCGTTGATTCGGACCGGCGCGGCCGTCGCGGACCGGGAGTGCGCCGCGGACCAAGAGTGCGCCGCGGACCGGGAGTGAACCCCCGACCGCTCTCCGGGAGACGACGGTTTATACGGGCCGCGCGCGACGGCGGAGACGAGACGTGAACCGCGCGCTCGACGCCACGGTGTCGCGAGCGTCCGCGACGACGACCCGGTCGATTCCGACGGCGCGGAGGGGGCGGTCGGCGTGAACTGGCGCTACCGCCATACGGTGTTGACGCTGTGTATGCTCGCCTTCTTCGTGACGTACTTCGCTCGGCTGGCGATCAGCCCGGTCGTTCCCCTTATCATCGACGACTTCGGGGTCTCGAACACCGCGGTCGGGGTCGCGCTCTCCGGCATGTGGTTCGCCTACGGGCTCTCGCAGTTCCCGAGCGGAATCTTCGCGGACCGGTACGGCGAGCGCCGGGTCATCCTCGTCGCGGTCGGGGGAACGACCGCGATGAGCCTCCTGCTCGCCGTCGTTCCGGTCTTTCCCGCGTTCGTGCTGGCGGCGGTCCTCCTCGGACTCGCGGCGGGACTTCACTACGCGGTGGCGACCACGCTGCTCTCGCGGACGTTCGACGACCTCGGCACCGCGGTCGGGCTTCACTCGCTGGGCGGCCCGCTGGCGGGGCTGGTCGCGCCGGTCGCCGCGACCTGGGTCGGGTTCCGCTACGGGTGGCGCCCCGGCGTCGCGCTGGCCGCGGTCGTCGGCGTTCCGATCTTCGTTCTGTTCGCGCGGCGCGTCCGGCCCACCGAGCCGCGGCGCCCGGACCAGCCGATGTCGGAGCGGCTCCGGATCGGGCCGCTGCTCGAACTGGTCGGCCGCCGCGAGATCCTCGTCCCGCTCGCGGTCGCGACGCTCGGCACGTACGTCGCGCAGGGCGTCATCTCCTTTCTCCCGACGTTCCTCGTCGAGTTGCGGGAGTACACGCCCGCGTTCGCCGGCGGGGTCTTCTCCGCGTTCTTCGTCGTCCGCGCCGGGGCGCAGGTCGGACTCGGTCGGCTCTCGGATCGCGTCGGTCGCGACGCGAGCATCGCCGCCTCCCTCCTCGGCGGGGCGCTCGGTCTCGCCGGGCTGGTCGCGCTCCCCGACCTCGTCCGACTTCCGGTCGCGGTCGGGCTGCCGGCGCTTCCCGAGGTCGTCGCGCTCGGGGTCGTCGTGTTCCTCGCCGGACTCGGGTCGAGTTTCTTCTCGGCGATCGACCCGCGGTTCATGGACGCCCTCGGCGACTCGGAGCGGGGGGCCGGCTTCGGCCTGATCCGGACCGTCTACACCGTGATCGGTTCGGCCGGGTCCGTCGGCGTCGGACTCGTCGCGGACCTGTTCGGCTGGGGGGCGTCGTTCCTCGTCATCGCCGGGATGGCGGGGGTCGCGTTCCTCGTCATCTCGGTGAACGCGCTCGTCGGCGAGGGGCGGTGAGGCGACCGACTCCGCTGCCGACGGGAGTGGGACGCGGCGTGTCAACCCCTCCCGCCCGACCCGAACCTTCGAGTCGACCCGGCCCGAAGCCGGACTGTGTACGACTACCACGCCCACACAAACTACTCGGACGGGGCGTTCCTGCGCTGGATGGTCGACGCGGCGGCCGACGCCGGACTCGACGGGATCGGCTTCGCCGACCACTGTAACGTCTCGCCGGAGTCGAACGCGCGCCGTCACAAGCGCGCGTTCGGGTTCAACTTGGACCTGACCTACGAGCGGCGCCGCGAGGCGATCGAGGCGGTCCGCGAGGACGCCGACGTCGACGTGTTCGACGCCGTCGAGATGGACTACGACCCCGTTCACGAGGACGCGATCGCGGCGTTCCTCGACGACGCGGGCTTCGACTACGCCGTCGGCAGCGTCCACGAGCTCGACGGGGCGAACGTCCACACGCGCTCGCACTTCGCTGACAAGCCGGAGTCCGAGCGGCGAGAGCTGGTCGACCGGTACTTCGAGACGCTGGTCGCCTTGATCGAGTCGGAGCTGTTCGCGATCGCCGCGCACCCGGACCTGATCGAGCGGAACCCCCACCTCCGCGGGTTCGCGACCGAGGACCACTACGCGGCGGTCGCCGAGGCGTTTCGAGACTCGCGGACCGTGCCGGAGATCAACGCCGGACGACTGCTCGGCGACTACGGGGAGTTCCACCCGGCGCCCGCGTTCCTCGACCGCCTCGCCGACGCCGACGTCGGCGTGACCGTCGGGACCGACAGCCACGAGCCGGACGCGATTGAACCCCGGATGCGGGAGATCGAGGCTGAACTCGACCGCCGCGGGTTGGAACCGATCCGGATCGACCGAGTGGCGAAGAACGCCTGACGCGGTCGGCTATCGAGTTCGACGAAGCGCGGCTTCGTCGGACGACGCGGTCCCGTCGAAATCCGCAGAAACGGATGGGCGCTGGTCGCCGAGTACTGGCGACCCGCGTGGTCCAGCGCCCGCAAGACGTCACTCCGTGTCGTCAGTGTCGTAGTCGGTCGTACCCACCGCGTTGCGAATGTTCTGGTACCGCTGTGAGTTCTGTAGCTCTTCGAGGCTGATGTTGAGGGTCCCCGAGGCTCCTTGGTCGGTCGCGACACCGCTCGTGAGGACGCTCTGAATTCCCTCCTCGATGGTCATGTCTATCTCATACACGTCCGACTGAGGAATGTACGTCAACAGCCCACCGGTCACCGGGTTCGGCGCCAACGGCAGGAACATCGAGACCATCTCCTCGTGACCGGTTGACTCTTCGATCGTCACCGGCGCCTCGCCGGTCTTGAACCCGAGCACGTAGACGTCCTCGTCGAAACACTGGACGAGCTTCACCTCCTGAAACTTGTCGTCCTGTTCGTCGAGAACCACGTCCCCCATCCGCCGGAAGCTCTTGTACACCGTTCCGACGCCCGGGATCGAAGACACCATCAGATCGAAGACGTCCACGACCCGCTGCCCGTAGCGATTGCGTCCCACAACCCCGACGACGGCGATGACGAGCACGAGGACCGCGATCGCGATGAGCTCGGAGACGAACGCCACGACGTCGGCGTAGATCCCGATCTCGATGAGCAGCTGGACGAATCCGCCCGACTCGATGCGTTGGATGAGACCGGCCCACCGCAGAACCTGAATGAGCGGGTCCAGTGCGTTCCGAACGAACCCGATCGCGATACTGACGATGTACAGCGTCACGACGACGGGAATCATGATCGCGACGCCCGTGATCAGCGAATTGTATACGCGCGAGTACAGGGATTGCCCGGTCTGTTTTGCCCGGATCGCTACTTGGGAGGGCTCGCTATCGTCAGGGGACGACATGATACGTTCTTCTGTGGGGACTGGTAAAATAAATGCTCATTCACGTAATCGGCGATGGAGGCGCCCCGCTCAGTCGAACAGCGCGAATCAGAGATTCGCTTGCCCGACGAAGCTACGCTTCGTCGAACACGGTGAGACGATCGCTCACTCCGTTCGCGCTGCGACTCACCTGCTCGATCCGGCGTAAGCCAGATCGAACTGCGAAAATCAAAGAATTTCGCGCTTGACTTCGGCTTACGCCTCGTCAAACACCGATAGGCTCGCTTTGCTCGCCTATCGAATTCGACTTCGCTTCGCTCAGTCGAACAACGTCTCGCCCTCGACCATGTGCTCCTCGACGGTGTCCATGTCGAGCGTGACGCCGAGACCGGGCTTCTCCGGCACCTCGATGTATCCGTCCTCGATGACGTCCTCCTCGACGAGGTCCTCCCACCAGCCGAGCTCGTAGGAATGGTACTCGATCGCGAGCGAGTTCGGGATGGAGGTGCCGACGTGGGCCGCCGCCATCGTCGCGACCGGTGAGGCGACGTTGTGCCGATCGCGACGGGGACGTAGTACTGGTTCGCCACGTCCGCGATCTTGCGGGTCTCGCGCATGCCGCCGACCTTCGGCAGGTCCGGCGCGACGATGTCGACCGCCTGGTTCTCAATGAGGCGACGCAGTTCGGTGACGCGGTAGCGGTTCTCGCCGACCGTGATCGGCGTAGTCGTGTTCTTCGTGACCTCCTCCTGTACTTCGAGGTTCTCCGGCGGGACTGGGTCTTCGAGCCACCACACGTCGTACTCCTCGATGGCGTCCGCGAGACGCTTCGCGGAGCCGCCCGAGAACGTCCAGTGGCAGTCGAAGGAGACGTCGGCCTTGTCCTTCACGCGCTCGGTGACCTTCTCGACGATCTCCGCCTTGTGGCGGATCTCGCCGGGCCGGAGGTGGCGGTTCGCGCGGTCCTTCTCGAAGCCCGAGGGGACGTCGAGGTCGAACTTCAGGGCGTCGTAGCCCAGCTCGTCGACGACGCGCTCGGCCTCGTCCGCGCAGGCCTCGGGGTCCGCCTCCTCCTCGGTGTGGCAGTCGCAGTAGACGCGCATCTTGTCGCGGTACTTCCCGCCGAGCAGCTGGTAGGCGGGCACGTCGAGGATCTTGCCGGCGAGGTCGTGGAGCGCGACCTCGATACCGGAGATGGCCGTGACGGTGACGCCCTCGACGGAGCCTTCGCCGGACATCTTCTGGATCAGGTGCTCGTAGAGGCGGTCGATGTCGAGCGGGTTCTCGCCGACGACGAACGGCTTCATGCGCTCGACGAGTTCGGGCACGCCGGCGCCCCAGTACGCCTCGCCGGTGCCGACGACGCCGGCGTCGGTGTAGACGCGGACGAGCGTCCACGGGAAGTTCCCGTCGACCATCGTCGTCTGAACGTCCGTGATCTCGACGTCGCGGCCGCCGCCGCGCGTCCCGGTGGTCCCCATCGTCTCGGCGGAGAGCTCTCGCATCGTGTACTCCGCGTTCGGGTCGTGGAGCGACTCGTAGTTTCGGCTCATACGACCCCGGTTCATTCGGAACAGGGTAAACGTTTACCTTCGCACGCAGCACGCCCCGAACAGGTGGCTTTTCATCCCCGTACGCGCAATGGGCGGCCATGGTCGAAATCACTGATTCTCTCGCGTGTCTGTACACGGGCCGAGTGGAGTCTCGGGGCGACGAGTATGTTGTCACCGTTCCCGCCTCTGAGATCGAACACGGTAGCGTCAGCGTCGGCGAGACGTACCGAATCGCCGTCCTGGACCGCGCCGGACCCGAGGAGGGGGAGTCGGCGTCTAACGCAGACGGCGGCGCGTCTGTTTCCGACGGCGACGGCGCCTCGACCGGAACCCCGTCCGAGGACGGGAAACGCCCCACCTCTCGCGGTGCCGCCGGCGCCGTCCAGCCCGATCCGCCCGTCTCTGAGGGAGAGGTCCGCGACGTGACGATCGAGACGCTCGGCGACAAAGGCGACGGGATCGCGAAGATCGAACGCGGCTACGTCGTCATCGTCCCCGACGCCGAACCCGGCGAGGAGCCGACCGTCGAGATCACGAGCGTCCGCGAGAACGTCTCGTTCGCGAACGTCGTCGAAGAGTAGCGGCGCGCACCGGACGGATTCCGTTTCCGCGGCCGCGACCCGCCCGTCGTCACGCGTCCCTTCTCACTCGGGCGGGTCGCCCCGCGAGAACAGCGCTCGGAGGTTCGATGGCGAGAAGAACGAGGACGGCTCGTCCATGTGGACGCCGATCTCGCCGGACAGCGCCCGCAGCCCGACTCGTTGGACCGGTTCCGGCAGCGAGTAACACCGTCGGATCGCCTTTCCGAGACGGATCTCCGTGGCCAGCTCCTCGCGCCATCCGGACTCGTAGTCGGCGAGCGTCGCCGGGTCGCGCGGGTCGATGGCGGCCGCGGCGACGTCGGCCGCGCGCATCCCGTAGAGGATGCCGCCGCCGGTGAACGGCTTCGTCTGCGCGGCGGCGTCGCCTATCAGGAAGCCGCGGTCGCTCGTCGTCGACGCCGGCGGTCCCACCGGGATAGCGCCCGAGCAGCGGTGGTCCGTAGTCGCGCCGTACGCGTCGGTGAGCCGGTCGAACCCGGCGGAGACATCCTCGCTCGGCGGGGCCGCCAGCCCGTACTCGACGCCCGCGTCGCCGCGCGGGATCCGCCACGCGAAGAACGTCGGCGCGGTGAGGTGGACGTCGACGTAGTCGCCCGCGTCCGACTCCTCGTCGAACGCGAGGACGCCGTGAAGCAGTTCGCCCGGCTCGGGGAGATCGAGCGACCGCCGGACGCGCGACGTGGGACCGTCGCAGCCGGCGACCATCCGGGCCTCGAACCGCTCTGTGTCGCCGTCCGCGAGGCTGGCCTCGACCGCGACCCGGTCGTCGCGCTCGTCGACCGAGACGACGGTGTGGCCCTCGCGGAGGTCCGCGCCCGCCGCTTCGGCGAGGTCCGCCAGCGTCCGGTCGAGTCCGACGCGGTCGATCACGTTCGACACCGGCTCCCGCTTGTAGAACGGGTAGGCGGCGGAGTCCGGCCCGCCGACGTGGAACCGCGCGCCGAAGACTCGGTTCTGTCGGAGCCGGTCCGGTGCGTCGCCGTCGACGTACTCCCAGATATCCGTCGAGACGTGCCCGGAGCAGGCCAGCGGCTTCCCGACGGTCCCCGACTCCAAGAGGAGGACCTCGCGACCCGCCTCGGCGGCCCGGCGCGCGAACCGCGACCCGGCCGGCCCGGCTCCGACGACGACGAAGTCGTACACGCCTGGAATCACCGCCCCGAGGCGGCTAAACGGTTCCGGCTCTCGGTCGGCGCCGCGGTCACTCGTCGCCGCCGAGCCAGCCGAGCGCGGCGTCGAGGTCGGTCCGCGGCGGCGAGCAGGTGAACCCCTGACAGACGTAGGCGGTCGGTTCGCCGTCGGTCGCGTCCCGGTCCGCCCAGATCGGCGGGGCCTCTGCCATCCCGAGTCGGTCGAGCCACTCGTCGAGTCCCGCCGCCGTGGCCGGACGCGGCGCGACGAGGGCACCCGGGAGGTACCGTTCGCCGAGCGTCTCGCGCCACTCGCCGGGCACCTCGTCGGCGGCGATCGTCACCTCGATACCGCCGGTCTCGACCAGGTCGGCCGCCCGGACGAGCGAGGCGTGTTCCAGCGGCCCCCCGCGGATCCGATCGGCGTGGGTCGTCACGACTCGCTCCGCGATCTCCCGGAACTCCCCGTCGGTTCGGAACCCGTCGAGGAGCGCGAGCGTCTCGGCCGCGACGCCGAGGCTCGACGGCGTCGAGCGGTCGGTGAACTCCTGCGGTCGCGCGATGAGGGGGCCGGCATCCGTGGTCTCGGCGCCCTCGCCGCCCTCCGCGCCCCCCTCGTCGTCCAGATCTCGCGTGAAGTAGATCGTCCCGTCGTCGGCGTCGTAGAACTCGTCGACGAGGTCGTCGGCCAGCTCCAGCGCGAACCCGAGCGGCTCCGGGTCGCCGGTCGCGGTGTAGACGTCGAGCGCGCCGCGCGCGAGGAACGCGTAGTCGTCGAGGTACCCCGGCCCGCGCACGTCGCCGCCGAGCCAGCGACGCGCGAGCGCGCCGGTCTCCGCGTCGGCGTCGTAGAGGCGGTCGCGACAGAAGTCGAGCGCCTCCCGCGCGATTTCGGCGTACGGCTCGCCGAGGGTCCCCCCGGCCCTCGCGGACGCGGAGACGGCCCGCCCGTTCCACGAGGCCAGCACTTTCTCGTCGCGGGCGGGTCGCGGCCGCGACTCCCGGGCGTCGAACAGCGCCGTACGCGCCTCGGTCAGCGTCTCCCGAATCTCCTCGGGCGAGAGGTCGCGGTCCGCGGCCAGTTCCTCGACCGACGCGGCTATCGTCGGAACGGTCGTGCCGCGCTCGAAGTTGCCCCGGGCCGGATCCCGTACCGGTCCTTCGCCAGCGACGCCGCCGGCTCGTCGAGGACGGCGTCGACCTCCTCGGGGGTCCAGACGTAGAAGGCGCCCTCGACGTCCTCGTCCTCGGCGGATTCACTCTCGTCTTCGCCCCGGCGGCTCGCGGGCGGTCGGCTCCGCGCGTCGAGGGTGCTGAAGAAGCCGCCGTCCTCGTGGCGCAACTCGCGGTCGAGGAACGCGAGCGACTCGCTCGCGACCCGGGCGTACGCGGGATCGCCCGAGAGCCGGTAGCCGTCGAGGTAGGCCATCGGCAGTTCGGCGTTGTCGTACAGCATCTTCTCGAAGTGGGGGACCGTCCACTCGCGGTCGACCGCGTAGCGGTGGAACCCCCCGCCGATCTGGTCGTACATCCCGCCGTTGGCCATCCCGTCGAGGGTCCCCGTCGCGGCCGACAGAAGCGCGTCGCGGCCGCTCCGCGCGTACGCTCGCATGAGGAGGTCGATCCGGCCGGGCATCGGGAACTTCGCGCCGCCGCTCCCGAAGCCGCCGTGTTCCTCGTCGTAGCCGCGCAGGGCCGCCGCGGCGGCCGTGTCGAGCAGGTCGTCGCCCGGCGGCGAGGCGGCGCCCTCCCCGTCCGGGTCCGTCGCGTCCGGCGTCGGCACCGACTCCAGTTCGTCGCGCGCGCTCTCGGTCCACTGGTCGGCGCGCCGCTTCATCTCCTCGCGCTGCTCCGGGTCGCTCCAGGAGTCGGCGATGCGTTCACAGAGGTCGCGGAAGCCGGGCTGGTTCCGGCGCGGCTCGGGCGGGAAGTAGGTCCCGACGTAGAACGGCTTGCCCTCGGGCGTCGCACCACGCCGAGAGCGGCCACCCGCCGCCGCCGGTGACGAGCTGGCAGACGGTCATGAACGTGCTGTCGACGTCGGGGCGCTCCTCGCGGTCGACCTTGACCGGGACGAACGACTCGTTCACCACCTCCGCGACCGCCTCGTCCTCGAAGCTCTCCTCGGCCATGACGTGACACCAGTGACACGAGGAGTAGCCGATGGAGACGAACACGGGCACGTCGTGTTCGCGGGCGCGCTCGAACGCCTCGTCGCCCCACGGCTGCCAGTTGACGGGGTTGTCGGCGTGCTGTTGGAGATAGGGACTCGCCTCCCCGTCGAGGCGGTTCCGCTCGGTCGGCTGTGACATACGCCCGGTTCGGCCCGGCGGGGCAAAAGGCGTCCGCACCGGGACGGACGCCGCCGCTATCGCCGCCGCGACCCCGATGGGTATCCACGAATAAGCATACATCAGTCCGAACAGAGAGTAAGGTTTACACTACCGTGCGGACACCCGTCGGGCATGACGGAGACCGTACTCCTGGTGGGGGGCGGCGGCCGCGAACACGCGATCGCCCGCGCGGTGGCGGACGACTGCGCGCTGTACGCCTGCGCGAGCGTCCGGAACCCGGGGATCCGACGGCTCGCGGACGGGTTCGAGGCGATAGAGGAGACGGATGCCGAGGCGGTCGCCGACTACGCGACCGCCGTCGGCGCGAACCTGGCGGTCATCGGCCCCGAATCGGCGCTGGAGGCCGGAGTCGCGGACGCGCTCGACGACGCCGGCGTCTACGCGTTCGGCCCGCGGGCGGAGGAAGCGCGCTTGGAGACCGACAAGGCGTACCAGCGGGAGTTCATGGAGGAGAACGCGATCCCCGGCTGCCCCGACTACGCGGTGTTCGACGACATCGAGGCCGCCTGCGAGTACATCGACGGCTACGACGGCGACCTCGCGGTGAAGCCCGCCGGACTCACCGGCGGCAAGGGCGTGAAGGTGATCGGCGATCAGGTGACCGCCGAGGAGGCGAAGGCGTACCTCCGCGACTCCGACTACGACCGCGTCGTCCTCGAAGAGCGGCTCGTCGGCGAGGAGTTCACGATTCAGGCGTTCGTCGCGAACGGCGACGTCCGGACGACGCCCGCGGTCCAGGACCACAAGCGCGCCTACGAGGGCGACGAGGGACCGAACACCGGCGGGATGGGTTCGTACACGGACACCGGCTTCTCACTGCCGTTCATGGCCGAGGGCGACTACGACGCCGCTGTCGACGTACTGGACGCGGTCGTCGACGCGCTCCCCGACTACAAGGGCGTGCTCTACGGGCAGTTCATGCTCACCGACGAGGGACCGAAGGTCGTCGAGTTCAACGCGCGCTTCGGCGACCCGGAGGCGATGAACACGCTGCCCGTCCTCGACACGCCGTTCGTCGACGTACTCGCCGCCGCGCGCGACGGCGAGTCGCTTCCCGAACTCTCCTTCTCTGGCGAGGCGACCGTCTGTAAGTACGCGGTGCCCGACGGCTACCCGACCGACCCCGACGCGGGCGCCGAGATCGCGGTCGACGAGGAGAGCGCGGGCGACGCGCTCCTCTACTACGCGAGCGTCGACGAGCGCGACGGCCGACTGTACACCACCACCTCGCGGGCGTTCGCGGTCGTCGGCCGCGGCGACTCCATCGCGGCCGCCGAAACGCAGGCGGAAGACGCGCTGGCGGCCGCGGGCGACCGCGTCCGGATCCGCCACGACATCGGCACGGCGGCCCTCGTGGAGCGCCGGATCGAGCACATGGACGAGCTGCGAAGCTGAGAGCGCAGGTCCGCCGGGCCGCGGTCGCCCTCCGAACCGTCGAGACCGGAGACCGGGAGCGACCCTTTTATTCTCGCCGTCCGAACGGCGTGACGTGACAGACGACGACGCGGCCGCGACGCGCGACGATTCGGACGCGACGCGCGCCGATCCGGCCCGGAGCGACCGCCTCGAACGGTTCCCGACGCCGGGAGCGCGCAACTCCCTGTGGTCGTGGCCGGACGCGAAGTCGCCGCTCGCAGTCGTGCGCAACTACGTGGTGATCGTCCTCGCGCGGATCTGTCCGAGCCTCCGGCTGAAGAACTGGCTGCTGCGGCAGATTGGCGTCACGGTCGGGACGGGCGTCGCGTGGGGGTTGGAGTCGACGCCGGACGTGTTCTGGCCCGAGCGGATCCGCGTCGGCGACGACGCGATAATCGGGTACGACGCCACGCTGCTGTGCCACGAGTTTCTCCACGAGGAGTACCGGCTCGGCGACGTGGTCGTCGAGGACGAGGCGATGATCGGCGCTGGCGCGGTCGTGCTCCCCGGCGTCACGGTCGGCGAGGGGGCGCGCGTCGCCGCGAACTCGCTCGTCGCGGAGGACGTACCCCCGGGCGCGACCGTCGCCGGCGTTCCCGCGGACGTGGTCTCGCGGGCGGACGCGGCTGCCAGCGACGATTAAGCGGCGTCTTCGTCGCCGGTCACTTCGTCGTCGGTCGATTCGGAGTCAGAGTCCGTTTCGTCGGCGTTATCGCTCGCGGCGGCGGCCGTCGCTTCCGCGTCCGTGATGTGCGCCTCGGTGCTCACGCGCTCCAAGTCGACGCCGACCTCTTCGGCGACGGCGTCGAGGACGGCCCGCTGTTCGGCCATCTCGTTTTCGAGCCCCTTGACGCGCTCCGAGGTGTCGATCACGGTCGTCTGCGTCTCCTCGACCTCCTCTCGGAGCTCGTTGATCTTCTTGTAGGTTCGCTCCGCACGGTCGGCGAGCGTCTGGATCTTCTTGGCGGTGTCCCCGAATCCCATACCGGACGGTCGCCCCGGCGATACGTGTGCTTTTCCGTTCGGCTCGGAGTCTCCGGCTGCTCCGGTCGCGTCGCGCTCCCCCTCCACCGACGGTGGACTTTTGCCCGGCTCGTCCGTGGAACGGGTATGAGCGTCGACCGGATCCTGTTGACCAACGACGACGGCGTCGACGCCGCGGGGCTGCGAGCCCTCTACGACGCGCTCGCGGCCGAGTACGCGGTGACCGTCGTCGCGCCGGCCGACGACCAGTCCTCGGTCGGTCGCCGCCTCTCGGCCGACGTCGCCGTCGACGACCACGAGTTGGGGTACGCAGTCGACGGGACTCCCGTGGACTGCGTCGTCGCGGGACTCGACGAGCTCGTCCCCGACGCGGACCTGGTCGTCGCCGGCTGTAACGAGGGCGCGAACCTCGGGGCGTACACGCTCGGCCGGTCAGGGACGGTCTCGGCGGCGGTCGAGGCGGCGTTCTTCGGGGTTCCCGGGGTCGCGACCTCGATGTACGTGCCCGGCGGCGACGACTGGTGGAAACGCGAGTTCGAGACCGACGACTTCGCGCACGCGGTCCGCGCGACGCGGTTCCTCGTCGACGAGGCGCTCGGCGCCGGGGTGTTCGAGCGCGCGGACTACCTCAACGTCAACGCCCCCATCGCGGACGCGGACCGCGCGCCGCTCCGCGTCACGACGCCCTCGACGTGGTACGGGATGCGCGCGGAGCGGAACGGGGACGGCCGCGTCGGCTTCTCCGACCCGATCTGGGACCGGATGAACGACGGCGACGTGCCGGACCCCGTCGGGACCGACCGACGGGCCGTCGTCGACGGCGAGGTCTCGGTGTCGCCGCTGTCGGTCCCGCACGCGGCCGAGCCGAACGCGGGACTCGACGAACTCGTCGACGCCTACGAGACGACGGTTCGGTCCTGACCCGGACCGACGGATCGCTCGTGAGAAACGATTCGCACTGCTCGCCGTCGCCCTACTCGCCGTCGCCGTCGCTCACGGTCACCTTTGCCTCGCTCAGCACGCGGTCGCCCATCTCGTAGCCCGGCTCGTACACCTCGTGGATCGTCCCCTCCGGACGGTCGCTGTCGACGCGGACCATCACCTGATGGCGCGCGGGGTCGACTTCCTCGCCCGGCTCCGGCTCTATCGACTTGACGCCCTCGTCGGCGAGCACCTCGTCGAACTTCTCCAGCGTCGACTCGACGCCCGGACGGAGTTCACTCCCTTCGTCCTGGTCGAGCGCGCGCAGGAGGTCGTTCCTGACGGGCGCGAGCCGCTCGACGAGCCCCTCTGAGGCGCGCTCGCGGATCTCCTCTTGCTTCCGCTTCGCGCGCTCTTTGTAGTTGCTGAAGTCCGCCTTCACGCGGGCGAGCTTGCTCGTCAGCTCCTCGACCTCCTCGTCGCGCTCGCGGAGCGCCTCCCGGGTCTCGGCGAGGTCCGACTCCAGCGCCGCGACCTCCCGCGCGAGCGCCTCGTCGTGCTCGGCGACGGCCGCGGCGAGCGCCTCCTCGTCCCGGCGGGCGTCGGGGTCGGTCGGCTCGCCGTCCGCCGACTCGCCGTCAGCCGAGCCGTCGCTCCGTTCCTCGGCGGTCGCCTCCGCCGTGCCGTTCGCTCTCGCCGCGTCGCCCTCGGCGTCGGGGGACTCGACATCGACGGCATCGTCGTCACTCATACCCGATCGAAGTCGGTCGTCGGGGATAAGCGTTCAGAAGCGCGACGCGGCGAGTCCGGCGGCGCCCCGGCCGACCGCTACCGCTCGGCCGACAGCGCCGTGACGACGCCGTTCGTCCAGCCGAACCCGTACTGCGGGTCGTACTCTCCCAGATCGGCCGTCTCGCCGGCCGAGCGAACGTCGTACTTCTCCGCCATGCGGCCGGTCTCCTCGAAGGAGCTCCGCGCGAGGTCGACCCAGCGGTTCGCGATCTCGTCGGCCAGGGCGTCGTGGCCGTACCGGCGCAGCCCGGTGACGGCCATCCAGTGGAGGGGCGCCCAGCCGCTCGGTGCGTCCCACTGCTCGCCGGTGTCTTCGAGCGTCGTCACCAGTCCGCCGGGCCGGAGGAAGTCCCGTCGGAGCCGGTCGGCGACCGCCGCCGCCCGGTCCTCGGTCGCGGCCCCGGTGAACAGCGGCGCGACGGCGGCGAGGGTGAGCCGGTCGCTCCGGCGCTCGTCGACCCACGAGTAGTCGACGTAGAAGCCGGCGTCCGGGTCCCAAAAGTACCGGTTGATCGCCTCGCGGCGGTCCGCGGCCAGGTCGGCGTACCGCTCGCCGGCGTCCGGCTGCCCGACGCGCGGGAGCCACTCCGCGAGGGCGGTCTCCACGCCGAAGAGGACGGCGTTGAGATCGACCGGCACCAGATCGGTCGTCCGGATCGTGGTGAGGTCGTCGCCCGCCAGCCACCGGGAGCTGAAATCCCACCCGGACTCGCAGGCGGCGCGGACGTCCCGGAACAGGTCGGGCCGTTCGTCGACAGGGACCCGGTCGGCGAGGCGACGGTCCTCGTGATAGGACTCGGGTCGCGGGCGAGCGCGGTCGTCCCAGTACCGGTTGAGGACCGTGTCGTCCGCGACCCCGACGACTCGGCGGTACGCCGCGGCTCCGTCGGTGTCGCGGTCGCCGACAACGCGGTCGGACCCGTCCATCCAGAACTCGTGTTCCGTCCGGAGCGCCTCCACGTGGGGGGCGACGGCGTCGAACCCCTCCTCGCGCTCCAACACGCGGAGCATGCGGTAGAACAGCGGGACCTGCGACCGGCTGTCGTAGTAGGCTCGGTTCCCGAGCGGGACGAACTCGAAGCGGTCCAGGAGCGACGCGATGTTCCCGACCATTCCCCTGATCAGGTCGGTTCGGCCGGCCGCCGCCAGCCCCTCCGCGGTGAAGTAGCTGTCCCAGTAGTACATCTCGCGGAAGCGGCCGCCGGGGACGACGTGCGGGTTCGGGACGGCGATGATCGTCGACCCCGCCGAATCGGCGTCCTCGAACGTCCGGGTCAACGTCCCCCACAGCGACGACACGTGGTCCTCCATCGACCGCGACGGGGCGAGGTCCGGCGCGGCGGAGACCGGCTCCGGCAGCCTGAACTGGTCTTCGACGAACGACTCCAGGTCGAAGTCGGTTCGGTCCCGTCTCGTCAGATACCGTTCAAACAACAGATCCGGAGGGACGCGCGGCTCGGCGTCGACGAACCGCTTGTCGTCGTCGAAGAGGTCCCGCCGCTGGACGGTGCGAAAGAGTTCGCCGGAGATCTGGGGAAAATGACTGTAGTCGAAGAGACCGGAACTCATCTCCAACACGTAGTGAAAGGATTGCTAAGTAATTACTGAAATAGCCGGGAAGAGAACGAATATCGCGCACCGGCGGCCGTCCTCTTATCCATGGTCCATGATTAATTATAAGTGTAATAAATGAATATCGGCGGATAGTCGATGACCCGTATTAGCATGCGATCGGTGAGCAAGTACTTCGACGGGGGTGACACGGTCGCCAACTACAAGCTGGACATGGAGGTGGACGACGGGGAGTTCGTGGTGTTTCTCGGCCCGTCCGGCTGCGGAAAGACGACCGCGCTCCGGATGATTGCGGGGCTGGAAGACCCCTCGGAGGGCGAGATCTACTTCGACGACGACCGCGTCGACGGGACCCCGCCCGCCGACCGCAACGTCGCGATGGTGTTCCAGAACTACGCGCTGTACCCCCACATGACCGTTCGGGAGAACATCGAGTACCCGCTGAAGGTCAGGGGCGTACCGCCGGAGGAGCGCGACGAGCGCGTCGCGCAGGTCGCCGAGCTGTTACACATCGAAGACCAGATGGACAGCGACCCGGGCGAGATATCCGGCGGCCAACGCCAGCGGACCTCGCTCGCGCGGGCGATCGTCCGAGAACCGTCCGTGTTCCTCCTCGACGAGCCGCTCAGTAACCTCGACGCGAAGCTCCGCCTGGAGATGCGCTCCGAGCTGAAGCGGATCCAGAACGAGCTGGGGATCACGACGGTGTACGTCACGCACAACCAGGAGGAGGCGATGAGCATGGGGGACAAGATCGTCGTCTTGAACGACGGCACGATCCGACAGGTCGCCGACCCTGAGGAGCTGTACGAGCGACCGCGGACCACCTGGGTCGCGAAGTTCATCGGGTCGCCGCCGATGAACCTCTTCGAGGGCGAGAACCGCGACGGCACCGTTCAGCTCGCCGAGGACAACACCCTCCCGATGCCGGCGGAGACGTCGTCGCAGACCGTGTCGGTCGGCGTCCGACCCGAGGACATCGACGTGTCGACCAACGCTCCCGACACGGACTGGACCGTGCCGGGCACGGTGAAGACGGTCGAGCCGCTCGGGGAGTACGTGCTGGTCAACGTCGAGGTGGGCGGCTCCGTGGTGAACGTGAAGGTCCCGAAGACGGACGCGGCGGCGGGGGACCGCGTCCACCTCACGTTCGACCCGACCGACGCGTACCTCTACGACGAGAACGGGGAACTGGTGGCCTGATACATGTCAGTCGCATCGTACCTCGAGGACCGGCTCGACCGCGACGTGAACCGGGAGAAGCTCACGGCGATCCTCGTGTTCATGCTCCCCGGTCTCACGCTGTTCGCCATCTTCTCCGTCGGCCCGATGCTGTACTCGGCGGTCGGGAGCTTCTTCACCTGGGACGGGTTCACTATCGGGCAGTTCGCCGGGTTCGAGACGTGGATCGCGACGTTCCAGGACGACGCGATCATCAACTGGGACAACCTCCTCGCGTTCGAGTACCCGATGGGGGCGCTCCCGCAGAACATCATCTGGATGGTGGTCCACGTCCCGCTGAGCACGCTGCTCGGACTTGGACTCGCGCTGCTCTTCGCCGACCTGCGCGGCCGGAGCATCCTCCGTTCGATGGTGTTCTTGGCGTTCACGACGCCGACCGTCGTGATCGGGCTGGTGCTGCTGTTCGTCTACGACCCGCAGGCCGGGATCTTCAACGGGCTGCTCCGGTCGATCGGGCTGGAGGGACTGGTCCGGAACTGGGTTCAGGAGCCGCAGATCGCAATTTACGCGCTCATCGCCGGCGGCGTCTGGGTGCAGACCGGGTTCAGCATGCTGTTGTACAGCTCCGCGCTCGCAGGGATCGACCCCGCGCTGCTGGAGTCCGCCCGCGTCGACGGCGCGGGGCGGTTCCGGCGGTTCAAGGACATCATCTGGCCGCTCGTCAAGCCCGTGACGGCGGTCGTGGTGATCATGAGCATGATCTGGGTGATCCGGATCTTCGCCATCGTCTACGCGGCCGGGGGTCCGTCCGGGGGTCCGGGCGGGGTGTTCTCGGTGCTCGGCCTCGAGGTGTATCAGGCCGCGTTCTCGACGCCGATCGAGTACAGCAAGGCGATGGTCGTCGCGCTGATCGAACTGGTGATCGCGCTCCCGATGGCGTGGTACATCGCGTCGATGGACTAACCTACAATGACTGACACACACAACCCGGACGACCCGACCGACGGCGGCAACGACCCGCGGTCCGACGCCGAAAGCGAGCCGAAGACCGACGGCGGGCGCGTGTACCACGAGCCGCCGGAGACCGCACCCACCTCGGACCGACCGCCCCTCGAACGCGCCCGCGCGGCGGTCCCGAGCGGTCCGCGCGCGCTGCGGTACGCGATCGCGATCGGGGTCGCGCTCCTGTGGCTCGTCCCGCTCGTGGGGCTGTTCATGGCCTCCGTTCGCCCGCTCGACCAGATCATCCAGGGCTGGTGGAACTTCGAGACGCTCACCGTCACCTTCGAGAACTACGCCCGCGCGTGGACGTTCCAGTCCGGGCCGATGCGGCAGGCGATGTACAACACGGCGATCGTCACGATCCCGTCCGTCCTCGCCGTGACGCTGCTCGGGACGATGGTCGCGTACCCGTTCGCCCGCTTCGACTTCCCGCTGAAGACCGGGTTGTTCTTCCTGCTCATCGTGGTCATGGCCGCGCCGCCGGAGCTGGTGGCGATGGGTAACTACAACACGCTACGGCAAACTGGCCTGTTCGACACGTACATGGGACTCATCCTGGTCCACATCGGCTGGGGGATGGGGTGGGTCGTCATGTTCCTCCGGAACTTCCTGCTCGGACTCCCCGAGGAGCTGGAGGAGGCCGCCCGGATCGACGGCGCGTCCCGGTACCAGATCTTCAAGTCGATCGTGTTGCCGTACTCCGCCCCGGCGCTCGTCTCCGTGGCCGTCATCCAGTTCACGTGGGTGTGGAACTCCTTCTTCTTCCCCCTCGTGTTCATGCGGTCACGCGAGAACCAGCTCGCGCCACAGGTGCTCCCGCTGATGAAGGGGCGGCTCCAGATCGACTGGGGCCTCGTCGCCGCCGGCTCGGTGCTGACTATGATCGTCCCCATCGTCCTGTTCGTCACGCTCCAGCGGTACTACAAGCAGGGGATGGTGGCCGCGGTCGCGGACTGAGTCGGCGTCGTCGGTCCGTATTCCGTCGGGACGCCGGCCGTTTTTTCTGCCGTCAGGGTTCGGGCCATCCGTCAGGGTTCGGGCCATCTGTCAGGACTCGCGCCACTTGTGGCCGCACTCGACGCAGGTGAACAGCCGAACCTCGTAGGAGCCGCCGGGCTTCGGTATCATCTCGTAGTTGGCCCGGTCGCCATCGCAGTCGTCCGCCGGGCAGGGAACCTCCATCGTCTCGGTGGAGCCCTGAGTCGCGTCGGCCACGGCGGGTGTCCCGTCGTCCCGCTGTCCGTCCCGGGTCGCCATTGCCGCCTCCGCTTCCGAGTCCCGCGACTCCTCGTTCTCACAGGAGCGACACACCCACGCGTCGCCCTCCGTGTCCGATCATCGAGCCACACTCCTCACAGAACTTCATATTCGGTGGGAACACTCGGCTGTCGGATATATGTGTTAACTTCCGATCCGTAGCGGGTTCAAAAAGGGGACCCGCTCCGTCTCAGTACGGCAGCACGCCCGTCACGGTGCCGAGCAGCGCGACGCCGATGGCGAGCGCCTGCGCGACGAAGAACGCCTTCGAGGAGGCCCAGCCGAAGTACAGCAGCGCGGCCATCGGGACCGCGCCGATGGCCGCCGGCCAGAACCCCATCGTGAACAGGATCGCGAGGAGACCGGTCGTCGCGAGGATGAGCACGTCCATCCCGAGCGAGACGAGGTTGCGTCGGCGAAGCTCCTCGGGGTCGAACATCCGCGCCAGCGACCCGCGCCGGTCGCTTCGGTCGTCCGCGGTCGACGTCGACTCCATCGTCAGTCGTTAATCGTCTCCTGGTGGGCGTCGTCGAGCGCGCCGACGATGTCCTCGGTCGGCGTGTCCGGCGAGGCCCACAGCCCCTTGAGCTGCGACCAGAACTCCGCCTGGAACGGGTTGCCGAGCGCGTCGTCGAGGTCCGGAACGACCGTCACCTCGGCGGCGAGGTCGGGCAGGTTCGCCATGACCTCGATTTCGTAGGCGTCGTCGGGCACCGCGGTGTTGGAGGCGATGAATCCGCCGTCCTCGACCCACACCTGCTGGCCCTCGGCGGAGACGAACGAGCTCAGGGCGTCGCGGGCGGCGTCGACGTTGTCCGAGTACGTCGGCACGGTGAACCAGTTGACCGACGAGGAGATGCCGTCGACGCCGGGCAGCCGGAAGACGCCGAGATCCGACGGGTCCTGGACCGCGTCCTGCGCCGGCGTGAACGAGCCCATGAAGTACAGCGGGAGGCTGTTGTCCCAGAAGTACTCGTACTGGACGCCGAAGTCGCGCGTCTGGCTGAAGTACCCCTCGTCGTGGAGGGTTTTGATCTCGTCGAACGCCGTCGCGACCCGGTCGTCGGTCATGGAGGCGTCGCCGTCGATGAGCCCCTGCTGGAGCGACGCGCCGTCCTCCTGCCGCATGAAGAAGCCCTCGGTGAGGTCGCTGAGCGGCCAGCCGGTGCCGTTCCCGGAGGCGATGGGCGCGTCGACGCCGTCGATCCCCGAGATGTCGTCGAGCAGGGTCATGAACTCGTCCCAGCTCTCCGGCTCGGAGAGGTCGTGCTCGTCGAAGAACGACTTGCGGTACCAGAAGCCGGGCTTGAGGTCCATCTTGAACGGCGCGGCGTACACCTCGCCGTCGACGGTCACCCGCGACGGGTCGACCGCGAAGTTGTCGGCGTCCCACGCGTCGCCGACCGGCGCGAGGTGGCCGTTCTCGGCGTCCGAGATGATCCGCGCTGGCGAGGGCATCACGACGATGTCCGCGGAGGCGACGCCGGACTCGTAGTCCATCAGCGTCCCGGTGAGCAGGCTGTCGGTGTCGCGCGGGAAGTACTCCAGGCTCATGCCCGTCGACTCCTCCACGAAGTCCATCACCTTGCTGAACGACTCCTGCTCGCCGCCGGACCAGACGCCCGTTATCTCGAGGTTGTTGCCGCCGCTCCCGCCATCACCGCCGTCGCTACCGTCGGAGCCGTCTCCTCCGTCGCCGCCGTTTCCGGAACAACCGGCGAGCGCGACGCTGCCCAGCACCGACGCGGTCCCGGTCGTCTTCAGTACGCTCCGTCGCGTAGTACAGGATCGATCATTGGACATGTCGTCCCAACCCAGTCGGCCCACTTACTTCAAATTTGCTTATTAATTACCGCTATAGTTACTAATCACAACTGAGCCGACGCGAAACGCGATCACCGTTATTTATGGGAGTATCGGGGGTTAGTGGTGGATATGACCAACGGAGGCCACGCCTCTCCAGACTCGTCGAACCGCCCGAACCTCGTACTTGTTCACTGTCACGACCTCGGACAGCACCTCGGCTGTTACGGGGCCGACGTCGACACACCGAACATCGACCGGATCGCGGGCGACGGCGCGCGGATGGCGAACAGCTTCTGTTCGGCCCCGCAGTGTTCGCCGAGCCGCTCCAGCATGATGACCGGCTACTACCCCCACGAGAACGGCGTCATGGGACTCGCGCACATGGGTTGGGCGCTCGGCGACGACTGGGAGACTCTCCCGAAACGCCTCCGAGCGGCGGGGTACGACACCGCCCTGCTCGGCTTCCAACACGAGGTTCCGGACGAGCCGGAACGTCTGGGATACGACTACGTCGACAGCGGGACGAAGCGCGCGCTCGAACTCGTCGACGTCGTCGAGGACTTCCTCGCAGAGCGCGCCGACGCCGACGACCCCTTCTTCGTCTCGATCGGCATCGAGGAGCCGCACCGGCCGTTCCACCGGGAGTACCTCCCCGAGGGGACGTACGACTCCGCCGACCCCGACGCGGTCGACCTCGACGACTTCCCGTACCTCCCCGACGAGCCGGGGGTCCGCGAGGACGCCGCCGATCTCGGCGCGCTGATCGAGGAGGTGCTCGACCCGGCGATCGGGCGGTACCGCGAGTCGCTCGCAGACGCCGGGCTGGCCGAGGAGACGGTCTTCGTCTTCACGACCGACCACGGGCTGGCCATCCCGCGCGCGAAGGGCACCTGCTACGACCCGGGAATCGAGACCGCGCTCCTGGTCCACCACCCCGGCGTCGTCGAGGGCGGCGAGGTCCACGACGCGCTCGTCACCAACGTCGACTTCACGCCGACGATGCTCGACCTGCTCGGCGTCGACCCGCCGACGGACACGTCGGGCGAGTCGTTCGCGCCGCTGCTCCGGGGGGAACCGCACGACGAACGAGACCGGATCTTCGCCGAGATGACGTGGCACGACCGGTACAACCCGATCCGCACGGTCCGGACGGAGCGGTACAAGTACGTCCGCAACTTCTCGGTGCTCCCGAGGGTGTTCGTCCCGATGGACGTCGCGCCCACCGCCTCAGGCCGCGAGGTCCACGAGGAGTTCCACGTCCCGCAGCGCCCGACCGAGGAGCTGTACGACCTCGAAGCCGATCCGAACGAGACGGAGAACCTCGCCTCGGACAGGAAGCCGTTCGAGACGGCGGCGGAGGCGAGCGACCCCGACCCCGCCCACGTCGACGCGCTCGACCGGCTCCGCGACGAACTGGAGGCGTGGATGGCGTCGACCGACGACCCGCTCCTCGACGGTCCGGTCCCGTACCCGGATGTGGAGTGAGGCGTCGACCGGACTCGGTGATTTTTAAGCACCGAAGTAGTTAATCGATCGTCATGGACACCGAGGAACTCCTGGAGACGCTCCAGGCGGCGGATCTCTCTTACTATCAGGCGAACGCGTACGTCACGCTGCTCGAACTGGGGACCGCGTCCGCGACCGAAGTCGCGCAGGCCAGCGACGTGCCCGACGCGCGGATCTACGACGTGCTCCGCGACCTCGACGACTTCGGCTACGTGGAGCTGTACGAACAGGAGACGTTTCAGGCGCGCGCGACCGACCCGGAGACGATCGTCTCCGGACTCACCGACCGCGCGACCGCGCTCGAATCGGCCGCGGCGGAGATCGAGGAGCGCTACGAGCGACCGACGCTGGACACCCAGACGGTCAGCATCGTCAAGCGGTTCGACACCGTGCTCGAGGCGGCCCGGACGTTCGTCCGCGACGCGGACACCCAGGTCCACGCGACGCTCACCCGCGACCAGTTCGACGCGCTGCGAGACGACCTGGCCGACGCCCGCGACCGCGGCGTGACGGTCAACGTCACGCTCCTCGCCCGCGACGGCGACGAACCGCTCACGGACGCCGACTACGAGGGAGCCGTGAGCGTCGCGCACCGCCTCTCTCGACCCGCCCCATTCGTGCTCACCTCCGACCTCCGGCGCACGGCGTTCGCGCCGAACCCAGCCGCCGTTGAGGACTACGGTCTCATCCTCCGCAACCGGTCGTTCACGTACGTCTTCTTCTGGCACTTCCTGCTTTTCATGTGGCTCCCCTCGACCGTCGCGTACGAGACCGACGCGGCGGGTCCGAAGCGGTACGCCGACATCCGACAGTTCCTGCTGGAGAACCGCGATCGGATCCACCGAGACGAGCCGCTCCGGGTCGAGATCGAGGGCCGCGAGACCGACAGCGACCGGTCCGTGACCCTTTCCGGCGAGGTCGTCGACGCCGAACACGTCTCGGAGAGCGACGGCGCCGCCGACCGCGCCCCGAGCGTGATGGCGTTGACGGGCACCGCCTCCATGGTCGTCGACGACGGCGAGAAGCGGTGGACCGTCGGCGGCTGGGGGGCGACCTACGAGGACGTGGAGGCGAACCGGATCCGCGTGACGGACGCGCCGACCGCGACCGAGGCCGAGCCGGCGGAGTGACGTCCGCGGAGTGACTCCGGTGTCGTGACGTCGGTGCCGTCGTCTCATCGACTACGCCCGCGACGCGCTGGAGGCGTTCCGGGGCGAACGCTCCCGGGTCGACCGGGTGTAGCGACCGCGTCCGGATCGAGCCAGGTCGACCGGTGACCTCGCCGCACCGGGCCGGTCGACTTTTGCCCGTCCGCGACCGAGCGGGACCATGACCATCGAACCCGACGCGGTCGCGGACCTCATCGAGGAGCACCTCCCCGACGCGGTCGCCGACGTGACCGCGCCACGGATCCACGACGACGAGGACGAGGACGCCCACTTCGCGGCGGTCGTCGTCTCGCCCGCCTTCGAGGGCGAGTCGCTCGTCGACCAGCACCAGCGCGTGTACGACGCGGTCGGCGACCACATGACCCGGTCCGTCCACGCCCTGGAGATCAAGACGTACACCCCCGAGGCGTACGCGGAACACGGGGACGGCGCCCTCGACGACGACCTCCGCGACGCGGGGCTGCTCCCGGTCGACGAGGCCTGACGCCGACGACACGGACCTGTCACGCAATTCCCCTCCACACGATGCGCTCCGCCATCGCTCGCGCCCTCCGCGGGACCCTCGCCGCGGTCTCGCTGTTGGCGTTCGTCGGGCTCTTTTTCGCCCTCGAAGCGCGCGTCACCTCCCCGACCGTCCTCCTCGGACTCGCGGCGGTCGGCGTGGTTTCGCTCCTCGCGACCACCGGTCGCTCCGGGATTCAGCGGTTGCTCGGGAGAGCCAACTCGGACCCTGACAGTCACGGAGAGACGGCCGCCGAGGACGACGCGTGGCTCGACGAGTCGGCCGGCGACACGCCGTGGACCGACCGGGCGGACCGCGCCGGCGCCGAGACCGACTGGTGGCTCGCGCGGCTCGAACCCGCGCTCGACGACGCGTGGAACCGGTGGTCGGACGCCGCGCTGACGGTCGGGTTGGCGGCGCTGGGGGTCGGCTCGCTCGTCCTGATCGCTACCTACTCGGGCGGGGACCCCCCGCTCGGGCTGCTGTTGCTGGTCGCGTTCGGACTCAACGGGGCGCTCGTGACGCTCCCGTTTCTCTTTAAAAGTGACTGACGGGTGCCTCCGGTCAGCCGTCGTCTCGGTCGTCTGTCGCGGCCACCTCACCGGATTTGCCGTCGGGTTCGTCGCCCGCGACGCGGTCGGCGACCGCCTCGGCCACCGGGTCGACGGTGACTGTCAGGCGGGCGACGAGGAACACCACGGGGACGAGCGCGACGAACAGGAAGACGGCGTCGTACGCCCACGCGGCGTCGTTCAACAGGGGGACCGCGGCGCCGGCGAGTCCGCGGTACGCGACGAGGACGGCCCCGAAGACCACGAGCCAGTAGGCCATTCCGCCGGCGTTCTCGGCGATCCGGCTCGGCGGCGCGTCAGTCTCCGCGTCGACTCCCCGCCCGCCGAGCGCCAGCCGCGTCAGCAGCGCGAACTTGGGCGCGGCGTACAGGAGGATACCCGCCACCGCGAGGGCGACCACGGCCGTCGCGACCGCGGCGAACGTCACGGGCGCGAACGGGACGAGACGGTCGACACCCGGCAGCAGCGTGACCACCGCGAGGACGCCGACGATCGCCATCGCGCCGATCAGGAGTTTGCTCGCGGACTGAACCGTGTCGCGGTCGAGCGCGCTTCCGATCGCTGAGTCGTTCGAGCTCATGTGCGCCCGGCCGTTGGCGACGGATCCCTATATAAGGGCCAAGCGTTTGCCCCGATTTTCGGCCGTTTCGCTCGATTTTACCCGCCGTCCTGTCTCTGTTGTGTGCTACCAATCACCTCGTTACTCGGACGCGCGTTCCCGTGCTCTGGCGGCTTCCAATAGCTTTTACAGCGTCTCGCGGGAAGGTCAGCGCATGGGTGACGACTACCGCACGGAGGAGGACAGCCTCGGCGAGATGCAGGTGCCGGCGGACGCTTACTGGGGCGCACAGACCCAGCGCGCCGTCGAGAACTTCCCCGTCTCGGGGATCGGCATGAGCCGACGGTTCATCCGGGCGCTCGGCGTCGTCAAGAAGGCGGCGGCGCAGGCGAACCGCGACCTGGACCTCATCGAGGACGACACCGCGGAGGCGATCGTCGCCGCCGCCGACGAGGTCATTGCCGGCGAGCACGACGACCAGTTCCCCGTCGATGTGTTCCAGACCGGCTCCGGCACCTCCTCGAACATGAACGCCAACGAGGTGATCGCGAACCGCGCCGCCGAGATCGCGGGCGCGGAGATCGGCGACCGGGTCGTCCACCCCAACGACCACGTCAACTACGGCCAGTCGAGCAACGACGTGATCCCCACCGCGATCGCACGTCGCCGCGCTCGAAGCCGTCGAGAAGGACCTCGTGCCCGCCCTCGAGACCCTTCACGCCGAACTCGAAGCCAAGGAGACCGAGTTCGACGGCGTCGTCAAGACGGGCCGGACGCACCTCCAGGACGCCACTCCGATTCGACTCGGCCAGGAGTTCAGCGGCTACCGGACGCAGGTCGCGAAGGGTATCGAGCGCGCCGAGACCGTTCAGTCGAACCTTCGCGAACTCGCGCTGGGCGGCACCGCGGTCGGGACCGGACTCAACACCCACCCCGAGTTCCCCGAACTCGCCGCGGAGTACATCTCCGACGAGACGAACACGACCTTCCGCGAGGCCGACAACCACTTCGAGGCGCAGGCGGCCCACGACGCGATGGCGGAGGCCCACGGCGCGCTCCGCACGATCGCGGGCAGCCTCAACAAGATCGCCAACGACCTGCGGCTGCTCGCCTCTGGTCCCCGAAACGGTCTCGGCGAGGTCGAACAGCCGGAGAACCAGCCCGGCTCCTCGATCATGCCCGGAAAGATCAACCCGGTCGTCGCGGAGTCCGTCAACCAGGTCCACAAGCAGGTGGTGGGCAACGACGCCGCCGTCTCGGCGGGCGCCGCGCGCGGGGAGATCGACCTGAACCTCTATAAGCCCGTCATCGCGCACAACTTCCTCGAATCGGCGGAGCTGCTCTCGAACGTCGCGGCGACGTTCGGCGAGCGCTTCGTGGCGAAGCTGGAGGCCAACGAGGAGCACTGCGAGACGCGCGTCGAACAGTCGATGGCGCTGGCGACCGCCTTGAACCCCGCCATCGGCTACGACAAGGCGAGCAAGGTCGCGAAGACCGCGCTCAAAGAGGGGAAAAGCGTTCGCGAGGCCGCCGTCGACGCCGGCTACCTCACCGAGGCGGAGGCCGACGAGGTGCTCGACCCCGAGTCGATGACCCACCGCGTGATCCTCGGCGACGACGACTGAGGTCGCCGGGGAGCGACGCTCGAGACCGACGACTTCGGGACCGACACCCTCGGGACCGGCGACCGCGGTCGGCAGAACGCTTTTTGCGGGCGCGTGTGAGCGCCAGACATGGCTGAGAGTGACTTACAATCCGAGCAGGAGCCGCTGAAGAAGGAGTACGAGAAGAACCCTGAGGCCGCCCAAATCACGCTGTCCGCGACCGGGGAGGAGTAGGACGACGCCCGGTCGTGTAGCGTCGACATCGGCCGGGCCATCTACGAGGCGGAGCTACACGAGGGGGCCGGCGGTCCCGGCGGGGGCGCCTGCTCCGGCGACCTCCTGCTGGGCGCGCTGGCCGCCTGTTCCCAGCTGACCGCGCAGGCAGTCGCCGAGAGCTTCGGCGTCGACGCCGAGGTCAGCGTCGAGGCCAGCGGTGACCTGGACCTCCGCGGGACGATGGGCGTCGACGACGAGGCGCCGGTCGGGTTCGAGGACCTCCGCCTCGACGTCACCGTCGACGGCGACGTCGACGAGGACACCCGCGCGGCACTCCGGAAATACACCGAGAAGTACTGCGTCGTCTACCAGACGCTGGTGGACCCGCCGGACGTCGAGACGAGCTGGACGTTCGAGTGACCGACGCGCCGCCTCGCTTGGCGTTGGATAGAGGCCCCGTCGCGCTCGGCGTCCCGGCGACCACGCGGGTGACTCGTTCGCGCCGAATCGGAACCATTTAAGCCGATGTCGGTACCGATCCCACACGGATGAAACTTCACGAATATCAAGCGAAGTCTCTCTTCGCGGACGCCGGGATCCCGGTTCCGGACTCCCGGCTCGCGACGAGCGTCGACGAGGCGCTCGACGCCGTCGACGAGATCGGCTACCCGGCCGCGATCAAGGCGCAGGTCCACGTGGGCGGCCGCGGCAAGGCCGGCGGGATCAAGATCGCGACCGACCGAGAGGAGGCCGAGCAGTACGCCGAGGAGATCCTCGGGATGGACCTCAAGGGGTACACCGTCGACCGGGTCCTCGTCGAGGCCGGCGTCGACTTCGTCGACGAGCTGTACGTCGGCGTCACGATGGACCGCGGCGAGGGGAAGCCGGTCCTGATGGTGTCGACCGAGGGCGGCGTGAACATCGAGGAGGTCGCCGAGGAGAACCCCGACGCAATCGCGCGCGAGCACGTCGACCCCGCGTTCGGCCTCCACCCGTATCAGGCCCGGAAGGTCGTCTACGAGGCCGGCGTCGACGCCGACGTGGCGCTCGACGTGGCGTCGATCCTCTCGACGCTGTACGAACTCTACGAGGAGAACGACGCCTCCGAGATCGAGGTCAACCCCGTCATGATCACGGAGGACCGCGACGTGGTCGCCGCCGACGCCGTGATGAACATCGACGAGGACGCGCTGTTCCGCCAGCCCGACCTCGCCGAGATGGCCGAGGAGTCCTACGAGGACGACCTCGAACGCAAGGCCGGCGAGTACGGCTTCGACTACGTCCGCCTGTCGGGGAACGTCGGCATCATCGGCAACGGCGCCGGTCTCGTGATGACGACGCTCGACTTGGTCGACTACTACGGCGGCGCGCCCGCCAACTTCCTCGACATCGGCGGCGGAGCGAAGGCCGAGCGCGTCGCGAACGCGCTCGACATGGTGTTCTCCGACGACAACGTCGACGCGGTCGTCTTCAACATCTTCGGCGGGATCACCCGCGGCGACGAGGTCGCCAAGGGGATCAACGAGGCCTTAGAGCAGTTCGACGAGATCCCCAAGAAGGTGGTCGTCCGGCTCGCCGGCACGAACGCCGAGGAGGGGATGGAGATCTTGAACACCGATCTCGTCGAGGTCGAGAAGACGCTGGAGGACGCGGTCCAGCGCGCGGTGAAGAACGCCGAGGAGGTGACCCAATGAGCATTTTCGTCGACGACGACACCAGAGTGGTTGTGCGAGGGTATCACCGGCGGGGAAGGCAAGTTCCACGCCGGCCAGATGATCGAGTACGGCACCAACGTCGTCGCCGGCGCGGTGCCCGGCAAGGGCGGGCAGGAGGTCGACGGCGTCCCCGTCTACGACACCGTCGACGAGGCCGTCGAGGCGGAGAACGCGGACGCCTCCGTCATCTTCGTGCCGCCGGCGTTCGCCGCCGACGCGGTGTTCGAGTCGCTCGACACGGACCTCGACCTCGCCGTCGCGATCACCGAGGGGATTCCGACCCAGGACATGGCGAAGGTGAACAAGCGCCTGAGCGAGACGGATACCCGCCTCATCGGCCCGAACTGTCCGGGCATCATCACGCCCGGCGAGGCGAAGCTCGGCATCCTGCCGGGTAACATCTTCTCCGACGGAAACGTCGGGCTGGTCTCCCGCTCGGGTACCCTGACGTACCAGGTTGTCGACAATCTCACCGAGCGCGGGCTGGGCCAGTCGACCGCCATCGGAATCGGCGGCGACCCGATCATCGGTACCTCCTTCGTCGACGCCCTCGAGGCGTTCGAGGCCGACCCCGACACCGACGCGGTCGTGATGTGCGGCGAGATCGGCGGGGAAGACGAGGAGCAGGCAGCGACGTTCATCGGCGAGCACATGGACACGCCGGTCGCCGGCTTCATCGCCGGGCGCACGGCACCGCCGGGCAAGCGCATGGGCCACGCGGGCGCCATCGTCTCCGGCTCCGGCACGGGCACGGCGCAGTCGAAGATCGACGCGCTCAACGACGCGGGCGTCCCCGTCGGCGACACCCCCGAGGAGGTCGCCGACCACGTCGAGGACTTCCTCTAGGCGCCCCCGCGGTCGGCGTCGTCGTTCGCCCGGCGTGCCCCGACCGAGATCCCTCGCCGGCCTCGGCTCCCGTTTTTCAGTTCCGGTAGCCGGAGCGAAAGCTAAAACTACCGGTAGGGGAACACACGCACATGAATTCGGATCCCGGTGACTCCTCGACGGGGGACGGCTCAGCCGCGTCCGGCGCGCCGGGATCGAGCGCTGACCCGTCTCGATGCGTCCTGTTCGTCGACGACGAGCCGGGAGCGGCCGACCTCGCCGCGACCCACGTCGAACGGCTCGTCGAGGACATCGAGACGATCACCCGGACATCGCCGGACGAGGCGCTCGACGTGGTCCGAGACGGGCGTGTCGACTGCGTCGTCAGCGACTTCGACATGCCGGGCCGCGACGGACTCGAGTTTCTCGAGGGGGTCCGTTCGATCGACCCTGGTGTCCCGTTCGTGCTGTTCACCGGGAAGGGAAGCGAGGAGATAGCGAGCGACGCCATCTCGGCCGGCGTCACCGACTACCTCCAGAAGGGGACCGGCCGGGACCGCTACGAGATGCTCGCGAACAGCGTCGCGAACGCGCTCGGACGCCGCCGGGCCGAGCGCGACCTCCGCGCGGTGAACGACCAGATCACCGCGATCCACCGGTTCGCGACCGACCTCGCGGAGGTCGAGGACGTGTCCACGGTGTTCGACCGCGTCATCGTCGCGGCCGAAGAGATTCTGGAGTTCGACCGGTGCGTCGCCACCCGCCGCCGCGGGGACCGGCTCGTTCCCACTGCCCGGTCCGAGAGCGTCTCTCCCGACGAGATCCGCGCGTTCGACGTCGGCGAGGGGGTCGTCGGCTACACGGCCCGGGAGCAGCGGACCGTCGTGGTGGACAACCTCAGCGTCGACCCGGCCGACCCGGACGACTTGGAGGACCCGACCGGTTCCGGCCCCTCGACCTCCGGCGGCCCGGACCACGACCGGGTCGGCAGCCGGGACTCCCTCGACACGACCGCGGTGGCGGATCCGGTCTCCGACGACGTTCGGTCAGCGATCAGCGTTCCGATCGGCGAGTACGCGGTTTTTCAGGCCGTCTCGGACGGCTACGCCGCCTTCGACGACCGCGACGTGGAGTTCGCGGAGCTGATCGCCTCCCACGCCGCGAACGCGATCGAACGGATCGAGACGGAGACCGCGCTCCGGACCGAGCGCGATCGCCTCGCAGCTCTCTTTGCGAACCTCCCGCTTCCGATGGCGCGGACTGTTGTCGCCGAGAACGGTGATCGAACCCTCGCGGAGACGAACGAGGCGTTCGTGGACACGTTCGGCTACGACGCCGCGGAGTCTACCTACGAGACGGTGGTCGAGGAGGTCGTCCCGTCCGAATCGAAGGGATTCAACCACGAGCGCCTGATCGCCGACGACGAACCCACCAGACTCGACATCCAGCGGCGGACGACCGACGGGTTACGCGACTTCATCCTCCACGCGATCCCCGTCGTCCAGCCCGAGGAGTCGGTCGTCTACTCCATTTACGCCGACATCGACGAGCAGAAGCGGGTCGAGCGAACTCTCAGGAAGCTCCATGCGACGACTCGGGGAATGTTCGACGGCGAGGACAGAGCGGAGATCGCCGGACTGGCCGCCCGCGCGGCGATCGACATCCTCGAGTTCCCGAGCAGCGGCGTTCGGCTGTACGACCCCGACGCGAACGTCCTCTGCCCGACGGCGATAAGCGAGGAGGCGACCGAGGCGTTCGGCGACCGACCGGCGTTCGGTCCGGGGGACGGTCGCGTTTGGGAGGCGTTCGACACCGGTGAGCCGGTCGTCGTCGACGACCTCGACGCGGTCGACACCGCGGTCGGATACGGCGAGCTCCGGAGCCTTCTCGCCGTGCCGCTCGGCGACCACGGCGTCATGCCGCTCGGCTCGCGCGAGCCGGACTTTTTCGACGAGACGGACCTCCAACTGGCCCGCGTCCTCGCCGCGAACGTCACGGTTGCGCTCGATCACGCGGAGCGGACCGAGCAGCTGCGCGACCGCGACGCCGCGCTCCAGCGGGAGATAGACCGGTTGGAGAAGTTCGCCGGGCTGGTCTCTCACGACCTGCGGAGCCCGCTCAACGTCGCCGCCGGCCGGACCGATATGGCTCGGTCGTTGACCGACGACGCGGCCGTCCTCGCCGAGCTCGACCGGGTCGAGGACGCACACCACCGGATGACACAGCTGATAGAAGACCTCCTCGCGCTGGCGCGGCAGGGTCGAACGGTCGACGAGATCGAGTCCGTTCCTCTCGACGCGGCGGCCGAGCGCGCGTGGGGTACCGTCGACACCGAGGGAGCGACGCTCGACGTGTCGGAGGCGACGTCCGCGGTCGACGCCGACCCGGAGCGGCTCCGGACGCTCTTCGAGAATCTGTTTGCGAACAGCGTGGAACACGGTTCCACGAGCAGTCGGGTGGAACCCGACGACAGCGTCGAGCACGGCTCGACGGGCAGCCGGACGGAGTCCGGCGACAGCGTGGAACACGGCTCGACGAACGGCGGACTCACCGTCTCCGTCGGCTTGCTCCCGGACGGGTTCTACGTCGCGGACGACGGGTCCGGCTTCGACATCGACCCAGACGAGGCGGCGACCTACGGGCGATCGAGCACGCCGGACGGGACGGGGTTCGGTCTCGCGATCGTGCGCGAGATAGCGGCCGCACACGGCTGGGAGATGTCGATCGACGGCGGCGACGGCGCCCGCTTCGAGTTCCGAATCGACAACTGATATATAAAAACGGGGTTGACGTGCGTGGTGGGCGCACAGGCGGGCCACGGTTATGCGCGATTCGCCCCTATAAATCGAGTATGGACGAAGGAACTCGCGAGCTGCTCGAACCGCTTCCGCCGAGCGCCAAGCTGGTCTACTACGTGCTCGACGCGGAGGGCCGGTTCGACCAGACCGGCCTCGCCGAGGAGACTCGTCTCTCCACTCGCACCGTCCGATTCGCGGTCGAGAAACTCACCGAGGTCGGACTCGTCGAGGAGGGGCTGTGTCCCCGAGACGCCCGCCGGTCGGTCTACCAAGCCGTTCCGCCCGCGGAACGCGACGCCGTCGGCGAGCCTGACGCCCCCGCGGAGTCGGTCTCCGAGACCGACGCGCCGACCGCCGCGGTCGCCGAGGACTGAATCCCGCGGTTCGGACCTGTCGCGCCGCGGTCCGGACGCCCCGATCCGTCGCGCTTTTGCCCCCGGGACCGGTAGTGAGCGCACTCAGATGGCGACGTACCACATCGAAACGTACGGCTGTAGCTCGAACCGGGGCGAGAGCCGGGAGATCGAGCGCACCCTCCGCAACGGAGGGCACCGCCCGGCCGACGGCCCGGAAGACGCGGATGTCGCCATCCTCAACACCTGTACTGTCGTCGAGAAAACTGAACAGAACATGCTCCGCCGCGCCGAGGAGCTGTCGGAGACGACCGCCGAACTCGTCGTCACCGGCTGTATGGCGCTCGCGCAGGGCGAGATGTTCGCGGAGGCGGACGTCGACGCCGAGATCCTCCACTGGGACGAGGTCCCCTCCTACGTGCTCAACGGCGAGTGCCCGACGGTCACCCCCGACGCCGAGCCGGTCTTGGACGGCGTCGTCGGCATCCTCCCCATCGCGCGCGGCTGTATGAGCAACTGCTCGTACTGTATCACCAAGTTCGCCACCGGCCGGGTTGACTCCCCGCCGATCGAGGAGAACGTCGAGAAGGCCCGCGCGCTGGTCCACGCGGGCGCGAAGGAGATCCGCGTCACCGGCCAGGACACCGGCGTCTACGGCTGGGACAACGGGGACCGGAAGCTGGCCGAGCTGCTCGACCGGATCTGCGACATCGACGGCGAGTTCCGGGTCCGGCTGGGGATGGCGAACCCCGGCGGGATCCACGGGATCCACGAGGAGCTGGCCGACGTGTTCGCGGCAAACGAGGAGCTGTACGACTTCATCCACGCGCCCGTTCAGTCCGGCTCCGACGAGGTGCTCGAAGACATGCGCCGGCAACACCGCGTCGAGAAGTTTCGCGAGGTCGTCGCGACCTTCGACGACCGGCTCGACCACTGGACGCTCTCGACCGACTTCATCGTCGGCTTCCCCACGGAGAGCGAGGCCGACCACGAGCTGTCGATGGACCTCCTCGCCGAGGTCCGGCCGGAGAAGATCAACGTCACCCGCTTCTCGAAGCGCCCCGGCACGGACGCCGCCGAGATGAAGGGACTCGGCGGGACCGTCAAGAAGGAGCGCTCGAAGGCGATGTCCGAGCTGAAGATGGAGGTCGTCGGCGAGGCGTACGAGTCGATGGTCGGCGAGACGTTCGAGGTGCTCGTCGTCGAGGAGGGGACCGGCGACTCCGTGAAGTGCCGCGACGGCGCCTACCGCCAGATCATCGTTCAGGGCGCGGCCGACCGCGGGGTCGAGGTCGGTGACTTCCTCACCGTCGAGGTGACCGGCCACAACACGGTGTACGCGTTCGGTGAACCGGTCACGGCGGCGGCGACCGAGGGCGACTCAACCGAGCGCGACCGCGTCGACGACTCCGTCGAGCGCGACGACCGCCCGGAGTCGACGGCCTCCTCGGCGTAGCGGTTCGGGAACCGAATCGCCCCGTCCCCGCGAGGAGCCAGCGGTCCGACTCATTCGGTTTCGCTTGAGTTCGACTCGTCCGATTTCGAGCTCCCCGACTTCGGATCGTTCGGTTTCGAGCGCCCCGACCTCGGAGCGTCCGACTGCCACTGCTCCGGCTCAGGACCGCTCGGTTCCCCGCCGACCGAACGGGGCGATCCGGGTTGGTGGGGGAGCCGGATCCGGACGACGGTCCCCTGCGGGTCGTTTTCGGCGAACTCGACCGTTCCGCCGGCCCGCGTCACGGTCCAGTCAGATCAGCCACAGCCCGAGTCCCTCGGTGTGTTCGAGAGCCGTTTCTTCGGCGTTCTGAAGCGTCCGCCGTTCGATCTGTGGGATTCCTCGTCCGGTGTCTTCGATGACGAGCGTCGTCGCGTCCTCGTCTCGTCGCACGCGCACTGTGATCGTCACGTCGTCGTCGTTGTGTTCGATCGCGTTCCGAAGCGCTTCCTCGAACGCGAGCGGGAGCGACGGATGCGTCCGAACGATACAGCTGTCCGGAAGCTCCGTTCGAACCGTCACTCCGGGCGCCTTCGCGGTCAACTGACCCACTCGCGCCTCGACGACGGTGACGAGATCGAACGACTGGAGCGTCTCGGTCCGCCGAGATCGACGCGATGCGGCGCGTTCGCTCGCTCGTCTCGACCAGCTCCTCCAGGTGGCTTCGAGCGATTTGCGCTCGGTCCGCAATCTCCGATCTGTCGGCCGCGTCCTCGATCCCGTCGAGGTGGCCGAGCGCGACCGAGAGCTCGTTGCGGATGTTGTGGCGGAGCACGCGGTCGTTGATCGAAAGCAGGGTCGCCAGCTCCTGAGCCTCGATGAGCTGTTCGTCGGCCTTCACCGCGTACAGCCCCGCCCGCGATCCGACCGCCGCTCCGAGGCTGGCCGCAAACGAAAGCAGGAACGAGAGCTTGAACGGCTGCTGTTCGAGCAGCCAAATGAGCCAGACGACGACGGCGAGCGCCGCGAACGTAGCGGCGGTCCCGACGCCGATCCGCACCGCCCGCCGCCGTCCGGACGGCGAGACCTCCCACCGCGGGAGGTCGTACGCGGTGTAGAAGGCCACACCAGAGAGTCCGACGATCAGCCCGAACTCGAGCAGCACGCCCACGCCCCCGCCGTTGAACGCCAGGTGCCGCGCGCCGAGACCGGCGCAGATCCCGCCGAGCGCGACGAACCCCGTTCGGGGGAGACGAGGGAGGCCATCGAGAGTCGTACTCCCCCGCGACGTTTATGGGTTTCCCGGGGAGTCGGAGCGTCTCGGCGGGGCTACTCGTCGTAGATCAGCTCGACCTCGTCGGCGAACCGGTCGAGGATGTTCCGCCGCTTCTTCTTCATCGTCGGCGTGAGTAGGTCGTTCGCCTCGGTGAACTCCTCCTTGACCAGCCGGAACCGCTTGATCTGCTCGTACGACTCAAACTCCTCGTTCACGCGGTCGACCTCCGCTTGGATTCGCTCGCGGACGCGGTCGTCGCGGCAGATCGCCGCGGGGTCGTCGGGGAGGTCGATCCCGCTGTCGTCTGCCCAGGCCGCGACCTTCTCGAAGTTCGGGACGATGAGCGCGGAGACGAACTTCCGTCCGTCGCCGAGGACGACGCACTGCTCGACGAACTCGTTGGCTGCGAACCGGTCCTCGATCGGGCCGGGCGCGACGTTCTTCCCGGTCGAGAGCACGAGCAGCTGCTTGGCGCGCTCGCGGAAGGCGACGTACCCGTCCGGGCGGAGCTGGACGATGTCACCGGTGCGGAACCACGGCTCCGCGGCCGCGGTCGACCCCTCGTCGTCGGCTCCGTCCCCGCCGACGCCGACGCGCTCGTCGGGGGGCGTCCCGGCGGTGACGACGCTCTCGGGGAGCTCTCCGGCGTCGATGAACGCCTCCGCGGTCGCGTCCGGCCGGTTCCAGTAGCCGTCGGTCACCTGCGGGCCGCGGACGAGCAGTTCGCCCACGTCGCCGGCCAGGTCCGCGACCTCCTCGCCGACGACCCCGCCGTCGATCGCGATCTCCGTGTCGACGACCGGCGGGCCGATGGTGCCGACCTGCGGCCGCTCCGGCGGGTTGACGCTGATGACGGGCGACGTCTCCGTCAGGCCGTACCCCTCCAGAATGGGCAGGTCCATCGCGTGGTACAGCGCGCAGAGCTCGGCCGACAGCGACCCGCCGCCGGAGATGAAAAAGTCGACGTTGCCGCCGATCGCCTCCCGGACCGACGAGAAGACGAGGCGGTCGGCGACCGCGCGCTTGGCGTCGAGCAGGACGCCCGGGTCGTCGGTCTCGTGGTGGGTGCGGCCGACCTCGACCGCCCACTCGAAGATGCGCTCCTTGACCGGCGACTCGCTCGCCTGCTCGCGGATCGCGTCGTACAGCTTCTCGTAGACGCGCGGGACGCTCGTCGTCGTCGTCGGACGCACCAGTCCGAAGTCCTCGCGGAGGGTGTCGGGGCTCTCCGCGTACGCGACGGTCGCGCCCGCGGCGAACATCATGTAGTGGCCGGCCATCCGCTCGAAGACGTGCGCGAGCGGGAGGAACGAGAGCGTCGTCGACTCCGCCGAGATTCCGGGCACCTCGGGGTCGCGGTCGGGCCGGTCCGCGAACCGCCGGTAACACTGCGAGACGTTGTCGCGGAAGTTCGCGTGCGTCAGCCGGACGCCCTTCGGCTTCCCGGTCGTCCCGGAGGTGTAGATCAGGCTGGCGAGGTCGCCGGTGTCGACCGCGTCGAGCCACTCCTCGTAGGTCGCCTCGTCGAACGCCGCGTCGCCGAGCTCGTGGACCTCGCCGAGCGTGTACACGTCGTCGACCGATCCCGCGTCGCCGACCGATTCCGCGTCGCCGACCGACGCCTCGCCGTCGGCCGTCGATTCTTCACCCCCTATCTCGGCAGCGACCGCCTCGGCGTCGACATCGTCGATCGTCACGATCGCGTCGAGTTCGTGTTCGAGGTCGCCCCGAACCCGGAGCACGTCACCGAGCATCTCGCGGTTCTCGGCGACGACGACGGTCGCCTCCGGGTCCTCCAGCAGGTACCGGAGCTGGTTCGGCGACGAGGAGGCGTACACCGTCGTCACCACGGCTCCCGCGGCCAGCGCCGCGAAGTCCGTCTGCGCCCACTCCATCCGAGTCTTGGAGTACATCGCCAGCCGCGTGTCGCCGTCGACGCCCAGCTCGCGGAGCCCCGACGCGAGGTTCCGGACGATCCCGCGCATCTCACCGTACGTCAGGTCGGCGTACTCCCCCGCGGGCGCCGACGGGACGACGTCCTCGGCGACGAGGGACCGGTCGTGGATCCCCCCTTGTACCGCTGTGCGAGCCGGTCCGCGTGCCGCTCCGCGGCCCCCTCGAACATCCGCGGGAGCGTCTCTCGGGCGATCGCGGGGTCCGTGAACGCTCGTTCCGCCTCCTGCCAACTCATACGAACTCAGTCCCGCCCTACCCTCATAAACAATCCGGTAGTTTGGAGTTTCTCCCTGTGGGTCTCTCCGGTCTGGACGACCGCCCGCGTCTCCGAGCCCTTCTCACCGGTCGTCGAGCGCGGTGGCGAACCTTCCGATAGTCGTTCCCGACGGCGGGATTTTTCGAGAGCGCTCCCGGAGGTCAGCGGTCGGCGGCGATCCGCGTCCCGACGCCGTCTCTGTCCGTGCGGATCCGGTCTGCGAGCTCCGCCACCTGCGCCAACACCGGATAGCGCGGCCCGTCGGTGGTTCCGTAGAGGTAGCCGTAGAACGTCCGCTCGTGGCTGTCGGCGTCGAGGTTGGGGGTCAACGGCGGGTCGTCGAGCGAGGACTGTCGGTCGGCGGCAAGCTCGTCGCACTCTCGTTCCAGCTCCGCCAGTCGGTTCCAGATGTCGATCGCCGCGTCGGTCTCGCGCCCGGATCGGACGCCCTCCAGGTGAGCGAGCAGTCGCTGTCGGCGGCGGTCGATCTCCGTGAGCGTCGTCTTCCGGTCGGCCAGCTCGTCGATCTCCTCGTCGATCGCGCCCGCCAGCCGGTCGCGCGCGTCAGCGGCGCGCTGACTCCGGTCGACGAGCGCCGACTTGGCGCCGCTCGACAGCCCGCCGTCCGACGCCAGCGCGGTCGCCGTGTCCGGGCCGAGTTCGGCCGCCAGGCTCTCCGCCGCCGTCTCGTCGTACTCGGCCCGGTAATGCGGCAGCGACAGCACGGTGTCGTCGTACGCGGCCAGCACCCGCCGGAGCGTCACGTCGCCGCCGGACGGCCCGCCGTCGGGCGGGATCCCGTTCCCGGCCGAACCGATACTACCGAGCGCACCGGCGGGCACGCCGGACGGGTTCGAGTCCGTCGCGACCGGAACGGTGTCCATCTCGGCCACCCGGTCGGCGAACGCCTCGAACGCGTCTCGCTCGTCGAGGACGCGGCGTCGCTCGCCGCGGCAGGCCGCCTCGGCGTCGCGGACGTACGCGAACGCGAGCAGCGCGAGGATCCCGGCGAGCGCGACCGCCGTGACCACTCCCGGCTCGGTCGCAATCGCGCCCAGTTCGCACCAGACGCTCGAACACCCCGCCGCTGTCACCCCCTGATCGGGGATCTGGAAGACCGCCGTCGACCCAGTCTGTACGCTCATTGTGTCTGTTAACACGGTACACGCACAAAGCGTTTTGGGCCGTACGAAGTGCCGCGTTACCACTCAACACGGATATTGGGTGATCGCCGACGGAGATCAGATCGATGCGGACACGTTAGTGAACGATGCGTATCGACCAGCTTTGCCTCCCGTCTACCGTCCGGTCAGGTGCTATTCTTCCGTTCTAGACGTCTGGAACGACTCTCTGAACGCGTTTCGAAGAATACTCTTATCTAACTCGTTTTCTTCAATACCGGTATCGGTCGCTCGAAACCCGATTCCCTCGTCATTCAGAAAAGCAACAATGACTGGGTACAGTTCCTGTGTGTCTCTTTCTAGGTCCTGTATCTCATCCAGTTCCGCTACCATCTCATACGAGACCTCACCGCTGTCGACTTTTTCCGGGTCGAGGCCGATCCAGGTGGCTATCGCTCGGTCGTCCTCGTTCGTATAGCGGCGTATGACTTGATAGAAGTCGAACGGGTCTTCCGGACGTACGCCGCGCTGAACGACGGATTCCGTCTCTTCGTATCCTCGTTCGCGTATCCTTTCGTCGAGATCTGCGAACTTTGTGGTATCGGAGACGCGCTCCAAGAGCGTATCGCGTTTCTGCCCAACCACCTGCTGCCTCGAATTTTCGGGACTGTTCTCGTTATCTTTGCCCATTTTGTATTGTCATTCTGGACCTAAATATTGTATTTAGTTATAGTTATTCAGCAGTACAAATCGCATAGGGTGGTGCGCGGGCGTCCGCTCGAATTCGTCCGTCTGCGACCCGATATGGACTCAGTTCCGGACGCCGTCGTCGGTGATCACGGTGTCGATCATGCCGATCGGCGTGGCGTCGTAGCTTGGATTCTCGATCTCGACGTCCTCGACCGGCTCGCGCATCACCTCGACGGCGTCGCGGAACTCGTTTTCGAATCGGAACTCCTCGATGGTCTTCGCGCCTGAGCCGACCGCCGTGACGGGGACGCCGAGTTCGCGGGCGGTGACGACGAGGGGGAAGGTGCCGATGCGGTTGTAGTAGGTGCCGCCGGTGATGCAGGTGATCCCGAGGAGGACGCGGTCGCAGTCGCGGAGCGCGTACCCCATCGCGCTGTCGACGACCATCCGCGTCTCGACGCGGGACATCCCGGCGAGGACGCGCGCGGTCTTGCGACCGAGGGTCCGCGGGCGTGCCTCGGTGACGTAGACGGTGAGGTGCGCCCCGTCGCGGGCGGCGTTCTCGATGGCCTCCAGCACCGTCGTCGAGTAGTCGTGGACGAGCAGCGTGTCGCCGTCCTCGATGTGTTCGGCCGCGTTGGCGGCCGCCTCGCCCTTCGCCGTCTCGATGTCGTCGACGACCCGAGCGATCACGTCTTCGAGCAGCTGCTTCGCGCCCTCGACGCTCGTCGCCTCGCCGACGATGGAGCGCTCCACGTCGCGCATCGCGTTGTGGAGCGCGGCGTGGGAGGGGTTCGACCGGCGCAACACCCCCGCGTTGTGTTCGAGGTCGCGCTCGAACTCGTCGACGGTCACGTACTCGCGGTCGAGCAGGTCCGCGAGCGACCGCGTCGCCTTCACGGCCACCGCCGACGTGCTGTGGGTCCGCATCGCCCGGATCTCGGCGACGGTCTCGTCGATCATGCCCGAAGGGTCGGCCGGACCGGTAAAAGGGGTTCCGGGGGCAGGCCGGCGGCGAGGGGTTCTGACCGCGCCGGCGGCGACACGCCCCCGAGGCGACTCGCCGCGCCGGCGGCCTACTCGAACCCGAGTTGGTCGACCGCGCGCGACAGACACCCTTCGTCCGGCTCGACGTACGAGTAGTGGTCCGCGACGAGGTCGGTGACGTCGACGTCGGCGTACCCGTCCGGCGCGGTCGCGGCGTCCGGGAGTCCGCCGTGCCCGACCGCGCGGGTCCGGTCGGAGGCGCGGTACACCCAGCCGAGGACGCGGTCGTTGCGGCTGTGGAAGTTGTAGAGGGGGGCGTCGAGCGCGGCGATCGCGGAGCCGTATCGCCCGTCGGTCCCGGCGCTCTCGTTCGGGATCGCTCCGCCGAACAGTGACGCCGACGCGAGCACGTCCGTCCGCCCGCGGTCCGCGAGCGCGCGGAGCGTCTCGCCCGTCACCCGGGCGCCGAGCGAGTGGGCGAACAGGTGGACCGGCCGTCCGTCCTCGTCTGCCCACGCCGTCAGCCAATCGGCGAGGGGTGCGGCGTTCGCCTCGGCGGTCTCCTTCGCGGGTCCCCAGTCGACGTTCGACGCCCACGAGTAGCCGATCACGGGGCGTGCGCTCTCGGCCGCTGCGTTGCCGCCGCCAGCGCCGCCGCTGTCGCCCGCCCCGCCCGTCGCCGCCTCCAGCCCCAGCCGAGCGGTGTACGCTTGGTTGCGGGCGGACTCGGCGTCCGCGCCGAGACCGTGAACGTACAGGACCACGGAGTCGGTCCCGCCGAACTCCCACGAACCCGACCGCTCCGTCGGGTCCGCCTCGTCGAGGCGCCCGCGCGTCGACACCATCGGCTGCGTCTCGGGCGCCTCGTACCCGCCGGAGTCGCCGTCGAGCGCGTTCGCGACGTAGAGACCGCCGCCGCCGAGGAGACCGAGACCGCCCGCAGCGCCGTACAGGAGTCGCCGTCGCGTGACGAGTCCGGAGGGGTCGTCCGATGCGTCCGAATCGTCGGCAGGGGTATCGGATGAGATATTGAATCGTCGGCCCGAACGATCAAATATCTGACGCGGCGGCGACGGCTGTTTATAAACGGATCTCCTACGTCGGGTATGAGCTACCCGGTCACGTACTACTGTCCCCACTGCGGGACGCTCGTCGCGCTCGAACGCGAGGGGTACCTCGCGGACAAGTCGGTGACGCCGTACCCGCTGGAGGGGTGGACGTACGTCGCGCCGACGGAGCCGTTCGACGCGGATGAAGACGGTGAGAGCGATGACAATACCGTTGAGGCGGATGGCGTCCGGTTCGTCTGCGGCGAGAGCGACGGGGTCGACTGGGACCCGCACGACGGCGTGCGGGGGACCGACGTGGGTGGCGACGAGCCGTATCGGGAGCCTGTCGGCGAGGGGGTCGGCTGCGGCGAGGCGTTTTATTTGTCTTTCGTCCGCTACGAGGAGGGCCGGGAGATCGACCCGGAATCGGAGTCGGAGCCGGTCGAGATCAATCCCGACCCGCGGCCGAGCGGTCCCCGCGGGCCGGGCGGTCCCGGCGAGGCCGGCGGCCCGGGCGACTACGACGGCGGCTTCTGGTGACTACTCGGTGAAAGCTGCGGCCAACTGCTTATAAATGGTTGCCAGCGCAGAGAGTGTCTCAAAAGCCCCAGCCGCTCGCTTATAAATAGTCGATAACAGATCGACGGCGAACACCGCCAAAGCCCCAGCCGTGAGGGCGGCGCACGCTCGCTGCGCTCCTCACTCGGTCGCTCACTCCGCTCGCTCCCTCGTTGCGGTGCTTGCGTCGCCTGCGCCGCCCTCGCGGCTGCCCCTTTGAGTCCCGCCCCGCACAGCACCTCACGCCTCCCCAGCCTCGTCGGCGGTCCTCCGCTTCGCTCCGGACCGCCGACTCCCTCGCGCGTGCTCCTCGCGGCCGCCTTCGGCGGCCACTCGGAGGCGCGCGCCACCGTATCGTTCATTTATAAGTGTCGTCTCCGTGGACTCCCGAGACTTCGCGAGCCGAACAGCCAAACCCCTTAAACGGGGAGCGAGTACCTCCGTCCATGGAAAGCATCAATCGGACCGCGATCGAGCTGGTCGACGAGGCGCTCGATTTCGCCGGCGAACTGGACGTCGTCGGCTACGAGCTGGACAACGGCGCCACCGTCGTCGACTTCGGGGTCGACGCGGCCGGCGGGGTCGAGGCGGGACTGCTGCTCGCTGAGATCCAGACTGCCGGGCTGGCGAACCTGCAGACCCGAATGGGAACGCTCGCGGGCGCGCCGCGCCAGTACGTCGAGCTGTCGACGGACCACCCCGCTGTCGCGCTGCTCTGCTCGCAGAAGGCCGGCTGGGAGGTCACGACCGAGGGCGGCTTCGAGGGGCTCGGCTCCGGGCCGGCCCGCGCGCTCGTCGGCCGCGAGGCGGAGTTCGAGCGCGTCGGCTACTACGACTCCTCGGAGTTCGCCACGCTCGCGATAGAGTCGACGACGCTGCCCGACGAGGAGGTCGCGGAGCAGGTCGCCGAGATGGCCGAGGTCGACGCCGAGGGCGTGTTCCTCCCGACGTTCGCCACCGGCTCGACCGCCGGCTCCGTCACCACCGCGGCCCGCGCCGCCGAGCTCGCCGTCTTCCGTCTGCTGGAGGTCGGCTACGAGCCGACGGACGTGCTCCACGCCTCCGGTTCGGCGCCGATCGCGCCCCCGACCCGCGACGAGACCGAGGCGATGGGCCGGACCAACGACGCCTTGGCGTACGGCGGCGAGGTCCACCTCCAGGTCGCGCGCGACGACGACCGCTTCGACGAGATCGTCTCGACCGCCAGCGAGGAGTACGGCACCCCCTTCGTTGAGGTGTTCGAGGACGCCGACTGGGACTTCTACGAGGTGCCGGAGAGCGTGTTCGCCCCGGCGCAGGTCACGGTCGACGTCGTCGACGGTCCCGTCTACACCGTGGGCGAGACCGACGAGGAACTGCTCGCGGAGTCGTTCGGCTACCGCTGATCTCCGTCGGACTCGACGCGTGCGACTCAAACCCGTTCCCGAACCCCCGGCCGACCTCGATCGCCTCCGTGAGTACCAGCGCGCGGTCCCGCTCGTCCCCGGCGACACCGACGACTGCTGCGCCCGCCTCCGGCGGCGCTGCGACCTCCCCGACCGACAGACGGCCAACGACTGGCTCGCGTTCCTCCGCGCGCTCGGCCTCGCCGAGGAGACCTCGCGGGGGTTCGTCCGCGCCGACGCCGAACCGACCCCGGAGCGCGTCCGCGAGGGGCTTCGGACCGGGATCCTGTTCGTTCCCGAGGCGCTCGCCGCGCTCGACGAGGCCTCGCCCGACGACCCCCTGACCCCGGACGACCTCTTCGCGGCCACCCGCGACGCGGTCCCGCGCCACGACCGCGCCCGCGACCCCGACTGGGAGGCCGCGTGGCGCGACCGCGCGCGGCGGCTGCTGGCGTGGCTCGCGCTCGTCGACCTCGCGGTTCGCGTGGACGCCGACCCGGACGGAGCTGCGGAAGGCGCCGGCTACGTCGCCGGCGACGCCCCCTGACGGCGCGACACTCGTTGTCCGCCCGACGGCGCGACACTCGTTGTCCGCCCGACGGCTCGGCGGTCGCGGTCCGCCCTCCACCCCGACCGCCACCCCGCAACAAGCCTTTTACTCGCCGCCGGAGAGGGAGTCGCATGGGACGCTTCGACGAGCGCACGGTCCGCTACGAGCCGACGAGCGTCAAGGACCTGCTCGTCGAGATGAAAGACACCGCGGAGCTACTGATCGACCTCTCGTACTCGGCGGTGCTCCACGGGAGTCCGACGGTCGCCCACGAGGTCGTCGAGCTGGAACATCGAATGGACGTGCTCCAGATGCGCGCCCGGATGAGCCTGATGCTCGCGGCGCGGAACCCCAACGAGGCGGAGACGCTCGCGCCCGTCCTCGGCGTCATCGCCGCCGCCGACAAGGTCGCGGACGCCGCGGGCGACATCGCCAAGATCGTCACCGAGGAGATCGGTCTCCCCGACGCGATGCGCGGCGCGCTCTCCGCGGGCGTCGAGACGCTGATCCGCGGGACCGTGACCTCTGACTCCGCGTACGCCGGGCGGACGCTCGACGACATCGACCTCGAATCGGAGACGGGCGTCCGCGTCATCGCGGTCCGCCGCGACGAGGACTGGATCCTCAACCCCGGGCCAACCACCCGGCTGAAGGCGGGCGACGTGACGCTCCTGCGCGGCCCCGAGGCGGGCGTCGCCGACGTGTACCCCGAACTCAGCGGCGAGCCGTTCGAGCCGGAGCCAGAGCCGGAGCCGGCGATCGACGACCTCGAACGCGCCGTCGACTCGATCGTGTTGATGAAGAACCTCTCGGAGCTCGCCGTCGATCTGGCGTACGGCTCCGTCCTCTTCGACAACGAGGAGCTGGCGGAGGAGGTGAGCAACCTCGAAATCGAGGTGGACGCGCTCCAGTCGCGGTTCGAGGCGTGGACGCTCCGGGCTGCGGCCGAGGCCGACGACCCGGTGTCGCTGCGCGGACTCATCCACCTCGGCGTCGCGACCGAGGAGATATCCGACGCCGCGCTGGCGATCACCGAGGGCGTCCGCCGCGACCTCGACGTCCACCCGGTCGTGGAGATGGCGGTCCAGGAGTCCGACGAGATAATCACTCGCACCATCGTCGGCGAGGGGAGCGACCTCGACGGGACCGCGGTCGCCGACGGCGTGCCCGCGACCGACATCTCCACCAGCGTGCTCGCGATCCGCCGACCGGACGACGGGTGGCTGGTCGGTCCGGACATCGACACCACGCTGCGGGGCGGCGACGTGATCATCGCGAAGGGGACCCGGTCCTCGGCGGAGGAGTTCGATGCCCTCGCGGCGTGAGGCGGACGGAGAAGAGCAGAGCGGGGACTCGGACCCGGCCGCGCTCGCCCGCTCGTACTACGACGCGCTCGACGCCGGCGAGTACGACCGGCTCGCGGCGCTGCTCCACCCCGAGTTCGTCCAGCGACGCCCCGACCGAACGTTCGAGGGGCGCGACCGCTTCGTCGCGTTCATGCGCGACGAGCGGCCGAACACCGACACCACACACGTCGTCGAGCGCGTCTATCCGGCCGGTCCCGGCGTGGCGGTTCGGGGGCGACTGCTCGACGCCGACGGCGAGGAGCTGTTCGCGTTCGTCGACGTCTTCTCGGTCGACGCGGGGCGGCTGACCGCGCTGGAGACGTACGCGGCCGAGTAGGCGGCCGCGGCGGCTGGACCCCTCTCTACCAGGCCGCGCGCAACACGCCGAGGATCCCCTCCGGGGTCGCGTCGAAGCCGCTCGGCGCGCGCTCCATCGGCGGGTCAGCGGCGACGAACTCGGCGATTTCCGGCAGGTCCGCCTCGTCGGTCTCGGGCAGGTCTCGGAGCCGGCTCGGAACGTCGAGCGCGTCGCGGACCTCGGCGACCGCCGCGACGACGTCTTCGGCGATCGCACCGTCGTCGCGGCCCTCGGTCGGAACTCCCAGTCCGGTGGCAAGCGCCCGGCGGCTCGCGTCGACCTGATCGAAGAGGGACGCCAGCGCGTGGGGCGCGACGACCGCGTGGATCGCGCCCTGTTGAACGTCGTAGCGGCGGGCGAACCCGTGCCCGAACGCGTGGATCACCGATATCTTGCGGTCGAGCTGGACGAGCAGCGCCCCCACGACCGCGCGGTCGGTCGCCGCCTCGCCGCCCGGCCGGTCGCCGGCCACGCGGGGGAGCGCGTCCGACAGGAGGCGAAGCCCGTGGACCGCGGCCGCGTCGCTCACGGGAGAGGCGTCGCGGGCGTACGGCGTCTCGATCCCCTTGTCGAAGCCGTTCATCGCCGATCCGGCCAGCACCGAGGTCGGCGTCGTCTCGAACAGCGCCGGGTCGGCGACGTCCGCGATCGGCCACGCGCCGCTCCCGCTGACGGTCACCGGCTGGCCGGTCGGCGACTCGGCGGCCGAAAAGACCTCCAGCGACCCGCCGGCCGAGACGTCCGCGCCCGCGAACGTCGTCGGGACGGCGACGACCGAGAGGTCGGGATCCGTCCCGGCTGCGAGGTCTCCGAGGGCGTCCGGCCCGGTCTCCGCGTCAGTGCGTAGTTCGCCGAGGTCCCGTCCGTCGGCCGCGAGCAGCGTCGCCTGTCTGGCGATATCGAGGCTGGCGCCGCCGCCGACCGCGACGAGGACGTCCGCACCCACCTCCGCTTGCGCGTCGAGCAGGTCGTACGCCGTCTCGACGCGCTTGTCGGGAGCGGTCCCGTCGAAGACGCCGGCGAGCCGGTCGCCGAGGCCCTCCCGGACCGGACCCATCAGGGCGTCGTTCGCGCCCGTGTTCGACCCGCAGACGACGAGCGCGTCCCCGAGGTCGCGGTCGTCGAGCCAGTCGCCGAGACCGGCAATCCGCCCTCGTCCGTATTGGATCTCGCAGCCGCGGTGAACGTGTTCGAAGGAGTCCGCGATCGGTAGCATCGGCGAGCGGTACGCGGGGCGCCGGTTTGTAGCTGTGGGAAGGGTCGCCATACTGCGTTAAATCTCGGCTTCGGACCGGGCTGTGCGTCGGTTCTGACTGGCCGAGCGCGTCGGCTCGAACCGGACGGGACATCGACGGTGTAGCGCTCACGCGCGCGGGCGTGCGCCGGGTTTATAACCCGACGGCGATTAGCGATGGTAAGTTCCTATGTCAGAGCAGAGCGAATACGGAGCCGGCCAAATTCAGGTCCTCGAGGGCCTACAGGCCGTCCGTAAGCGACCGGCGATGTACATCGGGTCCACGGACGGTCGGGGGCTCCACCATCTCGTCTACGAGGTCGTCGACAACTCCATCGACGAGGCCCTCGCGGGCCACTGCGAGGAGATCGAGGTTCGGATCCACGACGACGGCTCCGTCTCCGTCACCGACGACGGACGCGGCATTCCGGTCGACACCCACGAGGAGTACGACCGCCCCGCCCTGGAGGTCATCCTGACGGTCCTCCACGCCGGCGGGAAGTTCGACTCGAAGTCGTATCAGGTGTCTGGCGGGCTTCACGGCGTGGGCGTCAGCGTCGTCAACGCGCTCTCCCAGCGGCTGGAGGTCGAGGTCAAACGCGACGGCGGCGTCTTCCGCCACGAGTTCGCGGCGGGAGAACCCGCCGAAGACGGCTTCGAGCGCGTCCGCGACATGGACGCCGACGAGTCGACCGGGACCCAGATCCGCTTTTGGCCCGACGAGGAGATATTCGAGACGACCGAGTTCCAGACGTCGACGCTCGCCAACCGGCTCCGCGAGCTGGCGTTCCTCAACTCCGGCGTCGAGATCCGCCTCCTCGACGACCGCGACGACACCGCGGAGACGTTCCGCTACGACGGCGGGATCCGCGAGTTCGTCGCGTACCTCAACGAGACCCGCTCGCCGATCCACGAGGAGGTCATCTACTTCGAGGACGAGACCGACGGCGTCCACGTCGAGGTCGCGATGCAGGCGACCGAGGAGCTTCAGGGGTCCGTCCACGCGTTCGCGAACAACATCAACACCCGCGAGGGCGGCACCCACCTCACCGGCTTCAAGACCGCCCTGACGCGGACGGTCAACGACTACGCCAACGAACACGGGCTGGTCAACGACCTCGACGCCAACCTCAAGGGCGAAGACGTCCGGGAGGGGCTGACGGCGGTCATCTCGATCAAACACCCCGACCCGCAGTTCGAGGGGCAGACGAAGACGAAGCTCGGTAACAGCGAGGTCCGCGGCGTCGTCGAGTCCGCGACCCACGAGAAGCTCGGCACCTTCTTCGAGGAGAACCCGGACACCGCCGAAAAGGTCGTCCACAAGGCCGCGGAGGCCGCCCGAGCGCGCAAGGCGGCGAAGAAGGCCGAGGAGCTGACCCGCCGGAAGTCCGCGCTGGAGTCGACCGCGCTACCCGGCAAGCTGGCGGACTGTCAGACCCGGGACCCGACCGAGGCGGAGCTGTTCGTCGTCGAGGGCGACTCCGCCGGCGGCTCGGCCAAGCAGGGCCGCAACCGCGAGAACCAGGCGATCCTCCCGCTCAAGGGGAAGATCCTCAACGTCGAGAAACACCGGCTCGACCGCATCCTCGAGAACGACGAGATCCGCGCGCTGATCACGGCGATCGGCGCCGGCATCGGCGAGGAGTTTGACATCGACGATGTCCGGTACAACAAGATCATCCTCATGACGGACGCCGACGTCGACGGCGCCCACATCCGGACGCTGCTTCTCACCCTGCTGTACCGCCACATGAAACCCCTCTTGGAGGCCGGCTACGTGTACGCGGCCCAGCCGCCGCTGTACCGCGTCCGCTACCGCGGCGAGACGTACGACGCGATGACCGAGGCGGAGCGCGACCGCATCGTCGAGGAGGAGTGCGACGGCAACCCCACGCAGGTCCAGCGGTTCAAGGGACTCGGGGAGATGAACCCGGACCAGCTGTGGGACACCACGATGGACCCGGAGAACCGCCGGCTCAAGCGGATCACCATCGACGACGCGGCCGCGGCGGACCGCATGTTCAACGTGCTGATGGGTGACGCGGTCGAGCCGCGCAAGCAGTTCATCAAGGAGCACGCGACCGAGGCGGAGTGGGTGGACATATGAGCTCGGACGCCCCCGACGCCGATCCCGGCGACGTTCCCGCCGCGCAGGTGACGAACGCGCGCATCGAAGACGAGATGGAGCAGTCGTACATCGACTACGCGATGTCCGTCATCGCGGGTCGCGCGCTCCCCGACGTGCGCGACGGACTCAAGCCCGTTCACCGCCGCATCCTCTTCGCGATGAACGAGGCGGGCGTGACGAGCAACTCCGCGCACCGCAAGTCCTCCTCCGTCGTCGGCGAGACGATGGGTGACTACCACCCGCACGGCGACAGCGCCATCTACGACACGCTCGCGCGGATGGCTCAGGACTTCTCGATGCGCTACCCGCTCGTCGACGGGCAGGGGAACTTCGGCTCCGTCGACGGCGACCCGCCGGCCGCGATGCGGTACACGGAGGCCCGGATGTCCCCCATCGCCGAGGAGCTCATGGCGGACATCGAGCGCGACACGGTCGACTTCTCCGCCAACTACGACGACCGCCTCGAGGAGCCGGAGGTCCTGCCGGCGGCGTTCCCGAACCTGCTCGTCAACGGCTCCTCGGGCATCGCCGTCGGGATGTCGACGAACATCCCGCCGCACAACCTCGGCGAGGTGATCGACGCGACCGTCGAGCTGATCGAGACGCCCGAGGCGACCGTCGAGGACCTGATGGAACACGTCAAGGGACCGGACTTCCCGACCGGCGCGAACATCGTCGGGCGGAACGCGGTCCACAAGGCGTACAAGACGGGGCGTGGACGGATCCGCGTCCGCGCGGAGTTCGAGGTCCTTGAGGAGGAGGGTCGGATCGTCATCTCCGAGCTCCCCTTCCAGCAGAACAAGTCGCGGCTCGTCGAGCGGATCGCCGAGGACGTCAACGAGGGCGCCATCGAGGGGATCCGCGACCTCCGCGACGAGTCCGACCGCGACGGGATCCGGATCGTCGTCGACCTCAAGCGCGACGCGATGGCCGAGGTCGTCAAGAACCAGCTATTGGAGAGCCACCTCGAACGCACGTTCGGCGTCATCAACCTCGCCCTGGTCGACGGCTCGCCGCAGGTGCTGGACCTCAAGCAGACGCTCGAACACTACGTCGACCACCGGCGCGACGTGGTCCGCCGGCGCTCCGAACACGAGCTCGAAGAGCGCGAGGACCGCGCGCACATCCTCGAAGGGCGGCTGAAGGCGCTCGACAACGTCGACAGCGTCGTCGAGACGATCCAGGACTCCGACGACCGCGACGCCGCGAAGGCAGCGCTGGAGTCCGCGTTCGACTTCACCGAGGCGCAGGCGGCGCATATCGTTCGGATGCAGCTCGGTTCGCTCACGTCGATGGAGACGGCCGAGATCGAAGACGAGTACGAGGAGGTGAAAGCCCGGATCGAGCGGCTGGAGACGATCCTCTCGGACCCCGACGAGCTCGATCAGGTGATCGTCGACGAGCTGCGGGACATTAAAGACGAGTACGACGACGAGCGACGCACGAGCTTCATCGAGGACGCGGGCGACGTGACCCACGAGGACCTCATCCCCGAGGAGGAGTGCGTCGTCGTGATGACCGAGGACGACTACATCAAGCGGATGTCGCTGGACACGTTCCGCGCGCAGAACCGCGGCGGGAAGGGGATCATCGGCACCGGACTCAAGGAGGGCGACCGCGTCTCCTCCGTGTTCGCGGCCAACTCCCACGACTACCTCCTCGCTTTCACCAACCACGGACAGATCTACGAGCTGAAGACCTACGAGATCCCGGAGATGTCCCGCACCGCCCGCGGGAAGTCCGCGGTCAACCTCCTCGACCTCGGCGACGGCGAAGAGATCGAGTCGGTCGTCAACACCGAGGACCTCGACGACGACGAGTTCCTCACGATGGTCACCCGCGACGGGTACATCAAGCGGACCGCCGTCGACGAGTTCGGCAATATCCGGTCGACCGGGATCCGTGCGATCCGGCTGGAGGACGGCGACGAGCTCGTCGACGTGGAGGTGACCGACGGCGACCGCGACATCGTCATCGGCAGCCGCCACGGGATGGCGATCCGGTTCGCGGAGTCGGAGGCCCGGGCGATGGGCCGGACGGCCCGCGGCGTGATCGGTATCGACCTCCGCGAGGACGACGCCGTCGCGGGCGTCGCCGCCATCGACGACGAGTACCACAACTGGGTGCTCACCGTCACCGAGAACGGGTACGGGAAGCGCTCGGACCTCGACGAGTACCGCCAGCAGTCCCGCAACGGGAAGGGACTGATCGACATCAAGACCGGCGACAGAAACGGCGAGGCGGTCGCCATCGAGGCGGTCACCCACGGCGACCACCTCGTCGCGATGAGCGCGGCCGGCCAGATCATGCGGACCCGCGTCGAGGAGATTTCGACGGTGAGCCGCAACACGAAGGGCGTCATCGTGATGAACCTCGAACCCGACGACGAGGTCGCCTCCGTCGACATCGTCCCCGAGTCGGTCCACGCCGTCGACGAGGGCGAGGAAGAGGACACCGAGACGGAAGACGCCGAGTAGCCGTCTCCGGCTGTTTCTTTTCCGGTGTCATCGGTGACCGAGGCCGCGTGTGTGGGCTTGAAGTCCCACCGCGACGAGCGACTGCCATGGAACGACGTCGACTCCTCGCCGCGAGCGCCGGTGCGCTCGCCGGAGCGGCCGCGGGTTGTCTCGGTTCGGGGGACCCGGACCCGAGTCAACTCGACCTGACCGTCCGCAACGACGGCGACGACCCGGTCGACGTGGACGTGGTCGTCGAGGGAGACGACGGAACGACGTACGCGGAGGAGTCCGACCGCGTCGACGCCGGCGTCGCGCGGGCGTTCGAGGTGACCGTCGGCGATACCGGGCGTCACGAACTCGCGGTGACCGGCGCCGACTGGGAGGGCCGGCTGGCGTGGGACGCGGGTACCTGTCGCCTGTACGACGGGCAGATCACGGTCGACGGCGAGCAGGTCGCGGTCGCGGGCGAGTGCGCCGATTCGCGGTAGGTCTCTCAGGAAAGTTACTTACTGTCTCCGCGAAAACACCCGGACGAGATGGACGAGTACGAGGGGATAGACGAGGTCGTACACGAACCGAGCGAGGCGTTCGCCGAGTCGACGAACGTCGCCGCGTTCATGCGCGAGTACGGGATCGACGACTACGAGGCGCTCATCGAGCGGACCACCTCGGAAGTCGCGGGTGAGCCCGACTCCGGCGTCGACTGGTTCTGGGACGAGATCGTCGACTACCTCGATATCGACTTCTATACCGACTACGACGCGGTCCGCGACAGCGCGGAGCGACGCTCCGCGGGCAACCGGACGCAGTCCGGTGACGATACGGAGGGACCGCAGTTCTCCGACTGGTACCCCGGCGGCGAGGTGAACGTCGCCCACAACGTCGTCGACCGCCACGCCGCGGTCGACTCGCCGAACCGCAACCGCGTCGCGCTGATCTGGGAGGGGGAGCCGGGCGACGTTCGCGAGATCACCTTTCACGAGCTCCGCCGGCAGAGCGACCGCGTCGCCAACTACCTGACCGAGGCGGGGATCGAGACCGGCGACACCGTCGGGCTGTACATGCCGATGGTGCCCGAGGTCGTCGCGATCCTCTACGGCTGCCTGAAGGTCGGCGCGATCGCGGTGCCAATATTCTCCGGGTTCGGCCGCGAGGCGACCGCGACGCGGATCGACGACGGGGAGCCGTCGGTGCTTTTCACCGGCGACGGGTTCTACCGCCGCGGCGACGAAGTCCGTCTGAAGGGGACCGCAGACGACGCCATCGACGACGCCGGCCACGTCGAGGAGGTCGTCGTGTTCGACCGGCTGGGCGCGACGCCCGCGGCGGACGGAGGGAAGGACGCCGGGGACGCGAGCGATCCCGTCCCGTGGAACGACGCGCGCGACAAGACGTGGGACGAGGCGGTCGGCTCCCAACCCGCGAGGTACGAGACGAAGCACCTCCCCAGCGACCAGGAGTCATTGCTGTTGTACTCCTCGGGGACCACCGGCGAGCCGAAGGGGATCGTTCACACCCACGCCGGCGTCCTCACGCAGTGCGCGAAGGAGATCCACTTCGGCTTCGACCAGAAACCCGCGGACCGCTTCTTCTGGGTTTCCGACATCGGCTGGATGATGGGTCCGTGGACGCTGATCGGCAACCACGCCTTCGGCGGGACGGTGGTGATGTACGAGGGCGCCCCGGACCACCCGGAGCCGGACCGCTTCTGGGAGATGATCGACCGACACGGAATCACGCAGTTCGGCATCTCGCCGACCGCGATCCGCGCGCTCCGCAAGCACGGAGATGAATGGGTCGAGGGTCACGACCTCTCCTCGCTCCGCATCCTCGGCTCTACCGGCGAGCCGTGGGACCCCGAGTCGTGGCGCTGGTTCTACGACGCGGTCGGCGGCGGCGACTGCCCGATAATCAACATCTCCGGCGGCACGGAGATCTGCGGCTGCTTCCTGATGCCGATGCCGAACCAGCCGCTGAAGCCCTGTACGCTCGGCGGCCCGGGACTCGGCATGGACATCGACATCGTCGACGAGACGGGCGAGTCGGTGAGAGAGTCGGGGCGGCGCGGCTACCTCGTCGCGCGCGACTCCTGTCCCTCGATGACGAAGTCGCTGTGGTCGGGCGACGAGCGCTACCTCGAGGAGTACTGGTCGACGTGGCCCGACCTGTGGGACCACGGCGACTTCGCGCAGAAGGACGAAGACGGCTTCTGGTTCCTCCACGGCCGCGCCGACGACGCGCTCAACGTCGCCGGCCGGAAGGTCGGCCCGGCCGAGATCGAGGGCGTCCTCATCGACCACGACGCCGTCAATCAGGCGGCCGCGGTCGGCGTTCCCGACGACACCACCGGCACCGCGGTCGTCGCGTACGTCGTCCTCGAACCAGGCGTCGACCCGAGTGACGACCTCCGCGAGGAGCTCCGGGCGCTGGTCGGCGACGAACACGGCAAGCCGTTCCGGCCGCGAGAGCTGCTGTTCGTCGACGCCTTCCCGAAGACGCAGTCGGGGAAGATCATCCGCCGCGCGATCGAGTCGGTGTACAACGACGAGGATCCCGGCGACCTCTCGTCGATGGAGAACCCGGAGGCGCTCGACGCGCTCCGCGACCCGTCCTGAGGGCGATCGCTGTCCGACCGAATCGGTCCTCAGTCAGTCGCTCGCGTCCGCCACCGCCTCGTCGAGCGCGTCGTAGTCCGGCTCCTGCCCGGCGTCGTCCGCGAGCCAGCGGTACGTCACGGTCCCCTCCGCATCGATCACGAAGACGGCGCGCTGCGCGACCGTCTCGACCCCGTAGTGCTCGAAGTCCTCGATCACGTCGTACGCCTCGATCGCGCGGTGGTCGGGGTCGCCGACGAGCGCGAACGGCAGGTCGTACTGGGCGCGGTACGCGGCCAGCGCGTGCGGGAGGTCGGTGCTCACGCCGAACAGGGTACAGTCGTCGCGGTCGAACCCGTCGCGCAGCGCCTCCATCTCGTCGGTACAGGTGTTCGAGAAGGCGGCGGGGAAGAAGGCGAGCACGACCGGCTCGTCGCCGAGGTGGTCGGCGAGTTCGAACGGTTCGATGTCGCCGTCTACGAGCGATCCGGTGAAGTTGGGGGCGTCGTCGCCGACAGCTGGCATATCCGTTTCTCGTCGGCCGGCCGTATCACCGTTTCGGCGGCGGCGCTCCGATCGAGCGAGGCAAAAAGACTATAGTCGCCACAGGGCTACAGCGAGATAGAGATGACAAGTGCGATTCCACTGTTCGGCGGCCTTCCGGTGGGGCCGGAGCTCCTCATAATCCTGCTCGTGTTGGTCCTGCTGTTCGGGGCGAACAAGATTCCGAAGCTTGCCCGGTCGACGGGGCAGGCGATGGGTGAGTTCAAGAAGGGCCGCGAAGAGATCGAAGAGGAGCTGAAAGAAATGGAAGACGGCGAGGAGGGGTCGACGCTCGACGACGAGGACGACGAGTTCGACGACCTCGAAACCGAGACCGAAAAGGAAACGAGCGCGTAACCCGGTCCCGACGCCGACGGACAGCCGCCGTCGTATTTTCTCCTCCCTCGTTTTGGGCGCGTGGCCTAGCGGACAGGGCGAGAGGTTCCTAACCTCTCGATCGCGGGTTCGAATCCCGTCGCGCCCGTTCCTTCGCTTCGCTCAGTCACGGGCGCGACTGGCTCCCCGCTCGCTTCGCTCGCGTGGATCCCGCCGCGCCCGCTACCTGCGAACGAAGTGAGCAGTAGCGGCGCAAGCGGGATTTGAAGCAGGGAACGACCCCTGCCTCACTCTGCTCGCGTAGATCCCACCGCACCCTCGCAGATCGGCTCTGTTGAAATCCCATCATTCAGATATATCATCGACTGAAACAGCCGGTCGATGAGAGCTGCGAATTACTCGCTTTGGGGTGTATTCCCGATTGCCTCTCCAGCAAAACCGTATATGAGGCCGAGAAGACCGATGAGGAGTCCGAAATGAAGTGAACCCGGAGAGGCATACATATCAGGGGAAAGCATCGCAATACCTCTGTGTACGGTCAGGAGTACCGCAAACAACTCGATGAGGACTGCTTTTTGGAGGGACATTCACCCGAGAGCAGCGCTTGTTTTAGGTAAATCCTACGATAGATGATTCCCTGTACTGACCACAACCGGATCAAAATATGTCATTTACTGAGGGTTTCAACAGAACCCGCAGATCATTTTAAATTCCCGTCACCGTCCTCGACGTCTCGGGGGCGTCCCTCAGTCCGATCCCTCGCCCAGCCGCGGGAACGAGTGCGACGCGAGCGCGACCGATCCGACCGCGATAGCGAGCGTCGCGGCCGCCAGTCCGGTTCCGGGTTCGTACAAAAGCGGCGGGTGGTAGCCGACCCAGTAGTCGACGACGACGTTCGCGACGCCGAGCGCCAGCGCCGCCGCGAGCGCGCCCGGCGTCGTGCGTCCGAAGGCGGGAAACAGGAGCGCGAGTCCGACGAACAGCAGGTGCGTCCCGATCACGCCCCAGTAGTAGAGCCAGGCGTCGGGGGCGGCGACGTACTGTCCGAACGCGAGGTTGAGCGAGACCAGCGGCCAGACGCCGAACTGGACCAGCCAGACGAACGCGAGTGTCTGGAGGTACGCCAGCCCGCGCGAGTTCGGGGCGTCCGCGGTGACGTCGCCGCCGCGTCGGACGGTGGGGGCAATCGCGACGAGGACGGCGCCGCCGAGCGCGACCGCGGCCGCGGAGTCCGCGTACAGCGGCCAGAGGGGGACCGGTACCCCGCCTGCCGTCGGCGCGTAGTACCCGACTCCCACCGCGAGCATGAACGCGGTGAACGCGCAGACGACGGCGAGGCTCCGCGGCGTCCCGAGCAGTTCCTCCGCGATCGCCGCCCGGACCCGCCGCCTGACCGCGGGCCGCCGAAGGCGCTTGAGCCGCCGAAGTCGCCGGAACCACTCGGAGCGTGTCACACCCGACGATCGGTTCGCGTGGGACTAAAACCCGCCCGTCCGCTGTCGATTATCAATCGCGGTGTTTTGCGAGACACCTTTTTCAACGGATAAAGCGTTCCCTACGCTATGAGCAACGAGGATGCCGAGCGCTCCGCCCCGCGATCCGATCCGGCGGGCGATAGCTCGGCGTCCGACGCGTCCGAATCCGGCGGGGGGGCGGCGGACGAAACGGAGGCGGACGCAACGGAAGCGGACGCGGCAGAGGCGGCCGCGATAGCGGCGGATGCGCCGGACGAAGACACACCGAGCGCGACGGATTCGGCCCCGAAATCGCCGGATCACACGGACGACGACAGCCCGGACGACGACAGCTCAGACGACGACAGCCCGGATGACGGAGCGTCCGAATCACCCGAATCAGACGAGGGGACGGGATCGAACGACGGACCTCCGGTCGTCACCGGCCGGTACTCCTGGCGGTCGCTGCTCGCGGAGCGGGGACACGAGAGCGCCGCGAAGCGCGTGTACGGCGACGTGCCGGACGCGCCCGCGGTCCCGGCCGACGCGGTCGCGCTCCACCTCCCGGACGGCGTCGACGAGGTGATCCGGGCCGCCGGCGTCGACGAACCCTTCGAGACCGACGGCGAGACCACCGTTACCGGCCACGACACCCCCGAGCGAGGCACGCTCGTGATCGGTCCGGACGCCGTCCTCCTCAGCGGTTCGGCGGTCGTACCGACGGGCGAGCGACGCGCGACTCCCCCGACCTCCCTGACCGCTGAGACCGACGAGAACGGGGGCGAAACCGCGGACGACGCCGAGGGGAGCGCGGACGCCGATCCCGAGACGGACCCGGGCGAGGTGGCGGAGCCGAAGCCGGCGGAGACCACTGACGCGGCGGACGTTGACGCCGTCCCGGACCCCGACGCCGGCCTGGACCTCGACGCCGGCCCGGACGCCGACGGCTCAGACACCGTCTTCGCCGGTCCGGTCGGTCGGGGCGGCGTCCCCGGAATCGTCGTCGCGCCCGGAGACGGCGTCGAGTCGGTCCCGGCACGCGCGCCGACCCCGGAGGAGTGGGACCGCGTCGAGTTCGATCCGGCGGACCTCCTCGGGTTCGATCCGAGCGAGTCGGAGTACCGGTTCCGCGCGGCCGCCGCGGTCGGCGATGTCCTCTGGGACATGTGCGCGGCCCGGTACGACCCCTACTCGGTCCCGGTGTTGAAGGGCTACTACACGTGGGACGACTACCGCGAGGAGTTCTTCCTCGACGAGGAGGGGAACCCGCCGACCGAGGAGAACGAGGCGGGAGAGGAAGTGCCGCTCTCGTTCACCCACGAGGACAAGACGGAGGCGCTCGGCTTCGACCCGGACCGCACCGAGGAGCTGCTCGGCGCGGGCGAAAGCGCCGCCGCCGAACTCGCGGACCTCGTCGACGAGCGGACCGTCGACGTCAACCCGGAGATCGACGAGGACGCGTTCTTCTCGACCGCGTCGGGCCGCACCACCCTGACGAACCGGTACGACTTGGAGAAGGCGGTGCCGATGCCGAAGAAGACGCACTTCCGCGAGGAGGAGCGTTACTGGGTGAACAAGCCGTACGCGTTCGTCATCGTCTTCCGGTCGACGAAGGAGAACGAGGTGAAGTACTACGCGGTCCAGCCGTACCGGACGGAGATCGAAGCGGACCTCACCGAGTTCCTCACCGGGAAGCTCCGGACGTCGATCAAGTACGCCGACGAGTCGATCGCGGGCGGTGACGAGGCGTTCCGCGAGGAGGTGATCGTCGAGGAGACGCGCTCGCTGCTCGATCGGTTCGACCTCTACGAGGACGACGGCGACGAGCGCGGGATCGCGGACACGCTGGTCGACCGGTTCGGCGTCGACCCGACGGACGGGATCGCCGGGCGGATCGCGGAGTCGCTGGGGTACGAGCCGCCCGTGGAGTCGCCGTCGGACCCGCCGTCGATTAGCGCTCGCCCGGAGCCGGCCGTCCTCGCGGAGGACGCCGAGACGCTCTCCGAACATCAGGTCGAGAAGCTGCTGTACTACCTCAAACGGGACTTCATCGGCTACGAGCGGATCGATCCGATCAAGTACGACATCAACGTCGAGGACATCTCCTGTGATGGGTACAACTCGCCCGTCTTCGTCTACCACTCGGAGTACGAGCAGATCATCACGAACATCCACCACGGCACCGACGAGCTGGACGACTTCGTCGTGAAGCTCGCGCAGCGCTCCGGGAAGGGGATCTCGAAGCGCAGGCCGCAGGTCGACGCCACCCTCCCGGACGGGTCGCGTGCCCAGCTCACCCTCGGTCGCGAGGTGTCCGACCACGGGACCAACTACACGATCCGGCAGTTCAACGACGTGCCGTTCACGCCGATCGACCTGATCAACTGGAAGACGTTCTCGCTCGACGAGATGGCGTTCCTCTGGCTCTCCATCGAGAACCACAAGAGCCTGATCTTCGCCGGCGGGACCGCGTCCGGGAAGACGACGAGCCTGAACGCGGTCTCCCTCTTCATCCCCTCGAACGCGAAGATCGTCTCCATCGAGGACACCCGCGAGGTGGAGCTTCCCCAGCGCAACTGGATCGCCTCCGTCACGCGCCCCTCCTTCTCCGACGACGACAAGGGCGACATCGACGAGTTCGACCTGCTGGAGGCCGCACTCCGCCAGCGCCCCGACTACATCGTGATGGGCGAGATCCGCGGCGAGGAGGGCCGGACCGCCTTCCAAGTGATGTCCACGGGTCACACCACCTACACCACGTTCCACGCCGACTCCGTCGGCGAGGTGCTCAAGCGGTTCACCACCGACCCGATCAACGTCTCGAAGACGATGTTCACGGCCCTCGACCTGGTCTCCATCCAGACCTCCACCCGCGTTCAGGGCAAGAAGGTGCGCCGGAACAAGTCGATCACCGAGATCAACCACTACGACGCCGAGAACGACGAGATCAACGTCCAGGACGTGTTCCAATGGCAGGCGGAGACGGACGAGTTCCTCCAGATGGGCGACTCGAACACCCTCGAAGACATCATGTTCGACCGCGGCTGGAGCCGGGCGACCCTCGACGAGGAGCTCCGCAAGCGTCGGGTCGTGTTGGCGTACCTCATCGACCGCGGACTCAACAGCTACGCGCAGGTGGCGGCGACGTTCCAGGCGTTCATCAACGACCCGGAGACGGTGCTGGCGCTGATGGCGAACGACGAGCTGGAGCGCTCGCTGGAGGACCTCCGCGAGATGGAGTCAGTGCTGATCAACGTCGACCGCGACAAGGAGGAGCTGGTTCCGCGGCCCGACCCGGACGCCGAGGCCGAGGCGGCGGTCGCAGAGATCCTCGACTCGGCCGAGGACTTGTTCGAGACGTACCGCGGCGAGGTGCCCGACTCGGTCGCGGACGCCCTCCTGGAGATGGACCACGCCCGCGACGTCGAAGCCCGACCAACAGACGACCGAGAGGCCCTCGCCGAGACGGCTCGGGAGGCGGACGCGACCGCGACAGATCCGGATACGGCGGCGAACGCGACCGACGCGGACGCGACGACCACGGACGCGACGACTACGGATCCGATCGACGCCGACCCCTCGGGCGCCCCGTCTCTCGACCCCGCTCACGGCGACTTCGAGGGGGTTTCAGAGGAGGACGCGACCGCGGCCGGCGACGGCTCCGACGATTCCGGAGAGATAGACTTCGAAGAGCCGTTCGACGGGGGAGTCGACGTACTCTCGTCGTCCGCGGAGCCGTCCGAGCGGGGCGCGGTACCCGAGACGGACGCGGCGCCCGAGGCGGACGCCGCACCGGACGTGAGCGAGGGGTTCAGCGCCACCGACCCCGTCGCGGGCGACGGTCCTGACGGAACCGCTGACGGGGAGTCAGGCGAGACCGACGAGGAGGGGACGGCGGCCGGCGACGACGCGGAGACCGACGGCGTGAAAGCGGCCGAGAGCGACGACTCCGACGACGCCGACTCCGACGTCGCCGCTGAATCCGACGACGTCGCCCCCGACGACGACATCGACGACTGGGGGTTCGACGCCGTCGAGTCCGCGGAGGACGGGTGACACGATGTCCGTCGTGAGGGCCGAGCCGTGAGCATCGACGTGGACGCGGGCGACGGGGGTCTCGACGCGAACGTCCTCGCGGAGCTGTGCTACCCGGTGTTCGAGCTGCTGTTCGACTCCGACGGCGATTTCGTGGGCGACGTCGAGCGCAAGCTCGTCGAGGCGCGGATGCCCGATCAGGTCGAGATGTACGTCTCGCTGGCGCTCGCCGTCGGGCTGCTGGTCGGCGGGGCGCTCTGGGCGCTCGGGACGCTCGTCGGCTACGGCGTGTTCTCGCTCGGACTGATCGACCCCGAGGCGCTCTCGCTCGGGATCCCCGCGCCGACGCCCGGCGTTCAGGCGGTGCTTCGCTCGCTCGTCGTCCCGACTGCGGTACTCGTCAGCGGTCTCGTCTTTGGCTCGCTCGGGTTCGCGATCGGGTTCGGCGGTCTCATCGCGGTCCCGTACTCGCGGGCCTCCTCGCGGAAACGCGAGATCAACCTCCTGCTCGCCGACTCCGTCTCGTTCATGTACGCCCTCTCCGTCGGCGGACTCAACCAGCTTGAGATCCTCCGCGCGATGGCGACCGCGGAAGACACGTACGGCGAGGTGTCCCGCGAGTTCCAGAGCATCGTCAACGAGACGGAGTACTTCGGCACCGACTACCGCAACGCGATCCGCCAGCAGTCGATGGAGACGCCCTCCGACGAGCTCTCGCAGTTCCTCGCCGACATGCTCTCTATCGTCAACTCCGGGGGCGACATGGAGAGCTTCCTGAAGGACAAAAAGGAGAAACACCTCCGCACGTCGAAACAGGAGCGCGAGATGACGTTGGAGACCCTGGAGCTGTTCGGCGAGATGTACATGACGCTCTCCCTGTTCCCGCTGCTTCTCATCATCATTCTCGTCATCATGGGGATGATGGGCGAGGCCGACGACCGCCTGCTGTACGTCACGGTGTACCTGCTCATTCCGCTGGTCGGCGTCGGCTTCCTCGTGCTCGTCTCGACGGTGAAACAGGACGACCCGGGCGACGGCTTCCTCCAGCCGGACGGCGGCAGCGAACGGCTCCGACAGACGAGCCAGGAGGGACTGTTCCACTTCGGGCTGGTGGAGGCGTTCGTCGGCAACTTCCGCGTCTTCGACCGCATCCGCGACCGCGAGGGGACCCACAAGACGATGGAGATCCTCTCCGCACCGCACCTCTTCTTGCGCGAGAACCCGCTGTACACCCTCGCGCTGACCGTTCCCTCGGCGCTCGCGCTCGTCGCCGTCGCGGCCGCGGCCGGCTCGGCGCCGACGACGCTCGACGGGTGGATCGACCGGCCGGTCTGGTCGGCGTTCGTGTGGGTGTACGTCCCCCTCTACGTCGTGTTGCTCCCGCTCGGGGTCTTCTACGAGTGGCACCAGCGCTCGCGGCGGGCGGTGACGGGGAAGCTCTCCGAGACGCTCCGGAAGCTCTCCTCCGCGAACGACACCGGGCAGACGCTGCTCGAGTCCGTGCGCACGGTCTCGGACACGTCGACCGGGAAGCTCGCGGAGGAGTTCGAGGTGGTTCACGCGAAGGTGAACTACGGGATGAGCCTGCGCGACGCCCTCGTGGAGTTCAACAACGCCTACGCGGTGCCCCGGCTTGCGCGGACGGTGAAGCTCATTACGGAGGCGCAGGAGGCCTCCTCACAGATCACGGACGTGTTGACGACGGCCGCGCAGGCCTCGGAGAACCAGGACGACATCGAGCGCGAGCGTAAGTCCCGGACCCGGATCAGGTGGCGATCATCGTGATGACGTACATCACGCTGCTCGGGGTGATGGCCATCCTCCAGACGCAGTTCATCGCCGTGATGGGCGATCTGGTCTCCCAGAGCGACGGCGGCGGCAGCGCCGGCGGGGCGGGATTCGGCGGGGGCGGCGGCATCGACCCCGACGTGCTCTCGATGCTGTTCTTCCACGCGGTGACGATCCAGGCGATCCTCTCGGGGTTCATCAGCGGCTACATCCGCGACGCGGAGCTCACCTCGGGCGTCAAGTTCGCCGTGATCCTGATGACTCTGGCGCTGGGGGTGTGGATCTATGTCGGATGACCGCGCGCAGACCGTCCTCGACTTCGTCGTCGGGATGTCGGTGTTCCTCGTCGCGGTCGGGTTCACGTTCGCGTTCGTCCCGTCGCTACTGGAGCCGTACGCCGTCGGCGAGGGGGCGACCGTCATCGTCGCCGAGCGCGGCGCCGCGCGGCTCGCGGAGTCGTCGCTCGCGGGAGCCGGTTCGACCGCGACGCTGTCGCACGCCTGTACGCTCGCGTTCTTCGACGAGACGGCCCCGGGCGCGGCGACCGAGTCGGACTGCGCGTGGACGGAGAGTGCCGACGACCTCCACGCGGAACTCGGCATCGACGACTTCCGGGGACTCAACCTCACCGTGACGCAGCACGGGAGTGTCGGCACGCTCGATTCCGACGGGGAGACCGTCGCGATGCGCGCCGGTCCCGCGCCGCCGCGGACGGAGAGCGTCTCGGCCGCGAGTCGTATCGTCACCATCGACGACCCCGAGGACCGGCGGGGGCCCGAGACCTACCGGCTCACGCTGCTGGTGTGGTGAGATGTTCGTCGAACACCTCCCCGACGACCGGGGACAGGCGCACACCCTCGAGGCGTTCACGGCAGCGCTGCTTCTGGTCGCCGGTCTCATCTTCGCGACGCAGGCGACCGCCGTGACGCCGCTTTCCGCCAGCACGTCGAACCAACACGTCGAGAACCAGGCGGCAATCGCCGCACAGGACGTGTTGACGACGGCGGGCGAAAGCGGAAATCTGACCGCAGCGCTGCTGTACTACGACGGAGAGGGGTTCGTCAACGCGAGCGAAGACGGCTCCTACGTCGGCGTTCCCCCGGAGCAGCACCCGCTTCACGACCCGCTGGCGGAGGCGTTCGGCGACCGCCAGATCGCGTTCGACATCGAGGTGTCTTACCCCGAGGACGGCGGTAATCGGACGGGGGACACCACGATGGTCGACATGGGGACGCCGAGCGACAACGCGGCGACGGCGAGCGTCCGCGTCGCGCTGTACGGCGACGACCGGTTCGGGGCGGACGGTGACAGGGACTCCCTCGCGGAGAACGGCACGGAGTCGTACTTCGCGCCCCCGGTCGACGGAGACCGGCCGGAGGTTCTGTACACGGTCGTGGAGGTGCGAATCACCGCATGGCAGATGTGAGCCTGCCTTACTTCCGCGACCGAGAGAGCGACGGTACCGACGACGGTCACGGCCGTCGTAGCGGTGAGCGCAGCCGCGGCGACGACGATCGCGACGAGGACCGGGCGCAGATCATCCTTATCACCGGACTGACGCTCGCTGTCCTCTTCGTCGCGGTCGTCCTCCTGTTGAACACCGTCATCTACACCGAGAACCTCGCGACCCGGGGCGCCGACGCGGGCGGCGCGGAGGCGATCGAGTTCCGCGACGGCGCCGTCGAGGACCTCGCCGGGATCCTCCACCGCGAACACCGGAACCGGAGCAGCGCCGCCGGGGTGGAGAGCGACTTCAACGAGAGCGCGCGGACGTACGCCCGGACGGTCGCCGATCTCCGCGCGCGGGACGGGGTGATCGCCGACGTGCGCGTCACGGACACGGAGCCGGGCCACTTCGTCGCGCAAAACGAGACCGACACCGGATTCCGGAACATGACGGCCCCTGACGACTCGACCGCGAACTGGACCCTGGTGAACAACGTCTCCCGCGCCCGGAACTACCGGTTGACCGTGAACTCGACGTCCCTCTCGAACGACGAGGGCGGAGCGTTCGCGGTCGTGGCCGACGGCGCGGACGAGGACTGGTCGGTGACGCTGTCGAACAACTCGACCGACGCGATCACCGTGCGGGTGAGAAACGCGACGATCGACGATTCGAAGACCTTCACCCACAGGCCAGACGAGAACGTCACTATCGACCTGACCGCCGGTACGGTCGCCGGCCAGCGGTTCCCCAAGCTCGTCTGGGCCGGGGGCGTCCAGAGCGAAAACGAACCGTACGACGCGTACAACATCAGCTACGAGAACGGCGACAACGCGACCGGAACGTACAGCTTCGTTGTCGACGAGCGCGACGAAACGTCCCCCATCGACGACTCCTCGCACCCCTACGTCGTCGAGGGGATCTACAGCGTCGATGTCGAGCTCAGCCACAGGACGCCGGAGCTGACCTACGGCGACGTGGTACGGATCGCACCGGGTGAGCGCGATGCGTGAGACGCCCGGGGGGACGGACCGCGCCGTGTCGGTCACCGTCGGTTACGTCATGACGCTCGCGATCTCGACGCTGCTGCTGTCGGGGCTGTTCGTCGCCGGCGGCTCGTTCGTCGAGACGCAGCGCGAGCGCGCGGCGCAGGGGGAACTCACCGTCGTCGGCGAGCGGATCGCGGCGGACATCGGAACCGTCGACAGGCTCGCGGCGAACGCGGCGTCGCGGGAGGACCTCACGGTCGACCGACCGGTGACCCTCCCCGACAGGGTGTCCGGGACTGGGTATCGGGTACGCGTGACCGCGGACGACACTCGGGGGACGATCGCGCTCGAAAGCGATCGGACCGACGTGACCGTCGAGGTGCCGTTCCGCACGAGCGAGAACGTCGCGATCGAGAATGCGACCGTCGACGGCGGCGATCTTCGGATCCGGTGGGAATCCCCTGACGAAGGTGCCGGAACGAACGGCACCGTGGTGGTGAGCGAGCGATGAGGGGCGCCGACCGCGGCGCCGGCTTCCGGAGCGCCGACCGCGGCGTCAGCGAGACCGTCGGGTTCGTGTTGGTGTTCGCGCTGATCGCGACGACGATCGCAGTCACGTTCACCGTCGGACTTGGTGGGTTGGAGGACGCCCAGCTCGCGGAGCGCGACAACAACGTCGAGCGAGCGTTCGACGTCCTCCACGACAACTTCAACGACCTCAGCCGGGACGGCGCGCCGAGCCGGGCCACCGAGCTCCGGCTCGGCGGGGGCGAGCTGGCGTTCGCGGACGACTCGACCTACAGGATATACAACGAGTCCAACGATTCGGTCGAAGGCTCGACGACGGCGATCGTGTACCGCGGCGCGGGCGAGACGGAGATCCGCTACGAACACGGTGCGGTGATCCGGAGCGACGGAGGAGGCAGCGTCATGCTTCAGGAGCCGGACGTCCTGTTCGGCGAGACGACGCTGATCGGACTCGTCGCCCTCGGTCCGAGGGGGACCGAGAGCGTCGGCGGCGACCGGACGGTGCTCGTTCGGGGCGCCCACCCCGACGACGGCACCGTGACGGAGGTGAGCGAAAACGTCACGATCCGGATCGAGGCCCGACCGCCGACGCTTGGTACCGGTACTTCGACGACGAGAGAGACGGCGCCGGCGACGGGACGATCACCGACGTCACCCACACCCCGGCCGACGACGAGACGAGGGTGAACCTGAGCGTCGACGGTGACGACCGGCTCGTGGTCCACCGGACGCTGGTCGACGTCCGATTCACCGACTGAGCGGGCCGGCTCCGTGCCGGCGAGCGGAGGGCGCCGGGTCAGTCGTCTTCGATTCGGATCTCCTGGGTGGAGACGTGGAGGTAGTTGATCGTCGGAACGTCCTCGACTTCGCCGAACACCTCGGCGGTTTCGAGCGCCTCGTCGTACCGCATCGTGAACCGAGCGTCGTCGATGTCGTCGAACCCGTCGACGGTGAGCGCCCCGCGGATCGTGATATCACCCTCGGCGTCGTCCACGTTCGCGTTCGGGGCGTACACCACGCCGGTGATGTCGACCGGCGCGTCCTCGCCGTCGAACTCCAAGTCGTCAGCGTTCGAGAACAGCCAGAACGAGCTTGCGGGCTCGTTCGGACCGGTGGAGACGGTCACGCCCTCGCCGCCGTCTTCGCCGCCGATCTGGATGTCTCCGTCCGGGTCGTCGTGAAACAGTCGAAGCTCCGCGCCCTCGGAGACGCTCACCTCCGAGTGGTCTTCGATCGAGAGGTCGTCGCTCGCGTATATCCGGACGTTCCCGTCGCCGACGACGGTGAGCTTTGCGGGGTTGGAGCCGCTCCCGCTCATCGCGAAGTCGTCGTCGACGCGGAGGTCCAAGTCTCCCTCCGTGACATCGAGCACAAGTTCGCCGCCGGATAGGTCGATGTCGTCGAACCGGAACCCGGCGTGGTCGCCGCCCGCCTCGAGGGTGACGGTCCCGCCGTCGACGGAGAGTCCGCCGTCGCCCGAGGTGGTGACCTCGGCGTCTTCGACGCGGTACGTCTCGCTGCCGCCGGAGACGTCGAGTCCGTCTTCCACGGCCGAGCGATCCGTGATCGGCGCGTCGTCACCGAGTTCACTCCAGGATTCGTAGGTCGTCGCCGTGACGTTGCCGTAGCGGGCGTCGTACTTGTCAAACGCGCTCACGAGGTATCCGTCGACCGGCTCCGGATCGTCGATCGTCGCCCGCTGTGTCACGTTACCCGTGACGTTGATCGGGTGGTCCCCGTTCTGGATCCCGTTGGGGTTCGGCTGGATGTCGTATCGCGCCAGGAGGTCGCCCCGGATCGTCACGTACTCGGATTTTCCCCCTCGCGGGGAGTCGATCTCGCCGCCCGCGGCGATCACCGCGTTGTCGCGGCTCTTGAGCGGATCCGTCTCGTTGGCTGAGTCGTAGCTGTCGGCCGTCAGCGACCCGATCGACCGCAGGTCGAACGTGCTACTGCCGAGCGTTCCCATCGAGTACGAGACCCCGGTTCCCACGAGGTCGCTCCGCAATAGGACGGTCACTGAGCCGTTGTTACGGTCGACGATCTGGGTGTCCGTCCGAGTCTCGAAGAACGACGCCCACCCCTCGTGGTAGTCGCCGGTCACCGTCACCCGGATGTCGTCGACGACCGGGTTCCCGGCGACGTGTCCCACCGGTGACCCCTCGCTCGTGAGAGTCACGTCGCCGCCGTCGGCCGTCGCGTTCTCGGCGATCGTCACCAGCGGTACGGTGAGCGTCTCGCCGCGGTAGTGGAACTCCGGCGCGGAGACCATTCGACTCCTGTTCCCGTCGCTTCGCCACACCCCCCCGCCTTGGTAGGCGATGCGCGTTCCGTCTCGCTCGTACACCAGCGCGCCGAGGCTCGCGTTGACGATCTCGTCGCCCGTCTCGTTCTCGGCGATCACCATCCGTCCCGCGTCGTGATCGACGGAGAGGTCGCCACCGCCGCTGCCGAACGAGACGCGCTGCGACGGCGACCCCCCGTGCGCGACGAGGCTCGCCTTGGAGTCCATCTGCGTCATCGCCCCCTCGGCGCGCTGGAGGTCCGCGGTCCGCTGAGAGTCGTCGAGCGCGGCGCCGCCGAGCGCGACCGTGGTGCCGACGACCGCGACCGTCAGCCCCAACAGCAGCACGGTACCGAGCACCTCGCTCTGCGCGCGCTCGGCCGCGGCTCCGCGGTCTCTCCCGCTCATGCCCGGTCGAACGCTCCGGCCGCTGATAAACGTGGACACCCGCCTATCAGTCGCGATAGCCGTGGTGCGGGGACGAACTCCCTCCGACGGCTCGGTTCGACGAGGCGCCGGAGAACAGGGGATATATCTCGGCGGCGCCCCTTCCGGCACCCGTGACCGAGCGACTCTACCTCGCTGACGACGCGGTGACGACGTTCGAGGCGACCGTCGAGCGCGTCCTCTCGGACCCGGACCGGCTCGTCCTCGACCGGACCCACTTCTACCCGACCGGAGGCGGCCAGCCGCACGACACCGGAACGATCCGCCCGGCCGACGGGGACGGCGACGCGCAGTGGCGCGTCGTCGACGTCGAGATGGCGGACACGGTTCACCACGAGGTCGAACGGATCGACGCGACCGGCGGCTCGGACGGCGAATCCGCGCTCCCGGAGCCGGGAACCGACGTGGTCTGCGAGGTCGACGCCGACCGGCGCGCGGCGCACTCGCGGTACCACACCGCACAGCACCTGCTGTCGGCGCTGCTGCTCGCGGAGTACGACGCACGGACGACCGGTAACCAGCTGTACCGCGACCGCGCGCGCCTCGACGCCGCCTACGACCGGTTCACGGACGACGACCTCGACCGGATCGAGGCGCGGCTCAATGAGCTGGTCGCCGACGCGCGGCCGGTGTCGAGCTACACGATGGACCGCGAGACCGCGGAGGCGACGCTCGACACCGACCGGACGCGGATCGACCTGCTCCCCGACTCGATCGAGGAGCTCCGGATCGTCGAGATCGCGGGCGCGGCCGAGGGCGACGAGCCGTACGATCGCACCGCCTGCGCCGGGACCCACGTCGCGAACACCGCGGACATCGGCGAGGTCGTCGTCACGGGCCGGGAGACGAAGGGTCCCGACGAGGAGCGCGTCCGGTTCGCGCTCGTCGAGCACGTCGACGCGGACTGACGGGGGCGTCAGCGCCCCGAGAGCGCCCCCGTCTCTCGCCCGCGATCCCGCCGCTTATATACGATCCGCGGTAGGTTCGGGCATGAAGTTCTGCGACGAGTGCGGATCCATGATGAAATCCGGCGAGGGGGAAGACCACTGGGTGTGCGACTCCTGCGGCTACGAGATCGGCCGTGACGACGGCGACGACGAGTGGACGACCCAGTCGCAGGTCGAGTCCGAAATCGTCGACGTGAGCGACGCCGAGGACAAGGGGCTTCCGACGACGACCGCGCAGTGTCCCGAGTGCGACAACGACAAGGCGTACTGGTACATGGAACAGATCCGGCGCGGCCGACGAGTCCGAGACCCGATTCTTCGTCTGTACCGAGTGCGAACACAAGTGGCGCGAAGACGACCACTGACCGGTTCGTCTCCCGTCCGCACACGATTCTCCCGGCGCCCGCCCGTTTTATTTCCGTTCGGTGAGACGCGGGTCCATGGAGCCGCCCGTCGTCCCCCGCGACCGCCTCGACGGCTGGACGCTCGTCGCGGAGACGACGGAGCAACCCTTCGCCGCGGGACCGGTCTCGGTCACGGCGGGAACGACGCGCTACGAGCGGGAGACCCCGCCGCCGCGGCCGTTCTTCTTCGCGAGCCGGCTCCGCATCTCGCCGGACGCCGGACCGAACCCCGCCCTGACTCGACTCGTCGAGTCGCGGGCCCGAGAGGGGTTCCGCGACCGGCTCGCCGACCGGGACATCGGTGGTCTCGAACGCCGCGACGACCGGTCCCTCGACGTCGACGACCCCGGCGCGTCGCGCGCGACGCTGTCGGTGTTTCACGGACGCTGTACCGTCGAGGGCGAGCGCGTCCCGGTAGAGGCGCTGCTCGCGGTGTGGGAGTCCGGCGAGTACCTGCTCGCGGGCGGCGCCTACCCGACCGCGGAGGGGTTCGAGGCGACCAGACGAGGGATGTTGGCGCTGGTCCGCGGGGTCCGTCCGCCCGACGCGGCCGCCGACGCCGTCGGCTCCGGGCGTCCGGGATAACCGGTCAGCAGGCGACCGCGCCGGCGGTCGAGTCGATCGGCGACCCGTCGTCCTCGTAGTCGGCGTCCCCGACCGCACCGTCGAACATCGGGAGCCGTAGCTCGTAGGTGTACAACACGTCGAAGGCCGCGAACGGGTCGACGCCGTCCGCGAGTGCCTCCCGGGCGGTCAGCCTGACGCCCGCCGCGAGCGTGACGATCGGCTCGCCGTCGAGCCGCCCGGCGGTTTCGAGACCGAACTCGTTGCCCGCGCCGGGGTCGGTCAACACGGAGAGGTGGACCACCGTCTCCATTGCCGCGCCGCTTCCGCCGTCGCCGATCGAGATTGGGTACCCCTCGCCGGTGAAACACTTCGTGATGGGCGCGACTCGGCTCCCGTTCGCGCCGACGCCCGGTCCGGTCGTCGCGGCACCGACGGCTGGGAGATCGACGGCCGCGGGACCGTCTCCGGGATCGACGGCCGACGCGTGGGAAGGGGCTCCCGACGCCGCAGCCTGTCCCGCGACCGCTCCGGCGCCGACGCTCGCGGCGACGAGCAACAGCACGAGCGCGAGGACGCCGACGCGAGTCCGTTGCGGACGGGTCATCGGCCGTCCCTTCGAGCGGCTCGCTTAAATCACCGCGGTCGGCGGTATCAGTCGAGAGAATCGCCGCCGAGGAGTCCCTCGACGAGCAGCTCCGCGGACGCGACGTTCGTCGCCAGCGGGACGTCCTTCACGTCGCAGACGCGCAACAGCGCCGAGATGTCCGGCTCGTGCGCCTGCGCCGTCAGCGGGTCCCGGAGGAAGACGACCCCGTCGATCCGGTCGCTCGCGATCATCGCGCCGATCTGGAGGTCGCCGCCGAGCGGCCCGGACGACTGTCGGTCCACCGCCAGCCCCGTCTCCTCCGTGATGCGTTTTCCCGTCGTTCCGGTTGTCACCAGTTCGCAGTCGTCGAGGACGGCTGCGTGCGTCTCGACGAACGCGACCATCTCGTCTTTCAGCTCGTCGTGTGCGATGAGCGCGATGCGCATACGTGGCAGTCGCCGCGGCGTCGCTTAAGTACTGCCCTCGCCGCGGTCCTCGCCCCGATCACCCGTCGTCGGTCGACGGTCCCGCACATCGGTCTTCGAGCCAGTCGAACTGCGCGGACAGCTCCGTCCGGCGCTGTCGCTCGATGACGGTGGCGTCGAGGAGGTCGCCGACGAGCGCCACGTCGAGCGCGAACTCCGTCGTCGCGGTCACCTCGCTCCCCTCCGCGGTCGGCGTCACGACGTACTCCGTCCGCATCGCCTCGAAGATTCCCTCGCGCTGCTCGTACCCGAGGTCGGCGTCGGGGTCGTCGACGATCTCCAGCGTCAGTTCGATTGAGGCGAGACCCACGTCGTTCGCCACGCGCACCGTCTCGCCGTCGACCGCCACCTCGTCGAATCCGGCCGACCGGACGAACGCTTCGAGGTCGTCCATCGCGTCGCGGACGGTCTCCGGTGGCGCGTCGATCCGTCGTGAGAGGGTGACTTCGTTCATGGCGGTGTGTCTCGTGTCGATTGTCTTCGTTTCCGGTTTGAAGTCGTTCCGTCGTTCACTCGGTCGGTGCGGGCTCGTCGCTCGCGCCGTCGCTGCTCGCGTCGCCCGTGTCGCCCGCGTCCGAGCCGCCGAGCGCCGCGCCCGGGGCGAACCGCCCGAGGGCGACGCACGCCAGCGACCCCGGGGCGTGCCGGCGGAGCACCAGGAGCGCGTTCGCCGCGAAGACGGCGACGCCGAGCGTCACCAGCGAGGCCCCGGCGAGCGCCGTCTCGGGCGCTCCGCCCGCGAGCGTCGCTCCCGACGCACCGGCGGCGAGGTCGGCGCCGACGAGCAGCGCCGTTCCGAGGAACAGGAGCGCCCCGTCGGCGGCCGCGAGCCGGTCGTCGTAGAGGTCGTCGACCATCGGGACCGCCTCGAAGCCGACCCGGTCGCTGTACCGGTGGACCCAGACGATGAAGGGAACGATGTGGTACAGCGTTCCGAGGATGACGAACCCGATCACGCCGAGGAGCAGCAGCGGTGCGCTGCCGGGGCCGCCGAGGACGTGGTCGGGGGCAGTCGGCGACCGGAGCCACGCGGGCACGGCGGTCGCGACCCACGCCGGGAGCGCGAGCGCGACGACCGCGTACCGCGTGTCGGATCGGCGTGCGCTCGACGCGCATCTCGGAGAGCCGGCGGGCGAGAACCGCCGCGAACGCCAGCGCGGCGAGCAGGACCAGCGCCGCACCGCCGCGCGCGAGCGCCGCGGACTCGACCAGCCTCCCCGCCGCGAGCGCGACCACGCCGACGGGGTGGCCGACCTCCTCGACCGCGCGGAGGCGGTGGTCGACCCCGCGAAGCTCCGTCTGCGTGAACATCGTTCCGAGCTGGTACAGCGCGCCGTAGACGGTGGTCAGCACCGCGCCGAAGACGGCGAGGGTGACGTGGGCGCCGCGAACGCCCGTGTGCGAGACACCGAGACCCGCGAGGAACCCGGAGCCGAGGTCCGCGGCGAGCAGGACGCCGAGTCCGGTCAAGACGACGAAGAAGGCGAGCGCGACGGCGAAGTGCCGCTCGGTCACGTCGAACTCCTCGCCCGTCGCGAGCGTTCGCCCGACGTTGTAGACGAACGTCCAGAAGCCGGCGAGCATCAGGGCGCCGAACCCCGCCAGCCACGAGAGCCGGCCCAGCGCGAGCGCGGCCGCGAACCCGGCCAGCCCGCCGCCGACCAGCGCGAGCTGGACGCTCGCGAGCCGCCGGGAGTGAAGCGTCGTCCCCGACCACACCGGGACGAACTGCGTCATCGCGCCCATGATCGTCACGCACACCCACCCGACCAGGAACAGGTGGACGTGGACGAGACCGCCGAGTCCCGGCACTCCATCGACGACCAGCCCGATCCCGACGAGTAAGGCGGCGCCGAGGAGGGTCAGTCCGACGAGGAAATGCCGAAGCGGGACCGTCATCGCCGGTCCCCGCGACGCGTCGATACCGCCCGGAACTGCTCCCATGTCCGGAACACGGAACGCGCCCGCCCTCCGCCTGTTCCCGAAGATGTTCGCGGGATTGTCGGCACGCGGGAGTCGCCGTCGCGGTCCCGCGCCCACGGTCCCCACCGTCCGTCCCCTCCCGACGGGAAGATGTTCGGCACAACGGGCGTGTCGATGCGGCGTGAACCATCGGCCATGACGGCAACCAGCGTCGACGCCGAACGCGAGTACGACGACGGGCGCTTCACCGCCCGCGAGGTCTCCCGCACGGACCGGTCGAAGACGGTCTGCGGCTACTTCGAACCGGACCAGTTCATCCCCGTCCACGCGCCCGACAGCGACGTGACGATTGTCGTCCAGTCCGGCGAGGGAGTCGTCCGCGACGGCGACGAGGACCACGCGGTCTCGCCCGGCTCGGTGGTCACGATCCCAGCGGGCCAAGACCGGGGCGTGCGTGCCGACGGGACCCGGCTGGAGGCGGTCCTCGTCACCGCGCCGCCCCCGACCGACGCGGAACACGAGCCGGTCCGACGGGGACTGAAGACGGGGACGTTCGACCCCGACGGGTGAGATTCGGCACGACCTCGCCGACGGAGATTCGGCGCGACCGTGCGGGCGAAGATGTTCGCCCTCACCGATACCCTGGTCGGCGCCCGCGTTTCCCCCACGAATGGCCGCAACGACCTCACCGGCCCCGCGCTGCCGGTGCCGCCGTCCGCACGCCCGCGTCGACCGCGACCGCGCCAGATACCTCGCCGCGATCGACCGCCTCGCGGCCGCCCCCGACGATCGGGTTCGAACGGGCGCCGTCAGCGACCGCCTCGGGGTCACCCCGGCCAGCGTGACCGAGATGTTCGGGCGCCTCGACAACGCCGGTCTCGTCGATCACGAGAAGCGGGCCGGAGCACGGCTCGACTGAGCGCGGCGAGCGGATCGCCGCGGAACTGGCGTGGCGGCGCTGCGTCGTTCGGATGTTCTTCAGCGCGGAGCTCAACTTCGGACTCCCCGAGGGAACCGGGTTCAATATCGGCTTCGCGCTTCCCCGAGAGGGGGTCGAACGCCTCTCCGCGATCACGGACGCGTCCCCGGGCGACCCCTGTCGGCCGAGCGGCGACGCGGCGGCGGGCTGTCCGTGGGCGAGCGGAGACTGATCGGGGAGCCGCTCGTACTCGCCGGAGTCACTCGCGACGAGGAATCGACCGTCTCGCTCCCCGACGGCACGGCCTTAAGTCCGTCCGGTGACGAAAACGCTCCATGCCACGCGACCGAGACACCGCGTCCCTCGGCGTCCGCACCGCCCGCGACGCCGCGGAGGTGTCGTAGATGGGCGGGGGACGCCGGAGGACCGAACGCCGGGCGAGCGAGTGACGGAGGACCGAACGCCGGACGCGCGAGCGATTGGCGTCGACGTGGGCGGGACGTTCACCGACGTGGCGCTCTCGCTCGACGGCGACCTCGTCACCGCGAAGGTGCCGAGTACCGACGACCAGAGCGAGGGCGTCGCGGCCGGCATCGAGAAGGCCTGCGAGGCGGCCGGTGTCGACCCCGAGAGCGTGACCGAGTTCTCACACGCGATGACCGTCTCCGTCAACGCGCTGCTGGAGGGCGACGGCGCGCGGACCGCCCTCGTGACGACCGAGGGGTTCCGGGACGTACTGGAGATCGGCCGACAGACCCGGCCGTCGCTGTACGACCTCGACGCCGAGAAGCCGGCGCCGCTCGTCCCCAGACGCCGTCGGTTCGAGGTGGCCGAGCGCGCGACCCCCGACGGAGTCGAGCGCGCCGTCGACGACGGGGAGATCGATTCGCTCGTCGCGGAACTCCGCGACACGGACGTCGAGTCCGTCGCGGTCTGTCTCCTCCACGCCTACGCGCACCCCGAGAACGAGCAGCACGTCGCCGAAGCGCTGCGAGAGGCCCTCGACGTTCCGGTGTCGGCCTCCGGCGAGGTGCTCCCGGAGTTCCGCGAGTACGAGCGCACCTCGACAACGGTCGTCGACGCGTACGTGCGCCCGGCGATCGACGGCTACGTCGGTCGCCTCACGGAGCGGGCGCGGGATTCGGGTCTCCCGCAGCCACAGATTATGCAGGCCAACGGCGGCGTCACCGACGCCGACACGGTCAGGCGAAACGCGGTGACGACGGTTCTCTCGGGACCCGCGGCGGGGGTCGTAGGGGCGAGCGCGACGGCGGCGACCGACGCGACCGACGCCGACCGCGACGGCCTGATCACCTTCGACATGGGTGGCACCTCCAGCGACGTGAGCCTCGTCCGCGACGGCGAGGTCGCGCGAACGACGGAGTCGGCCGTCGCCGACCGGCCGATCGGAACGCCGATGGTCGACGTCGAGACCGTGGGCGCCGGCGGCGGGTCGATCGCGTGGGTCGACGCCGGCGGCGCGCTCCGGATCGGGCCGCGCTCGGCCGGCGCCGAGCCGGGTCCCGCCTGTTACGGGAAGGGCGGCACGGAGCCGACCGTCACGGACGCGAACCTCGTGTTGGGGTACGTCGGGGCGGACACCAGCCTCGGCGGCGACCTGTCGCTCGACGCCGCGGCGGCCCGCGACGCGCTCGCGGACCTCGCCGACGAGGCCGGGATGGCCGGTCCGGTCGCGGCCGCGCTCGGCGTCCACCGCGTCGCGAACGTCGACATGACCCGCGCGATCCGCTCCGTCACCGTCGAGCGCGGCCACGACCCGCGCGAGTTCGGTCTCGTCGCGTTCGGCGGCGCGGGACCGATGCACGCGGTCCAGATCGCTGACGGACTCGATATCGGGCGCGTCGTCGTCCCGCACGCGTCGGGCGTCCTGTCGGCGTACGGGCTGCTCGCGGCCGACGAGACCCGGGACGCGGTGCGGACGCGTCAGGGTCCACTCGCCGAGGTCGACGCCGACGCGGTCGACGCGCTCTACGAGGAGTTGGCCGACGACCTGCTGGGCGAGGTCAGCGACCCGGACGCGGCGCGGGTGGAGTACGCCGCGGACCTGCGGTACGCCGGACAGAGCTTCGAACTCGCCGTCGACGTCGAGCGCCCGTTCGACCCCGCTGCGGCCGGCGAGCGGTTCGCGGCAGCCCACGAGTCGGCGTACGGCTACCGGGCGGACGAGCCGGTCGAACTGGTGAACTGTCGCGCGACGGCGACCGTCCCACGCAGCGCGCCGGCGATCGAATCCGTCGGCGGGAGCGACGCCGACCCCCGGGCGACCCGCGAGGCGGTGTTCCCCGACGGAACTCACGAGACCCCCGTCTACGACCGGGAGCGGTTCCCAGCTGACGAGGCTGTCGAGGGTCCCGTCGTGGTCGAGGGCGCGGAGAGCACGGTTGTCGTCCCGCCGGCGTGGCGCGTCCGGCTCCGCGACGACGGCGCGCTGATCGCGGAGGTGAGCGACGCGTGAGCGACGCGGAGACCGACCCGGACATCGATCCCGTCTCGCTGGAGATACTCCGCAACCAGCTCGAGAGCGTCGCGAGCGAGATGGGTCACGTGCTGATCCGCGGCGCATACTCGCCGAACATCAAGGAGCGGCAGGACTGCTCGACGGCGATCTTCGACGCGGACGGTCGGATGGTCGCGCAGGCCGAACACATCCCGGTCCACCTCGGCGCGATGCCCGACGCGGTCGCGGTCGTTCTCGACGAAGACCCGAAGCCGGGCGACGTGTTCGTCGTCAACGACCCGTTCGCCGGGGACGCACCTCCCCGACGTGACGCTGGTCTCGCCGATCGCGCCCGACGACGAGATCGTCGGCTTCGCGGTGTCGCGCGCGCACCACGCCGACGTGGGCGGCAGCGCGCCGGGGAGCATGCCGCCGGGCGCCCGGGAGATATACGAGGAGGGACTCCGGCTCCCGGCGGTCCGGCTCGTCGACGGCGGCGAGCCGAACGAGGCGGTCCGCGACCTCATCCTCGCCAACGTCCGGACGCCGGACGAGCGCGAGGCGGACCTCCGGGCACAGCGCGCCGCGAACGCGCGCGCCGAGGAGCGCGTCGGCGAACTGCTCGACGAACACGGCGACACGCTCCTCGACGCGTTCGACGCCGTCGTCGACTACTCCCGCGAGCGCGTCGAAAGCGAAATCCGGGAGCTCCCCGACGGCACCTACCGCGCGGCCGACGCCCTCGAAGGCGACGGCGTAACGGACGCGGACATCCCGGTCGCGGTGACGGTCACCGTCGACGGCGCGGCGATCGATGTCGACTTCGCCGGCACCGCCGACCAAGTGGACGGCAACCTGAACGCCCCGTTCTCGGTGGCGAAGAGCGCGGTCTACTTCGTCGTCCGCGCGGTCACGGACCCGGAGATCCCGCCGAACCACGGCTGTTACGAGCCGGTGTCTATCTCCGCGCCCGAGGGGTCGCTGCTCGACCCGCGCCCGCCGGCCGCGGTCGTCGGTGGGAACGTCGAGACGAGCCAGCGCGTCACGGACGTGACGCTGGAGGCGCTCGCCGAGGCGGTCCCCGACGCGATCCCCGCCGGCGGCCAGGGGACGATGAACAACTTGATCGTCGGCGACCGCGCGGGCGAGTTCACCTACTACGAGACGATCGCCGGCGGGTTCGGCGGCCGCCCGAGCAAAGACGGGATGGACGGCGTACAGGTCGGAATGACGAACACGCTCAACACCCCGGTCGAGGCGCTGGAAACGGCGTACCCGCTCCGCGTCGACCGCTACGCGCTGCGCCCCGGAAGCGGCGGCGACGGCCGCCACCGCGGCGGTCTCGGTCTCGAACGGACCGTCACCGTCGAGACCGCCGCGACTGTCTCGCTGCTGACCGAGCGCCGGAGAACCGCGCCGCGCGGCCTCGACGGCGGCGAGGACGGCGCGCTCGGTGAGAACCTGATCGACGGCGAGGCGGTCCCGGCCAAGACCTCCGTCGACGTCGCGGCCGGGACGACGGTCTCGATCCGCACGCCGGGCGGCGGCGGGCACGGCGACCCCGCTGAGCGCGACCCGGACGCGCGGGAGCGGGACCGGCGAGACGGGAAGGTAGAGGACTGACGGGACGAGGGGACGACGACCGGCCGAGAAGAGGAGTCAGCGATCAACGGGACGGAGGGCCCGGTCGCGTCACCGGCCCGCTCACTTGAACCGGAACGTCTCCAGGTTCTTCGGCGCGAACGTCCGCATGTCGTAGTCGTGGTACAGCGCCGAGGAGAGGTCCTGAACCGAGCTCTCGTCGCCGTGGACGCAGAGCACCTTCTCCGGGCGCGGGTTCATCGTCTTCACGAAGTTCTCCAGCCCCTGTCGGTCGGCGTGGCCGGAGAAGCCGTCGACGACTTCCGTCCCCATCTGGAGGGTGAGCGTGTCGCCGCGGCTCCCGCCGCCCCAGCCGTCGACCGGGATCTCGTCCCAGCCGTTCTGGATCCGGCGGCCGAGGGTTCCCTGCGCCTGGTAGCCAACGAACACGAGGTTCGAGTCCGGCTCGGGACCGATGTGGCGGAGCCACGACATGATCGGGCTGCCCTCGATCATCCCCGAGGTGGAGACGATGATACACTCGTCGCCGTCGGCCACGTCCTGTCGCTCCTCCTCGCCGCCGTCGATGTGGTTGAACTGGTCGGCGAGGAACGGGTTCTCGTCCTCGTGGAAGATGCGGTCGCGGAGGTCGTCGCGGAGGTACTCGGGGTAGGTGGTGTGGATCGCGGTCGCCTCCCAGATCATCCCGTCGAGGTGGACGGGCATCTCCGGGATCTCTCCCTCGCGCATCGCCTCCTCTAAGACGAGCATGATCTCCTGGGAGCGCCCCACGGCGAACGCGGGGATGACGACCTTCCCGCCCTGCTCGTACGTCTCGTTGATGACCTCTTTGAGCGCCTCCTCGGAGTCCTCTTGGTCGGTCTGGTAGTCGTTGCGGCCGCCGTAGGTGGACTCCAGCACGAGCGTCTCGACGCGCGGGAAGTCGTTGACCGCGCCGTTGAACAGGCGGGTGTCCTCGTAGTGGATGTCGCCCGAGAACGCGACGTTGTAGAGACCGTCGCCGATGTGGAAGTGGGTGACCGCGCTGCCGAGGATGTGGCCCGCGTTGTGGAACGTGAGCTTCACGTCCGGGGCCACGTCGGTCACGTCGCCGTACTCCAACGGGATGGTGTGTTTGATCGCGTCGCGGACCTGCGCGGACTCGTACGGCGGCGTCCGCCCGTCCTTCGCCGCGACGTCGAGGTAGTCGAGCGTGAGGAGTCCCATCAGGTCGCGGGTCGGCTCCGTCGTGTAGATGGGACCGTCGTAGCCGTACTTGTAGAGGAGCGGGACCAGCGCCGAGTGGTCGAGGTGGGCGTGGGTCAACACGACCGCGTCGAGGGTCGCCGCGCCCGCGCCGAGCGCCTCGGGCACCTGGAGGTACGGCACCTCGCCCTCCGCGCCGGGCTTGTCGCCGCAGTCGATGAGGATCCGGGTCTCGGGCGTCGAGAGGATGAACGCCGCGCGGCCGACCTCGCGGCAGCAGCCGAGCGTCGTGATCCGGACCCACTCGTCGTCGGACATCTCCTCGCGGTGGATTTGGCGGCCGACGCGTTCGAGGATGTCGCGCCGCTCCTCGCGCTCGTTTTTCAGGAAGCCCCGGACGTTCGAGACGGTCGAGGACTCGATCGGCGGCGTCCTGACGACCTCCGGGGTCCAGCCGACCTCCTGAGTGATCTCGCGGAGCGTCGAGCCGCGGCGGCCGATCACCATCCCGGGCTTTTCGGCCTCGATGACGACCTCGCCGGTGTCCTCGTGGAAGTCGAGGTCGGTCACGCCGGCCTCCTCCGGGATCACGTCGCGGACCTCGTCCTCGGCCCGCGCCGGCGGCGAGAGGGCGCTCGGATCCGGTCGGACCGTGATCCGCTTGCGGAGCTTCGAGGCGAGCCGTCGGATCAGGTCGCCGTCGCCGGCGAACTCCTTCGGGTCGCGCGTGTACACGACCAGCTCCGGTCCCTCGTATTTGACATCGGTGACCGTGATGTCGTTCGGTATTTCCTGCTCGATCTCTGATTTCAACGTATCGAGTTGCTTATCGACTTGACTCATATCTCACTGCGGGTCGTCGAGGCCGCCGTCGTCGAATCGCGGCGCGCGTCGCGCGGCGACTCGCCGCCGATCGGTCGACCGTGACGGGGTAGGCATAGTGGAAGTACTGTCCGTAGTGGTTCCGTACGCGGGAACAGCCAGCGAAAACCCGCTTGGTTCACGCTACTGCCCCGCCGTTATAAAAGCCTTCGCAAATGGCAAGCCGCAGGCGGCCGAACTCCGCCCATGCGCGTCACGCCGCAGACGGTCCGCGACGAACGCGACTGGGTCCGCGACCGCGCCGACGTGGTAGTCCCGATACTCAACGACACCCGCGACCGACTCGGCCGGATCTTCGAGACGGAGGTGGACGCGGTCGCGCCCGACGCGTACCGCCGCGAGGTCGACGCCGTCTTCGCCGACGGCGAGGTCGCCGTCAACGTCGCTGCCTGCGTCGCGCTCCTGCGCGACCTCGACGTGGCGGGCGACTACCCCGGGTTCGTCGTCGACGAGGCCCTCGGCCGCGAGCTGGCGGCGACGATCGCCGGTGGTCGGCCCCTCTCGCTGCTCGCGCAGGCGACATTCCACGTCGCCGACCTCTACGTCGACCGGGACGCCGCGGCCGAGGCGGACGAACGCGGCGCCGGCACCGCCGGCGCGGACGACCTCGACGCCGCGCTCGCAGCGGGGTTCCAGACGCGGCTGCCCGGATGGGACTGGCGAGAGGGAGAGAGTCCGTTCGCGGTCGACCCCGACGCGTGATCGGTCGTCCGCGCCGCCCTACGACGTGAAATTCTTGACGAGCCCGTACGCCTTGTCGAGCAGCGCGTCGGGGAGGAACCGCGCGAGGACGCCGACGCGGGCGACCGTGCCGGGCTGGACCCGCGCGGGGGGCTGGGTCGCGCTCGCGGCGTCGTAGATCGCGTTCGCGACCAGTTCCGGCTCGACCGCGCCGGGACCGTCGCCGCCGATCAGCTGCGCGTCCTCGAACATCGCGTAGAACTCCTCGTACGCCTCGGTCCGCTCGATCCCCTCGCGCTCCTCGGGGTCGGCCTCCGCTTCCGCGCGCTTCGAGAAGTTCGTCTTCACGGGACCGGGTTCGACGACGACGATGTCGATCCCGAGGTCCGCGACCTCGTTCCGGAGCGCGTCCGACATCGCCTCCAGGGCGAACTTCGAACCGCTGTACACGCCGCCGCCGGGCATCGACACGCGCCCCGCGACCGACGAGACGTTGACGATGGTCCCGTCGCGCTCGCGGCGCATCGCTGGGAGGACCGCCCGGATCAGCCGGTGCGGGCCGTACACGTTCACGTCGAACTGGTCGTGGACGCGGTCCGTCGTGACGTCCTCGACCGGGCCGAACTGGCCGTAGCCGGCGTTGTCGATCAGCGTGTCGATCGCGCCCTCCTCGTCGAGGATTCGGTCGACGACGCGGTCGACGTCGTCCTGGTCGGTGACGTCGAGCGTGGCGAGCTCACAGCCCGTCTCGCCGAGCGTTTCGACGTCCGCGGGGTTCCGCGCGGTGGCGTACACGGTCCATCCCTCGTCGAGGAAGGCGTGCGCCGCGGCGCGGCCGATGCCCGAGGAACAGCCGGTGATGAGTGCCGTCTTGTCGACGCGTTTCCGGTCAGTCTCCGACGGCATAACTCTCCCGACCCGGTCGCGCCCGACCCGCTGCGTCCCGGCCGAGGCTGCGGCTCCGCGGTACGGACCACCCCTACAGCTCCTCAGTCCGGATCCCCAACGCCTTCGACGCGGGCGCGGTCCGCTCGAACCCCCACCGCTCGTAGAAGCCGTCGACATCGGCGAGGAGGTCCACGTACGCGCCCTCGGGCGCGTTCTCGCGCAGCCACGCGACGAGCGCGTCCACCATCGCCGTCCCGATCCCCCGACCCTGATGTGGCGGCGCGACGGCCGTGTCCGAGAGGTGGAAGATGGAGCCGCCGTCGCCGACGATCCGCGCCATCCCGACCGCCGGCCCGGTCTCCGTCTCGACGACGTGAACGCCGTACGTCGTGTTCGGTAGCCCGCGCTCGACGGCCTCCCGCGACCGATCGGTCATGCCGGCGTCCCGCCGGAGCCGGCGGAACGCCGCGACGGACGGCGTCGTCTCTCGGAGCTCGTAGCCCGCCGGGAGCGCGGTCTCGCCGAGTCGCCGCTCGGGGGCGTCGGACTCGGCCGCGTCGTCGCTCATGCGCGGTCGTTCGCGGCCGCAAAAGTAGTCGCTTCGATCGCGGGCGAGTCGACTTACTCCTCGTCGCTATCGCCGTCGGTCTCGTCCTCGTCGGTGGCGAGCAGGTCGCGCTCGTCGAGGATCTCCTCGATCTCGTCGGTCGGGCGCTCGACGTACTCGGGGTCGTCGACGGTGATCGTCGCGACGCCGACGCCGTCGGGGACAGCTCGCCGTCGTTCGACTGCGCGAGGGTGTCGAGCGCCAGCCCGACCGCCTCGTCCGTCGAAATACCTTCCTCGTACTCCGCTTCGAGGTAGTCGCGGAGGTCGCTGCGGTCCGAGCCGATAGAGAGCGCCTGCCACTCGTAGGGCGTGCCGGAGGGGTCCGTCTCGAACAGGCGCGGCTCGCCGTTCTCGATACCGCCGACGATCAGCGCGACGCCGAACGGGCGCGCGCCGCCGACCTGCGTGTACTGCTGGATGTGGTCGGTGATGTTCTTCGTCAGCGTCTCGATGCCGACCGGCTCGCCGTAGCGGAGCTGGTTCACCTGCGCCTGTCGGCGCGCGAAGTCGATGAGCTGACGCGCGTCGGCGACGTGGCCCGCGCTCGCGACGCCGACGTGGTCGTCGGCCTTGTGGAGCTTCTCGATGCTCTCCGGCTCCATGAGGGGGATCGGGCGCGCTTGTCGGCCGCGAGGACGACCCCGTCCTCGGCGCGGATCCCGACACTCGCCGTCCCTCGTTTCACCGCCTCCCGGGCGTACTCGACCTGGTAGAGTCGGCCGTCCGGAGAGAAGATTGTGATGCCGCGGTCGTACGCCTGTTGTTGGGATTGGCCCTGCATGATATCACTCGGTGTCGAACGTCGTCGCGCCGACGCGACCCGACTCGGCCCGCACGTCGCACGCGTCTCCGCGCACGACCGCGGGCCGCTCGGCGCCCTCGAACGCGACGTCTCGCTGTGTCGAACTGGGGGTCGCGCGACCCATATACCTTTCCTCACAGGCACGCACCGTCCCCGAAATCCCCCTGACGAGGATTCCGACCGGCTCGCCGTCGACCTCGCTCACGCAGGCAATCGCGGCGCGCGCGTCGTCGACGTGGCCGTGTCTGACGCGGACGACGGCCTCGCCGGTCCCGTCCGCGTGCGAGAACGACAGCAGCGTGAGGTCGGCGTCGGCGCTGCCGGCGTCGCCGAGGAGGTTGCCGGCGCTGTACCACAGCGCGCGCTGGAACGCCCGCCGCCCGACCTCGGCGTCCGACCACGACTCGACCCCGACCGCGATGTACCGCCACCGCGGCCGGAGGTGTTTCGGGAGGTGTTTCACGGGGAGATCACGCCGGCAGCTCGCGGACCCGCTCCGCGACGATCACCGCCACCTGGTCGTGGACGCGCTCGACGGCGGTCACCGCGAACCCCTCCTCGGTGAACGCCTCGACGAGCGTGCCGACCGTCGCGGGGTCGTCGACCTCGGGGCTGTAGAACGGCGCGTCGGGGTCCGGCTCCTCGAAGAAGGCCACGTCGCCGAGGACGACCCGCCGCGCGCCCGTCTCGGACATGTCGCGGATCGCCTCGCGCTTCTCGTCGTCCGCGAGGTGGTGGAGCGCGAAGTTCGAGGTGACGACGTCGACCCGCTGGTCCGGCTCTAATCCGGGGTCGCGGAACTCCCCGTATGCGAACTCGACGTTGTCGAGGCCACGGTCGGCGGCCTTCCGGCGGCCCTCCTCCATCATCCCCTCGCTGATATCGCGAGCGAGCACGCGCTCGGCGTCCTCGGCGACCGCGAGCGCGATGGCGCCGGTCCCGGCCCCCAGATCGAGGACGATATCGTCCGCTTCCGGCGCCGCGTGGTCGATCACGAGGCCCGCGCAGGCGTGGTACTCGTCGCTCTTCGAGTCGTCGTACTCGGTCGCCTTCTCGGAGAACCGCTCGGCGTGTTCCTCAACCGTCTTCTTCATACCTGCCACGTCGGACCCCCGGCTCTATGAAGCCCTCGGAGCGACGCTCCCGGTTCCGCTCGACGAGGTCGCCCCACGCCCGAAGCCCCTCGCGGACGGCCTCGGCGTCGAACCCGATCGCCTCGCCCACCGCGACCAGCTCGCGGGGCGCGCGCAGCTGGAGGTGCGAGCGGGCGTTCGCGCTCACGACGTACGGCGCGTCGTAGTGGTCGACTATCTCGCGGAGCTTCCGGAGGTCCGAGAGCGCTCGGACGCGTTTCCCGCCGGTCGCGCGCAGCGCCGGGCCGAAGTCGAACTCGACGCGGACGCCGTTGTCGCGCGCCGCCTTCGCGAGGACGTGGTTGAAGTCGCCGCCGTCCACCATCGGGCGGACCAGCACGTCGACGCGGGACTGCTCGACCGCGAACCGGTTCAGCGCGTCGTCCCCGCCGACGACGCAGACCACGGTCCGGTCTGAGCGGTAGTTCCCGACCGCGCCGGAGGCGCTCGTGGGGTCGTCGGCGTCTATCTCGACGGCGTCGACGGCGTCGATCCCGAACTCCTCGCGGAGGGCGTCTGGATCGCGCACGGGGCTCTCCTCGCCACCCGCCGCGACCGATCCCGCTCCGCCGTCACCGTCCGCTCCGACCGATAGGTCCCCGCCGGTCGGCTCCAGCGCGTCGCGCGTTCGCACGACGATCCCGTCGTAACCGTGGCGAGCCGCGGTGGCGGCGTGGCGCGCGACGGTCGCCTCCCCGTCGGGGTGGGCGTGAACGGCCTCGTACATGGCCCGTCGTTTCGCGGCCGGGCGTATCGGCGTTGCGCTTTCCGGGCCGCTCGTTCCTCGGCGTTACCCGTCCCCGGAGGACTCCTCGTCCTTCTTCCACTCTCGGCGCGGATCCTCGCCGGTGAACCACGTCGCGATCCCCTCCGGGTCGTCCTCGCGGAAGGCCCGCCGTCGGCTCCACTCGACGACCGTCTTCGCGAGCGTGACGGGTATGAGAAACGGGAGGAGGACCGCTCCCGGCCCGAGCGCCCCCGCGACCGCGTCGAGCGTCCCGGATCCGAAGACAGCTTCGACCGAGATCAGCGCCACCGCGACCGCGGGGACGGCCAGCATCCCGATAGTGAGGTAGAAGGAGACGACGCGCTGGGCCGCCTCGACGACCATGTACGGCGACTGATTCTCGTAGGCCCGCTCCGCGAAGAACTCCCGGCGCACCTCCGCGACCTGCGCGAAGCAGACCCCGACGGCCGCGAGTCCGACGGTCGGGGTGGCGTACGAGAGGACATCGCCGCCGACCCACGCGAGCGGGAACGCGAGGAAGAGAAAAATGCCGAGCGAACGGACGACGACCCCGACGTTCCGGCGGTAGATCGGCGGGAGCCACGAGACGAGATGAATCGGATCCGGCTCCGTCCCCCACCGCTCCTCGTCGAGTTCGGTGTTCTCGGAGTAGCCGACGATGTAGAACGAGCGGTCCTCCAGGTCGATCGGCCGCTCCGCGAACAGGGCGGCGACGCTGTGCGCGAGGACCAGCACGACGACCTCGATCCAGTACACCGCGAGCAGTTCGCCGACGCGCCAGCCGAACGCGACGACGCCGACGAGCGGGAGGAGGTTGGTCGCGGCCACGAGCGCGAGGGCCGACCGACTCCCGGCGGGAGGGCGAGCGCGGGGCATCATCCACCGGATTCCAGATGTCGGCGAGAATAAAAGTTCCCGATTCCGTCGGGGGCGACACGGAGCCGCCCCGCCCTGTACGCGACATCTCGTCCGACCCGACCGCTTTTGTCCGCCCGCCGGAACACTCGCGTATGCCCGCCGATCTGGAGGAGAAGACGGACCGGTACGAGCGGATGCTCGCGGACGCGCTGGCGGCCGCGGAGCCGCGACCGCCGGCCGACACGCCGCTCGGCGAGGCGGCCGCCGACGTGACCGAGATGGCCGAGTCGTACCTCGACGACGGGCGGCACTTCCGCGCCGACGGCGACCCCGTGAACGCGCTCGCCGCCTACTCGTACGGCTACGGCTGGCTCGACGCCGGGGTCAGGCTCGGGCTGTTCGCGGTGCCCGACGACACCGAGCTGTTCACGACCTGAGACGGGACTGCGGCCCGTCCGCTTCGCGGCGAGGGATGCGCTTATGCGACGACGGCCGCCACGGGAGGCATGGACGAACTCGCGGAGCTGACCGAGCGGCTCGTCTCGATCCCCTCCCACGAGGACGAGACGGCCGCCGGCGACGCGATAGAGGAGTGGCTGCGCGCGGAGACGGACGCGACCGTCGAGCGCGACGACGCCGGCAACGTGTTCGCGTTCGCGGGCGCGACCGACGACCCGGACGCCGAGTCGCTCGCCCTGATCGGCCACCACGACGTGGTCCCGCCCGCACCGCAACAGACGGCGGGCGAGGGACTCGACGGCGAGTACGTCGTGGAGCGCCGCGACGGCCGGATCTACGGCCGCGGCACCGCCGACATGAAGGGGTCGGTCGCGGCCGCGATGCTCGCGTTTCGGGACGCGGCGCCGCCGCCGGACCGAGAACTGATCTTCGCCTCGTTCGTCGGCGAGGAGGTGGGCGGCGAAGGGGCGCGCCACGCGATCGACGCCGGGTTCGCGCCGGACCGGGCGGTCGTCGCCGAGGGGTCGACGAACTACTCGAAGTCGGGCGTCACGGACGTGGTCGTCGCGCACCGCGGGCGCCGCGGATCGCGGCTCGTTGCGCGCGGCGAGGCCGCCCACGCCTCGGAGCCGGAGGCGGGCGAGAACGCGATCTACCGCGCCTGCGACGCTATCGACGGGGTCCGCGACCTCGACACACCGCGGGCGACGGTCCTCGGCAACGACGTGTCTGGGTCGCTCGCGGTCACGATCGTCGACGGCGGCGACACGTGGAACGTGATCCCGGAGCGCTGCGAGGCGACGGTCGACGAGCGGACGGTCCCGGGCGGCTACGCCGACTTGGAGGGCGTCGCCGACGCGGTGCCGGGCGTCGAGCTCGTCGTCGATCAGGACCTCCCGCCGATGGCCTGCGGCGACGCCGCGTTCGCCGACGCCGCGCTCGACGTCGCCCGCACGGTCCACGACGAGCGCGGCCTCGACGCGCCCGAACACGTCACCAAGCCGCACGCGACCGACGCGGGGTGGCTGTCGGGGGCCGGCACGGAGTGTCTGGTCTGTGGCGCCTCCGAGCCGGGGGAGGCGCACACCGACACCGAGAGCGCGAGCCTGGACGTCCTCGACCGCTGCTATCGGATCTACGCCGGGGTCGCCGAGCGGGAACTGTAGGGCGGCGGCGCTCAAACCGGCTCGTTCTCGGTTCGGGAGCGACCCCGTATGGAAGGGGTTTTATGCGCCCCGCGGAAAGTGTGCGCCACTATGGGAGACAAGTCGAAGGCTCAAAAGAAGCGTCTGGCGAAGGCGGAGCGCCAGAACACCCGCGTCCCCGCGTGGGTCATGATGAAGACGGACATGAACGTGACGCGAAACCCCAAGCGGCGCAACTGGCGCCGGAACGACCTGGACGAGTAAATGTCGACGAACGACTTCGAGGAGCGCGTCGTCACCGTCCCGCTCCGCGACGCCAAAGACAAGCCCGTCCAGCAGCGCGCCGACTACGCCATGAAGATCACGCGCCAGCACCTCGCCAAGCACTTCTCCGTCGACGAGGACGACGTGATCATCGACGGCTCCGTCAACGAGGCCGTCTGGACGAACGGGCGGCAGAACCCGCCCAGCACGGTGCGGGTCCGCGCGGCTCGGTTCGTCGAGGACGGCGAGCCGGTCGTCGAGGCCGAGCACGCCGAGTAACGTGTTACGGGCGACCTTCACCGGCTCGTCGTACGTGGGCGTGTTCGCCCGCGCCGTCGACGATATCCTCCTGATCCGGCCGGACGTCGACGAGGCGCTCGCCGAGGACCTCGGCGCGGAACTCGGCACCGAGCCGCTGCCCACGACCGTCGGGCGGTCCAACACGGTCGGGGCCCTCGCGACGGGCAACGAGAGCGGCGTCCTCGTCTCTGCGCGCGCGAGCGAACGCGAGAAAGAGCGGATCGCGGACGTCGCCGGCGTCCCGGTGCGCGAACTCCCGGGCGAGATCAACGCCGCCGGCAACGTCGTCCTCGCGAACGACTACGGCGCGTACGTCCATCCGGACCTCTCGCGCGAGGCGGTCCAGACGATCAAAGACGCCCTCGACGTCCCCGTGACTCGCGGCGACCTCGGCGGCGTTCGGACCGTCGGCACCGCGGCGGTCGCCAACAACACGGGCGTGCTCTGTCACCCCCAATCGACCGAGTCGGAGCTTCAGGCCGTCGAGGAGGCGCTCGATGTCCGCGCCGACCTCGGCACCGTCAACTACGGTGCGCCGCTCGTCGGCTCCGGTCTCGTCGCCACCGACGAGGGGTACGTCGTCGGCGAGGACACGACCGGTCCCGAGCTGGGCCGGATCGAGGAGACGCTCGGCTTCATCGACTGAGCTTCCGACCTCTCTCGGAGCAATACATCCGGTGCCGACACAGCTTACCTCCCAGTGGCGAGCGGCAGCCGTAACAGTCGTGCCTCGGAGAAACCGCAACGATGTCGGTGAGGCTGACCGCCCCAAGCGTCGCACTCCGTGCGACAGCGGGCCAGCGTGGCTCAGACAGCCACCCGATATCGAATGACTTCAAACCTACGAGCAGCTTCCGTGAAGCGGTCGAACGCCCACGAGTGTAACCTCACAAGCGTCTCTGCGAAGACCGACCCGGACAAGAGCCTGAGCGGCATCGGTACAGAACTGATACTGCCGAACGGAAGGCACGCATCAGCTCCGTCCTCCGAGATGCGGCGCTCCGAATCTACCGTTTGACGGCCTTCACCTCGAAGAGGGAGTCATCGGACAGGACGGCCTGGACGCGGCCGTGCCAGACTTCTGCGAACAGTTCTCGGTCTGCCTCGCTCGCCGTCCCTTCGACGATCCGTCGGAGGTTGTTGACTGCTGGCCCGCCGTCCGGAACGTCGCCGACGTGGTAGGTCACCTCGACGGCGTCGCCGGTGTCACTCCGGCGGAACCTGAACGTGGGGTCGGCACTATCGGGGTCGAACGCGTCGAACGTCAGCGTGTTCCGGCGATCACCGTAGCCCCCGGCGAGCCCACGAAAGCCGTCTTCCTGTGCGGCGCCGGTCACGAACGAGATGAGACGCCCCATCACCCCGTAGGCGGCGTCGTCTCGCGGTCCGCCAGCGAGTACTTCGATCTCGCTGCGGATAGGGAGTTCGTCGGGATACAGCGCGGCGAGACCCAACTGGGCGACGCGGTAGGCGCCCGAGGCGGTCGGACACGAGTGACCCGCCGCCTTCACCACGTCCTCGTAGGTGACGACGAAGGGGTCACCGGGGTCGAGGACGGCGAGCGTTTCTGCGACGGGGTCGCGGACGCGGATCGGTTCCACGTCGTATTCGACGGCCCAGCTCTCCTCGGTTCGGTTCGTATCGGTCGGATTAGTGTTTCTTGACATCGTGAGTCCGTCCGTTTGTATTCGGTCTGCTCAGTACCGCAGTAGGCGCATGCCGTTACCGATCACGGCGAGGACGCTGGCCTCGTGGACGAGCATCCCGAGCGCGAGGGTGACGTAGCTCGTCAACACGCCGGCCAGCAGCAGCGTTACCACAACGAGGGCCAGCCCGACGTTCTCGTAGATGTTCCGCCGCGCGGCCTTGCTCAGTTTCACCGCGTAGGGGATCCGATCGAGGTCGTCGGCCATCAGCGCGACGTCGGCGGTCTCGATGGCCGTGTCCGTCCCGGCCGCGCCCATCGCGATACCGACGTCGGCGGTCGCCAGCGCCGGCGCGTCGTTGATGCCGTCCCCGACCATCGCCACGACGTGGTCCGCCTCGCGGTACTCCGTGATGATGTCCTGTTTGTCCTCGGGCAGGAGCGCCGCGCGGTAGTCGTCGATGCCGACTTCCTCGGCGATCGCCCTGGCCGTCCCCTCGTTGTCGCCGGTGAGCATCACCGTCTCGATGCCCGCCTCCTGAAGCTCTCGGACGACGCCGGGCGCGGCCTCCCGCAGTCCGTCCCGCAGGGCGATCGCGCCGACGACGACGCCGTCTCGAACGACGTGGACGACGGTCTCTCCGCTCTCCTCGCGCTCGCGGACGTACTCGGCGATTTCATCGGAAACGTCGATCCCGCGCTCGTCGAGCAACGCGCGGTTCCCGACGACGATGTCGCGGCCGTCGTGGCCGGCGACGACGCCCTTCCCGGCGACCACGTCGAACTCGTCCGGCTCGGGGAGCGAGCGCGCGTCCGGGACCGCCGATTCGGCGTCAGTCCGGGAAACCGTCGTTCCGCCATCGGTCGCGGGCGTCAGGCGGTCCCGGGCCGCGCTACGGATGGCGTCGCCCAGGTGGTGCTCGCTCCGCTTCTCGGCGATGGCCGCGAGCTCCAGCACCTCCTCGGGGTCGGTGTCGAACCCCTCGACGGCAGCGACTGCCGTCTCGCCTTTCGTGAGCGTCCCGGTCTTGTCGAAGGCGACCAAGTCGATCTGGCCGGCCCGTTCGAGGTGCTCACCGCCCTTCATGAGAACGCCCGACCGGGCGGCGTTGCCGACGGCCGAGACGATGCTGACCGGGGGACCGATGACCAGCGCGCCCGGACACCCGATGACCAACAGCGTCAGAGCCAGGATCGCGTTCTGTGTGACCGCGTACGCTCCGACGGCGAGCACGATGATGGCCGGCGTGTAGTACCGCGCGAACCGGTCGATAAGGCTCTCGGTGGGCGACTGTGCCTCCTGAGCCTCCTCGACGCGTCGAATGATCCGTTGGAGCGTCGTGTCCGTGCCGGCACCGGTGGTCCTGACTTCCAGCGCCCCTTCCTGATTGATCGTGCCGGCGTACACCTCGTCGCCGTCGGCCTTGTGAACGGGCGCGCTCTCGCCGGTGACCGGCGCCTGATTGACGGCGGTCTCCCCGTCGATCACGTCGCCGTCCACGGGGATCTTCTCGCCGGGTTTGACGATGACGACCTCGCCTGCTTCGACCTCGCGGGCGGGCACCTCCCTCTGCTCGCCGTCACGGCGCACGGTGGCCGTGTCAGGCGTCATCTCGAGGAGTTCTTCGAGCGCGTTGCGCGTCTTCCGCATCGTCCGTCCTTCGAGGTACGACCCCAGCGCGAACAGGAAGACCACCGCGGCGGCCTCCCAGTAGGAGCCGATGGCGATGGCACCGATCGCCGCGAGCGTCACGAGCGTCTTGACGCCGAGCGTTCGGCTCTTCACCTCGTGGTAAGCGGCCTTGGCGATGTCGTAACCGCCGACGATCGCCGCGAGAATCAGGGTCGCGGTGCTCACGGTGTCGAGGGCGGGGACGTAGCCGAGGCTCCAGCCGCCGGCGTAGAGGAGGCCGCTCACCGCGACGATGACGGCCTTCCGGTGTTTGCGGTAGTACCGTTTGACTGATCGGGAATCCATACCGGACACCTCGTTAGGCGGGCTGGGGCGTGTATCCCTGGTTTTCGATGATCTGTTCGAACGCGTCCGGGTCGGTGACGGTGGCGTCGTAGTGGATCTCGACGCGACCGGTCGAGTAGTGAACCGCAACGCTCTCGACGCCCTCGACGTTCGCGAGAGCGCGTTCGACGGTGCTCGCACAGCTCGGACAGTCGAAGTCCATCACGCGGAATTGGGTTTCGCTCATTACAGTTCGACGTAGCGCCCGCGCCCACTAATATATTTTTCAAATGATATGTTTGAATTTCGATACGGGGCGTTTGAGCGGACAAACGGGTCGTCTCGGGCTTCGGCGAGTCTCCGGAAGCGGGCGTCAGACGGGTTGAGACAGCGGTCGTTACTACTTAGCGCGTCCACGCCGTCGACCCACGTATGAGCACGTCCAACGAGACTGAACTCGAGGACATCGCCGTTCGAGACACTCGGGTGTCCGATGCCATCGACGAACCGATGCGGGCGATGATTCTCGATATCCTCGCTGACGAGACGCTACCGGCAAGCGGGGTCCATCGCCGCCTCGCTGACAGGGGTGTCGACCGGACGGAGAACACTGTTCGCCATCACATCAACGAACTCCGGGACGCGGGACTGGTCGATGTCGTCCGCTTCGAGGAGGGGCGTGGCGGGACGACAAAACACTACGGGGCGAACACGACCGTCCTCTCGTACTCGCTCCCGGACTCGGCCGACTCAGATATCGAGGAACTGATCGAAGCCGTCCGACCGGAGGTCGAGACGGCGCTCGCCACGCTGACCGACGAATACGGCGACGTAATCGACGACATCACCGGTGAGATGGAGCCCTGTGAGCACTGTCGAACGCAGAAATACGAGACGTACGTCCTGTTGACCGTCTTACGACGAGCGTTCGTCGAGGCGTATCACGACGGACACGTTCAGTCCGATCGGCACTGAACCCCGGTCCGGCGGGACGGTTCCTGCTGCCCACCCCGTCGTCGATTCGACGATCGGACGCGAACGACACGACGCTGAGAGGTGGCGGGCGGCGAGACACCGTGTCACTCATATATCGCGACGACAGTGTGAAAACGACGATGGCGCTCCTCGAAGTGACCGCTGCCACCGGCATTTCCGTCGTCGCCGGGACGGCGGTCACAGCCCTCCTCTGTATCGGGCCTCGACAGGTGTCCCGGGCGATGACCGACGTCGACGACCGCCTCCGCGAGATAGCCCCCTACCTCGGAGCGGCGCTCGCGCTGCTCGCGGTCAAACAGATCACGCAGGGGTATCGGCTGCGGCTCTCGCGCGCGCTCGACTGGAACATCACCGACGAACTGTACGCGCTGGAAGGCGAATTCGTGGCGAGCCTTCAGAGCCTGACGCCGGACGCGACGCTGGAGTTCTTCACGGTGAGTTACATGGTCGGGTTCGCGTTCCTCCTCGTCGCGGCGCCGGTGACGTACTTCCTCTCGGAGGGGCACGGACGGCGACACCTGAAGGAGCTGCTCGTCGCGTACATGCTGAACTACGCGGTCGGCACCGTCTGTTACACGCTGTTCATCTCGTACGGGCCGCGGAACCACCTGGAGACCGTGTCCGGACTGATGTATCAGGTCTACCCGCAGACGCAGGACCTCACGGCGGCGGTCGCGTCGAACACGAACGTGTTCCCGTCGCTCCACACCTCGCTGTCGGTGGCCGTCCTCGCCGTCGCGTGGCGCTCGCGGCGGACCCACCCCCGGTGGACGCCCGCCGCCGCCGCGGTCGCGGCCGCCGTTGTGTTCTCCACGATGTACCTCGGTATCCACTGGCTCACCGACGTCGTCGTCGGCGCCGCGCTCGGCGTCGGATTTGTGTACGCCGCGGCGCGGATCGTCGATCGGGCCGAGTCGCGGTCGGCCGCTTCTCGGCCCGGCGGCGAACGCGGGAAGCCGACCGGGCGGCCCGGCGACGACTGACGAGGCGCGCGGACGAGAACGCCGCTCTCGTCAGCGGACACACTCAAGTGCCAACGTTCGGCATGGATTCGTATGGCTCGAACCGAACGCGTCGCCGACGCGCGGGCGCACACCGGCGAGGGACCGCTGTGGCACCCCGCGGAGCGACGACTCTACTGGGTCGACATCCCGGCGGGCGCGCTGTACCGGTACGACCCCGAAACGGGCGAGAACGCGGTCGCGTACGAGACGGACGGCGTCCCCCTCGGCGGGTACACGATCGAGGCCGACGGAGCGCTACTGTTGTTCACCCGCGGGGCGGTCGAGCGCTTCGTTCCGGGGGCGTCCGACGCCGAGACCGTCCTCACGGTCGACGCGGACACGCGGTTCAACGACGTCGTCGCGGACCCGGAGGGACGGGTGTTCGCCGGAACGATGCCGGGGGAGGACGCGCTCGGCGACCTCTACCGGATCGACACGGACGGCTCGGCGCGCGTCGTCGTCGAGGGGCTGGACATCCCGAACGGGATGGGATTCTCCGGGGACGGGACGACGTTCTACCTCACCGAATCCGAGGCGCGTCGGATCGACGCGTTCGACTACGATTACGTCACCGGCGAGATAGCGAACCGACGCGCCTTCGTCGAGACGCCGCCCGGAGACGGCGTCCCCGACGGCCTGACCGTCGACGCTGAGGACCACCTCTGGTCGGCCCGGTGGGACGGCGGACGGGCCGTCCGCTACGATCCGACGGGCAGAGCGGTCGCGGCGATCGAACTCCCCGCGCGGAAAGTCGCGTCCGTCGCGTTCGCCGGTCCCTCGTGTGACACGCTGTACCTGACCACCGCGCTCGCGGGCGGCGACAGGGAACGCGAGGGCGACGGCGCGGGCGCACTGTTCCGGGCGACCGGCCTTCCGGCGGGCGGCCGACCGGCGTTTCGGTCCCGGATCGCGGTGGCGTAGCGCCGGGGTTTTCTCGCGACGAGTGCCACGGAGACGCATGACGCGTTACGACCCGGACTCCTTCCGCGGCCGCCTCCTCGCGACGCTGCGGCTCCAGTTCCCGGACGCGCTCGACCCGGCCGGCGGCTTCCACCTGCTCGACCCGGAGAGCGGGGAGTCGTACACCGGAGCCCGTCGACACCTCGTCGCGACCTGCCGGTCGGTTGCGAACTTCTCGGCCGGCGCCGTCGCCGACGGCCCCGACTGGTGCGCCGAGGCGGCCGAACACGGGATCGCGTTCCTGGAGTCGGCACACCGCGCGGACGCGACCGACCGAAGCGAGGGATACCGTCTCGTCGTCGAGTCCGACGGCTCGCCCGTCGACCGCACGCGTTCGGCGTACGGCCACGCGTTCGTCCTGCTCGCGTACGCCCGAGCGACCGACGCCGGCGTCGACGGCGCGGCCGCGGGGCTGGACGCGACCGTCGACCTCCTCGACGCGCGGTTCCGCGACGGGACGGGCAGCCTCCAGAGCGACTGCGGTCCCGACTGGACCGAGCGCGAGGCGTACCGCGGCCAGAACGCCAACATCGGACGCGTGCGAGGCGTTCCTCGCCGCCCACGAAGCGACCGACGACGACGCCCACCTCGACCGCGCGCGTCGGATCGCGGAGCGGCTGACGGTCGGACTCGCGGCCGAGACCGACGGCCTGCTGTGGGAACACTACGACGCGGACTGGACCCACGAGTTCGGGTACAACGCCGACGAGCCGCGTCACCGGTTCCGCCCGCCGGGATACCAGCCGGGCCACCACGTCGAGTGGGCGAAGCTCTGCGCGCTGTTGGACCGGTACGACGCGATCGCACCGGCGGAGCGCGAGTCGGTCCCCGGCTCGGGCGACTGGTACGACCGCGCTGTCGCGCTGTTCGACGCGGGCGTCGACCTCGGCTGGACCGACGGGGGATTCGCGTACACCGTCGAGGGCGACGGGACGGTTATCGTCGGCGACCGGTACGGCTGGGCGCTCGCGGAGGGGATCGGCGCGGCCGCGGCGCTCGCTGAGCGGGCGACCCAGCGAGGCGACGAGGAGACGGCCGGTCGGTTCCGCGAGTGGCACGAGCGGTTCGTTGACCGCGCCGACGCGTACCGCGGGCCGGCCGGACTCTGGTACGAGAAGCGACCACCCGCGGGGACCGACGGCGACCCGGTTTCGCCGGAGCCGCCGGGCGTCGAACCCGACTACCACCCCGCGAGCGCGTACTTCGAGAGCTGGCGCTCCGGGATGCGGTGAGCGCGTGCAACGAAAACCAAAGGCGCCGTCACTCCTCGTCGAGCAGGCTCTCGACGAGGTCCTCTGGGTCGAACAGGGTGATGTCGTCGTACCCCTGTCCGGTGCCGAGGAAGAGGATCGGCTTGCCCGTGACGTACGCGACGGAGATGGCCGCACCGCCGGAGGAGTCGGCGTCGGCCTTCGTCAGGATGGCGCCGTCGATCGCGGCGGCGTCGTCGAACTCCTTCGCGCGGTTGACCGCGTCCTGCCCCGCGACCGCCTCGTCGACGAAGAGGGTCATGTCGGGGTCGACGACGCGGTCGATCTTCTCCAGTTGCGCCATCAAGTCGTCGCTCGTGTGGAGCCGGCCCGCGGTGTCGCCGAGGACGACGTCGACGTCGTTCGCCTCGGCGTACTCGACGCCGTCGTAGATGACGGCCGCCGGGTCACCGCCCTGGTCGTGGCTTATCAGGTCGCGGCCGAGCCGGTCGGCGTGCTCGCGGATCTGCTCGTTCGCGCCCGCGCGGTACGTGTCGCCGTTCGCGAGGACCGAGGAGTAGCCGCGGTCGGCGAGCCACTCCGAGAGCTTCGCGATGCTCGTCGTCTTCCCGACGCCGTTGACGCCGGTGAAGACGATGGTGACCGGCTTCTCGGCCTCCGCGATCCGCTGTTCGAAGTCGAACTGGCCGACCGCGATGACGTCGACGAGGGCGTCGTGAAGGGCCGACTCGACGAGTTCGCCGGTCGTCTCGACCTGCTTGCGCGACTCGCCGAGCATGCTCTCACGGACGCTGTCGAGGATCTGCTCGGCGACACTCATCTCCACGTCGCTTTCGAGCAGCGCCATCTCGAGGTTCCACAGCGGCTCCTCGAGGTCCTCCTCCTCGATGATTATCCGACCGGTCGCGAACGCCTTCGCGCGCTGGAAGGTGCTCGGCTCGTCGTCCGATCCCGTCTCGTCGGCGGGGTCGGTGGCCGCGGTCTCGTCGGCCTCAGCGGTTTCGGCGGTCTCAGCCGCAGCGGCGTCGGCCGTCGCGGCGTCGTCCTCGACGACCGCGTCGCTCTCGGCGTTCGATTCCGCCTCGGGAGGGGCTTCTTCCTCGACTTCCGTCGACTCCTCGACGTCCTCACGGAAGCCGGAGAGCTTGTCTTTCAGTCCGTCGAACACGGTCGAGTCCTCGTCTTACTCCTCGTCGTCCTGGGCCTGTCCCATCTGCTCGGATCTGCTGTTGCTCGGATCTGCTGTTCGGATCTGCTGGGCCTGCTGTTCGAGCTCGTCGCTCTCGGACTCCAGCTCCTCGACCTCCTCCTCGGTCTCCTCGATGCGGTCGTCGAGCGCCTCCTGCTTGCTCCGGAGCACGTCGATGGCGTCGTCCTGCTCCTGCTCGGCGGAGTAGTTACCGCCGAGCGAGACGATGACCTCGTCGATGTCTTGGACCTCCGCGCGGAGGTACGCGCCGCCGCCGAGCGGGACCTGGACGGTCGCGCCCGTGTCGAGCGTCTCGATGGCCTCGACCGCGTCGTCGATGTCGGCCTTCTCCTCGCGGTAGTCGGCGATCTCGTCTTCGAGCGCCTCGATCTCCTCGTCGAGCGCCTGCAGCTCCTGGGAGAGCTGCTGGAGCTGCTGTTGTCCGCCGCCCATCATGCCGCGGACACCTCCTCGATCTCGATCTGAGTGCGCTTCCGGTTGTGCTGGCTCCCGATATTGGTGTAGATCCGCTCGCGGGCGAGATCCTCGTTTTCCGCCTCGACGTCCTTCGTGAACGGCTGGTCGCCGTCTCGGCTCTGGAACCGTCCACTCACCGTGTAGGTACTCATGTTCCCCGATCCGGCAGGGACAGGGAAGTATCTTCCTAAAAAGGGACAGGCGTCGGCCGCACCGCGGACGCGACGGAGGGGACGCGAGAGGCGCCAGAGAGGCGGTATCGTGCCAGTGAGGGCGCTATCCCGAGAGGTCCGCGCGCCGGAACCGAACGACCGCGAGCGCGACGAGGACGACCGCCGCCGCGAGCAGGATCGTCGCGCCCGTCAGGTCGTACTCGCCCAACACGAGTACCGCGGAGGGGTCGTAGTGCGCCGTCGGGCTGAGGTCCCCGAACTCCGCGTAGTCGGTGCTCGCGACGACGGACTCGAACATGAACAGGGCGAACAGCGCGCCGAGGGCGACCCGCTGGGCGATCCCCGGCCGCGAGACGAGCGTCGACACGGCGATCCCGACCGCGACGCACGTCAGGTGGTACGGGACCGCGAGCGCGTGGACCGCGATGAGCCGTTCAACTGCGATCGTCTCGCCCACCGCGAGGACGCCGACGTACGCGACGACCGGCAGGACGAGGTTCAGCAGGGCGACGAGCGGAACCAGCCCGAGGAACCGCCCGATGACCACGTCGCGGCGCGCGACCGGCGCCGACAGCGTGAGGTCCATCCGCCCGGAGGCGACATCGCCGGCGATCGTTCCCCCGCGAGGTACGCGAGGTAAAGGCCGACCAGGAGCAGCCACGCGAACTGGTAGAACTCCACCGCCAGGAACCCCTCGATGGAGGAGATGGCGATGATCCCGAACGCCTCCTGAAACGCCGGCGGGAACGCCTCGACGTACGCGTCGAGGTCTATCCCGGCGGTCGACAGCGACGGGAAGAAGGCTAAGAAGAGGAGGAGGAACGCGGAGAGCAGCCCCGTCACCACGAGCGAGCCGCGGGCGCGCCCGGCCGCGTCGTACCGTGCGATAGCGAGCCACGGCGCCGGGCGGTCGCTCATCGGGCGTCACCTCCGGCGTCTGCGGTCGCGTCCCTCGCCGCGCCGTCGCCGCGCGTCGCGCCGCCTCCCCCGTCTCCGGTCGGTCCCGGCACGTCGCCGTCGTAGAACGTCATGAACGCCTCTTCGAGCGGCGCGTCGACGACGTCGAGGTCCAAGACGGTGTAGTTCGAAAGCAGGTCGATCAGCGCGTCGTACTCGCCGGTCCACGTGAACGAGACGGTCTCGCCGACGCGGAGGTTCATGGTGCCGCGAACCTCGAAGTCGGCGCGTTCGACATCTTCGGCTACCCGAACGCGTACCTGTTTCCCGCCCCGCGACCGGAGGTCAGAGACGGACTCGACCGCGACGAGGTGGCCCTCCCGGAGGACGCCGACGCGGTCGCAGAGCGCGGCCACCTCGCCGAGGACGTGCGACGAGAGGAGCACGCTCGCCCCGTCGTCGACGCGCTCGCGTACGAGGCTCGCGAACTCCTCTTGAAGTAGCGGGTCGAGTCCGGAGGTCGGCTCGTCGAGCAGCAACAGGTCCGGGTCGTCCATGAACGCCGCCACCAGCGCCACCTTCTGTCGGTTCCCCCGCGAGAGGTCGGCGATCCGGCGCGACTCGTCGAGTCCGAACCGGTCGACGAGCTGCTCGCGGCTCGATTCGCCGCGGAGCGCCGCCTGGTGATCGAGGAACGCCTCCGCGGTGCGGTCGCGGTCGAGTCCCGGATCCCCGGGGAGAAAGCCGATCCGCTCGCGGGCGCGACGCGAAGCGACCGGGTCGGTCGCGTCGTGACCGAGCAGCGTTCCGCCGCCGCTCGTCGGCGAGAGGAACCCCAACAGCGTGCGGATCGCGGTGGTCTTCCCCGCGCCGTTCGGTCCGAGGAACCCGAAGACCTCGCCGTCCCCGACGGTGAACGAGACGTCTTCGACCCCTCTGACGTCGCCGTAGTACTTGGTCAGGTTCCGGCACTCGATAGCGGGCATACCGTACGCAACTCCGATACGGCTCTTAAATGTGGGAGTGCGTCGGAAAACGGAGAGAGGTCGACGAACGAATTCGCCGTGGTGTCACACCCCGGCGGAAGGTGATCGAATCCCCGAACAAGCCCGCACCTTAGTCGATTCCGTGACGTTTCCGGAAGCATTCGCATCTCCACGGGGAGGACGATTAGATATAGCGGCATAGAATTTATGTGTCCTCTCGTGGACTAATCTCGTTGTTCACTAAGCAACATATATCTCGTCGTCAGCGACCAACTGATAGGAAACGACGTTCCGAGAGGAATCTGCTCACGAGAGGAGCCGATAGACGTTCGCCTCGTAGGTCTCCCGCACTTGGTCGCCCCAGTTGTGGGTGTACGTGTCGATCACGTCGTCGGCGACGTCTCCGCGGAGGTACTTCACCACGCCGCGGTCTCCGGTTCGGTCCCGGAGGTGCGTCGTGAAGAAGTGCCGGAAGTAGTGGGGCGTGACGTTCTCGTCGGCGCCGCCGCCCGTGCGATACCATCCCTCCTCGCGGGCGTACCGCTCGACAACGTGTCTGACCGCCTGCGGCTCTAGGCGTTCGCCCCACCCCTCCGCGGTACCGACGAACAGCGGTTCTGCCGGCGACGGCGAGTCCGGCCGAACCGCGAGCCAGCGCTTCAGCGTCCGACTGAGTTCGTCGTCGACCGGGATCACCGTCCCGCGTTTACGCTTGTTCGCGGCCGTTCGAATCTCCCCGTTCAGCTCTTCGCCGACGGTCGCCTCGGCGGTCACGAAGATCGAATCCGGGCGTCCGGACAGCGCCGGGCGGTCCCCGAGCGAGTACGCCGCGTTGAGGTCCGAGTCGGTGACGGACAAGTCCCGTAAATCGAGGTTACACAGTTCGCCGACCCGCATCCCGGTCTTCAGCAGCGTCACCACGAGCGCGCGGTGGAGCGGATGTCGGATCTCGGCGACGAACGACCGCATCGCCGGAATCGAGACATCGCGGCGAGCGGGGTCTTTGTCGACCGTCTCGTCCATCTCCTCCATCACCAGCGTCATCGGATTCCCGTCGAAGGCGCCCACCTCCGTCATGTACCCGTAAAACCGGTGGAGGTACGCCGCGTACGTGGCGACGGTGCTGTCGGCGACGTCGCCCCGCAGCGAGTGGACGAACGACATACAGTCGCGGTGGGTCGCAGAACCCGGGTTCGCGTCGTCGAGGAACGACTCGAATCGCCGGAGGACACGCTCGTACGCCGCTCTGGTCCGATTCGTTTTCCCGTGATACGTGAGGTCTTCGAGGAAGTAGCCGATCGGGTCGTCGGGGTCGGGGGTCGTGCGCGTGCTACTCATCGGTCAACACGTACCCTCCGTCCCGGCCGCTGTACCGGACGCGGTTGCGATCCTGTAGGTCGTCGAGCGTCGCCTCCAACTCGTCCTCCATGTCGCCGACAACCGCCTGAACGAGTTCGTCCCACGAACAGGGGCCCGATTTGAGAACCGTGTGGACGCGCTTTTCAAGGTCGTGACCCCCAGGGTCCGACCCCTCGGAAGCGGGCTCCTCGCGACCCGTCGCGTCAGTCGGCGCGAACCCCTTTCGTCCGGCCTGAACCATCGTCCTGACGAACTCGCTCAGCGACATGTCGAGTTCGTCGGCGTGGTCGCGCCACGCGTCTTTCTGTTCCGCCGGCACGTACGTCTTCACCGACTGTCGATCCCCTGCCATCGTTCTCGGACGACGGTTCTCGATGGCGTAACTTCAATCTATCCCAGATTTCCGGATAAATGACCTTATCTTCGTACGTAGTACCCTAATTCGACCGCTTCGTTTGAAATATCCCGATGTTCAGTACCTTACTTTCGGGAAGATCGGGCCATATTTTGGGATATACAATTAGTGGGTGAGGTGGTGGAATCGGAGCGATCCGGGTCAGTTCACGTGTTCGGAACGACTCGCCCGATCGTGCCCGCCGAGGTCCTCGGACGAGTACGACTCTGTTCAGCGTCATGCCGCTCCGCGTTCGAAGCCCGGAGGGATCGAAACTACACCGTCTTGGGATCGGACATACAGACTCGGCGACCGCGTGTCGAGACCCGATCCCATCTCAGCGCGAACGTGTATATCCCATGCCGCTATATCGTCTGCGAGTCAGACGCGAATCTCCGAGTCGGCGACCTCGCGTTCGAGCGCTCGGAGAACGCGAGACACTGATTCGTCCGTCTCGGCCGCGTTACGCATGAGGACCGTCTCGCTGGGGAAGAGGTGTTCACCGACGGAAAGCCCGTGCTCGCGCGCGGTCGAGCCGGTGACGGTGAGGTACACGCCGAGACCGACCCGGGAGATGGCGGCCTCCTCCTCCTCGTCCGCGTCGGGATAGACGAACTCGACGCCGTCGAGCGCGTCGGTTCCCAACACCGCGGTGACGAGACGTTCGTACCGCGGCGAGATACACAGCGGTCCCTCGTAGTCGGCGAGATACGCGCGGTCGAACGTTGCGCCCGGCGATCTCCCCTCTTCGCGCCCCATAAGGGTGTGATACACCGTGTCGCCGAGTCCGGTCACGACTCTAACGTCGGTGTCGACCGGATCGATGCGGTCGTTGATGTCGGAGATGTTTCCGAGACCCGTCCCCCTAATCTCGACCACTTCCTCCAAGACGAGGTCCGCGGAGTCGAACCCGAGCGCGAACTCGTGTGTTCGCAGCGCCCGGAACGGCTCCTCGCGACCGACGAGTTTGACCGTCACGTCGCCCAGATCGACCGTGGCGGCGTCGAACACGATTCGGCGCGGCTTCCCGTTCCGGTCGTCGCGCAGCAGCGTGAACTCCGGCTCCGCCGGCGTCGCGGGGTCGGAGTACTCGGCCAGCCGTTCGTACGGTCCCCCGTCGGCGTCGACCGAGCCCTTGGTGACGGCCTTCTCGTACCGGAGCGTGTTGCTGACGCTGTCCGCGAGCCGGTCGAGGCGGTCGTCGTCCGAAACGGCCGCAATCCGCTCTAATACCGCTTCGAGCGGGCGTCCCTTGCGAGGGACAGCGACCGGAACCGGATCTGTCATTGCCGTATCTGCGGCCGCTCGCGTAAAACGGGTTGCGTTTTTCGACTGGCCGAACGGGAACGCCGGACAAGATCTTCGATCTGCCGAGTATCGTCGTTAACGTCGATTACGGACCGAACGCCTCGTTGAGGCGACTGCGGAACTCGTCGAGTTCGTCGAGGTGGTCGTTGATGTCGTCCAGCTCGGCGGCCACGTCGTCGAGGTCCTCGCCGAGGCGGTCCTCGATGTCGGTGAGCCGCGTGTCGACCTCCGCGAGGTCGTCCCACAGGTCGTCGAACTCCTCGTCGAAGCGGTCGAGATCGGACTCGACGTCGTCCACACGCTCCGCCGCGTCGTCGGCACGTCCCTCGGCGTTCTCGGCGCGCTCCTCGGCGTTCTCGGCGCGCTCTGCCGCTCTGTCGACCTCCTCGTACAGCGTCTCGACGTCGTCGCCCAGGTCGTCGACCGTCTCCACGACCGACTCTGTCTCGCCTTCGACCCGGTCCACATCTGCGCTGAGGTCGTCGACGTCGGTCTCGACCGTCGAGACGGCGTCTCGGACTGATTCGACCGTCTCGTCGACGGACGCGACCTCGTCTTCGACCGCGCGCACGTCACCTTCCACGTCCCGAACGTCCTCCTCGACGTCGTCGACTCGCTCCTCGACCGCGCCGACCGCGTCCGAGGCGGAGGCGACCGCGGAGTCGACGCGGGCGACGTCCGACTCGATCGCCTCGCGCTCGTCGGCAGCGTCGTCGAAGCGGTCGTCGAGTGCGGAGACATCGGACTCGACGGCGTCGACCCGGTCGTCGATCCCGTCGAGGATCTCCCGGGCGGTCCCCTCGCCGTCGATGAACTCCGCGAGCGCGTCGGCGTACGCCTCGATGTCGGCCACGCTCGACTGGAGGCGGGCGATCCGCACGTCGACGCTTCGCGGCACGCTCGCGTCGAACGCCTCCTCGATGGTCGCGATGTCCTCCTCGTCGGCCGCGCCCGTACGAATCTCGGCCGCCAGCGCGGCCGCGAGACCGCCTTCGCCGGGGAGACTCGCGCTCTCGTCGCGCTCGTCGGCTTCCGCTCCATCGTCCTGTGCGTCTTCGACAGACTCCTCAGCGCCCGTGTCGTCGGTTTCAGGCGGTTCCTGGACCACTTCGTCGTCGGCCGCCGATTCGGGTTCGGTTTCCGGTTCGGATTCGGTTTCCGTCTCGACGGGGCTGACCGACTCTCCCTCGTGCGCGGTCACGGCGGCGGTACCCTCGTCGACCGCGCGCGGTTCGGGAGCGTCGATTTCCGGTTCGTCGTCGGCCTCCGATGCTTCGGCGGGGTCCGCGTCGGTGTGCTCGGCTTCGGGCTCCTCAACGGGCTCTTCGGCGGGATCTTCGGGAAGCAGCTCGTCGTCTTCCGCCATGCCGGGGAGCGTCGCGCGGTCGCCCGAGAGCACTTCCCTGACCGCGTCCGTGTCGCCGGTGCCAAGGACGTCCTCGATCTCCTCGCCGACGGGCACGTGTTCGATCACCGGCGTCCCGAGGAACCCGTCGAGGTCGGGGTCGTCGTCGCGGATCCCGAACACCGTTTCGACGGTCTCGCCGGGATCTATCACCCGTTCGAACTCCACGCGGTGGTCCTTGTACGCCGTCCAGTTCTCGCTTTCGTACTCCGGGTGGAAGCCCACTCGGTCCATCGGGAACGACTCCGGGATCCGGTCGACGATACGCACCCGTACGGGGTCCTCGCGGTGTGAAGAGAGGGTGTACATCACCGCGGGCACGGGGAACGCGTCGTCCGTGAAGGACTTCTCGACGCGGATGCCGTCCTCGTCGACGGTCGTGGCCGCCTCCGCCGTCCGTTCGCTCATACACCACGGTCCCGGAGCAGGGGCTTAAATTCCACGGGCCGGGTTTCGTGGTTGATAACCGAAACGCGGCGAAAACGGCCGCTCAGCTCCGGTCTACAGGTCGATCCGGTCGCCGATCTCGACTATCTCCAGCCGGCCCGGCGACTCGTAGCTCCGCACGTGGTCGTGGAGTGCGGTCGGGTCGGCGGTCAGCCCCTTCCACATGTCCCAGTGGGTCGGCACCAGCCGGTCGAGCCCGAGATCGTTCGCGGCCGTCGCGATCTCGTTCTCGTCGCTGTACCACTTCGTCTGAACCGGTTCGCCAGTCTCCTTGTCGGGAACCGTGCCCTCGGAACCGAACGCGAGGATGCCGAGGTCGATGTCGAACCGGTCCGCGAGCCCCGTAAAGGACGGCGAGGGCTTGCTGTCGCCCGCGTGGAACACCGTGCCAGCCTCGTGTTCGATCACGTAGCCGACGGGGTGGGTGGCGTCGGCGTCGCGCGTCTCGACGACGTGGACGGTGAACTCGCCGATCCGCAGCTCGTCGCCTTCCCGCACCTCCGTGAAGGCCGCCTCGCTCACCGCGTACTCGTCGGTCCACGCCTCCTCCTCGCGCGCGACCGCGAGCGAGTCGTCTGGCGCGACGAGGTCGGCGTCTGTGTGTTCGAGAATTGGCGCCTGCGAGGGACCGTGGACGTGGTCCGTGTGTTCGTGGGTGGCCAACACCGCGTCCGCGGCCTCGACGTCGGCCGGATCGAAAGGGATCGGAACCATCCGGATCGTCCGCGGCGGGTCGCCCGTGCCGACGTATGGGTCGATCCAGAGGACGGTCCCCTCGCTCCCCTTGACCGCGAAGCCGTTACAGCCCAGGTACCACAGCGCCACCGTATCGGGGTCGGCGTCCGCGACCGCGCGCGGCAGCCAGTCGCCCCAGTCGGAGTCGACCATGGGCGTCGCTGCGTGAGCGGCGGTGGTAATTATTCCGAAGTTCGACGGATCGCGACGAATTACGTCCGACTGAACCCGACAAATTTCTGTCGCGACCGCGACGAGTAAACAGCATTTCGCTATACAAAATTAATGTACGTCGTCTCGTTCGACTCAGTTCGTGATCAACCGAGAATCGGCGCGAGACAGCGTCTCCGCGGGCGATGAGACTGAGTGAAAATTCGGCTGGCGCGAACTACCGGCTACCGCGTCGACAGTCGCCCCGGCGTCCACTCGACGCCGTCGAGCTCGCGGTGGGTGAACGGGAGGGCGTCCTCGCCGCTGTAGCTCGCGACGAGGTGGCCGTCGCCTTCGAGGTAGTACTTGTACGTCGTCAGCCCCTCCAGCCCGACCGGGCCGCGGGCATGGATCTTCCCGGTCGAGATGCCGACCTCCGCGCCCAGACCGTAGCGGTAGCCGTCCGCGAACCGCGTCGAGGCGTTGTGGAAGACGCTCGCGGCGTCGACGCCCGTCATGAACGCCTCGGCGGTCTCGGGGTCCTCGGTGAGGATCGACTCGGTGTGTTTCGAGCCGTGGTCGTTGACGTGCTCGATCGCGTCGTACGCGTCGTCGACGACCCTGATCGACAGTTCGAGGTCGCCGTACTCGGTGTCCCAGTCCTCCTCGGTCGCGGGCGCGACGTCGACGACCTCGCGGGTCCGCTCGTCGCCGCGCAGCTCGACGCCGGCGTCCTCGTAGCGCGCGACGAGGTTAGGGAGGAACGCGTCGGCGACGGACTCGTGGACGAGCAGCGTCTCGACGGCGTTGCACACCGCCGGATACTGGACCTTCGCGTCGAAGGCCACGTCTTCCGCCATCGACAGATCGGCGTCCGCGTCGACGTAGACGTGACAGATACCCTCGGTGTGGCCCAGCACGGGGATCTGGGTGTTCTCCTGAATGTAGGAGACGAACTCCGAGGAGCCGCGCGGCATCACCAGATCCACGCGGTCGTCGAGTTCGAGCAGGCGGTCGACCTCCTCGTGGGCCTCGATGAGTGCGGCCCACCCGTCGGGGAGGTCCGCGGTCGCCTCGACGATGGCCTCGTGGAGGACGCGGTTCGACTCGCTGGCCTCGCTGCCGCCCTTGAGGACGACGGCGTTGCCGGACTTCAGCGCGAGCGCAGCGATCTGGACGAGGGCGTCCGGCCGCGACTCGAACACGGCCGCGACGACGCCGATCGGCACCGCGACCCGGTACAGCTCCAAGTCCTCGTCGAGTTCGCGCGCGGCGAGCGTCTCGCCGAGCGGGTCGTCCTGTGCGGCGACCGACTCGACCATCGACGCGATATCCTCGACCTTCGTCGCGTCGAGCTTCAGGCGGTCGACCAGGGCCTGCGTGTACTCGCCGTCCGCAAGCATCGCCTCCGCCTCCTCGACGTCCTCGGCGTTCGCCTCCAGGATCTCCGCCTCGCGCTCGCGGATCGCGTCGGCGATCGACCGGAGCGCCTCGTTCCGGGTCGCCTCGTCGGCGTTCGCGAGCCGCAGGGCGGCGCGCTCCGCCCGGCGGGCCAGTTCGTCCGTGTCCGCTTCCAGGTCGGTGTCCGGTTCGGTGTGGCTCTCACTCATCGTCGTCACCCGTCTTGGGGACGAATAGCGTGCCCGTCGGCTTACCCGCTGCGATCCGCGCTAACACGTCGCGCTGGGCCGAGCCGGCGATGATCGCCGGGATCCCATGGCGGCTCACGTCGTGGGCGCCCTCCACCTTCGTACGGATCCCGCCGAAGTCGGTCTCGGTGCCGCCGCCGACGATCTCGCGGAGCCGCTCGTAGCCGTCGTCGACTGCCTCGATCAGCGCCGCGTCCGGGTCGCGCTTCGGGTTCCCGGTGTAGACGCCGTCGACGTCCGTGAGCGTCACGAGGAGGTCGGCGTCGAGTCCGAGCGCGACCGACGCCGACAGCATGTCGTTGTCGCCGATCCGCAGCTCGTCGGTCGCCACCGCGTCGTTCTCGTTGACGACCGGGACGACCCCCCACGACAGCAGCGTCTCGACGGTGTTGGTGAAGTTGTCGAACCGCTCGGGCGCGTCGAGGTCGGTCCCCGTCACGAGGATCTGCGCGACGTCCTGGTCGAACCGCTCGAAGCTCTGGGTGTAGTGGCGCATCAGCAGCCCCTGTCCCACCGTCGAGAGCGCCTGGCTCTCCGCGATGGAGTCGACACCCTCGCGCGACTCCGGTCCCACGTCGAGCCGGCCCGTCCCGGCGCCGACCGCCCCCGACGAGACCAGCACGACCTCCGTGCCGCGCTCACGGAGGTCCATCACGTCGGCGACGAGCTTGTCGAGCTTCACGCGGTCGAGCCGGGAGTCCTCGTCCGTCAGCGAGTTCGTTCCGGCCTTGACGATCACGCGGTCGGCGGCGGCCGCCCGCTCGCGAGCGGCCGAGACGCGCTCGCCGTCGGCCGCGCCGACCCGCTCGACGCCCGCGTCCTCAGGCATCGTCGAACTCCTCGGCGAGCTCTCGGGACCGGCGCTCGGCGGCCGTGACGGCGTCCCCGACCGCCGCGTCCGCGTCGCTGTCCCACAGCACCTCCATCCCCTCGATGGTCGTTCCGTTCGGCGAACAGACTGCGTCGATCAGCTCGTCGACGCTCCGGTCGTCGCGCAGTACGGTCTCGGCGGCGCCCTTGAACGTCTGCGCGGCCAGCGTCTCCGCCTGCTCGGGGTCGAGTCCGCCCTCGATCCCGCCCTGTTTCATCGCGTCGATGAGGTAGAAGGCGAACGCGGGACCGCTGCCGTTGACGGCCGTCGAGACGTGCATCAGCGACTCGTCGACCTCGACGAACTCGCCGACCGCGTCGAGCATCGCCCGGACCTCGTCGGTGAGTCCCTCGTTGGTCGCGGCCGCGGCCATATCTCCGGTCTCCGCCGCGAGGTTGGGCATGATCCGGACGACCGGCGCGTCGGTGCGCTCGGCGACGAACTCGCGGGGCAGCCCCGCGGCCAGCGTCACGAGCTGCTGGTCCGCACGGAGGTCGAGTTCGTCGAGCACCGCGGGTGCCACGTCCGGCTTCACCGCGAGGACGACGATGTCGGCGTCGCGCGCCGCCGCCACGTCGTCGGTCGTCTCGTCGACGGCGTCTTCGATAGCGGCGAGCGCCTCGGGGTCGAGGTCGATCGCCGTGAGGTGGTACCCATCCGCGCGGGCGAGCCCCCTGAGCAGGGCGCCCCCCATGTTCCCGCAGCCGATAACGCTCACTCGAGTCATTTGGCTCTACGGAGTCGGTCGGCGGACATACCAACTGCGGTTTTCGCAAGTTTCCGCGAACCGGCGATACCCAGCGCCTCGGAGGGTGCTAAACCAGATCCGCGTACAGCGACCGGTACCGGTCGGCGATCGCGTCGAGCGAGAAGGCCTCGCTGCGTTCGGCGGCGGCCTCGCCCAGCTGCGCCCGGCGGTCGGCGTCGCGGAGCTCGTCTATCGCGTCAACGAACCCCTCGACGTTGTCGCCGCGCGCGTCAGTGTGTTTCGCACTCGACTCTCGCTCCCTGTCGCGCTCGTCGCTGACCTTCAGGCAGTCCTCGCCGTCCTCCAGCCACGAGAACGTCTCGATGTCGCGGACGACGACCGGCTTTCCGGCCGCCATCGCCTCCAGTAACGCGATCCCCTCGTTCTCCTCGTGGGTCGGGAAACAGAAGACGTCGCCCGCGGCGTACGCGCCGCGGATGTCGTCGACGAAGCCGGTGAACGTGCAGTTCGCGGGCGCCTCGTCGATGAGTTTCGTCGTCTCGCGCCCCTTCAGCGACCGGTCGATCGGGCCGAACCAGACGAAGTCGACGTCGGGGGTCCGGTGGGCCGTCTCCACGAACGTCTCCAGCCCCTTCCGTTTGATCACGTGCCCGACGAGGAACACCGTCGGCGGGTCCAGGTCGTAGCGCTCGCGGTACTCGGTCTCCAGCGACTCGAACCCTGCCAGCTTCTCGCGGTCGACGCCGTTCGAGACGACGGTCGTGGGCACGTCCGCGTACCCTTCGATCAGGTCCCGGTTGTACTCCGAGGGACAGATGAGCCGGTCCGCCAGCCCGTACGCGCGCCGCAGGTACGGCTTGAGCGGCCGCGCGAGCACGTTGGTGAAGCGGAAGCTGTCGCCGAAGTCCTCGGCGGTGACGTGGGTGTGCGCGACGACCGGGACACCCGCCTTCCGCGCGCGGCGCGCGTGCCAGACCGAGCGCGGCCCCATCACGTTGAGGTGGAGCACGTCGGCGTCGAGCGTCGGCTCCGTCGTGTACTCGATGCCGACCCGGTCGAACATCTTCCGCTGGTGGTCGACGGAGGCGGCGATGCCGCCGGTGACCTGGTCTTCGAACTCGAAGTAATGGCTGACTTTCATCGGTGGAGGGTGGTTTCCGTCTGTGTGGCGGTCACGCTGCGGACGGTAAGGGCCGCGGCGACTACTCGACTTCCAGCCACGGGACCTCCATCAGCGCGGGGATGTGCGTCTCGATGTGGTGTTCCCAGACGCCCTCCTCGCCGAACGCCTCGCCGTGGTCGGCGGTGACGACCACGTCGCCGTCGAGTTCCTCGACGAGTTCCGAGACGCTCTCTAAGGCGATCCGGAGGTTCTCCTCGTACATCGACAGCGCGGTCACGCGCGTGCCGTCCGTCACGAGGTCCTTCGGGTCGAGTTCGAGCCACAGGCCGGCCTTCTGGGCGAACTCGCTGTCGTCCAGTCGGCTCTCGATCTTCGGCCGGACCGAATCGCTGAGCGAGGAGAGCAGCCCGCCGTCGTCGTCGTCGCTGCCGCCCTCCGCCTCCTCTTCCTCCTGCCGTTTGATCCCCTTCTGGATCTGCTTGAGCTTCTGACCCTTGCCCCGCGAGAGGTAGGGGGCGTGCGGCTGCGATGTAGTGGAGGACGGTGCGGTCTGCGCGCTTGACCGCGTCGAGGTTGTTCCGGTACGCCTCCGCGAGCCCCTCCGGCGGGACGGTGCCGAGGTCGTCGTCCCACTGGGTCTTCCAGACGTCGTGAATGTCGCTGATGTGGTCGGAGGCGGTCCACTCGTAGTCGCAGCTGGCGCCCCACTTCAGCTCGTTCAGCGGGATCCCGAGGTCGTTGATGAAGGGGTTTCCGGAGAAGTACGCGATGTCGTGGTCGCCGGTGAACGTGCGGTAGGCCCACTCCGGCGTCGACGAGCCGATACTCCGGCGCTTCTCGAGCGTTCCGTCGAGGTACTCGTCGTACACGTCCGCGAACACGTCGTACCGGCACGCGTCGAGCACCAGACAGTAATCCCACTCCGACTCGAGGAACCGCTGATCTTCCATTGGGTGGTCCGTCGGCCCGCCGGTACGTATGTATTCTCATTCGCTCGAACCGAAACGGCGGCTCCCGCCGGGGTCCGGTCGCTGCTGAGGGACCGCCGCCCGGCGGACGCGAAGCAGACGTTTCAAGTTCGCTACGGCGTCACTTCGTCTATGGAAGGCCCACAACGACGCGCGCTGATCCTCGGGGCGGCCGGCGCGGTCGTCCTCCTCGCGCTGCTTTTCGTCGTCGTCGGGGTCGAGCGCGTCGTCGACGCGCTCGCGGCCGCGGACCCGGTCCTCGTCGCCGCGACCGCCGGACTCGGTCTCTGCTGGCTCGCCGCGTGGAGCCTCATGTTACGCGCCGTGCTGGGCGCGCTCGACGTCGAGATGTCCGTCTGGACCGCGTTCCTCGTGTACAGCGGCGCCGCCTTCGCGAACAACGTCACCCCGTTCGGGCAGGCGGGCGGCGAGCCGGTCGCCGCGGCGCTCATCTCGAAGGTCGGCGAAGCCAGATACGAGACGGGACTTGTCGGTATCGCGAGCGTCGACGTGCTCAACGTCGTCCCTTCCGTCTCGCTCGTGTTCCTCGGCGTGGGTTCGTACGCGGCCACCACCGCGGTCGGCGACCGGGTCGGGTTCGCCGTCGCGAGCGCGGTCGCGCTGATCGCCGGGATCGTCACGGCGATCGCGTTCGTCTGGCGCTACCGCGTGGCGGTCGTCGACCGCGTCCCGGGGGCGATCGGCCCGTTCCTCGGGCGTCTCGACCGGTTCGACGCCGAGACGATCGAGGCCGGACTCGCCGACCGGCTGGGGAACTTCTTCGCCGACATCGAGCGCGTCGGCACCGACCGGCCGCGACTCCTCGGGATCGTCGCGCTCTCGCTCGTCGGCTGGCTCTTTCAGGCGGCCGCGCTCACCGCCGCGTTCGCCGCGGTCGGGCACCCGATCTCGCCGCTGATCCCCGTCTTCGTCGTCCCGCTGTCGTACGTGGCGGGCGCGACGCCGCTCCCCGGCGGACTCGGCGGTATCGAGGCCGCCCTCGTCGGCCTGCTCGTGCCCACGACCGGCGTCGCCGCGTCGGCGATCACCGCCGCGGTCCTCGTCTTCCGCGGCGCCGTCTACTGGCTCCCGATGGTGGTCGGCGGCGCGTCGGCCTCCGCGCTGGGCGTCAGGGCGTTCGAGTGAGTCGGGGGCTCCGCGACTCGTCGGGCTACCGCACCGAGCGCCGACGCAGCGCCACGCCGAGCGCGAACGCCGCGCTCCCGAGGGTGAGCGCGAGCACGAGCGCGACGACCGGGCCGATCCGCAGTCCGGTCAGGAGTTCTGCGCGCGGGTCGAGTCCGACGACGGACGGGCGCGGCACCGCGTAGCCGCCGTCATCGGTCGCGTCGCCGCGGACGAGCGCCGCGAGCGGCGGCACCACGTAGATCCAGACCGCGGCGAGGAACACCGACGCCCAGCCGACGAGGAGACCGCCCCGGTACCGGCCGACGTACCCCGCTGCGCCGAGCGCGACGGCGACGAGACCTGCCCAGAGCGCGTATCGTCCGGCGGTCCGCATCGGTTCCCACGGCAGGACGACGAGGAGCGATGCGGCGGCGAGGGCGACCGCGACCGCCCCGAGCGCGCGGGTAGCGGTCCGGCCCGTGCCGAGAAGGAGGGCGTTTGAGGACACGTCTCCCGATCACGGGGGGAGGACAAAAACGCTCGGTCGACCACCGCTGATCCGCGGTCGTGTGCGGCGCGGCGGCCTCTCAGAAGAACAGCCACAGCACGAGCAGCGCGTACAGCGTCACCAGCGAGATGATCGTCAGGCGGATGAGGATGTTGACACTGAACACCAGCCCGTTGTAGTCGTTCTTCAGGAGCTTCACCGGCTCCGTCCGGCGGCTGGCGAGTCCGACGGTCGCGGGCGAGAGGTCGTCGACGGCGCGGTCGACCGCGCGCTCGATGGCGTCGATGTCGGACTCGCGGGCGTTCGCCAGCTCGTGGATCGAGGCGTGCGTGTCAGTCGAGAAGGGGATCACTTCGTCGAACTCCTCGCGGTACTCGTCGGCGGTCGTCCGCACGTCCGGGGTGAGTCCGTTCGTGTCGACGCCGATCCAGAGCACCTCCTCGCCGTCGACCGACTCGACCATCGCCAGCGCGTTCTGTCCGGTCCGCGTCACCTCGAAGCCGGCGGCGTAGCCGTCGGCGAGTTCGGCCTCTGCGAGACGGTCGCGGAAGTCGTCGAACGCGCGCTTCAGTCGGTCGGCCGCGGCGGAGCCGTACTGGATCTCGGCGTCGGGACCGTTCTGGATGTCGTGTCTGTGCTGGTCGATCAGCAGCACCTCGTCGTGGTCGACGTCGCGCATGAACACGCCGGTGTCGTAGTCGTCGATCCCCTCGCCGTGGAGGACTATCACCTCCTTGTCACCGATCCGGCGGCCGTGGAACCGCACGTCCGCGTACCCCTCACGGTCGCCGTACGACTCCGTGACGAGCTGCGAGGCGCGCTCGGTCAGCTCCGGCTCCGCGACCGCGTCGAGGATCCGCTCCGCGTCTTCGGGGTTCGAGAGGTCCTCCTTGTGCGTACACGGGACGTGGAAGAAGAACCCGGCCGAGCCGTCGGCGGCGCCCTCGGAGCCGCCGTCGGCCGCGGCGCTCTCGCTCTCTTCGCCGACGCCGTTGAGCGCGTCGATGAGGTTCCCGCTCAGCTGCCCGCCACCGAACCCGCCGAGGGGACCGGGGTGGACCCACGGGGCCGCGACCGTGAGCCGGCTCCCGTTGTCGACCGCGAACGTCTCCACGGCGGGGCGGGCCTCGACGCCCAAGTCGAGCGACTCCCGGTCGTTCCGGAGGAGGCCCGAGGTGAGCGCGAACGCGGAGACGTCGGTGTTGCTCTTGATCAGGTAGTCGACCACGAGGAGGATCAACACGAGGAAGCCGGCCGCGATGAGCAGCGAGGCGAACGCGAACACGTGTCGGTACGTCGAGAAGCCGAAGTCGCTGCCACCAAGCGCGTAGAAGGCCGCGATGAGCAGTCCCGGTTCGGTCAGCGAGACGAGGAGGATCCGGTCGGAGCGGTCGATACCCGTCGAGACGACGAGCACCAGGATGTTGATCAGGTACAGCGTGATGAAGCTCAGCCAGATGATACTCCAGGCGTTCCCGACGTTGTTCGCGCCGGAGAGGACCAGCGCGTACACGAACAGGGCGAACTGCGAGGTGAGCGCGAGGAAGTAGCTCCACGACCGCGGGTAGCCGTCGAGGACGCGAGGGAACAGTTCGGCGGCGACGAGGAACGGGACGAGGAAGATGAGGGCCGCCACCGGAACGATCCGAGACGGGTCCGGATCGAACGGCGTGAAAAGCCAGATTCCCGAGAACGCGGCGACCCCGTAGACCCCGCTGAGGAGGACGAGCGCCGCCGCCTGAACCCGGAGCCGGGGCACGGAGAAGACGAGCCGCTGGAACGCGTCGACGTTGTCCGCGCCCATCTACGCGGGCACCCCGTAGATGGACTCGAGCTCGTCTATCGTCTCGGACACCGAGAACCGCTCGACCGCCCCGCGGGTGTCCCTGTCGCCCTCGAGGCAGTCGCGGACAGCCCGCTCCATGTCGTCGAGGTCGCTCAGCGCGAACCGCGCGCCGTTCTCTGGACCGATCGTCTCGTCGAACGGCGCCACGTCCGCGGCGGCGACCGGGGTGCCGCAGGCGTTCGCCTCCAGCGTCGAGAGACCCAGCGTGTCGCAGGTCGACGCGGTGACGAAGACGTCGATCGCCGCGTAGAAGTCGGGGAGGTCATCCCGCGGCAGGAAGTCGTGGAACCTGACGTTCGCTGGCGCGTCGGACTCCAGCTTCGCGCGGACCGGTCCCTCGCCGACCAGTTCGAACCGCACCTCCGGCAGCCGCTCCGCGAGCCGGAGGATCTCGTCGACGTTCTTCTTGTGGGTCATCCGCCCGCTGTACCCGACCACCGGGGCGTCGGCCGCGGTCGGGCCGCCGTCGGTGGCGAGCGCGGCCACCCGAGCGTTCTCCCGTGGCCGGAACCGGTCCATCTCGATCCCGACCGGCAGTCGATACGACTCAACGTCGCGCCGGATCCGCGAGGTCGAAGCCGTGACGCAGTCGAACGCGTTCAGGAAGCGGTTCTCGTAGGCGACGTACGCCTTCCCGACGAGACCGGCGAGGCGCTCGGATTTGAGCCCCTGAACGAAGTAGTCCTCGACGGGCGTGTGGTGGGTGTACACCGACCGTGCGCCGTACCGCTTCGCGTACCGGAGTCCCATCAGTCCGGTCGACGCGGGACCGTGACAGTGGACGACGTCGAGTTCGGGGAGCGTCGACAGGCGGCGGTAGGTCGGGAAGCGGTACTGCCGGTAGAACGGGTTCGGCAGCGACCGGACGGGAATCTCGTGGTCGTCGGGTTCGTGGCTGCTCGCGGGGTAGACGACGTACACGTCGTGACCCCGCGCTTCGAGGCGGTCGCGCCACGCCTGAATGGTGTACGTGACGCCGTCGATGCCGGGAAAGTAGCTGTCGGTGAAAAATCCGATGTTCATGGTGGCATCTGACGGTCGAGCGGTCGCGGTCGCCCGCGGTCGCCGCGGCGGACGCGGAGTGGAGGAGCCGAACCGGGTACGTCGGGAGCTGAACCGGGTACGTCGGCCGCGGGGGGCGTTACCGAGGCGGTCGCGCCGACGGGTAGTGCCGATACCACAGTTATTTGCGGAGTTCACTACCTGACCGCTTCAACATTTTCATTTCGCGAAGCGGTGTGGGCGTCGGGAGGACGCCGGGAGGCCGGGCAGACCCGGGTCTCGCCGGCGCAGTCCTCGGCGGTCGGATTCCGCCTGAGTCCTCGGCGGTCGGATTCCGCCTGAGTCCTCGGCGGTCGGATTCCGCCTGAGTCCTCGGCGGTCGGATTCCGCCTGAGTCCTCGGCGGTCGGACCCCGCCCGCTTAATCCCCGGGCGCCCGAACCGCCGGGCATGATCACGACCGACCGCATGGCGGCCGTCGACGCCAACGCGGCCGCGCTCGGCGTGCCCCGAAAGCAGCTGATGGAGTCGTCCGGTAACGCGGTCGCCCGCGAGGTGCGAGCCGTCGCGGACCCGGGCGCGACCGTCGCGCTCGTCTGCGGCCGCGGGAACAACGGCGGCGACGCTCTCGTCGCGGCGCGGTTCCTCGCCGAGTACGAGACAACGGTCAAGCTGCTCGGTCGCCCCGAGACGATCCGGACCGACATCGCCCGAGAGAACTGGGCGGCGCTCGGAAACACCGAGATTCCGGCAGCCACCGTCACCGACTCGCGCGACTTCGATCTCACCGGTCCAGAGGGCGCCACCGGGGACGACCCCGACGTGATCGTCGACGCGATGCTCGGCTCCGGTATTTCGGGCGGCCTCCGCGAGCCGGAACGGACCGCGGCCGAGGCGATCAACGCGAGCGACGCGACGGTGATCGCGGTCGACGTTCCGTCGGGAATCGACGCCGACACGGGAGAACCGACCGGCAAGGGAGACGGCGACGCGGACACGGCGAGCGCCCCCGTCGCCGTCGACGCCGACCGCGTGGTGACGTTCCACGACGAGAAGCCCGGACTGGCCGCGCTCGACGCCGAGATTACAGTCGCCGACATCGGGATCCCGGCGGCCGCGGAGCGGTTCACCGGCCCGGGCGACCTGCTCGGACTCGACCGCGACCCGGACTCGCACAAGGGGGACAACGGCGAGGTGCTGGTGGTTGGCGGTGGGCCGTACGCCGGCGCGCCGACCCTGTCCGCGCTCGCCGCGCTCCGGGCGGGCGCCGACCTCGTCCGCGTGGTCTGTCCGGAGTCGGTCGCGAGCGAGGTCCAGGGGTTCTCGCCGAACCTCATCGTCCGCGCGCTCCCCGGCGACCGCGTCGGCCCGTCGCACGCGGAGCGGGTCGCGTCGCTCGCGGCCGGGACCGACACCGTGGTCCTTGGCCCTGGTCTCGGAGACGGCGACGGAACCCGGGAGTTCGTCCGCGAGTTCCTGACGACCTACGAGGGGCGCGCCGTCGTCGACGCTGACGCGCTCCGGGTCGTCCCCGACGTAGACACCGACGCCGACCTGATCTGTACGCCCCACCAGGGCGAACTCGTCGGGATGGGCGGCGAGACGGCGGCAGACCCCGACGAGCGCGCCGAACTGGTCGGCGAGTTCGCGGCCGGTCTGGGTCACACGCTGCTCGTGAAGGGAGCGGTCGACGTGATCGCCGACGGCGACGAGACCCGGCTGAACCGCACCGGCAACCCCGGGATGACCGTCGGCGGAACCGGCGACGTGCTGGCGGGGACGGTCGGCGCGCTGGCGGCCGTGACCAACCCCTTCCACGCGGCCGCGGTCGGTGCGTACGTCGTCGGCCGCGCGGGCGACGCCGCCGCGGACGCCAACGGCGCCGGGCTGGTGGCGACGGACTTACCCGACCGGCTGCCGGAGGCGATGCGTAATGAGTGACGAGGAACCCGGCGGCGACGCCGGGCGGCGCGCCGAGTCCGACGGAGCGAGCGCGGCGTCCGCCGACGGGAGCGCGGACGCGCTGACCCACACCGACGACTCCGGCGACGTCCAGATGGTCGACGTCGGCGCGAAGCCCGACAGCAGTCGGCGCGCCGTCGCTCGCGGCGAGATCCGACTGACCCCCGAAACGATTGCCGCGGTCGAGGCGGACGCGGTCGAGAAGGGCGACGTGCTCGCGACAGCCCGTATCGGAGCTGTTCAGGCGGTGAAACACACCTGGGAGACGATCCCGATGTGCCACCAGATCCCGATCACGAACGTCGACACCGAGTTCGCGGTCGGCGACGACCGGATCGAACTGACCGTCGCGGTCGAGACCACCGGGAAGACGGGCTGCGAGATGGAGGCGCTGGAGGGCGTCACGACCGGACTCAACACCGTCTGGGACATGGTGAAGGCGGCCGAGAAGGACGCCGACGGGGGGTACCCGGACACGCGGATTTCGGACGTCGAGGTCGTCGAGAAGCGGAAGGAGACTGTCGGAGAATAGCGGCGTCTCGGACGGTCGCGGCGATCCGCCTCACCGATCGAGGAACGGCGGGATGACGACCTCGGCGCGCTTCTCGTCGCCGCGTACGACGACGCTCACCTCCGTCCCGGCGTCGGCGTACGTCTCGTGGAGGTAGCCCAGTCCGATCGGCTCGTCGAGGGTCGGACTCATCGTCCCCGAGGTCAGCTTCCCGACGCGGGTGAGGTCGCCGTCGGTGACCGCGTAGCCGCCCCGGGGCACGCCGCGCTCGCGGAGGCGGACGCCGACGAACTTCTCGTCGACGCCCTGTTCTTTCTGCGCCTCTAAGGCGTCGCGGCCGACGAACTCCGTGTCGAGCTTCACGACGAAGCCGATCCGCGCCTCGTAGGGGGTTCTGGGTTCGTCCTCCGGGTCGAAGTCCTGTCCGGACAGCAGGAACCCCATCTCGGTGCGGAGGGTGTCGCGCGCGCCGAGCCCGCACGGCTGCGCCTCGCGCGGCGCGTCGACGAACGCCCCCCAGACGGTCTCGACCGCGTCGGCGGGACACATCACCTCGAAGCCGTCCTCGCCGGTGTAGCCGGTGCGCGCGACCCAGCTCTCCGTTTCCGCGACGGACGCGGTCGTCGCCTCGAACTTCGAGAGGTCGACGACGCGGTCGCGGGGCGTGGACTCGTCGAGCGCGTTGACCGCGTCGGGACCTTGGACCGCGAGCATCGCCCAGTCGTCGGTGGCGTTCGCGACGGTCGCATCGAGGTCCCACTCGTCGCGGTGGGCGGTCCAGCGGTCCTCCATCTGGGCGTCGTGGCCCGCGTTCGGCACGAAGAGATACGCGGGGTCGCCGCTCGGCGCGTCGAGGTTGCCGTCGTGGGTCTCCTCCAGGTCCGCGAGCGACGCGGCCGCCGCGCCCGCCGCGGTGCCGTCTGGGAGCCGGTAGACGACCGTGTCGTCGAGCATCACGCCCTCCTCGTCCGTGATCGCGGCGTACTGGGAGTCGCCGGGGTCGAGCGCGCTCACGTCGTTCGTCGTGAGCCGGTTCATCAGTTCGGTCGCGTCCGGGCCGGCCACCTCGATCTCGCCCATGTGCGAGACATCGAAGACGCCGACGGACTCGCGGACCGCGGCGTGTTCCGTCTGAATCGAGTCGAACTCGACGGGCATCTGCCAGCCGCCGAAGTCGGTGAACTTCGCGCCGCGCGCGTCGTGGGCGTCGTGGAGCGGAGGGAGGCGATCGGTCATACTCGCACCTCTCTCGGACGAACCTAAGCTTTTGTGACATCGGCGCTTCGCGTGGTCGCTGCCCGGCGGATCGGGATCGGCCGCGACCGACTCGGGCGACAGCCTCAAGCGGTCGCCGCTCCCCCTACCGGGCGTGAGCAGCCGTCGCACCGATCGCACCGGCCTCGTCGCCCCCGCGGTCGCGGTCCTCCTGATCGCGGTCCTCCTCGGCGCGCTCGTCGGGACCTGGCCGCCGTTCGTCGCCGTCGAGAGCGGCAGCATGACCCCCGGCGTCGAGCGCGGCGACCTCGTCGTCGTCACGGCGGCCGACCGCGAGCCGTGGGGCGACCTCTCGACAGCCGCGGACCCGGACGCGCCGACGCGGCTCGGCGGGACCGGCGACGTGGTCGTCTACACCGTTCCGGGCGCCGGGGGAGACCGGTGTTCCACCGCTTGGCGTTCCCCGTCGACGCGGGCGAGGACTGGACGGAGCGGGCCGACCCGGACCTCCTCGCCGCCGACTGCGCGGAGCTTTCGACCTGTCCCGCGCCGTACGACGGCTACGTTACACGCGGTGACGCGAACGAGCAGTACGACCAGAGCGCCGGCATCGCGCCGGTGGTCCCTGAGGAGTGGATCGCCGGCAAGGCGCTGTTCGCGGTGCCGAACCTCGGCTGGATCCGGGTGGGGGTCGACGCGGCGGCCGCACGCTACGGCGGGATCGCGACCGGGGTCGTCCTCGTTGGCGTCGCGGGACTCGCGGGGGGAGTCGGTGCGCTGCTTGTGGGACGGATCCGGCGGGGCAAAGGGCGGTGAGTCTGCCTGTCGGCAGCGACTATTTAAACGGCTGATGCGGTCGGCGCGCGCCTCCGAGCGGTCGCCACGGGCGACCGCGAGGAGCGCGTGCGAGGGAGTCGCGAGCGGGGAGGGACCGAAGGTCCCTCTGGCAGCCGGCGCTACGCGCCGGCGACGAAGCGAGCGACGAGGCTGGGGAGGTGTGAGGTGCGGTTGCGGTGCTGTGCGGGGCGGGACTCAAAGGGGCAGCCGGGAGGCGGGCGCAGACGACGCAAGCACCACAGGAACGAGCGAAGCGAGTGACGAGGAGCGCAGCGAGTGTGCGCCCGCCTCCCGGCTGGGGCTTTGGAGATGTTCGACGCCGACCCGCCGTTCACTTATAAGTTCCCGCCGTCGAAATTACTCGATCCCTATCGCGTCGAGGCCGATTCGGCGTCCGCGTCACCGTCATCGCTTTCAGCCGCACTCTCTTCGTCTCCGTCGAGCGTCACGGAGCCGTTGGCGGCGTTTCGGAGCGCGTCAGAGCGCCCGAACTCGCCGGGCGCGATGGCGAGCGTCCGGATCCCGTAGCCGTTCGCGGTCTCGACGACCGGCTTGAAGTCCGTGTCGCGGGAGGCGATCGCGAGCGTGTCCATCCGGTCCTCGGCCGCGAGCCGCGCGGCGTCGACCGCGAGCTTCACGTCCACGTCACCGCTCGTGACCACGACCTCGAAGCCGCGGGCTTCGGCCGCCTGAATCAGTCCCGGCGTCGCGTGCTCGTCGAGGTAGAGCCGGGTCGTCACCAGCGGTCCCTCCGCCTCGGCGGCCCGGCGCACGTCGTCGAGGTCGACGTCGAACTCCTCGCGCAACACGTTCGGGCCGTCGACGAACAGCGCCACGCCGCCGGCGTCCGCGTCCGTCACGCCGTCCGCGTCCGTCACGCCGTTCGCGTCTTCCGCGACGTTCACGTCCGTCTCGCCGTTCGCGTCCGTCACGCTGTCCGGCCCGATCTCGCCGTCAGCGATCGTCTCCCCGTCCAGCCCGTCGCCTCGGTCCATGGCCGGCCTTCGACGCCGCCGGAAATAGGTATGGTGATTCTGCCGAACGACAGTCCCCGACTTCGCCCGATAGTTTCAGAAATTCAAGACCTTATATTGATATTACGACTTCGGTGACGACCGTAGTGAATATACGGAGAATTGAAGTAGGGTGTCCAAGAATAACGAGATAAGATGTCACAATCGAACGCGTACACCGTCATTTCCGCACAGAACGATCACGAATGTACCACGGTACGTGCCCATCCCCGCAACGAGACGTACCACGTCGTCGAGTACGCCGACGAGGACGCCCGCGAGCGCGTCGCAGACCTACCGGTCGGCTCCGTAGTGAAGATGGAGCTGTCGCGTGCGGGTCGCCGGAGCAACGTCTGGCGCGCCGAGTCAGTCAAGACCGCACAGACCGACGGCGGGGTGAGCGAGGAGTAAATCGAGTGGCTCCTGATGTGGAGTTCCGGATTTATTGATTCTCTCTATGATAAGTGATCGATCGCGCTGCGGAGAACACTGCCAAAGCTCCTATCTCTCATTTATAAGTGATTGATCGGCGATCGACGACAAACGCCTCCAAAGCCCCAGCCGCGAGGACGGCGCACGCTCGCTGCGGTCCTCACTCGGTCGCTCACTTCGTTCGCTCCCTCGTTGTGGTCCTTACTTCGCCTGCGCCGTCCTCGCGACTGCCCCTTTGAGTCCCGCCCGTACCGCCCCGCACCGCACAGCAGCCTCACACCTCCCCAACCTCGTCGGCCGGCCTCCGCTTCGCTCCGGCCGCCCGACTCCAGCGAGGGACCGAAGGTCCCTCTGGCAGCCGGCGCTACGCGCCGGCGACCTCGCACGCGCTCCTCGCGGCCCATCGGCCGCTCGGAGGCGCGCGCCACAGCCCATTTAAAATTCGAAAAACAGCCGCTCGTCTCGTTTATAAATCTCGCGTGAGCCGCGGGTTCGTCACCGCGCCGTCGGCCGCGGAGGCGAAGTCGCGGCCGTACTTCGCGAGGATCCCGCCCTCGTAGGGCGGTTCGGGCGCCTCCCACGCCTCGCGGCGCTCGTCGAGTTCCTCGTCGGAGAGGTCCACCGTCAGGTCGCGTTCGGGGATGTCGACGGTGACGTGGTCGCCGTCCTCGATGAGTCCGATCGGGCCGCCGACCGCGGCCTCGGGCGCGACGTGGCCGATCATCGGGCCGCGGGTGCCGCCCGAGAAGCGGCCGTCGGTGAGCAGCGCCACGTCGTCCTCGTGGCCTGCGCCGACGACCGCGGCGGTGACGCCGAGCATCTCGCGCATCCCGGGACCGCCCCGGGGGCCCTCGTTCCGGATGACGATCACGTCGCCGGACTCGATACCGCCCGACTGGACGTACTCCATCGCGTCCTCCTCGTTCTCGAACACGCGGGCGGGGCCCTCGTGGTAGAACTCGTCGTCGCCGGTCACCTTCAGCACCGAGCCGTCCGGCGCGAGGTTCCCGTCGAGGATCTTGATGGCCCCCTCCTCTTCCTTCGGGTCGTCGACGGTGTAGAGGAAGTCCGCCTCGATCTCGTCATCGTCGGGCAGTTCACCCTGCTTCTCCAGTTCGGCCAGCTCCTCGGCGAGCGTCCGGCCCGTCACGGTCATCGCGTCGCCGTGGAGCAGGTCGGCCTCCAGCAGGCGCCGGAGCACGACCGGCACGCCGCCGACCTCGTGGAGGTCGTTCATCACGCGGCTCCCGCCAGGCTGTAGGTTCGCGATCTTCGGCGTGCGCCGCGAGATCTCGTCGAAATCCTCGATCGAGAGGTCGACGTCGGCCTCGCCCGCGAGCGCGAGCAGGTGGAGGACCGCGTTCGTCGACCCGCCCATCGCGGTCTGGGCCGCGATCGCGTTCTCGAACGACTCCCGCGAGAGGATATCGGAGGGCCGGCGGTCGTTCTCGATGGAGTCCATCGCGAGCTCGCCCGCGCGCTCGGCGACCGCGTAGCGCTCCTCGTCCTCGGCGGGCGGGGAGGCGGAGCCGAGCGGCGCAAGCCCGAGCGCCTCCGCGAGCGACGCCATCGTGTTGGCGGTGTACATCCCGCCACAGGAGCCGGCGCCGGGACAGGCGTTGCGCTCCAAGTCGTCGAGTTCGTCGGCGTCCATGTCGCCCTGCGCGTACGTGCCGACCCCCTCGAACACCTGGACGATCGTCACGTCGCGCCCGTCGTGTTGCCCGGGCATGATCGAGCCGCCGTAGAGGAAGACGCTGGGGAGGTCCGTCCGGATCGCGGCCATCATCATCCCGGGGAGGTTCTTGTCGCAGCCGGCGACGGTCACGAGTGCGTCCATGCGCTCGCCGAAGGAGACGAGCTCGACGGAGTCGGCGATGACCTCCCGCGAGATGAGGCTCGCCTTCATCCCCTCGGTCCCCATCGAGATGGCGTCGCTGATGGTGATCGTCCCGAACTCGATCGGCATCCCGCCCGCGGCGTCGATGCCGTCGAGCGCGGCGTCCGCCACGTCGTCGAGGTGGACGTTACACGGAGTGATGTCGGCCGCCGGGTTCGGCACGCCGACGATGGGCGAAGAGAGGTCCTCGTCGTCGAACCCCATGGCGCGGAACATCGCGCGGTGGGGCGCCTTGTCCGGTCCCTCGGTCACGTCGCGGCTCCGCAGGCTCTCGTCTTTTTCGCCGGCGAATCGGTCCGCATCCTCCCGGCGGCGACGTCGCTCGTCGTCGTCGGATCTCGGCTGCTGTTCGCTCATATTCGACCCTGTCGCTCGGGGGTCTTAAACGGCCGCGTCGGGGCGAGGGTTGCTCGGCGGGGCGAACTGGTTCGGGGGGAGCCGGCAGCACGTTTCCGCCCTCACACCCGCGCCTTCAGCTCCACCCGGTAACCGAACGGATCGCGGACGTACACCGCGCCCGCCTCGCCGGTCGCGCCGAGCGGCGAGGCGAGCGTCTTCTCGACCTCGACGCCGGCGTCCGCCAGTTCGCTCTCGATTTCGTCGACCGACTCCTCGACGACGACCGCGACGTGGTCGTAGTTCGTCTTCGTCGGCCGCTCGAACTCGTCTGTCGGCCACAGATGGATCACGGCGGTCGCCGAGAGCCGGACATCGAAGAACGGCTTCTCGCCGGCCGCGTACAGTGCGTCCTCGATACCGAACCCGAGCCGATCGCCGTAGAACTTGCGGGCGTCGTCGGCGCCGTCCTCGGGGATCCGGAGGTTGACGTGGTCGATGTGTCGCGCTCGCATGGAAACCGATTCGGCGGCCGGGCGCAAAAGTCGTCCGGGGGCGGAACGATGCTCGTCGTCGAAGTCGGTAGCGTGTCGACCGGCGCCGGCGGAGCGCGGTCCCGCGACCCGCGAACGGCCGAGGAGTATTTATCCGTAGAAGTGTGATTATCGCACATGACTACTCTCGAACCCCTCGGTGCCGCGCCGCTGATGGGTGGCATGGCCGGTTCGGGGATGGCGGGCGGGATGGGCGGCTGGATGTTCGCCTTTCCGCTCGTCGCGCTGCTCACCGTCGCCGCGTTGCTCGCCGTGAGCGTCGTCGGGATACGGGCCCTCACCGCCGAGACCGACGACGGTTCGACGCAGAGCGAACCCGACGAAACGCCGGTCGAACGCCTTCAACGACGGTACGCGGAAGGGGAGCTCACGGAGGCGGAGTTCGAGCGAGCGCTGGAGCGGGAACTGGAGTCCGAGGAGACGGACGGGGGCGAGACGGGGTCACCGGCGGAGACGGGACAGAGCGGAGAGGCCGCGAGAGCGCGGTAAGCGAGCGTCGATTTTGGCGAACCCGGGCCGGTCAGGCGAACGCCGCCAGAATTCCCGCGCCGTCGGTGCTCCGACCGAGGTCCGGGAGCGTGGCGCGCTCGGGGTGGGGCATCAGCACGGCGACCGTCTCGCGCTCGCCGAGGACGCCGGCGACGTTGTCGGTCGAGCCGTTGGGGTTGGCCGCGTCGGTGACGTTGCCGTCGGCGTCGCAGTAGCGGAAGAGGACGCGGTCGTCGGCGACGAGGTCGGCGTGGGCCTCGTCGCTTATCTCGAAGCGCCCCTCGCCGTGCGCGATGGGGACTTCGATCACGTCGCCCTCGTCGTAGGCGGCGGTCCAGGGCGTGTCCGTGCGCTCGACGCGCAGGCGGACCGGCTCGCACTGGAAGCGCGCGGAGGCGTTCGTGGTGAACGCGCCGGGCGTCAGCCCCGACTCGGAGCCGATCTGCGCGCCGTTACAGATCCCGATCACCGGAACGCCCTCCTCGGCCGCGGCGCGGACCTCGTCCATGATCGGCGCGCGCGCGGCCATCGCACCGGCCCGGAGGTAGTCGCCGTAGGAGAACCCGCCGGGGAGGACGATCCCCTCGGCGTCGTCGGGGAGTCCGTCCTCGTGCCAGACGCGCTCGGCGTCGATTCCGAGGTGCTCCAGCGCGCGGACGGCGTCGCGGTCGCAGTTGGAGCCGCCGAACTGGACGACGGCGACCGTCACGCCGCCCACCTCGCGTGGGCGGCCGCGACGGCAGCGTTGTCGCCGCTCGCGCCGGTGACGGTCGGCGTCGTCTCGAAGACGGCGACCGTCATCGCTCCGTGACCGCCACGTCGTAGTCGTGGATCGTGGGGTTCGCGAGCAGCCGCTCGGCCATCTCGTCGGCGCGGTCGGCGGCCTCGTCGGCGTCGGCGGCGTCGAGGTCCACCTCGAAGCGGTCAGCCGACCGGAGGTCGGACAGCTCGAACCCGAGCCGTTCGAGGGCCTGCTGGGTCGTCTCGGCCTCCGGATCGAGGACGCCCCGCTTCAGCCGGACCGTCACCGTCGCCGTGTACGCGGTCATACCCGTTGGTGCGGAGTCGTGTGTAAAAACCGTTTTGGAACGCCGCTTATACGCACGTTCGTGGATAGAGATCGGTCGATCGTGCGGGAGGCAGGGACCGCACGGAACGAAAGGGGCAAACCCCTCCGACCGTTGGGGAGGGTGTATCGCAGCCGCTCGAACCCGCGGAGGTGATCGTCGCATGACCCGCGAACTGACCGAGATCACGGTCGTCGGAGGAGACAAGACCGGACTCATCGCGCGGGTCACCTCTCTGCTGTTCGAGCGGGGAATCAACATCGAGGACCTCGATCAGGCCGTCCGCGAGGGCGTCTTCCGGATGACGACTCGCGTCGACACCGCGGAGATGGAGACCTCCCGCGGCGAGCTCCGCCGCGCGCTCGCCGAGCTCGGCCGCGAGCTCGACGTGGACATCCAGGTCCGGTTCCCGAGCGACCGCGACGCCCGCCGGGTCGCGCTCTTGGTCACGAAGGAGACGCACGCGCCCGAGGCGCTGCTGGAGGCCGAGGCGCAGGGTGACCTCGCGGACGACGGCGAGGAGGCCGAGATCCCGGTCGTCATCGGCAACCGCGGCGACCTCCGGTCGCTCGCGGAGCGTTACGACAAGCCGTTCTACGACGTGGGCGACGGCAACGGAAACACGGACGAGGGGCGCCTCCTCGACCTACTGGCCGAGTACGACGTGGACCTGATCGTCTTGGCCCGCTACATGCGGATCCTCTCGCCGGAGGTCGTCTTCCGGTACGAGGGCCGGATCGTCAACGTTCACCCCTCCCTGCTCCCGGCGTTCCCGGGCGCCGAGGCGTACCGGCAGGCGAAGGACGCGGGCGTCCGCGTCGCGGGCGTCACCGCCCACTACGTCACGACCGACCTCGACCAGGGACCGATCATCGCGCAGCGCGCCTTCGACGTGCCGCCGGGCGCCGACGTCGCCGAGATCAAGCGCCGCGGGCAACCCCTCGAAGCCGAGGTGTTACTCGACGCGGTGCGGCTCCACCTCGCGGACGCCATCGCGGTCCACCGGGGGACCGTCCACGTGCGCGAGGAGGTCGACGTCGACGCCCGGCTCGGGCTGAGCGAGGCCGCCGTCGACGCGAACCCCGACGAACCGGTCGACGGCGAGCCGCTCAAGCGGTCTCAGGCGTCGCCCTCGGACGACTGAGGGGTCGCGGCCGGGAAATCCATCCGACCGATTCGCCGACCGACACCGCTCCACAGGCTATTTTTAACCGGACGCGGACACGACAACGGACCGATGACCGAACGTCGCCCGCGGACGGGGTTTCTCGCGGACACCGCCGCGTCGTCCGCAGCGACGAGCGACTGATCCTGCTGTTTCTGCTGTTGCTGTCGCTCGCGGTGCTGGCGGTTTTTCTCCACTACACGACGCTGGTCTTGGAAGGACTCCCCGATCCGCTCCCGACAGAGCCGATTCGGCCGTGATCTATCGACTCAGTCCGGTCGGCGGTCCGCGGGCGGTTCGACGCCGCGGTCGCCGGTCTCGCCGCTCTCGGCGGTCCGCGGTTCCTCGCCGATCTCCTCCATCACGCGGGCGTGGAACTCGCGGAGGACGGCGGACTCGTCGTCGGCGATGACGGTGTCGGAGTCGACGAGCGTCGCCAGCCCGAACGCGAGCGGGCTGGGCGAGTCGACGACGCGGTGTTCGACCGACAGGTCGCCCGTCGAGATCCGCCCGACGACATCGCGGATTCCCTCGACGTCGAGACGGTCCTCCAGCAGTTCGCGGTACGTCTCCTCCAACACGGCGAACTCCTCCAGATCGGCCGCGAACGACAGCAGCATCTCGGCGGACACCTGCTGTTCGGCGGCCGACTTCTCGTACCCCTTGTACCGCTTTAAGATCATGAGCGAGCGCCCGGCGTCGATCCGGAAGTAGCGCTGGAGCAGATCGGTCCCCTGAACGGCCTCCCGAAGGTCCTCGCGGACCGTCTCCGGATCGAGGTCGGACAGAATCCCCGCCACGTCGACCTTGCGGTTCAGGGGGAGCGCGAGCGAGAACCCGCGGTCCGCGACCGCGACGGCGACGTTGGCGTCGGTCCGGTTCGCGACCGCGGCCGCGACGAGCCGCGAGAGGCCGTCGTTGAACCGCCGGCCGTAGACGGAGTGGACGTAGAACCGGCGCTTGTACTCGTCCCGGTCGAGCTCCTCCTCGACGACGAAGCGGTCGGGCGTCGAGACGCCGTCGAGGCCGGCGTACCGAACCTGCTCGTCGTACATGCGAGCGAGCGCGCGAACCGCGTTCTCGTCGAGGGGGAACTCGCGGAGCCACGCGCGGACCGCGGCGGGACCGGCGTTCGGGTCGTCGCCCGCCAGCCGGTCGAGCAGTTCGGCCTGGAACGCCAGCACCTCGCGGGCGAGGTCCGCGGACAGCGGGAGGCGCTCCGCGAACCACGAGGGGACCGTCGGGCGCTCGCTCGTCCGGTCGACGTACACCTTCGAGCCGCGGCGGTAGCGGAACGCGAACCGCTCGCCGCCCAAGGCGAACACGTCGCCCGAGTCGAGCGTGTCGAGGTACGACTCATCGAGGGTGCCGACCCACTGATCGTCGCGCGTGAACACGTCGCAGGTGAACGAGTCGGGGATCGTCCCCACGTTCGTCATGTAGATGACCCGCGCGAGCCGCCCGCGCTTCCCGACGAGGGTCTCGCCGACCGGGTACTCCGGGTGGTGGTGTTCGCCCTCCGGCGGGTCGTTGGCGTCGCGCCACACCTTCGGGTAGACGTTCTTCGACCCCAGTCCGTCGTAGTCCGCGGTGAGATATCGGAACAGCCGCTTGTAGGCCGCGTCGTCGAAGTCGCGGTACGGGTGCGCCCGGCGGAGGACCTCCCGCACCTCGCGGTCGGGGCGGATCCGGTTTATCGCCATCCCGTAGACGTGCTGGGCGGCGACGTCGTAGGCGCCCTCGGGCGGGAACACGCGGTCGACGAATCCGTCCTCGGAGCGGGCGAGCAGCGTCGCACACTCGATCAGCTCGTCGCGGTCCAAGGCGAACACTCGGCCCTCGACGGTCTCCCCCGGGCTGTGCCCCGCGCGCCCGACGCGCTGGAGCAGCGCGGCGACCGACTTCGGCGAGCCGACCTGGACCACCAGATCGAGGTGGGGCATGTCGATGCCGAGTTCGAGGCTCGTCGAGGTGGTGACCACGTCGAGGTCGCCGGCCTTCAGCCCCTCCTCGACGCGGGTGCGCTGGGCCTCGCCGAGGCTCCCGTGGTGGCAGCCCGAGTCCGACTCGTCGTAGTCGAACCGCTGCCGGAGCTCTTGGAGGGTGCGCTCTGCGCCCGACCGCGAGTTCGTGAACACGAGCGTGTTCTCGTGGGAGTCGATCAGGTCGCGGAGCGACTCGTAGAACCGGTCGGTCACCGCCGACCGCGGCGTGTGGATCAGGTCGGCCGCGGGCGTCCGGAGTTCGAGGTCGAACTCGCGCGCGAACCGCGCGTCGACCACCTCGCAGGGGCGCGTCTCGAACCCGTCGGTGTCGCCGACCGCGCCGTCGACGCGGTCGCGCCCGACGAGGAAGGAGGCGATCCCGTCGAGCGGTTCGACGGTCGCCGAGCAGCCGATCCGGGTGATTTCGTGGTCGGGTTCCGCTTCGACTTCCTCCTCCCCGCCGTTTCGCGTCAACTCGGTCAGCCGCTCCAGCGACACCGAGAGGTGCGTGCCGCGCTTGTTGGCGGCCAGCGAGTGGATCTCGTCGACGATCACGTACTCGACGGTCCGGAGCTTCTCCTTGAACTTCGGCGAGTTGAGCAGTATCGCGAGCGTCTCCGGCGTGGTGTTGAGGACGTGCGGCGTCTCCGAGAGCATCGCCTGCCGGTCCGCCTTCGAGGTGTCTCCGTGGCGGATCGCCTGCCTGACGCCGGGTTCGTAGTCGTCGTCCGCGACCTCCTCGGGAGTCGCGGCCGCGTCGCTATCGCGGGTCGCGGCCGCGTCACTCTCCTCGGCGTCGGCCGCGGCGATCGCCTCGCCGATCCCTTCGAGCGGGGTCGCGAGGTTGCGCTCGATGTCGTTCGCGAGCGACTTCAGCGGCGAGACGTACAGGCAGTAGACGGAGTTCTCCAACTCGCCGTCACGGTCGCGCGCGAAGAGGTCGTCGAGGACCGCGAGGAAGGAAGCGAGCGTCTTCCCGCTGCCGGTCGGCGCGGCGACGAGGCAGTTCCGGTCGGCGTCGACGTGGGGGATCGCCTCGCGCTGCGGGGGCGTGAAGAAGCCGCCGTTCTCGCCGATGAACCCGCCGAAGCGCTCGACCCACCAGCGACGGACCGGCGGCGAGAGCCGGGCGAGCACGTCGGCGTCGCCGATCGGGACCGCCTCCGGGTCGAAGTCGGGGTCCGCGACCGCTCCGCGCTCGACCGCGTCCCGGAGGAGCGCCCGCGCGGCCACCTCGTCGCCGCGGTCCGTGGACTCGCTCACGCCGATCACGAGGGTTCGGGAAGGGAAATCGGTTGCGTCGATTCTCCGCGGAAATTCGCGCAACCAACCCCTGTTCGTCGGCTCCGCGGAAATTCGCGCAACCGACCCGTTTATCCGCCGCGCTTCCGTGGCGCAACACGCATGAGCGGCACCTCGCCGGACCCCGACAGACGGATCGATCGAAACCTGTTCATCACCGTCTCCGGCCCGCCGGGCTGCGGCGCCACGACGCTCGTCGAGGGGATAGCCGAGTCGCTCGACTGCGGCTACGTCTCCGGCGGCGAGCTGTTCCGCGAGATCGCGGCCGAGCGGGACATGAGCCTCTCGCAGCTCATCGCGGAGACCGGCGAGTCCGAGGAGATCGACCGCGCGCTCGATCAGCGCCTCCGCCGGATCGCCGAGAAGTGGGGAACCGCGAACAAGGCGTTCGTGCTGGAGTCGCGGCTCGCGGGCTGGATCGCGGGCAACCGCGCCGACCTCCGGATCTGGCTCGACGCGCCCGACGAGGTCCGCGCGGACCGGACCGCCGAGCGCGCGGAGATGACCTCCGAGATGCAGGTCCGCGAGGTCATCGAGGAGCAGCGCTACAAGTCCTACTACGGGATCGACCTGAACGACCGCTCCATCTACGACCTGGTGATCAACACGGGACGCTGGGACGCCGAGGCGACGCTCGCTCTGGCGCTCACCGGAATCGAGGGATACGACGTCGACGCCGACGAGGGCGCGTTCGACACGCCCGACTTCGATATCTGATCGGTCGATTTCTGGGCCGGGCTGCCCGCTTATATTCCTTCGACGCGCCGGAGCGCGCTCCGCACGTCGCCCGGGGTCGCGTACGGTCCGCCGCTCACCCGGTGGTCCGGGAGCAGGAGCGGGATCGGGTTGTCCGCGAGTGCGCCCGTCACGGTCTCCAGATCGTCTGCGTCGTCCGGGTCAAACCCGCCGAGCCGCGCGAGCCGGCTCACCGACACCTCCTCGCCGTACGGCACGCTCCGGAGCGACTCCAACACCTCTCGCTGGTCGGTCGGGACCGTCAGCCCGAGCGCGACCTCGGGGAACTCGTCGCGCTCGCCGTCGAGGTACGCGCCGATCCGGTCCAGCAGGTCGGTATCGTCCCCGGCATCCGCCGGCGGCTCGGCGGGGAACGACACCGAGATGACGCGACCGCCGGCGAACCCCACCTGGACGGCGCGGCCGATCTCGTCGAACTCCCGGGCGAAAACGCCGGACGTACCCGATAGGCTCATACCTTCATTCGACGGGTCGATCACTTAAGAGACCGGCCGCGCGACCGCTCCGCCCCGCGAGCGCGGGTCCCGATCGAGCGGCGCGGTCCCCGCAAGTCTTATGAACAGATACGTACATTAGTGTATAGTAATGGACGATCCAGACGAGCTGGCGCCGGCGGTCAGGTCGATCCTGTCCGCCGCCCGAGAGCGCGCGAACGGGGGACCGGAAGCGGAGGTCGGCGGGACCGTCTCGGTCGCTCCCCGCGACCTCGCCGCCGCGTTCGACCGGGCCGAGGCGGACGGGCGTGTCCCGCTGATCGCCGAGGTGAAGCCGACGAGCCCGACGACCGAGGGGACCCGCGAGGAGGACCCGGTCGCGCTCGCGCAGGGGATGGTCGCCGGCGGGGCCGCCGCCCTGAGCGTGCTCACCGAACCGGAGCACTTCGGCGGGAGCGTCGACACCCTCGAACGCGTGCGCGACGCCGTCGACGTGCCGGTCCTCCGGAAGGACTTCGTCGTCGACGAGGCACAGCTGGACGCCGTCGAGAGCGACGTCGTTCTGCTCATCGCTCGCTTCGTCGGCGACGACCTCGGCAACCTGCTCGCGGCCGCCCGCGACCGCGGCTTTCAGGTGCTCGTCGAGGTCCACGACCGCGAGGAGCTGGAGCGCGCGCTCGACGCGGGCGCGACGACGGTCGGCGTCAACAACCGCGACCTCGCGGAGCTGGTGGTCGACCTCGGAACCTTCGAGTCCGTGGCGCCCCACGTGCCGGACGACGTGACCCTGATCGCGGAGAGCGGCATCGGCTCGCCCGCGGACGTCCGCCGGATGCGCGCGGCGGGCGCCGACGCCCTGCTCGTCGGGAGCGCCATCATGGACGGCGACGTCGAGGCGAACACGCGCGAACTGGTGCTGGCCGAGGCGGACGGCGGGGAGGACGACGGCGGTGCGGTCGCGGACGACGGCGAGGACGACTGTGAAGACGACGCGAACGGCGGGAGCGACACCCGAAACACCACGGAGACACCCACATGAGCGAGACCGACACGCGGACGACGGAGGAGACGGAACGGGCGCGACGCCCCGGCCGCGAGCGCGGCCGCGACGACGGGAAGTTCGGCCGGTACGGCGGCCAGTACGTTCCGGAGGCGCTGATGCCCGCGATCGAGGAGCTGACGGACGCCTACGAGCGCTACGTCCTCGACAACGAGGACGGCTTCATGGACGAGTTCCGCGAGCGGCTCGCGGCGTTCGGCGGGCGGCCGACGCCGCTCCAGCGCGCTGACCGGCTCTCGGAGCGCTACGACACGGAGGTGTTCCTCAAACGCGAGGACCTGCTCCACGGCGGCGCGCACAAGCTGAACAACGCGCTCGGGCAGGTCCTCCTGGCGAAGTACATGGGCAAAGACCGGATCATCGCGGAGACGGGCGCCGGCCAGCACGGCACCGCGACCGCGATGGCGGCCGCTCACCTCGACATGCCCTGTACGATCTACATGGGCGAGCGCGACATCAACCGCCAGCGCCCCAACGTGTTCCGGATGAAGCTCAACGGCTCGGAGGTGAAGCCGGTGACGACGGGTCGCGGCACGCTGAAGGAGGCCATCTCCGAGACGATGCGCGATTGGGCGGCTACCGTCGAGGACACCCACTACGTGATCGGGTCGATCGTCGGGCCGCACCCGTTCCCGGTGATGGTCCGGGACTTCCAGGCGGTCATCTCAGAAGAGGCCCGCGAGCAGGCGAGAGAGAAGACGGGCGAGCTCCCGACCGACGTGGTCGCCTGCGCGGGCGGCGGCTCGAACACGATGGGCGCGTTCGCCGAGTTCGTCGACGACGAGTCGGTCGCGCTCCACGCGGTCGAGGCCGGCGGCTCCACCCTCGAAGTGGACGAGGAGGCGGGCGTCGCGCCCAACTCCGCGTCGCTGTACGCGGGCGAGGAGGGCGTCCTCCACGGCGCTCGCACGAAGCTCCTTCAGGACTCCGACGGGCAGATCATGGAGAGCCACTCGGTCTCCTCCGGACTCGACTACGCCGGCGTCGGTCCCGAGCTCGCGTACCTCGTCGACGAGGGGCGCGTGGACCCGGTCGCGGTCGACGACGACGCCGCGCTGGAGGGGTTCCACCGCCTCTCCTCGACGGAGGGGATCATCCCCGCGCTGGAGACGGCGCACGCGTTCGGGTTCCTCGAAGACCACCACGAGGAGCTGGGCGAGCGCGTGGTCGTGAACGTCTCCGGACGCGGAGACAAGGACCTCGACGCCGCCATCGAGGAGACGGACAAGCGGGACATCGAGGGGGCGCCGGACATGTCGATGTTCACGGAGGGGATGTAGATGGCGAACTCCGAGGCCATCGCTGCCGCCTTCGCCGACGGCCCCGCCTACGTCCCGTACCTCGTCGTCGGCGACCCGGACTACGAGTCGTCGAAGGCGTACGTCGAGGCGCTCGACCGCGGCGGCGCCGACGTGATAGAGCTCGGCCTCCCCTTCTCCGAGCCGATCGCGGAGGGGTCGACGATACAGGAGGCGCTCGTCCGCTCGCTCGACGCGGGGATGACGCCCGACCGGTTCTTCGCGTTCGCGGAGGAGCTCGACGTCGACGCCGCACTCGTCTGTATGACGTATTACAATCTAATTTATCAGTATGGCACCGATCCCGGCCCGCGTCCCTTCGTCGAGCGCGCCGCGGCGGCCGGCATCGAGGGGCTCGTCGTCCCGGACCTCCCGGCCGAGGAGGCCGACCCGCTGCGCGAGGCGTGCGACGAGTTCGGACTCGACCTCGTCTTCATCGTCGCTCCCACCACGCGCGCAGACCGCCTCGACCGGCTGATGGACCGCGTGTCGGGGTACGTGTACGTCCAGGCGCGGCTCGGGACGACCGGCGCCCGCGACGACGTCTCCGACCAGACCACGGAGAGCCTCGACCGGCTCCGCGAGTACGACGTGCCGAAGGCGGTCGGGTTCGGCATCTCCAGCGGCGAGCACGCGGAGCGCATCGTCGCGGGCGGCGCGGACGGGATCATCGTCGGCTCGGCGCTCGTCGACGTGGTCGCCGAGGGCGTCGCGGAGGATTCTCGACCGCGGAAGTGGCCGACCGCCTCGAAGCCCTGTCCCGCGAACTGAAGGACGGCGCCGAGCGCGGCCACCGCTCGCGGACCGACACCGTCGAGTCCGCCTGAGCCGAAACGAACCAATACGTCCCCGAACGAAACCGACTTACCTCCGATTGACACACGCTCACACAACGACCGACCTCACCATGACAGCAGGACTCTCGGCACGACTCGACCGCATCTCCACGAACGACCAATTCCTCATCGTCCCGATGGACCACGGGATCACGATGGGCGCCGTCGAGGGGCTCGTCGACATCGAGTCGACGATAGACGGCGTCACCAGCGGCGGCGCGGACGCGGTGCTCACCCAGCGCGGCATCGCGGAGCGCGTCCACGAGAACAAGCACGGTGCGGGCTACATCGTCCACCTCAACGGGTCGACGACGATCGGTCCCGACGAGAGCGACAAGCGCGTCACCGGCACCGTCGAGGACGCGGTCCGGGCCGGCGCCGACGCGGTCTCCTTCCACATCAACGTCGGGTCGGAGTACGAGCCGAACCAGATCGAGGAGCTGGCGGAGCTGACCACCGACGCCGAGCGACTCGGCCTTCCGGTGCTCGCGATGGCGTACGCGCGCGGTCCGGGCGTCGACAGCACGGACCCCGAGTCGCTCGGTCACGCCGTCCGGCTCGCCGAAGAGCTCGGCGCCGACGTGGTGAAGACGGGCTACTCCGGCGACGGCGACTCCTTCGAGCGGGTGACGGAGTCGACCCGCCTCCCGGTGGTCATCGCCGGCGGCTCGAAGGGGACCGACCGCGAGACGGTGGAGATGGTTCGCGGCGCGATGGACGGCGACGCGGCCGGCGTGTCGATGGGGCGGTCAATCTTCCAACACGACGACCCGGAAGGAATCGCGCGGGCGGTCTCCGCGGTCGTCCACGACGACGCCTCGGTCGAGGAGGCGCTGCGAGCGGGCGGGTTCGTCGAGGCCTGAGGTCGGGCCGTCGTCCGGTCCGGATCAGCAGGCGAGTCGTATCTTCTCGTGCGTCTCGGGTTCGCCGACCGGTCCGTCCGCGTCGACCGCCTGCTCGACGTGGAAGACGGTCACGGACGCCACGTCGCGGTCCGTTCGCTCACAGGCGTACGACGCGACCGGCCGATATCGGGACTCGCCGGCGTTTTTTATCCTGAATCCGAACTGATGCCAGAGGGTCGTCGGATACGTCTCCGCCGCGTCTGGCGGTCGGTCGTACGTGGCCGCCCCGCCGTCGCGCAGGTCGATCGGGTCCCCGGACTCGGGCGTCCCGCGGACGACGTACCAGCCGGAGGCGTCCGGCGGGTTGGGCGCGAAGAACGACCAGCTCACCTCCGACAGCTCGCCGCTCGCCTCCGACGCCGGGAGGTCGACGAGACCGACCCCCGCCGCCTGCCACCAGACGAGCGCGAGGAAGAACCCCGCGAGCAGCAGGGTAGCCCCAATCCGGAGCCCACGGCGAACCCGAGGGGGAGACGGGCCCGGAGACGCACCCTTGTCTGTCCCACCACCGTCTGTACGGTGGGCGCGCTCCGTTGGTGGAGTCGGGTCGCGGAGCTTCGACGCGGCGGCTTCGACGCGGTTCCAGACGCCGGGCGGGAGAAACAGGAGGAGGACCGAGACCATGACGAACGGGAACACGGCGAGCCGCATCGTCGCGGCCATGCCGAGGTGTGCGGAGACGAACACGAGGGCGATTCCGGTCCTGAGCCACCCGGTCGCGACGACCAAGAGCACGGACGCCGACAGGAGCGCGATCCAGAGCCAGTTTACGATCTCGAGAAGTGCGGCGTGTTCCGAGAGGAACGGTCCCAGTCGCACGGTGAACTCCGATAACTGAAAGATCCGGGGAACCGCGACCCCCGACATCCACGCGTCACTTCGGTACTTCGAGACCGCGTTCGCCGCGTATATCGACACGAGCGTCAGGAGGGTGACGGCCGTCGCGAGCGAACAGATCCGCCGCTCGACGCCGCCGTCCCGTCCGTTGACCTCTCGTTTGCCGGCTTCTCGCGCGCCGGCCCCTCGCTCGTCGGTCTCTCCCTCGTCGACGGGGTCCCGGTCGAGGCGGTCCTCCCCGAGCGACCAACGAGCGTCCAGCGGGAGAAAGAGGCCCACGAACAGGAACACGACCAGGATCGTGTTTCCCCCGTTGATCACGTACGGGTTCCGAGCGTAGAGCGACGCGAGCAGGACGACGGAAATCCCCGTCGACACCCGCGTGCGATAGCCGACAAGCAGGCAGACCGCGGCGCAGGCCGCGACCGCGAGCAGTCCCGTCTGTACCCGCGCCGAACCGGACAGCGCGTGAATCGAGACGGTCTCTAAAAGGGGGTATATCTCGGCGAGCGTCGAGCGCGGGAGGACGCCGTCATCCGTGTAGAACGCGCCCACCTCCGGAAGACGGTAGACGAGCAGATCCCCGAGAACGAGGAGCGACAGCGCGATTCGGAACGCGCCGAGCGCCCGCGGATCGATCCCGAGACGTGGTGCGGCGCGGTCGCGGAGGGACTCGCGTACCGCCGCGTATCGGGAACCCGCATTCGAGAGCCGCTGCCGTGCTGGTGTCATCCGGTTGTCTAACTCGTACGAAATGATTTTACTAATAAGTGCTTTGTCGTCGCCGCGCCGCGCTATCGCCCGCAACGCACGACCCTTCCGCAGTTTTCAAGCCGGCGCGCCGTGAGGTTCCGGTAATGACACGCACGGTCTGGGTCAAAGCCGACGGCGACGTCGGCGACTGGGAGGCGCGCAAGCGACGGGTCACGGCCGCCATCGAGGCCGGCGCGGACTGGGTGCTCGTCGACGAGGACGACGTCGGCCGCGTCCGGGAACTGGGCGACGTGAACGTCGCGGCGTTCCGTTCTGACGCCGACGTGATCGACGACGCCGAGAGCGACGTCGAGGCCGACGCCTACTTCGTCGGGAAGGGCGGCGAGGGTGACGGGACGGTCTCGATGCCCGAGGATCTCTCCGGCTCGGCCGACCTGACGACGCTGCGCCGCCGCGACGACCGCGCGCAGGGCGCGTACGTCCGCGTCCTCGGCACCGAGTACGAGGAGTTCGCCCAGGAGGCCGCCGCCGACGCCGACTTCACCGTGATCGTCGGCGAGGACTGGTCGATCATCCCGCTGGAGAACCTCATCGCTCGCGTCGGCGAGGAGACCCACCTCGTCGCGGGCGCGACGACGGCCGCTGAGGCCCGGACCGCCTTCGAGACGCTGGAGATCGGCGCCGACGGGGTCCTCCTCGATTCCGACTCGCCGGACGAGATCCGCGGCGCGGTCGAGGCCCGCGACGCCGCCGACCGCGAGACGCTCGACCTCCGGTACGCCGAGGTGACGGAGGTCGAACAGACCGGGATGGCGGACCGCGTCTGTATCGACACGGGGTCGCTGATGGACGACAGCGAGGGGATGCTCGTCGGCTCGATGTCTCGGGGGCTCTTCTTCGTCCACGCCGAGACCGCGGAGTCGCCGTACGTCGCCTCCCGCCCGTTCCGCGTGAACGCGGGCGCGGTCCACGCGTACGTCCGCAACGCCGAGGGCGGCACCAACTACCTCGCGGAGCTGTCGAGCGGCGACGAGGTCCAGCTCGTCGACACCGACGGCCACACCCGCGAGGCGGTGGTCGGCCGGGTGAAGATCGAGAAGCGCCCGATGTTCCGGATCCAGGCGGAGGTCGAGACGGAGGACGGCACCGACCGGATCGAGACTCTCATCCAGAACGCCGAGACCGTGAAGATCGCCACGAGCGAGGGGCGGAAGGCCGTCACTGAGGTCGAGCTGGGCGACGAGGCGCTCGTCTACTACGAGGACGTCGCGCGCCACTTCGGCGAGGCGGTCGAGGAGAGCATCATCGAGAAGTAGGTCGTCGTCGTCGCGCCCGTAGTGCGGTCGCCGGGACGCGTCGCGGTCGCGGAGAACCGGCCGCGATCGTGTCGACCAGAACGCATTTCACGGACACACCGGATCCAGTGTCCATGGCAATTGCTGACGAAGGTGATCGTCGCGTCGCTGAGTTGGGATTCGTCGAACGGATTCGCCACCTGGCGGACGCTGCTAACCCGGCGTTCGCGGCCGGGAGCTTCCTCGTGCCGCTGGCGTTTCTCGCCGCGAGCCTCGCGCTCGCGAGCACCGAACTGCTCTTCTACACGCACGTCGCCGCCGGCGCGGTGTGGTTCGGTTTCGCGGTCATCTTCCCGGCGATAATCGGCCCGACGCTGGGCGGTCTCGACAAGGAGGCGTCGGCCGCGGTGAACACCGTGCTCATTCCGAAGGCCGTCTTCTTCCTCGTCGGCTTCTCGCTGACGACGGTGCTGTCCGGTACGGTCCTGTTGACGCCCGACCCCGGACTCGGCTACGGATTCGCCGGGTCGTGGTCCGGGCTCGCGCTCGCGCTCGGCTGGGGGCTGTTCGCGTTCGGGCTGGCGGTCCCGCACCGCCTCCAGCTCAGCGCGTACTACGAGACGCTGTCGCCGGATCCGGATTCCTCTCGGCTCGAATCGATCGAGAAGAAGAACCTCGTCGTCGGGCTGTTCGAGGGCGCCGTGATGCTCGCGCTCATCGTGTTGATGACCGGGTTCCGGCTGGGATGAGTTCGGAGTGAGTTCGGAGACGTTGGGAGTGAGTTCAGAGACGCTGGAAGACGCTGAGAGCAACCGCGGATTGGAACGACTGCGGGCGTCTCGCGAGGAGCGGGCGGTCGGGTACGCGACCCTTGAGGGACTCTCCCGCTCTCACCGGGGAACCTGCTCGCGGTCCCTCCGGGGCTGGCCCGCCGACGGATCAGTACTTCTGAAGCAGGGGCGTCACCGAAGTCGGACTCTCCTTGTCCCGTCCCGGACGCCGTCCGACGGCGTTTTACCCCGCTGGACGAGTCTGTACACGTGGAACCTCACTCCGTCCGAGAGTCGTGGACGAACCGGACGGGCGAATACTCGCCGGCGTACTACGCGCACTACGGTCCCAACGAGACGAGCGAGCTGATCCGCGAGGCTCTCGACGAGCACCTGAGCCGCGACGCGGCGATCCTCGAACTCGGGTGCGGCTCCGGCCGGCACCTCGAACACCTCGCGAACAACGGCTTCGAGGACCTCTCGGGCGTCGACATCGACGCCGGGGCGTTCGACACGATGCGGGAGACCTACCCCACGCTCGCCGCCGAGGGGACGTTTCACTGCGGCCCGATAGAGGACCTCGTCGGGGAGTTCGACGACGGGCAGTTCGACGCGGTCTACTCGGTCGAGACGCTCCAACACCTCCATCCCGACGTCGACTGGGTCTTCGAAGAGATCGTCCGGATCACCGGCGACGTCCTCGTCACGGCGGAGATCGAGGGACCGATGGGCGACGCGTCGGCCGACCCGGACGTGAACTACGTCGACGACGACACGCCCCTCTACTACCGGGACTGGAGCCGCGTCTTCACCTCGCTCGGCCTCGTCGAGGTCGATGTCGTCCACGGCGACAGGGACACCACGCGGACCTTTCGCACGCCCGGCTAATCGCCCGGATTTCGCGTCGAAAAATCTTCTCTTGAAGGTCGGAAGCGGTATTCTTCGGTGATCCGAACCGACTCAGATCCCGTACAGCTCGCCGTACTTCTCGTCGACGTAGTCGAGGAAGGCGTCCGCCGAGAAGTCCTCGCCGGTCGCGCGCACCACCAGCTCGTTCGTCTCGTAGCGGGAGCCGTGCTGGTGGACGTTCTCGCCGAGCCAGTCGTGGAGGTCGTCGAACTCGCCGTCGGCGATCTTCCCGTGGAGGTCGTCGATGTCGTCCTCGGCGGCCTCGAACAGCTGCGCGGCCATCACGGAGCCGAGCGAGTAGGTGGGGAAGTAGCCGAAGTTGCCGTGGCTCCAGTGGATGTCCTGAAGGCAGCCCTCGGCGTCGTTCTCGGGCCGAATGCCGAGGTACTCCTCGTACTTGTCGTTCCACACTTCGGGCACGTCCTCGACATCGAGGTCGCCGCGGATCAGGTCGCGCTCGATCTCGAACCGGATCACGATGTGGAGGTGGTAGGTGAGCTCGTCGGCCTCGACGCGGATGAAGTTATCCTCGTACACCTGGTTGAACGCCTCGTAGGCGTCCCGAACCGTCGCCTCCTCGGTCTGCGGGAAGTGCTCCTGAAAGACGGGGAGGAACTCCTGCCAGAACACCTCGCTGCGTCCGACGTGGTTCTCCCAGAGGCGCGACTGCGACTCGTGGACCGAGAGGTCTCGGGACTCGCCGAGCGGCGTGCCGAACTGCTCCTGGGGAAGCCCGAGGTTGTACTGCGCATGGCCGAACTCGTGGATCGTCGAGCCGACGGCGCCGAGCGGATCGTTCTCGTCGAACCGGGTGGTGACGCGGCAGTCGAACTGGTTGCCGGAGGTGAACGGGTGCGAGGAGACGTCGAGTCGGCCGCGGTCGAAGTCGTAGCCGACGAGTTCGAGCGCCTCCCGGGAGAGCGCCTCCTGCTCCTCCTCGGGGAAGGTCCCCTCGAAGGTGTCGACGGCGAGTTCGATGTCGGACTCGCGGATCTCCTCGATCATCGGGACGAGCGCCTCGCGGAGTTCGGTGAGGATGGACTCGGCGCGCTCCATCGACAGGCACGGCTCGAACTCCTCGAAGAGGACCTCGTAGGGGTCGCGGTCGGGGTCGATGTGCTCGGCGTACTCGCGTTTCAGCTCGACGTGTTTCTCGAGGTAGGGCGCGAACGTTTCGAAGTCGTCCTCGGCCTTCGCCTCCTCCCACGCTTGGAGCGCCTCGGAGCCGGTCTCGGGAATCTCCTCGACCAGCTCGACCGGGACGGCGTCGGCGCGCTCGTACTCGCGGCGGACCTCGCGGACGACCGCCGCCTGCTCGTCCGTGAGGTCGGCGTCGTCGAGCTCGTCGAGCAGCTCGCCCGTCTCGTCGGCGGTGACCATGTCGTGCTGGACCGAGGAGAGTGCCGAGAGCTGCTTCGACCGGGCGGGGGTGCCGCCCTCGGGCATCATCACCTGCTGGTCCCAGCCGAGGACGCCGGAGGCGCTGCCGACCGCGTTCCACCGCTGGACGCGGTCGAGGAGGGCGTCGTAGGCGTCCGGTGCGTCGGCTGCGTCGTCTGGAGCGGCTTCCGTTGCCATACGCCACGGATCGATCCCGGTCGTTAAGAAGGGACCGAACGCGGAACCGGCCGCTCCGCGCGCCGAACGGCCGAGACCGCCGCGGAACCGCCAAGGCCGCCGCGGAACCGCCGGGATCCGCTCGTCGCCCCTGCCCCCCGAGATCCGCTCGTCGACCTGCCCTTCGCCGAGCGCGGGATATATGCCCGCCGCCGCGGAACGATCCGTAACTGATGTCCGACGACGACTTCATCGACCTGCGGTCCGACACCGTCACGACGCCTTCCGAGGAGATGCGCGAGGCGGCCGCGACCGCCGAGGTCGGCGACGACGTGTACCGCGACGACCCGACGGTCAACGAACTGGAGCGCCGGGCGGCCGAGGCGGTCGGCACGGAGGCCGCGCTGTACGTCCCCTCGGGGACGATGGCGAACCAGATCGCGGTCCACGCCCACACGGAACCGGGACAGGAGCTCCTCTTGGAGCGCGAGTCGCACATCTACCGCTGGGAGCTGGCGGGCGCGGCCAATCTCTCCGGCGTCCAGACCCGGACGATAGACGCCGGCGAGCGCTGCGTCCCGACCCCGGAAGCGGTCCGCGAGGGGCTCGTCGACGAGGACCTCCACCGGCCGGGAACCGGCCTGCTCTCTCTGGAGAACACGCACAACTACCGCGGCGGGACGGCAATCCCGGTCGACCGGATCGCGGCCGCGGCCGAGGCCGCCCGCGACGCCGGCGTGCCGGTCCACCTCGACGGCGCGCGCGTGTTCAACGCCGCGGTCGCGCTCGGCGTCGACGCGAGCGATATCGTCGCCCCCGTCGACAGCGTCACCTTCTGTCTCTCGAAGGGACTGGGTGCCCCCGTCGGCTCGATCCTCGCCGGCGACGAGGACTTCATCGAGGACGCGCGCCGCGTCCGCAAACTGTTCGGCGGCGGGATGCGGCAGGCCGGCATCATCGCCGCCCCCGGGCTCCGCGCGCTGGCGAACGTCGACCGACTCGCCGAGGACCACGCTAACGCGGCGCGGCTCGCGGCCGGCCTCAACGCGCTCGACGGCGTCGACGCGCCCGCGCCCGACACCAACATCGTCGTGGCGCACACGGAGGGCGCGGAGATTCCGGCGTCCGACCTCGTAACGGCCTGTAAGGACGCCGGCGTCGGCTGCGTCGAGTTCGCCGACCATACGACGCGGTTCACCACGCACCTCGACGTCGAGGAGGCCGACGTCGACGAGGCGGTCGACCGGATCGCGGCCGTCGTCGACGGTCTTCGGGACTGAGTAGCGGGGTCGGGTCGCGGTGCCGAACGAATTAATTTATTGTCCCGTGGAACGAGCGGTATGTCCGGACTCGACGAATCGACGAGCGGGGCAGTCGGCGGCGCGCGTCCGACTCAGCTTCCAGCCCGAGTTTAAATACATCGAGGGCGTAGACGAGCGCGAAACAGTGCAGGCAGCACACCACGCCGCATCCGCCGCCCGGAATCTCCTCCGATGAGCGGGGGTGCCGAGCAAGCGGACGCCGACGCCGAGCCGACCGCGGAGGGACGCCGAGCAGTCGTCGCCAAGCGCGTCGACTCCGGCGAGGCCGACCTCGCGGAGATCAGACAGCTCGCGGCCGCCGCGGGCTACGAGGTGGTCGGCGAACTCACCCAGACCCGCACCGAGGACGCCGGGTTCATGTTCGGGAAGGGGAAGGTCGCGGAGCTCCGCGACCTGGTCCGCCGCACCGACGCGAACGCCGTGATCATCGACAACGACGTGGGACCGTACCAGACGTTCAACGTCGGCGGGAAGCTCCCCGAGGGCGTCGAGGTGATCGACCGGTTCACGCTCATCCTCGAGATATTCGGGCAGCGCGCCAACACCCGGAAGGCGCAGCTCCAGGTCGAGCTGGCGGAGCTGCGCTACGAGCTGCCCCGCGCCGAGGCGAAGGCGAGCCTCGCGAAGCGCGACGAGCGACCGGGATTCATGGGACTCGGCGAGTACGACGAGAGCGTCGAGCGCGACATCAAACGCCAGATCTCGGAGATCCGCGACGAGCTGGAGTCGATCGCGGAGAAGGAGGAGGCGCGCCGCGAGCAGCGCCGCGACTCCGGATTCGACCTCGTCGCGCTCGCGGGCTACACCAACGCCGGCAAGTCGACGCTGATGCGCCGGCTCGCGGACGAGCTGGCGGTCGACGAGAACGCCGAGCGCCACCGCGACCTCGACACCACCGCCGAGTCGCAGGACATGCTGTTCACGACGCTCGGCACCACGACGCGCCGGGCCGAGATGGAGAAGCGCGACGTCCTCCTCACCGACACGGTCGGCTTCATCGCGGACCTCCCGCACTGGCTCGTGGAGTCGTTCGAGTCGACGCTCGACTCTGTCTACCGCGCCGACCTCGTGCTGCTCGTCGTCGACGCCAGCGAGCCGGTCGCGGAGATGCGCGAGAAGCTCGTCACGAGCCACGACACCCTCTACGAGCGCAACGAGGCGCCCGTCGTCACCGTGTTCAACAAGATCGACCGGCTGGAGCCCGGTGAGCTCGCGGACAAGCGCGCCGCGCTCTCGGGCGTGGCGCCCGACCCGATCGCCGTCTCCGCGAAGACGGGCGCCGGCGTGGCCGAGCTCCGCGACCGCGTCGAGGACGAGCTCCCCGACTGGGAGCGCGAGCGCCTCGTCCTCCCCGTCTCGGACGACGCGATGAGCCTCGTCTCGTGGGTCCACGACCACGGGCACGTCGCCGAAGAGACGTACGCGGGCGACCAGGTGACCGTCGACTTCGAGGCGAAGCCGTCTATCGTCGCCCGCGCCCGGGCGAAGGCGGCCGAGATCGCTGCGCCGCCGCCAGAGGAGTCGGTCTGACCGCCGGGGAGCCATCTCAGTGGCCGAGACGCCTTTCGAGCTCCGTCGAGGTTCTCCGATGCCGGTCCCACCGGAGCGCTCTCGGCGGACGGGGACTCGGACAAAGTATACATTTCTCCGCGGGTCATAGCGTGTTATGGACGACTCCGGGGGCGACGGTCGGCTCGTCGACGGCGACGAGGACGTCGTCCCGCCGCCGGCCGACTTCCGGAAGCGAGCGGCCGCGAGCGACCCCGCGGTGTACGAGCGCTTCGACCGCGAGGGACCGGCGGCGTGGCGCGCGGCCGCCGACCTCCTGACGTGGGAGCGTGAGTACGAGACGGTCCTCGACGACTCCGAGCCGCCCTTCTACGAGTGGTTCCCGGACGGGCGGCTCAACGCCGCGGCGAACTGCGTCGACCGCCACCTCGACGAGCGGCGGAACCAGCTCGCGATCCGGTGGTTCGGGAAGCGCGGCGAGCGCCGGTCGTACACCTACCTCGACCTCCACCGCGAGGTGAACGCGCTCGCGGCCGGACTCCGCGACCTCGGCGTCGAGGAGGATGACGTGGTGACGCTGTACCTGCCGATGATCCCGGAGCTACCGATCGCGATGCTGGCGTGCGCCCGGATCGGCGCGCCGCACAACGTCGTGTTCGCGGGGCTGTCCGCGGAGGCGCTCTCGACGCGGATCGACGCGGCCGACTCCGAGTTCCTGATCACCTGCGACGGCTACTACCGTCGGGAGGACGCCTTCAACCAGAAGTCGAAGGCGGACAACGCTCGGATCCGCGCCGAGGAGGAGCTGTCGGCCGCGGTCGTCGTCGACCGCCTCGGCGACGAGCTATCGGTCTCGCTGGGCGACGACGAGCGGGAGTACGACGCGCTGGTCGACGCGCACGACGGCGAGACGGTCGAGCCGGTCGCCCGCGACGCGACGGACCTGCTGTTCGTGATGTACACCTCCGGGACGACCGGGCGGCCGAAGGGAGTCGAACACGCGACGGGCGGCTACCTCGCGCACGTCGCGTGGACGACGCGGAACGTCCTCGACGTGCGTCCCGACGACACCTACTGGTGCGCCGCCGACATCGGCTGGATCACCGGCCACTCCTACGGGGTGTACGGTCCCCTCTCCGTCGGAACCACGAGCGTGCTCTACGAGGGCTCGCCCGATTACCCCGACCGCGACCGCGTCTGGGACCTGATCGAGCGCAACGCGGTGAGCGTCTTCTACACCTCGCCGACCGCGATCCGGTCGTTCATGAAGTGGGGCGCGGAGTACCCCGAGTCCCACGACCTCTCGTCGATCCGGCTGCTGGGGACGGTCGGCGAGTCGATCACGCCGAAGGCGTGGCGCTGGTACCGCGAGCACGTCGGCGGCGGCGACGCGCCCGTCGTCGACACGTGGTGGCAGACCGAGACCGGAGCCATCGCGCTCGCGACGCTGCCGGGCGTCGCGCCGATGAAACCGGGGAAGGTCGGCCCGCCGCTCCCGGGTATCGACGCCCGCGTCGTCGACGAGGACGGCGAGGAGGTCGAACCCGGCGAGTCCGGCTACCTCACGCTCGCGTCGCCGTGGCCCGGGATGCTCCGCGGGCTCCGCGAGGGCGACGAGCGCTACCTGCGGGAGTACTGGCTGAAGGGGGACGACGGCTGGCGCTACCGGACCGGCGACGGCGCGGCCGTCGACGAGGAGGGCTACGTCACGATCCTCGGGCGCGTCGACGACGTGATCAACGTCCGCGCCCAGCGGTTCAACACCGGCGAACTGGAGGCGGCCATCGTCGACGCCGCGGGCGTGACCGAGGCCGCGGTCGTCGGCGACGGCGACGGGCACATCGTCGCGTACGTGACGACCAAAAGCAGCGTCGAGCCGGACGGGACCCTCCGAAACGCCATCGCGGACCGGCTGGCGAGCGCCGTCGGCGACGTGGCCCGGCCCGACCGGGTCGTCTTCACCCCGGAACTCCCGAAGACCCGTTCGGGGAAGATCATGCGGCGACTGCTGGAAGACATCGCTCGCGGCGAGGAGTTCGGCGACGTGAGCGCGCTCCGCAACCCGGAGGTCGTGGGCGAGATCGAGTCGACCGTTCGGGACGGAGGTAACTGATAGTGGTTTCTTTCTACCGTTTGGGATACGCTTTGTAGTTACTTACCGGCGGCGACCGAAAGCAGTGGTATGAACACGAGCGTCTTCTCGCGGGACGCGGTCCACGCCCGCCGCCGTGCGGTCGTCAAGACCCTCTGCTACCGGGCGTTGATGGTGACGATCACGGTCCTGGTCGCGTGGCTCGTCGTGGGCGACGCCGGTCAGGCGGCGAGCATCGGTGTCGTAACCAACGCCGTAAAGACGCTCACTTACTACGGCTACGAGCGTCTGTGGGACCACGTGGCTTGGGGCGTTGGCGCCTCCGGCTGACCGCGCCGATCGTTTCGGAAACTGATACAGAGACGAAACAGATCGATCGGAAAGCGAGCTCGATCGGGAGACAGCTCGTGACATCGTGCCGGACTCCGCCGTAGACGGGTCATCTTCCGGAACAGTTTTGTTTCGGGTGCTTGTTGAGTTCCGAAACGAATGGTCGACGGTCTCGACGCGGACGCCTACGACGCGCTCGTCACCGCCGCGGAGACGTATCGCGCGGCGCTTGTCGTCAGGCTGGCGGGCGAGGCCGGACTCCGAACCGAGGAGATCACCTGCGTCGCCCCGCGACACCTGCGCGAGGCGGAGTCGGTCGCGAGCGCTCGGATCCTCGCGGTGCCCGCGACCGACGGCGACGAAAGCGCAGGCGCGGAGTCGACCCTGTCCGGGGGAACCGATCGACCGAGAGACCGTCGTACCGGCCTCTCTGGCCGCCGATCTCGACCGATACGCGACGAGCGAGGGTCTCGACGACGACGACCCGTACGTCGACGTCTCGCCCCGTCGGGTCCAGATGATCGTGAGCGAGACGGCGGCACGGGCGGCCGGTCTCACCGACGCCGCGCTCGACGAGCGGATCACACCCAGCGTCCTCCGGAAGACGTTCGCTCGCCGGATGCTCGTCAAGCGCGGCGTCGACCCGCGGGCGGTCCGCGACGCGGGCGGCTGGGAGTCGCTCGGCACGCTCGACGGCTACCTCGACCCGCTCGACGGGGAGGCGCTCGCGGCCGCGATAGCCGGTGAGGAGGACGCCGAGGGCGCGCCGGCGGAGCGGACCGGTACGACCGTCTTACCGGGGTTCGAGGCGCTCGCGGAACCCGGATCGGCGGATCCCGTCACGGCGGTTCCCGCGGGCTTAATCGAGACCGACCGCTGGGCCGAGGCCTGGGTCGTCCGCCGGGCGGTCGGGGGCGAGCGGGCCGACGTGGCCGCGACCGCGGGCGTCGACCGAGAGACCCTCGCGGACCGGGGCGCGACTGCCGAGGGACCGTGGTCGGACGCGATAGCGGACCGCACGCCGGCCGCGACCGACGGCAGCCAAGCGACGGGGGGCGGCCGGCGGTTGCGGTGCCGGCGGTCTACGAGGGCGTCGTTCACGGGGCGCTCTGCGTCGTCGCGGCGGACGACGATCCGGCGGACGAGACCGAGCGACGGGCCCTCGCCGCCCTCGGCCGGTGTCTCGGGCGGGCGATCACCGCGGACCGGTGGCGGGAGCTGCTCCACTCGGACGCGGTCACCGAAGTCGAGTTCCACACGACCGACGAGGGGGCGTTCCTCGCCCGCGCGAGCGAGCGACTGGGCTGCCGGATCGAGCTGGCGTCGACCGTCGACGTCGACGACGACGTCTCCCGCGCGTACCTCTCCGTGGAGGGCGCCCGCCCGCAGGACTTCGCGGCCGTCGTCGGGGAGGTGGACGGCGTCTCCGACTTCCGGGTGATCGAGACGCGCGAGGACGGGTGTTCCGCGTCGCTGCGCCTCGCCGACGGGTCGCTGGTGCGGGCGCTCGTCGACCACGGCGCGACGGTCCGCGACGCGTCCGCCGCCGACGGCCGGGTCCGCGTCGTCGCCGACTTCCCCGAGGGGACGAACGTCAGGCCCGTCGCCGACGGCCTCCGCGACCGCTTCGCCGACGTCCGACTCGCCAGCAAGGAGTCCGTCGCGCGCTCGCCGCGGGCGGAGTCGTCGCTGCGGGACGGGGTCGCCGACCGGTTCACGGACCGCCAGTGGGCCGCGCTGTCCGCGGCGTACCACGGCGGCTACTTCGACTGGCCGCGCGGGAGCACGGCCGAGGAGGTGGCCGACGCGATGGGCGTCTCGTCCCCGACGTTCCACAACCACCTCCGGAAGGCCCAGCGCGCCCTGCTCGACGGCGTCTTCGAGGAGGGGGCGGAGCGGTCGGTCCGCGAGGGCGAGGAGCGGGCGGTCCGCACCGACGGGTGAGCGCGGCGAGCCGGCGAGACCGGCGGCAGTCTATCACGATTTTTCGTATTTAGCGCCAGCGTTTATATGGCGATATCGGTTGGATAGGACCGTACCATGACAGAGGGAGACGGCCAACTGGAAGCGAGGCTGGCGGAACAGGAGGTATTCGAGCCGTCGGAGTCGTTCGTCGAGCAGGCGAACGTCTCCGACCCGGAGATATACGAGGAGTTCGAGGAGAACTGGCCCGAGTGCTGGGAGACGGCCGCCGACCTGCTGGAGTGGGAAACGGAGTACGACCAGGTGCTCGACGACGAGAACCCGCCCTTCTACGAGTGGTTCACGGGCGGCGAGCTGAACGCGTCCGCGAACTGCCTCGACCGACACCTCGACGAGCGCGGCGACGAGGCCGCCATCGAGTGGGTGGGCGAGCCGGTCGACGAGGACGACCGCACGTACACGTACGAGGAGCTTCACCGCGAGGTGAACGAGTTCGCGGCCGCGCTCCGGGCGCAGGGCGTCGAGGAGGACGACGTGGTGACGATGTACATGCCGATGATCCCGGAACTGCCGATCGCGATGCTGGCGTGTGCGCGCATCGGCGCGCCCCACAGCGTCGTGTTCGCCGGGTTCTCGGCCGACGCGCTCGCGACGCGGATGAACTCCGCGGAGTCGGAGCACCTCGTCACCTGCGACGGCTACTACCGCCGCGGCGACCCGCTCGACCACCTCGACAAGGCGAACGAGGGGCTTGCGGGCGTCGAGCACGACACGACCACGGTCGTCGTCGACCGGCTCGGGCCGAACGGCGACGACTTTGGTCACGAACTCGGCGACGACCAGATCGACTACGGTGACCTCGTGGCCGAACACGAGGGCGCCGAGGTCGAACCGGTCACGCGCGACGCCGAGGACATGCTGTTCCTGATGTATACCTCGGGGACGACCGGGGAGCCGAAGGGCGTGAAACACACGACCGGCGGCTACCTCTCGTGGGTGTCGTGGACCTCGCAGTCGGTCCTCGACATCAAGCCGGATGACACGTACTTCTGTTCGGCCGACATCGGCTGGATCACGGGGCACTCCTACATCGTCTACGGGCCGCTCGCGCTCGGCACCACGACGATGATGTACGAGGGAACCCCGGATCACCCGGAGCGCGACCGCCTCTGGGAGATCGTCGAGGAGCACGAGGCAACCCAGCTGTACACCGCTCCGACCGCGATTCGGGCGTTCATGAAGTGGGGTGCGGAGTTCCCGGACCGCCACGACCTCTCGTCGCTGCGGCTGCTCGGCACGGTGGGCGAGCCGATCAACCCGCGCGCGTGGAAGTGGTACTACAAGCACATCGGCGACGAGGAGTGTCCCGTCGTCGACACGTGGTGGCAGACCGAGACCGGCGGGATGATGGTGACCACGCTGCCCGGGGTGAAGGACATGAAACCCGGAGCGGCCGGACCGCCGCTGCCGGGACTCGACGTCCAGATCCTCGACACGCTGGGCGACGAGGTGGAGCCGGGGAAGGCGGGCTACCTCACGGTGGAGAAGCCGTGGCCCGGCATGCTCCGGACGCTGTACAACAACGACGAGCGCTACATCGAGGAGTACTGGGCGGAGTACTCCGACACCGACAGCGACGACCCCGACGACTGGGTGTACTTCCCGGAGGACGGCGCGAAGATCGACGAGGACGGCTACATCACCGTCCTCGGGCGCGTGGACGACGTGCTCAACGTCTCCGGCCACCGGCTGGGGACGATGGAGATCGAGTCCGCCATCGTCGGCGTCGAGGGCGTCGCGGAGGCCGCCGTCGTCGGCGGGAACCACGACATCAAAGGCGAGGCGGTGTACGCCTACGTGACGACCGAGGACGGCTACGAGGGCAACGACGAGCTCCGCGAGGCGATCGTCGCGGGCGTCGAGGACGCGATCGGTCCGATCGCGCGGCCCGAGCAGGTCGTGTTCACCCCCGACCTGCCGAAGACCCGGTCCGGGAAGATCATGCGTCGCCTGCTGGAGAACATCGCTGACGGCGAGGAGATCGGGAACACGAGCACGCTTCGGAACCCCGAGATCGTCGAGGAGATCCAACAGAAGGCCGACGCCGAGTAACGCTCGGCGAACCGTTTTCGATCCGTTCCACTCACGACCACGACGGACGACACGACGACAAACATCACGAAAATACAATACAAACGAACCCGACACACACCAAAACATGACAGATAATACCTCACGCGAACGAGACGACGCGGCGACTGATGGTGGCCGCGAAACAAACGACGTGGCCACTGACGGTGGCCGCGCAACCGACGACGCGGCCACCGACGGCGGCGTCGCCTCCACGGGAGCCGCACAGGCGCACAACGACACCGACTACCTCGGAGCGGAGGTGAATATCCTGAGTCCGAGCACGCCGTACATGCGCGACCACCTCCGGATCGTCTGGACGGGATTCGCCATCTGGGTCCTCGCAGTGTGGGGACCGGTGACTCTGACGCGGCTCGCGCCCGGTCCGATGACGCAGACGATGCCGATCTTAGGCTTCCCGCTCCACTACTTCCTCGTCGCGTTCGGCGCGCCGACCAGCGCGCTAATCTTAGCGTTCTGGTACTCGCGAAAGCGGGACGCGCTCGACGACAAGTACGGTATCGAGCACACTGACGTCGCCGCGACCGACGGAGGGGTCGACGAATGACGGGCGCTTCGCTCCTCCTACAGAGCGACCTCCTTCCGGAGTCCCTCGACATCTCGTTCAAGCTCGGTCCGTCGATCCTCGTGATCGGGATGCTGGGGCTGTTTCTCACCATCGGCTTCGTCTTCCGCGTGGCCGACACCGAGAACATGTGGGTCGCCGGTCGGTCCATCGGGAACGTCGAGAACGGGATGGCGATCGGGGCGAACTGGATGTCGGCCGCGTCGTACCTCGGCATGGCGGCGTCCATCGCGCTCGCGGGGTTCTACGGGCTGGTGTACGTCGTCGGCTGGACGACGGGGTACTTCATCCTGCTCATCTTCCTCGCCGCGCAGCTGCGCCGGTTCGGGAAGTACACGGCGCCGGACTTCGTCGGCGACCGATTCAACTCCGACACCGCACGCGCCATCGCGGCGGTGACGACGTTCCTCATCGGCTTCGTCTACGCCATCGGGCAGGCGAAGGGGATGGCGCTCGTCGGTCTGTACATCTTCGGTAACTACGGTGGTCTCATCCCCGGTCTCGACGGGTATCAGGTGATGGTCGTCGCCATGATGGTTGTCACCGTCGCCTACCTGACGCTATCCGGGATGCTGGGCGCCACGAAGAACCAGGCGGTCCAGTACGTCATCCTAATCTTAGCGTTCGTCGTCGGGCTGTTCGTCGTCGGCTACACCAACGGCTACTCGACGGTGCTGCCGCAGCTCGAGTACGGCGCGCTGATCAGTCAGCTCGGCAGCGAGTTCTCCGAGCCGTTCGCCTCGTCGAGCTACTACCTCTGGGTCGCGACGACGTTCTCGCTCATCGTCGGCACCTGCGGGCTCCCGCACGTGCTCGTCCGGTTCTACACGGTCGAAAGCGAACGGACGGCCCGCTGGTCGACGGTCTGGGGGCTGTTCTTCATCTGTATCCTCTACTGGAGCGCCCCGGCGTTCGCGGCGTTCGGGACCAGTCTCTACCCTGACCCGTACGGCGATCCCGGAATGACCAGCGCGGCCAGTGAAGTCATCGTCGTGCTGGCGGCGCAGCTGTCCGGGCTTCCGGAGTGGTTCGTCGGCATCGTCGCAGCGGGCGGTATCGCCGCGGCCATTGCGACGGTCGCCGGGCTGTTCATCGCCGGCTCCTCGGCGATCAGCCACGACATCTACACGAACATCATCAACGAGGACGCGACGCAGCGCCAGCAGATCCTCGTCGGCCGCCTCTCGATCGTCGCGCTGGGCGCGCTGACCACGCTGGCCGCGCTCAACCCCGCGTCCTCGATCGCGGCGCTCGTCGGCTACGCGTTCTCGCTCGCCGGCTCCGTCCTGTTCCCGATGTTCTTCCTCGGCATGTGGTGGGAGAACGCCAACCGACAGGGCGCGCTCGCCGGCATGACGACCGGGCTGACGCTCTGGTCGATCCCGATGATCAACCAGATCGTCCCGACGTACATCGGGTCGCTCGAGGCGCCGCTGTCGGCGGGGCTGGCGCAGTGGATGCCCGCCATCGGCTCGGCGCTCATCACGCTCCCGATCGTGTTCGCGGTCACCATCGTCGTCTCGATGGCGACCGACGAACCGTCGCTGGAGACGAAGCGGATCGTCCGGCAGTGTCACAGCCCCGAGCCGATGGGGCAGCAGGAGACCGCCGAGGACGTCGTCGCCGCTGACGGCGGTGAAGACGTTGCGACCGATGGCGGCCGCGCAGTAGACGACGCGGGCGCCGACGGGAACCGCGCAGTGGACGACGCGACCACGGAGGAGGAGCGATAATGTACGACCGAATCCTCGTACCCACTGACGGAAGCGACGTCGCGGAGGCCGCCGTCGACCACGCGCTCGACCTCGCGGCGAAGTACGGAGCCGAGGTCCACGCGCTGTACGTGGTCGACATCGACTCCGTGAACTTCAGTCTCGGGACCGAACAGGTTGACCGGCTCAAGCAGGGTCGGTTCGACGAGATGGACGAACTGAAGAATCAGGCGGACGAGGCGACCGGCGTGGTCGCCGAGCGCGGCGACGAACGCGGCGTCGACGTCGTCGAACACGTCTCGGGCGGTCGACCGCACAAGGTGATCGCCGACTACGCCGAGAACCACGACATCGACCTGATCGTGATGGGGAGTCACGGGCGCGCCGGCGTGCGCCGGGCGCTGCTCGGCAGCGTCACGGAGCGCACCCTGCGCTCGACGCACGTCCCCGTCCTCGTCGTCGACTACCTCGACGAGGACTGAGCGCCCGACGGGTCGATTTCCTCGTCGACCGACGGATCGCTTCGTCGCGCGACTGACGCCGCGCGATTCCGCAACACCGACGTAACCCCCCGCACACACTCACTTCATGCCCGACACGGACGCCGCGGAGACGCCGGACGACGAGCCGACCGACCCGAGCGTCGCCGACCGCGCCCGGCACGTGCTCAGCGAGAACGGCACCGGGATGCTCCAGGACCTGCTGTTCGCGCTCGTCTGGGTGGGGATCGCGTCGTCGCTGTACAACGTCGCCTTCTCGACGGCCCCGCAGTGGGTGCTGTACATGTTCATGGTCGCGGGGATCCCGGCGTACTTCGGCTTCTTCATCTCGCTGGAGATGGCCAAGGAGCGCAGCGCGCGCTGACGGGCTTTTACGGTCAGGTATCTCCCCGCCGCTCACCCGGCGAGGTCGCGAATGTCGGAGACGTCGAGCAGCCGCTCGCCCGGGTCCAGCGCGGCGCGGTACGTCGCGCGAGCGACGGTGTCGACGGAGAGTGGCCGCGCCTCGCCGAGCCGCGACGCGATGGGGCGCGCGCTCGCGACGAACCGGAGGACGCGGTCGGCGACGCCGGGGAGATGGGGCTGTCCCTCGCCGTACACCGGTCCCGGCCGGAGGGTGACGACGTCGAGGTCGAGGTCGGCGATGGACGCCTCGGCGCGGCGCTTGGCCGTCAGGTAGGCGTTCCGGACACCCGGCGGCTTCGCGGCCGCGGAGAGGAAGACGAACGCGTCGACGCCGGCGCGCTCGGCCTCCAGCGCCGCGAGGATCGCCGCGTCGCCGTTGACGCGCTCGAAGCTGACGCCATCGGTCGCCGCCTCGGTGAGCGTCCCGACGGAGTGGACCACGGCGTCGACGCCGTCGAGGCGGTCGCGCCACGCGTTCGGGCGGAAGAGGTCGGCGCTCGTCCACGAGACGGAATCCACCCACGCCTCGTCGACCTCGGGGCGGCCGCTCCGCGAGACGCTGCGGACCTCGTGTCCGTCGCGAACGGCGAACCGACAGACGTCACGTCCGATGAAGCCGCTGCCGCCGACGACGAGGAGGGTCGACATACGCCGGCGTACGCGCCGGGCCGTCTTGGGGCTTCGGGACGGCGGCGGGAAGCGGGCGGGAGCGGCGGTCGACTCCCGATCAGCGCCGGAGGAATCCGAGGAGCCTGTAGTCGCCGTCGGGGTCGTACCGGCGGAAGAGGAGGCTGTTCGTCAGCACGGACACCGACGAGAACGCCATCGCGCCGGCCGCGAGCACCGGCTGGAGCAGTCCCAGCGACGCGAGCGGGATCATCGCCGTGTTGTAGCCGAGCGCCCACACGAGGTTCTGTTTGATCTTCTGGAGCGTCGCGTCCGAGACGCGGATCGCCTTCACCACGTCGAGCGGGTCGTCGCGCATCAGCGTCACGTCGGCGGCCTCGATGGCCACGTCGGTGCCGGAGCCGATGGCGGTGCCGACGTACGCGACCGCGAGCGCCGGGGCGTCGTTGACGCCGTCGCCGACCATCATCGCCCGGCGCCCGTCGGCCTGGATCTCCTCGACCGCGTCGGACTTGTCCTCGGGGAGGACGCCGGCGCGAACGTTGTCGGGGGCGATCCCGACCTGCTCGGCGACCGCGCGGGCCGTGCGCTCGTTGTCGCCCGTGATCATCATCACGTCGACCCCGCGCTCGCGGAGTTCGCTCACCGCCTCTTTCGCGCTCGGCTTCACCGTGTCCGCGTCGGCGACGACGCCGAGGAGCTCCCCGTCATCCGTGCCGGCGCGAACCCGGGCGACGAGCATCGCCGTCTTCCCCTCGCTCTCTAAGCGTTCCATCGTCTCCGCGGCAGGCGAGGGGTCGATCCCGTTGTCTCGCAGCAGCTTCCGGTTGCCGACCAGCACCTCGTCGCCGTTCACGGTCGCCTTGACGCCGTGGCCGGGGACGTTCTCGAACGCCTCGGGGTCGCTGAGGTCGAGTCCGCGCGCCTCGGCGCCGTCGACGATGGCGCGGGCGAGCGGGTGTTCGCTGCCCCGCTCCGCGCTCGCGGCGAGCCGGAGAACCTCGTCCTCGTCGGCCCGAGCGGCGGTCGCGGCGGCCCCGTCCGTGTCGTCGTCCGTCGCGGCCGCGTCCTCGCCCTCGGCGAGCGCGCCGCCGTCGGGGAGCGTCCCGTCGCCGACCGCAACGACGTCCGTCAGCTCCATCTCGCCTCTCGTGAGCGTCCCCGTCTTGTCGAAGACGACGGTGTCGACGTCCTTCGCGCGTTCGAGCACGTCGCCGCCCTTGAACAGGACGCCATTCTGCGCCCCGATGGTGGTTCCGACCATCGTCGCAGCCGGGGTCGCCAGCCCGAGCGCGCAGGGACACGCGATCAGGACCGACGAGGCGAACACGACGATCGCGAACTCGAACACCGAGACGGTCCCGCCGACCGGCGCGGGACCACCCGCGACCTGGCCCCACAGCGGGAGCCAATCGACGAATGCGGCGAGCGTCTCGGGGAAGACGAACCAGACGATCCCCCACAGCAGCGCGTTCGCGATGACCGCGGGCACGAAGTACGCGGAGATCCGGTCCGCGAGGTTCTGGATCTCGGGCTGGCGGGACTGCGCCTCCTTCACCGTCTGGACGATCTGCTGGAGCGCGGTGTCCGCGCCGACCTTCGTCGCCTCGACGACGAGGAGACCGTTCTCGTTGATGGTGGAGCCGACGACCTCGTCGCCCTCGGTCTTCTCGACGGGGACGGACTCGCCGGTCACCATCGACTCGTCGACGGCGGACTGCCCCTCGACGACGACGCCGTCGGTCGGGATCTGCTCGCCGGGGCGGACCTTCATCCGGTCGCCGACCTCGACGTCGTCGATCGACACCTCCCGCTCGGTCCCGTCCTCGTCGACGAGGGTGGCGGTGTCAGCCTCCATCTCCAACAGCTTCCGGAGCGCCTCCCCGGCCTGTCCCTTCGAGCGGGCCTCGAGGTAGTTGCCGAGCGTGATGAAGACGAGGATGAGCGCGGCCGTGTCGAAGTAGACGCTCCCGGAGACCGCGTTGAGGAGGACGGCGACGGAGTAGACGTACGCCGTCGTCGAACCCAACGCGATCAGCACGTCCATGTTTGCGCGGCCGTTCGTGACGAGCGCCTTGTAGGAGTTCACGTAGAACGGCCGACCGAGCACGACCTGGACCGGCGTCGCGAGCGCGAACGCGACCCAGTGAATATCGAGACCGAAGACGCCGTCCGGCACGATAGCGCCCCCGAGGAGGAGGTTATCGACGAGGAAGAAGAGTAGGGGCGCGGAGAGCGCGGCGCCGAACAGCGTCAGTCGGCGCTGTTTACGGATCTCGGCGTTCCGGGCCGCGTCGCGCGCGCTCTCGTCGGAGTCGCCGCCCTCCCCGTCAGACTCCTCGCCGTCGCCCTCGCCCTCGCGGACCGGCGAGTAGCCCGCGTCCTCGACGGCATCGTACAGCGCCGAAAGCGACGTGTCGGCGGGATTGTACCGCACCTGCGCCTCGTCGGTCGCGTAGTTCACGTCGGCGTCAATGACGCCGGAGACGCCTTCGAGCGCCTCGCGGTTGGCGTCCGCGCAGTTCGCGCACGACATGTCGGTGATCGCGACGGTCGCGGTCTCGGAGACCGCGCCGTAGCCCGCGTCCTCGATGGCGTCGTAGATCGCCGCGAGCGAGGTCCGTTCCGGGTCGTACTCGACGGTCGCCTCGTCGGTGGCGTAGTTCGCGTCCGCCCGCGAGACCCCATCGAGCGACTCGACGGCGTCGCCGACGGTCGCCGAGCAGTTGGCGCAGCTCATCCCCGTGATGTCGAGGTGGGTGGTTCTGGTGCTCATCTTGTGTTGTACTACGGGATACTCCCTTAGTGCGTTTTCCCATTCGGAACCAAAGCCTACGCCGCCCCGTATTTTGGAATCGAAAGTGAATCCGGGGACTGACCGAATTCGGTTCGGTCTTGCCACTCGGAAGCGGCGCACACAACACTTATGACCACGTCGGGAGACGGTTAGGATGCGATGGCGACAGGCAAGGTCGACTTCTTCAACGACACCGGCGGCTACGGATTCATCGAGACTGACGACGCTGACGAGGACGTGTTCTTCCACATGGAAGACGTCGGCGGCCCGGACCTCGAGGAGGGACAGGAGGTAGAGTTCGAGATCGAGGAGGCGGACAAGGGTCCGCGCGCGACGAACCTCACTCGGCTGTAGCTCGTCCGGCGGCATCCGCTACCGACGAACTCGGACAGCTCTCGAAACGCGTTCCCGTATATTCACGCCCCGAGCGGCGGCGCCGCGGTTTTGGTCGCCGAGCGAGGAGCGTTCCGCATGGTCGCAGACGACCTCCACGAGGCTACCGACGATTCCCGCGCGGTCCGGGACGACCTCGCCGCGTTCGTCGCCGAGAACCTCGACCGCTACGCCGAGACGGGTTACCGTGCGGTCGACGTGGGCTACGCGCTGTTCGCGCACGACGATCACGTCCGGGAGGGGACGTTACACTAGCCTCCTCGAACGATCAAACCGGGAACTCGACGCCGGTCGCCTCGGTCGAGTACTCCCAGAGCTTCCGGGCGTCCTCGCGGTCGTAGGAGGCGTCGTTCGACCGGCCGACGGTCGGGTGCCCGCGCATGTTCATCAGGCCCCCCGGCTCGACGTACGCGCCGCCGTCGACGTCCGTCGTCGCCGCGTACAGCATGGGTTCGACGCCGATCGCGGCGTCCTGTCCGAGCACCAGGTTCGCGGCCTTCATCCCGACCTTCATGAGGGGGTTGCCGCTCTCCGCGGCGGTCCGCAGCTGGAGGTTCGTGTCCGTGTAGCCGGGGTGGCAGGCGACGCTGCGGATCCCCGGGTCGTCGCTCCCGTCGCTCCCGTCGCTCTCGTCGCCCGCCGCGTCGAGGCGGCGCTGGAGCTCGTAGGCGAAAAGCAGGTTCGACAGCTTGCTGCGCCCGTACGCCTTCCACTTGCCGTACGAGTTCTCCCAGTTGAGGTCGGAGAAGTCCATCTCGCCCTGCTCGTGGGCGCCCGACGACTGCGTGACGACGCGCGCGTCGCCGTCGATCCCTTCGGCCTTTTCGAGGAGGTCGAACAGCCGCCCGGTGAGCGCGAAGTGGCCGAGGTGGTTGACGCCGAACTGCGTCTCGAAGCCGTCCTCGGTCTCGCTCCGCGGGATCGCCATCACGCCGGCGTTGTTACAGAGCGCGTCGACCGCATCGTAGTCGTCGCTCAGGTCGTCTGCGAACGCCTCCACCGAGTCGAGGGAGGCGAGGTCGCACTCGCGGACGTCGAGGTCGCCGTCGACCGCGCCCCCCGCGTCGGCGCGGAGCTCGCTGGCCGCCGCCTCGGCGCGCTCGACGCTCCGGCACGCCATCACGACGGTCGCGCCCCGGGCGGCGAACGCGCGGGTCCCCTCGAACCCCAGCCCGCTGTTCGCACCCGTGACGACGACCGTCTTCCCGTCCAGCCGCGGCATCTCTTTGGCCGTCCACTCTGTCATAGGGTACAGAAGGGGCGTCACGGGGAGAAACCTGTCGGCGGGATCGGACGTTGCCTTTTCGTGCGACACACTCTCGAACAGGGCGACGAGACGCCGTCTGACGCGGAGATACACTTTCACCGCGCCGCCGGTGCGTTTTTAGGTGCCTCGGAGGTAGGATGGAGTACCGAATGACGTCCTTCCAGTCGACGATCGGCGACGAGGAGGGGATCGCGGAGGAGCTGGCCGAGGGCCAGCGCGAGATCTCCATCGCCGAGTTCTTCGAGAAGAACAAGCACATGCTCGGGTTCGACTCGGGCGCCCGCGGGCTCGTCACCGCCGTCAAGGAGGCGGTCGACAACGCCTTAGACGCGACCGAGGAGGCCGGTTACCTCCCCGACATCTACATCGAAATCGAGGAGGTGGGCGACTACTACCGGCTCGTCATCGAGGACAACGGGCCGGGCATCACGAAGGAACAGCTCCCGAAGGTGTTCGGGAAGCTCCTGTACGGCAGCCGGTTCCACGCCCGCGAGCAGTCCCGCGGTCAGCAGGGGATCGGGATCTCAGCGGCCGTGCTGTACTCTCAGTTGACCTCTGGCCAGCCCGCGAAGATCACCTCGCGCCCGAAGGGGCAGTCGCGGGCGCAGTACTTCGAGCTGATCATCGACACGGACACGAACGAGCCGGAGATCCAAGCCGACGAGGAGACGACGTGGGACCGTCCGCACGGCACCCGGATCGAGCTGGAGATGGAGGCGAACATGCGCGCCCGCCAACAGCTCCACGACTACGTGAAACACACCGCGGTCGTCAACCCCCACGCCCGGATCGAACTGCGCGAGCCGGGGCTCGACGAGCCGCTGAAGTTCGAGCGCGCGACCGACGAGCTGCCCGCGGAGACGAAGGAAATCCGCCCGCACCCGCACGGCGTCGAACTCGGGTCGCTGATCAAGATGCTGGAGGCGACCGAGTCGTACTCCGTGTCGGGGTTCCTCCAGGAGGAGTTCACGCGGGTCGGGAAGAAGACCGCGGACAGCGTCATCGACAACTTCCGCGATGTCTACTACGGCCGCGAGCTGTCGTGGTCGCCGCCCCGGACCCACGACGACCGCGACGTCGCGAGCGCGGTCGCGGACGCCGTCGCCAACAAGGGCAAGGACGCGACGACCGCCTTCGCCGAGGGGGTCGCCGAGACGGTTTCGAACAACGACCGCCTCACCCGGTCCGAACTCGCGGAAATCGTCGACAACACCGCGGGGACGGTCGAGGGCGACACGGGCAAGACGTTCGGCGGGACCGTCCGCGAGAACGCGGTCGACGCCGCGTGGCGGGCGGTCACTGGTCTCGGCGCCGAGGAGGACGCGGCCGCCGATCCGGGCGAGAGTGACACGGGTGACGCCGACGAGACCGAGGAGTCGCCGCTCGTCCCCGATGTCTACGCCCTCGTCGACGAGGCGACGTCGACGCGGAAGGACGACGCCGCGGTCCAGGCGATGGCAGAGGCGCTCGCGCGCCGGTTCGAGAACCTCGACGGCGACGCGTTCCGGATCACCCGCGACGACCTCGACCGCCTCGTCGCGGACGCGGCCTCGTTCGTCGCCGAGCAGCGCGACGCGACGTTCGGCGAGACGGCCCGCGAGAACGTCGTCGAGGCGTTCTGGTCGCGGGCGCGGACCGTTCCGGACGACCCGCCGAAGGTGAAGTCGATCGCGGGCGACCGCGACGCCGCCGCCGACCTGCTCGAGGCGATGCGGACGACCGACATCCTCGCGCCGCCGACCGACTGCCTCGCGCCGATCACGGCGGAGCTGGTCGAGGCCGGCCTGCGGAAGGAGTACGACGCCGACTTCTACGCGGCTGCGACCCGCGACGCCGACGTCCACGGCGGCGACCCGTTCATCGTCGAGGCCGGCATCGCCTACGGCGGGTCGATCCCGGCGGAGGGGTCGGTCGAACTGCTCCGGTTCGCGAACCGCGTCCCGCTCGTCTACCAGCGCGGCGCCTGCGCGACGACGGACGTGATCAAGAACATCGGGTGGCGCAACTACGGGCTGGACCAGCCCGGCGGCTCCGGGATGCCGAGCGGTCCCGCAGTCATCTCGATCCACGTCGCCTCCACCAACGTCCCGTTCACGAGCGAGTCGAAGGACGCGCTCGCGAACGTCCCGGAGATCGAAGACGAGATCGAGCTGGCGGTTCGGGAGGCGGCCCGCGAGCTGAAGTCGTTCCTCAACAAGCGGCGCTCGATGCAACAGCGCCGGGAGAAACAGGACGTGCTCGGCCGGATACTCCCCGAGATGGCCGACAAGGTCTCGGAGGTGACTGGACGGTCGCGCCCCGACATCGACGGGGCCTTGGCGCGGATCATGAACAACGTCAGCGTCGAGCGCGAGGTGAACGGCGAGACGGTGACGCTCGTCGTCGAGAACCACTCGGACGTGAACGAGGCGCTTGAGATCACCGACATCGTCTCGGCGGAGCCGACCGACCTCTCCGACGGGACGGTGGTGGACATGGACGGCGAGTGGTTCGTCCAGTGGAAGCCCGAGGTGCCATCGGGCGACGAGCGGGAACTGACGTACGCGGTCGACGGCGACCCCGAGTTCGAGGTCAGCGTCGGCGGCGTGGAGACGGAGAAACTCACGGTGAACGCATAAATGACGACCGAAAGCGACGCACGAGACGAGCTGATCGACCTGGCCGCCGACTTCTACGACCAGTTCGCGGCCGGGAATATCCCGGAGATGACGCTCCCCACGCGGACGAAGAGCAACATCGAGTACGACGAGGAGAGCGGCGTCTGGACCTACGGCGACCGCACCTCGACGCGTAGCGCTAACTCGGTGCGGGGCGCGCGCAAGCTGCTGAAGGCCGCCTTCACGATCGAGTTCCTTGCGAACCAGCTGGACGACGACCGCTCGTCGACGCTGCGTGAGCTGTACTACCTCTCGGAGTCGTGGGACAACGACGAGGCGCAGTTCAACAGCCAAGACGAGTCGAACGACCTCGTGGAGGACTTCGAGATCGTGACGGGCGTCACCCGCGAGGACTTCCACATGCGCCCGGAGGAGTCGGGCGCGAAGGTGATGGGACCGCTGGAGATCCGCGAGCAGACCAACCGCGGCGACCGCGAGATCCACTGTCAGCTCGACGTCGGGCAGGGGGGGTACCGAATCCCCAACAACCCGGACACCATCGAGTTCCTCGACAACGACGCCGAGTTCGTCCTCTGCGTGGAGACCGGCGGGATGCGCGACCGGCTCGTCGAGAACGGGTTCGACGAGGCGCACGACGCCCTCGTCGTCCACCTCGGCGGGCAGCCCGCGCGCGCGACGCGCCGGCTGACGAAGCGCTTCCGCGACGAGCTGGACCTCCCCGTGGTGGTGTTCACGGACGGCGACCCGTGGTCCTACCGGATCTACGGCTCCGTCGCGTACGGGTCGATCAAGTCCGCGCACCTCTCGAAGTACCTCGCGACGCCGGAGGCGCGGTTCATCGGGATCCAACCGGAGGACATCGTCGAGTACGACCTCCCCTCGGACCCGCTCTCGGACTCGGACGTGAACGCCCTCGAATCGGAGCTGGAGGACCCGCGCTTCCAGACCGACTACTGGGAAGAGCAGATCGAACTCCAGCTCGACATCGGCAAGAAGTCCGAACAGCAGTCGCTCGCGAGCCGCGGCCTCGACTTCGTCACGGACACCTACCTCCCCGAGCGGCTCGGGGAGATGGGCGTGCTGTAGGCGCGACCGCCGCTGTCGGACGGCGATCCCCGCTACTCGTCCCCGCTGTCGAGTTCGCCGATCGCGCGCCGTTCGCCGTCAGCGTCGTCGTTCGCGTACTTGTACACGACACCGTCCGCCTCGTCCGTCGTCGCGTTGTGCGACCCGTCACAGAGCGGCTTCTCGTCCGACAGGCCGCACCGACAGACGTAGATGAGGTCGTCGTCGCCCATATCCGACTCGTCGAGCACCGCCGGACCCCGCTCCTCGTGCGTGACTTCGCGCGCCATGGGGACCGATCCGGCGCGGTGGTGAAACCAGTTGGGTCGGCGGCGCGGGGGCGCGCCCGCCGCAACCCCCTTGCCCGTGGGGCGCGTATCGGTGGTATGAGCGAAACCGGCGAGCGCGACGCGGCCGACGGCTCGACGCCGACCGACCCCGACGAACTGACCGACGAGGAGTGGCGCGAACGGCTCTCCGAGGAGGAGTACCGCGTGCTCCGCGAGAGCGGCACGGAGGCGAAGTTCTCGGGCGAGTACGTCGACCACCACCCCGACGACGGGGAGTACCGCTGTCGGGCCTGTGGAACCGTCCTCTTCGAAGCCGAGACGAAGTTCGAGTCCGGCTGCGGCTGGCCCGCCTTCTACGCCGCTGAGGAGGAGTCCGTGACGACGACGGTCGACACCAGCCACGGGATGCGCCGCACCGAGGTCCGGTGCGCGAACTGCGACTCCCATCTGGGCCACGTGTTCGACGACGGTCCCGAGCCGACCGGCAAGCGGTTCTGTATCAACTCGGTCGCGATGGAGTACGACGACGAATAAATCGCTGTTAGTGACTCGGCGGTGAACACTTCCAAAGCCCCAGTCGCTCATTTATAAACAGGTCCCGGTGGATCGGCGGTGAACACCTCCAAAGCCCCAGTCGCTCATTTATAAACAGGTCCCGGTGGATCGGCGGTGAACACCTCCAAAGCCCCAGTCGCTCATTTATAAACAGGTCCCGGTGGATTGGCGGTGAACACCTCCAAAGCCCCAGTCGCTCATTTATAAACAGGTCCCGGTGGATCGGCGGTGAACACCTCCAAAGCCCCAGTCGCGAGGATAGCGCACGCTCGCTGCGGTCCTCACTCGGTCGCTCACCTCGTTCGCTCCCTCGTTGTGGTCCTTACGTCACCTGCGCTATCCTCGCGACTGCCCCTTTGAGTCCCACCCCACCGCAACCGCTCCGCAACCTCACACCTCCCCAGCCTCGTCGGCCTCCCTCCGCTTCGCTTCGGTCGGCCGACTCCCTCGCGCGTGCTGCTCGCGGCCTGTCGGCCGCTCGCAGGCACGCGCCACCGCGTTGTTCTTTATAAGTGATCAGCGTCGAGTCTGCTGATCGTCACTCCTCACAGAGCGGCAGTTGGACGACGAACACGGCGCCTTTCGGCTCGTTGTCCTCGATCCACACGTCGCCGCCGTAGATCTCGACGAGCGACCGGACCAGGTACAGCCCGATCCCGGCACCGGGGCTGTCGAGTCCCTTCTCGCCTTTGCCGAACACCTCGTCGCGCTGGTCTTCGGGGATTCCCGGCCCGTTGTCCGCGATCCGCACTTCGGCGGCGCCGTCGGCCGCCTCGACCGACGCGGACACCGTCACCTTCGGCGGGGTCTCGTCGTTGTGCTGGACCGCGTTCCGCAGGAGGTTCCGGAACACGGAGCTCAGCATCTCGTCGCCGACGACCGCCGCCTCGGGGAACGACCCCTCGACGGTGAAGACGGCCTCCGAGTAGGCGGAGCGGACCTCCTCGACCTGCTGTGAGAGGACCCGAGCGAGCGAGACGCGGCTCGGTTCGGTGTCGTCGCGGAGCATCACCTCCGCGAGGTCGCGGACGGTCGTGGTGAGCGAGACGGCGCTCTGGGTGTTCCGTTTGATCACGTCGAGGTACGCCTCCCCCTCCTCGTCGACGTGGTCGTCGAGCAGTTCGGCGTACGCCCCGACGAGCTGGAGGTCGTTGCGGATGTCGTGGCGCATCACCTGGTTCAGGAGTCGGAGGTCGTCGCGCTGGCGCTTGAGACGCTCCTCTGGGTCCACCTCGTCGCCCGGGCTGAAAATCACATCCTCGCCCGTTTCGGCGTCCGCCCCGTCGCCCGGCTCGGTGCCCGCGTGGTCGCTCATGCCGGGTGCGTACGCTCCCTCGTAGCTTTTACGTACCGGTTGATACCGACTTACGGTCCGATCGTCCCCGACCTCACATCCCCTCGTCGAGCAGCTCGCGGGCGACGATGTTTTTCTGGATCTCGGTGGTCCCCTCGTAGATCTGGGTGATCTTCGCGTCGCGGTAGAGCCGTTCCACGTCGTGGTCGTTGACGAAGCCGGCGCCGCCGTGGACCTGGACCGCCTCGTCGGCGACCTCGACCGCGGTCCGTGAGGCGAACTCCTTGGCCATCGACGCGAGCGCGGTCAGGTCGCCCGACTCGTTGTCGACCGCCCACGCGGAGCGGTAGGTGAGCCAGCGGGCGGCCTCGGTGTTCGTGTCCGATCTCCGCGAGCTTGTGTTTGATCGCCTGGAAGTCGCTGATCGGGCGGTCGAACTGCTCGCGCTCCTCGGCGTACTCCAGCGCGCGCTCGGCCGCGCCGCGGGCGATGCCGACGCCCTGCGCGGCGACGGCAGTCCGGGTCTCGTCGAAGAACTGGATGAGCTGGAGGAACCCCATCCCGCGCTGGCCGATGAGGTTCTCCTCGGGCACCCGCACGTCGTCGAAGCGCAGCTCGGCCGTGTCGCTCGCCCGGATCCCGAGCTTGCCGGTGATCTTGTCGCGGGTGAGCCCGTCGCGGTCGGCCTCGACGAGGATCTGCGAGTAGCCCGAGTAGCGGTCGTCGATCTCGGGGTCCGTCTCGCAGACGACGACGAAGTAGTCGGCGACGGTCCCGTTCGTGATCCACATCTTCGAGCCGTTGAGCACCCACTCGTCGCCGTCCTTCTCCGCCCGCGTCGCGACCGAGGTCACGTCCGACCCCGCCTGCGGCTCCGAGATGGCCGACCCCATCACCGCGTCGCCCGCGGTGACCTCGGGGAGGACGCGCTCCTTCTGGTCCTCCGTCCCGAACTCCATCAGGGCCTCCGCGCCGAACCCGGCGCTGGAGATACAGAGACCGATCCCGGGGTCGGCCGCGAACAGCTCCTCGGTGAGGATCGCGTTCTCCAGCGAGGAGTAGCCGATGCCGCCGTACTCGACCGGGACGTGCGGCGCGAGCAGCCCCATGTCGGCCGCCTTGTCCATGACCTCGTGGGGGTACTCCTCGTCGACGTCGTACTCGGTCGCGACCGGCCGGATCTCCTCGTCGGCGAACTTCCGTACCTCCTCGCGCAGCTGCTTCTGTTCGTCCGTTAGCTGGAACTCCATACCCAGTCGATCCGGATCGAACGTGATAATCGTTGGCGAACGGTGATGAATTCGAGAGGAGTTGTTCGTTTACAGGTCGCGCGTTCGCGCGGTAGCGCAGAGGACTCCCCACTCAGTACTCGCGCTCCTCGCGCACCTCGTAGTGTCGCGCGCGGCCGTCGTATCGTTCGAGTAGCTCGCGGGCCGCCGGCGGAACGTGCGCCTCCCGGTACGCCTCGCCCGCGAACTCTGTCACCGACTCGATCGAGTCGAACCGGAGGATCGTGACGAACTCGACCTCCCCGTCGTCGGCCTCGCGCCGGAGGACGCGGGCGCCGCGATACCCGTCGTTGTCCGCGTCCGCGAACGAGGGGAGGATCTCCTCGCGGAGCAGCCGCTCGTACTCGTCCGCGTCCCCGGGCGTGGTCCAGCCGTGCCAGATCCTGTCGATCATCGTCCTCCCGCGAACCCGGTCATCGGTCCACGACGAACTCGGTCATCGGTCCACGACGAACTCGGTCATCGGTCCTCGACGAACGTCGCGATCCGGTCGGTCGCCTCCTTCAGCTCGCGCATCGAGGTGGCGTACGAGACGCGGAGGTGCCCCTCGCCGCCCTCGCCGAAGACGGACCCGGGGACGACCGCGACGCCCTGCGCCTCCAGCAGCGCCTCCGCGAACGCCTCGTCGTCGCCGCCGCACTCGGGGAACGCGTAGAACGCGCCGCCCGGCTCAAACGTGTCGAGACCCATCTCGTTGAACCGGGAGACGACCAGCCGGCGGCGGCGGTTGTACTCCTCGACCATCTCCGTCACCTCGTCGTCGCAGCGGTCGAGCGCCTCGATAGCCGCGTACTGCGGGGTCGTCGGCGCCGACAGCATCGTGTACTGGTGGATCCGGTTCATCGCGTCGATCGCCTCCGCGGGACCCAGCGCGTACCCCAGCCGCAGGCCGGTCATCGCGTACGCCTTCGAGAAGCCGTTGACGACGACCGTGCGCTCGCGCATCCCCGGCTGGGTCGCGATCGAGGCGTGGTCGGCGCCGTAGGTGAGCGCGGCGTAGATCTCGTCGGCGACCACCCGGAGGTCGTTGTCGCGGCAGAACGCCGCGACCTCGGCGTACTCCTCGTCGGTCATCGTCGCGCCCGTGGGGTTGTTCGGGTAACAGAGTACGAGCAGGTCGGCCTCGGCCGCGCCCGCGGCCTCCAGCGACTCCCGCGTGAGCGCGAAGTCGTCCTCGGCGCGGGTCGGAACCGTCAGCTGCTCGCCGCCCGCGAGTTCGATCCCCGGGCCGTAGGAGATGTAGGTCGGCTCGTGGACCGCGACGGTGTCGCCCGGATCGACCAGCGCGCGGAACGCGAGGTCGACCGCCTCGCTCGCGCCGGTGGTGACGAGCACCTCGGACTCCGGCTCGTACGACTGGTCGTAGCGCTCGTGGTGGTCGGCGATCCGCTCGCGGAGGGCGGCCATCCCGCGGTTCGACGTGTAGGAGGTCTTCCCGCGTTCGAGCGAGTCGATCGCGGCGGTGCGGGCCGTCCACGGCGCCGAGAAGTCCGGCTCCCCGACGCCCAGCGAGATGACGTCGTCGCGCGCCTCCGCCAGCTCGAAGAACTTCCGGATCCCCGACTCGGGCAGGGTGCGCGCGCGGTCCGACAGCCTCATGGCGACACGGAGAGGCGGTCGTCGTCGTCGCCGTCCTCGAACCGGATCCCGCCGTCCTTGTACGTCTCCATGATGTAGTGGGTCACCGTTTGGGTGACCTCCGGCATGGGTGCGACCTGCTCGGAGATGAACTCGGAGACGTCCTGCATGTTCTCGCCGAGCACCTCGACCGCGAAGTCGTAGTCGCCGGAGACGAGGTGTAAGGCGTCGACCGCGGGGAACTTCGCGATCCGATCCGCGACCTGTTCGTACCCCGTCTCGCGGTCGAGTTCGACGTTGATCTCGACGACCGCGCGGATCTTCCCCTCGTCGACGCGGTCCCAGTCGACGACGGCCTGGTAGCCGTGGACGACGCCGTCAGCCTCCAGCGCGTCGATCGCGTCCGCGACCGCCGCCGCGTCGAGACCCGTCTGGGCCGCGATGTCGTCGATGTCCTCGCGGGCGTTCCGCGCCAACACGTCGAGTACCTCGCGCTCGGCGTCCATGCCCGTAAATTACGCGGGGGCGGTTTATGAGTAGCGACGGACGCAACACGGGCGGAGACCGAGACGCGACACACCGAGGTCACACTCGCCCCGAATCCTTTTCAGTGATACCACTGTATCACATAATATGGGCACCGACGCGAACGCCGGCGACGACCGGATGGAGAAGATCAACGTTCGGGTGCCGAAGTCCCTACTGGACCGGATCGACGAGGAGTGGGAGCGACGGGGGTACGCGAGCAAGTCCGAGGCGATCCGCGACGCCCTACGCGACTGGGTGGACCCGTCGATGACGCTGTCCGAGGAGACGCTGTCGGACCTGGCGGAGAGCCGGGAGCAGGCGGAACGCGACGAGACGGTATCAGCCGAGGAGGCCCGCGAGCGACTGGACCTGGATGACTGAGGTCGAATACACCGAGCAGGCAATTACTCATCTCGAATCCCTCGATCCGCAGGCCGCCGATCGTATCATGAACAAAGTCGACGAGGCGACGGAGTGGACCGAGCAGCGATTGGAACCGCTCTCCGGATACCCGTACTACAAGCTGCGAGCCGGCGACTACCGAGCCATCGTTACCTGGGATCGGGGCGCCGACCTCATCCGCGTCGAGGCCGTCGGTCACCGCCGAAACGTGTACGACCGATACCTCCCTCCCTGAGCGCGTTTCTTCCCTCTCCTTCACGTCCCCTTCCGCCATCCCCACGGCTTTCCGCGTGGCACGCGAACGTTCGCCCATGGCTTCGAACACAACCGACGGGAGCGAGACGTTCGACATCGGCGGCGAACTGACCGTCAACCGACTCGGCTTCGGCGCGATGCGGATCACCGGCGAAGATATTATCGGCCGCCCCGACGATGAGGACGAGGCGAAGGAAGTACTCAAACGGGCCGTCGACCTCGGCATCGACTTCGTCGACACCGCCGACTCCTACGGGCCGGGCGTCTCGGAGCGGCTGATCGGGGAGGCGCTCGGCGACCCTGACGACGTGGTCGTCGCCTCGAAGGCCGGCCTGCTCCGCAACCGCGAGGGCGACTGGCTCCCCCACGGCGACCCCGATTTCCTGAAGAACCAGGTGCTGTGTAGCCTCGACCGGCTCGGAACCGACACGATCGACCTGTATCAGTACCACCGTCCGGACCCCGACACGGACTTCGAGGAGTCCGTCCACGCGTTCGCAGAGATGAAAGACGCCGGGCAGATCGCCCACGTCGGCCTCTCGAACGTCACTGTCGAGCAGCTGGAGACGGCGACCGACATCGTCGATATCGCCACCGTCCAGAACCGCTACAACGTCGGCCACCGCGACGACGAGGACGTACTGGCCGCCTGCGAAGACCACGGCGTCGGCTTCATCCCGTGGGGACCGATGTACGCGGTCGACGACGAGGAGTCCGCCGACGCGCTCGACGAGGTCGCGGAGCGCCGCGACGCGACGACCCGACAGGTCGCGCTCGCGTGGCTCCTCGACCACTCCGACGTGACGCTGCCGATCCCGGGCACGTCGAGCGTCGACCACCTCGAATCCAACCTCGCGGCCGCGGACCTGTCGCTCAGCGACGAGGACCGCGCCGCGCTGAACGAGATCGATCCGCAGTAAGAACCGGGCGACTCACCGGCTACCGACCGGTCACTCCACCGTCTCGACCTCGGCCATCTCGGCGACCTTCAGCGCGGTCCCGACGTTGAACGCGAGCCCGAGGGGGGCGGCGACGACCGCGGCCGTCAGCGCGCCGACCGGTCCGGCGTGTGTCAGGAGGCTCAGGGGGACGGAACAGACCGCCGTGACGACCGCGACGAAGAGGAAGAACCCGAGCGGCTGGTGGCGGGCGGTGAGCTCGCGCGCCCGGCGGGCCGCGGACTCGATGCCGCGGTCCTCCAAGGCGAGGACGTACACCGTCGGGAAGAACAGGTAAGATATCACCAGCGCCGCGAGGAGCGCGACCACGAACAGCGGCGGGACGACGAGCAGCGGGAGGAACACCGCCGCCAGCGCGACGATGACGATCGCCTCCAAGAGTACCATCCGGACGCCGAACCGACGCACGCCCGCGGCGAAGTCGAACCTCCCTGTCGTGATTCCCTCGGCGATGGCGCCGAAGTACCCCGCGCTCAGCGCTCCCGAGACGACGACGTACGCGCCGAGCAGCGGGACGAGAAGGGGAAGCGACTCCACGGTGCCGAACGGGACCGACACCGACAACCCGCCCCCGGTCGGCGACTCGACGAAGCTCCAGAGGTCGTACCGGTAGACGGGGAACGACGCTCGGATCGAAACCCCGTTCGTCCGCGACGCCGCCAGCAGGTCGCTCGCGTTCAACAGGGCGGTCGCGAGCGGGACGAGCGCGAGCGGGAGCAGCCGCGAGAGGTGTGAGAACGTGCGTTCGACGATCGGTTCCGGCGAGGACGGCGCGTCGGCCGACGGGCCGTCGGAGGGCTGGGCCATGCCGGCGGTTTGCGTTTCACCCTCAAAAGCGTCGGTCGTCCGCGCTATTCGTCCGCACGCCGCGGTCGGATCTGGAGCTCTCGGCGCGACCTTACTCCTCGAACGGGTTCGTCAGCTCTACCGTCTCCTCGCGGTCTGGCCCGACGCCGACGGCGTAGACCGGGGTGTCGATCTCGTCGGCGAGGAACTCCAGGTACTCGCGGGCCGCATCCGGTAAGGCGTCGTAGCCGGCCTCGGCGACGGCGGCCGAGTCGAACGGCTGCCACGTGTCGAGGGTTTCGTATATCGGCTCGCAGCGCTCCCACCGGTCGGTCGTGGTGGGAACGGTGTCGATGGTCTCTCCGTCCAGCTCGTACCCCGTACACACCTTCAGCTCGTCGAGGCCGGCGAGCACGTCGACGTGGTTGACCGCGACGCCCGTGAACCCGGAGACGCGCGCAGCGTGGCGGAGCATCGGGAGGTCGAGCCAGCCGATCCTGCGGGGGCGGCCGGTGACCGTGCCGAACTCGCCGCCCTTCTCGCGGATCTCGTCGGCGAGCGCCTCCTCGTCGCCGTCGCCGTCGAGTTCGGTCGGCATCGGTCCCTCGCCGACCCGCGAGAGGTACGACTTCACGATGCCGACGACCTCGCCGTCGCCGACCTTCGTGACGCCGAGCCCCGAGCCGACCGACGCGGCGCCGGCGGTCGGGTTCGAGGAGGTGACGAACGGGTAGTTCCCGTGGTCGACGTCGATGTGCGTCCCCTGCGCGCCCTCGAAGAGGATCTCGTCGCCCGCCGCGTGCCGGCGGTGGAGGTAGTCGGAGCAGTTGACGGTCATCCCCTCGTCGGCGAGTCGCTCGCCGATCGCGGCGAACTCCTCGTGGAGCGCGTCGACGTCGAACGCCGCGGCGCGGTCGTCGTCGTCCGCGAGGTCGAGTCCGTACACGTCCTCGACGAGCGCGCGCTTCTGTGGGACCGCGTACTCCAGCTTCTCGCGGAGCACGTCGGGGTCGAGCAGGTCCGCGATCCGGATCCCGCGGCGGCCGGCCTTGTCCTCGTACGTCGGGCCGATGCCGCGGCCGGTGGTGCCGACCTCGTCGCCTGCGTCGTCGTCGGCCTTGACCTCCTCTTCGATCCCGTCCAGCACCCGGTGGTACGGCATGATGACGTGCGCGCGGCGGGCGACGCGCACGTCCGGGTCGAGCCCCCGCTCACGGAGGTCGTCGATCTCGGTGAACAGCGTCTTCGGGTTGACGACGCAGCCGTTGCCGAGGATTCCGGTCGTCCCCCGGACCGCGCCGCTGGGAACCAGCGAGAGCTTGTACTCCGCGCCGCCTTCGACGACGGTGTGGCCGGCGTTGTCGCCGCCCTGATAACGGACTACGACGTCCGCGTCCCCTCCCCACCGGTCGACGAGCGCGCCCTTGCCCTCGTCACCGAGCTGGGAGCCGACGATGGTGAGTGTCATACGACCTGCCGATTTCCTGCGGGGGGTAAAACAGATTACGGTCTGCGACCGCGAGAACACCACATTTGTGGATCACACGATAAACGCGTAGTTGTCGATAGGCTCGTTCGTGTATTGTCTCGATTTCGACCGGCGGCGCCCGCCTCGCCGCCGTCCGCGCTGACTCGGCTCCGTCCGTCGTGCCGCGATCGAACACGTTAACTACTGGCACGTCAAAGCGTCGGATCACTCGATCCGTCGCGGCCGCCGCGGTCTCCCCGGCCGCCGACAGCAACTTTTAAACGGGGGCATGACGAGTTAACATGTGCCATGATAGATCGATTAGAGAAGGAGGTAGACATGCTGGAACGTCACCTCCAGGTCCTGCGAATGGTCATCGAAAACGAACCGATCGGTATCGTGAAGATGTCGAACGAGACCGGCTACCCGCACCACAAGGTCCGCTACTCGCTGCGCGTCCTCGAAGAGGAGAACCTCATCGAGCCGTCCAGCCAGGGCGCGATCACCACGGAGCGTACCCACGAGTTCGTCGACGAACTCGACGAGAAGCTCGACGAGACCGTCGAGAAGCTCGGCTCCATGCGGATCGACGACGCCGCGGAACTCGAGAACTGACGCCGCTTTCGATTTCGCTCGCCGAGTAGGCACCGTGTTTTCTCTCCGCGCGCAGCCGCGAATCCGAAACGGTCGGCGACGCCTACAGGTCGGGGACCGTCATGTGGAACCCGCCGTCGCGCGCCTCGACGAGACACAGGTGGTACCCCTGCTTGCGCGAGAGCTTCACGAAGCTCGCGCGCTTCGACCGGCTGAACAGGCCGCCGCCGACCGCGTCGCTCGCGGTCTCTAAGGCGCCCGGCTCGAAGAAGCTCTCCGTCACCGCGAACGCCCCGGCGAACGTCTCGTTCGAGGACGCGATGTCGCGCCCGTTCTCGACGAGCGACTCCAGCGTCCCCTCGGGCGTCGGGTCCCGGCTGTCGTTCAGGTCGGCGACGAAGAGGGGGTGGCCCATCCGGTCGCGCAACACGAGGTCGAACGTCCGCTGCTCGCGGGTCTCCTCGCCGCCCTCGCGGAGTTCGATCGACACCGTCCCGCCGATCTCGGCGCGGTCGACCTCCGGGAGGGCGTCGTAGAGGTCCCGGAGCGTCCCCTCGTTGCCGGTGCCGCGGACCTCGAACGGGAGGTCCTCGACGAGCCAGCGGGTGAATCCGTACTCGATGGTGTCCTCGAGGAACTCCTCGAACGGTCGCCCGTCCACCGCGACCCCGTCGGACTCGAAGCTCGTGTGGTGTTCGACTCGGAGGTTCTCGCGGAGCGCCTCGCGGTCGACGCTCCCCTCGTGGGCGTCGGCCAGCGTCGCTCCCTCCTTCGAGTCGTACCTGATGAACAGGTTCGTCCCGCTGCGCGCCTCCGCCGGGGTGAGCGTCCGCTCCGCGTCCGGGAGCCGTTCCTTCGCGTTCGAGAGCTCGCGACGGAGCCGGTCGCGCTCCTCCCTGAGGTCCTCCGTCTCTGCTTCGAGCCGCTCGACCTCGTCGGCCAGCTCGTCGCGCTCCGTCTCGACCTCGTCGCGTTCGGCCGCCAGCCGGTCGCGCTCGTCGGCGAGCGACTGGCGCTCCGTCTCGGTCTCCTGGAGGGCCGCCTCGAGCTTCCGGAGTCGCTCCGGGTCCGCGCTCCCCGCCGCGTCTCCGCCCGCGTCGCGCTTCGAGACCGCAGACGGCGCCGACGCCGACTGCGCGGTCGAGCGCGGCGACGGCGACCCGCCGTTCGTTCCCGACTCGTTCCGCTCGGACCGGCCGCGTTGATCGGCTGGCCGCTTGCGCTGTGACGACGCGGCACGTCGGTCGTCGCCCGGTTGGGTCTCCTCGCCCGCCTCCGAGGGGTCGAGCGCCGGGATCGACTTCTGCTCCCGCCACTCCGCCTCCTCCGAGAACACGTCCTCGGAGTCGGGCGCGTCTGGGGCGTCCGAGTCGGCAGGGTCCGGAGCTGCGGTGCCGCCGGCGGCGTCGGCGTCAGCGTCTCCGATCTGGACCGCGTTCGGTCCCGCTCCCTCATCGGCGTCCGGGGACTCGCCGTCCGCGTCGGGACCGTCGTCCGGGACGCTACCGTCGTCGGTCCCGGTCGATCGGTCCGCCGTCGCCGGATCGCCGTGCCGGGACGACCCGGTCGGATCGGGATCCCGACCGGCGCTCGGGTCGTCGTCTCGACCGGCGCTCGGGGCGGGGTCGGCCGCGCTCGCGGGAGTATCGGCGTCCCCGCCTTCCGCCTCCGCTCCGTCGTCGCCAGCCGTCTCAGGGGCGTTCCCGAGGTCCCCCGTCTCGTCGGCCGGCCCTTCGTCCGCGTCGCTCGCGGCACCCGAATCGGTCTGGTCGGTCGCCTCTGCCGAGTCCGCCGGATCGGTCGGAGCGGCGGCGCCCGTGTCACCCGTGCTGTCGCCGTCCGGGAGCGGGCGGACGTCGAGGTCGACCTCGTACACCGTGTAGATACCGACCTCGTCGACGGCGAGGTCGAACGCCTCGTCGCCGGTCTCCAGCCGCCTGGCGTTGCCGACGTACGCCGCCGCCATCGACTCGCCGCCCGTGTAGGCGACGTAGTAGTCGCCGGAGAGGACGTTCTCCGACAGCTCGATGTAGCCGGTGAACCCCCCCTGCGAGAGTTTCTGGTCCGCCTCACGCAGCGGCGTGTCGTTGGTGTAGTACTTCGCCCGTGGCTCGCCGCCCAGCTCCTGCATCGCGAAGAGCACGGGGAGCGCGCCGTCCGGGGCCCGGTAGACGGTCCCCGAGGCGTCGGCGAAGTCGTCGAGCGTCCCGTCGACGACGCCGACGACCTTCCCGTCGACGAGGAACAGCCAGCCGGTCCCGTCGGTCGCCGCGCCGGAAAACCCGTCGCTGACGACCCGGCCGAGTCCTCCGAACCCGTCGGAGAACGAGCGGTCGTCCCACTCGGTGATCGCTTCCCTTCGCTGTGCGTCCATCCTTGCGTTTACGTCGCCAACACCGACCCAAATACCTTCCGGAGCGTGAGACGGCCGTCTGACGCCGGGATCCGCAGATTCGAACCCGGAGACGGCGGTGCCGCGGCCGGGAGACGCTCCCGACGGCCCGGGACCGAAGCCCTCGACCACCCGGCCCGCTCAGCGCTCCGCGACGGCGGCGATCGCCTCTCGGCCGAGGTCGACGACGTCTTGCGGCAGGTCGCTCGCAGCGAGTTCGGACGACGTGTACCACCGCCAGCGCTCTGGGTCGACCTCGTCGTCGCCGTCGGGGGCGATCTCGCGAGAGTCGACCCGCGCGTAGTAGAGGTGATCGACGTGTTGGTGGCCGACCGACCCGTTCTCGTGGACGTTGATGTCGTGGAGCATGAGGTGGGCCGGCTCCGGAAGTCCGCGGGTGTTCGGTCCCGTAATCTGTGACTCCGCGGCGACCAGCTCCGGAGTTAACCCCGTCTCCTCGCGGACCTCGCGGCGCGCCGCCTCGTGGGGGAGTTCGTCGCGGTCGACGTGGCCGCCGGGCGGCAGCCTGATCCCGAGCCGCTCGTGCTCGTGAAGCGCGGTCGCCCCGTCGTTGACGATGTACGTCGTCGCCGTGAAGTGACGCGTCGTCTCCATGTCCGCGGGTGGCGACGCGTCGCCTTCGCGGTTTCGGCTCGCGCCGCCGGCGGCGCGACGGGCCGTCGATGCCCCGCCCGAACGCCTTTGTCGAGCCTGTGTGACCTGCGGGTATGCCACCGATCAACGCGGACGATCTGTCGTGGACGACGCCGGACGACGCGGACGCCGAGTGGCGACGGAAACAGTTGGGCGCGGCCGCGGGGAGCGAGGACCTTGGATGTAGTCTCTACGAGCTTCCGGCGGGGGAACGCTCGTGGCCGTACCATCATCACACGGCCAACGAGGAGGCCCTGTACGTCCTCGCGGGCGAGGGAACTCTCCGGCTCGACGGGGACACGCACCCGCTTCGCCCCGGAGAGTACGCCGCGTTCCCCGCCGACGAGACGGGCGCGCACCGCGTGGTCAACGACGGCGACGAGCCGCTTCGGTACCTCGTCGTCTCGACGATGCGCGAGCCGGACGTGACCGTGTACCCGGACTCGGAGAAGTTCGGTGTGTACGTCGGTTCGCCGCCGGGCGGCCGCGAGGAGCGGTCGCTGTCGGGGTACTACCGGATCGGCGACGACGTGGACTACTGGGACGGCGAGGGTGACGACGGCGAAAAGGGCGATTGAAAACGGAACGGACTCCGAACGTCACGACGCCCGAAAGCCGAGGGCGCGTCAGTTCAGCGCGACCGAGTCCTCGGCCTCGAGGAGCTCGTGGTACCGGTTCCGAATGGTGACCTCGCTGATGTTCGCGACCTCGCTGACCTCGCTCTGGGTCACCTTCTCGTTGACCAGGAGGGAGGCGGCGTAGACGGCGGCCGCGGCGAGTCCGACCGGCGACTTCCCGGAGTGGATCCCCTGTTCTTTCGCCGTGTCGAGGAGGCTGCGGGCGCGTCGCTCGGCCTCGTCGGAGAGGCCGAGGTCGGAGGCGAACCGCGGGACGTAGCTCTCGGGGTCGGCGGGCTGGATCTCCAGCTTCAGCTCGCGGACGACGTAGCGGTACGTCCGCGCGATCTCGTCCTTCTCGACCCGAGAGACGGCAGCGATCTCGTCGAGGCTGCGCGGCGTCCCCGCCTGCCGGGCCGCGGCGTACAGCGACGACGTCGAGACGCCCTCGATGGAGCGGCCGGGAAGGAGGTCCTCGTCAAGCGCGCGGCGGTAGATGACGGAAGCGGTCTCGCGGACGTTGTCGGGGAGTCCGAGCGCGCTGGCCATGCGGTCGATCTCGCCGAGCGCCTGCTTGAGGTTGCGCTCCTTGGAGTCACGGGTGCGGAACCGCTCGTTCCACGTCCGCAGCCGCTGCATCTTCTCGCGCTGGCGGCTGGACAGCGATTTGCCGTAGGCGTCTTTGTCCTGCCAGCCGATGTTCGTCGACAGCCCCTTGTCGTCCATCATGTTCGTCGTCGGGGCGCCGACCCGGGACTTGCTGTCCTTCTCCTTGGAGTCGAACGCGCGCCACTCCGGCCCGCGGTCGATCTCGTCCTCCTCGACGACGAGTCCGCAGTCGACGCAGACGGTCTCGCCGTGCTCCGTGTCGGTCGCTAACTGTCCGCCGCACTCCGGGCACCGCAGCTCCTCCTCCTCGCTTTCCGACTCGGTCTCGCTCTCGTCGTCGACGGTCTCTGTCGTGTACGTTCGAAGGTTCTCGCTCATTGGTTTGGTACGTGGAGGGAACAACGAAACCGAGAGACGATTCTCGGTGTTTTCCTCACCCTTAGGTAAGTGACCCAAATACTTAAACGTTTCCGTGTCTGGTGACTCAGGGACACGGCCGAAAACGGCGTGTACAACCCTGTACAATTCGGAATTGGCGATGGGTCGAGCGGAGCACGGACGAGCGCGAAACTGACGCGGTCTGAGCGGGGATGTAGTATATAGGCGTTTCGCGAGCTGTCGCGGCAATCAGGGTCGCTCGCGGTTCCGCGAGGACAACCGCTTTGAGCGTCGGCCGAACAGAGAGTGGTATGAACCGACCGCGGCTCGACGACCGACTCGCCGACCTCGAGGCGGACGGCTACCTGATCGACGCCTCGCAGGAGGACGCCAACCAGCTGTACCTCTCCGGGTTCACCGGTCCCGACCCATTCCTCACGCTGTACGCCGACGGCGAGGTCCACGTCCTCGTCAGCGGGCTGGAGTACGGCCGCGCGAAGGCCGAGGCGACGGCCGACACCGTCGAGCGTCACGCCGACTACGACTACGAGTACGGCGGCCGCGAGGCCCGCAACGACATGTACACGGAGTTCGTCCGCGACAAGGGGGTCGACTCCGTCTCGATGCCGCCGCGCGGCCCGGTCGGCACCGCGGACGCCCTCCGCGAGCGCGGGATCGAGGTCTCCGTCGACGCCGACGACCGGCTTCAGACGGTTCGTGCGGTGAAGACCGAGGAGGAGATCGACGCGATCCGCGAGGCCCAGCGGGCGAACGAGGCTGCGATGCGGGCTGCCGAGGAGCTGATCGCCGGCGCCGACGTGGCGGGCGAGGACGCCGAGGTCGGCGACGCGGAGCCGGGCGTCCTGCTCCACGAGGGCGAGCCGCTCACCAGCGAGCGCGTGGCGGAGGAGATCGAGGTGACCCTGCTGCGACACGGCTGCGCGCTCGACGAGACGATCGTCGCCGGCGGCGCGCAGGCCGCGGACCCGCACGACCGCGGGTCGGGGCCGCTGCGAGCGAACGAGGCGATCATCATCGATATCTTCCCGCGCTCGAAGGCGACGAAGTACAACGCCGACATGACGCGGACGTTCTGCGTCGGCGAGCCGAGCGAGACGGTCCGCGAGTGGTACGAACTCACCGAGCGCGCGCTGGACGCCGCGCTCGACGCGGTCGAGCCGGGCGCGACCGGCGAGGACGTCCACGCCGCCGCCTGCGAGGTGTACGAGGAGGCCGGCGAGCCCACCTTTCGGACCGACCCCGAGACGGAGACCGGGTTCATCCACTCGACCGGCCACGGCATCGGTCTCGACGTCCACGAGTCGCCGCGGCTCGCGAGCGGCGGCGAGGAGCTGGAGCCGGGCCACGCCATCACCGTCGAGCCTGGACTCTACGACCCCGAGATCGGCGGCGTCCGGATCGAGGACCTCATCGTCGTCACCGAGGACGGCTACGAGAACCTCACCGACTACCCGATCGAGTTCGTCGTCTGACCGCTGTCGACGGGTCGACGCGGACCGATCCGATATCCGGCCGAGCGCGCGACGACCCGGCAGAATCAGCGCTGAGAATCGTAGCCGAATCGTTATACTCCGACCGCCCGTTTATGGCTTAGATGCGAGACAGGTTTCGCGAATCGACGGGACGTGACGACGCAGACGCGAGCGACGCGGAATCAGAGACGCCGACTGAGGAGGGATCCGACGGAAAGCCTCGCGGGTCGACGGTCGCGGCGGACGGCGGGGTCGGCACCGAGGCCGACGACGGCACCGTGGTCGGCGACGGGACGACGGGCGGCGTGTCGGACGACGTCGCCGCGTCGATGGACGACGCGGGCGACGTCGGAGATGCGACCGACGCGGTCGCGGAGACGCTGAGCGAAGGGATAGCGGACGTCGACGACGTCGACGCCGGCGACCTCTCGGCCGAGCGCGAGGCGGCGCTTCGCGAGGCGGCGAGTGGACTAAACGAGCTCCACGACTCGGCCGTCGACGTCGCCGACCGCACCGGCGACATCGCCGGGCTCTCGGCCGAGCAGTTCGAGGGGATGGTCCAGGTGAGCGACGAGGTCTCGAACATGAGTGCGGCGGTCGAGGAGGTCGCCTCCTCGGCCGAGGAAGTCGCCAGCGAGTCGGAAGAGGTGAACGACCTCACCGCGGAGGGCCGTTCGGCGGCCGCGGACGCGCGGCGGGCCATGGACCGGATCGACGAGACCTCCGACAACCTCGCCGAGCGGGTCGAGGCGATCGAGGAGACCGTCTCTGAGATCGACGAGATGGTCGACGCGATAAACGCCATCGCCGAGCGGACAAACCTGCTGGCACTGAACGCCTCGATCGAGGCCGCACGCGCCGGCGAGGCGGGTTCGGGGTTCGCGGTCGTCGCCGAGGAGGTGAAGTCGCTCGCGGAGGAGTCTCAGGGACGCACCGGCGAGATCGAGGGACTCGTCGACGCTATCGAGCGCCACACCGATCGGGCGGTCGACGAACTCGACGCCAACGCCGAGGCGGTCGAAGACGGCCGCGAGGAGGTCGAAGAGGCGGCCGAGAAGCTCACCGACATCGACGACTCCACGACGGAGCTCTCCTCGGGGATCGAGGAGGTCGCGACCGCGACCGACGAACAGGCGGCGAGCACCGAGGAGATCGCGGCGATGGTTGACCAGACCGCCGGCAACGCCGCGGAGATTCGCGACGAGACGGAGGGGATCACCGCCGCGGTCGAACAGCAGGCGGCGATGGTCGTTCAGGTGAGCGAGGGGATCGAGAGAATCGTCGACGAGTAACTGCTGCGAGGCGAAGAGAGGCTCCCGCTCGACCGGTCGAACCGCGATCCGACGGCGGAACGCCGCCGACGGTGCCGGCCGGGACAGCCGGTCAACCGGGCCGCAACCGGAACCCCCTTTTTATTTCGGGGCGCATCCGCGACCGTGAACTGGCGGTACGAACACACGGCGCTCGCGCTCTGTACGCTCGCGTTCACTGGGACGATGGTGGCGCGGCTGGTCGTCAGCCCGCTCGTCCCGGAGATCACGGCGCAGTTCGACGTGACCAACGGCACAGTCGGGCTGGCGCTCAGCGGGATGTGGCTCACGTACGCGCTGGCGCAGTTCCCCTCCGGCGTCCTCGGCGACCGCTACGGCGAGCGCCGCGTGATCCTCACCGCGGTCGGCGCCACCGCGGTCGCGTCGGTGCTCCTCGCCGCGTCGCCGTCGATGGTCGCGTTCGCGCTGTTCGCGGCCGCGCTCGGCGTCGGCGCGGGCCTCCACTACTCGGTCGCGACGACGTTCCTCACGCGGCAGTTCGACGACACCGGCCGGGCGGTCGGCGTCCACGTCGCCGGCGGACCGCTCGCGGGACTGGCGGCGCCGCCGGCCGCCGCCTTGGTCGGATCGCGGTACGGCTGGCGCGCCGGCGTCCTCCTCGGGGCGGCCGTCGCGGTCCCCGTGTTCCTCCTGTTCGCGTGGCGGGTCCGTCCGACCGAACCCCTCCGTCCCGACCAGCCGATGGGCGAGCGGTTCGCGCTCGGGCCGCTCGTCGAACTGCTCTCGCGGCCGCGGATCCTCTACACGACCGCGCTGGCGACGATGGGCGCGTTCACGTGGCAGGCGACCGCCTCCTTCCTTCCGACGTTCCTGGAGTTCGGAACCGGCCTGTCGAGCGCGCTGTCGGCGCTCCTGTTCTCGGTGTACTTCGTCGTCCACGGCGGCACCCAGCCGGTGACCGGGTCGGTGTCCGACCGGATCGGCCGCGACGCCACCGCGATGGTGACGATGGGGGCCGGCGTCCTCGGCTACGGGACGCTCGTCGCGGCCGCGACGCTCGACCTGGGACTCCCCGCGGTGGTTCCGGGCGTCGCTCTCGTCGGGCTCGCGATGTCGTGGGGCGCGCCGGTCCAGTCGCGGTTCATGGATCTCCTGTCCGACGCCGAGCGCGGCGCCGGTTTCGGACTCGTCCGGACGGCGTACATGGTCACGGGCGCCTCGGGCAGCGTCGTCGTCGGCACCGTCTCGGACGCCGCGGGCTGGGCAGTCGCGTTCGGGCTGCTCGCCTGCGTGATGGCGCTCGGGCTGGCGACGCTGTCGGCGAACCGGCTACTGGGGCTGGGGTACTGACCGGTTCGAGGTCGTCGACTCCGCGGAGTCCCGCGGACGAGTCGGGCGGAAATCGCTTGGTGGCTCCACGTCGGCCTCGGGACAGCCTTCCGGATCACTCGAACGCGGGGAGCCGCTCCTCGTAGCCCGCCTCGCGGGCCTCCCGCGTCAGGGACCGAACGACCTCGAACTTGGCCTCGGTGTACGCCGTCATGTCGTCGCCGTGTTTCGCAGCCGCGTCGCGCTTGACCCGGGCGTACTCCGCCCGCGCCCTCGGGTGGTCGATCAGGTACTCGCGAAACAGCAGCATCGGCCGCCACTGGTCCGCGTCGACGGTGTCCGATCCGCACGGCGACGACGCCGTCCGTCTCTCGCCGAATAACGACCACCGTGTCGTCGTCGTCGTGTTCGCGTTCGAACCCCGCCGCGGCGAGCCCCTCCGCGGCGGCCCGCATACCGCCGGTGTCGGCGTATATCGGCATGACGTCCAGCACGGGCTTGCCCGGGACGTCGGGGATGGCGGTACTTCCGATGTGGAACACGTCGAGCAGTCGGTCGTCCGACACGGTCTCGACTCGTTCGCGCACCGACTCGTATCGGTCCTCCCACCGCGGATCGGGATCGAGCGAGATGCCGTCCTCTTTCGGATCCATCGCTCACGGATAGCCGCTCCGCCCGGAAAATAGTGTCGGAGAATTTGTATTTACTGTTTGCTTACTATTTCTCAGGAAGACGGTTTAATCGTTTCGGCTGTGCCGTCGATGCGGTACGGAGGCGACCGCCGTCGCGCTCGCACAGCCGCGGCTCGGCGTCACGAGCGATGCGTCGAAGAAAGAGCGCGCCGGGCCCCCGGCCGGCGGGGAGACCGAGTTCGTTACAGCCGGTCGTCCTCGATGCTGCCCGGGTCCTCCGCGGTGTCGAACATGTTGTTCTCGGCGCCGTCGAGCATCTCGTCGCGGGGCTCGTCGTCGACGACGCTCACGTTGTACGCCTCGATGCCGGAGGCGATGAGGTCCTCCGCGGCCTGCTCCTCGGAGACGAACTCCTCGTCGGCCAGCTGCTGAAACTCCGCGTACACGTCGTCCGAGAGGTTCAGCTCGAAAGTGGGCATACCTCCCGTTCCGACCGGACACTTTTAAATCGTTCCCTCGTCTCGGCGGTGATGTTCGCGGGGCGCGCCGAGACGACAACCGGGCCGGCCCGAACATCTGCGGGGTCAGGGATACCCCGGCGGGAGACGATGGTCGAGTATGCCCAGTTTTCCGTCTCCCTTCGGGTCCGACGACGACGACCTGTTCGACGGGTACGACGAGTTCGTCGCCGACAACCTCCCGCGGCCGGGGGAGTTCCTCGACGGTCACGACGTGCTCGACGGCGTCGACCACCTCGCGTTCCACCGGCTCACGCGCGACTGCTTCGAGGAGCGGAAGGTGTACGACATGACGTTCAACTACAACCTCGCGCGGCTGAACCTCGACACGCGCCACGGGAACGCCGGGTTCCGCTACGCCGTCGAGCGCGGCGACCCCGCGGACGCCGTTGGTCCCGCCGACGTCGACGGAGACGCCTTCGGAGGCGACGGTCCCGAGGAAGGGGACCTCGACCGCGTCCTCCGCGCGGAGTTCACGCCGACGACGCCGTTCTGCCCGCAGACGCACACGCTGACGATCGGATCGTTCCGCGCGTGGAACGGGCTCGCCGACCGCCACGAGTACGACCTCGTCCGGGTTCGCGCGGCCCCGATGCGACAACCAGAGCGAGGCGGTGAACGACCGCCTCGTAGAGCTCGAGGAGGCATACCTCGAAACGGGCGAAGTACAGTCCGAGTCCGACGACCGTGTCGGCGTCGGATCGAATCCGATGGGGGGAACGGGGGAGGCGAGCGCACAGAGCCGCTCGACAGACGCACCGTTCTGATCGGGATTCGGAGGATCGGTCAGAACGGGGCGCTCGTCTCCTCGGAAACGGGCGAACCCTCAGCGCCGGCCTCGCTCTTTCCGATCAGCACCCGAAACTCGCCCGGCTCCTGCTTGCGGTACTCCCAGTGGAACTCGGGACCGGCCTCGGCCTCGAACTGGTGGTACAGCGGTTTCGGGTCGTGGTCGTTCACCAGCACGAACCCGTCACCGTCGCCGAGGGAGGCGTACGCGTCGAATATCTCCTCGTGACGCTGCGCCGGCGGCAGGTCGCGCACGTCCAGTTTCCGGGTGGCCTCAGGCGGCTCGCTGCCTGCGCCCGCACCTCCACCGCTCCCTCCCGACGCCGCTGTCCCGTCGTCGGCCGCCGCCGATTCGTGCTCTGCCTCGTCGCTCGCGGCGGCGGACCCGTCGGTCTTCGTGATCCGGACGCGACACCGACCGGGTTCCTTCTCGACCACCTCCCAGCGGAACGCGTCGCCGTAACGCTCGCGGAACTCCCCGTGGAGCGGCCGCGGCTCGTGGGGCGCGACGATCTCCATCGTCTCGCCGTCGGGGATCATCCCGTAGCGGTGGTGGATCGTCTCGTGACGGTCCGGCTTCGGGATCTCGCGGACGTCGTACCGCGTGAACGCGTCCGAGTCGGCGGCCGTCGACTCGTCGGTCTTCCGGATCTCGACCCGCCACTCGCTCGACTCGCGGCTCGCGTACTCCCAGCCGACGACGTCGCCGTAGGTCGACTGGAGCTCGTAGTACAGCGGCTTCGGGTCGTGGTCGTTCACAAGCACGAACCCCTCGTCCGGTTCGAGGCGGTCGAACGCCGCGAGCAGCACCTCGTGTCGGCGCTGCGGTAGCAGGTCGCGCACGTCGGCGGTTCCCAGCGCCCCGCCGTCGAGTTCGCCGCGGTCGACGACGCCGACCTCGCGCGTCTCCGCGTCGGGTTGCTCGTACTCCCACTCGATGTCGCGGCCGCGGTCGATCTGATATCGGATCAGGTCGACGTCGACGTCGCGGTCGGCGACGATACGAAGCTCCTCACCCGTCTCGGCCGCGTCGAGCGCGTCGCGGAGCCGTTCTCGGCCCTCCTCGTCCGGCCGGTCTCGCAGGTCGATTTCGGTGGCCATCTCTCGGATCGAGGACGCGCCCACAGGGGGATGGTCTCTCGTCCGAATGTGTTCGGCTCCGCGTTCAGATTCCGGGACTCCCGAACCGCCTACAGGTCCCGCCACGCGCCGAGGAACCGCTGGACCGCGGTGAGGTGTCCCACGACGGCGAACAGCGCCAGCAGGAGACCGACGACGTTCAGTCCGGCGGCGATCGGCGACGGGTACACCGCGGCGACGACGCCCACGATCCCCGCCAGCGCGAGGCGGTCCGCCCGGCCGAGGAGCCCGCCGTACTCGCGGCCGATGCCGACCGCCTGGATCTGCGTGCCGAGGTAGGAGGTGAGGAGGACGCCGGTGACGGCGGCGAAGCCGAGCGCGTACGCCTCGACGCCGGCCGTGAACCCCGCGATGATCGCCACGTCGGCGTAGCGGTCGAGGACGTGGTCGAGGAAGTCGCCGCCGTCGGAGGCGACCCCTTGGTGGCGCGCGAGCGCCCCGTCGACGACGTCGAGCCAGCCGTTGAGGAGGACGAGCAGCGCGCCGACCGCGTAGAGGGGGGCCGACCCGACGGCGAAGGAGCCGGCGGCCGCGACCGCGACGAGGAAGGCGATCACGCTCACCTGATCCGGCGAGAGACCCAGCCTGTCGGCCGCCGACACCCACGGGCCGAGCAGGCGGTCCGCCACGGAGCGGTACTGGTCGAGGGTCATCTAACGTTCCGACGCTCGCGGCCGGCTCATATATAATCGATGAAGTTCACGGTGCCGGCGCTCGGCTCTCGCTCCCCGTCTATCGCCGCCCGGATCGCGTCGGCGACTTCCTCGGGGTCGCTGTCGGTGGCGTCGACCTCGTAGACGTTCTCGGCGCCGTGTTCGGCGACCGCCTCGGAGAGGATCACGTCGAGCGCCTCGCTCTCGGCGTTTTCCGCGGCGGTCTCGGGCGACTCGCCCCGGGCTTCGAGCCGGGATTCGATCTTTTCCGGGTGACAGCGCAACACGACCACGCGGTCCACGTCGAACCGGTGCGCGAGATGCGAGTCGAGGACGCCCGACCAGTCGCCGAGCTCCTCGGCGACCGCATCGAGGTCGGCGACGAGCGTGTCGCGGTCGTCGTCGCGCTCGGTCCAGAGGTCGTCGTCCGACTTGATCCGGTCGTTGAGGTGGATCACGTCGTACCCGTCTTCGAGCAGGGCCGTCGCGGTCGACTTCCCCGTGCCGGGAGTGCCCGTGACCGCGACGCGGTCGGCGCGACCGCGGTCGGCGCTGTCAGCAGAGTCAGAACGGTCGCTCACGCGCGGACACCGAGTTCGAGGTCCGCCAGCGTCTCGTTGAGCAGCTCGACCGCCTCGCGGGTGTCCTCGCGGGTGCCGGTCGAGATCCGGACGTGTTCTGGGAGTCCGAACGAGGTACAGTCGCGGACGATCACGCCGCGCTCCTGGGCCGCCTCAGCGACGCGCTCGCCGTCGCCGACCGCGGCGAGCACGAAGTTGCCCGCGGAGTCGACGGTCGGCGCGTCCAGCTCGTCGGCGATGTACTCGCGGGCCCAGCGGGCCGTCTCGACCGACTGCTCGACGTGCTCGTCGTCGTCGAGCGCGGCGAGCGCGGCCCGGCAGGCGAGTTCGTTCGCCACGAACGGCGTGTTGACGCGGGCGTACGCCTCCCCCCACGCCTCGGGGACGACGCTGTAGCCGATCCGGAGTCCGGCGAGACCGTACGCCTTCGAGAAGGTACGAAGCACCGCCACGTCGTCGCGCTCGTCGACAAGCGGGATCGCGCTGTCGACGTCGGCGAACTCCCCGTACGCCTCGTCGACGACGACGAGCGTCTCCTCGGCGGTCGCGTCCGCGATCGCCTCGACCTCGTCGAGCGGCATCGTGGAGCCGGAGGGGTTGTGCGGCGAAGTGACGTAGACGATCCGCTCGCCGCCGTACGCGCTCAGCACCGTCTCCGCGTCCTGCGCGAACCCGTCGGCGGGTGAGAGGTCGTACTCGGTCACCTCGCCGTGGTGGTACCGCGACGACATCGCGTAGTAGGCGAAGCCGGGACTCGGCACCAGCACCTCGTCGCCCGGCTCCAAGGCGGCGCGCGAGAGGTAGTCGATCGAGCCGTCGGCGCCCGGCGACACCCACACCTGCTCGTCGTCGACGCCCCACTTCTCGGCGAGCTTGGCGGTGAGGTCCGTGTGCGAGGACTTCGGGTACTGGTTCACCCGGTCGGCGTGCTCGCGGATCGCCTCGACGGCCGCCGGACTCGGGCCGTGCGGGTTCTCGTTCGAGGAGAGCTTGATGAGGTCGTCGGGGTCGAGCCCGCGCTCGCGGGCGACCTCCTCGACGCCCCGCCCGGGTACGTACGGCGAGTGATCGGAGAGATCCCGTGGTCGCATGCCCGGGAGTCGGAGGGCGGCGGGCTTAAGCGTGGTCTTGGCGGCCGACCGGGTCGGCCCGCTCAGCGCCGCGAGCGAGGGCGACCGCCGCGGCGCTCAGGGCACGCGAACGTCGTGTTCGAGGGTGCCGACGCCCTCGATCTCAACCTCGACGGTGTCGCCGTCGGAGAGCGCGCCGACGCCCTCGGGGGTGCCCGTCGCGATGACATCGCCGGGTTCGAGCGTGAGGTACGTCGTGATCTCCTCGATCAGCGTCGGCACGTCGAAGATCATGTGTTCGCGGTCGCTCGACTGCTTCGTCTCGCCGTTGACGCGGAGTTCGACGCTCGCGTCGGCGGGCACCTCGTCGGGCGTCGCAAGGACCGGACCCAGCGGGGCGGCGCCGTCGAACGCCTTCCCGCGCACCCAGTTCTGCTCGCGGTTCTGGTCGTCGCGGTTCGACACGTCGTTCATACAGGTGAATCCCGCGACCACGTCCATCGCGTCCTCGGCGTCGACCGCCTTGCACTGCTCGCCGATCACGACCGCGAACTCCGCCTCCCAGTCGATCCGGTCTTTGCCGGCGGGGACTGTCACGGTGTCGCCGTGGCTCGCCACCGCGTTCGGCGGCTTCAGGAAGAGCATCGGGCGGTCGGGCACGTCGTTGCCGAGTTCGGCGGCGTGGTCGGCGTAGTTGCGGCCGATACAGACGATCTTCGAGGGGTCGGTCGGCGCGAGCACGTCGATCGCGGGGTCGGAGAACGCGTACTCGTCGCCGCCGAAGGCGACCGTGTCGGTCGCCGGGTCGTACTCGCCCTCGCGGATCGATCCGGCCGGGTCGCGGAACCGTGCGCGGTACATACGAGTGCGATTGGGCGGCCGCCCGAAAAGGGTTCCCGGAGAGGCAATCGACGACGATGGCGGTCCTGCCCCCGCCGTATCACTCGGCCGAGTCGGTCGCCTCGCGGACCGAGTCGGTCGCCCCGTCCGACGGATCGCCCGTCGGTTCCCGGGCCGAACCATCCGCGACATCGTCGTCGACTGCGCCCGAATCTCCGTCGTCGACTGCGCCCGAATCTCCGTCGTCGACTGCGCCCGTGTCGTCCGCGAGCTCGTCGAGCGACGGCGCGCCGACGCGGTCGCCGAACACCTCGGACCGCGCGCAGTCGGCGCAGTAGTGGTTGTGGCGCATCGAGTGGGTGCGGACCGGAACGCCGGCGACGACCGTCTCGTCTCGGCGCCGCCTGACGAGGCCGCGCTCGAACTCCTCGCCGCAGACGACGCAGGTCTCGTCGACGGACTCCGGCGGGCGAACAACTCGATGGTCGACCGTCTTCTGTCGGCCGAACTTGGTGATCCCGTGCCGGCGGTCGAGCCGTCGGCGCACCGGCGGGGCCACGCCGAGTCCGAGTCCGGCGAACGCGAGTCCGATCAGCGCAGCGGGCGGGGAACTGCTCGTCGCCGCGAGGAACGTGATCAGGCCACCGATCAGCAGCAGCAACGCAGTTATCATGTACGCGGAGACGATCTCCACCCACGTCTCTCCCTCGCGACCGGAAGTGGGAGCGCGCGCGGGCGTCTCGTCGCCGCGAACGAGCCGGCGGCGCTCCGCCAGCTTGGAGTAGTGCCACCAGCCGTACAGCAGGTTCCCGATCCCGCTGGTGAACACGAACAGGAGGATGTGAACGCCGACGGAGCCGATCCCCCTGTCGACGAGGACGACCCGGTCGCCGTCGTCCCGCTCGATCTCCCACCCGGCGTCGAGGTGGTCCTGAACCCGGCGGCGAAAGGAGCGCAGACTCTCTCCCGGAGACGACGACGAACGCGACGGGGACGAGTCCGCGCCGCCGGACCGCTGCGATGCGTCGGTCGACGGGTCGGACGCGACCGCGGTCGAGCCGCCGCCCGACCGCGACGCGCCGCAGTTCGAGCAGAAGCGGTCGTCGTCGTCGAACGCCTCGCCGCACTCGGCGCAGTACGCGGGGTCGGTGGGGTCGCCGAGGTCGGCGCCGCAGTCGGGACAGAAGCTCGCCCCGGCGGGCACCGCCTCACCGCAGGCCGGACACGCGGCGGAGGGACCGTCCGGATCGCTGGTCTCGGAGGGCATTCACCCGAGGGTTCGCGCTCGTCCCGGTTAATTGCTTTCGCCGCCGGGCGACGGATTCTGCGGCGTCGAGTTTTATTACCGCTCGCCGAGATGTACCGAACGAACCATGGAACTCACCTGGCACGGCCACTCCACGTGGCACGTCGTCGTCGAGGACACGGAGCTGCTCATCGACCCGTTCTTCGACAACCCGAAGACCGACGTCGACCCCGAGGAGCTGGACCCCGACTACCTCCTCCTGACCCACGGGCACACCGACCACATCGCCGACGCCGACCGGTTCGAGGGAGCCACCGTGGTCGCGACCCCGGAACTGACCAGCTACGTTCAGGAGAACTTCGGCCACGAACACACGCTCCCGGCCGGCGGGATGAACATCGGCGGCACCGTCGAGGTCGGCGACGCGTGGGTGACGATGGTCCGCGCGGACCACTCGAACGGCATCGACACCGGGTACGGCACCTCCGCCGGGATGCCGACCGGGTTCGTCATCGGCGACAAGAAGCCGACCCAGGAGTCCGACGCCGACTGTACCACGTTCTACCACGCGGGCGACACGGGCTTGATGTCCGAGATGGTCGACGTGATCGCGCCGTACCTCGAACCGGACGCGGCCGCGCTGCCCGCCGGTGACCACTTCACGATGGGTCCCGCGGGCGCCGGTATCGCCGCCGACTGGGTGGGCGCCGACGTCGTCTTCCCGATCGGACTACGACTCGTTCGGGCCGATCGAGATCGAGACGCGCGAGTTCGTTAACGAGGTGAAGGCCGCGGGCGCCGCAGCCGAGCCCGTCGTCCTCGACGGCGACGAGACGTACACGCTCGAGTAGCGCGGCGACGCTCCGGATGCCAGTCTGATCCGACGCGGCTGGCGCGACGCGCGGCGACGGTCGCTTTTTCGAGGCGACGACGTGATCGCGGAGCGCGAGGTCCGCGTGCGGTCTCCGTTCGACGCGGCGAGGCGACATCGCCGGCGACCGGTTGTAGAATACTATTCGAATCTGAATAAATATTAGGTAGCTGAGTGTAGATTTCGTATATCGTTGTCAGCACAAATATATTGGATGTATTTAAATTAATAATAAACCAAAAGTCTTCTAAATAAAAGTTGGTTAGGACCGAATTGGTACACCATGTCAACCGCTGATATGCGGGCTGTGATCCGGGGGGACGGCGGACGGTTCGTGTACATCGTCTCCGCGCTCGCAGCGCTCAACGGACTCCTGTTCGGGTTCGACACGGGGATCATCTCGGGTGCCATCCTCTTCATCGACACCACCTTCGAGCTGAGTCCCCTAGTGGAGGGGATCGTCGTTAGCGGCGCGATGGTCGGCGCGGCCGCCGGTGCGGCCGTCGGCGGACAGATATCCGACCGCATCGGTCGCAAGCGATTCATCCTGGTCTCCGCCGGGGTGTTCTTCCTCGGCTCGTTCCTCATGGCGGTCGCGCCGACCGTCGAGGTGCTCGTCGCGGGACGGATGATCGACGGGATCGCCATCGGGTTCGCGTCGATCGTCGGTCCGCTGTACATCTCCGAGATCGCGCCGCCCTCGGTCCGTGGCGGTCTCACGTCGCTGAACCAGCTGATGGTCACCGTAGGGATCCTCTCGTCGTACTTCGTCAACTACGCCTTCTCCGGCTCCGGGTCGTGGCGGATCATGCTCGGCGCGGGGATGATCCCCGCGGTCGTGCTCGCGGCCGGGATGATCCGGATGCCCGAGAGCCCGCGGTGGCTCTACGAACAGGGCCGGACCGACGAGGCCCGCGCGGTCCTCCGTCGCACGCGCGACGGCGACATCGAGTCGGAGCTGTCGGAGATCGAAACCACCGTCGAGGCCCAGTCCGACAGCGGGGTCCGCGACCTCCTCAGCCCGTGGATGCGCCCGGCGCTGATCGTCGGTCTCGGGCTCGCGATCTTCCAGCAGATCACCGGGATCAACGCCGTGATGTACTACGCGCCGACGATCCTGGAGTCGACCGCGTTCGGAAGCTCGCAGTCGATCCTCGCGTCGGTGTTCATCGGCACCGTCAACGTCGTGATGACGGTCGTCGCGATCCTCCTCGTCGACCGGGTCGGGCGACGCCCGCTCCTGCTCGTCGGGACCGGCGGGATGATCGGGTCGCTCACCGTCGCCGGGCTCGTCTTCCAGTTCGCCGATCCGACCGGCGGGTTGGGCTGGCTGGCGACACTCACGCTCATCTCGTTCGTCGCGTTCTTCGCGATCGGACTCGGGCCGGTGTTCTGGCTGCTGATCTCCGAGATCTACCCGCTCGCCGTCCGCGGGAGCGCGATGGGGATCGTGACCGTCGCCAACTGGCTCGCGAACCTCGCGGTGACGCTGTCGTTCCCCGTGCTGCTCGACGGGATCGGCACGCCGCTGACGTTCTGGCTGTTCGGCGCCTGTAGCGTCGTCGCGCTGCTGTTCACCTACCGCACCGTCCCCGAGACCAATGGCCGGACCCTGGAGGCGATCGAGGCCGACCTCCGGGGCGCGACCGGAATGACGGCGGACGCGCCGGGCGACGACTGACGCGGCGGCGGCCGCGAACAGACGACTGACGCGTCGCTGACCGCGACCGACCGGCGTCGCGCCGCGGCTCGGTGCGTCCTCGACGTGCCGATGCCGATAGCCTTTATCCGCGCGAGACCGAACCAACACTCGACTATGGCAGATATCGAGACGTCCACCGTTTCCGAAGAAGGGTACGCCAGCACCAGCCAGGTCGGCGAGTTCGACCTCCAGATCGACGCGACCGACGAGACGGGACCGAACCCGAACGCGACGCTCGTCGCGACGTACGCCTCCTGTTACCTTCCGGCGTTCCGCGTCGGCGGGAGCCAGCGCGGCGAGGAGGAACTGGGCAAGATCCAGATCGACGCGAGCGCCGAACTCGACGAGGACGACGACCTCGAATCGATCGCGTTCGACGTCCACGTCGAGACCGACCTCGACGACGAGACCGCCGCCGACATCGCCGAGCGCGCCGAGGGCATCTGTCACGTCCACAGCGCGCTCCGCGAGGGACTCCACGCCGACATCAGCGTCTACCCCGGCGCGTTCTGAGCCGGACCGCAGGCTCCGCCGTCTTTTCGCTCGCGGCTCGATCGCTCAGTCCCGGGACTCGACCTCTCCCGCGGTCGACTCCGCCTCCTCGGCGGTCGACTCCGGCCGGTCGATCCCGGTGAACTCGAAGCGGGCGCCGCCGCGGTCGCCCTCGGTGACCGCGACCTCCCAGCCGTGCGCCTCGGCGATGCGCTGGACGATCGAGAGACCGAAGCCGGTGCCCGTCTCGGAGGTGGTGTAGCCGCTCTCGAACACCCTGTCGCGCTGGTCCGGATCGATCCCCGGTCCGTCGTCCTCGACGTAGAAGCCGTCGGGCAGGTCGCCGACGACGACGCGCTCGACGCCGTGTTCGTCGGCGTCGGCCGGCTCCGCGCCACTGTCCGTGGAGCCGTGTTCCACGCTGTTCCGGAACAGGTTCCCGAGGAGCTGGCGGACGCGCCCGGGGTCGGCGCAGATTTCGCTGTCGGTTTCGACCGCGATCTCGATCGGCGGTCCCTCCGCACCGCCCTCCGTGTCCTCGATCCCCCCGAACGGGTCCTCGCCGCCGGTCGAGCCGAACGCCTCGTCGCCGTACGCGGCGGTCAGTTCGCCGAGGTGGACGCGCTCGAACGACCCGACCGTCTCGCCCTGTTTTGCGAGCGCGAGCACGTCGTCGATCAGCCGCTCCATCTCGTCGAGCGCGCGTTCACAGCGGTCGAAGTACGAGTCGGTCCCCGTCTCGCGGGCGAGCCGGAGGTACCCGGAGAGGACGTTGAGCGGGTTCCGGAGGTCGTGTGAGACGATCGACGCGAACTCGTCTAGGCGCTCGTTTTCGCGTTCGATGCGGCGCTCGTACGCCTTGCGCTCGGAGATGTCGCGGCTGCTCGCCAGAAAGCGGTCCTCGCCGCGAACGTCGATACGCCTGACGTGGACCTCGACGGGGAACGTCGAGCCGTCGGCGCGGGCGAACGACGTCTCCAGCCGAACCGTCTCGTCCATCTCCAGGCCGTCCCAGAGCCGAACGCCCTCCTCCGGATCGAGTCCGTCGTCGACCTCCCACACGTCCATGCCGACGACCTCGTCTCGGTCGTACCCCAGCTCGTTCGTCATCGCCCGGTTGGCGTCGACGATCTCCCCCGCCTCGTCGTGGATGTCGATCATGTCCGGGGAGCGCTCGAACAGCGCTTCCAGCCGCGCGGAGGTGTGTTCGAGCCGCCGCTGTCGCCGCCGCTCGTCGGTCACGTCGCGGGAGATACCGAGCACCCCGTCGAACTCGCCGTCGATGACGAGCCGCGTCAGGGCGTAGTCGACGATGGCGTCCGACTTCGTCGGCAGATCGAGCTCCCTCGTTCCGGTCAGCGAGTCGCGGTCGCCGTCGACGAGCGCCTCGAACGGGTCGCCGTCGCTCTCCGCTCGGATCCGCTCGACGAGGCGGCTCTCCGCTCCGACGAGCGCCTCGGGAGCGGTGCCGTACACGTCGGCGGCGTGGTCGTTGACGAGCGCGAACCGGCCGTCGGCGTCGTAGACGCAGACGGACTCGGGCAGCTCGTCGACGATGCGACGGTACCGCTCCAGCTCCCGCTCGCGCGCCTTCTCCTCGGTGACATCGATGTGGATACCGACGGCGCGACGCGGCTCGCCGTCGTCGGTCCGCTCGACGACACGGCCGCGGTCACGGATCCACTTCCACTCGCCGGACTTCGACCGCATCCGGTAGTCGCACTGGTAGAGGTCGGTCTTCCCGGCGAAGTGGGTCTCGATGGCGCCCCACGCCGAGCTGAGGTCGTCCGGGTGGACGCGGTCCTCCCACGAGGAGAGATCGAACTCGATCTCCTCGCGATCGCATCCGAGCATCGCCGCCCACTGCTCGTCGAACCGGACCTCGTCGGTCTGAACGTCCCAGTCCCAGACGCCGACGTTGGCCCCCTTGACGGCCAGCTGGAGGCGCTCTGAGAGCTCTCGGAGCTCGCGCTCGCGCTCCCGCCGTTCCGTCACGTCGCGGAAGTACAGCGCGAGACCGTCGCCGGTCGGATACGCGTTCACGGCGAGGTCGGCCCCGAGCCGGTCGACGTACTGTTCGAACCGCACGGGGTCGCCGGTCGCCGCGGCCTCGCGGAGCGTCGCCTCGCCGTCCGTGCCGACGGTCTCGGGAAGAGGTCCCAGATACGCTCTCCGAGGAGCTCGTCGGCGTCGAGGTCGATCATGTCGGTCGCACGGTCGTTAAGGTGCGTCACCCGCCAGTCGCCGTCGACCTCGCAGAACGCGTCGGAGATCCGGTCGAGGTGCTCGGCGATCCGGCGCTCGCTCCGCGTGCGTGGGACGACCTCGTCGACGGCGGTCGCCAGCCGGTCGTACCGGTCCGGCGTCTCCCCGCGGACGTACTCGTCGACGCCCGCGGAGACCGCGGCGCTGGCGACGGCTTCGGACCCCGCTCCGGTGAACAGCACGAAGGGGAGGTCGCCGTGTCGCTCGCGGACGGTTTCGAGCAGCTCGACCCCGTCGGTCTCGGGCAGCTCGAACCCCGAGACGACGCAGTCGAACGAGGACGACGACAGCGCGTCGAGCGCCGACGACGCGCTCTCGGCAGTCGCCGCGTCGATCCGATCGCGGCGCCGTTCCAGCGCCGAGACCGTCTCGTCCGCGAACTCGGGTTCGTCGTCGACGACGAGGACGCGGACAATCGGTCGCTCCCGTCCGGCGTCGGTCCCGTCGGCTCCGGTCCCTCCGCTCATCTATGATGGTGTTTCCAATCCGACATGATAACCGTTTCGTTCGAGTTCACCCGACGACCGTCGAGACGGCGATCCCGGAGCCGACGGGGAGGACCGCGGTCTCGACGGCGTCGTCCGAGCGGACGGTCCCCAGGTACTCGCCGATGCCGCGTGTCTCCTCGTCGACCGCGGCGTCCGGGAGCGGTTCGCCCGCCTCGAAGTGCGCGACGAGGGCCTCGAAGTCGATCGGGCCGCGCGCGATGTTGTCGGCGACGATCACGCCCCCCGACCGGACCTTCGGGAGGACCGTCCGGTAGGCGTCGGCGTACCGGCCCTTCTGGTGGTCGATCAGGACCGCGTCGAAGGGTCCGTCGTAGCGGTCGACCGTCTCCATCGCGTCGCCGACCTCGAAGGTGACGCTCTCGGCGTAGCCGCCGTCGGCGGCGAACGCGGCGCCGCGCTCGGCCTCGTCGGCGTCGAACTCGGTACAGACCACGTGCTCGGCGCCGCCCCGGAGGAACCAGGTAGCGGAGTAGCCGAACCCGGAACCGAACTCGAAGACGCGGTCCGCGTCCGTCAGCCGCGCCAGCAGGCGGAGGACCGCCCCCGCCTCGGGACCGATGATCGGGAACCCCCACTCGTCCGCGAGGTCGGCCATCTCCGCCTGGATCTCGGTGTGTTCCGGCGCCGTCGCAGCGAGGAAGCGACGCGCGGGCTCCGTGAGCACGTCCATACCAGCGTCTCGGACGCGTGACACTTAAATCGGATCGGCGGGCCGGGCGCGCCGAATCGCCACGGTCGATCCGCTCCGCTCCCGCCCGCCGCACCGACCCGGGCCTGAAAACTGTTAAGTCCCGCTCGGTCGACCGATTTAGTAATGTACGACCCTGAGGAACTCGCCGCGATCCGGGAGGCCAAGGAGTCGTGGGAGGCGGGCACCTACGGCGAGACGGTCGACCGGTTCGGCGAGCGCGAGGAGACGTTCACTACCGACACCGGCGGCCAGGAGGTCGACCCGCTGTACACGCCCGCCGACGCCGAGACGGACTACCGCGAGGATCTCGGCTACCCCGGCGAGGAGCCGTACACCCGGGGCGTCTACTCGACGATCCGATCGGGGGCGCCTGTGGACGATGCGCCAGTACGCCGGGATGGGAACCGCCGCGGAGACGAACGAGCGCTTCCAGTACCTCATCGACGAGGGGTCGTCGGGGCTGTCGATGGCGTTCGACCTCCCGACGCAGATGGGGTACGACTCCGACGCCGCGATGGCCGAGGGGGAGGTCGGCCGGTCGGGCGTCGCCATCGACACCCTCGACGACTTCGAGACCGTCTTCGACGGCATCCCGCTCGACGAGGTGTCCACGTCGATGACGATCAACGCCCCCGCCGCGGTGCTGCTCGCGATGTACGTCGCGATGGGCGACAAGCAGGGCGTCCCGCGCGACCAGCTCCGCGGGACGATCCAGAACGACATCATGAAGGAGTACATCGCGCGGAACCTCTACATCTACCCCCCGAAGCAGTCGATGCGGCTGATCACGGACATCTTCGAGTTCTGCGCGGCCGAGACTCCCAGCTTCAACACCATCTCCATCTCCGGGTACCACATCCGCGAGGCCGGGTCGACCGCGGCCCAGGAGATCGCCTTCACCCTCGGCGACGGGGTCGAGTACGTCGAGGCCGCGATCGACGCCGGTCTCGACGTCGACGAGTTCGCCCCGCAGCTCTCCTTCTTCTTCAACGCCCACAACAACATCTTCGAGGAGGCCGCGAAGTTCCGCGCCGCGCGCCGGATGTGGGCGCAGATCATGGACGAGCGGTTCGACGCCGACAACCCGAAATCGAAGCAGCTGAAGTTCCACACCCAGACCGGCGGCTCGACGCTTACCGCCCAGCAGATCGAGAACAACGTCGTCCGCGTCTCGTATCAGGCGCTCGCCGCGGTCCTCGGCGGCACCCAGAGCCTCCACACGAACGGGAAAGACGAGGCGCTCGCCTTACCGACCGAGAAGTCCGTCCGCACCGCGCTCCGCACCCAGCAGATCCTCGCCCACGAGTCGGGGGCGGCCGACACGATCGACCCGCTCGCGGGGTCGTACTACGTCGAGGACCTCACCGACGGGATCGAGGAGGAGGCGTTCGAGATCTCAGAGGAGGTCGACCGCCGCGGCGGCATGCTGGAGGCCGTCGAGAGCGGGTGGGTCCAGCGGCAGATCCAGGACGTCGCCTTCGAGCGCCAACAGGAGATCGAGGAGGGCGAGCGGATCATCGTCGGCGTCAACGAGTTCGAGGTCGACGAGGAGCCGGAGATGGACCTCGAGGAGGTCGACCCCGACCAGGAACAGAACCAGCGCGACCGCCTGAACGAGGTGAAGGCCGACCGCGACGACGACGCGGTCGACGACGCGCTCGCGGGACTCCGCGAGGCCGCGCGCGGAACCGAGAACGTGATGCCCCACGTCGTCGACGCCGTGAAGGCGTACGCGACGGTCCAGGAGATCTCGGACGTGCTCCGCGACGAGTTCGGCGAGTACAAGCCGGGGCGGTGACGGGGCGGTCGCGGGGCGCCGCGGCTCAGCTCGCTCCGCGAACCACGTGCCCGTACTTCAGCGCCGCGACGAATATCCCGCCGCCGACGGCGTTGCCGACGGTCGCGAGCGCGAGGAATGAGAGGTAGTCGGCCACCGTGATCGCGGGCGAGGTGAACAGCCCGAACAGCACCTCGACGTTGCCGGCGATCGAGTGGGGGAGATGGAGCATCCCGATCGTGCCGGTCACGATTAACACGAGGAGCAGCCGACCGGTCGTCTCCTGTGCCGCCGTGATGAGCCACGCCAGCAGCCCCATCAGCCACCCGGCGAAGATCCCGCCGACGAACAGCCACTGGAGGTCGTGGCTGACGAGCTTGTGCGCGATGGCCTCGAAGGCCGCCGGCTCGACGACGCCGAGTCCGGGGGTCAAGAGCACGGCGAGCAGGGTGAAACACAGCCCGCCGAGGACGTTCCCGGCGTACACCAACCCCCAGAGCCGACCCAGCTGTCCGAGGGAAGCCTGTCCGTCCAACACGGGGATCACGGCGAGCATCGTGTGTTCGGTGAAAAGCTCCGAGCGGCCCAGGATGACGAAGATGAAGCCGATGGAGTAGACGCTTGCGAGCAGCAGTTCGGTCCCCAAGTCCCCGTAACCCCCCGGTGAGAGCGTCAGCACTACCGCCATCATCAGCGGGCCGAAGCCGATGTCAAGTCCCGCGGACAGCCCGGAGAGGAGCAGCCCGGACCGCTCCCGGTTCAGCTCGTGGAGCGCGCTGTCGAGGATGGAGTCGAGGATCGTCCGCGACGACTTCTGTTCTAACGCCGTGTCGGTGTTCTGATCGCTCACGCGGAGTCCCGCGTCGCAGTTGTCTCCCGGGATACCCAACTCTTTCCATCGGCGAACCCAGGTTCCGCGACCGTCGGAGCGGTCCGACGCCGTCGGTCCCGTCTTCCGACCTCGTCGCGACGCCCGCCGTCATTTATGTGCTCCGCGCCGCGACGTGTCGCCATGCGCTTCGATCACATCGGCGTCGCGACGCGCGACGCCACCGCCCTCGCCGACCTGTTCGGCGGCCTGCTCGACGCCCCGGTCGCCCACGAGGAGACGTTCGACGGGATGCGCGTCGTCTTCCTCGAACTCGACGGCGGCGGCTACTTCGAGCTGCTCGAACCGGACGCCGGCGGGACGATCGCCGACTACCTCGACCGCGAGGGACCGGGGGTTCACCACGTCGCGCTCGCGGTCGACGACCTCCCGGCCGCGCTCGACGACGCGCGTGACCTCGGGATCGACCTCGTCGACGAGGAGCCGCGTCCCGGCGCGTGGGGCCACGAGGTCGCCTTTCTTCACCCGCGATCGACGGGCGGCGTGCTCGTGGAGTTCGTCGAACACTAAAGCCGGAGACATCGGCCGAACTACCTCGCCGCGCCTCAGTCGTCGTCCTCGACTTCGACGGCCGGGTCGTGGGTCTCGTACCAGTCGAGGATCTTCTCCAGCCGGTGGATCGCGCGGTCGGGGTCGCCGATGTTGTGGTGCTCGTCCGGGTAGACGACCAGCTCCGCGTCGATCCCCTGCTTGCGGGCCGCGACGTACAGCTGCTCCGACTGCGAGGAGGGGCACCGCCAGTCCTCGCCGCCCGCCATCACCAGCAGGGGCGTCTCGATGTTCCCGGCGTCCAGCACCGCGGTCGACGCGTCGTACGCCTCGGGGTTCTCCCACGGGAGACCGAACTCCGCCTCCAGCCAGACGTGGGTGTCGTCCGTGCCGAACGCCGACCGGAGGTCGTAGATGCCGTGCTCCGGCGCCGCCGCCGCGAACAGCTCCGGTTCCTGCGTGACGAGGAACCCCTGCGCGATGCCGCCGTAGGAGAAGCCGTGGCCGAAGACGCGGTCGGGGTCGACCCAGCCGCGCTCCGCCAGCGACTCGACGCCCGCCGCGATGTCGTCGACCTCGGCGGTCCCCCACGCGCCGGTTAACTCGGCGGTGAACTCCCGACCGCGGGAGGTGCCGCCGCGGTAGTTCGGGCGGAAGACGAGGTAGCCCCGGCTCGTCAGGGCGGCGTGGCCGAAGCTGAACACCGGCTCGTCGTACGACATCGGGCCGCCGTGGATCGCCACCACCAGCGGGTGGTCGCCGTCCTCCGGATCGACCTCCGGGTCGTGGTAGAGCACGCCGTCGAGCGTCCAGCCGTCGGATTCCCACTCGACGCGGCGGGCCTCCGGCATCGAGAACTCGTCGACGAGCGACTCGTTGACGCGGGTGAGCCGCCGGAAGGAGTCCGGTTCGGCGGACGCGTCGTCACCTGCGCGGCCCCCATCGGTCCCCGCGTCGAGGTCGTCGACATCGACCGCGTACAGGTCGCTCCCGTCCTCCGGGTCCGAGAGGACCGTCACCGCGGTCTCCCCGTCGTCGGCGACATCGAAGGCGGCCATCGCGCGGTCGCGCCCCTGCGCCTCGAAGACGCGCTCCGTCGTGCCATCGGTCTCGACGCGGGCCAAGCGAGTGCTGCTCTCGTCCGCGATCCGGACGTATATCGCGCCGTCGACCCACATCGGCTCTCCGCCGCGGGCGACCGTTCGATCGAGGTCCGCGGTGAGCGAAGCGGCCCCGCCGCCGTTTTCGTCCACGAGGTACACCTCCGCCGGGGCGGGCGGGTCCTCCGGGTCGCTCGCGACCGTCGCGATCCCGCTCCCGTCGGGGCGCCACGCCGGCGCGCCGTGGGAGAGGTCGCCGCCCGTGAGCCGCTCCGCATCGCCGCCCTCGGGCGAGACGACGTACAGGTCGCGAACGGTGGTGTCGTCCGGGCGGTCGAGGCGACAGGCGGTGAACGCGATCCGGCCGCCCTCGCCCCACGCGGGGTCCATCCCGGCGAGGTCCTCGAAGGCCCCGCCGCCGTACGCGTCGTCGAGTCGGCGGGGGTCGCTCTCGGGGTCGTCGAGGTCGACGACGAACAGGTACCGCGTCACGTCGTCGGTCCAGCCGACACCGTTCACCTTGTGCTGGAGCCGGGTCGTCTCGATGGGACCGTCCTCCTCACGCACCTGATCGAGGTACTCAGACTCCTCGTCGGTCGGGTCGCGCGACTCGATCACCAGTCGGTCGCCGTCGGGCGACCAGTCGAACCCGGCGACGCCCTCGTCGCGCTCCGTGACCTGCCGGGCGTCGCCGCCGAGCGCGAGGTCGAACACCCACACCTGCGGTTTCGGTTCCTCGTCGCCGTTTGCGAGGGGTTCGTCGTCCTCGTCTTCTGTGCCCTCCTCGTCGTCCTCGGTGCTTTCCCCGTCGTCCGCGGCGTCCTCGGCGTCCCCCTCCTCGTCTCGGTCGCGCCAGCCGACCCGTCGCTCGGCGTCGCGCTCGCGGGCCGCCAGAAACGCGAGGCGGTCGCCGTCCGGTCCCCACGTCGGCGCGGAGGCGCCCGACGCGCTCGTCAGCCGGTGCGGCTCGCGGGAGCCGTCGGTCGGGGCGACGAACAGCGAGGAGACCGCCTCGTCGGCGGCCTGGTCGTACTCGGTCGCGGTGAAGGCGACGCGGTCGCCGGTCGGTGAGACGGCGACCTCGCCGATCTGGGTCAGATCGTAGTACGCGTCCAGCGGCAGTTCCGACATGAACCGACACAGCGGCGGACCGAGGAAATACGTTCGGGCCGCGGAACCGCAGCGGGCGACGGCGACCGACTACCCCCGGCGCAGGGCGAGCGACGGCGACCGACTTAACCGCGCCGCGGCCCGACCGACGGCCGTGTTCCGCGACCTCTCGCGACCGATCGAGACGGGCATGCCCACCTACCCGGGCGACCCCGACGTGACGCTCGCGCCCGACGCGACCCACGAGACCGACGGCTACGCGACGAGCGAACTCCGGACCGGAACCCACGCGGGAACGCACGTCGACGCGCCGCGACACACGATTCCCGGCAGCGAGACGGTCGACGAACTCGGCGTCGGGTCGTTCGCGTTCGACGCCCGCCTCGTCGACCTCCGACCGCTGGAGCCGCGGGAAGCAATCGAACCCGGGGCGCTGCCCGAACCGACCGCGCTCGGCGCCGAGGTCGACCTCCTGGTTCTCCGGACCGGCTGGGCCTCGCACTGGGGGACCGACCGGTACCGCGATCACCCGTACCTGACCGCGGCGGCCGCCGAGCGCTGCCGGGCAGCGGGCGTCGCTGTCGGTCTCGACACGTTCGGACCGGATCCGACGCCGAGCGCGGGAGGCGACGCTGACCCTCCCTCGAACGCGCGAGGCGACGAACCCGACGGCACTCCCGCTCACAACGTGCTACTGGGCGACTCGCTCCCGATCGTTGAGAACCTCTGTGAACTCGACGACCTCCCGACCCGATTCCGGCTGTCCGCCTTCCCGCTCCGGCTTCGCGACGGGGACGGGTCGCCGGTGCGGGCGGTCGCGGAGTGGGAGGGACGAACGGGAGACACGTAGCCGCGAGAGCACGAGACCGGGGAACGCGCCGACTCGCGCGCGCCCAGACCAAACCCGTTTTAAGCGTCGGCGACGAACCGCGTTTCAAGGTCGATATCCATGGAAATGCCACGCCGCTTCAACACGTACTGCCCCCACTGCGACTCCCACCACGAGCACGAGGTGGAGAAGGTTCGATCGGGTCGCGCGACCGGAATGAAACGCGACGCTCGGCAGCGACGCCGCGCGCTCGCGACGATCGGCAACGCCGGCGGGTACTCGAAGGTGCCCGGTGGCGACAAGCCGACGAAGAAGACCCACCTGAAGTACCGCTGCGGCGACTGCGGGAAGGCCCACATGCGCGAGGGATGGCGCGCCGGCCGTCTCACGTTCCAGGAGTAAGCATGGCGGGAGACTTCCACCGCGTCGCCTGCGGCGACTGCGAGAACGAACAGGTCGTCTTCGGCAAGGCCTCCTCGACGGTGTCGTGTGCGGTCTGCGGCACGACCCTCGCGACCCCTACCGGCGGGGAGGCGGAGCTTCACGGCGAGATCGTCGAAACCGTTGAGGCGCGGTAACCGCCTCACCGCTCCGTCATGAAGTACAGCGGCTGGCCCGAACCCGGCGAGCTGGTGGTCGGCGACGTCGACGAGATCGCGGACTTCGGCGTGTTCGTCGACCTCGACGAGTACGAGGACAAGCGCGGTCTCTGCCACATCAGCGAGGTCGCCTCCGGCTGGATCAAGAACGTCCGCGACCACGTCCGCGAGGGACAGACGGTCGTCGCGAAGGTGCTGGAGATCGACGAGTCGTCGAACCAGATCGACCTCTCGATCAAAGACGTCAACGAGCACCAGCGCAAGGAGACGATCCAGGACTGGAAGAACGCCCAGAAGGCGGACAACTGGATGCTCATCGCGCTCGGCGAGGACGTCGACGACGACCGCTACACCGCGGTCGCCAACGCCCTTCTCGTCGAGTACGAGAGCCTCTACGACGCCTTCGAGGCGGCCGCGATCAGCGGCGACGAGGCGCTCGAAGACGTCGACGTCGACGACGACACCGTCGACGCGATCGTCACGGCCGCCCGCGATAACGTCTCCGTCCCGTACGTCGACGTGACGGGGTACGTCGACCTCGAGTCGGCGGCCCCCGACGGCGTCGACGACGTGCGCGACGCGCTCGCGGCCGCCGAGGGGAACGGCGAGATCCCGGACGGCGTCGAGCTCGACGTCGGCTACGTGGGATCGCCCGAGTACCGGATCAAGGTCCGCGCGCCGAACTACAAGACGGCGGAGGCGCAGCTCGAATCCGCCGCCGAGCGCGCCCGCGAGTCGATCGAGACCGCCGGCGGCGCCGGCGAGTTCCACCGCGAGCGGCGCGAAGACGACGAGTAACCGCGAGCGGCCGAGGACACGACCCCTTCTTCCCGTGAAATCAGATATCCGCGTCTGCGCGAACTGGGAGACCGTTCACGACCGGCCGGTGTACGCGCTCGGCGACCGCTGTCCCGAGTGCGACGGCCCGACCGAGAACAGCGCGCCGGCCCCGTTCGGTCCCGAGGACCCCTACGGCGAGTACCGCCGGCGGGCGCGGCGACGCGACTCGGAGTAGGCGTTCGACGCTCGGCGGCACCGGCGGCGGAGTTTCCGGGTACCGATCGACCACGGGAGCCACCGGAATAGCCACGCTCTTGTGACCGCCGCCCGGACGGGCACGGTATGGAAGATATCGAGATCGACGAGGTCGCGACGCCGGCGCTGGACGACCCGGTGTTGATCGAGGGGCTGCCGGGCGTCGGTCACGTGGGGAAACTCGCGGCCGAGCACCTGCTGGAGGAGTTCGACGGGGAACTGGTCCGCCGGGTGTACGCCACGGAGTTCCCGCCGCAGGTGAGCGTCGATGACGGGGGCGTCGCGGAGCTGACCTGTGCGGAGTTCCACGCCGTCGAGACCGACGGCGCCGACCTGCTCGTGTTGACCGGCGACCACCAGGCCGGGTCGAACGCCGGCCACTACAAGCTGACCTCAACGTTCCTCGACATCGCCGAGGAGTTCGGCGCCGACCGGGCGTTCGCGCTCGGCGGCGTCCCGACCGGCGAACTCGTCGAGGAGTACACGGTGCTCGGCGCGGTCTCCGACGCCGACCTCGTCGACGACCTCGAAGACGCCGGCGTGGAGTTCCGCGCGGACGAGCCGGCCGGCGGCATCGTCGGCGTCTCCGGACTCGTGCTGGGACTCGGCGGTCGCCGCGGGTTCGACGCCGCCTGTCTGATGGGCGAGACGAGCGGCTACCTCGTCGACCCGAAGAGCGCGCGCGCCGTGCTAGAGACGCTGGAGACCGTCCTCGACATGTCCGTCGACTACGAGAGCTTAGAGGACCGCGCCGAAGAGATGGAGGAGGTCGTCGGGAAGATCCGCGAGATGCAGGAGGGACCGGCCGTGCCGGACGACGACCTGCGGTACATTGGCTAAACGGAAGCGCACGGCGACTTCAATCCCTTTTCTCCGCGGTCGATCGCTCTCGTCGACCGAGCGAAACCCCCGCTTCCGGCAGAGCTAAACCGCATCCCCGATCATCGTTCGTGTATGACAGACGTACGCGTCGCCGGGGTCGGGCTGACGCGCTTCGGCAGCCACCCGGAGCGCACCGGCCGCGACCTGTTCGGCGAGGCCGCGCTGCGGGCGTTCGAGGACGCCGACGTCGACAGGGACGACGTCGAGGAGCTGAACTACGGGAACTTCATGGGCGCGCTCGCCGAGCATCAGGGCCATCAGGCGCCGCTGATGGCCGAGGCCGCGGGGGTCCGGTGTCCGGCGACGCGGTACGAGTCGGCGTGCGCGTCGGCCGGCGTCGCGGTCCGCGAGGCGGTCCGAACCGTGGCGGCGGGCGACGCCGACGTCGTCCTCGCGGGCGGGATGGAGCGCATGACGAACCTCCCGACCGACGAGGTGACCGAGGGGCTCGCGATCGCGGCCGACGACTTCTTCGAGGTCCGGGCGGGCGTGACGTTCCCGGGCGCCTACGCGCTCATGGCGAACGCCTACTTCGACGCGTACGGCGGGAGCCGCGAGGACCTCGCGCACGTCGCCGCCAAGAACCACGCTAACGCCGTGCCCAACGAGTACGCCCAGTACCGCGAGGAGGTCTCCGTCGAGGAGGCGATGGACGCCCCGCCCGTCGCGGAGCCACTCCACCTCTACGACGCCTGTCCGATCACCGACGGCGCGAGCGCGCTCGTGCTGGTCTCCGAGGAGTACGCGGCCGACCACGACCTCGACGCGTCGGTCGCGGTGACGGGGACCGGACAGGGGACCGACCGGATGGCGCTCGGCGACCGCGAGCACCTCGCGCGGACGCCCGCCGCGGACGACGCGGCCGACGCCGCCTACGCCGACGCCGGAATCGAGGCCGACGCGGTCGACGTCGCGGAGGTTCACGACTGCTTCACCATCGCCGAGGTGCTGGCGGTGGAGTCGCTGGGGCTGTTCGAGCCGGGAGGGGGGATCTCGGCGGCCCGCGAGGGGGTCACGACCGCCGCTGGCGACCTCCCGGTGAACCTCTCGGGGGGGCTGAAGGCGAAGGGGCACCCGGTCGGCGCGACCGGCGGCTCCCAGATCGCAGAGCTGACTCGGCTCCTCCGCGGCGACCACCCCAACAGCGAGCACGTCCCGGACGCCGAGGTCGGCGTCGCGCACAACGCGGGCGGAACCGTCGCCAGCGCGGTCGTCCACGTGCTGGAGGTGGCGGAATGAGCGACGACGGGGCGGCGGCGGACGCCTCGCCGCCGACGGACCGCGAGTACGCCGAGTGGCTCGACGCGCTGGCCGGCGGAGACGGGTTCGCGCTCGTCTGCCCCGACGGCCACGGGTCGCTCCCGCCGCGCCGGGTATGCCCCGAGTGCGGGTCCACCGAACTCTCGCGGGAACCCCTCCGCGAGGTGGGGACCGTCGAGACGTACAGCGTCGTCCACGTCCCCTCGCCACGCTTCGCGGACGACGCGCCGTACGCGACCGCCGTGGTCGATTTCGGCCCGACGCGGCTGACGGGGATCGTCCGCGACGGCGACCGCGGAAGCGACGCGACGCCCGAGGTCGAAATCGGTGACCGGGTCGCGGTCGGCGTCGGCGAGCGCGTCACCGACGGCGAGCGACTCGTCGTCTTCCGCCCTGTGGACGGCGAGTGAGACTGGAAGGCACACGTCAGTTCCCAAACCGACTCGCCCGGCCGGGACGACCGGTACCGACAGCAGGTACCGACGCCGCCAAAACGGTTATATCCGGTTCGTCGGTACTCGGGACGTATGTCCGACCGCATCTCGGTCCTCCTCGTCGACGACGATCCGGACCTGCGCGCGGTCACCGCCTCGTTTCTGGAGCGCGAAGACGACCGGATCGCGGTCGAGACGGCCCCAGACGCGGACGCCGGACTCGACGCCTTGGCGGAGCGCGACGTCGAGTGCGTCGTCTCCGACTACGAGATGCCGGGACTGGACGGGCTCGACTTCCTCGACGCGGTGCGCGAGCGGCGCCCGGATCTGCCCTTCATCCTCTTCACCGGACGGGGCAGCGAGGAGGTCGCGAGCGAGGCCATCTCCGCCGGCGTCACCGACTACCTCCAGAAGCGCGGGGGAACGGAGCGGTACGAGCGGCTGGCGAACCGGATCGTCGAGGCCGTCGAGAAGTGCCGGGCCGAGCGGGACGCCGAGCAGGCAGTCGAGCAGTTCCGCGCGGTCGCGGAGGGCGCGTCGGACGCGATCGTCTCGATCGACACCGAGGGCGTGATCCGGTTCGCGAACCCGGCCGTCGAGTCCGTGTTCGGCTACGAGCCGGCGGAGCTGGAGGGCGAACCCCTGACGACGTTGATGCCCGAACGGTACCACGAAGAGCACCACGAGGCGGTCGAGCGCTACCTCGACACCGGCGAACGGGGTATCGACTGGTCGAACGTTCGGTTCGAAGCGCTCCACCGCGACGGCAGCGAGATACCCGTCTCCGTGTCGTACGGCGAGTTCACCGTCGACGGGGAGCGGCAGTTCGTCGGCGTGGTCCGTGACGACGCCGACCGCGACCGACACCGGGCGTTCATCGAACACACCAGCGACGTGGTCGCGGTGTTATCGAGCGACTGGCGGTTCCGGTACCTGAGCCCCTCCTGTGAGCGCGTGACCGGCTACGCCCCGTCGGAGCTGCTCGGCGAACGGTCCCTGGACTACATTCACCCGGAGGACCGGGAGGCCGTCGAAGCGGCGTTCGGCGAGCTCGACGGGGACGGGGATCCCCCGACCGCCGAGTATCGCTTCCGGACGGCGGACGGCGAGTACCGCTGGCTCGAGTCCGTCGGCAGCGAGCGGATCGACACCGACGGGATCGAGGGGTACGTCGTCACCACGCGCGACGTCTCCGCGCGGAAGGAGCGCGAGCGAACCCTCTCCCGGCTCCGGGAGTGGACGCGGGAACTCAACTACACCCGGACGACCGAGGAGGCGGCCGAGCTGGCGGTCGAGGCGATCGACGACCTGATCGACGCCGGGCTGAGCGGCATCCACCTCCGCACCGAGGACGGGGACCGCCTCGAACCGGCCGCGCTCGGCCAATCGGTACCCGCGCTGTTCGAGACGCAGCCGTCCTACGACTGCGACGCGCCGCCGGGTACGCGGGCGGCGCTGGCGTGGAACGCCTTTCGAGGCGAGGAGTCGGTCGTGATCGACGAACTCTCGACGTACGAGCGGCTCGACGAGTCCTCGCCCGCGGAGAGCTTGGTGTTGCGCCCGATCGGCGATCACGGGCTGTTCGTCGTTTCCTCCCCGGAGCCGCGCGAGTTCACCGACACCGACGTCCTCGTGGCGGAGATCCTCTCCGGCCACCTCGAAGCCGCGCTCGACCGCATCGAGCGAGAGAGCCGCGTCGAGCGGCTCCACGGCGCCACGCGGACCCTCGTGCGGGCGGAGTCGCGGGCGGAGATCGCCGAGCGAGCGGTCGAGGCCGCGACCGACGTGCTGGGATTCTCGATCGTCACCGTCCGAGTTCACGACGAGGCCGCGGGCGGACTGGTGCCGTCGGCGGTCTCGCCGGAGGCTGAGGCGCTGCTCCCGGAGCGCGAGACGTTCACGCCCGACGGGGAGAGCCTCAACTGGGCGGTCTTCGAGACGGGCGAGCCGCGGATGTACGACGACATTCTGACGACCGACGCGCTCGACGCCGGCACGGCGCTCCGCAGCCTGCTGATCGTCCCGATCGGCGAGTACGGGACGATCGCGATCGGCGAGACGGAGCCGGGGGTGTTCGACGGGGTCGACGAGTACCTCGCTGGAATCCTCGCGACCGCGGCCGAGACGGCGTTCCAGGCCGAGGCGCGCACCCGCCGGCTCGCCGAGCGGACCGCCGAGTTGGAGCGACAGAACGACCGCTTGGAGGAGTTCGCCGGCGTCGTCTCCCACGACCTCCGGAACCCGCTCGAAGTCGCGCGAGGGCGGACCGAACTCGCCCGCGAGGAGTGCGACAGCGAGCACCTGGCGGCGGTCGAGCACGCGCACGAGCGGATGACCGCGCTGATCGACGACCTGCTCACGCTCGCCCGGGACGGCGCTCCCGTCACCGACGCCGAACCGGTCGATCTGGGGCAGGTCGTCGGCTCCTGTTGGCGGACCGTCGACACGAGGGACGCGACGCTGCGCGCTGAGGCCGAGAAGATGATCGTCGCGGACGAGAGCCGGCTCAGACAGCTGTTGGAGAACCTGATGCGAAACGCGGTCGAACACGGCGGCGACGGCGTGACGGTCACGGTCGGGTCGCTGCCGGACGGGTTTTACGTGGCCGACGACGGACCGGGGATCGAACCGGACCGGCGCGAGGAGGTGTTCGACGCCGGCTACTCGACGTCGCAGTCGGGGACGGGCTTCGGGCTGCGGATCGTCGAACAGGTGTCCGACGCGCACGGGTGGTCCGTGCGCGTCGTCGAGAGCGAGGCGGGCGGGGCGCGCTTCGAGATCACCGGCGTCGAGTCCGCGTAATCGTCCAGAGACGCGGCCGCGGTCGGTCTCCGGAGTCGATCAGTCCCGAGTGACCAGTTCGACCTCGTGGCCGTCCTGATCCTTCGTGAACGCGTAGTTGTGGTCGCAGGAAGCGGGGTCGCGGTAGTCGGGCGCCTCGCGGGTCATCAGGTCGTCCCACGCCTCGTCGAGGTCGTCGACGCGCACCGCGACGTGACCCCAGCCGTCGCCCATCGTGTACTCGCGGCCGTCGTAGTTGTACGTGAGTTCGAGCTTCATCGCCTCCTCCGGGGTGTCCTCGGGCGCCACGAAGTAGTTCGAGAAGGAGTCGGCCTCCCAGCGGCCGGGCACCTCGGTGTACTCGAACTTGCGGGTCCAGTAGCCGAGCGCCTCGTCGGCGTCCTCGACGCGGATCATCGTGTGGTCGATGCTCCACTTCGCGCCGTGGTCGCGCTTGACGATCTCGATCTCGTGGCCGTCGGGGTCCTTCACGAACGCGTAGCGGTTCCCGCACGACTCGGGATCACGGTAGTCCTCGACGCCCTCCGCCATCAGCTGGTCGTACGACTCCTGGAGCGCGTCCTCGGGGACGCGGACCGCGATGTGGCCCCACGCGTCGCCGATTTCGTAGCTCCGGCCGTCGTGGTTGTACGTGAGCTCGAGGAGTGCGCCGTCCTCGTGGACGTCCTCGGGACCGAGGAAGACGTTGGTGAACGTGTCGGCTTCCCAGCGGCCCTTCTCCTCGTAGTTCAGGTGGGTCTGGTACCAGTCGAGGCTCTCGTCGAGGTCCTCGACGCGGATCATCACGTGGTCGAAGGTTCCGTCCATACGCGAGCGATCGGCCGCTCGGGTCAAAAGCGTACTGAAGCCCGAACCCGCTCCGTGGCCGCGACGGCTCGGACGATCTGATACCAGCGAAATTCTGATTTTATTAACGCTGTGCGGCGTGGATAGATACGTTTCGGTCCCCCATTCCGGGTGTTCGCCGCCGGACGGTGGCGAACACAGTCATGGCAAACGAACCGACCAGCCCGTCGACGACAGACGGCACGGCAGAGCAGTCTCGTTTACGACTAACAATCTCCAACGCGAGCGCGCTCCGGGGGATCGCCGCGTTCGCCGCGGGCGCGCCGTTCACCGCGTTCGTCGCCGCCGTCGAGGTCGCGATCGCGACGGCGGCGCTCGGCGTCCCGCGGTCGACCGCGCCGGTCGCGGTGGGACTCGTGGCGTTCGCGGTGTACGCCGCGGACCACGTCGCCGACGCCGAGGGCGACATGGGGTCGACGCCCACGCGGGCGCGGATCGCCTTACGCTACGGCGATCAGCTGATGACGGCCGCCGCGGTGAGCTACGGGGCGGCGGTCGCGCTCGCGGTCGTCGCCGGTCCCTCCGCTCTCGCGCTCGTCCTCGTCCCGGGGGCGGTGTGGATAGGGTACGCATCCGACTGGCTTCCGGCGGTCGGGAACCTGGCCGCGCCGCTCGCCGCGGTCTCCGTCCCGCGGCTGAAGGACGTGTTCCTCCTCAACTCCGCGGCGGTCGCGCTCGCGTGGGCGGTCGCCGTCGTCGCCGCCCCCCTCGCGTTCAGCGGCGTCGCCGTCGATGCCGTCGGGACGCCGACGGTCGCGCTCCTCTTCGCGTACGTCGCCCTCCGCTCGTTCGTCGACGTCGAGGTCCCGAACGTCAGAGACGTCGCCGCAGACGCCGCGCGGGGTGTTTCGACGCTCCCGGTCGCGTACGGCGTCGGCGGAACGCGACGAGTGCTGCTCGGCGTCGACGCGCTCGCGGCCGGACTGCTGGCGGTTGTCTCCGCGACCGGCGCCGCGCCGCGACCGGTCCTCGTCGCGCTCGCCGCGGGCCTCGCGGTCTCCGTGGCCGTCACCGCGCTGGCCGACCGGCTCGGCGGCGCTGCGCTCGGCGTCGCGCCGGACTGTAGCTACCTCGTCGCGGGCGCTGTTCTCCTCGCGCTCGGTTGGTAGGGCCGCGACGTCCGCCGCCGAGGAGCCGCGTCGACGATTTTTACATAAAATTCTCCGACCCGATAAGTTATAACGCCAATAACCGTAAAAAACGCCATGGCCGCGCTGAGTCCGCTGTCCATCGCGCTCCTCGTCGCCGTGACGGTCGGGTTAGCGGCGGCGATTCTCGCATGGCGAGAGCGTCCGGAGCCGGGCGCGACGTGGCTCGCCGTCCTCCTCACGGGACAGGTCTGGTGGGCGACGTTCCTCGTTTTCGAACTCGAGGCGGCGACGCTACCAGCGAAGGCGCTGTGGTACGACGTTCAGTGGGTCGGCGTCGTCGCGATTCCCGTGGGGTGGCTCTTCTTCGCGCTGGAGTACACGGGCCGGGACCGCTACGTGACTCCCTTCTCGGTTGCGCTGGTGTCGATCGTTCCCGTCGCCACTGTCGCGGTCGCCGCCGCCGGCGACCCCGGGAACCTCCTCGCGGTCGACCGCGTCGTGCGCGAGACCGCGGTCGGGACGTTCCTCGACGTCGCTCCCGGACCGCTGTACTACATCATCGCGGGCTACACGTACCTCCTCGGCGCGGTCGGATCGATCCCCCTACTTCAGCTGATCCGGGACGAGGCCCGTCCGTTCCGCGGACAGAGCGCCGCCCTGCTTGTCGGGACCGCCGCGCCGTGGGCCGGCAGCGTCGCGTATCTCACCGGCGCGATCCCGATCCCCGGACTCGACCCCACGCCGCTGGTGTTTGCGGTCTCCGGGGTGGCGTACCTCTTCGCGCTCTCGCGGTTCCGGCTGTTGACGCTCGCGCCGGCCCCGCGTCGCCGCGCGCGCCAGCTCGTCTTCGAGCAGCTCCACGACCCGGTGTTCGTCGTCGGCACCGAGGGTTACCTCGTCGACTTAAACGAGAGCGCGGCCGAGACGTTCGGCATCGACCGCCGCGACGCGATCGGTGAAGCCGCCGCGGCGGTCGTTCCGAAGTACGACGCGGTCCGCGAACTCGCCGCCGGCGAGGCCGACAAGCCGCGGGCGATCCCGATCGTCGGACGCGACGGACAGCGACCGTACGAGGCGACGGTCCGGGAGGTGGTGGACGACCACGGGCGCACCACCGCCCGGGTGATCGCCTTCCACGACGTGGGCGCGTACCTCGGCCAGCAGCAGCGCCTCAACGTGCTCAACCGCGTGTTCCGACACGACGTTCGGACGGAGACGAACCTCATACAGGGGTACGCCGAGCAGCTGCGGGCGGACCCGACCGACGAACGCGCCCTCTCCGTCATCGAGGAGAGCGCCGGACGCATGCTCGAACTCAGCGAGCGCACCCGGACCGCCGGCGAGCTGTTCGATCCGACCGAGGAAGCGAAGTCGGCGCCGCTCCCGGAGGTCGTCGGCGAGGTCGTCGCGGACGTTCGGGGCGTCGATCCCGACGCCCGTATCGAGGTCGGCTCGGTGCCCGACGTTCGGGTGCCGGTCGTGTTGCGGGTCGTCCTGGAGAACCTCTGTTCGAACGCTGTCCGCCACAACGACGCGGAGTCGCCGTGGGTTCGGATCGACGCGGCGGTCGCAGACGGGTGGGTCGAGGTCACCGTCGCGGACGACGGCCCGGGAATCGACCCCGCCGAGTACGACGTGTTGGACCGCGGCACGGAAACGCCGCTGCGACACGGCAGCGGGATCGGGCTGTGGATCGTCAAGTGGGGCGTCGACCATCTCGGCGGGCGGATCTCGTTCGACGAGCGCGACCCGCGGGGAACGGCGGTGACGGTCTGCGTCCCGGTCGATCGGTCGGAATCGACCGGGGGCGGCCGCGGGGAACCGACACTCGGCGACGAATCGGCCGACGACGAGTGGGGGGTGCTCGGGTCGATGCCCAACGCGGGTCGATAGGCACTTGTCGCCGGGAGGCGTCCCCGAGATATGGACGCTACGGCCACGACATATCTCCCGTACGCGCTGCTCGCGATGGGCGCGTACGCGCTCGTCTCGCCGCTGATGCGCGTCGCCACGACCGGTCCGAACGCGATCCCGAGCGACGTCGCCGTCGTCGTCTCGAACACCCTGCTCGTCGCCATGGCGGTCGGCGTGATCGCGTACACCGGGCAGGGGTTCACGACGCACCTCGCGTCGCCGAAGCTGGCGCACGTGCTCGCGGCCGGGCTCTTCCTCGGGATCGGCATCCTCGCGCTGTACCGGTCGCTGTCGCTCGGTCCGGTGAGCGTCGTGACGCCCATCTTCGCGATGTTCCTCGTCTTCTCGTCGGTGATCGGGTTCCTGTTCCTCGGCGAGTCGTTCACCGCCCGCAAGGGGCTCGGAATCGTCTTCGCCGCCGCGGCCGTCTACCTGGTCTCCGGGGCCTGACCGCGGGTCGATCCGGAGACCTCGACCCCGCAATCCGGAGGCCTCGACCCCGCGATCCGGAACCGTCTGCCGCGTGACGAAACCCCTTTAATCGCCAGCGGAAAAGGAGCGCACCTGCCGTGTCTCGCCTTCCGAAATCCCTCCGTGCGCTGATCTCATACGTCGCTGGCCTTCCGAACCCGTTCCGCCTGCTGATCTTATACATCGGCTTCGCCCTCGCGAAGGCCGGGCTGATCGACCGCCACCGCGTGGTCCGGACCACCGACCTCGCGTGGCCGCGGATCGTCACGGGGATCGCCCGGATGTCGAAGAACGCGGTCGACGTCGCGATGGTCGGCGTCGCCGTCGGCACGAGCGCCGTCGCCGGCGTCGGCTTCGCGGGTCCCTACTGGGGGCTCGCGTTCGCGCTCGGCGGGGGCGTCGCCGGCGGCACCATCGCCCTGGTCTCCCAGCGCTACAGCGCCGAGGCGTTCGTCGAGCTCGGCGACGCGGTCCGGTCGAGCGTCCTCCTCGTGATCGCGATCAGCGTCCCGGTCAGCGGGGCCTTCTGGCTGTACGCGCCCGCCTTCATCGACGTCCTGAGCAGCAACGAGGCGGCGATCGCTTACGGCGCCGACTACCTCCGCGTGGTCGGTCTCGGCGTCCCGTTCGCCGCGCTCAACCTCGTCGGCAGCCGCGTGCTGGTCGGCTGCGACGACGCCTACACCGCGATGCAGGTCCGGGCGGGCGGCGCGGTCGCGAACATCGTCCTCAGCGCGCTGTTCATCTTCGGCTTCGGCTGGGGCGTCGAGGGCGCCGCGATTGGCACTGTCCTCTCGAACGTGCTCGCGGTGGCCGGGTTCACCGTCGGTCTCGTCCGCGGGAGCGCCCCGCTCGTCGGCGAGTTCCCGGTCGCGATCGACCCAGCCGGCTCCTACCACAACCCCGACATGCTCCGCGACCTCGTCGAGATCGGGGTGCCCGTCGGCGCGCGCAACCTCGTCTGGACGGCCGCGGAGTTCCCCATGCTCGCCATCCTCGACGTGTTCGGCCAGAACACCGTGGCCGCGTTCGTCATCGCGCGCCGCATCTGGGGGATCATGAACACTCCCGGCTGGGGGTTCGGTCTCGCCTCCTCCAGCCTCGTCGGCCAGGAGCTCGGCGTCGAGCGCCCCGACGAGGCCGAGGCGTACGCCCGCGACATCATCCGCTTCTCGGTGGCGACGTACGCCGTCTCGGCGGTGCTGATCGCGGTCTTCGCGACCGACATCGTCTCGCTGTTCGCCCAGTCGCCAACCAGCCCCGAGATCCCGATCGCGAGGGACCTCGTGTACGCGGCCTGCTGTGCGGTGATCTTCCAGGGCGTCTCCGGCGGGGCCGCCGGTCCCCTCGACGCCGCCGGCGACACCAAGATCCCCTTCGCGAGCCAGTTCCTCGGGATGTTCTGCGTGTCGATACCCCTCGCGTACGTCGGCGCACACGACGCGACGCCGGCGATAACGGTCCCCGATGTCCTCACGATCCCGGCGGTAGAGGTCCCGCTCGTCGGCTTTGCGACCCCGCTCATAGATATCCCGTTCGTCGGGTTCACGCTCCCACAGGTCGCGCTCCCCGCGATCGGTATCTGGGGGCTGTACCTCGCGTTCATGGCGGAGACGACGATCCCCGCCGCGATCAACTACCTGCGGTTCCGCTCGGGCAAGTGGAAGAAGATCAGCGAGGCGTACCGGCCCGAGGCGACCGCGGACGACTGAGCCGCTGACTCGTCGTACCGTCGTTTTGGGAGCGAGTTATCTGCGGATGCCGCACCGAAGAAGTGGATTGTACACTACGGTTCGCTCCCGGACGACTCGACAAGGTCCGCGAAGTTGGCGAGCGTTCGGGTGGCGGTGGAGTCCTCGAAGGAGCTGTCGGCGGCCTCCCAGCCGTCGTACTCGTCGGCGATCCGAGGGGTGAATTCGGGGTGATACTGGACGGACCAGACCGGCCGGTCACGGTGTCGAGTGGCGAAGTACTCGTAGTAGTCCGCACGCCCGATGACCTCCATCCCGTCGCCGAGTTCGGTCACTACGTCGGAGTGAAGGACGGGCACGGTCGGTTCGACGCCGTCGAACAGCGGATCGTCGGCGTCGAGATCGGCGTCGTGGAGCCGGAGGCGGGCCGTCCCGCTGTCCACGACCTCGCCGCCGAGGGCGGCGTTCAGAATCTGATGGCCGAAACAGATACCGAGCGTCGGGACGCCCTCCTCGACGAGTCGGCGCGCGAACCGCTTCTGGGCCGTGATCCACGGCTGGTCGGGCTCGTCGTACACGCCGACCTCGCTTCCGCCGATAACGACGCCGCTCACGTCCTCGAGGCTCGGGTCGCCGTCCTCGTGCGGGTAGTCGTACGCGCGGGCGTCGGGGAGGAAGTGGACGATCTCGTCGGCCATGTAGCCGCCGTCGACCGCGTTATTGAGTACCAATATCATCTGGGATTTATTTAAGCAGAACTGATCTCTTGGTAGTAACATGAGTTTCGATGCCGAAGCGATACGTGCGGATTTCCCCGTGCTTGACCGACGGGTAAACGGGCACCCACTCACCTACCTCGACAACGCCGCGACAACGCACACACCCCGGCAAGTGTACGACGTCTTCGAGGAGTTCTACGCGGGGTACAACGCGAACGTCCACCGGGGGATCCACGAGCTCAGCCACGAGGCCTCGCTCGCCTACGAACGGGCACACGACCGCGTCGCCGACTTCCTCGGCGCGGACGGCCGCGAGGAGATCGTCTTCACCAAGAACACCACCGAGAGCATCAACCTCGTCGCGTACGGTCTCGGCCGGCACCTCGGTAAGGGCGACGATATCGTCGTGACGGAGATGGACCACCACGCCTCGCTGGTCACCTGGCAGCAGATCGCCAAGCGCACGGGCGCGACCGTCCGCCACGTCCCCGTCACGGCCGACGGCCACCTCGACATGGACGCCGCCCGCGACCTCGTCACCGACGACACCGCGGTCGTCTGCGCGCCCCACGTCTCGAACGTGCTCGGGACGATCAACCCCGTCGCGGACCTCGTGGCTCTCGCACACGACCACGACGCGTACGCGGTCGTCGACGGCGCCCAGTCCGCCCCGACGCGCCCCGTCGACGTGGAGGCGATGGACGCGGACTTCTTCGCGTTCAGCGGCCACAAGCTCGCCGGTCCCACCGGCATCGGCGGGTTGTACGGGAAACGAGAGATCCTGGAGGAGCTCGATCCGTTCCTGTTCGGCGGAGAGATGATCCGAAACGTCACGCTTACCGACTCGACGTGGAACGAACTCCCCTGGAAGTTCGAGGCCGGCACGCCGCCCATCGCGGAGGGCATCGCGCTCGGAGCGGCCGTCGACTATCTCGCGGAGCTGGGGATGGACGCCGTCCGCGACCACGAGAACGACCTCGCGCAGTACCTGCTCCGGGAACTCGGCGACCGAGAGTTCGTCCAGACGTACGGTCCCGGCGTCGGCGAGGAGCGCACCGGCCTCGTCTCGTTCAACGTCGAGGGGGTCCACGGCCACGACCTCTCCAGCCTTCTCGACGATCGAGGTATCGCCATCCGCGCCGGCGACCACTGTACGCAGCCGCTCCACGACCGACTCGACGTCCCCGGCTCCGCTCGCGCGTCGTTCTACGTGTACAACACCCGTGCGGACGTCGACCGCCTCCTCGACGTCGTCGACACCGCCCGCGACGACAGAGACGCATACCTCGCCTCCGACCGCTACCACGACCTCATCAGCGAACACTACCACCGCCCCCGCAACTCGGGCGCCCTCACCGACCCGACGTTCGTGAAGTCCTCCGAGGAGACGACCTGCGGCGACGACGGCGAGTTCCACGTCGCCGTCGCTGACGGGCGCATCGAGGAGATCGCCTTCGAGAGCCGGAGCTGCGCGGTCAGCCGTGCCGTCGCCAGCCTCCTCTCGGAGAAACTCGACGGAATGCCGGTCGAGGCGGTCGCCGACCTCGACGGGTACGTCACTCGCGAGCTCGACGGGCAGTACCCCGACCTCCGACGCGAATGCGTCGAAGGCCCCGAGGACGTCATCCGAGAGGCGGCCCGCGAGTATGTCGAGGAGAACCGCGCGTAGGACCGTCACCGCGTCGTCCGGCGTCCCTCTCGGACGAGACGGGAGACCGTCTCAAGGGGTCAATCCATCGGAGTCGGTGTCCGGTTCGGACCGGTTGGTCGATCTACCTCTCTCGGGGCTCGGTCACTTCTCGTCGGCGTGCCGGACCTCGACCGCGACCCCCCGCGTCGACCCCGCCATCTCCGGGCCGGACATCGCCGCGCGGCCGACCGCGAACGCCTTCGGGCCCTCGATCACGACCTCGTCGCCCACTCGAATCTCGTCGGCGGCGTCGACGACGCCAGGCGCGAGGACGGAGCCGTGCGGGACGAACGAGTCGATCTCGACCCGCTTCGTCGGCGCGTCGCTCTCGACCCAGCGGCGCGCGCCGGCGAGGGTAAAGGAGAGCGTGCCGTACTGCGGGACCATCGTCGCCAGCTGCTCGCCCGGCTCGCCCTCGCGGCCGGCGTCGGGGTCGTCGCCCCACACCTGGAGCTTGGGGTAGCGCCCGGTGGTGCGGACGTCGGCCTCGCCGCCGTACGCCCCGGCCCCGTCGCCGGCGGCGCCGAGCCCGCCGAACAGGTCGTCGCCCGCGCCGTCGCCGAGCAGGTAGTCGGCTATGGCGCGGACCGTGTTGTGCTCGCGCTCGCGCTTGCTGTACGCCGGCTCGCCCTGAAGCGCCGCGTTCAGTTCGCCGAGCGACTCGTCGGTCGTCGGGTGGTCGACACAGGTGTACTCGAAGTCGATGTCGACCGCGGGGTCGCGCTCGACACGCTCGCAGATCTCGCGGTAGCCGTCCTCGGGGACGTGCGCGACGACGCGCGAGTAGTCGTTGCGCTCGAGGTACCGCCGCAGGACCTCCGCGACGAATGAAATCTCGTCCTCGCTCCAGTCGCCGGTGACGACCGAGTCGTAGTGCTGGGCGGGGTAGGTCGTCTCCAGTTCCTGCGGCACCACGCCGATGGGCGAGGTCATCGAGACGGTGTGGCCGCGCCACTTGATCGCGTCGTGGAACTGGCGGTGGCTCTGGGAGTCGCTGTACGGCTTCGTCGCCGAACAGGGGACCAGCACGAGCGGTTGGTCGGAAAAGCGGTTGCGGTAGCGGCTCGTGACGCGGTCGGCGAACCGCCGGATCTCGACGCGGTCGAGCGTCTCCGCGGAGGCCGCCGTCACCTCGGCGTCGCGCATGAGCGGGGTCCGCTCCTCCAGGTACCCCCACTGGTCGTCGAACTCGCGGAACGCGGCCGTGAGCCACCCCTCGTGGCGGGCCTGTCCCTCGACGTAATCGCGGAGGCGGCCGCTCCGGATCCGCTCGCGGACGCGGCGGAGTTCGGCGCGCAGGGCGTTGACGTTGTGGTCGGCGCAGTCGGCGCGGGTGAACTCGCCCCGGGGTTTCGCGCAGGCGGGGCAGGCGCAGGGGAGTTCGTCGAGGTCTTCGAGGAAGTGCTCCGCGTCGGCGGTGAGGTACATCCCCTGCGTGCCCTTCGTCCGCGCGAGCGTCGCGTCGACGAGGTCGGCCCCGGCGTACGCGAGGACGGCGACGTTCCGGGGCGTGGCGACGCCGGAGAGACCGAGCGCGGCGTCCGGCGGCAGGGATTCTTTCGCCCGAACGACCGCGTCCCGGAACGCCTCGCCGTGGCCGACGAACCCCTGCGCGTCGGAGAGGAGGTAGGCGTCGGCGCCGAGGTCGCGGGCGCTCCGGCTGTCGACGACCGCGGCCGAGGGGAAGTCGGCGTCGGGGTGCTCGACCGCGAACGACTCGCGCACCTCGTCGCGGGTCCCGGCCGGGAACGACCGGTGGGGGAGCACCGTTAGCGCGTCCTCGTCGCCGTCGGGCACCTCGCGGTCGCCGGCCCAGAGGCTGCCGGCGTCGTCAAGGAACGGGTCCGCGAGCGCCGGCGTCGTGACGGGGTCGGCGAGGCGGACCTCCCCGAGGCGGGCGGCGCCGTCGCGCTCGTGTACCTCGAAGTAGTCGGTCATACCACCACTCGCGCGGGGACGGTCAATTCTCTTGTGTTCCGCGGTCGGCGGGACTCCGCGGCCCGGACGGTCGCCGCGGGACGGTCGCGGTCGACCGTCGAGGTCGATTCCACCGATTGATAGCCGCGCGCCAACGGTTTTGTGTCGTCGCTTCGTCTCCGCGTCCAATGAGCCGTCGGTTCGACACGCGGGACGCGAGCAGGAATCGCCTCCAAGAGCTGCTGGTGACCCTCGGAATCGCCGATCCGGACTACGCCGAGGGCCGCCCGGAGGGCGGACTCACACGGGCGGCCGCCGCGGCGTTCGTCTCGCTCACCGGGTTCGCGCTCCTCGTCCCGAACGTGACGCCGCTCGCGTCGGGCGGGGAACCCCCGATCGGCGTCGCGCTCTCGGTCCTCGGAACGGTCCTCTCGGTCGCGCTCATCGCCGTCGGCGGCCTGCTGTTCCGGAGTTCCTTCTCCACGCAGAACGCGGTCCGGATCGCGGTGTGGAACCTGTTCGGGATCACGGTCCTCGGCGGGATCATGCTCGGCATCCTCCAGTACCAGGCGGCGCTCGGCTCGCCGCTCGTCGCGCCCACCTTCTCGGTCGCGAAGGTGCTCGCGATCGGCGCCGTCGCGCACGTGATCATCGGCGTCTACGACGCCCGACGGGTGCGCGCCCAGCAGCTGGCGAAGGAACAGCGGAAGCTCTCGGTGCTCAACCGTGTGATCAGACACAACCTCCGCAACGAGACGACCGTGCTGGGCGGACACGCGTCGCTCGTCGCCGAGGGGGTCGACGACCCCGACCTCCGCGAGTCGGCCGAGATGGTCGCGCGCAGCGCGTCGGTGATCGGGGGGCTGGCGGAGGACGCGAAGCGGCTTCAGGCCGCCTTCGAGCGCCGGCCTGACGAGCGCGGCCCCGTCGAGGTCGACGCGGTCGTCGAGGACGCCGCCGACGCGGCCCGCGAGGCGGGCGCGGTGACGGTCGAGGTCGACGCCGACCCCGTCGCCGCGCTGGCCGACGACCGGCTGGCGACGGCGGTCGAGGAGCTGGCGACGAACGCGGTCGATCACGGCGCGAGCGAGGTCTCGCTGTCGGCCCGCGAGCGCGACGGCGACGTGGAGATAGCCGTCGGCGACGACGGGCCGGGCATCCACGAGTCGGAGAGCCGGGTGATAACCGGCCGCGACCCCGAGACCCAACTGGAGCACGCGAGCGGGCTGGGGCTGTGGATCGTGCGCGCGACCGCCGACGCGTTCGACGGGTGGCTCTCGATCGAGACGGTTCGTGAGGACGACGCGGGCGCGAGCGCGGAGGAGACGGGAACGACGATCACGCTCGGCGTGTCGGCGGCATGAGCGCCGACGTCTCGACGTTCCAATCGATGCGCTCCGCCGGGGACCGCCGCAACTGTTAGGCGGAACGCGACCGACGGATCTGTATGGACCCGACCGGCCCGTGGGACCGCGACCGCGTCGACGAGTTCCTCGCCGACGCCCGCGTCCCGGTCCGCCTCGGCTGCCGCACGCCGAGCGACCACCCGTGGATCGTCTCGCTGTGGTTCGCGTGGGACCCCGACGCCGGAGTCGGGGGCGACGCGGAAGCGGAATCGGACGGCCCCGCGGGCGCGATCCGCTGTGCGACGAGCGCGAGCGCCGACCTCGTCGAGTTCGTCGACCACGACGATCACGTCTCCTTCGACGTGTCGACGAACGACCCGCCGTACAAGGGGGTCCGCGGCCGCGGTCGCGCGACCGTGGTGCCCGACGACGACAAGCGACTCCTGCGGTCGCTGCTGACGAAGTACCTCGGCGGGACCGACAACGCGACCGGCGACCGGCTCCTGCGACCCGACCGCGAGGAGGTCGAGATCCGGATCGCGCCGGAGCGGCTCCACGCGTGGGACTACTCGGAACGCATGGGATCGACCGGGGACTGAGCCGACCGCAGTCGGGCGAGTTTCGGCGGTCCCCGTCGCTGGCCGACAGGCGATCGTTTAAGCGGTCCCCGGGCCACCCACGGGTATGAGCGCTCTCGACAACGACGAGTACCGCGCGTTCCGCCGCGACCTCCACCGCCACCCCGAGCCGGCGTGGCGCGAGTTCTACACCACCGCCCGCATCGTCGAGGAACTCCGCGAGCGGGACCTGACGGAACTCCACGTCGGACGCGACGCGCTGGCGACCGACGAGCGACTGAACGTCCCCGACGACGACGAGCTGGCCGAGTGGGAAGGGCAGGCCCGCGACGCGGGCGCCGACCCCGAGATACTCGAACAGCTCTCCGGCGGCTACACCGGCTGCGTCGCGGTCGTCGAGCGCGGCGACGGCCCGGTAGTCGGCCTGCGCGTCGACATCGACGGTCTCCCCATCACGGAGTCGGAGTCGGGCGACCACGTCCCGGCCGGGGAGGGGTTCCGCTCCGAACACGAGGGGTTCATCGGCACGCCTGCGGCCACGACGCCCACGCGACGATGGGACTCGGCGCGCTCGACGCCGTCCTCGACTCCGACTTCTCCGGCACGCTGAAGGTGTTCTTCCAGCCGGGCGAAGAGCAGGTCGCCGGCGGCAAGCCGATGGCCGAGTCGGGCCACCTCGACGACATCGACTACCTCTACGCGGTCCACGTCGGTCTCGATCACCCCTCCGGGGAGGTCGTCTGCGGCGTCGAGGGGTTCCTCGCGGTGCGACACCTGCTCGCGGAGTTCGAGGGCGAACCCGCCCACGCCGGCGCGCGCCCCGAGCAGGGCCGGAACGCGGTTCAGGCGATGGCGGCGGCGGTCCAGAACCTCTACGCCATCCCGCGGCACGCCGACGGTCCGACGCGGGTGAACGCCGGTCTCGTCGGTGGCGGCACCGCGACGAACATCATCCCCGAGGAGTCGCACATCGAGGGCGAGCTTCGGGGACAGACGACGGAGCTGGCCGAGTACATGTCCGACCACGCCGACCGGATCCTGTCGTCGGCCGCCGAGATGCACGACTGCGAGGTCGAGGTGTCGACGCTCGGCGAGGCGCCCAGCGCGACGAGCGACGACGCGCTCGCCGAACTCGTCGGCGAGTCCGCGGGCGACGTGGCGGGCGTCACGAGCATCGTCGACAGCGACGACCTCGGCGGCTCCGAGGACGCGACGTACCTGATGAACCGCGTTCAGGAGCACGGCGGCCTAGCCTGTTACCTCGGCGTCGGCACCGACCACCCCGGCGGCCACCACACGAGCGACTTCGACGTGGTCGAAGAGGACATCGCGATCGGTATCGACGTGATCGCCGGCGCGATCCGGCGGGTCGCCGAGACGCGGCCGTAGCGAACTCCAGCGCCGAAACCCACAGGTTTTAGGAACGAAATCGCCTGAACCGGCGTCGGTCTGGAGCGGTTTTCTGACCGGTTTAAAAGCGGCCGCGACAGATTTTATAAAGGAAGGCGGTGGCGCGCGCCTCGGAGCGGCCGCCTTTGGCGGCCGCGAGGAGCGCGTGCGAGGGAGTCGGCCGGTCGGAGCGAAGCGGAGACCGGCCGACGAGGCTGGGGAGGTGTGAGGTGCGGTGCGGAGCGGGGCGGGACTCGAAGGGGCAGCCGGGAGGCGGGCGCAGGCGACGTAAGGACCGCAGGAGCGAACGAAGTGAGCGACGAGGACCGCAGCGAGCGTGCGCCCGCCTCACGGCTGGGGCTTCGGTGGTGTCGGTGTCGATCGGTCATTTATAAGGGAGCGGACTAGGTTTTGATGGACGTCACCGCGAAGCGGCCATTGCTACTTTGAGCTCTGATGTAGCCCCCTTTTCAGACATTATCGACTGAAACAGCTGGTCGACGAAGAGTGCGTATCTACATGGAAACTCCTCGGTATGTCAGATAATATGTGAATTTGCTATTGACGTGATAAAATTAATCATCCAGTTTCTCATCATCCCAATCACCTAATCCACCACTGATATTATTAACAACTTCATCGTATATTTCAGACGGCATATTATCCCAAATATACAAACAGAGTAGATTGATAGCAACAGGAGTTATAGAAAATCCACTACCATGCCCATGAATTGTATAATTCCTTTGTCCTGTAAGTACATGTAAGTAGTTCTCTGTTGATCCATCTTCTATACCAATTTCATCTCTTCCTCCTATTCCTGCCTTGTTCTTTAACCATTCATTGTTGTACCTAGTGAGATCATTTATTTTTTCAAGAGTTTTGCGAGTGGTTTCATTCGAATCATATTCTTTCCAGTACAATATCTTGTCATGGTAATTCCAAGGGACACCAGGCAGAGGGTCTGGACGCCAAGGACGTTTCTTTGTTTCAGTTTTCAGCCATCCATCACTATCAAATACCGTTGGATCTGACACAAATCCCTCTAAGAGAGCTAATGAAGATGGACCAAGCTGGCTAAGAACATTAATATGCTCAAGATTATATTGGAAGAGATTACTATTCTGTAGTTCCTCGGCTAGACCCTCATTAACGGATTCCAAGCGCCACGGCAAAGAAGCTATTTCCACCATCGTATGAAAATCGCCTACTGGACCGCTTCTGCCTTCTTGAAATATGCTGAAATTATCTTTTTCTTGACTACAGCGTAATAACATATTTCTTGTAAAGGTCCAGTACAAGGAGTGATCACGGGATACAACTGAATTATGGGGGATAAGTACGAGGTCACAGAGATGTCGCGCGATTTTTCTCATTACTTCAATATCAGCATGTGCAGGATGGCGTGGAAATAGAATGAAATGGCTGAGAGGGTGGAAAGTGTCAGTGATTTCGAACGCTTCATCTTGAGGGATCCTATTACCATCTTCGTCAACTGCGTGAATGGATTCAAATATTGGGTGCTTATGGTTATTCAAGAATCCTTTAAGTCGCTCCTCTGCTTTGTTCAGATCGATCCCTTTTCTTTCAACCATATATTCACCATAATGTCAGAAGCACTTATATTACACTCTAAGTTGAGAGAGGCACACTAAACAGTTGATACAATAGAGATTCGGTGTAAGATAGATCGGTGTGCTGACTACACGCTCTGTACTAATCGATCTGTGACTCACTTGTACTGACCGTACCGAGGTATGATATCTCAGTTCTGACGGTCGTAACAAAGCTAGAATATAGGAACACCCGATCACGAACTCGTCTCCCGGACCGTTCTTGAGTTAAAACGTCAAGTGCGAACTCGACGCCGGCCCGTCGCCGTCGCCCTCGTCGTCGGGTAACCCCTCGTAGAGGTACGTGAGGTCGTCGTCGGTGAGGAACACCGCGCCGTCGCGCACGTCGACGTCGATCGAGCGGAGCGTCGTCCCCGCGGCCTCGCCGTTGTCACAGGAACCCTCGCAGGTGTCGAACGCCGAGCCGTGCTTCGGGCAGACGACGGATCCGCCCCGCGTCACGGCGCCGATCCCCTCGCGGTAGAGCCGCTGGTCCTCGTGGGTACAGCGGTTGATCCACGCCCGGACGGGCTGCTCCTCACCGTCGTCCGACCCGTCGCCGTCCCCCGCGCCCCCGTCCGGCTCGTCCGCGCACGGCACGAGGAACACCTCGCGGTCCGCGTCGCCCTCGCGGGCGGTGAACGCCCACGAACCCTGCTCGCGCACGGTCTCGACGGTAGTGAGTCGGTAGTCGCTCACAGCCTCAGTACTTCGCGTCCGCGCCGGTCGTCTCGTACACGCGGTCCATGATGGCGTCGCGCTCGCGGGTCCAGTTGGCCATCGCGGCGGGGCTGGTCGGGTACTCGTCGTAGTGGCCGAGCAGCTCGTCCGCCAGCGACTTCGTCTGGTAGAAGTTCCGGATCGTCCCCCAGTAGCCGAAGCTCTTGACCGCGGCCTTCACCTTCAGGCCGAACGACATCGATGTCGACCCCTCGTACAGCGCCTCCGCGAGCTTCTCGCCCGGCAGCGACGCGAGCAGGCCCATCAGGTCGTCCACGTCGACCGCGGTCGAGAGGACGTTGTACACGTCGAGACCGGCGTAGCGCCCGCCGAAGTGGTCCATCACGCGGGTGTTGTACCGCCAGAGGTTCTCCTCGCTCACGTCGCCGTCCGAGATCGCCTTCACCGCCTGCTCGCCGGCGTACTTGCCCGCGTACGCGGCGCCGGCGATGCCGCCGCCCGTCGTCGGGTTCACGTGGCCCGCGGCGTCGCCGACCGCCATGTACCCCGGCGCGACCGCTGAATCGTAGGGGCGGCGAGTCGGCAGCGCGGCGCCGAGCTTGTCGCGGACCTCCGCGCCCTCGAACTCGGGGCGGTCCCGGAGATCCTTCTTCAGCGACTCGATCAGCTCGATCGGCTCCTCGGTCATCTGGAAGCCCAGCCCGGCGTTGATCTCCGTCGCCGTCCGCGGGAAGTACCAGAGGTAGCCCGCGGCGCGGTCGGTCGCCTTGAACACGAGGGCGTCGTCCCACTCCACCGGCTCCGGCACCTCGACGATCTCGCGGTACGCCGAGCAGAACTGCGAGTACCGCACGTTCGTGTCGAACGTCGTCCCCTCGAAGTCGGCCTTGTCCTGGAGCAGCGAGAGCGACCCGGCGCCGTCGATCACGACATCGGCCGCGTACGTGACGGGATCGCCTTTTCGCACCGCGCGAAGCCCGGTGACGCGCCCCGTCTCGTCTTGGACCACGTCGTTGACGACCGTGTCGTAGTGGAAGTCGACACCCGCGTCCTCGGCGCCGGTGATGATCTGGCGGCCGTACTCCCAGCGGTCGATGACGGCGAGCTCGCCGGGGACCGGGATCTCCAGGATCGTGTCCTCCTGGGGGATCTCGAAGCGGCCGTGGTCGACGCCGGTGTTCGTGAACGCCGGCTCCAGCCGGTCTTTCGGGATCGCCTCGGGGAAGGCGTCCGCGCCCTTCAGCGCGTCGCCGCAGGCGATGTGGCCGGCCTCCTCAGCGTCCTTCCGCTCGACGATGACGACGTCGAGCCCCTCGTTCGCGATCGTCGCGGCGGCGTAGCAGCCGGCGGTGCCGGCGCCCGCCACGACGACGTCGTACTCGTCGATATCCATTACCGGAGCGTGTCGTGCCCCCGGCAAAACTCTTTGCTCCCGTTTCGGTCGGCTCAGAGGCGACGCATTTCCCGCAGCCGGCGGCCGTTCGCCCGGTCCGAAGTCGGAGCCGAACCGTTTCGGGGTCGCCGCGTGACGCCCCGAAGCGGCCTACTCCTCCGTCTCGTAGTGCTCCCCGGCGGCCTCGGGGATCTGCGTCCGGCCGACTAAGGCGAGGACGACGATCACGACGACGTACGGGATCGTCTGGACCAGCGTGTCCGGGACCGCGTAGCCGAGCTGCTGGAGCCGGATCTCCATCGCGTCGAGGCCCGCGAACAGCACGCCCGCACCGAGCGTCCCGAGGGGGTTGTAGTTGCCGAAGAGGTACGCGACGATGGCGATGAACCCCTTCCCCTGGACCATCGTATCGCCAGAGCCGACGAACTGACCGATCGACAGCGCCAGCGCCGAGCCGCCGACCCCGGAGAGGACGCCAGAGAGCAGGACGCCGGCGTAGCGCACCTTCGAGACGGAGACGCCGACCGTGTCGAGCGCCTTCGGATTCTCGCCCGCCGCTCGGAGGTGCTTCCCGAACGCGGTCTGGTTCAGCAGCCACCACGAGCCGACGGTGGCGAGGATCACTAGCGTCGCGGAGAACTTCCACTCGATGATCACGCCGGGGTTCGGCGTGTTGACGCCGCCGAAGAACACGGTTGACATGAACGGCGCGAGCCCCAAGGCGATGAGCCAGACGGCCAGTCCGGCGATGATCTGGTCGGCCTTGAACTCAATACAGACGACCGCGAACACCCCCGCGAGGAACGTCGACGCGGCGATGCCGGCGAGGAACGCGATCCCGAGCGCCGGGACGCCGAGGACGGCGTTCCCGACGCCGACGACCGACGCGGCGTACACCGACACGAACGCCGAGATGATTAACAGTCCCTCCAGCCCGATGTTGATGACGCCCGACTTCTCGGCGAAGATGCCGCCGAGCCCGGCGAGCACGATGGGCGCCGCGAACCGCGCCGTCGACGCCCCGGTGCTCGTCGAGAAGACGATGCCGGCGAGGTCGCCCGCAAGCGAGCCGGGGAACGCGACGCCGAACACCCCGAGCAGCGCGAGCACTCCGACCGTACCGACGACCAGCGAACGCACGTAGCTCGATTCGCCCGCACTCTGGAGCAGCGACGCCGGCGAGAGCGGGTTACGCATCGGTCTCACCCCCGTCGCCGCCGGCGGGCTCGTCCGGCTCCGTCGACCCCGAGCCGCCCGCATCGCTCGTCCCGCCTGCGCCGCCGACGCCCGCGTACCGACCAATTATCCGGAAGAACTCCGGCATCGCCACGAAGAGGATGATGAGCCCGCGCAACACGGCGACGAGCTCCGTCGGGACGTCGGTCCGGAAGCCGATCTCTAAGGCGCCGCCCTTCAGGACCCCGAAGAGGAACGCCGCCGGCAGCACGCCGATCGGGTTGTTCCCAGCGAGGATCGAGACGGTGATCCCGTCGAAACCGAGATCCGGGATCGAATTCATCCACCGGCCCTCAGACATCAGCACCCACACCGATCCGCCGATCCCCCCGAGCGCGCCCGACAGCGTCATCGCTCGGACGGTCGTGAGCTTCGCGTTCACGCCCCCGTACTCGGCCGCGGCGGCCTGAACCCCGCTCGTCCGGAGGTCGTACCCGAGCGACGAGTGTTCGACGAAGTAGTAAAGCGTGCCGATGAAGCCGACGCCACCGAGCAGCGCGATCAGCGCGAAGTCGCTGGAGGCGGGGAACAGCCACGGCTGGAGCTGCGCGTACTCGGGGACGTAGCGGGTGGCGACCACCGAGGAGCCCTCGGCGCGGAACACCTCCAGTACGAGCACGTACGCGACGTTCGCGGCGACGAAGTTGAGCATGATCGTCGTGATCACCTCGTTGGCGTCGGCGTACGCCTTGAGCGCGCCGGGTATCGCTCCCCACAGCCCGCCGGCGACGGCGCCGGCAACGGTCCCGACGACGATCAGCACGACTCCGGCGACCCGGCCCGCGGGGAGCAGGGGCGCGAGCGCCAGGACCGAGAGCGCGGTCGCGAGCGCCCCGACGACGAGCTGTCCCTGCGTCCCGATGTTGAACAGCCCGGCGCGGAAGGCGACGGCGACGGACAGCCCGGTGAAGATCAGCAGCGTCGTCTCCGAGAGCGTCAGCCCGAACGAGAGGTTAAACGGCGACCACCCGGGGTTGAACAGACCGGGGTCGCCGACCGCGAACGGGTAGCCGAGCGCCCCGTTGAACAGCACGACGTACACCTCGACCGGGTCGTAACAGAACCCGATCCCCGTGAACGGCAACGTCCAGGCCGCGGTCGAACACTCGGCGATCCGGCCGGAGACGAGCACGATCGCGAACCCGACGAGGATCGAAAGGAAGATCGCGGCGACGCTGATGACGAGGCGCTCCGCGACGCTCCGGTCGACGAACGGCGCGACCAGCCGAGCGAGGACGGACGGGGAGCTGTCGGTGTCGGGATCGGAGTCGCTCACGCGTCCACCCCCTCGTCACCGCCGGCCGCTCCGTCGATCTCGTCGCCCGGCGAGTCGTCCGCGCCGTCGACCGCGTCGTCGTGGATCGCCGCCCCTTCGACCGATTCGTCGTCGAGCGACTCGCCGGCCATCAGCAGGCCGATCTCCTCTTCCGTCACGGTCGCGGGATCGACGATCCCGGTGAACTCTCCCTCGTCCGATCACCGCGAGCCGGTCGGAGAGGCCCTGTACCTCGTCGAGCTTCGAGGACACCAGCAGGACGGCCTTCCCCTCGGCGCGCAGTTCGAGCAGCCGGTCGTGGAGGAACTCCGTCGAGCCGATGTCGACGCCGCGGGTCGGGTGGGTCGCGACGACGAGGTCCGGGTCGCGTTCGAACTCCCGCCCGACGATGAACTTCTGCTGGTTCCCGCCCGACAGCGACTCGGCCTCCGCCTCGGCGTCCGGCGGCCGGACGTCGTACTGCTCGATGACGGACTCCGCGTGGTCTCGCGAGGCGCGCCAGTCGAGCCGCCCGCCGCGAGCGAACGGCGGATCGTGTTGGCTCCCGAGGATGGCGTTCTCGGTGAGGTCGTACGACATCACCAGCCCGCGCTCCTGTCGGTCCTCGGGGATGAACGCCATTCCGCGCTCGATCCGGTCGCGGCGCGTCTTGCCCGCCATCGGCTCGCCGCGGTAGCGGACGTCCCCGGACGACGACTCGCGCAGCCCCGTGATCGCCTCGACGAGCTGCGACTGGCCGTTGCCGTCGACGCCCGCGACGCCCAAGATTTCCCCGGCGCGAAGTTCGAAGGAGAGGTCGGAGACCGCCTCGACGCCCCGGTCGTCCTCGACGCTGAGACCGGTCACCTCAAGCACCCGGTCGCCCGTCTCTTGGGGCGGCGTCGCGGGGTCCATCAACACCTCTCGACCGACCATCATCTCCGCGAGCTCCTCGCGGGTCACGTCTGCGGCCGCGACCGTCCCGACGTTGACGCCGTCGCGGAGGACGGTGATGTCGTCGGCCGCCGACAGCGCCTCGCCGAGCTTGTGCGAGATGAAGATGATCGTCTTGCCCTGCTCGGTCAGCTCCTCGAAGACGCCGTACAGCTCCTCGACCTCCTGGGGAGTCAACACCGCGGTCGGCTCGTCCATGATGAGCACGTCGGCGCCGCGGTACAGCGCCTTCAGGATCTCGACGCGCTGCTGTTCGCCCACCGAGACGTCCGCGACCGTCGCGTCCGGATCGACGTCGAACCCGTACCGCTCGCTCAGTTCGACGACGGCCTCGCGGGCCGCCGCCCTGTCGACGCGCAGGCCGCCCCACGTCTTCGGCTCGTTGCCCAAGACGACGTTCTCCCACACCGTCATCGGGTCGACGAGCATGAAGTGCTGGTGGATCATGCCGACGCCGGCGTCGATCGCGTCCCGCGGCGAGTCGAACGACTGCGGCTCGCCGTCGAGGCGGACGGTCCCCTCGGTCGGCTGGTAGAGACCGTACAGCACGTTCATCAGCGTGGTCTTGCCGGCCCCGTTCTCGCCGAGTAGGGCGTGGACGCTCCCGCGCTCCACCTCGAGATCGACGTCGTCGTTCGCGACGACCCCGGGGAATCGCTTCGTGATGCCGTCCAAGTGGACCGCCGGGTTCATTCACCCGTAACTCCGCACCGCAGCCTAAAAACTCGCGGATTTCGGTCTGACGACCCCTGTACTGTCGGTCGGCCGACCAAACCGTCGAAAAGGTCGCGTCGGCTATGGTCGCCGCGAAGACGCCGCGATCCGCCGCCGTCCCGCGGTTGAGTCGGCCGACGCCGCACCGCTCAGTTGCTCGTGGTTTCCGGCACGTCGATGTTGCCGGCGATGATCTCGTCGCGCGCGTCCGAGACCGCGGTCGTGATCTCGTCGGGCACCTGGTCGCCGATCTGCTGCCCGTAGACGCACTCCACGCCGTTGGACTCCAGGCCGAGCGCCGTCGTCGACCCGCCCTGGTGGTCGTCGTCGATGACGTTCGAGATCGACTCGTACACCGCGGTGTCGACGCGTTTCACCATCGACGCCAGGATCACGTCCGCGAACGATTCGTCGGAAACCGACTGGTCCTGGTCGACGCCGAACGCGAACCGCCCCTCCGACTGCGCGGCCTGGAACACGCCGACGCCCGTCGCGCCCGAGGCGTGGTAGACGATGTCTGCGCCGCTCTGGTACATCGACAGCGCCGCCTCCCGTCCGCCCGTGGGGTCGCTGTAGCTGCCGACGTAGCTCGTGGTGACGTCGACGTCGTCGGACGCGTAGTCGACGCCCGCCTCGAAGCCGGCCTGGAACCGGCGAATCACGGGGCTGTCCAAACCGCCGACGAACCCGACGTTCGTCGAGTCCGGGTCCGTCTCGCCGGCGCCTGCGGAGAACTCGGTCTCAGTCAGGCGCGCTGCGAGGACGCCCATCAGGAACGAGCCCTCGTGCTCGCGGAACAGGTAGCTCGCGACGTTCGGCTCGTCGACCGTGGTGTCGACAATCATGAAGTCCTGATCGGGGTACTCGGGCGCGGTCTGCGCGAGCGCGTCGCCCTGGTTGAACCCGATGGTGCTGACCAGGTCGTACGCCGGGTCCGTCGATCCGGCGTACTGCTGCTGGAACTGCTCGAACTCGCCGGCGCCGTCCGGCTCCGACTCGTCGTACTCGATGCCGAACTCCTCTTCGGCCTGGAAGATGCCCTGTTGGGCCGCGTCGTTGAACGAGTTGTCGCCCAGCCCCCCGTCGGAGTAGACGATGCCGACCCGCGCCGGCACGTCGCCGTCGCCCCCGTCGCCCCCGTCGCCGCTCGGGCCGCCGCTACACCCGGCGAGGCCGACGAGACCCGCTGCGCTTGCCGCCTTGATGAACCGCCGCCGATCGAAGTCGGATGCCATCTCGTCTGTATCCCCGTCGGAACACGGCATAAATTCGTCGTTCCCGCAGCACTGAGGTGACACGTTCGTGAAAAGAAGCGGCCGTATTCCGGGTGAATTCTCCGTCGACTACGCCATTTTGATCCACGAACCCGGATTTTTCACGGTTGTGAACGGGTCGACGTGCGGGTCGCCGCGCGAGTCGCCGGGATCGACACCCTGTCGATGATCTCGGGGGCGCTCGGGGCCGGATCGGCCGTCGGCTACGCCGCCGCGATCGCGTCCTCGACCACGTCTTCGACCTCGGCGACGAGCCGATCGACGTCGTCGCTTTCGGCGTACACGCGGACGTACGGCTCCGTGCCGGAGGGACGCACCAGCGTCCACGAGGCGTCGTCGAACTCCAGCCGCACGCCGTGGTCGGTGTCGACCGCGGCGTCGGGGAACGCCCCGGGGAGTGCCGTCTCCAGCCGGTCCATGGCCGACTCCTTCGCGTCGTCGGGGCAGGAGACGCTCACCTTCCGGTACGGCCGCTCGGTGACCGGCTCGCGGAGCGCGTCGAGTCCCTCGTCGGCGACGAGCCGCGCGAGCACCGCCGCGGAGGTGACGCCGTCGATCCACCCGCCGAAGCCGACGTGGATGTGCTTCCACGGCTCGGCCGCGAAGACGACGCGGGTGTCGTCGCCGCCCGCTCCGTCCGGGTTCGCAGCCGCCTCCCGAACCGCGGCAATCCCCTCGTGGAGCGCGCCGAGGCGCACGCGCTCGACACGGCCGCCCGCCTCGCGGACGCGCTCGTCGATCCGACCCGAGGCGTTCGGCGTCGTCACGACGACCGGGTCGGCGGCGTCGCTCTCGCGGGTGTACCGCTCCGCGAGCACCGCGAGCACCGTGTCCTCGTGGACGACCTCGCCGTCGGCGTCGACGATCACGATCCGGTCGGCGTCGCCGTCGTGACCGATGGCGAAGGCGAACCCCTCCGCCTCGTCCGCTCCGCCGTCGTCGCCATCGCCGCGTTCGCCGTCGGCGTCGCCGTCGCTCCCGTCGTTCGTCGGACGGCCCGGCTCCGCGACTCCCTCGTTGGCGTCGGCGACGAACGCGCGCAGGTCGGCGAGCGTCTCCGGCGTCGGCTTGCTCCCGCGACCGGGGAAGTGGCCGTCGACGTTGCCGTTGAGCGTGACCACGTCGGCGCCGAGCTCGCGGAGGACGGTCGGCGTCGCGGGCGCACTCATCCCGTTGCCGCAGTCGACCGCGACGCGGAGGCCGTCGAGGTCGGCGCCGAACTCCGCGGCGTACTCGCGCACGTCGGCAAGATAGTCGCCGAGCGGGTCGATCCGGGTCGCCTCGGTCCACTCGTCCCACCGGGCGACCGACTCCTCGTCGGCGACCCGCGACTCGACGGCGCGCTCCGCGTCGCGGTCGAACTCGGTGCCGTCGCGGAACAGCTTGATCCCGTTGTCGGTCGGCGGGTTGTGCGAGGCGGTGAGCATCACGCCGTAGCGACCCTGCGAGGCGTGTGCGAGCGCCGGCGTTGGGAGCCGGCCGGCGCGGCGAACGGCGACGCCGCCGGCGGCCAGCCCGGCCTCCATCGCGGCCGCGAGCGCCGGGCCGGTCACCCGCCCGTCGCGGGCGAGGACGACCGTCGGCTCGGGGGGTGACTCGGAAGTCGATTCGGAGGGCGATTCGTCGGCCGATCCGTCGGCTCGACTCCGGATCTCGGCGCCCACGGCTCGCCCGACGGCGAGCGCGAGCGCCGGCGTGACGCGGTCCTCGACGCCGCCGCGGATCCCGGCGGTTCCGAACAGGTCCATGTCGACCACCTTGGCGCCCGGGAGTTAGTAGGCGTCGGTTGCGGGCGGGGCGTTTAAGCGGGCCGCGGTCCCAACGTCGGGCGATGACCGACCGCGTTCGCGCACACGTGTTCGTCTCGGGTCGCGTTCAGGGCGTCTACTACCGGGCGACGACCCGCGACACGGCCCGCGAGAAGGGCGTCGACGGCTGGGTGCGGAACCTCGACGACGGACGGGTCGAGGCCGCCTTCGAGGGTCCCGAGGGCGACGTTCGGGACATGGTCGCGTGGTGCGAGACCGGGAGCCGGGCCGCAGACGTCGACGACGTGGATGTCGAGTACGGCGAGCCGGAGGGCGCAGACGGGTTCGAGATCAGGCGGTGAGGGAATCGGCGGTGAGAAAATCGGCGGTGAGGGAATCGGATCCGTCGTCGTCCGAAACCGACTTCTCCGCGGCGTCGCCGGCGGCCGCCGCGGTCGGTGCGAGCGTGTACCTCGTAGAGCCGCTCGTGGACGCCGCCGGACTGCTCCGATGGTCGATACGGCTCGACGGGTACAGCCCGTGAGGGTTCCCGTTCGTGATCGCTCTCGCGGTGGGCGGGGTGACGTACGTGCTCCCGGACCTGTACGCGTTCGCGCGACGGCACGTGTGAGAGCGGCGCGGCGGCCACGAGACGCGGCGGCCCCGAAACACGGCGGCCCCGAAACACGGCGGCCCCGAAACACGGCGGCCACGAGACGAGGCGATACGATTTATAAGTCGATGCGCTCGCCTGTGCCGCTCATTTATAAGTGGGGCGGTGGCGCGTGCCGGTGAGCGGCCGACAGGCCGCGAACCGCACGCGCGAGGGAGTCGCGAACGCCCGTAGGGCGTGAGCGACGAGGCTGGGGAGGCGTGAGGACGCGGTTGCGGTGCTGTGCGGGGTGGGACTCAAAGGGGCAGCCGCGAGGGCGCAGTAGGCGATGTAAGCACCGCAGCGAGCGGAGCGAGCGAGGAGCGTGGTTCGAGAGAGCGAAGCTCTCTCGTCATCCCGAAAATCGGAGATTTTCGGCGACAACGAGCGTACTGCGCCCTCGCGGCTGGGGCTTTGGCGGTGTTCGAGATCGATCCGCCAGCAACGATTTATAAATAGACAGCCACGAGTTCGAGGTTCACTTATAAACGGTCAGCATTACCGTTGACCAGATATTACGCGTCGCACTCGGCCAGCCACTCGTGGGCCCAGTCGTCGATCTCCTCGAAGACGGGGGCGAGCGACTCGCCCTTCGCAGTCAGACTGTAGTACGTCGCCACCGGCGAGTCCTCCTCCAGCCGCCGGTCGACGAAGCCGGTCTCTTGGAGGTCGTCGAGCACGCGCGAGAGGGTGCGGGCGTTCGCGTCGGTCTCGCGTTTGAGCTCGTTGAACCGTGCCTCGCCGTTCAACAGCTCGTGGAGGACGACGAGCCGCCAGCGCGAACCGATCTGTTCGAGCGAGTCGACGACCGGACAGGGAGTTTCCGGCGTGGTCGCCGCGTCGACCGGTCCGTTCTCCGCCGTCGAGTCCGCTCCTTCCGCCGCGTCAGCCGCTTCCGCCGCGTCAGCCGCCGCCTCCGCCGCCGAAAGATCCTGTGATGACATCGGTGTTACCTACTAACCGTATTGTCCGGGAAGCGATAAATAGGTTACGTCCGTATAGCAGGTTACACGATGTTAGCTGAAATCACGACGCTACCGCTCCAGTTCGACACCCCGTTCGCGGGGGAGCTCTTCCTGCTCGGCCGGATCCTGTTCGGCGCCACGCTCGCGTTCATGGGTCTCAACCACTTCATGGACCTCGAAACGATGACCGGCTACGCCGAGTTCAAGGGGCTTCCGGCCCCGCAGTTCTCGGTGATCGCATCCGGCGCCGTCCTCGTCCTCGGCGGTCTCGGCGTCGCGGCGGGCGTGTACCCCGTCGTCTCCGCCGGCGCACTCGCCTTCTTCCTGCTCGTCTCCGCCGTGACGATCGGCACGACTTCTGGTCGCTGGACGACCCCGAGGAGAAGCAGAACGAGATGACGAGCTTCCTGAAGAACCTCTACGGCGCGGGCGCCGCGCTCGCCCTGCTCGCGGTCGGCGGCAGTGCGTGGCCGTACGCGGTCGGTATCGGCCTGTTCTGAGGCGACGCTAACGGGGCCGTCGCCGGATCGCGGCCGACGGCGCGGACACCCGACCGCCGGAACGGCTAACCGTCTCGGCGGCGACGCCGAGCACATGAGCAACCCGCCGCCGACGACCGGACTCCACCACGTCACGAACATCTGTACGGACATCGAGGAGACCGCGGCGTTCTACGAGGACGTCCTCGGCTGGCACACGGTCAAGCGGACCCAGAACTACGACGACCCCGGGACGCCGCACTACTACTTCTCGTCGACGCCCGAGGGCGAGCCGGGGACCACCGTCACCTACTTCGAGTACCCGGACTCGCAGGGGACCCCCGGCCCGGGCGCGAGCCACCACTTCGCGTTCGGCGTCGAAGACGAGGCGACCCTCCGCGAGTGGCAGGAGCACCTGCGCGAGAACGACGTCCGCGTCTCCGAGGTGAAAGACCGCACCTACTTCAAGAGCGTCTACTTCACCGATCCCGACGGACTCGTCTTCGAACTCGCGACGCAGGGACCGGGGTTCGCCCGCGACGAGGACGATCTCGGCAGCGAGGTCATCGACCCGTTCGAGGAGGGGTACGAGAACTGAGTGGTTCGAGTGACTCGCGTCCCGGTCCGCCGCAGCCGCCCGACTCGACGGGCGTCGCTCCCTCCCTGACCACCGCGGTCCGATCGGCGCGGCCGGAATTGCCGAGCACGTTCGACGTTCCGGAGTCGGCGCGCTTCATCGTCGTGAGTCTCCAATTGATTCCGTACGGTCGTTCGGTTTTAGACGCCTATGTCTCCGACAATTCGCGGTTCGTTCATCGATCGAGTCGCGGGCGCACCGCTCTGTATTAATTCCTAATATGGTATCAGGACTCATTATCTCTTTTCACGAAGGGTTAATACGGGGTTCCGAGGTAGCAGGAGTCAATATGGCAAGCGATCGCGACACCATGAAAGACGTCTCGCACACAGCGCCGAACGACACCTCCGCGGACGCCGTCTGGGAACGAGGACGGGGACCGGTCGAAGAAGAGGAAGAAGAGGAGTAACGCGCCGAACTTCGCGGCTTTCTCTCCGTCTTCGCGGTTCGAGTACCGACCGGTTCGTCGCGTTCGAGGGCGAATTTGGGTTCGAGCTCGCTACCGGTTTGGGTCAAAGCTCGCTACCGATCGGACGTCTCTCGATCCGGGTCCTCGGCGTCACGGTCCCCCCTCCGTTCGACCGGACTCTCGACCGTCTCGATGCCGAGCTCCTCCGCCTCCGTGGGGGCCCGACCGAGCATCGCCCGCAGCGACGACCACGCCTGCTGCCTGTCTCCGCCCTTCGAGAGCGGGATCCCCGCGAACGACGCCGCCGGGTGGGTGGTCTCGGGACCGAGGTGGTCCATGTGGGCGGAGACCCACGTGAACGCGGCCGAGAAGGCCGTGAGAACAGCGAACGAGGTCCACGATTCGACGGCCGTGAGTCCCGCCGCGCCCACGACGACGCCGGCGGTCACGTAGACGAAGGCGACGAAGATCAACAACACCGTCACCGTCGCGAGCAGGTCGTTGACCGCGGTGACGCGGGCGTTGTAGTCGATCCACTCGGCGTAGCTCCGGAGCAGTCGCTCGTCGAACTCGGCGTCCACTTCGGGCCGAGCGGGCGCGCCGGACTCGGGGTCGGTCGCGGCCCGCGATCCGTCGCCGCGCTCCGCGGCGATCACCCTATCGACGGCCTTGAGGTCGAGCCCCCCGCGGAGGTCGGAGGCGGTGTAGGTGACCGCGGCCAGCCCGGTCGACGCGAGCAGGAGGAGGCCGCCGACCACGGTGAAGGGGTTGAGGAAGGCGGCCAGGTCCACCGTCGTCTGGACCACGATCGACCCGCCGGTGACGACGATCCCGATGAGGAGCAGGTTCGCCTTCAGAATCTCGATCGCCTTGTTGTCGATCTCGCGGAGCCGCTCGACCTGGTAGTCGAACGTGGTGTGAAGCTCCTCGCGGGTCGTCGCCGCGACCGCCGGATCGATCGCGGCGTCGCCGTCCGGACCCTCGGACGCGGCGTCCGCGACGCGGTCGCTCCGATCCTCGGACCCGGCGTCCTCGGCCCGCTCGCCCGGGTGATCGGACGCGGCGGCCCCGCCGGCGTCGTCCGGCGCGTCGTCGCGCCCGCCGCTAACTCCCCGTCGATCGCTCATACCGAGCGTGTTCTCGAAGCCCCGCCGTAAGGCTACCGGCGGTGAAACCCGATGGGGCGACTCGGCGGCGACGAGCATCGTTCTCGCCACCGATAACCACGGGCGTGGGTTTAACCCGGCCGCCGGCGGAGCCGCACGCATGATCGAGGTGTCGGGCCTGCGGAAGACCTACGGCGACTTCGCGGCCGTGGTCGACAGCGACTTTTCAGTCGACGACGGCGAGGTGTTCGGGATCGTCGGCCCGAACGGGGCCGGGAAGACGACGACGCTCAAGATACTCGCCGGACTCGTCGAGCCGACCGCCGGCGAGGTGACCGTCGCCGGATTCGACGCCTCGGACCCCGAGATGCGCCGCCACCTCGGGTTCCTACCTGAGGAGTCGCCGCTGTACGAGGAGATGACCGCGCTGTCGTACCTCCGCTTCTTCGCCGACCTCTACGACGTGCCCCGGGAGGTCGCCGACGACCGGATCGACGCCGCGCTCGACCGACTCGAACTGGACCACCGCGAGCGCCGCCTCGGGGATGTCTCGAAGGGGATGAAACGCAAGGTCGCCATCGCGCGCTCGCTCGTCAACGACCCGGACGTGCTGGTGTACGACGAGCCGGCCTCCGGACTCGACCCGGTGACGACGAACTCCGTGCTGGCGTTCACCCGCGAGCTCCGCGAGACGGGCAAGACCGTCGTCTTCTCGGCGCACAACCTCTACCACGTCGAGTCGGTCTGCGACCGCGTCGTGGTGATGAACGAGGGACGGATCGTCGCCCGCGGGAGCGTCGACGGGATCCGCGAGCGACACGGCGAGACGACCTACCGCGTGTTCACGGACGCCGAGCCGACCGCGACGCCGGCGCTCGCCGACCTCGACGCGACCACCGAGGAGGTCGGCGACCGCTTCCGAACGGCGGTCCCGAGCATGGACGCGGTCGCGGCCGTCCGCGAGGCCGTCGCCGACGCCGGCGGCGAGGTCGTCGACATCCGGAGCCGCGAGCCGAGCCTCGAGGACGTGTTCCTCGACATCGTCGGCCGGCCGATGCCCGGCCGGTACACCGGCGACCTCGGCGGCGATTCCGGGAAATCCGCGAACGACGAGGACGCCGGAGAGAGCGGAGGGACGAAGGCCGCGTCGACGACGGAGGCGACCGAGTGACCGATCGGATCCGCCGTGTCGCCCGGCGGTGCGCGGCCGGCGTCCGCCGCGTTCTCCGACGGCTCGCGGTCGGCGTCCGCCGCGTTCTCCGGGTCGCCAGGTGGGAGTCGGCCCGCGCGTCCGGCGGCGTCGACCGTCGAACTCTCGCCGCCGGAATCGCGCTCCTCCTCGTCGCCGGCGGCGTCGTCGGCGTCGGCGTGGCGACCGGCGTCGCCGGTCTCGACGTCGACCGCGACGTCTACCGAGTCGGCGTCGATCCCGGGTCGCCGTACGCGGACGCGATCGACGAGGAGGCGTCGCTTCGGCCTGTTTCGCCCGAAACGGCGTCGCTCGGCGACTCCGCGGACGCGGTCGTGGTAACGGTGATCCGCCCCGGCTCCGACGACGACGGGACGATCGACGGCGCGGACGTCGAGGAGGTCGTCGTCCGCGCGACCGACACGCAGAAGGGCGAGGCGGCGGCAGCGTCGGTCCGCGAGGCGGTCGAGTCGCACAACGAGCGGCTGATGCGCGCCGAACCGAATCAAACCGCTGCCTTCCCCGTCACCGTCACGCTCCGGTACGTCGGCCGGACGACCGGGTTCGACGACGGCGCGACGCTCGGCGGCGGCGGGAGCGACGGCGGAACGACGGGCGACTCGGAGGACGGGACCGGCGGCGGGAGCGACGGCGGAACGACGGGCGACTCGGAGGACGGGACCGGCGGCGGGAGCGACGACGGAACGACGGGCGACTCGGAGGACGGGACCGGCGGCGGGAGCGACGACGGAACGACGGGCGACTCGGAGGACGGGACCGGCGGCGGGAGCGACGACGGAACGACGGGCGACTCGGAGGACGGAGACGGTGACGCGACCGACGGTCCCGGCAGTGTCGGCGACACCGACTCCGGCAACGCGGACGCGGAATCGAGCGACGACGGCGGCTTCGCGGTGCCGTCGATCGGCGGCGGCGCCTTCGGGGCCGACACGGTCGGCTCGCCGGGTTCGATCACGCCCCCCTTCCCGTTCACCTCGCTGCTGTTGGCGTTCGCCTTCCTCGTTCCGATGAACTTCCTGATCCAGGCGTACGGCTCGTCTATCCTCGACGAGCGGACGAACCGCCGGGGGGAGCCGCTGCTCGTCACGCCGCTGTCGCCGGCCGAGATCGTCGCCGGCAAGACGCTGCCGTACGCCGCGGCCGCCGCGGTCGTCACGTCCCTCATCGCGCTCGCGGTCGGCGGCGGAGCGCTCTCGGTGGTCGCCGTGGCGCCGATCGCGGCGGCGTTCCTCGGGGCCACCTTTGTCGGCGCGATGTTCGCGCGCTCGTTCAAGGAGCTCACCTTCGTCACGGTTGGCGTGAGCGTCCTGTTGACCACCTACGCGTTCGTACCGGCCATCTTCACGAACGTGACGCCCGTGGCGCTCGTCTCGCCGCTGACGCTCGTCGTCTTCGACCTCCAGGACGAGGCCGTCTCGGCCGGCGAGGTGCTCTTCTCGACCGCGCCGATGGCGGTCGGGGCGGCGCTGCTGTTCGGTCTCGGGCTGGGCGTCTACCGCGAGGAGGACATGTTCTCGCAAAAGCCCGTGACGCGGAAGTTCCTCGACGCGCTCGCGGTGCGGCTCTCCGCGATGCCCGCCGGCGCCGGGGCGGTCGGGGGCGGGGTCCTCGACCGCGACCGGCTCCGCGCGCTCGGCTCGGTCGCGCTCCTCACCGCCTGTACGATCCCCTTCGTGTTCGTCGCGGAGCTGCTGGCCGTCGCGGTGCTGTTCGCGCTGCCGGTCACGGTGTCGATCCCGGTGTTGCTCGTGACCATCGCGTTCATCGAGGAGGTCGCGAAGAGCGTCGGACTCTACGCCGGGTTCGAGCGCGGCGTCTTCGGGCGGACCGACGGCGTCGGAGACGGTGACAGCATCGGAGATGGTGACGGCGTCGGAGACGGCGACGGGACGCTTCGCGTCGCGCTCGCGGTCGGACTCGCCTCGGGGACCGGGTTCTTCCTCGCGGAGAAGGTCACCGCGGTCGTCCAGGCGGTCGGACTCACCGACCTGTTCCTCGGTCGCGCCGCCTTCGGCGACGTGACCGGGCTCTCCGGGCTGCCGCCGCTCGCGCTGGCAGCGCTGTTCTTCGCGCCCCTGGTCCTCCACGTCGTCACGACGAGCGTCGCCAGCGTCGGGGCGAGCCGCGGGCGGACCGCGTACGCCGTGGCGCTGACCCTGGCGACGCTGGGGCACGCTGCGTACAACGTCGGGGTGGTGAGCCTTGGATAGCCGCCTGACGATCGCCGGGCGGGAGCTGGCGGGGCTGCGCGCCGAGAAGACGATCCTGCTGGCGATCGGGATCCAGCTTTTCATCGCGATGTTCTCGTCGTTCCTCGTCGTCGGACTCGTCTCGATGTACGACCCGGGCGCGCTCGACGGGGCGGAGATCGAGGTCGCGGCCGCGGGCGACGCGGTCGACGACCTGGAGCGCGCCGCGAGCGAGGTCCCCGGCGCCTCCGTCACGCAGTACGCGGACGCGAGCGCAGCCAGAAGCGCCTTCGAGCGGAACGCGGCCGACGCGGTGGTGGTCGCGACCCACACGGAGTCGGGGCGGGTGTCGACCGCCGTCACCGCCCCGGACGCCACCGTGGAGACGACGGTGATCGTGGTGCAGCTGCGCGACCTGTTGCGGACCTACGAGCTGAACGAGCGCGAGCAACGGGCCTCGTACCTCGAGGAGTCGCCGCTGCCGCTCCCCGACCGGGGCGAGACCAGCCCGTACTTCTCGTTCACCTACACCGTGTTGATCCCGGTCCTCGTCTTCCTCCCGGTGTTCATCTCGGGGTCGCTCGTCGTCGACTCGATCACCGAGGAGTTAGACCAAGGCACGATGGAACTGCTCCGCGTCGCGCCCGTCACGCTCGCCGAAATCGTCGACGGGAAGGCGGCCGCCGCGATCGGGATCGCCCCCGGACAGGCCCTGCTGTGGCTTCTCCTGTTGGAGGCGAACGGCACCGCCGTCGCGAACGTCGGACCAATCTTAGCGCTGATGACCGCGCTGACGACGCTGGTCGTCGCCGTCGCGGTCGGCATCTCGGCGGTCGCGCCCGACAGGCGCGCGGCGCAGCTGCTCTACTCGGTCGCGGTTCTCGTCCTATTCGGCGGGGCGACGGCGATGGCGGGCGGTCCCGCGAACGCGGTGGCGAGACTCGCCATCGACAGCGCGGACGCGACGACGGGCGTCCTCGTGGTCGCGTACGCAGTCATCGCCGCGGCCGCGTACCTCGGCGTCCGCCGGGTCGTCGCCGTCGAGGGCTTCGGTCGCTGAGGAGATCAGCCACCGAAGCGGTCGCCGAACCCCTTCGCGGTCGGGAGTCGCCACCCGCGAGCGACGGCGACGAGCCGGAGGCCGACCGTCACCGCCGCGCACGCCGCGGCCGCGAGGCCCGAGGGCGCGCCGAGCGTGCCGACGAGCCAGTACGCGATCCCGCCAAACACGGCGCAGCTCGCGTAGAAGTCCTCGAAGAGGATGAAGGGAGCGCGGTCGAGTAAGATGTCGGCGAGCGCGCCGCCGCCGACGGCGTTGATAGTCGCGACGGCGACGACGCCGAACGCGGACACCCCGACGTCCGTCGCGACGATCGCCCCGGTCGTGGCGAACGCGGCGAGACCGACGGCGTCGGCGACGAGCGTCACCGGGTGTTCGTCGGGAGAAGCGAGCCACGCGCTCAGCCCGACGGCGAGCGCGACGCCGACGAGTCCGAGGAGGATCTCGACCGGCGAGCGCAGCGCCAGCGGGACGCGCGCGACGAGGAGGTCGCGGGTGACGCCGCCGGCGAACGCCATCGCCAGCCCGACGACCGCGACGCCGAAGAGGTCGAACTCCTCGCGGACCGCCTTGCTCGCGCCGACCAGCGCGAACGCGACCAGTCCGACCGTGTTCATGACGGCGAACGGGTCGCCGAAGAGGACCTCCAGAACGCCCCCCGTCACCCGCCGAACGCCCCGAGGCTCGACTGTAGCTCCCGCTCGGGCACCGCGTCGGTCAGCTCGTAGCCGACCAGGTCGCGCGCGTCGACCGCGTACGTCGACCCGCCGCGGTCGAGCACGAGCACCCGCCCCTTCCAGCCGCGGACCGTCCCCGCGGCCATCGTCTCGGCGACGGGGCGGTCGTCGAGTTCGAGACCGTAGTCGAAGTCGAACCGCGTGATCGGGTCGAACCGGTCGAGGAGCGTTTCCCATGCCGCCTCGTCGACGGCGCGCCCGAACCCGTCGAGCTTCGTCGGGACGCGAACGCGGTCGACGAGGTCGTCGCCGGCGGCCAGTTCCGCCTCCACCTCGCGGGCGATCCGGCCGTTCGGGAAGGTTCGAACGTGGGCCGCGCGGTCCGCGCCCTGCTCGCGAAGGCGGGTCCCGAGGCGCCACTCGCGGGTGACGCCGACCTTCAACACGTCGGGCGCGAACGCGGCGAGGTACATCGCGTGCGTCTCATGACAGTCCATCTCGTCTTTCAGGCACGTCCCGGTACACCGGGCGCACACCCAGACGTGCGAGTGGTCGTCGCAGTAGGGCGCGTCTCCGGCGTCGCAGGCGATGTGGTCGCCGTCGTGGACGGTCCCCGCGCAGCGGCGCTCGCCGAGTCCGAAGGCGAGTTCGGTACCCGGACTCGCGTCCACGTAGTCGACGCTCCCGCCGCTCGCGACGTAGAGTCCGCCGCCGACCGGCCCGTCCGCTTCGGGGATCGGATCCCGTTCCGAGTCGCCGTCCGCGTCCGGCGAGTCGCTCGCGACGTCCGTCTCGTAGCCGACGACCTGCACGCCGAGCGGTAGGGGGAGGCGAGGCTTATAGGCGTCGTCGGCCGTCGCGCTCGTGGAGTCGCAAGCGAGACGGGACCCCGACCGCCGAGGAGTTTTATTCGCGGGCGTCGCAGACGCGGCCATGCTCGACGCGACGCTCGCGGCGACCGAGACCGACGACGGGGTTGTGCTCTCGCTGCGGATCGAAAACCCGGGTCCGGAACCCGTCACGCTCGATTTCCGGACCGGCCAGCGCGCGGAGTTCACCGCGTACCCGGCGGGCGAGGACGCGGACGGCCCGGACGCGGACGGCCCGGACGCGGATCGAACGGATCCCGTCTGGCGGGACGGCGCGGGACAGATGTTCACGCAGGCGCTCGGCAGCGAGACAGTCGCCTCCGGCGAGTCGGTCGGTTACGAGGGGAAATGGCGGAACCCGCCCCCGGGAACGTACCGGATCGTCGGCGAGGTGACGGCGACCGACCGCGACGTGCGCGCGGAGACGGTCGTCGACGTGGAGTGAAGCCACCGTCCGGATCGTATTTTATAAGTGAATCCGGATTCGGGTCTCGGACATGCGCACGGCAGCCCTCCCGCCGGTCGTCGCCGCGGTCGTCGCGTTCGCGGTCAGCGGAATCAGACGGCTCTCGCCGATCATCCTCCAGTCGCCCGTCTCGCTCCCCTCGACCGAGACGCTCTCGGTGTACCTCATGAGCGCTCAGTTCGCCGCGTTCGTCCTGATATACGGCCTGTTGTTCGGCGTCGCGCTCGCGTCGGGGGTGCGGGACGCGGACGTCTCCGCGACGTCGACGGCGCTGGCGACGGGCGCGAGCGCGGCCGTCTCGTTCCTCGTCGGGTCGGCCGCGGTCCTCTCGTACCTCGGTCCGGACCGCAGCCCGGTCATCACCGCCGTCTTCGCGCTCGGCGCGAGCCTCGGCATCGGGATCCAGTTCGCGGTCGTCGCCTACGCGGGGGTCACGCTCGGCGCCAGCCGCCGCGAGGGACCGGAGCCGACCCCGCCCTGACAACGCCGACCCCGCCCTGATCACGCCGAGTCCGCCGTGTCGCCGTGGACCGCGCGCTCGACCGCGCCCGCCAGTCGCTCGCGCGTGCGGTGGCTCGCCTCGGCGTCGGTCTCGACCTCGATTAGGTGTGACCCAGCCGCCTCGTGAGCCTCCGAGACGGCAGCGGAGAGTTCGTCCGCGACCGCCGCCGCGCGTTCCGCCGGACTCTCGCCGCGGTCGGCGAGCGCGTCGGGGCGCGCGTCGATCCGCGCGTATTCCAGCCCGTGAAGCTCCGAGAGCGGCTCGAAATCCAGCCCGTGCGGCGTCACGAACGACTCGGTGAACGGCGGTTCGAACGCTGCTATCGGGAGCTTGTGGAAGATGCCGCCGCCGTCGTTGTTGATCGCGACGACGGTGACGTCGACGTCGCAGCGGCCGATCGCGAGCAGGCCGTTCGAGTCGTGGTATAAGCCGAGGTCGCCGACGACGAGCGTGAGGTCGTCGGTCGTCCCGGCGCCCGCGCCGAGCGCGCTGGAGACGATACCGTCGATGCCGGAGACGCCCCGGTTGCCGAGGGCGGTGACGTTCGCGGTCGTCGGCCCGACGAACCGGTCGAGGTCGCGGACGGGCATCGAGTTCGAGACGAACAGCGTCGCCGGGTCCGGGAGCGCCCCCGCGACCGCGCGCAGCGCGGCGCCCTCGTGGAATCCCGCCTCGGTCCCGCCGTCGCCGGCGGTCGACTCGTCGTCCGCGGTCTCGTCGGCCGTCGCGTCCGAGTCAGCCTCGCCCGCCGCGTCCGCCTCGCGGGCGTGAACCGCCTCGGCGGTCCGGTCCGCTTCCTCCCACTGGGCGCGCCAGTCGGGGTCCCCGTTCCCGCCCGCGACGAGCCGCGAGAGGCGGGCGCAGAGCCGGCTCGGCTCGGCGACGACGAGGTCGGTCGCGGCGAACTCCGCCTCCCGCCAGCGCCCGGCGGGGTCGACCTGATACTGGTCGGCGCCCGTTCCGGCGAGGTACTTCCGGAGCCGCTTCGAGGTCGGGGAGGCGCCGATCCGGAGAACCACGTCGGGGTCGGCCCACCCGTGCGACCCGTCCGCGCCCGCGACGTTGCCCGCGTCGCCCGCGTCGCCCGCGTCGCTCTCACCGCCCGCGAGGTCGGCCGAGAGGTACGCGTCGTAGCTCCCTATCACGGAGGCGACGCGCGTGTGCCCGCCGTACCGGAGCCCGGAGAGCGGGTCGGCCAGCACGGGGAACCCGGTCGCGTGCGCGAGCGCCGTGACCGACTCCGGATCGATACCCGGCGGATCGGCCGGCCCGGCGACGATCAGCCCGCGGTCCGCCCCGCTCAGTTCGGTCGCGAGCGCGCGCAGCTCGTCGTCGCCCGGCTCGGGCGCGCCCGACGTCACGTCGACGTAGGGACCGTCGCGCCCGTGCTCGGCCGCCTCCGGCAGGTCCTCGGGCACGTCGTCCGGGACCGGCGTCGGCTCCAGCGGCTTCTTGAACGGGACGTTGAGGTGGACCGGTCCCTGATCGGCACCCTCGGCGGCCGCGACGGCGCGGGCGACGGTGGTGCGCAGCGACCGGAGCGCCCGGTCGTTCGCGGCCGGCTCCGGGAGGTCCTTGTAAAATCGGACGGCGTCGCCGTACAGCTTCTCCTGGTCCGCGGTCTGGTTCGCGCCGGAGTCGCGCAGTTCGGGCGGCCGGTCGGCGGTGAGCGCGAGGAGGGGAACCCGGGCCTCGCTCGCCTCCATCACGGCCGGGTGGTAGTTGGCGGCGGCGGTGCCGGAGGTACAGAATCAGCGGCGTCACGCGGCCGGTCCTTCGGGCGCGTCCGAGCGCGAAGTACGCGGCGGAGCGCTCGTCGAGCTGCGAGAACACGCGGAGCTCGTCGTGGCCCGCGGCGGCGACGGTCAGCGGCGTCGAGCGGCTGCCGGGCGAGGCGACGACGGCGTCGACGCCCGCGGCGACGAGCTCGTCGACGAGCGCGTTCGCCCACAGGACGTTCCGGTTCGGCGCGGTCATTACCGCCGCTTCGGTCTCCGGCGTAAATACTCCGGCGGGTTCGACCGAACGTCACTCCGACTCGGACTCTCTCCCCGTCACCTTCCGGATACACGAGGAGCCGAACGGTCCGAGTTCGCCGGCGTCCAACCGGACGAAATGGCCGGTGGAGACGGAGGCGCCGCACCGCCGGCACTCGAAGTCGCCCTCGCGGGCGACGACCTGACTGTCGTACTCGACGTACGTGCCGCCCCGGAGGATCTGGAGGCGGGCACCGTCGCGGTCGATGACCCCGCGCTTCTCGGCGGCGTCGAGGATGTCGCGGGTAAGCGCCGGGCTGGTCGTGATCGTCTCGATCCGGTCGACCGCCGCGGCGAGGTCCAGCTCCTCGCGTTCGAGGTGGGCCAGCAGCTCGACGCCCAGCTCCAGCTTCTCGTCGCGGGTCGGCGGCTCCGTCACGGCCGGCGAGACGGCGCGATCCCTCTTAAGTCGGCTGGATGGCGGCCGGGGTTTGAGCCGCCGCGCCGGTCGGGTCGCGCCGCCGCGGACCGGCAGATTCACGTCGTTCGGCCGACAGCTCTGATCGTGGTTCGATCCCACGACCGGTCCCGTCGCCGTCCCGCCTACCGCCGCCGCCCCAACGAGTTTTACTGGCTGTGGATCGCGGCGACCGCGACGTACGGCGTCGGCGACATCGTCTCCACTATCGCGTTCCTCCGGTACGTTCCAACGATAGCGGAGGCGAACCCGGTCGTGCGGTTCGCGCTGGAGTCGTTCGGTCTCTCCGGGCTGGTCGCGCTGAAGATCGTCGTCTACCTGATCATGCTCTGGATCAGCGTCGAGGGCGCCCGCGAGGGCGACGGCCTGCTGTACTACTTCCCGCCGGTGCTGCTCACGGCGACGGGGACGTACCTCACCGCGAGCAACCTGCGGCTGCTATGGCTCTCGTGAGGGCCTGATCTCGGGGGTCGGTGATCGCCCCCACCGACACCGACTTTCCCGCGGGGCGCGGATCTGCTTCCATGCTCTCTGACACCCCCGGACTCCACCACGTCACGGGGATCGTCGGCGACCCCGAGGCGCACACCGCCTTCTACGGCGAGACGCTCGGACTCCGCCTGCTCCGCCGCACGGTGAACTACGAGGACATCCTCCGGTACCACCTCTACTTCGGCGACGCGACCGGCTCGCCCGGCTCCGTGTTCACCGTCTTTCCGGACCCGAACGCAGACCCCGGTCGAACCGGGAAACCCGGCTACGAGACCGTCGCCTTCGCGGTGCCGCCGGACTCGCTCGGCTACTGGCGCGACCGCCTCGCCGACCGCGGCGTGGAGGCGGGACCGCTCGACCCCGACGCGCGCTTCGGCGACCGCGGGCTGACGCTCGCGGACCCCTCCGGGACGCGGGTCGAACTGGTCAGGACTGAGCGCAGCGGGTCGGACCCGTGGACCGAGGGTCCCGTCCCGGCCGAACACGCGATCCGCGGACTCCGCGGAGTGACCGCGCTCCCCGCGGACCCGTACGGGACCGCGAGCGTGCTGGAGACGCTGGGCTTCGAGTACGACGCCGAGTCCGGCGACCGGGTGCGGTACCGCGCGCCCGGCGACCGCGCGACGGTCGTCGACCTGCTCGACCGCGACGCCGCGTACCTCCGGGAGGGGCCGGGGACGCTCCACCACGCCGCGGTGCGCGTCGCGGACCGCGAGGCGCTGCTGGAGTGGCACGAGCTGTTCCGCGACCGCGGCTACGACGTCTCGCGCGTGAAGGACCGGCACTTCTTCCACTCGCTGTACGTCCGCGGTCCCGGCGGCCTCCTCGTCGAACTCGCGACCGAGGCGCCGACCGCCGACGGGCCGCCCGGCCCGGGACTCGCCGACCCGGACGCGACGGGGCACGCGACGGATCTCTACCTCCCGCCGCGGTTCGAGGACGACCGCGAGCTGATCGAGTCGCAGCTGCCGGCGTTCGAGATGTCGGGACCGGAGAAAGGGAACACAGGCGCGGATTCGTCGCGATGAGCCGCCGGATCCCCGGCGTCTCCGGGCCGCACGCGGACGCGACGCTCGTCACCGGCGGCGCCCCAGTCGCGGCCGCCGAGGTCGCGGTCGTGTTGGTCCACGGCCGCGGCGGCACGGCGGAGGGGCTGATCCGGCTCGCCGACGAGTTCTACCGCTCCGGTGCGACCCTGCTCGCGCCCGGCGCGGTCCGGTCGACGTGGTTTCCGGCCCCGCACGAGGCGCCGCTGTCGGCCAACGAGCCATCGCTGACCTCGGCGGTCGACTGCGTCGATAGCGCGGTCGGCGTCGCGCGCGACGCCGGCGTCCCGCCCGAGCGCGTCGTCCTCGTCGGCATCTCGCAGGGCGGCGCGGTCGTCGCCGAGTTCCTCCGGCGTCGCCCCCGCCGATTCGGCGGCGCGTTCGTCGTCTCGGCCGCGCTGCCGGGAGAGGACCTCGACTCGCGCGAGGTCGAGGGGTCGGGAGGCGAGGGGTCGGGAGGCGGAGGCGTGGGGCCGGGGAGCGACGGGGGAGGCCCCCTCGCTGAGACGCCGGTCGCGCTCGACAGCACCGAGGACGACCCGTACGTCCCCGCGGGCCGCGTTCGGGCGACAGCGCGCGTCTTCGAGCGCGCCGGCGCCGCGGTCGAGTGTCGGATCGACCCGGGCGACGGCCACGGCCTCTCGGACGCGACGATGGAGCGGATCGGCGATCGGATCGCGGGACTCCTCGCCGACGGCTGACGAGCGGATCCCCTCTGCGATCTCGTTCGATCGCGCCGATCCCGAACGTGTTCGCGCCGCCCGACATGCGGCTGCGGCGTGGACGGTGAGACGTGATGCCGGAACTCGACGTCAGGGAAATTCCCCCGAACGAGCGACACGACCGGATCCACGACGCGTTCGACGACCTGGAGCCGGGCGAGTCGCTCACGATAGTCAACGACCACGACCCGAAGCCGCTCTACTACGAGCTGTCGGCGGAGGTCCCCGCGTTCGACGACGAGGCGTACGCGGTCGAGCGCGAGGGGCCCGAGCGGTTCGTCGCCGAGCTACCGAAGGCGGCGTCGACGAGCGAGCCGGAGACGGTACGGATCGACGATATCGACGGCGAGCCGGCCGCACAGGTGCTCCCCGGCAGCGAGCCGAAGACCGTCCGGCTCTCGCTGCCGGCGGGGGAGGGCGTCGCGGAACACGACCACCCCGACAGGGACGTGCTGTTCCACGCGCTGGAGGGCGCCTTCGACGTCGCCCTCGACGGCGAGGGCCACCGCGTCGAGGCGGGCGAGCTGCTCCGGTTCGACGGCGAGCGGAGCGTCCAGCCCACCGCGCGCGAGGACGCCACCGCGCTGATCGTGTTGGCCCCGCGGGGTGACGAGTAGGCGACCGGCAGCTCGCGGATCCGGCGCGACCTCCGGCGGCAGCTGGCGCCGAACATGTTCGTCGGATTCTCGCCGGACGAAGCGACGCGCAGGGCGTTACAACCACACGCGACCAACCGACGACCGAACACATGACCGACGACACCACACTCGATCGACGGCGATTCGTACAGGCGACGACCGCCGCGAGCGCGACGCTCCTGCTCGCCGGCTGTTCCGGCGGCGGCGACGGCGGCGACGGCGGCGACGGCGGCGACGGCTCCGACGGGTCCGACGGCGGTGACAGCTCCGACGGCGGCGACAGCGGAGACGGCGGCGACGGCGGCTCCGGAGGGTCCGGTGGCGGCGACACCCAGTACCTCAGCGAGGAGCCGGACTACGGGGGCTGGTTCGACGGCGCCAACAACTACGAGCAGACCGTCGACGCCACCGGTCAGGACGAGGTCACCGTCTCGGTCGGCGCGGGGAGCGGCCTCGCGTTCGGTCCGGCCGCGGTGGCGGTGAGCACCGGCACGACCGTCGTCTGGGAGTGGACCGGCGAGGGAGGCAGCCACAACGTCGCCGCCGAGTCGGGCGACTTCGAGAGCGAGTCCTCCCTCGAAGAGGGGTTCACCTTCGAGTACACCTTCGAAGAGACGGGCACGTACGAGTACGTCTGTACGCCCCACCGTTCGGTCGGGATGAAGGGCGCCGTCGTCGTTCAGTGACGACGTCCGGCGACCGAACCGCACGGCCGTCGCGGACGTGACGGAACCCCGCACCGACTCGCGACGCGAACGATTTTTTCGCCGTTTTTCGCAGGTAGCGAACCGGGAGAACCCGAACCGCGTTCTCACGACATCGAAACGCAGACGCGGATCGCCGAACGTGTTCGCGCGCTTCCTACCGTACAGCAAGCCGCTTGGCGAGCTATATACCGGAGTCCGCAACGTCCGCCTGTCGCGAGGGAATCGCCGCTCGCGGATTCACCCATGTCGAACGACACACAGCGGTCCACGGACGCGGAAGAATCGAGCGACCAGACGACCGGCTCGGCCGACGGGTTCGACTCGATGCTTCCGGGCGTCCGTCGCCGCGACTTCATGAAGGCCGGCGCTGCGACCGGCGCGCTCGGCGGGCTGGCGGGCTGTACCAGCCTGCTGAGCGAGGACGACGGCGTCGACGGGACGGCCTCGGCGAGCGGAGTCGACAACTCCGTGCCGCCGGGCGAACACGACGAGTACTACGCGATCCTCTCCGGCGGGCAGGCCGGCGACGTCCGCGTGTACGGACTGCCGTCGATGCGCGAACTCATCCGGATCCCGGTGTTCAACCCGGACGCCTCGCGCGGCTACGGCTTCGACGACGAGAGCAAGCAGATGCTCGAAGACGCCGGCGGCTACACGTGGGGCGACACCCACCACCCGCGGATCAGCCAGACCGACGGCGACTACGACGGCCGGTTCGCGTACGTCAACGACAAGGCGAACGGCCGGATGGCTCGGATCGATCTGACGTACTTCGAGACGGACGCCATCGTCAACATCCCCAACCAGCAGGGGACCCACGGCGCCTGTGCGCAGCTGCCCGACACCGACCTCATCTTCGGCGTCGGCGAGTTCCGAACTCCCGTCCCCAACGACGGGACCGGCGACCTCGAAGACCCGGACTCGTACGGCTCCGTGCTCGCCGCGATCAACCCCGAGAACATGAACGTCGAGTGGGAGGTCCTCATCGACGGCAATATGGACAACGGGGACGGGAGCAAGGAGGGCCGGTACTTCTTCACGAGCGCGTACAACACCGAGGAGGCGGCGACCGAGTCGGGGATGACTCGCGCCGACCGCGACGACGTGAAGGCCTTCGACATCCCCCGGATCGAGGCCGCCGTCGAGGCCGGGAACTACGAGATGCTGAACGGGGTTCCGGTCGTCGACGGGCGGAAGGACAGCCCGCTCAATCAGGGCGACGAACCCATCGTCACCTACATCCCCACGCCGAAGAGTCCGCACGGGGTCAGCGTCACGCCGGACAACAACTACGCCATCATCAGCGGGAAGCTCGACCCGACCGCGTCGATCATCGACATCGACATGATTGACGAGGTCGACGACCCCGCCGACGCCATCGTCGGCCAGCCGAAGCTCGGGCTCGGCCCGCTCCACACGGCCTACGACGGGCGCGGCCACGCGTACACGACGCTGTTCATCGACTCGCAGGTCGTCAAGTGGGACATCGAGGAGGCCGTCGAGGCCGAGGCGCGCTCGGAGAGCCCGGTGATCGAGAAGATCGACGTCCACTACAACCCCGGTCACCTCATCGCCTCGGAGTCGTACACCGAGGACCCGGCCGGCGACTGGCTGGTCTCGCTGAACAAGCTCTCGAAGGACCGGTTCCTCCCGGTCGGCCCGCAGCACCCGGAGAACGACCAGCTGATCTACATCGGCGACGACGAGAACGGGATGGAGCTGGTGAAGGACTCGCCGGCGCAGGCAGAGCCGCACGACGCGTCGATCTGTCACAAATCGAAGATCGATCCGAAGTCGGTCTACGACCCCGAGGACCTCGAACTCAGCCACACGGCCGAGGGCGAGGAGACGATGGAGCGGGTCGGCGACGACCGCGTCGAGATCGAGATGTACTCGACGCGGAACCACTACGGGTTCCAGGAGATGGTCGTCCAGGAGGGCGACGAGATCGAGATGCAGGTGACGAACATCGAGACCACGAGCGACATGCTCCACTCGGTGGCGATCCCCGACCACGACGTCCACATGCGGGTCGCTCCCCAGGAGACGCGGAAGGCGACGTTCACCGCGGACGAGCCGGGCGTCTACTGGGTCTACTGCGCGCACTTCTGCAGCGCGCTGCACTTGGAGATGCGCTCGCGGCTCATCGTCAAACCGGAGGAGTAACGCCATGAACTCGTCGCTCGCGCGGCTGACCGAGATCCGACGCGCGCTCCCGCTGGCAGCGGCGGCGCTGCTCGTCGGCGCGCTGCTGGTCCCGGTGTGGCAGATCACGCTCACGGCGCCGCAGTACCCCGGTCAGGAGCTGCTCATCGAGCTGTACGCCTACCCGCGTCTGGGCGGCGACTTCGCCGAGGTACAGGGGCTCAACAAGTACGCGGGCTTTTACTACCCCGACCCGGTGTTCATCGACCCGAACTACCCCGTCAACGAGGCGGCGATAGACGTCCCCGAGTGGCTGCTCGGACCGGTCGTGTTCGTCGGTCTCGCCCTGACGGGCGCGTTCGTCGCGCTCGCGCCGACGGTCCGCAAGCTGAAGGCCGGACTCACCGCCCAGCTCGTCGGGACGATCACCGTCTTCGTCGGGATGTTCGCGTTCATCCAGTACCGGCTCTACCAAGCCGGCCACTCGCTGGACCCGGACGCGCCGCTGCGCGGCATCGAGTCGTTCACGCCGCCGCTTCTGGGCTCTTACGAGGTGGCCAACATCAGCGGCTTCGCGTGGTTCGGCCCGGGCGGGTACATGACCGTCCTCGCGGTCCTGCTGCTCGCGACCGCGTACCTCGCCCGCGACATCGAGGCGACCGTGAGCGACCTCCCGGCGCTGGCCGTTGCGCTCCCCGGCGCGATCCGCGAACGCGTCACGGGAGATGAGAGCGCAGACAGGGAGCGCGACCGCGACGACGCCGAGTCGACCCGAGAGACCGACCGAGACCGCGACGTTGGCGGTGGTGACCATGTCGGATGACCGCTTGGAAGCCGGATTCCTCGCGGCGGCCGCCGTCGTCGCGGTGGTCGGCGTCGCGGCCGCGGTCGCGGTCGCGCTCCCGGTCGCCGGCGCGGGCGGCGGCGGTGCGGGCGGCGCTGCGGACGCGAGCGACGCAGCCGCCGCCCCGAACGCCTCGGGCGCTCCCGGACTCGACGTCGCGACCGACTTCGCCGCGACGGGCGTGACCGCGCCCGACCGTGACGGGACCGCGACGGTCAACGGCGAGTCGTTCGCGTCTGCGGGGGCGGCGGTCGACGCCGCCGAGCCGGGCGAGACGGTCGTCCTCGACGGCCGGTTCAACGAGCGCGTGAACGCGAGCGTCGACGACCTGCGGATCGTCGCGAGCGAAGAGGGCGCCGTGATCGACGGCGGCGGCGAGGGGCGCGTGCTCACCGTGAGCGGCGAGAACGTCACCGTCTCCGGCGTCTGGGTCCGCGGCTCCGGCAGCGACCTCGGCACCGAGGACGCCGGCGTCTTCGTCGCGGGCGACCGCGCCCGGATCGAGTCGGTCCGGATCACCGACACGGCGTACGGGATCTGGGTCGACGGCGCCGACGAGGCCGCCATCGAGGACGTGCGGATCGACGGCCGCGAGGACGTCTACCCGGTGACCGACCGCGGCAACGGGATCCACCTGTACGAGACGGACGGGACCGTCGTCCGCGACAGCGAGATCACGAACACCCGCGACGGGATATACTTCTCGTGGGCGACGGACGTGCTCGCCGAGAACAACACGATCCGCCACACGCGGTACGGGGTCCACTACATGTACTCGGACGACAACCGCCTCGTCGACAACGTCGCGGCCGACAACGGCGTCGGCTACGCGCTGATGGTGAGCGAGGGACTGACCGTCCGGAACAACACCGCCCTGCGCAACGACGACAGCAGCGGACACGGGATCATGGCCAAGGACATCGAGGACTCGACTGTCGCCGGCAACCACCTCGTCGCGAACCGGAACGGGCTCTACCTCTACAACGCGCAGGGGAACCGGCTCGTCGACAACCTGATCTACCGCAACGGGGTCGGTATCCACAGCGCCGCCGAGAGCGGGAGCGAGGTCGTCGCGGGCAACAGCTTCGTCCGCAACGAGCGCGCGGTCCGCACGGCGCGGAACTCGCTCGTCGCGTGGAACGGCACCGACCGCGGCAACTACTGGTCGGGCGCCCGGGTCGCCGACCGCGACGGCGACGGCGTGAGCGAGATCCGCCACCGACCGATCGGGATCGTCGAGAACCTCGTCGACGACTACCCGCAGGCCGCGGCGTTCGCGAACAGCCCGGCGTTCGAGGCGGTGCGGCTGGCCGAGAGCTCCTTCCCGGTGGTCGAGACGCCCGGGGTGGTCGACCGCCGGCCGCTCGTCGAGCCGAACCACGACTGGCGGGCGTACGAGCCGGCGGGCGACGGGACGAGCGACGCGGCGGGCGGCGTCGACGGCGGCGACGGCGAGACCCGCGCCGCGAACCGAACCGCGGACACGGAGGACACACCATGAGAATCGACGCGACAGACGTGCGGAAGACGTACGGGGACGTGACCGCCCTCGACGGGCTCTCGCTTTCGGTCCCGAGCGGTTCGACGTTCGGGATCATCGGCACCAACGGGGCCGGGAAGTCCACGCTGTTCCGGCTGCTCGTCGGCCACGACCGGCCGGACGCCGGGACGGTCAGCGTCGGCGGCACCGACGTGACCGAGGCCGGGCGGCGGGTCCGCGAGCGCGTCGGCTACCTCCCCGAACACGTCGGATTCCCCGACGGACTCTCCGGGCGAGAGGTTCTGGGGGTTCACAGAGCGATCCGCGGACTCCCGAAGGACGGGCGGACCGCCGAGGCGATCGAGCGGGTCGGGCTGACCCAAGAGGAGGCCGACCGCCGTGTCTCGGGCTACTCGAACGGCATGCAGCGGCGGCTCGGGCTGGCGACCGTACTCTTACCCGACCCCGACGTGCTCATCCTCGACGAGCCGACAGCGGGGCTGGACCCCCGCGGCGTCGACGAGTTCCACGCCATCGTCGGGGAGATAACGGCGGAGACCGACGCGACGGTGGTGTTCTGCTCGCACGTGCTGGGGGAGGTCGAGCGGCTCTGCGACCGCGCCGCCGTCCTCCACGACGGCCGAGTGCGCGCGGCGGGGTCGGTCGACGAACTCGCCGCAGACGCGGAGACGGGGAACAGCGTCGATGGCGACCCCGGACCCGAGACCGCGTCCGGCCGCGACCGCGACGGCCTCCGGGCGGCGTTCCGCGAGGCGATCGGAGGCGACGCGACACACGACGCACAGGCGGACTCCGAGGAGGTGGCGCCATGAGCGACCCGACCGATCGACCGGTCGAGGAGCCGGAGGGCGAAACCCGTCCCGACGGCGGCCACCCGGACGCGACGGCGACGGTCGGCGCGCTCGACGGCGGGACGGACGTCGACACCGGTGAGTCGGGAGCGACGGCGACGGCCGAAGCGGCCGAGACCGAGACGAGCGAGGGTGCCCGCGGTGCGCTCCGGCACGTCTTCGTCGTCGCGGTCACGGAGTATCGACTCGCGGTCCGGAGTCGGTGGGCGCTCGCGCTCACCGGGCTGTTCGCCGTCTTCGGCGCCGTACTCATGACGTTCAGCGGCTCCGCGGTCGGGCCGGCGGGCGCGGAGCGCGTCGTCGCGTCGCTGACGAGCCTCGCCGCCTACCTCGTCCCGCTGGCGGCGCTCGCCTTGGGGTACGACGCGATCGTCGGCCGCGAGGACGAGGGGTGGCTCGCGGTCGTGTTCTCGCTGCCGGTCCGCCGGAGCGAGGTCGTCACCGGGACGTACCTCGGGCGGCTGGCGGTACTGGCGGGCGCGACGGTTCTCGGGTTCGCCTTCAGCGGCGCCCTGATAGTCCGCGAGTTCGGGGTCGGCGCGCTGCCCGGGTTCCTCGGGTTCCTCGGGGGGACCGTCGCCGTCGGGGCCGCGTTCCTCGCGGTCGCGACCCTGCTGTCGACCGTCGCCCGCGAGAAGACCCACGCGCTCGGCGCGGCGCTGCTCGTGTGGGTCTGGTTCGTGCTGGGCCACGACCTGCTCGCGCTCGGGATCGTCGCGGCCGCCGAACTGCCGGACGCGGCGCTGTCGGCGCTGGTGCTGTCGAACCCGGTGAGCGCGTTCCGCGTGCTCGCCTTGAGCGGACTCGGCACCACCGCGGGCGGCGGGTTCACCGCCGTCCTCGCCGGGAGCGGACTGTCGACGGTCGCGCTCGCGGCGTCGCTCGTCGCGTGGTGCGTGATTCCGGTCGCGCTCGCGGCGCGGCTGGTCCGTCGCCGTCGACTCTGAGAAGTATCGACCGATCGTCAGGCGGTTGTTTTCGGCCGTTTTCCGACCGCGTTACCGATTCGCCGCGGGTCGCGTTACTGAATCCGCTCGATACCGTCGTCGTCCGGCGACTCGAAGTCGATCGGGCGCCGCGGGAGGTCGTCAACGAACTCGCGAACGATGGTGCGCTCGACGCGCTGGAGCACCTCGCTACACGTCGATTTCGCGATGCCGACGTGGTCGGCCACCTCGGTGAGCGTGGTCTCCCGGGGCACGTCGTAGTAGCCGCGGTCCACCGCCTCGAAGAGGACCTCGCGCTGGCGCTCCGTGAGCGACCCGCCGGGGTTCACGCGCTGTTGGACGTACTCGACCTCGAAGTCGGCGCCGATGTCGCGGAGGGCGTCGCCGAACTCCGCGACGCGCTCGTGGTCGCCCGTCACGTCGACGCGGGCGACGCCGTCGCGGATCTCGACCGGCATCTCGATAGGGACGCCCGCCTTGCGCGCGACCATCTGTAACAGCGGGACGAGCGCCTCGACCTGAACGGTGACCATCCCGTCGTCCTCGGCCATCACCGACGAGTGGGTGATCGTGTCGTGGTCCTCGACCGCGTCGAGGATCGGGTCGGTGTCGTCCGCGGTGATCCGGACCAGCGCGAACCCGGCGCCGTCGTCCGGCGTCGCGGTCAGTACCTGAAACCGCGCGTCCGGGTACTCTCGCGAGACATCGCCGACCCACGGCCCGTCCGGGATGTCCACGCGGAGGCGTGCCTGTGCCATGCCCGTAGTTCGGCGCCCGGCGTGGAAGTACCTTCGGCTCCGCGACGGCCGGAACATGTTCGTCACAAACGACCCGTGGGTCGGGTTCGTCTGTTGAAACATGAGCTCCGAACCCGGCGATCCGGCGGCGGTCGAGCGGGCGGTGACCGAGCGGACGGACGCGCCGACGGGCGGGGAGACCGTCTCCCTCGATGTCCGCGAACTGGGGCCGCCGAAACCCCTTCGCGAGACGCTCGAACGCGTGGAGACGCTCGGCGACGACGACGTGTTGGTCCAGTACAACGACCGCACGCCGCAGTTCCTCTTCCCGCGACTCGACGACCGCGGGTTCGCGTACGCCGCGGTCGAGACCGACGCGACCGACGCGGTCGTCACCGCGATCTGGCCGGCTGACGGGGAAAAGGACGTTTCGGACGAGCGAGCCGGCGAGGGCGACGCGGCCGCGGGCGACGCGACCGCGACCTGAGGGACTGCGACCGACGGTTTCAGGGCGGTCGGGTGTCCGAGAGTGAGCCCCGATCGGTTGCGGGAGCGGGCGAATCATGTTGGGCACGCAGTTGCTTATAAATAGCCGAGCAGTATCGTCGTGGTTTGCTTATAAACGGACGACGTTGTTGCGGCGAACACCGCCAAAGCCCCACCTGCTCGCTTATAAATTATTGACTGCGGCCTCACGACTGCCCCTTTGAGTCCCACCCGACCGCACAGCGACCGCACCTCACGCCTCCCCAGCCTCGTCAGTCGCCTCCGCTTCGCTCCGGCGACTGACTCCAGCGAGGGACCTTCGGTCCCTCTGGCAGCCGGCGCGTAGCGCCGGCGACCTCGCACCAGCGGTTCGCGGCCCTGCGGGCCGCTCACCGGGGCGCGCCACCGCATCGGTTTATAAATGATCGTCGCAACCGCTCAGTACCATTTAAATATCGCATCACTGCCACCGAACTACAACATTCACTCCCGCTATCGCTCACTGCTACCGCTGGGGAACACGTTCGGGAACGACCCCAAACGGGTCGGGATCGTAGCCGACAGTAAGCGATGTTCGACGACCTCGACACCGACCGGCGGCCGCTGGTCCTCGTCTGGGAGGTCACGCAGGCCTGCGGACTCGCGTGTCGGCACTGCCGAGCCGACGCGCAACCGCAGCGGCATCCCGACGAGCTGACGACCGCGGAGGGGAAGCGACTGCTAGCGGACGCCGCCGAGTTCGGCGACGGGCAGCTGGTCGTCCTCTCCGGGGGCGACCCGCTCGCGCGCGACGACCTCACGGAGCTGGTTACACATGGCGACGACCTGGGCCTCCGGATGACGATCACGCCGAGCGGGACCCGGTCGCTCACCCCCGAGCGCGTCCGCGACCTCGGTGACGCCGGGATCGCGCGAATGGCGCTCAGCCTCGACGGGTCGACCCGCGAGCGCCACGACGCGTTCCGCGGCGAGGAGAGCTTCGAGGACACGGTCGAGGCCGCACACGCCGCCCGCGACGCCGGGATCCCCCTCCAGATCAACACCACCGTCTGCGCGGACACGGCGGACGACCTCCCCGCGATCCGCGACCGCGTCCGCGACCTCGGCGCCGTCCTCTGGAGCGTCTTCTTCCTCGTCCCGGTCGGTCGCGGGCGCGTCCTCGACCCCGTCTCGCCCGAGCGCGCCGAGGACGCGATGGCGTGGCTCCACGAGGTGTCCGAGGCGGAGCGCTTCGGCGTCAAGACCACCGAGGCGCCGTTCTACCGGCGGGTGGGCATCCAGCGGGCAGAGGCTGGCGAGACCGACGGGGCCGCCCAGCGACGCGGCGGGGTCACGGCCGGGCGCGGCTTCGCGTTCGTCAGCCACACCGGCGAGGTGTACCCGTCCGGCTTCCTCCCCGAGTCGGCCGGCGACGTCCGCGAGCGGTCGGTCGTCGACGTCTACAGAAACTCCGACCTCTTCGAGTCGCTCCGCGATCCGGACGGGTTCTCGGGGAAGTGCGGCGCCTGCGAGTTCCGCCACGTCTGCGGCGGGAGCCGGTCGCGAGCGTACGCGGCCACGGGCGACCCGACCGGCAGCGACCCGCTCTGTCCGTACGTCCCCGAGGGGTACGACGGGGCGCTCCCGGATCGGCAGCAAGCCACCGAGGGCGGCGATCGCGAGGCGGCGGACTGAGGTTTGAAACCGGGTTAGGCGTACGCCTCGAACTCCTCGCCGAACGCGAGGAAGTAGCCGGTGCCGACGACGCCGATGACGGCCGCGACGGTGAACGCGACCTCGGGGCTGACGAAGTCCCACAGGTACCCGCCGACGGCCGCGCTCGGGATCACGATTGTGTTCCGGAGCAGGTAGTACGTCCCGGTGACGCGGCCGCCGGTACCCCGCTCCGCCGGGCCGACGATCAGCGCCTTGTGCGACGGCAGCCCCGCGAAGCGGAGGCCGGAGAACGCGAAGACGGCGACCATCACCGCCGAGAGCGGCAGCGCCGACCCCGCGAGCGCCGGCGCGTAGATCAACACGACGGGGAAGAGGGCGTAGACGGCGAAACCGACCGCGACGACCGGCTTGAGTCCGACCCGCTCCGCGAGCTTCGAGGCGGGGACCATGATCAGCAAGGCGACGAGCATCTCGACGCCGAGGAGGTAGCCGAAGAACGCCTGCGGCGAGAGGCTCACGTCGTACGAGAAGCCGGCGAGCGCGACGGTCGCGTCCAGCCCGACCTCGAAGAACTGCGTGACCACCAGCACGAAGAACACGTACACCATCCCGTTCGCGAACCGCACGAGCGTGTCGCCGACGAGCAGCGGGCGGAGGGGTTCCGGCATCTCGCGGAGGTCTCGCCGAATCCCATCGAGTCCCGCGAACGAGTCGCCGAAGGAGTCGTCGCTCGCGTCGTAGAGCGCGTGCTGGACGAGCGTCCCGAGGACACCGAAGACGACCGCGACCGCGAGGACGAACCGGAAGCTCACGGCGAACTCCGAGCGCAGCCCGATGAGGACGGCCGCCAGCACCGGCCCGACGAGGAACGCCGTCCGCCGGAACGTCTCCGTGCTGGCGAACCCCGCGGCCAGCCGCGAGGGGTCGGTCGCCTGCTTGACCACCGCGAACGTCGCGCCCAGTCCGAACGACTTCCACGCCTGTGCGAGGACCAGCCCGACGAATATCCAGACCCACGGTTCGACCGCGACGCCCGCGACGGTGATTGCGCCGACGCCGGGCGCGACAAGCCAGACGAGGAAGCCGAGGGTCGACAGCAGCCCGAAGACGGTGAGCGCGTACCGCGACCCGATCCGGTCCGAGACGGCGCCGCCCGGATACGGATAGATCGCCGAGATGACGTTGCCGAACGTGCCGAAGAGTCCGACGACGAACCCGGACGCTCCGAGCGCGACCATGTACTCCGGGAGGAACCGGTTCGTCATCTGGAACCCCAGACTGAACGCGAACATCGCGACCGACAGGACGAGCACGTCCCGCTCCAGCGCGAAGAACCGACGAAACGCGTCCAGCGGTCCGGATTCTTCCGCCTCGGCGTCGACAGCCCCCCGGTCGTCCGTCACGGGTCGTCCCCCGCGGTCGCGGAAGGGTCACGGTCGTCGACTCCGACGCGGCCACGCGGTACGGGGACGGGAGCCATACGCGACGTCCGGTTCGCGTCGTCAAAAATCCACGCGGTCGGGTGAGAGACCGTCAGTCGAGATCCGGTTCGGTCTCTCGAACGAGCGCGCGCAGCTCCTCGAATTCGAGCGGCTCGATCCGTTCGCGCGTCCCGTTGGTCGTGTAAAACAGGCTCGCGGTGACCGCCTTGTCGGCGAACCACTCGTCGAGGACGTGGTAGTAGACGCTGAGCTGCTTTTCGTACTCCGACTGTGCGCGCCGCGTCGAGTCCGTCTTGTAGTCAACGATGTCGACCCGATCGGCCGTCTCGTGGACGAGGTCCGCGATCCCCGAGACGGTGACCCGGCGGCCGTCGACGTCGATCGGGAGCGTGACCGGCTCCTCGACGTGTAGCTCGCCCGGTAGGTCGTCGAGGAACGCGACGATCCGTCGCTCGTGGTCGTTCGACGGCGTCACGTCGTCGTCGAGCGCGTACGCCTCGGCGAAGTCGTGGACGCGCGATCCGAAGTCCATGCCCCGAGTCTCCGGTTCCGGCTCGGTGCCGGTCTCCATCCGTTCGCCGGCCGCCTCGAACACCGACTCGTCCATCAGCGAGTGCGGAGTGTGGCCGATCGGGCCGTCCGGCGCCGTCACCGCGAAGGGTAGCTCCGCGTCGGCCGGCTCGCCCCGCTCGACCGGCTCGACGCTCGCGTCCGTTTCTTCGATTGCGACCGGCAGCGCGTCGAGGAACGCGTTCGGCTCCTCGCCGGCCGCGAACACGACGTGGTTCTTCGCGCGAGAGACCGCGACGTAGAGCAGCCGGCGTTCCTCGTCGTACTCTCGGGGCAGACAGCGCCGGAGGACGTCGTGCCGCCAGCTGTCGTACACGTGCGGGTAGTCCCGCACCTCGGAGTAGCGCTTTCGCAGCCGGAGTCCGACCGGGTCCCGGTACTCGATGACGCTCGATCCGCCGGCCCGCGGCGGGAACCGCCCCTCGTTCATGTTCGCCATCACGACGATCGGGTACTCCAGCCCCTTCGCCGTGTGAATCGTCTGGACGGTCACCGCGTCGTCGCCCGCGTTCGCGCTGAGATCGACCGTGGTCCCCGTCTCGACGCCGCGCTCGACGAACCGGAGCAGCTCGCCGCGAGTGGCCGTCGTGGAGTCGTACATCGACTGGATCGTGTGGAGGAGGAGGTCCGCGGTGTCGCCCGTGTACCCGTAGCGGTCGAGGACGCGACGCGCGACGGCGCCGACCGACTCCAGCTCGCGGAGCGCGTCGCGGAACGCGACCGCGTCGTCGGGGTACGACTCCGTCTCCAGCGCGTGAGCCATCTCGTCGAACGCGTATCCGGCCCGTTCGAGGACGACCGCCCAGCCCCGGTCGGCGTCCGATTCGAGGATCCGGAGCCACGCGAGCAGCAGCTTCGCCGGGTCGGTCCGGAACAGCTCGATCCCGCCGTCATACGCCATCGGGAAGTCGTACTCGTCGGCGACGTCGAGGAGCTCCCGGCCGTAGTCCCGCGTCCGCGTGAACACCGCGATGTCCCCGTGCTCCGGCGGCCGGGGGTCGCCGTCCTCGTCCTCGACGGCGTAGTCGTCGTCGCCGACGATGTCCTGGATCTTCGAGAGGACGGCCTCGTGTTCGTCCTCGTGACGGATCCCCTCGACGACGGTGTTGTCGAAGGCCGCGTTCGAGGAGAGTTCGACGACCTCGTCGAGCGGCGCGTCGACCTCCTCGCCGCTCGCGGCCGGCGTCTCGATGGCCCGCTCGGAGAGGTCGATGATCGACGCCGTCGACCGGTAGTTCTCCCGCAGTTCGATCCGGGTCAGGTCGGTCGCGTCGAGCGAGATCCGGTCGGCGTCGTCGTTGAGGTCCGCGGTGAACCGCTCGATCCGCTCCTCGAAGTCGAGGATGTTGCGCACGTCGGCGTACTGGAACGAGTAGATGCTCTGTTTCCAGTCGCCGACGGCACAGAAGTTGTCCGTCCCGGAGAGCAGCAGGGCGAGTTTGAACTGGATCTCGCTGGTGTCCTGGAACTCGTCGACCATGACGTACTCGAACTGCGCCGCCTCGCGGACGCGCGGGTCCTCGCGGAGGAGCACGAACGCGAACAGCTGGAGGAAGCCGAACGTGAGGTAGTTGCGGCGCAGGGCGAACCGGAGGTACTCGACGTACGCGTCGTGAACGAACGACTTGAGGTTCTCGCGGTCCTCGTGAAAGACCTCCCTCGCCACGTCGTCGTCGAGCCGCTTCGTCCCGCGGCCGCCGCGCAGCTCGGACTTCGAGGGCGCGTCCGGGAGGTACGCCTTGTCCCGCCCGAAGCCGCTCAGGTCCTCGCGCAACGGCGACTGCTTCCGGCCGTCGTTGCGGGGCTGATTCGCGGCGTCGAACCGCTCTTTGAACGCCTCGAAGTCGCCGTCGAGGTGCGCCTCGCCGTCCCGATACCACCCGTCGGTCGTGGGGAAGATCCCCTTCGACGCGAGCTCCCGTATCAGGTCGAGCAGCTCGCCCGGTTCGGAGAGCACCCGATAGAACTCGGCGTGCTCCGGGTGGTCGTCGCGGAAGCCGCCGAAGAACTCGCGGAACCGCTCGGACTCGATCAGCTCGTCGTCCACGACCCGCGTGGAGCCGGTGATCCGCTCGTCGAGTCCGAGGTGCGTCGGCGCGGCGTAGCCGTGCTCCCGCAGGATCTCGTGACAGTGCGAGTGAAACGTCCGGATCGGCGCGTCGGCCAGCTCCCGCAGCCCGTACGCGCTGCGGCCGACGATCCGCTCTTTCATCTCCGTCGCGGCGCTGCGCGTGAACGTCGCCAGCAGGACGTCTGCCGGTTCGACGCCGGGACGGTCGACAATCCGTCCGTAGCGACGGGCGATGGCGAACGTCTTCCCGGTCCCCGGACCGGCGTCGACGAGGTACACCCCCTCCGTGCTCTCGATGAGTTCCCGCTGTCGGTCGTTCGGCGTCGGCTCGGTCATCGGTCACCCTCTAAGAGTAGGTCGCGGTTGTCCACGCGCCGGTAGTTCGGCTCGCCCGCCAGCCCCTCGACCGGGAAGCGCTCCTCGCCGGCCCGCCGGCGGTTCAGCTCGTCGAGGCGCTCGTCGACGAACGACTCGAACGCGTCCAGGTCCCCGCGGAAGAACGCCCGCTTGCGGACGCCGTTGAGCGCTCGGATCGCCTGATCCGCGCCCTTCTCGGCGTCGACTGCCCCGGACGTTCCGACGTCGACGGCGGCCGTGAACCGCTCGGCGAACTCGGAGGCGCGCAGCTCGTCTCGGTCCGTCGTTTCGGGGAAGGACAAATCCGCCACGGCGTCGACGTAGCCCTGATAGCCGAGGTCGTCGAACGTCTCTCGGCAGTCCGTGTAGCCGTCGAGCAGCGTCTCGTAGGCGTCCCGGGAGCCGACGTACTCGTCGAACGAGACGGGGTGGTACGAGACGGTCGTGAGCGCGTCGTCGAGGTCGGCGTCGCCCGCGACCACGTCGTCAATCGGGTCGAGGAAGTGGAAGAACGTGAACTCCAGCCGCTCGTCCGGGCGGAGCGTCCGGTAGTAGGTCAGGTATAACGCCGCCTGGAAGTTCGGCGCGTCCGCCGGCGGATCGGTCGCCGCGCCCCTGACGACCTGCGTGGGTCGCTTCTTGCGGCCGCTCTTGTAGTCGAGGAGCTGGGTGGGTGAGCGCACGAGGTCTATCTTCCCCTTGACGCCGAGGGAGTCGTCCTCGAACCAGCGCTCGGTGAGCGGCGAGTCGACCGGCTCGTCGAAGTGCTCCGCGAAGAAGTTGGTCCCCCACCCCGACGCCGGCGTGAGGAAGTCGTCCGACGCCGGTCCCTCGTCGTCGAGGTACTCCGCGATCAGCTCCAGCCCGATGCGGTACGTCCGCCGGCGGAGGGTCTCGTCCGAGGCAGAGAAGAACGCCTCGGTCTCGCCGAGCATGGCGTCGACGAGGTCGTCGGTGTCGGCGTCGGCGACGACGCCGGGGTGGTTCACGTAGAACTCCGCGAAGTCGTGGAAGAGGTTCCCCTCGACGAACCGTTCCCGATCCGGCGAGTCGAGGAGCCGCCCGAAGAGGTAGTCCCGCGGGCTGTTGACGTAGCTGTTGAGGGCGGACTGGCTGACCGTCTCGACCGTCTCGGCGTCGACCCCGAGCGGCCGGCGGTCGAAGCCGACGCCGTTCGAGCGCGGTCGACGTCGATGCTCGACCGAGTCGAGGTCGCTGAACCGCTCGAACTCCTCGTCGAGGAGGTCGCCGAAGTAGAGGCAGGGCGTGACCGGCTCCCCGCCGGCCGAGTCTCGGACGAGGTAGTACCGCCGCTCGCCGCTCTGGAGCAAGCGCTGGAAGTCCCCGACGTAGCGCTCGAACTGCGTCTCGGTGTCCACCCACGGTCGCTTCGGGGCCGAGTGCGTCCACTCCTCGCCCATCCCGAGGTGGAAGACGACGGGCCGGTCCACGTAGGCGGAGGACTTCGCGTCGGCGAGGAGGACGCCCTCGTTGTCCCTGTTGACCGGGACCTCGTAGGTCTGGAGGTAGTAGGCGAGGCGGTCGACCGCCCCGGCGGTCACGGGTTCGTCGGCGAGTCCGAGCTCCCGTAGCTCCGCGTCGAAGCGTTCCAGTTCGACGCCGGCCTCGCTCGCGTACGCGTCGAGCGCGCCCGCGAACGTCCGGTCTTCGATACCGTCACAGAACGTCCGCAGCCACTCGACGCCCGGATCGTCGACCGCCGACAGCCGCCTGTCGCGGTCGGCCATCGGAACGTCGACGCCCAGCTGCGCGAGCAGCGGGCGGACGTCGCCGACGGTCGTCTCGGAACCCCCGAAGCCGAGCCGGAGGAGGCGAACGAACGCCCTGTGGTGCGAGTCGTCGACGAACCCCGGACCGCCGTAAAACGGAATGTCAGCCGCTTCGAGCGCCGACTCGACGAGCGAGGAGTACTGTCCCTCGCCGTCGAGGACGACCGCGACACGGTCGGCGTTGCGCGTCGAAACCGCGTCGAGTAGCGCCGTGACGATGTCGGTCGCCGACTCGAACACGTGAAACGGCGGGTAGTCGAACGCCTCGTCGGTGAACAGATCGACGCGGTCGAACGCGTCCGGGAGGACGCTGCGCTCCAAGGCGGTCAGCTGATCGTAGCCGACGACGGCGATCGATCGATCGTCGTCGGTCGACCGATCCCCGTCGGCCATTCGATCCCCGTCGGTCGACCGATCCCCGTCGGTCGACCGATCCCCGTCGGTCGTTCGATCCCCGTCGATCGCGTACTCGCTGAGCCGCTTCGACGTCGTTCGGAGAGTCCGCATGACCTCGACGACCTCGCGGGTCGCGTCGTCGACGTAGGCGTCGTACTCTAAGATCGCGTCGAGACGGCCTTGGTGTTCCCAACACTGGAGCACGTTCCCGACGGCGTACGCGACCGCCTTCCAGTCGTGGTCGGTCTCCGTGACCAGTTTGAGGAACGCGTGACGGTCCTCCGCCTGCTCGCGCCGCCCGGCCGCGAGGCGGCGCGGCGTGGTCGCGAACGTTCCGAAGTGAGGGCGGTCGAGGCGGCGGTTGATCGCGCTCGCGAGCGGGGCGTCAGGTGTGATGACGAGGTCGTACTCGGCGACTTCCGCGTAGAGTGACTCCGCACGTTTCGCTCTCCGGATAGGCACGACTACCGGGAACCGGACGAGTCACAAAAAGATAGCGGGGACACCGCTTCGGTCGTCTTACTTAGGTGATCTCCTCGATCAACTCGAATCCATTCTTGAACTGAACGCGATCGTCGAACCCGTTTCGTGAGAGTACAGAGACGATCCCCTCACCAGCGTCGATATCGGTTGTCACGATACACGCGAACTCCCCGTCGCCCGTGTCGAGACGTTCCGCCGCAACTGCCGCGAGTGCGGTATCTGCCTTCTCAATCTGATCCTCCCGTCGGTTCGACGACCGTGCGATGAACGTCCGCACGTCGTCCATCACCTGCGACACGGTACTGTTCGTGTAGTCCGGTTCTTCAGCGACCGCCACCCAACCCGCGTCGATCGCGCTGTTGATCGGGGTCTGGCCCGGTGTACTCCGATCCGGTGCGCCGCCGAGTTCGCCGTACACGCGCTGTGGAATCACCAACGTGATGTCGTTCCGTCGGGCGAACTGCTCCAGCGCGGTGTACTTGTTGTTCTGCTGGCGGCCACAGGCGACGAACAACCCGGTATCCGCGACCCAGAGGACGTCCGCCCGTATCGGAGCGAATTCTTCACTCATCGCTGCTGCCGTCAGTCCGCTGTCTCGGGCGGTCGCTCGCGGGCACTCCGGATGTCCTCGAAGTACGGGTCGACCGACTCCATGTCGAGGACGACCTCTCGGAGGGCCTGTAAGATAGCGATAGCGAACGCGGGCTGTAGATCGAGTTCGCGGGCGGCGACGCGCTCTGACATCTCGCCTTCGGCGTAGGGGATCGCGTACGTTAGTGCGGCCGCGAGCTTTCCCAAACCGTGCTTTTCGAGCAGGAGATCGAGATCCCGATCGCGGGGTGCGCGTCCGATCGCTTCGATGAGGGTCGGAGTGACCGTGTATTCGTCCCTGTCGAGGTCGACGGTCAGCGTGATCGGGACCGCCGAATAGACGTGCGTCTTCTGCTCTTCGTCTCGCGTCAATACCCCGAGCTCAACGAGCGTGCCCGTGTCCGAGTACGCGGTCGTCCGCGGCATCTCCAACGCGTCAACGACGCCGTCGATCGTGACGCCTCCCTCACGGAGGACGAACGTGTACAGCCGCGCCAGCCGTGGCTCCTCCAACAGCTGGGCCACCGACAGAAGGCCGTTAACGGCGCGCTCAGGCCCCTCGGCCGTTTTTGACATACAATTCATAATTCGTGTGTTGTGTAATAACGCTTGGGGGTGAGTCCTAGAACTGGGACCGAATCGTGTTACACAGGGTTACGTAACGCCCACACGTCGGCCGCCGGGTCCAGGTTCGACGGTTCCGCACCCCGTGAAGTCAGGATTCCGGCGTGGTACAGCATGGCCTTCAGCTGGAACACGGTGGAGGAATGGTAGACGTTCCCGTCGGTGAGGAGCTCGCGCTGTAACTCCCCGTCGGCGTTCAGGACGCAACTCCGGACGTCGTCGTCCCCGCGGACGAACAGTTCGACCGTGAGCGACGGGTACAACTCGTGGAGGTACTCGACGACCTCGGGGAGGCTCGGTTCGCTGATCCCGTCCTCGTGTATGTGCTGGAGTTCCTCGACGAGCAGCTGCGTCGCCGGATAGTCGTAGACGACGCGCCTGGTGAGCATGCCCCACTTCGGCGCCAGGTCACAGAAGCGCTCCCGCGAGCGCTTCCAGTCGTCGAATTTCGCTATCGCGGCCTCGACCGATCCGTACTCCCGTAGCGCGAATCTGACGACCTCCCGGCCGAGGGGTGTCAGCCGAGTAGCGGCGGGTTGGTCGTCGATGAGGTTCAGGAAGGCCGCCCCCGTCCGGGCGTCATCGGTGGCGCGCACGACGTGCTCCGCGAGGACCTGCTCCGTGTCACGCTCGTGGGAGGCCGCGAGGGGGTACGCGAGGTAGTTCTTCGGGTGGTTGAGGCCGAACGACTTGCCGGCGACGCCCTGCGCGCTGGCCTGAAATCGGATGGCCGTCGTCTCGGTCGTCGTTCGGTTCCCGACCACGCGAGGGGTTTCGACCGGATCCACGGTGCCGTCGGGGGCCACGCCGAGGACGCCGACGTTCAGCTCCCGGGCCAGGGTCCGCGCGGACTGCGAGACCGTATTCGCCGGGGCCGCGACGTACGCGGCGTTCGCCTCGTGGAGCCGGTCGTACGCCTGAATGATTCCGCGCTCGACGTCGGCGTCGCGTCGGTTCGTGTGACCCTTCGCCTCGACGACCACCAGCGGCGGGTCGTCGCCAAGTCGGTCCACGGCCAGTAGCTCGTCGCTTAGCAGCCGCACGCCGACGAGGTCGGGGTAGCCGGAGCCGACCCGGACGTGGTTGAACGGCGCCAGTTCGTCCGTGATGGCCGGATCGATGGACTCGTCGGCGAGCCACCGGTCGGACGAAAACTGGGTATCGACGACCGCGTACCCGTCGTCGGCGTCGTCGGGGTACAGGCGGCGCTTCGCGTGCGCCAACACGCGCGGTTCCGAGAGCGGCGACGCCGCGCTTACCATGACGGTACAATGCCATCACCTGCTCATGAAGATGGGGGTAACGGTGAGCGCGGCCGTCGTCGTCGCCGTGGACTCGACCGAACCGCGGCGGGAGGTGCGACCCGCACTCCAGACAGACCCCGGACTCGTCCGGCTCAACCCGGTGGTCCATCATGCGAACACCACCTCGCTGTTTGTCGGGTCGAACGCCCGACGCGAAGGGGTCGCGATCGGTGACGTATGGAACCCGATTTTAGGGCCGGGTTCGGAAGGAACCGATTCGGCTGATTCCGTAGCGTAGCGAGTCGCTACGAGAGAATTCGTATTAGTCGCGAAACGGACCGTAAGTAAGTGGGCGCTACAGGATTTGAACCCGTGGCAACTTGGTCCGAAGCCAAGCACTCTGTCCAAACTGAGCTAAGCGCCCGTACCTCCGCGTACTTCCGAGAGCGTGTTAAGTCCCGCGATTCGAAATCGGCGCCGCGCAGTCAGCGAGTCTGTCCACGTTACCGCCGTTCCGTCGATTCGCGGATGTGATACGTCCGGTCCCTGCGACGGCGCACGATTCCGGTCCTGCGATCGGAGCCGGCGGCTGAGCCGACGCGGGACCGCGCGGAGACGCGGCGTCGGCTTACGAGGGGCGATCAAAAAGAATATTATTCGGAGCGGGCATGTTTCGGTAGTAGATGAGTCCTGGTCGTACGGCCTCGCGGCCGAACGAGCCGTCCGCGCCGACGACGTCGCCCCCGAGGTGCGTCCATGTATGAGTTGACGCCGCATTTCGACGCCGAGGTCGAACCCGGGACCAACATCCTGTTGACCGGTCCCCCGCTCAGCGGGAAGCGGTCGATCATGATGGACATCCTCGCCGCGGGGACCGACCGCGACGAGGGCGCCATCGTCGTCACCACGAAGGACGGCGCCGACCGCGTGCTTCGCGACTACGAGAAGCGGACGCCCTACGAGGGCAAGCCTGTCGCGGTCGTCGACTGCGTCACCCGCCAGCAGGGCGGCGACATCCGTGAGTCCGACCGGATCAAGTACGCCTCCTCGCCGGTGGACATGACCGGCATCGGGATCAAGCTCTCGGAGTTCCTCCAGGCGTTCGGCGACCGGGGTATCGAGCGGAACCGGGTGATGGTCCACTCGCTGTCGACGCTACTGATGTACTCGGACCTCCAGACCGTGTTCCGTTTCCTCCACGTGTTCACAGGCCGGGTCCAGAGCGTCGACGGGCTGGGGCTGTACAGCATCGACTCGACGGCGCACGACGACCAGGCGATGAACACGCTCAAACAGCTGTTCGACGGGATCATCACCGTCACAGAGGACGGCGAACCCGACATTCGGCTCCCCTGACGGGAGGGGCGGCAGTCCGCTCCGTGTCCTCTCGCTTTCTCCCCGCGCGACGACCGGGGGATCCGCTTAATCGCGTCGCGACCGAACGAGGAGCCATGCCCATCACGGACGACGCCGGACTCGACCGCCTGCTCGACGCCGAGACGATAGCGGTCGTCGGCTGTTCGACGACGCCCGGGAAGGCCGCACACGAGGTGCCAGCCTATCTCCAGCGACACGGGTACCGCGTGATCCCGGTGAACCCCTTCGCCGACGAGGTCCTCGGTGAGCCGGCGTACGACGAGGTCGGCGACGTCGAGGAAGACATCGACCTCGTGGACGTGTTCCGCCCGAGCGAAGAGGTGCCGGCGGTCCTCGACGCCGTCCGCGAGCGGCACGCGGCTCGCGGCGACGCCGGCGCGGCCTGGCTCCAACTGGGGATCAGCCACGACGAGGCGGCCGCGGCCGCCGCCGAGGCCGACGGGATCGACGTGGTCCAGGACCGCTGTATCAAAGTTGAACACGGTCGGCTGCGCGGGTAAGCGGCAGTGGGTCTGCTGAAATTCTCTCTAACGGTATTCGTCCGAAACAGCTGGTCGCCGAAGCGTGCGTCTCGATCGTTGGGGTAGTCGGTGAATCGGATCGACATGGTGGTTGTTTATAAATTATATCGGTGTCGCTGCCGGCTGTTTATAAGTAGATGATAGCGGAGCGGCCGCGAACACCTCCAAAGCCCCAGCCACTCGCTTATAAATGGCTGACAACGGATCCACCGCAAACACCTCCAAAGCCCCAGCCGTGAGGCGGGCGCACGCTCGTTGCGCTCCTCGCTCGTTCGCTCCGCTCACTCGCTGCGGTGCTTACGTCGCCTGCGCCCGCCTCACGGCTGCCCCTTTGAGTCCCACCCCGCACAGCACCTCACGCCTCCCCAGCCTCGTCGGCGGTCCTCCGCTTCGCTCCGGACCACCGACTCCCTCGCGCGGTGCTGTCGCCGGCGCTACGCGCCGGCTGCCAGAGGGACCTTCGGTCCCTCGCGACTCGCGGCCGCCGGTGGCGGCCGCTCGCAGGCACGCGCCACCGCCCTCCTTTATAAGATATCGTCGCCGTCGCTCAGATACTATTTAAATGTCGGATCGCTGCCGATAATGGCGCGCTCTCGCACGCATCACCCCTCCCACTCTTCGAACGAGCGGTAGACGCCCTTCGAGAGGTAGCGCTCGGAGGAGTCCGGGAAGACGGTGGCGACCGCGTCGTGCGGGGCGTCGATCTCGCCGTCGCGGATCTCGCGGGCGACCCGCTTCGCGGCGATCGCGTTCGCGGCAGACGAGGAGGCGACGAGGTGGCCCTCCTCGCTCGCGAGCCGCCCCATCTCCTCGTGGACATCGCGGTCGTCGATCGCGACGATCTCGTCGACGAGGTCGGGGTCGAACAGCTCGTTGCGCTCGGTGTCGTGGGTGCCGATCCCCTCGGTCTTGTACGCCTCGTGCTCCACGTCCTCGCCGAGGAACTCGCGGTACGCGGAGCCGGCGGGCTCGACCGCGACGACGTGGGTGTCGGCGTCGCGCTCTCGGAAGTAGCGGGCGATCCCCATCAGCGTCCCGGCGGTGCCGCAGCCGGCGACGACCGCGCCCACCTCACTGTCGAGCGCCGCGTCGATCTCGGGGGCGGTCGTCTCGTAGTGCGCCTCGGCGTTGAGCGGGTTCGAGAACTGCTGGGGGACGACGGCGTCGTCCAGTTCCTCGGCAATCTGATGCGCGCGGTCGATCGCCAGCCCCATCCCGTCCTCGCTGGGCGTGTTCACGACCTCCGCGCCGAGCGCGCGCATGAGCTGCTGTTTCTCCACCGAGAAGCGCTCGGGGACGACGAAGATCGCGTTCAGTCCCAGCTGCTTGGCGGCGACGGCGAGTCCGATCCCGGTGTTGCCCGCGGTCGGCTCGACCACGGTGCCGCCCTCGCCCACGTCGCCGCGCTCCAGCATGCGTTCGAGCATGTACTTCCCGATGCGGTCCTTGATGCTCGCGCCGGGGTTGAACGACTCCAGCTTGGCGTACACCGGCACCGCGTCCGGCGCGTCGTGGACGTCGACGAGCGGCGTCTCCCCGATCGTCTCCAACACCGACGACAGGGGCTCCCGATGAGCGGTCATAGCCCGGCAAACGTTGCCGCGGGATTTGTGTGTTGCCATCGCTTCCTCCGGATCCGGGGATCCCGGGCGGCGGCGTGGCTTGCCGGGACCGGGACCTCGCGGGGACCGTCGTGGCGGACCGATTCGACCGTCTGACCGTGTGACTCCGCGCCGCGGATCGAACACACTTATGACCGTCGTCCGGCTCCGACTCTGTATGAGCGAGACCGATGCGGAGGCCGAGGTGACGGTCGTCCTGCCGGACGGATCAGAGCTGACCGTACCGGCGGGGTCGACAGTCGAGGACGTCGCCTTCGAGATCGGCCCCGGGCTCGGTCGCGACACCGTCGCGGGGAAGATCGACGGCGAACTCGTCGAAAAGTACGCCGAGGTCCACGACGGCGCGCGGATCGAGATCGTCACCGACCAGTCCGACGAGTACCTCACGGTGTTGCGCCACTCCGCGGCCCACGTGTTCGCGCAGGCGCTCCAGCGGCTCCACCCGGAGGCGACGCTGACGATCGGTCCCGCGACCGACGACGGGTTCTACTACGACGTGACCGACGTCGACGTCGACGAGGACGATCTGGCCGCCATCGAAGCGGAGATGGACGAAATAATCGCGGCCGACTACGACATCGAGCGCGAGGTCCGGTCGCGCGAGGAGGCGAAGGAGACCTACGCAGACAACGAGTACAAGCGACAGATACTCGACGAGGAGGCCGACGGCGAGGAGGTCACCTTCTACGTCCAGGACGGCTGGGAGGACCTCTGTCAGGGACCCCACGTCGAGTCGACCGGCGAGATCGGCGCCGCGACGCTGCTCGAGGTGTCGGCCGCCTACTGGCGCGGCGACGAGGAGAACGACTCGCTGACGCGGGTGTACGGCACCGCCTTCGCGAGCGAGTCCGACCTCGAGGAGTACCTCGAACTGCGCGAGCAGGCCCAGGAGCGCGACCACCGGAAAATCGGTCAGGAGATGAACCTCTTCTCGATCCCGACGGTGACCGGGCCGGGCCTGCCGCTGTATCACCCGCCGGGGAAGACGGTCCTCCGCGAGCTGTCCGACTTCGCGAACGAGCTCAACCGCGAGAACGGCTACGAGGAGGTGGAGACGCCGCACGTGTTCCGGACGGAGCTGTGGAAGCAGTCCGGCCACTACGAGAACTACAAGGACGACATGTTCCTCCTCGACGTCAACGACGAGGAGTACGGTCTCAAGCCGATGAACTGCCCGGGCCACGCGACCATCTTCGACCAGCAGTCGTGGTCATACCGCGACCTCCCGCAGCGCTACTTCGAGAACGGGAAGGTGTACCGTAAAGAGCAGCGCGGGGAGCTGTCGGGCCTGTCGCGCGTCTGGTCGTTCACCATCGACGACGGCCACCTGTTCGTCCGCCCCGACCAGATCCGTCAGGAGATCGAGTCCGTCATCGAGATGATCTTCGAGGTCGTCGAGACCCTCGACCTGGAGGTCGAGGTCGCGCTGGCGACCCGCCCCGACAAGTCCGTCGGCGGCGACGAGATCTGGGAATCCGCCGAGGAGCAGCTCCGCGACGTGCTCGACTCCGGCGGCTACGACTACGACGTCGAGCCGGGCGACGGGGCCTTCTACGGGCCGAAGATCGACTTCGGCTTCGAGGACGCCCTCGGGCGCGTCTGGGACGGCCCGACCGTCCAGCTCGACTTCAACATGCCCGACCGGTTCGATCTGACCTACACCGGCGAGGACAACGAGGACCACCAGCCCGTGATGATCCATCGGGCGCTGTACGGGAGCTACGAGCGCTTCTTCATGGTCCTCATCGAACACTTCGACGGCAACTTCCCGCTGTGGCTCGCGCCGGAGCAGGTCCGGATCCTCCCCGTCTCCGACGAGACCCTCGGCTACGCCCACCGAGTGAAGAACGAACTGGAGGACGCGGGCTTCCGCGTCGAGGTCGAGGACCGCGACTGGACCGTCGGCCGAAGATCCGCGCGGGCCACGACGACCGGCTCCCGTACATGGTGATCGTCGGCGACGACGAGCAGGAGGCCGGCACCGTCTCGGTCCGCGACCGCTTCGAGGACCAGCGCGGCGACGTCGAACTCGACGACTTCGTCGACCACCTCGTCGACGAGCGCGACGAGAAGCGGACGGAGCCGGACTTCGTCGACGGCGAGTGACGCTCGACGCGGCCCGCGCGGACCGCCTCCGCGACGGTGCGATCAGGCCGGCTCGACGCCGGTGACCTCGAACTGCGCACCGCCCTCCTCGGACTCGACGACCCGAACCGACCAGCCGTGCGCGTCGGCGATCTCCGCGACGATGTTCAGGCCGAACCCGGTCCCCTCGGGGTCCGTCGTGAACCCGGTCTCGAACACCTGCTCGCGCTCGGCTTCGGGGATTCCCGTCCCGTCGTCGGCCACGTAGAAGCCGCTGCCGTCCAGCAGCGGTCCGACCGTGATCGTCACGTTCTCGCCGCCGTGCTCCACGGCGTTTCGGAACAGGTTCTCCAAGAGCTGCCTGAGCCGCGCCTCGTCGGCCAAAATATCCAGCTCGTCGACCGCGGTGCGGAGCGTTCCGCTCCCGCTGTCTGTCGTCTTCCAGGCGTCGGTCGCGAGGGCGACGAGATCGACCGGACCCGGATCGTCGACGGCGTCCCCCTCGCGCGCCAGCGTGAGCAGGTCCTCGATGAGCGTCTCCATCCGCGAGAGCGACCGCTCGACCGGCTCGATGTGTTCGCTGTCGCACTCCTCGGCGAGGAGGTCGACCCGGCCCCTCGCGGTCGTGAGCGGGTTTCGGAGGTCGTGGCTCACGACGCTCGCGAACTCGTCGAGACGGTCGCGCTCGCGTTCGAGCCGCGCCGCCGCGCGCTGGCGTTCGAGCTCGTAGCTCACCCACCGCGTCAACAGCTCGACGAACGTCCGCTGCGTGTCCGTGAACGGCTCGCCGCGGGGCGTCGTCGCGGCGAAGCAGAGCGTCCCGTACCGCTCGCCGTCGACCTCGACTCTCCCGCCGATGTACGTCTCCAGTCCAAACGTCTCGTGTGCGGGGTCGCCGGCCCACCCCTCCTCGGAGGCGTTGACGACCGTTAACAGTTCGTCGCGTTCGATGGTCCGCTTACAGTACGCCTCGTCGAGCGGACAGGTCTCTCCGGGCTGTAACAGGGGGTGTTCGGCGTGCGACACCTCGACGTGTTGGATCCCGTCCTCGATCCGAGTGAGGAACCCGTTCGGCACGTCGAGGTACTCGCAGCCGAGCGTCAGAATCGCCTCGACCTTCTCCTCGAACGTGCGGTCGTGGTCCGATGAGACCGCGTAGAGCCGCTGGATCGCGCGGAGGCTCTCCTGCTGTCGCTGTTCTAAGTTGCGCCGCTCGGTGATGTCCCGAAGGTAGACGGAGAGACCGCTGTCGGCGGGGAACGCGCGCGCCTCGAACCAGGTGTCCAGCGGCTCGGAGTAGGAGTCGAACGAGACCGGCTCCTGGGTCGCCATGGCGCGGTGGTACTGGTCATAGAACTCCGTCCCCTCGGACCCGGGGATCGAGTCCCACAGGTGGCATCCCTCCACCGCTCCCTCCGGTCCGACCGCGTCGTCGCTCATGGCGGTCCGAAGGATTCGGCGTCCCTCCTCGTTCGCGTACGTGACCGTCCAGTCCGCGTCGAGGGCGAAGAACCCGTCCGCCATCCGATCGAGGACGGTCTGAAGGTCCTGCTCCGATGCCGAGTCGCGCGCGGGGCCGGACATGGAACGGAGTACGCGTCGCGGCGGTTTAGGTGACGCGGATCGCCGGGCAGGGTCTCGGTAGCGGCGGTGGTGTGCCGACACGCGTCCGTTGCGCTCGGGTCCGTCGATCTTCCCGCCGAGACGACACGCGGTGGTTCCGTCGGGTTTTTGCCGACGCTCGCCGGAACTGAACGCATGTCAAACCGGCACGCCGAACTCGGCACCGACGAGCGACCGCCCGAGGTCGGAGAGCTGACACCCCCGGACCGCACGCTGATGGGTCCCGGGCCGAGCGACGTCCACCCGCGCGTACTCAGGGCGATGAGCACGCCGCTCGTCGGCCACCTCGACCCCTCGTTCGTCGAGATCATGGACGAGGTCCAGGAGCTGCTGCGCTACACCTTCCGGACCGACAACAAGTGGACGATTCCGGTGTCCGGCACCGGCTCCGCATCGATGGAGGCCGCCATCGGCAACCTCGTCGAGCCGGGCGACACAATGTTAGTCCCGACGAACGGTTACTTCGGCGGCCGGATGAAGTCGATGGCGGAGCGCGCGGGCGGCGAGGTCGTCGAGGTGGACGCCCCGTGGGGCGAACCCCTCGACCCCGTCGACGTCGAGCGCGCGTTCGACGAACACCAGCCCGACGTGTTCGGCTTCGTCCACGCGGAGACGTCGACGGGCGTCCGCCAACCGGACGTCCCCGAACTGACCGACATCGCGCACGACCACGACGCGCTCGTGATCGCCGACTGCGTCACCTCGCTCGGGGGCGTCGAGCTGCGCGTCGACGAGTGGGGCGTCGACGTCGCCTACTCCGGACCCCAGAAGTGCCTCTCCTGTCCGCCCGGGGCGAGTCCGCTCACCCTCAACGACCGCGCGATGGACAAGGTGCTCGACCGCGAGGAACGGCCGCGGTCGTGGTACCTCGACCTCTCCCTCTTGGAGGGGTACTGGGGCGAGGACCGCTCGTACCACCACACCGCGCCGATCACGAACGTGTACGCGCTCCGCGAGGCGCTCCGCCTCGTCGCAGAGGAGGGGATCGAAGAGCGGTGGGCGCGCCACCGCCGGGTCGCCGGCGACCTGAAGGCGGGCCTTCAGGATCTGGGACTGGAGATGAACGCCCCCGACGAGTACTGGCTCCCGAGCCTGAACGCCGTCCGCGTCCCCGACGGGGTCGACGACGGCGCCGTCATCGACCACCTGCTCGACGAGTACGACCTGGAGATCGCCTCCGGTCTCGGCGCCCTCGAGGGCGACATCTGGCGGATCGGCTGTATGGGCTACTCCGCCCGGCCGAAGAACGTCGAGTACGTCCTCGCGGCGCTGGAGGACGCGCTTGCGGCGCAGGGCCACAAAGCCTGATCCGGGACTCCAACCGAGACCCGAACTGAAGATCTGAGCCGGAACCGATCGCCGCCGGGTCGTCCCTCGGTACCGACGCTCACCCTCGTTTTTTAATTGATGGAGCGACCGTAGCGGTATGACCGACGCGTTCGGACGCGCGATCCGGGATCACCACCGCGGCGAGCGGATGGAGCCGCTCCGCCAGGGCGACGGCGAGGAGACGCGCGAGCATCCGATCGAGGACTTCTACTTCACCGAGTTCGATCCCGAGAGCGACGCGGGATCGTGGCTGGCGTCGCGGCTGGAGGGCCCGCTCGTCGACCTCGGCGCCGGCGCGGGCCGCCACGCCCTGCGCTTTCAGGAGCGGTACGAGACGGTCACTATCGAGAGCAGTCCGGCGCTCGTCGAGACGATGCGCGAGCGCGGCGTCGCGGACGCCCGCGAGGGCGACATGTTCGCCCTCCGGGAGGCGTTCGAGCGCGACCGGTTCGCGTCGGCGCTCGCGATCGGGACGCAGATCGGCCTGGCGGGATCGATGCGCGGACTCTCCGCGTTCCTCGGCGCCCTCGCGTTCGTGACGACGCCCGACGCGACCGCCGTCGTCGACTGCTACGACCCGAATCACTCGGCGGCCGCGGAGCTCCTCGGCTACCGTGAGGACCCGACGCCGGGACTCGCGGGCCGCGTCATGTGGTTCGCCTACGACGGGGAGCGGGACCCGACGCTCCGCTTCAGGCTGTTCTCGCCAGACCGACTCCGCGAGGCGGCGATCGGGACCGGCTGGGAGGTAGCGGCAATCGACCGCGAGGGGTCGGGAGACGGCCCGCACTACCGGGCCGCACTCCGGAAACGGTAGGCCGCTACCTCCGCCCCTCGGCTTGTCACGCGCCGCCCTACCACGTCGTCAGCGCCGCGCGCCCGTGATCCCGCGTGAGGATCGCGAGGAACGCGAGCACGCCGGTGATCGCGAACGCGCCGCCGACGTAGAACACCGACCCCATGCTCACCTCGACCATCAGCCAGCCGGCGATCAGCGGCCCGGCTACGGAGCCGGGTCGCCACACCAGTTCGCGGATGCCGAAGCTGGAGGCGACGCCGCCGTCGTCGGTGCCCTCGTCGGCGAACAGCGCCATGCTGGCCGGCTCCCGGAAGGAGTCGGCGACGCCGAGCAGCCCCGAGAGTGCCACCAACGGGAGGTACGCGGGCGGTAGCTGGCCGAGGATCGGGACCGTCACGTCGGCGCCGAGCGCCGTGCCGGCGGCCGGGGAGAACGGGATCAGGACCGCGATCACGCCGTAGGCGCCGCCGCCGGCGAAGACGAACAGCGACCGGCCGTAGGCGTCCGAGAGCCGACCGGTGAACAGCTGCCCGACCATGTTCGTCGCCTTCTCGGCGGTGACTGTCACCGCGACCGCGGTCGCGCCGACCGCCAGCCCGCCCGCGGCCATCTCCGTGCCGGCGTAGATGGGGATCCACGTCCGCACCATCGTCACCGCGAAGGCGTACTGCGCGCGGAACGTCGAGATGGTGAGGATCTTGCGGTTCACCGCCAGATCGGAGAACGGGAACCCCTCGATCCGCGTCGGGTCGGCGTCGAGCATCCCCCACGTGACGAGCCACGCGATCACCATCAGCGCCGTAATGAGCGTGAACACCGGCCCGAATCCGACGGCGTCGTAGATGGCGCCCGCGCCGAGCGACCCGAGGATCGACGCCGCGAAGGAGGCGGCGTTCGCCTTCCCGATCTTGTCCGCCCGCGTGCCGACGTCGGCGAGCTGGCCGACGAGCGAGAGCGTCATCAGCCCCGCGCCGGTGACGACGAGCCCCTGAAGCGCGCGGACGAGGATGAACGACCCCGACGAGTCAGCGAGCGGGAAGAGAGTGTACACGCCCGCACCGGCGCTGAGAACGCAGAGCAGCACGAGCCGCTTGTCGAATCTGTCTCCCGCCCACGCGAGCGGAACCACGGCGACCGTCTGCGCGAGCGTGAAGCCGGTGGTGTACATCCCGATGATGAACCCGGCCGAGACCGTGACACCCAGCACCGTCGTCGCCTGCGGGTCGAGCGTGTTGATGTACGTCGGCAACAGCGTGATGAGCGTGATGAACCCGAACCCCTCCGCGAATCGAGTGAGGTAGAGCGCCCAGAACTGCGATCGGTCCGCCCCGTTGCCGTCGTCCGCGTTGCTCACACCGGATCGGCGCGTACCGCTTCAAAAGGGGTTACGATTCGAAACGTCTCCGCACGGGCGACGGAGAGTCGCCGTCGGGCTTATGTGGCGTCCGAGAGACGTGCCCGTATGGGCGAGTCCGCCTGCGACCGCCGGTTCTGTCCGGAGTGCGACCTCGCGGTCTCGTGTGCCGACGAGGTGTGTCCGGAGTGCGGGGCGGTGATCGAACCGCCGGCGAGCCGCGACTGACGTCGCCGCGGTAGTTCGGTGCGGCCCGGCTTCCCGAACGGTCGGTCTCACTCCGTGAGCGGGAGCAGGATTCCGAATACGAAGGGCGCGAGGAGCATCACCAGTACGCCGAACATCTCGGCCTCGACGAGCAAGGTCTGCTCCCACGCCGGGACCGCCGCACCCGTGGAACGGAGGTACACGTCAGCGACCACTCCGAACGTGAAAAGCACCGCGCCGACCGCGAACGCGCGTTTCGTCGCTTTCGAGTAGTCGATGTCGCCGTAGCGTCCTGCCATATCGACGGTCTGAACGGCGTTCGTACAAGTATCCGTCGGCTGCTCCCCGTGGCTTCGTCTCCGGTACCGCACCGTCGTCGTGCTGTCGTCGCGCCGTCGTCGTGCTGTCGTCACGCCTTCGCGTCGCTGTCGCTCTGCGATTTAAGAACGGGCCGGGCGCGATTTGAACACGCGACCGACGGATTAAGAGTCCGTCGCTCTCCCTAACTGAGCTACCGGCCCTCACGAGTTCGTATCCTGGTCACGGTAAAAGGCCTTTTCATTCGACCACGCCGGCGTCTCCGAGTCGGCGCCCGAATCGCACGAGAGCGACGGGACCGACTCGGCTCGACGGCGATCCACTGATCCGAAACCGACTGACTCCGCGACCTCCTCGCGTCCCGCGACGGCGAGAGCGCACTCGTTAAGTGTCGTGCCGCGGAAATCCCTCCAATGAGTAGTGGGGCATCCGGATCCGCGCGGACCCGATACGCCATCCTCGGCTGTGGAAGCGTCGGCCACGCCGTCGCGGAGGAACTGACCGAGCGCGGCAAGGATGTCCTCATCCTCGACCGCGACGAGAGCCGGGTCGAGGCGCTCCGCGACCAGGACCTCAACGCGCGCGTCCAGGACATCGCCGAGCCGGACGTCGTCGACGAGCTCGGCGACCGCGACATCGTCTTGATCCTCGCGAGCGACGTCGAAGCGAACAAGGCGGCCGTCTCGGCGGTGCGGGAAACGGGCGGCGACCACTACGTCGTCGTCCGGGCCTCCGACCCCGTCAGCGAGGACGAGTTACGGGAGCGCGGCGCCGACGTCGTGATCAACCCCTCGACGGTGATCGCCGACAGCGCGCTCCAGTCGCTGGAGACGGGGGAACTGGAGTACATGGCCCGCCAGCTCGCGGAGATCATCGAGGAGGGCGGCGACCGGATGGCGATCCTCACGCACGACAACCCCGAACCCGACTCGATCGCGTCCGCGACCGCGCTCCAGGCCATCGCCGAGGCGTTCGGCGTCGACGCCGACATCGTCTACTCCGGCGACGTCGGCCACCAGGAGAACCGGGCGTTCGTCAACTTACTCGGGATCGACCTGCTGGCGCGCTCCGAGGCACCGGACCTGTCGGAGTACGGGACCGTCGCGGCCGTCGACCTCGCGAAATCGGCCGACGAGAGCTTCGACTTCGACGTCGAGATCGACATCTACCTCGACCACTTGGAGACGGAGGTGCCGTTCGACGCCCGGTTCGTCGACGTGCGGACCAACGTCTCCTCGACGTCGACGATCCTCACGAAGTACCTCCAGGAGTTCGACCAGTCGCCCTCGGAGGCGGTCGCGACCGCGCTGCTGTACGGGATCCGCGCCGAGACGCTCGACTTCAAGCGGGACACGACGCCCGCCGACCTGACCGCGGCCGCCTACCTCCACCCGTTCGCGAACCACGACACGCTCGAACAGGTGGAGTCGCCGTCGATGAGTCCGGAGACGCTGGACGTGCTCGCGGAGGCGATCCAGAACCGGGAGGTTCAGGGGAGCCACCTCTTCTCGACGGCCGGGTTCATCCGCGACCGCGAGGCACTCGCGCAGGCGGCCCAACACCTGCTCAACTTAGAGGGGATCACGACGACGGCCGTGTTGGGTATCGCCGACGACAACATCTACCTCGCGGCCCGCTCGAAGGACATCCGGCTGAACATCGGCAACGTCCTCGACGAGGCGTTCTCCGAGATGGGCGACGCCGCCGGCCACTCGACGCAGGGGTCGCTGGAGATTCCGCTCGGCATCTTCACCGGTATCGAGGCGAGCGGCGAGAACCGCGACACGCTCCTCCACCTCACCGAGGAGGCGGTCCGCCGGAAGCTGTTCGACGCGCTCGGCGTCGAGGGCGGGAGCGGCGACGGCTCGAACGGCTCGTAACCGCCAGCGCGGGCGTTTTCCGGATCGAAGCCGGAACCGAGACAGCGACGCGTCATGTACGTTCCCGACGATCCGCCGGCGACCTGTCCCGCCTGCGGCGCCCCATACGACTCGGTGTCGCGGCACACCGGGGGTTTCGTCGCGAACCTCCTGGACAACGAGCGGTACCAGCGGGTCTGTTTTCACCCCGTGACCGACGAGGGCGACCCCGCGATGGACTGTTACCATCACACGCACGTACAGGTCGGGACCGATGAGCGGGCCGACACGGAGGCGAGCGAGGGCGGCGACTGAGCGCGTCAGGAAGCCGGCCGCGGGCGGCGAGCTTAGAACTCGTCGCCTTCGGTGATCGAGGTGTGCGAACCGATCAGCGCGCCCGAGAGGTCGACGCCCTCCAGATTGGCGCCGGTGTCGATCACGGAGTTGCGGATCTCGGAGTCGGTGATCGTCGCGTCCTCGAAGACGACGGTGCGGTCGAGCGCCGAGTCAGTCACCGTCGCGCCCGACATGACGTGGACCACGTCGCCCAGGTCGGTCCGCTCGACGGTCGCGTCGTCGGCGACGAGCGTTCCGCCGTCGAGCGCGTACTCGACCGCGTCGAGGTAGCTCTCGGGGGTGCCGATGTCGAACCACGCGCCGTCGAAGGTGTACGCGTGGACCGCCCCGCGCCGCTGGAGCCACTGGAGGAACCAGCCCGGCTCGTCGGGGTTCTCGCCGTCTTCGAGGTAGGTCGTGAGCTTCGGGAGCGTCTCGGCGGGGAAGGCGTAGCAGGCGATAGAGACGAGCGTCGACTCCGGATCATCGGGCTTCTCCTGGAAGTCGATCACCTCGTCGCCGTCCAACTGGACGAGTCCGTATGACTTCGCGCGCTCGCGGTTGCCGACGTCGTAGGCCGCGAGCGTCGTCGTCCCCTTGTCCTCGAAGAAGTCGGCGAAGTCGGACAGGTCGAAGCTGATCATGTTGTCGCCGGCGACGACGATCAGGTCGTCGTCGACGTCCTCGCGCTCGACGAGCTGTTCGAGCGCTCCCACGACGCCGAACTTCTCGTCCTCCTCGACCGTCTCCTCGACCGAGAGGGTCGGCTTCTCGAAGGGACTGTCGGCGAGGTACTCCGCGAACGTGTCGGCGAACCGCTCGTTCGTCGAGACGAACACCTCGTCGACTCGGTCGTCGGCCTCCAAGTCCTCGAATATCTCGTCGATGATGGTTCCTTCTCCCACCGGCAGGAACATCTTCGGCCGGTGTTCGGTGATCGGCCAGAGCCTGGTCGCGTAACCCCCCGCGAGTACGACTGCCTTCATACGTCTCCTGTCTCGCCCCGATGACATACCTCTTGTGCCCACCCGCGTTCCGGGAGACGGGTTTCCGGGAGACGGGTTTCGACGTCGGTCCGAGGCCGGACGGTTTTCCCCGTCGGCTCCGAAGCCCGCGCATGGAGACGACCCGTCAGCGGATCGCGGACGCGCTCCGTGAGGAACCCCGGACCGCGAGCGACCTTGCCGCGGCGCTGTCGCTGCCGACGCCCGTCGTGTACGAACACCTCGAACACGTCTCGCGGTCGGTCGCGGACGGCGAGGAGCCCGGAAGCAACGGAGCCGGCGACGAGGGAGAGGAGTTCCTCGTCGCCCCGCCGACCTGCCGCGAGTGCGGGTTCGACCGCTTCGACGACCCGGTCAACGAGCCGTCGCGGTGTCCGGAGTGTAAGAGCGAGCGGATCGAGGAGCCGGCGTTCGTGATCCGGTAGCCGGGCGATCCGGTAGCCGGGCGATCCGGGGCCGGGCGATCCGGGGCCGGCGTCCCGACCGAACCGCCTACAGTTCGTCGAGCAGCGTCGCGGCCGCGGCCGCCGACGAGCCCGGGCCGCGGGCGGTGAGCAGGTCGCCGTCGACCGTGACGCTGGTGTCGGCGTCGAGTTCGGCGTCGAAGTCGGCGCCGGCGAGGACGACTTCGTCTTCGACCCAGTAGGGGAGCTTCCGCCCGTCGGGCATCACGTCGTTCTCGTCGACGATGTCCTCCTCCCACTCGTTCGGGAACCCGGTGATAGAGCGCCCCTCGACGAGCGGCGTCCCGTCGGCCTCGTTCGTGAACGCCAGGATGCCGACCGCGTGGCAGACGACGAGGGCGACGCCCTCCTCGCCCGCGACCGCGTCGAGCAGCAGCTGGCGGGCGTGGCGGTCCTGGTTCACGTCCCAGACGGTGCCGTGGCCGCCGGGGAAGACGACCGCGTCGTAGTCGGCGGCGTCGACCGTCGCGACCAGCGCCGGATCGTTGAGTCCGGGATGCTCCTCGTCGACCTCGCGAAGCTCTGCGACTCGCTCCTCGCCGCCCGCAGCCTCGGGGTCCAGCGAGCGCTCGTCGACGACCGGCGGCGACCCGGAGGGGGTCGCGACGGTCACGTCGATACCCTCCGATTCTAGCGTCGTCAGCGGCTCGATACACTCTTCGGCCCAGTAGCCTTCCTCGCTCACGACGAACAACGCGTTAGTCATCTGTGCCCGATCCTTCGTGACCGCTATATAAAAGGCGCCCGCGCCCGGCAGCGACGAGGGGGCGGCGCGGGGTTTATAAACGAGCGGCTGGAGGCTTTGGAGGAGTTCGCCGCCGACTCACGGACAACCACTTATAAACGAGCGGCTGGAGGCTTTGGAGGTGTTCACCGCCGGTCCGTTGTTGGCTACTTATAAAAGCACGAGTGGAACTTTCGCGGAGTCCCCAACTGATCTACGGATTCCGACTTATTCGTCGCCCTGGGCGTCGACGACCACGACCTCGCCGTCCTCGACGGTGACGTTGATCAGCGTCTTCACGTTGTAGTCGGTGTCGTCCAGCTCGTTGGGACCGGCCTTCTTGATCACGGCGACGACGTCGACGACCTCCGCGCCAACCTCGTCGGTGAGCGCGTCGAGGATGGCCTTCATCGTGCCGCCCGTCGAGAGCACGTCGTCGAGCACGAGCACGCGGTCGCCCTCCTCGACATCGTTGATGTACATCTCCGACTCGGAGTAGCCGGTCTCCTGGAACAGCGGGACCTCGCCGTCGAGACCGTACTGACGCTTGCGGATGACCACGAGGGGGATGTCGGTCATCAACGAGAGCGCGGTGGAGATGTGGATCCCCATGGCGGCGGGGGTGACGATCTTGTCGACGTTCTCCAGCTCCGCCTTCCGGATGATCCGGATGACGATCTCCCGGAGCAGCTCCGGTTCGAGCATGGGGACGCCGTCGCTGATCGGGTGGACGAAGTACTGGTACTCGCCTTTCTCGATGATCGGCGCGTCGAGGAGCGACTGCCGCAACTGGTCCATGTCGCGGGTACTCGGGCGGATTAATAAAGCGTGGCGATCCCCGGGCTCCGTGGAGCGCGATCGCACGGAACTAGGGACGAGTAGTCGCCGCGTGGATAATCTCTCAACACCCGGCCGCCCGGCTATACGTAGATGCTTGCTGATCCGCGACGAACACCACCAAAGCCCCAGTCGCGAGACCGCCGTACGCTCGTTGCGCGCTTCAGTCGCTCACTCCGTTCGCTCCTTCCAGTGCTTACGTCGCCTACGGCGGTCTCACGACTGCCCCTTTGAGTCCCACCCCGCCCCGCACAGCACCGCACCTCACACCTCCCCAACCTCGTCAGTCGCCTCCGCTTCGCTCCGGCGACTGACTCCAGCGAGGGACCTTCGGTCCCTCTGGCAGCCGGCGCATAGCGCCGGCGACCTCGCGCGTGCTGCTCGGCCGCAGGGCGGCCTCGCAGGCACGCGCCACCGCACAACAGATCCGGTTCGGTCGGAGGTCCGTCTATTCGAACTCCGGCTCGCGCTTCTCTAAGAACGCCGCCATCCCCTCGCGCTGGTCGTGCGTGCCGAAGAGGCCGGCCCATGCCCGGCGTTCCAGGGCGAGCCCCGTCGCCGCCGACCCGTCGCCGGCCGCGTTCAGCGCCTCCTTCGCGGCGCGCAGCGCGGTCGCGGGCTTCGCGGCCAGCTCGCCAGCCAGCTCGTCGATCCGGTCGTCGAACGCGTCGTCCGCGACGACCTCGCCGACGAAGCCGACCTCGGCCGCCTCCGCCGCGTCGATCCGCTCGCCGAGGAAGATCAGCCGGCGGGCGACCTCGTCGCCGACCAGCGCCGGGAGTCGCTGCGTGCCGCCCCAGCCCGGGATGATCCCGAGGTCGATTTCGGTCTGTCCCAGCACGGCGCTCTCGGCAGCGACCCGCAGGTCGCAGGCGAGCGCCAGTTCACAGCCCCCGCCGAAGGCGTAGCCGTCGACCGCGGCGATAGTCGGCGCCGGGAACACCTCGATCGCGTCCGCGACGCGGTGGCCCAGCTCGGCGTACGCCTGCGCCTCTGGCGTCGACAGGTCGACCATGTGCGAGATGTCCGCGCCCGCGACGAACGCCTCGTCGCCCGCGCCGGCGAGTACGAGGACGCGCGCGTCGCGGGCGGCGGCCTCGTCGAGCGCCTCTTCGATCGCTTCCAGCGTCTCGGCGGTGAGCGCGTTGAGCTGTTCGGGTCGGTCAACGGTGATCGTCGCGACCCCGCGGTCGTCGACGCCGAAGGCGATGGTGTCCCGACTCATACGCGCCCCCTCGCGGGGCGGCGTGAAAACGGTTCGGCAGGCAGAACCTCGCGCCAGTTCATCCGGTCGGTGAGACCTCCGTCTCGGCCGTCAGACCTCTTCGCGGCTGTCGATCCCGGTGTAGATGAACCACGCCGTCGTGTACACGCCGACGAACAGCAGGTAGCCGACGATCAGCCCGCCGAGCTGTCGGCTCGCGAGCCCGCCGGGGAGCGTCCGCGAGAGGATCCCGAGGGCGAGGGCGAAGACGACGAGCGAGAACAGCCCGGAGAGGGCGTACACGCCGAGGTCCGAGGTGAGGCGGTCGCGCACGCCCACACAAACGAGGCCGAGTTACATACCCCCATCGGTCGCGCGACGGGGCGCCCGTCGCGGCCGGCCGACTCGTCCCCGGTTGCCACGTTGCGCGGATTCGCAACCCCTATATGCCCCCGGCCACACGTGCGGGTATGAACGGGAACCGGTTCGGCCGACTCTTCCAGCTGACGACCTACGGCGAGAGCCACGGCGACGCGATGGGCGTCACCGTCTCCGGCGTCCCCGCGGGCGTCGAACTCGACGAGGAGGCGATCCAGGCGCAGCTCGACCGGCGCAAGCCGGGACAGTCGATGATCACCACCTCCCGGGGCGAGCCGGACGAGGTCGTCGTCAACTCCGGCGTCCAGGACGGATACACCACGGGCACGCCGATCGGCATGGTGATCCAGAACAAGGACGCGCGCTCGGGGAAGTACGAGCCGTACGTCACCGCGCCGCGCCCCTCGCACGGCGACTACACCTACTCCGCGAAGTTCGGCACGCGCAACTGGGGCGGCGGCGGGCGTTCCTCCGCGCGCGAGACCGTCAACTGGGTCGCGGCCGGCGCGGTCGCCGAGCAGATCCTCGACGCCTCCGACCACGACATCGAGATCAAAGCCCACGTCAACCGCATCGGCGACGTGGAGGCCGACGCGGTGAGCTTCGAGCAGCTGCTCGAACGCTCCGAGGAGAACGACGTGCGCTGTGCTGACCCCGAGGCCGCCGCCGAGATGCAGGAGGTAATCGAGGAGTACCAGGAGCGGGGCGACTCCATCGGCGGCTCCATCTACTTCGAGTGCCGCGGCGTCCCCGCGGACTCGGCGCCCCGCGGTTCGACGGCTTCCCGAGTCGGCTCGGGCAGGCGATGTTCTCGATTCCCGCGACGACGGGCGTCGAGTTCGGGCTGGGGAAAGACGCCGTGAACGTGACGGGCAGCGAGCGCAACGAGGACTGGACGTTCGACGACGGCGAGTCGTTCGACCACGTCGCAAGCGAGGAGGGCGATCCGGTCCCCGTCGGCAACGATCACGGCGGGCTTCAGGGGGGATCACGACCGGCGAGCCGATCTACGGCGAGGCGACGTGGCACGCGCCCACCTCGATCCCGAAGAAGCAGCGCTCCGCCGACTGGGAGACGGGCGAGGAGAAGGAGATACAGGTCGTCGGCCGCCACGACCCCGTCCTCCCGCCGCGGGCCGTCCCCGTCGTCGAGGCGATGCTCTACTGTACCGTCCTGGACTTCATGCTGCTCGCCGGCCGGATCAACCCCGACCGCGTGGACGGGAATCCGGGCCAGTACGACACCGACTACCACCCGAGCAGCCCGGAGAACGAGTAGCGGGCGAAGCGGATTCGGAGCGACTTTTCGCGGTGGCAACTGGTTCGAGAGCCGACAAGTCATTGATTTGCCCACAGGTTTATTACAGAATATTACAGACTATAACGCATGCCGATCGGTATCGACGCGTTCGACGACGAACCGGAGGCGGCACTCGACGTCGCCCCCGGGACCCAACCGTATCGAGTCCTCACCTTCCTCGCCGAGCACGACGACCAGGCGTTCACGCAGACCGAGATCCACGAGGAGACGGGGATCAAGCGCGGGAGTGTCGGTGCCGTCCTATCGCGACTTGAGGACCGCGGACTCGTCCGCCATCGGGGTCGGTACTGGGCGATCGCAGAGGACGAGCGACTCGCGTCGTTCGCCGCGCAGCGGGCGGCGAGTTCGGCGTCGACGACGGACGAGTACTACGGCGAGGACGAAGCGTGACCGAGGAACGCGATCTGATCCTCACTCCCCCGGCGACCACTCGCAGGCGTTCCCCGCGGTGAGGTCGTTCTCGTCGACGTGCGCGGCGAGGCACGCGTAGTTACAGAAGTAGGCGGGCGAGCCGCAGCCGTCGTCGCAGTCGCGCACGCAGATCGGATCGTGGTCGAAGATCCGCGAGCCGCAGTACGCGCAGGGCTCGTCGGCGTCGGGCGTCGAGACGGTCGTGGACATGGGCGGAGACAGGGCGTACCGCCTTGAAAAGGCGTCGCGCGTCCGTGCGACTTACACGACGATCACGGCGTCGACGACGACGAGCAACACGAAGCCGACGAGGAAAGCGCCGGTCGCGGCGTCGGCGTGGCCGTGCCCGTGCGAGGAGGGAATCAGCTCCCGGAAGACGACCGCGAGCATCGCGCCGGCCGCGAACCCAGACGACACCGGGAACAGCCCGGCGCCGAGTCCGACGAGCGAGTAGCCGAAGACGGAGGCGACGACCTGCGGGACGACCCCCGAGAGGGTGGTGTACCAGACCACTCGGAGGTTCGGCATCCCCGTCTCGGCCATCGGCACCGCGAACGCGAAGCCGTCCGGAACGTTCTGGAGACCGATGACAATCGCGAGCAGCAGCGCCACCTCCTCTAACCCGGACGCGAACGCGACGCCGATCGCCAGCCCCTCCGGCGCGTTGTGGAGGGTGATCGCCCCGCCGATGAGCAGCGCCTTCCGGAGCGAGGTCTCGCGCTCGGCGAGGATCCCGGCGTCGTCCGCTGCCGTCCCGGCGTCGGCGTCGCTTTCATCGCTTCGGCCGGTCGCTTCGGCGACCGGATCCTCTGCCGGAGCCTCCATCACGGCGACGTCGTCGTCGGTCGCGCCGCCCTCCGCGAACCACTCCCGGTACTCCGCGTGGAGGTGGGGGATGAGGTAGTTCCCGCCCAGCAGCGCGAATCCGCCGAGGAGGACCCCCACCATCACCGCGCGGAGCGTCCCCTCCTCCATCCCGGGGATGACGAGACCGAACACGCTGGCGGCGACCATCAGTCCCGCCGCCAGCCCGAGGGCGGCGTCGTAGACCCGATGGGTCACGCGGTGCCGGAAGAACACGGGGAGCGCTCCGAGACCGGTCGCCAGCCCCGCGACGCCTGTCACGCCGAGGACCGTCGCGAGCGTCGTCATGCGTTTCGCAACCGCACACGGACTCATAAAGGACCGGGAGCGGACGCCGGGGCGGCGGACACCGGGCCGGCGGCCGTCGCAGCGGCGGCCGTCGCCCGAGATCGCGATCAGCGGACCGCCACGCGCCGGAGGTCGCGGCCGTAGGCGTCGAGACCGACGACGAGGGTCGCGACCGCGCCCACCGGGAGGACCGAGAGCCAGCCGGCGGTCGCGCCGACGCCGAAACGCACGCCCAGCCCCGCCGCCACCCACAGCGTCGCGGCCGCGGCGAGGACGAGCAGTCCGCCCGTAACCCGACGGTCCTCGCGGCCGAGCGCGACCCCGCTCGTGGCGCTACCGGCCGCGAGCAGGTGGAAGCCGACCGCGAGCGGCCACGCCCGGATCGACGGCGGGAGCGTCGCGAACGGGCGCGGCTGGTCGAGGAAGTACGTCCACACCGGGTATCCACCGACGCCGCCCCCGTCGACGCCGAGCGTCACGAACCCCCAGAGGCTCACCAGCGTCGGGACGTCGCCGCCGCCCGGAACAACCGCTATCGGGACCGCGAGCAGGCCGACGACGAGGAGCCACTCGACGCGCCCGCTGGTCGAGGGACTCCCCGGTCCCGGCCCGGATCGCGACGCCGATTCCGCCGCCGACCGCGAACCTCCGCCCGGTCTCACCATACGATCGGTTCGACCCTCGGAAGTAAGTATGGTCGGAAAACGCGGCCGAGGTCTGCCGCGACGGCGAGCGTCGCCGCGGCGTCGAGAGATTTTAAGCGTTCCCCGCGAGAACGACCGCCCATGCCAGCCCTCCGCTCGATCCGACCCGCGGTCGGTGCCGTCGCGAAGAACCCCGTTCTCGTCGGGGTTTCGGCCCTGTTCGCGCTCGCACAGCTCCCCGATCTCCTCGTGGGACCGGCCGCCAGCCCGGAGCTCTCGGCGGCGGTGTCGGCGCTGACGTTCGGGATCCTGCTCCTCGTCGCCCCCTTCTTCCAGGGCGGCCTGCTCGCGATGGCGGACGAGGCGCTCGACCGGAAGACGGGCCTCGCGACGCTCGTCTCGGCGGGGAAGGAGCACTACCTGCCGCTGCTCGTTGCGTACCTCGCGGTCCTCGGCGTGAGCCTCGCGTTCGGCTTCCTCGCCTTCGTCGGCGTGCTCCTCGGGGTCGCCGGCAACCTCCTCAGCGAGCCTTCCGGATTCCTCGTCGTCCCCGCCGAGGACGTGACGCTCGTTGCGGTGCTCGCGATCATCGCCGTCGGACTGTTCGGCGCGTACCTGCTCGTCACGTTTCTGATCCAGTTTTACGCGCACGCAGTCGTCGTCGACGACGCCGAACTCGTCGCCGCGTTCCGCCGCAGCGTCCGGGTCGTGCGGTCGAACCTCGGCGTCACCCTCCTGTACACGGTTCTCCTGACCGCCGGCGCCTCCGCGTTCGGTCTCCTCGTCGCCGTCGCGTCGCTGTCGCTCGCACCGGCGCCGGCGATCGAAAACGCCCCGGCGTGGGTCCCGACCGTCGAGGTCGGCACGGCGGGAGCCGTCGGCGCCGGTGTCGGCGTGGTGGTCGTTACCGGGGTCCTCGGCGCGCTGTGGGCGACCTACTCCGTGGCGTTCTACCGCGCCCTCTCGGACCGGACCCCCGCTGCGGGGCGGTAGGCGTGACTCACCGGTGTCCGAACCGCGGGTCGAACCACCTGACCCGGACGGGCGTCGGATTCCTCCGGCCGCGGCGTTCGACGCCGACCGAGGGCATTTAACCGCCGGGGGCGAACCGGTCGATCGACACCCGATGTCGCCCTCCATCCCCTCGTTCGGGAGCGCCGAGCGGTCGGCGTCCGCCGACGGCGCCAGCGACTCCCGCGGTCCCGGCGCGTCCGGCGGATCCGGTAGGTTCGGAGCCGACCGCGGGCTCCGGATCCGGATGCTCGTCGCGACCGCGCTGGTCGTCGCGCTCCCGTTCGCGTTCGTGTACGTGTTCGTCTTCCTGATCAACGCGGTCGGTCTCCCGCTGTTGGAGTGGGCGAACGAGCGCCCCTACACCGGCGAGGTGTACGTCGACCCCGTCTTCCTTGCGGTCGTCGTCCTCGGCGGACTCGCCGTCCAGTACCGGTACGGGCCGGACACCGTGCTGCGCTCGGTCGGCGCGCGGCGCGTCTCGGCCGACGAGTACCCCGAACTCCGCGCCGCGGTGACGCGGCTGGCCGCGCAGGCCGACGTGCCCGTCCCAGATATCGCCGTCAAGCGAACCGAGCTCCCGAACGCGTTCGCGGTCGGGACGTCGGGCGACGGCACCGTCGTCGTCACGACGGGACTCCTCGACCGGCTCGACGGCGAGGAGCTGGACGCCGTGCTCGCCCACGAGCTGTCGCACCTCGCGAACCGCGACGCGAGCCTGATGACGGTCGCGTGGGTGCTGCCGACGGTCACCTACTACGTCGCCGCCCTCGCCTTCTACGTCCTCTACGGCCTGTTCAAGCTTCTCCAATTCGGCGGCGGCGGGGGCGGGGGCGACCGCGACGGGCGCGCGCTCGCCGTCGGTCTCGTCGTGATCACCGTCAGCGCGCTGCTGACGCTCACCGTCTCTGCGATGTTCTGGGTCGGGAGCGTCCTGATCCACCGCGTGCTCTCGCGATACCGTGAGTACGCGGCCGACCGCGGGGCCGCGGAGATCACCGGCTCGCCCGCCGCGCTGGCGAGCGCGCTCCGGACCGTCGACGAGGCGATGCCCGAGGTGCCCGACCGGGACCTCCGCGAGCTCGACGGCGGCGCGGAGGCGCTGTACCTCGCGCCGCTGGAGGCCCGGGCGTTCGGCGACAAGGAGCTGGTCAGCACGGACGTATTCCCCGAGACGCATCCGCCGACCCGAGAGCGGATAGCGCGGCTCCGCGAGCTGGCGGGTGAGGAGGCGTGACGGGCGACGAACGCCCCTCGTCGCCGCCGCCGACCCGGCGGCGGTTCCTCGCGGGCGTCGCGACCGCCTTCGCGGCCGCGACCGCCGGCTGCGGCTACGTCCCGGGCGGCGGCGACCTCGCGTGGGAGGAGTCGATCCGGACCGGGAGCCTCGCGTTCGGTTCCGACAGACGGCACCTCGTGGCCGGGGACCGACTGGTCACCGTCGAGAACCAGTCCGGGCGCGACTACGACTTCGAGGAGGAGGTCTGGCGCGACGTCGAGAACGCGGCCGTCTCCGTCCTCGCGCCCGACGGGACCCACCGGAGCGTCGGCGAGACGGAACGGCAGGTGACCGGCACGCCCGCGGTCGGCGGCGACGCCGCCTACCTCCCGCTCGAACGGGGTCGACTGACGGCGGTCGACCTATCGGGAGGGGGACCGTCAGCGGGCGGTTCGACCGAGACGGGTCCCGCCGCGGGGGACGGCTCGACGGGGGAATCGACTGACGACCCGGTCCGTTGGCGGGTCGACGCCGGGTCGCTCCTCGCGGCCGACTCCGGGGACGACGGGACGGCCGACGGGGCGGACGGGACCGGCCCGACCCTGCGAGGCGTCCGTGCCGGCGACGCGCTCGCGGTCGCGGTCGGGCCGAGCGGGATCGCGGTCGTCGACGCGGAAACGGGCGATCCGGCGTTCGCGGTCCCGGACCTGTGGACCGGCGAAAGCGTCGGAGCGGTCGCCGACCCGATGTCGCGCGCCGCGGTCGACGGCGAGACCGTGTGGGCGCTCGTTCCCGGAGACGCGGCGGTCGGTGGCGGTCAGGCAGCGATCGTCGGATACGATCGAGGCGGCGATCGGATCGCCGAGCGCGCGGTCGCCGCCACCCACGAGTGGCTGGTCGCCGTCGACGGGGCCGTCGCGGCCGGGGCTCCGGGCGCGTCGTTCACCGGGTACGACCGGGCCCTTGACCGTCGGTTCGCGCTCGACGCGCGCGCTCCGAGCGCCCGCCCGACCGCGGTCCCGTCCGGAGAGGGCCAACTCTACTACTCGCGCGGGCGGACGCTGACCGCAGTCGACGTCGCCGCGGGCGAGGTCGTGTTCGAGCGGTCGAACCTCTCCCGAACCACCTCGCCGCCGACGCGACCGGCGCGTACCTCGCGGAGACCGAGGGCGGCTTCAACGACGACACGGAGGCGCGGATGGTCGCCGTCGGCGCCGACGGAGCGGTACGGTGGGAGGCGCCGTTCCCCGACGGGGTCGAGCCGGAGGAGCTGTTCGCGATCGGCGGGCGGCTGGTCGCCCTCGACGGCGACACGGCGTACGGGTTCCGCGCGACACCGGGCGGGCGGTGGTCGCCGCTCGGGTAGAACTGAAATCGGTCGGGCGAGCGAGCCGACCGCGACGCGTCAACCCAGCAGGCTCTCGCCGTCGAACTCGGCGTCGACGTCGACGTCCAGCAGGTCGAGGACGGTCGGGGTCACGTCGAAGAGGTTCGCGTCCGTCAGATCGAGGTCGGGATCGGTCGCGTACAAAAGCGAGTTCTCGAACTTGTGCATCCCGTTTCGCGGGCCCTCGGTGAACACCGCCTCCTTGCCCGAGAAGCCGGACTTGAGGTCGAACCCGTCCGCGGGGATGACGACCAGGTCCGGGGCGATCTCGTCGTGGTCGCCGTCGAAGACGGTCTCGCCTTTCACGATCCGCTTGCACACCTGCCGGCCGTCGGGACCCGTGAGCGATTCGAGGTCGTCGATGAGTTCCTCGCGCGTCTCCTCGTACTCCGCTTCGGGAACGACGCCGTTCGGCTCGCGACCCTCCAGGTTGAGGTAGAACCGGCCGGGGATGAGCGAGTACGCGCGCGTCTCGTCGTCAATGTCCGTGAGCGAGTCGTGGTCGGCGTCCTCGTAGGAGAGCCACCCCTCGTCGGCGAGGAACTGGTTACAGTTCACCTCGTGGGTGAGTTCCGTGAACCCGTGGTCGGAGGCGACGATCAGCGTGGTGTCGTCGTCCAGCGAGTCGCGGATCTCGCCGATGTACCCGTCGAGCCGCCGGTAGAACTCGAGGAACTCCTCGGCGTACTCGCCGTCGTTCGCGTAGTCGCCGAACAGGAAGTGGTTCACCCGGTCGGTGCTCATGAAGACGCCGAAAAAGAGGTCCCAATCGTCCTCGGCGAGGTAGTGGTCGAACGCCTCGTACCGGGCGTCGAGCGTCGCGTACGCGTTCTCGATGAACTCCGTCTTGTCGTCGTCGTGGCCGAGCTTGGCGTTGACGTCGATGCGGTAGTCGAAGCCGTCGAGCGTCTCGCGGACCGACTCGTCGCTCGCGGCCGCGTCGAGGTCGGGCGAGAGGAAGCCGGAGACCATCCGCTGGACCCGGTTCGACGGCGGGAACGTGACGGGGACGTTGAGGACGGTCGCGTCGCGGCCGGCGTCGGTGACGCGGTCCCACAGCCGGGTCGCCTTCACGTGGCGCCCGAGCGGGACGTACGTCTCGTAGGAGTCGACCTCGCGGTCCTGAAAGCCGTACACGCCCGTGGCGCCGGGGTTTTTCCCGGTCGTGAGGCTCGGCCAACAGGCGCTCGACTCCGGCGGAACGATGCTCTCCAGCCGCCCGCCGGAGCCGGTCTCGGCGACGTCGGTCAGGTTCTCGAAGACGTCGGGATGATCCTCGACGAGGTCGAGCGGTACGCCGTCGATTCCGAGGAAGACGACGCGGCCGTCGTCGTCGCCGCGGAGCCGGTCGAACAGACCCATGCCCGCTGATTCCGCGGCGGCCGACATATCCCTTGTGTTCCACGAGACCGCGGCGGCGACGGCGCTCGCGTCGGCGGTCGCCCGCGGCCGAGATTCAGAAGGCATATCTCCCTTCGCGCCGACGGGTTCGGCGTATGAGCGACGACTTCCCGGCGAGCGTCGACGTCGATTACACCGACGGCGAGGGCGAGAGTCCCGACGACTACCCGTCGATCCAGCACAAAATCGAGAAGGCGGTCGAGGTCACCCGCCGCGGTCTCGAACAGTACGACAACCCGGCGGTGATGTGGACCGGCGGGAAAGACTCCACGCTGACGCTGTACTTCATCAACCAGGTGGCCGAGGAGTACGGCTACGAGAAGCCGACCGCGGTGTTCATCGACCACTTCCAGCACTTCGACGACATCACCGACTTCGTCGAACACTGGGCCAACGAGTGGGAGATCGACCTCGTGTACGCCCGCAACGACGACGTCGGCGCGTACGTCGACGAGCACGGTCTCGAACCGGGCGACGACATCCCCGTCGACGCGCTCTCGGAGCACAACCAGCACCACATCCGGGAGATCCTGGAGTTCGAAGAGGACACGTTCCCGTTCCTCTTGGACACCTACGTCGGGAACCACCTGCTGAAGACGGTCGCGCTCAACGACGCGCTCGAGGAGTACGACATCGACGGCGTCATCTCCGGCGTCCGCTGGGACGAACAGGAGGCCCGCGCCGACGAGACGTTCTTCTCGCCCCGCCACGACCCCGATCTCTTCCCGCCGCACGACCGCATCCAGCCCATCCTCCAGTTCGCTGAGGCCGACGTGTGGGAGGCGTTCTGGAACTTCGTCGTGCCGGACACCGTCGCGGCGTTCCCCGACGAGGGGTACATCCCGCAGGCCGACGACGACCTCCCCGAGGGGGTCACCCAAGAGGACGTGCCCATCTCGCCGAAGTACTTCGCCGGGTTCCGCTCGCTCGGCAGCGAGGTCTCGACGGAGAAGACGACCGAAGAGCCCGCGTGGCTCCAGAACCTCGAGGACACGACCGAGCGCGCCGGCCGCGCCCAGGACAAGGAAGACCTGATGGAGCGCCTGCGCGACCTCGGCTACATGTGATGGCCGCCGGGAACTGACCCTCCGACCCCCTTCTGGGACCCGACCTTCTTTTGCGTTCGCGCGAGTCAGATCGGCGATGACCGCATATCGTTTCCGCGTCAAGTTCGATCCGGACCCGACTGGCCGCTGGCGAGACGTCGTCGTTGGAGGCGGCCGCACGCTCGACGAGTTTCAGGCGACGATCAACGACGCGATGGGGCTCGATCGGAGCCACCTCTGATTCATCGGCGCGGCCGAGGCGTACTGGCAGAGCGACGCCAAGTTTCAATCACCGCAGGAGTTCGACGAGTCGACCGAGCCGACGGTGGTCCGGACGGACGAGACGACGTACAATGCCGGCGAGACTACGATCGGCGAGATGGCCGACCGGCTCGGTCTCGACGAGCGCGATCGGATCTGCTACCTGTACGACTACGGCGACGAGTGGCGGTTCTACACGATTCTCAAGGAAGTCGACGACGACGGAGCGGCGGACGAAGCTCCTCACGTCGTCGACGAGCGGGGCGAGGCGCTCGAACAGTACGGGAGCGATCGATAACGGAAGTGGGTGTATCGTTGCGACTGATCAGTCGTTTATAAGTTGGTGCGTGGTATCGCTGTCGGTTTTTATAAGTGACCAGCGCTGCCGCGGTGAATGCTCCAAAGCCCCAGCCGCGACGGCTCGCGCGCCTTGCTGTGCTCCTCACTCGGTCGCTCTCGCTCCCTCGTTGCGGTGCTTGCTGCGGCGTGCTTCGCCCTCGCGGCTGCCCCTTTGAGTCCCGCCCCGCACAGCCCGCACGGCACCTCACACCTCCCCAGCCTCGCGGTTCGCGCTCTTCGAGCGCTCACCGCTCCCTCGCGCGGTGCTGCTCGGCCGCAAAGCGGCCTCGCAGGCACGCGCCATCGGCCGCTATTTATAAGCTATCGCCGCTGCGGCTCACGACCATTTAAATGCCAAATCGCCGCTACCGATCTGCGACACGTACTCCCGTCGTCGGTCAGCAGGCAGGCCGACCCTCCATATTTTAAAAAGACCGCCTGAAAAGCGCCAGAGACGGCCTATCGGTACGGCTCGCACACCATCTCGACGCCCTCCTCGAAGGAGATCTCCGGCTCCCAGCCGGTCGCTTCGTGGAACGTCGAGTAGTCGGCCATCGTGTCGTGGACGTAGCCGTCGAAGGGGCACTCGATGTAGACGGGGTCGATGTCGGTGCCGAGCGCGTCGTTGATCATCGCGACCATCTCGTTGAACGAGTACGCCTCCTGGGTGCCGACGTTGTACACGCCCGTCAGCTCGTGATCGGCCGCCAGCTCGCAGGCGCGGGCGACGTCGGAGACGTGCGTGAAGTCGCGCGTCTGGGTGCCGTCGCCGAACAGCTCCGGGGCCTCGCCGTTCGCGATAGCGTCCGCGAACTGCGCGACCGTGTTCGCGTACTCGCCTTTATGTTCCTCGTTGCCGCCGAAGCCCTGGTACACCGAGAAGAACCGGAGGCCAGCCATGTTCATCTCGTGGTGGTTCGCGTAGTACTCGGCGTAGCGCTCGCGCGCGAGTTTCGAGGCCTCGTAGGCGGTGCGCGCCTCGACGTCCATGTCGACCGGGGAGGGTTCGGTGCGGCTCCCGTAGATCGAGGAGGTGGAGGCGTAGACGACGGTGTCACAGCCCGCCTCGCGGGCACGCTCGACGGTGTTGACGAACCCCTCGACGTTGACGCGGCAGCCGCGCTGAGGGTCGCTCTCGTCCATGTTCCGCGAGGAGAGCGCGGCGAGGTGGAAGACGACATCGACGTCGACGGGGAACTCGCCGTCGACGACGGAGGCTTCGACGAACTCGACATCGGAATCGAGGTTCTCCGGCGTGCCGAGATAGGTGTCGTCGACCGCGATCACGTCGTTGTCGCTCGCGAGGCGGTTCGCGAGGTTCGAGCCGATGAACCCGGCCCCGCCCGTGACGAGGACGCGTTTGTCCTGCATGGTCGTGTGTCCTCAGAGGCGACGGTTTAGCGCTTCGATTTCCCTGGGGCGCCTACCGAGGGAAACGGTCGCGGCCGTGGACTCGTACGCAACGAAAGCGACTCGATCGCGGTGCCGTTACAATCGATACTGATATCGACCTGAGAGGCGGAACGCTCGGCGGGTCGGCGATCCGTACCACGGCGCCAGCCCCGGCCGATCCCGGGTTCCTACGAGAGTTCCCGTCGACGTAGGGGACGACCGCGTCGTCGGCCGGGGCGACCGCCGCACCGGTGTGGTGGACAGGTCGACCACAAGTATGGTCTCGGCGGCGCTCCGGATCTCTCCGTAGAAAGTATCGAGGTCGGAGAAGCCACCGTAGCCGGGGACGCTGGCGTCGATACCCTCGATCGGCGGCCAGATATCGTATCCGTAACTGACGAACACCGAGTCGACGCGACCCACGAGCGGCGAGAGCGTACCGGTGGGAAATTGGTCCACTTTACGCTCCCTCCCCGCGTCGCGTTTCGTACCTGTTCATCACCCTCACCGGGGATGGAACGCACAAAAGGTGGTGGCGGCCCGCGACGCGAGAGACGCATTCGGGTATCGGTGGTCGATTCGAGAGAGGAGCGGCGGAGAAAAGCGGCCAGCGTCAGCGGTCGGCTTAGAGGAGGAGAGCCAGCGAGCGAAGGCGGCATCAACGAGACGATCCGGACCGCTCACGCCTGGGTCGTGATGTCGCCGTCGTTCGTCGGCACCGTTACCGCGGTATCGGCATCGTCGCCGTTGACGGCCGGTCGCAGGCAGGTCTCGATCTGCTCTCTGGCTTGGAATCCGGGTTCAGACTCCGAAGATCTTTTGAGGTGACGGTGACCGCGTGTATGTTCGGTACCAGCGGCGTTTGCGCTCCTGTCGGCGATGCTACCACAACGCGATCAGAACCGTTCAACGAGCCGACGACTTTCGAGTTTTCACGAGTACACGCTCCCGAAGTTCTTCAGACTTGCCTCTGTTTATTTTGTTACATATTCATTTCATTAATAATGAAAGCGTGTTCCTGTCGGTCGTGTCACCGTCGACCCATTTGAGAGTTCCGAACTGTGAAGGGGTCTGTTGCCAACCAGCTCGTCATCGCATTAGCGCGTACGGAGGCATGTTCGACGCGCCGACTGACTGCCCTCCGAGATCACGCGACACGCTCCTCGATTCGTTGGAGGGCGGGAAGTAGAACATTACCGAGCGTGAGTCGGAAGTGCGGGCTGAGAGCGGTCAATGTACCGAAGTAGACGACAGCGCCGAAGCCAACGATCCCGACGACCGGGAGCCACCATGACAGTAAGATTAGGGGTCTGACGGCGATGATAGCGACGTACATCATTACTGCGCTCCCAAGCTGTGCCCACAGCGGACGGGGAAAAATGATACCGCCCAACTGTTTCTTACTCACGTATTGATAAGCGAAAAATAACACGATTTCGACAGAAAGTGTTGCCGCGATGATCCCCAGCAGGCCGTCCCAATAGTAGCCGAGCATACCAGCGAGCGGAAGGTGGATAAGTAGTGCCGCTGACCGGAGCCAGAAGACGAACTGCGGCCGATCAGAGCTTTCAAGTGCCGTCGCGAACGGGTCCTGATAGATGTAGAAGACGAAGAAGCCGGCCACGCCGACGAGCGCGGCTCCGCCAGCGCCGAAGCTGGACCCAAAAAAGGTACGCATTAGTGTTGCTGGCATCGCCAGCGCACCGAAGAACATCGGGAGAATAAGTAGCCCCGAGTAGGCGACGGTGTTCACTACGTCCTCCCTTATTTCTTGGCCGAGCGAGGTGAGTCCGCTCACCTTCACGCCGAGCGCGTTCGAGATGCTTCCCGAGAGCTGTTGGGCCGGCGTGACGATCCGGAGCGCCGTCTCGTAGAACCCCACCGCCGCGTCGCCCGCGAAGAAGCCAATGAGGATCACGTCGACACGCTTGTAGAAGTCCTCAACGACGGCGGTCGGCACAGAGTAGCGCGCAAAGGCGAAGAGATCCTCGCCGGTGTCGCCGAACCCTTCGAGTACGGGCCGGACGCCCGCAGCGACAAACACTCCGAGAGCTGTGATGAGCGTCCCACCAGCGAGGCCAGCAAGCAGGCCAAATGCCTCGTAGCCAGCGAATAGCAGTGGGAGCTGGAATCCGAGCGTGAGCACGCTCCGGATGGTGTCGGCCCACAGCGAGTGACTCGGGTATCCCAGTCCGGCGTAAAAGCGATTGAGTATCTGGAAAAGCCCGACTGTGGCGAGCACAGCTACGATGGCTGCGACGACGAGCGGCGTCATTGACAGAAACGTGGTATAGTGCGCGACGGCAAGCGTAGCAGTCGCGACGACGACGACCCACGCGAGGTGGAAGGCCATCCCTACTGCCAGATACGGGCGGGGATCCGCATCCACCTCGCTAACGCGTTTTTTTATCGCAACGCCGACACCGGCGTCAACACGGACGAGGAGGAGCGCTATCGCGAGCGCGAAGTAGTACTGGCCCGTCCCCGCGGGGCCGAGGACGCGAGCAAATAACACCACCCCGACGAATCCCAACCCGGACATCGTAAACTTCGCCGCGACCGACGAGAGGGCTTCGCTACCTAAGTCAAGGTCGGCAGTGTTGTCCGCCATGCGCTACTTGTAGCCCAGCGCTTCGAGGTCCTCTTCGGGGAGTTGGTCTTTAGAGACGGGTTCTGCTGCGGTAGCGGCCCACTCCTCTAACGCCAGTTCAAGATCACGATCCGTTACTGTTTCACCGTCGAGGGTGCGGACACTTTCGGCGTTGGCGAAGTGCTGAGCGTTCATCGCAGCGTGGCTGCCGTTCGACGCAGCGAACGCGGTGTCCCGCGAGAGAGCGCCGTCGCCGTGTTCAGTACCCAAAAACACCGATGGAATGTCCACGAGGCTCCGGACCTCACTATCAGCAAGATCGGCGGGTAGGTTCCGCCCGGCGGCTGGCACGCGAAGTATCTCGGGGCACATCGTCGCGTGGTGGCCCCATTCGCCGTACTCGCCCAGCAACTCGCCGTGGTCCGCGCAGAACAACACTCGCGTCTCATCGGGCACCGCGTCCCAGAGTCGCGCGAGGCGGTCGTCGAGTTCCTCGACCTCGCCCCGGTAGAGTTCGCGCCCTAATTCGGCGTCTGCCTCGCTCCCGCGGCCGTCAAGCAGGCGGCGGGTGACCTGCTGGGCCTCCGTCCGCGAGACTGGGGCGTCGTCTGGGTTGTACGGGTGGTGAGGCTCCATGAAGTGGAGCCAGCCGAACCAGTCGCCGTCTGGCGCCTCCGCCGCGACGCTCTCCAACAGGTCGTCGATGACCTCGGCCGCGGGTCGGTAGTCGCGGGAGGCCTCTTGGACTGTCCCCCGGAGGCTCTGATAAGCGTTGTACGCCCGTGAGGCGATACCGTATACGGTGCTCTGGGGCGTCATGTTCGCCGCAACCCGGTCTTTTAATGACTTTCCGTTACGATCAGGCTCAATAAAACGGTCAAAGTCCGCGTCGTAGCCGTAGCGCGCGGAGAGAAAGTGGTTGGTAGAGACACCCATCTTGTGCCCGTACTCAAGCTTCGGAACGAAGCTCTCTTCGGGTGTGACGCCGGCTTCACCGGGATAAATACCTCCGATGATCGACTGGAAGCAGGAGGGAGTCGCGGTGTTCGTCGCGAATGTGGCTGGGTGCGTATCACCCAAGAACGCCTTCGTCGCCGGCATGAACCGGTAGTGGTCGTATCGCAGGGAGTCGACAGTAACGAGAAGTGCGGGCTTCATAGGATCACCTGTACCCCAGTGCATTTAATCGTTCTTTGACGTCTGAGTCGCCTACGTCGTTGGTGTTCTCGGGTGGTTCAAGCGCTGGCTCGTATGTTTGTTTGTCGGTCGCAGAAGTTTTGACCCACGGGACCTCACGGAGGGCACGGACCGGCACGTGGCGGTAATGCCCATAAAGACCCCACTCCCCGAACGCCTCTCCGTGGTCAGAGCTCAACACGACGGTCTCGGCGTCCAGATTCGAGAGAAGGAGTTCCACGTCCCCTAATACCCACTCCAAGTTGTCTCGGTATGCCTGCCACGCCGATTCCCGTGTAATACTTCCGCTTTGGAGGAGGTCCCAGACGGAGAGGTCCGCGTCACCCGGAGCCACGACATCGGTATCTGCGGCCGTATCGAGAGAGCGGTACGGCGTGTGAGGTTGCGATATAGTGAATAACGAGCCGGTCAGCGTCGGTTTCCCGGCCCGTCGCGATTGCCCGGTCTGTCACTGGCCGGGGCGGAATGCCGCCGAATTCATCGTCCCAGCCGTAACGCCACACCTCGTCGAAGGAGTGGAACACTCTAGTCTTGACTTGGAACTCGTCGCCAAAGCGGTCGGTGTGCGCGTTCGCACTTACATAGGCGGTGTTCGCGATTTTGTCTGTATAAACCGGGTCGAACGTATCGTGGAGCCACTCCCAAGAAGTTGAGCCGACGGAAGAGAGCGTCGGCACCGACTCCGGGAGAAACGGGTATTTGTGGGCGACCTCCGTGAGTACGTCAGGCCGGCAGGTGTCAAGAAGAACCAACACATCCCATTCGCGCTCGTAGATATTTGTTCCGCCTGTGTCGACACCGAGCGCATGACACCCCCGGCGAAGGGCGCCACCCCAGAAATCGCAGAGTCCCGAACGCACTCCTTGGTGAAGCCCATAGGCGTCGACTTTCGCGGCGGTCTCGGCAGTCCAGTCCCGGAGCGTCATTTGTAGCCGAGTGCGGCGAGTCGCTCGTTGATATCCATCTTCTCGTTCTCCCTCGTCGGTGCTTCGAGGCTGGGCTCGTAGGTTTGCTCGTCCGTCGCGCTCGTGACGACCCACGGAACCTCCTTTAGTGCCGGTATCGGCGCGTAATCAGGGTGGCCGTAACACCACCACTCGCCTATCGCGTTAGCGTGGTCCGCAGTGATAACCACAGTTTTGGCGTCCAAATTCGAGAGGAGGATCTCCACGTCCGCTAACACCCACTCCAAATTGTCCCGGTACGCGTCCCAGAGGCGCTTCCGGGAGAGATCCCCGTCACGGTATTGCTGCCACGGTCCGCGCTCGTCTCCCGCCACCCCGTCTTTGACCCCAAAGTTCTCTTCAGGGTTGCCCCAGTCGATAGCGACGTCCTGAAGCGACCGGAACGGAACGTGTGGTTGGAGGTAGTGTACAAGCAACCGGTCGGTGTCGATCTCCCGGCCCGCGGCGATCGCCCGGTCAGTAACTGGACGGGGTTTTATACCGCCAAACTTGTCATCCCAGCCGTAACGCCACACCTCGTCCAGCAGGGCGAAGCGGTCGGGGTCTAAATCCCGTGTGAACGGGTTTCCTGAGACATACGCTGTCTCTAAAGTTTTGCGCTCGTCGGGATCGAAGTTTTTTGCCATCCACTCTGCTGACATCGAACCGGCTGACGTGAAGGTCTCGAAGGAAGGGTCGATGAAGGCATACTCGCTCTCTCGGGCCACCTCGCGCAGGAGGTCAACACGACAGGCGTCAAGTACGATAAGGACGTCCCACTCCCGCTCGTAGATGCGCTCCCCGTAATTCCAGTGATGGCCTAATCGGCGGAGGCCGCCGACCCAAAACTCGTTGATGGACGCCGAGAGACCGCGCCAAAGGCCGAGATTGTTCATCCGAGTCTGCGTGTCGCGAAGCCAGTCCGTGAGCGTCATCTACACGTAACCGAGGTCCCGCAGTCGTTCCTGTATCTTCTCGTCACCGACACGGTCGTCCTCAACAGTGACGCTCGGCTCGTAGATTCCCTCGTCGGCGGCCTCGAAAGGTATCCACGGAACGCGTTTCATGGCCTTCAGCGGCGCCGTGCTCTGGTGACCGTAACACCACCATTCACCCATCGCGTTAGCGTGGTCCGCGGTGATGATACAAGTACCGTCAAGGTTCGATTTGAGCGTCTTCACCTCGTCCATAACCCACTGGAGGTTATCGACGTACGCATCCCAGATGAGGCCCTCGTCGACCTCGCCGTCCCGAAGACGGCGCCAGAGCGTCTTGAACGTCGCCTCGGCAGGATTGTCTAGGCCGACCTCGAACTTGAACCACTCGGGGTGTTCGTCCACAAGCGAGCGAAACGGAAGGTGGGGCTCGGATATAATGTGCGATTACCGGGCCGTTATGTTCACGCGCGACAGCAATAGTTCGGTCGGTCATCGTTTCGGGGGGAACGACACCCCACTCCGTATCCCAGCCGTACTTCCAGACCTCGTCAAGTTCAGCCAGCGCGCTCGGGTCGGGGACGTCCCGCGAATGAGGGTTTGCCGTCACGTAGGCCGTCTCTGCGAGGTCATCCTCCCATCGCTTGGGATCGAAGGTTTTGGCTATCCACTCCGGCGAGCGAGACGCAACCGAGTCCATCGCGTCGGCTTCAGGGTCAAAGCCGTCAAGCACATCGTAGTCCCCGCTTCGGGCAACCTCGCTCATCAGGTCAACCCGGCAGGCGTCGAAGACCAGCAACACGTCCCATTCGCGCTCCCAGATTGGCGTGCCGTAGTTCCATACCTGTCCGACCCTACCGAGAGTGCCCGCCCAGAACTCCTGTGCTGAGGCAGCGCTCCCCGTCCGAAGCCCGTCGTGGTGAAGCCGATTACGACTCTCACGTACCCAGTCAGCGAATGTCATTGTAAGTCACGAAATTGAGAGATCTCATATATGGTAGCTATTACGTCAGCCTATTTGTGTCTATCGGAGTCTTCAGTTCGACTGTGGGACATTCTCTCTGGTTCCACGTCCGGAACCTCCACCTGGGAATCCTCCTGAGCGCGCGCAACGGCCTCGCGCATCCCGTCGCGGAACGCCGCCGCACTGTAGCGTTCGGCGAAGGTCTGGATCTGCGCAGAGGACCACGCGACACCCCTCTGTTCGAAACGTGCTATCGACTCGCGAATGCTTGCTGGGTTGGGGCCGTGGGTGTAGCCGTTCTCACCGTCCCGGACCTGGTACTTTGTGTACCCCTCCGCGACCCCGAGGACCGGGGTGCCACTCGCGAAGGCCTCAACGGGAATCATCCCGAAGTCCTCATTCATTGCGTTGAATAGCAGGGCCTTCGCCTCACCGAGGCGACGTTTCTTCTCGGTCTCGTCCATGTAGCCAACGAATGTGACGTTCTCTCGCGCGCGAGATTCTAGGGCGTCCCGCTCCCCGCCCGCACCGCCAACGACGAGTTCGGCGTCTAATCCGCTGAAGGCGTCGACGATGGCATCGATTCGCTTCTCTGGGATGAGCCGGGAGTACGTCAGGTAGTAGTCCGCTCGCTCACGGGGTTCGTACTCCTCAACGGGGACCGGCGGGTAGACGACACTTACCTTTTCGCTGGGGACGCCCCAGTAGCGCTGGACCCGCCGCGCAACGAGTTCACTATTGGCGACGAAGCGGTCTGGGTAGTTCGTGTTCGGCAGGAACAGCGTCCGAGCGAGGAAGGCATAGAGACGGGTTATCGAACCCTCACCGTGCTGCTGGAACAGGTCGTATGGCGTACGCGGCGTACTGTGGATGTAGTGTACGATCGTCTGTTCGTCCTCGGGGACATACCACGACAGTTCGTTCTTCGAGAGGACAAGCGTGTCGTACTCGGTTAGCTCGGGGAGGCGCTGGGCAGCCCACGCGTAGTAGAGGTCCCGTGTGAGGACGTTCCGTTTCAGGAAGGAGGCGGGCGAGCCGTTGAATAGGCTTGTCGTCTCCACGTCGGTGGGTAAATAATCGGGATCCCCGAAGCCATAATACAGAGGTGCGTCGAAGAGCCGTGCGAGCTCGTTTGAGACGCGTTCGGCACCGCCGCGTTCGAGGTAATTCCCGTGTGCGACGGCAATGCTCTCGAATGACTCAGCGCCAACCAATCCTGGGTCCGCATCAGCGGTCTCGTCCACATCCTCGTCATCTCCTGCTTCTTTCCTTCTCATTCGTAAATCTCCCTGAGTTCCGCGTCCACTTCCCATGTCCCGTCTCCTTTCCCGCGCAGTAGATCTATCCCACCTCGGAGCAGCGACACCTGCGTGTCAAACAAAGAATACAGCGCCTGTGCCGGACCGAGCGCGTCCTTCTGCCCGAGATACGTGAACAGCCCTACGGCGACCGGCAACGCGAATCCCGCCAAGCCGACCGTCGTGACCGCGGAGATCGTCCCGACTCCAAGCGTCAGCGCCAACAACCACGGCGACACGATCATGAACCACCAGTTGAACGGCAACACCGCTCGTCCGTAACTCCCGTACCGCCCGAGCGCGTCGCGATGCTGAACCAACAGCCGGATCAGCCCCATCGCACGTCGATCCTTCTGCTTGCGTCGCTTGACGAACTCCGAGTGACTCGCCTCCTTGTACTGTACCGCGGGATCGAATATCACGCGCCCGCCCTGCCGACGGATCTTCAGGGCGAGTTCGGTGTCGTCGGCGAGCGAGTTCGGATCGATCGGGCACAGCGCGTCGTTCTCGAACGCCGAAAACGGCCCGTGGAAGATCAGCGTCGAGTCGAGATGTGACTCCAGCCGTTGGATGTGCGACTGAACGCCCCGGTATTCCGACTCCACGCCGCTGCCGCCGAGAACCTCGACGTTACGTCCCGTGACCGCGTCCACCTCGGGGTCCGCGAGGTTCGCGGCCGCCTCCCGAAGGACGTCCGGCGGGAGCTTGGAGTCGCAGTCGGTCTTCACGACCATCTCGCGCTCGGCCGCCTCGTACGCCTCGTTGAGCGCGGGCGCGAGCCCGCGACGCTCGTCTTCCTCGATTAGTGTGAGCTCCGGGGCCTCCAGCTCCGCGAAATAGTCCCGGATTATCTCTCGGGTCTCGTCCGTCGACGAGTCGACCACCACCAGCTCAACCTTCTCCATCGGGTAGTCCAAGGCCAGTAGGTCGTCGAGTTTCGCTTCGACGATCCGGGACTCGTTGTACGTCGGGAGGACGACGCTGACCGGAGGCTCGGACTCGGACTTCTCCGCCGGTGATCCGGACGGACGCAGCCACGCGTACAGCCCGAGAAACGCGATGTACGGGGCTGCCGTCACCACGAGCAGCACGCCGGCGACGGCCGCGAATGGACTCATGCGTCGCGCTTGACGCCTGGAGGATAAAAACCCACGCGGATAGTGACGGACCCGCGGCCGACGGCTCGGAATCGCCCGCGTATATAACAAGCCTTAAGCGCGTTTTCACAGTGGCATTTTGTAATGAGCCAGCAACAAGACTCGTCCGAGGGTTCGGGTTCGTCCCCGCTCGACCTTCTCGAACGCTGGTTCCACGTCCCAGTGCTCGTCGGCGTGTTCGCCGTCATGCTGTGGACGCGGATCCGGTCGTACAGCAACTTCGTCCGCGACGGCGAAGTGTACTTCCGCGGCAACGACGCGTGGTACCACCTCAGAGAAACGACCTACCTCATGGAGAACTGGCCGAACACGCTTCCGTTCGATCCGTGGACAGGGTTCCCGTACGGAGCCCAAGTCGGGCAATACGGTACCCTCTGGGACCACATCATGGCGGTCAGCGTCTGGATCGCTCGCCCGATCATGGGGAGCACCGAGGAAGTCATGCTCGTGATGGCCCCGATCATGGGCGCCCTCGTTGCGATCCCGACGTACTTCATCGCGCGTCGGTTCACCGAGCGCGTTCCCGCGCTCGCCGGCGCGGCGACCCTCGCGCTGTTTTCGGGTACCTTCTTCCGGTACTCGCTCGTCGGCTTCGCCGACCACAGCGCGGCCGAGGTCCTCTTCCAGAGCACCGCCGTCCTCGCGTTCCTCGTCGCCTTCGGCGTCGCGGAGCGAGAGAAGCCGGTGTGGGAGCTCGTCGTGGATCAGGACTGGGAGGCCCTGAAACGCCCCGTCACGTACGCGGTCGCGGCCGGTGTCGCGCTCGGACTCTACCTCTGGACGTGGCAGCCCGGCGTCCTGATGGTCGGGTTCACGGGGATCTTCCTCGCGATCAAGATCACGAGCGACGCCTACCACGGGAAGAGTCCGGAACCGGTCGCGTTCGCCGGCGCGGTCGCGATGACAGTCACGGGTCTGATGCAGGTCGTCCCGCTGAACCAGTTCGGATTCGACCCGACCGGCTACTCCCTGCTCCAGGTCGTCCTCCCGCTCGGCGTCGCAGTCGGCGCCGCCTTCCTCGCGTGGCTCGCGCGCCAGTGGGAGTTCCGCGACATCGACGCGACGACCTACCCGCCTGCTGTCGGTGGACTCATCCTCGCGTCCGCGGGCTTCGTCTGGCTCGCGATCCCGTCGCTGTGGTCGACGCTCGTCGGGAATCTCCTCAACACCGTCGGGTTCAGCGCCACCGCGCAGTTCCGCACCATCGGTGAAGCCACACCGCCGCTCCAAGACGCCGCATTCTCGAACTTCGTCCTCTCGCAGTACGGCCTCGCCTTCTTCCTCGCACTCGCAGCGGTCCTCTACATCCTGGCCCGCCCGCTGTATCTGTCGGACGACACGAACCACACCCTCTACATCCCGGCCGCGCTCGCCGTGGTCGGCTCCGTCTACGCGGTCCCGCAGCTGTACAGCGCCATCGGCGGCGTCATCGGCGTGAGCTGGCAGGTGATCGGTCTCCTCGTCGCCGCGGCCTTCCTCGTCGGCGCGACGCTCCTCGTCGAGTACGACACCGAGGAGCTGTACTTCGTCGTGTGGGCGGCGTTCATCGGGAGCGCGGCATTCACGCAGAGCCGCTTCAACTACTATCTCGCCGTCATCGTCGCGGTCGGGACGGCGTACTTCCTCCAGGTGGCGCTCGACGCGCTCGATCTCACCTCGCTCGACGCGCTCCGCGAGATCGAGGGGTGGCAGGTGCTGACGGTGGTCGCGGTACTCGCCGTCCTCATCGTTCCCCTCGTCGGCGTCGCCACCCCAGTCTGGCAGGCGGGCAACTCCAGCGACCCCGGAAGCGTCGTCCAATGGGACGAGAGCCTCCAGTGGATGAACGACGAGACCCCGCAGCCGGGCGAACTCGAGGGAGCGGACAACCCGATGGAGCTGTACGGCACCTACGAGCGCCCGGCCGACGGCGACTTCGAGTACCCGGAGGGCGCCTACGGCGTCCAGTCGTGGTGGGATTACGGCCACTGGATCACCACGCGCGCCGAGCGCATCCCGAACGCCAACCCGTTCCAGCAGAACGCCGGCGATGCCGCCGACTACCTCCTCGCGCCGAACGAGGAAGAAGCCGCGGAGATCCTCGCAAGCCAGAGCACCGAGGGCAACGACACCCGCTACGTGATGGTCGACTGGCAGATGGCGTCGCCGAACTCCAAGTTCAACGCCCCGGTCACCTTCTACAGCGGTAACGAGACGGTCAACGACTTCAACGAGCTGCTCTACCAGCAGGTCGAGGGGCAGGACGGCCAGCAGGGCGGGCTCCAGGCCGCGCTCCAAATACGGACGCAGCGCTACCACGAGAGCCAGATGATCCGGCTGTACCAGCACTACGGGAGCGCGGTGGAGCCTGAGCCGGTCGTGCTCGACTGGGAGCCGCAGGAAGCGGAGACCAACGCGGGCGAGGTCGTCGACATCAAGGTCCTCCCGAGCGAGGGCGAGCCGATCCAGCGGTTCGACAACCTCTCTGCCGCGCAGTCGTACGTCGAGGAGGACGGCTCGGCACAGGTCGGCGGCGTCATGGGCGTTCCCTCGGAGCGGCTCGACGCGCTCGAACACTACCGGCTGGTTCACGCGACGGAGTCCTTCGGACGGTCGTCGTACGCGCAGCAGGCGACCATCCTCTCACAACGCTTCGGCGTCGACCTCGGGTCGATGTTCGACGCGTCCTTCCGGACCGCGCGCTTCGACGACTTCGTCAAGACGTTCGAACGCGTGCCGGGCGCGACGGTCGAGGGGTCGGGCGCCGAACCCGGCCAAGAGGTCGAGGCGACCGTCGAGATGGAGAAGCCGAACGGGCAGACGTTCGAGTACACGCAGTACGCGACCGCCGACGACGACGGGAGCTTCGAGCTCACGCTCCCGTACTCGACGACGGGCTACGACGAGTTCGGTCCCGAGAACGGGTACACGAACACGAGCGTCCGCGCGACCGGACCGTACAACGTCACCACCGAGCAGACGACCGGCGACGACCTCTACACCACCCAGCACGTCGGACAGGTCGAGGTCACCGAGGGCCAGGTCGTCGGCGCTGACGACTCGGCCGCGACGGTCGAGCTCGAAGAGCAGATCATCGACTGCCCGAGCGGTGACGCGGAGTGTCCGGTCGACGACGGCAGCGGGAGCGACGGCGGGAACTCGACGAACTCGACCGACGCGGGGTCGCTGATCGGGGTCGAGCCGGCCGCGACGACCGCGACCGCACCGAACTGACCACGGTCCCCGAGACGGCGGCCGACGCGGGCGCCCGATCCCGGCCCTTCATTACCGCCGCTCCGCTTTTCGACGTACGAAGATGGTCGAGTTTCGCGAGTGGGCGACACTGTATCTGAAAGGCGTGGCGATGGGGAGCGCCGACGCCGTGCCGGGCGTCTCCGGCGGGACGATCGCGCTCATCGTCGGGATCTACGAGCGGCTCGTGGCCGCGATCACGGCCGCGACCCCCGCGCGACTCCGGCGGATACTCGCGGGCGTGCGCCCGGCGAGCCGCGCCGACGCGCGGACCGCGTTCCGCGAGCTCGACGCCGGCTTCCTCCTTGCGCTCGGCGCGGGGATCGGCACCGCGGTCGTCGCGGTGTTGAGCGGCGTCGACTACCTGCTCGCGACCCGCCCGGTCGCGACGTACGGGTTCTTCTTCGGGCTGATCGCCGCGAGCGCGGCCGTGCTCTTCGCCGACGTCGACCTCTCGACGCCGCGACGGAAGGCGGCCGCGTTCGGCGGATTTGCGGCCGCGTTCCTCGCGTCCGGGTACGCCTCCGCCGCGGTCGAAAGCTCCCTGCCCGTCGTCGCCGTCGCCGGCGCGGTGGCGGTCAGCGCGATGATACTCCCCGGGATCTCCGGCTCGCTACTGCTGATCGTCCTCGGCCAGTACGACTACATGGCGGGGACGGTGGGCCGGTTCGTCGACGGCGTCGTCGCGCTCGCGCTGGGTCGGGGGACTGACGGAATCGTCGAGACCGCGCCGGTCGTCGCCGCGTTCTGCGCGGGCGGCGTCGTCGGACTGGTCACCATCGCGCATGCGGTCCGGTACGCGCTCTCCCGCGCTCGCGAGGCGACGCTGGCGTTCCTCGTGAGCCTCGTCGTCGGCGCGCTCCGCGCGCCGCTCATCGAGACGGGAGACACGTTGGTCGAGAGCGGCGAGTCGTGGCGATCGGCCGCGCCGCGGTTCGCGCTGGCGGCGCTGGTCGGCGCCGGCGTCGTCCTCCTGTTGAACCGCTACTCAGCGGCGATCGAGTACTAACTCGCTGCGGGATAGATCAGTTGCCGCGGAGCAGATCAGTCGCCGCGGGTCGGAGCGCGTCGCTCGACTGAGCGCACCGCGCAACGCCTTTTCCGTTCCCGCTCGTACGCTCGCGTATGGTTCAGATGGAATCCGACTCGGCGCTCGACCGCGGCGACGCCGCTCCCGACTTCGAACTGCCCGGCGCGGACGGAGAGACGTACGCGCTCGACGACTTCGAGACGGACGCGCTGCTCGTCGTGTTCACCTGTAACCACTGCCCGTACGCGAAGGCGAAGATCGACCTGCTGAACGACCTGGCGGCCGAGTACGACGACCTCGCCGTCGTCGGGATCAACCCCAACGACGCCGACGAGTACCCCGAGGACTCCTTCGAGACCATGCGTCAGCGCGTCGCCGACGGGACGGTCGCGTACGACGCGTACCTCCGCGACGAGACCGGCGAGGTCGCGGCCGCCTACGACGCGGTGTGTACGCCCGACCCGTTCCTCTTCGGCCGCGAAGACGGCGCGTGGCGGTTGCGGTATCACGGCCGGCTCGACGACGCCCTCAACCCCGACGACGAGCCGACGGAGTTCTACGTCCGCGACGCGGTCGACGCCGTGCTCGCGGGCGAGGAGGTCGAGATTCCGGACCGCCCCTCCCGCGGCTGCTCGATCAAGTGGCCCGACGAGTAGGGCGGTGCCGGATCGGCGTTCCGTCAGAGACGGGTTAACAAGGATCCGGGCCGAAGAGGACGTATGAGCACCAGAGACGAGGAGCCGGACCTTCACGAGATAGACCGCTACGACGGCGGCGTCGGCTGGATCGCGTACCCCGACGAGGCGATGGAGCGCGCGAGCCACGCGTTCGCGGTCGCGAACGAGGAGACGGACGCGGACGACGTGTGGGTGGTCGACCCGGTCGACGCGCCCGGCGTCGACGACCTGCTCGACGAGCTGGGGACCGTCGCCGGCGTCGTGGTCGGACTCGACCGCCACGTGCGCGACAGCGGCGAACTCGCCGAGCGCCACGGCGTCCCGGTGTACGTCCCCGAGTGGATGTCCGGCGTCGCGGAGGAGCTCGGGCCGGACGTCGACATCGAGCGGTTCGGCTCGCGGCTCGCCGACACCGGCTTCGAGGCGATCCGGATCCGCGACTCCTCGCTCCCGCCGTGGCAGGAGGTCGGCCTGTTCGACGGGGAGACGCTGATCGTCCCCGAGTCGCTCGGCACGGGGTCGTTCTTCCGCGGCGACCGCGAGCGCCTCGGCGTCCACCCGGTGCTTCGGCTCACGCCGCCGACGACCGCGCTCTCCGGTCTCGATCCCGAGCGCGTCCTCGTCGGCCACGGCGTGGGCGTCCACGAGCGCGCGGCCGTCGCCGTCGAGGACGCCCTCTCGAACTCGCGGGGGAAGGCCCCCAGGCTGTACGCGAAGACCCTTCGGTCCGCGCTGCCGTTCTGAACGCGGGCGAGACGCCCGTCTCGGCGACGGATACCCCTTCTCCCACCGGCCGACCCGTGCGTGTCCTTTTGCCGTCCCGTCCCGTAGCCCGGAGCGAACAGTGATCTACGTCACCCGCGACCTGTTGACCGTGCTCCGCGAGCGCGCCGCGAGCGAGGACCCCGACGAGGTGAACGTCCGGCTCTCGGCGACGCCCGCCGGCGAGTTCGAGACCGACCTCGGCCTCGACCCGGAGACGCCGGTCGTGACCCACTTCACGCTGCCGTCCGTTGGCGGATCCGTCAGCTCCGTGTTCGGCGTCGACCTGGGCACGCCGGCCGGCGAGGGCGGCGCACGGTTCCTCTCGCACCCGGACGGCTTCCTCGGCGTGTCGCGGACGGACGACCTCGCGGCCGTGGTGCTCGTCGCCGTCCCGCCGTACGACGACGACTCCGTCGCCGCGTTCGATCGCTCCGGGGACGGGGTCGAACTCGCCGTCGTCGACGCGGTCCCGCCGACCGAGTCCGTTCCGGAGTGAGAGGCTCTGTTGAAATCCTATTCTTCAGACATATTCTTGCCTGAAATAGCCGGTCGATGAGAGCTGCTTAGTTACCAGAGTGAGAGGTGGTTGGCGGACGCGTTTCTGGTGATTCTATTCTGGCTTGGATGTCAGCGCCTCGCACCGCGACGCCGGCACTTCACCGCTAGACACGGCCATGCCGCCGCGCGTGTTCACGCTGGCTTGGAGTGACAGGCACGTGTAGTCCTCGCCGTCAAAGGTGAATTCGAGCCGCCACTCGTCGTCACCGGCGAGTCGAACCCGGAACGTGTAGACCGCCCGATCGTGGAGGGATTCGTGTTCTACGACTTCGGTCGCCCAATACCCCTCGTTGTCGCCGTCCACCGGTTCCGGCTCCACGGTGACACTCGAATCTACGACCACCTCGTCGCCGCGGTTGACCTGATACTCGAACGTTCGAGACTCTGGCGAGTAATTCTCGAACTCGATGTCCTCGACCGCGACACCGGGCGGCGGGGACTCGGACGTGACGCACCCGGAGAGCGCGAGCGACCCTGCGGCCACCAGCGAAAGCATCTCCCGGCGGGTTCTGTTCACCATTTATGCCCGTGTGTAGAAGTGCTACCCGGATAGTTCGTTCGCCTCAACGCCACAACAAGAGCCGCGGCTGCTGCTCGTTATCCTGTGCGTAGTGGTTGGTGGAGACGCTGTATTGACCGCAACCGGAGCAGAATATATCACTCGCTGAGGATTTCAACAGAGCCGAGTGAGAAGAACAGGAGTTTCAAGCGGCCGGAGGGAGTAGGTCGCATCGATGGCAGCACGGCCACCCGGCGGCGGCGATACGGAAGAGCCGGAGGCGATCGAGTTCGGCATCGCGGCGCTCGACGCTCGGCTCGACGAGGCGGAGGTGTCGTTTCCCGCGACGGCCGCGGAGCTACGCGACGCGCTCGGCGATCAGGCGGTCCCCTACGACGCGCAGGGGCGCTCTATCACGCTCTCGGACGCCCTCGACCGCGTGCCACAGGAGGAGTTCGAAAACGAGACGGCGTTTCTCAACGCGCTCTATCCGGTGTTCGACGAAGCGCGCCGCGAGGAGCGCGGCGTGATCGCCAGCCTCCGCGACGCCCTTCCCTTCTGAGCCGGCGGCGAGCGGCGACGGAGTCGTCCGAACCGCTCACCGAGCCTCCGAGCGGGCCTCGATTTCGGCCGACTCCTCGTCCTGTTCGCCGGTGTCGTAGCGCTCGATAACGTCGTTGACCAGGACGATGTCGCCGACAGCGCGGACCCAGCGGTACGGGACGATGACGCCGGTCGAGCCGCCGACCTGTCCGGCGAACAGCTCGTGGTTGAGTTCGACGAGCGCGAGTCCGGTCACGGCCCGGGCGTCCAGGTCGAGCTGGATGTCCTCGATTTCGCCGACGAAGACGCCGTTGCTCGAGTACACCTCGCGACCGACCAGCGACGTGATCTCTTCGGGGGCTGCGTTCATACTCGATACGGTCACGAGCGCGCCTAATAAGCGTTCGTTGTCGAACGACGCGCGTCGGACATCTCACCCTCCCGCGCGTCGGCCGCCATCTCCTGTTTTCCCGCGTCACTCCCGCGGCGCGATCACCTCGATCGGGTGTCGCGGGGACGAGTCCAGCAGGGCGTCGAGCTGCTCGGTACAGGACGTGCCGGGGGCGACGACGGTGCGGTCGGTGTCGCCGAACTGCTCGCGGAGCGGCTCGCCCACGTCCATGCTCAGCTCGTAGTAGTCGGTCTTGTAGCCGAACGAGCCGGCCATCCCGCAACACTCCGTCTCGGAGACGCGCACGTCGTAGCCGAGGCGCTCGAACACCGCGGTCGCGTACTCGCCCACTTCGACCGTGCGGGCCTGACAGTGCGGGTGGTACGCGATGCGCTTACCGGACGCCACCGGCCCGGTCCCCTCGCTCGGCGCGCGCAGCGCCGCCGGGTCGCCGCCCGCCTCCAGCAGGCCGAACACGTACTCCATCGCGTCGTAGCTCGCGTCCGCGAGCCGCTCGTACGACTCGCTCGGGAGGAACCGCTCGTACTCGCGGCGGAACGTCGCGAGGTCGCTCGGCTCGATGACGACCACGTCGCGCCCGGCGTCGACGTGTGGCGCCAGCCCGGCGTACACGTCTTCGGCCGCCGCCTCGGCGGTCGCGATCATCCCCTGCGAGAGCGGGGGACGTCCGCTGCCGGGGAGATCCGGCACCCGAACGCGGACCCCGAGCGCCTCCAGCGCGCGCACCGTCGCCTTCCCGCGCTCGACGTCGACGTAGTTCGTCGCGGTGTCGGGGTAGACGACGGCCTCGCGGATCGCCTCGGCCTCGGAGACGGCGGGGCCGCCCCGGGCTTCGAACCAGTCGACGAGCGACTCGCGCGCGAACTCGGGGAGATCGCGGCGGCGGTCGATCCCGACGACGCGCTCGGCGAGCGCGCGCAGGGGACCGGCGTTCGCGAGCCGGTTCGCGACCGGCGCGGTCTCGTGTCCCAGCTTCGCGAGCGTCGCGTAGTTGCCGACCAGCCGGGTAGCCAGATCGAGGCCGCCCGGCTCCTCGTCGGGGACCAGCTCCTCGAACGCCCAGTCGAGCTGGCTCGGGTCCGCCTCGCCGCGGTTGATCCGGTCACGGACCGCGGTGTTGATCCACGGGATGTCGATGCCGACGGGACAGGCCGGGACGCAGCGCGAGCAGCCGGTACAGAGGTCGTTGAACTCGGCGGCGGTGTCGAGTCCCTCGATGCCGGCCTCCCAGCCCGTGGCGATGCCGCCGGAGTAGGTCTCGCCGCCGAACGCGTGGCCGCCGACGCTCTGGAAGTTCCCGCAGGCGTTCGAGCAGGCCGAACACCGGATACAGTACAGCGTCTCCTTCAGCGTCTCGTCGTCGCGCATCGCCAGCCGGCCGTTGTCGATCAAGACGAGGTGGAACTCGCGGTCGGACGCAGCGCCGTCTGGATCGGCGGCCAGCGGCGTCGCGTCGTCCTCGAAGTTGGGAACGGGCGAGTCCACGGGGGGCGTGAGCGTCGAGATGTAGGAGGTCACGTCCTGACCGGTCCCCGACCGACCGATCAGCTCGACGAACGGGGAGAACTCCTCGACGGTCGGGACGAGCTTCTCGACGCCCGCGACCGCGACGTGGGTGTCGGTCGCCGTCACCGTCTTCCGGGCGTTCCCCTCGCTGGTGACGAGCAGCATGGTGCCCGAGTCGGCCGCAATGAAGTTGGCGCCGGTCATCCCGAGGTCGGCGTCCTCGATCAGGTCGCCGAGCCGCTCGCGGGCGAACATCGTGAGCTCCTCGGCGGTCTCAGGCGGGTCGTCGAGGTCGAACCGCTCGGCGAACAGCTCCGCGATCCCCTCGCGGGACTTGTGGATCGCCGGGGCGACGATGTGCGACGGCTCCTCGTCGGCCAGCTGGAGCACCCACTCCCCGAGGTCAGTCTCGACGACCTCCACGCCATCCTCGGCGAGCGCGTCGTTCACCTCGATCTCCTCGGAGGTCATCGACTTCGATTTCACCGCGCGCTCGGCGTCGCGCTCGGCCGCGACCTCCCGGATGTACCGGTTCGCGTCCGCGGCGTCGTCCGCGAGGTAGACCGTGCCGCCGTTCGCCTCCACGGTCTCTCTCACCTCGTCGATGAGCTCCGGGAGCCGTTCGATGGCGTCCTCCTTTATCGAGCGCGCCTCCGCTTTCAGCGCCTCGTAGCCCTCGAGGCGACCGGTCGACTCGTAGCGCCCCTCGTTGAACCCGCGGGTGTTCGCCGCGACCGCGTCCCCCTCCGTCGCCAGCAGCCCGCGGATCCGCTCGGCCTTCGTCTCTCGGTCGATGTCGCTCGCCTCCGCGGTCCCGGCGCTTTCGGCGGTACCGCCGGGGTCGGCGTCGCTGCTCATCGGTCCCCCTCCGTCCCGTCGACCGAGCTACTCCCGGCCGCGTCGCTCGCGTCGTCGGCCGCGTCGCCGTCGCGCAACAGGACGACGTGGACCTCCTTCGGCCCGTGCGCGCCGTGGACGAGGCCGCCCATGTCCGCGGTGGCGCTCGGACCGGTCGCAAACACCACGTCGACCGACTCGTCGCGCGCCCGCGGGCCGAGCCAGTCGAAGGCGTCGGGCATGTCCGGGACGATGTCACGCTCGCGGAGGACGACCACGTGGCGGTCGACGAAGAGGCTCACCGGCTCCGTCCCGGCCGCGTCCGCTTCGAGCGCGACGCTCCCGTACTCGGCGACGCCGAGCGACGCCGCGGTGACGCCGGTGTGGGCCGCGCGTAAGTCGGCGGTCGCAGGGTCGGTGTCAACCCGGTCGGGCAGCGTCGCGGGCGAGTCCGCGAACGCGTCCGGTCCCGAGCGCGCGAGCGGTACCCCGACCGCCGGCTCGCCCGCGGCCGCGTCGATCATGGCCGCGCACTCCGCCGGCGATCCCGCGGAGACCGCGACCCCGATCTCGTCGAGCCGACCGGTGAACGTCGACGCGTCTGCGAGTGTCATGATCGTCCGTTCGCCGGCCATCATATTGGTGTTGCGGCCGTTCTCGGAGCGCAGAAGTGTGCGCCGAGACGGTCCCGTTCGACGCGGCTGGAACGGGCGAATTCCCGCGACGTCGGCACACGGCAGGAGCTTTTTCATCGCTCGACCGCGAGGGATTCGCATGGCGACTAACACCCCGGAGCCGGACCCGACGGACGGCGGGGACTTCGACTACGCCGGCGGCGCGGTGGAGCGGCCGGAGCTCGTCGACGCGCTCGACCGCCGCGTCGACGGGGACGTGCGGTTCGACGACTACTCGAAGCGGCTGTACGCGACCGACGCCTCGGCGTACGAGGTCACCCCGATCGGCGTCGTGATCCCGGAGTCGACCGCGGACGTCGCGGCCGTCCACGAGTACTGCTTCGCCGAGGGGATCCCCGTCCTCCCCCGCGGCGGCGGCACCTCGCTCGCGGGGCAGACCGTCAACGAGGCCGTCGTCCTCGATCTCACCGGCGAGATGGACGCGGTGGTGTCGACCGCTCCCGACGCGAAGACGGCGCGCGTTCAGGCGGGCGCGTACGTCGGCGACCTCAACGCCGCGGTCGAGTCGGACGGCCTGAAGTTCGCGCCCGACCCGGCGTGGCGCGACAAGTCCGCGGTCGGCGGCGCGATCGGCAACAACTCCACCGGCTCCCACTCGCTGAAGTACGGGAAGACCGACCACTACGTCGAGGAGCTGGAGGTCGTCCTCGCGGACGGCACCGTGACGACGTTCGGCGAGGTCGCGGTCGAGGAACTGCGGGAGTCCGCGGACCCCGACAGCGACGACCTGCTACCTCGAATCCACGCCGAGATCGTGCGAATCCTCGACGAGGAGGCGGACCGGATCGACGAGCGGTTCCCGGAACTGAAGCGGAACGTCTCCGGCTACAACCTCGACCGCCTGCTCGCCGAGTACCGCGGCGAGCACGGCGAGGCGGGCGTCGTCAATCTCGGCCGGCTCATGGCCGGCAGCGAGGGGACGCTCGCGACCGTCACCGAGGCGACCCTCTCGCTCGTCGAGATCCCCGAGACGAAGGCGGTGGCGCTGCTCACCTACGACGACCTCCTCGACGCGATGGAGGATGTCGCGGCGTGTCTCGAACACGACCCCGCCGCCGTCGAGGTGATGGACGACGTGCTCCTCGGCCTCGCGGCCGACACGCCGGAGTTCGCGGACGTCGTCGACATGCTCCCCGACGGGACCGACTCCGTGCTGCTCGTCGAGTTCTACGCCGACAGCGACGCCGAGGGGAAACGGAAGGTCGCGGACCTGATCGCGGACCGGGCGGGCGCCGGCGGAGACGAACCCGGTCCCGGCGTCGACACCGAGACCGACCCGACCCCGGGCGCCGCCGAGACGACGAGCCACCCGCGCCGCGCCGTCGACGCGCTGGAGGCCCACGACCCCGACGAGCGCGACCGGTTCTGGAAGATGCGCAAGGCGGGCCTCCCGATCCTCCTCTCTCGTACTACCGACGAGAAGCACATCTCCTTCATCGAGGACTGCGCCATCCCGCCGGAACACCTCCCCGAGTACACCCGCGAGTTCCAGCAGATACTGGCGGACAACGACACGTTCGCCACCTTCTACGCGCACGCCGGGCCGGGCGTATTACACATCCGCCCGCTGATCAACACGAAAGAGGTTGACGACGTCGACGCGATGGTCGACATCGCGGACCGCGTCACCGACGCGGTGGTCCGGCTCGGCGGCTCGGTGTCCGGCGAGCACGGCGACGGCCGCGCCAGGACCCAGTGGAACCGGAAGCTGTACGGCGACGACCTCTGGGACGCCTTCCGCGAGCTGAAGACCGCCTTCGACCCCGACTGGCTTCTCAACCCCGGGAACGTCTGCGGCGAGTTCGACATGCGCGAGAACCTCCGGTTCGACGACGACTACGAGTACGACGCCGGCTTCGACCCCGCGATGGAGTGGGCGATCGACAACGGGATGCAGGGAATGGTGGAGCTCTGTCACGGCTGCGGGGGCTGTCGCGGCCCGCAGGAGACCACCGGCGGCGTGATGTGCCCGACCTACCGCGCCTCCGAGGAGGAGATCCAGGCGACCCGCGGCCGGGCGAACACCCTCCGCGGGGCGATGAGCGGAGAGCTTCCGGACGACCCGACCGACGACGAGTTCGTCACCGAGGTGATGGACCTCTGTGTCGGCTGTAAGGGCTGTAAGGTGGACTGCCCGAGCGGCGTCGACATGGCGAAGCTGAAGGCGGAAGTCGAGCACGCCCACCACGAGGAACACGGGATCGACCTTCGGACGCGGCTGCTCGGCCACTTCGAGTCGCTCGCGCCGCTCGCTTCGAAGCTCGCGCCTCTCTCGAACCTCCCGAACAAGATTCCGGGCAGCGGTCTCCTCGCGGAGAAGGCGCTGGGGATCGCGAGGGAGCGGGACCTCCCGACCTTCCGCTCGGAGACGCTCACCGACTGGTTCGAGGCGCGCGACGGTGCGCGCGTCCCGCGCGAGGAGGCCGACCGCGACGTGCTCGTATTCCCCGACGTGTACACCACCTACACGAACCCCGCGGCCGGAAAGGCGGCGGTGCGCGTACTGGAGGCCGCGAACTGCCACGTCGCGATTCCGGACGTGGACGGCAGCGGGCGCCCCGCGCACTCGAAGGGGATGCTCGACGTGTCGCGCGCGACGGCGAAAGACGCCGTGGAGACGCTCGCGCCCGACGTCCGCGACGGCTGGGACGTGGTCGTCGTCGAACCCTCCGACGCCGTCATGCTCCAGTCGGACTACCACGACCTGCTCGACGGCGGGGCCAGCGACGTGCCCGACGCCAACGTGGCGGCCGTCTCGGAGAACGCCTACGGAGTCATGGAGTACGTCGACGCCTTCCGCCTCGACGAGGCGCTCCCCCTCGACGCGCCGACCGAGTCGCTCACCTACCACGGCCACTGCCACCAGAAGGCGACGAAGAAGGACCACCACGCCGTCGGCGTGCTGCGGCGCGCCGGCTACGGCGTCGACCCGCTCGACTCCTCCTGTTGCGGGATGGCCGGCTCGTTCGGCTACGAGGCCGAGCATTACTCGATGAGCAAAGCGATCGGCGAGACCCTGTTCGACCAGGTCTCGGCCAGCGACGGCGACGCCCTCGTCGCGCCCGGCACCTCCTGTCGGACGCAGTTGGAGGAGGGTCCCGGCGAGGTGCCGGAGCCGGCCCACCCGGTCGAGAAGCTGGCGGCCGCGCTGGCGTAGCGCGTCGGCGCGGTCGCGCGGTCACTCCGTCGTCGACCACACGTTCGCCCCGACGAGGGCGATCAGGTACGAGAAGACCGGGAACGTCACCGCGACGACGGCCAGGAGCGCGGGCTCGAGTCCGGCGGGTTCGTCGGAGAGCCACCCGGTGTACTGGAGGACCGCCAGCGTGAGGACCACGACGACCGTGTTGAGCGCGTACTCGGAGAGCGACGGGTTCGGGAACCGCATACGACGGGGTGGCGCCGCCGCTCACTCAACGTTTTCGGCCCGAACTCGTTCGCGCTCCCGCCGCCGGGCCAATACCCGTTTGAACCCCTTCCCCGGACCGCCCTCAATCGGCCACCCGTTCGTTCGCCACTGGGGGGGTTCGGGGAAAACTCCGAGCAGGAGCCGGAACACTCCCGCGCGGTGGGGAGTTTCCCCTTCGCCGCGCAGTGCGGGACGAGCGCGCGGCCCTCGCGTCGGAGTTCGAAGTGGCGACAGTCGGGCCGCATCGTGTCGTGGTACGAGCGCCACCCCTTCCCGTAAGCGCGCTCCGCGATCTCCAGCCGCAGCGTCTCGGTCTCGGCGTCGCGGCGCTCGTGGTCTGCGGGCGAGAGGTCGCTCGGATGCCACGCCACGTCGGCCGCGTCGGCGTCGACGCCCGCGGAGAAGTCGGTCGCGAGGATCCCGGCCTCGACGGGCATCTCGCGGAGCAGCGCGGGCTCGACGCGCTCGCCGGTCGTCTCGGTCGCGAGCCACGCCTCGTCGGCGAGACCGGTCTCGATGTCGTGGTCCAGCTGATCGGCGAGCCGATCGGCCGCCGAGCGGTCGAGGTCCGGCTTGTTCTCGACCGCGACGATCCGCTCGACCCAGTTCGGGTACGGTCGCACCCGGCGAAGCTGGATCCGGTTGTTCCGGCGGCGCTTCTCGATCAGGTCCCGGCCCGCTGCGCGGTGGACCGCCTGCCGGACGTAGCGCCACGGGTAGCCGGGGTCGGGCAGCGCGTCGCGGTACCACGCCCACTCGGCGGGCGCGCCCCGGACGACGTGGAGGAGGTCCGAGTCGATGGTCCGGTCGCCGAACGCGCGCCGCCGTTCGAACGCCTCCGGATCGACTTCGATCACGACCGTGTCCCAGCGGCGCTCCTGCGTTCCGAGCTGGCGGGCGACGATAGCCGGTCGGTGCCCCTCGCTCGGGTGCCAAGCAAGCTCGGCGTACCGGCAGACGAGAAGCTCGTAGCCGAACTCGGCGTCGGGCGTCACTGGTCGAACCGTTGTGGGCGGCCGACAAAAGGAAACCGCTCGGGAACGGGACGGTCGTCGACCGCGGTCCGCCCCAGCATCCCGATCAGACGTACTTGCCGTTCTCCTCGTCTTTCCGCTCGTCGAGGTACTCGTGTGCCTCCTCTAAGATCTCGCGGGGACCGTCCTGGGTGATCGTGTTGAGCGCCTGGTCGTAGTCGCGCCACTGGAGGTCGCGGTGTTCCTTCGAGAGCTCGGCGCTCGCCTCGAACGAGCGGGCGATGAACAGGTGGACCGTCTTGTGGATGGTCTTGCCGTTCGCCTCGAACACGTAGTCGTACTCCTTGCGGAAGCCGTCGATCAGCCGGAAATCCTCGATCCCGGCCTCCTCGCCGACTTCCCGTATCGCCGTCTGCTGGAGTTCCTCGTCCCCCTCGACCCCGCCTTTGGGGAACTCCCAGTCCCCGGTCGGCTCTTCAGGAGCAGGTACTCCCGTTCGCCGCGGGTGTCGCGGAAGAGGATAGCTCCGGCACTGGTCGCTTCGACCGTCATTAGCCGCAGGTAAGCGATCACCCCTAAAGAGCGTGTCGGACTTCCGAACAGATCCGAGCGACTCGGCGGCGTCGACCGGTCTGCGGACGAGATTCGCGGGTCGATCGCGCGCGCCGACCGCGGGTAGATGCGTTTTTACCGCTCGGGCGGCCATTTGCGCACGACCCCCAGCCATGACCTTCGTCACGAAACTCGACTTCGCGTCCGGCGACCGCGACGTGCTCGCCGAGACCGTCCAGGAACTCAAAGAGACGCTCGAACGCAAGGGCGCCGAGTGTAAAGGCCCGCACGCGACTCCCTCGGAGACCGTCACCGTCCCGCTGTACAAGAACCTCTCGCCCGGCGACGAGTTCTCGCCGTGGCGCTACGACGTGTACCGGCGCTCGATGGAGATCCACGGGGCCGACGACATCGCGCGCGACGTCGTCGGGCGCGACTTCCCCGACTCGATCCACGTCGAGGTCGAGGTCGACCAGAAGAAGCCGCTCGGTCACCGGCGGGACTGAGGCGCGCGACGCCGCCGAACCGGCGGTCGAAACGGTCACGGCTGCGGTTTTTGCCGCGACGGATTCCCGCCGCCAGCGCCCCGCTCGTCAGCCGAGCGTCCGCAGGTTCTCCGTCTCGACGCGGTCCGGGAGCCGGTCGAGCGCGCGCTCGCACCACGCGTCGTGCCCCAGCGTGAGCGCCGTCTCGGGGTTGGCCGACGCGAGCGCGACGACCCCCTCTGCGGCCGCGACCTGCGCCGCGTCGTCGGTTCGCTCGGGCACCTCGGCGGTGAGCGGGTACGTCTCCGAGAGCGCGGGCGGGTACGGGCCGAACGGGGGTTTCACGCGCCACACGGCGTCGTACTCGTGATCGGAGGGGGCCTTCGACTCGGTGAGGAGGAGCTTCTCGGGCGCCGCCAGCCGAGCGAGGCGGTCCTGGTGGCGATCTACCTCCGGGCGGCGGGCCGCCTCGTGGGAGGTGTAGAAGAACGCGTCCTTCGAGCCGGGGTCGGTGCGCTCCAGCTCGTCGGCGTGGTCGAGCAGCGCGCGGTACCCGTCGAGCATCGCCGGGTGGCCGCGGGCGCGGCGGTCGACCAGTTCGAGCAGCGTCCCCGACCGGATCGCCTCCTTCACGCGGCGCAGCTCCTCGAAGGTGACGTGGAGGTTGTGCTCGGCGAGCAGCCGCTCCGTCTCCGCGTCGTCGAACCCGCGGAGGTCCGCCGGCGTGTGGTCAGCGCACACAGGACACGAGCAGGGGAAGTAGTCGAGCTCTTCGAGGTGTTCGGTCCCCGAGACGGTGAGGTAGCGGCCGTCGCGCGCCATCAGCGCGTAGGCGGCCGAGTCGAACAGGTCGCAGCCGGCCGCCACCGCGAGCGCCAGCATCATCGGGTGGCCGGCGCCGAACAGGTGGACCGGCGCGCCCGGGCCGAGCCCGCGCTTCGCCGCGCGCACCGCCTCGACCGTCTCGGCGTAGCGGTAGGAGTTGAGCAGCGGCACCATCGCGCCGACCGGGAACACGTCGAGGTCGGTCGCGGCCGCGTGCCTCCCCGCATCTTCGCGGAGGTCCGCATACGTCGACCCCTGAACCGGCGCGTTGACGAGCATCTCGCCGGTCTCGGCGTCCTCGGCGTCCGCGAGCGCCTGCTGCGTGGTCGCCAGCTCCCGCTCAGCTTGTTCGCGGTCGGCGTCGGGCGGCGTGGGCACGTCGACGGGGGTCGCCACGTCGCTGCCAATCTGCCGCTGGAACTCGATGATCTCCGCGGTCGTCACGTCGATGTCGCCGTACTCGGCCAGCTGGAAGGAGCCGGAGTCGGTCATGATCGCGCCGTCGAAGCCGAGGAACTCGTGGAGTCCCTCGTCGACCGCGCGGTCGCGGATGCGGTCGGTGCTGCGGATGATGTAGGAGTTCGTGATCAGCATCTCCGCGCCGAACTCCGATTCGAGCCGCTCCGGCTCGATCGTGAGCACGTTGGGATTGACCACGGGCAGGAGCGCCGGCGTCTCGACCGTGACGTCGGCGCGGGGGACCTGCTAGCCGGCCGATCCGCCCGGCGGCGTCGTGGTCCCGGATCTCGAAGTGATCGCGCATACCCCGACTGCGCGGACGCGGGCGGTAAGGGTTGCGTTCGGCGGTGACGGGCCCCCAGCCGGGCGCTCGGACGCGACCGTTCGCGGCGGCCTACAGCCCCGTCGGGTGCGAGACGTACGTCGTCTCCAGCCCCCACTCGCTCGACAGCGACTCCAGCGCGCGGACGCCGAACGTCTCCGTGGCGTAGTGGCCGGCGAGGAACACCGTGAGACCGGCCTCCCGAGCCTCGTGGTAGACCTTCCCTTTCCCCTCGCCGGTGATCAGCGCGTCCGCGTCGGCCGCGACCGTCTCGTCGAGCCAGTCGACGCCGGAGCCGGTGACGACCGCGACGCGCTCGATCTCCTCGGGTCCGAAGTCGAGCACCTCGGTCGGCGACGCCTCGCCGTCGGGCTGCCCGTCGAACCCGTCGAGCGTCTCGCGGATCGCCGCCGCCGACCGCGGCGCCGCCGTCTCGCCGACCGTTCCGATCGTCACCGGCCCGATCTCGCCGAACGGCTCCCGCCCTGAAAGGCCGACGGCGTCGGCGACGCCGGCGGCGTTGCCCAGCTCCGAGTGGCCGTCGAGCGGGAGATGGGAGACGTACAGCGCGATGTCGTTCTCGACCAAGGCCGCGATCCGGTCGTGCGTGCGCCCCGTCACGCGCTCGATGCCGCCCCGCAGATCCCGTGATGGACGACGAGGACGTCTCCACCCGCGTCCGCCGCGGTCTCGATCGTCGCCTGCGCGGCGTCGACCGCGAACGCGACGCGTTCAATTTCGCCGTCGTCCGGACCGACCTGTAGCCCGTTCGCGCTCGCGTCGACGTCGGCGTACGCGGCCGTGTCGAGTTCGTCGTCGAGTCGGTCGACGTACTCGGAGAGCTTCATACCGGACCGTGGACCGGGCGGGGAATAAAGCGCGGCGGTCCGTCGGGATCAAATCGAGTCGCAGATGCGGTTGATCTGTAACTCCACCGATGACCGTTTATAAATGAATCGCGGTGCGGCGGCGCGTGCCGACGAGCGGCCGCAGGCCGCGAGTCGCACGCGCGAGGGAGTCAGTCGCCGGAGCGAAGCGGAGGCGACTGACGAGGCTGGGGAGGCGTGAGGCTGCGGTGCTGTGCGGAGCGGGGTGGGACTCAAAGGGGCAGCCGGGAGGCCGGCGCAGGCGACGCAAGCACCGCAGGAACGAGCGGAGCGAGTGACGAGGAGCGCAGCGAGCGTGCGCCGGCCTCCCGGCTGGGGCTTTGGAGGTTTTCTCCGTCGATCCGCCAGCAGCTATTTATAAACAAGCGACTGGGGCATCGGAACCGTTCATCGCAGATCCGCTGTCAACCCCTTATAAACGAACTCAGTCGTCAAGCTCCTCAGCCACGGAGTCCGGGGCCGCGTCGGGACCGCCGGCCGCGGCGTCAGTAATATCCGCCTCCTCCGGTCCCTCGGCCTCTGACGTGAACTCGGGGTCGAACAGGCGGAGCGCGGTCCGGATCGTCTCCCAGTCGTCCTCGCCGGCGGCGTCCCGGAGCGAGCGCGTCGGCGCCGCGAGCAGCTGGCCGACCAGCGCGTCCGCCAGGTCCGCGACCGTCTCGCGCTGCTCGTCTGTCAGGCCGCCCTGCGCCTCCAGCTTCGACATCGCGCGGTCGAGCTCGCGCGCCTTCACCTGGTCGGCGCCGGCGTACATCGACGAGATGGCGTCGTCCGCGCGCTTGCGCTTGTACGCCTCCAGGATGCGGTCCAGCTCCTCGTCGATGATCGCCTCGACGTCGCGGGCCTCCTGCGCGCGGCTCTCGCGGGTCCGGCGCGTGACGTCTTCGAGGTCGTCGATGTCGTAGACGGTGACGCCCTCGCGGGCGCCGGCGGCCGGGTCCACGTCGCGCGGCTGCGCGATGTCGATACAGACGACCCGCCCGGCGCCGTCGACGTACGACGGGTGAACGATCAGGTCCGGGCTGCCCGTCGCGGTGACGACGAGGTCGGCCTCGGGGATGACCGCGGGGAGGTCCGCGAGCGACACCGCCTCCGCGGGGGTGTCGACCTCCTCGACGACGAACTCCGCGTGCGGGACGGTGCGGTTCGCGACGACGATCTCCGAGACGGCGGTGTCGTCGAGCGTGCGGGCCGCGAGCGTCCCCATCTCGCCGGCGCCGACGACGACGGCGGTGCCGTCGGTCAGGTCGATCTCGCTCGCCGCCAGCCGGACCGCCGCGGAGCCGAGCGAGACGACGCCCTCGTTGATCTCGGTCTCCGTCCGGGCGCGCTCGCCGACGTGGAGCGCCTTCGTCACGGCGTCCTTGAGGACGGGACCGATCCCGCCGGCGGACTTCGACTCCTCGTAGGCCTCGCGCAGCTGGCCGATGATCTGGTCTTCGCCGAGCACGAGCGACTCCAGCCCGGACGCGACCCGCATCAGGTGTTCCAAGCTCTCCTCGTGGTCGAGGCGGCGGACCGCGCCGCCGCGCACGTCCGGCGCGAACGTCGACAGCGCCGTCGCCCCGTCGACGGTCCGGTCGGTGACGACGTACGCCTCCGAGCGGTTACACGTCTGTACCGCGAACGCCTCTTCGACCCCTTCGCGAGCGAGCAGGTCGGAGACGGTCGCACGGACGCCGTCGCCGCCGGCGGCCTCGATCTCGTCGACGGTCGCGTCGGCGTGGGCGACGCTCACGCCGGCGATCGCACCCGTCTCTCTCATCGATTGAGTACCTCCTCGATCACGGTGTCGGCCTCTTGCCGTCCGTTGGATCTCCCCTTTTGTAAACCCTTCCAAACCCCCCGGGATCTGACAACGCGCCGGACCGCTTCCCGGCGCTTCTCGGGGTCGATACCCGCCGATTTTAGCTCCTCGCGGATCTCGCCAGAGAGCGCCGCCATCTCGCCGGCGCCCTCGATCTCGGCTTCGATCCGCTCCCGCAGCGCCTTCGCGAGCGCGGGGCTGGTCCCCCCCGTCGAGAGCGCCACGGTCACCGGGTCGTCCTCGACTGTCGCCGGCACCACGATGCTTCCCGGATCGCGCCCGCCCGAGACGTCCGTCCGGTTGACCAAGATTCCCGATCGAGCGCGGCCGACTCCACGGCCGCGTTGACCGCGGCGTCGTCGGTCGCGGCGACCGCGAGCGCCGGGTCGAACCGGTCGATCCAGTCGCCCACGGCGTCGGCGTTCGGGGCGGCGCGTATCAGTTCGATCGCCGGCGCTTCGTTCCCGTCGCCGCCTCCGTTCCCGTCGCGTCCGTCCGCGAGCGAGCGCAGCCGCTCGTCGAACTCGGGGCTGACGACGACGATCCGGGCGGCCTCGTCGAACCCGCGGGCCTTCCGCGCACCCACTGAGCCGCCCCCGAAGACGACGACCGTCTCTCCTGCGAAGTCGTGGTACAGCGGCGTCACGGCGCACCTCCGGGGGTCCGGGTTCGGCGGGTCACGCCGTGTTGCTGTCCGCCCGGTCCGCGATGCGGATGCCGGTCTTCTTCAGGATGCGCGTCGAGAACAGGGTGTCCCAGTCGTCGGCGCCGACGTCCCAGTGCTCGTCCATCAGCTCGCGTACCTCCGCGATCCGGCGCTCGCTTTCCGCCTCCGTGCGGCCGTGCGTCATCGCGAAGAAGTTGTACTCCCAGACGCCCGCGTGCCGGGGGCGCTCGTAGCAGTGGGTGACGAAGTCCAGTTCCGCGACGGCGGGACCGACCTCGTCGAGGGCCTCCTCCGGCACATTCCAGACCGTCATCCCGTTCTCCGTGTAGCCGAGCGCGTAGTGGTTGGGAATGACGCCGACGCGGCGCACCTTCCCCTCCCGCTCGAACCGCTTCACCGTCTCGATCACCCAGTCGACGTCGGCGTCGAGGGCGGCCGCCACGTCGGCGTACGGCGTCTCCGTCACCGGCAGCCCGCCCTGGATCTCGACGACGAGGTCGCGCTCGTCGGGGGTGAGCGTCCCGCGGTCGCTGGGGGTCACCTCGGGACCGAGGTCCGACAGGTCCACGTCGCCGTCGGGGACCGGTCCGTCGACGAGGAACCTCGCGCCGACGTGGAATTCCCGGAGCTTCGGGAGGTTGTACGTCTCCTGACCCGTGGCCGCCTCGATCTCCGCGAGCACCTCCTCGACGCGGTCGCTCCCGTCCTTGTCCGGGTCCGGGTGGTCCGCGACGCTCACGACGAACCACATGTTGAGGTGCGGATGCTCCCGTTCGTAGTTGTGCGCGACCGCGGTGAACTCGTTGACCGTCTCCGCGATCTCCTCGTAGCGGTCCTCGGGCGCGTCGGATCGCCACGAGCGACGCGGCGCCGCCGATCTCCTCGGCGTTGACGAGCGCGCCGAACCGCGAGAGGATTCCCTCCTCGTCGAGTTCGCGGACGCGCTCGCACAGCTCCGGGCCCGTGACGTCGACGCCGCGCTCGCGGAGCGCGACCGCCGCCGCGTCGAAGGGGCGCTCCGCGACCGGGAAGCCGCCCTGGAACCCGTTGATGATCGCGCGGTCGAGCGCCGTCAGATCCGCGTCGACCTCCTGCATGAGTCGAGTTCGGAACCGAGCGAGAATAAGCGATCCGGCCTGACTCGGCGGTGTCGGACGAGCGGACCGGCGCGAGCCGCGTCGGTCGCCCCGGCTGCGCTACTCGTCGACGTCGCGGGCGATGTCCGCGAGCGACGACCGCGGCCCCCGGTTCGCGTCGTAGACGGTCCGCTCGCCCGGAATCCGAAGTCCGTACAGCTCGCCGGGAACCACCACGTCGAGGACGACGCTGTCGTCCGGCTCCCGGCCGTTCTCGTCGAGCCACTCGACGAGGCGGTTCGTCCCCTCGCCGCCCTCGCGGGCGAGCCGCCGGTTGTCGAACGCGCCACGGAGGAGCCGCCCCTTCGAGTCGCTCGCGACGCGCGCGTGGTACTCCTCGCGGTCGATCGCGACTCGAACGATATCGCCCGTGCCCAGTCCGAGTTCCTCACAGGTTCCGGACTCGACGCGCCCGTCGAGCGCGTCGTCGTCGGGGAGCCTGACGCAGGGGCGACGAGTGCCGCCGCTCCGGGCGAGCGAGACGCGGATCGAAGAAACGTCCTCGCCGTCGGAGGGGACGCGAGGCATCGGGGACCGTTACTCGTCGTCTTCGGCGTCGTCCCCGTCGCCCTCGCCGAACGCGGCCGCCACGTCGCCGTCGCCGTCGACGACGCTCGCGTTGATCTGCGCGACGTCGTCGTCGATCTCGCGGCCGCGGACGGTGATCCGCTTGCGCTCGCCCTCGCGGGACGGCTCGAAGCCGACGCCGCCTTCGAGGAGGAGCTCCTTCAGGCGGGTGCCGGAAACGTCCTCGCGCATCGGGCGCCCGGTCTCGTCGGAGCCGCCGGTGAGTTCGATCGTGTGCTCGGAGAGTCCGACGGCGTCGCCGCCGATCTCGTCGCCGAGTTCGCGACCGAGGAATCGGTTGGCGTCCTGTCCGTCGACCTCTCGCTGGAACGTCTCGCCGGTCTCGGGGTCGGCGACGACGATTTTGAATTCGGCCATGCGCGAACCCAGATGCCCGCGCATAAAAAGCACGTCGAAACGTCGGAACCGCGAGCCGCGCCGCGCTCAGGCGTCTTCCCCGTCGACGCGGACGATCTCGCGCTCGCCGTCGCCCCACGGTCCCTCGACGAACGCGGCCTCGACCGCGCGGGCGACGGCCTCCGGGTCGTCCGGACCGCCGGCGTCGGCGACGCTCCCGACCGACTCCGGGTCGAAGGGTACGTCGAGCGCGTCGTAGACGGGGTCGGTGACCGACGCGATCGGACCGGGGTCCCCCGCCGAGACGACAAGGACGCCGGCGACGAGCGCCGCGTCCGCGCGGACGCGCTGCGCGAGACCCGCGACCTTTCCGCCGGCTGAAGCGCTCTCGCCGTCCGCGCCGGTCCCGCCGACCGTCACGCCCGCCCCGCCCGCCTCACCACCGCCGCCCGCGACCCGCAGCGAGTGGTCGCCGGGACAGAAGGCGTCCGGCGGCTCTCCACGTACCACGTCCGCACCGAGGTCCCGGAGCGCGCCGCGGAGCGTCTCGGCCGCGACCTCGTACCGCGACCCGATCGACCCGCGTCCGTCGCCCGTCGGCACCGCGACGCCGACCGAGAGGGTCGAGCCGGTGTACGCGACCGCGCGGCCGCCGACGTCCCGCTCGACGGGCGGAAATCCCGCGTCGCGCGCCGCGCGCTTCGCCTCCGCGAATCCGGCCTCGCGGGCGTCGCGGCGGCCGAACGCGACCTGTCGCGGCGGCGCGGTGACGCGCACGGCCGGGACGCCCTCCGCGGCCGACGCGAGCAGGTCCGCGACGGGCGCGCGGTCGGCCGTGGGCGAGGAGAGATCCCCCTGTACACGCGCATGGATCGGATCCAGGTTGGGGGCGCACAAGCACTTTGCGCCGGTTGTGGCGGTCGCCGGTCGCGGTCTCCCGTCTCGCGCCGCGCTCGTCGGCGCGTGACACAACAGTTTTGTCGGCCCTGAAAGTGATACAGGTATCGATGAGCGACCTGGGCGCGCTGCCGGTCCGAGCGTACCTGACCGCCTGCCTCCTGGCGGGGGTCATCGGACTCTGGCTCGGCCGGGTCGCGTGGCGGGAACGCGACGAGCCGGGGGGATCGAGGTCGCGCTCTACCTGCTCTGCGGGGGCGGCGTCTCCCTCCTGTACGCCCTCCGGGTCGCGGCACCCGGCGAGACCGCGATGACGGTCGCGCTCAACCTAGCGACGCCGCTCCTCGGGGCGCTCCCCGTCCTCTGGATCTGCTTCGCGCTCGCGTTCACCGGGCACGACCGCTGGCGGACGGAGAATCGGATCGTCGCGCTCGCGACGCCCGCGTTCGTCTGGGTGCTACTCGCATGGTCGAGCGAGACCCACGGGCTGGCCCGGCGCTCGGTGACCCCCGTCGCCGACGGCCCGTTCACCCTGCTCGGGTACGGGCTCGGTCCCGCGAGCTGGGCGTTCGTCCTCTTCGCGTACGGCCTGTGCATCGCCGGCGCGCTCCTCGTCGTCGACCTCTACGAGCGAACCGGAAACCGCTACCGGCTCCAGACGTTCGTCGTGCTGCTCGGCACGCTGTTCCCGTTCCTGGCGAGCGTCGCCACGCTCGTCGACGTCGGGAGCTACGCGAACCTCTCGTGGCTGCCGACGGCGTTCGTGATTCACGGCGTGTTCCTGTACGGCACCGTCTTCTGGCTCGGCACGCTGGACGCCGCGGTCGTCGCGCGCGACACCGCCGTCGAGGTGATGCGAAGACCCGGTGATCGTCTCCGGCTCGGACGACCGGATCCGCGACCTCAACCCGGCCGCCGAGGCGCTCCTCCCGCCCGACGCGGTCGGCTCGTCGCTCTCGGAGGCCTTCCCGCGACTGGAGGACGGCTCCGAACACCCGATCATCATCGGCGACCGCCAGTTCGACATCCAGGAGAACCCGATAACCGACCCGCGCGGGACCGACCGCGGCCACGTGTTCCTGCTCCGCGACGTGACCGCGCGGGAACAGCGGCAGGCGGCGCTCGAACGGCGAGAGGCCGAACTCGAACGGCAGAACGAGCGGCTCGAGGAGTTCGCTGGTGTCGTCTCCCACGACCTGCGGAACCCCCTCGCCGCGGCGTCCGCGGCCGTCGAGCTGGCCCGCCAGCGCGGCGACGACCCGGACGGCGCCTTAGAGCGGGCCGCGAACGCCCACGATCGGATGGACGACATGATCGAGGGGCTGCTCGCGCTGGCGACGGCGGGGGAGACGGTCGACGACCTCGACCGCGTCTCGCTGGACGCGACGGTCAGGCGCGTCTGGTCCCGGCTCGAAACCGCGGACGCGACGCTGGCCGTCGACGGCGACGCGACCGCGTTGGCCGACCGCGACCGCCTCGAACAGCTGATCTCGAACCTGTTCCGCAACGCGATCGACCACGCGGGCGAGGACGTCGCCGTCACCGTCTCCATCGCGTCGGACGGCGAGGCGGTCTCGCTCGCGGTCGGCGACGACGGTCCCGGGATCCCGCCCGGGGAGCGCGGGCGCGTCACCGAGCGCGGCGTGTCGCTCGGCGGCGGCACCGGACTGGGGCTGGCGATCGTCGGCGACATCGTCGAGGCCCACGGCTGGACGCTCTCAGTCGCCGAGTCCGACGCCGGCGGCGCGCGCTTCGCCATCGAGGGGATGGAGGCGGCGGACGGGTGACCGGAACGCCGACCGGGGAGTCGGAGCCGCCGAGTGCGACGGTCTCGCTCCCCGCGGCCGTCGTCGAGCGGTACGAGAAGTTCTCGCGGTTCAACTCCCCGTACCCCGCCCACGACCGCGGCCGGGCGGTCGACCTCTACCCGGGCGACGGCGTCGGGCGCTCCCCGGTCGCCGGCGTCGTCCGCGAGGTCCGAACCGTCGGCTGTCCGGACCGCCCGTACGCGGCCGACGAGGACCACCTGATCGTCGTCGACCTCGCCGACGAGTGGTGCGCCCGCGCCGGCGCTCCCCCCGGCACCGTTGCGCGGCTCCTCCACGTGATCCCCGAGGTGTCTCCCGGCGACCGGGTGGCCGTCGGCGACGCGCTCGGCCCGACGACGCGCTCCGGCTTCTTCGGCCGGTGGGTCGACGACCACGTCCACCTCGGCTTCCGCCCGCCGGACGCGGATCCGCACAGGGCGAGCGGGTCGCTCCCGGTCGCCGTCGACGCCCCCGTCGAGCCGGTCGCGTGGGACGGGACCGGAACCGTCGTCGAGCGCGCCCCGGCGCACGTCGTCCTCGACGGGCCGCGGCGCGCGGACCCGGGTCGGTCCGAGTCCGGCCCGGCGTTCGCGGCGCTCGCGAGCGACGAGGGAGTCCCGCTCGACGGCGGGCTGACGCACTACGCGGGCGGCGGGACGTTCGGGGCGGTCGGTGAGTCCGCCGGGGCGGGCGACTCGCTGTCCCTCCTCGGGACCCGAATCGGAACCGCGGCCGGACACGGCGGGAAGGCGGGGTCGGAACCGGGCGCGCCGCGCGTCGAGTGGGCGCCCGTCGACGTCCTCGCGAACGGCGAGCGCGTCGTTGGGCTGTCGCTGTTCGCGGCGCGCGCCGACCGGGTCGGCGTCAAGGTCGTCTGCCCGGACAGCGAGTTCGACATCGGGGAGTCGGTGACGGTCGCGGTTGTCTCCAGCGACGACCCGATCCGGCTCGGCGTCGGGTGATCGAGACCGTCAATCGATCGCCGGTTGTCTCGCGTTTGCGGGGGCTACAAGCCGTCTCGGGATATCTCCGAGATATGGACCGCACGGAGATCGCCGAGATGGATCCGCTCCCGTCGGCCGCGACGGCGTACGTCGAGGAGAAGCTGGAGGACGAACACGGCTACCTCTCGTGGCTGAACACGTCGGTCGAGACGATCGAGCGCGGGCGCGTCGTCCTCTCGATCCCCTTCGACGACAAGCTCACGAACGCGGACGGGCGGACGATCCACGGCGGCGTCGCGGCGACGCTGATCGACACGGCGGGCGGCGTCGCCCAGCGCACGACGTTCGAGGACCCGCTCGCCGGCGGCGTGGCGACCGTGAACCTCAACGCGAACTACCTCCGGCCCGCGGACGGCGACCTCCGCGCAGAGGCCGAGGTGGTGCGGGCCGGCGGCTCGATCGGGGTCAGCGAGATGACCGTCACCACGGCCGGAAACGGGGGCGAAGCGGCCGAGGGGGACGGCGAGACCGAGGAAGATCGCTCCGAGGTCGTCGTCGGTCAGGGTTCGTTCCGACTGTTCCGCGAGTAGCCCGGCAGGTCGGCGAGGATCGCGTCGAGGTCGGGCCGGCCGTCGGACGCGCTATCGGCCGCGCCCGCCTCCTCGGCGTCGATGTCGGCGTCGGCGCCACCGCCGAGTTCCGCCGCCAGCGCCGCGACCGGCCTGCGGTCGACGCGGTCGGAAGCGGCCCGGACGACGACCGACTGCTCACCGAGCGGGACGAACCCGCAGCCGATCCGGTCCGCCGTCTCGCGGAGACCGAGTCCCGCGTCCGCGTCGCCGGCGACGACGGCGCGGATCGGGCTCTCGAACGCCTTCGCGGTTCGTTCGTAGCCGTCGATCCGCTCCGCGAGCGCGCGGCGGTCGGCGTCGCGCTCGCCCGCGAGGTCGTCGAGCGCCGCGTCGAGGCTCCGGCGGAGTCCCGAGACGGTCGGGCGGTTCCGGAAGCGGAGGTCGCGGTCGACGAGGTCCGCGAGCCCGCCCACTCCCTCCGGGTTCCCGTCGGGCACGACGAGTCCCCACTCGCGGCTCCAACCGCCGAGTTCCGCGGCGTCGACGTCGCGGTCGGTCGGTCCCGCGGTCACGGCGACGTCGGGGACGCCGTCGCGGAGGCGCCGGAGTCCCTCCCGAGATCCGACGTCGAGGTACCGGGGGTTCGCGAGCCGGTCGAGCAGGCGGTTGAGCGCGGGGTCGTCCTCGCCGACGCCGAGCAGCGTCGGCGGGCGCACGTCGGGCGAGAACAGGTCGACGGAGACCGATTCGCCGACATCGAGGTACTCCGTGTCCGGGTCGACCGCGACGACCCCGTCCGCCTCGACGAGGCTCGTCGTCGCGCCCGACCCCTTGTCGACCGGGTAGACGAGCGGGCGGTCGTCACCCCCCTCCGTCGCGGCCTCGTCGAGGTCGAGTAGGCCGACCGGCATCAGGCGCAGGCGGCCCTCGCCGTAGCGCTCGCCGACGCCCATCCGCCCCTCGACGGTCGCCGTCGCCGGCTCCGGCTGGCCGGCGGCCTCGCGGATCGCGGGCGCGACGAACGTCCGGAAGATGGTGAGCGCGGACACCGGGTAGCCGGGGAGTCCGATGTACGCCGACTCGCCGGCGCGATCGCCTCCTGTCGCGTCGTTTCCCCCGCGATCCAGCCGCCCGACGAGCATCGGCTTGCCGGGCTTGACGGCGACGCCGTGGAGGAGCAGCTCGCCGCGCGCCTCGATCACGCGGTAGATCACGTCGACCGCGCTCGCCGAGGTCGACCCCGAGGAGAGCACGAGATCGCACTCGTCTGCCGCCCGGCGGAGCAGCCGCTCCATCTCGTCGTAGTCGTCGCCGGCGTGGGGGTAGAGGACGGGTTCGCCGCCCGCCTCCTCGACGCCCGCGGCGATCGTCGTCGAGTTCACGTCGTAGATCTCGCCGCGCTCGGGGTCGAGCTCCTCGCCCGGCCGCACGAGTTCGTCGCCGGTGGAGACGACCCCGACCCGCGGGCGTCCCTGGACCGGGACCTCGTCGACGCCGAGCGCCGACAGCAGGCCGATCTCGCGGGGCGTCAGCCGCGTTCCGGGACCGAGCGCGCGGGCGCCGGCGGCGATGTCGGTCCCGGCGGTCATCACGTGGTCGCCGGGCGCGACCGAGGTGCGGACCGCGATCCGTGAGGACTCAGAATCGCCCGCGCCGATCTCGTCCGTCCGCTCGACCATCACGACCGCGTCCGCGCCGTCGGGCATCACCGCGCCTGTCGATATCTCCGCGCAGGTCCCGGGTTCGACCGCGACGTCTGGCGCCGCGCCCGCGTGGACCGCGCCGACGAGGTCGAGTTCGGCGGGGTCGGCCTCGTCGGCGCCGAAGGTGTCGCGCGCGCGGACAGCGTACCCGTCCATCGAGGCGCGGTCGAAGCCGGGCACGTCGATGGCGGCGTCGACCCGCTCGGCGAGGACGCGGCCGCGCGCCTCCCGCAGCGGGACCGTTTCCGGCGCCGGCGAGAGGTCGAGCGACGCGATCGCCTCGTGGGCGGCCGCGGGCGTCGCGAGGTCGCGGAACTCCTTGCGGTCGCTCACGGCGTCACCTCCCACAGCTCCACGTCGACGGTCTCGCCCGCGTCGAGTCCCTCCCGCGGCTCGGGGACGACGACCCAGCCGTCTGCGAGCGCGACGCTGGAGAGGATCCCGGAGCCGCTCGCGCGGGTCGGCGTCGCGGTCGGGAGCGCGTCGACTCCCTCCTCGGACGACGCCCCGTCGCCGTCCGGGTCCGAGAGCGTCACCCGCGCGAACGTCCGCACGCCGGGTTCGCTCGCGACCTTCCGAGCGAGCGTCGCGCGCCGCCTCGGGAACGGCTCAGCGTCGGTGCCGCCCGCCCGTTTCGTCGCGGGCCGGAGGAACTGCGCCGCGTTGACGATCAGCGCGACCGGGTACCCCGGCAGCGAGACGATCGGCGTCCCCTCGGCGCGGCCGAGACACACCGGGTGGCCGGGCTTCAGCGCGACGCCGTGGACGAGCACCTCCCCGAGTTCGTCGACGACCTCGGGGATAAGGTCCCGCTCGCCGACCGAGGAGCCGCCGGTGGTGACGACCACGTCGGCGTCGAGGTCGGCCGCGACCGCCTCCCGCAGCGCGTCCGGGTCGTCGGTGACGACGTCGCGGTAGCGCGCCGCGCCGCCCCAGCGCTCGACGAGCCGCGAGACGGTGAGTCCGTTCGTCTCGATCACCTCGCCGGGACCGGGGTCGGACTCGACCAGCTCCTCGCCGGTCGGGATAACGGCCACCTCGGGCGGCTCTCTGACCCGGACCTGATCGAGACCGACCGAGCGCAGGAGACCGAGGTCGGAGGGCCGCAGGACGTGGCCCGGCTCGAAGCAGCGCTGGCCGTCGGCGACGTCCTCGCCAGCCTCGCCGACGTTCTCGCCGTCCGCGACCGCGTCGAACACCTCCACCTCGTCGCCGACCGCCTCGACCCGCTCGATCATCACGACCGCGTCCGCTCCCTCGGGCACCGCGCTTCCGGTGTGGACGCGGGCCGCCTCGCCGGGCGCGATCGCGTCGGTCTCAGCGGGCTTAGCGGTCAGAACGGCGGGCGAGCGGTCGCCGGCACCGAAGGTGTCGCTCGCGCGGACCGCGTACCCGTCCATCGCGGCCCGATCGTATCCCGGCACCGGCGCCGGCGCGTCGATCGGTTCGGCGACGACCCGGCCGTCGGCCGCCTCGACCGGGACGGTCTCCGTCCGGTCGTGCGGCGTGACGGCGTCGAGCAGCGCCGCCCTCGCGTCCGCGACCCGGGTCCGCCGCTTGAATCCGGACTCGCGTCTGTCGTGACTCATGGGGGTGAATTTCGCGTCCGCGGGCAAAAAGCCCGGACCTTCGCGGGGCGCGGTCCCCGGCGGAGTCCGGCGGTGATCGGAACGTGCCGCGGCGCCACACATCGGTCGCGACCCGTGTGCGTTCAACTGTTGGATCGCTGTCTTCCGGAACGCCGCGGGACTGGTCCTTTAGGGAACGACCAGCACCCGCAGATCGTTCAGGTTCGTCCCGGTCGCGCCCGTCCGCACGAGGGCGTCGCGGGCGTCGAGATACGGATACACGTCGTTGTCGGCGAGCGCCTCGCGGGCCGCGTCTGGATCCGTGACGGTCGCTCCGTCGACCAGCGCGCCCGCCGCGTCGGTCGCGCCGTCGATCCCGTCGGTGTCGACGGCGGCCACTGCGATCTCCCCCGAACGCCGGCGTCCGGACCGTCGCCGCGGAGGTCGAGCGCCGCGCTCGTCGCGAACTCCTGATTCGGACCGCCGGTCCCGTCGCCGTGGACCGTCACCGTCGTCTCGCCGCCGGAGAGCAGCACCGCGGGCGGCGAGACCGGCGTCCCGGTCGCCCGGACCTCCTCAGCGACGGCGACGTGCGTCGTGGCCGCCTCCCGGGACTCGCCGCGGACCCGCGAGGAGAGCACCAGCGTCTCGTAGCCGCGTTCGGCCGCCGCCGACCGGGCCGCCCGGAGGACTGCCATCCCGTCGGCGACGACGTGGGTCGAGACGGCGTCGAACGCGGGGTCGCCGGGAGCGGGAGTCTCGTCGATTTCGCCGGCCGCCCCGCGTTCGAGACGGGTCCGGACGGCGTCCGGCGCGTCGATCCCGTACCGTTCGAGCACCGCGAGCGCGTCCGCAAACGTCGATTCGTCGGGGACCAGGGGTCCGCTCGCGATGGCGCTCAGGTCGTTGCCGACGACGTCGCTGAGGACCAGCGAGACGACCGTCGCGGGCGCGGCGCGGCGGGCGAGCCGACCGCCCTTCAACGCCGAGAGGTGTTTGCGGACCGCGTTGATCTCGTGGATGTCCGCCCCGCTCTCGAGCAGGGCGTCGGTCGTGTCCCGAAGGGCGGCCAGCGAGACGCGCCCCGCGGGCGCGGCCATGAGCGCGCTCCCGCCGCCCGTTATCGCCGCCAAGACGAACGTGTCAGCGTCCGCGGCGTCGGCCGCGGAGAGCAGCTCTCGAGTCCCGTCAGCCCCGCGCTCGCTCGGCATCGGGTGGTCCCCCTCGCGGACCGTCACGCGTTCCGTGGCTGTGAGGTCGTCCGTGACGACAACGCCGCGGTCGATCCGGTCGCCGAGCTCGCGTTCGAGCGCGGCGGCGACGTGCGCCGCGGCGTTCCCCCCGCCGAGGACGACGACCTCCTCGTACTCGCTGAGGTCGTAGGTCGCGTCCGCGATCCGGAGGTCCGTCCCGTCGAGCGCGACGGCCTCCCGGACGACCGTCCTCGGGTGGCCGGCCTCGATGCCGGCCTCGACACATTCGAGCGCGGTCTCTCGGGCCTCGCTCGACGCGAGGCGGTCGGACCCCTCGATCATGCGTCCGTGCCCCCCGCGGCCGCGCCGCCAGCGTGGGTGCCCGCGGTCAGACCGGACCGCGGCGTCCGCGCGTCGGTCCGTTCGGCCGCCCCGCCGCCGTCCGCCCGAGTTCGCCGCCCGAACCCGGAGGCAGGTCTGTCGTGGCTCATGCTCGGACGTTTCGAGACCGCAGGAAAAAACCCTCTCTCGTTCGCGGCCGCCGGCGCTCCCGGGTCCCGGACCGCCTCTCGACTCGTCCCGTCAGGCGAACCACGAGAGGAGCCGCCGGGTGCGGTGGGCCGACTGGAGGGCGGCGACCTTCGCGGCCACCGCCCCATCGACCGCGGTCCGCTTGGTGGCTCGAACGCCCCGGACCGCGCCGGTCCGGGCGTAGTACGCCGACCGGCGCCCGGCGGCGCCGACGTAGTGTTTCGCCGCCATCCGGATCGGCGCGCCCCGGCCGTCGACGGTCGTCGTGCCGCGACGGATCGCCGTCAGCACGTCGTCCGCGGTGACCTCGTCCGGCGACTCCCGGCCCTCGATCCCCAGCTCGGTGAACGCCCGACCGACGTACTGGAGGTGGTGGGCGTCGCTGGCGGCAATTCCGGGGTAGCCGTGTTCGGCCGCGAACCGCCGCGCGCGACGGTTTCGGTACCCCGTGAACAGCCAGGCGTTGAACACCTCGATCGCGTCGACCTCGTCGACCGCGCCGGACGTCTCGACGCCGCCGGTCTCGGCGACCGGATCGGCGCGGTCGGAGCCTCGGTCCGGTTTCCGGGTCCCGTCGGCGGTCTCGTCGGCCGAGCCGGGCGTCGGGATGTTGCGCTGGCGGACGCCGTGGCGCGAGCGCTGGAAGGGGTGGGGGACGACCGCGACGCCGCCCTGCTCGTGGATCTTCCGAACCGTCTCCGCGTACGGGCGGCCGCGCGGCGGCATCCGGTCGACGCCGATCGCGAGCAGGTGGCCGTGCGCGGTCGACACCTCCACGCCGGGAATGCCGATCAGCCCGTACTCCGAGGCGATTTCCGCGGCGCGTTTCGACTCCCGGATCACGTCGTGGTCGGTGATGACGACCGCGTCGAGTCCAATCTCGGCCGCGTGTTCGAGAATCAGCTCGACCGGCTCGTGGCCGTCGTAGCTCCCTTCGGAGTGGACGTGCGGGTCGATACTGACGGTGACGCGGGACACGCTCGGACTACGCGGCGGGAACTATATAAATGGGCGAGCGACGGCCGTCGGCGTGATGGAATCGCGAGCGTTTATAAATGAACACGGTGCGGTGGCGTCGCCGGCGGCTCTGCCGCCGGCTGTAAGAGGCGCGTCGCGCCTCCCTGCGTGCCGGTGAGCGCCACACCGCGGGGCGAACAGCGAGGGACCTTCGGTCCCTCTGGCAGCCGGACGTAGTCCGGCGACCGCACGCGCGAGGGAGTCGCGGCCGCTTAAAAGCGGCCGCGACGAGGCTGGGGAGGTGTGAGGTGCGTTCCCGCGAACGGAGCGAGCGGGAGCACGGAAGTCGCTGCCCGCGCAGCGAAGCGAGCAGGAACAGGGCGAGACCGGAGGTCTCGCTTGCTCACGCGATGGAACTTGCTTGGCCATTTAGCCGACCACTCGGTGGGATTTTATGTCAGTCATTTCATTAGAAACTATATGAATGAACTAACTGCGAAGCAAGATATCGAGTTCAAACAAACCCCTGAACGTAAACTTCTTGCAAACATGTTTCTACCAGCTGACGATGAGTGGAGACAGACAGTCCTCATCTGTGTTCATGGCGGCGTTTGGAATCGTGGCGACCGGTCGTTCTTCGACGACCGGTGCCGTGCCCTTGCCGAGCGGGGGTTTCCCGCATTGACGATTGATTATCGGCTATCCGGTGAGGCGACGTATCCCGCCGCCCTATTGGACGTCAAAAGTGCAGTCCGATGGGTTCGGTCCGAGAAGCCGTTTGGAACCATACCACGTCAAATAGTGCTTTGTGGTCACTCAGCTGGTGCCCATCTCGCTGCGTTAACGGCGACAACTGCGACGAGCGAGTCGACACCCGATGACGAATACGAAGACGCTGCAACGACAGTCGATGGGCTCGTCTGCTTCGATGGCCCCTATGACCTACTCGGTGCGAAGAAAGACGGTGAAACGGCAGACTTCATGGGCGGATCACCGACCGAGATTCCCGAGCGATACCGTGAGGCGTCCCCCCGAGAGCGCGTCACGTCTGCACATCCGCCGGCGCTGCTGTATCTCGCGGAGGACGATGAGTGGCTCACAATGCGTGAAACACGGGCATACCGTGACGTACTCAATATTGCTGGTGTGGATGTCGAATTACACACGCCACCGGGCGACCACTTCTTTTTCACCGAGAAGCCATGGTTTGAGCGAACGGTGAACCAAACTGTGACATTCATCGAACAACTCCAGTCTCGGTAAATCCGCAGCTTCATTGGCCGGCTGTTTCAGGCGAGAATATATCTGAAGAATAGGATTTCAACAGAGCGGCTCTGTTGAAATCCTCAGCAAGTGATATATTCAGGCCCCGTTTCGGTCAATACAGACGATACACTGCCGAAACTTTTCGCTCAAATGCCGAGGCTTTCTTTGATTGCCGAGTCGATTTTTACCATATCTGATGACGGGACAGATCCAATGTTCTTTTTCACACGTTCGTCGATGTCGACAACCCGGATTTGACTGAGATCTGCCACTGAATCGTGATCGAGGGCAGTATCCGAAGCCAGTACTTCCACCTCGAACGGGTACGTGTTTCCAGACGTGTACTGCGTTGTGAACGGAGCGATGATGGTTGTCGGTGAGTACTGATTCCCAACATCGTTCTGGATGACAACACAAGGCCGGCTCTTTCCTTGCTGCTCACTCCCTTTCGTGGGATTCAGTTCAACGATGACAATGTCGCCGCGGCGTACCTGCACACTTGACTCCAGAATTCACTCGCTCCAGCCGGGTGCGTCACCGAGATGCCCGGTTGCTTCTGCGGATGCTTCTTCCATTTCTTCAGCCAACTCACGAGACCGCTCGGCCCTCTTTCGATATCCTTCAGCAAGCCGTTCTTCATCTGTCGGCGGTTTGATTATGATCTCGTTATTCACTTCGACGAATTCAACTTCGTCACCGCCTTTGATGCCACGACGGTCCCGCAGTTCCTTCGGAATCGTCACCTGCCCCCGATCTCCGACTTTCCGTTTGTGTTCGGGCATACCTATTCATACTTTGTTCATACTGATATAGATGTCGGTGGGATGGTCATTCAATTCGCAACTCTCATCGACCAGACGTTTCAGGCGAGAATCTGTCTGAAGAAGAGGATTTCGACAGAGCCGTCTTCTTATAAATAATACCGAACACAGTGAGCCTGATTCAGCCGAACAACCCCTTGATCTTGTCGACGACCGAGCCGTCCTCGTCGTCCGCCTCGGCCTCCTTCCGCTGCTGTTCGCGCAGTTCGCGGAGCTTCGCGGCCTGGTCGTCGGTCCCTTGCCCGCTGTCGGTCTTCGTCTCGCCGCCCTGGAGACCCTGTAGCTCGGAGACGGCGTCGTTGACCGTGCCGGAGGTCGTTCGCGTCTCGGTCGCGGACCCCGCGAGCTTCTCGGTGTCGACGTCGGCGTCGTCGACCGCGCTCGTGTTCAGCTCCAGCCGGCGCGTCTCGGATCGCTCGACGCCGCCCCACGTCAGCTCCGCGTCCTCCAGCTCGCGTTCGATGTCGGCGCGGACCGACTCCTCGGTGACTTCCTCGCCGCCGCCCGCCGCTCCCGCGCCCGCCTCGCCGCCGGCACCCGCGGCGGCGCCGCCTCCGGCGCCCGCACCGCTCGCGACCGCCCCGCCCGTCGCGCGCTCGACGCGGTGCGCGACCAAGGCGCCGCCCGTCGCGCCGATGACCGCCACCAGCCCGACGCTGTAGACGGCGACGACCTGCGCGCTGTAGTCAGGGTTGACGACGACGTTCCAGTTGTGCGGGTACGCCCAGGTGAACACGCCGACCCCGGCGAGCGTGACCGCGACCCCGGCGCTCGCGAGGTACAGCATCCGGCGGTCGACCGGCAGGAGGACGACGATACCGAAGAGCAGCGCGGGGAGACCGACCGCGCCCGCGACGGCCGCGACCTCGCGGACCGCGTACGTCGAGAGCGCGGTCGGGTCGAGCGTCGCGCTGTAGAGGAACACGACGACCCCGATCACTCCGAGCGCGATACCGGCGAAGAACAGCCCGAACCCGGCGTACACGTCAATCGTTCGGTCCGGGTCACCGACGTACCGCCGGTAGTACTCCATGAGGACGTTCTCGGCGTCCGCTTCGCTCATGTCCGAACGTTTCCGCCGAGTGTAATGACTGTTACCCCGAGCGGTGGCGACCGGAGCGGGACCTCGCCGACCCCCCGGCCGCCGCGTCCCCCACCCGACCCGTGCGTTTTTCACGGCGGGCGACGACATTCGACGCGAGAATCCGTGTCGCCCGAGTGCCCCCGCTGCGGCGGCGACCTGTCGACGCTCTCGCTTGGCGCCGCCACCGCCGTCGCCTGCGACGACTGCGGCTACGCCGACGTCGAGGCCGACCACTCCGGGGAACCGGAGTTCGCCGAGAGCTGGGCGGACGCGCTCGCGCGCTTCGAGGAGAACCAGTAACCGCCCTATCGGACCCACACCATGCCCACGCTCGACATCACCGACGACCACGCGGACCGGATCGAAGCGCTCCGCGAGGAGCTGGCCGCGGCCCACGCCGGCCCGTACGCCTCAGTCGACCGCGAGGACGCGCTCGCGTACCTGCTCGACCTCGCCGACGCCGTCGACGACCCCGACCGCCTCGCGGCGCCGCCGCTCGGCGAGGATGCGGACGGAGACGAGGAGGCGGGCGAGGATGCGGGCGGTACCGAACCCGACGCGCCCTTCGACCGCGACCGCGCCCGAGAACTGCTGGCGGCGCGGAACCGACGACACGGCGACCCCGAGCCGGACGACCCGATGGATCTGTCCGACATCGGCGCCGCCTTCGAGATCACGGGACGCAGCGAAATGACGAAGCCCGAACTCGTCGACGCGATCCTCGACGCGGCCGAGACCCTCGCCGCCGACCCGTTCGCGCGTGTCGACATCGACCCCGACGACGACGAGACTGACGACGGCGACGACGCCGGAGTCGACCGCGACGGGGTCGACGCCGACGAAACCGAGTCGGCCGACGCGAGCGACAACGACACGAACGACGCCGACGCAGGCGACAACGCGAGCGACGACAGCAACGACGGCGGCGCCAGCCAGCTGGACGCGATGATGAGCCTCCTCGACACCCACGGGGACAAGTGGCGCGAGGCCGACGGCGACGCGCGCTACGAGGTCGACCTGCCGGACGGGAGCGTCGAGACCGCCCGAACCAAAGACGACGTGCGCGCGCTGCTGTTCAAGAACTACTGACGACGACACCACCGACCAATGGGATTCATCGACGCGGTCCGCGCGTGGCTCTTCGGCGCGGACGACGAGGCGGACGACGCGGCCGAATCGGGCGATGAAACGGAATCGAGCGGTAGCGACGCGGGCGACGCCGACGAACCCGACGGACTCGACCCCGCGGCCGCGACCGAGACGCGGACCGCAGCCGCCACCGACGACGCGGTCGACGCCCTCCGCGACGTTCGGGGGTCCGGACCCCCCGCCGACGAGAAGGGTGAGGGGAGCGAAACCGAGACCGGCGGCGACCGCGAGCGACCGCCCGACGACGACCGCAGGAAGCGTTAGGTGGCCGCGGCGGGACGTGCCCGTATGGCCGACGAGAACGCGCTCGGCGACCCGGCCGCGGCCGACCTCCCGCCGGACGCGACCGACCGCGAGTACGTGGATCGAGCGATCGAGCTGGCCGAAGCCGCCGTCGCGGCCGGTGACACCCCGTTCGGCGCGCTGCTCGTCGTCGACGGCGAGGTCGTCCGCGAGGCCCGAAACGAGACCCGGACCGGCGACGACGTCGCCGCCCACCCGGAGCTGACGCTCGCGCGGTGGGCCGCGCGCGAACTCGACGCCGACGAGCCGGCGGCGTGTGCGATGTACGCCAGCACGGAGCCGTGCCCCATGTGCGCGACCGCGATCCACTACGCGGGGATCGATCGGGTCGTCTTCGGCGTCGACGGCGAGACGCTGGCCGAACTCTCGGGCGGCGTGGTGCCGATCCCCTGCGAAGAGGTCATCCGGCGCGCCGAGGGCGAGACGACGGTCGAGGGACCGATCGCCGCCGACGCCGCGACGAGCGTCCACAAGTCCTTCTTCGGCGAGCCGTGACGACGGAATCGAACTCCGGGGACGGGGACGACGCCGCGAGGACGGAGGGAGCGGTCCGGACCGGCGGCTCCCCCGCGATCCTCTCGGTCGGCGCCGCGGCGATAGACGAGTGGTACGCGGTCAGCAACCTCCCGGAGCCGGACGGGGGCGCGTTCGCCCGCGAGGTCACGTCCGCGTTCGGGGGCGTCGGCGCGAACGTCGCGGTCGCGCTCGACCGCCTCGGCCGCGACCCGGGGCTGATCAGCCGCGTCGGCGACGACGAGTACGGGCGACGCGCGCTGGAGTACCTCGCCGAGACCGGCGTCGACGCGACCCACGTCGCGGTCGGCGACGACCCCCACACGCGGTCGCTGATCCTCCGCGACCCGGAGGGGGAGCGCGCCATCGTCACCGCGGGCGAGAGCTTCCGCGGACTCCGACTGGACGACGACGCGCTCGCCGCGATGGCCGACGCCGACGCGGTGTTCCTCACCGCCTACGCGCCGGATCGCGCCGCGAGACGAGTTCTCGACCGGGTCGAGTCGCTCCGGGAGGGTGCCGCTGAGAGTCCGGAGACGGACCCGCCCGCGCTCGTCTTCGACCTCTCCGGCCCGGTCGAGGAGCTGGTCGGACGCGGGACCGAGCCGGAAACGATCCACCGGTTCCTCGGCCGCGCCGACCTGTTCGTCGCGGACGGCGTCGCCGCCCCCGCGTTCTTCGGCTCGGCGGAATCGGCGGTCGAGCGGGTCGCGGCTGCGCAGACTCGGGCGACACACCCGCGGGGACACCGAGGACCGACGTGGCCCCGCGCCGTCCTCACCCACGGCGCGGACGGGATGACGGCGGTCGCCGGCGGCGAGGTCTCCCGGTTCGACGCGTTCGACGTCGAGACCGTCGACGCCACCGGCGCCGGCGACGCGTTCACCGCCGGGCTGATCGACCAGTGGATCGCGGGGGGATCGCCCGAGACCGCCGCGGAGCCGCTCGCCGACCGCGACGGCGTCGCTCCCGGCGTGCGGTTCGCGGCCGCGGTCGCCGCGATCAACTGTACCGCCCGGTTCACGCAGCCGGGGCTTCCGACCCGGAGCGAGGTCGAGTCGTTCCTCGCGGAGCGCGGGGACGGGCCGGCCGGGAGTCGGTGACCCGGATCGGACCCGTGAGCGTCACCGTACCGCGTCGGCGGCCGCGACGAGGTCGGCGACGCGGTCGGCGTCGACCGGCGCGGTCGTCTCGCCGCCGCGCTTGAGGGCGGTGCCGACGATGGCCCCGTCGGCGATACCGAGCAGGTCGGCGACCGTCTCTGGCGTGACGCCGCTGCCGACGAGGACGGGCGTGTCGAGTCCGTGTCGCTCGCGCTCGGCGACGACCGATTCGAGGGCGTCCGCGTCGACCGCCTCGCCGGTCCCGGAGCCGGAGGCGATGACGGCGTCGGCGAGGCCGCGCTCGGCGGTGTCCGCGAACGACTCGGCGGTGTAGCCCTCGGGGGTCAGCGGCGCCGAGTGTTTCACGTCGGTGTCGGCGAAGACGCCGACGTCGACGCCGAGGCGGTCGCGCAGGCGGAGCGTCTCGTGGGCGCGCCCCTGAACGATCCCCTGGTCCGTCACGCGGGCGCCGGTGTGGACGTTCACCCGAACGAACTCGGCGTCGACCGCGGCGGCGACCGAGAGGGCGGCCTCGGCGTCGTTCCGGAGGACGTTGATCCCGAGCGGGAGGCTGGTCTCGCCGGCGACCGCGGTCGCGGCGCGGGTCACGCCGGCGACAACGTGCGGCGGGACCTCGTCGGGGTAGAAGGGGGCGTCGCCGAAGTTCTCGATCACGATCCCGTCGACGCCGCCGCGGTCGAGCGCCCGCGCGTCGCTCGCGGCCCGGTCGACCGCCGCGCGCATCGCCTCGCTTCCGTCGTCCGGCGCTCGGGGAGCGCCCGGAAGCGGCGGGAGATGGACCATGCCGAGGAGCGGCCCGGCCGTGCCGAAGGTGGATTCGAACTCCATCGTCGGGACCGAGGGGTCGTGCCGACAAAAGCCTCCCCACAGCGTTTAGGGCGCCGACCGTCTGGGTCCGATCGAGATGGGAATCGACGCGACGGACCCCGGCGACGGCGACGTGACGCTCGTCTTCTCGCTCGGCGCCGCGCGCTCGCTCGCAGACCCAGCGGCTGCGTTCGCCGACGCGCGTCGGTGGAGCCGCCACGTCGGCATCGTCGCGAACGAGGGGGACCAAGTGGCGGCGTTCGTCCGCGACCACGGGATCGAGAACGACTACGCGCTCACGAACTGGGACAAGTGGGGTACGCTGGCGGACATCCGCGAGGAGAGCGCCGCGCCGCGGTGCGTGTTCGTCGGTACCACCCGCGCAGACGAGCGCGTCGCGACGGAGACCGGCTACGAGTTCCTGCGGGTCGACGAGGCCGCAGCGAAGGCCGGTTGGAAGCTATCCGACCCGGGCGCGACGGGACCGAACGGGGACGGTCGCGACGGCGACGGTCGCGGCGGCGACGACCGCGGATCCGGGCGCCTCGCTCGGCTTCGACGGGTAGTCCGCGACGCGGTCTCGCGGTTCCGGTGAGTCCCTGCTCCCCGCTCGTCAGGTCTCGCTCGTCGGCCGCGCCGGGCCCTCGCCCGCGGAAGGTACAAACCGCTCGTCGCCCAACACGGGGTATGTCCTTACCGCTCGCGGACGAGCCGGTCGAGCCGGCCGGCGACGACGCGGAGCCGCTCGACGACGACGAATACGCCGATTACTTCGACGAACTCGGTGACGCCTGGGAGGTGATCGACGACCACCACCTGGAGGCGAGCTACGAGTTCCCGGACTTCGAGACGGCGTTGGCGTTCACGAACGACGTCGGCGAACTCGCCGAGCAGGAGTGGCACCACCCCGACATTGCGCTGTCGTGGGGCGAGGTCGGGATCGAGATTTGGAGCCACGAGGTCGGCGGGCTGACGCGCGCCGACTTCGTGATGGCGGCGCGGATGGACCGCCTGTACGCCGACTACGAGGGGTGACCGGACGGCCTCAGACCGGACACATCAACGAACGAGTTTAAACCCCTCCCGGCGAAACGGAGGACAATGAGCGAGAACGTCTTCCTGGTCCCGATCGACCCGGAGAACTTCGACCGAACGGTCCGGTCCCCCGTCGATCTCACCGACTACCCGGACCGACCCGAACCCCTCGCGGACCTCGATGAGGCCCGCCTGTGGGCCGTCGACGACGACAGCGGCAACGGGTCGACGTTCGAGAAGATGAAGGCGGGCGACCTCCTGTTATTTTACGCGGACGACGAGTACGTCGCGACCGGGCGCATCGGCGAGACGTTCGAGGACGACGACCGGTGGGCGAGCGGGGCGTTCTGGACCGCCTTTCCGACCACCCGAGTGTACACGGTCACCGACTTCAACGCCGTCTCAGCGCCCAAGCGCGCCGTCAACCGCATCTTCGACTACTCGTCGTCGTACACGCCCGGGTTCATGCGCGTCGCCGACGGCCGGGTGAGCGCCGACCTCTCGTCGATCGAGTCCGCGCTGGAACACTACACGAAGCGGAACGCCTGAGCGCGGGCCGCACGAAGCAGTTCCTCAGTTCTCGACAGCGCCGACGAGCGTCTCGTACGCCGACTCGTAGCGTGTCGCCACGCGGTCGGGATCGCCCCGAACGTCGCCGGACAGCGCCGGGAGCAGGACGGTCGCCAGCGGTTCGATCATCTCCGTCACCGCGTCGACGTGCTCCTCGCGGCTTCCCTCGCGCGGGCTTCCGGCGGCGACCGCGCGGGCCTTCGCGTACCGGTCGCCGGCGTAGATCCGTGCGCGACCGGGGTCGACGACGGCGACCGCGTCGGGCGCGACCGGCCCGTCGCGGGGGAGCGTCCCGGCGACGTCGGCGTACGACTCGACGACGACCGGGACCGGGGTCCGCGCGACCCGCGCCGCGAGCCGCTCGATCGCCGGGAGGTGCGCCTCCGCCATCATCTCGTTGAACGCCGGCACGTCGCGCACGCGAGTCGCGTCCGCGAGCGGGAGGCGCTCGACGAGGTCGTCGGGGAGCAGTCCCGCGTCTTCGGCCGCGCTGTTGACGACGAACCGCGCCCCGGACGCGGTCGTCACGCGGTCACAGAGGAAGGTGCGGTCGGCGTCGCCGAGCATCCCGGTCCGGCCCGGCGTCGGGCGCCAGAGCCGGTGGACGGGGTTGATCGACTCGGGCGTGACCGCCGAGGGCGACGGGGAGGGCGAAGACTCGTCGACTGCCGCCAGCGTGCGGGTGTTGGCGGCCGCGAGGGTGCGCGCGTCCTTCCCGTAGAGGCGGCCGGAATCCGTCGCGACCAGATAGTCGTCGTGGTCGAACCAGTAGTCGTTGCCCGCGCGGGGCTTGACGCCGACCGCGTCGCCCGCGCGCTCCGCGAGGTGGGCGACCAGCCCAGCCGAGAAGGTGGTCTTCCCGGCGTCGACGCGCGTACCGCCGGCGACGAGGTACACCGGCGGATCCGACGGCTCCCCGGTCACGCGGACTCGTCGGCGGGGGTCGCGTCGCTATCGGTGTCCGAGTCCGAGCCGCCCTCCGTCGCGAGTCCGTAGTACCCGGGGCCGTCCTCGCTCAGCGGCTCGGCGACGACCATCTCCTCGGCGTGGACCATCACCCACGGGACCGCCCAGTCGACCAGCACCGCCTCGGTGTCCGGGTCGACCTCGGCGTCCGGCTCCAATCCCTGAAGGAGGCGACCGATCTCGGGGACGGTGTACATCTGATCCGGCTCGAACAGCTCGGCGGGCTCGTAGAAGTCGCACGGGTAGGTGGCGTCGAACGTCGACTTCGGTTCGGGCATGCGCGAGGGTACGCAACCGCGTCCGTAAACGCTGCCGATACGACTCGAATCGAATCTGACAACACTCGGTCCAATGCGGTGGCGCGTGCCTCCGAGCGGGCCAGCGGCCCGCGAGGAGCACACGCGAGGGACGCGGCGACCGGAGCGAAGCGGAGGGAGCCGCGAGGCTGGGGAGGCGTGAGGTGCGGTTGCGGTGCTGTGCGGGGCGGGACTCAAAGGGGCAGCCGCGAGGGCGGCACAGGTGACGCAAGGACCGCAAGGAGCGAGTGAAACGAGCGACTGAGGACCGCAGCGAACGTGCGCCGCCCTCGCGGCTGGGGCTTTGGAGGTGTTCGTCTCGGCTGGTTACAAGGCAACCACCACACAGAGAGCGGTCACTAATCGGGCAACGTACTGCGAAAAATGCGGATCTCGACGCGCGTAACGCGTCCTCTCGAACGCGCTTACTCGAACAGCTCGACGGCCTGCTCGTAGCGGCTGGAGGGTTCCTCCCAGTCGACGACCTCGAAGAAGTTGTCGACGAACTCGCCGCGAGCCGGACCGTAGTCGTGGTAGTAGGAGTGCTCCCAGACGTCGAGCGCCAGAATCGGGTGACCGCCCCAGACCGCGCCCTGGTCGTGCTTGTCGACCACGACGTTGCGAAGCTGGTTCGAGAACGTGTCGTACACCAGGAGTGCCCAGCCGCCGGCCGCGGAGGCCGCCGCCTCGAACTCGCCCTTCCAGGCCTCGTACGAGCCGAAGTCCTCCTCGATGCGGTCGGCCAGCGCCCCCTCGGGTTCGTCGCCACCCTCCGGGGACATGTTCTGCCAGAACAGGTCGTGGAGGATGTGACCCGAGGAGTTGTGGGTCACGTTGCGGATGGCCCCGCCGGACGAAGAGAAGTCGTGGTTCTCACGGTTCTCTTCGAGCGTCTCTTCGGCCGAGTTCCAGCCGTTTACGTACCCCTGGTGGTGGGTGTCGTGATGCCATTCGAGCACCTGCTCGGAGATGTGCGGTTCCAGCGCGTCGTAATCGTACGGCAGCGGATCGAGTTCGTAGCTCATGCTTGTATCACCTGTTCATTACATGTGTCGGAACGCTGTTAAAGATAATGCGGTACATGATACCACGCGACACCTGACGGGAGCCGTACCGGTCGTTTCGGGCGATCAGCGGTGTGGTTGCGGTTCCGGACATCAAGAGCGTGCGAACGAAGAATCAGCCGTGATCGACGGACGGGACGAGGTAGTAACCGAACCCGGTTTCACGCCAGATCGGTCGCTTTCTTCGGTCGCTCGCAGGCTTCGAATCCCGCACGAAGCGCGCGCAGCGCGAAAGTGCGCTGCGCGCTTACGGTGGGACTGGGATTCGAACCCAGGAAGCCGTGAGGCTACCTGCTTTCAAGGCAGGCGCAATGGGCCACTCTGCCATCCCACCACACGTGACCGCTCGGCGTCGGTCGACTAAGTGGTGTCGGATCCGACGAACTCGACCGCATCGCCCGTCTCCGACCGATCAGTCCGGACCAACCGCTGCTCGCCGTCCTCGACGACCACGTCCAGCCCCTTCTCGTGAACGAACGCCGCGGTGTAGTCCGGCACCACGCGCTCGGCCGCGAACCGCGCCCGCAGCATCGGCACCACATCGAGCAGGTCGTCGCCGGTCTCCAGCGAGGGCGACGGCTCGACGAAGTCCACCGAGCGGTCCGCGTCGCGGCCGCGCTCCGCGAGCGTCGGCAGCGCAGGCGCCTCGAACGCGCCGTCGAAATCGATCGGCTCGGTGAAGCCGGCGTAGTACGCTCTGCCGTTCGACGAGGGACCGAGCACGACCTCGGTCGTCCGCAGCTTCATCGCCGCCGAGTCGACGAGCGTGCGCGAGAACAGCGGCGCGGTCGGAGTGACGACCGCGACGGAGTCGGCGCCCTCCTCGCGAAGCAGGTGCGTGACGGTGTTCCCGGCGCGCGCGCCGAACGAGGATCCGACCTGCCGCTCGAAGCGGACCTCGTCGGTGCCGCCGAGGGTGTCCGCGACGAGCGTCCGCAGTTCGGCCTCCGGACTCGTCTCGGTCCGGTGGTCGGCCGGGAGGTCGTCCTCGTCGGGGAAGTTGACGAGGAGCTCGCCGCCGGAGCGGTCGACCGCGAGGACGGCGTCGCGGAACTGCGCCTCGTAGAGGTCGGCCGCCTCGGCGGGGACAGCGGCGTCGACTCGGCGATCGCGGTTCCGACGAGCCCCTCGCGGGGCGGGTTCGCCAGCAGGGCGACGACGGTCATACCGGATCGCGGCGCGGGAGCGCCTTCAACTCGCTGCTTCGACGCGGCGAGATCCGGTGGGGATCGAGTCGCGACCCGATCTCAGATGGCGAGCGATACGCGACCGCTCAGGCGAAGTCGCGCCGCATCGCGATCTCGAACCACGGACAGAGGCGGAGCTGTCGGTACAGCGCGGGGTTCTCGTGGAGGTGTTCGTAGTCGGCCCACAGCATGCCGCCGATCTCCTCGTCGTCCGGGTCGAGCGCGGTGTCGTCGAGGGTGACCTTCAGCACCGCGCACACCTCCCACTCGACGCCCTCGTTGGGGTAGTAGCGCTTGTACTCGAACTTGTCCGTCACCCGGAGGTCGTCGTACTGGTCGGGTGAGATGCCGAGCTCCTCCTCGAGGCGCTGTTCGGTGGCGTCCTCCTGCGACTGCCCCTCGACAGGGTGCGAGGCGACCGTTCCGTCCCAGTGACCGTCCCAGAGGCGCTTGTTCGGCGCGCGCTGGGCCAGCAGGATTCGGCCGTCCCTGTCGAAGACGAGGCAGGTGAACGCGCGGTGGCGGATCCCGTCGCCGGTGTGGGCGTCGAGCCGGTTCACGGTCCCCTGCTCGACGTCGTCGGGATCGACGGCGATGACGTCCTGAAGCGCGTTCTCGTGGTCCGTGTCGCTCGTGCCGCCGGTTTCGCTCGCGCCGTCGCCGGCGGGGTCTCCCGGCGCGGCCGCGTCTTCGGAACTCATGCGCGTTACGTCGCGGACCAGGGCTAATAAGGGTTCGATACGGCGTCCGTTCGTCCCCGCCACCCGTCACTTCCGCCCGCACCCCATCGTCGCTTTCGTTCACACCCTGTCGTTTTCCCTCTGACCCGGCGGCGCTTCGACGCTCTTAACCGCGTCCCGGCGCTATTTCGCGCGGATGAGTAACCCGGCGCTCGACGTCGTCGAGTTCGTGTTGACGACGCACTTCTACACGCAGGACCGCGACCTCGACGAGAACGACCTGCCCCCGCGCTTCCGGCAGGTGTACTGGTCGGCCGACGCCGCCGAGGACGCCCCCGGCGGTGTGGAGCGACCGCTGAAGGCGACCGACGAGACGGCCCGCACCGCGACGGGTGTCGAACGGCCGTGGGACGCGGTCTCGGACCTCCTCTTCACCCAACGCACAGAGTTCTCGGGCGAGATCTCGCTGACCCAGCCCGCGATGGGACTGGAGTGGTACCGCGACCGCGCGGACGACGACCGGATCGCCGGGAACCCGACGATCGTCTCGGCCTTGGAGGCCGCGGACGACCTCGAAGCGCCGGTGAGCCGCGAGGAGGCCAGAGAGGACGTGCGGCCGGTTCAGGCCGACCGCGTCTGGATCGACGCGCTGCTCTCGGAGTACTTCGACGAGGACGAGGACGGGGAGATGCTCGATCTCGTCAACGTCCGCGCGCCCGAGGAGATCGAGACGACACTGGCGGACCTCGTGTTGACCGGCGACCAGGAGGGCGAGATACAGAAGATCGTCAAGGCGATCGAACACCGCGAGTACCTCGCGGAGATCGGCCTCCGCGAGATCGGGAAGCTGCTGTTCGTCGGCCCGCCGGGGACCGGGAAGACGACCGTGTCGCGCGCGCTCGCCCACGAGCTCGGCCTGCCGTTCGTCGAGGTGAAGCTCTCGATGATCACGAGCCAGTACCTCGGCGAGACGTCGAAGAACGTCGAGAAGAGCTTCGAGGTCGCCAAGCGACTCTCGCCGTGCCATCCTCTTCATCGACGAGTTCGACTCGGTGGCGAAGACCCGCCGCTCGGACGAACACGCCGCCCTGAAGCGCGCGGTCAACACCCTCCTCAAGTCGATCGACGAGGTGTCGCTGGTCCGCGACGAGGTGCTCCTCATCGGCGCGACGAACCACCCGGACCAGCTCGACGCCGCCGCGTGGCGCCGGTTCGACGAGATCGTCAACTTCCCCAAGCCGGACCGGGACATGCGCGCGGACATCCTCCGCGTGGTGACCAAGGAGATGAAGATCGCCGACTTCGACCCCGAGGAGGTCGCCGACCGGACCAGCGGACTCACCGGCTCCGACCTCCGGATGGTGCTTCGGGAGGCCGTCCTCGGCGCGCTCACCGAGGACCGGATGACGATCACGCAGGCGGACGTGATGGAGGCGGTCGAGGACTTCGAAGAGCGGGATAACCTCAAGAACATGGACATGATCGACGGCGAGGGCGCCGAGGTGCTCGGCGAGACGGGGTCGAACGACGCCCACGACCACGGCGAGGACGGCGGCCACGATCACGGTGACCACGACCACGGCGAGGACGGCGGTCACGACCACGGCGACCACGACCACGACGGGGACGGCGGCGGGAGCGCGGATCCGACCCGCGGCGCGGAACCGCACGGCCGGACGCAGGACTGACGCGGACTTTTTCGGATCGACGATCGCTGGGGACGATTCGGCGTCGACCGCGACCGCGACGACTCAGCGCCGAACGCCGACGACCGTGTAGCCGAAGCCGCGGTCGACGATCCGCGGATCGAGGTCGACCGCGTCCATCGCGGCCGCGAGGTCGTCCGGCGTCCGGAACCGCGAGTCCATTCCGATCGCGTGTTCGCCGGCGGCCAGCAGCCGCCCGAGCGGGTGGTCGGGGTCGAACTCGCGGACGACGAGCGCGCCACCGGGCGCGAGCACGCGCGCCGCCTCCGCGAGCGCCACGTCGTGATCCGGCAGGTGGTGGAACGCGTCGACGATCGTCACCGCGTCGACGCCCCCGTCCCGAAACGGGAGCCGCCCCGCGTCGGCGGCGAGACCGTCGAGTCCGCGGCCGCGACGCGCCCGCGAGAGCATCTCGACGGAGGCGTCGACGACCGTGATCTGCGGGCCGGTCAGCGCGGCCGCCGCGCGTCCCGACCCGCCGCCGACGTCGATGAGGCGGTCGATCGGCCGGGTCGCGTGGTCGAGACCGTCGGCCAGCGCCTCCCCGTCCGCCGGCGGCATCGCGAGGTCGTACAGCGGCGCCACCCGATCGAAGAAGTCCACGTCACCGAGTCCGTACATGGGCGAGACGAGCGTCGCGGCGGACAAAGAGCCACCGACCCTATTTAGCCGCTCGCCGCCGTACGACGCCCATGGAGTACGCGCTCGTGGGTCGCCCGGACGAGGGCGAGACCCTGCGGCTGGACTACCGAGCGTTCGCGTACGCCGGGAAGTTCGTCGTCGGGGGGCCGGGGAAGTCGGTGATTCGAACGCCGGGCGGCGGCCCGGCCGCGCCGGACTGGGAACCCGACGAACCGCTCCCCGACACGGTCGATTCCGAGGCGTTCGACGAGGACGTGATCGCGGCCGTCTCCTTCTCACCCGACCGGACCGACCCCGACTGCTGTCGGCTGCGGTACGTCACGGTTCACGCCGCGCGGCGCGGCGAGGGGATCGGCCCGCGGCTGATAGACGAGACCGTCGCCGACCTGGCCGCCGACGGCTTCGACCGCGTGAAGATCGCCGTGAACAACCCGTTCGCGTACGAGGCGTGTCACAAGTGCGGCTTCGGGTACACGGGCGAGCGAACGGGACTCGCCGAGTTAGAGCTGGCACGGCCGACCGCGAGACCCGCGCGCGTCGACCCCGAGCGATACCGCGACGGAATGGCGGCGTTCCGCGAGACGGACGGGGAACTGAGCCGCGCCGAGCGGCGGTTCGTCGCCGAGCGACTGGATCGCGGGCCGCCGTCGGTCGACGGCGCGACGGAGTCGGGAGCCGAGCGCTAATTGAGCGCCCAGATGGCGTAGTTGAGCGCGGTCGCGAAACAGACCCACGCGAGGTACGGGACCAGTAGCGCCGCGGCCCGCCGGTCGACGCGGTCGAAGGCCCGGATCGTCGCGACGACCAAGGGGAGGAGGACGGCGAGGACGACGAGTCCGAGGTCGGCGCGTTCGAGTCCCCAGAAGACCGGCGACCACGCGACGTTGACGGCGAGTTGGACGCCGAACAGCGCGTGTGCGGTCCGCACGCGTCCGGTCGGCGCCGCGCCGTCGCGCCCGGCGAGGTAGACGAGCGCGGCCGCCGCGCCGCACAGCGCATACAGGATCGGCCAGACGACGCCGAACGCCCAGCCGGGCGGGTAAAATCCCGGCAGTTCCAGCGCCGCGAACCACGCGCTCTCCGTGGCCGTGAACGGGACGCCGAGCGCGCCGATCAGATTGACTCCGACCGCCGCGGCGGCGATGAGGAGGACGTCGCGTCGGTCCGGGAGTCGGGAGGTCGCTGTCGTCGCCATGGCCGTCGTTGGCCGCGTCACGGCTTAAATATCGCTCAGATCGTGTCGTAATCCTCGCGGAACGTCTCCAGCGTCGCGGCGAGCACGCCGATCACGATGGGACCAACGAAGAGACCGGTGAACCCGACCGAGTAGATCCCGCCGAACACGCCGAGGAGGATGATCGCGGGGTTGAGGTGCGCCTGCTGGTCGATGACGAGCGGACGGGCGTAGTTGTCCACCATCGCGATCACCGCGACGCCGTACACCGCGAGGAAGATTCCGGCCGTCACCTCGTCGATGATCACGAGGTACGCGGCCGCCGGTCCCCACACGAAGAAGGCGCCGATGAGCGGCAACAGCGCCAGCACCGCCATCACGAACGTCCAGAACACCACGTTCGGGATCCCGGCGGCCCACAGCCCGAGACCGGCGACGAGGGCCTGAAGGAGCGCGACCGAGATGTGGCCGATGACGACGCCGCGGGTCATCACGTCGACGCGGTCGACGAGGTCGGCGGTGACGTCCGGGGGAGCGGACTCGTATCCCGGAGCCACCTGACGAACGCCGGGCCGTCGATGAGGGTGTAGTACACTAAGAAGAGCGCGAGCGACAGCCCGACCGAGGCGCGTATCGTCGTGGTGAGAACGCCGCTTAACCCGCCGAACAGCGTCTGGACGAGGAGTTCGCCGATAGTCTGGAGCGCGTCACCGATCTCCGGGTCCTGCCCGGTGTACGCCGCGATCTCGGCTTCTATCGCCGCGACGTCGATCGCGGTCTCCCCGGAGGCGATGGCGGTGAGGTCCCGGACGAACACCCACGTGATGTACGCGAGCGGGAGGATGACGGCGACGATAGACGAGAGGATGAGGACCATCGCCGACAGCATCTCTCCGAACCGCTGTGAGACCCGCTTCCGGAGCCACCGGGTGAGCCGGCGGTGGAACGGGTAGAGGATGAACGCGAGGATCGCCGAGGCGATCACGTACTCGACGAACGGGAGGATGACGAAGAGGGTCAGCAGCGCCACCGACCCCATGAGGAGAAGCAGGAACGATTGCCCGCGGTTCATACGCCTCCGTCTCTCCGGCGGATTATAAACGTGCCCGGGAACGAACGCGACGCCGCGGTCGCGCGGACCGACGTCAGAACGGGCGGAAACCGGCCGAGTCGACCGGGGTCAGGCGCTCGCCTCGTCCTCGTCGAGTCCGGGCGCGGTCGCGGCGTCGACCTCGTCCGGCTCTTCCGTGTCGCCGCCGGCGATCGTTTCCCCGTCGTCGGTCTCGACGTACACGTCGTCGGCGAAGCCGGCCAGCGCGTTCTCGTACTCCGGCGAGTCGAGCTTCTCGGGCGTCTCGGGCGCCTCGACGACGCCCTCGGGCGGGCGGAACTCGCCCAGCGGGTCATCGATCGTGATCCCGTACTCCGAGAAGAACGAGTCGTACCGGCGGTAGTGCGCCTCCAGCTCGTCGCCCGGGATCTCCATCATCTCCGTCCAGCCGTGGTTGAAGAAGTCGAAGTTCGCCTGGACGTGGGTGATCTCGCGGGCCTCGGCCTCCGGGAACCCGGACTCCAGGGCGGCGACGTACGTGTCCATCGTCGCGTCGAAGAAGCTGTCGAGGTGGTCGCGACGCTCCTCGCGTCGGTCCTCGTCGGCCTTGTTGAGGAAGATGCTCGTGTGGAGGTCGACGAGCTTGTCGTTGGCGACGTCGCCGACCACCGGCGTGGTCAACGCCTTCTTGGCGGCCCAGTGGCGGATGTTCTGCCGGATTTTCATACGTCCGGTTGGGCCGGGACGCTCTTGAATCTGTGGCGTCGCGACCCCCCGCGACGCCGACCGAGCTGTGCGCGCCCCCGACCGGAACTGTGGCCGTGTGCGCCCCCCGACCGGAACCGTGGCCGTGCACGCCCCCGGCCGCGCCGCGGAACTGTTATTGCGCTCAGCGAACAATATCGACGTAGATATGGCATCGAGCGAGGGCGACGACGACTGGGCGGGGCAGGTGGAGGCACAGCGACGGGCGAAGGCCCAGCAGTTCCGCGAGTCGGCGCGGTCGCCGCTGCCGGTCTCGATGCGGGGCGACGCCTTTCCCGGGCTGGCGTACTTCGATCCGGACCCGGCGTACCGGTTCGTCCTCCCGCTTCACGAACACGACGAGAAGGAGACCGTCACCGTCGAGACGACCGCCGACGGCGAGCAGACGTACCGCCGCTGGGGGGAGTTCCGGTTCGAGGTCGACGGGGAGTCGGCGACGCTTCAGGCGTACCGCCCCACCGACGGCGACGACCGATTTTGGGTGCCCTTCCGCGACGCGACCAGCGGCGAGGCGACGTACGGCGCGGGCCGCTACCTCGATCTGGAGCCGGAACGGGACCGCGTCGACGGCGAGTGGGTGCTGGACTTCAACCTGGCGTACAACCCGACGTGCGCGTACAACCACGCCTACGAGTGTCCGCTCGTCCCGACAGAGAACTGGCTCGACGTCGCCATCGAGGCGGGCGAAAAGGAGTTCCCCGCGGAGCCGGCCGGCGCGGATCACTGACCGGCGGCGCAGATTACTCACCGGCAGCGCAGATCACTGACCGGTAGCGGGGGTCGGCGAGTGGGCCGCGGCGTCCGACGCGAGAGCGGTCCCAGTGCGCTTTTTCCGGCGAGTGTGAGTCTCTTTCGCACGGTACCGACGCGGATGACAACCCACATTAACCATGAATCCGAACGCCGGGGCATGAGCGATTCGTACGTGATCGTCGGTGACGGTATCGCGGGCGCGTCCGCGGCCGAGACGCTCCGCGAGGAAGCGCCCGACGCCGAGATCACGGTTCTCACGGACGAGGGGGAGTCCCTCTACAACCGGATTCTGATCAAAGAGTACGCGAAAGGGAAGCTCCCCGAGGCGCCGATATCGATCCACCAGGAGGACTGGTACGACGAGCACGACGTCGACCTCCGACTCAACACCGTCGTCGTGGACATCGACGTCGAGAACGACGCGGTCCACACCCACGAGGGAAAAACCTTCGAGTACGACTCCCTCCTGCTCGCGATCGGCGGCACCCCCCAGCAGCTCCCGGTCGAGAACGCCGACGCCGACGGGATCCACCACTTCTGGACGTTCCAGGACGCCCGCAACATCAAAGAGAGCGTCGAGGGCGCCGAGAAGGGCGTCATCGTCGGCGCCGGACTCCTCGGTATCGACTTCGCGGCCATCTGCGGCGCGCAGGACGTCGAGGCGAAGTACCTGATGCGCGGCGACAACTGGTGGCGCTACGCGCTCTCCGAGGAGGGCGCGGAGATCATGCACGAGGCGATGCGCGAGCGCGGCGTCGAACCCGTCTTCGACTCCGGCGTCGACCGCTTCGAGGTCGACGACGACGACCACGTCGAGGCCGCAGTTGACCCGAACGGCGAGCGCTACGAGTGCGACTTCGCGGGCGTCGCCATCGGGCTGAACTTCAACACCGAACTCGTCGAGGACACGCCGCTCGAACTCGACGACGGCATCGTCGTCGACGAGTTCATGCGAACCAACGTCGACAACGTGTACGCCGCGGGCGACATCACGACGTTCAACGACCTGCTCCTCGGCGAGCAGGCGAAGAACGGCTCGTGGGGATCGGCCAAAGAGCAGGGGACGATCGCCGCCCGGAACATGGTCGAGTACGGCAGCGAGGCGTTCGAGTGGGTCTCCTCGTACTCGATCACGCACTTCGACTTCCCGTTCCTCTCCTTCGGCCACCCGACGCTCGGTGACGACTCCGTGGAGGCGACCACCGCCGAGAGCGAGTGGCGCCGCGTCGCTCTGAAGGACGGGAAGGTCGTCGGCGGCGTGCTCATCGGCGACCTCTCGCCGCAGTCCGCGTTCAAGCAGCTGATGCGCGAGGGCCGCGACGTGAGCGACCAGAAGGACCGCCTCATGGAGCCCGGCTTCTCGGTCGACGATCTCGGCGGCCCCGACCGAGCAGTAATCGCGGACCGCGGTCTCGCTTCTCCTTCGTTCGTGCGACGACCGCCGAGACCCGGGTGTCGCGTCCGTGAGCCGGACGAGACCGACGAATCGCCGCGCGCCGCGAAACGTTTATGATTAATCGTGGTGTACGGTACCACATGTCACTTAGAGACACCGGGCGACAGGTACGGCTCCGCCGCACCGGTCGCGTCCCGTCCGACGCGCGGGTCCGCCACTACGACGAGCTGGACGACGACGAGCAGGGCGTCGTGCGGGAGCTGGCGGGCGAGCCGTGGACGGCGCCGGAGACCGGCGACCTCGGCGACGGGGACGTGGTGAAGTTCACCGAATACTACCTCGTTCGGTCGCGGTGACGACGTCCGGGCCGCGGTAGCGGCGCTCGGGTCTCGGTGAGCCGTCGAGGTCGCCGCCCGCGCGGAAGCGAAGTTGTTTTCGCCGGCCGGGAGCAAGCGGGGCGCATGGACAGCGGCGGATCCACAGACATGACGCTGGCGTTCGAGTTGGAGGCGCTGAAAGCGCTCGCGGACCCCAACGCGGTGTTCAACAACGCCCGACAGTGGACGGAGTACGTCGGTGTCGTCAGCGAGAAGCCGACCTACGTCGTCACGAACTTCACGCGGAAACACCGGGTGCGACAGGACTTCTTCTCGGGGCCGCGCGGCGTCGAAGAGAGCCTGGAGAACATCAGCGGGCAGTTCGACACGGACCGGCACGTCTTCGTGGGGGTCGACGACGAGGACGAGGCGGTCGCCGACGCGACCGGCTGGGAGTTCCTCCACGTCGAGGACGCTGCCGAGGCCGCGGGGTGGACGCTCGCGACCGGGGAGTCGGTCGACGAGGCGCCCGAGGAGCAGGCCCGCGACGACTGGCCCTAAACCGCGGTCGGTGCGAACTCCCGGCGGAGAACTGTCGCGGTCGCCGGGAGGGAGCCATCGCGGCGCCCGCGACCGGGAGGTGTTTTGACCGGGGCGACGAACGCGGAGCCATGACCGATCACGACGAGGCCGACGACAGCGGTCAGGACCACAGTTACGGACACGACCAAGACGATCACGGCCGTCAGCACGACCACGACGAGGCCGACGAACACGGTCATCACCACGACGGAGACGCCGACCACGACGAGGCCGCCGACCACGGTCATCACCACGACGGGGACGCCGACCACGACCACCACGACCACGACGTCGACTCGGTCGCGGTCGCGGTCGTCACCGTGTCGTCGTCGCGCGGCGTGGACGAGGACCCGGCGGGCGACTACGTCGCGGCCGCCTTCGAGGAGGCGGGCCACGAAGTCGCCGTCCGCGAGCTGATTCCGGACGACTACGACAGCGTTCAGGGGACCGTCGACAGGCTCGCTCGCCGGAAAGACACGGACGCGGTGGTGACCACCGGCGGCACCGGCGTCACGCCGGACGACGTCACGCCCGAGGCGGTCCGCGGGCTGTTCGCGAAACCGCTCCCCGGGTTCGGCGAGCTGTTCCGTCGGCTCTCCTACGAGGAGGTCGGGACGCGCACGATCGGGTCGCGCGCGACCGCCGGTGTCGTCTCCGCGACGCCGGTGTTCTGTCTCCCCGGCTCCGAGAACGCGGTCCGGCTCGGGATCGACGAGATCGTCATCCCCGAGGTCGGCCATCTCGCAGGGCTCGCCGGGCGCGGGCTCGACGACGAGGAAGAAGGTGAGGGCGGGCCAGGCGACGACGGTGAGGGAAGCGAGGACGGGCCAGGCGACGACGAGTCGGCGAGCGAAGAGGCCTGACGCGCCGTCGCCTCAGACGGCGGTGAGGAAGTTGCGGATGAGGTCGTGACCGGACCCGGTCAGCACGCTCTCCGGGTGGAACTGAACCGCCTCGATCGGGTGTTCGCGGTGCCGGATCCCCATCACGATCGACTCGCCGTCGTGGTCCGTGGTGGCCGACACGGCGAACGCGTCGGGCACCTCGGTGGCCGCCAGCGAGTGGTAGCGGCCGGCCCGGAACCCCTGTTCCAGCCCGCGGAACACCCCTTTCCCGTCGTGGTCGACGGCGAACGCCTTGCCGTGGACCGGCTCCGGGGCGTGCCCGACCGTCCCGCCGTACTCGTGGACGGCCGCCTCCAGCCCGAGACAGACCCCGAGCGTCGGAACTCGTTGTGAGAGGTTGCGCAACACCGGCATCGTCACGCCCACGTCGCGGTCGTTCTTCGGGTGGCCCGGTCCGGGGCTGACGATCACCGCGTCCGGCTCCGCGCCCTCGATCTCCGCGAGCGACGCGGTGTTTTTGAACACCTCGACGCCGACCGACTCGCCGTCGACCGTCTGGTCGGAGACGTACTCGACGAGGTTGTAGGTGAACGAGTCGAAGTTGTCGACGACGACGACCCTCATCGCTCCGCCTCCGAACCGGTGGCGAGCGGTTCGTCGTCGCCCGGATCGGCCGCGTCGCCTCCTTCTCCGGTCTCCTCGCGGATCCGGTCGATCGCGGTCAACACGCCGTCCATCTTCTGTTCGGTCTCCTCGTACTCCGCGGCCGGGTCGGAGTCGGCGACGAGACCCGCGCCGGCGCGCACGCCGACGATCGAGTCGTCGCCCGACTCGTCGAGCGTCGCGGTCCGGATCACGATCGCGAAGTCGGCGTCCCCGGTCCACGCGTAGTAGCCGACGCCGCCGCCGTACGCCTCCCGCGGCGTCGTTTCGAGGTCGTCGATGATCTCCATCGCGCGCACCTTCGGCGCGCCGGTGAGCGTCCCCGCGGGGAACGTCGCGCGCGTCGCGTCGAACGCGTCCGCGTCGGCCGCGAGCGTCCCGGTCACGGTCGACTCGATGTGCTGGACGTGGCTGTATTTCAGCACGTTCATGAACTCCTCGACGCGGACCGACCCCGGCTCCGAGACGCGCCGCACGTCGTTGCGCGCGAGGTCGACGAGCATCGTGTGTTCGGCGCGCTCCTTCCCGTCCGCGAGCATCTCGCCCGCGAGCCGCCGGTCCTCGACGGGGCTGGTCCCGCGCGGGCAGGTGCCCGCGATGGGGTTCGAGACGACGCGGTCGCCCTGCACCGACACGAGCGTCTCCGGGCTGGCGCCGACGACAGTCCGGTCGTCGTGGCGCAGCACGTACATGTACGGCGAGGGGTTCACGTCGCGGAGCGCCGCGTACAGCCCGAGCGAGTCGACCTCGCCGCGGAGCTCGCGGCTGCGCGAGATCACGCCCTGATAGATGTCGCCGTCGAGGACGTGTTGCTTGGCGGTTCGGACCGCCTCCTCGTACTCCTCGCGCGGGTCAGCGGACTCCTCGCGCACGCGGACCCCGTCGGGGTCCGGCGGCTCGGCCGCGCGCAGTTCGGTCGCGACGCGCTCGGCCTCCGCGACGAGGTCGTCGTACACCGCGCCCGGGTCGTCGTCGACGCCGATCACCGGGGTAAAAACGAGTTCGGCGCCGCCCTCCTTCTCGTCGAAGACGACGGTGCGCGTCGTGAGCGCGAACTCCGCGTCCGGGAACTCGGTCTCGGGGCGGTCGACGCCGACCTCCTCCAGCCAGAGGTCGTAGACGGCCTCGTACGCGAGGAACCCGACGAACCCGCCGGAGAGTATCTGTCGGTCGGTGTCGGGGAACCCGCGGAGGCTCACGTCCGGGAACGCGGCGCGGACGCGGTCGACCGCGTCGCCCGCTTCGGGACCGAGACCGGGAGCGGTCGCCTCGGACCCCTCGTTGCCGGCGGACCCCTCGTCGCCGGCAGATCCCTCGTCGCCGGCGGATCCAGCCCCGACGAACTCGGCCGCCGGGCCGAGTTCGGTCACCTCGGTGCGGTCCGGGTGGACCGAGACGATCGCCTCGGGGTCGTAGCCGACGAACGAGTAGCGGGCGTGCCTGTCCGCCTTCCCGCCCGACGTGAACGCGCCGTCGGGGTCGCTGGAGGCGACCTTCTCGCCGGACTCGAGGAGGAACCCGTACGGTCCCTCGCCGACCAGCGTCGCGTACGCCCCGAGCGGGGTCACGTCGGCGTCGAGCGAGACCGACGCCCGGACGACGACCGGCTTCTCGGCGTCGGCCGCGAGATCGACAAACTCGGCCTTCGAGCGGTCGAGGGGAGGGGACGCGTCGCTCATGCCAGCTCCATCTCCCGACCCGCGTTGGCGACGAACCGGGCCACCGCGTTGTGGTCCTTCCGGCCCCCCTCGAGTTCGACGCCCGAGGCGACGTCGACCGCGAAGGGGTCGGCGACGCGGACCGCCTCGGCGACCGTGTCAGCCGTGAGTCCGCCCGCGAGCACGACCGGAGTATTGAGCCGCGCGGCGAGCTCGCCGGTCGCGTGCCAGTCGTGCGTCTCGCCGGTGCCGCCCGCGCCGGCGTCGTCGGTGGAGTCGACGACGAGCGCGTCGACCGCGCCGTCCAACTCCTCGGCGCGGGCGGTGTCGTCGGCGTCGACCGTGAGCAGCACCTTGCGCTCAGTTTCGGCCCGAATGTACCGCAGTTCGTCGACGGTCCACTCGCCGTGGAGCTGGATCGCGTCGGGGGCGACCGTCCGGGCGAGCTCGACCGCGCGCTCGGCGGAGTCGGGCATCGTCACGAGCGTCGCGGTGACGAACGGCGGGACGTCCGCGAGCAGCTCCGCCGCCTTCGCGGGGTCGACCTCGCGCGGCGAGTCGACGGGGACCTCGGTGATCACGCCGACCGCGTCGGCCCCAGCCTCGACCGCCGCGCGGAGGTCTGCCTCCCGGGCGATCCCGCAGATCTTCACCCGCGCCATCAGTCGTCGTCCTCCGCGGTCGTCCCCGCGCTCTCCGCCGTCGTCGCCTCCGCGTCCTCCGCAACCGCTTTGCCGTCGCCGCACAGCGCCGCGAACTTCTCGGCGGCCGCGCCGGAGTCGATCGCCTCGGCGGCGCGCTCGACGCCCGCCGCGAGCGTTTCGGTCTCGCCGGCGACGTAGATGGCGGCGCCCGCGTTCGCCAAGATTAGGTCGCGCTTCGGTCCCGTCACGGAGCCGTCGACGATCCCGCGGAGGTCCGCGGCGTTCTCCTCGGGCGTGCCGCCCGCGACGGCTTCGATCGGGGCGCGGTCGAGTCCGAGGTCCGCCGGCGAGAGGGTGAACTCCGTCACCTCCTCGCCGTCGACCTCGGCGGCGACCGTCTCGTCGTGGATCCCGATCTCGTCCATCCCCGCGCCGTGGACGACGAGGGCGCGCTCAACGGGCATGTGCGCGAGCGACCGCGCGATGACGGGGACGAGGTCGGGGTCGTACACACCGAGCACCTGCGCGTCGGCGCCGGCTGGGTTGGTGAGCGGCCCGAGCACGTTGAATATCGTCCGCATTCCCAGCTCCTTTCGCGGGCCGATAACGGCCTTCATCGCCGGGTGGAAGACGGGCGCGAGCATGAAGCCGATCCCGTCCTCCTCGATCGCCGCCTCGACGGCCGGGGGTTCGGCCTCGACATCGGCGCCCGCGACCTCTAGCACGTCGGCGCTCCCCGACGAGGAGGAGACCGAGTAGTTGCCGTGCTTCGCGATCGGCACACCCGCACCCGCGGCGACGATCGCCGCGGTCGTCGAGACGTTGATCGTGTCGTAGTCGTCGCCGCCGGTGCCGCAGGTGTCGACGAGCGGCTCGCGCTCGGGTTCGATCGTGCGCGCCGCGTCGCGCATTCCCTGCGCGAACCCGGCGATCTCGGCTTCGGTCTCGCCCTTCGTGCGGAGCGCGGCGAGTAGCGCCCCGATCTGGGCCTCCGTCGCCTCCTCGAAGACGAGCCGCGCGGCCTCGCGCGCCTCCTCGAGGGTCAGATCCGTCCCGTCCGTCACGCGCTCGACCGTGTCGTTGAGATTCATTGTGTCCACCGATGTAGTATTCCGCGTTGTGATGTACAAGTGTGTACACTAATTTAACGCTGTCGCCGAGACGAGAATCGGTAACACGCAACGAGAACACAGGAGAGCGGGAAGGACAGACGAGAAACCGCGAGACCGGGACGCCGGCTGACTCTCTACTCCGCGTCGAGCGCGGTCGACCCGTCGGCCTCGACGACGACGACGGGGACCTCGGCGTCGCCGACGACCGTGTCGGTCGTGGAGCCGAAGACGAACCGGCCGACCGTCCCCGTCGTCGGCGCGCCTACGACGACCAGGTCGTAGTAGGGCGACTGCTCGACGACCGCGCCCGCCGCGGTCCGGTCCTCGACGAGCCACCGGTCGGCGCGGTCGAACCCGCCGAGCCTGTCCTCGGCCGCGTCGAGGAGTCGCTCGCCGGCCGCGACGTAGTCGGTGCCGTCCGCGTCGCCGGGACCGTCGGCGGGGGCGGCAGTTCCGCTCGCGTCCTCGTCGGGTCCGGCGTCGGCGAGCGCCGCGTCCGAGGGGACGACGTGGAACAGTTCGAGCCACGCGTCGGTCGCTGCCGCGATCTCCCGCGCGACGTCGACGGTCGCTCCCGAGTGCGGGCCGGGACCGACCGCGACGAGGACCGAGGAGACGCGGTCGGGACGCTCCGCGCGGTCGGCGCCGTTCAGCGACACGTCGGCCGCGGCGGCGACGTCGCCCGCGTCGTCGACCGCGGGTCCGATCACGGAGTCGCCGACCGCGAGCGAGTCGACCGCGGCGGAACCGCCGCTCGCGGTCGACTCGCTCGACCCACCGCGGGCGCCGCCGTTTCGGGTCCCGCCGTTTCGGGTGCTCCCACCGTCGGCGTCGCTCCCGTTCATACGCGAACGTCTGACGCTCGTCAGATAAATCCCGTTGGTTCCGGTCCCGTTCCGGCCGAGCGCTCGCGCCGCGAGGCCCAGCGCCGGGAGCCTCGGGGCGTCACTCCCGGAAGACTGGCATTACTCCCGGAAGACTGGCATTACTCTCGGAAGAACTCCTCGCGCTCGAACGGCTCGTCTTCTCCCTCCACGGCGAGCACGTCGAGCGCGGTCACCTCGGCGCCGACGCCGAGCAGGCCGGCGAGGCTCGGCTCCGTCCGGCCTTCGTCGCTCGATATCAGCTCCTTGATGTAGAGACCGCCCTCACCGCGGATCTCGACGGTCGCGTGGCGCGGGTCGTCGCGTTCGGCGGTCACCTCGTACACGTCGCGCTCGCGGGTGATGCTCGCGCGGCGGTGGTCCACCCGGTTCGGCGTGTACTGCTCGACGGTCGCCCCCTCCAGCTCGGCGACCGCCTCGGCGAGCGCGTCGGCGTCGACGTCGGCGTCGAAGGTCACCTGCGCGCGGTAGCGCTTCGCGGCGTCGTGTTCCTTCACGCGCTCCACCATGTCGTAGGTCGCGAGCCGGAGTCCCTCGACCTCGACCGCGCCGTCGGCGAACGCGTTGATGTCCGACTGGAGGCGGTCGGTGTCCACCCGGCGCCGGCGCGGCTCCTCGACCTCGACCACGAACGGGCGGCCGGTGCCTAACATTAGGGCGTCGACGTCCTCGCGGCCCGCGCCGTGGAACGTCGCCTCCGTCCCGTCCATCACGTCCTCGACGACCGGCGCGGTGTACTCCTCGACGCTGTCGTCGTAGAGGTAGCCGGAGCCGCCGCAGTGGTCGCAGGGGTCCGCGCCCTGCCGGCCCGACCCCTTACACTCCCGGCAGGGCCACTCGGTCTGCGGGATGTCGCGCTCCAGCTTGCGGTACCGGCCGTAGACGAACGTGGAGTTCACCTTCGCGTCGACCTCGTCGTCGGCCAGATCGATCGTGAACTGGATATCGGGCCGGTCGAAGGAGACCTCGATGTCGGTGAGTCGCCCGAACCGCTTGCCGACCTCGCGGTTGAACTCAGATTTGAACGGCTCGCCCGCGTCCTCGTCGAGACCGGCGTCCGCGCGGAGCAGGGCCTCGTTCTCCTCGATCAGCGGCGGCGGGCGCGTGCCGACGTTGTACGTGGCGAACTCGACACCCTCGACCGCCTTCGCGGCGCGGTCGGCCCACTCGTCGAACTCGGCGCAGCGCCCCTCACAGACCCAACACTCTGCCGTTTCGACCGGCTCGTGGTCCTCGTCGTCGCGCAGCGCGAGCGACACCCGAAGCGCCGACCCGCGCTCGGCGTTCGACAGCCCGAAGCTCCGGTCGGCGACGAGCCGGCCGAGACAGGCGTCGCACACCGGCCCGGTGTCGGTCGCGCGCGCCGCGACGTCGAGTACGTCCATACGCCCTCAAACGCGGCGCGTGGTAACTGTCTTACTACTCGGCCGGGGAATCCGTCGTCCGCTTTCGTCGACGGGAGAACGCCCGCAGTCGGATCGTTCAATGTCGCCCGGCCGGAGGGGATCCGTATGGGAACGCCACTCGACTCGCGGGCAGAGCAGGTCGGCGAGGTCTTAGACCGACTGTACGAGGAGTACCCCGACTCGACCATCTCGCTCAACTACTCGAACCGGCTGGAGCTTCTGATCGCCGTGATCCTCTCGGCACAATGTACGGACGAGCGCGTGAACAAGGTGTGTGCCGACCTCTTCGAGACGTACGAGACGCCCGAGGAGTACGCGAACGCGCCCCAAGAAGAGCTGGCGGAGGCGATCAACTCGATCACCTACTACAACAACAAGGCGAAGTACATCCGCTCGGCGTGCGCGGACATCGCCGAAGAGCACGACGGCGAGGTCCCGGACACGATGTCGGAACTGACGGATCTGGCCGGCGTGGGCCGCAAGACAGCCAACGTCGTCCTCCAGCACGGCCACGACGTTGTGGAGGGAATCGTCGTCGACACCCACGTCCAGCGACTCACGCGCCGGCTTGGAATCACCGAGGAGGAGCGCCCGGAGGCGATAGAACAGGACCTGCTCGACATCGTCCCCGAGAGCGACTGGCAGCAGTTCACGCACCTCATGATCGACCACGGCCGTGCGACGTGGACCGCGATCAACCCCGACTGCGCGGACTGCGCGCTCGCCGACGTCTGCCCCTCCGAGAAGGGCGACGGCGACGTGGACCTGGCGAGCGGCGAGGCGTGGTAGGAGACGGAAACAGGGAGAGACCGATGACGTTCGGCGGGTAGTATTTAAAGACCCTGCGGATGAGGGGAACCGGTCGAATCCGTCCCAGCGACGGGGAACTCGCTTCTCGATTTATACAGTTATCCGGCGTATCCGTAAGTGAGGAGAGACACAATGTCCACCAAAAACACGAACGAGTTCGGCGGAGAGATCGGCGGGATCACGCTGTTGGGGAAGGCGCACTCGCTGTCGGCGCTGTTCATCGTCCTGCTTCGGGCGACCATCGGCGGGATGATCCTGTTCGCGGGTCTCGGGAAGGTCTCGGAGTGGCCGTTCGACGCCGCGGGCTACCTCGCGAACGTCGACCCCGCGAGTCCGGTCAGCGGGCTGTTCGGCGCGATGGCCTCGAACGCCGCGCTGATGGAGTTCGTCAACGTGTTCGTGCCCGCGACGCAGCTGCTCATCGGTCTCGCGCTCATTGCCGGAGCGTTCGTCCGACTGGCCGCGCTCGGCGGGGCGTTACAGATGACGCTGTTCTACCTCGGCGGGTGGAGCGGCGACGTCCTCGCCCTGTTCGACTCGACGCTGGTGTACGCGATCGTGTTCCTCACGGTCGCTGCGTTCGGCGCGGGCCGCGTCCTCGGGCTGGACGCCTACATCGAGCGGATCGAGGTCGGCGGGCAGGCGCTCGTCGAGAAGTTCCCGGCGCTCCGGTACGTCCTTGGGTAAGCGAGGACCGTGTCGGGCGAGGGAATCTGGCGCGTGACCGCGCGCCGCCGACTCGTTTTCGATAGTTGAAGCGCGGTGTCGTTGATTCGTTTTTTGTGCTCGGTTTTGTGACGGAGAGTGCCGGCGTTACAATCTGTCGCGGTGAGTACGGAGACCCGATTACGGAGAACACCTCCAAAGCCCCAGCCGCTCGTTTATAAATGGCGAACAGCGGATCTGCGGCGAACACCTCCAAAGCCCCAGCCGTGAGACCGCAGTACGCTCGTTGCGCTCCTCGCTCGCTTCGCTCGCTGCGGTGCTTACGTCGCCTACTGCGGCCTCACGGCTGCCCCTTTGAGTCCCGCCCCGCCCAGCACAGCACCGCAGCCTCACGCCTCCCCAGCCTCGTCGGCGGTCCTCCGCTTCGCTCCGGACCGCCGACTCCCTCGCGCGTGCTGGCTCGCGACCGCCTTCGGCGGCCGCTCGCAGGCACGCGCCACCGCGACCGCCCGCCGTTTATAAGTTGACGAGTCGACTGCGCGAATCATTTAAATAGTCGTTCGCGACACCGGCGCTCCGTTTCGGGTTCCAATCCATATAAGACCGCGCGGGCGGAACAGAGGCGTAATGGAACTCGGTTCGCGGGACGCGTTCTCCCGGATGGGGACGCTCGGCATCGAGGAGGAGTTCTACATCGTCGATGCCGACGGCTACCCCACGTCCGGAACTGACGACCTCGTGTACGGCCGCGACCCGCCCGCGGCGGTGCCGGAGGGGTTCGACCACGAGCTGTTCGAGTGTACGATAGAGGCGCAAACGGAACTGATCGAAGACCCGTCGGAGGCCGAAGACGCACTCGCGACCGTCCGCGAGGCGCTCGTCGACCACGCCGACGCCGACGGGTACGGCATCGCGGCCGCGGGACTCCATCCGGCGGCGAAGTGGCGCGAACTCGACCACGTTCAGAAACCTCGATACCAAGCCCAGCTCGATCGGATCCAGTACCCCCAACACCGGAACACGACCGCGGGACTCCACGTCCACGTCGGCGTCGACGACGCGGACAAGGCCGTCTGGATCGCGAACCGACTGCGATGGCACTGCCCGGTGCTGCTCGCCGTATCGGCGAACTCCCCGTTCTGGAACGGCTTCGACACCGGGCTGGCCTCGGCCCGCGCGAAGGTGTTCGAGAACCTCCCGAACACCGGGATTCCCTCTGCGTTCGACGACTTCGACGCGTTCCAGCGCTACGAGCGCCGGATGGTCGAGACGGACTCCATCGCGGACCGCGGCGAGCTGTGGTTCGACGTGCGCCCCCACACCGGTCACGGCACCGTGGAGGTGCGCGCGCCCGACGCGCAGCGCGACCCGGAGGTGACGCTCGCCCTGGTCGAGTACGTCCGCGCGCTGGTCGTCGACTACGCGGCGCGGTACGAGGACGGCGAGTCCCCGACGACGCTGCGCCGCGAGCTGCTCGACGAGAACAAGTGGCGCGCGATCCGGCACGGCCACGACGCCTCGTTCGTCGACCGCGACGGCGAGGGGACGACCCCGCTGGGCGAGATCGTCGAATCGGAGTGCGACCGACTCGGAATCGACGGCATCCGCGAGGTGTACGAGGCGGAGAGCGGCGCCGCGCGCCAGCGCCGGATCCGCGAGGAGTCGGGCGCCGACGCGCTGCGAGAGGACCTCCTCGTCCGGGCCTGACGCCGGGGGAGGGGCGGCGCGGGCCGCCCGTGCCGGGAAGTTCCGTCGGAACGAAAGCGACGAGAAACCCTTTTGCCCGCGTAGCCCCCAGTTTCCGTCATGACCACGGACGATTCACCTGCCGAGCCGGGAGACGACGCGGAGGAGTCGCCGACGGAACGGACCCGCGAGGAGCTTCGGAAGACGAAAGAGCGGCTCGGCGAGGGCGCCGACCGAGCCGTAAAGGGGTTCGACGACAACGTCGTCGACCTGCTCGCGTGGGTCCTCGACACGGAGACCCGAGCGCGCATCTACGTCTATCTCCGGGACAACCCCCACAGCACGAGCGACGAGGTCGCCGACGGCACCGGACTCTACCCCAGCACCGTCCGCGAGGCGCTCGCCGAACTCCACGACGAGGGCACCGTCGAGCGGGGCAAGCGGAAGGCGGAGGGCGCGGGCAACAACCCCTACGAGTACGAGGCCATCGCGCCGAGCGAGCTGGTCCGCGGCGTCGTCGGCGACGTCCAGGCGGAGCTGAACGCCGTCTTCAACCTCGACCGGCGCCTCGGCGGCGAGTCGCCCGACGGCGACAGCGAACCGGTTCAGATCTCCGTCGACGGCGAGGGCGACGAGGACGAAACCGAGATCGACGACGCGGACGGTGAGGACGACGCGGACGAAGACGAGGGCGGCGACGCGGACGAAGACGAGGGCGGCGACGCGGACGACCGCGAATCCGAGAACTGAGACGGACCGCGACCCCCTTCAGCGCCGACCGACCGCGGTTCGGGACCATTTAAGTTCGACCCGCGCAACGGAGAGACATGAACGTCGCGCTGGGGGTACGTTCGACCCCGTTCACGACGGCCACCGCAAGCTGTTCGAACGGGCGTTCGAGCTGGGTGACGTTACCGTCGGACTCACTTCCGACGACTTAGCGCCGGAGACCCGACACGTCGAGCGGTACGTCCGTCCCTACGACCGGCGCGAGCGCGACCTGGAAGCGGAGCTGGCCCCGCGAGCCGAGCGCCACGGGCGCGAGTACGAGATCCGGAAGCTGACCGAGCCGACCGGCATCGCGGTCGAGCCGGAGTTCGACGCGCTCGTCGTCTCCCCCGAGACGAAGGCGGGCGGCGAGCGGATCAACGAGATCCGCGCCGAGCGGGGCCACGACCCGCTCGAACTGGAGATCGTCGACCACGTCGCGGCCGAGGACGGCAAACGCATCTCCTCGACGCGGATCGTGGCCGGAGAGATCGACGAACACGGCAACCTCACCCCCGACCGCGAGGGACGGGGCGCGACGCGACCGGAATGACCGACGGGAACGCGACCGAGGGCGGCGCGGCCGGGTCCGAACCCCCCGAGTCCGGCACCGCGCCGCTACGCCGGATCCTCCTCGGCGAGACGGGCTTCGAGCGCGCGACAGTCTGGAGCGCGGTCGGACTGGCGCTGTCGTACGTCGCCTTCGACGCGACCGCCGCGGTCGGGATCGGCGCCGCCGAAACCGCCGGCGGACTCGCCGCGGTGACGGCGCTGGGCGCGCTCGCGTTCGCCGCGACCGGCGGCGGCGCGCTCCCGACGGTGCTGCTCGCGTACGGTCCCTTCGCCGGGACGCTGCTCCGCGCGGTCGGACCGGCGCCGTACGCTAGCCCGTTCGCCGCCGACGGGCCGCCGCTCCTCGCGGTCGCCGAACCGCTCGGCGTCGCGGTCGCCGCCGCGGTCGCGGTCGGCGTCGCGGCCGCGGTTGTCGGATTCGTCGTCGGTCGAACTGAGGACTGAGCGGACCAGATCACGCCGCGACGCGTACTCCCCTTTCAGTCGTCGAGTTTCCCGTTCAGCACCTTTGCGGCGACGAGTATCGGGTCCCACACCGGACTGAACGGCGGCGCGTACGCGAGGTCCAGCCGCTCGACCTCGACGACGGTCATGTCCGCCTCGACGGCCGTCGCGAGCGTGTCGATCCGGATCGCGGCGCGGTCGGTGCCGACGATGCTCCCGCCGAGGAGTCGCCCGGTGTCGCGGTCGGCGACGAGCGTCACGTCGGTCTCGGCCGCGCCCGGGTAGTACCCGGAGCGCGACCCCGCGGTCACCGTCTCGCTGACAGGATCGAAGCCGGCCGCTTCCGCCTCCTCCGGGTCGACGATCCCGACGCGAGCGGCCTCCGTGTCGAACGCTTTGACGGCCGCGGTGCCCGCGATGTCGCCGACGGGCGTCGGGTCGCCCGCGACCGTCGCGCCGACGGCCCGCCCGGCGCGGTTCGCGGTGAGTCCGAGCGGCGTCCAGTCGGGTTCCCCGGTCACCGCGTGGCGCGCGGTCGCGCAGTCGCCCGCGGCGTACACGTCCGGAAGGCTGGTGCGGCCGTGGTCGTCGACGCGGATCGCGTCTCCCGGCCCGCGGTCGAACCCGGTGCCGTCGAGGAGGTCGGTGTTCGGTCGGATCCCGACGCCGACGACCGCCATGTCGACCGCGATCCGCTCGGGGGACGCACCGTCTGGACCGCCGCCGACCTCGACCGCCTCGATCCGCCCGTCCCCGACGAGCGCCTCGACCGGCGTGTCGGTGTGGACGGTGACGCCCTCGGCTTCGAGCGCCGCCTCGACCCGGTTCCCGACCGTCTCGCCGAACGGCGAGAGGAGGTGGCCGGAGCGGTGGAACACGTGGACCGAGAGGCCGCGCTCCGCGAGCGCCTCCGCGACCTCGACGCCGACGTAGCCGCCGCCGACGACCGCGGCGGTCTCGGGCGCCGGCATCGCCGCGTTGCGGTCGACGCGCTCGCGGTCGACCGCGCTCACGTCGGCGCGGGCCGGGTCGTATGCCTCCGGCTCGGCGACGTACGCGTCGATGGCGGCCGCCGCGTCCATGTCGTGGAGCGTGAACGCGCCGTCGACACTGCGCACGTCGAAGGGACCGGTGGTCGCTCGCGCCCCGGTGGCGACGAGCAGGTCGCCGTACGCCTGCTCGAACCGGTCGCCGTCGGCCGTCTCGACGGTGACGCGCTTCGCGTCGGGGTCGACGGCGACCACCTCGCGGTCGCGCCGGAGGTCGATCCCGCGCTCGTCGACCTCGCTCGGCGACAGCGACAGGAGGTTCGACATGCGGTCGACGTAGCCGGCGACGAAGTAGGGCATCCCGCAGTAGGCGTACGAGATCCACCGGCCCTTCTCGAAGACGACGACATCGCGGTCGGGCGCCTCGCGGCGGAACTTGCTGGCCGCGCTCAACCCCGCCGCGTCGGCCCCGACGACCACGAACGGATCGCTCGATAGCCGGACATCGGCGGGGCGGGTGAAAAAGTCACGCCGCGGGTGCGGTCTCGCGCGGCCGGGCGAGTGCGGACCGAACGCGCGGCCGCCGGCGCTCAGTCGCCTTCGTCGTCCGCCAGCCGCGAGAGGGTCTCGCGGGCGTTCGCGACCGCCTTCTCCTTTTTCGCGGGGTACGCTTCGACCTTCGTGCGGACGGTGATACCCGGGCCGAGCCGGACCTCGCCGCGGAACGCCGCCTGCTTGTCGAGGCGGAGGAACAGCGCGCAGTTGTCGTCGACCCGCTCGTCCAGCTCCCCGAGGACGCGGTCGAGATCCTCCAGCTCGGAGAGCCGGTCGAGCACGTGTCGCATCTCGTCGGCGGTCTCGACGCGCGCCGAGAGCACGACGATCCGGTCCCCGTGATGGCCCACGTTCTCGACGCGGTCGAGCTCGACGTCCTCGGGTAACAGAGAGTACAGCGCCTGCTCGACCCGTTTTTCGTCTTCCGTGGCGTACGAGAACGCCCGGAGGTCGACGTAGTGGAAGGGGACTTTCGGCATGCGGTACGAGTGGGGGCGGCGTTACTCCTCGCTCTCGACGGCGTCGAGCGCGTCTTCCGGGACGCCCGTCTCCTGGCCGTCCTCGAAGCTGACCGTGTACGTCGCGTCGCCGAACATCGTCTCCATCACCTGCGTAATCTTCCCCGTCTCGCCGTCGTACTCGCTGTGTTTGTCGTGGAGCACGACCTCGTCTTCCTTCTCGAAGCTCATGGCGTTTGGTTCCGTCGGGACGGTTAAAAGCGCGCGGATCCGGACCGACGCCGCGGGGAGCCGGACGGGGAAAAACCGCCTCACGCCACTCCGAGCGGCGCCACCTCACGCCACCGCGAGCAGCGCCGCGCTGAGCGCGACCAGCAGCGCGAGTCCCACCGCGAGCCAGACGAGGGCGCTGTCGACGGCGAGCGCGAGCGCGACGCCCACGGCGACCGCGAGAAATCCGAAGACTGCGCCCGCAATTCCGCCGCGCTGGACGAGGCGGTCGAGCGCGTTCACCGCGCGCTGCCTGGGGGAGGTCCGGGCTGCGCTCTGGTGGCGCCGAGAGGGCCTCGTCGACGGCGACCGGCTCCTCCGGGGTCTCGGTCGACGGGTCGACCCGCACGTCGACGTAGCGCGTGTTCGACCCGTAGCCGGTGACGATCTTCAGCTTCCCGCGGACCGGTTCGTCGACGTCGGCCGTCGAGACGTGGACGTGGCGGGTGGCCTCGTCGGCGACGAAGTGGTTGCCCTCGTCGAGCGCGGCCACCCGGTCGAGGTCGTCGTCGAAGTGAAGGTGAACGTGCGTCGAGCGCCCGCTGTTGTCGAGCACGACCGGAAACGGCCCGTTCGCAGCGAACGAGTCCGGCGCGTCGATGTCGTGGACCGCCTCCCCGTTCAGTTCGACGTCGAGTGTCGGCACGGTGGCACCCACGACCCCGTACTAAAAAAAGATTCACACGACCAAGGGGTTCGGCGACGTCGGCGAGCCGACGGCCCGCAAGCGCCTGCTCGGGATGGAACCGCTACGCCGCGGCCTCTTCGCGCATGTCCGGCGGCAGGAGGTTCGGGATCCCGTCCTCGATCGGGTACGTCTCGCCGCACTCCGTACACGTGAGCGTCCCGGCGAGGACCTCCGCGTCGTCCGCGTCGTCGACGTCGAGTTCGAGGGCCGCCTTGTCGAGCGGACAGCAGATCACGTCCATCAGGGATTCCTTCATACCGCTCGGTTGAGTCGGACCGATAAAAAAGCGTGCGGGTCGCGGCCGCCGCGGTGGGTTCGAAGCGCCAGAGCGGTCCGCGCTGGTGCCCCGCCCGACCCGGATAACAACCTCTTTGCCGTCGCGCGTCGGCCACCGTGACATGGGAATTCCGGCGGAGCGGATCGAGCGGCTGTTCGTCCTCGCCCGCGAGGCGGTCGTCGACGACGAGTACGACCGCGCCCGCGAGTACGTCGCCCGCGCCCGCCGGATCGCCGAGCGGAACCGCTGCGGGATCCCCGCCGAACTCTCCAGGCGCGCCTGCGACGACTGCGCCGTCTACCTCCGCCCCGGCAAGACGAGTCGCGTCCGGACGCGCTCCGGGCGCGTGGTCGTCCGCTGTACCGAGTGCGGGGCGACGGCGCGGTATCCCTACGGCGGGGAGTGACCGCGGCGGGGGCGCGACCGAGACGGCGCCCCGCGACTACTCGGCGCGCTCGCGCAACCGGTCGAGCACCGAGACCGTTCCGTCCATGAACCCCTCCTCGACCACCTCGTCGGCGGCCTCGCGGGCGGCGTCGTCCGCGTTGGCGACCGCGTACGACTCGCCGGCGACGCCGAACGTCGACACGTCGTTCTCGCTGTCGCCGACCGCGACGAACGCGGCGGGGTCGACTCCGAGCGCGTCGGCGACGACGCCGAGCGCCCGGCCCTTGCTCACCCCGGTCGACTTCACGTGGTAGGCGTAGCCGGTGTCGACGACCTCCACGTCGTCGACGGTTGCGGCGACCTCGCGTAGGAGCGCCGCGTCGGCGTCGGGCGAGAGCGCGACCTCCGTCTCGCGCCAGCGGTTCACCGTGTCGCCGGTGCCCCAACCGACCTCGCCGCCGCGCTCGCGGAACGCCTCGACGACGGCCCGCGCCGCGTCCGGGTCGCCGACGACGGTCGTCTCGCCGTCCGCGTACGCGACGCCGCCGTTTTCCGCGATCACCGTCTCCGCGCGGCCGAGGAAGTGCGCGAGCGCGACCGGGTACGGGAACGCCTTCCCGGTGGCGAACACGACCGGCGCGTCCCACGCGGGCAACAGCTCGAAGACCCGCGGATCGATCCGGCCGGTCGGCGTCGTCAGCGTGCCGTCGATGTCGAGCGCGAGGGGCGGAACCATACCCGAAGTCGGCGACTCGGCGACAACTGTCTTCCGTTCGATCGGAGGGGAGCCGAATCCGCCCGGCGGGCGCGCCGGGCGGGGGTGTCCGAGCCCGGGCTATCCGGTTCGAGCCTGAGCTATCCGGTTCGAGTCTGGACTATCCGGTCCGAGCCTGTCGGTCGAACAGCTCGCGGAAGACGACGGTCGGGAAAAGGGGAACGAGCCGGCTCGGGGACGCCCCTTGCCGTCGCTCTGGTCGCACGGTCACGCGTTCAAGTAGGCCGGCGTCGGCCAGTTCGTAGAGGACGCGGCGCACCGTCGACGCCGAGAGGTCGACCCCCGGGCGCGCCGCGATGGCCTCCGTCGCCGCGCCGACCGTGGAGCGCTCGTCGTCCGAGAGACCGGCGAGCTCGTAGAGGAGCCGCTGGCGGCTCTCGGGGAGCGCGAGGACGCGGCCCAGCGCCACGCAGGGGCGCGGGACGCCCTCGATGCCGACGTCGACGTCGGCCGAGCGAATCGTCGACGCGCCCGCCCGTTCCGCGCTGACCGCCGCGCCCATCACGGCGGCGAGCGCGTCGTGGGCGTCGCCCGCGGACCACTCGACGATATCGCGGATCTGGTCGTGGGTGAGCGCGTCGCGGCCGAGTCCGGTCGAACACCGGCTCGTCAACAGCTCGACGAGAACGTGCCGGCGGTACTTCGCGAACTCGACCGTGGTCTCCGGCTCCCAGTCGATCGCGTCCGGCGGGTCGCGGCCGAGACACGCCGGAACGAGCCGCTCGCCCACGTCGGTGAGCCAGCCGATCAGCGTCGACGCCGGCGGCGTCTCGACCTCGTTGGTGTGGTCGACGGCGACGACGAGATCGGGACCGGTCCGCATCACGTCGCGCAGCGATTCGGCCAGTTCCTCGGTGCCGATCCCGTGGTCGGGGACGGGGTCGTCGCTCATCGCGGCCAGCATCGCGTGGTACAGCCGGAACCGGGTCGACGCGTGCCGGGCGTCGACGTAGACGAACCCGGGGATCGTCGGCTCGACCGCTCGCGTCGTCGTCTGGATTGCTTGCCGCGGGCCGCTGTGGCTCGAGAGGCGGTCGAACAGCGCGGAGACGACCGCCGACTTCCCGCTCCCTTTCGGCCCATACACGTAGAGGCTCGGAGGGAGCGACCCGGAGAAGGCGGGGGCAAACACGTCGAGCAGGCGCTCGATCGCCGGACCGCGGCCGACCGGTGACTCGGCGTGAGAAACCGGTGAGATGGCCTCGAAGTCGGCGAGCACGCTCAGGCCGGTGTCGTAGCCGAGCCGTCGCTCGATCCGGTCGTCGATATTCACGGCCGGCCCTCCGTGATCGCTGAATAAAACTGACACGAAGCGGAGTCGATGCGAGTCCGGTCGCGGTCGGGACCGCTGTCCCCGTCGCGAGTGAGGTCGCCGTCGCGAGCGGCGGCGGCCTCGCCCCGGCGACTGCCGTCGCTCCCGGAATGAGCGCGGCGGCGTCGGTCGCGTAACCGGTCTAGTCTCATTGGATCGGCGGCTTGGTCTGGAGGGTGCTTTCGCGTGTAAACCGTCCACAACCGCTACGAGGGGGCCGACGCGGTGTCGGCTCCCGCGCGCGGTTTCAGAGGTACCCGGCGTTCGGCAGGACGCCGAGGATGGCGAGGATCCCCACGCCGAGCATCATGATCGCGATGGCCATCGCCGGCGGGTCCACGTGAGTCCCGGAGTGCGAGTAGAACATCCGCTGGGTGACCTCGCCCACGAGGCCACTGAGCGCCCCAAAGGCGCCCGCCGCCAGCAGCGCGACGACGCTCCCCGCGACGGGGGCGATGACGACCGCGCCGACCGCGCCGAGCAGCGTGATGTGGTGGGTCACCGGGATCTTCTCGACCCCGAGGTTGAGGAACAGCAGGCTCATCGCGGAGATACCGTAGCCGAGGAAGATGCTCCCCGTCTGGAGCCAGATGTAGCCGCCGAGAACCCCGCCGACGAGACCGATGGCGGTGACGCCCGACCACTTGTACTGGTGCGGGAGCCACGGCTCGGTCGCGGGGCGACCGGCGTGCTCCTCCTGTCCGCTGTCGGCCTTCGGGTGGTCCTCGCCACGCTCGAACGGTGACATGTCGAGGAGTCCGTCGCCCGCCGGCTTGCCGACGATCGGGTAGCCGAAGACGGGCCGGGCGAGGAACGCGGTCGCGAACACCGACACCGCGATGAAGTCGGTCGGCGGCGTCATCTCCAAGACGTTGATGAAGACGCCGTTGGCGACCTGATTGATCAGCATCCCGATCACGCCGAACACCGCACCCACGGCGAGGATATCGGGCTTCGTACCGAACGCGTACGTGATGGCTTTCCCGAAGTGGTAGCCGCCGTCATCGGGGTTCATCTCGGGTACTTCTTCCCCGCGTACGCCGAGGCCGCCACGCCGCCCGCGAACGCGATGTGCGGACCGGTGATCGGGCCGAAGCCGATCGCTCCGGTGATGCCGACCGCGAGTTCGCCGGCCGGAACCGCGTCGAGCTGGCCGATCTGGCTCTGGAGGACGTTGAGTCCCTCACCGAGGAAGACGACAAACCCGGTGAAGATGAACGAGGGAAGCGCGCCGATCGCGGCGCCGAACGCCCCGCCCGCGAGGGCGGTGATGAGGAGCAGGAGGAACTGGTCGACCTCCATTCCGATGACCGGAACCTGAAGGAGTAGTTCGTTCATGGATTACTCCTCCTGTGCCCAGTCGAGGGACTTCTCGACGGCATCGCCCCAGCGGTTGTACAGCTTGTCGACCTCTTCCTGGTCCTTCTCCGGGGAGAACTCCCGGTCGATCTGCCAGTTGTCGCGGAGCTCGTCGACGGAGTCCCAGTAGCCGACCGCCAGCCCCGCGGCGTACGCGGAGCCGAGCGCGGTCGTCTCGTCGACTTCCGGTCGGGCGATCTCCGTCTGGATGATGTCCGACTGGAGCTGACAGAGGAAGTTGTTCTTCACCGCGCCGCCGTCGACGCGGAGACTCGTGGTCTCGACGCCGGAGTCGGCCTCCATCGCCTCGGCCACGTCGCGGGTCTGGTAGGCGATCGATTCGAGCGTCGCCCGGACGATATGCTCCTTGCCGGTGCCGCGGGTCATCCCGACGATGGTCCCGCGAGCGCGACCGTCCCAGTGCGGGGCGCCGAGTCCCGTGAACGCCGGGACCATGTAGACGCCGTCGGTCGAGTCGACCGACCGCGCCAGCTCCGCGGTCTGGGCCGCGTTGTCGATCAGGTCGACGTCTTCGAGCCACTCGATGGCGGCGCCGGTGATGAAGATGGACCCCTCCAGCGCGTACTGGACGGGTTCACCGGACATCTGGAATCCGATCGTCGTCAGCAGTCCGTGGTCGGACTCGACGGCCTCGGCTCCCGTGTTCATCAGGTAGAAGGAACCGGTGCCGTAGGTGTTCTTCGCGTCGCCCTTGTCGAAGCAGGTCTGGCCGAACAGCGCGGCCTGCTGGTCGCCCAGCGCGCCCGCGACCGGGACCTCCTCGCCGAGGAAACCGTCGGCGTCCGTGTGACCGTAGTGGTCCTCGTCGGAGGAGGGGCGCACCTCGGGCACCATCTCCTTCGGCACGTCGAACTCGTCGAGGAGTTCGTCGTCCCACTCGAGGTCCCGGATGTTGTACAGCATCGTCCGGGAGGCGTTGGTGACGTCCGTGATGTGGTTGCCCGTTAGGTTGTAGATGAGCCACGCGTCGATGGTGCCCATCACGAGTTCGCCCGCGCGAGCGCGGTCGCGGAGGTCGCCGCCCCGCGAGCTCTCGCATCTTGAGCGGCTCGGCGTTGTCGAGGATCCACTCGGTCTTGGTCGCGGAGAAGTACGCGTCGGCCTCCAGGCCGGTCTTCTCGCGGATATCCTCGACTTTCCCCGCCTCCTGAAGATCCTCGACGCGGTCGGTCGTCCGGCGGTCCTGCCACACGAGGGCGTTGTGGACCGGTCGCCCGGAGTCTTTGTCCCATACGACCGTCGTCTCGCGCTGGTTGGTGATGCCGATCGCTTCGAGCTGATCGGCGTCGAGTCCCGCGTCGGCGAGGCCGTCAAGGACGACCTGCTTGGTGTTCTCCCAGATCTCCGTCGGATCGTGTTCGACCCACCCCGGATTCGGGTAGATCTGTTCGTGCTGTTCGTAGGCGTTCGCGACGACCTGCCCCTGGTGGTCGAACACCATGAATCGGGTGCCGGTCGTCCCCTGGTCTATCGCACCGACGTACTGTGTCATGTTGTGGATCCCTCCTGTGGCGCTGGTCCGTGCGCGGCAGTGTTCGGGGCGCGCTCGCCGTCGAGGGCGACCCCGGTGCCGCGTCTGCTACCGCGTCGCGCGGCCGGCGAGTCAGACCCGTCAGGAGCCGACTCGAGACGGCTGCGGGGCGTATCGACCCCGCCGCGACATATCTTCACGGAAGCTACCACGCCGGTCGTGAACATAATGTACTACCATAATAATCTTCCTGTTGAAATCCGAACATCGGCCCGGATGAAAAAGACCAGTATATAAAAACACCGGCTTCGACAGCGATTACACTACTTGAATGTCCCTGATAGTTATGGGTAGGACGCGTCGGGAGGTAAAGTAAAGTGGTCGTGGCCTAAGAACCTTTCATGGATAGACAAGTGGACGTCGTCGTCGTCGGTGGGGGGTCGACGGGGTGCGGCGTCGTCAGGGACCTGGCGCGACGCGGACTCGATACGGTCCTCGTCGAGAAGGGGAACCTGACGCACGGAACGACCGGACGGATCGGACGGACTCCTCCACAGCGGGGGTCGCTACGCGGTCTCGGACCAGAAGAGCGCGGAGGAGTGTATCGAGGAGAACATGGTCCTCCGCGACATCGCGGCCCACTGCGTCGAGGAGACCGGCGGGCTGTTCGTCAAGCGGCCCGAGGACTCCGAGGAGTACTTCCAAGAGAAGCTGGAGGGGTGTCGCGCCTGCGATATCCCCGTCGAAGTCATCGACGGAGAGGAGGCGCGCCGCCGCGAGCCGTACCTCGCGCGCGACGTGGAGAAGGCCATCGCGTTGCCCGACGGCGCGGTCGACCCGTTCCGCCTCTGCGTCTCCAACGCCGCCGACGCCCGCGAACACGGCGCACGGATCGAGACCCACGCCCCGGTGACCGACGTGCTCGTCGAGGACGGTGAGGTCGTCGGCGTCGAGATAGAACACGAGACCGGTCCCGGGAAGCGCGTCCACCGCGAACCCGGGACGACCGAGGAGATCCGCGCGCGCCACGTGGTCAACGCGACCGGCGCGTGGGCGGGCAACGTCGGCGAGATGGCCGGCGTCGACGTGGAGGTCCGCCCCTCGAAGGGCGTGATGACGGTGATGAACACCCGGCAGGTCGACACCGTGATCAACCGCTGTCGGCCGAAGGGCGACGCCGACATCATCGTCCCCCACGAGACCGCCTGCATCCTCGGCACAACCGACGAGGAGGTCGACGACCCCGAGGACTACCCCGAGGAGGACTGGGAGGTCGACCTGATGATCGAGACCCTCTCGGAGCTGGTCCCGGCTCTCGAAGACGCCCGGACGCTCCGCTCCTTCTGGGGCGTCCGCCCCCTCTACGAGCCGCCGGGAACGGGCACCGAGGACCCGACGGACATCACCCGCGACTACTTCCTGCTCGACCACGGCGACCGCGACGACCTGCCGGGGATGACGACCATCGTCGGCGGGAAGCTCACCACCTACCGGATGATGGCCGAGTCCATCTCCGACCACGTCTGTGACACCCTCGGCCACGAGGCGACCTGCGACACCGCCGACGCCCCCCTGCCGGGCTCCGAGAGCGAGGCGCGCATGGAGGAGCTGATGGACGAGTTCGGCCTCCGGTCGCCGGTCGCGCGGCGCTCGGGCCAGCGGCTCGGCTCGCGAGCGGACGACGTGCTCGACGAGTACGACCCGAACCCGATCGTCTGCAACTGCGAGAGCGTGACCCGCGCGGAGGTCCAGGACGCCATCGGCGACGCCGGCTCCGACCTCAACGCGGTCCGCCTGCGGACCCGCGCCTCGATGGGGAACTGCCAGGGCGGCTTCTGTACCCACCGGATCGCCGCGGAGCTCGCCGAGGAGTACCCAGAACCCGTCGTCCGCGACGCCGAGGACGAGCTGTACCAGGAGCGCTGGAAGGGCCAGCGCCACGCGCTGTGGGGCGAGCAGCTCTCGCAGGCGATGTTGAACCACCTGCTCCACGCGACGACGATGAACCGCGACGGCGACCCCGCGAACCTCGACAAAGACGTCGACTTCGGCGCGTTCGACGCGGGCGCCGACGCTGACGCGCCCGGCACCGACGAGTCCGGCTCGGCCGGAACGGCGGCGACCGACGGTGGCCGCGCAAGTGACGACGCGACCACGGACGGGGGGCGCTGATGGCGATAAACAGCGACGTCCTCGTGGTCGGCGGCGGTCTCGCCGCGATCACGGCCGCGGTGTCGGCGGCCCGCGAGGGCGCGGACGTGCGGCTCGTCTCCCACAAGGCGAGCACGCTGCGGCAGGCCTCGGGACTGATCGACGCGCTCGGCTACGTCCCGGCGACGGAGCCGGCCAAGCCCCTCCGAGACGGGCCGCCGACCGCGGGGCGCGAACTCGACCCCGACGAGTGGCCCGACCCGGAGGGACCGCTCGCGGACCCGTACGAAGGGATCGAGCGGCTCCCGGAGTCGCACCCGTATCAGGTCGTGGGGGCCGACGCGCTCCGCGACGGACTCGACCTCTTCGACGACCTCGCGGGCGACGCGTACCGCGGTGGACACACCGACCGCAACGCGCTCGTGCCGACGTTCGGCGGCGCGGTGAAGCCGACCGCGCGGTACCCCGCGGCCGCCGAGGCGGGACTCGCCAGCGACGACCGACCGATGCTGGTCGTCGGGTTCCGGTCGCTGACGGAGTACGACGCGCGCGCCTTCGCGGGGCGGCTGGAGGCCGCTGGCGTCCCGTTCGACGCCGCGGGGGCCGAGGTCGAGTTCGCGGAGGCGTTCCGCGCCGACGCGAAGGTCACCCGCCTCGCGAAGGCGCTCGACCACGACGAGGAGATCGACGGGGTTCCCGCCCGCGAGGCGCTCGCGAAGGCGGTCTCGCCGCACCTCCACGACGTGGTCGACGAGTCGGGCGGCGTCGACCGCGTCGAGCGCGTCGGCTTCCCGGCGTTCCTCGGCGACGACGAGGGGGACGAGGTCCGCGCCGAACTCGCCGACCGGCTCGGCGCCGACGTCTTCGAGATCCCGATGGGACCGCCGAGCCTCCCCGGACTCAGGCTGGAGGACCGGCTGTTCGACGCGCTCGACGCCGAGGGCGTCCGGTTCGAGACCGGCAACCCCGTCGTCGGCGTCGAGTCCGCGACCGACGGGCGGGTGGAGTCGGTGGCGGTCGACCGGAAGGGGCGGACGGCGCCGTACGGCGCCGACGCGTTCGTGCTGGCGACCGGCGGTCTCGTCGGGAAGGGGCTCGACTCCGACCGCGATGGCGTCCGCGAACCCGTCTTCGACCTCCACGTCGACCAGCCGGAGGACCGGTACGAGTGGTTCGTCGACGACGCGTTCGGCGACCAGCCGTACGCGCGGTTCGGGGTACGGCCCGACGAGCGGTGTCGGCCCACCGACGCCGAGGGGGAGGCACAGTACGAGAACGTGTTCGCGGCCGGCGGCGTCGTCGGCGGTGCGGACGCGGCGAGAGAGAAGTCCGCGAGCGGGGTGTCGCTCGCGACCGGCATCGTGGCCGGGCGGCAGGCGGCGACGGAGGCGACCCAATGACACGACACACGGACGACGACGGAGACGCAGAGCACTCGAACGGGGCGAACGAATCGAGCGGCGGGCGCGACACGGGAGGTTGCGGCTGCGACGGACCGGTCCCGGGCGTGCCGGAGGCCGGCCGCGACGAGCAGCCGTCGATTTTCGTCCCCGACGAGGGGGAGATTCCGGAGGCGGACGCCATCGGCGCCCGCGACGCGGGACCGGTCGGCGGCGACGGCTCCGCCGGCGAACGCGCCGCGGAGCGCGCCGCCACCGACGGCGGCGTCGAGAGCGCCGGGGGCGGGACCGAGAGCGCGGCCGGCGGGACCGACTCGACGGAACTCGACCCGGACGCGTACGACCCCGTCGACGTGTTCCCCGGCGGCGACCTCGACCTCCGCGAGGGGGCCGACTCCTGTTACAAGTGCACGAGCTGTGACACCTCCTGTCCGGTGGCGGAGGTCGACGACGAGTTCCCCGGGCCGAAGTTCCAGGGACCGGAGCAGTGGCGGCTCAAGCGGAAGGATGACCACGACATCGACGAGTCGATCAACTCCTGTTCGAACTGCATGCGCTGTGACGACGCCTGCCCCTCCTCGGTGCCGCTCTCGCAGATCGGACAACGAGGCCCGCGGGCAGTTCGTCGAGCGGCAGATGGAGAAGCTCTCCGTCGAGTACATCCGGAACCGGATCTTAGCGAACTACCGCACGTCCGCGAGCCTCGCGAGCAAGTTCCCGCGGACGGCGTCGTTCGCGATGAACTTCGGCCCGGCGCGGTGGGCGATGGAGAAGGTGATGGGGATCCCCAAGGAGCGCGACTTCCCCGAGTTCGCCACGGAGACGTTCCGCGAGTGGTGGAAGGCGCGCGGCGGCGCGAAGGTGGAGAACCCCGACAAGCGCGTGGCGTACTTCCACGGCTGCTACTCCAACTACAACACCCCCGAGGTCGGCAAGGCGATGGTGCGCGTCTACGAGCACTTCGGCTACGAGGTCATGGTGCCGCCCCAGAAGTGCTCCGGCACCCCGATGTTCGCGAACGGGATGCTGGACGACGCCCGCCGGCACGCCGAGACGAACGTCGAGAACCTCGTCGAGGCCATCGGCGAGGGCGCCGACGTGATCGCCTCCTGTACCTCCTGTTCGATGTCGCTCCGGCAGGAGTACCCCGAGCTGTTCGATCTCCACGGGATCGAGGACCTCGCCGAACACACCTTCGAGGCGCTGGAGTACCTCCGGGTCCACGAGGACCTGGAGGGCGAGCTCGACGCCGCCGGCGGGCTGGACGACGAGCGCGAGTTCGCGTACCACGCGCCGTGTCACGCCCGCAACCAGGGGCTCTCTCGGCAGGCCGTCGAGACGTTCCGCGACGTCGACGGCGTGAAGATGGAGGACGTCGGCGACTCCTGTTCGGGCATCTCCGGCACCTACGGCTGGAAGGAGGAGAAGTACGAGAAGTCGATGGAGATCGGCGCGGAGATGTTCGAGCACATGGAGGACGCCGACGGCGAGGTCGGGATGACGGAGTGTCCGACCTGCGCGATGCAGATGGAACACGGAACCGGCTACGAGATCGAACACCCCCTCCAGCTGCTGGAGGACACGCTGGGCGCGTAGACGGTTCGGGTGAGCGGTCGCCGGACGGACTGCGAGCGCGACCGCCCGACCGCCCGAATATTCCGTTCTCAACCCCGATAACTGTGCGGGAATCCTTATGACTCGGACCCGTTCAGTGCGGAACACGTGACTCTCGAACAGTTTCTCGATCGCTTCGACGGACCCGAGCGCTCCCTGGTCGTCGTCAACCGCACCGACCCGGATCCCGTTTTGAACATGCTCGTGGACACGTTCGGCGACGACGCAGTGCGAGTGGTGGACGGCCGCGTGACTGACGGCGCGGGCGACGAACGCTTGACTGACGGCGCGGGCGACGGCCGCGTGACTGACGGCGCGGGCGACGACCGCCTGACCGACGGCGCGGGAGCAGTCGAGACGGACCGGAGCGTCGGCCTGACCGCCCGCGAACTGGCGTCGACCGGCGCGGTCGACGGCGACGACGAGGTCGTCCCGTCCATCGACGTCGAGGTGCTCCGCCGCCACGAGGGCGTCCCGTTCGACGGCGGCGACGCCGACGAGATCGAGAACCTCGTGCTGCTCATGGAGGGCGACGAGGTGGTCGCCGGCTCGACGCTCACCGAACTCGGCGACGCGGTGCTCTTCGTCAACTCGGACCTCTACATCACCGGCAGCCGGTCGCTGAGCGACGTCGACCTCCCGTCGGTGATAAGCGGTCTCGACGACGCGACGTTCACGCTCCGCGGGTATCCCGAGTCGAACCGACAGAAGCTGCTCCTCATCACCGTCTCGCGATTCATCGAGCGGGCGGCGTGGACCGCCGGTGACGGCACCCTCCGCTCGTCGTTCCAGCGGCTCTCGCGCATCGACGACGAGGTCGGAACGCGGACCGTCTACGAGCGGATCGCCGACACCGGCGTCGACACGCACCTCTACGGCGTCCCGGACGAACTCCCGACGGACCTCGACGCGGTGATCCACGCCGGCGACGACTCCGACTTCACCGACAGCTGGTTCGTTGTATATCGACCGCCGGAAGGGCCGCATTCAGCCGAGAACGACCCGGACAGCGACCTCGTGCGGGGGATCGAGGGGGGCGTCGGACTCCTCGCGGTGGAGAGCGAGCCCCGCGTCTGGCGCGGCCTGTGGACGTTCGATACGGATCGGCTCTCGCGGATGAACCGCTACATCGAGCGGAACCTGTAGCCTCGACACTAATTTCCTCCCGGCCGACGCCGTCCGTATCCAACCCGTGCGTTCATATCCTCGGAGCGGTGACGGGCGGTCATGTTCACGGAGCGGTCCGCGCTCGTCGACGACGGACGCCCGATGCGCGGGTACGGCGTCGCGGTGACCCCCGGCCGCGACGGGCCGCTGGTCCTCGTCGCCGGCTACGGCGAGCCGAACCGACTGTACGCCCGAGAGGGCGACCGCTTCGCCGACACCGCCTGCGGCATCGTCGCCGACGGGACGCGCCACGGGATGGGCGTGTGCGCGGCCGACCTCGACGCCGACGGCTGCGAGGAGGTGTACGTCCACAACTGCGCGCGCGGCGTCGACGGCGGCGACCCCGACCTGCTCTTGAGCCGACTGGAGGCCGACCGGTACCGCTGGACCGACGTGTTCGCTCGGGAGGTCAACGCCGACCGCATCGACGTCCGCGCCGGCCGGTCGGTCGCCGCCCTCGACCGGCTGGGGACGGGGCGCTACGGCGTCGCCGTCTCCGGGTACGCCGCCCCGCTCGCGTTCTACGAACTCGGGGACGACGGAGAGATCACCGACATGGCCGAGGCGGTCGGGCTGGAGGTCGAGGGGGGCTGTCGCTCGCTGCTCGCGGTCCCGTATCGCTCCCGCGAGGGCGACCTGTTCGCGGGCGTCGAGGAGGGACCGAACCGACTCTTTCGCAACCGCGACGGCCACTACGCCCGGACCGACGGCGGGCCGGACCTCTCGGATCCCGCGGGCGACACGCGCGGCGCTGCGCTCGTCGACGAGGGTGGGACGTTCGCGCTCGCGGTCGGCAACGAGGCGGCGCCGAGCCGCCTCCTTCGCTGCGCGCCCGGCGGCGAGTACGACGACGTGGCACCGCCCGCGCTCCGCGACGCCGGCGCGGTCCGGACGGTGGTCGCCGCGGACTTCGACAACGACGGCCGCGAGGAGCTGTTCTTCAACGTCTGCGGCGCCGAAAACCGGCTGTTCGAGCGAGTGGACGGCTCCGGCGAGTCGTCGCGCTGGGAGTCTACCCCGCTCGGCGCGGCCGCGGAGCCGGACGGGTTCGGCACCGGCGCGGTTGCGGCCGACCTCGACGGCGACGGCGCGCTCGAGCTCCTCGTCGTCCACGGCGAAGTCGCCGCGCAGCCGGTGACGGCGTACAGCGACCCCGACGCGGCGGACGCCGGCTGGCTCCGCGTGCGCCCGACGACGCGGCACGGCGCGCCGGCGCGGGGCGCCGTCGTCACGCTGGAGACCGCCGACGGCGTTCAGCGGCGGACGGTCGACGCGGGGGGCGGGTGCCTCTGCCAGACGGAGCCGGTCGCGCACTTCGGGCTGGGGGACGCCGAGCCGCTGCGCGTGGACGTGCGGTGGCCCGACGGCCGCGAGCGCACCGTCGTCGGCCCGAGCGCGGACCGAGAGATTGCGGTCAAGCACCCGTCGCGGAAGGCGGCCGACCGCGACGCGCGGACGACGCGATAGCGGCCGAACGGCTCCGGTCGAGGAGTCGCGCGGACGGCCGCGAGCCGCGGCCAGAACTTGCCGCCCTTCGCGGGTTCAAGTGCCCGCGGGCGTACGGGGGAGTATGGTGGATCCGACCTCGGAGCTCGAGGAGGACGTCGACGAGGAGTCCGCGCCGCGCTGTGCGACGTGCGGCGAGCCGGCGCTGGGGACCGGGCGCCGAACCGTCACGTGGGTCGACGGCGACGACGCCGTCCATCGACAGTTCTGTTCGGAGTCGTGTCGCGCGGACTGGGACGATGAGCGGCCGGCGGCGGACGGGTAATCCGGCGGGAGGCTTTTTGCCCGCGGGGGTGGTAGCGTTCGGTATGATTTCGCTCGACGAGGCCGTGACGGCCCGACTGGAGTCACACGGGGAGCGCTTCGAGGTCCTGATCGACCCCGCCGCCGCGCTCGCGATCAAACGCGGGGAGTTCGAGGGGGACCTAGAGGAGGTCATCGCCGCGGAGGACGTCTTCGAGAACGCCTCGCGGGGGGACCGGCCGGCCGAGGAGGACCTCGAGACCGTCTTCGGCACCACAGACCCGCTCGAAATCATCCCCGAGGTCGTCGAGCGCGGGGAGATACAGATCACTGCCGAGCAGCGCGCGGAGATGCGAAGAGCGGAAGCACAACCAGCTCGTCACGACCATCACTCGAAACGCCGTGAACCCGCAGATGGACGACTCCCCGCACCCGCCCGAGCGGATCGAGCGCGCGCTGGAGGAGGCGGGGTTCCAGATCGACCCGATGGAGCCGGTGGAAAACCAGGTCGACGACGCACTCGAAGCGTTGCGTCCGGTGATCCCGATCCGGTTCGAGGAGGTGACGATGGCGGTTCAGCTCCCGGCCGACTACGCGGGGTCCGGCCAGGCGCAGATCCGCGAGTTCGGCGACTTAGAGCGCGAAGAGTGGCAGAACGACGGCTCGTGGGTCGGCGTGCTCACCTTCCCCGCCGGTCTCCAGAACGACCTGTACGACCTCGTCAACGAGGTCACGTCGGGGGAGGGGGACGCCCGCGTGGTCAAGGACAAAGACGAGCTTCGGACCCGCTGACGGTCTCTGACCACCTCCGACACCGGCCGAGAGTCCGCGCAGTTTCACCGCCTTCGAGAGCTTGATACCGGCGGGACGCGGCTCGGATCGCATCGGCATCCACGCGCGGCGGAGTTCGAGGAACGGACGCGAGAACGGTACGAGGTCGACCTCGACGTGCTGGAGTTCGAGGCGGGCACGGAGACGGCGGCCGCCGCGGCCGACGCCGTCGGCTGCGAGACGGGCGCCATCGCGTCGACCATCGTCGTGTCGCTTTCGGGCGGCAAGCGGGACGGAGCACTCGTCGCGGCGATCACGAGCGGCGCGAACCGGTTAGACCTCGACGCCGTCGCCGACCACTTCGGCGCCGACGCCGCCGGGATGGGCGACCCGAGCCGCATCCGCGAGGTCGTCGGCTGGAGCATCGGCGGCGTCCCGCCAGTCTGTCACGACGACGCGCTCCCGACCGTCTTCGACCCGACGCTCACCGAATACGACACCGTCTACGGCGCGGCGGGGACGCCGAGCGCGGTGTTCGCGGTCGAGCCGGAGACGCTCGCCGAACTCGCGGACGCGACGGTCGTCGACCTCACCGAGTGACCCGCGGCGGCTCTCGCCGCGTCCCGGACGCCGAGTTGTTAAGCAAGGGCGCTCTCGGCGGCCGAGTTATTAATATAGTGTTGTGAAGTAATAACCTTTTTCTGTTAACCGGCGCTACAGATCGGTATGACTCACTCACGGCGGTCGGTGCTGCGGCGCGGGGCCGGAGTCGCGGCCGCGGGGACGGCGGCGTCGCTGGCGGGGTGTTCCGGCGGCGCAGACGGCGGTACCGGAGGTTTCGACTCCGGCTACGCCGCCTTCTTCACCCCCAACGACTGGGCGAACGAGATCGCGAGCGAGCGCGCGAGCTTCGAGGACCCGGTCGACGTGGGGCAACTGGGCCACGGCTGGACGCCGGACGGCAACCTCGCCGCGGACGTCGCCGCGACGGACGCGTTCGTCTACCTCGACAGCCCGGAGTTCTCGTGGGCGCAGGACCTCGCCGGAACGCTGGAGGCGGACTACGACACGGTCGCCGTGATCGACGGACTCGCCGGGCTGGAAGGCGACCTCCTCGACTGGAACCACTCGCACGGCGGCGAGGAACGCGACGACGAGAGCGGGGACCACGACGAGAGCGGGGACCACGACGGGGAGGACGGACACGACGAGGGGCGCGGCTACGACCCCCACGTGTGGGTCGACCCGGTGTTCGCCGCCGACATCGTCGACAACATCGCGGCGGGGCTGGGCGAGGCCGACCCGGACAACGCCGACGCGTACGCCGACAACGCCGACGCGTACGCGGAGGAACTCGACGCGGTCGACGCCGCCTTCCAGTCGGTCGCCGACGAGGCCGCGCGCGACGTGGCGGTGCTGGCGGGCCACAATTCCTTCCAGTACCTCGAGGCGCGCTACGGGTTCCGGCTCCACTCGCCGGTCGGCGTCTCGCCGCAGAACGAGCCGACGCAGACGGAGATCGCCGACACCATCGACCTCGTCGACAGCGAGGGGATCGAGGTCGTGCTGTACGACCGCTTCCAGTCGCCCAGGCTCGCCGAGTCGATCGTCGAGAACAGCGGCGCGACGGAGGCGGTCCCCGTCACGCCCGCCGGGGGGACGACCCGCGAGTGGAACGACGCCGGGTACGGCTACCTCGAACAGATGACCGAGATCAACGTCCCCGCCTTTGAGCGGGCGTTCGGCGCGCAGTGAGCCGGTCCCCTCCCGCGTCTGCCGTCGAGCGGTCGGGTGACAGCGGCGCCGACTACGGAGTAAAAGAGCTAAACGTGCGGCCGGCCCAGATCGGGCACACGCAGTGAGCGAAATCGTCGACCTCGACGGCGTGACGTTCGCCTACGGCGACACGGTCGCCGTGAGAGACGTCTCCCTGACGGTCGAGGAGGGCGACTTCCTCGGTCTCGTCGGGCCGAACGGCTCCGGGAAGACCACGCTGCTCCACCTCATGCTCGGGCTTCACGAGCCGGACGAGGGGTCCGTGGAGCTGTTCGGCCGCCCCGTCGACGAGTTCGACGACGGCGGCCGGATCGGCTACGTCTCCCAGAAGGCGACGAGCCGGGGCGGCGCGATGCCGGTCACCGTCCGCGAGTGCGTCACGATGGGTCGGTTCGCACACGCCGGACGGGGACCGCTCTCCGCGGCCGACCGCGCCGCCGTCGCGGACGCCATCGAGACGGTCGGCATCGGCGACCTCGCCGACCGCCTCGTCTCGGAGCTGTCCGGCGGGCAGAAGCAGCGGGCGTACATCGCGCGGGCCCTCGCGAGCGACGCGGACCTGCTCGCGCTCGACGAGCCGACCGTCGGCGTCGACGCCGAGTCCCGCGACGCCTTCTACGCCCTCCTCGACGAACTCAACGACGAGGGGATCACCATCATCCTCATCGAGCACGACATCGGCGTCGTCACCGACCGCGCGAACCGCATCGCCTGCGTCAACACCGAGCTGTACCACCACGGGGACACCGAGTCGTTCGTCGAGAGCGACGCCCTCGCGGAGGCGTACGGCACGACCGGACAGGTCGTCCACCACCACCACTGATGAGCGGAGAGACACCACCGGACGGCGGCGGGTCGTCCCGGTCCGACCGCGGACTCCGCCGGACCGCGGAGCTCGTCGGAATCGGTCTCACCGCGGTCGTCGCGGCCGGAATGCTCGGGTTCGTGCTGCTGTACTGGGCGCAGGACCTCCCGGTCGCGAGCGACCTGTACGCCGCGTTCCGCTCGCTCGGGCGCGGGATGGACGCCGCGTTCGGGACGAACGTGTTCCGACACCCGATCATGTGGCAGTCGATGGCGGTCGGCGTGCTCGTCGGGGTCGTCGCCCCGCTCGTCGGCTCGTTCCTCGTCCACCGCGAGATGGCGCTGATCGGCGAGACGCTCGCGCACACCGCGTTCGCCGGCGTCGCGATCGGGATCCTCGTCACCTCCTCGACCGGGTGGAACGGGTCGCTGCTGCTCGTCGCGCTCGTCGTCGGCATCCTCGGCGCGCTCGTGGTCCAGTGGCTCACCGACCGCACCGACGCCTACGGCGACGTGCCCATCGCGATCATGCTCAGCGGGAGCTTCGCGGTCGGGACGCTGATCATCAGTTACGGCGACGGCCTGACTGGGGTGAACATCCAGGGCTACCTGTTCGGGAACCTCGCGGTCGTCACGCCGGAGGGCGCGCGGCTGATGGGCGCGCTCTCCCTGATCGTCGTCGCGGGCGTGGCGCTGACGTACAAACAGCTCCTCTTCATCACCTTCGACGAGCAGGCCGCGCGGGTCGCGCAGCTGAACGTCACCGGCTACAACACCCTGCTCGTGGTGTTGACCGCGGTCGTCGTCGTCGGCGCGATGCAGGTGCTCGGCGTCATCCTCGTCGCCGCGATGCTCGTCGTCCCAGTCGCGGCCGCCTCGCAGGTCGCCCGGAGCTTCCGCGAGACGATGTACCTCGCGGTGATATTCGGCCAGCTGTCGGTGCTCGGCGGCTTCGCCGTCTCGATCGGTCTCGGGCTTCCCTCCGGGGGGTCGATCGTCGTCACGGCCATCACGGTGTACCTCGCGAGCATCGTCGGCTCCGGCTTCTCGGTGAAGGCGATATCGGCGCACGGGTAAGTCGGCCCGCCGCGTGCGTCTCCCGGTCGTGGCCCGGCTCCCGTCCGGTTTCCACAGACCCTTATGTCGCGACCGCGACCCACGCGTATGGGAGAAACCGAGACCTACACGGTCACCGGTCCCGACGGTGACGAAGAGTCGTTCGAACTGCCCGCCGGACTCGTCGACGTCCTCAGCGAGCAGGGCGAGCCGGCGACGGCGGTCGTCTCCGACGTGGTCGTCCAGGCGATGGCCCAGCAGGCGCACGTCATCGTCCACCACAGCGAGGGCGACGTGCCCGAGGACATCGCGGAGATGAACGAGACGGCCGCGGAGCTGTTCGAGGAGCGGTTCGGACAGCCGCTCGAAGAGGCGCTCGGCCACTCGCATTAAGCGCGTTCGACGCCCTTTCCGCCGACTCGACAGCCGCCGACCGGCCGCTTAAGCCGGTCGAGACCGTATCTTCTCGCATGGCTACCGACCCGGACAGCGCGGACGCTCCGGTGTTGATCTTCGACGGCGACTGCCCGTACTGCTCGGTCGCGGCGGTCGCGCTCCGTCGGCTCGACGGGGTCGTCGCGGTCCCGTGGGAGTCCGACCCGGTCGGCCCGTTCCTCGACGCGCAGTTCGGCTCGCGCCCGTTCGCGATGGTGTTCGTCGACCCCGTCGAGCGACGGGTGTACGCGGGCCGGTCGGCCGCCGAGGAGCTGGCCGAGCGCGCCGGGACGCCCGGGATCGTCGGCGGACTCGTCCGCGACAACTACGACCGCATCGCCGGCGCCGTCGGCGCGCTGTCGGGGCGCGACCGCGACCCGGCGGACTTCCACGACACCTACCCGCTCGACGACGACGCGGGCGAGATGGTGACCTCGCTCCGGGCGGCCGCCGACGAGGCGCCGGCCGCGCTGTCGTGAGCGCGGCGGCGACTCCGACGACCGATTCCCGGGCGGTCGACGCTCTGGTGGTCGACATCGCGGCGGTCGACGCTCGGGCGGTGATCGGTCGATGAGCGACGCCGAGGGGGGCAGCTACACGCTGGTCGTCGACCTCGAAGCGGACGCGACACTGTCTGCGGGCGCGCTCGGCGAGTGTGACCTCCCGGCCGGCGCGTACGCCTACACGGGGAGCGCGCTCGGTGCCGGCGGCTTCTCCCGGGTCGACAGACACCGCCGGACCGCGCGCGGCGACCACGACGTCCGCCACTGGCACGTCGACTACCTGCTCGGCCATCCGGCCGCGCGGATCGACCGCGTCGTGCGGAGCGTCGGCGTCGACGTTGAGTGCGCGGTCGCCGAGCGGCTGCCGACCGGGCCGATAGCGCGGTTCGGCGCCTCCGACTGCGGCTGTCCGAGTCACCTCGCGAGCGAGGAACGGGACGAGCGCGGCGGCGATGCCGGCGACGCGCTCGACGCCCTCGCAGAGCGCGCGCTGGCGGCCCACGAGGCGGCGGTCACGGGGACTGACGACCCGGACGCGACCGTCGAGGTCGTCGCGGGATCTGGAGAATGAGGGTCGCGGGTTCCGAGAAGTAGGCTTCCGGGCCGCGTCGGATCAGAGATCGTAGCGCTCGACGACCTGCCGGAGCTGTTCCTCTCGCCCGTCCAGGGCGTCGTCGCGGAGCACCCGTTCGTCCTCGGTCGGACACTCCAGGTCGGGGACCGGCGTCGGTCGTCCCTCGTCGTCGAGCGCGACGAACGTGAAGTAGGAGGTGGTCGTCCGGCGCGTCTCGTCGGTGCGGGGGTTCTCGGCGCGCACGTCGACTTTCACGTCGACGCTCGTCCGGCCGGTGTTGAACACGTACCCCTCGATGATCGCGACCTCACCGGTCTCGATGGGCGCGATGAAGTCGACGTGGTCCATCGAGGCGGTGACCACCTGTCGGTTCGAGAATCGCATGCCGGCGATGGCCCCGCAGATGTCCATCCAGTGCAACACGGCGCCCCCGAGCGCGCGGCCGAGGTTGTTCGTGTCGTTCGGCAGCAGCATCTCCGTCATCTCGGTGTGCGATGAGGCGAGCGTGGCCGTCTCGTCCATGCCAGTCGTGGGAGGGCGGGCGACTTGAACGACCGGCTTCGGAACGCAGGCCCGGGAGGCGATTCAGCGCTCCTCGGAGGGGTCGCCGTCGCCGCCGAACTGGACCGAATCCGGCGGTCGGCCCGCCTCGTCTATCACCCCGTCGGTCACGACGACCGGACAGTCGACGCGCACGGCGAGCGCGAGCGCGTCGGAGGGGCGCGCGTCGAAGACGAACCGCTCGGGTTCGCCGTCGTCGTAGCGCTCGGCGTCGACCTTCGCGTAGAAGGTGCCGTCGTGGAGGTCGTCGACGCGGACGCGGTCGATGGCGCCGCCGAACTCGGTGAGGATGTCGACGAGGAGGTCGTGAGTGAGCGGTCGGTCGAACGGTTCGCCCTCCAGCGCCATCCCGATCGACTGAGCCTGGTCGCCACTGACGAAGATCGGGACGTACTCGCCGCGCGCGGACAGGATCACCGCCGGGACGTCGCCGCTCGGTGCCGACCCCGCCCCGACCCCGACGACCTCGGCTTCGTGTTCCATACGCGAATGTGGTGGCGGCGGCTTGAATAGCTGTCCCACGCGCGAGCCGGATTCGAAGTTCGGCCTCCCGGTCCGGGGCGCGGCTCTACCGATTCGACGCCCGATCGCGGCCCTACCGGTTCGACGCCCGATACCAGTACGCCCACGCGAGCGTGAACACGAGCGCGGCGCCGACGAAGAAGACGACCCCCGGCTCGACGAGCGAGACGGCGTACTCCCTGAGCGGATCGCCGACGAGTTCGATCGCGCCGTCGGCGCTCTCGGCGGCGGTGTTCTGGTCCGGGGCGCTCTCGATGGTGGGTCCGTCGGCCGCGCCCCCGTCGGCCCCGTCGGCCGCGTCGGTTGTGGCAGTCCCCGCGTCGCCGCCGACCGAGGGACCGCCGAGCGATCCGACCGCGAGGAGGCGCTGGGCCGCGACCGCGGCGAGACCGATTATCCCGTAGCCGCCGAGCAAGCGCATGAGCGCGGTCTTGATCCCCGTCGACTCCTCGGAGCCGCCCGCGAACAGCACGAGCGGTTCGTCCGCGGCGGCGTACACGTCCATCTCGCGGCCCTTCTCGGAGTAGGCGGTGTCGACGACGTCGACGAGGTCGGCCTCGTCGAGCCGCGAGAGGTGGTACTGGACGTTCTGAAGGGAGGTGTCGACCTCTTTGGCGAGTTCGGACTTGGTCGCCGGACGGTCGTGGAGCGTCGAGAGGATCGCCCGCGCGGTCTCGGAGCCGAGAGCCGCGATGAGGTCGTCCGCCTCGTCGTCGTCGACGCCGACGACGCGCGGCTCGCGCTCTTCGGGGGGCGTATCCGGCAGGGAGGGCAACAGCCGGGACATGCGAAGGAGTGAGACCCGTGAGAATACAAATTTGTTGGATCGTCGGGGACGGGGCGGCGCGTCGGCGGCGGCGACGTCGAGTTTCGACACCGACTCACAAACCCTAAACGCGGTGACCGAGTACGACGGATGATGACAGAGACGTCACGGGGGAGCGACGAGGCGACCCCGTCGACCGACGGGTCCCCGCGGACCGACGGCGGCGACCTCGACGCGGAGCCGCGCGGTGACCCCGCCGGCGACGAAGGGACAGTCACGGTCGTCGGGACCGCGCACGTGTCGGAGCGCTCCGTCGACGAGGTCGAGGAGACGATAGAGCGGGAGCGGCCCGACGTCGTCGCCGTCGAACTCGACGAGGGGCGCTACCGCCAGCTCAACGGCGAGACCCCGGACGACCTCGACGCCGGCGACTTACTCAAGGGGAACACGGTGTTCCAGTTCCTCGCGTACTGGATGCTCTCGTACGTCCAGACCCAGCTCGGCGAGCGGTTCGACATCGAGCCGGGCGCCGACATGAAGGCCGCCGTCGACGTCGCCGAGTCGCTCGGGATCGACGTCGCCCTCGTCGACCGCGACATCCAGACCACGATCCAGCGCTTCTGGGCGCGCATGACGATCACGGAGAAGCTCCGGCTCGTCGGCGGGCTGGCGTTCGGCGTCAGCGACCCGCGCGTCGCCGGCGTGATCGGCGGCCTGGTCGTCGGGATCCTCGCCGGGCCGGCGATCGGTCTCTTTGGCGGCGCCGTCGGGATCACGAACGCCGTGCTGACGAGCGTCGCCGCGGGCGTCCTCGTCGCGCTCGCCGTCGGCATCGTCGTCGACCAGGTCGGCACGCTCGCCCTCTCCCCGGATCAGCGGCTCTACGCCGCGGTCGGTACGGGGCTTTCCTTCGGCGTCGCCGCCGGGGTCACGGGCGTCGCCGACGGAGTCGTTTCGACGTACCTCGGCGGCTTCGCCGTGACGGCCATCGGCGGCTTCGGGATCGGTATCGGACTCGGGCTGGTCGTCGGCGGCTTCCTCGCGCTCGCCGTGGGCGCGTTCGCCGGCGGCGACGTCGACGCCGAGGCCGGCGGGATCGAGGAGCTGGACGCCGCCGACCTCACCGACACGGACGTGGTGACGATGATGATGGAGGAGTTCCGGCAGTTCTCCCCGGGCGGCGCGGAGGCGCTCATCGACGAGCGCGACGCGTTCATCGCCCACCGGCTCGTCGCGCTCCGCGAGGCAGGCTACGACGTGGTCGCCGTCGTCGGCGCCGGCCACCAGGCGGGGATCGAGCGGTACCTCGCCGACCCCGCGACCCTCCCGCCGATGGAGGACCTGGTCGGGCAGGAGTCCGGTAGAGGACTCCCGTGGAAGAAGGCGATCGGGTACGCGATCACGGTCGGCTTCGTCGGCTTCTTCGTCCTGCTGGCGCTCGGCGGCGCCGGAAACGAGTTCCTGATCCGGCTGTTCGGGGCGTGGTTCCTGATTAACGGCGTCTTCGCGTTCGCGTTCGCGAAGGTCGCCGGCGCGCGCTGGCTCTCGGCCGGCGTCGGCGGCGCCGTCGCGTGGATGACCTCGATCAACCCGCTGCTCGCGCCCGGCTGGTTCACCGGCTACGTGGAACTCCGGAGTCTGACCGTGAACGTCGCCGACATCGGCGCGCTCAACGACCTGCTGGGCGACGAGACGCGGTCACCCGCGGAGCTGATCTCCGCGATGCTCGACGTGCCGCTGTTCCGGCTCATCGTCGTCGTCGCGATGACGAACGTCGGGAGCATCGTCGCGAGCTTCCTGTTCGCGGCGTACGTCATCCCGGCGATGTTCGGCGCGGAGGTTGGCGGCGTCGAGGACGTCGGACGGCTGCTCGTCGACGGCGCGATCAACGGTGCCGACCTCGTCCGCGGCGCCGTGGGGGGATCGCATGAGCGGCTCGGGGGCGTTCTCCGGGCGGCGGATCGCGGGTCTCTACTTCAGCGGCACCGAGCTCCGCGACCTGCTCGTGGCGTGGCTCGCGCTCGGCGTGGCGTTCATGCTGTTCTTCGTGAACGGCTCGGCCGGGATCGGCCGGATCGTCGCCGCGGGCGTGCTCCCGCCGCTGTTCGTCGCCCTCTCGACCGCTGGGGTCGCGTTCCTCCTCCACGAGGTCGCACACAAGGTGGTCGCGGTCCACTACGACCAGGTCGCCGAGTTCCGCGCGGACAACAGCATGCTGTTTATCGCCGTGATGAGCTCGCTGTTGGGGTTCATCTTCGCCGCGCCGGGCGCGGTCCACCACCGCGGGCGGCTGACGCCGCGCGAACACGGCCACATCGCGCTCGCCGGGCCGGTCGTGAACCTCGGACTGATGGTCGCGTTCGTCCCGCTGTTCGCGCTCGGGGGGTTCCTCGGAAACGATATCGTCACGATCCTCGGCTCCCGAGGGATCGCGATCAACGCGTTCCTTGCGGCGTTCAACCTCGTCCCGTACGGTCCCCTCGACGGGAAGACGGTGCTGAACTGGAGCAAGCTCGTCTGGGCGGCCGTCTTCGTCCCCTCCGTGCTGCTCGCGGTCGGACTCGTCTTCGTCGTCGGACTCGGGTTCGGGGGGCCGTTCTGAGCCGAGGGCGTCCGTCTTTCCCATCTCTCGCCAACCCGAAGGGAACGGTGCGTTTTTGCTCCGCGGGCGTGGTCTCACACACATGTCCGAGGGCGACGGGGGCGACGACGAGGGATCGGGCGGGGCGACCGACGGCGACGAACTTACCTACGCAGACGCGGGCGTCGACATCGACGCGAGCGAGGCCGCGACCGCGGCGCTGATCGGCGCGGTCGGGTCCGACCCCGACGCGGACGACTCCGGGAGCGACTACGCCGGCCTGCTCGACATCGGCGACCGCTACCTCGCGCTCGCGACCGACGGCGTCGGGACGAAGCTGCTCGTCGCGGAGGCGCTCGGCGACTACTCGACGGTCGGGATCGACTGTATCGCGATGAACGTCAACGACCTCGTCGCGGCCGGCGTCCGACCCGTCGCGTTCGTCGACTACCTCGCGGTCGACGAGCCGGACGAGCGGTTCGCCGAGCAGGTCGGCGAGGGACTCTCTCGCGGCGCGGAGCTGGCCGACATGGAACTCGTCGGCGGCGAGACGGCGGTGATGCCCGACGTGATCCGCGGACTCGACCTGGCGGGGGCCTGCGTCGGTCTCGCCGCGAAGGACGGCGTGTTCGACGGCCGGGCGGAGCCGGGCGACGCCTTGGTCGGCTGGCGCTCGTCGGGGATCCACTCGAACGGACTCACGCTGGCGCGCGAGGCCGTCACGCGCGACCACGCCTACGGCGATCCCTGCCCGTTCGACGGCTACGAGACGCTCGGCGACGCGCTTCTGGAGCCGACCGCGATATACACCGACCTGCTCGATCCGATGCGCGAGCGCGGCGTGCGCGGCGCGGCCCACGTCACCGGCGGCGGCTGGACGAACCTGACGCGGCTCGGCGCGAACCGGTACGTCGTCGAGGACGCGTTCGACCCCCAGCCCGTCTTCGAGTTCGTCCAGTCGGAGGGGAGCGTCTCCGACGAGGAGATCCACCGGACGTTCAACATGGGGACCGGCTTCGTCGCGGCGCTTGACTCAGATGACGCCGAGTCGCTGGCCGACGAGACCGGGGGTCGTGTGATCGGGCGTGTCGAGGAGAGTGAGGGCGACGAGGGGAGCGTCGCGATCCGCGGACTAGAATTATAAGTGGTTGCTGTCGACGCCGTTCTCGATCGCTTATAAATCCGTAACTTCGGCTTGACGGCGAGTACTTCCAAAGCCTTCGCTCATTTATAAATCGTTGATGCCGAACCGACGGTGAACACCTCCAAAGCCCCAGCCGCGAGGACTCGCGTGACTCGCTGCGCTCCTCGGTCGCTCACTCCGTTCGCTCCCTGTGGTGCTTGCGTCGTCAGGCTTCGCCCTCGCGGCTGCCCCTTTGAGTCCCTCCCCGCACCGCACAGCACCTCACGCCTCCCCAGCCTCGCCGCTCGCGCTCTGCGAGCGCTCGCGGCGTCCCTCGCGCGTGCGACTCGCGCCCTGCGGGCGCTCGTCGGCACGCGCCACCGCACATTGGTTTATAAGGAATCGTCGCCGTCACCGCTTTTCGCGGCTTCGACGCGGTCCGCCGTCGACTCCAGCGCCTCGGCCAGCGTTCTCGCTTGCGCGGGCGAGAGGTCGATCTCGTCGACGTGGGCAGCGAGGTCGTCGATCGCCGTGTTGTCGAGTTCGACTTCCAGCGTGACCTGTTCGGGGTCCTCCCGCGGCGCGGTGACGTTCACGACGCCGGGCGCGTCGCTCTCGAACTCGTGGCCGCGAGCGCGGCCGTCGACGAGGTCGAGGGTCGTGTAGGCGTTCACGCGGATGAGGCGATCCGGCATCGTCAGTCGTCCGCCGGGGTCGACGGCGCGTCCTCCATCGAGTCGTTCTCGGCGTACGGGTACCAGGTGCGCTTCGTGTTGTGCAGCATCGGGTCCTCGTAGTCGGTCTCCTCCGGCTCCACGAAGGCGTCGAGTTCGTCCTCGTCGTGGCGAGCGACGAACGCCCGGAAGGACTCGCCCTCGTCGCGCTCGGCGGCGAACGAGTCTATCAGGTTCGCGATCGCCCCCGGCACCTCGTCGGCGGGCACGCGCTGGGTGACCCAGCGGGCGAACTGCGGGTTCTCGCCGAGTCCGCCGCCGAGACCCACGTCGAGCGCCTCGACCGGGTCCCCGTCCTTGCGGGTCTTCATCCCGCGCAGGCTCACGTCGGCGATCTGCGGCTGCGCGCACGAGGCCGTACACCCGGAGAGGTGGATGTGGAACTCGTCGACGTCGGCGGGGAGGTCGACGTTGGCCTTCAGCCAGCGCGCGAACCGGACCTGCCGGTTCTTCGTCTCGACGATCGACAGCGAGCAGAACTCCGTGCCGGTACACGCGACCGAGCCGCGCATGAACGGCGACGGGTCGGGCGAGTAGTGATCGAGTAGCGGCTCGTCGAGGAACTCGTCGAGCGCGTCGTCCGGCACGTCGGTGACGATGACGTTCTGGCGCTGCGAGAGCCGGACCTCGCCGGAGCCGTACTCCTCGGCGAGGTCGGCCAGTTCGAGCACGTCGGCCGCGCCCATCCGACCGACGAGCACGTTCAGTCCGACGAAGTTCGCTCCGTTTTTCTGGTCGTGGACGCCGATCAGGTCGTTGCGCTCGCCCTCGCCGGCGTTGTAGGTGTACTCCTCGCGAACGTCGCGGCCGGCGCTCTCCAGCTCGAAGTCGACGTACTCCTCCTGTAGCGTCTCGCGGACCTCCTCCGCGCCCCACTCGTCGACGAGGAACTTCACCCGCGCGTTGTACCGGTCCTCGCGGTCGCCGTAGTCGCGGAACAGCGCGGAGAGCCCGCCGGCCACGTCGGGGACCCGCTCCGGAGGCACCCAGACGTCGATGTCGCGGGCGAGCCGCGGCTCGTTGCGCGCGAGTCCGCCGCCGACCCGGACGTTGAAACCGACCGCGTCCTCGCTTTCGTCGCCCTCTCCCTCGCCGCCGTCTCCGCCGACCGCCTTGTACGCGGGTTCGAACGCGAGGTCGTTGATGTCACCCTGCCCGGAGCCGTCGGCGGAGCCGGTCACGGACACCTTCCACTTCCGCGGGAGGTTCGAGTGGTCGTCGTTCCCCTTGAACCGCTCGTTGAGGTCACGAATCACCGGCCACGCGTCGATCACCTCCTGTCCGTCCTTGCCCGCGACCGGGTTCCCGACGATGTTCCGCCACGAGTCCCCGCAGGCCTGCTGGGTCGAGAGTCCGTTCTCCTCCAGCTTCTCGAAGATCGCCGGCACGTCCGACAGCTCAATCCAGTGGAGCTGGATCGACTGCCGGGTTGTGAAGTCGGCGTACGCGTCGCCGAAGACCGGGTTCGTTCCGGGACCGCGGGCGTACTCGTCGGCGATCTCCCCGACGACGCGGAGCTGTCCCGGTTCGAGCACGCCGTTCGGGGTGCCGATCCGCATCATGAAGTACCCCTCCTGTCCGTTCCGCTGATGGTACAGCCCCCACCACTTGAACCGCTCGAACCACGCGTCCCGCTCGTCGTCCGGGATCGAGTCGAACCCCTCCTCGGCGAACTCGAACAGGCGGTCGCGAATCTCGTTGCCGTACACCTCCGATTTCCAGTTCTCGACGTCGGTTGGCATCGATCCGGCCTACAGCCGACACCCACATAGCTGACAGCGTGGTGTCAACCTTTCCCGGTGCCCCACCAACGGGGCACGTGTTGCCGCTACCCTCAGCGCCGCACTCGCCGAACGGCGGAGCGGTCGAATTCGACGAACTCGCCCCCGCGTACCTGCCCGAGCGGGATCCAGCCGGTTGTCCCCGCCTCCCCGCACGCGATACACTGGCCGTACACCCGCGCCTCGACGGTCGAGGCGTCGACGCCGACCGACTGGAAGTTCTCGACGACCAGATCCGCGAGCGCGCACTCGCACAGATCCGGCGCGTCGACCCGCCACAGTTCGCTGACACGCACTTCCCGGCTGTCGTTGACGGATATCCACGCTCCGTCGTCGAGGACGCGCAAACGAGTGGTCACGCACGCAGTTCGGCCGCGACGACCCAATGAGTGACGGTGCTCGCAACCGACGACAGTTTCGATGACGGGGCAGTATCGAAAAACCGGCAGACTACACCGCCACACAGCGTAAAATTACTCTCCGAATTACCGGACATGAAATCCGGTATCCGAGAGTAGTGGTTCGATTTACACGCGTACCGACACTTATGACTCGTGCCCGGTTACGACGGTGTAATGACCGATTCGGTTCCCGGCTCCACCGACGATCGACCCGTCGACCCGACCGGCGACGAGTACCGACAGCACGCGTCCGCGGACGTCGCGCCCGAACTCTTCGGCGACATCTCGGAGCGACGATGACCGAGCGAGGAAGTTCCCGAGCGACAGACGACGAACGGAGAGACGTCGGAAACGAAGCGAACGCGGAAGGGGAGACGGACGCCGAACCCGACGACGGCACGGACCACCTCGACGACGTCGAGGACGGCGCGGGCTGTACGGAGATCTGGGAGCGGCTCTCCGAGCGGCGGGAGGAGTAGGAAGCGTTACGACAGCTGCGCGGCGATGTCGGCCTCCGTGATGATCCCGACCGTCTCCCCGCCGTCGGTGACCATCACGGCCTTGTAGTGGTCGAGCAGATTTCTGACCTCGTCGACGGTCGCGGACGGCGCGACCGTCGGGAATGATTCGCTCATCACCTCGCTCACGGGGTGGTCGCCGACGTTCTCGCCGGCGTGGACGATATCTCCCTGACTGATCGAACCGACCGGTACGCCGTTCTGGAGGACGGGGAGCTGCGAGTACGCCTCCGCCTCCATCAGCTCGACCGCCTCGCTCACGGCGTCGTCGGGGGCGACGCTGATCACGGTCTCGTTCATCAGGTCGGTCGCGCGCACGACCTCGCCTTCCGCCTCTTGGAGAGCGTTGACGATACGGCGGAGCGTCGAGAGCCGGGGGTCGACGTCGCCGCCCTCGATCCGGGCGATGAGGGGCTGGGAGACGTCCGCGGCGTCGGCGAGCTCGCTCTGGGTCAGGTCGAGCGCGGTCCGGCGCTCGCGGAGGTCCTGTGGCGTCGGCAGTTCCATGCCGGTTAATTACTTAAGGTTATTAGAAAAGCTTTCGGCACCGACCGAACTCGCGCCGCCGGAGAGTCTCGGCCCGCCGGCGTCGGCCGAGCGCGGTCCGCGGTCGCCCTTATCGCTCCGCGTCCTCGTCCTCGTCGTCCGCCTCGGTCTCGAAGACGTCGATGACTTCGAGGGGGACGTCGCGGAGCGCGCCGCCGACCTCGCTTTTCGCGATCCGCTCGGCGTGCTCCTCGCTGTCGGCGTTGAAGATGTCGATCTCTAGAGAAGCCCCACGAGCGCCGTGTTCGCCGCGAGGAACGCGGCGTCGAACGGCTCGCCGCAGGCCGGACAGCCGGTGACGCCGGGTTCGACCTCGACGTACTGCTTGTCCGTCTCGTTGAGTCGCTTGCCGGCTTCGCTGACCGCGACGCCGATGGCGTCGTCGGTCTCCTCGACGTCTCGGACCAACCAGGCGGCTTCCATCGCGACTTCGTAGTTGCTCATATTCGAGCGAACGGGCCGCAGGGTTTCTTGTCTTGTGGTTCGCCCGCGGTCGCGGCCGCCCCGTCGATCGGGGGCGACCTGCGGTGAAGCGCCCGTTACAGCCGGTCGACGATCGCCGCGGTGACCTCGTCGGTCGCCGCGTCGCCGCCGAGGTCACCGGTTCGCGGGCCGTCGGAGAGCACGCCCTCCACGGCGTCGCGCACGCGCTTCCCCTCCTCGACGTGGCCGAGGTACTCTAACAGCATAGCTGCCGAGAGGACCGCCGCGGTCGGGTTCGCGACCCCCTCGCCCGCGATGTCGGGCGCGGTGCCGTGGACCGGCTCGAACAGCCCGTTCTCGTGGCCGACGTTCGCGGAGGGGAGTAGGCCGAGCCCCCGACGAGACCGGCGGCCAGGTCGGAGAGCACGTCGCCGGCGAGGTTCGGGCAGACGATCACGCCGTACTGCGTCGGGTCGAGCGGGAGCTTCGTCGCGAACGCGTCCATCAGCTCCTCGTCGGTGTCGACGCCGCGCTCGTCGGCGACCGCCAGCACCTCCTCGCGGAACCGGCCGTCGGTCTCGCGCATCACGTTCGCCTTGTGCGCGACGGTGAACCCCTCGTCGGGGTCGCCCGCGGGGCCGCGCCCGTCCTCGAGGAACTCGCAGGCGTACTCCGCCAGCTCGCGCGAGGCCGACGAGGTGACGACCCGCGTCAGCGTCGAGAGGTCCTCGGAGAGCCGGTCCTCGTGGCCCGCGTAGACGCCCTCGGTGTTCTCGCGGAGGAACACCACGTCCGTTTCCGGCCGGAGTGCGTCGACGCCGGGGTACGCCTTCGCGGGCCGGACGTTGACGAACGAGTCGACCGCCTCGCGCAGCGGGAGGATGACGTCGGCGGCCGTCTCGCCGGCCGCGCCGAACAGCGTCGCGTCCGCGTCGGCGACCGCGTCGTACGTCTCGGCGGGGAGTGCCTCCCCCGTCTCCGCCTTCGTTGCGTCGCCGGCCTCCGCCTCGACAAACTCGAAGTCGACGGGGAGCGCCTCCAGCACCTCGACGGCCGCCGGGACGACCTCGCGGCCGATCCCGTCGCCCTCGATGACGACGACCTCGTGGCTCACGCGCCGTCCCCCGCCGCGGGCTCGGACACGTGTTCGTCCGGAACGTACGGCAGCGACCGGGCGGTCTCGCGGACCGCGCCCCCGTTCGCGCCCATCAGCGCCGTCGTGTCCCAGACCCCCTCGACGAGCGCCTTCCGCTGGGCGTCGTGAACCGTCGCGTCGATCACGGTGTCGCCGTAGGTGATCGTCTCCTCGGCCACGTCGATGTCGACCTCGGCGTCCGGGTTGGTCTCGACGTAGTCCTGCAGCGCCTCGATCGCCTCCTGATCGGCCGTGACCGTCGGGATACCGAGCGCGAGGCAGTTGCCTGCGAAGATCTCCGCGAACGACTCGCCGACGACCGCGTCGATCCCCCAGCGCATCAGCGCCTGCGGGGCGTGCTCGCGCGACGAGCCGCAGCCGAAGTTGGCGTTGACGACCAGGACGTTCGCGCCCTGATACTGCTGTTCGTTGAACGGGTGGTCCTTCTCGTTGTCCTCGTCGTCGAACCGCTGGTCGAAGAAGGCGAACTGCCCCAGCCCGTCGAAGGTGACGACCTTCATGAACCGCGCCGGGATGATCTGGTCGGTGTCGATGTCGTTGCCCCGGACCGGGATCCCGGTACCGGAGACCTCGGTGACCTTCTCGGCCGGCGCCTCGCCGTCGCTGAACTCGGGCGAGCTCATACGGTCGCCACCTCCTCCATCTCGCGGACGTCGGTGACCTCGCCGGTCACCGCCGCGGCCGCGACCATGATCGGACTCATCAGCACGGTGCGCCCGTCCTTCGAGCCTTGCCGGCCGACGAAGTTCCGGTTCGACGAGGAGGCGCTCGCCTCGTCGCCCTCCAGCTGGTCGTCGTTCATCCCGAGACACATCGAACAGCCGGGCTCGCGCCAGTCGAAGCCGGCGTCTTTGAACACCTCGTCGAGCCCCTCGGCCTCGGCGGCGTCGCGGACGCGCTGGCTGCCGGGGACGACCATCGCGCGCACGTCGTCGTCGACCTCGCGGCCCTCGACGAACGCCGCGGCCTCGCGGAGGTCCTTCAGCCGCGCGTTGGTGCACGAGCCGAGGAACGCCACGTCGATGTCGTACCCCTCCATCGTGTCGCCCGGCTCGACGCGCATGTGCTTTTGCGCGCGCCGCGCCGTGTCCCGGTCCTCCTCGGGGAGGTCGTCGGGGTCCGGGATCGGTTCGGTGATCCCGGCCGTCTGGCCGGGCGTGGTCCCCCACGTGACGGTCGGCTCGATCGCCGAGCCGTCGATGGTGACCACGTCGTCGTACTCGGCGTCGTCGTCGGTCCGGATCGACTCCCAGTAGGGTTTCAGCCGCTCGAACTTCTCTGGGTCGTCGGCGAAGGCGTCCGTCTCCTTGAGCCACTCGTAGGTGGTCTCGTCGGGGTTGACGTACCCCGCGCGGGCGCCGCCCTCGATCGACATGTTACAGATGGACATCCGACCCTCCATCCCGAGGTCCTCGATGGCCTCGCCGGCGTACTCGTACACGTGGCCGACGCCGCCGTCGGTCCCGAGCTTCCCGATTATCGTGAGGATGATGTCCTTCGCGGTGACGCCCTCACCGAGCTCGCCCGTGACCTCGATCTTGCGGACCTTCTGTTTCTCCATCGCGACGCAGCCGGTCGCCAGCACGTCGCGGATCTGCGAGGTGCCGATGCCGAACGCCAGCGCGCCGAACGCGCCGTGCGTCGACGTGTGCGAGTCGCCGCAGACGATCGTCATCCCCGGCTGGGTGAGCCCCTGCTCCGGCCCGATGACGTGGACGATCCCCTGATCGCCGGAGTCCGGGTCGGAGAAGTCGATGCCGGAGCCGCGGACGTTCTCCTCCAGCTCCGCCATCATGCTCTCGGCCGCGTCGTCGCGGTAGGGGCGGTCGCGGTTCCCGGTGGGCACGATGTGGTCGACCGTCGCATGCGTGCGCTCCGGGAACGCGACCTCCTGCCCGCGCTCCTTCAGCATGCCGAACGCCTGCGGGCTGGTGACCTCGTGGACGAGGTGGAGCCCGACGAACAGCTGGTCCTGTCCGGTGGGTAACCGCGTCACCTTGTGTCGGTCCCACACCTTGTCGTACAGCGTCCCCTCGCTCATCGGCGCTCACCCGCGTGGCGCGTGGGGTGTGCGGTGTCGTCCAGCCGGTTCGCGCCGCCGCGTACGCCCATCAGGCGGTCACCTCGGCGCTCTCCTCGTCGTCCTCGGTCGATTCCTCCCACGCGAACAGCCCGCGAAGCTCCTCGCCGACGGCCTCGATCTCGTGGTTCTTCTCGGCGGTCCGGAGCTGGGTGTAGGAGGGCCGCCCAGCCTGGTTCTCCGCGATCCACTCGCGGGCGAACTGGCCGTTCTGGACCTTCTCCAGCACTTCCTCCATGTTCTCGCGGGCGTGCTCGTCGACGACCACGTCGCCCTGTGTGAGTCCGCCGTACTCCGCCGTGTCTGAGACGGAGTCCCACATCTCGCCCAGCCCGCCCTCGTACATGAGGTCGACGATGAGCTTCAGCTCGTTGAGACACTCGAAGTACGCCATCTCCGGGGAGTAGCCGGCGTCGACGAGCGTCTCGTACCCCTGCTTCACGAGCGAGGTGACGCCGCCACAGAGGACGGCCTGCTCGCCGAACAGGTCGGTCTCGGTCTCCTCGCGGAACGACGTCTCGACGACGCCGGCGCGGGTACAGCCGATCGCGGCCGCGTACGCGAGCCCCTCGTCGTGAGCGTCGCCGGTCGCGTCCTGGTACACCGCGAGCAGCCCGGGCGTTCCCTCGTCGTTCTCGTAGTTGCGGCGGACGAGGTGGCCCGGCGACTTCGGCGCGACCATCGTCACGTCGACGTCCTCGGGCGGCTGGATCTGGTTGTAGTGGATGTTGAACCCGTGCGCGAACTGCAGCGTGTCGCCCGCGTCGAGGTTCGGTTCGATCGCCGCCTCGTACACGTCCGGCTGGACGGTGTCGGGGACGAGGACGCTCACCACGTCGGCCTCGGCGACCGCGTCCGCGGGGGTCTCCACGCGGAGTCCGTCGCTCTCTGCGGCGGCCCGCGAGGAACTGCTCTCGCGGAGACCGACGACCACGTCGACCCCGCTGTCCGCGAGGTTCTGCGCGTGGGCGTGGCCCTGCGAGCCGTAGCCGAGGACGGCCACCGTCTTGTGTGCGATGGCCTCCTCGTCGGCGTCTTCGTCGTAGTATACTGTCGAGTCGAACGTCTGGGTGTCGTCTTCGGTCATGTGTATCGTGTGGGTTCGCTGTGTGTTCGCGTGTGTTTTCGCGCGTCAGTCGTCGTGCGTGGTCGGTTCGCCGGCCGTCCCGGGCTTCTCTCCAGGCGCGGTCGGGGTGTCGCCGCGCGCGAGGGCGGTCGGTCCCGTCCGCGCGATCTCGACGATGCCGAACCGCTCGAACGCGCCGATCGCGTTGTCTATCTTGGCGTTGTCGCCGGTGAGTTCGACGGTGATCGTCTCCGGCCCGGCGTTGACCGTCCGGCCGTCGTACATCTCCGAGACGGCGTGGACCGCGGCGGGGTCGTCGGCCTCGACCTTCAGCAGGACGAGCTCCGAGGTGACCGCGTCGCCGGCGACCTCGCCGACCGAGATGACCGGCTTCAGCTTCGCCATCTGCTTTTCGATCTGGTCGATCCCGGGGTCCGTCTCCTCGACGACCATCGTGATCCGCGAGTGGCCGTCGACGGTCGTCGGGCCGACGGTGAGGCTCTCGATGTTGAACTGGCGGCGGGAGACGAGTCCGGAGACGCGCGCGAGTACGCCCGGCTCGTCCTCGACGAGCGCCGAGATGACGGCGCGCCGCGACTCGTGTTCGGCCTCGACGACGGGGTCGATCCGGATCCCTTCGAGGTTCCGGCGCCCCTCAGGGTGGTCGCGCTCGTCGGGACCGGGCTGCTCGTCCGGCAGGGGTCGGGAGTCGGTCTCCGACGCGCTGGCGTCGGAGGCGGAGCCCCCGTCTGTCGCGGGCCGGGAGTCGGGCGAGTCGCCGCTCATAGCTGGTCCTCCGCGGCCGCGAACTTCCCGTTCGCGCCGCCGCTCGGCACCATCGGCAGGACGTTCTCCTCGGGGTCGACGTGGAAGTCGACCACGGCGGGACCCTCGTAGTCGAGCGCCTCCTCGACGGCGGGCGCGACCTCGTCGTAGTCGTCGACGCGGATCCCGAGGGCGCCGAACGCCTCCGCGAGCTTGTCGAACTCGGGCATCCACGTGTAGTCGGAGGCCATGTGGCGGCCCTCGTAGAAGGCGTCCTGCCACTGTCTGACCATCCCGATGTACTCGTTGTTGAGCACCGCGATCGTGATGTCCAGCTCCTCGCGGACGGCCACCGAAAGCTCCTGCATCGTCATCAAAAAGGAGCCATCGCCGTCGAAACACACCACGTCGCGGTCGCTCTCTCCCATCGTGTCGGCGGCGACGCGCGCGCCGACCGCGGCGGGCACACCGTATCCCATCGTGCCGAGGCCGTGCGAGGAGACCCACGTCCGGGGCTCCGTGTACGTCCAGAACTGGGAGGCCCACATCTGGTGTTGCCCGACGCCGGTCGTCACGATGGTGTCGTCGTCGGTCGCCTCGTCGAACGCCTCGACGACGAACTGCGGCTTCAGCGGCTCGTCGTCGGGGGTCGCGTACGTGAGCGGGTACGTCTCCTTCCACTCCTCGCAGCGCTCGCGCCACGCCTCGGTGTCGGGCGCCTCGCGGACCGCCGCCGTCAACTGGTCCAAGACGCGCCCCGCGTCGCCGATGAGGGGGTAGTCGGCGTGGACGTTCTTACTTATCTCCGCCGGGTCGATGTCGACGTGGATCACCTCAGCCTCGGGCGCGAAGGTGTCGATCCCGCCGGTGAGCCGGTCGTCAAACCGGGTTCCGACCGCGATCAGGCAGTCGGTGTGGGTGATCGCGAGGTTCGCGTAGCCGGTGCCGTGCATCCCCGCCCACGAGAGACTGAGGTCGTCGTCCTCGGGGAACGAACCGATGCCCGGCATCGTCGTCGTCACCGGGATCCCGTAGCTGCGGGCGAACGTCCGCGCCTCGTCGCTCGCGTCGGCCTTGATCACGCCGCCGCCGAACAGGCAGACTGGGCGCTCGGCCGACTCGATGGCGCGCGCCGCCTCCTCGACGGCGTCCGCGTCCGCGTTCGGGTCGGGGTCGGTGCCCGCGGGCGGCGTCGCCGGACCGGGCGTCCGGTCGGTCTCGTCCTGCGTCACGTCCTTCGGCAGGTCGACCAGCGTCGGACCGGGCCGCCCGGCCCGCGACAGCTCGAACGCCTCGCCGACGGTGTCGCCGACGGTGTCGGCGCCGCCCGCGAAGTAGTTGTGCTTCGTGACCGGCCGGGTGACGCCGACCGTGTCGGTCTCCTGGAACGCGTCGTTGCCGACGAACTCCGTGGGGACCTGTCCGGTCAGCGCCAGCATTGCGTCCGAGTCCATGTCGGCGTCGGCGATGCCGGTGACGAGGTTCGTCGCGCCCGGCCCGGAGGTGGCCATACAGAGCCCCGGCTCGCCGGCGACGACGCCGTACGCGTCGGCGGCGTGGGCGGCGCCCTGCTCGTGGGCCATCGTCACGTGGCGGATCGACGAGTCGTACAACGCGTCGTAGACGGGCATGATCGCCCCGCCCTGAACGCCGAAGGCGGTCTTCGCGCCCGCGGCTTCGAGGGCGGCGACGACCGACTCGGCGCCGGTCGAGACGGCGCCCGCGGCGGGAGCGTCGTCGGCGTCGGGCGCCCCGTCGTCAGCTCCCGCCGGCGGCTCCGCGGAGCCGTCCGGGTCGTCCTCTCGTGTGTGTGCTGCTGTGTCGCTCATTGTCGTGGTGGTGTTCGGTGTGGCATCTGGCGGGTGGTGTCGGTCGCTGCGAACGCGGGACGGGCGGGGTCGCGGTTCCCGGCTCTGGAGCGAAGCTCCGTGCCGTCGGAAACGGCCCGGCCGCCGGCGTTCGGCGGTGCGTCGCGTCGGTGAGGAAAGGGTAGTGTAGGGGGTTAGACCCCTACGATGATCGGCGCGACGGCTGCGGGAACGCCCGCTCGCTCCGCGGCCGTGGTGTACCGTCGCATCTCGCTCTGAGCAACGCGGCCGGGGTATAAATTCCTGTCGGGGAACGCGACGCTCCGCCCCTCGACGGTTCCGGTGGGACCGTCGGGGACGACGCGCGGCTCTCTCTCGCGACCGCCCGCGCGGTCGCTCGGGGGCGCTCCGGTCGAGGAGAGGGGCATCAGACCCGGACCTCCTCCTCCCGCGTGACGTCCGCCTCCTCGGCGAACCGCTCGACGTCGCCGGCCGTCACCTGCCGCTTCCCGGAGCCGTACTCCTTGACCCGCTTCGTAATCGCCCGGACCTCGCCGTCCGTCGGGTCGAAGCCGGCCTCCACCAGGTGCTTGCGCACGCTGTGGGTGCCGGTGTGTTTGCCCAGCACGAACTCGCGCTCGGCGCCCACCATCTCCGGGGTCATCACGCCGGTCTCGAACGTGTCGCTGTTCTCGATGACGCCGGCGGCGTGGATGCCGGATTCGTGGGCGAACGCGTTCCGCCCGGTGACGGGCTTGTTCGCCGGCACCGGGATGTCCGAGGCCTCCTCGACGATCCGGGCCAGCTTGGTGATCTGGGTCGTGTCGATGCCGGTGTCGACGCCGTACACCGACTCGACCGCCATGACGACCTCCTCGTAGGCGGCGTTGCCGGCGCGCTCGCCGATGCCGTTGACCGACACCTGCGCCTGCTCGGCGCCGTTCTCGAAGCCCATGATCGCGTTCGCCGCGGCCATGCCGAAGTCGTCGTGGGTGTGGACGTCGACGCGGGCGTCTGTCGCCTCGACGACGGCCGCCACCGTCTCGCCGAAGCTGGTCGGCATCCCGACGCCGCAGGTGTCCGGGATGTTGATCCAGTCGGTGCCCGCCTCGGAGACGGCCTCGACGATGTCTACCAGGTAGTCCGGGTCCGTCCGGGTGGCGTCCATCGGCGAGAACATGCAGCTCGACGCCGGCGTCTTTGACCTGCTCGACGGCGTCGACCGCGCGTCCCTTCGCCTCTTCGCGGGTCGCGTCGGATCGAGTCCTCCAGCTGAACGTCGCTGGTGGAGACGAACACGTGGACCATCTCGACGCCGGAGTCGATGGCGGCCTCGATGTCGCCCTCGACGACCCGCGCCAGCCCGCAGACGGTGGTGTCCGTGGCGGCGGCGATGTCGCTGACGGCCTCGAACTCCGCGTCCGAGTTGACCGGGAACCCCGCCTCGATGACGTGGGTGTTCATGTCGTCCAGCGTCGCCGCTATGCGGCGTTTTTCATCGTAGCTGAACGACGTCCGCGGTGACTGTTCTCCGTCTCGCAGGGTCGTGTCGAAGATCCGTACAGGACCGATTTCGACGTTAGAAGCTATTGTGCCCTGGAAGAACTCGATCCGCCGGGGTGTCCGACGAAGCCTCCGTGATGTCTGTCATCGGTTCACGACAAGACGGTCGGGTACTTAACGGTTTGGACGATCGCAAAATCGGAGCGGACCGGCAGTTCGGACCGTCGATCGCTGTGAGCGGAAAACCGCACGACTGCGCTGACATCAATACACCTTAAGGAGGTAATACACACACCGAGGATCCGCCACGTATTCCGATTCGGAAGTCGGTTAATAAGCGGGATCGACGTTCGTTTCGTTCGGAGTTTCCCGGCCCGCGGCTCGCGCGCGGTTCGAGTCAGCGATCCGCACGGGCGGATATCGGTGGTCCGTCGACCGTTCGCGAACGCCGCTACCGCCCGAGCGCCTCCGTCACCTCGCGGCGGAGCGCGACCAGGTCGGCGTCCGCCCGCTCGCGGGGGCGGTCGATGTCGACGTCGACAACCGACTCCACCGTCCCGGGCTGGCCGCCGAGGACGACGACCCGGTCCGCGAGGTAGACGGCCTCCTCAACGTCGTGGGTGACGAGGACGACCGTCGTCCCGCGTTCCTCCCACACGTCGAGCAGGTGGTCCTGCTGGTCCGCCTTCGTCAGCCGGTCGAGCGCCGAGAACGGCTCGTCGAGCAGCAGCACGGAGGGGTCGTACGCCAGTCCGCGCGCGAGCGACACGCGCTGGGCCATGCCGCCGGAGAGCTGGTCCGGGTGGCTCTCGGCGAACCCGTCGAGTCCGACGGTCTCGATCAGGTCGTCGACGCGCTCCCGGGCCGCCGGGCTCTCCGGGTCGACGTCGGCCGGGAGACCGACCGCGATGTTCTCGCGCACGTCCGCCCAGTCGAGCAGCCGCGGCTCCTGGAACACCATGCCGACGGCGTCGCTGCCGCCGTCGCGGACGTCGGTCCCGTCGACCGCGACGCGCCCGGCGAACTCCGCTTCCAGCCCCGAGAGCACGCGGAGCAGCGTCGACTTCCCGCAGCCCGAGGGACCGACGACCGCAACGAACTCGCCGTCCGCGACCGCGAGGTCGACGCCGTCGAGCGCGACCGTATCGTCGTACCGCTTCCGGAGGCCGTCGACCGCGAGGACCGGGTCGGCGTCCGACGCCGTCGCGTCGGACCCGGCGGCGTCTGCCTCGCCGGTCGGCGTCGTAGAGTCGGCGTCAGCGTCCGACGACACGGTCTCTCACCTCCTTCACCGCGACGTCCGAGCAGTTGCCGAGGAAGGCGAACAGCAGGATCGAACCCACGATGATGTCGGGCCGCGCGAGGGCCCGCCCGTCGCTCAGCAGGAACCCGATCCCCTGGCTCGCCGCGATCAGCTCGGCGGCGACGACGAACATCCACGCCAGCCCGACGCCGCCGCGGATCCCGACGAGCAGGTCCGGGAGCGCGGCCGGGAACACGACTCGGCGCAGCGACTCGACGCGGCCGAGGTCGTACACCTCCGCGACCTCCAGCAGCTCCTCGTCGACCGCCGCGATGCCCGTCGAGAGGTTGAGGTACACGGGGAAGAACGCGCCGACGGCGATGAGCAGCACCTTCGCGGTCTCGCCGATGCCGAACCAGAGGAGGAACAGCGGCACCCACGCGAGCGACGGGATGTTCTTCAGACTCTGTAAGAGCGGGTCGAGCAGGTCGCTCGCCGTCCGCGAGAGGCCGGTGGCGGTCCCGAAGACGGTCCCGACGATGATTCCGAGACCCGCGCCCAGCGCCACGCGCTGGAGCGTGATGGCGACGTGGCCCCACAGCTCACCGGACGCGGCCATCCCATAGAGCGTCTCCGCCACCCGGAGCGGCGCCGGCAGCTGGTAGGCGGCGAAGACACCGGTCGCGACGAGGAGGTGCCAGACGACGACGAGACCGATCGGAACGAGCAGCCCGAGCAGCGGTCGGAACCGGTCGGGGGAGGGGAGCGGAACCGGACCGAGACTGGGGGACTCGGAGCGGTGGACCGACCCGCCGGCCTCCGACCCGGTGCCGGAGTCGGACTCGGGGGAGACATCCGACTCCCGGCGGGTGTCAGCGGCCATCTCAGACGACCTCGCTCGCGAACTCGGAGTCGATCAGCTCGTCGACGTTCCCGGCGGGGTCGGCGTCGTCGGTCACGAGCCCCTCGCGTTCGAGGATCGGCGAGAGGTTCGACAGCAGTTCGCGGTGCGGGTCGCCGGGGATCGGCCGGGAGAGGTCGTTGCGCTGGGTAAACACGCGCTCCGCGACCGGCTCGGACATCTCCGAGGCGTCCGCGAGGATCCCCGCGGTCTCCTCGGGGTTCTCGATGGCCCACTCGCGGCCGCGCTCGTAGGCCTCTATCACGCGGCGGGCGTCCTCGGGACGGTCCGCAATGAATCCGTCGAGGAAGTTCAGGAAGCCGTACGTGTTGTACCGCGGCTCGCGGAAGAACAGCTCCGCGCCGTCGTGTTCTAACTCCAGTTCCGCCATGTGGGGGTCGAGTCCGGCCCACGCGTCGACCTCGCCGCGGACCAGCGCGGACTGGCCCTCCGGGTGCTGGAGATTGACGACCTCGACGTCCTCCTCGCTCAGTCCCGCGTCGTCGAGCGCCTGAAGCAGGAAGAAGTACGGGTCGGTCCCGCGGGTGGCGGCGACGCGGCTCCCTTCGAGGTCTTCGATCGACTCGATTCCGGTCTCCTCGAAGGTAACGAGCGCGGTCCACTCCGGCTCGGAGTAGATGTACGGCGTCGTGATCGGTACGCCGTTCGTGCGGGCCATCAGCGCCGCGATGCCGGCGGTCGAGGAGACGTCGGCCTCGCCGCTTTGCGCGTACTCGTTCGCCTGATTGCTCCCGAGGCTCAACACCCACTCGACGTCGGTGCCGGCGTCCGCGAACGTCTCTTCGAGCCAGCCCTTCTCGCGCAACACGAGACTGACCGGGTTGTAGTACGCGTAGTCGACCGTCACCGTCCCCGACCCCGACCCGCCGCCGTTCCCCGCGCAGCCGGCGAGCAGCGAGCCGCCGAGCGCCGCGCCGGTGCCGCGCAGGAATTGTCGTCGTTCCATCGTGACTCCCCCTACCGGTCCCACCCATAAGGTGATATGGCTACTGAGAATATTCAACTGCGACTATGATGTCTTATAGTTATTTATTTTCGAGGATGAGCGTCGTTCACACGGGCTTCGATCGCCGTTTCACGCCCGCTACCAGCCGGTTGTTCGTTCGTGACCGGATCCCGACTACTGCCGAAGCCGTTCGGCTCGCGTTCCGGGTAGCGGACCATGTTGCTGGTTAGTCGCGGTCCGGACGCCGACGGGCCAGCTACATCCCCATGTCGGCGGCGGAGTCCGGCACCGGGAGGTCGGAGACCGCGACACCGAGCAGCTCCGCGGCGTGATCGAGCGCCATGTCGAACCCGTAGTACCGCTCCAACTCGTCGCCGTCGGGACCGGTCCGGACCTTCAGCATGGCGTACCCCTCGGCGTTCTGCGCGACGGTCGCCTCGCGACCGTCCCGCGAGAAGGTGAGCAGGCGCTCGCCGCCGGTCTCCTCGTACCGCGCCGCGACCCCGTTCGCCGACGTGGTCTCCGTGTCAGTCATACGCTCGATACGGACCGATCCCTGTCGAATCTGTCGGTCGCCACGCGGTTTCGAATCCGCGTCGAACCGTTCCGCGGCGACCCACGACGATCCGCGATGGCAACCTTAAGGGACGGCACGCACCAACTCTCGGCAATGAGTACCGAGGTGACACGTCGACGGGCGTGGGTGATCGCCGCCCGGCCCCAGACGCTTCCCGCCGCGGCCGCGCCGGTGATCGTCGGCGTCGGGCTGGCGCTCGACGCCGGGGTGTTCGCCCCGCTGCCTGCGCTGGCGGCGCTCGTGGGGGCGGCGCTGATCCAGGTCGGCACGAACTTCGCGAACGACTACTACGACGCGATCCAGGGCGCCGACACCGACGACCGCGAGGGGTTCACCCGCGTCGTCGCCAGCGGCCTCATCGAGCCGGCCGAGGTGAAGCGGGCGATGTGGCTGACGTTCGCGGCCGCGATCGGCGTCGGCACCTACCTCGTCGCGGTCGGCGGCGTCCCCATCCTCGTGATCGGACTCGCCTCCGTCGCGGCCGGGATCGCCTACACCGGCGGGCCGTACCCCCTCGGCTACCACGGGCTGGGCGACCTCTTCGTGTTCGTCTTCTTCGGCGTGATCGCGGTGACCGGGACCTACTACGTCCAGGCCGCCGCGCTGCTCTCCGGGTGGTTCCCGGTGGGAGTCCCGGAGGGTACGGTCGCGCTCGCGGCGGTGGTCGCGAGCCTCCCGATCGCCGCGCTCTCGACGAACATCCTCGTCGTCAACAACCTCCGCGACCGCGAGGAGGACGCCTCGACCGGGAAGCGCACGCTCGCGGTCCGGTTCGGCTACCGGTTCGCCCGCGCCGAGTACCTCGCGATGCTCGCGCTGGCGTACCTCGCCCCGCTCTGGTTCGTCGCGCGCGGGGACGGTCTCGCGACGCTCCTGCCGCTCGTCACCCTCCCGCTGGCGGCGACCGTCGCGCGGACGGTGCTGACCGAGACGTCCGGCGACGCGCTCAACCCCGCGCTCGAATCGACCGGCAAACTGCTCGCGGCGTACGCCGTCGCGTTCGCGGTCGGGCTGGCGGTGTGACCGACGACCGTCCGCCCGGCAGGGATCCGACCGACACGATGCGACATCGCCCGTTCGCGCTCGACCTGACCCGCCCGCTCGGCACCGCGAACGGCGAGATCCGCAGCCGAGAGGGGTTCGTGATCGCGGTCGGACGCGAGACCGAGGACGCCTCCGCGGTCGGCGTCGGCGAGGCGACCCCGCTTCCGGGGTGGACCGAGTCGTACGAGGCCTGCGCGGCCGCGCTGGACGAGCTCGCGGGTTCTGATGGCACGGAATGGCCACCGGATCTCCCGGATGCCGAGGCGACGCCGGCCGCCCGCCACGGCGTCTCGCTGGCGCTCGCCGACCTCGCGGCCCGTGATTCCGGGGAGCGGCTCGCGGACCGGCTCGCTGCCGAAGCCGATGTCGACTCGACGCCGGCGGACGCCGTCCCGGTCAACGCGACCGTCGGGGACGGCGGGCCGGCCGAAACCGCCGCCGAGGCGGAACGAGCGGTCGACGCGGGGTTCGACTGCCTCAAGCTGAAGGTCGGCGCCCGCGACGTCGACGCCGACGTCGAGCGCGTCCGCGCGGTCCGCGAGGCGGTCGGCGACGAGATCGCGATCCGTGTCGACGCGAACGGGGCGTGGGATCACGAGACGGCGCGGCGCGCGCTCGACGCGCTGGCTCCGTTCGACCTCGCGTACGTCGAGCAGCCGCTTCCGGCGGACGACCTCGACGGGCTGGCGGCGCTCCGCGGGATCAGCGGCGGCTCAGGGATTCCGATCGCGGTCGACGAATCGGTCGCAGTTCGCGGGATCGACGCCGTCTTGGAGGCGAACGCCGCCGACGCCGCGGTTCTCAAACCGATGGCGCTCGGCGGTCCGGACCGCGCGCTGGCGGCCGCGCTGCGGGCGCGGTCGGCCGGGGTCGACCCGGTCGTCACCACCACCATCGACGCCGTCGTCGCGCGGACAGCCGCCGTCCACGTCGCGGCCGCGATTCCCGACGTGTCGCCCTGCGGACTCGCGACCGGGTCGCTGCTCGACGAGGATCTCGGCGCCCGATCCGTGTCTGGTCGCGGACGGACGGATGGAAGTCCCGTCCGGTCCGGGACTCGCGGGCGACGCGTTCGACGAACTGCGGCGTTCGTAGCGGACGCGCTCGACGGACTCGGTCGGGGGACCTGCCGGAGAAGGGGACGGGAAGAAGGAGAGGGAACTCAGTCGTCGTCGGGCGATGCGACCTCGACGCTGCCGCGCATGCCGCGGGTCTGGTGGGGCGTACAGACGTACTCGTGGGTTCCCGGCTTCTCGAACGTGCGTTCGAAGGTGTGTCCCTCCTCGGCGACGAGGTCGGAGGCGAACGAGCCGTCGACCGCGTACACGTCGTGTCCCCCGCCCTTCCCGGTCCACTCCCAGACGACGGTCGTCCCAGCGTCGACCCGGACGTGTGCGGGCGCGAACGAGAACCCGTTGTCAGCGCCGACGGCGACCGCGACGGTCGCCTCGCCGGTCCGGTCAACCCGGTCATCGGCCGACTCGCCGGCGGCGTCGCTTCCCGAACCGGGGAGGGCCGCGTCGACACAGCCCGCGAGGGCGGTCGCGCTCGCGGTCCCCGCGGCGGCGAGGAGGGCGCGACGGCTGCTGTCTCTCATATTGCGACGGAGGGCGTCCGGCGTCTAAACTCCTCCGCGTCGTCTCCCGGCGCGGGAACGGATCGCGGTCCACCGCTCGCCGCAGGGGGACGGACTTTTCACCGCGACCGTCGAACGGAGGCGTATGAGCGAGTGGACCGACGCTATCGTCGGCGAGCGGATGACCGTCGACAACCAGTTCAACGAGCGCGTCGCGGCGTCGCGCTTCTCCAGCCAGGAGTGGGGACTGATCATGACGGCGACCGAACTGGAGATCGAAAACGCCGGCGACCCGGAGACCGCTCGTGTGGTCGCGGACACGTCGAGCCTCCCGGCTATCATGCCCGAACTGGAGAACCTCCGGTCGCAGATGTCGGGGATGGGCGGCGCCCCCGGCGGCGACTCCGGCGGGTCGGACGGCGGTCTCGTCGACTCGATCAAGGGCGCGCTCGGTCTCGGCGGAGGCGGCGGTGGGACCTCAGACGAGGAGTTGGAAGCCGCGGAGCGCCTCGTCCAAGAGTACGCCGACGAGCTACAGGCGCATCTGGAGGAGGTCGGCAAGTGGGAGCAGGTCCGCGTCGCGTATCAGGAATAAGGTCGGTGGCCGACGCTCAGTCGGTCGTGAGACGCTCTTCTGTCTTGTCACTCGCTGCCGCGGAACAGCGTCAGTTCCTCCGCCTCGTAGATGCTGATGAGTTCGCTGACGATCTCGTCGTACTCCTCGTCGTCGACCCGGAGCGCGTCCAGCCGCTCGACCGTCTCCTCGTCGAGGTGGATCTGAGGCATACGCGGCGGTTCGTCGCCCGAGGAATAAAAAATACCGGCGGGCGTAAGACTCCGGGAACGCGGGCGGGAACGGATCGGCGGGATATGGAAACAGCGCAGGGACCGGCTCAGTCGCGGCACTGCGACTCGACGCCCGACTCGGGATTCGATTCCGACGGATCGTCTGCGGCGAGCGCGCGGCGGGCCGAGGCCTCGATATTCTCTGCGGTGAGATTGTCGTTTTGGAGCATGATGTCGCCGAACAGGCGAAGCACGGGTCCCTTTTCATCGTGTATCTGAAGGATTCCTGGCGTGTCTAATTTTCCGATATTTCGCTCTGTCCCGGCCAGAAACGGCGTCGAGTCGAGAGACTCGACAACAACTTGATAGTCTGTCCCGAGCAGTACCTCTGTCGAGAGGAACGACCGAAAGAGAATTTGGAACGAGTCCTGTGCGGTAGGATAAAACGAGCAGAACTGCGTCGGGAGTCTTCTATCGATGGCAGCAACACTTCCGGGGTCACCGACGAATCGTACCATCGGATCGGTCGAGTCAAACGTCAGTTGCGCTGCGATAACAATCGGACATCCCGCAGTAAGCAGGCCGACAAACGTCCGAATTCGGTGCGGTTCGAGGAGCCTCTCGAATGCTGCTCCGCTCAGACTACCCCGGTCGACCGCGTCGACGGCAGCGCTAATTTCTCTATTCCCTTCGAACACGGATACGGCCGGGGCTTGAGGGCCTGAACCGTCGTTTCCATCCGTTATCTCGACGGAGCCGTCTACAGCCTCAACAGTGCCGTTCCGTATCGGAAGTTCACAAAAAACGAGATCGAGTTCGGGATCTGATAAGCGATCAGCAACCACGTCCCGATTCGGGTCGGCATACACGGTCCACGACCCGATCCCGTCGGGAACCGCGGGGTTGGTCACCACCTCTCTGATATTTCGCGCGCGCTCTTCCCCGTCACAGAGGAAGGCTACACGTACGTCCCCGCGATCGGCTATCTCGCGCCGCAGTCGATTCTCGTAGGCCGTTGGTGTCAAAACGGACGTTCCGGCGGGGATCGGTTTCGTTTCGGGGGCCGGATCCGGTTCCACATCGGCATCTATTCCGCCCGATATCGCTAAACCGGCAGGCGCGTCCGACCGTACCGAGTCGGAAGCACCGCGGACGCGAATTGGGGCGAGGACCCGTGCGAGATGTGGAAGCAACTCCGCGGCCGCGGGAGTGGGACGCAAGGTGGCTTCTGTCGGCCACGCAGGGGCGTACGGTGCCACGGTCTCGGGATCGACCTCCAAGTACTCCATCAGCCGCTCGCTCATCGACAGGTCCGCGAGATTGGGCGGGTAAAACGGGAGGTCCGGTCCGACCGCCTCGTACTCGTAGCGGTTCGACGGCGTGTACCCCTCGATCCGCGCGAGCGTATCGAGGAAAAACCAGCTCCGGAGGAGCTGCTCAACGCGGGATTCGAGCGCTCGTCCCTCGGTTGGGAGTCGTTCTTCGTAGCCGTTATCGAGCCGGATCGCCGGAACATCGCCGGTCCGAACCCGAGCGCCAAGATAGTACGAGAGCGTCGAAAGCCGGTACACGTCGGCGTACGTCGGTCGGACGATCACTTCGATACCGGTGTCCGGCGCGACGAGCGAACTCGGGATGTCGAGGGCATCGCCGCGCTCAATCCGCGGCGGGTACCCGCGGAGGGTCGGCCACGATCGTTCCGGCGAAAACTCCCTGATCGACGAGCCGAGTACCGACACCGCCTCAGCGAGAGCGGCCGGGTCGTCGGGGACCGTGATCGTCCCTTCGGGGCGCGTGTGAAACGAGCGACCGCCGACCGTCACAGTACGTGGGCGGTCGAACGCGAACTCAATAGACCCGGAACTTCGAACCTCGCTCACCGCGATTTCGACGTCCGTTACCCGAATATACACCTTCGTTACCCCGTTGACCTCGATACAGTAGTCGGCACGGGGGAACTCCATCGCCTCACCGGGACGCGCGATGAATTCGCCGTTGTCGTCGCGGACGTTTACAGTCGAGTACTCCGCGACCGACATCGACTCTGCCTCGAAACTGACCGCCCGGTCGATCGGAAGCGCAAAAAGTTCGCGAAGGGCGGGCGAGAGGTCCGGCTCGCGGTCAACGCGGAACCGTAGCTGCTCGCCCTCGATCGTGTCGCGAACCGAAAGCGTCGTCCCGTCGACCTCGAATCCGATGCGCTCGCCCAATGACCCGTCGTTCACTGGATCCTCCTGATTCGCCAACACGTATGAGGATGTCGGTGATCGGCTCGATACGGATGTGTGACGCGTGTGAGCCGGTTTTTCGTGATGGACTCGCTAACTTTGACAACAATATTATCACTGTCCGGGCGGGACCGAACCCCATGAACGGCGCCGAGTCCGAGCCGATCGAGCGGTCCCTCCGTGCGGCCTTTCCGGACCGGACCGTCGACCGGGTGACGGGCGTCGGTCCCTCCTGGAACGGTGCCAACGAGACGGTCGGCGTCGTCTTCGCCGACGGTACGCGTGCGTTCCTCAAGGTCGCACTCGCGGACGAGAGCCACCGGATCGCCCGCGAGTACGCCGTCCTCCGATACCTGCGGGCGAACGGACTGCTCCCGGTCCCGGAGGTGCTGGCAACAGATCCCGACGGCGACCCGGCGTACCTCGCGACGGCGCCGGCGCCCGGCCGAGAGCTGCTGGGCGTCTACGAGACCGCGAGCGACGAGGAACGCGAACGGCTGCTCCGGCGCGTCGGCGCCGCGCTCGCCGCGCTCCACGCCGACGGGTTCGCGGAACACGGCGAAATCGTCGGGTCCGGGACGGAGACCGGAACGGCCGTCAGCGGGGATGCGTTCGGGGAGAGCGACCCGCCCACGGGGCTCTCGATCGAGTTCGCTCCGTGGACCGATGTGCTGCTCGCGACGGTCGAGCGGACCCGCGAGATCGGTACCTCCGAGCGGCTCTCGGGCCACTACGACGCGGTGATCGACTGCGTCCGCGCGAACCGAGAGCTGCTCGACCGCGCTCCGCCGGCGTTGCTCCACGGGGACATCACCAAGCCGAACCTCTTCGTGACGACCGACGCGGACGAGGGCGGTGCGGTCGTCGGAGGCGGTCTCGGCGTCTCGCCGATCGACTGGGAGCTGTCGCACGTCGGTGACCCGGCCCGAGACCTGGTGCGGGCGGAGGACCAGCTGCTCAACGGGTTCGACTCGACCGGGCCGGGTCGGTTCGCCGCGGCCCTTCGGGATGGGTACCGCGACCGCGCCGGCGGGCTGCCGGAGGGGTTCGAGCGCCGGCGTCCCGTCTACGAGGTCGTCAGGACGCTCGGGCGCTCGGGGTTCGTCGACCAGTGGGCGACGTACCTCGACGAGCCGATCGAGGCCTTGGTCGAGCGCGCTGACGCGGAGCTGCGGTCGCGCCTCGACGCGGTCTGAGCGCGACGGCGGAGCAGAGACGGCGACCCGTCAGCGGTTCCACGCCGCGTCGTCGGGGTCGATCTGTCGTTCTCCGGGGTCGAGCGCGTCGATCGCGTCGAGGTCGGAATCGGGTACATCGACGTCGACCGCGCGCAGGTTCTCCCGGACGTGGTCGCCGCGCGCCTTCGGGATCGGCACGACGCCGCGGTCGAGCGCCCACGCGAGCGCGACGACCGCGGCCGAGAAATCGTTCCGCTCCGCGATCTCGGCGATCTCGGGATCGTCGAGTATCTCGCCGCGGCCGAGCGGGGAGTAGCCGACGAGGCGGTGGTCGAGCTCGTCGGCGAGGGCGCGCAGCTCCGGCTGCTGAAACCGCGGGTGACACTCGACCTGGTGGGCCGCGATCGGGGCGTCGAGGATCTCGTCGGCCTCGCGGAGCAGGTCGGGGGTGAAGTTCGAGACGCCGACGTGGTCCGTGACCCCGGCGTCGCGGAGGTCGTCGAACGCGGGCAGCGTCGCCTCCGGGTCGTACGTCCGGATCGGCCAGTGGATGTAGAGGAGGTCGACGCGGTCGAGTCCGAGCCGGCCGAGGCTCGCGCGCGCCGTCTCGCGGACGTCGTCGGGCGCGAGGTTCTCCGGATGGATCTTCGTGGCGACGACCACGTCCTCGCGGTCGACATCGCTCTCGGCGATCCCCGCGCCGACCGCGGCCTCGTTGTCGTACATCTGCGCGGTGTCGACGTGGCGGTAGCCGGCCTCCAGCGCCGTCGCGACGGTGTCGGTACAGGTCTCGGGGGCGTCGAGCCCGGACGTTCCGAGTCCGATTGACAGGTCGAGAGGTGGCACGCGTTCGGGTTCCGAGCGCGGAGTGAAAAAGGCGCGCGAGCCGGCACGTCGCGATCCGAGCGCCCGTGTCTTCCCGGCATCCCCTACCCTTAATCCGTCGCGCCCGTAGGGTCGCTCGATGCCGACCGGTCCCGCGCTCCCCTCGACCACGGAATCGCTCCCACTGGGCGCGCTCTCCGACCCGATCCTCGTCGACCCCGGACCGCGACTGCTCCGGGCGGTCGTCGAGGCGTACCGCGAGGCCGCGCCGGCGCTCGTCGAGCCGAGCGTCGCAGATCTGGCGGACGAGGCGGGCGAGGCGGGCGAGGCGGGCGAGGCGGGCGAGGCGGACGAGGCGGACGAGGCGGGTGAGGGAGACGATCTCGGCCGGTCCCGGAGCCTTCCCGAACTGAAGGTGTTCGCAGGCGAGTCCGCGGTCGACGCCGCGACCGCGGGATTCCGATCGGCGAGCCGGTTCGCGGCGCTCGACGACGCCGACGCAATGGACCTCCGCGTCCTCGACGCGCCGCAGCCGAACGCGGTGCTGGCGGGCGACGAAACGGGGTTCGCGCTGATCGAGGGCGACGGCGCGGGCGAAAGCGACGAGGCGACAGAAGAGAGGACTCGGTGGCACCGCGTCGGCGACGACGCCTCGCTCCGCGAGCGCTACGCGTCGCGGTTCGCGGACGCCGAGCCGTATCGGCTTCGAACGCCGAGCCGGCGACGCGTGTACGAGGGGTTCGCGGCGCGGTGCGACGAGTCGGTCGCCGCCGCGGTGCTTCGCGCGCTCGCCGCCGAGGTCGACGCTGATTCCGTCGGATCCGCAGGTCCCGACCCGGAGGAGACCCGGGTCCGCGCCTACGCGGTCGGCGCCCGCCAGGGCGTCCTCGACCGCGCCCTCCGGCGGGCCTGCGAGGACGCCGGACTCGGGAGTCCGTCGACGTTCACGCGGATAAAGCGGCTCCTGCGGGAGGCCGACCTGATCGAGACGGTGTCCGAGTCGCAGCCGGTCGGGCGCCCGCGGGAGCGGCTCGCGGCTCGCGGCGCGCTCGAGGCGGCCGAGACGCCGGAAGAGACGGCCGCGGCGGTTCGGGGCGTCACGGAGTGAGCGCGGCGTCGCGGACCGACGCGGAGAACCGGCGCCGGGACCGGGTCCTCAGTCGTCCTTCGTCTTGATGTCCGCCGAGAGCCCCTGCGCCATCTCGATCTCCTTCGAGTTGTTCAGGGTCCACGCGGTGCGGTCGGTGACGGCCTCGATCGCCTCGCGGGCGGAGGGGTAGCCGTTGCCGGACTTCTTCACGCCGCCGAACGGGAGCTGGACCTCTGCGCCGATCGCACGGGAGGTTCCCGTACGCCAGCCCCAGCTCGGCGCGGTCGCGGTAGTAGTTGATCTGCCGGTAGTCCTCGGAGATGACCGCGCCCGCCAGCCCGTAGTCGACGTCGTTCTGAATCTCGACCGCGCGCTCGATGTCGCCCTCGTACTCCAGCAGGGAGACGTGGGGACCGAACACCTCCTCGTCGGTGCACCGCAGGTCCGCGTCGGGGTCCGCCTCGTAGACGAACGGGCCGACCCAGTGGCCGTCCTCGTGGCCGTCCGGGATCTCCTCGGGGTCGAGTTCGGTCCGGTCGACGAGGACGTTCACGCCCTCCTCGCGGGCGAGCTCGTTGTACTCGGTGACCTTCTCGTGGTGTTCCGCCTCGATGAGCGGGCCCATGAACGTGTCCTCGTCGAGCGGGTCGCCGACCGCAACCGACTCCGCGACCTCGACGAACCGCTCCTTGAACTCGTCGTACACGTCGCTGTGGACGATCAGGCGCTCTGAGGAGACGCAGCGCTGGCCGGTCGTCTTGAAGGAGGACATCACCGCGGAGTGGACCGCGACGTCGAGGTCCGCCTCCTCGGTGACGACGATGGCGTTTTTCCCGCCCATCTCGCAGGCGGCCCGCTTTCCGGGGACGCCGCCGAGCTTGTCCTGGATGTGGTGGCCGACCTCCGCGGAGCCGGTGAAAAGCACCGTCGGGACGTCGTCGTTCTCGACGATCGCGTTGCCCGCGTCGCCGAACCCCTGGACCATGTTGAACACGCCGTCCGGGATCCCCGCGTCGTCGAACATCTCCGCGACGACCTGCGCGCACCACGGGGTCTGCTCGGCGGGCTTGAACACGACGGTGTTGCCCTCGACCAGCGCGATGGCCATGTGCCAGTACGGTATCGCGACCGGGAAGTTCCACGGCGTGATACAGCCGGTGACGCCGCGCGGCTTCCGGCGCATGTACGCGTCCTTCGACGGGATCTCCGAAGGGACGATGTCGCCCTTCGGGTGGCGGGCGTCGCCCGCGGCCCACTCGACCATGTGCGCGGCCTCGACCACATCCGCCTTCCCCTCCGATATCTCCTTGCCGCACTCCTTCGAGACAATCTCCCCCAGCTCGTCGGTGCGGTCGCGGAGCTCGTGGTACACGTCCCAGAGGTACTCCGCACGCTCGATTCGGGAGAGCTCGCGCCACTCCTCGAACGCCGCGTCCGCGGACTCGACCGCGCGGTCGACGTCGTCCGGGGTGCCGCGTCGGAACTCTCCGAGCGACTCGCCCGTCGCGGGGTTCTCGCTTGCGAACGTCTCGGACCCGTCGCCGTCGACCCACTCGCCGTCGATGTAGTGCTGGTGCGGCTGCGCCATGAACGCAATATTTGCGGGTCCGGGTAAAAAGTCACCTCTCCGCCGGCGGGTCGCGCGAACGGCGGCGTTCACTCCGCCCGCGGCTCGTCGCCGGACCGGGGTTCGCCGGCTCGCTTGTCGAACTCGCCGCGCAGCTCCGCGGCGTCGAACTCGTGGTCGGGGCGGATCGCGACGAAGTCGAGGAACCGCTCGGCGGCGAGCAGGTCGTCGACCGCGTAGCTCGCGAGCGCGGCGTCGACGGCGTCGGCCGCGCCGATCAGCGGCTCCAGCGCCGCGAGCGCGCTCGCGAGGTCGTAGGCGCGGGCGTCCTCGCGGCTATCCCCGCTCACGCGGGTCGCGTCGATGACGTAGAGCTCGCCGTCCGCGACGAGGACGTTCTCGGCGCGCAGGTCGCCGTGCGCCAGCCCCGCGTCGTGGACCGTCCGCAGCGTCGCGAACAGCTCGGGCGCGAGCCCCGCGACGGCCTCCCGGTCGAGCTCCCCGAGGGTGCGGAACTCCGGGAGGTACTCCAACACGAGGACGCCGAGGCCGTCGACCTCGAACGCCTCGACCGGCTCGGGCGCGTTGACGCCCAGCTCGCGGACCCGCCGGGTCGCCTCCAGCTCGTGGCGCGCCATCTCGTAGGGGGTCTCGTGGCGCTCGAAAAAGCCCTCGGTGCCAGCCGAGAACGCCCCGAGGTTCCGCCCGGTGGTGAACAGGGCGTGGACGAGCGTGTTCTGGCGGGTGATAACCTTCACAAAGAGGTCGTCGTCGACGACCATCGGCGTCGACAGCCAGTTGTCGGCGTCGAGGAACCGCACGCGCACCTCGTCGCGGTCGTACCGGGCCGCCAGCTCGCGGACGACCCGCTCGATGTCGGGCCAGTCGACGCGGCCGCGGACGAGCTGCCGGAACTCCATACCAGCGGAACGCGGCGGCGAGGCTTAAATGGCGTCCTCGGGCGAGGTCACCGCTCGATCGTCGCGGAGCCGCGGCGGTCTCGCGACGATCGCCCGACGCTGACCGCGTGGGATCCCGCGTCGACCGTCCACCCCGCGGACTCGTCGTACCGGCCGAACGCGCGCTCGTCGAGATCGATCTCGACCGTCGCCGACTCGCCGGGATCGAGCTCGACGGCCGCGAACCCGGCGAGTTCGCGGGGCGGACGGGGGCGCTCGTCGGGCGCGTCCGGCGAGTCGACGTACGCTTGCACGACCTCCCGGCCGGCGCGGTCGGCGACGTTCGAGACCGTCGCCTCGACCGTCGACGGGCCGACGGCCTCGACCGCGTCGTACCGGAACTCGGCGTAGCTGCGGCCGTGCCCGAACGGGTACGTCGGCTCCGCGTCGGTCGCGTCGAAGTGGCGGTAGCCGACGAGTAACCCCTCGTCGTAGGTCGCCTCGCCGTCGACGCCCGGGAAGCGGCGCTCGTCGGCCGTCGGGTAGGCGTCCTCGGGCGCAAACGTCACCGGGAGCCGCCCGCCGGGGTCGGCGTCGCCGTAGAGGACCGCCGCGGCGGCCTCGCCGTGCGCCTGTCCGGGGTACCACGCCGCGAGCACGGCGTCAACCGCGTCGTGCCACGGGGTTTCTATCGGGCCGCTCGCGTTCGCGACCACGACAGTCTCGTCGGCCGCGTCGGCGACGGCGGCGACCAGCTCGTCCTGCCGTCCCGGAAGTCGGAGCGAGTCGCGGTCGGCCGCCTCCGTCGCCCGGTCGCGGACGAAGACGACGGCGACGTCCGCGTCGGCGGCCGCCGCGACGGCGTCCTCGACCTCGACCGACTCCTCCGGTCCGGCGTCGGCGCCGTCGTCCGGCGCGTCCGCGTCCTCGGTCTCGGGACCGCCCGCGCCGCCCATCGCGTCGAACATCGAAATTCCCTCGACGCGGGGCAGCCCGCGGGCGACCGTCACCGCGCCCGCCGCACGCGCCTCGATCCCCTCGCGGGGGGTCGTCCGGACGAACGGGGTCACCTCCGAGGAGCCGCCGCCCCCGAGGAGCGCCTCGTCGACGTTCGGGCCGACCACGGCCACGTCGGCGTCGTCCGCGAGCGGCAGGACGCCGTCGTTCTCCAGCAGGACGGTCCCGCGCGTCGCGATCGTCGCCGCGAGGTCGCGGTGCTCCGGGGTGTCGAGCGCGCCGGCCTCGTGGTCGCCCCCTCTCCGTCGAGGTGCCCGACCGCGTCGAGCGACCGGAGGACCCGCGTCACCATGTCGTCGAGGCGGGACTCGGGCACGTCGCCGCGCTCGATCGCGGGACCGAGGTCGGTCGCGTACCGTCCCCGCTCGTCGGGTCCGGCATCCCGCCCGCGAACGGGGAGTCCTCCGCCGCGTCGAAGAGGCCTTGGGGACTGTCGCCTTCCGACTCCGCACCGTCCGGGCCTCTCCCCGTCGATTCGGGGGTCTCGGGCGGGATCCCCATCGATTCGAGCAGCTCCGGGACCGTGATCCCGGGCATCTGGAGGTCGAGTCCGGCGGTCGCGCTGTCGACCACGCTCTCGGTGCCGAACCAGTCCGAGACGACGTAGCCGTCGAACCCCCATTCGCCCTTGAGCACGTCCGTGAGGAGGCGCTCGTGTTCGCTCGCGTACGTGCCGTTGACGCGGTTGTACGACGACATCACCGACCCGGCCCCGGCCTCGACGGCGTCGCGGAAGGCGGGGAGGTACAGCTCTCGGAGGACCGGCTCGTCCGCCTCGGCGCTGACCTCGGCGCGGCGTGTCTCCTGGTTGTTCGCGGCGTAGTGTTTCGGGGTCGCGACGACGCCCGCGGACTGGATCCCCTCGGTCACCGCGGCCGCGAACGCGCCGGCGTGGATCGGGTCCTCCGAGAAGTACTCGAAGTTGCGCCCGCAGTGTGGCACCCGGATCAGGTTCGTGCCGGGTCCGAGAAGCACGTCCTGCCCGCGCGCGGTCGCCTCGCGGCCCAGTGCCCGCCCGAACCGCTCGGCGAGGTCGGGGTCGAACGTCGCCGCGAGCGCGGGCGACGAGGGGAAGGCGGTCGCCGGCTCGTCGGTCCGGACGCCGAGCGGGCCGTCGGTCAGCCTGATCGGCGGGATCCCGGCGCGCTCGACGCCGGAGACGAATCCCGTCGCCGTTCCCTCGGCGTCCACGGTCCCGTGGACGAGTCCGACCTTCTCCGCGAGCGTTAGCTCCGCCACGACCGCCGCGACGTCGTCTCGACTCATGTTGACTGACCGTTCAGTCAGGACCCACTTAGCTCTTACAACAGCGGCGAGTCGGCGGGCCGCTCCGGCAGAATTGATCACGGTCGTTCGCATCGTTTATGGCCGCGGGTCGCAATTCTTGCCCATGGACTTCGAGGTACCCGCGGAACACCGGATGATACGCGACACCGTCCGGGAGTTCTGCGAGGCGGAGATAGCGCCCATCGCCCAAGAGATCGAGGACGAACACCGGTTCCCCGAGGCGGTGTTCGACTCCCTCGCGGAGCTCGATATGATGGGCGTGCCGGTCTCCGAGGAGTACGGCGGACTCGGCGGCGACCAGCTGATGTACGCCTTGGTCACGGAGGAGCTCGGCCGCGTCTCCGGCGGGATCGGGCTGTCGTACGCCGCGCACACCTCGCTCGGCGCGAAGCCGATCGACCTGTTCGGCACCGACGAACAGAAGGAGAAGTGGCTCCGGCCGCTCGCGGAGGGAGAGGGGATCGGCGCGTGGGCGCTCACCGAGCCGGGGAGCGGCTCGGATGCCTCGGACATGGACACGACCGCCGAGTACGACGCCGACGCTGGCGAGTACGTGTTAAACGGCACCAAGCAGTTCATCACGAACGCGAACGTCGCCAACTCGATCCTCGTGAAGGCCGTCACCGACTCCGAGGCCGGCTACGACGGCATCTCGACGTTCATCGTCGACCCGGAGAACGACGACGGCTTCGAGGTGACGACCGTCTGGGAGAAGATGGGACTCAACAGCTCGCCGACCTGCGAGATCGCCTTCGACGACGTGCGAATTCCGGAAGACCGGCTGCTCGGCGAGGAGGGCGAGGGGTGGAAACAGACGATGAAGACGCTCGACGGCGGGCGGATCTCCATCGCCGCGCTCTCCGTGGGACTCGCGCAGGGTGCCTACGAGGCCGCCGAGGAGTACGCGGGCGAGCGCGAGCAGTTCGGCAAGCCGATCGCGAAGTTCGACGCGATCCGCGACAAGATCGTCCACATGCACCGCCAGATCGAGCGCGCGCGACTGCTGACCCACCGGGCCGCGTCGAAGTACGACGCGGGCGAGTCGGTCACCCGGGAGTCGGCGCTGGCGAAGCTCGACGCCAGCGAGGCGGCCCGCGAAGTCGCCGAGGAAGCGGTCCAGACGCTCGGGGGCTACGGCTACACCACCGACTTCGCGCCGCAGCGCTTCTACCGCGACGCGAAGCTGATGGAGATCGGCGAGGGAACGAGCGAGATCCAACACGTCGTCATCGGCCGCGAACTGGGGCTGTAGGCGGTCTCGGGCGGGGAAACTGATTTTCGGGCCGCGTCAGGGGAACTCGATCAGGTCGTCGTCGACGGCACGCAGGCTCTCGGCGAGCCGCGAGCCGTCGGGCACCGCCTGCCGGAACGGTTCCGATCCGAAGCGGACCTCGCCGTTGACGGAGACCAGTCCGAGGTCGGCGGGGTCGCCGGCGAGTCCGGTGAGGAACGCGACGGTGCGGACCGCGGGCACGTCGCCGGCCCGCGCGTCGGGATCGACGGAGCCGTACAGCGTGCGGTTCGTCGCGACGTGGTGGACGCAGGTCGGCGTCGGCGCGAAACACAGCAGGTAGCGGGCCCCCGGCTCGGTGCGACCGAGCTTGGGGCGGAGGGCGTGGCGCTCGTCGGCGTGGAAGTACCGCTCCATCCGACGGTACTGCCGGAGAACCTCGTTCGCGCCGGTGGCGCGGCGGACCGCGGCGTCGGCCTTGAGTTCGATCACGCGATCGACCGGCTCGGGCGTCCACGTCCGGACGAACAGGTCCACCACTCCCTCCCGCCCGTCGGCGTCGTACGGCTCTTCGAGCCGGATCCTCGGGTCGTCGACCGTCGCCTCGTAGTGTTCGACGAGCCGAGTCGCCAACGCGTCTTCGCGCATGCGTCTCCGGAGGGGGCGGAGGGCGATAAACCCGGCTCTCGCCGCCGCGCGGTGACCGACGCTCCGGTCCGGGTCGGTCGCGCCGCGCGACGCGGCGCGTTCCCGGAAACCGAAAGGCATCACGGGGTTTGTAAGGCTCCAATCCCTATTTTCGCCGATGTCTGACAAACTGTCCAGACGGCGGTATCTCGCCGGGACCGGAGCCGCGTTGACCATCGGAACGCTCGCCGGCTGTTCCGGCGGCGGTGACGGCGGCGACGGCTCCGACGGCGGCGACGGGTCCGACGGTAGTGACGGATCCGACGGCGGTGACGGCTCTGACGGCGGGTCCGGGGACGTGCCGAGCGAGATCGACGAGTACCTCGCCGACGCCAACCAGTACGACGGGACGATTGCGGACCACACCGGTGAAGACCAGGTGACCGTCGAGGTCGGGACCGGCGACGTCGGGTTCGGCTTCTCGCCCGCGGCGATCCGTATCGACTCCAGCACGACCGTCGTCTGGGAGTGGACCGGGAACGGCGGAAACCACAACGTCGAATCGGTCGAGGACTCCGAGTCGGACTTCACCAACGGCGAGCGCGTCGCCGAGGAGGGATACACCTTCGAGCAGTCGTTCGACAACACCGGGATCCAGCTGTACCAGTGGCACGCCCCACGCGGCGAACGGGATGCTCGGCGCGATCGAAGTCGTCGAAGCCTGATCCGTTCTCGGCGGACCGTTCGGACGCGAATTCGTTTTTTCGACGGCGAGACGAGACCTACGAGAGGAACGACCAGCGAACGTCGACGATCCGGTCGTGCTCGCTGGTGACCGTCGGCCGCGCGAGGTGGTCGTTGGCGTTGACGCCGGCGTCAGCCAGGTGAGAGAGCGCCTCGTCGAGCGTGCGGTCCGAGCGCTCCACGCCGGCGTCGCGAACGTACGGGGCGTCAATCGGGTCCGCCCGCGAGTTCGAGATCGCGATCGCGTCGGTGAGGTCGCCGCCGATCGCGTGCGGCGGCTGGTGGAAGTGCCAGTCGCCGACGGTGAGGAACAGCCACACGTCGCCGTTGATGGCGTGGTACTCGCCGGTGACCCGGTCGGCGTCGTACGCGACGATCCGCGAGAGGACGGCGGTCTTGACCCGATAGAGCGCGTCCTTTCGCGCCGAGCGGACGTTGCTCTCGGTGACGTCGCCGCGCTCGTAGGCGGCGGTGGCCTCGTCGGCGAACTGCTTTGCGACCTTGTTGACGACGTACAGCGATTCGAGCAGGTCGTCCGTCGGTTCGAGCGGAGTCACGTGAGGTACCGATCGCGTGCTGCGACCGGCCGGAGTTCCGGCCGTCGAGCGCATAGGCGTTTCGGGATCCGAAACGCCGGTGTCGGTCTCGCGCGGCGTCGACACCGAGGGGGACCGGCGTCGACGCGGGCACTGTTCGGGGTCGACACCGGGAACCCCCGGATGGTTAATTCTTTAAGCGCAGGGACGAAGAGGGAGGCAAGATGGCGCACGACTCCGTGAAGCTGTATACGGCGATATACGTCGCCCTTCTCGCGGCGGCGACGCTGAACTTCCTCCTCTTCGAGTCGACCTTCGTCGAGTTCACGTACGCCCAAGCGGTCGGCGGCACGCTGCTGATCGCGACGGTCAAGACGCTGCTCATCGTCGCGTACTTCCAGCACCTCCGGTGGGAGAACCGCTCGCTGACCTACCTGATGGGAATCGCGCTCGCGCTCACCATGCTGCTGATGGCGGCCGCGACGTACTCGATCTCGTAACGACCCTGCGCCCGCGTTTTCCCGCTCGAAGTTCCTTCCCGAAGCGCCTCGGTTCCTCGCCTTCCGAGCGACCGCGTTTCGTCTCGTTCGCGACCCGCGCGCCCTTGACGGCGTCCATCCGAAGTGGTATTAACAAGTGATATTAGTTAGTTATATCACGCCGCAAACGAGACTCCGACGAGATGGGATTCAGCGACCGACTCCTCGAGGCCGGATTGGACATCTGGGACGCGCAGAAGGAACACCCGTTCGTCGTCGAACTCGCGGACGGCAGCCTCGACGAGGCGGCGTTCCGCCACTGGGTGAAACAGGACTACCGGTACCTGCTCGACTACGCGCGCGTCTTCGCGCTCGCGGGGGCGAAGGCGGACGACGAGGAGACGACCCGGCGGCTGACGGGGACCGCGCACGCCACGCTCGCCGACGAGATGGACCTCCACCGGTCGTTCGCCGCCGACTACGGGCTCTCGCCCGAAGACCTGGAAGCCGTCGAGAAGGCGCCGACCTGCGCCGCGTACACCGATTACCTCGTCCGGACGGCCCACGAAGGGTCGATCGCGGAGGTCGCGGCCGCCGTCTACCCGTGCGGACAGGGGTACCTCGATGTCGCCGACCACATGGCCGACCTCGCGAGCGAAGACCACCGATACACCCCGTTCATCGAGAAGTACACGAGCGACGAGTTCCGCGAGACGGTCGGGTGGATGCGCGACCTCGTCGACCGGTACGGCGAGGCGTACCCGGGCGAGCGCGACGCGATGCGGGCGGCGTTCCTGCGGAGCGCCCGGCTCGAACACGCGTTCTGGGAGATGTGTTACACCGAAGAGGAGTGGGAGGTGTAACCGGGCGGCGCGAGCCGGAGCAACGCCCGCTGGTTGCGGAAGGCTATACTCCGCGCGGCCCGTTCGTCCGGACGACAATGGACGTGCTACTCTTGGGCGCGAGCGGTCGTATCGGGCAGCGAGTCGCGACCGAACTCCTCGACCGCGGGCACTCGGTGACGGGCGTCTCCCGGAGCGGGACCGTCGAGGGGATCGACGACGAGGCGTTCGCCGCCGTCGCGGGCGACGCGACCGACCCCGATCAGATCGCGCGGCTCGCGGCCGGCCACGACGCGGTCGCATCCGCGCTCGGACCGGGTGAGGACGACTCGCCGGAGGTCCTCACGGAGATGATCGAAGCGGTGATCGAGGGACTGCGTCGTGCCGGGGTCGACCGACTGGTGTGGACGGGCGGCGCCGGCGGACTCCGTGTCGGGCCGGACACGCGGCTCGTCGAGACGGAGGAGTTCCCCGACGAGTGGGAACCCCTCGCGCGAGCGGCCATCGACGCGTACGGGATCCTCGAAGGTGCCGACGACCTGCGGTGGACGTACTTGGCGCCCGCCGCGCTCATCGAACCCGGCGAGCGGACGGGCGAGTACCGGACCGCCGAGGGGGAGCTGGTGGCTGACGAGGAGGGAGACAGCTACATCTCGATGGAGGACTTCGCCGTCGCGCTCGTCGACGAACTCGAATCGGGCGACGGGGTCGGTAGCTACGTCGGCACCGGGTACTGAAACGGCGCGACGCGGCGCCGCGTCCGCCCCTTTAGAACGGGTACTCGCGCGGCTCGTGCTGGATCGAGATCCACTTCGTCTCGGTGATCTCGTCGAGGAACGCGTCGCTGTTGTAGTGGCCGACGCCGGAAGCGCCGATCCCGCTGAACGGGACGTGCGCCTCGTCGTTGATCGGCTGGTCGTTGATGTGGACGTTGCCTGTCTCCATACGGTCGGCGATCTCCTTCGCCGTGCCGAGGTCGCCGGAGTGGACCGCCCCGGAGAGCCCGTACTTCGTGTCGTTGGCGATCTCGACCGCCTCGTCCACGTCGGAGAACGGGATCACCGGCGCGATCGGGCCGAAGTGCTCGTTCGCCGCGGCGGGCATGTCGTTGGTCACGCCCGAGAGGACGGTCGGCGCGACGACCAGCGAGTCGTCGACGCCGTCGACGTCGACCGTGTGGCCGCCGGTCTCCAGCGTCGCGCCCGCCTCGACCGTCTCCTCGACGTAGCCGAGCATCTCGTCGCGCTGCGACTCGTCGATGATCGGGCCGACGATCGTCTCCGGGTCGTGGACGCCGCCGGCCGGCAGCGACTCGGCCCGCTCGACGAGGCCCGCGACGTACTCGTCGTAGATGTCCTCGTGGACGACGTGGCGGTTGATCGAGATACACACCTGTCCCTGGTGGACGAAGGAGCCGAACGCGGCGGCGTCGAGCGCGCGGTCGAGGTCGGCGTCCGCGGTGACGACGTGCGCGTTGTTGCCGCCCAGCTCCATCGCCGGGACGGCGAGGTTCTCGCCGGCGAGGCCCGCGACGCGCTTGCCGATCTCCGTCGAGCCGGTGAACGCGACGACGTCGCTCTCGGGGTGGCTCGCGACGCGGTCGCCGATCTCCGAGCCGCGGCCGGTGACGACGTTGACGACGCCCTCGGGGAGGTCAGTCTCTTCGAGCAGCTTCGCGAACAGCAGCCCGCCGGTGATCGGGGAGTTCGTCGAGGGTTTGAGCACCACCGAGTTCCCGGCCGCGATGGCGGGCGCGACCGCCCGCATCGAGAGGTTCAGCGGGAAGTTCCACGGCGAGATCACCGTGACGACGCCCTTGGGGCCGACCTGGAGCTGGTTCTCCTTGCCGGGGATGTTGGAGGCGGCGTGTTCCCCCTTCATCCGACGCGGGAGCGTCGCGGCCTCGCTCGCGTGGTCGGTCGCGATCTGGATCGACGTCTCGCCCATGATGGCCGAGCCGCCGACCTCGTACTCCAGCAGCTCGATTATCTCCTCGCTGTGCGCGTCGAGCGCGCCGAGGAACTGCTGGACGACCTCCTGCCGGCGCGCGGGCGGCTGCTCGCCCCACGCCTCCTGTGCCTCGGCGGCCGCCTCGTAGGCGGCGTCCACGTCGGCCTCCGTCCCGGCGGCGACTTCCGTCACCGTCTCGCGCGTCGAGGGGTCCTCGACGGCGATGGTCTCGCCGCTCTCGCTGGCCCGCCACTCGCCGTCGACGTAGAGCCGGTCCCAGTCCGCGTCGATCGATAGGTCACTCATTGCGTTTTATCAAACGGGGGAAACGGGGAAAAGAGGAGAGATAGCGGAGATGTCGTCCGGATAGCGAGAGGGGGATGGGTCGAGGTGCCCGCCCGCGTTCCGCCCGCTTCAACAGACTTTACCGCCCGGTAAACGAGAGGTGACGTATGAGTCAGTTCGACCGGTCCGGCGGCGTCGCCTCCGACGGAGAGCGCACGGACCGCATCGATGGCGCCGACGCCCCGGCCGCGACCCCGCGAACCGAATCGCGGATCCCTCCCTCGGAGGTGTTCTCGGTCCTCGGCAACGAGACGCGGGTCGAGGTCCTTCACGCGCTGCTCGAACTCGGCGGCGACGAGTCGCCCGTGAGCTTCACCGACCTGTTCGAGCGGGTCGACGCGACGGACAGCGCGAACTTCAGCTACCACCTCGACCAGCTCACCGGTCACTTCGTCCGGCGGCGCGACGACGGCTACGAGTTCCGCGCGCCCGGGCGGAAGGTGGTCAGCTCCATCTTCACCGGCACCCTGACCGAGCGGGCGCAGCTCGGCTTCTTCCCGGCGGAGGGGTCGTGTCACGCCTGCGGCGGCGACCTCCACGCCTGGTACGTCGACGACACGCTCTCCATCGGCTGTACCGACTGCGGCGCGATCCAGGTGAGCTACCCGTTCCCGGCGGGCGCGCTCGACGGGCGGTCGACCGACGACCTGCTGGAGGCGTTCCACCACTACGTCCGGCACCACTACTGTCTGGCCGCCGACGGCGTCTGCCCCGAGTGTACCGGGACCGTCGAGACCGATCTGGTGCGGACGCCCGACGAGGAGGGTCAGGAGGTCGCGGTCGAACACGCCTGCCAGCGCTGTAGCTACGACCTCCGCTCGACAGTGGGACTCCTCCTTCTCGACGACGCCGACGTGCTCCGGTTCCACGCGGACCGCGGCGTCGACCTGAGCTCGGCGCCGTTCTGGGAATTCGACTGGTGCGTGAGCGACGCCGCGACGACGGTCGTCTCCGAGGACCCGCTGCGCGTTCGCCTGACGGTCGCCTGCGCGGGCGACGAGATGCGCGTGGGCGTCGACGAGACCGGAACGGTCGTCGAGACCGACGGCCCGGAGCTCGACGCGCGGTAACTGCCAAAATCTGGACGATCGCCCCTCGACGACTGCGGACAGCGAGATTTATTTATAAAGAACTACGGTGGCGCGTGCCTGCGAGCGGCCGGTAGGCCGCGAGCAGCACGCGCGAGGGACGCGGCGAACGCGAGCGGCGCAGCCGCGAAGCGTGAGCCGCGAGGCTGGGGAGGCGTGAGGTGTGGGTGCCGTGCGGGGCGGGACTCAAAGGGGCAGTCGTGAGACGGGCGCAGGCGATGTAAGCACCGCAACGAGGGAGCGATAGCGACCGAGTGAGGCGCGCAGCAAGCGTGCGCCCGTCTCACGACTGGCCCTTTGGAGGTGTTTGCCGCCAACTCGCAGTCGATGATTTATAAGCGAGCGGCTGGGCTTTGGAAGAGTTCTCTGCCGATCTACTGTTAGCTATTTATAAGCGAGCAGTTGTTTCGGACGAGATAATCTCCGAGGAGGTGGGACTCCAGAGTCGAAAAGTGAGAGAGAAAGAGGCCGCCGCGACTGCCCACAGCCCCGCTCCGTCGCCGGCGGCCGAGCGCACGGAGCGGGGAACCGTCACGACATACCGATCTCGCGGTCGACTACGCTTCGATTACTCGAACAGTTCGACGGCCTGCTCGTAGCGGCTGGACGGCTCGTCCCAGTCGACGACTTCGAAGAAGTTGTCGACGAACTCGCCGCGGGCCGGGCCGTAGTCGTGGTAGTAGGAGTGCTCCCAGACGTCCAGCGCGAGGATCGGGTGACCGCCCCAGACGGCACCCTGGTCGTGCTTGTCGACCACGACGTTGCGGAGCTGGTTCGAGAACGAATCGTACACGAGCAGCGCCCACCCGCTCGCCGCGGAGGCAGCTGCCTCGAACTCGCCCTTCCAGGCCTCGTACGAGCCGAAGTCCTCCTCGATGCGGTCCGCGAGGGCGCCTTCCGGCTCGGCGCCGCCCTCGGGCGACATGCTCTGCCAGAACAGGTCGTGGAGGATGTGACCCGAGGAGTTGTGAGTCACGTTGCGGATGGCCCCGCCGGACGAGGAGAAGTCGCCCGCGTCGCGGTTCGCTTCGAGCGTCTCTTCGGCCGAGTTCCAGCCGTTGACGTACCCCTGATGGTGGGTGTCGTGATGCCATTCGAGAACCTGCTCGGAGATGTGCGGTTCCAGTGCGTCGTAATCGTACGGCAGCGGATCGAGTTCGTAGCTCATTGTTGCGTCTCACTATACTCGCGCCACGGGTAAGAAGATTCTCTGTAACGCGTTCCAGTAAACAATCTGTATAGTCTGTAGTACCATAAAAACGTGCGAAAAGACCACTAAACGTCTTTCTCTGAAAATACAGTACAGAAAGTGACCATTTCTCAGTTCCGTAATCGTGATGCTTATCGCCGGTGGTCGGCTCCGTTCGAACGTGACTGAAAACGAGTCGAGCGCGACCCGGACGGCGCCCCTCTCAGGCCAGACCGTCCGCCACGGCACCGGGGTGAACTCGAATCGAGCGTTCCCGACCGAGGCGCACCCGCAGCACCTCGATCCGTTCGTCCTCTTCGAGCGGTTCTACATCGAGCCGAACGAGGGGTTCCCGATCCACCCGCACCGCGGGTTCGAGATCGTCTCGTACATGATCGAGGGCGGGATGGACCACGAGGACAGCCTCGGCGTGACGAACACCGCCCGCGAGAACGAGGCGATGCGACATCACGACCGGCGGCGGGATCCGGCACTCCGAGTTCCCCGCCGACGGCGCCGGCTCGGAACGGACTCCAGCTCTGGGTGAACCTGCCCCGCGAGGACAAGGAGATGGACCCCGACTACTCGGACGCCGCGGCCGACGAGCTTTCGACCGAGGCGGTCGACGGCGCGACGGTCACCACGGTCGTCGGAGAGGGGTCGCCGCTGTCGACGCACACGCCGCTGGAGTACCTCGACGCCGAGGTTACCGGCTCGTGGCGGTGGTCGATTCCGGACGGCTGGACCGGCTTCCTCTACGCCGTGGACGGCGCGGGGACGGTGAGCACCGGCGGGGCGGAGAACGTCGAGAATACCGGGGGAGACGACGCGACGGAGCGCGGAGACCCGATCGCCGAGGGCGAGGTGCTCCCGGTGACCGACGCCGAAACCGTCGACGTCAGTGCCGAGGATTCGCTCCGCGCGGTCGCGGTCTCGGGGCGTCCGCATGCCGAGCCGATCAACCAGCGCGGCCCGTTCGTCCGCTGAGACTCGCCGGGTCGCGGCGAGAACACCGACCGAGTTTTTTGTAGTCGGGGTGAGATCTACCCGTATGGATCTACGCGCCGCAACAGCCGCGGACATCGACGCGGTCCGCTCGGTCGCCCGCGAGTCGCTCGTGGCCTCGTACGGACACGCCGTCGACGAGGAACTGTTGGACGAGGCCGTCGAGGAGTGGTACGACGCCGGCGACCTCGGCGACGACGTCGAGGACGACGACGCGGTGTTCCCGGTCGCCGTCGTGGACGGCGTCGTCGTCGGGTTCGCGGAGAGCTACGTCGTCGGGCGCCGCGAGCGCGTCGGCGAGATCGACTGGCTCCACGTCCACCCGGACCACAGGGGGTCGGGAATCGGCTCCGCCCTCCTCGAACGGGTCGAGTCCGCGCTCCGCTCGGCCGATGTCGACCGCATCGAGGCGCGCGTGCTCGCCGACAACGAGGCGGGGACGGAGTTCTACGAGCGCGAGGGGTACGAGCTCGCGGGCGAGCGCGACGTCGACATCGGCGGCGAGACGTTCGCGGAACGAGAGTACCGAAAGCAGGTCGGCCGGCTCAGGGGCATCTCCGAGGCGACGTACCAGACCGAGGAGGGCGAGACGGTCCACGTCGCGTTCGACGAGAGCGACCGCGGGTCGCAGGCGCCGTTCTACGTCGCGTACGCCGACCCGGACCACGAGCGCCGGTACGGCTACCTCTGTGGCAACTGCGAAGGAACCGACATCGCGATCGACACGATGGACCGGATGGAGTGTCGCGACTGTGGAAACCGACGGAAGCCGACGCGCTGGGACGCCGCGTACTGACGCGGTTCGGCTCGATCGTCGGACCGACGCCCCTTCTCAGAGCGTTTCTTTCACGCCGATGACGCGTTCCTCGGCTTCGCGGCCGGGGTCCCACTCGCTCCCGTCGCGGTCGGACTCGCGGTGTTCCTCGACGGTCCGTTCCATCGCCTCGTCGACCGGGGTCGACTCCCAGCCGAGGTCGGCGAGCGCACAGGTGTCGAGCAGGTGCGGGTACTCGCGGTAGAGGGTGAACTCGTCGGGTGCGAGTCCGCCGGCCGCGAGCGCGTCGTCGCTCGCCGGGACGATCTCGCAGTCGACCCCGCCCGCGTCGGCGATCGCCTCCAGCGTCTCCCGGAGGGTGAGCGCGCGCCGGTCGCCGACGTTGTACGCCGTCCCCGGTTCGCCGCGCTCGGCGACGATCCGCAGCGCGCTCGCGACATCCTCGACGTACGCCCGGTGCCAGAGGTTCTGCCCGTCGCCGGGGACCACCACGCGGTCGTAGGTGAGCACGCGGTCGATCCAGTAGTCGAGCCGCTCCGTGTAGTCGTGCGGCCCGTAGACGATACACGGGCGGACGGCCATGGCGGAGACTCCCTCCTCGGCGGCCGCGAAGACGGCGCGGTCGCCCTCCGCCTTCCGGTTGCCGTACGTCTCGTGAGAGTCGTCGGTCGCCTGCGCGTCGGTACACGGCTCTAGCGGCGTCTCGTCCTCCCGTTTGGGGATCTCCTCGGCGGCGTAGCTGGACCCGGACGAGATGTACACGTAGCCGTCGACGTCGGCGAATACCTCCGTGGCGGTCTCCACGTCGGCCGGGTGGTAGGCGACGCAGTCGATCACGATATCGGGGTCGACCGACAGCTTCGCGGCGCGTAACGCGGTCTCGTCGGTCCGGTCGCCCTCGACGTGAGTGACCCGGTCGTCGTCAGCGAAGGGGTTCTCGTGGTTTCCTCGGTTGAATATCGCGACCTCGTAGTCGTGTGCCAGCAGTTCCTCGACCGTATGTCGGCCGATAAAGCGCGTGCCGCCGACGACGAGCGCCGTGTCTGTCATACTCGGGATCGGACGAGCGAGGTGAAAAGCGTGGCCGAATCGGAAGGCGAGTCGGTCGCTGACGACGCGGACGACCGCTGCCTACTCGTCGTCCCGAGGCCCGTCGCCGCGCCACCGCCGGTACAGGAGGTACGCGACACCGAGACCGATACCCCAGGTCCCGACGCCGAACACCGCGATCGCGATTCCGCCGAGGAACTCGCCGGTCGGCAGGCCGAACATACCCGAGTTCGGCGCGTCCGCCACATAAACGCTCCGAGAGAGGGGTAGCTTCTCAGGGCGTGAGACCGTACGGTCGGCTATGTCAGATCACTCCCTACGGCGACCCTGGCTCGCCGCCCTGCTCGCGCTCGTCATCTCCGGACTCGGCCACGCGTACCTCCGTCGGTGGGCCCGCGCGCTCGGCTGGTACCTGGCGGTCACCGCGGCGGTTGTCGTGTTCGTTCCCGACGCCGCGATCTCCGCCGCGTTCACCGGGAACCCCCCACCGCTCCGCGACATCGCGCCCGCCGCGGCGGTCGTCGGGGCCAGCGTGATCGACGCGTACGTCGTGGCCCGCCGGAACAACCGGGAGTACGAGCGGGAACGCGACGCGGCGCGCGCGGCCGACCCGGCGGACGCGGTCGCCGATTCCGACGCCACGTCCGCGGAAACGTCGGCGGGCAAAGGAACTCCGGCGTCCGCGGAAACGATCCGCTGTCCGGAGTGCGGCAAAGAGACGGATCCGACGTTCGACTTCTGTCAGTGGTGTGCGGAGCCGCTGGGGGAGGACGACGCGTCGTAAGTACGAAAGCAAAAGATCCGGACCGCGAACCGCCTCAGAAGAGGTAGAACAGCGGGAAGATGAACACCCAGACGATGTCCACGAAGTGCCAGTAGAGACCGAAGTACTCGATCGGCCGCTCGTCGTCGAGGTAGTGGCCCTGGTACGCCCTGACGAACAGGAAGATGGCGATCACGAGACCCAGTAGCACGTGGATCCCGTGAAGCCCAGTCGTGACGTAGTAGATCGACGCCTGAATCGGGTCGCCGTGGGCGTTCGCCGAGATGGTCACGCCGCGGTCGAATATCTCGTGGTTCCACTCCCACAGCTTGATCGCCATGAACGTGAACCCGAGCAGGATTGTCGTGCCGAGCGTCGCGAGGAGTCCCTGCCGGCTCTTGCGGCGGGCGGCGACCAGCGCTAAGATCACGGTGAACGAGGACGTGATCAGCACGAAGGTGTTGATGAGTCCCGGCAGCGACTCGGTCAGCGGCGACCAGCTCATCCAGCCCGCGTTGTAGCGGACGAAGACCGCGGCCGAGATGAACGCGCCGAAGACTATCACGTCGGAGGCCAGGAAGAACCACATCCCCAGCTTCACCTTCTCGATGCCGTTGAACGGCCAGCGCTCGGCGAACTCGGACGGGGGCGCGTAGAAGTCTTCGAGACCCCACTTCACGCCGGTGTAAAGGAGACCGACGATACCGAGGAGTATCGCGATCGGGTACAGCGCGTTCGAGACGGTGACGCTGCTCTGCGCGGCCGTCTCGCCCAGCTGGACGGTGACCGAGTCGGCGAAGCCGGAGAAGCCGAACAGCGTGACGCCGAGTGCCAGCGAGAGCGCGAACGGCCAGATGCTCGCGTGGCTCGGGTGTTTGTCCCAGTAGGGGTACTCCGAGATGTGCGCCGAGTGGCTGTCGCCGCCGTCAGTGGCGACGTCGCCGTTGTCGTCGGTCTTCATCGCGGGACCGCCGTCCGGCACGTAGTCTTTCACGAACTCCAGCTTCCCGGAGGCGTACGACGGCCGGTTCGGCCAGTTCTCGAGCGGCGGGGGCGAGGAGATCGCCCACTCCGCCGTCCGCGAGTAGTCCCACGGGTTGTCGCCGGCCGGCTCGCCGGAGACGTAGGACTTCGCGAAGTTGTAGAACATGATGAAGAAGGACAAGCCGAGCACGAAGGCTCCGATCGTCCCGAACTGGTGGTAGATCTGGAACTCGGGGTTGTACTCGAACACCCGACGGGGGGTCTCCCAGCCGAGGAACATCGAGAAGTAGACGGCGTTGAAGCCGATGAAGAACACCACGAAGTGGAGCTTCCCGAGCAGCTCGTCGTACATCTTCCCCGTGATCTTCGGGAACCAGTAGTAGGCCCCGCCGAACAGCGCCGTCGCGCCGCCGAACATCACGTAGTGGAAGTGCGCGACCACCCAGTAGGTGCCGCGGAACTCGTAGTCGAGCACGATGGCGCCGAGGAAGACGCCCGTGATCCCGCCGAGGATGAACAGCAGCAGCGCGCCGAACGCGAACAGGAACGGCGTGGTGAACTGTATCCGCCCCTTGATCAGCGTGTAGATCAGCGCGAAGACGACCAGGTCGAAGGGGAGCGATATCCCGATGGTCGTCGCCATCATCAGCGTCTTGATCTCCAGGTTGATCGTCGTCAGGAACATGTGGTGCGATCCACACGAGGAACGACTGGACGGCGATCAGACAGATGGAGATGATCACCCACTTCCGCCCGACGAGGCGACGCCCGGAGAACGTCTGGAACAGCTCCAGCATGACGCCGAGCGCCGGGAAGAAGACGATGTACACCTCCGGGTGACCGAAGAACCAGAACAGGTGGCCCCACAGCAGGGACCCGCCTTCGGTCGCGGAGAAGTAGACGCTCCCGAGGACGCGGTCGGCCGCGAGGATGAGTCCGACCGCGAGCAGCGCGGCGAACGCGAACAGCATCATCCACACGGTCGCGAGCATCGACCAGGTGAACATCGGCATGTCCATGATCCCCATTCCCTCCGCGCGGGAGTGGTGGATAGACGTGAGGAAGTTCACCGTCGACGCCGTCGTACCGGTGACGAACATCGCGAGCGCGAGCACCGCGCCGGTCGACCCGATGCTCGGCGTGTACATCGGCACGTTGAGCGGGGCGTATATCGTCCACCCCGCCGAGAGCGTGCCGCCCTGGAAGAAGCTGATCGCGAGCAGGACGCCCGAGAACAGGTACAGCCAGTAGGATAAGGCGTTGAGCCGGGGGAACGCGAGGTCGTCCGCGCCGATCTGAAGCGGCACGAAGTAGTTCGCGAACCCGAACGCGAACGGCGAGAGGAACCAGAACACCATGATCAGCCCGTGGGCGGTGACGGCCTCGTTGTACGCCAGCCCGGAGAGGATCTGGCTCGTCGGGTCCCACAGCTGGAGGCGGATGAGCAGCGCCATCACGCCGCCGAACAGCAGGAAGAACAGCGCGGTGATCGTGTACAGGATACCGATGTCCTTGTGGTTGGTCGTGACGAGCCACCGCTTGACGGAGGTTGTCGGCGGGAGTCCGCTCATGCGCTTACCCCGCTCGCAGCGGTGAGTCCGGCACCGGGAGCCTCGATACTGGCGCTCTCGGAGCTGTTACCGGTGCTGTTGTACCACTCTTGCCACTCGTCTTCCGGGATGACCGTGATCTGGCCCTCCATTGCGGAGTGACCCGAACCGCACAACTCGAAGCACTCGACGCGGTACGTCGCCTCCCCGCCTTGCGCCTCGACATCCTCGGAGCTCACCGTGAACCAAGTCTCGCTGTGATCTCCGGGGATGGCGTCGGACTTTATCCGTAAGTCCGACGAGCCGAAGTTGTGCCACACGTCTCTCGACGTGATGTTGAGGTCGACCCGCTGGTCGGCCGGCACGATCAGTTCACCCCGTTCGGTGTGCCCGTTCGGGTATTCGTAGGCCCAGCCGTACTGGTAACCCTCGACCATAATCTCGATATCTCCCTCGTCGCCGGTGTCCGGTCCCTGCTCGACGTAGAGGAGCAGCCCGTACGCGTACACGACGAGGCTGATGACGACGATCGCGCTCAACCCGAACGAGAGGAAGAGCTTCTTCGCTTTCGGACCGCCCTGTCCCGTCGGGAGCTCGCCCACGACCGGCGCGTCGAACTCCTCGTCCGACCGATTGCCGTCGTCGCGGTACTTGTACACGTTCCACAGCGTGTACGACACGACGATGGTGCCGACGAGGGTACCGAGCGCGAGGAAGACGAAGAAAATCTCGTCGAAGATCTCCGCCTGTGCGCGCCAGTCGTTCCCCTGTTGTAGGATAACTGGATCTATCATGTTCGTCTGTCTGCTCTTGTACCTCCCTTAGCGATGGCACACTTATCTCTTGTGTAGCGGGGCGAACGATCGGGAGTCGAGGACCCGATTTCCCCGCCCGAACCAGCTCCCACGAGTCGCCTCCCGGAACTCGGAGCCGGGAGCGCCGAAAGCGGGACGAAGCACGGCGCGTCGAAGGGTATTTGTACGCGCGAACGGAGGCCCTAACAACGGATATCCATGACATCACTCAGCCTCTTGAGCACGGGTCTGATGGGCCTACTCGTCGCCGCCACGTTCATCGCAGTCGCCGAAATCGGGGGAAAGCGGTCCGCCCCCGGAGGTACCGAGGCGGACGGACGCTACGAGGCGACCGTCGCGACGCTCGGCGAGATCGTTCGGACGCCGGTCGTGTGGGCGATTTCGTTCGTCGGCGTCACCGTACTGGTCGGCGGGAGCATCCTCCTCGGCGTCGGCAGCTTCGGCCTCCCCGAGGGGCTCGCCGGCACCCTGGTGAACGTCGCGTACCTGCTCGTCGGGCTGCTGCTCGTCGGCTTCGTCTTCCTCGGCGCGTACTTCGCGACGCGGAGCCGCGGACTCGGGAACGCGCACGGCGTCGCCGCCGGGACCCTCGCGACCGGCGCCGCGTTCCTCGTCCTCGTCAGCGCTCAGCTGCTCGTCGGCGTCGTCGGCTGAACAGACCCGTCGCCTTTTCCTCGACGACTGCTACAGAGAGCCGAACATAGTGCCGCCGTCAGCGCCCGCTCTCGGCGCCGGATCCCCGGAGTCCGTCGTCGAGACCGAGTCCGACCAGCCCGCCGTACCGGTCCCACACGACGACGAGCGACGGGACGAGCAGGATCGAACAGAGGTAGGCGTAGAACACGCCCAGCGCGAGCAGGACGCCGAAGTCGCGGAGCAGTGGGATCACCGCGAGCCACAGGACCCCCAGCCCGGAGACGGTGGTGAGCATGCTGCCGGTGAGCGCCCCGCCCGTCCCGGCGATGGTGACGTCGAGCGCCTCGTCGATGGGAAGGCCCGACTTGTACTCGTCGACGAACCGGTGGACGAAGTGGACGGTGTAGTCGACGCCGAGTCCGATGGAAACGGAGAGTATCGGCGCGTTGATCGGCGTCAGCGGAATCGAGAACAGCCGCATCGACCCGACGAGCAGGCCGACCGTGACGAGGACCGGAACGAGGTTCAACAGTCCGTACACCGCCTTCCCTTCGAGGTACGCGTACGACAGCGCTAAGAACAGCGCCGTGAGTCCGAAGGCGGCGAACAGGCTCTGGATCGCCGACTCGGTCAACAGGTCGATCACCGCCTCGTTGACGACGAGGGAGCCGGTCGGTACGGCTTCGAGCGGGGTGCGCTCGGCGAGGCCGCGCACGTCGGAGACCGCCTCAGAGTTGTCGACGCCCGGCTCGATCGTGTAGTCGATCCGCGCGCTGCCGCGGTCGGCGGCCACGTAGCCGCGTGCCTGCCCCCCGCGGAGGAGTCGAGCAGCGCGTCGTACACCTCGTCGACGTTCCGGTCCGGCACGCCGTTGCCGAGGCGGTCGTTGCGCTCGACCAGCGCCGCGAACTCGGGGTCCTGCGCCGCCCGGTCGTCGATCACGGTGACGATACTCGTCGCCTGCGCGCGCCGCTCGTCGGTCGTCGCGAAGGTGTCCGGCGGGTTCCGCGTCGTCCGGTCGATCAGCTCCAAGGCGTCGTCGTCTCTGACCGACTGGTCGATATACAGCGTCACCGACCCCACGAAGTCCTGTTCGAACTCCTCTTCGAAGAGGTTCAACACGTCGAGGAAGGTGTAGTCGGTCGGCGCGAACGGCTCCGGGAGGTCGGCGTACGTCTCCAGTCGGTCTTGGTCGGGGAAGAACGCCTCCTCCGAGAACTCCGTGTTCACGCCGGTGCCGTAGGCGCCGCCGACCGCGCCGCCGACGAGGAGGAGAGCGACGACGGCGACCGGGGCGATCCGCGAGAGGTCGACGCCGACGCGGAGGACGCGGGCGAGCCGCGACCCGCCCGACCCGAGCGCGCTCGTGCCGAACTCGGGGATCGGGAGCCCCTCGCGCCACTGGTCGGCGAGCACCTTCGCCGCCGGGAGGTAGACGCCGAATATCACCAGCGTGAAGATGATCCCGGCGGCCGCGACGATCCCGAAGTCGCGGTTGGGATCGAACGGACTCACCACGTTGGAGACGAGTCCGAACACCGTGGTGATCGTCACGAGCAGGAAGGCGATGAGCAGCTGGTCGGTCGTGGTCCGCATCGACGCCTCGATCCCGGTCCCAGTCTCGCGCTCCTCGCGGTAGCGGTTGACGATGTGGATCCCGAAGTCGATCCCGACCGCGAGCAGGAGCGGGAAGACGGTCACGAGCGAGTCCGAGAAGGGGATCCCGGCGTAGCCCATGAAGCCGAACGTCCACAAAAGCGACAGGAGCAGCGCGGAGATCCCGATCGCCATGTCGATCGGGTCGCGGTAGGCGAAGATCAGGAACCCGACGATCAGGATAAGCGCCGCCGGGAAGACGATGATCGCGGTGTCGGTCAGCAGCGCGGTGATCTCCGACTGGAGGACGCCGTCGCCGAAGAGGATTGCGTTCTCGCCGGCCTCGTTGCCCGGGACGGTGTCGACGACGTCGACGCTGCGGGTCTGAAGCTCAGTGACCCGCGCCGTCGTCGCCGCGTCCGGCAGGTCGTAGGTGATCCCCACGATGGCCGTGTCGGCCGCCTGCGCGGTGGGGTTGTAGTCGACGGACACCTGCGCCGCGATCGCGCCCGCCGCGTCGGCCTCGGAGATGGCCGTCCGCAGTTCGGCGGGCGTCGCCTCCGCCACGGCGTCGCGCCGCTCGGCCGCGTTTGCCGCGTCCGGATCCAGCTGTCGCGCGATCGCGTCCGCGTGACTCGACGTCGACGCGACCCGGAGCGTCGAGCGCGACTCCAGCCGGTGTTGCGTCTCCAAGGTCCGTACCAGCGCGTCGCGAGAGAGCACGTTGTCGTCGGAGACGATCACCTGTGCCGAGGTGGCGGAGCCGCCGATCGACGTCTCGAACTCTTCGTCGATGTCGTCGAGCGCCTGCTGTGCGGGGATGTCCTGGGTGAACTGGTCCGCGCCCGCGCTCGTCTCGATACCCGTCAGGCCGCCCGCGAAGGCGACGGTGACGAGCAGGAAGACCGCGATCACCGCCAGCGGCCGCTCCGTGACGACGCGGTCGATCCGTTCGATGGCGCGGTCGGCCGCGGTCACCGGCGCCCCGCTGTCCGGCGTGCCGTCGCTCGGCGTTCAGTGGCGTGTCCCGTCATCCGATCACCGCCGTCGGTACCAGACGGCGCCGCCGACCGCGGCGACGACGAGCAGGACGACGACGGCGATCAGTCCGGTCGGCGCGCCCCCGTCGTCGACGGCGGCGGTCACGGACACCGGGACCTGCGTGACGTCCGAGATGCGGTCGTTGCCCCGCTCGTCATCGTACCGGAAGTCGAGTTCGATCGGGTGGTCCTCGACGCTCGCACCCGACGCGGCCGACACCTCGAACCAGATCTCCTCGGACTCGCCGGGTTCCAACTCGTCGACGAACGCCTCGTCGTTGACCGCCGTCAGCGGGCTTTCGGCGTAGAGTCCGGCGTTGATCGACGACAGCGTCTCCGGCCGCCGGTTCGTGATCTCCACGTCGATCCGCGTGGTCTCGCCGGCCGAGACCGTGGCGTTGTCGACGGCGAGATCGAACTCGGACTGTCGGGGCGCGACCTCGACGCGGCGGGTCTCCTCGACGGCGACCGTCGCGTCGCCGCTGTCGTACTCGGTCGTGAAGCGGAACTGCCGCGGCCCGGGGTCCGCACTCCCGCTCACGTCGGCGTCGAACGAGAACTCTTCGGACTCGCCCGCCGGGATCGTCGGGAGCGCGTACCGGCTTTCGCCGAGGCTCACGCGGTTGCTCCCGGAGTCGGCGACGAGGACAGCGTTCTCGACGTCGAGCGGTCCTTCGTTGGTGATCGTGCCGGAGACCGTCCCGGAGTACCCGACTTCGAGCGTCCCGGAGACGTCGTCCAGCGAGAACGACTGCTCGCGGATCGGGACGACGCCGGCGCGCGCGGGCGCCGCGGTCTCGTCGATCCCGTCCGGGTCCCGGTAGTCGACGGTCGAGGAGAGGGCGTACGCGCCGCCGCCGAACGCCTCGCCGACCGACGAGTCGAACGTCACCGTCCGGTTCTCGCCGGGCGACCAGTCGCCGACGAACGACTGGCCGCCGCCCTCGCCGGACCCGAGCCGGACTCCCGGGCTGGTCGTCGTTCCGGAGACGACTGCGTCGCGGGCGGTCTCATCGCCGACGTTCGACATCGTGACGGTCACGTCGCCGCCGCCGCCGACCTGCGCGTCGGTGTCGGTCTCCAGCACCGCGAAGCGCGCGCCGTCGTCGACGACGATGGTCAGGTCGAAGTCGTCGATCCCCCGGCGGTCCTTGTGGTCGTTGAACTCGGGGATGACCTCGAAGGTGTACCGGTAGCGGGCCGTCGCCTCCACCTCGTACCTGCCGTCGGGCACGTCGTCGGGCACGGTCACGTCGAGGGGGACGGAGACGGGGCTCGCGGAGGTCGGCACGTCGCCGACCGGTATCTTGCCGTCCTCGACGTCGATCGGTACGTCGCCGTCGTCGACTTCGAGGGTGAGCCCGCGGGCGGTGGTCACCCGGGAGTCAAGCTGGTTGCCGATCTCCATCTCGCCGGTGTTGATGATGTCGACGGTCACCGTCGACTCGGCGCCGCTGGGCACCGACCGCTGCGAGACGAACAGATCCAGCACCGGCGACCCGCGGATCTGTCTGGGGGTCGGGTCGGACTCCGTCTGCGCGACGGCGCCGTCTGCGATCGGGCCGTCAACCCCCGAGAGCGCGGCGGAGCCGCCGCCGGAGGCGCCCCCAGCGCTCGGCGCCGCGGCGCCGGCGAGCGAGACGCCGACGAGGAGCGCGCTCGCGGCGACGACGGCGAGCGCGACGGTCGCGAGCCGCGTCGACCGACTCATCGATCCCCTCCAGCGGTCCCGCGGGCGGAGCTGGTCGGCGGCGCCGACCGGCCGTACCGTGACGCGTCGAAACGAGTCATACGGTCCGCTCGGTCTCCCGAGGAATAAGCGTGTTGAATGAACGTTCAATCAGGGGCCATATATAGCGCACTCGTCTACGCGACGTATGAACGACCCGTTCGCGGAGCCGTCGGACACCCGACAGGCGATCCTCGGCGCGGCGTTCCGCGCGCTCTGTGAACACGGGTACGCGAACGTCACGATCCAGCGGATCGGCGACGAGTTCGACAAGAGTCCCTCGCTGGTGTACCACCACTACGACGGGAAAGACGACCTGCTGATCGATCTGTTGGGGTTCCTGCTCGACGAGTTCGAGGCGTCCATCGCCGACGGGGCCGTCGCAGAGCCGTCGGAAGGAGACGACGCGGCCGCGAGGGAGGGGACCGAGATAGCCCCGGAGGAGGCGTTCGATCGCTCGGCGCGCGACCAGCTCGACGGCTACCTCACGGCCGCGGTCGACCCCGCGTCGCTCGACGAGGAGTACGCTCCCGACGCGCGGTTCGTCACGGTGATGACCGAACTCCGGTCGCAGGCCGGCAGCGACGAGGCGTACCGCGAACACTTCGACCGCAGCGACCGCGTCTTCGGCGAGTACCTCGAGCGACTCGTCCGCGAGGCGGCGGCCGACGCGTCCCGCGACGGCGCCGAGGGGACGAACGGCGACCGCTTCGTCGCCGCGTCGGAAGTCGCGTTGACGCTCCAGACGTTCGCCACCGGAGCGATGTTCCGGTGGACGACGACGAACGAGAAGTCGTGGGTCGCGGAGTCGCGGGCCGGGATCGACCGATACCTGGAAGCGATGTTACCGCTCGTCGAGACTACCGATTCGGGGGAGTAGCGGGCCGAGGCGCCGTCAGCGGTCCGTGACGCCCTCGGCGTCCATCCGGGAGACCTCCTCTTCGAGCCACTCGCGGAGCCACTTCACGCGCTTGATGCGCTGGTGGGCGATGCCCTCGGCGGTGTCGGAGACGACGCGATCCGTGTGGTCGTACGCGCGCTGGAGCACGCGGTCGACCATCTTCGCGGCGTCCATGTGCGTGCGGGACTCGTACCCCATCCGCAACAGCATGAGGACGGCGCCGTTGGCGCCGACCTTGTCGAGCACGTCGGCCTCGATCAGACACCGGCTTTCGAGGGGCACGTCGGCGAGGTCGCCGGTGTAGGAGTGGTCGACGACCGCCCCGCACACCTCCTCGATGAACGACTCCGGGTAGTTGCCGCGGCTCTGGAGGTACTCGCGGGTGACGCGCGCGCCGGCCTCCGCGTGAACGTCCTGTTCGGCCTCCAGCTTGGCGACGTCGTGGAAGACGGCGGCGACGCGGACCACGTCGACGTCGGCGCCCTCGGCCTCGGCGATTTCGGTCGCGAGGTCGACGACGTTGAGGATGTGGTTGAAGCGGTACGACGACGAGTGCCAGGGGTACCAGCGCATGCGTCCGCCGTCGTCCTCGCCCTCGACGCTGGCCGCGAGGTAGTCGCGGACGAACCCCTTCATCTCCTCGAAATCCTCGTCGCTCACCTCCGTTTCCTTAATTTCGACGCCCACCGGGACCACCTCGGGCGAAAAGATCGTGATTCATTACCGTAGCCGAGGAGCGTTTCGGTCTTAGGCGTTACGACGGAGTCTCCCGCCGGAGACGGCCGGCGGGGAGGGTCGCCGTCGGGCGGCGAGGCGAGATTCGACGCGACGCGAGACCCTTAACAGGGTCCGGGGCGCACCGACCTCTATGTTGAGCCCCTTCGGGGACGGCGACCGCGCCCGGTTCCAGCGGGCGGCGGCGGTGAACGTCGCCGGCAACGCGGTGAAGATCGCGGTCGAGGGGGCGGCGGGGCTCGCCTTCGGCAGCGTCGCGCTGGTGGCCGACGCCGCCCACTCCGTCGCCGACCTCGTCGCCAGCGCGGTCGTGTTCGTTTGGGGGGGATCGCGGTACGAGAGTGCCGACGAGACGCATCCGCACGGTCACCAGCGGATCGAGCCGCTGACGGCGCTGCTCGTCGGCGCGACCATCGTCGTCCTCGGGCTCCTCCTGTTGCGCGAGTCGGTCCTCGGGCTGCTCGGGACGCACAGTCCGCCTCAGAAGAGCCTCCTCCTCGTCGCCGCGCTGCTGTTCGCGATGGCGGACATGTATCTGCTGTACTGGTACACGGAGCTGGTGAACGCCGACCTCGGCTCGACGGCGCTCGCCGCGCTCGCCGTCGACTGCCTCAACGACATCTACACCACGATCGCGGCGCTCGTCGGCGTGTTCGGCGTGTTCCTCGACGTCCCGATCCTCGATCCGGTCGCCGGCGCGCTCGTCAGCCTCCTCGTCGTCTATCAGGGGATCGAGATCGGCCGCGAGAACGTCACCTACCTCGTCGGGGGCGCCCCGCCGGCGGGCGACCGCGACCGCGTCGTCGCCGCGCTCCGCGAGAACCCCGCGGTCGAGGGGGTCCACGACCTCACCGTCTACTACGACGGGACCGACCTGGAGGTCGAGGTCCACGTCGAGGTCGACGGGGAGATGACGCTCCGGGAGGCCCACGACGTGGAGACGGAGCTCGTCACGAGCCTCCGCGCGCTGGAGGACGTCGGCGATGTCCACGTCCACCTCGACCCGTCCGGACTCGGCGAGTGGAAGGACGCCGAAGACCGGGGCGGCGAGTAGAACGGAGAGATCCGTGCGAGCGAGGAGACGGGGACGAACGACGGGGTCGCCTCGGCGTGCGGGTTAACTCGTCCGCGCACGGCGCCGGTCGGCTCTCGCTGCGGTGATGACTTATAAAAGCGGTGCGGTGGCGCGCCCCGGCGAGCGGCCCGGAGGGCCGCGAACCGACGGTGCGAGGGAGTCGGCCGCCCGGAGCGAAGCGGAGGGCGACCGACGAGGCTGGGGAGGCGTGAGGTGCTGTGCGGGGCGGGACTCAAAGGGGCAGCCGCGAGGGCGAAGGCGCGCGACGTAAGCACCGAGGGAGCGAACAGAGTGAGCGACCGAGGCGCGCAGCGAGCGCACCGAGCCCTCGCGGCTGGGGCTTTGGAGGTGTTCGCCGTCGATCTCCGGTCAATCATTTATACCCGATCGGCTGGGGCTTTGGCGGTGTTCGTCGCCGATCCGAGGCCGTTCATTTATAAGAGAGCGGCTGGGGCTTTGGAGGTCCGCACCGCTTCGTCTGTCACTTATAAATAGCCGGCACCGGCACCAAGATTTCACTTATAAACAACCGCTCAGTCGTCTAGATAAACGTACTCCCGCTATCGCTCGTCGCTCGCCGTCTACGGGAACAGCCCGCGGTACTCGTGGGCCTTCGCCGTGCGCTCCAAGGCGAGCGTGTACGCGGCGGTCCGCAGGTCAGGAAGTTCCTTGGCGTCGTACTGCTCGATGGTCTTGTCGAACGCGTCGCCGATGCGGCGCTCCAACTCGGCGTTGACCGTCTCCAGCGGCCACGAGAACTCTTGGGCGTTCTGGACCCACTCCAGGTACGAGACGATGACGCCGCCCGCGTTCGCGAGGATGTCCGGCACGACCTGGATGTCGCGCTCGGTGAGCGCCTTGTCGGCGGCGACCGTCGTCGGGCCGTTGGCGGCCTCGACGATCGCGGACGCGCGGAGGTCGTCGACGTTGTCCGCGGTGATCACGCCCTCGACGGCGGCCGGGATGAGCACGTCGACGTCGAGGGTCAGCAGTTCCGCGTTGGTGATCGCGTCCGGGTCGTCCCAGCTGGAGCCGTCCGCGTTCCCCCGGTACTCGCCCGCGACGTACTCCTCGATCAGGCCGCCCGCGTCGACGTGCGCGCCGAGCGCCGCCACGTCGAGTCCGTCGGGATCGTAGGCCGCGCCCGACACGTCGGAGGTCGCGACCACGTTGGCGCCCGACTCGTCGAGGAGCCGGGCCGCGTTCGACCCGACGTTCCCGAACCCCTGAATCGCGATGGAGGCGTCGGAGAGGTCGCGGTCGAGGTACTCGAAGAGCCGCTCGGTCACGAGCGAGACCCCGCGACCCGTGGCCTCGACGCGGCCGGGCGTCCCGCCGATCTCCAGCGGCTTGCCCGTGACGACCTGCGGGATGGAGTGCCCCTCGTACATCGAGTAGGTGTCCATCATCCACGCCATCGTCTGCGGGTTCGTGTTCATGTCCGGCGCGGGCACGTCGGTCTCGGGACCGATCATCCGGCGGATCCCTTCGGTGTACCGACGGGTGAGGCTCTCCAGATCGTTCTGGGTGAGCTCTTTCGGCTCGCAGATCACGCCGCCCTTCGCGCCGCCGTACGGGAGATCGACCAGCGCGGTCTTCCAGGTCATCCACCCGGCGAGCGCCTCGACCTCGCGCTGGGTGACCGACGGGTGGAACCGGACGCCGCCCTTGAAGGGCCCGCGGGCGCTGTCGAACTGACAGCGGTACCCCTCGAACACTTCGACCTCGCCGGAGTCCAACTCGACCGGGAGCGTGACCTTGAGCGTGCGCTCCGGGTGTTTGAGCCGCTCGAAGATACCGTGGTCCACGTCTGCGTACTCCTCGGCGCGGTCCATCTGGGCGAGCATGTTCTCGAACGGATCGTCGGTCATGGCCGGCACGACTCGACCATGGGTGATATCGGTTTCGGCAAGTATCGCCATCGGGAGACAATATATATCATGATTTTTCTCTTTTTCTCGGCCGTTTCCGGCCGGACTTATACGTCGGGACCGTCAATCGCCGTCCATGACACACGGACGCGCGACGGGGGACCGTCGATGACGGCACAGACGCTCCACCCCCGAGTCCAGATCGTGTGGGTCCTCCGCGCGGTGCTCCTCTCGGCACTGATCACCGCCCCGTTCGTCGGCGGCGTGTACCTCGAGTACCTCCCGCAGTGGGCGCCGGTCGCCGTGGGGGCCGTGGTCCTGACGATCACGGTCGCGCACGCGCTGCTCCGCTACCGACGCTGGAGCTACGAGATCCGCGAGGACGCGATCTACCTCGACCGCGGCGTGATCACGCAGGTGCGGACCACGGTGCCGCTGGTGCGGATCCAGCACGTCGACTCCCGGCGCGGCCCGATCGAGCGGACCGCCGGACTCGCCTCCTGCGTGGTGTACACTGCGGGATCGCGGGGCGCGGACGTGCGGATTCCGGGACTCACGCCGGACGGCGCGAGCGACCTCCGCGAGGAGCTGAAGCGGTTGGCGATCCGCGCCGACGGGGAGGACGCGGTGTGAAGCTGGCGCCGCAGTCGGTCCCGTACCGCGCGCTCCAGAAGGCGGCCGGGACCGCCGTCGCGCTGTTCGTCATCGTGAACAGCGGCGGGTTCGGACTCCCGCTGGCGGTCGGCGGAGGCGCCGCGATCCTCGTCGCGATGTTCGCCTACGAGGTCGCGTACTACCGCCGGTTCGAGTACGTCCTCACCGAGGACACGCTCGACATCTCCTCCGGCGTCATCTCCCGACGCGAGCGGGAGATCCCGTATCGTCGGATCCAGAACGTCGACGTGAGCCGGGGGGTGATCCAGCGCGCGATCGGCGTCGCCGCGGTCGACTTAGAGACCGCCGGCGGCTCCAGCACGGAGGGGTCGATCCGATACGTCACGCCCGACGAGGCGACCCGGATCCAGCGGGAGGTCCAGCGCCGGAAGTCCGACGCGAACCGCCCGGACAACGCCGGAGAGGGAACGGCGACCGGCGTCGACGCGGTCGACCGCGGCCGCGAGGACGCGTTCGCTCCGGACGAAGAGGAGCTGTTCGCCATCTCGCCCGGCGAACTCGCCCTCGTCGGTGCGCTGTCGTTCGACGGGCGCCTGATCGGACTCCTGGCGTTCCTCAGCTCCGGGTCGTTCCCGGTGCTGTCGAGCTTCCTGCCGGAGACGTCGGCCGCCGCGCTGACCGCGACGGCGATCGTCGGGGTCGCCGCCCTCTTCCTCGCGTCGTGGCTCATCGGCGCGGGCGTGGCCTTCTCGAACTACTACGGGTTCCGGCTCTCCCGTGCCGGCGACGAACTGCGCTACGAGCGTGGCCTGTTCCGCCGGTACAGCGGGTCGATCCCGACCGAGAAGATCCAGACGCTGCGGATCACGGACAACCCGGCCAAGCGGGCGCTCGGATACGCGAGCCTCTCTATCGAGACCGCGGGCTACGCTCCCGGGCAGGGGGGCGAGTCCGGCAACCAGTCCGCCGTGCCGATCGCCGCGACCGACCGGGTCTACCGGCTCGCACACGAGATCGAGTCGTTCGGGACGCCCGAGTTCGAACGCCCGCCAAAGCGGATCCGGTGGCGGTACGTCGTCCGGTACGCCATGGTCGTCGGCGTCCTCACGGGGATCGCGTACGCCGTGAACTGGTACGTCGCGGCGCCGCTCCCCTGGTACGGGGTCGCCGCGCTCCTCCTCGCCGTGCCGCCCGCGGCGCACCTGAAGTGGAAACACCGCGGCTACTGGCTCGGCGAAGACCACCTGCTCACGCGGAACGGGTTCTGGGGTCGGACCGTCGCCGTCGTCCCGTACTACCGGATCCAGAACGTGATCGACAGCCGGACCGTGTTCCAGCGCCGGTGGGGCGTCGCGACGATCGTCGCCGACACGGCGGGGACCGGGTCGCTGACCGGGAGCGATGCCGCCGCGGTCGACTTCGAAATCGAGGAGGCCGAGGCGCTGAAAGAGACGCTCACCGAACGCCTCGCGACCGCCGTCGCGGAGCGGCGCAGTGAGGAGAGCGACCGCTTCGAGTGGATCGACGAGGGCGGCGGCCGGGACGAGCGCGCCGACCGTGACGAGAACGTTGACCGCGTTGAGCGCGTCAACCGCGTCGAGCGTGTCGACCGCGACGAAGACACCGAGAGCACCGGAGTCGACGCGGAACCGGACACGACGCCAGAAGGGACGAGAACCGACGAGGCGTCGACCGGAGACGCGACGACCAACGAGGCGTCGACCGGAGACGTGACAACCGACGACGCGGCGCCCGACAACGAGTCCGACATCCCGGACGACGGCGTCGTCCGCCCCGACTTCTCGCCGGGCGACCGCGACTACTCGGAGCCGGCGGACCGAATCGACACCGGCGGATACGCGGTCGACCAGAACCCCTCGGACGCCGACGTCGCCCACGGCCCCGGATTCGACGACGAGAGCGACGGCGGAGCGGCGAACGTCGATCGAGACGAAGACGAGACGGAAGGCGACCGCGACGGAGACGAGACGAAAGGCGACCGCACCGCCGACAGCGACGACGGCGATCCGAGAGCCTGACCGCTCCGGGCCGCGGTCCTACTCGTCCAGCAACTGCTGTGCGATAGTGTTGCGCAGCACTTCGCTCGTTCCCTCGTATATCTCGGAGAGCTTCGCGTCGCGGTAGAAACGCTCGGCCGGGAAGTCCTTGGTGTAGCCGTAGCCGCCGTGGATCTGGATCCCCTCGTTGGCGACCTCGCGGGCGATCTCCGAGGCGTACAGCTTCGCCTGCGCGGCCTCCTTGATGTAGTCCTCGTCGCGGATCTTCAGGTCGGCCGCCTCGTGCGATCAGCAGCTCCGCGGCGCGCGCCTTCGTGTCCATGTCCGCGAGCTTGTGCTGGATCGCCTGGAAGTCGGAGATGGGGCGGTCGAACTGCTCGCGCTCTTGGGCGTACTCGGTCGCCTCGTCGAGCGCGGCGCGCGCGATGCCGACCGACCGGGCCGCGATCGTGATCCGCCCGCCGTTGAGCGTCTTGAGGGCTTGGACGAACCCCTCACCCTCCTCGCCGAGCAGCCGGTCCTCGGGGATCCACATGTCGTCGAACCGCAGCTCCGCGGTCGGACACCCCTTGTCGCCGAGCTTGTCCTCGGTCCCCTCGACGATGAACCCGTCGTCCTCCTCGGGGCGCACGACGAACGACGAGATGCCCTTCCGGCCCGCGTCCGGGTGGGTCTTCGCGAAGAGGGTGACCGTGTCCGCGACGGAGCCGTTCGAGATCCAGAGCTTCCCGCCGTTGACGAGGTAGCCGTCGCCGTCGCGCTCCGCGGCGACGCCGCTCCGTTCCGAGGCGCTTCGCGCCTCGCGCTCCGCCGTGGTCGACATCGCGGGCACGTCCGAGCCGGCCTCGGCCTCCGAGAGCGCGAACGCGCCGATGTCGTCGGCGGTGTTCAAGGCGGTGAGGTACTCCTCCTTCTGGGCCTCGTCGCCGAACTCGTACAGCATGTTGCCGGCCAGAGACGTGTGGGCGGCGACGACGGTGCCGAGTCCGCCGGAGCCGCGAGAGATCTCTTCGAGTCCAATCGCGTAGCTGTGGTAGTCGAGACCGGCGCCCTCGTACTCGACCGGGAACGGCATCCCCATGAGACCGAGATCGGCCATCTCGTCGACCAGGTCGGCGGGGAACTCGTCGTTCTCGTCGATCTCGGCCGCGCGCGGGACGACCTCCTCGTCGACGAACTCCGCGACCGTGTCGCGGATCTGGCGCTGTTCTTCGGTGAGCGTGAACTCCATGTCGGGACGTTCGACCGGGCCGACTTAGCCGTTTTCACACGGTTGTACACGGGTCTCCGGTTCGTCGGCACGAGCGGCGACGGGGTCGTCCGGTTTCGACGTCCCGATCGACGAGGAACGGCCGGCCGGCGTTCCACGAGGCTTTTTATGCGTTGTGCCGTAACGTCTGGCAACTGAATGAGCGGACGAGAACACGCCCCCGGCGAGGCCGACCTCGCGTGGTGTCACGAGGCGGTCCAAGGGGTCTCGCGGACTTTCGCGCTGACCGTCGACGTGTTAGAGGAGCCGATGGCCTCCCAGATCTGCGTCGGCTACCTCCTCTGTCGCGTCGCCGACACGGTGGAGGACGCCGGCCACATCCCACCGGAAGCCCAGAGCGACGTGCTACGAACGTATCGGCGAGCGATCGACCCGGACGACGAGACCGACATCGGCGAGTTCCGCGAGGCGGTCGACGAGTGGCTGCCCGCGGAGCGCGACGACGACTGGACCGTCGTCGCCGAGGCGCCCACAATCGCCGCGACGTTCGAGGAGCTCGATCCGGAGGCGCAGGAGGCAATCGTCCCGCCGGTGTTGGAGATGGTCGACGGGATGGCGATGTTCGTCGACCGCCACGCCACCGAAGGCGGGCTTCGGATCGACGACCGCGACGAGCTAGAGCAGTACTGCTACTACGCGGCTGGTACCGTCGGCAACCTCATCACGAACCTGCTCACCCGTGGCGACATCGGCGAGGAGCGCGCGGAGCAGCTGCGCGAGACCGCCGAGGAGTTCGGTCTCCTCTTACAGCTCGTGAACGTCTCGAAGGACGTCTACGACGACTACACCGAGGAGAACAACGTCTACCTCCCCGCGGAGTGGCTCGAAGCCGAGGGCGTCGACCAGGAGCGCGTCGTCCACCCCGAGAACCGCGAGTCGTCCGCGCGCGTCGTCGACCGCACCGCCGACTACGCGCGGTCGTTCCTCGACGACGCGCAGGCGTACTTAGAGACGATGCCGCTCTCGAACGGCAACACGCTGGAGGCGTGGACCGTCCCGTACCTGCTCGCGGTCGGCACCCTCCGCGAACTCGGGAGCCGCCCGGAGGACGCGCTCACCGAGACCGGCGTGAAGGTGTCCAGACAGGAGGTGTTCGCGGTGATGTCCGCCGCGAGCGACGTGGGCCGCGACTCGCTCGCGGAGCTGCGGCAGACGATCGCCCGGACCCCGTTCCACCGCGCTGTCGGCTCGGCCGACTGAAGCGCCGCGGTCCGACGGCGGTCGGCGCCGGTTCCTCCCCCACTCGTTTCTCACAGCCGCGACCGCGCCCGCGACACCGCGGGAACGCGCACGCCGATCGTCTCCCCCAGCGCCTCGGCCGCGCTCAGCAGCCACTCCGCGCGCTCGACCCGCGAGTCGAGGTCACCGGGACCGATCCGGTAGCGCTCGACCAGCTCCTCGACGGTCGCGCCGCCGATCCACTCGTCGAGGATGCGCGCCGTCTTCACGGACTCCAGCCACCCCTCGAAGTCGTCCGGCTCGGTCATGTCCGTGGTCAGGTGGGCGGCGTTGCTCCGCGCGAACCGGTAGATGTCGGCTCGCTCGGCGTTTCCGAGATAGGTGTCTTCCATGTCCGGCGTGTCGCAGATAACCTCGAAGGCGGTGAGCGTCGTCGCGTCCGAGAGGTCCGCTGCCGCCCGGAGCCCGGCGACGATCGACTCGCCCGTCTCGGGACGCACGTACTGCTTCGAGGTCGTCTCGCCGACCGCCGTCGCGACGAGCCGGTAGTCCTCGACGCCGCCCGTCTCCCGGGCGACCATCCCGGCCGCGACGAGGTCATCGACCGCGACGGCGACCGCGTCGGCAAGGCCGCCCGCGCCGGTCTCCCGGGCGTAGAACGTCCCCTCGAAGACGTCGAGGATCTCGGTTTCGGTCGCCGCGAATCCCGTCGCGATCGCCGCGAGGACGTGGGTCCGGAGCGCGCCCGGGTCGGCGAGCTGCGACTCGACGGCCTCCGGCTCGCCCTCGACGTACCGCTCGCGCACCTCCGCCCGCGTGTCGGCGTCGGCGACGAGGACGGCTTCCCCGTGCGGGTCGAGACCGGGGCGCCCCGCTCGGCCGCACATCTGGTGGACCTCGAGCGTCGGGATCCACGACATTCCACTCTCTCCGTAGCGTCGTTGGTCGCGGACGACGACGCGCCGTGCCGGGACGTTGACCCCGGCGGCCAGCGTGGGCGTCGCGCAGATACAGGCAGCGTCGCGCTCGCGGAACGCCGACTCGACGACCGAGCGGTGGCCGGAGCGGAGCCCGGCGTGGTGGAACGCGACGCCGGCGCGCAGGCAGTCCGCGAGCTGTTGCCCGGTGAGCGTGCCGTCCACGTCGGTGACCTCGTCCGCCGCAGCCGCGGCCGCATCCTCGATCCCGAGGTCCGCCGCGAGTCCGTCGTCCGCGAGCCGCTCCGCGAGGTCGACCGCCTCGCGACGGGAGCGGACGAACGCGAGACACTGGCCGCCGTCCGCGACCGCGTCGGCGACCAGCGCGGCTGTGACCTCAGTGGAGTCGGTCTCGTCGTCGACCCCACCGTCGGCTTCCGTCTCGTCGCGGTCGACGTTGCCGTCGGGATCCGAATCATTGGCGGCCGCGACGTCGACCGACAGGGACGTTCCGTCGTCGAACGTGACGTCTCCGCCGACGGCGACGCCGGTCCGTAGCTCGACGGGCCGCCAGTCGGACTCGACGAGGGCGGCATCGAGCCAGTCCGCTATCGCCTCGGGGTTGTCGACGGTCGCCGACAGCGCCACCGTTTGGAGGTCGGGGTTCCGGCGCCGGAGCGTCGCCAGCGTCACTTCGAGGGTCGGCCCGCGGCGCTTCGCGCCGAGCAGGTGGACCTCGTCGACGACGACGCAGGCCAGCTCGTCGACCCACGAGGCGCCGTTTCGGATCGCCGAGTCGACCTTCTCGCTCGTGGCGACGACGACGTCGTTGCCCGCCAGCTCCTCGCCCGTCGCGTCGAAGTCGCCGGTGGAGATTCCGACCTCGACGCCGGGTAACGCCGCGAACGTCTCGTACTTCTCGCGGGCGAGCGCGCGGAGCGGACAGACGTACAGCCCGGGACCGTCCGCGGTCAACAGCGCGATCTGGGCGACAAACGTCTTTCCGGACGCGGTCGGCACCGCCGCGACGACGTCGGCGCCCTCGCAGACGCCCGCGTCGACCGCCGCGCGCTGCGGCGGGTACAGCTCGCGCACGCCGCGCTCGGCGAAGTGGTCGATAACTGACGGCGAAAGCGGCAGATCCCGGACGCGCATACGAACACGCGTTCGGCCGGATCGGTGATAAAGAGTCGGCGGAATCCCCCTCAACCGGTTCGGTCGCGGGCTATCCGTCGGTGTCGAAGTCCTGAAAGAGCTTCTCGTAGTCTTCGTCGTTGGTCGCGACCGCGTCGCGCGACTCGTCGGCCTGCTCGCGGAGCTCGGTAATCCGGTCGGTGAGCCGCTGGTACTCCTCGTTGTCCGCCAGATCGCTCGCGCTCTTCTCGGACTCCAGCATCGCCTTCTTCGAGGTCAACGAGAACAGCTCTTGGACCTCCGAGTCGTACTCGCCGCGTCGCAGCAGCCCCTCGACCGTCTCTCGAAGGGTATCGCTCGTAACGGGCTTGACGAGGTAGTCGTCGAAGCCCATCTCTAGGATGTCGAAGTCCGGCTCGACGGCGGTGACCATGGCGACCCGACAGTTGATGCCGCGGTCGCGGACGGCCGTGAGAACCTCGTCGCCGGAGAGACCGGGCATCCGTCGATCGAGGAGGATCGCGTCGACCTCGTCGTCGGCCTCGTCCAGTTGATCGAGCGCCTCGTGGCCGCCGTACGCGGTTCGAACGCGGTACTCGTCGCCGAGCCAAGCGGCGTACAGATCGGCCAGATCGGGTTCGTCCTCGACCACGAGGACCAGCGGCGGTTGCTCACTCATGGATGACGGGAGCGAGGGGGTGTTCGCTCACACGTTTCGTCTCGCCGCTGGCTATATTAAAATACCTCTTCGGCGCTCCGGCCGACCGGTATCACTCGTCCGGGCTGTAGTTGGGCGCCTCGTCCGTGATCATCACGTCGTGCGGGTGGCTCTCGCTCTGTCCCGCGGCCGAGACGCGGACGAACTCCGCGCGCTCGTGGAGGTCGGGGACGGTCTCCGCGCCGACGTAACCCATTCCGGAGCGCATCCCGCCCGTGAGCTGGTGGAGTTCGGAGGCGAGGCTCCCCTTGTACGGGGTCGCGGCCTCGACGCCCTCGGGGACGAACTCCTCGTCTTCGTCCTCCTCCTTGAGGTAGCGGTCGCCGCCGCCGGACTTCATCGCGCCGACCGACCCCATCCCGCGGTACTGCTTGTACTTCTTCCCGTTCATCGTGATGACGCGGCCCGGGGCCTCGTCGGTGCCGGCGAAGTAGGAGCCGAGCATCACCGCGTCCGCGCCCGCCGCGAGCGCCTTGATCGCGTCGCCCGAGTAGCGGATTCCGCCGTCGGCGATCACCGGCACGCCGTGGTCGGCGGCCACGTCCGCGACCTCCGCGACCGCGGTCATCTGGGGCATCCCCGCGCCGCTGACGACGCGCGTGGTACAGATCGAACCCGGGCCGATGCCGACCTTCAGCCCGTCGGCGAAGTCCACCGCGGCCTCGGCGGCCTCGCGCGTCCCGACGTTGCCGACGACGACGTCCGCGTCGACGGTCCCTTTGATCGCCTCCGCGGAGTCCAAGACGTTGAGGTTGTGCGCGTGCGCGCAGTCGATGAAGATAACGTCGACGTCGGCCTCGTCGGCCGCGACGGCGCGCTCCTCCTCGAAGGGACCGACCGCGACGCCGGCGAGCAGGCGACCGTCCTCGTCGCGGGCGGCCTCCTCGTGTTCGCGGCGCTGGAGGATCCCCTGCATCGTCACCAGCCCGACGAGGCGGTCGTCGTCGACGATGGGGACGCGCTCGATCTTGTGGTCGTACATCAGCTCGAGCGCCTCGCGCGCCTCGACGTCCTCCGGAGCGGTGATGACCTCGTCGGTCATCGCCTCGCGGACCGCGTCGTCCTCGCCGACCTCCAGGTACGGGCGGATGTCGGTACCGGAGATGATCCCGAGGACCGTGTCGTCGTCGTCGACGACGGGGGCGCCGGAGACGCCCTGCCGCTCCATCACGGCGTCGGCCTCGCGGACGGTGTCGTCCGGCGAGACGGTGACGACGTTCTCGCGGCGGATGACGAGTTCGTGCGCGCGCTTGACGCGCTCGACCTCGGCGGCCGTCTCCTCAACGGTCATGTTGCGGTGGAGAACGCCGAGACCGCCCTCGCGGGCCATCGCGATCGCGAGGTCGCTCTCGGTGACGGTGTCCATCGCCGCCGACAGTACGGGGACGGTCAGTTCGACGCTCTTCGACACGCGGGTGCTCAGGTCCGCGTCGTCCGGCTCGACCCGGCTCTCCTTCGGGCGGAGCAGCACGTCGTCGAACGTCAGCGCTTCCGGAACGTCGAGCTTCGCCGAGAATCGGCCAGAATCTGTCGCCATATAATCCGTCATGAACGGCCGATGAAAAGCGTTGCGAGACAGCACGGACGTGGAGGTTGATCACATCCGAATCCGTGTTGTATACACGAATATGGTCATTCTCCGGTTGAAACCCGGTTGACGCGAGATCTGTCCGACGAATGTCGCTGCCCGGGAGCGATCGGCGACCAGGAGTTCGGAAGCCGAGAGATGATCGAGGAAGTGCGTCGAGATCCGACGGATCGTCGCCGAACCTGTGTGTTCGGCGTCGATCCATCGTGTCGTGCGGACACGTCTCACACAACCTTTAACGCGACCGAAACACGTATATCGAGTATGGACTCCGACAGTCCCGTGAACGCGCGCATCGCCGGCCAGCCGAACGTCGACCTCGGCGTCCGCTTTACAGCCGGCAATCCGCGCAAACGCTTTACATGGGCTCGTCGGACCTCCCGCGGCGTGGACTCCGAGTGCTGGTCCCCCGACCATCGCGAGTCGCACGCATCCTACCGCCTCCCCGTCGGTCAGGGCTATCGTCCCTAAATGAGCACTTCACGCCACCCGGTCGCCCTGCGACTCGAACAGCAGGTCGGGAGCGCGACGAAGCTGCTCGCGACCGTGATGGTCCTGCCGCTCGTCGACGGCATCTTCCCCGCGCTCGTCGTCGCCGGCGTTCTCGGATCGGCCACCGGCGTCGTCGAGACTGGAATCTTGATCTTCGGCGGCTCCGCGACCGCCGCGGTGATCCTCGCGGAGATGGACGGCTCTCGGCGAGAGATGGTCACGTCCGTGCTGCTGATCGGCGCGGTTATCATCCCGGTGGCCGCCGTCGAGGCCGCCCTCGCGCCGATGCTCCAGGAGCTCCTCGATCTGGCCGTCTTCGAGCGGTTCGCCGGCTTGGTAATCTTGACGATCGCCGCCAAGACCGCCAGCTCCGAGATCGGCGAGTACCTGCCGAGTCCGGGCGTGATCATCGGTCTCGGTCTCGTCGCGAGCTTCGACCCGTCGGGGTTCGCCCTGGAGACGTCGACCGAGTACGTGGTCAACGGGACCGCGGCCGCCGCCGTCGGCGTCGGGTTCGCACTGTCGATCGCGCTGCTGTCGCCGCACCTCCGCGGCCGGGTCGACATCGATCGGTTCCGGTTCGGGTCGGCGGTCGCACTCGGCGTGCTCGCGCTGCCGATCCTGCTCGGCCCGTTCGACCTCATGCAGACGGACGCGCCGGTCGCGCTCGCGGTGCTCGCCGTGACGACGCTGTTCGCGTACGACCCGGACGCGGGCGCGCTGGAGGGAGCCGTCGGCGGCGGCGACGCGTCGGACGACGACGGACCGGCAGACGGTTCCGCCGAGGGGGATGACTCGGACGACCCCGCCTCGACCGATCCCGCCGACGAGACCGTCGAGGAAGACGCGCCGAGCGACCCGCCGCTCGACGCCCCGCCGGAGGGACCGTCTCCCATCGTCGACGACGACGTCGCCGTTCTCGCGAACGGCGGCGAGGGGCGTGAGACCGACGACGACGGGACGGACCCGTTCACCGACGACGACTCCCGGGCGCCGTGGCTGTAGTCCGGACGTAACCCTCGGGAGGTCCGTTCTCTGACGCCGCCTCGGTCGCCGCCCGCGCCCCGGGCGTGTCGCCGGGGTTTAGGTACTCGGCGCCGAACGGCCGGTATGTCGAACCGCGTCGTTCAGGGGCGGATGGTGACGCCCGAAAAGCTCGCAGAGCTGGTCGAGGGAGAGTCGGTGCTGGAGGCCGAGTCGATTACCGACGCCGACCGCGACTGCCCGGAGTGCGGCGGCGACATCATCTCGGTCGGATACATGCCGAGCGTGACCGAGTTCGTCACCGGCTACAAGTGCCAAGACTGCGACTGGAGCGACGACGACCGGGAGTAGCGCCGGTCGGATCGCCGAGGCGTCACGCGCTTTCGGTCGTCGCCGTCACGTCCCCCGAACGCCCTCGATCGAAACCCCTTTATCCGCGTTTCGGCAACGAACTGATGCGAGATCACGCGGGGCTGTGGCCAAGCCAGGCATGGCGACTGACTCCAGAGGCTTGTGCCCGGGACGACACTCCAGACTGATATACCGAGCGGCCGACTGATCATCGGTCGTGTTGACGACCCTCTGGAGTTCCGAGGCGCACCGGAGATATCAGTCGATCGGGGGTTCAAATCCCTCCGGCCCCACTATCTCGATTTTCCTCGGTAAACAGACGGTACAACGCCTCTAACTTCGGTTCTCGAATTTCGGTTAGTAGATTCGACAACTGGATTTGAACCGGTTACCGGTTCATCCCCGCCATCGTTTGGTGGTCACTTGGATTCACGGTCGCGGCATATATAACCGTGATTCCTCAACAGTCTATCACTCATACAGATAGCGGCGCGAATATGTCAAATGTTCAAACGCGCCACCTTCTCGCACGTTTCAGTTCCTCTCGGTTGATTCGGCCGTGGTCATTACAGGGGACTCGTAGATCGTTTAGACCCAGTTTGACCCACAAGGCATACGTAATGTAAGACAAGCCAAATGTATATGCTCTTGAACAAGCGAACAAGTGAGATTTTAGTGGCCACGGCCGCGTTTTTATTTGTTCTTGGGACTTTGACTGGGTTGCGGGTCTGGGACTTGGAACCCTCGACTTCAGTACAATCGGCTATTGTCTGGGGAACCGCGCTCCTTGTTACCGCCATCGTTGTCTTTCGGGCGTTTCAGGGTACAGATCTCGTTGGGAATTGGATACTCGCATTCGGTCCAAGTTTTGGTTTCACACTCAATCTGTTCATCCCGATTATAGCGGGGCCAGCCGGTTTCATATTTCCACTTGTCACCGGAGCAATCATATCTGGCGTGATTACAATAGTTGGGTACTTGATCGGACGAGGTTTCAGCGAGGTTTGAGATGACAGGACGCGTAACTGGATTCAATAAGCACCCTTCAGCGGCCAGTTGTTACAGACGAGAATATCTCTAAAGATAGAATGTCCACAGGGCCGCGAATAATGAAGTTAGAAAAGGCCTTCTGATTTAAAGAAGGTCGGTGAACTCCTCTCGACCTCGGGCTTCCTCCTCCAGTTTTCTGTCATCGTAGTGCTTCTCCAGCACCGGGACCGAAACGTCAACCCGTTCGGACAACTTCGATTTATCCCATCCGAGATTGATCTGGTTCGTGATCGAGCCCCGCCGGATGGGGTGGAGTGATTTACTGGACGGGCAAGAAGGTGCCTTCTCGACCGATTGGGCGGCGTCACACTCGGCTTCTTCCCGATCGTGGGGACACATTCCGGTGGTGACGCACGGCCGGGTTCGGGGAACCAAATTGTGGTAGGCTTTTTGTCGGTAAAGCCGGCCGTTCGGCGTCGTAAACAGGGGATGGCGGCCGTACTCGTCAGTCACTTCATCACGTTTCGCGGAGATGTAGTCGATGAGGACGGCGACGAGTTGATCGCTGATCATCACGTCCCGCTCACCGGACTCGCCGTTCTTGAGTCCAGTTCCCTCGTCTTGGCGGTCCCGAAAGTAGAGCCGCGGCTGGCGGGGATGTTTGTGATCGAAGTCGTCAAGATCGAGAGCGAGAGCCCCACCGATTCGGCATCCGGTGTCCCACATAAGTTTGAACAGCGCGTGTTCCCGGCTCGCGTACTCGTAGGTGTCGAGGTAATGGAGAACGTTCTCGGCTTGTCCGGCTCGGACTGTTTCATCGCTCACCTGTTGCTTCTTGCTAATGTCGGGGACTTTCACTCGATCGGCGGTCCCGTAGTCTATCAACTCCATCGATTCGCACCATCTGACGAAGACGAGAAGGTGTTTGACGTTGTTTTGGAGAGTGACGGGCGCGATCTCTCTTTGGCGCTCCCGCTTCCACGAGCCGATGACGTGGCCGCCGATCTCGCCGGTCGTTTCGACGCCGCGGTCCTCACAGAACTGTACGAAACTCTTAGTCGGGTATTTGTAGGCTCGCGTGGTGGAGTCTTTGACCGTTCCGCGTTTGCTGGCGATGAATCGCCTTCTCGCTTGTCTCGGGCTCGTTACTTCGGATGGGTCGTCAGGTTCGTTGTGGTTCACGGTTGAATCCGACCACCGTTGGTGGAGAGAGGCGCGAATCGAGCGACCTGTCGGGAGCGAGGTAGATAGGCCCCGGAGTGCCTTGAAATGGCACGACGGCGGGGGTTCATAAATCCCTCCGGCCCCACTTCCTGCCGTCGCGAGCAACACCGCGAGCGACGGCGACGTGCTGAGGAGGGATTTGAACCAGGGAGCGGTAGCACCGTGGTTCATAATATCTCTGTCCCCAATTTCTAAATTAAACATTCGTGAAGTTGAGGTAAACGGAGAGCCGAGGATCTGCGATTTCTGCGAATTCTACGTCAGCGAGAACAACCAGTGGTGTGCTACGCTGAAACGTCTAGGCGGCCACTCTAACAGCGACGCTGATGGGTTGCCACGGACGGCGGCACGGTCTACCGCGAGATGTTCGAAGAGGTCGCGTCGGAGTAGCCGATCGTGGTTGATGTCGGCATCGGGGACGACCGGATGCTGGCAAGTGCGGACCGGGACGACATTAGTGTAGTCGTGGAAGTGCCAGCGGGAAGGTCCGAAGAAGAGCTCGCGGAGACTCTCGACGAGGTCCCGGAAAAAATCAAACGGAGCGGACCTGTCCGCTAAGGGGTGACCGGTGATGCGGACCGCGCGATTAGAGACGGAGCCCCGGAGCAGGTCAGGAGTAGGATACGATCGCTGGTGCTCAAAAAAGCAGTTTTGAAGGAATAAGGTATCTGTTCTCCATTAGAGCGGCTTCGCGTCATACAAAGAGATATTTTGAAACTCGGGGACGTAAACAGTATCCCCACGCCTATCCTCACACTCATCATAGTGATCAATATATGCAGTGAAAACTGCTTGATATCTATTCACATCTGATGGTATTTTTTGTTCAATCTCTCTGATCATTTCCTCATCTGAAAGTGCTTTAGCTACAGCGAGTGTCCCTTCACCATGACAGCCAGCAACGAGAAGATGGACATTATTATCATACTCTGTTAGTGGAGAATAATCTTCGTACTTTTCGTATTGTTCCCATCCCTCATGTAACCTCTTGACAACCGCCATTCCATAATCGATTCGGTACTTTGGTCGGTTAGAATCTCCGAGGGTGGGTTTCCCATCCCTTTTTTCCGGTTCAATTGGCGTAGGATCTCCATAAGATTTTGTAATAGGCCAGTTCGTTCTTTCACTTCTTATCTCATCAAGGGACATGCCATAGTATTTTTCTGAAGGTGCCAAGTCAAAAATATACGGCAAACGCCCTTGGTACTCAGCAATCGAGTCTGGATCGTACCCCATACTTAACGCTACAAATTCAGAGCCAAGCGGGCCTGTTGTTGTTGCGATATGTCCTGCTTTATTTACATCTAATTCATTAACGGACTGTGGTTCAACATCATCAACGGTTTTTAAAACAGCATTAGCAAGTTCTACTTGTGTAAGAAAGTCAATTTCACCAAGATCACTGATTTCAGGCGCACCGCGGCCAGGAGTTACAAATATATCTCCAGTAAACCACAGTAATCTTGAGTAGATCGACTCATCGACGAAACTAGGCAGGTATGGCTCAAGCGCTTCATCAACCTCCATAGCAGTTGCTGCCCCACTACCAACGATACCGGTGGCCAAACCACCAATAAATGAGATCCCAATATCCCTTAAAACAACACGACGAGACACACTATTATCCGACTCATTCGGCTTAGCACGTTCAACTATCGCACTATTGTCATCGAATACCTTCCACTTGATTCTGTCACCTACACTTATGCCCAATTGATATTGGATACTATCTGGTATAATTTTTAATTTTTCCTCGCTAATTTCTATATATTCTACCATCGTTCATCACACCTACTAATTATGTTCAATATAAAAAAGTTTAATGATTAATGTAAACTATCAAATATATTTTCGATTATAGTCAACAACACTGTGATTTCCGGCGTCAGACGTTTTTAGGGGTTCCGTGTGTTTTCTAACTCTCGCATTTCCATCAGAAAAATAATAAAATCACACGGGAGCTTTTATGACGATGTGCCGTCGTCATGGTTCGGTTTTGGAGGGGTAATAGCTCTTCCAGCGTAGCCCCGCTAGCTACGCCTTCACAGAACCGATCTCCGGGTTATACAGCAAAAGACGCGCTCCTAACGCTAAAGTGGTTCATTTAGATCGACCGCTTCAAGTCGTGATTCGGGAGTGACTCAATAAAACGACCGAGTCCACAATGAGCCAGTATAACAAGACGCCAACAGTCGGATCGGTTGGTGAGAAGACCAGAAAAGTCAAATATGTGAATTTGGCTCCACTCTCCGGCCCCACTTTCCTCTCCTGCGAGCAAGACCGCGAGCGACGGCGCTGAAAATTCGATCCGGCCTGCGACTACCGCCGCGACACGATCCGTCCGGCCAGCACGCCGACGACCGCGATCATGCCCGCCATCGCGAAGTACAGCGCCAGCCCGATCGTCTCGCCGTCGCGCCGTTCACGCCCACGAGACCCAGGAACACGACGGCGATGGCGGCGTGGAGCGCGAACACGCCGGAGGGGACGTTCGCTCCGAGTTCGAATCCGATCTCCATACCGTGACTTCGGCCACCGTCGGAAAATTCGTCCAGTCGAAACGCGCGACTCCGGCCGCGACCGGCACGGCCGCCACACTAAAGCGACCCCGGCGCGACGGCTATCCCGATGACCGACGCCCGCTCTCGTCGCGAGTGGCTCGCCGCGGTCGGCGCGGCGACGACCGCCGCCGCGGCCGGCTGCGCCTCCCTCGACAGTCCGCCCGTGAACGCCGACCGCGAGGCCCCCGACGTGGATCCCGGTGCGGGGGACTCGACGCGGCAGACGATCCCTCCGGGCGTCGCGCAGTTCCGCGGGTCGCTGGAGCGGTGGGGGTACTACCCGGACGAGACGGTGCCCGACGAGGTCGAGGAGGCGTGGCGGATTCCCGAGGTCAACACCGGCGAACACAGCGCGGCGAAGGCGAGCGCGGTGCCGCTCCCCGACGGGGGCGTCGTCCTCCCGGGCGACACCGGCGAACTCCTCGCGATAACGGCGGCCGGCGAGGTGCGCTGGCGCGGCGAGACCGACACGGAGGGCCGCGGGATCCACGGCACGCCGGCGGTCGCGGACGGCCGCGCGTACGTCGGCGCGTACGACGGCGTCTGCTACGCGTTCGCGCTCGACTCGGGCGACCTGGAGTGGTCGACGAACCTCGGCGGCTCGATCGGGTCCAGCCCGCTGTACTGCGACGGCGAGCTGTACGTCTCGGTCGAGTTCCCGACGCCCGAGGGGCGGCTGTTCGCGGTCGACGCGGAAACCGGCGATATCACCTGGGCGGAGCCGGAGCACCGTCCCACCGATCACCCCCACTCCTCGCCGGCCCTCTCGCTCGACGCCGGGCGGATGGTGTGCGGGTCGAACGACGGCTACTGCTACTGCTGGAGCTTCCCGGAGCTGGAGTTCCAGTGGCGGTTCGCGACGGACCCGCCCGAAACGAACAACGGCGAGATCAAAGGCCCGATCGCGACGTACGACGGGGCCGCCTTCTTCGGCTCGTGGGACACCAACGTCTACCGGGTGGACTTGGCGACCGGCGAGGAGGACTGGCACTTCGAGACGGGCGACCTGTCGATGACGGGACCCGCGATCGACCCCGAGCGCGACGTGGTGTACATGGGGAGCCACGACGACCATCTGTACGCGCTCGACGCGTCGACCGGGGACGTGGAGTGGCGCTTCCGGACCGGTCGCCCACTGACCGGCTGCGCGACCGTCGCCGGCGACCGCGTGCTGACGGGGTCGAAGGACGGCACGCTCTACGCGCTGGAGGCCGACTCCGGCGACGAGGTGTGGCGGGTCGAACACGACGGGTGGATCACGAGCGCGCCCCGCGTCGTCGACGGCGAGATCTACTACGCCGAGCGCGCGCCCGCCCCGGCGAGCGGCGACGTCGACGGCGGCGGGTACAAGCTCGTCGCCGCCGAGTGAGGGGACTGCTCTCGGCCGTCGTTTAAAGCACGTCGCCGATCCGGACCGGCTCGCCGTCCAGTTCCGGGTCCTCGGCGACTATCGTCAGGACCTCGTGGTCTGTCACGTCGCGGTACGATTTCCCGGTCGCCTCTTCGATCAGCGTCTTCTCCAGTTCGAACTCCGTCCCCTCGTAGACGACGTCGACACCGCGGTCGGTGAACGTCAGATCCGTACTCATGCGTCCGGGTAGGCGGCGTGTCTGTAAAAGGAGCGCGACACGACCCGCGTCGCTCTTGGAGGACTACGTGGTGCCGGGTGTTCGTCGCCGATTACTCGTCGTCGTCGTCGCGCATCTCCGAGAGGCGGCCGACGAGGTCGTCGGTGTCGGTGTCGCCCTCGATGGAGACGTCGCCGTCGTGATCGTTCTCGTGAACGTTCACCGCGTCGTCCTCGTCGGTGTCGACGTCCTGATCCTTCTGTTCGCTCTCGTCGTACGATCCAAATCCCATGGATATCTTTTCGGCGGCGCACGGAAAAGCACAGCGACCGCGATCCAGTTCGGTAGCGATTCACGCGGAAAAGGAGGAGGATCGGGCGAAACCGCTCCGGAACGCGGAGTGTACGCCGCGTCCGACGCGCGTCCGACGCCCCGCACCGTTTATACCCGCGGGGCGACTGCTCCCGGTGTGTCGCTGCGAGGAGACGGCCCGATCGAGGAGCTCGCGATCCCCTCGGGGACGACCGTCGAGGAGCACGACGTCGTCGTCGACGGCGACGTGCTCGTGGGCGGCCAGTCCACGGTCGAGCTGGGCGTCCGCGGCCGCAACGTCGCGATCGGCGAGCGCGTGCGCGTCGCCAACGACATCGAGGCCGAGGGGGACTGCCGGCTCGACACCTGGTGTTCAGTCGACGGCAACGTGCTGGTCGGCGAGGACGCGTACCTCGGCGAGCGGGTGACCGTCACCGGCCGCCTGATGGTCTCCGGCGATCTGGACATCGGCGACGACGTGACGATCGAGGAGGGGTTCGAGGCCAACGGCTGGATCGTCATCCGTAACCCGGTGCCGACGATCGTGTTCTACTTCATCGTCCTTTCGCAGCTGCTGCGCGTCGGCGAGACGGACGCCGCCGACGAGCTGGCGGAGGCGCTCGCCGACGGCGACGACGTCCGCGACCCGCTGCTCGTTCCGCGGAGCGCCGAGATCTCCGACGACGCTTGGCGCGTGTCGACGCCCGCGACGGTCGGCGACGACTGCCGGCTCCACGGCAACCTCCGCGCGGAGTCGATCCGCGTCGGCGAGCGAAACGAAGTGTTCGGTTCGCTGCGCGCCCGCGAGGATATCACCGTGGGCGCCGAGACCGTGATCCACGGGGACGTGACGACCCGCGGCGGGACCGTTACCGTCGAAGCGGGCGCTCGCGTGCTCGGCGACGTCTCCGCGGGCGATCTGGTGGTGTACGACGGCGCGGAGATTCAGGGCACCCTCCGTGCGCGCGGCGAGATGAAACTGGTCCAAGAGAGCGGATCTGAGGGTACGGCCGACGGCGTCGACGAGGCTGACGACGCTGGCTCAGGGGCTGATGCCGACGAAACCGACGGAGGCGAGGACGGCGAGGCAGACGACGCTAACGCGGCGGCTGCCGCCGACGAAACCGACGAAGCCGAGTCCGACGCCGACGGCCCGACTGAGGACGAGACCACGCCGGTGAAGGCCGACGCGGGATCGACGACGGACGCGGTCGGATCCGACGGCGACTCCTGATCCGGCGGACCGAACCTGTTCGGTCTGATCTGTGATAACACCGAACAGCAGGTAGAAGCCACGAAAGTGGGCATTTCGGGCATAAAGAGGATCGAGTAACGGTGTGAAAACGTCGACGACACGGACGATTAAGCCGATTTTAGCCGAGTTAATTTCACTTATTTCTTGAACGGACACAAGATACTTACAACCGGCACAGAAATTCCCGGGTGCGTCATGAGCCGATCACTGACGACGACCCGCCGCGCGACGCTGGCGGGACTGGGTGCGCTCGTCGCATCGGGAAGCGTGACTACGGTCGCCGCGGCCGCGGAGAGCGAGTGGACCGTCGAGAAGACCGAGACCGACAGCACGCTCCACGACGTGGTGTCGGCGAACGCCGGTCGCTTCGCGGTCGGCGGCGGCGGCGTCCTCACCGCGCCGGCGGCCGAGGGCTGGCGGACGCTCCGCGACGGCGGCCCGACCGGGAACGGGAACAACCTCTATGGCGCGTCCGTCACCGACGACGGCGAGCGCGTCTGGTTCGTCGGTGCGAGCGGCGCCATCGGCGAGTACATCCCCGCGACGGACACGCTCGTCGACCACTCCGCGCCGATGGACAACACGAACAACTACAACGACGTCGCGGTCACGGGCGAGGCCGGCGAGGCGAACGTCTACGTCGCCGGTGACTCCGGGAAGATCTACCACAGCTTCGAGAACGGCGCGGCGGAGACGTGGGACTACGTCACGCCCGGCAGCGGCTCCGCGCTCCCCGCGATCGACTTCCACGGTCCCCGGAGCGGGCACGCGATCGACACGAACGGTCGCGTGTTCGTCACCGACGACGGCGTCACCTGGAACGCGATCGGCATCGAGGACGCGAACGTGACGTTCTACGGGCTCGACAGCGACGCGCCCGACGACGTCGCCGTCTCGGGCGGCAACGGCACCGTCCTGACGTACGACGGCGCGAACTGGACGCCGGACGCCCTCGGCGACGCCGATCTCGTCGACATCGAGACGGACGGCGAGACCGGCTACGTCGTCGGCAGCGGCGGCGTCGTTCAGGAGCTGACGGCCGACGACCGGGTCGTCCTCGACACGCCGGTCGGCGAGAACCTGAACGCGGTCGACGGCGACGGCGACGCCGTCGTCGTTGGCTCCGGTGGAACCGTCCTGCGTCGGTAACGGCGTCGACGGTAGCCGTCACGGAATTGGCCGTACGACGGTAGCCGTCACGGATTAGCCGTCGCGACAGTCCATACCCGCCGTCCGCGACCTCTCGGGTCCCTCTCAGTCGCCGTCTCCGTCCGGGGCGGCGACGAACACTTCCTCGTCGAGCGCGGCACAGACCGCGTCCGCGAGCGTCCGGAGGTTCACGGTGTCCTCGCGGTTGTACGAGACGAGCGTCTCTAAGGCCTCCTCGTCCCCGCGCTCGTACTCGCGCCAGAGGCGGACCGCGTCGCGGCCGGAGATGTCCGGTCGGTCGCGCTCGATCCCGAGCTGTTTCTCGATCGGTTTCAGCCCGCCCGAGAGACCGATCCGCTTCGCGGGGTACATCAGGTCGAGGTGGGGCGTGTCGACGTCGACGTCGAAGGAAGTCTCTAAGAAGGGGACGTCGAAGCGCGCGCCGTTGAACGTCGCGAGCAGGCTCGCGTCCGCGAACTGCTCGCGGAGCCGTCGCGCGGTGAGGTCCTCGCCGGCGACGAGCGTCGTCGTCTCCCCGTCCTGATGGAAGCTGACCGTCGTCACTCGATCCCGCCGCTCGTCGAGACCGGTCGTCTCGATGTCGAAGAAGCAGGTCTCCTCGCGGAAGTTCTCGTAGAGCCGCCAGCGCTCGCCGGAGGGGAACTTCCGGTCGAAGTAGTCCGCGTCGCCGTCGTCGAGTCGCGCGAGCGCGTCCGCGATGAACGACTCGATCCGGTCCGCGGTCGTCGCGCCCATCCCCGGCACGTCGACCGCGGGATCGAACTCGTCCCACGTCGTGGCCCCTCGCTCCCAGAGGCGTCGTTCGGTCGTCTCGCCCACCCCCTCGACGGGGATGAAGCTGTTCTCGATGCGCATGTCCGTCTCCGAGCGACGCGCGGTGAAAAAGTCGACGGGAAGAGTCCGTCCCCTCCCGTCATCGAGAGGGTCGTTCCCTCAGAGCGGGAGGTGGGTCGCCTGCGAGGCGACGACGAGCCACGTCACGAGCAGCGCGTTGAGGACCGCGCCGACCCACACGCGCCCCGTGCGGTGGAAGCTGTACGTCGAGACCGCGCCCACGCCGATCAGCACGCCGACGAACTGGAACGCGATGATCGTCTGGAGCGCCGTGGCCGGCAGCGGCAGGGCGCCGGTCGCGAACAGCCAGCCGTACTGGACCGCGAGGAACCCGACGAACGGGCCGGCGAGCAGGCCGACGTTCCCCGCGATAGCCCGACGCAGGGAGTCGGTCGCCGCCCGGGTGCGCAGCCGGCCGTGGAGCAGCAGTTCGAGCGCGAAGAAGAACGCCAAGAACGCCGGGAAGTAGCCGATCCCGATCCGGACGTGGAGCGCGCTCGGCGGCTTCAGCGCGAGGACCCACGCGCGGAAGTCGAGCGTGAAGACGGCGTCGAACGCGAGAAGCAGCGCGAGCAGCGCGAGCGCCGTCCCGGCCGCGATCGCGACCGACCGGGCCAGCGTCCCGGCGCCGTCGCCCGCGTCCAGCCCGTACCGGTCGCGCGCCTCGGCGAACGTCCGATCGCTACGGACGTGCCAGACCCCGAGTAGGAGCGCGATGATCGCCGCGTTCCCCAGGATCCACAGCACGATGCCGTTCGTCTCGTTTTGCGGCGTCACCGCGGTCAGCGGCATCACCTGCCCCGCGAGGAGCATCAGCGGGTAGTACGTCGCGACCGGGAGCAACGCGGTCAACGCGACCGAGAGCCCCCAGCCGAGGTCGCGCTCGGCGACCGGCTCCGGGACCGACCGCGTCGCCGCGGAGAGCGCGCCCGCCTCCGAGAGCGTCCCGATCGTCGGGAAGAGGAACAGGAAGCCGCCGAGCAGCGCGACGGCGGTCCCCAGCTCCTTCCAGTGCCAGATCTGGTCGCTCGGGTCGAGCGAGGTCTCGCCGCCCGTCGTCCGCTCGATCCACTGGACCGCCTGTCCGACGGCGGTCGGCGAGTGGGTCGTTCCGGGATGAGTCGTGCCCGGCTGGTACAGCGCCCGGGCGGTACCCGACTCGAAGTCGCCGTACACCGTCCCGGTCTCGATCCGCTCGTCGGTGCCGAAGACGGACTGGAGCTTCTCGCTTTCCGGGGTCGACGGCGCGGTCGCGGTCTCCCACATCAGCCCGTGGAACTCGTCGTACTTGGCGTAGACGACACCGAGGTTCCGCGGGAAGGTCGCGTTCCCCGGCGGCGCGCCGGACGATCCGGTCGACGAGCCGGCGAGGACCATCGACTCGTAGCTGTCCGGGTACGTCGCGGCCGCCGCGACGGACGCCCAGCCGCCCATCGAGTGGCCTTCGAGCGCGATCCGGTCCTCGTCGACGAGCTCGTGCTCGGAGAGGTAGTCGAGCGCGGGCGGGCCGCCCCACCCCTGCGAGAACGCCGGCGGGTCGGAGTAGCCGTGGCCGGTCTGGTCGATGGCCAACACGACGTGGCCGCGCCTGGCCAACTCGATCGCGAACGGCGCTTGCGTCTCCTTGCTGTTGATGTACCCGTGCGTCGCCAGCACGCCCGGCGCCGGGTCATCGGCGCTGACTCCGGGCGGGACGTAGAGGTACGCGTCGATCGTTCCCCCTTCGGTCTCGATCTGCGTCTCCTGAATCGTCAGGTCGCCGCCGGCGGTGTGTCCCCACCACCCGACGGCGCCGCCGATGAGTATCAGCGCGAGCGCGACTCCAAACAGTACGAGCCTTTGTCTGTTCATGTTTACTGATGGCCGTAGGTCATTCATGAAGATTAGAGGAATATAATGGTGTGCTAAGCGGAAGCAGATCGGTAACGTGACACAGTTCAGAGCGATGCGCGTCGGACGAGCGGTGACGATCCAGGAGGCGGGGGAATGCCGCCGCCTGCGCCGAATTGAAGCCCGTTCGCGCCGATGGCAACGTATGTGCGGCCGCTACACGCTCTTCACCCCGACCGCCGACCTCGAAGACCGGTTCGACGCCGACTTTGGCGACCGCGAGCCGAGCTACAACTGCGCGCCGGGGCAGTCGCTGCCGGTGATCACCGACGAGGCCCCCGAAGAAGCGACCCGGATGGAGTGGGGGCTGACCCCCTCGTGGGCCGACGAATCGTTCGACCTCATCAACGCCCGCGCGGAGACGGTCCGCGAGAAGCGGAGCTTCGCCGACGCCTTCGAGCGCCGGCGCGGTCTCGTCCCCGCCGACGGCTTCTACGAGTGGGTCGGCGGCGGTCCCGACGGGGACCGCGGCGGCTCCGGGAAGACGCCCTACCGAGTCGCCTTCGACGACGACCGCCCGTTCGCGATGGCCGGGATTTACGAGCGCTGGGAGCCGCCGACGCCGGAGACGAGCCAGACCGGACTCGACGCGTTCGGCGACGGAGGCGGGGACGGAGGCGACGAGGACGACGAGGCGGACGTGATCGAGACGTTCGCGGTCCTCACCACCGAACCGAACGACCTCGTCGCCGACCTCCATCACCGGATGGCGGTGATCTCTAGACCCCGACGCGGGCGAGGAGGAGGCGTGGCTCCGAGGAGATTCCGAGGAGGCGGCCGCCCTGCTCGACCCGTATCCGAGCGACGAACTCACCGCGCACCCGGTGTCGACGCGGGTGAACTCGCCGGGCGCCGACGCGCCGGAGCTGATCGAGCCGGTCGCCGGGGACTGAGCGGCGTCGGCCCGGACCGTAATTTCGGCCGAGTCAGGGCGCGACCAGGTCGACGACCGTCTCGTCGTCGACGACGACGTTGTACGCGCCCTCGTCCTCGTTCCAGAGGACCAGCCCGTTCTCGACGAAGACGACCGCGCCGTAGTCGGCCTCCCGGAGGTCGCGGTTCAGGGCGGTCTCGCGGGTACAGACGAGGTAGTGGTCGGTCGCCTGCGAGCCGTCGCCGACGCGGTAGAGGGCGTTCTCGCCCTCGCTCAAGTCGTGGCTCAGCTTCACCGCGAGCAGGTTCACCCGGTCGGTGACGTGGCGCTCCGACTCGGCCATGCGCGCGCACCGCTCCGCGCTCGCTTCGATATCGACCCGGCGTTTCCCGTCGGGGCGGAGGATCGAGTAGGCGAACTGGACGTCGACGTTGACGAACTCGCCCGGCTCGTCGGTGTCGCCGCGCGCCGCCGCCTCGTCGAGCCGGCGCTGGAACGGCGGGACCGCGAGGTCGGGCGCGACGTCGAACGACCACCCCGGATCGCTCGGGACCGCGTCGGGCCACAGCCGCAGGGCCGGCGAGTATATCTCGGCGTCGCGGCCGGGGCGGTCGCCGCCGCGGCCCTCGCCGTCGCCCGCGACGACCTCCCGTTCGATCTGCCGGAGTCCGATCGCGGTGTTCCGGTCGGCGGGCGCGAACGCGACGAGGCTCCCGTCGGGGGCGAGCGCGTCGAGCGCGGCGTCGGCGACCGAGACGGGGTCGGCCAGCTCCGAGAGGACGTTGCCGAAGAGGACGAGGTCGAAGGGATCGTCCGTCGTGGGGGCGGGTCCTTCCTCCTCGTCGAGCCCGAGGAACGCCTCGGCGGTCGTCTCGTGGACCGTCGTCCGGAAGTTGCGGCCGGTCTCCTCCAGCATCCGGTCGAGGGCGTCGGTCGCGGCGCTCGGCTCGACGGCGTGGTACTCGACGACCGCGTCGTCGGGGAGGTAGTCGTGGAGACCGAGCGCGGGACCGCCCACGCCCGCGCCCACGTCGAGGACGCGGAGCGTCCGGTCGAGCAGGCCGTTCTCGGTGAGGTCGTCGAGGACGTAGCCGACCGTCGCGTAGTAGGCCGGCAGGTGGTAGATCGCGTAGCCGAGCGCCGCGACGCGGTCGTACTCGACCTCGTTCTCGTAGAGGTAGTCCGTCTTCATCCGGCGGACCCGCTCGCGGAGCGCGTCGCCGGACTCGCCGCGGTGCCAGTTCGCGCCGTACTCGCGGACCAGCAGGTCCTCTAAGGCGAACGTGTACGCCTCGGGGAGCGCCTCGGGTCCCCAGCCGGGCGGGTCGACGGGCGTCTCCTCGACGGGGACGAAGGCGCCGTCATCGCGCTCGCGGAGCCGGAGGTCGAACGCCTCCTCGCGGAGCGTCTCGCGGACGACCGCCGGGTGCGGGGTCCCCTCGATGTACTCGGCGATCTCCTCGGGGTCGATCGGTCTAACGTTGCGCAGGTAGTTCGCGTTGTTCCGGACCGCGGTTCTGTCGATCATTGGTTTCTCGTCTGCCTCGCGTCGTCTCACTCTAGTCTGTCCCGCCCCTCGCGGTCACCGCGGGCCCGCTCGTAGAGGGCAGCGAACGCCTCGTCGTCGGCGTCGGCGATCGCCGCCGCCGCGTCGGCCACGTCCTCGGCGCCGTCGAAGGCGCGCTGGATCTCGGCGTACACCGCGGGCGACCCCTCCGTGACGGTGTCGGCGACCTCGTCGAGCGCGGCCGAGACGGGCGTGTGGAACTCCTCGCGGACCGGCTCCGCGGCGAGTCGCCACGCGAGTATCGCCGCGTGCGCGCCCGCTTGAACCGTCTCCATCGCCTCGTCGTGTTCCGCTGCGGTCGTCTCGAAGACGTCGTTGCCGCCGGCCTCGACGGCCGCCGAGAGGGAGTCGACCAGCGGGCCGCCCTCGTCGACGACGGCCGCGACGTTCCCCGGAACGCGCGGCGGCGCGAACAGCGGGTGGTAGCTCGCGCGTTCGAGGTCGGGGGCGTGGTCGCGCATCGCGGCGACCGCGTCCGTCATCTCGCCGGAGACGTCGACGATCGCCCGCTCCGCCCGGGGCGCGTACGCCTCGACTGCGGCGGGTACCGCCGACATCGGCACCGCGAGACAGACCGCGTCGTGGCTGGTGTCCCCGTCGGCGTCGACCGTCCGTGCGTCGCGTCCCGCCGCCGCGTCGGCCGCGACGGACGGGTCGCGGTCGGCGAACGCGACGCTCGCGTCGACCGGCGCGGCGTCGGCGGAGACGGTGTCGGCGACCCAGCGCCCGATCTCACCGGCGCCGACCACGAGGAGGTCCATCGGTTACGGGAACCGAAGTGACGCGCCGGTTAAAAGGACTCGCCTCGGGGCGGGGACGGGAGGGGAGCGCGGTGCCCGAGACCGTCAGGGTCACCCCTCCGCGCCGAGCCGCCCGATCACGCCCGCACCGGGCGAGATCGACCGGACCGCCGGCAGCAGCGCGATCGCGATGGCCAGCTCCAGCCCGCCGACCGCGAGGAACGCGGGCGTGTAGCCGAACGCGTCCGTGGCGTTCCCGCCGATGAGGAAGCCCGCGAGGAACCCGAGCGACCCGAACACGTTGAACAGGCCCATCGCCGCGCCGCGCACCTCCGGCTCGACGAGGTCGGTGACGAGCGCCATCGTCGCCGGCGCCATCAGTGCGCCGCAGACGCCGACAAGCACCATCAGCGCCGCGGCGATCGGGTACGCCGGCGCGACGCCGACGCCGATCGTGACGACGCCGTACGCGAGCGACCCGGCCACCACGGGGAGGAAGCGGCCGATCCGGTCCGAGAGCGCGCCGAGCGGCGACTGAAGCAGCGCGAAGGGGACGAAAAAGAGCGCGAGCGTCGCGCCCGCGCCGGCCGACGAGAGACCGAACGTCGCCGGGTCCTGGAAGTAGTACACGCCGACGAGCGCGAAGAAGCCCGCGGTGAGTCGGTCGACGAAGCCGAACGCGAGCGGCACGAGGAGACCGGGCGTCGTCCGCGCGCGGGCGAGGACATCGCGGAAGCCGACCTCGTCGGTCGCTGCGTGGTCGACTCCGTCCGCCGTCGAGGCCGTCGCGGCCCGGTCGTCGACGGTCGCCGCGAGCAGCCCCGCCGCGGCCAGCACGACCGCGCCGGCGTACACCGGGTACAGCGCGCCGAGGTCGGCGAGCGACCCGCCGACGACGGAGCCGACCGCCGCGCCGAGACCGATCGCGAGCCCCGCGGTCCCCATGTTGCGGCCGTTGCCGCCGCGTAAGTCCATCAGCAGGGTGATCGAGAGCGAGAATGCGCCGATGGTGAGCGCGCCGCCCACGACCCTGACGAGGAGCGCGACCTCGAAGCCGAGTCCGAGACCCGGCAGCGACGCGAGCGCGACGTAGGAGGCCGCGCCGCCGAGCGCGCCGACGACGATGAGGGGAATCCGCGTTCCGAGCGCGTCCGAGAGCGCGCCCCAGACGACCGCGAACGTCACGAACGCGCCAAACTCCGCGACGAGGAACCACATCCCGGCGTCGATGCCGGCTGGCGCGCCGAGCGCGACGACGAGGTCGGGAACGCCCGGGTAGAGGAGGACCTGCGAGATCAGCACCGCGAGGACGACGCCCCCGAGCCGACGGCGGTCGCCGGCGTCGGTCTCGGCCGCGGGGGACGGATCGCCGGCGACCGAGGCGTCGACGCCGGCGGGACCGTCGGCTTCAGCGGAGGGATCGGCGGACTGGTCGGCGTCGCTCATCTACTTATAAAACGGGGCGAACGGCCAAAAGACCGACGTTCCGAGAAGACGCGTTCGGCGACCGATCCCCGTCAGGTTCCGGGCGGTTCCCGTCGCGCGCGTCAGAGTTCGGCGTCGATCGCCGACGCGACCGTCTCGGCGGCGTACCCGCCCTCCACCGGGCTCCCGTTCACGAAGATGGTCGGCGTCCCGGAGACGCCCATCGACTCGCCCTCGGACTTGTCGCTCTGGGTAGCCTCCTCGTACGCGGTGAACTCCGCGTCGGAGAGGACCGCGCAGGGGTCGGCGCCGCCCGGCATGGTGTCTACACTGCTGCCATCACCGTAGGCTCCCTGCGACTCGTAGGCGGCTGAGGCGAACTCGAAGAACGCCTCGTCGCCGTGACGGTCCCCCACGCCACGAGCCGCGCTGGCGATCGGGACCGCCCACGTCTCGTTGACCGGGAGCGGGAAGTCCCAGTGCTCGTAGTGGATGTCTCCGGGTTCGATGTACTCCTCGCGGATCGTCGGGAAGTGGTCGAGCGTGTAGCTCGCGCAGTGACCGCAGGTGAAGTCCTCAAACGCCTGGACAGTCACGTCGGCGTCCGGGTTCCCGAGGGTCGGTCGGTAGTCAAGGTCCGGGTCGCTTGGCTCCGTCAGATCGCAGTCGTACGCTCTGGCGTCGAAGCTCAGTCCGCCACCGCCGCCACCGCCACCGCCGAGACACCCCGCCGCGCCGACGACGCCGACCGTCGCTCCGGCCGCCAACAGGGACCGCCGCGTGCGTTCCATATCCGCCGGTGAGGGCGGGACGCACTTAACCACACCGCGAAGGGACGAACCGGTTCGGCGCGGAGAGGGGACCGCCGACCGCGCGGTCGGCGACGGCGCCGCTCCCGAACGCTTTTGCCGCCGCCTGTCGACCCCCACGTATGAGCGACTGGGACCTCGACCTGCGGGACGCCGAGGCGAAGATGGACGAGGCGTTCGCCGCCGCCGGCGACGTCGTCCTCGGCGTCTTGGACGGCACGACCGACCCGGAGGAGTGGGTCCGCAGCGTCGACTACGGGAACACGCTGGTGTTGTCGATCGAGGGGGACCTCAACGAGCTGGCCGCACCCTTCGCACGCGACGTGAAGGACATGGACGGCGAGCTGATCCGACTTCCGCGGCTTCCTCGTCGTCACCCCGCCGGGCGTGAGCATCGACACCGACCGGCTGAGCGACTCCGGCGTCGACGAGGAGGAGAGCGTCGAGGCGGACGAGTCCGAGGAGAACAGCGCTGGAGAGGACTGAGGCGTTCCCTTCTACCCTTCGCCGACCATCCGGTCTTCCTCGTCCCACTCGCGCTCGCGCAGCTCGTACTTCTGGATCTTCCCGGTCGCGGTCGTCGGGAGTTCATCGACGAACTCCACCTCGCCGGGCGTCTTGTAGTCGGCCACGCGCTCGCGGACGAATGTCTTGAGTTCCTCGGGCGTCGCGCCCGCGTCGTCCGGGTCGCCGCTCTCGGGGACGACGAACGCCTTCGGGGTCTCGCCCCACCGCTCGTCGGGCGCGGGGATGACGGCGACGTCGGAGACGACCTCGTGCTCGAAGAGGGTGTCCTCCAGTTCGATCGAGGAGATGTTCTCGCCGCCGGAGATGATGATGTCCTTCTTGCGGTCCTGAATCGAGACGAAGCCGTCCTCGTCGACGACGGCCAGGTCGCCCATGTGGTAGTACCCCTCCAGCCGCTCCGAGAACGCCTCCTCGGTGGCCTCGGGCTTGTTCCAGTAGCGGTCCATCACCTGGTTGCCGCGGACGACAATCTCACCGATCGTCTCGCCGTCGGCGGCCACGTCCTCGCCGTCCTCGTCGACAACGCGCACGTCGGTGCCGAGGTAGCCGATCCCCTGCGTCTTCTTCACCGCGAACCGGTCGTCGGAATCGGCGTCGAAGTGGCGCTTGGCGTCCGAGGTGGTGATCAGCGGGCCGGTCTCGGTCGCGCCGTACACGTGTTTGAGCTCCCAGCCGAACTCCTCTTCGACGGTGCGGATCGTCGCCTCCGGCGGCGCCGCGCCCGCGGTGGCAACCCGGACATCGTTGTCTCCGGTCGTCTCGCCGCCGTGTTCGGCGTAGTGGTCGCCGAGCATGTTGAGTACGGTCGGCGCCGCACAGAAGTATGACACGTCTTCTTCGCGGACTCGGTCGAACGTCTCGGCGACGTCGACCCCGCGGGTGGAGACGTGGCGGGCGCCCGCGCCGGTGATCGCGTAGATGTGGCCCCAGCCGTTGACGTGGAACATCGGCAGCGTCCAGAGGTACACGTCGTCGTCGACGATCTCCTGGTGGATCGAGATGAGATAGGCGTGGAGCGTCTCGGCGCGGTGGGTGCGACAGACCCCCTTCGGGTCGCCGGTGGTCCCGGAGGTGTAGTTGATCGTGATCACCTCGTCTTCGTCCATCTCCGGGCGCTCGTAGGCGTCGGGGTCCGCGTCGTCGAGCGCGGCGTCGAACGACTCCCAGTCGCCCTCGACCGCGTCGGGGTCGTTGGTGAGGAACGTCTCGGTGGGCACCTCTTCACGGACCGCCTCGACGTTCGCGGCGTACTCGGCGTCGGCGTAGATGGCGTCGACCCCGGCGTCCGAGAGCATGTACGAGAAGTCGTCCGGCGTGAGCCGGTAGTTCAGCGGCGTGTGGACCGCACCGACCTGCATCGCGCCGTAGGCGGCCTCCAGGTGGTAGTGCGTGTTCGGGTCCAACACCGCGACCCGGTCGCCCTTCTCGATACCCCGCGCCTGAAGCGCGGCGGAGAAGCGGTCGGCGCGCTCGCCCAGCTCCGCGTACGTGTATCGCGTCCCGTCGACGGCGAGGACGGCCTCCTCGTCGGCGTAGTGTCGGCGCGCCCGGTCTAAGAAGTCCGTGGTCAACAGCGGCTTGTGCATCATCTATCACTATCGATGATGGGTAAAATCGTTTGCGGCCGACGCAAGGGGCGGATGGTCGCGGGAGTCTTTTCACGATCGCCCTCGGAGAGATGGAAAATGAGCGACGAGTCCGGGGGGTCGGCGTTCTCAGAGGGGTACGTGATCCCGATCGCGGGGCTGGTGGCGTTCGTGTTCGCGCTGATGGCGGGGTTGACCGCGCAGCGGGCGCTCTCTGGCGACCCGGCCGACGTCGGGGTGACGGTCGGCTTCGCCGCCGTCGCGGTCCTCGCGTTGCGGATACGGATCAAGGCTGTCGCTGCGAGGTCGGAAGACGACGAGGGCGCGATCGAGGAGTGATCTCCCGATTCGGGACGCCGACACGAAGGGCCGGTTCGGGGCGCCGACGCGAGGGGATGGAACCGCCGCTGACGCGTGGACGAATCGCACACCGGCGGCGGGATCAGAACCCTTAACAGTCGCACGCGGTTTTGTGATGATAGCGGGATGGGATAGCCAGGAGATTCCGCCGGGCTCATAACCCGGAGATCGGTAGTTCAAATCTACCTCCCGCTATCTTTTGTTGACGACAGAACGCCGAGCGTAGCGAGGCGTGAACAGCGTCGTCGACGAGATAGCCCCGGAGGAGATTTGAACCAGGGAACGGAGCAGCGCGGAGTGACCGTGGTTCAAATCTCCCTCCCGCTACTTCTGGCAGACTGCTACTCTCCCAGCACCGCCTTTACCTTCCGGAGTCGCCGCCACCGAACCCGGAAGCGATTTCCGTCGCGCTGTCGTTTCCTCGCGTATGGATTACGAATCGAGCCTCGACCGCGCGATGGAGGAGGTGCCGGATCTGGGCGGCTCCGACGAGCGGCTGTCGGTTCCGGACCCAGAATGGCAGAAGGACGGGGCGTTCACGCGCCTGACGAACCTCTCCGCGATCGCCGACGCCTTGAGCCGCGACCCCGAACACGTCCACTCGAAGATCCAGCAGGAGCTCGGCACGGCCGGCCAGTACGAGGACGGCCGCGCGCGCTACAGCGGGAACTTCCGCGAGCGCGACTTCCAGGCCGCGATCGACTCGTACATCGAGTCGTTCGTCACCTGCTCGGAGTGCGGCCTCCCCGACACCCGGCTGGAGACCGAGAACCGGACGCCGATGCTCCGCTGTGAGGCCTGCGGGGCGTTCCGACCCGTCGCCAAGCAGAACACCTCCAACACCCAGCGGCAGGAGGACGCCGTCGAGTCGGGCAACACGTACGAACTCGAGATCGTCGGTACCGGCCGCAAGGGGGACGGTGTCGCCGAGCGCGGCGAGTACACGATCTTCGTTCCCGGCGCGCAGGAGGGCGAGACCGTGACGGCCTACATCAAGAACGTCTCGGGTAACCTCGCGTTCGCCCGCCGCGAGAACTGAGCCGGGCGAAGCGACCCCCGACGCCGGCACCGGAGGCGTTCCGCTACCCGACCGTTTATCGGCGCGTTCGCACATCGGTGAGGTATGGCCACGCGACTTCCCGAGTCGGCCTTCAAGGACCGGCTCGCCGCGGTCCGGGACCGGCTCGCAGACACCGACGCCGACGCCGCGACGTGGGTCGGCGCGACGTCGATCGAGTACCTCACCGGCTTCCATCACATTCAGACGGAGCGCCCGGTCGTCCTCGCGGTCACCGACGACCGCGTCGAGATCACCGTCCCGAGACTGGAGGTCGAGCGCGTCTCGCCGAACCCGCGGATCGACGCCGTCCACGACTACTTCGATTACCCCGGGGCGAGCCGGTCGCGGTCGCCGTCGAGATGCTCGACGGTCTCGGCGCCGACGCGATCGCCGCCGACGCCGACGGCCCGCCGGGCGTGATGGGGTACGAAGGCCCCGCATTCTCCGAGTCCCTCGACGTCGAGACGCAGTCGTGGGTCGACCGGATGCGCTGGGCGAAGTCCGACGCGGAGGTCGATCTGATCCGCGAGTCCGCGAAGTGGGCGAACCTCGGCCACCGCTACCTCGCCGACTTCTCCGAACCGGGCGCGCACCCGGCCACCGTCTCACAGCGTGCGTCGACGGAGGCGTCCCGCGCCATGCTCGACACGCTGGGTGACGCCTACAGCGTCCGCGTCCGCGGCGACGGACCGGTTCACGCGGGCTACATCTCCGGCGAGGAGACCGCGCTCCCGCACGGCCACACCCCGAACGAGCGGCTCTCCGAGGGCGACGTGCTGGTCACCGGCGCGACCGCGAACGTCGACGGGTACCGCTCGGAGCTGGAGCGGACGATGTTCGTCGGCGACTACTCCGACGAACAGGAACACTACTTCGAACTAATGTTAGAGGCGCAGACGCTCGCGATCGACGCGCTCGGGCCGGGCGTCCCGGTCGCCGAGGTCGACCGCGTCGTCTGGGAGTACTTCGAGGAGCAGGGCGTGACCGATCTGGCGCAACACCACGTCGGCCACAACATCGGTCTCGGCGGCCACGAGCCGCCGTACATCGACCGCGGCTGGGGCGAGCGCTACGAGGGCGACGACGCCGTGATGGCGCCCGGCCACGTGTACACAATCGAACCCGGACTCTACACCGACGAGTACGGCTACCGTCACTCCGACACGGTGGCGATCACCGAGTCGGGGACGGAGCGGCTCACTAACTTCCCGCGAGACATCGACTCGAACGTCGTATAGCGGGGGTGTCCGGGCAAATCCCGGTCGGCCTCACTCGCTCGCCGCCGGGAGCCGCGATTCGAACCGGTCGAGCGCGACCTCCAGCATGTCCGGACTCACGGGCTGGTACTCCTCGCGCTCGTGTTCGGGCAGGTACTCTCGGACGCCGTTCCACGAGTCGCGGGCGTACCGGGCGTCGAGCAGCACGCGGACGCCCCGCTCGTCCGGGCCGCGGATGACGCGGCCGACCGCCTGCCGGGCCTTCCGCACGGCGGGGACGGTGAGCGCCGTCTCGAACCCCGACTCGAACCGGCGGTCGTAGGCGGTGATCACCGCTCGGGTCTGTGGTCGCGCCGTGTTGATGATCGGGACGCCGCAGACGACGGCCGCCGAGAGGCGGTCGCCCCGGTAGTCGACGCCCTCCGTGAGGGTCCCGCGGAGGCTCGTCACCAGCACCTTCCCGTCGCCGGCGAAGAAGTCGTCCTTCAGCGACTCCGTCTCGCGGTCGCCGGAGGACTCATCGAGGAGGACCGGCTTGTCGAGCCGCTCCGAGAGCGCCTCGGCCATCCACGTCGCCTCGGCGTAGCTCGGAGTGCCGACGAGGACGTTGCCCTCGCGGCGCGCGACCGCGGCCGTCGCGTCGAGGTGCGCGAGCCGCGTCGGGTTCTCCTCGCCCGGCGCGCCGCGGTTCTGGTGGGTGAACTTCGGCGCGTCGACCGCAAGGCTGGCTCGGTTCTCCTCCGGGAAGGAGAGGCCGTACGTCCGCTCGACGACCGGACGGCCGCGCTCCGACAGGTGATCGAGTCCGGTCACCTCCCGGAACAGGTCCATCGGCTCCAGCGTCGCGCTCATGAGGACGCCGCCGCCGAACTCGGCGAGCCGGTCGCCGATCGGCTCGCTCGGCAGGCAGTTGTGGAGCGCGAGCCGCGCGTTGTACGCCCGCCGCCACGAGTCCGGCGGCTCCGTCTCGTCGAACGTGCGTTCGAGTTCGATCGCGCGGAAGAAGTCCGTGTGGCCCTCGCGGTACCAGGCGTTGAGGGTGCGGCCGACGCCGGGGGCGGCGCGCTGCTTGTCCTCGTCTTCCAGCGAGTCGAGGACGCGCTTGACGACCGCGCCGACCTGCTCGGCGCGCGCCCAGACCCGCTCGCCGTACCCCTCGCCGTCCGCCCACGCGGTGATCTCGTCTTCGCCCGGCTCCTCGGGGTCGCGGAGCGGGATCTCGTCGTCGTCGAGCTCGCGCATCGACGCCCGCCAGTCGGGGCGCTCGCGGTCGAGGTGCGCGGTCACGCGGCGGTCGAGCTCGCCGCGGAGGTCATCGTAGAACTCACGGACCGCCTCGATCTCCTCGACCGTCACGTCCGCGTCCTCCAGTTCGCCGCGGACCAAGGCGGCGTCGTCGGACTCTGCGCCCGCCGACTCGAAGGAGAGCGGCTGAACGACGCGGGTGAGCTCGTTCTCTGCGTCGCGGAGGCTCGCGTCGGCGACCGCGTCGCTCACGAGGTCGCGCACGCGCGGTTCGAGCATGTGCGCCTCGTCGCAGACGACGAACGTGGAGTCGTCCAGCAGCGCGCCGGTGAACGTTCCGGTCGTCACTGGGTCGAACGCGTGATAGTAGTTGCCGATGACGACCTCGACCTCGGGCACGAGCGCGCCCATGATCGAGTGGGGACAGGAGCCGTGGCCGGCCGCGAGCCGGACCAGCTCGTCGGCGTCGACGTGGCCGAGTTCGGTCACGTCGAACGGGACCGCCTCCGCCTGATCGCCGTCCTCCGGGAGGTCGTCGAGGAAGCCGGCGTAGAAGGGGCAGAACTCGACGTCGTCGTACTCCTCGGTATCCGGTCGGTACGGCGTCGGCTCGCCGTCGACGGAGAGGTAGTCCGCGGCGGGCGCGTCGCCCGCGGGGGCGTCGGCGTCCGCGCCGTCGTCCACGGTCGAGCCGGCAGTTCCCGCCGACCCCGAGTCCATCAGGCCGACCTGCTGACTCCGCGCCTCGCTCACGAGGTTCGAGGTCGTCGTTGCGCCGCCGTCGCCGACGAGGTTCCGCGTTCGCTCGCGGAGCCCCTCGCAGCGTTCGTACACGTTCTCGCGGTCGATCCCGCCGCGGTTCTCCCGCGCGTACGGACAGACGTCGGCCTTGCCGACGAGGGTGAGTCCGGAGACGGGATCGTACTCCTCCGGGAGGTCGTCGTTTATCGTTCGCAGGTCCGTCTCGAACTGGCACAGCTGCTGTTTGACGCTGGTGAGAACGAAGACGCGCTCGAAGTCGGAGTCGGGGTCGCGGACGCGGTCGAGTCCGGCGGTGAGCGCGAGCATCGTCTTTCCCGTCCCGCAGGCGCCCTCCAGCGCGAGGAAGCCGCCGTCCTCGGCGGCGTCGACGGCGGCGTCGATGCCGTCGGCCTGCTCGGGGTAGGGTTCCGGATGGCCGAAGAAGTCGGCCCACGGGGGCGAGTCGGTCACGAGTGCGAGTTACGCCGCATCCGATTTAAACGCTTCATCGAGCGGCCGCGGTCCGCGGTCTCGCACGCCGACGCGCCGCTGCCGGAAGGCGGAACGCACGGGGAGCGAGGCGGCTCACTCCACGATGTCGTGGAGGTCGGCCAGGTTCTCTATCTCCCAGGTCGGCCAGACGTTCAGCTCCCAGTCGCGGCGGTGGGGACGGCGGATGAACGCCGAGTCGATCCCCGCGTTCTCGGCCGCGCGCACGTCGGACTCGTTGTCGCCGACGAACAGGGCGTTACCCGCATCGAGGTCGCCGAGCGCCTGCTCGATGTAGTGCGGGTTCGGCTTGCGCAGCTGGAGCGAGTGGATCGTCGGCTCGCGGCCGTACGCGGCGCCCATGCGCTCGAACCCGTCGAAGTGGTCGACGAGGAAGTCGACGGTCGCCTGCTGGTTCGACGAGACGATCCCCATTTCGACGTCGAGGTCCTGTAGCTCGTCGAGGTCGTCGTAGGGGGTCTTGCGCCCCTCGCGGGCCTCCTGCTGTTGGGCGCGTGAGACCACGTCGTCGCGCGTTCGCCAGAACGACCCCGGATCGAGGTCGTACGTCTGGCAGACGGTGCCGACGCTGCCGGGGGTCGCACCGATGGTCATCTGCTCTACGTCGTCCGGATCGGGCTCCTCGACGCCGCACTCCTCGAACGCGTTCCGGGTCGCATCCCGGAGCACGTCGAAGCGCGTGCGGCCCACGAGGACACCGTCGTTGTCGAACACGACGGTATCGTACGTCATAGTCTCCATTCGCGGCGGGCGGGGATAAGGGTTTCAGTGACGGTCTCAACGGCGAGAATCGACGCGAGATGACACGCTACGCCGGAATAAGCGGAATCCACCGGGCGGTTTTACCCGCTGGGACGTCGTGAGCCGATCCATGCGCGTCAGCGTCATCGGCGGCGGTTCGATCGGTCCGGAGACCGCGACGGTCGCGGAAGATCTCGGCGAGCGACTCGCAGAGCGGGGTCACGTCGTGGTCTGTGGCGGTCTCGGCGGCGTCATGGCGGCGGTCTGCCGCGGCGCCCGCGCGGCCGGCGGCGAGACGATCGGAATCTTGCCGACGGACGACCGCGAGGACGCGAACCCGCACGTCACGACCCCGATTTCGACCGGCATGGGTCACGCGCGCAACGCGCTCGTCGTGATGAACGGCGACGCCGCGGTCGCGGTCGACGGCGCGAGCGGGACCCTCTCGGAGATCGGTCTCGCGCTCGCGCAGGGACGCCCGGTGGCCGGACTCGACACCCACGACGTCGACGGCGTCGAGGCCGTCGACTCGCCCGCGGCGGCGGTCGAGCACGTCGAGCGAGCCGTCGACCGCGACAACACCGGATCGGACTGAGTGCCGGCAGCCGGCGCGCCGGCGGGGTTTCGCGTCGGATCAGTCGAGTCGGTCGTTCGCGATCTCGGCGCCCTCGACCAGCGCCTCCAGCTTCGCCCACGCGATCTCGGGGTCGACCATCCCGATGCCGGCCTGCGTGCCGAAGCCGCAGTCGGGCGCGGCGACGAGCGGGGTCCCGTCGTCGACCGCGTCCGCGACGCGCTCCAGCCTGTCCGCGATCGTCTCCGGGTGGTCGATGATGTTCGTCTTCACGTCGACGACGCCCGGGATGAGCGTCCACCCGTCGGGGAGGGGGTGTTCCGCGAACGCGCGGTACTCGTGCTGGTGGCGCGGGTTCGCCTGCTCGACGCTGAGTCCGGTGATGTCGGCCTCGTAGATCAGCGGCAGCATCTCGGCGAGGTCGGTGTCGAAGTGATGGGGTCCCTCGTAGCTGCCCCAGCAGGTGTGGAGCCGGACCTGCTCGGCGGGCACGTTCGCAAGCGCCTCGTTGAGCGCCTCGACGTGGAGCCGCGTCGCGTCCTTGGCGGCTTCCAGCGGCTCGTCCGCGTACGCCGCGGTGTGGCCGACGGTCAGCAGCTCCGGGGCGTCGATCTGGAGGGTGAGTCCCGCGTCGGCGACGAGCTCGTACTCCGTCTTCATCGCCTCGGCGACCGCGAACAGGAACTCGTCGTAGTCGTCGTAGTGGTCGTTGACGTGGGTGGCGGTGACGACGCTCGGCGACGCCGCGGTCATGAACGCGTCGTCGACGTCGCGGTCCGCGGCCGCGAGCGCGTCGGTGAGTCCGTCGATCTCCGCCTGCGCCTCCTCGCGGCCGGTGTACTCGATCGCCTCGGTGACGACCGGGTGCTTCGAGAGGTCGATCACGTCGGTCTTGAACGTCTCCTCGGCGTAGGAGGGGAACTCCTGAAGGTCAGCCCACAGCTCCGTCTCCCGCTTCCCGTCGATGCCGCTGAGCCGGTCGGCGACGTACCAGTTGAACGAGACGCGGGACTGCTCGCCGTTGTTGACCGAATCCAGACCGGTCTCGACCTGTCGGTCGACGACCTCGCGGGTCGCGTCCGCGACCGTCTCGTCCCACTCGTCGGGGTCGACCGGCTCGCCGTCCTGACGGCGGGTGAGCAGGTCGAGCAGTTCCGGCGGTCGCGGCAGACTACCGATGTGCGTGGTGGAGATCAGGGCGTCGTTCGTCGTCATCGATCGGGACGACGGGACCCGCCCTCAAAAGGGCGGAGGATCCGGCGGGATCGGCGTGATCGGGGGCGCGATTACCCTCCGTTACCGAACCGAACGAATCCGGGGGCGCGGGCCGCGACGGCGTGTAATTAGATGTAATTAAGATTTATCAGTCCGGAGCGAGACAGACTCGTCAATGAGCGAGTACACCACAATTTCCCTGCGGAAGGAATTCGTCGCGGACGTCGAGGAGTACATCGAAGACGAGCCGTTCGGCTCGGTCAAGGAGTTCGTGAAACACGTCGTCGTTCAGGAGATGGAGTCCGACGAGGGGGTCTCCGAGCAGGAGGCGAAACAGATCGCGCAGAAACTTCGGGATCTGGGGTACATGGAATGAGCGGGCGGCACGAAGAGGCTCGGTCGATGGGTCTCGGCGGGGTCGACCGCGCAGACCTCATCCTGCTCGCGATCCCGCTCGCGTTCTGCGTCGTGTACGCGGCGGCGTCGCTCGTCGCCGGTGGTTACACGCTCCCCGTCGCTGGCGGGTCGCTCGCGGCCGGCGTCCTCGTGGTCGACGGCCTCTTCCTAAACCCGCCGGACGAGGCGTGACGACTCGTTGAGATGGGATCAAATCAGAAAGGGAATTCGGTGAAATCTATTTTTCTAGGTATTATATCGAGTGGAACAGCCGGCAGATGGACTCTGCCTATCTAGCATCGTCGTCTTCGTCAACCCATGCTCCGATGAGTGTCTCCTCACCCTCCTGCCGCCACAGGATTTCCACAACGTTCGTTTCCCACAAGAGTTGGAGCCGTATTTCATCGCCATCAATCGTGTCGCTTGGCTCCACCTCATCATCTAACTCAGACCATGCGATGGTGTCTGTCTCTCGGGACTCCCAATCAACAACAACCTCGCGGAAGTACACATCACCCGCTTGCAGGCTCTCCTGGCCACCCGTATGCTGAACATCTAATCTATTAGCCACATGGTCAGCACCCTGAAACTCAAAAGAAAAACAGGCGACCTCGTCGCACCTCGTTATCCCATAGTAACCAAGAGCCCCGAATCCGACCGTTGCCGCACCGCCCAAGAGAATGACTCGCCGCTTCAAGGACATACCTGAAACCACATAGTAGTGATAATAGGCTTTTTGACTATTTGTCCTTGTTCCGGTAATTCACTTGAGCTGGGCGTCGTTGGTAATTGTACCACCCGTACTGAGCGATTGATGACGGAGAAACATCGTCTCCAGAGAATTGCAACAGAGTCAGATAACCGATGGCCCGACGACGAACGCCTCCAAAGCCCCATCCAGCACCGCAGCCTCGTACCTCCCCAGCCTCGTCAGTCGCCCGTCGCTTCGCTCCGGGCGACTGACTCCAGCGAGAATCGAAGATTCTCTGGCAGCCGGCGCGTAGCGCCGGCGACAGCGAGGCGCGACGCGCCTCTGGGAGGCGGGCGAAGTCCGACGGCCTCGCGCGTGCGGCTCACGGCCGCCGAGAGCGGCCGCTCGCCGGCACGCGCCGCCGCGCTCGGTGTTTATAAGTAATCTCACCGCTGGAAGCGTTCGACGGAGTCTGAAAAAGCGAACCGCGCTTCGCGCCGACTTACCAGGTGTCGTGGAACGTGTCGAACTCGATCGAGTCGAGCGGCTTCTCGCCGATAGCGGCCTCGTACTCGCCGGGCGTCAGCATCGGCTTGTGGAACCGCGGGCCGTCGTCGGTCGTGATCCGCGGACAGCCGGTGTTGACGAACGCGTCCATGTCGAAGTTCCGCAGGCGGTCCGGCGTCACCTCGTCCATCGTGATCAGGTAGGCGTTCTCGTTGTTGTCGACGATCTCCTGAGCCTTCTCCCAGCGGCCCTGGCCGATCTTGGTACAGAAGATGACGCCCCACTTCTCCGCGTCCATCGCCTTGTGGACCGCGGCGTAGCGCTGCTTGAGGAACTGGTCGTGTTCGGCGACCGACACGGCGTTGTTGACCGGGTCGGCGATGACGACGCGCTTGTCGGGGTGTTCCATCGCGAGGCCGACCGGGTGGAACTTCCCGCCGCCGACGTACAGGACCTGCTCGGCATCGATGTCCGCGGAGGCGTAGTTACAGCCGAGCACCTGCCCCTCCTTCGTGAGGCGGTCGTCGCCCCGGCGGGTGTGGACCTCGTAGCCGCGCTCCTCCAGCCAGTCGGTCATCTCCTCGAACCGGTTCATGTGCTGAGCCGTCGTGACGAGGCCCACGTCGGCGTCCTCCTCCGGCGGGGACAGCTCCTCCGCCAGCGCGTCCTCCATGATCGGGAACGGGTCGACGTTCGAGAACAGGGGGACGTAGACGATGCTGTCGGACTCCTTCATCGGCGTGTGACCGAAGTGGACGAACACGTCCGTCCGGCGCATCAGGTACGTGTCGAGGTCGCAGGCGCCGTAGCAGGGCTGCCCGGAGAGCATGAACGTGACGTCGTCGGGGGCGACCTCGCGGAGGTCGTCGGCGACCTTCGGGCCGCGGCGCTTGAGCCCCTCGGGGAACTGGAGACCGACCTTCGAGGCGTCGCGCTCCTCGATGGCCTCGAGGATCCGGTCGAGTTCGTAGTCCCACTCGCGGTCGTGTTTCAGGGCCATCCCCGTCTTCGTGAGGTCGCCCTCCGTGGAGCCGCTCATATCGAACGAATTGTGTGGCAGGACGGTTAAACGGCCCGTTCGACCCCGAGTTTCGTCCCAGACGTTCGTGACCATCGGCTGCGCCCGTCGGACCGTCGGGGAGCGGCCGCCGCGATCGACGCGCAGTCCCGATGTCTCAGAGGCTGTCGTCGGTGAGCAGTCGAGCGAACCACGTCCGCACGCCGGGCAGCACCGCGCCCGCCTCGACCGCGACCGGGTCCCGGTCGACGTCGAGGGGCACCCGCTGCGCGTCGTCGCGCTCGACGTCCTCGCGGGACCAGACCAGATTCCCGTCGGCGTCCGCCGCGGGGGCGTCGCCGCGCACTTCCCACCCGGATCCGCCGCGAACGACGAGCCGATCGGCGCCGAGGTACCGCGACCCCTCGCCGCCGATCGCGATCGGATTCCGGGGAGCTGCGGGCGTCAGGGGCGTGAACACCACGGCGCCGAGGTGTCGCTCCGTGGCGTTCGGATCTCGGTAGTCGACCACCAGCGCGTCCCCGTCGACCCGCGAGTCGACGTCTCTCGGATCCGCGATTCCGTCCCGAACGGCGTCCGAGACGACCGCGCGCCGGAGGGACTCGTTCGCCGCGAGCGCGTCGCTTCCGGCCGCGAGGTCCACCCGGGCTTCCCACGTCGTCGACCCGTTCTCGTGGAGCGTGACGGTCAGCGAACTCTCGCCGGCGGCCACGGAGGGACCGTCCGCCGTCGTTCGATCCAGTTCGCAGACGCCGCAGACGGGCGTCGGCGGTGCGCGCGCGTCGACCGGCGGCGCAGCGACCAGGGCAGTCACGCCGAGGAGCAGTGCGACCAGCAGGGGGAGGGAGCGGGGACGCATACGCTGACCGTCTGTGCGAGCGAACTATAAAATCACGGCGTCGATGCCGACCGGCCCTTCGGCGGCGGCGCCGTGACGACGCGCTGCCGCGGCCGACGGACCTAACCGCCGTCCTCGCCAATCGCGCACCGATGACCGACATTCCGCTCGAACACGTTCACGTCGCGCCCGACGACGGGACCGACGGCGAGCCCGCGCCCGCCGTTTTCGTCCTCCACGGCCGCGGCGCCGACGAGGAGGACCTGCTCCCGGTCGCCGCCGAGCTGCCGGACGAACTCCACGTCGTCAGCCTCCGCGCGCCGGACCCGCTTCAGGGTGGGTACACGTGGTACGAACTCGACCTCTCGGCCGGCGGGCTGGAGTCGAGCCAGCCTGACGCCGACGACTTCCGGCGGAGCCTCGATCTGATAGTCGAGAGCGTCGAGACCGCGGTCGACGCCTACGGACTCGACGCCGACCGGATCGGCCTGCTCGGGTTCAGTCAGGGCGCGATCACGAGCCTCTCGCTCCTCTTGGAGGACCCCGACCGCTACGCGTGGGTCGTCGCGCTCCACGGCTACCTCCCAGAGTCGCACGCCGATCTCGACCCTGACGGAATCGAGGGGAAGCCCATCTTCGTCGGCGCCGGAGCCGGTGACCGCGTGATCCCCGACTCGCGGACGAACGCCGCCGTCGAGCGGCTCGAAGCCGTCGACGCCGCCGTCACCCACGGGAGCTTCCCCGGCGGCCACGGTATCGGTCCCCAAGAGCTCGAGGCGGTCGTCGAGTTCGTCGAGTCGCAGGCTCGGTAACGAGGGTCGGAAGCCGACCCCGACCCCCGGCTCCGGCAGGTTCAAACGGCTCGCCCACGACGTTCGAATATGAGCGTCGAACAGGTCTCCATCGAGGACCTCGGCCGAGAGCTTGGCGAACGGATCGCCGAAACCGCGGAGTACGAGCGGTTCGAAGAGGCGAGAGCGGCGGTCCAGCGCGACGAGGAAGTCCAGAGCCGGATCGACGAGTTCGAGCAGTTGCGCGCGGAGTTCATGCAGGCCCGTCAGACCGGACAGGCGACGAACGACGGGCTTCAGCGCGTTCAAGAGGCGCAGGACGAACTCCACTCGATGCCCGTGATGAGCGAGTACCTCGACGCACAAGACGAGCTCGAAGACACCCTCGAAGCCGTCAACGAAGCCATCTCCGAGCCGCTCGCCGTCGACTTCGGCGGCGAGGCCGGCGGCTGCTGTCAGGACTAATCCGTCGTCAGCGCTCGCTGGCGTGGCCGTCCGACCGGCCGCCGGTGCCGGACGGCGATCACGGCTGACTCCTTATAAGCGATACCGACTCACGCCCGCCGTGATAGCCGTCGCCGGCGGCAAGGGCGGAAGCGGAAAGACCACGACTACCCTCGGGCTCGCCCGCGCGCTCTCGCGGCGCGGCGCTCCCGTAGTCGGCGCGGACGCCGACTGGGATCTGCCGAATCTCGCGCGGTTGGCCGCGGAAACCGCGGCGGACTCCGCGCCCGCCGGAACCGGACCGCAGGCCACCGGAGAGGCGGCACGAACGGTCCTCGACGCGGCTCGCGGAACCGATCGGGTGCGCCCGGATCGCTCCGAGCCGACGGTCCTCGCGGCCCCCGACTCGCCGCGGTCCGTCGACGCGCACGCGACGTTCGACGCGCTCGACGGCGCGACGCCGGACGAAGCACCGGTGTTGCTCGACTGTCCGGCCGGCGCGTCTCCGGACGTGGCCGCGCCCCTGCGAGCGGCGGACCGGGCGCTGATCGCGACGCCGCTCAAGCGGGCCGCGCTCCGCGACGCCGCGAAGACGGCGGCGATCGCGCGCCGTCTCGGCTGTCCACCGGTCGGCGTGGTCGTGATCGGCGAGACGAGCGTGCCGGACCGGGTGGCGGCGCTGCTCGATTGTCCCGTTCTCGGCGCGATTCCGGACGGCGGGGCCGCCCCGCTGTCCGACCCGGACGTCCGGAGCGCGTACGACGACCTCGCCCGGCGGCTCGGCGAGACCAAGGCGGCGACGGGATGGAAAGTCGCGTGAGGATCGCGGAGGCTGGCGGCTCCGGAACGGCGGACTGCGAGGCCGTCGTCGGCCGAGAGAGCCGTCACCGACAGACCCAAGCGTCCACGGGCGGCAGCGATCGTATGGAGACGCTTCCGACTGGGATCTCGGTGCTGGATCGACAGTTCGGCGGAGGGCTCCCGAGCGGTAGCGTCGTCGTGTTGAAGGCGAATCCCGACAGTCAGTCCGAGCTCATCCTGGACCGTTTCGCCCGGATTCGCCGGTGTCGATACCTGACGACCGTTCGATCGGCCGGAGCGGTGGAGGCGGCGCTCAGCCTCGACGGGGACGAGGAGACGACGGTCGAGACCACGGACGACGCCGGCGACCTCGACGAAGCAGCGGCGTTGACCGACGACCTCCCCGAAGGCGGGACGCTGATCGTCGACTCCGTGGAGCCGCTTGAGGCGGAGGCGTCCCCGTCGACGTACGCCGAGTTCCTCGACGGGGTCCGGTCCCGCGTCGACGACGCCGGCGGCGTCGCGGTGCTCCACGCGCTTCGCGGCGGCGAGGATCCCCGAACGAGGCGGATCACGGAACAGGTCGCGGACGTCGTGTTCGATCTCCGCACCACCGTCACCGGAACCGAAATCGCGAATCGCCTCGTCGTTTCCAAGTTCCGCGGCGGCGCCGCCCTCGAAGAGCCGCTAAAGCTAAAGCTCACCGACGAGGTCGCCGTCGACACGAGCCGCGACATCGCCTGAATCGGTCCAACGTCCTCGCGGCTGGCTCAATTCTCGGGTTAGACTACGGCGGAAACGACCAGCACGACGCCACCCACGACGGCCGCTAGGATCGCCCAGTTCCGCGCGGTGTCGAACGCCCCGTACGGGCCGCCCTTCCGCGAGAAGAGGTACAGCGCGTACACGGCGAGCGGCGTCAGCGCCGGGAGCGTCGCGACTGAGACGAGACCGGTGAAACTCGACAGCAGCGCGACCGCGACCGTCGTCGCGCCCGCGGCCGCGGCGACGAGCGCGTCCTCGCGTGCCCGTTCGATCTCCATACTCTGTCTGGACGGGCCGGCGGGCAAAAGGGATCTGTTCGGTGGTCGGATCGACTCCTCGGGCGGAGACGGACGCGGAGCCGACCGAACGCAGTCGCTCCGCGCGACGCGAAAAACGGAAGAATTCGAAGACCGGTAGACGGGGAGGTCGGTTACTCCTCGTCGATCTCGTCGACGATCTCGTCGGCGTCGACGTCGACGTCTTCGAGCGCCTCCTCGATGTCGACGTCGCCGGCGCCGCCGCCCATGCCGCCCATCATGCCGCCGAGACCGCCCATGCCGCCGCCCTCGATGACCTCCTCGACGACTACGCGGTCGAGGTCGAGGCGGCTCATGAGGTCCTGGGCGATCTGCTGTTTCTGGAACATCCACTGCTGGTTCATCTCGCATCGCCTGCGTCGCGGTGACGTAGAGGACGTCCTTCTCGACCTCCTCGGTCTCGACGGTCTCCTCGCCGTCGTCGTCCTCGGTGACGGTCTCTTCCTCCTCGGTGACCGTCTCGATGCGGACCTCTGGCGCCTCCTGGAGGTACATGCCGAGCATGCCGGCGGCCTGCTGTTCGCGGTCGTCGATGGCTTCGAGGATCTCGTACTCGTACTCGAGGTCCTCACCGGCCAGCGGGTGGTTGAAGTCGACGCGGGCGCGGCCGCCGATGATCGTTTCGAGGTGGCCCTGCTGGTTGTCGATCTGGACCTGCGCGCCGGGGTAGCGGTCGTCCTCGGGGATCTTGTCGGCCTTGACCGTCTCGACCTCGTCGGGGTCGTACTCGCCGAAGGCGTCCTCGGCGGGGACGTCGACTGTGCCCTCGTCGCCGACGGAGCCGCCGATGAACGCCTCCTCGACGGAGGGGAACACGTGGCCGGCGCCGAGCGCGATGATGCGCGGCTCGAAGTCGTACTCGTCGACGTCGATCTCGGCCTCCTCGGCCGTCTCCTTGTCGGTCGTGTCGATGACGCGATCGTCGTCGGCCGTTCGGATCGTGTACGCGACGCGGACGAAGTCGCCGTCTTCGAGTCCGTCTGCGTCGGTCTCGGTCTCGGTCTCCTCGGCCTCGTCGGCCGCGTCCGCTTGCTCCTGATCGCTCATACCTGAAGGTCACCTGTTACACCCTTAAGAAGCACGGTTCGGCCCGAAGGCCGCCGACGAACGGGAAACGGCGACGGTTCGGGCACTGACACGCCGCCGCGCGCGGCCCGCCACTTGTTCTCGGAGCGCGCAGGGTTCCGCCGGGCACCCCGAAGCGCGCAGAGTCCCGCGTCCCTTTTGAACGCGCCGGGCGCACGCCCTGCCATGTACGAAGTCGAGATCAAAGTTCCGGCCGAACTCGACGCGACGCGGGAGCGCCTCCGCGAGGCCGGTGCCGAGCGTGTCGACGCCCGCCGACAGCGCGACACCTACTACGACGCGCCGCACCGCGAGTTCGCTGAGACCGACGAGGCGCTCCGGATCCGGCGCGAAACGCCGCTGGCGGAGGGCGTGGAGTCGCCGCCGGAAGACGACTCCGACGCGGCGGCGACGGTTACCTACAAGGGACCGCTCCTCGACGAGGCCTCGAAGACGCGCGCCGAACACGAGACGGGCGTCGACGACGGCGAGGCCCTCGCGGCGGTCTTCTCGGGGCTGGGCTTCGAACCGGCCGCGACGGTCGAGAAGCGCCGGGAGTTCTGGTCGTACGACGGGTTCACGGTGACGCTCGACGCGGTCACCGGGCTGGACGAGTACGTCGAGATCGAGCGCGCCGTCGAGACGGAGGGCGAGGTCGACGCGGCGCGCGAGGCGGCGGTCGACGCGCTCGACCACCTCGACCTCGACGCGGACGAGCAGGTTCGGACCTCCTACCTCGGGCTGTTGCTGGCCGGCGAGGGGGACTGACGGACTCAGTCGCGCTCGCCGTCTTCGGCTCCCTCCGGCCGCTTCTCGGAGAGGACGGTCCGCTCGAACTCGCAGACGAGCACGTCCTCGTCCCCGTCGACGACCTTGAACGCCTCCACGCGCATGGTGACGACGCCGCGCTCGCCGTCGCTCGTCTCCCGCTTGTCGGTGACGGTCGAGCGCGCTCGGATCGTATCGCCGTGGAACACCGGGTTCGGGTGTTCCACGCCGTCGTACGAGAGGTTCGCGACGATGGTCCCGTCCGTCGTCTCGGGGATGGAGACCCCGACCGCGAGCGACATGGTGTACAGCCCGTTCACCAGCCGCTCGCCGAACTGGGTGTCTTCCGCGAAGTCCGCGTCGAGGTGGAGCGGCTGCTGGTTCATCGTCATGTCGCAGAAGCGCTGGTTGTCGGATTCGCTTATCGTCCGTCGCTTCGCGTGCTCTATCGTCTCGCCGACTTCGAACTCCTCGTAGTACAGTCCGGACATGGCCCTCCGGTCGACCGGCGGCGTGAAATCGGTACCGCTCTTTACTGGGGCCATTCGTGGTGACTCCCTCCGAAGCCCCAGCCGATCGCTTATAAACTGCTGCTGACGGATCGATCGCGAACGCCTCCAAAGCCCCAGCCGCGGGGCCGCCGTAGGCGACGCAAGGACCGAGGACCGCAGCGAGCGTACGGCGGCCCCGCGGCTGGGGCTTTGAGTCCCGCCCCGCATCGCACAGCACCTCACACCTCCCCAGCCTCGTCGCTGGCGGCTGCCGCCGCCAGCGACTCCCTCGCGCGTGCGACTCGCGCCCTCCGGGCGCTCGCCGGCACGCGCCGCCGCACTCATTCAGTTATAAATCGCCGCCTCAGACGCCCACGATTTATGTCCGACGACGGGGAGACCTCGACATGGCCCGACGAAGCCTGCTGTTCTCTCCCGGCGACAGCCCCGACCTCATGCGCAAGGCGCCCGGGTCCGGCGCCGACGTGATCTGCTTCGACCTCGAAGACGCCGTCGCCCCCGGCCGGAAAGACGAGGCTCGGTCGGCGATCCGCGAGGTGCTCGCCGACCCCGCGTTCGACCCCGACGCGGAGATCTGCGTCCGACTGACAGCCGAGTCGCCCGCGGCCGACCTCGACGGCGTGTTGGGGAGCGACACGGGCGACGAGAGAGGCGCGGAGAGAGAGACCGCCGCGGAGCGAGGAACCGGCGCGGAGACCGGAACCGGCGACGTTCGGCTCGACGCAGTGATGCTCCCGAAGGTCGAGTCCGCCGACCGCGTCGAGACCGTCGCCGCGCTGTGCGCCGAGCGCGGCCGCGACCCCGCCGTGTTCGCGCTCGTCGAGACCGCGGCGGGCGTCCTCTCGGCGCAGGCGATCGCGGCCGCAACCGCGACCGACGCGCTCGCCTTCGGCGCCGAGGACCTCGCCGCCGACGTGGGCGCCACACGGACCGACGAAGGGACGGAGGTGCTGTACGCCCGCGAACACGTCGTTCTCGCGGCGAGCGCGGCCGAGGTCGACGCGCTCGACACGGTGTACACGGACTTCTCGGACGGGTCGGGACTTCGCGAGGACGCGGCGTTCGCCCGGCGGCTCGGCTACGACGGGAAGCTCGCGATCCACCCGGCGCAGGTGGGACCGATCACCGAGGCGTTCACGCCGGATCCGGAGGAAGTCGAGTGGGCGAAGGCGATCCTCGACGCCCGCGACGAGGCGGAGCGAGAGGGACGCGCCGTCTTCGAGGTCGACGGCGAGATGATCGACGCGCCCCTGATCGCGCAGGCGGAGCGGATCCTCGACCGCGCGGCCGACGGCGAGCGCGCCCCCGAGGGCGGCCGCTGACGGCGACGCTCGGCGCGCGGACGACCCGGGCCATCCGTCACAATTAACCACCGGCCACCAGCACGTGAGAGTATGTCTTCTGAGGCGAATCCGTTCGAGAGTCTGCGGGAGCAGGTGGACGACGCCGCGGCAGTCGTCGACGCCGGTCCGGGCGTTATCGAGCGGCTGAAGAACCCGGAGCGGGTGTTGGAGACGAACCTGACGTTCGAGCGCGACGACGGTTCGCTGGAGACCGTCCGCGCGTACCGCTCGCAGTTCAACGGCGACCGCGGCCCGTACAAGGGCGGGATCCGCTATCACCCGGGCGTCACCCGCGACGAGGTGAAGGCGCTGTCGGGCTGGATGGCGTACAAGTGCGCCGTCGTCGACATCCCGTACGGGGGCGGCAAGGGCGGTATCGCGATCGACCCGGCCGACTACTCCGCGGACGAGTTAGAGCGCATCACCCGGGCGTTCGCGACCGAACTGCGCCCCCTGATCGGCGAGGACCGCGACATCCCCGCGCCGGACGTCAACACCGGCCAGCGGGAGATGAACTGGATTAAAGACACCTACGAGACCCTCGAGAACACGACCGCGCCCGGCGTCATCACGGGGAAGGCGATCGACTCCGGCGGCAGCGAGGGCCGCGTCGAGGCGACCGGTCGCTCCGTGGCGCTGTCCGCCCGCGAGGCGTTCGACTGGATCGGCCGCGACCTCGCGGGCGCGACGGTCGCCGTTCAGGGGTACGGCAACGCCGGCTCCGTCGCGGCCGCGCTGCTCGACGAACTCGGCGCCAGCGTGGTCGCGGTCTCCGACTCCTCCGGGGGCATCCACGACGCCGACGGACTCGACCCGCGCGAGGTGAAGGCGCACAAGTCTGAGACCGGCTCGGTGACCGGCTACTCCGGCGCCGACTCCCTCACGAACGACGAGCTGCTCACGCTCGACGTCGACTGCCTCGTCCCGGCCGCGCTGGAGAACGCGGTCGACGGCGACCTCGCGGCGGACGTCGCCGCCGACCTGATCGTCGAGGCGGCGAACGGCCCGCTCACGCCGGACGCCGACGACGTACTCGCCGAGCGCGACGTCCACGTCGTCCCCGACATCCTCGCGAACGCGGGCGGCGTCACCGTCTCCTACTTCGAGTGGGTCCAGAACCGACAGCGGTTCAGCTGGACCGAGGAGCGCGTCAACGAGGAGCTGGAACGCGTGATCACGGCGGCGTTCGACACGCTGGTCGACACCTACGAGTCGAACGAGGTTCACAACCTCCGAACCGCGGCGTACGTCGTCGGGATCGGTCGGATCGTGGACGCGTACGATCAGGCCGGGAACTGGCCGTAGCGTGGGCGATTCGGCGGCGTTTCGGCGATCGTCGCCGGGTCACTCCAGCGACGCGTCCCGGATCTCGACGTGGCCGCGGTCGCCCTCCCACACCGCGTCGTAGGCCAGGTCGATGCGGCGGTCCATGTGCGGGCCGTCGACGACGTACGTCTCGAACTCGCCCCCCTCGCCGAGCGGGTGGACGCCGTACTCCTCGCGAAGCGCGAGCAGGTCGTCGAGCGCGGCCGCGTCGTACCGCCGCCCGAGCCACGACTCGTCGAGTCCGTACGCCGCCACCTGAACGATCCGAATCTCGAAGCCGGCGTCGAACATCGCTTCCGCGAGTTCGACGGGGTCTTCCTGCCACAGCGGCGCGAACAGATCGATCCCGAGCCGGTCGCACATCGCCTGAATCCGGTTCGTCTGGAACTCGCTTTCGACCGCGCCGGCGGTGACGCCCGCGAGATCCACGTCGCTCTCGGCGGCGATCTCCCGAAGCGCCGCCTCCATCGGCTCCAACTCCGCGTCGCCCTGCGCGCCCGCGTCGTCGACGTCGTCCGCGCCGAAGTCCGCGGGCGACACCTCGACGAGGTCGATCCCGACGCTCTCGGCCGCGAGCGACGCCAGCTCTGTCGCCGGCGTGTGGTACATGTACGAGTCGCCGGCGGGGTGGACGGTCAGGAGTCGCGAGACGTCGAGTCCCTCCTCCAGCGCGCGGTACAGCGCCCACGAGGAGTCTTTCCCGCCGGAGAAGAGGCTCACCCAGTTGCTCATGACCGGAAGAGAGTATCGCGCGGATAAAGGGTCGGCGGTCGGCCGCGGCCGGCGGCGGAGGCGGGCGTAGCGGGCGGCGGGGCAGGCGCGTGACGCGCGTGGCGGGCGCGCCGCTTCAGTCCGAAATGAAGTCGTTGTCGCGCCAGTTGACGCCGCCGTCGCCCTCGCCGGCCCCCTGCGGGCTCTCGACGACCTCGATGCTTGCGGGGCGCCGCTCACCCTCGACGATCCGGGTCGCTTCGAGCTCGCCGTCCTCCTCGGTTATCGCGGTCAGCGTCCCCTTCTCCGAGAGGGTCGCTATCTCGCGTAACACGAGGAACATGGGGTACTGGAGCGCGGAGTTCTGGAGAACGGTCTCGCGGTCGCCCTTGAAGCAGGCGAACTCGACCAGCTCCGAGGGGATCTCCTCCTCCTCGTCGTCCATCCACTGCGGGCCGCCGGCGCGCGGCGGCTCCTCCTCCCACACGCGCGTCTCCGTGACCGACGCCTTCAGCTGGGCGGTCGGCGTGTACTTGCTGATCGACTCGTCGTCGGACAGGGCCTTGATGATGAGTGTGTTGTTTCGACGCGTGATGTCGATATCGTCGATCTCCGGCGGCAGGTCGGGATCTTCGTCGAAGTACGTCTCTACGTCTTCGAGTGGCAGTTCGAGCGTCGAATGAAGTCTGAACACGCGGCCTGTCATTGTTTGTGGAAAGCGGTGGGGTCGAACCGGTGGTCGCGGCGGCAGCGGCAACGACTGCTTCTACCCTATGTAGGCACCGTGGGTTTATATGGCCTGCCCTTCGAGACCCTTGGATCGGGTCCCGCTCGCAACCGCCGGTGTGCGAGTCCGACACCGTGAGGCGACCCTTACTCGGCGCCTAGCTCGGCGGCGAGCTCGCCGCGCTCGTCGAGTTCCGCGAGTACGTCGCTCCCGCCAACGAACTCGCCGTCGACGAACGTCTGCGGAATCGTCTCCCAGTCGCTGTGCGACTCCAGCGCCTCGCGGTACTGCGGCAGCGCAGGCAGCACGTCGACCGTCTCGAACTCCTCGACGTGCTGGCTGATCAGTTCGACGGCGCGCTTCGAGTAGCCGCACTGCGGCATCAGGGGGTTCCCCTTCATGAACAGTACCACGTCGTTGTCGGCGATGGTGTTCTCGACGCGCGCTTCTATCTCCTCGGCGTCCGCGTCCGCTTCGGGGCTGAACGTCATGCGACCGGGTACGCGTCGCCGAGGCAAAGGGGTTCCGCACGGGAGGACAGAAGCGAGGCCGACCGGTCGCGAGGCTCGCGTCTCGTCTACTCCTCGCGGTCGACGCGGACGACGTCGACGAGCGAGTACACCGGCACCCCGTCGATCTCGTCGTACCCCTTCTTGTCGACCAGCACGACGCACGCGACCGGCTCGCCGCCCTGTTCGCGGATCGCGTCGATCGACTCCCGCATCGTCGTCCCCGAGGTGATGATGTCGTCGACGACGTAGCAGTCGCGGTTCCGGATGGCGGCGAAGTTCCGCGAGAAGCCGCCCCCCTGCTCGTCGATGTCACCCTCTTCCCACTGGTGTTTCGCGGGCGCGTACGTGCCGAGGTCGGTGTCGAGCCGGTCCGCGACCGCGGTCGCAAGCGGCGCGCCGGCCTTCTCGATACCGACGGTGAGATCGACCTCCTCGCCCTGTTTGGCCAGGAGGTCGGCCATCGCGCTCGCCGCGTAGCCGAGGCGGGTCGAGTCGCGGCCAAGCGCGGACCAGTCGACGTGGATGTCGGCGAACGCGGTCGTCTCCGCGGTCGCGTCGGCGGCGTCCGACCCGCCGCCGCGCTCGACCAGCCAGCTCGCCGTCTCGCGGGAGACGTTCAGTTCGTCGGCGATCTCCCCCTTCGAGAGACCGTGTTCCGCGAGCTCGGCGGCGCTGTCTATCAGGTCGTCAACGTTCTTCATACGCGGCAAATTCGACCGCCGTTTTAATAGTCGTGTCGTCATCCGCGAACGCGGCCTCGAACTCGTCTAACCCGTGGACGCCGGTCACGAGATCGCCCAAGAACTCCTCCGAGAGTCCCGAGATCGACTCGATCGCGGACTCGAAGTGACCGTACCCGGAGTTGACGCTGCCGACGAGCGCCTTGTTGTGGAGGACGAACTCGCGGTGGAGCCGGCCCCCGTCGATCTCGAACTCCCAGTCGCCCGGGACGCCGAGGAGCGCGCCGACGCCGTTGGGCGCGAGCGCCTCGATCGTCTCGAAGGCGTGGGGCGCGTGGCCGGTCGCCTCGAAGACCAGGTCCATCGGCTCGTACGCGTCCGAGACCTCGGGGACGGACGTCTCGTTGGAGTTCACGTACGTCGCCCCCAGGGACTCGATGATCTCGATCGTCGGGTCGGGGCGCTCGCGCCGCCCGAGACGGTAGATCCGGTCGAACTCCTCGTCGAGGGTCGCGACCGTCAGGAGTCCGAGCGACCCGTTGCCCAACACCAGCGCCGACTCCGGCTCCCAGTGGAACGCCGACCGGCTGGCGTACGCGTGTTCGATCGCCTTCTCGGCGATCGAGACCGGCTCGACGAGGAACCCCCACTCCGCGAGCGCCGGCGGGATCTCGACGAGGAACTCGGCGGGGCTGGTGAAGTACTCCGCCATGAAGCCGTGCGCGCCGACGATGCCGCGCTCGTGGTACTCGCCGTCCGGCGCCATGTCGGGTTCGCCGCGCGCGAAGTACTCGTTGGCGCCGTTGGGCGGGCGGCGCACCGTCGGAACGACGACGTCGCCGACCTCGAACGGCGTGTCGTTCGGGTCCTCGACCACGCCGACCGCCTCGTGACCCAACACGAGGTGGTCCTCGCCCGCGGGGGTCCCGCCGTGTCCGCCGGCGATGACCTCGTGGTCGGTCCCGTCGACGCCGACCCGGAGGGTCCGGACCAGCGCCTCGCCGGGCGCCGGTTCCGGTCGCGGCTTCTCGGTCACGACCGGTTCGTCGTCCCCCTCGTAGACGGCAATCGCGTTCATATCTCGACTCAGGCGGCCAGTGACCAAAAGATTTCTTTTATTGTGAGTAAACCGCGACGCCGGATCCGCCGTGGAGTTTTCAGGCGAGCGGGCGTACTCGCGGGCGTGTGTACCCTGACCCTCGCGTGGCGGACGTTCGGTGACGCCCCCGTCGCGCTCGCGGCCACCCGCGACGAGGCGCTCGACCGCCCCAGCGAACCGCCGGCGTTGCGCGGCGACGAGACTGATAGTGGCGACGCCGGCGGCGACGGAGCAGGTAGCGTCCGGTACGTGGCCCCGCGCGACGCCGAGGCCGGTGGCACGTGGATCGGCGTCTCGGAGGGCGGTCTCGTCGTCGCCGTCACGAACCGGTGGCTCGACGCCGACCGCGAGGGGGACCGCTCCCGTGGGCTGCTCGTCCGCGACTGCCTGACGGCCGCCTCCGCCGAGGAGGCGGTCCGATCGGTCGAGCGGGAGCTCGACGAGCGCGCGTACGACGGATTCAACCTCGTCTTGGCCGACGAGCGGGCGGCGTTCCTGCTCGCGTACGACGGCGGTCTCGTCGTGACCCGACTCGACCCGGGCGTCCACGTCGTCGGCAACGTCGGCGGCGTGGTCAACGGCGCGGAGCGGTTCGCGGTTCCCGAGCGGCGACGGGAGTTCGGCGAGGAGCGCGCCGAGAGCGCCAGGCGGATCGCAGCGACGCTCGTCCCGGAGCCGGGCGAGTCGGGCGCGTCGTGGCTCGACCGCGCGAGCGACGTCCTCGCCGACCACGAGTACGGCGCCTGTCTCCACGGCGACGACTACGGTACGCGGTCGTTCACCCGAATTCGGACGGGCGACGACCCCGCCGTCGCGTACGCCGACGGCCCGCCCTGCGAGACGCCGGTCGAACCGGTGTCGCTACCGGACGGGTTCGCGCTCTCCCGCGGATGAGGCGGCGCGGCGACGTCGAGGGCGGTCCGACCGGAAAGCCAGTTTTAAGCGATTCGGGGGGCGTGTGAAACCATGAGCGCGTCCGAAATCGAGTCCGAGCTGTCGGCGGACGAGCGCGCCGGTCTCGAACTCATCCGCGAGACCGGCGGGATCCACCAGAGCGACTTCTGGAAGGAACTCGACGTCTCCTCGCGGAAGGGGAGCCGCATCGCCGAATCCTTAGAAGAGTCCGGAGTGATCCAGCGCGAGGACACCGTCTACGACGGCCACAACACCTACTACCTGGAGCCGGCCCCGCGCGACCTGGACTTCTCGCTGCTTATGGCCGGCGACATGCTCTCGCCGTTCATCGGCGAGGAGGAGGTTGACGCGCAGGCCGACGCCTTCTCGCAGTGGATGATGAACCTAGCCTACGAGGAGTACTGACGCCGCGACACCCGTTTTCCGACCGTTTCGTATCTCGCCGTTCGGTCGTCTCGTGCCGACGCCGGGCTTTTGCCGGCCCGCGTCGAACCGGGCGTCCATGAAACGCGCCCTCCCGCTCGCGGTCGTCGTCGGCCTGCTTGCCGGACTCGGCGTCCACCGAATCGTTCCGACCGCCCCCACGTCCCTCGGAACCGCCGCCGTCTACGCCGGGGCCGCGTACTTCTACCTCGCATTCGACATCTCGCTGCTCGCGGAAGCGCCGCGGTTCGACGACCGCGTCGACCGAGTGGGGTACGGGATCGGTCTCTTCGGCGTGAGCACGAGTCCGCTGCTGTTCGCGCACTACGCCGGCGTCGGAGACGGCGCGGTCCTGGGATTCGTGGTCGCGTTCGTCGGTGCGATCGCCTTCCTCGTGCTCAGCGAACAGGCCAGACGCCTCGGCGACGACTGAGGCGAGAGAGCCGCCCGACGCGGGCGGCCGACTCCAGTCAGACCAACAGGAAAGCGAACAGCGCGACTCCGGCGGTGAGCGTCAGGAACAGTACGCTCCGGCCGATACCGGCGCGGATCTCGACGTCGAACCCGGCGCGAGCGAGCGCCTCGCGCGGGTCGCTCGCGGTCCGCATCGCCGCGCCCGCGAGGGCCATCGTCGCGCGGTCGACGGCGGCCCACAGCTCCGTGACCCCCCACACCGAGCCGCGCCCGAGGTAGAACGCGCTCGGGAAGAGGACGGCGTCGACGTCGGGCATCCGGTGGGCGAGCCAACCGAGCGGGCGCTTCAACGCGAAGAAGCCGACGAAGCCGGCGACCAGCAGCGCCGCGCTCTCGGTCAGGTGGCTCCGACTGTACGGCTTGAAGTACACCTCGTCGCTGAGGATGAGGTCGGTGAACGGCATCAGCTCGATCAGCTGGGTGTAGAAGACGCCGAGGAAGACGCACGCGCCCGCCGCCAGCAGCATCCCGGCGGTCTGGAACAGCGTGGCGTCGTCCGGCGACAGCGTCGCCGAGCCGTGGAAGAACATGTAGTACCCGAGCTTGATGAACGACATGAACGTCCCCACGCCGCCGAGGACGAGCAGCCACCAGAGCAGCCCGCTGTCTAAGAGCAGGACGTACTCGTGGACCTTGTGGGCGGAGTCGAGCACCATCCCCTTCGAGATGAAGCCGTTGAACCCCGGTACGGCGGTAATCGAGGCCGCACCGACGAGGTAGACGAGGAAGGTGATCGGCATCACCCGCCACAGGCCGCCCATCTCTCGGATGTCCTCGACGCCGGTTCGGTAGACGACGACGCCGACCGCCATGAAGAGGAGACTCTTGTAGAGGACGTTGTTGAACAGGTGGGCGAACCCGCCGGTGACGGCGAACTCGCCGTAGGGGGTGGCGAGCGTCGCCAGCCCGAAGCCGGCGAGCATGTAGCCGACCTGCGCCTGAATGTGGTACGACAGCAGCCGCCGCGGGTCGTACTGGAGCAGCGCGAAGAACGCGCCGTAGACGGCCATGAACCCGCCGAGGTACGCGAGCCACATGCCGCCCTCGGGGAACGCGCGGTACATCACGTAGGCGGCGGTCTTCGTCGTGAACACCGAGAGGAACACCGACGCCGCGACGTGCGGGCGCGGGTAGGTGTCCGGCAGCCAGCTGTGAAGGAAGATGAACCCGCAGTTGATCCCGATCCCGATCGCCGCGAGCACCGTCGCGGAGGCGTGGATCCCGGTCGTCGACGAGAACAGGAATATCTCGCCGGCCGGCACGCTCCCGAGCATCGACACGCCGTGGACGACGACCGCCGCGAGCAGGATGGTCCCGCCGGTGCCGTGGAACAGCGCGTAGCGGTAGCCAGCCCGCACCGCCGCCCCGCCGTGCTGCCAGACGAGCAGCGTCGAGGTGACGGCCATCAGCTCCCAGAAGAAGATCAGGGTGAGCCAGTCGCCGGCGTAGATCGTCGCCACCGTCGACGCGACGTAGATCAGCGCGAACGCGGTCACCCACGTCGGCGCCTCGCTGCCGTACGCGTACAGCACCGCCGCCGTCGCGAGGAACCCGACGACGACGCCCATCAGCAGCGAGAACTGGTCGACGTTGAAGAAGACGACGTCGAACCCGAGGAACTGCGTCGCGAGGTGCGCGCCCGTTCCACCGTCGCCGAGCAGCACCGCCTGCGCGAATGTGAACGCCGTCGCCAGCGCGGCGACCGCGTGTCCCGACCGCCGCGGCAGCGCCAGCACCGCGAGCGCCGCGAACGCGATCAGGACGTACGGCGGAATCGAGGTCAGGAGGTCGGTCGGCACCGTCACGGGCGCACCACCTCCTCGGGGAGCCGCGTGTCGACGATGAGCTCGATCAGCTCCAGGAATCCCATCTGGTGGGGAATCACGCCGAGCAGGACCGCGAGCGCCATCACGGTGAGGATCGGCCCGAGCGTGAACCACGTCGACTCGCGCCCGCGGAGGGCGTCGAGTCCGGCGACGTGTTCCCAGCCGCCCGCCGGCGGCCCGCCGTGGTGATGGTCGTCGTGGTCGTCGCCGTGCTCGTCGTGTGCGTCGTGTGCGTCGTGTGCGTCGTTGCGGTCGTCGTGAGTGTCGGTTGCGAATTCTTCATCGTGAGCGTCGACGGCGGCGGGTTCGCCGTCGTCGTGACCCTCGGCGGCATCGGCCGTGCTCTCGTCTGGCGCGTCGGCACGCCCGGGACCGAACGGCACGTCCGCGTCCGAGGGGCGCTGGTCGACCGCGTAATCGCCCGTGTCGACGCGTTCGGCCGGTTCCGAGAAGTCGCGCTCGCTCGCGGCGAAGTCCGGCCGGACGACGCCCTCCTCGTCGGTCGGCAGGTCGTCGAGGTCGGCGTCCGGGACCTCGGACTCGTCGACGCCGTCGGCGTCGGGCGAGGAGTCGTCCGCGTCGCCGGCGTCCGCGACGATGTCGTCGACGGTGTCGGCGGGTTCCTCCTCGTCATCGTCGTCGCTGTCGTCAGTGTCATCGTCATCCGGGCGGCCACCGTCGGTCGCCGCGACGATCGACCGCGACTCGCCGCCGAGCGGGAAGTCGACGAGCGGCTTCGCGTCGTGGGCGTCCTCCGCCTCGAAGAAGGCGGTGTAGATCACCGGCCAGAAGTACGCGACGTTGAGGACGCCGGACAGGAGCAGCGCACCGACGAGGTAGTAGGCGACCGGGGTGAGGGTCATCCCCATCTGAACTCCGCCGATCAGCATGTAGTACTTGCTGACGAAGCCGGCGAGCAGCGGCATCCCTGCCATCCCCAGCGAGGCGACCGCGAACGCCCCCATCGTCAGTGGCATCCGCTTGCCGATCCCCGCCATCTGGGAGATGTAGTCGGTGTGAGTCGACACGTGGATGTTGCCCGCACAGAAGAACAGGGTGAGCTTCATGAACGCGTGCGCCGGGATGTGTAAGAGCGCGCCCACCAGCCCGTACCAGCCGAACAGCCCCAGCCCGAGAATGATGTAGCTCAGCTGGCTGATCGTCGAGTAGGCGAGCCGGCGCTTCAGGTGGTCCTTCCGGAGGGCGATGAGCGAGGCCGCGGTGAGCGTGATCGCCCCGATAGTCGAGAGGACGAGGCCGGCGGTGAAGCCGAAGGGGAGCGAGAGGTCGAAGACGAGTTCGGGTCCGAACACGTCGAGGACGACCCGCGAGACGCCGAACGCGCCGGACTTGACGACCGCGACCGCGTGGAGTAGCCCGGAGACCGGCGTCGGCGCCACCATCGCCTCGGGGAGCCACTGGTGGAGGGGCATGATCCCCGCCTTCACGCCGAAGCCGATGGCAAGCAGGAAGAAGGCGAGCATCGCGAGCCCGGGGTCGGCGCTCGCGAGTTCCGCGATGCCGCCGGCGGTGAACTCGACGGTGCCGGCGATCAGGTAGACGAGCGCGGTGCCCGCCAAGACGAGCACGCCGCCGCCGAACATCGTGTACGCGAGGTACTTGCGGCCGGCCGAGCGCGCCTCGGCCGTCTCGTCGTGCGCGACGAGCGGGTAGGTCGCGATCGACAGCAGCTCGTAGAAGACGAAGATCGTCACGAGGTTTCCGGCGAACGCGATCCCCATCGTCGCGGCGAGCGACACCGCGAACGCCGCGAAGTACCGGGTCTGGTTCGCCTCGTCGAGGCCGCGCATGTAGCCGATGCTGTAGAAGGAGGTGATTATCCACAGCCCGCTCGCGAGGAATGCGAACAGCATGCCGAGCGCGTCGGCGCGCAGAACGAACTCGATCGGCGCGCCGATTCCGGGGAGGAACGCCCCGAGCGACCACTCGAAGACGGCACCGTCGAGGACCGCAGGCAGCATCGACGCGACGATGCCGAACTTCGCGAGCGACGCGACGAGCGTCCACCCCTCGCGGACGTTCGGCGAGCGGTGCGACGCGACGATGAAGAACGCCGCGACGAACGAGACGAGAACCGCCAGTAGGGGACGTATGTCGGGTGTAGCTTCTATCATGCGAACACCTCCGTGAGGAACGGGTCGAACCACTCCGCGAGCGCGAAGCCGCCGAAGCCGAGCGCGACCGTCGCCAGCGCCGCCAGTCCGAGCGCGAGAAGCGGCGCCGTCGGCACCCGGTCTGGGACGAGCGACGACCGCGGCGCGCCCTCGACGGGCGCCGGAAGACCGTCCGCGGTCTTGGCGGGCGACGGTTCCCGGTCGTCGGTCGCGGGGGAGTCGCCGCCGTCGGTCGCCGCCGCGTCGGCGGAGCCGTCACCGCCTCTCGCGGCCGCGTCGCCGTGGTCGCCGGGAAGCCCCGCCCCGGCGAAGTAGAACCGCTCGATCAGCCGCGCGACGTACGACAGCGTGAACAGCGTGCTGACGAATATCGCCGCGGCGACCGCGATCCCGACCGCGCCGCCGTCGGCGAGTCCGGCGTCGACCGCGCCGACGCCGACGTACCACTTCCCGAGGAAGCCGATCGACGGCGGGATCCCGACCAAGGCGAGCCCGAGGACCGCGAGCGCGCCCGACGTGTACGGGGCCGCGCGCGCGGCGCTCGCGAGGTCCTCGATCCGGCGGCTGCCGTAACCGAGCGCGAGCAGCCCGATTCCGAGGAACAGCCCGAACTTCATGATCCCGTGCCCGATCAGGTGGACGATCCCGCCGAGCAGCGCCGTCTCGTTCGCGAGCGCGACCGCCGCGCCGATCATGCCAAACTGCGCGACCGAGGAGTACGCGAACATCCGCTTGAGGTTCGACTGCATCGCCGCGAGCGCGGAGCCGGCGACGATGGAGACGGTCGAGACGACGAGCAGCGCGGTCGCGATCCCCTCGTTGGCCGCGAGGAAGTCGACCGTGAACACCGTGTAGGTCACGCGGATCAGCGCGTACGCGCTCGCCGTCGACACCAGCGCCGCGACGATCGTCGTGACCGAGTCCGGCGCGCGCTGGTAGGCGTCCGGCTGCCACGAGTGGACCGGGAACAAGGCGATCTTCAGGGCGAGTCCGGTCACGATGAACGCGTAGCTCGCGCGGATGAGCGGGTCGCCGTAGCCGGCCTGCGCGACGATCTGCGCCTGTACGTCGAGCATGTTCAGCGTCCCCGTCGCGAGGAAGACGTAGCCGACGCCGAGCAGGTACAGCGAGGCGCCGACGGTGCCGACGACGAGGTACTTCAGCGAGGCGTACGCGCTCGCACCCGAGCGGTCCGCGGCGATGAGCGCGTACGTCGTCAGCCCGGTGATCTCTAAGAATACGAACAGGTTGAACAGGTCGCCGGTGAGCACCATCCCGACCAGCCCGCCGACCAGCAGGAGGTACGCGCTGTAGAACGGGTTCCCTCGCGGGCCGGCGACCCGCGCGAACGCGAGCGTCGCGACCGAGACCGCGGCCACGAGTAGCAGCACCGCCACCGACAGCCGGTCGGCGACGAGTTCGATTCCGATCGGGGGGAGGAAGCCGCCCAGCGCGTGGCTGAACGGTCCGTTAATCACCGTTTCCACGGCTATCGCGGCCGCTATTCCGGCCACGGCCGTCGTCCCGACCGCCGCGACCGGCCAGCCGGCGCGGTCGTACCGCAGCCCGAGCGCCAGCGGCAGCGTCGCCGCGACGATGGGGACGACGACCGCGAGCGGCAGGAGAACGTCAGTCATCCGTCTCACCCCCCGCGTCGGACGCGCCGGGCGCCCCACCGGCGGCGGGCGCACCGTCGTCGCCGGGCGTCTCCACCGGTTCCCGCGCCGGGATCGACCCCTCGTCGCGGAGCAGTTCACGGAGGGTGTCGGTCCGGAGCGTGCCGTACTCGTCGTAGATCCGGATACACAGGGCGAGCGCGACCGCGGTGAGGCTCACGCCGACGACGATGGCGGTGAGCACGAGGACGTGCGGGAGCGGACTGACGTAGAGACCGCCCTCCGGACCGCCGGACGGGACGATCGGAATCGCTCCGCCGTCGACGTACGCAGAGGCGATGAAAAGCAGGAAGATCGCCGTCTGGAACAGGTTGAGTCCGATGATCTTCTTCACGAGGTTGGGATTCGCTATCATCATGTAGAGTCCGATACAGAGCAGCAGCGCGAACGTGACGTACGCGTGTCTCGTCGCGAGTATCTCGGCGGCGCCGCCGGCCGAGGAGAGCACCGAAGCGCCGAGAGTCGAGGCGTCGACCGCGGCGGTGAACGCGCCGACGAGCGCGGCGGTCATCGTTCGCCTCCGTCGGTCGCCGCGTCGTCAGCTGCGCGGCCCCCGTCGGTCGCCGCGTCGTCAGCTGCGCGGCCCCCGTCGGTCGCCGCCGGACCCGGAGCGTCGCCGTCGTCCGGATCGGTGCCGTCGATCGAACCGTCGTCCCGGGCTTCGTCCGTCTCGGGACCGTCTCCCACCTCGTCGTCGAACGCGTCCGCGTCGGCGAACCCGCCCGCGTCGCTGAACCCGTTCGCGAGGACGAAGAACAGCCCCATGAGCACGCCGGCGACGATGGTGCCGATCCCGAGGATCTCGACGCCCTCCATCCCGTACTTGACGGGGTCGGGGATCGGAAGCAGCTCGTACTGGAGGAACGCGCCGCCGAGCGCGACCGGGACCAGCCCAATTCCGGCGAACACGAGGGTGCCGCCGACGGCGAGCGCGACGACGACTGTGTTCGCGAGCCACTCGCGGGTGGCCTCGATGCCGAACGCGAACGCGATCATGAACACGACCGCGGCCACGATCGCGCCGCCCTGGAACCCCCCGCCCGGCGATCCGCCGCCGTGGAAGGTGACGAACAGCCCGTAGGTGAACGCGAACGGCGCGACGATCTTCACCGTCGGCATGATCACCTGACTCTCCGTGTACGGGGTGCCCTGTCGGCGGTCCGAGTCGAGGCGACCGTCGCTGCGCGGCGGTCGGTCGCGACCGAACCCGCCGCTGGAGTCGGGGTCGGCGCCGTCGTCGGGGTCGGCGCCTGAGTCGGGAGCGGAGCCGCTCATGCGAACACCTCCCTGTGGAGGACGATGAGGGCGGCGATCCCGGCCGCGAACACGACGACCGCCTCGCCGAACGTGTCGAACCCGCGGAACGCGGCCAGAACGGCCATCACCGCGTTCTCGACGCCCGTCTCCGCGTACGTCTGGGCGATGTACCACTGGCTCACGTCCGGGTTCGACCAGATCGGCGCGTCCTCGGACCCGACCGCTGGGATATCGCCCATCGTGAGCAGCAGCCCGCCGAACAGCAGTCCCGCCGCGCCCGCGGCGGGCAGGTTCACCGACTCGAAGGCCGCCTCGTGGTCGGCCCGGGTCGTCTTCGCGAGCGTGAGGAGCAGCAGCACCGTGGTCACCCCGGCGGAGATGGCGGCCTCGGTCATCGCGACGTCCGGCGCCCGGTAGAACGTGTACAGCGCGGCCATCCCGAGGCTGTAGGCGCCGAAGATGATCACCGCGGCGAGCACGTCGCGTGCCAGCGCCGTGAACAGCGCGGTCAACACCACGAAGACGAACAGGCTCGCCTCGATGGCGGTCACCTGCGCGACGACCGGCGCGCCGAGGGGACCGGCGGACGCGAGCGCGCCGGTCATCGGCGGTCATCCCCGTTGGTCCACGGCACGATTCCCTCCTCGAAGGCGGCCCGAGCAATCGCGTGGGCCGCGGTCGGATTCGTCACGAAGATGAAAAACAGCAGGAGGACCGACTTGAAGCCGGCGCCCGCCAGCCCGACGGTGAGCGCGACCGCCGCCAGCCCGAAGCCGGCGCCCAGCGTGTCGGCCTGGGAGGCGGTGTGCGCCCGCGAGTACAGGTCGGGTAGCCGGAGCACGCCCACCATCGAGACGAACGAGAAGAACAGCCCGAGCAGCGTGAGCGCGACGATCAGCCAGACGCGGGCCGTCTCCAGCGCGGCTGCGCTCACAGCACACCACCCCGCTCGACGGTGAACTTCGAGATGGCGATGGCCATCAGGAAGTTGAGCAGTGCGTACACCAGGGCGATGTCGAGGAACGTCGGCTCCCCGAGCGCCGCGCCCAAGATCGCGAGGATGACGACGGTGTTCGTCCCGAGGACGTTCACCGCCAGTACCCGGTCTTCCATCGTCGGCCCGACGACCGCGCGGTAGAGCATGCCGACCGCGAGGACGGCGAAGCCGGCGGCCGCGACGAGCAGGAAGTCGCCGAGGGTGTAGCCGGCCGCGAGCGACGCGTCCACGAGGCTCATCGGTCGGTCACCTCGTCGTCGATCGATTCGGCGGCGCCGGTTTCGTCGACCCCGTCACTCTCGTGAGCCGCGCCGACCGCTCCGCCGTCGGCGGCGGCAATCGGTAGCTCCTCGGTGGCGTCGTCGCCCTGGAGGATCGCCACGTCGTCGCGCTCGCGGGGGGTCGGCAGGCGCGCCGACCGACGGCCGTAGTAGACGAAGCGCGTCCACCGCTCTAGGGAGCCGTCGAACAGCCCCTCGCGGGCCCACGGGACGAGCGAGTGGACGTAGAGGTCGCTGTCCCGGGCGCGGACCGTCAGCGTCCCGGGCGTCAGCGTGATCGAGTTCGCGAGCGTCATCAGCGGGAGCCCGCTGCCGACGATCACGCGCATCCGGTTCAGCGTCGGCTCTATCGGGAGCCGCGGGTCGAGGATGACGCGGGCGACCACGAGGTTCGCCTTCAGGATCTCGTAGAGCAGCACGGGGACGTACACCAGCCCGCGGGCGATCCGCATCGGGGTGCGCGGGATCGCCGGCGTCGAGTCGAGGCTCACCCGTGAGAGGGTGATCGACACGACCGCGGCGGTCGCGACCCCCGTCACCGCGTCGAACCAGTAGGTCGGGTCGCCCAACAGGAGGTAAAACGCCAGCGAGAGTCCGAAAAGCGCCACGAACCGTCCGGTGGTCGCCTCGGTTCGGAACCGCTCGCGACGCGTCGGCCGATCGACCGGCGCGGTCTCGACCGACAGCGAGGTGTTCGAGAGCGCGAACTCCAGCGGCTGGAGCAGCGTCGTGTTGCCGACCGGGGTGTACTCGGGGTCGAGCACGACGCGGTCGGCGTCGTTTTCCTCGGCGTACTCCGCGAGCACGCGGACGTAGTCGTCGGCGCCGAACAGGTAGTCGTCGGCGCCGATCACCGCGGTGACGACCTCGACGTCCGCGGCCGCGGGCGCCTCCGAGTCGTCGAGGTCGGCGGTCGCCCACGCCGCGACGCGTTCGAGCACGCGCTCGGCCGCGGCGGCCCGCTCGTCGCTCTCCGGGTCACCGTCCCGCCACGAGGCGATCTCGACGAGGTGGAGCGCCGGAGCGCCGTCGTTCGCGGCCGCCTCGGCGACGTGCGCGATCGTCGAGCGAAGCGTGGAGGTCGGCTCGACGGGGACGATGATCGCGCCGGCCGTCGCCGTTGGCCCGCCCGTCGCGTCGGCGCCCGACGCTTCGGCAGAGAGACCAGACGTCTCGGCGGAGTCGACCGGGCCGTCGGCGGAGGCTCCGTCGCCGGGCGGCGGGTCGGCGTCAGCCACCCACCACACCTCCCACGGAGCCGTGCGTGACCGTCTCGTTACACATGAGTATCTCTACCCATGTGGTCGCTCCACCGCCTCAAAACAGTTTGTATCCGCGGGGAGCCTGCCGGGGTCGGGTGATGCGATCTTCCGTTTCCCGCGTGTCTCACGCCGACGCGTCGAGCGTCGCCGCGAGCCGGTCCGCGATCCGGCCGGCGACCGCGTCCTTCGAGCCGGAGACCTCCTCGGGATCGGTCCCGGACGCGCCGACCAACAGGACGCGCGTCTCGTCGTCGCCCATCACGCTCGCGTCGTTCGCGACGACGAACGACAGCCCGACGCGGTCGCGGATGCGCTCCGCCTCCGCGACCATCGCCGCGTCGTCGCCCGACGTCTCGGCCTTGAACCCGACGATCGGCAGGTCGGGGTACGCCTCGCGCACCGAGTCGATGAGCTTCGGCGTCGGCTCCAGCTCGACCGACAGCGGCGAGCCGGACCGGATCTTCTCGTCGACGGCGTCGGCGGTGAAATCCGAGATGGCGGCCGCGGAGATCAGCGCGTCCGCGGTCGCCGCGGTCCGCCGGCAGGCCTCCATCATCTCGTCGGCCGTCTCGACCGCGGCCACGTCGGCGTACGGGACTTCGGGACCGTCCTGAACGAGCGTCACCCGCGCGCCGCGGGCGTAGAGCGCCCGCGCGACCGCCCGGCCCGTCTTCCCCGACGCGCGGTTGGTCAGGATCCGGATCGGGTCGATCCGCTCCTTCGTCGCCCCCGCGGTGACGACGACGTGCGCCCCGGAGAGGGTCTGGGGCGTCGTCGCGCGGGCGACCTCCGTGACGATGTCCTCCTCGGCGGCTATCTTCGCTTTCCCCTCCTCGATCCGCGGGTCGGCGAAGCGGACGCCCCACGACTCCAGGCGGTCGAGCGCGTCGAGGACGCCCGGGTGATCGTACATCGGCTCGTGCGATCGCGGGCGCCATCACGACCGGCACGTCCGCGCCGAGCGCGGTCGTCGCGCAGGTCGTCACGGGCGTGTCGTCGACCGCGGCCGCCACCTTCCCGGCGGTGTTCGCGGTCGCGGGCGCGAGCAGCAGCACGTCGGCCCATCCCTCGCGGCCGCAGAGCTCGACGTGTTCGACGCTCCCGGTGATCTCGGTGACGACCGGCTCGTCGGTCGCGAAGTCGACCGCCCACGGGTGGACGATGTTCGTCGCCGCCGGGGACATGACGGCGCGGACGCTCGCGCCGTGGCGGCGCAGTTCGTGGGCGAGTTCGACGACCTTCACCGCCGCGATACTCCCCGAGACGCCGAGCGCGACGTTGACCCCGTCCAGCATTACCGAGTCCGTTCCGCCCGCGACGGCTTATAAGGTGTCGTTGTGGAGTCGATCAGGAGCCGTTCGACTGTCCGCCCTCCTGCGGCGCGGGGAAGTCGGCGGCGGATAAGAGCGCGTTCACCGGATCGGCCTCCAGCGCGTCCAGCACCGCCGCGGCCGGCCCGCTAACCAGGGCCGCTCCCGCCTGTTCGTTGGCGTTCTCCACGGCGAGTCCGTCCGCGTCGGCCGCGTACGACTCCAGGTCCTCGACCGCGGCCGAGACGATCTCGGTCTGCGCGTCGAGCAGCTCCGCCTGTGCGTCCTCCTGCGAGAGGTTCCCCTCCTGAACTCGCGTTCTGATATCCTCTTGGGCCGCCTGAATCTCCGCCTGAACGTCGAGAGCGACCGTCGCGCGGGCGTCGTCGCCGTCGGAGCCGCTCCCGGTCCCGCCGCCGTCGTCGCTCTCGTTGGTTCCGTCGTCGGTCTGTCCGGCGGCGTCGCCGTCCGATCCGGCGAGGTCGCCGCAGCCGGCGAGTCCGAGCGTCGATCCCGTGGCCGCGGCCGCCAGCACGCGTCGTCGCGGTGTGTCAGTCACGGTCGCGCTCGGCGCTCGGGCCACTTGTCGGTTCCGTATAAACCCGCGCCGGCCGAAGGCCGCACCGCAACCGCACCTCACGCCTCCCCAGCCTCGGCGAGCGGGCCGCGCGGGCGAGGCCGCGCGGCCCGCTTGCCTCCCTCGCGTTCGCGTCGCGCCACGGGGGCGCGACGCGGCGCGCCGTTCGGCTCCTACCTCGCCGTTTGAGTCGGTTTCGGCGGGTCGAATCGGGTCGCTCAGACCCCGAACGTCGCGCGGAGCATGTCGCGGGTGCCCGGACCGAGTCCGACCGCGAGGACGGTGATGAGGAGCAGCAGCGTGTACCGCGGCGACTCCTCGTACATCTCGCCGTTGAACACCCAGACGACGAACGTCGCGGCCGCGAGCTTCACGAGGAGGAACGGCCACGCGTCGCCGGTGACGGAGACTATCGACTCGGGGAACAGCCGCCCGGTCCAGTCGACGATCAGCTCGTTGACGACGTGTTTCGGCACGAGGTTCGCGGTGCCGGTCAGCGCCGGCATCCAGTTGAGTCCGATCACGTTCGCGACCCCGTCGATCGCGTGGCCCCAGATGATCACGATCCCGGCCGCGCCGGTCCCTTGCCGGATCGTCGGAATCCGCCGGGTCGCCAGTGCCCACGTGCCCGCGGTCGCGACCGTCGCGATGAGGAGCGTCGGCACGAGCACCTGCGGGTAGAAGGTGACGTAGCCGGTCGTGACGGCGAGATACGAGAGGTAGCCGACCGCGAGCGCGAGCCCCGCGGCGCCCGACGCGAACAGCGGGTGCGCGTAGTCGTCGACGACGCCGCGCCGCTCGAGTCCGTGCGCCGCGACGACGCACGCGAGCGTGAACAAAAACACCGTGAAGTAGATGAACGGGCTGATGAGCAGCGCGCTCGCCGGGAAGGCGATCAGCGGTTCGACGCCGGCATCGGTCGCGGCGACGCCCGCGTCCTCGACCGTCCGCATCGCCCCGCCGAACAGCATGAACGGGAACAGCGCGTAGAAGAAGCGGAGCTCCGTCGCGATGTCGAGCCGGCGGAGCAGGAAGACGACGCCGATCAGCATCGCCAGCAGGATCACCACGTAGCTCACCGTCGAGAAGGTGGTGTATCCCGGGGTCGCGACGACCTCGCCCGCGCTCACGGCCGACCCACACGCCGCGTCGCTGCCGAGCAGTTCCGTGGTGCCGCCGGCCTCGCGGACCGCGCACTGCGCGCCCTCGCCGTCCGCGACGACCGGTCCCCAGAAGTAGCGCCAGAGGAACCGGTCGTAGACGACGCGCGGGAAGACGACCGATCCGACCGCCAGCACCGCGACGACGCCGCCGACGACCGCCGCCCACGCGCGCTCCGGCGACGGGTCGAACCCGTCCGCGAGGCCTGTGCTCATGGTCACCGTTCGGGGAGGTCCCGAGTTGAGCGTTCCGGTCCCGAGCGAGCCGTCGCTCTACGGCGTCGCCCGGCGCTCGCTTACAGCGGCGGCCCGGGCTGCTCGTAGTCGGTGCCGAGTATCACCATCGTCTGCGAGCGCGAGAACCCCTCGGTCTCGGCGATCCGCTCGAACATCAGCTCCCGGAGCCGGTCGGTGTCGGCCGCGACGACGCGGAGGATTACGTCCCACTCGCCGGTGGTCAGGTGGATCTCGCGGACGCCGTCGATGCCGCGGAGGCGTTCGAGCGCGTCCTCCTCGCGGCCCTGCTCGACGCGCAGGCCGACGAACGCGCCGACGCCGTACCCAACCGCCTTCGGGTCGATGTCGGCGTGGTACCCGCGGATGACGCCCGCCTCTTCGAGGCGGCTGACCCGGTCGTGGACGGTCGCGCTGGACATGTCGATCCGGCGCGCGACCTCCGAGAACGGGGTCCGCGCGTCCTCCTGGAGAATTCTCAGGATCGCCCGGTCCGTCTCGTCGAGTTCCATACCGCCCGCTACGGGCGGCGTACGCTTTTGCCTTCCGGCGAGACGACTCCCCCTACTCGTCGTCCCCGTCCGCGAACGACCCCTCACGGATCGCCGCCTCGGCGTCGTCGAGCGCGGCGGCGGCGTCGAACTCGTCGACGACCCGCTCCAGTTCCGCGGGTGTCGCGCCCGCGAGGTCCCGCGCGTGAGCGGTCACGTTCGGCACCGCGCGGAGCAGGTTGTCGATTATCGGCACGTCCGCGGTGCGGGGCGACCGGCTCCCGGGGTTGAGGTCGATCACGATCTCCCGTTTTCCCCATCGCGTTGAGCGCGGCGGCGCGGTCGCCGTCCTCCAAGGGGACCACGACGACGTCGGCCGCCTCGATCCCGTCGGCGTCGACGACGCCGCGGGCGTGGTCGAGACCGGGGATCTCGCCGTCGCCGGCGAGCCCCTTCACCTCGTCGGCGCCGTGCTCGCGGAGGTGATCCGCGATCCGGCGGACGCGCTCGTCGGTGTGGTTGAACAGGTTCACCTCGATGTCCGCGTCGACCGCCTCGGCGAGTTCGACCGTCTCGCTCGGCGCGAGGGCCGCGACGTTGCCGTTCACGGATAAGACCGGGCGGTCGGCGAGCAGGAGCGTCGCGGCCGCGGCGCGCGCGGCCGCGTCGGCGCTCGGGAGTGTGCGCTCACCGAGGAGGTAGTCGAACGCCTCGCCGCGCCCCTGGGCGATCAGTCCCTGCTTCGAGGTGATCCCCTGCTCGACGCCCGCCTCGATCCGGTGGCGCGTCACGAGCGACGCGTAGCGCGGGTGGTCCTCGGGGATCTCCGTCTCCGTCATACCCGAGCGAGGCGACGCGTCGATTAAAGTGGACCGTTCGCGGCCGTCGCGTGCGGCGGAACTACCCCAGCACACAACTGTTAACATAGATCATATCGTAGCGCCACACGGGATGGACCGCACTGGCAAGTACACGATCGTCGACGCGTGCGAACGACCACGGGGCGATCACGCTCCGCGAGTACCCGCGCAACGGGACGCTGTACGTCGTCGAGTACGACGACTCCGACGTGGAAGACGAGCTGTCGTCGCTCGACGCCGGGTCGGTGGTCGAACTCGACCTCCGGCGGGCGGGCCGGCGGGGCAACGCGTGGTGCGCGGAGTCCGCTCGTTCGATCGAGACGGCGTAGCCGGCGGAACGCGCGGCCGACCCGGCGGAACGCGCAGTCGGCCCGTCCTCGTTTTCGTTCGGTCAGGCGACGCCGATCCGCTCGCGGTAGGCGCCGTACTCCGCCTCGAACACCGCCATGATCTCCCCCATCGTCGCGTACGCCTTCACGGCCGCGACGATCTCCGGCATGGCGTTCTCCCCGGCCTCGACGGCGTCGCGGAGGTCGTCGAGCGCGGCCGAGACCGCGTCGTCGTCGCGCTCGTCTTTCACCGACTCCAGTCGGTCGAGCTGTCGCTCGCGGGTGGTCTCGTCGACCTCCAGCAGGTCCGGTCGTGTGTCCTCGTCGATCTCGTAGGCGTTGACGCCGACGACCGTCTCCTCGCCCTCGTCGACGCGCTCCTGGTACTCGTAGGCGGACTCCTGGATCTCGCGGTGGAAGTACCCCTGCTCGATGCCGCGGAGGACCCCGTCGCGCACGGAGCCGTCGCCCATCTCCCTGATCTCCTCGATGTACGCCAACGCCTCTGCCTCCGTCTCGTCGGTGAGCGACTCGACGGCGAAGGAGCCGCCGAGCGGGTCGACGATGTCGGCCGCCCCCGACTCCTCGGCGATGATCTGCTGAGTCCGGAGCGCGACCCGCACCGCCTGCTCGGAGGGGAGCGCGAGCGCCTCGTCGAAGGAGTTGGTGTGGAGGCTCTGGGTGCCGCCCAGCACGCCCGCGAGCGCCTGGATCGTGACGCGCGCGACGTTGTTGAGCGGCTGCTGGGCCGTCAGCGACTGCCCGGCGGTCTGGGTGTGGAACTTCAGCCGCTTCGACGCCTCCGCTTCCGCGCCGTACCACTCCTCCATGATCCGAGCGTAGATCCGGCGCGCGGCCCGGAACTTCGCGACCTCCTCGAACAGCGAGTTGTGCGAGTTGAAGAAGAAGGAGAGCTGCGGGGCGAACTCGTCGACGTCGAGCCCGCGGTCGAGACACGCCTCGACGTAGGCGAACCCGTCGGCGAGCGTGAAGGCGAGCTCCTGGACCGCCGTCGACCCCGCCTCGCGGATGTGGTAGCCCGACACGGAGATGGGCTTGAACTTGGGCGTCTCCGCCACCGCGAACTCGATCGTGTCGGCCACCAGATCGAGGGAGGGCTCCGGCGGGATCACCCACTCCTTCTGCGCGATGAACTCCTTGAGCATGTCGTTCTGGAGGGTCCCCCGCAGCTCGTCGCGCGGGATTCCGCGCCGGTCAGCGAGCGCGACGTACATCGCGTAGATCACCGGCGCGCTCGGGTTGATCGTGAACGAGGTCGACACCTCGGTGAGGTCGATACCGTCGAACAGCACCTCCATGTCGCGTAACGTGTCGACCGCGACGCCCTCCTTGCCCACCTCCCCGAGCGACATCTTGTCGTCGGAGTCGATCCCCATCAGCGAGGGCATGTCGAACGCCGTCGAGAGTCCCGTCTGTCCCTCGTCGATCAGGTAGTGGAACCGCTCGTTGGTCTCCTCGGCGGTGCCGAACCCCGCGAACTGCCGCATCGTCCACGTGCGGCCGCGGTACATCGTCGGGTAGACGCCCCGAGTGTACGGCGCCTCGCCCGGGAACCCCAAGTCGTCCTCGTAGTCGAGGTCCGCGACGTCCTCGGGGGTATATAAGCGATCGACCTCGCGGTTCGACACCGTCGCGAACCGCTCTTTCCGCTCCCCGTGGCGGTCGAGGGTCGGGTCGAGCGTCTCCGCCTCCCACGACTCCTTCGCCTCGCGGATCTCGGAGAGCTCCTCGTCGTCGTACATGCCGCTCGTTACCCGCCGGTCGAGTATAAATATTCATTATATTCCACAAGGAAGCGGCGAGCCGGAGGGGCGGATTCCGACGCGCGGCGCGGTCCCGACGCGGTTGCGACCGTCGTCGGATCGGCGGTTACGCCGCCGAGTCGTCCTGCGGGAGCGCGATCACCGGGACGGGCGCGTTCGTCACGAGCTTGGTCGACAGGTCACCCGAGAGGAACCGGACGAGACGGTTCCCGCCGCGCGACCGGTAGGCGACGGCGCTCGCGTCGACCTCCTCGGCGGCGTCGAAGATCGCCTCGACCACGTCCCGGGCGTAGGCGGTGCGTTCGTCGGCGTCCGGGAACACCGTTCGGACCGCCGCGTACGACTCGGCCGCGAGTTCCTCGGACTGCTCGACGGGCGTTTTGTCCGGGACGCCGCCGCCCTTCTCGACGACGTGGAGCGCCGTCACCCGCGCGGGGTCGTACGGTTCGAGCGCCCGCGCCGTCGCCAGCGCGTCCTCCTCGTTCGCGACCGGGAGGAGGACGTGGCCGAGTAGATTCCGTCCGTGCGTCTCGTCGTGGCTCGTCATACGACCACCAACTCCCTCGTCCGTTATGAAGATGCGTTCCCCGGGTCGGTCCGGATCGGGTGTCGATCTCGATCGCTATCGCGTGTCGATCCCGGAGATGAACACCGCGAGCACCGGAACGATCTCCAGCCGCCCGATCCACATCAGGAAGATCATCAGCAGCTTCGAGGTGTTCGGGAAGAACAGATAGCTCCCGAACGGCCCGAGGCGTCCGAAGCCCGGTCCGATGTTTCCGATCGTCGCGAGCGAGGCGCTGATCGACTCCAGCGCGCTCAGTTGGATCCCGATCCGCGCGGCGTCGAGCGCGATGAACACCGCCGAGAGCGCGAGCAGCACCAGGTACAGCATGGTGAACGACATAATGCCGCGGATCGCGTCCTCGTTGACGACGTTTCCGCCGAGCCGGACGGGTTGAACGACGTCCGGATGCGCCGAGGTCAACAGCTCCCGACGGATCGCCTTGCCGACGATCAGCCACCGAACGATCTTGATACCGCCACCGGTCGACCCGGCGGAGCCGCCGATGAACATCGTGAACAGGAGCAGGACCTGCGCGTGGGTGTTCCACTGCGCGAAGTCGGCGGTCGCGAACCCGGTCGAGTTCAGCAGCGACCCGATCTGGAACGCCGCCTGTCGGAGCGAGTTTTCGGCGACGCCCTGTGTCGTCCCACCCAGTTCGAGCGGGGGCGCGCCACCGCGGAACAGGATCACGGCGAGCAGCGCGGTGACGACGGCGAGCGCCCCGGCGTACGCGCGGAACTCGACGTTCTCCAACAGGACATCTACCTCGCCGCGTAACACGTGCCAGAACAGCGCGAAGTTGACCCCGGCGACGACCATGAAGGGGATGACGACCCACTGGACGGCGGCCGAGAAGTACCCGATGCTGTCGGCCTGCGGTGAGAATCCTCCCGTCGGAAGGGTCGAGAAGCCGTGCGCCACCGCGTTGTACAGGTCCATGTTCGGCGCCATCCCGAGGAGGTGGAGGGCGTACAAAAGCACCGCGAGCAGGACGGTGAAGCCGAAGTAGATCAGCCAGAGCGCTCGCGCCGTCTCGGCTATCTTCGGCGTGAGCTTCTGGAGTTCTGGGCCGGGCGCCTCCGAATCCATCAGCTGTGCGCCGTTGACCGCGACCTCCGGGAGGATGGCGATCATCAGGACGATGATCCCCATCCCGCCGAGCCACTGCGTGAGCTGTCGCCACATCATCACCGCGTGAGAGTGGCGGTCCGTGCTGATCTCGCCGAGGACCGTCGCGCCCGTCGTGGTGAACCCGCTCATCGACTCGAACAGGGCGTTGACGATCGACTCCGTGAGCGCACCGAACGATCCGGTCTGGAGTCCGACCGTCGACGCCGTCCCGTACCCCGCGATCAGGTAGGGTATCGTCCCGATGACCGCCGCCGCGAGCCACGCGAGCGAGACGAAAAGCAGCGCCTCGCGCGGGCCGAGGTCCGGGTCGGGATCGACCCGCTCGACCGCGAAGCCGAGCGCCGCGACGAGCGCCATCGACACCAGAAACACCCAGATGTCTTCGCCGTACGCGAGCGCCACGATCAACGGCACCAGCAGCGTGACGGCGAGGTACTTGATCCCGACCCCGAGAAGCCCCACGCTCGCCTTCCAGTTGACGCCCCACGACATAGTTACTCGATCGATATGGGGGTCGCTCGTTCGCTGTATTAAACTGTCGAAGGGGTGACGGAGGCGGGAACGCCGAGCCGCACCCGCGGCGGTCGCTCGCGATCGCTCACGACGTCCAGAACGCCTTCGTGAACAGCACGAGGACCGGGATGATCTCGATCCGACCGATCCACATCAGGACGATCATCACGGCCCGAGTGCTCATCGGGAACGTCGCGAACGTTCCGTAGGGACCCGCGTCGCCGAACGCCGGCCCGATGTTGAGGAACGTCGTCGCCGCGGCACCGAGCGCCTCGAACTCGTCTACGCGAAGGTTTGCCCGCTCGGCGTCGACGACGATGACCACGGCGAGTAAAAAGAAGATCACGATGCTCAAGAGGAGGTACGCGTAGATGTCGCGGATCGCGCCCTCGTCGACGGACTTCCCCGATATCCGGACCGGACGGATCGCCTCCGGATGAATGGAGGTGTAGAGGTTCCGCCGGAACGACTTCAGCGCCACCAGCCACCGCAGCGACTTGATCGAGCAGGTCGTCGAGCCGACCATCCCGCCGACGAACATCCCCATGAACAGCATGTGCTTCGCCGCGGGCGCCCACTGCACGTAGTCGGTGCTGGCGTACCCCGTCGTCGTCACGATGGAGGCGACGTTGAAGACGGCGTGGCGGAGGGTCGCCTCGGCGCCGAAGGTAGTGCTGGGGTCGAGAAATAGGCCGAGGGCGACGACCGACGCGAGCGTCCCCATCGCGCCGAGATAGAAGTGGAACTCCTCGTTTCGCAGCAGGCGCATCGGCTCGCCGTTGATGGCGAAGTAGATGAGGACGAAGCTGGTCGAGCCGACCACCATGAACGGGACGACCGCCCACTGGATCAGCGGGTGGAACGCGCCGACGGAGTGCGGCTCCGGCGAGAATCCCGCGGTCGCGACCGACGTGAACGCGTGCGCGACGGCGTTGTACAGGCCCATCTGCGGGTCGACGGCGAGTCCGAGCAGGAAGAAGACGGCGACCGCGAGTCCGGTGAGTCCGAAGTAGATCCCCCAGATGAGCTGTGCCGTCTGCGAGATCTTCGGCGTGAGCTTGTTGACGTCCTGCGTCTGCGACTCCGACTCCATCAGCTGTGCCCCGCCGACCCCGATCTCGGAGAGGACCGCGGTCGCGAGGATGAGGATCCCCAGTCCGCCGAGCCACTGGATCACCTGTCGCCACATCATGACGGATTTCGAGTGGAGCGAGAAGTCTCGCAACACCGTCGCGCCCGTTGTCGTCAGCCCGCTCATCGACTCGAACATCGCGTTCACCGGGTGCGCGACCGTGCCCACGCCCGCGACGACGAACGGGATCGCGCCGACCGCGGCGACGAGGAACCAGATCAGCGCCACCGCGAGGAACGCCTCGCGGGGACCGAGGTTCTCCTCCGGGTCCCCTACCGATCGGAACGCCGCGCCGAGCGCGAGCGAGACCGCGATCGCCGCCAGAAACGGGACCGGCGACTCGCCGTAGTAGAAGGCGATCAGTAGCGGGAACGCCAGCGGGACCGGGAGCGCGGCGAGGACATCGCCGGTGAGTCCCACGCTCGCCCGCCAGCCGACTCGGATCTTGGAGGTCACGGGCGCCTCACGCCATCGAGGCGATGTCGCTCACCGAGTCGGACTCCACGAGCAGGATGACGTGGTCACCGGCCTGAAGCACGGTGTCACCGCGCGGAGTGACCAGCTTATGATTGCGGGTGATCGCGCCGATGACGAACCGCACGTCGCTCTCGGCGACGATATCCGAGATCGGACGCCCGGTGAGCCCGCACCCCTCGGTGAGTTCGAGCTCGAGGACCTCGGCCTGATCGTTCTCCAGGACGGCGATGTTCTCCGCGACGCTCTCGTAGGTGAACCGCGTGATCTCCTCGGCGGTCACGGTGCGGGGATTGATCGCGATGTCGATCCCAATCTCCTCGAACACGGTGACGTAATCGGGGCTGTCGACGACGGCGATCACGCGGTCGACGCCGAGCCGCTTTGCGAGCACGGAGATGAGGAGGTTCTTCTCGTCCGAGCGGAGCGCGGTGACGACGATGTCCGCCTCGTCGACGTGTTCGCGGGAGAGGAACTCCGTGTCGGTCGCGTCGTGTTCCATCACGACGGTGTTCGGGAGGTTCTCCGCGAGCCAGCGCGCGCGGTCAGCGTCCCGCTCTATCAGCCGCGGCTTGAAGTCGCGCTCCTCGAGCAGCCGGGCGGTCTGGTAGCCGATCTCGCTCCCCCCGACGACGACGATCTCGTCGGCGCGGTCCGGCGTCGTCTCCGGCGCCACGTCGGTCGCGAACGACTGGACGCTCTCGGGGCTCCCGATCACCACCGCGCGGTCGCCGACGGTGATGTCGGTGTCCCCGCGCGGGATGATCATCTCGCCGTCGCGGAACAGACCGACGAACGTGAGCGACTCGAATCGGTCGGCCTCCGAGATCGTCTGCCCGGCGACGGGGCTGTCCGCCGCGATCTCGAACTCCGCCATCTGGACGAGACCGCCGGCGAACGGGTCGACGTCGATCGCCGCCGGCAGGCCGATGACGCGGACGATGTTCTCCGCGGTCAGGAGATCCGTACACACCATGAAGTCGACGCCGAACGCGCCCTCGTTCCCCTCCCACGTCCGGAGGAAGTCAGTGCTTTTCACGCGGGCGATGGTGAAGCCGTCGCCGAGCGTCTTCGCGGTGCCGCAGGCGACGAGGTTCGTCTGGTCGTTGTCGGTACACGCGATGACCATGTCCGCGCGGCCGACGTCCGCGGCCGTCTGGATCTCCGAGGTCGTCCCGTCGCCGGCGATGGTGAGAACGTCGAGTTCGTACTTGAGCTGTTCCGCCCGGTCCGGGTCGACGTCGACGACGACGACCTCGTGGTCCGACGCGAGACTCGCGGCGATGCTCGTCCCGACCTCGCCGGCCCCGATGACGACCACGTCGCATGGGCCAACCGACCACGCGAACCCACAAGTGGGTTACTATCGATCCTGCCGGGCGCGGCCACCCGTGTCCGGCGTCCCGCCGAGGGTCAGGCGTCCCCGCCGAAGATCAGGCGTCCTCGCCGAGGATCGTCTCCGCCGAGGATCAGGCGTCCTCGCCGAGGATCGTCTCCGCCGAGGATCAGGCGTCCCCGCCGAACGACGAGGGGTCCGTCCACTCGTTGCGCCCCGAGACGGTGCGCTGCGGGAACGGGATCGAGATCCCCTCCTCGTCGAACCGCTCCTTGACGGCCTTCACGTAGTCGGCGCGCGCCTTCACGAAGTCCGCCCGCGAGGGGTCGTCGATCCAGATCCGCGCCTGAAGCCCGACGTACGAGTCGGCGAGTTCGGTTAGCCGGACCGACGGCGCGGGGTCTTCGAGGATGGCCTCGCTCTTCTCGGCCTCCTCGACGATGATGTCGGTCGCCTTCTCGACGTCGTCCTCGTAGTCGATCCCGAAGACGAACTTCAGCCGGAGCGTCTTCTTCGCGACCGGGTTCTTCACCACGTCGCTGGTCAGGGTGTGGTTCGGCACCGTGAGCAGCTCGTTGTCGAACGTGCGGACGCGGGTGACCCGGAAGGAGATGTCCTCCACGACTCCCGAGTTCCCCTGCCATTCGATCCAGTCGCCGATGCGGAACGGCTTGTCCGTGTAGATGAAGACGCCCGCGACGAAGTTCTTGATCACGTCCTGGAGCGCGAAGCCGATCGCGAGCGTCGCCGCGGCCGCAATCGTCGCCAGCGAGCGCAGGAACCCCTGATAGCCCGCCGCCCCGAACCCGACCGTGACCCCCGCGAACAGCACGACGAACGCGACGATCTTCTGGAGCGGGCGCCGGGCGTGCTCGTCGAGGCCCTGCCTGTCGAAGACCCGCCGGGCGAGCGGAGCGATCACCGCCTTGTAGAGGACGTACGCCGCGACGACGACGACGAGGAAGATCGCGGCGTCGACGACGATCCCGGTCAACGGGCCGAGGTACGGTCGGAGCGTGCCCCCGATCACGGCGGGTCCGAGCACTCCCGCGGGAGCGCCCATCAGTGAAGCACCGCCGTGTTCCCGCGCGTCTCGATCAGGTCGGCGTCGACCGCCTCGGCAAGTTCCTCGGCGAGCTCGTCGGTCGAGGTCCCGCCGCGGGCCGCCCGGAGGAACTTCACCTTCACGAGCTTGGCGTCGTCGAGCTGGTCGGCAGTTTCGTCGACGACGGCGTCGACACCCTTCTTCCCGACCCAGACGGTGACGTCGAGGTCGTGCGCCTCCTTCCGGAGTTCGTGGTCGCTCATACGCGGTCGAGTCGGCCGCGCGCATTGAAGCTTGAGGTTCGGCTCCGCCAGCCGTGTCGGTGCGGGTGCGGCCGCGGCGACGGAACGAACCGGGGGGTCACCTCACCGCTCGCGTTCGGATTCGCGGTCCCGTTCCGTTTCGCGAGTACCACCGGCCGATCTGTTGGTCTCGACCCACTCGGCGGCGTCCTCCGGCGTCTCGGTCTCCAGGAGCCGATCGAGCTTCCGCTCGAACTGCTCGTCCGTGAGGTCGCCGCTGGCGTACCGGGCCCGCAGCCGTTCGAGCGCGTCGGCGGTGTCGCCCGTCGTCGCGTCGTCCCGTTCCGCCGCCTCTCCTCGTTCGACGCGGACCGATCCGGACTCCGACTCGACGTACACCGACTCGGACTCCTCCTCCTCGTCGAACAGCATCGAGACGATCGGGACGATCACGATGTACCCGAACAGCATGAACGGGAGCCACCACTCGGCCCCGAGGAGCAACGCCGCCATCCACGTGCCCGTCACCGTCATGGCGGCGATGCCGCTCGCGTTGCGGCCGAACCGCTCGCGGAGGGTCTCGTCGTCGGCCATCACGGACACGATTTCCGTCCCGGTACAAAGTCGTATCGGCGGTGGAGCGCCCGCGACCCCGCTGGGCGTCGAGCGCGACCGACTCCTACGTCTCGATTTCGACCGTGATCTCGTCGCGCTCGACCGCGAGCCGGAACGTCGGCACGGTCCGGTAGACGACCTCGACGACGTTCTTCCGTTCGAGACTGCGGAGCGCCCGCCGCACCGCGTCGACCTCCGGGTCGATCTCGTACGCCTCCCGGAGCGCGTTGAGCACGCTGACGACCGACTGCGAGCGCTCGTCCGGCCCGGCGAGTACGTCGACCACCTGCGACTCCAGCGTCGGAACGCGGATCGTCTCTGGGACGCCGCCGCGCGCGACCGCGTCGGGTTCGATCCCCGGCTCGACGTCGACGAGGTCGTTCGCCTCCGCCGTCGCGCGGATCAGGCTGTCGTCGTCGCGATAGTAGTACTCCTTCAGGTGGTCCTCGAGGTAGCCGTGGACCTCGCTGCCACTCTCCATCTCCCAGGCGTCCTGAAGCTCGCCGTTCTTCGTCGGCTGGAGGCGGACCACGTCCGCGAGCCGACCCCGTTCCTCGTCGCTCAGGCTCATCGGTCCTCGACCGCGCTCGCGGCGCGGACGATCGTCTCCTCGCCGAACTTCGGCCCGACGAGCTGGAGTCCGACCGGAAGCCCGTCGGTCTCCCCCGCCGGCACCGAGATAGCGGGGAGGTTCGCGAGGTTCACCGGCGTCGTGTTCGCGTCCGCGAGGTACATCCGCAGCGGGTCGTCGAGGCTCTCGCCGAGCTCGAAGGGGAGGACCGGCATCGTCGGCGAGGCGATCACGTCGACGTCGTCGAACGCGTCCTCGAAGTCCCGGCGAACCCACGCGCGGGCGTCCTGCGCCTTCTCGTAGTACTTGTCGTGGTAGCCGGCCGAGAGCGCGTACGTCCCGAGCAGGATCCGGCGTTTGACCTCCGCACCGAACCCCTCCTCGCGCGTCTCCGCGAACGACTCGTTCCAGTTGCCGTCGGCGTCGCTCCGGTGGCCGTACCGCACCCCGTCGAAGCGCGCGAGGTTCGAGGAGGCCTCGGCCATCGCGATGACGTAGTACGCCTGGACCGCGTGTTCGACGGAGGGGAGCGATATCTCCTTCGTCTCCGCGCCCTTCGCCTCGAGGTCCGCGATCGCGGCCTCGACCGTCTCGACGACGCGCTCGTCGGCGCCATCGAACAGCTCCGTGGGAATCCCGACCGTCAGCCCCTCCACGTCGCCGTCGGCGGCCGCGGCGTAGCTCGCGTCCGGGTCCGCGCCCTCGACCTCGGCCAGGTCGCGCGTCGTCCCGTCGTTGGGATCGTCGCCGGCGATGGCGTCGAGCGCGGCGGCCGCCTCCTCGACGGTGCCCGCGATCGGCCCGATCTGTTCGAGGGAGTTCGCGTACGCGATCAGGCCGTACCGGGAGACCAGCCCGTAGGTGGGCTTGATCCCGACGACGCCGCAGAACGCGGCCGGGCAGCGCACCGAGCCGCCCGTGTCGGAGCCGAGCGCCACGTCGGCCTCTCCCGCCGCGACCGCGGCCGCCGAGCCGCCGGAGGAGCCGCCCGGGACGCGGTCGGTGTCGACCGGGTTCCGGGTCGGGCCGAACGCCGAGGTCTCGGTGGTCGTCCCCATTCCGAACTCGTCCATGTTCGTCTTGCCGACGACCGTCGCGCCCGCGTCGGTCAGCCGGTCGACCACGGTCGCGGAGTAGGGCGGGACGTAGTCGGCCAGCATCTCGGAGCCGCAGGTGGTCCGGATCCCGGCCGTCGAGATGTTGTCCTTGACCGCGACGGTCGCGTCCGCGAGCGGGCCGTCGGCGTCCGCGTCCCCCTCGATCGTCTCCTCGGTGATGAAGGCGTTGAGGTCGGCCGCCATCTACGACACCTTCGGCCCGACGAAGAAGCCGTCTTCCGTCTCCTCGGCGTTCGCGAGCGCCTCCTCTTGGCTGAGTCCCTCCTCGATCTCGTCGGGGCGCATCACGTTGACCAGCTCCTCCTCCCGGTCGGTCTCGGGGACCTCGTCGAGCGCCTCGAAGTACTCCAGGATGTCGCCGAACTGCGCCGCGAACTCGTCGACCTCGTCGTCGGCGAGTCGCACCCGCGCCAACTCGGCGACGTGTCTGACCTCCTCGGCGTCGACGGCGGTCGCCTCACCGTCGTCCGACGCTGCGGTGTCGCTCATACCCGAACGTACCACGCGGGCGGCGAGTAAGGGTTTCGGAAGGGGGCCGGCGACGGGGCGGCGACGGACCGACCGCGCCGCGGGCGGGGGAACCGTTCGCGGCGGCCGCGCCCGAGAACGGTCACCGCACCTGGTCAACGAACGCGAGCCAGCGCTCGTGGCCCGCCAGCGTGTCGGCGTGGTGTTCGTCCGCGAAGCCGGGGCGGCGGATCCCCTCCAAGGCGTTGAGCGCGCGGTCGATTCCGACCACCTCGTCGGCGAGCGCCTCGGCTGTCTCCCGGTCGAGAGCGTCGGTTTCCAGCCGATCGACCCGGCGCTCTCGCTCGGTCCGGAGGGACTCCCGCGCCGCCGTCACCTTCCGGTCGAGCGCGGGCGGGACGGTGTCGACCTTCCGGGTCTCGACGATGAACGCGGAGAGGTCGACGGCGCTCCCGTGGACATCGATCTCGTCGGGAACGCTCGCGCCGACCGTCGCGCTCGGACTGTTCACGCGGTCGAGGAGGGCCTCGCGCTCCGCGTCGGTGATGGAGGTCGCGGAGGTCGCGTCGGAATCGCTCATGTATTCGGAAGACAGCGCGGCGTCAAAAAACCGTCACCGATCCGGTCGAGTCGCGCCGGGTCGGCTTACAGCAGGTCGTTCGCGACGAGTCGGTCGACCGCCTCGCGCAGGCGCTCCTCGCTCGCGGCGTAGGAGATCCGGGCGAAGCCGTCGGCGTTGAACGCGCTGCCGGGGACGCAGGCGACCGACGCCTCCTCGATGGCGCGCTCGCACCACGCCTGGTCGTCGTCGTCGACCGGGATCATCATGTAGAACGCACCGTCGCCGACGTCGACGTCGACGCCGTGTTCGTCGAACAGGTCCACGAGGAGGTCGCGGCGGTCCGCGAAGGCGTCGCACATCTCCTCGACCGCGTCCTCGGTGTTCTCCAGCGCCTCGATCCCGGCGCGCTGGACGAAGTTCGTCGCGCAGGAGACGGAGTGTGAGTGGAGCTTGCCCGCCTCGCCGACGAACTCGTCGGTGGCGTGGAGGTAGCCGAGCCGCCAGCCGGTCATCGAGTACGCCTTCGAGAAGCCGTTGACGGTGACGGTGCGGTCGGCCATCCCGTCGAGGCTCGCGAGCGACGCCGGCTCGACCCCGTACGTGATGCGCTCGTAGATCTCGTCGGAGATCACGGCGACGTCGTGTTCCACGGCGAGGTCGCGGACACCCTCCAGCGCGGCCTCCGAGAAGACCGCGCCCGTCGGGTTCGACGGAGAGTTGACGACGAGCAGCTCGGTGTCGTCGGAGACCGTCTCCGCGAGGTCGGCGAGCGCAGGCTCAAGCTGGAAGCCGTGCGGCGCGAGGTCGACGCGCGAGAGGTCGCCGCCCGCGAGCTTCGCCATCGCCTCGTAGGAGACCCACGCCGGGTCGAGGAGGACGACCTCGTCGCCCTCGTCGATCAGTGTCTGGAACGTCTCGTACAGTGCCTGCTTGCCGCCGGGGGTGACGATCACCTCGTCGGCGTCGGCGTCGACCCCGTTCCCGCGGAGCTTCTCCGCGATCGCCTCCTTGAGGCGGGGGACGCCGTTCGAGGAGGTGTACCCGGTGTGGCCGGCGTCGAGGGCGTCCTTGCCGGCCTCGACGACGTTCGCCGGGGTGTCGAAGTCCGGCTCGCCGACCGAGAGGTCGACGATGTCCGCGCCCTCGGCCTCCTTTTCCGCCGCGAGGTTCGATATCGCCAGCGTCGCGCTGGGCTCTACGCGTCCGATCCGCTCCGAGAAGTCGTATGCGTCGCTCATGTGTCGTGTGTGGTCGTCTCGTCTCGGTCAGTCGAGTGCTTCCGCGAGGTCGATGGCGGCCTCGGCCGCGTCCGCGCCCTTGTCGATCCGCTCGCGCGCCTCCGCGCCGGACATCCCCGGACCGCTCACGCCGAAGGTGACCGGCGTGTCCCGGTCGAGGCTCACCTGCGTGAGCTTCTCGGCGGTCGCGTTCGCGATGACGCGGTCGTGGTCGGTGTCGCCGGTGACGATGGCGCCGACGACCGCGACGGCGTCGACGTCGTCCCGGCGCGCCAGCCGGTCGGCGGCCAGCGGGCTGTCGTACGCGCCCGGCACGGTCAGTTCGTCGACGACGACGGCGTCGCGGTCGGCGGCCGCCTCCCGGGCGGCCTCGGCCATCGGCTCCGTGACGGAGTCGTTGAACCGCGCCACCACCAGTCCCAGCGAGACCATATCGGAACTGGCAGGGGAGACGGCAAAGGTCTACCGTTCGACCGCAGGGTTGCCGGGCGGACGCGCTCGGGGACGGGTCACGGACGGGCGGACGATTGCTTATAAATGGGTCTGCGGTGGCGCGTGCCTCCGAGTGGCCGCCGAAGGCGGCCGCGAGGAGCACGCGCGAGGGACGCCGCGAGCGACGCGGGCGACCGGAATGGAGCCTGCGCTGTTGGATCCGCAGACAGCGCGGGGATCGTGGGTGAATACACGGTCATCGGACTCCAGTGGTGAAGGATCCCCACACGCGGACTTCGAACGATGAGGTGGTTTCGGAGAGCGAAAGACGGTTTCGACCAGCCATCTGTCACTGACTCCTCCTCAAACGTAGATGCTGGTCCGCCAATCCGGCCGCAGTCATCGGATTCACTTAGAGATACTGAGCGAGATACCGTGGAATAATAATAAACGCGTAGATGTCGGTGATCGCGTGTGCAAGGATACACGCGAAGACGTTTCGCCGCCAGACATAGAGTAGGGTCAATAAGACCGCGTTGACACTGATCTGTAGTGTTCCACCCAATCCCCAGTACGGGATGTGAAAGATGATGAAAAAGAGAATGGCGACTCCTGCGGCGACGGCAGTGCTTCCAGTTCGTTCTGCGATTCGTTCGATGGGGAATCCCCGATAGAGAAGTTCTTCGGTGAGTGCTGCGGTGAGTGCGAGAGCAAGCACGAATGATAACGGGTATACAGCCAGTTGTTCGATTCCGCCGACTGTCGTTTCGAAGCCGAAGGACTGCAATAGTGGGGTCGTAAACGGGTAACTCACCGCACCAAATAGGAACACAAGGACTGCGGCGCCGATATCTACCCACTCGGGTCGAGATAAACCGATTGACGAAAGGGAACGCTGTTCGACCCAGACGACGACAGCGATGATGACGGCAGCGAACGCCCATTTGATGAGGATATCTCTGATTGTGAGCGCAAGCAGGCTGTCGTCTCCTAACCAGAGTCCAGCGGCGAGTTCGACCAGTGGGATTCCGGCAAGAGCAACGAAGATAGCGCCGGTTGAAATTGTGGGGGTGCGGATTTCAACCATATATTTGGCCCAGTACAGCGAGACACCAGACGAGGACATGCGAGGCGATCACCGGGAATAAACTCCGGCGTCGGAGGTATACGAGGGTAAATACCGCCGACACGGTTGCAATCTGAACGAGATTCCCGGCTGGCCAGACGACCGCATGGACAAGTGTAAATATACCCCAAGAAATTCCCCCGGCAATAGCGGGATGGGGTGAATACTTAATCAGTTGTTCAATTGCATATCCCCGATAAAGAACCTCTTCAACGACTCCAGTGGTCACTGCACGTCCGAATGCGAGGCCGACCCCGACACCGGTAGTCATCGTACTCGCTCCGGTCGAGACTGGGAGTCCGAGCGCTGTAATGAGCGGATCAGTCCCTACAAACACGAGTAATGCCGCGGCTGTGGTCCCGATTATGTACACGAAATCGATTCCCGTCGGTCGCCGGAATCCGAGGGCAGTTAATGAACACCCTTCAAGCGCGATAGCGATGCCAATGACGATCACAGCAACCACCCATCGGAAAGCAATTTCGCTGGTGGGGGAAAGAGAGAAACCAATCGTCCGCTCCAGCAGGGCAAACAGGGGGAGAGCGCATAGTGCGAATTGCGAGATTCCCGACTGTCGGTCGGGGGATCTCCGTTATCCAACTGTCGAACCGCCTTTCTTCTTGATGCATTATCTATCGTTGGTGAGTGGGCTGTTGCGAGAACGACCAGCAATCGATTTGGGAGGGCATTACAGTCAGTCAATCGGAGTCGACGTTTTTTATTCTATAGAATGTTCAAGCCAAGTTTTGAACGGCAGAAACCCACGAACCAGTCGATTATCTTCACATCAGTGAAGGCACGCTAACGGATGGTGGATCGGATGTATATTTGCGTACCGACGCAGTACCACACGACAGCGGTTAACCACTGAAATTGAGTTGTGAGGACGGAGAACGCGGGAAGCGACGAGATCTCGTGCTGACTGGCGAAAGCAAGCGCCTCTGCCACCACATATGGCGCTGAAATTGTTGCTGTGAAACTCACAAGGAGAAGACAGACCCGTCGCCAATGTGTAGTCGTAATCTGCCAACTAGCTCTGAGTGCTGTTAGTGGTCCTTCTCCCCCGACGACACAAACGTCGGGAGCGATCCAGAATTTGTAGAACACCGGTGCGAGAATTGATCCGAACAGGAAAGTCGGCGTGATCCCGTCGAATATCGCAGGGCTAAGGAGACCGAAATCGAACACGAGGATTGAGACAAAGACGATCGAGACGCCGAGAGTTAGTCCTAAGATCAAGAACAGTCCAGCGACTGTAAGAGTAAGTGGAACAAGCCGTTGCGTCGTATATACTAGGATTTGCCGGAGATCCGTCTTTCGGTCAGTGGCTTCAGTAGCGACGATCGCACCGAAGAGTCCGCGGAGTAAGATGACGAGGAGAAGCACTGAGACAGTGTAGTGAATGATCGTGGTGATCTGAGCACCTAGCTGCGTCAGCGGCGTTACCAGCGTGATAATCGATTGGGATCCCGTATATACAAATGCCAGTCCCGAAATCAGAGCGAGGAGCCACGGACACCGGCGAAACAATCTGAGGCTCCACCGGACATCGCCGGCAGTCGACCGCCGGGCGAGCGTGGGATCGATATCCCGGCATCGAATACACCCACAGCCGTCAACTGCGTCTCTCCTCTTGATCGCCACGCCCATCGTGAGAACGTAAAGAACAGACTAAGTATTTATTCTATTGAAACACCACGTCAACGGAGAGCAATCGGGACTGTTCAAAACTGGTTTTCACTTACCCGAATTAATATCTACTTTCACTTACAAACGGCATCTGTATCGAAGCGATGTCGAGTTTCTTCCCCACAGAAGCGGAGATATCGGCCGATCGCTCTGACGAGGCCGAGTTATTATCGCATCGATGACGACCGAACGACTGAGATCCTAGACAGCCTGTCTTCGGACACGAGTCGAGCGGTTTTCCGCCACGTTACCGAAGAGCCGCAGACGGCGACGGATCTCGCTCAGAAACTCGACACCTCTGTTCAGGGAGTCACATACCATCTCGACAATCTCTGCGATGCTGGTCTGATTGACGTATTGGATACGTGTTACTCCGAAAAGGGCAGAGAAATGGACGTGTACGGTCCAGCAGAGCAGCCGTATCTTGTCTTTTTAGGAATGTCGTCCGATGAGCCGGGACTACAGGCTGCGATTCAAGCGTTTCGCACACTCCATCGGTCCTGTCGGGATATTCTTTGCAATTAGCGGTGCGGTTTCCAAATTATTCGGTGGTGAGGACGGATGACGACGGTGAACGCCTCTGAAAGACGAGGGAGGTGCGTAGGGTTCCGTGTCCTCGTACCCGTGGGTACCCCCGCCGCGTTCTCGAGTACACAGTTCGCATCGGGGAGAACTGACCAACACTGGATCAGATCGACTGTCTTCAGGAACGGGAGTGTCCAGACGTGAGCGACCCCTCGAACCGACTGTCTGTGATCCCGAGTAGGCCGGCGGTGATGACCGTGATGTCGACGTTGGGATTGGCGCTCGGAGGTGGGATCGCAGCAATCTTCGGCGCCATCGGACTCCAAGCGGTCGGGGGTGTCATGAACGTCGTCGACTCGGACGCGTTCACCGTCGCCGGCGTCGGTACCCAGATCGGGTTCGCCGCTGTCGCCGTTTGCTACTTGAGCATCGTTGATGAGTGGCCACGGTACCTGAAAGTCCGGTGGCCAACGCTCGAAGACGTCGGCTGGATCGCGGTCCTTCCGGTGTTGTTCGTCGTTGTAGGGCGCGGTCTGAACGTCGTCCTGTCGGTAGTCGGGGTTGCCACTCCCTCGACATCACACGGTGCCCAGGGAACGGCAGCGGTACTCGCAACGCGACCAGTTCTCTGGGCGGTGGCGATACCAGTGTTGTATCTGTTCGCGGCACCGGCCGAAGAACTGCTGTATCGGGGTATCGTACAGGGACGTCTCCGGCCACACTTTGGGACGACAGGCGTAGTGATCGCCAGCGGTGCCGCCTTCGGGTTGGTACACGCTGTGATGGGTCTTGTCTCCCCGTCAGACTACTTCATCCACTGGATCGCGTCAACCGTCATCGGCGGAACCATTTGGGCGTTCGTCTACGAGCGAACGGAGAACCTCGCTGTAACCGCGATCAACCACGCGATGGGATGGACGATTTCGTTCTCGACGGTACTCCCATTCTCATGACACTACACACACACGTGTGTTAGTTACCCACGAGTAAAGTCGTGGGCTTCCGCCCTCGGAATCAGTGTGAGTAACCGACGACGTCTACATTCGTGTTTCCGGCCACGCGTCATTAATACGTCTGCGACGCCAACGTCCTTCCATGACGGACACCGAGACCGCGACGGTCGGCGGCGGCTGCTTCTGGTGCGTCGAGGCGGCGTTCAAGGAACTCGACGGCGTTGAGAGCGTCACCTCCGGCTACGCCGGCGGCCACGACGAGGACCCCACCTACCGCAAGGTGTGTTCCGGCAACACCGGCCACGCCGAGGTCGTACAGGTCGAGTACGACACCGACGCGCTCTCCTACGAGGACATCCTCGAAGTGTTCTTCACCGTTCACGACCCGACCCAGCTGAATCGGCAGGGACCGGACGTGGGCAGCCAGTACCGGTCGATCGTGCTCTACCACGACGACGAGCAGCGCGACGTGGTCGAGCGGTACGTCGAGGCGCTCGACGAGGAGGGCGGCTACGACGACGAGGTCGTCACCGAGATCGAGCCGCTGGAGACGTTCCACCGCGCCGAGGAGAAACACCAGGACTACTTCGAGAAGAACCCGGCCGACGCCTACTCGCACGATCGCACGCGCAGCCGAAGGTGGAGAAGGTCCGCGAGCGATTCAACGAGAAGGCGAAGGCGTAAGGAGCGGGACGGAATCTCGACGAGGTTCCAGTCGCTCTCTTATAAACCATCGTTCGCGGATTGGCAGGGAACACCGCCGAAGCCCCAGTCGGGAGGCGGGCGCACGCTCGCTGCGCGCTTCGGTCGTTCGCTTCGCTCACTCCCTCCAGTGCTTACGTCGCCTGCGCCCGCCTCCCGACTGCCCCTTCGAGTCCCGCCCCGCACGGCACCGCAACCGCGCCTCACGCCTCCCCAGCCTCGTCGCTCACTTCGTTCGCGACTCCCTCGCGCGTGCTCCTCGCGGCCGCCTTCGGCGGCCACTCGGAGGCACGCGCCACCGCAGACCCATATTTAAACCCACTCTCGAAACACCACGACCCCGTCGTCCTACGAACCCTTCCGCCGCAACCTATTCCCTCCCGCCGATCGAATCACGTCTCGATGAAGATCGGCCTCATCTCGGACGTCCACGCGAACCTCCCCGCGCTGGAGACCGTACTCGACGACATGCCCGCCGTCGACCGGATCTACTGCGCGGGCGACGTAGTGGGCTACAACCCGTGGCCGGCCGAGTGCGTCGAACGCGTGCGCGAGGTCGCGGCCGCGACGGTCCGGGGGAACCACGACCGCACCGTGGAGACGCCGGAGCGCTACGCCGCCAACCGGATGGCCGAGGCGGGGCTGGAACACGCGAAGGCATCCCTCTCTGACGAGCAGCGCGACTGGATCGGCGACCTCCCGCGGACCGAGACGTTCGCGGGCGACCGGTACCTGCTCGTCCACTCGCATCCCGCGGCCGAGCGCGAGGACGCCTACGTCTACCCGGAGGAGTTCCCGAACCTCGACCGCCACATGGGCGAGTACGACGGCGTCGTCCTCGGTCACACCCACGTTCAGGGGTGCCGCGCGGTGGCCGGCGGGTTCGTCTCCAACCCGGGCAGCGTCGGCCAGCCGCGCGACGGCGACCCGCGGGCCGGCTACGCGATCCTCGACACGACGGCCGACGGGACCGACGCGGTCGAGACCCGCCGCGTGGAGTACGACGTCGACCGCGTCGCGGACGCGGTCCGCGACGCCGACCTGCCCGAGACGACCGTGGAGAGACTCTACGAGGGCAAGTAGATCAGGCGTCGTCGGCGACGCGGTCGCCGGCGTCGTCCCCTCCCGTGCCGTCCCCGACCTCGATCCCCAACCGCTCGTACAGGAACGCCCACGAGTCCGTCTGCTCGTCGACGATCATCGACGCGGGCTTGCCGACCCCGTGACCGGTCTCGGCCTTGGTCCGCAACAGGAACGGGCCACCGTCGGCCTCGTTCTGGAGCCGCGCGGTCATCTTCCGGGCGTGCGAGGGATGGACGCGCGTGTCGCTCGCGGCCGTGGTGAAGTAGACGGGCGGGTAGGTCTCCCCGGACTCGACGTTGTGGTACGGCGAGTATGCGCGGAGGTACTCGAACGCCTCCGGGTCCTCCGGGTGGCCGTACTCCGTCGTCCACGACTCGCCGAGCAGGAAGCGGTGGAACCGCAGCATGTCGAGCAGGGGGACCGCGCACTGCGCGGCCGCCCACAGGTCCGGGCGCTGGGTGACGACCGCACCGACCGACAGGCCGCCGTTCGACCCGCCGGCGACCGCCAGGTGGTCGGTGTCGGTGAGTCCCGACTCGCAGAGCGACTCGCCGGCCGCGACGAAGTCGTCGAAGGTGTGCTGCTTGTCGGCCAGCATGCCGGCCTCGTGCCACGGCTCGCCGTACTCGTAGCCGCCGCGGGCGCACACTGCCGCGAACGCGCCGCCGTCAGCGAGGAAGGGCAGGCGGAACCGACCGAACGAGGGCGTGATACTGTTCCGGAACCCGCCGTAGCCGTACAAAAGCGTCGGGCGCGACCCGTCGACGGCGACGTCCTCGCGGTAGCAGACGAACACGGGTACCTCGGCGCCGTCCGTCGAGTCGACGAACCGCTGCTCGACGACGAGGTCGTCGGGGACGGAGAGGTCGACCGAGTCGATCTCGGTGGACGCCGCGTCGTCGCTGGTCGCGGCAGCGCCGGCCGCGTCGTCGAGGTCGAGTCCGCGAACTTCCGGCGGCCGGTCGAACCCGGTGAGCCCGAAGAACGCCTCCGGTGCGTCCCGAGACCCGGAGACCCACGTTACAGAGCAGTACGCCGGCAGCGACACGTCGCGCAGGTGCGTCCCGTCTCGGTCGTGGACCGAGAGCCGGGAGTGGGCGTCGCGCTGGCGGTGGACGAGGAGGCGATCCGGGGTCGGCACGGCCGACCGGAGGATCCCCTCGCCCTCGGGGAGCACCTCCCGGCACTCCTCGAACGAGAGGTCCCCCTCGCGGAAGCGGTCGACGGAGCAGGCAAGCAGTCGCCGCCGGGGCGCGTCGTGGTCGGTCGTGACGAACGCCGTCCCGTCGTGGAACCGGACCGAGATCTCGGCGTCGGTGCCTGTCAAGACGGGCCTGAGGTCGCCGTCGACGTGAACGTACCACTCGGTTCCCCCGACCATCTCGGAGAAGGCGACCGCGAGCAGCCCCGAATCGGGGTCGACCGTGACCCGCGGCCAGACGTGCTGGTCGTCGTGTTCGAGCAGGACCGTCTCCTCGTCCGGGCCGTCCGCGAGCCGGAACCGGCGGATCTCCTTGTCCATCTGGGCGCCGTCGGCCGCGCCGCCGGTGGCGACGTAGACGAACCCCTCGTCGTCGGCCGCCCACGCGAGGCTCCCCGCGTTGACCCGGCCGCGCTCGGGGAGGACGGCGACCGCCTCGACGCCCGCGCCGTAGCCGTCGGTCTCCGCCGGGTCGGGATCCCCCGCGACTCGCTCGCACCCGGAGCCGGCACCGAGAGCACCCGCACGTCGTAGTTCTCGTCGCCGCCCTCCGTGACCCCGATCGCGACGCGCTCGCCGTCGTGCGAGGGGACGTACCACGCCATCGACCGGGGCGGACCGTCCTCCTTGCGGTTCGCCGCCCACGCGTTCGGGTCGACGAGGACGCGGTCCGCGCTGTCGGGCGCGTCGCGCACGACGAGTCTCGCGTGGTCCGCGCCGGGTTCGCGGACCGTCGCGAAGTACCGCCCCTCGCGGACTGCGATCGGGCCGTAGTCGGCCACCTCGACGAGGTCCTCGAACCGCGGGCGAAGTCGGTCCCGGAGCGGGTCGTCGAGCGCGTCGTCGACGTGGGCGTTCTGGGCGTCGGTCCACTCGCGGACGTCCTCGTCGTCGCCTTCGAGCCACCGGTACGGGTCCTCGACGTCGACCCCGTGGAGCGTCTCCGTGACGACCTCGCGTCTGGTCTCCGGCGGGGACGGTGCCGGGTCGGATCGGCGTGACATACGAACGCGTGTCACCGATAACGCAAAACGGCTGGGGTCGCGGTGGTCGGGGTCGCGGCGGTCGGGGTCGCGGCGGTCGGGGTCGCGGCGGTCGGGGTCGCGGCGGTCGGGGTCGCGGCGGTCGGGGTCGCGGCGATCGGGGTCACGGCGGTCGGGGTCACGGCGGTCGGGGTCACGGCGGCCGGGGTCGCGGGCCCGACCGATTCCCGAACGACGGGGACCGACGACACGGCCGTCACGGCCACACTCCGGCGACGAACAGGAGGTTCCGCGCGGCGACCGCGAGCGAGAGGACGCCGACGCCCGCGCACATCAGCGTCGCGACGAACCGGCGCGTGCCGCCCGCGACCGCGACCGGAATCCCGATAACGGCCATCCCGACGACCTTCGTGAGGAGCATCCCACGAAGAAGACCGAAGCGAGAGATGAAGAGGCGACCGACGGGCGACCCCTCGACGTACTCGCTGCCGGCGAGGGCAACGTACGTCGTCCCAACGTCGGCCGCGGCGCCGACGAGGAGGAGGCCGACGGCGAGAGCGAGACGAGAGACCACTGACCGGGCGAACGCGATACGCAGGCATAAACTTCCGGGCACGCGGTCGGGCCGCACCGGGGTCGCCGTCGCTTCTCGACCGCGTCGCGTTCCGATCGCGACGCGTCTCGACACGTCGCCTCTCGACAGCGGGTGGCTGGTCGCTACCCGCGCACAGCACGGCGTCATTTAAACCGCCGCGACGCGTACGATCGGTAATGAGTTCGGCAGACGACGAGTACGAGATCGCGGTGGTCGGCGGCGGGCCGGCCGGGCTGACGACCGCGCTGTACGGCGCCCGACTGGGCCACGAGACCGTGCTTATCGACCGCGGCGGCGGGCGCGCGGCGATGATGGCCGACACGCACAACGTGATCGGCGTCACCGAGGACACCTCCGGCAACGAGTTCCTCGCGACCGGCCGCGAGCAGGTGGAGTCGTACGGCGGCACGTTCGAGCGCGGCTTCGTCACCGACGTGGAGCGCACCGACGACGACCGGTTCCGGCTGACGACGAACGACGCCGAACTGGTCGCCGACCGCGTCGTCCTCGCGACCGGCTTCTCCGACGAGCGACCGGACCCGCCGCTCCCGCGGACCGGCAAGGGGCTTCACTACTGCCTCCACTGCGACGCCTACATGTTCGTCGACGAGCCGGTGTACGTGATGGGCCACGGCGAGGCCGCCGCCCACGTCGCGATGATCATGCTCAACGTCACCGACGACGTGGCCGTCCTGACCCGCGGCGCGGAACCGACGTGGAGCGACGAGACCGCCGCCCAGCTGGAGGCACACCCGGTCGACATCGTCGACGAGGAGGTGACCGGCGTCGAGAACGACCCCGACTCCGGCTGGCTGGAGGCGATCGAGTTCGCGGACGGGACCCGACGGGAGTACCGCGGCGGCTTCGCGATGTACGGCTCCGACTACAACACCGCGCTCGCGGAGGGGCTCGGCTGCGAGTTGACCGAAGGCGGCGAGATCGACGTCGACGACCACGGCCGCACCAGCGAGGACGGCGTGTTCGCGGTCGGCGACATCACGCCCGGCCACAACCAGGTCCCGGTCGCGATGGGGCAGGGCGCGAAGGCCGGTCTCGCGATCCACAAGGAGATCCGCGAGTTCCCGCGCTCGGCCGAGGAGATCGCCCGCGACGGTCCCGTCGGCGACGACGAGGTGCCCGCGATCCCGCCGCACCTCATGGCGACCGCAGTCGCCCACGAGGGGCACGCTGGCGGGCCGCGGACGGAGGGCGTCGAGACCGAAGACGGCGAGGTTCCGGCCGCGGACGACGACTGACCGAACCCTCCGCCGACCGGTCGGAACGCGGTCGGGGAACGAGATGGTCCCCGCCGACCGGTTTGGGAAATCTCACCTCGCCCGCCAGCGATAACCGTCCGTCCGTCCTTCGACCGCCATGGGACTGATCGCGGAGTTCCGGATGACCTCCGACCGGCTGCCGCTGGTCGACGTGGCGGCGGCCGTCCCCGACGCGACCGTCGAGTTCGAGTCGGTTCAGGCACGTCCGTCGGGAGCGCCGACGTTCATCGTGCGGGTCGCGGGGGCCGACCCCGACGCGATCGAGGCTGCGTTCGCCGACGCCGACTCGGTGACCGACCACTCGCTGGTCGTCGCCGACGGGGCGACGCGGCGCTACCGGTGTCGCCCGACCGGCGGTCCGCCGACGGACTTGGAACTGCTCGCGGACAACGGGTCGATCCCCGACCGGGTGCTCGCCACGCCGAGCGGCTGGGAGGAGCGGCGCTGGTTCGCCGACCGCGAGGAGTTCGACCAGTTCCGGACGTTCTGCCGCGCCAACGACTACGACCTCCGGCTGGACCGCCTCGTGGAGACCGACGAGGGGTCCGAGGGAAGGGAGACAGGTCCGTTCGGAACCGACGACCGCTCCCGGCCGCGCGAGATGACGGACGCCCAGCGGGAGGTGCTCGTCACCGCCCACGAGATGGGCTACTTCGACACGCCGCGGACCGCCACGCTGGCCGACGTCGCCGACGAGCTGGGCGTCTCGTCCGCGTCGCTCTCCGAGCGACTGCGCCGCGCGCAGAACCACCTCGTCGCGGAGTTCCGACGCACCACGGACATAAAACCCCGAACAAATTAGGGCACAGACTACGGGTCCGCGGTCACAAAGACCCCCGTGACCGACGACACGCGACGAACAGACGGGCGCGGCGCCGCCATCGACGCCGAGGGCGTGGAACTCACCTACGCCGACGGGACGGAGGCGGTGAAGGGGATCGACCTGACGGTCCCCGAAGGCGAGTTCTTCGGCTTCCTCGGCGCGAACGGCGCGGGGAAGACGACGACGATCAAGACGTTCTCGACGCTGCTATCGCCGACCGCGGGGTCGATCACCGTCAACGGCTTCGACGTGCGGGACGAGCCCCGCAGGGTCCGCGAGACGATTGGCTACATGGCCCAGGAGACCAGCGTCGACGAGGAGCTCACCGCCCGCGAGAACATCCGCTTCGCCGCGCGGGCATACGGCGTCCCGAAGGGCGAGCGCGCCGAGCGCATCGACGAACTGCTCGACCTTGTGGACCTGGCGGACGTGGGCGACAAGCAGGCCGGCGAGTTCTCCGGCGGGATGAAAAAGCGACTGGACGCCGCGACGGCGCTCGTTCACGACCCGCCGCTCGTCTTCCTCGACGAGCCGACGACCGGGTTGGACCCGAAGGCGCGCAACCGCCTCTGGGAGTACTTCGAGCGCATCAACGAGCGCGGGACGACGCTGTTCCTCACCACGCAGTACCTCGAAGAGGCCGACCAGCTCTGCGACCGCATCTCGGTCATCATGGGCGGCGAGATCGTCGCCACCGGCTCGCCCGCGGAGCTGAAACGGCGGGTCGGCGGGGAGATCCTCGACGTGGACGTCCCCGCCGGGGAGGACGCCCGCGAACGCGCCGCCGAGATCGCCCGCGGGGGCGACGTGTTCGACGCCGACGCGGACGTGGCCGTCACCGACGACGGGATCAGCGTCACCGCCGAGCGGGCGCGCGAGCACGGGACGGACCTGCTCGTCGCCCTGCGCGACGCCGGGATCACCGTCACCGGGTTCAACATCCGCGCGCCGACGCTCGACGATGTCTTCCTCGCGATTACCGGGGAGGAGCTCGACTCCGAGGAGCGGTCGGCCGACCCCGACGACGTGACGGGACCGGAGGTGACCGCCGAATGAGCGAGATCTCGGAAGATGAGACGGTAAACGAGACCGCAAAGGAGGCCCGCGCCGACGGCGGGCACGCTCGTGCGACGCCGTCGAGCAACTCCTTTCTCAGCGACTTCTGGGTGAACTTCGTCCGCTGGAACCTGAAGGCGGTCCGGAACCCGTTCGTCGTCGTCGGGTCGCTCGTCCAGCCGATCATCTTCCTCGTCTTATTCACGCAGGTGTTCGGCCAGATCGCGACGAGCGCGCTCGGCGGCGGCGCGGGCGACATCACCTACGAGACGTTCCTGTTGCCCGCTATCGCGATGCAGGTGTCGCTGGCGGCCGCCGCGGGGTCGGGGATCGGGCTCGTCAACGACATGGAGGAGGGGATGTTCGAGAAGACGCTCGTGATGCCGATGAGCCGCTCGGCGATGTTCCTCGGCAAGACCGCCGCCGAGATCCTCCGGATCGTCGTCCAGATCGCCATCATCCTCGCGCTGGGCGCGGTGCTCGGCGCCAACGTCGCCACCGGGTTCCTCGGTGCCCTCGGCATCCTCGGCGTCGGGATCCTCTTCTCGCTGTGGTTCGTCGCGCTCTCGAACATCATGGCCATCGTGACCCGGGATCAGGAGTCGACGATCATCGGCGCGAACCTCCTTCAGTTCCCCCTGCTGTTCGTCTCGACCGCCTTCCTCCCGCTGAACGCGATGCCCGACTGGATCCAGGTCGTCGCGACGTACAACCCGATTACCTACGGCGTCGACGCCGCACGCGCGCTCATGCTCGATCAAGACGTCATGACCGTCGTCGAGGTCACCCGCTTCGGCGGCATCTGGGACACGCTCGTCCCGGCGATCGCCGTGCTTCTCGCGCTCGACCTCGTGCTCGGCGGCGCCATGGTCTACCTGCTCAACCGCGCGTCGAGTTCCGCCGTCCAGTGAGATTCGCGCCGTCGAAATCCCTTCATAGCCTCTCAGTACGAGAGGATACCGGACAGACTGTCCAGAAAAGTACGTGTACATGGTTACACGCCCGTGCTACTGTGCTGACTGTCCCCACGAACGTTCCCCAGACGGTTGTGAGGCGACGAGTAAGTTCGATGCGGCTCACAAGTGTCTGTCGTCTCACCCCTACATGACATCCGATGATCTTCCATCACTTACTTTCATCGAGAAGGCGCTTCCAAAGAGCACGTCTCAGGTAGATCTGACGTGTCTGGAGAAGCTCTCGATAAATACTATGATCAAATGACGGCAGTCAGGAAATGGAACAGAGGCGGAGGTCCTTCGACAACATCTAATCTATACTATATTTCGATTACTCCTCTTCTTCAGAGTCTGGCTCGGGGAACTCCCTAGAAAGGTCAATATCACTAACGTCAATTGATCGAGCATAGATCTGCTCTCGAAAGACGGGTCCCGGATACGTCTCTCTAAAGGACTGTTCGTTTCGAAGGTCTTTCCTACGTTTCCGAAGCCCACGCTTCCACTCATCCCAAATCATTCCCACACGCTCACGGAGATCAATATGTGTCGGGCCAAGAAGTCCGACTTCAGGCATCGTCGCCCAAAAATACGAAGCTCTAGGGAAAGGAAGAATATCCTCAAGTGATTCCCCCTCAATTGTGAAACTAGAATGTCCAATATCTTCTTCAAATTCCTGCTGCTCCATGACATCCGTGTAATGAACTTTTAGAGTGACATACGCTGATTGAAAATCTGAGAGATAATCAACCAAGTACCGTGATATCAATTCGCCTTCATTTATTTCATAGATAATTGGTTTAAGACGCACGAGAGTTTCTTCTTCAGTTGTAAGAGCCTTCCCCGGTTGTAATGTAGTTTGAAAATCCGCAAGATAACCTGTTGTCTCGTTGTCTATAGTGACTTCCATTTCGGCTTCAATGTTCTTAGCACTCCCTTCTCCCCGGTTCGCAATCGTCAATAACAGTTCGTCGTCTTCAATCTCTACCTTTGTATCCAAACTAGGAGCGTAACTAGCCTGTGTTGCTTTGGTCTGCTCTCGCGTTTCCCTGTACAACCGAGCGTAGTAGATAACCAGAATCAGCGAAGCAAACGCTCCCAGTCCGGGTCCAGCTTCAGTCAGCCACCATTCCCACGTCTGGCCCAGTACCATCGATTGAATGGGTGTTGTCGTCCAAAGTAATATCATACGGGGTTATTGATTCAGTAGAAATATTCACTTCCATAATAATCATTTATTGAATTTCATTAAGAGGACGTAATATGAGAAAATCTATCTCAAAAATTGTGAGGAAGAGGACTACGAACGAATCGCATTCAAAAAGGGATGGATAGTTACAATTGAACAGGGTCGATCCGTGTTTGCTTAGTCGTGAAACCACGGATACGAACGGAGGCCCTTATCCACGTATGCGGTTTGCTATGTCTGTCGAGGATTAGGTAGGAGAATTCGCCGGCCGGGATTTGAACCCGGGCCATGAGCTTGGAAGGCTCGACCCGGTGAAACGCCCGAAATCGGCACATTACCGGGGACAGTTCCCGGATTCTTCCACCACAAATCTTGTACCTACATCTACGTCATCCGACTGTAATAAAGTACCGATGTAACCCACGAGAGGATTTGTAGGGAATCCAGTCGTAAACACGATTCCACCCTCAAAATCTGCTACGTATTGAATTGCTCTGAAGAGATATTTGCGGGCAGTTTTATTTATCCTGTCACCATAATAGAACTATGCCGAGCCAATCTGGAACACACCCGGCTCACATACTTCGGCGGATCAGGATGAGCGAACGATAGACTCGACTGGCTCTGTTGAAATCCTCTTCTTCAGACACATTACCGACTGAAACAGCCGGCCGATGAAAGCTGCTTACACCGCGGTCAGTTGGTCTCGTTTTGTGTAGACAATGAAGGCGATGTAACCACCAAATACTGTGTGTGCGGCATACAGCGTATTTCTCTCAATCATGCCGGAATACCGTGTGACTGCTAAGACAAAGAATACGCCATATAGGAGACAAGGGAGCGTAATGTATACTGTAATAGCCTTCTTCGGGGTCATGTTGCTTCATTTTCAACAACAGTATTAAAACCGTCAGATACGGGTGATTTCCACTACGTCTGAACTTATCAGCGCAGTAGTCGCCAATCTATTATTTGAGCCACGGTCACTCCGATAGCTAAACTAACAAAAAATAACACATTTTCTTGGAGGATTCCGGTCGTTGAGAGTATCAAGTGAAGCAGGAGCGAGATTACTACAGAAATTGCCACCATAATAATGCCCCGGCGGATTCCAGACTTAGAAACTAATTCCATACAGAGAGATGTGGCAGACCAGATTTTAAACGCTTGGACTGTACTGACCGATCTATGGGGGATTGTGCGGGTGAATCAACCGTAAGATCGTGCTTGCTTATTGAATCCGGCTACGCGTCCTGTTCATCTCAAACCTCGCTGAAACCTCGTCCGATCAAGTACCCAACTAGTGTAATCACGCCAGATACGATTGCTCCGGTGACAAGTGGAAATATGAAAGCGGCCGGCCCCGTCATGATCGGGATGAACAGATTGAGTGTGAAACCAAAACATGGGCCGAATGTGAGTATCCAATTCCCAACGAGATCTGCGCCCTGAAACGCTCGCAAGACAACGATAACAGTAATAAAGAGCGCACCACCGTAGACAATTGCCGATTGTACTGAAGTCGAGGGTTCCAAGTCCCAGACTCGCAACCCAGTCAACGTCCCAAGAACAAAGAGAAATGCGGCCGTGGCCACTAAAATCTCACTTGTTCGCTTGTTCAAGAGCATATACATTTGGCTTGTCTTACATTACGTATGCCTTGTGGGTCAAACTGGAATGGTCTAAGCGCTCTTTGAGTCCCCTATACTGAACGATCTGATCTCCGCTTACACGAAGCGACAGGAGTATTGAAGCAATCAACTACTGGTGATTTCAACAGTACCAATCTTCAAAAACAATCCGAATCTATCAGTTTTCAATACAAATTCTTTGAGCCGGCATAATGTGTCAAGCAGTCCTCTTCGCGTAAACTACGTTAAATTTTGTAGTTAGGACTGATTTTTCTCCTCATATTTCTTAGATGTTCAAGTCGGAAAGTGGCGCAGGCACTCGGTAGAGCGCCGTATGCGCCGGCCGGGATTTGAACCCGGGCCATGAGCTTGGAAGGCTCAGGTCCTACCACTAGACCACCGGCGCTCGCGTCGGTCGATGACGCACCTACACGTAGGCACAACGACTTTCATAAGCGTTCCGTGTTCGGGTCGGACGCCGCCGGGAAACCCGACGCTGAGCGGCCGACTCGGAGAGTTCTCACTTAAAGACCCACGATACTGCGGACCCCTCCCAGCGCGTTAGAACGCTTTTCAACCGCTTAGAAAGCTGTTCGGGACATATGTGTATCCCCACCCAACGTACACCCGTGAGGTGACACCGATGTCATACCAATCGAGCAATCCACTGGTCGGCGAGGTCGAGTTCGCACTGGAGGGACCCTGGGCGACGTACTGGATCGCGTTCCTACGTGTCGTCACCGGCTGGTGGTTCTTCCACGCCGGGATCACGAAGATCATCGAGGACGGGCTCTCGTACACCTACGGGTCGGCGTACATGTCGGAGATGAGCGGGACCGCCCTCGGCGGGATCCCGGTCTGGATGGGGAACAACCTCGCATGGCTCATCGAGCCGGGGGTCCCCCTCTTCGAGACGCTCATCGGCCTCGCGCTGATGGCCGGGGCCGTGACCCGGCTCGCCGCGTTCGGCGGGGTCATCTTCATGGTCCTGTTCTGGATCGGCAACGCCGGGTTCGGCAACGGCGTCGTCAACAGCGACCTGATGGGACTGCTCCTGTTCATGACGGTGATCGTGCTCGCGGCCGGTCGGTACTACGGTCTCGACGCGCTCATCGAGGAGACGGAGTTCGTCAAGCAACACCCCAAGCTGCGGTACCTGCTCGGCTGAGAGGTGACTACCAATGACTGACATCATCGACACGGCGGCGCGGGCGCTGAGCGCGGGACTGATGCTGTTCGGGATCGTCGTCCTCGGGATCGTCGAGATCCTGGCCGGCCAGCCCTACAGCCCGGTCCCGATGACGAACGAGGCCGGCGACGTGATCGCACAGCCGCTGATCTCGCCGGAGGTCCGCACGGCGTTCGTGCTGGCGGGCATCGCGGTGCTCGGGCTGTACGCGGCCTACCGGTTCGTGACGCCGCTGCCGGACGACCGCGACGTCGGCCACGAGACGATAGCCGACTGAACCGAGACGGAATCACCGACCGTGACGTGATCGGCGGGAAGCGTCGTCGCGGACGACGACGGCCACTCTTCTGTTCGACGCCTGCTCGTCGAGCGACGCCTACTACGTCACCGAGCCGTCGCCGGTCGAGTCGCTCGGCTCGATCGCTCCGTCGGCGGTGCCGCCGTCCGTGCTGGCGGGGGCAGCGTCCGTCGGCTCCTCGTCGGCGCCGAAGGTGAACGCGGACTCGGCGTCTTCGGGCGACTCCCCGGTCGGCGCGTCCTCCGTGTCGCCGCCCGACGGATTGCCGTCATCGACCGCGACCTCGGCATCGTCGGCCGACAGATCGCCGTCACCGACCGCGGCCTCGTCGACCTCGAAGTCCTCCGTCATCTCTCGCAGGTCGCGGGCGCGCTCGTGGAGGTCGTGCGCCTGCGCGGAGACCTCGCCGAGCGTGGCGGCCTGCTCCTCGGCGGCGGCGGCGACGGTGGTCGCCTCGGCGGTGGTCTGCTGGCTCACGCCCGCGAGGTCGTCGACCGCGCCGGTCACCTCGTTGACCGATTGGGCCTGCGCGTCCATCGCCCCGGAGATCTCCTGAACGCCGTCGTCGGCCTCGCTCACCCGGTCGGCGACCTCGTCGAGCGCGTCCTCGGCGTCCTCGACGACGTCGACGCCGTCGTCGACGCCCTCGCGGATCGCGGCCATCTCGTCGACGCTCTCGTCGGTGCGCTCGCGGAGGCCGTCGATTAGCGTCTCCACCTCGGCGGCGGACTCCTGGGTCTCCTCCGCGAGGGATTTGACCTCCTCCGCGACGACCGCGAAGCCGGAGCCGGCCTCGCCCGCGCGGGCGGCCTCGATCGAGGCGTTGAGCGCGAGCAGGTTCGTCTGGTCGGCGATCTCCAGGAATCGTCTCGACGATCTCGTCGACCTCCGCCATCTCGGCTTCGAGCCGCTCTATCGTCTCGGCGGCGGACTCGGAGCGCGCCTCGATCCCGTGGAGTTCCGCGACCGCGTCGGCGGCCGCCTCGCGGCCCTCCTCGGTGAGCGCGTCGGCCTGCCGGGAAGTGGTCGCGACCTGGTCCGCGGAGGCGGCGACCTCCTCGACGGTCGCCGACATGTCCTCCATCTCGCCGGCCACCTCGGACAGCTGACGGCTCTGCCGCTCGGCGCCGTCGGATATCTCGTCGACCGACTCGCTCGTCTCACGGCCGGCGGCCGCGGCCTCGTCGGTGCCGCTCGTGACCGCGTCGCTCCGGTCGGCGACCTCGACCGCGAACGCGTCGACCTCTGCGATCGCGGTCTCCAGCTCGTCCATCGCGTCGTTGAACTCCTCCGCGATGGAGCGGAGCGCCTCCGGGTCGTCGGGGTCGGCGCGGAGCCGGGCGGTGAGGTCGCCGTCGGCGCAGGCCGCCATCGTCTCGCCGAAGTCGCTCGCGCGCGACTCCAGGCGCTCGGCGAACGCCTCGCTCTCCGCCTGCGCCGCCTCGGCGCGCTCCCGCTGCGTCTCGGCCGACTCGATCTGCTCGCGCAGCGAGTCGCGCATCGTCGCGAACGCGCCGGAGAGGTCACCGAACTCGTCGCGTCGCCCCGTGTCGAAGTCGACGTCGAGGTCGCCGTCCGCCAGCGCCGACGCCCGCGACCGGAGCCGGTTCAGTTCGACGACGGTGCCGCGGCCGAGCGTCGCCCCGAGCAGCCCGAGTCCGACGATCGCCACGCCGACGATGAGGAGCAGGCTCTGCCCGATCATTCCGGAGAGCGCGTACGCTTCCGAGAGCGGAACGTGAACCGCGACGTACCAGTCTTCGGTCTCCAGCGGCGCGTACGCGACGAGGTACTCGCCGCCGTCGGCGAAGCCGAACGTCGCGGACGGGAGGAAGCCCATGGTCCGGTCCTCGCCGAACAGCGTCGACCGGATGTCGCTGTTGTAGCGGAAGCCGGCGGCGTAGTCGTTGTTGCTCGCCATGATCTCGCCGCCGGGTTCGACGATAGTGGTGAACGCGCTCTCGGTCGGCTGTCGGAAGTCGGCGGTGACGGGAGCGAGCGACACCTCCATCACGAGGTAGTTGCGCATCGGGGTCGACGCGACGTACGCGATACGGCGCTCGCCGTCGACCTGGTAGATCTGACTCGTGAACACGTCGTCCGCGAACAGGAGGTCGTCGCTGAACCACGCCTGCGAGGTCACCGTCTCGCCGCCGTCCTCCCCGTCGGTGGTGGCGAGGACGGAGCCCTCCGTCCGGTCGACGAAGTGGAGGGCGACGACCGACTCGTCGGTCCGCGAGAGGTGCGAGGAGAGGAACCCGTCGACGCTGTTGGGGTCCTGCGAGAACGCGTCGTTGTCAGCGATGTCCCTGACCGTCGTGCGGCGGTCGCTCGACCAGCCGTCGATCTCGGTGGCGCTCAGCTCCGCGACGGCCGTGTAATCGCCCTGCGCGCTCGATTCGAGCTGGTCGGTCGTCTCCGCGTACGTGACGGCGCCGACGGCGCCGATAGCGAGCACGACGACGACCAAGGCGACGAGGAACTTCGCGAGGTAACTCCGAGCCACCGCGTCGGGCGCGACCCGACGCAGGACCCGTTCGAGGAAGGTGTCGGCCATTACAATCAGACCGTCGACAAGGTCTCTTTAATCCACCCCCGTCGATATCTTTCGTGATAATCAGCCGGGCGGTGCCGAGAGTTCCGCGTAACAGTTCCCGCTCGAAACCCGCGTGTGACGGGTTTCGAGGGCGCTTTCCGCGATATCCGCCTCGAACTCCGAAGGCGAGTAGATGTGATAGTACCTGGGGACGGTCTCGCCCCCCGGCAGCGTCCAGTCGACGGTCGTGTCGAACCCCTCGTCGCGGTCGAACCGGTCGTGGGCCGTGCTCCACGCGCTGACGAGCGCGACCCCGCCCGGCGCGAGGGCGCGCGCCAGTTCGTTCAGGCTCTCGACCCGGGCGGCCCGCGGCGAGAGGTGGTGGAGCGTGGCGACGTACACCGCGAGGTCGACCGCGTCGTCGCTGACCGGCAGCGCGGCCGCGTCGCCGTGGACGAACGCGGTCGCGTCCCCGAACCCTCGGTCGCGGGCGCGGGCGATCGCCTCGTCGAGCAGCCCGCGGCTGAGGTCGACGCCGATCGCGGTCTCGGCGCGCGCCGCGAGCGCCTCCGTGTGCCGACCGTTCCCGCAGCCGACGTCGAGCGCACGGGTCGCCGACCGGCCCTCCAGGAACGACTCGACCTCCGGCCACGCGTACTCCCGCGTCTTCGAGAAGTGGCTCGCGATGCGGTCGTAGGTCGACTGCGGATCGCCGGTCGACTGCGGATCCATACCCGAGTCTCGGTCGCGACGGGTAAATGTCGACCGGACCGCCTCACGCCACGCCTATCGCCGCGAACGCGACGAGCGTGAGCGCGAGCAACACCACGACGTGTTTCACGCCGTCGCGCACCGACCCCTCCCCGAGCTGTCCGGCGACCAGCCCGGAGCAGACCGCCTGAATCGCCGCGGCGTGGAAGAACAGCTGCTCGTAGGCGGCGACGTCGATGTCGCCGATCCCGTCCGTGATCCCCCCGGACCACCGGAAGCGCCGGTCCCGGCGTCCGGGAGGCTCCCGCCCGTCCCCGGCACGCCCGCCGACTCGATGGCGGGGATGAACGACACCGAAAGCGCCGCGATGATCCCGAGGAAGACGAAAAAGGAGATGTAGATAACGATGAGATACGTTAACATCACCTGCCGGCGCTCGCGCCGGAGCGACCAGGTCGCGCGCGACTCGTCGGCCGCGATCCGGAGGACCGGCCCGACGTCGCCGCTCGCCCGGATCGCGTTGGTGACGAGCGCGACCGCCCGGGACATCATCGGCGATCGGACCCGCCGTTCGAGTCGACGCAGCGCGGTCGAGACGTCCGCCCCCCAGTCGATGTCGCGGCGGGTCCGGCGGAGGTCCGCCGTCAGCGCCTCCAGGTTCGAGTCGGCGACGCGGCGGACGCTGCCGACCACGGCGGTCCCCGCCTCGTTGACGCTGGCGAGGCGGTCGAGGAAGTCGGGCACCGCGGACTCGATGCGCCGAACTCGACGTTTGCCGAACTCGTAGGCGACCGCGTACGCCGCGAGGACGAAGGCGGTGGCGACGACGATCGGCCCGTCGATCTGTCCGACCATCTCCACCGGCGTCCCGAGCGTGATCGGGAACGCGAAGGCGAGGAGTCCGACTATCGCGACCGGGACCACGGCGAGGAACACCGTCCGCGGCGAGGCGAGTACCGTCTCGGCCGGGGACTCGATCAGGCGGCGCACCCGGCGGAGGCGGTCGAAGATCCGGAGCCGTTCGCGGCTCTCCGCCCAGCGGTCCGCGCCGGGGGCGGCCGAACCGACCCCGTCCGCGCCGACTCCGACGGAATCGCCCCCGTCCGAACCGACCCCGTCCGCGCCGCGTCCGGTTGCCGCTCCCCCGTCGAACCGCGGGGATCCGCCCCGATCTCCGGACTCGTCCGTCGCGTGGCGCACGCCGGTGACCGAGGGGGTGTTCGGATCCGAGAGCGACGACTCCGTGACCCTCTCGGTGCCGCCGACGCCCTGCGTCACGCTGTCGACGTAGACGACGAACCCGAAGGTGGCGAGCGGGACACCGAGGTAGACGACGACGCGGAGGAGCGGGAGCGTGTCCTGTAAGACGAGTCCGATGACGACGAGGATCGTGATGAAAAAGAGCGGCCCGGCGACCAGCGCCGTGACGTACGCCTCGGCGAACGTCGAGAGCAGTTCGAGGTACTGCTCCTGTTTCGCCTCCGCCTCCGCCTGATAGCGCTCGTACTGGTCGTTGAGGAACGCCGACACCGACTGTCCGGTGCCGAGGACGGAGGCGAGGTTCTCCGCGAAGTCCGCCAGGTCGTCGCTCGGCGTCCGCCGGGAGATCCGCTGGAGCGCGGTGAGCGCGTCGGTCCCGAACGCGTTCATGTCGCGGACCGCGACCGACAGCTCTGCGGCGGCCTCGCCGTACACCGCCTCGTTCTCCGCGAGCGTGTCCATCACCCGCGGGAACGCCATCCCGGAGCGCGAGAGCGCGTACATGAACGCGACCGTTCGCGGCAGGGTGGCGTCTATCTCGGCCGCGCGCGCGGCGGCCCGCTGGTCGAGCAGCTGCCACCGGGCGACGTACGCACCGAGCGCCAGCCCCGCGCCGACGGTCGCGGAGACGACCGCGAGCAGGACGAACAGCCTGCCGAGTCCGAGGTCGGCGAGCCGCGCGACGACAGCGACGAACTCGACGGCGGCCGGCAGCGCCTCGCGGATCGCCGCCTCGCCGACGTCGAGGGCCGCGAGCAGGCCCCCGGCCGCGTACACGCCGATCACGCTGCCGGCGACCCCGAGGACGGCGGCGTACAGCAGGGTCCGCGAGGCGTACACCCGGTGGGTCGTCCCGGCGACGTGGGCCGCGCGCATCCGGTCGCGCTGGGCCCGCCGCCGCGCCTCGTCCTCGCCGACGTAGTCGCCGAACGCCGACAGCGCGACGCGGGTGACGAACAGGTCGGCCCGGTCGTCGACGAGCGGGAGCGCGAGCGCGAGACAGACCCCGACCGCGAGGGCGAGCGGAAGGAACTCGATCATCGGCCCGCGGCGTCGGATCCCCCTCCCTCAGCGCTCGCGCCGTTGCCGTCGCTCGGTCCGGGACCGCGGTCGGTTCCGTCGTCCTCGGTGTCGACCTCGTCGGCGAGATCGTCGGGGTCGACCTCGTCGGCCGCGGTCGCGCGCTCGTCGAGTTTGTCCATCACGCGGTCAGGGTCGGCGTAGTACTCGTTGACGAGTGCGGTAAAGGTACGATAGTCGCCGATGCCGAGCGCGGAGAGCAGTTCGAGGAAGCGCTCGCGGCGCCGGACCTCACGGAGCAGCTCCGAGCGGGACCAGCCGCGGTCGTCGGCGATCTCCTCCAGCAGCGACGAGTCGTTCCGCCGGAACGTGTCGTCGTCGGGAACCCACTCGAACGCCGAGGAGTAGTCCAGCTCGCCGGTCCGCTGGTCGATGCCGCCGATCTCGCCGATCGTCTTCGCGCGGCGCACCCGCTCGTCGTCGGCGCGCGTGAGCGTCTGGACCGAGAGCATGTCGAGCGACTGGACCATCGCGCGGGGGACGTTGATCGGCTCGTTCTCCAGCCGGTTGATCACCGTCTCGATCGAGTCGGCGTGCGATCGTCGAGAACGTGGTGTGGCCCGTGTTCATCGCCTGGAACAGGGTGATCGCCTCCTCGCCGCGCACCTCCCCGACGATGATGTACTCGGGGCGGTGGCGCAGCGCCGAGCGCAGCAGGTCGTACATGTCGATGTCGGTGCCCTCGTACCGGCGCTCGCGGGTGACTGCCGAGAGCCAGTTGTCGTGGTATAAGGAGAGCTCGCGGGTGTCCTCGATGGTGAGCACCTTCGCGCGCGGCGGGACGAACATCGACACCGCGTTCATCGAGGTGGTCTTCCCCGAGGCGGTGCCGCCAGCGAAGATGAGGCTCTTGTTGTGCTCGATACAGAGCCAGAAGTACGCCATCTGCTCGACGGAGAAGGTGCCGTACTCCACAAGGTCGACGGGCGTGAACGGGTCCTCCGCGTACTGGCGGATGGTGAACGCCGAGCCGCGGGGGGTCACCTCCTCGCCGAGCGCCAGCTCCGCGCGCGACCCGTCGGGGAGCGTCGTCTCGACGATGGGGTCGCCGACGGAGACGTGGCGCCCGGACTGCTGGGCGAGGCGGATCACGTAGCTGTCGAGCGCCTCCTGCGCGAACGAGACGTTCGTCTCGACGTCGGTGTACTCGTCGTGGTAGACGAAGATCGGCAGGTCGTAGCCGTCACAGGAGACGTCCTCGATGTGGCGGTCGTTCAGCAGGGGGTCGACCTTCCCGTAGCCGCGGAAGTCGCGGTAGAGGTAGTACGCGAGCGCGTGGAACGTGTCCATCCCGGCCTCGACGCCGTACCCCTCCAGCAGCGACTCCAGCTCCGACTTGAGCGTCTCCTCGTCGGTCTTCCCGGTCCCCTCGCGGTAGAGGAGCGGGTCGCGGATGTCGTCGACGACGCGGTCGAGGAGGTCGCGCTCGAACCCGTCCAGCTCCGGCTCGACCGCGTAGTAGCGGTGTTCGCTCTCGACGTCGTCGTAGGTGATCACGACGTACGCGTACGGGGCGTTCACCCAGTAGCGGTCGATCTCGCGTTCGTCCTCGGGAACGGCGAACGAGGCGAGGGGTCCGTCCTCGCCCGGGCGGAAGGGGCGGACGTCGAGCGTGGACCCCTGGAGCAGCTCCCACGTCCGGGAGAGGCGCCGCTGGAGGGCCTCGATCCGGTCGCCGAGGTCGGCCCCGCCGGCGTCACTCGCCATGGATACGGGGACGTAGTGGCGGGGGAAGTTAAACTACCCCCGGCGATTATCAGCGGCGACATCGTATCCGGTCCCCCTCGGTGCCGGCCGGCCGCGGAAGCCGGGTCGCGGCGACCTCGCGCCGCCGATCCGCCCGTTACGTTGATACGGCCGGACCGCAAAGCGTTCGATAGGAAATGCGGCGTGACTACTTCGATCTGACCGTCGACGGCGTCGGAAGCGACGCCGACTCCCGGTCGCCCCCGCTGGTGCGGATCGACTTCCACGGGCCGGAGGAGCTGCTCCGGGAGCGGCTCTCCGGGGGCGGGAGCGACGACGCCGACGGCGGCGACGACCTGCTCACGGCCGACGAGATAGACGTCGCCTTCCGGCTCCGCGAGCCGCTGGGCGAGGCGGACGACCCGGAGGGCGTCGTCGGCGTCACCAACCGGTACACCGGCGACTTCGTCCTCGAACTCAACGAGACGGCGACCGACGTCCTCCCCTTCATCCACGCCGCGCGCGACGCCACCGACGACGGCGACGCCCGGTATCGCGTCGAGATCGACGTCGACGGCGATCGGCTCGTCGCCTACGACAAGGACACCTTCCTCGTGTACGACCACGAGGGGAACCTCCTCCGCGGCGAGAGCCTGATCCCCTCGGGAGTCGAACTGTAGCGGCGATTTTCCCGAAACTCACACGCTGACGCTGTCGGGGACGAACCTCACCGAGTCGCCCGGCCGGAGGTCGAACGCGCCGTCGCCCCGCCCGTCGTTCACGTCGCACTCGACGTAGCCGTGGCTCCCGACGGTGACGAGGCGCTCGCCGGGGTCGACGGCGCCGAACGTCTCCGCGACCGGCGTGAGGTCGCCGTCGACGCGGATCCAGTCGCGCCCGCGGACCAGTTCGCCCGGGACGTTGGTGATCACGTTCCCGAACCGGTCGATCGCGAGCACCTCGCCGTCGACGGCGACCACGTCGCCCGCCCCGTCGCGCTCGACCGTCGGTTCCGGGAACCGGATGTCGACCGGGTCGCTCGCGGGCGTCAGGTCGTCCATCGCCGCGAGCGTCTCGGCGACCGCGTCGGCGTCGGGAGCGCCGTTCGGCGCCGCCAGGTCGTCGTCGAGCGCGGTCCGGACGCGGGCCGCGGTCGGGGCGAACACGTCCCGGCCGTGGAACGTCTCGCTCGCCGGCTCGTCGACCGCGATGGTCCAAACCTCGACGTCCGACTCGTCGGGCGCCAGCGCCCTGGCCGGCGGCATCGCGAGTCCGTTGTCGGGCGCGACGAGGACGTGTGCGCCGGCGCGGACGACCAGGGCGTCGCGGTCGGTGCCGACGCCGGGGTCGACGACGGCGCAGTGGACCGCCGGCGGGAACTCCGGGAGGACGAACCGGAGCCAGAAGGCCGCCGCGCGGGGATCACCGCGCGGCAGGTCGTGCGCGACGTCGATCATCTCGGCGTTCGTGTGCCGGCGAATCACTCCCTTCATCGCGGCGGGGTACGGCGACCCGAAGTCCGAGGTGAGCGTGATCATGTCAGAACCCGCGTCCGGCGTGGGTTTAAAAGGAACGGGCGGCGGCGGGCTATTCGTCGGAGGGTTCGTCGCCGTTCGCGTCGGTCTCGGCGATCCGGCGGATGCGCTCGACGCCGTCGACCTCGCGGATCACGTCGACGACGGCGTCGGGGACGAGGCCCTCCCAGTCGCGGCCGCGGATCATCCGCTCGCGGAGTTCGGTCCCCTCGAGCACGTCGCGGCGGAACATCGGCGACTGGCGCACCTCGACGCCGGCCTCCTCGAACAGTCGGACCACGAGCGGGTTGTTCGAGTACGCGACGTCGAACCGCGGGGTCATGCTCTGGACGTGGCTCACCCAGACGGAGTTGCGGTCGAGATCCTCGATGGGGACCACGTAGGTGGTGGCCTCCAGCTCCTCGACGGCCTTCGTCACCATCATCACGCGCTCGCCGGCAGTGAAGGGGTTCCGCGTGGTGTGGGAGTCGCCGGCGGAGCCGATTCCCAGGACGAGCTCGTCGACCTCCGCCGCGATCTCTTCCACCATGTGCTGGTGACCGTCGTGGAACGGCTGATACCGGCCGATGTAAAACCCCCGCATGAATCTACGTACCGTCGGCGTCATTTATAAACCCCGTGGGAACGCTCGCAGGGAGAGATCGTCGGATACACGGCTTCAGAACGGCGTTTGATGCCACCGGGGTGGTGCCTCCGGGGGAGAAAGTATATCAGTAGCCGACCCGTCCTTTTCGATAGCGACACTCGATTCTATGAGCAACGAGAAGGACACGAACGACCCGACGGCCGACGACCCCGACGAACCGCCCCACGGCGGCGTCGACGACTCGAATCCGGCGGGAGACGGCGAGGACGCCCCGAGCGGCGACTCCGAGCCCGACGACGGTCCGGCGAGCGAACCCGGCGTCGACGAGGACCCGGTCGCGGACTCCGGCGGGGAGTCGGCCGCGGACCCCGACGACGAGAACCCCGACGAAGCGGACCCCGACGGCGCGGACGAACCCTGGGACGACGGCGTCGTCGTCGACGAGGGGGACGGGTTCGACGACGGCGAAGTCGTCGGAGAGGGTCCCGACGGGAGCCGGAACGGCGAGACAGCCGATCCGGCCGACGACGGCGGGATCGACGAGCTCGGCAGCACCGTCGAGGTCGAGGGCGCCGATATCGACGAGGACCCCGACGAGGACGACCTCCTCGGCGGACTCAAGATCGACACGACCGCCGAACTCGAAATTCCCGACCGGCTCGTCGACCAGGTCATCGGGCAGGAACACGCCCGCGACGTGATCATCAAGGCGGCGAAACAGCGCCGCCACGTGATGATGATCGGCTCGCCCGGGACGGGGAAGTCGATGCTGGCGAAGGCGATGTCCGAACTCCTCCCCAAAGAGGAGCTTCAGGACGTCTTAGTGTATCACAACCCCGACGACGGCAATAAGCCGAAGGTGCGGACGGTGCCGGCCGGTAAGGGCGACCAGATCGTCGAGGCGCACCGCGAGGAGGCGCGCAAGCGCAACCAGATGCGGTCGCTCCTCATGTGGATCATCATCGCCGTCGTGCTGGGTTACGCGCTCATCATCGTCGGCCAGATCCTCGTCGGCATCATCGCGGCCGGCGTGGTGTACCTCGTCTTCCGGTACCTCAACCGCGGGTCGGACGCGATGATCCCGAACCTGCTGGTGAACAACGGCGACACGAAGACGGCGCCGTTCCGCGACGCCACCGGCGCGCACGCCGGCGCGCTGCTCGGCGACGTCCGGCACGACCCGTTCCAGTCCGGCGGGATGGAGACGCCCAGCCACGACCGCGTCGAGGCGGGCGCCATCCACAAGGCGAACAAGGGCGTGCTGTTCATCGACGAGATCAACACGCTCGACATCCGCAGCCAGCAGCACCTCATGACGGCGATCCAGGAGGGCGAGTTCTCGATCACGGGTCAGTCCGAGCGCTCCTCGGGCGCGATGGTCCAGACCGAGCCGGTCCCGACGGACTTCGTCATGATCGCGGCCGGGAACCTCGACGCGATGGAGAACATGCACCCGGCGCTCCGCAGCCGTATCAAGGGGTACGGCTACGAGGTGTACATGGAGGACACCATCGAGGACACCCCGGAGATGCGCCGGAAGTACGTCCGGTTCATCGCCCAGGAGGTCGCGAAGGACGGTCGCCTGCCGGAGTTCACGGCCGAGGCCGTCGAGGAGGTCATCCTCGAGGCCAAGCGCCGCTCCGGCCGGAAGGGCCACCTCACCCTGCTGTTCCGGAACCTCGGCGGACTTGTCCGTGTCGCGGGCGACATCGCCCGCGGCGAGGACGCCGACTACACCACCCGCGACCACGTGCTTCAGGCGAAGGGCCGCTCGCGGTCGATCGAACAGCAGCTCGCCGACGACTACATCGAGCGCCGGAAGGACTACGAGCTACAGGTCTCCGACGGCTACGTCGTCGGGCGCGTCAACGGTCTCGCCGTGATGGGCGAGGACTCGGGGATCATGCTCCCGGTGATGGCCGAGGTGACGCCGACCCAGAGCGGCGGGCAGGTGATCGCCACCGGCCAGCTCAAGGAGATGGCCGAGGAGTCGGTCCAGAACGTCTCGGCGATCATCAAGAAGTTCTCCGACGAGAACATCTCCGAGAAGGACATCCACATCCAGTTCATCCAGACGGGCCAGCAGGGCGTCGACGGCGACTCCGCCTCGATCACGGTCGCGACCGCCGTCATCTCCGCGCTGGAGAACGTCGGCGTCGACCAGAGCCTCGCGATGACCGGCTCGCTTTCGGTCCGCGGCGACGTGCTCCCCGTCGGCGGGGTCACCCACAAGATCGAGGCGGCCGCGAAGGCCGGTTGCGACCGAGTGATCGTCCCGCGGCCAACGAGCAGGACGTGATGATCGAAGACGAGTACGAGGAGATGATCGAGATCATCCCCGTCTCGCACATCAGCGAGGTCCTCGACATCGCCCTCGAAGGCGAGACCGAGAAGGACTCGCTCGTCTCCCGGCTGAAATCGATCACGGGGTCGACGCTGAAGGACAGCAACGTCTCCAGCCCGTCCAGCCCGAGTCCGCAGTAAGCGGTACCGCTTCTCTTCGCGGTTTCTCTGTTCTCGCATCCCACCGCTGAGCGGCCGTCCCGCCCCCTCTCCCGGGGCTGCCGCCCCGCCCGTCTTCCGGCGGGCCGCCGCCCCGCCCGTCTTCCGGCGGCCCGCCGTCCCGCCCTTCTCTCCGGGGGCGCCACCTTCTTTTTATTCCGGGAGCGTCTACGCTAGACGATGAGCGGGAAACCGACCGTCGGGGAGTACATGACCCGCGAGGTGGAGACGGTCAGCCCGGACGAGACGGTGACGACCGTCGCGCGCCGCATGGCCGACAGCGACGGACACAACGGGTTCCCGGTGACGCAGGGCCGCACCGTCGAGGGGTTCGTCTCGGCCGGGGACCTGCTGCTCGCGGACGACGACGCCCCCGTGTTCACGGTGATGACGGAGGACCTGATCGTCGCGCACCCGGACATGAAAGTGACCGACGCCGCGCGGGTGATCCTACGCTCCGGCATCCAGCGGCTCCCGGTCGTCGACGACGCCGACAACCTCGTCGGGATCATCTCGAACACCGACGTGGTCCGCTCGCAGATCGAACGGGCGACACCCGGCAAGGTCGGGAAGCTGATGCGAACCCTCTCGCAGATCCACGGCGTCGAACTCGACGAGGAGCGCCGCGAGGTGGAGATCGCGGCCCTGACCCCGACGCAGGCGCGGGTGTACGCCGACGAACTGGAGGGGCGACAGTACGAGCTGGAACACGGGCTGGCGGAGCCGCTCGTCGTCATCGACAACGACGGCACGCTCTACCTCGCCGACGGCCACCACCGGGCCATGGCCGCCCGCGAGGCCGGCATCGAGACGATGGACGCGTACGTGATCGTCCCGCAGACGCCGGTCGACCTGGGAATGGCGAAGACCGCCGAGAAGGAGGGGCTTCGCGCCGTCGACGACATCGAGATCGTCGACTACGCGCGACACCCCCTCGTGGAGACGACGAAGCGGCTCCAGTAAGGCGGAGCGACGGCAACCGCATCGATCGGTCCACCCGCGTCGACCACCCTAATCCGTGGTTTTCGCAGACACATTTTTATGAATCGACAAGATATAGGAGGTATGGGACGAATCCGAAACGCGGTCGACAGGGCGAAGTACGCGGCCGTGGGCGCCGCTGTGGGCGCCGCGGTCGGCGGACTGTGGAGCCGGAACGCGGCCAGTACCGGCGGCGCGCTGGGCGGACTGGCGGGCGCGACGCTCTCCGAACTGAAGTCCGGCGCCGGCGGCGTGTTCGCGGACGGTAACGAGGACGAGGCAGACGGCGACGAGACCGACGAAACCGTCGAAGCCGACGCGGCGGCGTGACCGCCGGACCCGCATGACCGCCGGACCCGCATGAACTCCGGACCCGCATGAACTCCGGACCCGCGCGAGCGGGACGCGGGGCGAGTGACCGCCAGTCGCATCGGGAACGTCTATACCGGCGGGGCGAGTAGCCGCCGGCAATGAGCGACACCGACGCCGGACCGGACGCGAACGCGGCGTCCGACGGCGGGGGCGGCTGGTTCGAGACACTTCCGTCGGAGGCGGCCGACGGGAACGACATCGAGACGGAGAGTGACGACGACGCGACCGCGGCGCGGGTTCGCGACGGGACCGCCGCGTCGCCCGCCGACTGGCCGGCACGCGCCGTCGAGACCGGGTTCGCGGACGACACGGACGAGTACTACGACCGGCTCAAGGCCGCGACGACGCGCGCGACCCGAGAGGCGGTCCGCGAGCGCGAGCGCGCCGACGACGCGCAGCTGATCCACGCGGTGCGGGCCATGGACGACTGCGAGCGCGTCGCCAACGAACTCGCCGAGCGCGCCGTCGAGTGGGGCGGGAGCCTCTTCGACGAGGTCGACCCGGGAATCGAAGGCGCCCGGGCGATTGCGGCGCGAGAGCCGGAAAGCGAGGTCGAGCGGCGGGCGGTCTCCCTCGCCGAGCGCGCCGTCGAACTCGACGACGAGCGGGCGACGCTCGCCGAGACCATCGGGCGGATCGCGCCCGCGGTCGCGCCGAACCTCACCGAGATGGCCGAGCCGGAACTCGCCGCGCGGCTGATCGCGCTCGCGGGCGGACTGGAACCCCTCGCGAAGAAGCCGTCCGGGACGGTTCAGGTGCTCGGCGCCGAGGACGCGCTGTTCGCACACCTCTCGGGGCGGGCCCCCTCGCCGAAACACGGGATCATCTACACCCACGAGTTCGTTCGGGGGACGCGGCCCGAGGATCGAGGGTCTGCCGCGCGTGCGCTCGCCGGGAAGCTGACGCTCGCGGCCCGCGCGGACCACTACGCCGGCGAGCGACGCGAGCGCCTCCACGACGACCTCCGCGAGCGAATGGCGACGATCCGGGCGCGGGCGGACGACGAAAGGGATAGCGACAGTGAGGACGACGAAGCGACGACCGACGGAGGGTCCGACGATGAGTGACGCCGACCTCCCCGACGGCGTCGAACGCCGCGAGATAGACGGAACGCGGCGGCTGGCGACCCGGGGCGAGCCGGTGTACGGCGAGCCGACCGCCGACGGCTGGCGCGCGTGGGACCCCGAGCGCTCGAAGCTCGGCGGGATGCTCGAACTGGGGTTGGAGACGGGGCTGGCTGGCGGCGAGACGGTCCTCTACCTCGGCGCCGCGAGCGGCACGACGGTCAGCCACGTCGCCGACTTCGCCGGTCCCACCTACGCGGTCGAGTTCGCGCCGCGGCCAGCGCGTGACCTGCTCGACGCCGCCGCGTCCCGCAACCGACTGTTCCCGCTGCTCAAGGACGCGCGGAAGCCGGAGACGTACGCGCACGTCGTCGAGACCGACGTCGACGCGATCGTTCAGGACGTTGCCACACGCGGGCAGGCAGACGTGGCCGTCCGCAACGCGGAGTTCCTGGCCGACGACGGCCGGCTCCTGTTGGCGGTCAAAGCGCGCAGCGAGGACGTGACGGCCGCCCCGGAGACGGTGTTCGAAGGGGCGCTCGACCGGCTCCGGGAGACCTACGAGATTCTGGAGACGCGGCGGCTCGACCGATATCACGAGGATCACCTCGGCGTCGTGGCGACGCCACGGTAGGAGCGGAAGAGTGCGGCGGAAAGTCCGGAGTGTGTAGGGTCACGCGTCGGTGACAGCCGCGACGAGCGCGTCGGTCGCCGCGCCGACGTCGACGGTCTCGGCGCTCACCAGCCGTTCGTCGACCGTTTCGAGCAGCGCGCCGAGCGTCGCGGGCGGGAACGCCAGCCCGTGGGCCATCGACGGTAGGCGCTCGTCCGCGTCGCGGTATGATCGTGTGACGGTCGTCAGCGGCGGCTCGAACCGGTCGGGCGAGACGTCGGTCCGCGGTGGGATAGACCCCCGCGGTACGGGCGGGGTCTCCCGCTCTTCGGGGGAGGGGTCCGGACGGGCCGCCGCCGACGGCAGGCTGTTGAACGCGACCTGACCGGTCTCGGACCCCGCGAACGCGAGCCACGCGGCGGCTCCCTCGGGCGAGGGGGATCCCGCCGGCGGGACGAACGCGTCGTACAAGACGACCGGAGCGTCGCCGAGACCGACGACTCCCCAACTCCCCGTCCCCGCTTCGCTCCGGTGTCCGAACCCGGCGCGCCGGAGGGACGCCGACAGCCACGAGCCGGATTGGACGACGGCCGCCGCACCGCTTCCGACCCGACGGCCCGCTTCGATCTGGACGTCGGCCGCGTCGTCTCCGACGGCGGAGAGGAGCCGCGACGTCGCCGCCACCGCCTCGCGGACGGCGGATCGAGGCTCGCCGCCCGAGATGAACCCGCGGTAGGCCTCGGGGTCGACGGTGGCGAGCAGAGCGGCGAACAGCTGGAGCGTGGGCCGCGGCCGGCCGAGCGCGTGGCCGAGCGGTCGCGCGTCAGTCGACGACGACGCCGCGACGGCCTCGGCGGCCGCGAGGAGCCCGTCGACGGACGAGAGCGAGGCGGGAGCGACGCCGACGTCGTCGAGGATATCGACGTTGTAGTAGACGGTGTCGACCCGGAAGGCAGCGACCGGAACGGCTCGATAGGCGCCGTCCCGACGGCACACCTCGCGAGCGAGCGGGGGATGAGCGTCGGTCAGTTCTCCGGTCCACACGTCGTCGACCGTCGCCAGCGAGTCGTCGAAGGGAGCCAGATTCTCCCCCGGAACAGTTCCGACGGTCCCGGGCGGGTCGCCCCCCTCGACGCGCCGCACGAGGAGGTCGTCGACGTCGGCGTCCGCGACGGGTCGCACGTCCGTCGGAACCGACGGGTGGGCCTCGCGGAACGCCGCGGCGAACGACTCGCTCGCGAGCATGTTGGGACCGGACGTCCAGTTGTGGAGCACTTCGACCGGCGAGCCGGAGGAGGGATCGGTCTCGGGCGTCGGCCCCGACTCGGAGGCACAACCGGTGAGGGCCGCGAGACCACTCGTCGCGAGCGCCGCTAAGAACGGTCGGCGGCGGGGAGTCCGCCGCGGCGTCGGGGGACCGGTCATCGGTCTCTACGGTTCGCCGGCCGGTTACAAGTGTTTTCCGTCGGCTGTGAGAGTTGTTAACCGTCTTCGTCTGTCGGCTCGAACAGGTCCTCGATCCGGCAGTCGAAGTGGTCGGCCAACTTGAAGGCCAGCTCCAGCGAGGGGTCGTAGCGCTCGCGTTCGATCGCGTTGATCGTCTGGCGCGTGACCCCGATGGCGGCGGCGAGGTCGGCCTGACTCTCGCCGGTCTCCGCGCGCCGGTCGCTGATGTCGTTTCTCATGACCGGTACTTGTGGTAGAGGACGGACGCGCCGAAAACGACGAAGACCGCGAAGAGAGTCCACGTCGCGCCGTAGAACTCTCCGGGGAGCGTGACGACGCCGCTCTCCTCTAACGCGAGTCCGCCGGGCGTCCCGAGGATGAACACGTACGCGAAGACGTTCATCGTGTTCTGGCTGGCCTTGCGCTCGATGGTGATGTCTCGCTCGTCGTACAGCTCGACCGGGCTGAATCGCTGGACGAGTCCCATGCCGATGCCGCCGGCCCAGTAGCAGGCGACGCCGAGGACGAACCGGTCGAGGGCGATACCGATCCACAGCGCGAGGATGCCGGCGCCGAGTAAGGCGTACGCGACGCGTTTGTACCGTTTTCGGGTGGAGGGCCGAGTCGTTGCGGAGGTCGTGTGTTCGCTCATGGTGGAGGGTAAAGCGAGCGCGAAACCTGTGTAAAGCTCGCTTTACAGTAAAGGACACTTTACGTTGGATAATAAATCTGTCGCTGTCGAGAGATCCAAGGGAACACCGCTGGAGAGGGTCGTTATCCGGCGTATCCGGGACTCACCGCGGAAGGAGGGCAGTCACCCGACATAGCCAGGACTCACCACGATGGGGGCGAGAAGCCGGCGTCTTCGAGAATGGGCTTCCAGCGCTTCTGGACCGAGAGCCGCGAGACGTCCATCGCGTCGGCGACGGCGGACTGCGAGCGCTCCTCGCCGCGGATCAGGCCGGCGGCGTAGAGGCTGGCGGCGGCGGCGACGCGCTTCCCGCGGTCGTCGTCGGGGGCGCGCGAGAGGAAGAGATCGACCGCGGTCGAGCGCGTCTCCTCGTCCAGATTCGAGCGAGACGCACGCCTCTTCGAGGAGTTCGATCCACGCCTCGTTGTCGACTCGGTCGCTCGCGCGGTACACGCGCCGGGGTAGTCGAGGGAGGTATATAAACGACCGCGTCCGCCGCTCCGGCGCGGTTCCAACTGCGTCCGCCGCTCCGGCGCGGTTCCGACCGCGTCCGCCGCCCTGAAGTCGACCGCGCACGTAGCGCGCGTATGTCGACGCAGACGTGGGACGAGACGCGGGTTCGGGCGCTTCACGACGACCTCGTGTCGCTGTACGACCCGGTCGACCGGACCGCCGAACACGGGGCGGACCCGACCGCCGAACCGGGCGAGGGCGTCCGCCAGCTGGTGACGACGATCCTCTCGCAGAACGTCGCCGACGAGAACACCCGGCGGGCCTCGGAGGCGCTGTTCGACCGCTACGACGACTTCGCGGCCATCGAGGCGGCCGATCACGAGGAACTGAAGGAGACGATCCGGGTGGCCGGGCTGCCGGACCAGAAGGCCGCACGGATCCAGCGCGCGCTGACCGCGATCCGCGAGCAGACGGGCGGCGCGTACTCGCTGGCGTTCCTCGACGCGATGGCGACCGACGACGCGAAAGACTGGTTGACGGAGATCAAGGGCGTCGGCCCGAAGACCGCCAGCGTCGTGTTGAACTTCCACTTCGGGAAGCCGACGATGGCGGTCGACACCCACGTCGAGCGCGTCTCGAAGCGGTTCGGGCTGGTGCCGGAGTCGGCCTCGAACGAGCGCGCACACGAGGTGTTAGACGAGCAGGTCCCCGACGAGCTGATCTACCCGCTTCACGTCCTCCTGATCCGACACGGTCGGGAACACTGCTCGGCCCGCGGCGCCGACTGCGACAACCCGGTCTGTGACGCGTACTGCGGCTGTGAGTACTGCTGATAAGTCGTTCACGGTGCGGTGACTCCCTTCGCAGACTCAGCCGGTCATTTATAAGAGGATACTCGCGCGGTGACCACCTCCAAAGCCCCGGCCGCGAGGGCTCGATGCGCTCGCTGCGGTCCTCGTCGCTCACTCCGTTCGCTCCTGTGGTCCTTGCGTCGCGCGTCTTCGCCCTCGCGGCCGCCCCTTTGAGTCCCGCCCCGCACAACAGCCTCACACCTCCCCAGCCTCGTCGCCGGCGGCGGAGCCGCCGGCTTCCAGAGGCGCGTCGCGCCTCGCTGCCGCTCGCTCCCTCCGGTCGCTCGCGGCGTCCCTCGCGCGTGCGACTCGCGCCCTACGGGCGCTCGTCGGCACGCGCCACCGCAGTTGTTTATAAATCGCGTCGCTCCTGGCGGTTCGTCAGGTTCTTGAGTCGGTTTCGCTTACCTCAGTCTGCGCGCGGGTTGCCGAGCCAGGCCAAAGGCGTAGCGCTTAGGACGCTATCCCGTAGGGGTCCGCCGGTTCGAATCCGGTCCCGCGCACTGAGCGAAGGAGCGTAGCGACTGAGCGAGAGAGCAGGAGCGGATTTGAACCGCGGCAGTCGCGAGGACAGCCACAGATACGTATCGCTCAATAGCGCACATACCAGTAGCTATCAGCGCGGCGCACGGTGACCGAACCATGACGGAGGTCCCTCGTCTCGGGTGTCCGGTGTGTGGTTCGTCGAGTTCGTCCCATGCGGTCGACGCGGCCTCTGGCAGGGAGCGAGACGCGACCGGCGGGTTCGGGGCTGCCCTCGGCTCCCGGCGACGGCGCGCCCTGCTGCTGGGGACCGCGACCGCGGCGGCGGGGGCCGTCGGGGTCGCGTCCGTCTCGCGCCCCCGGACCGACGGCGGGACGGACTCGGCGTCCGCCGGCGAGTCCCCCGAACGGACGACCGACCCGACGCTGATCGCCCATCGGGGATTCGCGGGGGAGAACCCGGAGAACACGCGCGCGGCGGCGCGGGCGGCGACCCGCGAGGAGGGACCCGGACGCCGCGCCGACCTCGTCGAGGTCGACGTCGTGCCGACCGCCGACGGCGACGTGGTGGCGTTCCACGACGACGAGCTCTCGGGCCGCGACGACGGGCTGGGACTCACCGACGAGACGGGCGTGGTCTGGGAGACTGACACGGAGACCGTCACGAGCGCGGAAGTGCTCCGGAGCGGGGAGACGGTGCCGCGGCTCGGGGAGCTGCTCGAATCGATCCCGGCGGACGTCGGCGTCAACGTCGAACTGAAGAACCCGGGAAGTACCTCCCTCCGGTTCGCCGAGAAACTCGACGAGGACGCCCTCGAAGCGCAGCGGTCCGTCTGGCGACCGTTCGTCGAGCGAGTGGTCGAAATCCTCGACGGACACGACCACGAAGTCCTCTTCTCGTCGTTCTACGAGGCGGCGCTCGCCGTCGCCTCCGAGCGGTCGACCGCGTCGCTCGCGCCGATCCTGTGGGAGTCGGTCGCGGACGGGGTCGCGATCGCCGAGGCGTACGACGCCGACGCGGTCCACCCGCCCGCGGCGATGGTCCCCGGCACGCCGTTCTTCGACGACGCGCGCTTCGGCGGGACAGACCTGGTGCGGACGGCGCGGGACCGCGGCTGGGCGGTCAACGCCTGGACGGTCGACTCGTGGTACCGGGCGGACCGGCTGCTCGACGCCGGCGTCGACGGACTCATCGCCGACTACTCGACGCTCGTCCGCGAGTGAGCGGTCGGCGTCCGCGGCTTCGAACGCCTCGTAACTGCTACCGGGCCGCACGTATCGGTATATAGTTCCACGAACCGGCTCGTAGCGCCACGTACCCCTATTAGCAGCGGTTATACCGGATGTTCGGGAACCCGGACGTGTATGGCGCAACACACCGAGGAGCCGACCGGAGTCTCACGTCGAAACACGCTTGCGACGACAGGGGCCGCGCTCGCGGCAGCCACCGGACTGGCGGGCTGTCTGGGCGGCGGGAGTAGCGGCGGCGCGCAGTTCTCGCCGATCAACGAGGAGCTCACCGTCTGGCACGCGATGGGCGGGACGAACGGCGAGACCCTCGACGGGATCGCCGCGGACTTCGAAGAGCAGTCCGGGACGGGCGTGAACATGGAGTTCCAGGACTCCTACGAGAACGTCCTGACGAACACCCTCTCGGCGTTCGACTCAGGGAACGTCTCGGACATGCTCCAGGTGGACTCGCTGTTCGCCCAGCAGGTGCTCGACACGGATCAGGTGCGGCCGGTCGAGGAGATCCTCCCCGACGAGTTCGACGCCGACGTCTTCCTCGACAACGTCGCGGAGTTCTTCACCGTCGACGGCGAGCTCGCCTCGCTCCCGTTCAACAACTCGAACGCGATCATGTACATCAACCGGGACGCTTTCGAGGCGGCCGGGCTGGACCCCGATGATCCGCCGCGGACGCTGGCCGAGGTGCGCAGCGCGTCGGAGCAGCTCGTCGACCAGGACGTGACGCAGTACGGGATCACCTGGCCGAACCACGTGTGGTTCGTCGAGACGTGGTACGGGTTCGAGGGCGAGCTGCTGACGGACGCGGAGAACGGCCACGCTGGGACCCCGACCGAGTTCCGGACCCCCGACGCGGCGTACGACCTCTACGAGTGGTGGAAGGGGATGGCCGACGACGGTCTCTACACGAACCCAGGGATCGAGGCGTGGGGCGAGGCGACCTCGCTGTTCGTCGAGCAGGAGGCCGCGATGGTGCTCACCAGCACCGCGTCGGTCGCCGGCCTGATAGCCGACTCCGAGGACTTCACGGTCGACGCGGCCCCGTACCCGAGCATCAGCGAGACCCGCGTGGGACCGGTGATCGGCGGCGCGTCCTTCTACGTCCCCGACGGGCTGCCCGAGGAACGGTACGAGGACATCGGTCGACTGCTCGAGTACATGTCCCAGCCGGAAGTCCAGACGGAGTGGCACAAGGGGTCGGGCTACTACCCGATCACGCAGCCGTCGGTCGACGCGCTCCGCGAGGAGGGGTGGTTCGAGGAGAACCCGATGTACGGGGTCGCGCTCGATCAGCTCCAGAACGGCGACGCGAGCGACCCGGCGACCAAGCGGGCGCTCCTCGGTCCGGCGCGGAACGTCCAGACGGTGATTCAGGACAAGTCGGTGGACATCCTGAACGCGGACGATATCGGCGGCGAGATCGAGTCGCTCAAAGCGGAGGTCGACGACGTGCTGGCCGAGTACTACGACTGACCACGAGGGTACACGCATGTCAACGCGCGAGATTTTCGACAGCCGGATCGAGTCCGGGCTGCTGCTGTTGCCGACGCTGCTCGTCTCGGTCGTCTTCCTGTACTACCCGACGGCGATGGCCGTGCGGACCAGCTTCTTCGACTCCGGGTTCGGGGGAGGCGACGAGTTCGTCGGGCTGGAGAACTACGCCGCGCTGGTGACCGATTCGGGGTACCATTCGAGCGTGCTGCTCTCTGTGCTGTTCGCCGCCGTCGTCGTGATCGGCGTCATAGCCGTCTCCCTGTACCTCACCTTCCTCATCCACGAGGTGGACACCGGACAGGGGGTGTACCTGATCAGCGTGATCTGGCCGTACGCGCTCCCACCCGCGGTCGGGGCGCTGGTGTTCCTGTTCATCGCGCACCCGACTCTCGGCGTGTTGACCGGGCCGATAGAGGCGCTCGGCGTCGACGTCGACTGGTTCAACGACGGCCCGCAGGCGTTCGTCGTCGTCGCGCTCGCGGCAATCTGGAAGCAGATCGGCTACAACGTTATCTTCATGATCGCGGCGATGAACAACGTCCCCGACACCCTCACGGAGACCGCCGAACTCGACGGCGTGAGCGGCCTCCGGCGGCTCGTCTCGGTGTACGTGCCGATCATGACGCCGACGCTGTTCTTCCTCGTCGTCATCAACACCATCTACGCGTTCTTCAGCACGTTCGCGTTCGTCGACCTCCTCACGAGCGGCGGCCCGTCGAACGCGACGAACATCCTGATCTTCGATCTGTACCAGGAGGGGTTCTCCTTTTTCAACTTCGGCGTCGCCTCGGCGAAGTCGGTCGTGCTGTTCCTCGTCGTGGGCGCGCTGATGCTCGTACAGTTCCGAGTGACCGACGAGTACTCCTACTACGGTGCCTGAGATGCCGGCGCTACTCCAGTACGCGAAACGAGGGGCCGACGCGCTCCGGCGCGACCGGTCGACCGAGACCGTCCGCGGCGCGAGTCCGGGGACGCACCTCCAGCTGTGGGTGCTCGCCCTCGCGGTCGTGTTCCCCGTCGCCGTCGCGGTGATCGTCAGCACCAAAGAGACGGGCGTCGTGACAAGCCTCGGCGACCTGCTGCCCGGAAGCTACGCCGTCGAGAACTACCGCGAGGCGCTGGTCGACTACCGGTTCGGCCGGTTCATGTGGAACTCGCTGGCGATGTCGCTCGTGATCGTCGTCGGCAAGCTCGTCATCTCCGTGTTCGCGGCGATGGCGGTCGTCTACTACCGAATTCCGTACAAGGACCTCGTGTTCCTGTTCATCCTGTTCACGCTTCTCCTGCCCGTCCCCGTGCGGTTCGTTCCGCTGTTTCAGCTGATGAACGACCTCGGGTGGAGCAACACGATCCTCGCGATCACCGTCCCGTACGTCGCGAGCGCCACGACCGTGTTCATCCTGCGCCAGCACTTCCTGTCGATCCCGGCCTCGATCGTCGAGACGGCGAAGCTCGACGGCGTCGGCCCGCTCCGGTTCATGCTGTTCGTGCTGCTGCCGATGTCGAAGGGGGTCCTCGTCGGCGTCTCGATCATCATGTTCGTCTACGCGTGGAACCAGTACCTCTGGCCGCTGATCATCATCGACTCCGAGGCCAATCAGGTCGCGCAGGTCGGACTCCAGCTGCTCCAGGGCGACGTTCAGGGCGGCCAGCTCTCGTGGTCGCTCGTGATGGCTGGCTCGACGCTGACGCTTTTGCCGCCGCTACTGTTGATGATCGTGTTCCGCAAACCGCTCCTGAAGACGTTCAACATCCAACAAAAGTAACAATGACGACAGTAACACTACGGAACCTGCGAAAGAAGTTCGACGACGTGGTCGCCGTCGACGGTATCGACCTCGACGTCAAGGACGGGGAGTTCCTCGTCATCGTCGGCCCGAGCGGCTGCGGCAAGAGCACGACGCTGCGCCTGCTCGCCGGTCTCGAATCGGCGACCGACGGCCGGATCGAGATGGACGGCCGGGACGTCACCGCCGTCGAACCGAAGGACCGGAACGTCGCAATGGTGTTCCAGAACTACGCGCTGTACCCGCACATGACCGGGCGGCGCAACATTACCTTCGGGATGAAGTCCAGCGGCGACTTCGGCGACGAGGAGATCGAGCGCCGCGTCGCGGAGGCGGCCGACACCCTCGACATCGCCGACCTCCTCGACCGCAAGCCCGAGGCGCTGTCGGGCGGCGAGCGACAGCGCGTGGCGCTCGGCCGCGCCATCGTCCGCGATCCGGACGCCTTCCTGATGGACGAGCCGCTGAGCAACCTCGACGCGAAGCTCCGGATCGAGATGCGCGCCGAGCTGGCCCGGCTCCACTCGACGCTCGGAACGACGACCGTCTACGTCACCCACGACCAGACGGAGGCGATGACGCTCGGCGAGCGGGTCGTCGTCATGAACGAGGGGGAATCATGCAGGTCGACGAGCCGCAGCGGCTGTACGACTTCCCGGCGAACCGGTTCGTCGCCGAGTTCATCGGCGACCCCGCGATGAACATGATCCCCGTCGACGTCGAGGACGGCCGCGCCGTTCACGACGCGTTCGATATCCCGCTCCCGCTCGCGGACGCGGACGATCCGGTTGTGACCGACCGAAACGGCGTCGGCGAGGCGTCGCTCGACGACGGTCGGCGCGCCGTCCTCGGCGTTCGCCCGGAGGACTTCCGCCTCCCGGACCCGCGGACGGACGACGGGCTGCCGCGGATCGACGCGACGGTGAACGTGCGGGAGCCACTCGGAGACAGCCTGCTCTTACACTGCTCGATCGGGGACGCGTCGTGTAACGTCCAGGCGGCGCCGCGGACGGACGTCGGCGCCGGCGAGACGGTGTCGGTCACGTACGACCCCGCCCGGCTCCACCTGTTCGACGCCGAGACCGGAGAGGCGTTCTACCACTCCGAGGCGCACGTCTCGGGAGAGGAGCGGCCCGTGCCCGCCTCCGTCGAGTGACGGCGGCGGAGCTGTCTCACTCCCCGTCCGCGGCCGACACCCGCACCACCTGCTTACCGATGTTGTCGCCGGAGAACAGCCCGAGGAAGGCGTCGGGCGCGTTCTCCAGCCCCTCCACGACCGTCTCGCGGTGTTCGAGGTCGCCGCTCGCGACCCAGCGGGCGAGGCGCTCGCTCGCCTCGCCGAACCGGGTGGCGAAGTCGCCGACGAGCAGTCCTTCGACCTTCGCTCGCACGGAGATCAGCTGCGGGAGCTTCCGCGGCCCGGTCGGGACACCCTCGTCGTTGTAGTGGGCGATCTGGCCGCAGACCGCGACGCGCGCGTCGAGGTTGAGCTTCGTGAACACGGCGTCCGTGATCGGGCCGCCGACGTTGTCGAAGTACACGTCGACGCCGTCGGGCGCCGCCTCGTCGAGCGCGGCGCGGTAGTCGTCGGTCTCCTTGTAGTTGATCGCGGCGTCGAAGCCGAGGTCGTCGGTGAGCCAGTCGGTCTTCTCGTCGCTGCCGGCGAAGCCGACCACGCGGCAGCCGTTGCGCTTCGCGATCTGGCCGACGACGGAGCCGACAGCGCCCGCCGCGCCGGAGACGACGACCGTGTCGCCGGGCTTGGGTTCGCCCACTTCGAGGAGACCGAAGTAGGCGGTCCGGCCGGGCATCCCGAGGACGCCGAGGTACGCCTCGGGGTCAGCGACCGTCGGATCGACGGGCGCGACGTCGTCGGCGTCGACGGTCGCGTAGTCGGCCCAGCGCCCCTCGCCGGTCACGAGGTCGCCCGCGTCGTACGCGTCGCTCGCGCTCTCGACCACTTCGCCGACGACGCCGCCCTTGAGCGTATCGCCCACGTCCCACGGCTCGGCGTACGACTCGGCGTCGCGCATCCGGCCGCGCATGTACGGGTCGACCGAGAGGTACCGGATTCGAACGAGGAGCTCGCCGGGGTCGGGAGAGGGTACGTCGGTCTCGCGCAGTTCGAAGCTGTCCATGTCCGGTTCGCCTTCGGGTCGCTCGGCGAAGATCCACTCGCGGTTGGTGTTCGTCACGGGCACACTTGGAGCATCGGACCAAATAGGGTTTGGACCCCAGCAGCCGCCGTGGGGATCCGGAAGCCCGAGCCGTCTGGGGATTGAGGGGATCGACGCCGCCGAGACGTTGGACGGCGCTGCGGGTTACTCCCCGCCCAGCGGGATCCGGAGTCGGCCGTCGTCGCGCTCGCCGTCGATCCCCTCGACCGCCGTGTCGTACGGCGCGGAGCGCTCGGCGACCGTCTCCCGCACCCACTCGGCGACTTCTCCGTCTGCGAGGGTCGCGGTCTCGTCGACGATCTCGGTCGGCGTGACGTCGAGCGCGGTGAGGTCGCCGTCGCGAACGACCAGCTCGAACAGTGCGCTCCGCTTGTTGCGGACGCCCTCGCGGTCGCGGTAGCTGACGTAGTCGTCGACGAAGTCGCCCGCGTCGTAGACGATCGGTCGGCCCTCGTACACCTCGACGCCCTGGAGGACGTGCGCGCTGTGGCCGTGGACCACGTCGACCCCCTGATCGACGAGCCACCGGCCGAACCGCTCGTGGACCCGGCGGGGTTCGGTCTCCCAGTTCGATCCCCAGTGGAGCGAGGCGACGACCAGGTCCGGATCGCGGTCGGCGACCCGGTCGAGGGCGTCGCCGACGAGGGCGCGGGTCTCGCGCACGGCGGGGTCGAGCCGCGCCAGCGCGGTGCCCGGGCCGTCGTCGGTCGCCGCGAACGCGGTCGACTGATCGGTGAGACCGAACGCGGCCACGGTGAGGTCGCCCGCCTCGAACGTCGCGGGTTCGAGCGCCTCGTCGGCGTTCGTTCCAGCGCCCGCGCGGGAGATACCCGCGTCCGCGAGGTGTCGACGCGTGTCGCGGAGCGCCGGCTCGCGATAGTCGAGGACGTGGTTGTTGGCGAGCGAGACGAACGACGCCCCCGCCGCCTTCAGCGCGGGGGCCGCGAACGACGGCGGCGCTCGGAAGTAGTAGGTCTTGTCCGGCCAGCGCTCGCCGCGGTCGGAGACGCAACACTCCAGGTTCCCGACGAGCGCGTCGAGTTCGCGGAGCCGCGGGAGCGTCGTCCCCAGACGGCACCGGGATCGTCGCCTTCGGCCCAGCGGTCGGCGACGCTGCGCCCGAGCATCATGTCGCCGACGAACCCGATCCGCGTGGGGTCGGCGTCTCTCCCGTTCCCGGCCGCGTCTCCGTCGGCGCCAGCGTCGGTGTCGCCGTCGGTGTCGTCTGCGTCGGAATCGGTACTCGGTGCGTCGCCGACACAGCCGGCGATACCGCCGAAACCGGCGACGCCCGAGCCGAGCAGCGCCCGACGGGAGAGCATCGTCACGTGGTCTCAACGAGCGATGACTTCAAGCCTCCGAACAGGGCGGAAGGAGTCCGCATCGGCGGTTCCGTTACGCGACGGCGACGCCGTTACGCGTGAGATAGTCGCTCACGGCTTTGATCTCGACCGGGCTGCCGATGATCCGGTACCGCTCCGGCAGCTCGACGACGGTGACGGTGAACCGGTTTTCGAGACACTCCCGGTGACCGTCGAGCGCGTGGCGCGGGAGGACGATCTGTGTGCTGTCTCGAAGGCTCGACGGATCTGGCATTCGACGTGTCCGAGAGTTACGCGTCGGCGATATAACCGTGTCGAAGTATCGGCGTGCCAACCACTCTCCCGGCGGGGATCCGACGGTTCGCGGCCGGGCGTTGGCGGAGCTGAATCCCACTTCCCGGCCGGCGATCCGAAGGAACACCTTTAACGAGCCGACCGGCCGAGAAACGGGTAATGGGACTGGAGGAGGAGATCGAAGACCTCCGCGAGGAGATCGCCGAGACGCCCTACAACAAGTCCACGGAGGCTCACATCGGGCGCCTGAAGGCGAAGCTCGCGGAGAAAAAGAGAAGCTGGAGAACCAGTCCTCCGCCGGCGGCGGCCACGGCTACGCGGTCGAGAAGCACGGCGACGCCACGGTCGCCTTGGTCGGGTTCCCGAGCGTCGGCAAGTCCACCCTCATCAACGCCCTCACCAACGCCGACAGCGAGGTCGGATCCTACGAGTTCACCACCCTCGATGTCAACCCGGGCATGCTGCAGTACCGCGGCGCGAACATCCAGATCCTCGACGTTCCCGGGCTGATCGAGGGCGCCGCGGGCGGCCGCGGAGGCGGGAAGGAGGTTCTCTCGGTCGTCCGGACGGCGGATCTCGTCGTGTTCATGCTCTCGGTCTTCGAGATCGAGCAGTACGACCGCCTGCGCGAGGAGCTGTACGCGACCAACATCCGCCTCGACACCGAGCCGCCGAACATCAACATCCGCAAGACGCACAAGGACGGCCTCGGCGTGACGATGAGCGACGAGGTGAGCCTCGACGAGGAGACGGTCAAGCAGGTCCTCCGCGAGTACGGCTACGTCAACGCGAAGGTGACCATCCCCCACGACCTCACCATCGACGAGCTGGTCGACGCCGTGATGGACAACCGCGAGTACCTCCCCTCGATGGTCACTGTCAACAAGGCGGACCTCATCGACAAGAGCTACCTCCCGACCGTGAAAGAGCAACTGCGCGAGCGCGACCTGGATCCCGACGACGTGCTCTTCATCTCGGCCGAGAAGGAGCTCGGTCTCGACGGACTCAAGGAGCGGCTCTGGGAGGAGCTGGGGGTTATTCGCATTTATATGGACAAGCCGGGCCGCGGCGTCGACTACGAGGAGCCCCTGATCTTATTCGAGGGTGACACCGTCGGCGACGCCTGTTCGAAGATCGGCGGCGAGTTCGACGAGCGATTCAAATTTGCGCGGGTCTCCGGTGAGAGCGCGAAACACGACGACCAGCAGGTCGGGAAGAGCCACGAGCTGGCCGACGAGGACGTGTTGCGGATCGTCGCTCGGAAATGAATCTGTGAGCTGGTCGAGACGAGAGAGCGGTTGTGACCGCCTCCAATGCGTTTATCTCTCGTATATCACAAGCTGACTCTGTTGAAACCCCATTTTCGGACACGTCATCGTCGAAACCTGTAGTGCCTGTATTGACGATAACTGGCCAAGATGTATCACCTGCTGAGGATTTCAACAGAGCAAAAAAATATTTCAAAAGGGTCTCTCAAGATCGATTCTCGGGCAATTCACAGAGGGATAAGGAGGAATCGGTTCCGAGAAAATGATTCCGCGCTTGGGGTCGATTAGTGTTCAGGGATTTTTGACGCGTCAACCGGGTTCTGCGTCGTTCGGTTCGAAGCGTCCTCTCCATCTCGCAACTGGAGGTACGCCGGCGCGATGATGGCGTAATATGGCACGAAGAACACCGTTGTGAGAACGACCGTTACAATATCGGCAGCGACCGATAGGTCAGCGAGAGTTAACAACGGCGAGATCGCACCGATGACACCGCTGAAGAGCGCACTCACAATAATGAGGACTCCGAGCTTGAGCCGAGATCCACGAGCCAAAACCCAGCTCCGCCTGAGACTACTGATGATCCCGCGATCTTCGACAGAGACAGCAAAGATGAAAAAGAGGAACGAGGCTGCCAGAAACAGCCCGGGGAGAACCAAGAGAACTGTACCAAGCATGACCGAGACAGTGACGATCAGTCCGCCAATAAGCGCGAAGACCGTGGTCCGGCCAAGCCGTCGTGTTGACGCCATAGGGAACTGAGGCATCTCGCTCTGCGGTTGAGCAAACGTTCGCGAGAGAATGACGAGGTATGTTGAGCTCAATATCAGGATTCAGAGCGAGGTGACTGTCGCCCGTCCGCCGAGACGACTGTTGGTCTCGACGGACATACCGCATACCCATGTTCCTCGACGCGTTGTAGTCCGCGTTCGCTTCCGACTCGCATTTCAGACACTGGAAGTCGTTTCGACTCGTGTAATTCTGATCTGCCGTGAACCCACACTCGGCGCACCGTCGAGATGTGTACGACGACTCCACCTACTTCACTGCGACACCGACCGTTTCAGGCGGAGGAGGATGTCAATCTCCCCGTAACAGAATCTAAACGGCCTAATTCTAACAGACTTAAACTACCCACAAGTTTGTATATATTCTCACTCTGATGACCATACACAATGCCCTCCAACAATCGCCGCACGTTCCTTGCCGCAAGTACAGCTGTTGGAATCGGTTCGCTAACAGGGTTTAGCGCACTTCAAACGCACGGGACTAGTACAACCGCCACAGTAGACGATAGCGATGGAGAGGACTCTCTTGACACTTGGCTCGCAACCGCGAATGATCCACAGACGCACCAGATCCGCGATCTCCGGTATGACGACCCGCCGACGGTGTACCTCGGCATGTCAAATACAAACTCGTTCTCCCCGCCCGCGATCAAGGTGACACCAGAGACCACGGTAACGTGGGAGTGGGTCGCGAATGACGCTGAGTACAATGTTGTAGCTACCGATGGGACCTTCGACAGTGGGGAGCCGCTTTCGGAGGCTGGGGAAATATTTGAGCACACCTTCGACGCGGAAGGGGCGTACAAATACGTCAGCGAACCGTATGCCGATGCGGGGATGCGAGGTGTCGTCGTGGTCGACACTGCGCCGTCGAGCGAGTATCCGGCTGTTGATGAATGGCTCGCTGGAACAAACGAATACGACGGGACCATTACGGATCAAACAGACACTGACCTTGTCGAGATCACCACCGGAGCGAAAGGTAATGGTGGTCACTTGGCGTTCGACCCCCACGCAGTGAAAGTCTCAACCGGTACGACAGTTCGGTGGTCGTGGACCGGGAACGGGGGCGCACATAATATCGAATTCAAAGACGGTGACTTCGGTAGCGAGTCGCTTCACGTCGAGTCTGGCGTCCACTTCGAAGAAACGTTCTCTGAAGCTGGCGTCTTCAGATACGGCTGTAAACCCCACCATGCTCTCGGACACCGTGGTGCCATCATTGTCGAATGATGTATAGTTCACATTGATTCCGAGGGCAGAGCCTCCCAACTTCAGTCGTGAATAAACTGACTCCCTACGAAAGCGAACCATCTCGGCTACTCAGTAGCGGCTTCCGTTCGGCGTTGCTGAAGTGGATTTCTCACCCAGTTCCCCATGACTGAAGTCGTAGGCTTCTGCCCTCGGAAGCAGTGTGACTCACCGCTGTGTTTCCGGGATGGAGTCTCCAAACTGAACAACTAGTTGTTCCACAGAGAGTGCGTAGACCGTCATCTCGGTTCCTTTTCTAGAGTACCACGTATCGACGGCTTCGACGATGTTAGCTTCGCAGAGGCGATCTAAGTGATACTTGGCGTTCTGGATGGATGTGTCGATAGCCTCAGCGATGTCTGAAGTTGTTGCTGGTTCGCCGTCAAGCCTCGCCAGTATCTGCTGTGCGGTATCTGAGGAGACCGTCTGGAGTACGTCACTTGGTTGCTCGTCGTCAACAATGATGTTCGTCCGTTCATGCGGCGCGTGATCGACAGGAGTGCGGTAAGGGAATGCGGTTGGCATTGGTATTGAATCGAGTAAGTTACCGTCCGGCGTAGCTGGTTACGCGATCGTCCAGTTCGAGTGATCCATCACGCCAGTGAATATACGCGATCAGTACCAGGCCACCGAGGATGGCGAAGCCGACAAAGACGAGCCCCTCTTCTCCAATCCAGCGCGGAGGGCCGACAATGTCAACGGCGAGGAGTTCCGGCGTCTGCTGTGAATGTCCCAGTCCGAATATCGCGCTTTGTGTGAAATTATAGAACACGTGAAAGCCGATGCTGAGTGCGAGTTCACCGGTTAGCACGTATACGCCACTCAGTACTAGTCCAGCGATCAGGTAGTACCCATAGTGGCTGGGATGCGTTATTTTTCCGCCGTGTAGAAACGCAAACACGAGCGTGCTGAGAGTCACTGCGAGACCGACGGCCATCCACTGGGGAACGAATCCATTCGATCCCTCGGCAAGGTTCTGTAACATCGCACCGCGCAGAATGAACTCTTCCCACGCGGCTGCGAGCGCGATATACGCGAACACGATCCCCATCGCAGGTATGAACGGTAGATCGCCGGATCCGCGCATCACGCCAACAAATGTAGCCCAACCAGCACCGAGGGACATTACGAGTGCCCCGCCGTTGATCGCGGTGGCGACGAGTCCACCAACAGCGAATGAGCGCCACCACTCTCGGTCGAACGAAAGCCCGAATCCACTCACTGGGCGTCGATCAATAACTCGTGCGACCGAAGAGAATTGCACCGATGAGAATGATGCCAATGCCAGTCAGTTCAAGGAGTTCTCGGACGGGGTGCTCGAACCTGGCTCGGATCGTAGTCTGGAGGACAGCAAGGAGAATGAAGGTCAGCACCGTCGGTAGTAGCGCACGAAGTGGCGCACGCAGTCGACGTTGCTCATTATTCCAGACCGGCCAGAGGAGTCGGAGAGCCCACTGACTCAGGGCGGTCGGTATGACGCGGTCAATCGTCGATCGTAACGACATACACGACGCAAGAGGACGGGTACAAGTAGCATCGTAGGCACGGCTTCCGACCCAGAAGCTGTGACGGGTTTTTTACTTGTACCCGTGTCTGGCACGTATATGGACGAGGACGAGGATGCTGTCTTGGCGGTACTCGACGACGAGTACGCCCGGGCGATCCTCGCTCACCTCACAATTGAACCGATGTCAGTCGATGAACTCTGTACGGCCTGTGAGATGTCCGACGCGACGGCGTACCGGCGTCTCAACCGGTTACAGGACGCAGACCTCGTGGCCGAACAACAGGAGCTGGACCCCGACGGCCATCACTACAAGCGGTATGTAGCTACAGTCGAGACTGTCACCGTCACGTTCGCCGATGGGGGCTACGAAGTAGCAGTGACGCGCTCGCCAACCGATCCTGCCGACCGGTTCACAGATCTGTTCGAGGGGTTGTCCTGAAATGCTCCTCTTACAGTTGGATGCGACTGGGACTGACCCCCTCATCGCACTCGGGGTGCTCGTCCTTTCCGTGCTCTCAGTAGCGTTGTCGCTGACGATCGCCGTAGTTCTGGTTCGTGGTTACCGTCGAGGACCATCTCATCGCGGGATGCTTTGGCTCGCAGTCGGTCTCATCTTCCTGATTACGGTTCCTGAGTTGCTTCGCGTCGGGTTACCGACGGCGACCGACATCGGGACTGTCGGCCGGTCGATACTCGTCAGTGGCTGTGAGCTATTCGGGTTGGGGACGATCCTGTGGATCGTGTACGGAGGTGGGATACGGTGATAGCAGAGAGTTTGCTGGTGATAGAACTGCTCAGTGTGGTGTCGGTAGCTCGCGGCGTCACTGCCGTCGTGGGACTGTTTGTCGCTACGCTAGCTTACCGAGGGTACCGACGAAATGGCTCTGCGAAGATGCGGGTGCTTGCAGTCGGTATCGGTCTGCTGACGGTAGGGGTATACGTGGCCGTCATGCTCGCCGATATGGTTGGAGCAGGGAACGGCGTCGTCTTACTCGTACGGGGTCTCGTGACAGTTATCAGCCTCTGTGTCGTCCTGTACGCGATTACCGTGGCATAGCCGCTTCTGTTGAGAAGATGGTATAATCATTCACCGACAACGTGAACTTCAGACTTTGGTAAGATCTAGCTCTGCTGGAATTCTCTTCTTCAGATAGATTATCGACTGAAACGTCCGGTCCTTGAAGAGTGCGTGTTGGCCGCCGAGGATTCTACTAGCTTAGAGAGGTGTTCAGATCGTCGTGCGAGATACAGCGCGGAATAGCGAAGCTACAATTTATAAATATAGATATCTAACATAAAATATGGAGCCGAAAGATATTGTTGCGGTCGGCATCTTGCTTATATTCATCTCCCTTCTTTTGACTCTATTAACTAGTATTTGGATTATTCCGATTGGACTGTTTATATCCGTTATCGGGATTCTACTGTATTTATTTAAGACATACCACGAGAGAAGAATAGATTCTAAGCTAAATCAGGCCGAATAAACCACTCACGAGAACTGTCAGACTTAGCCATTGTATCACGCAAGCCGTTCCTAACAGAAGTGAGAGAGGTGTAGGCCGACTCTAGTCTGTGAGTTCTCTGTACTGAGCGGTTCATGGGTTCCGTGTACTGACGCCATGGGACCTAATATATTATTTTTGACACCTTCGAGAACACCAACAGCTAGACGACTGGTTATCGTTCCGTGTCTCGAATCCCTCATGTCCCCGCGGCCGACCGAAAGGCGCTTTTCGCGGGGCCGCGACCCTCGGGTATGCTCACGGTCGCGCTCGCGGGCAAGCCGAACGCCGGCAAGTCCACCTTTTATACCGCCGGCACGATGGCCGACGTCGACGTCGCGAACTACCCGTTCACGACCATCGACGCCAACCGCGGGGTGACCCACGTCCGGACGCGCTGTCCGTGTCTCGACCGCAAGGAGCGCTGCGACAACGAGAACTGCCACGACGGGAAGCGCTACGTCCCGGTCGAACTGCTCGACGTGGCGGGGCTGGTGCCGGGGGCGCACGAGGGAAAGGGACTCGGCAACCAGTTCCTCGACGAGCTGACGAACGCGGACGTCGTGTTGAACGTCGTCGACGCCTCCGGGGCGACGAACGCCGAGGGCGAACCCGTCGAGGTCGGGAGCCACGACCCCCTCGACGACGTGGACTTCATCGAAGCAGAGATGGACCTGTGGCTTGCGGGCATCGTCGACGGTAACTGGGAGAGCGTCGAGCGCAAGTCGCGCGCGCCCGACTTCGACCTCGAAGCCGCGCTCTCGGAGCTGCTCACCGGGTTCGGCGCGACCGAGCACGACGTGACCGCGGTCCTCCGCGGGCTGGAGTACCCCGACGACCCGAAGGCGTGGACCGACGACGACCGCGAGGCGCTCGCGCGGGCGGTCCGCCGCCGCACCAAGCCCATCGTCGTCGTCGCGAACAAGGTCGACGCGGCGCCCGAGGGCGCGGTCGACCGCATCCGTGAGGGGACCGACAAGCCCGTGATCCCCGCGACCGCCGACGGCGAACTCGCCCTCCGGCGGGCCGCGGAGGCGGGCGTCGTCGACTACGATCCGGGCGACGAGTCGTTCGAAATCGTCGGCGACATCTCCGACGACCAGCGCGCCGGTCTCGACGCGCTCCGCGGGTCGATGGCGGAACACGACGGGACGGGCGTTCAGGCGGCGCTGAACGCGGCCGTCTACGACCTGCTCGATCGCATCACCGCCTACCCGGTCCAGGACGCCGGCAAGTGGACTGACGGGACAGGGAACGTCCTCCCGGACGCCTTCCTGCTGCGATCGGGGGCGACGCCGCTCGACCTCGCCTACGCGGTCCACTCCGACATCGGCGAGGGGTACCTCCACGCCGTCGACGCGCGCGCCTCGCGCCGGATCGGCGAAGACCGGGAGCTGACCGAGGGCGACGTGATCAAGATCGTCTCGACCGCGGGCCCGTGACTGGGCACCGAGGCGGGGGAGAGGGTCGTCGTCGCCCACGCCGCCGAGGACTCGCCGTGCGACCGACAGGCACATGCGGGTCGCCCGAGACAGGCCGGTAGAGAGCGGCCATGCTCGGGCTCGAACACGACTTCCGGATCGTCGACACCCGCGCGACCCTCGACCCCGACGAGTCGTCGGTCGCCACCCACGGGCGAGACATCTCGCCGGAGCGACTGGAACGCGAGATGCTCCAGGCGGGGATTGTCCGCGCGGTCGCCAGTCCGGGGCAGCGCGCCACCGGGCGGAGCTACCTCCGCGCGAACAACGCGGTCGCCCGGCTGTCTATCGACCGCCCGTTCGTCGCGTTCGCCCGCCTCAACGGCCCTCGCGACCCGGGGACCGGACCGGTGTCGGTCGTTCGGAACCTCCGCGCCGAGCGCGACGACCACCACACCCGGCCGGACGACGTCGAGCAGTACTCCTACGACGACCGCTTCCACGGCTTCACGCTGGCGCCCCACGTCGACGGCCTCCCGAACGAGGACGTGCTCCGCCGACTGGAGGACGCCGACCTCCCCCTCTTCGTCCACGCGGGCCGGGAGTTCCCGCCGGAGGCGGTCGAGACGGAGCTGCTCGGCTACGACCTCCCGCTCGTCCTCGGGAGCTTCGGCGGGTATCCGCTGGACGCGGAACTGATGAATCAGACGCTGGACCTGCTGGACGACCACGACCGCGTGTACGTCGACACGAGCGCGGTGCGGTACCGCGAGGTGCTCGAACGCGGCGTGCTGGAACACCCCGACCGCGTCCTCTTCGGCTCCGGCGCGCCCGACGTCCACCCGAACGTCGGCGTGATGGAGGTGCTCACCCTCGACGTCTCCGAGGACCTGATGGCCCGCGTGCTGGCGAAGAACCCCGCCCGACTCGTCCCCGCGCTCGCCGAGGGCGCCGACGTCTGACCGACCCACTCCTCCGAGCCGATTCCCGCCCCCGAAGCGACGGCCACTTGTCGCGTCGCGGCCGACCGGCGACAATGAGCGACGACGCCGACGACCCCCACGTCGAGGTGGTCCGCGCGGTCGGCCACGAGAACGTCACCGCCGAGCATGCGAGCACCGTCGAACTCACGACCGACGACTGGCTCACCCCCGCCGGCGACTGTATCGTCGGGATCGATGCGGACCGGACCCCCCGGGACTTCTCGGCCGAGTTCCGTGAGGCGTGCCAAGACGCGGACGCGACGATCGAGGCGACGTTCGTCGTCGACGCGGGCGACGATGAGTACCGAGAGACCATTACGGGCCGCGGCGACCCCGAACTCACCCTGCTCGACGACCGCTCGATGGTCGGGCGCACCAGCGACTACACCGACGACGAGCGCACGATGTTCGTCGACGGCGACGGCGCCGCGGCCGACCTCGACCGCGACCTCGTCGACGCGCTGGCCGACGGGGCCGACCTCGCGCTGCGGCTCGAAGTCGACCCGGCCGAGTGAGGCGGAGAGTTCAGCTATTTATAAACGGGAGAGTGCGGCGACCGCGGAAACGACGACCGATTGGAGACACACCCGCGGTCGGCGCGTGCCGATGAGCGCCGCGTTGCGGCGCGAATCGCACGCGCGAGGGAGTCGCGGCCGCTTTTAAGCGGCCGCGACGAGGCTGGGGAGGTGTGAGGTGCCGTGCGGTCGCGGTCGGGCGGGACTCAAAGGGGCAGTCGCGAGGCGGGCGCAGGCGATGTAAGCACTGGAAGGAGCGAGCGGAGCGAGCGACTGAAGCGCGCAACGAGCGTGCGTCCGCCTCGCGACTGGGGCTTTGGAAGTGTTCGCCGTCGATCCGCTGTCGATTATTTTTAAACAGACGACTGACTCCTCAACAGCAATTTTCCCGCCGACAACAACCTAAATAGGGAGTTCGGCGTCCGCCCCGACGACCCGGTCCGGTTCCGCGGGCGCGCGCCAGTCGGTCGTTCGCTCCAGCAGTTGGACGACCATCCGGCCCGTCACGCCCCAGACGGTGTAGCCGTCGACGTGGAAGTAGTGGACGCGGTGGTCGCCGTACTCCGGGTGGCCGACGCGGCGCTCCGACTCGTAGTTCGCGGGGTCGGTGAGCGCGGCGACCGAGAGGACCGCCACCTCCGCGACCTCCGACTCGTCGGGAATGTACTCGCGGTCGGGCGCGACGCCGACGAACGGGCGGACCGCGTACTTGCTCGACGTGCGCGTGTCGTCGAGACGGCCGACCACGTCGACCTCGTCCGGCCGCATCCCGACCTCCTCGTCGGCCTCGCGCAGCGCGGTGTCCGTCAGCGTCCGGTCGATCGGCTCGCGGCCACCGCCGGGGAAGCTCATCTGTCCGGGGTGCTCGCCGAGGTGCGCGGCGCGCTTGGTGAAGAGGAGGTGGGCGTCGCCGCCGCGCTCGATCACCGGCGCCAGCACCGCCGCCTCCCGCCGCCCGGCGAGCGACTGCGGCGCGTGTCGACGCAACCCCGACAGGTCCATGCGCGAGATAGGCGACGCGAGGCGGTTAACGTTTCCGTGGATTCCGTCCGCGTGGGACGTAAACAGCCCCCAACGACGCCGGCGGGTGGACCCGGCACCGAGGCGCGGCGGTCGGGTTCGGACCTTTTAAGCCCGCGACACCCGCTTTCGAGAGTAATGAGCGACGACGACCAGGAGCTCGGGATCACCGAGTCCAAGACGCACAACACCGGCGAGTGGTACGCCGAGGTCGTACAGAAGGCGGGGCTGGCCGACTACGGGCCGGAGGGGATGAGCGGCTTCATCGTCACCCGCCCGCGGGCGTACGCGGTCTGGGAGCGGCTCCAGGGGTTCCTCGACGCGAAGTTCAAGGAGACGGGCGTCCAGAACGCCTACTTCCCGCTGTTCATCCCCGAGTCGTACCTCGAACGGGAGAAGGACATCGTCGAGGGGTTCGACCCCGAGGTGGCGTGGGTCGAAGAGGCGGGCAACAAGGAGCTGGAGGAGCGGCTCGCCGTCCGCCCGACCTCCGAGTCGATCATCACGCCGTACATCTCGCAGTGGGTGCGGAGCCACCGCGACCTCCCGCTGCGCGTGAACCAGTGGTGTTCGGTCGTCCGGTGGGAGGCGACCGAGACGAAGCCGTTCTTCCGCACGAAGGAGTTCCTCTGGCAGGAGGGCCACACCGCCCACGCCACGAGCGAGGACGCCTGGGAGGAGACGATGACCCGACTCGACCAGTACGAGTCCGTCTACGAGGATCTGCTCGCGCTGCCCGTCCTGAAGGGCCAAAAGCCCGACCACGACAAGTTCCCCGGCGCGGACACGACGACGACCGTCGAGGCGCTGATGCCCGACGGGAAGTCGGTCCAGGCGGGCACCTCCCACCACCTCGGCCAGTCGTTCGCGGAGGCGTTCGACATCACCTACTCCGACGAGGACGAGGAGGAGCGCGTCGCCCACACCACCTCGTGGGGGCTCTCGTGGCGCGCGCTGGGCGCGCTGATCATGACCCACTCCGACGAGCAGGGGCTGGTCCTCCCGCACACGGTCGCACCCACGCAGGTCGTCGTCGTCCCCATCTGGCAAGAGGACACGAAAGACGACGTGCTGGAGTACGCCGAGGGCGTGGTCGACGAACTCGACGAGGCCGGCGTCCGCGTCGAGCTCGACGACCGCGACGAGCGCAACCCCGGGTTCAAGTTCAACGAACACGAGCTGAACGGCGTCCCGCTCCGGATCGAGATCGGTCCCCACGAGGTCGACGACGAGGAGCTGACGCTCGTCCACCGCCCCGACGGTGAGAGCATCGAGGTCGACCGCGAGGGCGTCGCGGAGACCGTCCGCGAGGAGTTCGACGAGATCTACGCCAAGCTGTACGCGACCGCCGAGAAGACCCTCGACGACGGCGTGCGCGAGGCCGACGACCGCGCCGACATCTTGGGGACCCTCGGACAGCACGGCGGCTACGTGAAGGCGCCGTGGTGCGGCGACGAGGCCTGCGAGGAGCCGATCAAGGAGCCGCTGGCCGCCGAGATCGTGATGGTCCCGTTCGAGGACGAGGACCCCCTCGCCGACGGCGACGCCGACGAGACGTGTGCGATGTGCGACGAGACCGCCGAGCGGACCGCCTACTTCGCGAAGACGTACTGAGTCGCGACGCTGGAGGACTCGAGAGGACGGCAGCTCCGCGACGACGGGGATTTTCGAGGCGTCGTCCGTCCCCGCCGCGTCCTGCGATTAATCCGCGTTGATCCGGCTTAACGGAGTTCCGGATATATAGGTGCGGAGCGCGTACGGTCCGGTAATGAACCGATGGATCGCGAGCCTCGTCGTCGCGGCCGTCGCCGCGGCGGTGATCGTCGGGGCCGCCGCCGCCGCGCCGGCGGGAGTAGCGACCGCACAGACCGATCCGACGACGAACGGGAGCGGCGCGGACTCCGGCGGCGAGAACGCGAGCGGCGCGAACGCGACGCCCGACCTCAGTCCCGGAGAGCGTCTATCCGGCGTCGTCGGCGTTCAGGGCGCCGAGATCGAGGGCGAGGTGGAGTCGCGCGCCTTCGAGGTCGGACTCCGGGAGGCCGAGACCAACGAGAGCCGTGCCGGCGTCGTCGCGGAGCGCCTGAACCGGACCGAAGAGCGGCTCGCGGAACTGGAACAGCAACAGCGGGAGCTCCGCGAGCGACGCGCGGCCGGCGAGTTGAGTCAGGGCGCGTACGCCGCGCGGATGGCGACGACGACCGCGCGGATCGAGACGCTCTCCCGGGGGCTGAACCGGAGCGCAAGCGCAGCCGGGGAACTCCCGGCTGTCGTCCGCAACGAGACGGGCGTCGACGACGAGCGGCTGTCGACCCTTCGAGAGCGCGCGAACGAGCTTAGCGGGCCCGAGGTCGCCGCCATCGCCCGCGGCGTAGCCGGCAAGGGCGTCGGCGGGCCGGTCGGAGCGAACCGACGCGGTCCGCCGGGCAACGCGACCGACCGCGGCCCGCCGGGCGACGCCGGTCCGCCCGGGAACGGCCCGGGCGTCGGCGGTCCCGGAAACGGATCTGCGGGAGCGCCGGGAGCGGGACCGGGGAACGGCTCTGGCGGACCGCCTGAGGCGGGACCGGGGAACGACTCTGCGGGAGCGTCAGGAGCGGGACCGGGGAACGACTCTGGCGGACCGCCTGAGGCGGGACCGGGGAACGACTCTGCGGGAGCGTCAGGAGCGGGACCGGGGAACGGCTCTGGCGGACCGCCGGGAGAGGGTAACGCGACCGACGACGGAGACGGCGACGCGTCGAACGGCCCGCCCGCCGGCTCCGGACGCGGGTCCGGGGGAGGCGGTTCGAGCGGTGACGGCTCCGACGGATTGGGTGGCGGCAGCGGCCCTCCCTCGCTCGAACGGACGGCGGGCGTCTTGGCTTCGATAGTCGACGATCCGTGGGTCCGCTCCGCGTGAGCGGCGTCGAACGGTGAACGCGGGTCCCTGCGTAAACCGATTCCCGGCGGGCGGTCGGGGCCGCCGCGGATGGGAAGGAATTTCACGGCACCTCTTGTGAATTTGTCCGTGCAGCGAGCGTCGGTCCTCCTCGTCGTCGCCCTGCTCGGAGCCGCCGGTCTCGCGCTCGGCGCCGGCGGCGCGGGCGCCGTCCCGTTCGAGGGCGGGTTCGCGCAGATGGACGTCGAACCGGACGACGTGTCGATGGAGGTCGCCGTCCAGCCGGACGGCGACGCGCGGTGGACCGTCGAGTACCGGATCCGGCTCGGCACCGACGAGGAGGAGCAGGCGTTCGAACAGCTCCGCGCAGACGTCGAGAACGACACCGAGGCGTACACGAGCCGCTTTCGCGAGCGGATGGTCTCGACCGCGAGGACCGCCGAGGAGACGACCGGCCGCAACATGACCGTGTCGAACGCGACCGTGACCGCCGAGCGCCGCGAGCTCCCGCAGTCGTACGGCGTGTTGACCTACCGGTTCGAGTGGACGAACTTCGCCGCCGTCGACGGGGACCGGCTGCGCGTCGGCGACGCGGTCGACGGCCTGTTCCTCGACGACTCCTCCTCGCTCATCGTCTCGTGGCCGGAGGGGTACCGCCTCGCGGAGACGACGCCGGACCCGAGCGAGGTGCGCGAGCGGTCCGTCGTCTGGAACGGTCCCGTCGACTTCTCGGCCGGCCAGCCGCGGATCGCGGTCGCCCCCGCGGGAACGCTCTCGGGGATACCGACCGCCGGACTCGTCGCGCTTCTCGGTCTCCTCGTCGTCGCAGGCGGAGCCGTCGCCTATCGTCGGCGAGGGGGAGCCGACGGCGAGGGCGCGGGAGTCGTCTCACCCGAAGAGACCGACACCGCGGCAGCAAGCGACGCGGCAGCAGGCGACGCAGCAGCAGACGACGCGAGCACCGCCGACGCGGGCGCGAGCGCGGCCAACGCGAGCACCGCCGACGCGGACCCGACCGACACGGCAGACGGAGCGGCCGCCAGCGCGAGCGGAGAACCGGCGGCCGAAGCCGAGGCCGACGCGGACTCCGCGACCGAATCGGAAGGCGCGCCCCCCGTCGACAGCGACCTGCTGAGCAACGAAGAGCAGGTGCTTCGGCTGATCGAGTCGGAGGGCGGACGGATGAAACAGAAGCGGGTGGCCGAGGAGCTGGACTGGACCGCCGCGAAGACGAGCCAGGTGGTGACGGGGCTGCGCGACGAGGGCGACCTCGACGGCTTCCGGCTGGGCCGCGAGAACGTCCTCTCGCTCCCCGACTACGATCCGGAAAACGATTCGAGTGGGGACGGCGAGGACGGGAAGACCGAGACGGCCGAAGAGAGCGACGACGCCGACGGGAGTGACGACGCCAACGGAAGTGACGGAGCCGACGCTACCGGGAGCGACTGATCGGACCGGCGACGAACCGAGAACGATCGGGTGCGACGCCGGTCACAGGTCCCGCGAGCGTCCGATGTGACGCAGTTCGCCGCCGCACTCGCACTGGCCGGGCGATTCCGTTCGCCGACCGCATTTGAAACACTCGTACACTTCCTCGCTGTCGCAGTCGTATTCTGGTCGCATATCACGGTGTACGCCTCCTTGGTAGATAATCACACACCTAATATTGTTTCGAGAATATAAATCAAACAGCGAGTGGCGGTGACCGAACGATCAGAACTCCGTAGGGGGTCGAGACTCTCCGAGTCGGCGTCGAGTCGGCAGAAAAGCCGGAGGAGGGATTTGAACCCTCGACCTATTCCTTACGAAGGAATCGCTCTGCCAGCTGAGCTACCCCGGCGCACTCAATAATTCCCGGAGGGAAAAATAAGGGTTCCGAAACGGGGACGGAGCGGCGATCCGCCCTGTCCCTTCCGGAGCGAGGAATCGGCGAATTCCACCGGTAGTAAGCACACGTTCGTCACGGTAGTCGAGATATTCTACACCAACACGCAAGAGAAATGCGAATACAATAGAGGAATATAAGGAAAAAGACTAAATACGTGTTCGGACCTCCATCTAATCGTGATGACACCGCCCGCGTGCCGAGACGGCGGGGATCGACTCCCCCGGCGGTGCGTGCCCGGTCGAAGCCCGTACCGGGCGGCGAGGGTTCCGTCGGTCGTCACCCCCACGGCGACTCGACGCGGCCGTCATCCCCAGCAGCGTTCCGTCGCGGCAACCGTGTGAAACGCGTCTCCGACGCGCCAAGCGCAAAATCGCCTCTGGTCCGACGACTCGTGCCGCGACAGCTTGTCATGTGACGGGCCCCCAGCCGCTCCGCCCCGACCCCCCTCGGGACGGCGCGGCGTTTTCGCTGTCTCGACCTCGACCCGCGAGCGACGCGAGCGGATTAGCCGTCAAGTCGCGTCAGCCGAACGTCGAGACAGACGTTGTACTCGTGGGGGGCGTACGACCGGACGACGCGCTCAGTCTCGACCTCGACCGCGTAGGCGTCGCCCGCGGCGGTCTCGATCGCGCGGCGACCCGGCCCGAACGGGTCGTCCTCGTGTTGGATGTCGTAGTAGTGGACCACGCAGTCGTCGCCGGCGAGCGCGACCGCGGTCTCTAAGAACTCGTCGGCGGAGTGCGGGAGGTTCATCACGAGGCGGTCGGCGGTCCCGGCGTGCGAGTCCGCGAGGTCGCGCACGTCGCCCGCGATCGCGGTCACGCGGTCCGCGACGCCGTTTCGCGCGGCGTTCTCGCGGAGGTACTCCACGGCGCGCTCGTTGAGGTCGCACGCGACCACGTCGGCGCCGCGGGCCGCCATCGGCACCGCGTACGGTCCCACGCCGGCGAACATGTCGATCGCCGACTCCCCGGATTCGACCTGCTCGACGACGCGGTGGCGCTCGGTCGCGAGCCGCGGGGAGAAGTACACCTCGGCGACGTCCAGGAGGAACTCGTGGCCGTACTCGCGGTGGACCGTCTCGGTGCCGTTCCCGGCCAGTACGTCCCACTGACGGACCCGAAGCTCCCCCTCGATCGGCGACGCGCGGTTGAGGACGGTCTCGCAGGGGAGGTCGGCCGCCATCACGGCGTCGGCGATCGCATTCGCTCGCTCGTCGTCGTCCTCGTCGACGATGACGATGTCGCCCAGCCGCTCCAAGGAGGGCTCGTAGCCGAGGATCTCCGCGGGCGTCGTGGGGCGATCGCGTGCCTCCGCGTCGCGCTCGACGACCCGGTCCGTGAGGTCGGCCGGGACCCGGTCGCGGCCCGCGACGGGGATGTAGATCGTGTCGCCGTCGACGGCGATCTGGTGGTCGCCGTCGAGGGCGTCCGCGTCGGCGAGCCGGCTCCGGACGGTCTCGCCGCGCTCGCGGGCGACGGCGACGCAGGGAACGCTCATCGTCGGGGAGAAGCGGGCGAACGAATAAACGGTGACGCTTCGCGGGTGGCGGCCGGCGGCAGACCCGTCACTCCTCGGCGGTCGCGGTCGCGACCGCGTCGAGCAGTTCCGCGTCGCCGACGCCGGCGGAAACGGTGACGAGGCGGTCAGCGGCCGCGGCCACCTCGCCGTTCGGGCCGACCGCGTCGCCGGAACCCTCGAAGCCGACCGCGAGCGTCGCGTCCGCGGTGGCGGCGAGGTCGCACGCAGCCCCGACCGTCTCCGCGGACGGTCCCTCGAAGGGCGGCGCCGTCACCGCGGTCGCGCCAGCGTCCGCGGCGGCGCCGGCGGCCGCGTCGCCCGCCGGGACCACGCCGACCGACGGCTCGTGGCCGGCGGCGGCCAGCCGAGCGACGGCGCGCGCGGCCGGCCGACCCGTGCCGATCACGTGAACGCGCCGCCCCTCGACGTCGCTGTGCGGGAACGCCGTGACCGCGGGCGTCCCGGTCGCCGGGTTGCGACCGACGAACGCCTCCGCGTCGAAGGCGGCGCCGACGGCGGCGGCGGAGAGCACCGACTCCGGCGGACCGGCGGCCCGGACCCCGCCGTTCGCGAGGACGACGACCTCGTCGCAGTACCGGGCGGCCGCGTCCAGGTCGTGGATGGCGGCGATCGCCCCCCGGTCGCCGTCGTCGACGAACGAGCGCACCAGTTCGAGCGTCTCGACCGCGTGGTTCACGTCGAGGCTGGCGGTTGGCTCGTCCAGCAGGAGGAGCGGGGCCGCCTGCGCCAAGGCCCGCGCGAGCAGCACACGCTGGCGCTCCCCGCCGGAGACCTCGGTGATCGACCGGTCGGCGAAGCGCTCCACGTCGGCCGCGGCCATCGCGGCGTCGACCGCGGCGTCGTCCTCAACGCCGTGGCCGTCGAACCGGCCGAGGTGCGGCGTCCGCCCCATCTCGACGACGTGGCGCACGCGGAAGTCGAACGCGAGGTTCGTCGCCTGCGGGACGCTCGCGACGCGGCGCCCGACCTCCTTGGCCGACAGCGACGCGGCCGGGTCGCCGCCGATTTCGACGGTCCCGGCGTCCGGTTCGACCGCGCCGGTCACCGCGCGCAACACCGTGGTCTTGCCGGCGCCGTTCGGCCCGACGAGACCGACGAGCGACCCCGGCTCGACCCGGAGGTCGACGCCGGAGACGACGTCGAGGTCGCCGAACGAGACGGCCACGCCCGACGCCGACAAGAGCGGCGTGTCGCCGAACGACCGCGCCGTGTCTGGGAGCGAGGCCGGGTCGTCGCGCGCGGCGGCTGACTCCGCCGCGTCAGCCGCGTCCGCCGCCTCGGCGTCCGGGGGACGGTCCGCGCTCACAGCTCCGACACCTCCCGGGTCACGAGCAGGTAGATGAAGAAAGGCGCGCCGACCGCGGCGGTGATGATGCCGACCGGGTACTCCGCGGCCGCCGAGCGCGCGAGCGTGTCGGCCGCGACGAGGAACGTGCCGCCCGCGAGCGCCGTGGTCGGGAGCAGCACACGGTGGTCGGGACCGACGACGAGCCGGAGCATGTGCGGGACGATGAGACCCACGAACCCGATCACGCCGGCGAACGCGACGCCGGCGGCCGTGATAAGCGCCGAGGCCGCGAGCAGCACGCGCTTCGTGCGCTCCACCGCGATGCCCAGCCCGCGGGCCTCCTCCTCGCCGAGCAGGAGGACGTTGAGGTCGCGGGCGTACGCGAGCAACACGACGAAAAGCGGCGGCACGACGAGCGCGGTGACGGCGACCTCGCTCCACGCGGCGCCCGACAGGTGACCCATCAGCCACGCGACGATCTGGCGGAGCGACTCGCCGGCCTGTAGCTGGAGGTACGAGACGACCGCGCCGAGGAACGTCTGGACCGCGACGCCCGCCAGGAGGAGGGTGGCGACGGGCGTCCGACCGCCCCGGGTCGCGATGGCGTACACGCCGAAGGCGGCGACGAGCGCCCCGACGAACGCGAAGAGGCTGGTCCCCGCGCCGCGCGAGAGCGCGAGGTCGACGGACCCGACGAGCGGGAGCGCGACCGTCGCCGAGAGCGCAGCGGGGAAGACGATGAACGCGACCGCGCCGACCGCCGCCCCGGAGGAGACGCCGATGATCGAGGGGTCGGCCATCGGGTTGCGGAAGAACCCCTGGATCACCGTTCCCGCGGCCGCGAGCGCGAAGCCGACGAGCGCGGCCAACAGGATCCGCGGGAGCCGCACGCCCACGACGATCTGCTGGTGAACGGAGTCGACGGGGAACGCGAACGGCGACGCGAACGCGAGGTCGATCCCCGGGAGCGTGAGCGGCCCGACGCCGGGCACCGGCAGCGGGCCGACGCCGCTCGCGCTCGTCTCGATTCCGGCCGGCACAGAGAGCGCGTTCAGCACCGATTTGACGACGGTCTCGGGCGGAATCCGGACGGGACCGATCGCAGCGCTAACGACGACGACGGCGGCCAGAACCGCGGCTATCGCCCCCGACCAGAGCGACGATCGGACCCAGGGTCGCATACGTTCTCCAACACAACTTGTAGTAGGTAAATACTTATTGGACGAGGCCGGTCGTCGATGCGATGCGAAACAGCTTCGCGATCGCGATGGCCGTGCTGGTGACGACCGCCCTGCTGGGCGGCGTGGCCGGGACCGCCGCGGGCGCACAGCCGACGATATCGACCGACGGACCGACCGCGGGCGCGCAGCCGGCGGTCGGAACCGCGGGCGCGACGGGGACCGGTCCGGCGCAGACCGACGACGCCTGCGGGTTCCCGGTCGAGCTGACCGACGCGACCGGGGAGACGGTAACGCTGGAGGAGCGTCCCGACCGGATCACGACGATCAATCCGTCGGCCGCGCAGACACTGTGGGAACTCGGCGAGCAGGACCGCGTCGTCGGCGTGAGCCGGTTCGCGCTCTACCTCGACGGCGCCGAGGAGCGCGCCAACGTCTCCGCCGAGTTCGGCGCGAGCGTCGAGCGCGTCGTCGACACCGACCCCGACCTGGTGTTGGCGCCGAACTCCTCGGCGGCCGACGTCGAGCCGCTCCGCGAGCAGGGGCTGACTGTCTACCACTTCAAGGCGGCGACGTCCGTCGACGACATCGCCGAGAAGACGGAGACGATCGGCCGGCTCGTCGGCGCGTGCGACGCCGCTAACGAGACCAACGCGGAGATGTACGACGCGGTCGACGCCGCCGAGGAGCGGACGGCCGACGTCGACCGCCCCGCCGCGCTCTACCCGCTCGGCGGCGGCTACGTCGCCGCGAACAACACGTTCATCGACGCGATCATGAACGCCGGCGGGACGGACAACGTCGCCGCCGAGTACGAGGAGTACCCGCAGCTCTCCGACGAGGTTATCCTCGAAACGAACCCGGAAGTGATCCTCGTCACCGACTCCGAGGCCGCCATCCTCGACTCGGAACCGTACGCCAGCACGACCGCGGGGACCGAGGGCAACTACATCGTGATGAACGAGAACTACCTCAACCAGCCGGCGCCGCGCAGCGTGATCGACTCGACGGCGACGCTCTCGAACGCGGTGGTGGAGCTTCAAGACGATGGCGCTGAGTCGACCGACGGCGGCGACGACGGCTCGGCCGACGACAGTTCGTCAGACGGCGACTCCTCGGGCGACGACAGCGGGACCGACAGCGAAGACGGCAACTCGACGGATCTCACGTCCGCGGACGGGAACGAAAGCGACGAAGACGAAAGCACCGGCGACACAGGCGCGGAGTCGCCCGGATTCGGTGTCGTCGCGGCCGCCCTCGCGCTGCTCGCGACCGGCCTGCTCGCGCGGCGCGACTAACCTCGATTCCGCCCTCGATCCCTCTCCGATTCCGCCGCGGATCGGCGCTTCCTTTTAAATTCCCTGCCCCATCAGGTGGCTGCGGAGGATGTCGGGCGTCTTCAGCCCGGCGTCGCTGTTGAGCAGCACGACGGTCTCGTCGCCGTCGAAGAAGTCCGCCTCGGCGAGCGCCCACGCGCCGGCGGGGGCCGCGCCGCCCGCCGCGCCCATCTCGACGACCTCGTTCTGCGCGACGGCGACCGCGCTCGCGAGGACCTCGTCGTCGTCGACGCCGACCGCGGTCCCGCCGCTCTCCGTGACCGCCTCGACGGCCGCGGCGCCGCCCGCGGGGTCCGGGATCTCCAGTTCGCCGCAGATGGTGTCCGGCGTGCCCCACGGCTCCGGGCCGTCGAGGCCGCGCTCGACCGCGGCCGCGATCGGGGCGCAGCCCGACGCCTGCGCGGCGACGATCTTCGGAGTCCCGTCGATCGCGCCGATCCGGTCGAGTTCGTCGAATCCCTTATAAACGCCGGCGACAACCTCGCCGGAGCCGGTCGGGACGACGACGACGTCGGGGGCGTCTCCGAGGTCCGCGACGAGTTCGAAGGCGACCGTCTTCGCGCCCTCGTGGCGGTACGGCGTGACGAACTCCGCGAGGTCGGTGTACTCGGTCTCCAGCTGCTCGTCGACCGCCGCGGCGGCGTCCGGGAAGCGCCCGCCGACCACGCGCATCTCGCCGCCGTGGACGTTCGTCATCGACTTGTTCGAGAACGCGCACCGCGAGGGGACGAAGGAGTACGAGCGCAGGTCCGCCCGGCCCGCGTACGCCGCCATCGACTGCCCGGCGTTGCCCGGGCTCGCGCAGACGAGCGGCTCGACGTCCGCGCCGTCGGCCGCCCGCCCCGCCACCGCGGTCACGGCCAGCGAGAGGCCGCGGTCGAGGACGGTCCCCGTCGGGTTCCGCCCCTCGTCTTTGACGTACACGGCATCGACGTCCAACTCGTCCGCGAGCCGTTCGGTGGCGACGAGCGGCGTGCCGCCCTCGCCCGCGGTGAGCGCGTCCGCGGCCGGGAAAGGGAGGAGCGCGTCGAACCGCCAGTGGCCGCGGGCGGTCGCGGGCGCGGTCCGCGCGTCGCCGCTCGCGCCGCGGGCAGCGGGGTCGAACAGCGCGTCCGGGTCGACCGCGTCGTAGTCGTAGACGGGGTCGAGTCCCCGCGCCCGCTCGTCGCCGTCGATTTCCGCCGCGTCGGCGGTCTCGTGAACGCGTCCCGACGCCCGACTCTTTAAACCGCGAAACGCCGGCGTGGTCTCGGTCGTCTCCATACCGAACCTTGCGGCGGCGGCGACTAATCGCTTCGCACTCGGAACTGGACCGCCGGCAGACTGACACCACAACAACGCGGTGGCGCGTGCCTGCGAGCGGCCCTTGGCCGCGAGCAGCACGCGCGAGGGACGCGGTGAGTGAGGGGCGACCGCAGGGAGCCCCGAACGAGCCGCGAGGCTGGGGAGGCGTGAGGCTGCGGTGCTGTGCGGGGCGGGACTCAAAGGGGCAGCCGCGAGGAGGCCGTAGGCGACGTAAGCACCGCAGCGAAGGAACGGAGTGACTGAGCGAGGAGCATGGTTCGAGACGCCTTTGGCGTCTCATCATCACGAAAGGCGCGAAGCGCCTTTCGAACGACAGCGAGCGTACGGCCTTCTCGCGGCTGGGGCTTTGGAAGTGGTCACCGCTGATCCGTCGTCGAGTATTTATAAGCGAACGGCTGGGGTTTCGGGAGCGTTCGCGTCGATCCTCGGTATATAAATGCCGGAGTCCGAGACCGCGACAATGCCGCATCCGGACCTCTCACCGGTTCCGGGGCCTCACCACCGCGAGGAGGGTGGCAGTCGGAAGAGCGCGATCAGCCGACCGGTCGCGTACACGGCGGCGTACAGGAACGCCGACGAGGGCGCCGCAACGAGGAGCGCGAGGTGCGTCCCGAACGTGGCGGCGCCGCCGACCGCTCGGAACCAAATCGTCTGACTCACGGCGCGGAGCCGACCCCATCGGTACGTGAGAACCGCCATTCCGCCGCCGAGAAACGCTCCGGCGAGGACGGCGACGAAGGCGGAAGCCCCCGGCGACCGGAGCGAAGCGATGACGACCGAGACGGACTCGAACCGACCCGAGGCGACGGTGAGAAGCCCGAAGACGAGGAGCGCCGCGCCGAGTTGAACGAGATCCGCGGCCCGCGCGTCGACGCCACCCTCCGACGAGGCGGCGTCCGGGTCGAACAGTCGATCCGACAGCCCGAATCCGGTCAGCCCGAGCAGGACGACCGGCACGCCGAGCGCGGCGCTCGCGATCGGACCGCCGACGAACAGCCAGACGCCGAGCGGGACGAGGGCGAGGGAGAGCCACCGGCCGAGTTCGACTCGATCCACAGACCGAATGCGACCGGTCCGAACAAAAGCGTGGTCACCGCGACGGACTCGTCCCGCCGCCGTTCGCGACTACTCAGAGCGTCAGGGGTCCGATCTGTCCGCCCCTTCGGGGGAGTCGCCCGAGCTCACCTTCCGAATTACTCACCGATTCCACTTTGGGAGGGGAGAAATAGGCTTACGAGTGTAAGTATCAATCCACCCCAGAGTAAGATGTGATGAAGATTTGTAACAGAAGCAGTTGTGAATTCTGTACTAATGATCCAGAACCCACCAACTATTGAGGTATTTAACCCAACAAGACCGAGATGTATTCCGTTCATATTCGATATATTTTTTATTGATACAAGTTTTTTGTGGTCCCAAATAATATTATTGACAGGATGCTGGTGTTCCGTTTGTACCTTTCAACGACGAGTTTTTTTATTTGATTATATATACGAAGGATAGAGTTTCATCAGAGCCACTAATTTATTACGCCTTTACTGAGGAACCCCCGCCGCCGCCGATTGAGTCGGAGACAATAGTGTTTTGAGGGGACTACTGTGAATCAAGCGTTCAACAGCGATGACCGTCATGGACAGACGGTTACCAACCTCACGAAACCAGACCCACTACCGTGATGGAGCCGCACTCCTCAGGTTGCTGGTGCGCTTCTCGGTGTTCACTTGTGGTGCCCGGACCCGCTGCTATCGGAGTTCGTCTTCACGTACGGCGCACCTAATGTGGTGACTGCGTGGACGGCGGCGGCAGTTCACGATAGCCCCGCGCATCTCACCTCGAATCTGGGTTGGTACGGGCTTGTGCTCGGAGCAGCCTACCTGGTATACGTCACGTGGATTTCACCCAATAGTTGGCGTTAGAAAACTGCTGTATTGGACGTTTTACTCTCCGTCTCGTGAAATTGCTGATCGTCACGCCCGAGCGTTTCGTATCGTCGTAGCGGGTTTATCGGCGCGTCGCGTTGGTCTCTACCCCACGGTCAGTCCGCTCGGCTGCCCGCGAGCGAGTCCCGCCGCCGCTTATAAACCCGCGACCCGATACCTCACGTATGAACGGAGACGCCACGGTCGTCGGCGGCGGGCTGGCGGGGCTGGTCGCCGCGACGCGGCTGGCCGAGGCGGGCGCGGACGCGACGCTTCTCGAACGACGGCCCGAGGTCGGCGGGCGCGTGCGAACCGAGACGGTCGACGGCTTCACCCTCGACCGCGGCTTTCAGGTGCTGTTTTCGAGCTACCCCGCCGTCGAGCGCGAACTGGGACCCGACGGGCTGGACGAACTCGACCTCCGGACGTTCGCCCCGGGCGCGACGATCTGTCGACCCGGATCGCGCTCGGTCCTCGGGGACCCCCTCCGCGACCCGCGCTCCGCGGTCCCGTCGCTTTTGAACGACGAGGTTTCCTTCTCCGACAAGCTCCGGACGCTCGCGCTCCGGTACGACCTCGAGAACCGCGACGAGGAGGAGCTCTTCGCCGGGCCGGACGCGCCGATCCGCGAGTACCTCCGCGACTGGGGGTTCGCAGACGACTACGTAACGAACTTCGTGGAGCCGTTCTACGGCGGGATCACCCTCGACCGGTCGCTGTCGACCTCGAAGCACGTCTTCGAGTACACGTTCCGCGCGATGGGCCGCGGGTCGATCGGCGTCCCCGCCGACGGGATGGCCGCGCTCCCCGCCGCGCTCGCCGACCGCGCCCGCGACGCCGGCGTCGAGATCCGGACCGGCGAGGACGTGGAGTCGATTCGGATCGCGGGGGAAGGCCGGATCCCGTTCCGGACCGGCAAGGCCGAAGCGGAGGGCGCGACCGTCGAACTCGCGGACGGCTCGAGCCGCGAGACGGACGCGGTCGTCGTCGCGACCTCGCCGCCGGAGTCCCGGCGACTCACCGGCGTCGAGTCGGTTCCGACCGAGGGCGTGCCGAACGTCACGGGGTGGTACGCGCTCCCCGCCGGTGAGTCGTTCGAGACGGGTGGGCGGATCCTGCTCAACGCCGCCGACGAATCACCCAACGCCGTGGTCCCGATGTCGGAGGTCGCGCCCGAGTACGCGCCCGACGACCGCGCGCTGCTCGCGGCGACGTTCCTCGGCGAGGACGCGCTCGACCGCGACGCCGACGCGCTCCGCGGCGACGTGCGCGACGCGCTGGCGGCGTGGTTCCCCGAGCGCGAGTTCGCGGGGCTGGAGACCCTCGACGTCCACCGGATCCGGTTCGCGCAGTTCGCGCAGCCGCCCGGGGTTCACGAGACACTCCCGGCTCCCGACGACCCGGAGGGACCGATCGTCCTCGCCGGCGACTACACGGAGTGGTCGTCGATACAGGGCGCGCTTGAGAGCGGTCGGAAGGGGGCCGAGACGGCTGGAGAGTACCTGTAGCGGGGGAGTCGTGTTCGCCGCCTCGCGCGTCGCGAACGCGTCTCAACTCAACGCGCCCCGTACCGCCGGCGAGCGAAGACAATCGGGGGACCGATCAGCGCTCCGGCGGCCGTCGTCAGCGCGAACACGAGACCGACGAGGAGCGGGGTCGGACCCGCGGCGAGCAGGTCGACGCTCCAGACGACGAGGAACCACGCGGTCCAGCAGAGTCCGGTGACGAGGGCCGTGAGCGCCCCGAACGCGATCCCGGCCGGATAGGTGTACGTCGCCCGGCGTTCGACGAGCAGCCACCAGACCGCGGTGCCGACGAGGAGCGCCGGCGCCGCGAGGAGGGGCACCGGGAACGACGGCGGGAGGCCGACGACTTCTGCGAAGAGGCTGAGGAGGGTCGACAGCAGACCAGCGGTGATCGCCCCGCAGGCGAACGCGTAGCCGCCGGCGAGAAGCGACCACCGCCGTGGGTTCGAGGCGTCGGAGTCGGGGCGAAGAACCGAAACCATACCCGGAAGTTGGCGAACACCTGCTAAAGCCCTTCCCGTGGGTGAAGCGTCGACTTGTGTCTCCTCCGCGACCGCGTCCACCTCGCTGGATCGTCTCGGTCGACGTGACGGTCTATCCCGCCCGGTCGACCGCGGAGAACCGGTCTCGCTCACTCGACCGCGATCCGCAGCTCGAACGGGTACGCCCCGTGTTCGTCCGGCGTCTGCTCCGGGACACCCCAGGAGACCCCGAACAGGCCGCGGCTCACGTACATCCCCGCGGGAAGCGACTCCGAGACCGCGTACGTCGCGACCATCTCGTCGCCCGCGTCGAGCGACTCCAACGCCTCGCCGTCGCTGCGGGTCGGCTGTGGTCCCTCGACCCCCGCGGTCTCGACAATCTCCAGCGAGCGCCGCTCGACGTCGTGGAAGGTCCAGAGGGCGCTCGGCAGCGCGCCGCGGCTCGTGAACGTGTACGGTCCCTCGGCGTCGCCGTCGGCGTTCTCGGGGGCCGGCGCAACGGTGAGCGTGAACTCGCGGGGCGCGTCCTCGCTCGGCGCGACCGAGACCGACACCGGGAGGCGGTCGTACATCGACTCGCCGACGGCGACGTCGTACACAGTCCCGTCGATCCGATAGTAGACCTGCTCGTCGCGTTCCGCGGCGAACGCCTCGTAGGCGTCCGGCACGTCGTCGGCGAAGAGCTGGCTGCGGTCGTCGCCCGGCAGCGCGGGTACCCGGTGTTCTGACGCCAGCGTGCGCTCGAAGAAGGTGACCAGCTCCGCGTCGAGTTCCGACTCGTCGACCACTTGACGATCCCACATGTCGCCCTCGGTCAGTTCGCGCGCCGCGATCCCGTACGGCGGGTCGTCGTTCTCGACGCCCGTGCGGATCCGGCAGATTCCGAACTGGTCCTCCAGGTAGTCGTACTCATCGAGGAACGCCGCGACCGACTCCGGGCGGACGCACCGACGGTACTCCCCGCGGGCAACGTTCGTTCCGTACGCCGTCAGCGCGTGTACGAACGTCTCGACCGCGTCGGAGCGGAGGTCGTCGCGCTGTCCCGCCTCGCGGAGGACGCGGTCCTCGTCGTAGTCGTCGGCCTCCTCGTCGAGGAGTTCCGCGGTGAACGTCGGGAGGGTCGGGTCGAACGCGTAGCGCGTCCCGTCGATCTCGACGTACGGCTTCAGCTCGCCGCGGTCGTAGACGCGGAACTCGTCGACCGCGGCCAGCAGCGCGTCGCTCGGGTCGTCGGTCTCGAACCCGCCGTCGCGCGCCGCGGCGAGCGGGTCGCGCAGCGCGTCCGGAATATCCGATTCGGGGACGACGTGGTCCGGGTCGATCCCGCGGCTTGGCGACGGCTCGTAGGCGGTAACGACGTGGGGCACCGTCCGGATCTCGACGTCGAGCGACGCGGTCGGTCCGTCGGCCTCGTCCGATCGCTCGTCGTCGGTCCCGTTCGACGCGTCGTCGGTCCCGTTCGTCGCCGGGTCCGTACCGGTCTCGCCGACGCACCCGGAGATCGCGACGCCGGTTCCGCCGGCGACGGATCCGCCGATCGCTGTGAGGAGGGCTCTGCGGTCCATAACGTGGAAGTTCGAAACGATCGGTAAAAGTCTTCCGTGGGCCCGCGGCGCGGTTCGCCGGTCGGGGATCCGCTCAGGACGGTGGGGATCCGCTCAGGACGGTCGAGGTCCGCTCAGGGCGATGGCGACCCGCTCAGGGCGTGATGACGGCGCGCCCGTCGATCTCGCGGTGTTCGAGCTTCTCGGCCACCGTGTTGATCTCGCCGAGTTCGTACCGGCTGGTGTGGAGGTCGACATCGCCCTGTTCGACGAGCGCGACGAGCTCCTGCAGCTCCGCGTACCGGCCGACGATGTTCCCGACGAAGGAGAACTCGCCGTCCACCAGCGCCTGCGACGGCTCGTGGACGTGCCCGCCGTAGCCGATGATGTGGTGGTCGCCGCCGGCGGCGGTGATATCGGGCGCGTAGGAGGTCGTCACGTCCTCGCCGACGAAGTCGAGCACCTGCGTCGCCCCCGTGCCGTCCGTGATCGCCTCGATCTCGGCGGGAACGTCTTCCTCGCTCGGGTTCACCAGGTGGTCGGCGCCGTACCCGTCGGCCAGATCGAGCGCCGACTCCTTCAGGTCGACCGCCGTGATCTGCGCCGCGCTCATCGCGTCGAGGCACTGAAGTCCGATATGCCCCAGCCCGCCGACACCGACGACGACCGCGTGGTCGCCGGGGTTCAGCTCCGCGACCGCCTTCTTGACGGCGTGGTACGCGGTGATGCCGGCGTCGGCGTGAGGCGCGATGTCGACCGGGTCGACGCCGTCCGGCAGCGGGATCACCGAGCGCTCGCTGGTGTGGAGATACTCGGCGAAGCCGCCGTCGGTGGTGAGCCCGTTGAACGCGTCGTTCTCGCAGTACATCGTCTCGCCGAGCCGACACGGGCGACACGTCCCGCAGGTCTGGACCGGGTGACAGATCACCGGATCGCCCGGGGAGACCAGGTCGACGTTGTCGCCCGTCTCGACGACGGTTCCGGCGTTCTCGTGGCCGAGCGTCATCGGCAGCTCCTGGGGGACGTACTCGGCCCACATCCCCTCGATGATGTGGTTGTCCGTCTGGCACCACCCCGCCCCCTCGACCTCGACGATCACGTCGTCCGGTCCCGTCGCCGCCGGCCGGTCGACCTCGTCGATCGCGAGTCCCTCGCTCATGTCGTCCGTGTACTCGTGGAGCCTGGCTGCTTCCATGCGTGAAAAGATCACGCGGAATTCACATAAACGTTCGTCACGGCGCCCTCGTCCGGGGAGGCGGCGGCGCACCTCCCGGTCCCTGATGGCAGCGACGCACCCCCGCTCAGGGCATCGTCCGCGCCGCCCTCACAGCAGGCGGTCGAACTCCCCGAGCGGCGGGAACCGGAGCGGCTCCGCCCGGTCTGAGTCGTACACGACCGGAGCGAGCGCGGCCGCGTCCCCGACGAGCGGCGACTCCAGCCCCGCCGTCGCCGCGTCGTTGACCGGAACGCCGGCGGCGAGGCGGGTGAACGCGGGTAACACGAGGAGGTCGGACCCGCGGTACGTTCCGGCGCCGGAGAGGAAGCAGGGCCGGCGGTCCCCCTCGATCTCGATCGTCGGGTGGACGTGGCCGATCACGTACCGGTCGGCCGGGGTCGACGGCGGTTCGTGACCGTGACAGACGATCGTGGTTCGCGGCAACTCGGTAGAATCGCCCCCGTCCTCCATGGCGAGCGCCTCCCGAACCGGGCCGTCCCACGCGGTCGCGAGCGCGGCGTCGTGGTTGCCGGCGACGAGTTCGAGGGCCGCGCCCCGAGCCGAGCACGCCTCGCGGAGCGCGCGAAGTGTTTCGGCGGCGCGGTCGGTGACCCGCTCAAACGTGTGGACGGCGTCGCCGGCGACGACGACCGTCTCGGGGTCGAACCGGTCGAGGAGGGCGCCGAGGCGGTCGGCGAGGTCCGCGCGCTCGCCCAGCGGGAGCGAGACGGCGGAGGCCTCGCCGCGCCCGACGTGGAGGTCGGCGACGACGAGCGCGTCGTGCGCGGGGAGGTAGACCGCGCGCTCCGCGTAGGCGACGTCAGAGAAGGGGGTCGCGGCCCCGATTTCGGCTCCGTCCCCGGCGTCGGCCTCCGGTCCCGTCACCGGCCGTACCCGGTCGAGCGCTCGCGGCGGCGCTCCGCGTCGCGGTCGGCCGGACCGCCGTCGACGTGGTTGCGGGCGGTCGCGTACGCCTCGCGGACGCGCCGGAACGACTCCTCGTCGCCGCCCTGGTCCGGGTGCGTCTCCTTGACGCGCTCGCGGTACGCGCCCTTCACCGCGTCGAGGTCGGCATCGCGGGAGACGCCGAGTTCGTCGAACGCGTCGCCGACGGGGTCGGCTCGGCCGGCGGGACCGCGCGCGGTCGACCGCCCGGCGGATCGGTCGGTCCCGAATCGGTCGCCGCCGAAGCGGCCGGAGCCGGAACGACCCCTATCCGAGTCGTTCGCGGACGCCCAGTCGGGTTCGTCAACGTCGAACGGGAGCCGACGACCCAGCCCGCGGCCCGGCATCTCGTGTTCACAGAGGACTGTGTAGACGCCCTCGCCCTCCAGCCGGAAGTAGTCGTGCGCGTCGAACGTGATGGCGACGCCGCGGTCGGGGAGGTAGAAGGGGACCCCCACGCCGTCGAACGCGTGGTCCTCGTCGAAGCGCTCGCCGGCCGCGTTCAGGTACGTCCGGATCTCGCGGCGGCGGCGCTCGTCGCCGGCGACGCCGCGGTGACCGGCCGCCGCGGCGCGAGGCGGAACGAACCGGTCCCCGAGGTAAAAGGCGAGCGCGACGAGCGCGGTGGCGACAGCCCCGAGACCGATCCCCCAGAGGACCCACCGCGGAAAGAGACTCGTGAGGTCGGCGAGCACACCCGCCGTAACGGCTCCGCGGTAATCAACCTCCCGCCGGCCCGTCGGCTACGAGACGCGGAGCGCTTCGGTTCGGCGGACGCGGATCGGCGGACTGCGGATCGCGGGCAGAGAAGTTTGCTTCGAACCGGCCGACTCGAGATCATCCCTTTCTTTTCCAGCCCGTCGAGGATGTCGTCGACGAGCGCCTCGGCGTTGTCGTAGGGGAACTCCTGTTCGCTGCCGAGCTTCGCTGCCATCTCCATGGCGGTGAAGCTCACGTCGCCGGCCTCGAACTTCGTCGCCGGGCCGTCCGGCAGCGCCGGGACGAGGTCCATCTGGTTCTCGACGGGGAAATCTGCGCCGCCGAACGCGTCTAAGAACTGTTCTCGGAGTTCCGCTTTCACGTCGCTCATACACACTCCATCCCGCGAGCGCCCGCAAAAGGGTTGCGGAACAACGATAAACTTATTTAGGGTTGTCTGCTGTTGCGACGTTGCTTGGAAGCCGGATCGAGTCCGTGTCTTCGGGTGTTTCCGGCGGCTGGTCCCGTTAAATTTCGGTTTTGGATATAAAACCGGATTGAACATCCGGTCACTAGAGAGTGAGGGCTGAACAATTCTGCTGAAATCCTAATCTTCAGAAGATTTCCTGTCTCTATTCAGCAACACCATCGGTTGAAACTCTTTTTAACAGAATATTGTCGTCATGTCTGGATCGATCCCATCAAATTATAATCACTCTACCTGTGTGATGAGTATATGGACCGTCGAGGGTATCTGGCAACTATGGGAGTCGCTGTTATTTCTGGCTGTACTAGATCTGATAGGTCAGATCGAGGTGGAGAAGATGTCGAACCAGACGGTGAAATCGTTACAGAATTCCTATCTTCAAGAGAGATCCTGTATACGGCTGGAAGTATCTCTGTTGAAGAAGAAATAAGATATTATGATCCGCGCTCCGAAGAATTGAGATCGCTGGAACCCGAAAACGATCGATTTGTTCAAATTAGGCTAGAGGGGGAGAGTCTTGTTGGTACAAATAAAGAAGAACCTGCTTTGAGTGAATTTAGTTACTGGACACCAGACCAGAACTATTCGTATATTCGCTCCCTCCCAAATCAAGTAGACTGGAGTCAACTCACGGATGACAGCCAATTACGCTCGCCCGGATCGACCCCAATCCGTTCTAATTCCCGTTCATTTCTGACACTACCTTTCGACGTTCCACAATTGCCCTCCTCATCACACTATTTGCGATGGTCTGTTGACACGAATCCTGAAAGAGAATATCCACTCTACTTCGAGTTTTAAAATGAATGAGGAGTTATACATAATTAGGGCTCTGTTGAAATTCTCTTCTTTAGAGAATTGTTCACATGAATCTACGGTACACTACACGCGCGAGTTGTTCCTAGTTGATTTATTACGACCTCAGGTGTTTATGTCTGGATAATGAAGTGCTAGCATGTCAAAAGCTAAATCATATGAGCATATTCGCGAATTCGCACAATCAGTTGCCAAAACAGATGCTGTTCTTGGGGAATTAAACATCCTTACTGAACAGGAGCTAGCGGACCTAAACAATTCCTTAGACTATGTAGGAGCTAATGATCCAGTGGCAGAGTGGGGAAGTGAGATACGGGAAGGAAATATCACAAGAGCAACTGCCGAAATTTTTCTCATGTGGCACTTTCGACGTGTATTCAGCTACGATACAGTAACACTGAACGCAGAATACACCAACTCTGGAAAGGATTTTGATCTACTTGTTGAATGGAATAATAAAGAATATTGGATTGATGTACGTACGCCCGAGGGTGCTTTTGGAGAGATGGAGAACGCGGGTGGTGGTTGGATTGCTGGTGACCGGACATGGGCATCTATCGCTAATAAACTTGAACAGCAATTTGAGAAAGCTCGGGAGGTCCTACATGATGATGCGATTCTTGTTCTTGCGGTATATCTGAAAGCAGGCTTGGTAGATCAGCTTTCAATTGGTCAGCAGCTACACCACCTCGGCCAGCAAGATGACTTTGAGCATCCGGGAAAGTTCTGTGATGCCTTTCTCGAATATCTGTATCATTCTGGAAAGACAACGATTGATGTCCGCGAATTCACAACTCAAGGGGAGAAGGTAACTGCACTCAAAGAAGAACTCATACAACAAGGATAACCTCTGTTTTACTTTTAAATACAATAACTGTGGTGAGCAATCAGTGAGTCCCTGTACTGACCGCATTAGGGTAGCATCTGTCGCTTTCTGAGGATTCCAACAGACCCCACCGGCTAGTTATAAACGATCGGCGACGAAGGGGAACATCACCAAATCCTCCGTCCGCCCGCATATAAGTAGTTGCCGTCGGATCGACAGCGAACACCGCCAAAGCCCCAGCCGCGAGGGGTGCGCACACTCGGTGCGCTCCTCGCTCGGTCACTCACCTCGTTCGCTCCCTCGCTGCGGTGCTTCCGTCGTCTGCGCACCCCTCGCGACTGCCCCTTTGAGTCCCACCCCCCACGGCACCGCACCTCACACCTCCCCAGCCTCGTCGGTCGCCCTCGCTTCGCTTCGGGCGACCGACTCCCTCGCGCGTGCTGCTTCGCGGCCGCCGAGGGCGGCCGCTCGCAGGCACGCGCCACCGCTGAGATTTATAAGCAATTCTCGGCGTCGTTCACGGTTATTTAAATATCTCATCACCGCGACAGATCTGAAGAACGGGACCTCGACAGAGTCGACAACTCGACTTTCGCCGAACCCCGACGCCCGTGCCGGATCCTGCGGAACTTTGTCGCTGGCGCGGTCAGTCCGCGGTATGCCACGCGAGTTCGACTTCGATTTCGACCTGCTCCGAGAGCTGACCGAGGCCCGCGGCGTCCCCGGCTACGAGGACGACGTTCGCGAGGTCGTGCGCCGCGAGTTCGCCGAGAGCGTCGACCGCGTCCGGAGCGACGCGATGGGGAACGTCGTCGGGACGATCGAGGGCGACTCGGACTACTCGGTCGCGGTCGCCGCCCACATGGACGAGATCGGCTTCATGGTCCGCCACGTCACCGACGAGGGGTTCGTCCAGGTCGACCCGCTGGGCGGGTTCGACGCCCGCGTGCTGCGCGCGCAGCGCGTCACCGTCCACGGCGACGAGGACCTGACCGGCGTCATCGGTTCCGTCCCGCCGCACACGCTCACGGAGGAGCAGAAGGAGAAGGACGACGAGGTGAAAGACGTGTACATCGACCTCGGGCGCGACGCCGAGACGGTCGACGAGCTGGTGAGCGTCGGCGACCTCGTCACCCTCGACCAGACCACGACGCGCATGGGCGACCGGATCACGGGGAAGGCGCTCGACGACCGGATCTGCCTGTTCGCGATCCTGGAGGCCGCCCGCCGGATCGAGGACCCGAACGTGACGGTCCACTTCGCGGCGACGGTCCAAGAGGAGGTCGGGCTGCGAGGGGCACAAGCGCTCGGCGTCGACATCGACCCCGACCTCGCCGTCGCCCTCGACGTTACCGTCGCCAACGACGTGCCGCAGGTCGGCGACGCGGCCGACGCCGTCACCGAACTCGGCGAGGGGACCGCAGTAAAGCTGAAGGACTCCTCGGTAATCACCAGTCCGAAAGTCCATAGCCGCCTCACCGAGGTCGCCGAGGACGAGGGGATCGATCACCAACACGAGGTGTTGCCCGCGGGCGGCACCGACACCGCGGGATTCCAGAACACCGCGGGCGCGAAGCCGGTCGGCGCGATATCGATCCCGACGCGGTACCTCCACACCGTCACCGAGACCGCCGACGGCGGCGACGTCGAGGCGACGATCGATCTGCTGACGGCCTTCTTAGAGTCCGAAACCGGCGATCACGACTACACGCTGTAATCCGAGCCGACCCCCGCGCCGGGGTCGGGGTCAGTCGTCGCTCGGGACGGCTGGACCGGGGTCCCGGCTGGCGCGGTGGGCCGCCCGCGCCTGCCACGCGAAGCCGGTGGTCGCGAACGCGATGAACGCGGCCGCGAGCAGGAACCCGGTCTCGGTGGTCGTCCAGTCCATCGTGGTACCGACCAGCACCGGCCCGACGACCTGCCCGACCTTCCACGAGACGGAGCGCAGGCTCATCGCGCTCGCGACGGAGTCGTACGCCTCGCCCTCGCTGACGAACAGCGACATGCTCGCCGGCAGGCGGATCGAGTCGGCGATCCCGAGCAGCGAGTAGGCGGCGAACAGCGCGAAGAAGGCCCCGCCGAGCGTCTGCGAGTCGCCGAGATAGGAGACGGTGACCGGCGAGAGGGTCCCCTCGAAGTACGCCGCCAGCGGGATGATCGCGGTGCCGACGCCGTAGAGGAGCGCGCCGACCGCGACGAACAGATAGGTGCGCTCGTAGCGGTCGGTGAGGTCGCCGACGAACCCCTGCGTGAGCGCCTTCGTCAGCTTCCCGCCGGCCATGATCCAGCCGATGGCGAACGCGGAGATGCCGAACGTCGTCCGCGCGTAGATGGGGAGGAAGATGATCACCGCCATCTTCCCGACGCTGAACGTGAACCGGAAGAAGACGAGCGCGCGCAACATTGGCAGACCCAGCAGCGATCGGAACGTCTCTATTCCGCCCGCGTCCTCGGGGTCCTTCCGCCCGCCGGGGTTGTCGCGGAGGAAGGCGAAGACGAGGGCGAACGCGGCAAGCGTGACGACGGTCAAGACGAGGTACGTCTCGGTGAAGCCGTAGGCGTACAGGAGGTAGCCGCCGACCAGGTCGCCCGCGAGCGACGAGAAGGAGGCGAACTGGTTGTACGAGCCGAGCCAGCGCCCCCGCTCGTCGTCCGGGCTGATCTCGCCGATCACCGTCGCGCCCGTGATCCAGAGGACGCTCGCGCCCAGCCCTTGGACCATCCGCACGAGGATGACGTGGACGGAGGTGTCGACGAGGGCGAACCCGACGAAGACGGCGACGTTGATCAGGAAGCCGCCGAGCAGCCACCGTTTCGCGTTGCCGGTGTCGACCTTCCGCCCCAGCGGGAGGACGATGACCAGCTGAACGATCGCGAAGGCGGTGCCGAAGAGGCCCTCGACGAACCCGGTAGTGCCGAAGAGATCCGCGTACAGCGCGAGCGCGATGAGGATCGTCGAGTACGCCTGACTGCGGGCGAACGCGGTCCCGGCGAGCGCCGCGAACTCCCGGTCCCCGAGCAGCCGTACCGAGTTGCCGAACTTCGCCACGGTCGTCTCTGATCGGGGGCAACGAGACCCGGAGAAAAAAGCGCCTCAGATCCGGCGGTCCGCGTGGGGTTATCGTTTCAGGTGGTCGAGGTTTAGAAACGGCGGTCCGGTCACCATCACGTCCACTCGTGGTCCTCGATACCCTCGTAGTGTTTCAGACGACTGTCTATCTCCCAGGCTTCCCAGCCGCACTCGTGGTAGAGGACGTCCGCGAGGTCGTCGAAGTTGCTTTTGTCGAGTTCGATCCCTCGGTTTCCCCGGTACGTGATGTATGGTTGGCTACGAAGTTCGGCGTAGACATCGCGCGCGGTCGGGTAGTCGCCGTCGATCGCCGAGAGATCGAGGAGCGCCTCCTCTGTGATCGGCGTCCCCCACCTATGTTTCGCGATCATCGTCGCCAAGAGGGCGCACTTCACCGACGGCTTCTCCATGGCGAGGGACTGAGGCCATCTGGTAATAAATCCTGTTAACTGTCGTTACCGGTGGTGGAAACAGTTATACACGGCGAGACGGTGACTGCCTGTATGAGCGGCATGGAACACGCGAACGACCGCGGGGAAAAGAAGGACCTCCGGAAAGCACACCCCAGCGGGTGGCTGTACCTCACACAGCACGATGCGATCCCGATTCTCGTAGACGCGTTGCTCGATCTCCCGCCGAACCGCGAGTTCAACAAGACCGAACTCGCGGAACACGCCGGGGTCACGCGCCAGACCGTCGGGAACTACACCGAGCTCATGCGTGAGGTCGAACTCATCGAGGAGGTTCCGAACACGTCGCCACGTCGGTACCGGGTCGCGGACAGCAGTGTCGTCCGCGAGCTCTTCGAACTCAACAGCGCGCTCAACAGCGTCAGCGAGTAGCTATCGTCCGCGGGAGGACGACCACGAAACGGATTCCCGCCGGAACCGATCCGACCCCTAATCGTGCCGGAAGCAGCGCGACCCGGTGAACGCCATCGCCATGTCGCGCTCGTCGGCCGCGGCGATCACGTCCTCGTCGTTGACGGAGCCGCCGGGCTGGATCACGGCCTCGATGCCCGCGTCGGCCGCCTCCTCGATCGCGTCCGGGAACGGGAAGAAGGCGTCCGAGGCCATCACCGCGCCCTCGGCGGACTTCCCCTCGGCGTCCTTCTCGGCTTTCATCGCCGCGAGCGTGACCGCGTCGACCCGCGACACCTGCCCCATCCCGACGCCGACCGTCTCGGTGCCGGTCGCGAAGAGGATGCCGTTCGATTTCACGTGTTTCAGCGTCTGCCACGCGAACAGCATCGTCTCGACCTGCTCGTCGGTCGGCTCGCGCTCGGTGACGAACTCAAGGTCGTCGGCGGTCGGCGACTGGCGGTCACGCTCCTGGACGAGGCGGCCGCCGACCACCGGCTTCTCGGTGAACCGCTCCGAGAATCGGTCCTCGCCCTCGCCGAGCGGGCCGACGTCGAGCACGCGGAGGTTCTTCTTCTCGCGGAGGACGTCGAGCGCGCTGTCGGTGTAGCCGGGCGCGACGACGACCTCCTTGAAGGAGTCGGCGACCGCGGTCGCGGTGTCGGCGTCGCACTCGCGGTTCAGGGCGACGATGCCGCCGAACGCGGATTTCGCGTCGGTGCGCAGCGCGCGGTCGTACGCGTCCGCGAGGTCCGACCCGACCGCACAGCCCGCGGGGTTCGTGTGTTTGATCACCGCGGCCGCGGGGTCGTCGAACTCCTTGACGAGGTCGAGCGCGGCGTCGGCGTCGTTGTAGTTGTTGTACCCCATCCCCTTCGCGCCGGGGTTCAGCTGGTCGGCGTCGACGACGCTCGCCTCCTCGGAGCCGTCGTCGACGTACAACGCGGCGTCCTGATGCGGGTTCTCGCCGTAGCGCAGCGAGGCGGCGCGCTCCTCGGAGACGAAGCGTCGCTCCGGGAAGTCGCCTCCCACGTCGCCCTCGACCGCGACGTCGACGGGGTCGCCGGCGGCGTCGCGGTCGACGGTCACGCGGTCCTCGGCGAACCAGCGGACCGCCCGCGGGTACGCCGTGAACTCGGCCTCGCGGAGGACGCGCGCCTTCAGCGAGTCGGCGTCGTCGTCCTCGTACACCGGGATCGGCTCCTGGGTGACGACCGGGCCGGCGTCGACCTCCTCGGTGACGACGTGGACCGTACAGCCGGTCGTCCGAACGCCGGCCGAAAGCACCTGTTCGTGAGCGTCCGTGCCGGGGAACGACGGGAGCAGCGAGGGGTGGACGTTCAGCGTCGTCGGGACGGCGTCGAGGAACGCGTCGGTCAGCACGCGCATGTAGCCGTCCAGGCAGACGAGGTCGACGTCGTAGTCGGAGAGGCGCTCGACGATCCGGCGCTCGTGCGACTCGCGCGACTCCCCCTCGTCGCGCTCGACGACCTCGGTCGGAACGCGGCGCTCCGTCGCGGCCTCCAACACGGGCGCCTGCTCGCGGTTCGTCAGGACGACCGACAGCTCCGCGCCGCCGGGCGCGGCGTCGGCGATGTGTCTGAGGTTCCGTCCCCGGTTGCTCGCGAGTCCCGCGATCTTCATACCTGACGGTCCGACCGATCGGGTATATCGATTGCGGTCCGCGCCGCGAGTGTATCCACAATTGCGGATCGGAACGCGGTTACGATACACCGAGAGCGCGCAACGGATCCACGTCCGTGCGTCGCCCCATCGACACGCTTTTGCTGGCTCCGGCGGCAGTCGCGGACATGACCGACGACTCCGAACCGACGGCCGACAGCCCCGGATCGGCGGCCGACGCCATCGCCGGACTGTCCCGGTCGGACCCGCTCGCCGCCGTCTCGCCGCTCGACGGTCGGTACGCCGGCCGGACCGCGCCGCTGTCCCCGTACGCGAGCGAGGCCGCGCTGATGCGCGCCCGGACCCGCGTCGAGGTCGAGTACCTGCTCGCGCTGGGGGGACTCGACGCGACGCCGATCCAGTTCGACGAGGGGACCGAGGCGGCGCTCCGCGGGATCTACGAGGGGTTCGACGCCGAGGACGCCCGGCTGATCAAGGCGCTGGAGACCGAGGGCGCCGCGGGGTACGAGGCGACCAACCACGACGTGAAGGCGGTCGAGTACTTCCTCCGCGTCCGGCTGGCGGCGCTCGCCGAGAGCGGGACGGACGGGGGCGCCGACGCCGCGCTCGACGACGCCGAGTCGCTGTACCCGTGGATCCACTTCGGGCTGACGAGCGAGGACGTGAACAACCTCGCGCACCGGCTCCTCGTCAAGCCCGCGGTGAGCGAGGTGATCGTCCCCGCGGTCCGCGAGGTGCGCGACGCCTTGGTCGAGTTGGCACACGAACACCGCGACACGCCGATGCTGGCGCGCACCCACGGCCAGCCCGCGACGCCGACCACGTTCGGCAAGGAGATGGCCGTGTACGCCGCGCGGCTCGGCCGCGCGCTCGGCCGGGTCGTCGTCGCGAACGAGGACCTCTCCGGAAAGCTCGCGGGGGCCTCGGGCACCTACGCCGCGCACCGCGCCGCCTACCCCGATGTCGACTGGCGGGGGTTCTCCGAGTCGTTCGTGCGCGACCTCGACCTCGAACACACCGCGCTCGCGACACAGGTGAACCCCTGCGACGACCTCGCGGCACTGTTCGACGCCCTCCGCGGCGTCAACAACGTCCTCCTCGACCTGGACCTCGACGCGTGGCTGTACGTCTCCGACCGCTATCTCGGGCAGGAGACCGTCGAGGGGGAGACGGGGTCGTCGACGATGCCACACAAGGTGAACCCGATCGACTTCGAGAACAGCGAGGGGAACCTCTCGAAGGCGAACAGCGACCTCACCTTCCTCGCCGACTACGTGACGACCTCGCGCCTCCAGCGCGACCTCTCCGACTCAACCGTCAAGCGCAACGTCGGCGCGGCCCTCGCGCACTGCCTGATCGGCTACTCGAAGGCCGCCGACGGACTCGGAAAGGTCGTCCCGAACGAGACGGTGATGCGCGAGGAGCTGGACGCGACCCCCGAGGTGATCGGCGAGGCGGTCCAGACGATCCTGCGCCGCGAGGGCGACACCGAGGCCTACGAGCGCGTGAAGGCGCTCTCTCGCGGCCGGTCGGTGACGCTCGACGACTTCCGCGAGCTGTTCGACGAGCTCGACATCGACGAGGAGGTTCGCGGAGAGCTGAAGGCGCTGACCCCGGCGGACTACACCGGCTTCGCCGACGAGCTCGTCGACGATATCGACGAGTAGCGTCGGGACGGGGAGTCGCGGTCGGAGGGAAACATGCGGCGCGCCACAAGAGGTTTGGTCCTCGGTACGGGAACTACGGACGATGCCCTCCGAAAGCGACGAGACGGAGTACTCCGTCTTTGACGACGACGAACTGATCGAAAACGAGAGTGACAGCGCTGACCGCGCGGCGGAACCGGCCGGTGACGAACCGGGCGCGAACCCCGACACCCGCGACGACGACCGCCCCGCTTCCCTCGGCGGCGACGGCGGGGACGGCTGCCCGAAGTGCGGCGGCACCGAGACGGAGACCGACGAGATAGCCACCAGCGGGACGGGACTCACCAAGATGTTCGACGTACAGAACCGCAAGTTCCTCGTCGTCTCCTGCGCGGAGTGCGGCTACTCGGAGCTGTACAAGGGCCAGTCGTCCGGCAACGCGATCGACTTCTTCCTCGGTTGAATCGGTCGCCGCCGCCGGCCACGCCGGGACGAGGCGACGCCGCGCACCACCCGCGTGAGAGCGATCGATTTTTGTCGGACGCGGAACCAGTCGCGGTATGGTCTCCCTCCGACCGCTCGCAGCCCTCCCCGTCGTCGGCGTGATCGCCGACGGCCGGACGTATCGCCACCTGCTGTACCTGCTGATCGCGATCCCGCTGTGGGTCGTCTACTCGGGGTTCGTCTCGTTCACGCTCGTGTTCGGACTCGTCTTTTCGGTCGTCCTCGTGGGGATCGGGGTTCTGGTCGCGGCCGTCGTCGGATCGCGGCTGGTCGCCGGGCTGGAACGCTGGCTCTCGAACGGCCTGCTCGGGACCGATCTTGTCGCGCCGGACGACCTCCCCGCCGCCGCGGACGACGGCTCCGCGGGCGCGGTCGCGACGGTTCGCGCGTACCTCGCGGCGCCGTCGACGTGGCGGGGACTCGGCTTCGTCTCGCTGAAGTTCTGGGTCACGCTGCTGGCGTTCGCGCCGCTCGCCGTCCTCGCGAGCGCGCTCCCGCTCGTCGCCGCGCCGGTCCGATACCCCTACTCCCCGGAGTTCGGCGAACTGAACGGTGAGCCGCTGGTGTGGGCCGTCGACACCGCTCCCGAAGCCGCCCTCGCGACGGGACTCGGGATCGTCGGCGTGCTGATCGGACTCCACCTCACGAACCTGATCGCGTCCGGCGCCCGACTGATGGCCGTCTCGCTGCTCGGCGACGACGCCGGGGCGGACGGCGACACCGGGGCAGACCGCGACGGAGACACCGGGACGGACGGCGACGGCGTCACCGGGACGGACGGCGACGGCGTCACCGTCGACCGCGACGCGGCCGACCGCAACGTCGGGGAAACCGGTGGCGAGGAGCGCGCCGGTTCCGACGACGCCTCGGTCGACGACGCCTCGACCGATGAGACCCGAGAGACGGCCGGCGAAACCCAAGAGACGGCCGACGAAACCCGAGAGACGGCCGGCGAAACCCAAGAGACGGCCGACGAAACCCGAGTGACGGCCGGCGAAACCCAAGAGACGGCCAGCGAAACCCAGGAGACGGCCGACCGCGACGCCGACGGATTCGAGTTCGGCGCCGACAGCGCCGGATCGGCCGCCGACGGGGAGGTCGACGAACCCCGGACCGACCGCGACTGACCCGCCCGGAGCGCTTATTCGCCTCCGAGCGTCAGGACGGATATGGCACCGACGCTCGTGAGCGCGGCCGTGGGGGCGCTGCTCGCGGCCGCGCTGCTGGGCGACGCGTTCGACCGCCGCGCGGTCGCGGTCGTCGTCGCGGCCGCGGTCCTCCCCGGTCTCGACGCAGTCGCGAGCCTCGTCGTCCCGGGCGCGACGAACGCCCTCCTCCACGCCGTCTGGATTCCCCTTCTCGCCGGCGGACTGCTCTACTGGGACACGACGCTGCGCGCGGCGTCGACCCTCCGCGAGCGGTTCGGCCGCCGCGCGACGCGGGTCGCGTGGGTCGCGCTCGCGTCGTTCGTCGTCGCCGGGATCGGGTCGGCGCTGTTCGCCGGCGAGGGCGCGGCGCTCCTCTACCCGCTGGAGGACGCGCGCTACGTGCTCCGCGGGCGACTCGTGTTCTCGACGCGGGAGGGAATCGTCCAGACGTTCGTCGCGCTGGGCGCGGAGGGACCGGGAGCGTTGCCGATTCGGAGCGTCGGCGGTGCGGTCGCCGACCCGGTCGGCTCGTGGGTCAACCCCGACGGCCGCCCCGGACTTGACCCGGGCGCGGACCGCGAGTTCCGGTTCGTGGACGGCGGGTGGCAGCTGGTCGTCGTCGCCGCCGCGGCCGCGACGCTCGCGGTCCGGTTCGGCACCCGAGAGTCGGGGGTGACCCGCTGAATGCCCTCGACGGTAGTCCACGCCGGGTTCGCGCTGCTGCTCGCGGCCGCGCTGCTGCGCGACCGCCTTGACCGCCGGGCGCTCGCGGTCCTGCTCGTCGTCCTCGTGCTCCCGGAGGCCGACAGCTTCCTCGGGGTGGTCATGGCGGGCGCGCACCGCACGGTCGGGCACAACTTCGTCCTCCCCGCGATCGCCGCGCTGGCGCTGTACTACGACACGCGCGTTCGGGAGGAGTCGTGGATCCGCGAGCGGCTCTCGCCGCGGTGGATCGCGGTGGCGTGGGTCGCCCTCTTCGTCCACGTCTTCGCGCACGTCGCGCTCGACTGGACCCACCTCGACGGCGTGAACGCGTTCTGGCCGCTCCGAGACCGCTTTTTCAGCCTCGACGGGGAGATACTCTACTCGACGGCCGACGGGTTCGTCCAGACGTTCGTCGATATCCGAATCGACCCGGAGACCGGGTCCCGGACCGTCGACGCCGGCGCCGGCGGAACGAGCGAGTCGGTCCACGTCAACAACCCGGTCCAGCCGCGCGACCCCGATCTCGACGTCGAGGAGCCGGTCGACCGGCGGTTCCCGGTCGCGAACAGCGGCTGGCGGCTCTACCTGCTCGGACTGGGGCTGTTCGCGCTCGGCGCGCGTCGGCTTCAGGGCGACGGCGTCGCGGACCGAGAGTGACGGGCAGAGACGGAGAGCGACGACCGGGGGAACGGGCGGCGGTGCCGGCGGTGCCGGCGGTGCCGACGGCGCCGAGATGTCGCTGCTCCGCGCGTGGTCGCCGTACGCCGCGCTCGTCGTCCTGCTGATCGGCATCCGCGTTATCGACCCGATCGCGACGTTCCTCCAGGAGGGACCGGGGATGACGATCGCCGTCTCGAACGTCCTCGGGACGGAGATCGGCGGGGAGATCGGCGGAGAGATCGGCTGGGCGTACGTCCCGGGGACGTGGCTGCTCGCCAGCGCGCTGATCGCGGTTCCGGTCCTCGGGATGCCGACCGACGAGGTGACGAGCGCGTGGCGCGAGGCCGCCGGGAAGATCGTCTCGCCCGCGGTCTCGCTAGTCTTCGTCATCGCGATGGTCGAAGTGATGCTCCAGACCGCGGCGCACCCGGACGCGGCCGCCGCCGGCAGCATGATCGTCGTGCTCGCGGACGCGACGGCCTCGACGTTCGGCGCCGCGTACCCGCTGTTCGCCCCCGTGGTCGGCACCCTCGGCGCGTTCATCGCCGGCTCGATCACCGTGATCAACGTGACGTTCGCGGCGTTCCAGTTCGAGATCGCTCAGGAGCTCGGCCTCTCGACGCAGCTGCTCGTCGGCGCGCAGACGGTCGGCGCCGCGATCGGGAACACGATCGCGATCCACAACGTGATCGCCGCGCTCGCGACGGTCGGTCTCGTCGGGAAGACGGGCCGGGTCGTCCGGCTCAACCTGATCCCGGTCGCCTACTACGTCGGCGTCGGCGGACTGCTGACCGCGGTGTTCGTCTACGTGCTGTTCCCGGGGGTGTTCTGACGGGAAATAGCTCTCAGACGGCGCAGCGGCGGCGGTTCGGCCGGAGTCGGACTCCGGACTCGGTCCCGCCACGTGGCGGTCGGTTGAAACGAACGTTATCCGTCTCCGTCTCCGAGGTTCGGACGACCGATGCGAGAGATCACCGCCGCCGTCGCCCTCGTCCTGCTCGTCGCGCTCGCCGGCTGTGGCGGACTCGGCGGCGACATCGGCGGAGCCGGACCCCTCGGGGAGCCGTCGCCGTCGATCGAGTCCGTCTCCGCGCCGGCGTCGCTCGAACACGACGAGCGGGCGACGGTCGAGGCGACCGTCCGGTGGGAGGGTCTCGCGAGCGACGCGGACGGGTCGACGGCCGACACCGACGGATCGGCGGACGAGGGGAGTTCGAACGCGACGCTCGACCCGGTTCGGGTGACGGTCCGCGTTGGCGACCGGACGCTGCGCGCCGAGAACCGGTCTGTCCCGGCGAACGGGTCGATGACGGTGACGGCCGAGATCGACGCCGCGGCGCTCGACCCGGGCGAGCACGAGCTATCGGTGAGCGTCGGCGCGGCGAGCGCGACGCGGACGGTCGCCGTCGCGGAGGCGCGGGCGGCGACGTTCGTCGTCTCCGAGGTCGATGCGCCGGAGCGCGTGGAATACGGCGAGAACCTGTCGGTCGTCGCGACCGTGGCGAACGTCGGCGACCTGACGGGCAGCCAGACCGTCCGGATCCGGTACGGGACCGGGGCGACGGCGAACCGAACGGTCGCGCTCGACGGCGGCGCGGAGGCGCGGGTGTCCGTCACGTTCGCGGACGTGCGACTCGACGGCGGCGACTACCCCGCTGTCGTGACGACCGCGAACCGAACGCGCGAGCGGACCGTGTCGGTGGTCCACCCGAGCCCGTACGGGAAGACGACGCTCCGGCTCTCCGTCGACGACGGCGCGGTCGACCGGAACGTCTCCGGGGTGGTCGCGGCCGCGACGGGGTACTGGGAGCGCAACGACGAGCGCTACCTCGGCTACCCGGTCGATTACGAGCGGGTGGGAGACGAGAGGGACGCCGACGTCGTCCTGCGGTTCGATCGGGTAGAGCGGTGCGGCGTGGAGGAGACCAACGAGACGCGGTACTTCGGCTGCGCGGACCTCCTCGTCGACGAGCCGCGGGAGCCGATGACCGCGACCGTCGACCCCCGGATCTCCGACGCGGAGATGAACGCGACGATCATCCACGAGCTCGGCCACGTTCAGGGGCTCGAACACGGCGAGGAGCCGACCGGACTGATGGCCGAGACGAGCACGCTCGCGACGCATCGCCCGGTGAAGGTCCACCTGCGCGCCGAGAGCGGGGAGGTCCCGCGGCGCGTCGAGGACGCGGTCGCGACGGGACTCGACTACTTCGCCGACCGCGAGGACATCGCCGGGAGCGACGAGTTCGCGTGGGAGTTTGTCGACGAGGCGCGGGAGGCGCACGTCCAGGTCACCTACGACGACCGCGGGGAGGTCTGCTTTACCGACGGCGGCGGCTCCTGTACGGTCGACGGCGAGTACTACGGGCAGGAGGACGTGCGACTGGAGGGGGTAGACGACGAGGTGGTCGCGTGGCACGTCGGGGCCTCGTTCGCGCCGGTGTTGTTGGAGGAGGTGCCGCCGGAACTCACGGGCGAGGCGGACCGGCGGGAGCGGGAGGCGTGGCCGGCGTGAGCGGCGCATATTGGAGCCGGTAGGACCCGTAGTTTTACCGGAGAGGAGTCGACGCCGAGGCGAGGATCGGTGGCCCTCGCGACAGTCGTCTTCCCAGCGTCGGAGGGGCCGAAGAGAAAGTGATTCTCGGCGCGCTGCCCGTCTTCGATCGGCGCGAGGGCGTCGGTTACCTCGTTCATGTGGCGGTTCCGGCCGACGATCGTAGCAGGCAAATGATCGTCGTCGAAAACTGTTCCGTCGCTTATTATGTCTCGCCCCGAGACGGTGCCGGGATATAAGCGAACCCTTGATGTTCCGGATGGAAGCGGATCTATCTGTCTACTTTATCCTTCTCAGAACATTCTTAACCAACAAATTATATCTCTGTCTCCACATTTGAGGTTCTGTAATAGAAATTCAGATCTATGACAGACAGTAAAATCAAACAAGCCATTGACTGTACGCGTAGATCGATTACTCAAGATGGATATGGAGTCTCTCCATCCAGAGCAGATGAATTCCATAAATATATTTCACGAATAGCGGGAGAAGAATTATCAATAGATCATCATCACCACAGGGTAACTCAGCATACCATAATTCAGTCGGTGAAAGAGATTATTTTTGAATTAGCAGCACGTCTTGACGATGATTCGAATATAAACCTTCGAAATGAATTTGAATCCCTAAAAAATGAAATGTGTAAAGAGATGCTTGGATCCGGATTAACAAGATACACGATAGCTTTTCCACTCAATATTATTGGTATGGGCGAACCGGGAGATACATTTCACACACCAGATGGAGATGTAACCAAAATATCTAGACATGAGTGGGAGAAAAATTATGAGGATCCTGCGAGAGAAAACGAATCTCTTGAGAGGTTTTTGTATCGTGAATCGCCAAATGAATTAGGACCAGACAAATTTAACAACAATAAATTCACATTCTGGGAGGTAGAATATTTCGCTCGAGACCCAGAATACGCAATATATGCCGCTCAGAGTATCATACAGCTGTTTATCTCAAAATTAAATTTTGTTCATTATCGCCGATCTCGGGCACCCACTCAACCGAGTGGTAATAGCCCATATTATCAGCGATGGTCACCTCTGCGTCAACCATTTATATACATAGTTCTTGATGATCAAAATCATATCCGATATCAAATAGGGGATTTTGAATATCGACGACGACCACTAAGAGCTCACGAGGATATGTCTGAATACGAAAACTGGCTAGATGAGTTGCCAGATCTCAATGCTGTTAATCATGATGGTGATGACAATACACAAATTGATAATGATCTCATAAATGCTCTGTTAGCATATCAAGATGGACTCACTAGGTCGTCCCCTCAGCAATCATTCTTTAGTTTTTGGAGAGGGCTCGAAAATCTGACTCATGTGGAACGTGGACAACCACGACAACAAGTCTCGAAACGTGCGATTGGACTTTTTAAATTAGAGGCTACGGATCACTACGTTCCTTGGCATCAACAGGAGAAATTAGATGAATTATACGACAAACGGAATGATATTGCTCATGATGGACCACACACTAGAATTAGGGAGTCACATAAAATAATCACAAAGAGAATTCTAGATGTATTACTTCAATTTCATTTTGAACACTATACCGAGTTTAACAAAGAGGAAATGCGAACTCTCCTGAAGATATGCTGTAATTCTATGGAGGATTGTATGAGTCAGATAGATGAGAATCTCCGTGAAAATCAGTTAATCAAGTATCTATCATTCAGAGAGGTTGTGAATAAATCAGAAACGTTATTTTCAGACTGAACTATTCCCTATTGGTTAGAGTTATACAGAGCCAAGCAACAGAGACCCCATAAATTTGAGTCGACTAGGCAATATACAGGTCTTTCTCGCCCAACTGGCGAGTAGTCGGCTACTTTTAGTGTGAGACTGTCCAGAAAGTGTGTCGAAGTACGACTTGGACTAAATGAGTCCAGTCCGTCTACGATTGGCTCCAACCCGCGCAGGGATCAGCGACTCGCCCCCGAAAATCCCTCGCCATTAACGCAATTCTGGTGTCAACGAAGTCGGGTAGTTGGAGCGGAGGGGAAGTCAGAGTTAGTAACGAAATTCACGACGACCCGCTCTCCGAAGCTGTTCAGCGCACTCTGAGCAATAGTACCCCCGGTTTCCGTCAATGGTTACTCTTACTGTACCCTCATTGTTACAACGAACGTTTTCGAATCCGTTCGCAGCACATCTCTTGCTATTTCTCATACAACCACGTTGTTCTCCCGGTGGTAAAAATCCAATTGTGTACACACAGCCCCCCACGCGTGGGAAATCGGCCCACACGTGGGCATTAGATCTGTGTGTAAGCAATCAAAAATAAGTCCCCTGCCGCAGACATATTCGATATGGCTGTTAGCAAAAGACCGAAAGGAACTGATCCAGATGAGATGGAAGAAATATTCGAACAACACCGTGAACAGATGGACGATATCTTAACCGAACATCGAGAGCAAATAGCGTCGTTACATCGCAAACTCACTATATCTACTATCGCCGTTTCAATACTTACTGCGGTGGTTACTACGTACTTGTTGATTTGAATTAGAAGTCAGTCCGCCTGCGGCACGCCCCGCCCGACGACATCGCACTGCGCCAGCTCCGGGAGGGCGTCCTTGCTCGCTGCGCTCGCTGCGCGCGACTGGTAGGGTTCAAACCCTGCTCGTTACAGATTTGCGCCGCTCGGGACGTTGCTCGCGGCGCAATATCATGGACTCGCGGGGGTCCCGCGAGCGAACGGAGTGAGCGAGTGGGACCAAGCGAGGGAACGACTGAGCGAACGAAGTGAGCGAAGGAGTGGACTCGCGGGGATTTGAACCCCGGGCCTTCCCCGTGCCAGGGGGATGATCTACCACTGATTTACGAGCCCGCGAACGCATTCGTTCGTTCCGCGGTGAATATCTTAAGGGCTTCGAATCGCGGACCGACGGGGTCGCGCTCTGCCCGCACTCAGATCCGGTTCGAGTCCACGTACACGTCGAGGTCGACGTCGCGCTTCGACCCCTCTAAGTCCCGGACAGCGCGCTCGACGACCTGCTCGGCCTCGCTTCTGATCAGCGGGATCGCCTTCTTCAACACCCAGTCGAACGAGACCAGCCGCGGCAGGTCGAGCGCGTCGGAGCTGGCGGAGCCAGGGTCGAACTCGACTTCGAGCGCGACCTCGCAGGGGGCGTCGACGGTCTGGTCGGCGCTCTCGTCACCGCCGTCGGTCGCGGGCGGCGTCACCCGCCAGCAGCCGCCGGCGTCGATGTCCTTCGTGATCTCCCAGTCGATCCGCTCGGGCGGGTCGACGCCGGTCACCTCCGAGCGGGCGGTGTAGGAGATCTTCCACCACGCGAACGTGAGCGCGTACTGAGTTCCGGGACCACCGTCGCCGGTGACGGTTCGGACCTCCCGGAGGTACTCCGAGTAGTTCGCGTACCGCGGGAAATCGAGCAGGAACGCGTACACCTCTTCCGGGTCGGCGTACACCTCCGTACTCACGACGAGTTCGTCCACGTACGAGGGTTCGAGTGACGCTTATTAAACCGACCGGCGACCAGATCACTCTCGCTGAGACGGGTCGGTCACCGCTTCACGCGTATGGAATTTATAAATGGCTACTGGTGGATCGGCGGTGAACACCGCCAAAGCCCCAGCCGCGCTCGACTCCCACAGCTCGCTGCGGTCCTCGGTCGCGACGCTCCCTGCGGTCCTTGCGTCGCTGGGGTTCGTCGAGCGCGGCTGCCCCTTTGAGTCCCACCCCGCACCGCCCAGCCCGCACCTCACGCCTCCCCAGCCTCGCGGCTCACGGCTCGCGGCTTCGCCGCTCGCGTTCGCCGCGTCCCTCGCGCGTGCTCCTCGCGGCCGCCTCCGGCGGCCACTCGGAGGCACGCAGCGAGGCGCGACGCGCCTCTTGCAGCCGGCGGCAGAGCCGCCGGCGACGCCACCGCACTCGGTCGGCTCTTTATAAGTGATCGGCGGGTCGAGAATCGTGATCACCGGAACCCGGAACGGGCCGCCGAGGTCGCCGGATACATGGGGCTTCCGGCGCTCGTACTCCCATGGCTGCCGACGAGCGCAACGCCTTCGAAGTGTACCGCGACCGGGTCGACCGACCCCTGAGTCGGCTGTTCCGCGAGTACGGGGCCTCGGAGGCCCACTGGCTCGTGATCGGAATGGTCGCCAACGTGATCGCCCGGGTCGCGGGGCTGATCCCGCCGGTCGTCCTCGGCGTCGCCATCGACGCCGTCTTCACCGGTACCGGCCCGTACACGCTCCCGATCGTGCCGGACGCCTGGCTGCCCACCAAGGGGGAGGCGCAGTTCCAGCTCTCGGTGCTGCTCATCTTCGGGTCGTTCATCGTGACAGGCGTGTTCACGTACATCTACGGCATCGCCGCGAACAACTTCGCGCACCGCGTGATGCACGCGGTTCGCACCGACTCCTTCGACCAGATCGCAACGGCTCGACATGACCTTCTTCGACGACAAACAGACCGGCGAGGTCATGTCCGTCCTCAACAACGACGCCTCGAACCTGGAGGTGTTCTTAGACAACGCCCTCCAGAACTCCGCGCGGCTCGGCGTCATGCTCGTGGGGATCGCGGGCGTCCTCGTCTACTACAACTACGAGCTGGCGATCGTCACCCTCGCCGCGATTCCGCTGATGGTCCTCTTTACGCTCTGGTTCATGCGCGCGGTCGAGCCGCGGTACGTCGCGCAGCGCTCCGTCGTCGGCGACCTCAACACCGCCCTCGAAAACGCGCTGTCGGGCGTCGAGCTGGTGAAGACCTCCAACACGGAGTCCCACGAGAGCGAGCGCGTCGAGGACGCGTCCTTCTCGTACTTCCAGCGCACGATGTCGATCCTCCGGCTCAACTACGTCTACCGGCCCGGGATGGAGCTACTCGCCGGGCTGGCGTTCGCCGCCACCTTCTCGGTCGGCGGATTCTGGCTGGAGAACGGTCCGCCGGGACCGTTCACGACGGAGCTGACGGTCGGAACGTTCGTCACCTTCGTCCTCCTCACCCAACAGTTCGTCGCCCCCCTCGCGGAGGTGTCGAACATCATCGACCAGTACGAGAACGCGAAGGCCTCCTGCGAGCGCGTGTTCGGCCTCCGCGACATCCCGGTCCGCATCGAGGACAACGACGACGCGATCGAACTCGGCGGCGACGCCCGGGGCGACGGCGGGAGCCGAGACGACCGCGGAACCGACGACGGCGACGACACAAGCGACGACGGCTCCGGCGAAACCACCGCCGACCACGGCGGCGTCGCGGGCGCCGTCGAGTACGACAACGTCTCCTTCGCGTACCCCGAGAACGCCCTCGTCGACCCCGAGGACGCCGACGAAGAGGTCCTCCGCGGCGTCTCCTTTGCCGCCGACCCGGGCGATACCGTCGCACTCGTGGGACCGACCGGCGCCGGGAAGTCGACGCTGCTGAAGCTCCTCCTCCGGCTGTACGACGTCACCGACGGCGCCATCTCCGTCGACGGCCACGACGTCCGCGACGTGACCGTCGAGAGCCTCCGCTCGTCGGTCGGCTACGTCGCGCAGGACACCACGCTGTTCGACGGCACGATCGCCGAGAACATCCGCTACGGGCGGTTCACGCGGATCGACGAGGACGGCGGTGACGGGGTGGGTGACAACGCGCGGGGCGACGCGGAGGCGATCCGCGAGCGCGTGGTCGAGGCCGCGAAGGCCGCGGAGGCCCACGAGTTCATCTCGTCGCTGCCGAACGGCTACGAGACGCGGATCGGCGAGCGCGGCGTGAAGCTCTCCGGCGGCCAGCGCCAGCGGCTCGCCATCGCTCGGGTCGTCCTTCAGGACCCCGCAATCTTAATCCTCGACGAGGCGACCTCGGCGGTCGACACGGAGACGGAGATGCTGATCCAGCGCTCGCTCGACCGCCTCGCAGCCGACCGCACCACGTTCGTCATCGCGCACCGCCTCTCGACGGTGACCGACGCCGACACCGCGCTCGTGCTGGAGGACGGTGAGGTCGTCGAACGCGGGAGCCACGAGGAGTTGCTCGCCGAGGACGGGCTGTACGCGAAGCTCTGGGGCGTTCAGGCCGGCGAGATAGACGAGCTGCCGGAGGAGTTCGTCGAGCGCGCCCGCGAGCGCCACGTCGACCGCGCGGTCGAGCGCGCGACGACCGAGAGCGAGGTCGACTCGGAGACGCTCGAATAAGGGGTTCGTCCGGTTTCCTTCCCGCGACCCTCAGTCGTCGCCCGAGACCTGCCCGGCCGCGTCGGCGCCGGCGTCCGGCACCGCGGCGGCGGGCGCGGGCGGCTCGTCGCGCACGTCGTCGCCGATGCCCTCGGCGATGACGTCGGCGTACGCGTCGGGGAAGACGCGGACGAAGTCGTCGAGCGCGGCCTCCCAGTCGTCGAGTAAGTCGGCGGCGCGCTCGCTGTCGGTGTACGCCCGGTGGTTCTCGACGAGTCGGCGGAGCATCCGCTCGTCGGACTCCTCCAGCGTCTCGGAGACGGAGACCATCCCGCGGTTCACGCGCTCGTCGAACCGGTCGTCGGGGTCGTACACGTACGCGATACCGCCGGACATCCCGGCCGCGAAGTTGCGGCCCGTCTCACCGAGCACGGCGACGACGCCGCCGGTCATGTACTCGCAGCCGTGGTCGCCGACGCCTTCGACGACCGCGCTGACGCCCGAGTTGCGGACGCCGAACCGCTCGCCGGCGACGCCATTGACGTACATTTCGCCCGAGGTGGCGCCGTACAGACAGACGTTGCCGGCGACGACGTTCTCGGTCGGGTCGTAGCTGGCCTCCGCGGGCGTGTCGATCACGAGGCGGCCGCCGGAGAGGCCCTTCCCGACGTAGTCGTTGGCGGCGCCCGACAGCTCCATCGTGATCCCGGGCGCGAGGAACGCCCCGAAGCTCTGGCCCGCCTCGCCGTCGAACCGGCAGGAGATGGTGTCGTCCGGCAGCCCCTCGCCGCCGTGTTCGGAGACGACGCGGTTCGAGAGCGTCGCGCCGACCGCGCGGTCGACGTTGCGCACGTCGCGGGTGAGCGCGACCGGCGCGCCGTCCTCGATGGCGGGCGCGGCCTCGTCGATGAGGTCCCAGTCGAGCAGATCGTCGATGCCGGAGTGGGCCTGCTCGCGGACCTTCGTGCGGGACTCGCCAGCCGGCTCGGCGATCACGGCCGACAGGTCGAGGTGTTTCGCCTTCTCGTGATCGGTCTCCCGCTGCGTGAGCAGTTCGGGCCGGCCGATGAACTCCTCCAGCTCCGTGTACCCCTGCTCGGCCATGATCTCGCGCAGCTCTTGCGCGATGAACGTCATGTAGTTGACCACGTGGTCGGGCTGGCCCGGGAACCGCTGGCGGAGGTCCTCGCGCTGGGTGGCGACGCCGACCGGACAGGTGTTCTCGTGGCACTGCCGGGCCATCACGCAGCCGGAGGTGACGAGCGACGCGGTGCCGAAGACGTACTCCTCGGCGCCGAGCGCGGCCGCGACCGCGACGTCGCGGCCGGTCCGCAGCCCGCCGTCGGCCGACACGCGGATACGGTCGCGCAGGCCGGTCGCGCGGAGCATCTGGTTCGCCTCCGCGAGGCCCAGCTCCCACGGCAGGCCGGCGTTCTTGATCGACGTCTTCGGCGACGCGCCGGTCCCCCCGTCGTGGCCGGAGACGTGGACCACGTCGGCGTTCGCCTTCGCGACCCCGGCCGCGATGGTGCCGATCCCCGCCTCCGAGACCAGCTTCACGTTGACGTCGGCCTCGGGACTCGCGGCCTTCAGGTCGAAGATGAGCTGCTTGAGGTCCTCGATCGAGTAGATGTCGTGTTGGGGCGGCGGCGAGATGAGCCCGACGCCGGGCGTCGAACACCGGACGTGCGCGATCATCTCGTTGACCTTCTCGCCCGGGAGGTGGCCGCCCTCGCCGGGCTTCGACCCCTGTGCCATCTTGATCTGTAGCTCCTCCGCGTTCGCGAGGTACTCCGAGGTGACGCCGAAGCGCCCGGAGGCGACCTGCTTGACGGTACACTCCTTCTCGGTGTCGAACCGCTCCGGCGGCTCGCCGCCCTCGCCCGTGTTCGACTTCGCGCCCAGCCGGTTCATCGCGATGGCGTTGTTCTCGTGGGCCTCCGGCGAGATGCTCCCGAGGCTCATCGCGGCGGTCGAGAAGCGCTCGACGATCGACTCGACCGACTCGACCTGTTCGACCGGAACCGGGTCGCGGTCGGAGTCGAACTCGAGGAGGCCGCGAAGCGACTGTAGCTCCTCGGTCTGGTCGTTCACCAGCTCGGCGAACTCGCGGTACTGATCGTAGTCGCCGCCGCGGACCGCCTGCTGGAGCGTGCCGACGGTCTGGGGGTTCCAGCCGTGTTTCACGCCGGTCGAGCGGTGTTCGTACTCGCCGGTGGTCTCCAGCTCTGGGTCGGCGCCGAACGCCATCGCGTGGCGGGTGCGGAGGTCGTCTTCGATCTGCTCGATCCCGATTCCCTCGGTCCGGATCTCCGTCCCCTCGAAGTATTCGGCGACGAACTCGGAGTCGAGCCCGACCGCCTCGAATATCTGGGCGCCCTGGTACGACTCCATCGTCGAGATGCCCATCTTCGCCATCGTCTTGAGGAGACCGTCCTCCAGCGCGTGGCGGTACGCCGCGAGCGCCTCGTCCTCGTCGGCCCCGTCCGGCCCGGCGACCACGTCGGCGATGGAGGCGTACGCGAGGTACGGGTCGACCGCGTCCGCGCCGTAGCCGACGAGCGTCGCGAGGTGGTGGACCTCGTGCGGCTCGCCGGACTCGACGACGACGCCCGCGCGGTTGCGAAGCCCCTTGCGGACGAGGTGGTGGTGGACCGCGCCGGTCGCGAGCAGGCTCGGCACCGCGAGCCGATCCGGTCCCACGGCGCGGTCAGAGAGCACGACGACGTCGGTGCCGTCCTCGATCGCGACCGCCGCGTCCTCGCGGACCCGGCTCACGGCGTCGACGAGCGAGCTGTCGCGGTCGTAGGTGACGTCGACCGTCACGGAGGTGAACGAGGGGCCGTCGGACGCGTTCTCGTCGCTGTCGCTGGGAGTCCGTTCTCCCGGTCCCGGAAGGTCGCGGAGGGCGGTCGTCTCGGCGTCCGTCAGGACCGGCGTGTCGGCGACGATCTGCTCCGCGTGCTCCGGCGTCTCGTTGAGGAGGTTGCGCTGGTTCCCGATCCGGGTCTCAAGCGAGGTGACCAGCTCCTCGCGGATGTAGTCGATCGGCGGGTTCGACACCTGCGCGAACAGCTGTTTGAAGTAGGTGAAGAGGGGGCGGTCGATGTCGGCGAGGACCGACAGCGGGGTGTCGTCGCCCATCGAGCCGACCGGGTCCTTCCCGTCTTCCGCCATCGGCTCGACGAGGTGGTTCAGCGAGTCGGTCGTGTAGCCGAACGCGGCCTGATGGGCGCGGACGGTCGGTTCGGTGTCGTCGGGATCGGTCGCCTCCGAGTCAGTTACCTCCGAGTCGATCGCGTCCGACCCGTCGTCTCCGGGGGCGTCGACTCCGGCCGCGACCCCGTCCTCGTCGGTGAGTTCGTCGAGGTCGACCTGGCCGCGGTCGACCCACTCGCTGTACTTCTCGTCGGTGAGGTCCTCGAACACCTCGTCGTCGGGGACGATCCGACCCGTCTCCGGGTCCGCGACGAAGATCTCGCCGGGCTGGAGCCGACCGCGGCGGCGCACGTCGGCGGGGTCCGTCGGGAGCGCGCCGACCTCGCTGCCGACGACGAGGCGGTCGTCGGTCGTCACCTCGTAGCGACACGGCCGGAGACCGTTGCGGTCCAGGACGCCGGCGACGCGCTCGCCGTCGAAGCCGATGACGAGGGCGGGACCGTCCCACGGCTCGACGAGCGAGGCGTGGTAGTCATAAAAGTCCGCGCGGTCGTCGTCCATCAGGTCGTCGCCGCGGAACGCCTCGGGGATCAGCATCCGGAGAGCGTGGGGGAGGTCGCGGTCGGTCTGGAGGAGGAGTTCGAGCGCGTTGTCGACGCTCGCGGTGTCGGACTGGTTCGGGTCGTCGATCACCGGCTTGATCGTGTCCAGCTCGGCCCCGAACGCCGGGTGTTCGAGGTCGTTCTCGCGGGCCCGCATCCAGTTGACGTTGCCGCGGATCGTGTTGAACTCCCCGTTGTGGACGATGTTCCGGTACGGGTGCGCGAGGTGCCACGCGCCGAGCGTGTTCGTCGAGAAGCGCGCATGGACCAGGGCGACGTGGCTCGCGAACCGCTCGTCGGTCAGGTCCGTGTAGTAGTCGGCGAGCTGCGACCCCTTCAGCAGGCCCTTGTAGACGACGCGCTGGCGGTCGAGCGAGCAGACGTAGAAGCGTCCCGCGCCGTCGACGTCGGACACCGCGTTCTCGATCTCGCGGCGGGCCGCGTACAGCGCGCGGTCGAACCCGAGCAGTTCGGGGTCCGCGTCGTCGGGTCGAGTCTCCTCGGTCGTGAACCGCTGGGCGAGACCCGCGCCCTCGACCGGAGCGACGAACACCTGCGACACCTCCGGCTCCGATTCGAGCGCCGTGGCGCCGAGGTCGGCGTTGTCGGTAGGGACCGAGCGCCACGTGAGCACCTCCAGCCCGTAGACGGCGCACACCTCGGCGATGACATCGTGGATCTCCGCCTGAACGCCCGGTTCCGGCGGCATGAACACGGAGCCGACGGCGTACTCCTCGGGGAGGTCGGCGTCGACGACCTCGCGGAAGAACCCGTCGGGGCGGGCGACCATGATCCCCGCACCGTCCCCGGTGTTCTCCTCGGCGCCGGTCGTCCCGCGGTGTTCGAGGTTCTCGAGCAGCGTGATCGCGTCCGTGACGGCCTCGTGCGACGGCGCGGCGTCGAGGTCGACGACGCCACCGATACCGCAGTTCGACCGGTCGTCCGTCGGCGCCGCGAGTCCCCCCTCCTGACCCGAGGACTCCGAGTCGCGTACGCCCCGGGTGGTACTACGTGACTTGGTCATACGCCCCCTCACGGATGAATAGTTAAAGGTATGACCCTGATAGGGGTAGGATCCATCGTACACACATTAGGGAATATAAGGTAATTATTCATAACGGGTGGTGAACAAATCACACACCTTAGAACCGATCAGTAATTTGCGTTTCTGGGCACGGTCTCAACGGAGATACTGAAACAGCTCTGAGAACGTTTCGCGTATTCCGAAACGAGTGGTGAAACGTCCAGTCAGGAGTTACTCGTCGAGGGGGACGAACGTGCCGTTGATGTCCCACTCGTGGATACAGTAGACGTTTCCGGGGTCGTCGGCGATCCGCCACCCGTCGGTCTCGTCGTCCCACCGCTCCTCGCGCCCGCACAGCTCGCACGTGCGCTCCTGCGGCGGTGTGATGGTCACGCTCATACCTGATCGAACGGCGGCGCCGAGAAAAGGATATCGGGGATCGGCGGCAGCGAACGAGCTTCGGTGGCCGATCCGGCGAGCGTCTTCCGGTATTCCAGGTCGGCTTGGCGGCTCCACTTTCACGGCTTACGCGCACGGCAGCGGGCGAGCAGCGACGCACACGCCACCGCCGCGAGCGACCCGACGAGACCGAACCCGGGGAGGTCGTACGCGGTCGACCGGATCGGCGCGTCGTCGTACCCGAGATCGCTCGCGGCGCCCTCGTCGGAGGAGGAGTCACCCGCACCGGGCGACTCGGCCGACTCGGTCGAGCCGGTCGCCGCCTCGGAGTCGGTCGCGGACGCTCCGCCGCTGCTCGACCGCTCGTCGGCCGGACTGGACCCCTGCGCCGAGGGACCGCCTGTACCGTCGTCCGTCCGCCCGGGACCGAAAATCTGCGGCGGCCCCGCGGACGCCGGAATCTCCGACGCACCGGGAGCGACCGTGATCCCGACCCCCGGACGGGGGTCTCGCGGCCACCGTCCGAGCCGCGCGATCCGTCGAACGGTCCCTGACCGTCCCCACTCGGAGCGCTTCCAGTGCTGGCCGAACTGCTGGGACCGGCACCGGGAGAACCGCCGGTGCCGCCCGAGCCATCGGTGCCGCCCGAGCCATCGGTGCCGCCCGAGCCGCTGGGGTCGCCCGAGCCATCGGTGCCGCCCGGAGCGCCGGAGGCGCCCGACGTCCCCGACTCGGCAGGCGTCTCAGTCCCGGTCCCGGACGAGCCGGACGAACCGGTCGGTTCGGCTCCCGACTGCGGTTCCGCAGCGGGTCCGCCCTCGCTCCCGTTCTCCACGTGCTCGTCGACCGAGTCGGCCGCGGCGTACGTTACCCGCGTCGTCACCGGGTGGTCGCCGTCGTCCGCCCGGCGTAGTCGGTCGTCATCGACCCTGAACCCGGCTTCGAACGTCTCGCCGTCGGCGGGCGGCGTCTCGGTGCCGAACGCGGTCTCGCCGTCGGCGACGAGGAACAGGCCGTCGCGGTCGAGGTGGATCGCGGACTCGTTCGGGGTCGGCCCGAGCGAACCGCCCTCGACGGAGCCGTTGGCGTCGTCCGTGCTCGCCCGCGTCACCCCGAACGAGAGACCGTCGAGGCGGTCGAGGTCCGCGCCGCGCTCCAGCGACGCGTTCGCGGCCGCCGGGAGTCCGGTCAGTCCGGTCGCGTTCACGGCGTAGACCACCGTGTCGTTCGCGGTCGCGGTCGCCGCCGCGGTGAGCGTCTCGTCGGCGATCGCGTTCCGGACCGCGGTCGCGTTCTCGAAGTCCCCCGGAGCGGCCTCGCGCGTGGTGTACGCGGTCATGTCGGTCGTCGATCGGGAGTCCACCGTAATCGTGGCGGTGTCGTTGGCGACCGCGGTACCGTGTTCCGACCGCAGCGTGAGGTCGTACGTCCCGGGCGGGAGTGGGTCGGTACTCCCGGTGACCGAATCGACGGTGACGCCGGGACCGGTCGTGACGAACTCCGATGGAGAGTCCGGCGACGCGTACGTGTTGATTGAGATTGGCGTAGGGCCCGTATCTGTGGTCGTGAGTTCGAGTGTGGTAGTAGTACTACTAGTCGTACTATTCAGGATTAGGTTCAGAGTTGGTACGCTATGAGATACTAAAGCTCGGATGTGATCTCCATTATTAGTCTTATCCGAGATATCTTCCAGAGCAATATTTTTTCTAGTTTCTCCGATGATCTTAAACTGCTCTGAATTTCCTCTATCGGAGTGGATAAAATACGTCCCGGATAGAAGCCTTGACGTATTATATCCAACTTTGGACGAATTATTCAATCTAGTTCCCACAGAAATCACACGAGATTTATTATCATTACGTATTCTGTGTAGCTCAACATTGTTCTCATCTAGATTAGAATTGAAATAGAGGGGCTGTCCAGAATACACAACTCGGCCTAATGATTGATTACGTCTAATTTGGATACCAGCATCAGAATGAGATATGTTTGTCTGGATAGTGTCTTTTATAGAAATCACGCCAGAATCTGCGACACCATCAGTAACAAACTGCTTATTCAGATTCTGAATTTCGCAGTAACTCAGAATTTTTTGGGGATATTAGCTCACCAGCCTCGGAGCCACGTGCCAGTTGAATAGCCGCAGCATAGCGATTACTGCGGAAAATACCAGACTTATGAGTTGTGGTATTGAAATAGAGGCTTACATTCTCGTTCCATCCCGTTAATACTCGTGAACTGGCTATTGTTATGTTTTGTAACATATATCCAGTAGAGTTGACTGGATGTAATGAAACAAGAAAGGAAGTGTTGTCATTGAGTGTGTCTGAAATTTTAACATTAGGGATTGAGATCTTGTCTGTCTGTGATGAGTTGTACGATGTATTAGCTAAATTAATATTGGCAGTAACCATCCGACCTTCATCCGTTGACAAGGCAGACTCTGTGACGTTGGAGGGTAACGGGCCTTTCATAGTCTCATTAGAGAATGTAAATGTGGAGTTAGCAACAAGAACTCCCTTAATATCGCCTCCAAGGTAGGGTGTATCAACGGAGATCGCCTGCTTCGTTCTGAGAATATTTTTAGAGATGTTTCGAACCGCAATTATTTTGTCTTCTTTCCCCTTAGTAATAAATAATGTTGAGTTTATATTTCCACTAAGATTTTCAACTGTTATTCCTGGAGTAGTGTATGTGTCTCGATGTAATTGGGGTGAGAGAGTAGCCTGATCATGAATTTGGATAGTTCCGTCAATGATTTTGAACGAACCGGTGTTTGTGGTTTCCGTAGCCTCCATAGAAAATGAGCCAGAACCTGTGTTTATCCCAAGATCATACTGTATCTTTGTTGATTTTTGAGCATTACTTGTATTAATGCCGGAGATTTGAACAGAACCAAGTTGTATTGAACGGCTAGTGCTATCTGGGTGGATACTAGCTCTCAGTAGTGTACTATTCTGTGATTCCAGCCTTTGAGTATCAACTACATGACCGTTTTGGATATTGTTGATTGATATCGAAGCTGAAGACGTATTGACTCCTCTTGATTCAATACTATCTAGATCAATATACAATCTGAGTTCTTCACTCCTGTCTGTTTGATTTGAGAGCAAAATTTCTATGTTAGTAATGTTTTGCTCGGATTGGCCGATGCGAATCGGAGCTGGATCACCTGTTTTATTTAAATACGGAGTATTATCTGGATTTTGACCTACGACTACGCTTGCTCCCGATAGTAGCACCACAGTACCAATCACGAAGCAGACGGCAATGCCAACCGACAGCCATGGGAGTGATCGCATCCGGGTCATAGCGAACGGGCCACGGATGCCAGAGCGATCGCTCTCGGGGCAGCGCGGTATCGAGGGTCGACCGCGGCGCCCGCGAAGCGCCTCTTGTCACACCGCGGGATCTCTCAGTCGGGCCGATCACTTATAAATGACTTACGGACGTGAAAGCTTCCGATCAGAGAAATAACCGCAAGACAGCGGCGGTATTCGAATGAGAATTCACAGGAGAGTTAGGGCAGTTTTTGACCTCGAAACGGGTCAAGAGTACGAGGAGTGGACCGCTGGGAGCGTCGCCGAGACCGATCAGTGTTCGACCGATCCCATCATCGAGAGCAGCTGGTCGGACTGGTCGATCTCTTCCGGATGGATACCCACCAGTACGATGACGTCGCCGCCGTGTTGGACGGTGGCGATATAGACGAGGACGGGCACGTCTTCGACGGAGCCGTTCTGACCGTTCGAACCGGCGACATCCGCGTCGACCGTCGTCTCGAGTTTCGAGACGGTGACGTCCTCTTCGCCGAGGATCGTTTGCGTCTCCTCGCCCACCTCTTCGATGTCGTCCGTCTGGATATCGGTCCCGTTGCCGCCGATCCCCTGCTGATCGACCTTGTTGAGGAGCTGCCGAATGAGCTCCGCACCGTCGGCTCTGACGAGGGGGTTGACGGACTGTCCGCCGACCGACTCGTCCGGGGTGCTCGCCACGAACAGCGCCGATCCGATCGTCTCGTTGGTGTATCGGGCGACCCACGTCGTCGCCGACACCTCCACGTTCACGCCCGTGGCGTTGAACCCCCGGTCGATGGAGAACGACTGCGGCTCCTGACCGGAGTACCCGTCAGCGTACGCGCTCTCCGGGATCTGCGCCGGTTCCGCGTCGAGGTCGAAGCTCTGGTTCTGGCCGGCACACCCGGCGACGGCGACCGAGGTCGACGCCGCGAGTGCCGCGAGCAGCCCACGTCGTTTCATACGGGTACGTAGGCCAGTACGGTTCTTTAAGACTGTCGGCGCGGGTATCGGTCGCGAGAACGACGCAGCCGAAGGCACAAAGTTCACGTCGTGGCGCACGCGACGTGAGGCAAATGGAACGCCGAGGACAAATCGGGCTGGTGGAAGCCCTCTTCTTAGACGTGGTTCGCCTCCACGAGACGTGGATGGAGATCGTCTTCCCGCGACAGCTCGACCCGAGCGCGGTCTTAGGCAAGTGGAAGCCCGAGACGACCGTTCAGTCGGTCGGCTACTACCTCTGGGCGATGCTGGGCGCGCCGCTCGTCGCGGTCGCGTACCCCCTGTTGCTCGTCGGGTTCGCCACGCGATACTACGCGGCGAAGCTCGACTCGGCGGTCACCCGCATCGGCGTCGCGGGCGCCGTGCTCGTCGCCGCCGTCGTCTGGGGGACGCTGACGGTGATCACGCACCTCCAACTCCCGTTCGACGCGGTGATCGCGGTCGGCGCGGCCAGCGCGGTGGCTGTCGTCTCGGCCGCGTTGGCAGCCGGCTTCTCGAAGGTCGGCGGGCGGTTCGTCAGCGTCCTGCTCGCGTACCCGTTCGCGATGACGGCGTTGTTCTTGCCCCCGGTCGTCGCCGCGCTCGTCACGCCGACGCTGGAAGAGCTGATCCTCCCGCCGAGCTACGACCTCGCCGAGTGGATCCTCGACACGTTCCTCGCGGTCGGGGGGATCAACGAGATTCTCCGCGGCGCGTTCGACCTGGAGAGGTTCGGCGAGCAGTGGGGGCTGCCCGGGCTGGGCTACGTCCTGATGTGGATCGGTATCTCGGTACCGCTCGGGTGGTTCCTCGGGCTGCTCGTCGCGCTGGCGAACCTGATCCGACCGGCGTCGGACGCCTGAGTCGGTCGGCGTCCGAGTTCGACCTCCACGCCACTCACTCCTCGGGATCGTATTTCTCGCTGGCCGTCTCGAACGCGGACGCCGAGCGCTGCGCCTCGCGCCGTCGCTCGCGCTCCGCGATCGCCTCGGGGTCCGGACTCGCGTCGTCGTCGATCCGGGCGATCGACTCGTGGACTTTGGCGTGACACCAGCGGCACAGCCCGACCGTGATCTCGTGTGAGTCGCTGCCCTCCCCGTACGAGAGGTGATGCTCCTCCACGAGCGGGCGAGAGTCGTCGTGAGCCAGGCGCACGTCCGCCACCCCGCACCGGACGCAGGTCTTCGCGTCGGTCGTCGACCGGTAGTGCGGGCACGCGGGCCACTCGCCGTCTGCGCCGACGTGACAGTCGTAGCCGTCTGCGCGCCGGTCGGCCGCGAACTCGGGGTCGTCGCCCGCCCGAGTCAGCGCGAAGCGGCAGCGACCGTCGTCGGTGAGGTGGTCGCAGACGCCGGCGACCGCGTACGGGTCGTCGACGCCGACGGGGGTCCCGTCGGGGGTGCGCTCCATACCGGCCGGTGGAGGCGAACTCACTTCAATTCGGTCGGCCGGAGCGGGGAGGCGCGAGAGGTGCGGGGAGATGGAGAGGCGCGGGAGGCTCAGACCAGGCTGGCGCCGTCGAAGTCCGTGCGGCCGTAGTCGACGTCGAGCAGGCGGAGGAGGGTGGGGGCGACGTCGAGGAGGTCCGCGTCCCCGACCGTCGCGTCCGGATGGTCGACGAACAGCGCGGCGTCGTCGAAGGCGTGCATCCCGGTTCGCGGCCCGTCGGCGTCGAACACGTCGTCGTGCGACTGGAACCCGGACTTGAGGTCGAACCCGTCGTTCGGGACGACGACGAGGTCCGGGGCGATGGCGGCGTGGTCGCCCCGGAACACGGTCTCGCGGTCGACGACGCGGTCGGCGACGGGGTCGCCGTCGGGCCCGGTCCATGACTCCAGCGCCTCGCGCAGTTCGGCGCGCGTCTCCTCGTACTCGTCTTCGGGAACGACGCCGTTCGGCTCGCGGCCCTCCACGTTGAGGTAGAAGCGGCCGGGAACGAGCGAGTAGGCGCGGGCGTCGTCGTCGATGTCGGCGAGCGCGTCGTGGTCGTCGCCCTCGTAAGAGAGCCACCCCTCGCGCTCGAGCCACTCGTTGCAGTAGACGTCGTGCCGCAGTCGGGTGAACCCGTGCGTGGAGCCGACGACGAGCGTGACATCGCTCGGGAGCGCCTCGCGGATCGAGCCGATGTGTTCGTCGAGCGCGGCGTGGAACGAGAGCAGCTCCTCGCGGTAGGTCCCGCCGTCCTCGTAGTCGCCCCACAGGAAGTGGTTGACGCGGTCGGGAGCGGTGAAGACGCCGACGAAGAGGTCCCAGTCGTCCAGCTCGACGTACCGCTCGAACGCCGCGGCGCGGGCGTCGAGGGTCTCGCGGGCGTGCGTCAGGAACTCGGTCTTGTCCGCCTTGTGGCCGAGCTTCGCGTTGACCGACAGCCGGTAGTCGCTGCCGGTGAGATACTCGCGAAGCTCCTCCGGGTGCGCGGCCGCGTCGAGGTCGGGCGAGAGGTAGCCCGAGACCATCCGCTGGACCGTCCGCTGCGGCGGGAACGTGACGGGGACGTTCATCACGGTCGCGTCGAGCCCCGCGTCGGTCGCGCGGTCCCACAGCCGCGGGATCTGGACGTCGCGGCCCATCGGTACGTACGTGTCGTACGAGCCGACCTCGCGGTCCTGGAACCCGTACACGCCCGTCTCGCCCGGGTTCTTGCCCGTCGTGAGGCTCGGCCAACACGCGCTCGACTCCGCGGGGACGATGCTGTCGATCCCCCCACCTTCACCGTTGTCCGCGATCGCCGACAGCGTCGGGAACGTCTCCGGGTTGTCGGCGACGAGCCGGTACGAGAGCCCGTCGATCCCGATGAACGCCACGCGCGGGGTGTCGCTCCCTCGCAGCCGGTCGAAGAGACCCATACACACCCATCCGCGGTCGAAGGCAAAAGGATTGACATCGGCGCACGGGGAGACGGGGGCGAGGCCCGCGTCGCGGCCGGATTCGATCGACCGACCTGAGTTCCCGTCTGAAGACCCGTATACACAAGTGAGTAGGGGAGAAAATGTGAACGATGCCCACGGAGCCCGTGCGCGTGCTGCTCGCAGACGGCGACGACCGCTTCGCCGCGGCGCTGGGCGATGCGCTCGATCGGTCCCCGGGAAACGCGACGATACGACGCGTCCGCGATCACGCGGCCGCCGCGACCGCCGTGGAGAGCGAGTCGTACGACTGCGTCGTCACCGAGTACGCAATCGTCGGAACGGAGAACGGGGAGGACCGAGGCGGCCGGGACAGGACCGAGATCGACGACGCGGAGAGCGGACTCGACGTCCTCCGTCGCGCCCGCGACAGAGATTCGACGATCCCGGTGTTTCTCGTCACTGACGCCGGCAGCGAGCGAATCGCCGCCGCGGCCGTCGACGCCGGCGCGACGGGATACGTCCGAAAGGGCGAATCGGCCGGTTCCACCGAGCGCGTCGCCGAAGCGGTCGCGGAGCGGATCTGTCGAGCGGTCACGGCCAACCGGTCGGACGCGGAAACGCTCCCGTTCGGCGAGGACCGATTCGAGGTCCTCGATCGGATGGCGGACGGCTTCGTCGCCGTCGACGACGAAGACGCGATCACGTACCTCAACGCGCAGGCGGCCGCGCTCGCCGACACGGTCGACGGGCGCGGAGCGGACGCAGCGGAGGGGCGCGTCGACAGCGCAACAGCGGATGACGGCGCGACAGCGGGCGGCGACGCGACAGCGGATGACGGCGCGACAGAGGGCGGCGACGCGACAGCGGGCAACGGCGCGACCGACGGGGACGCACTCGTCGGGACGAGCATCTGGGACGCGTTCCCGAACGCGGCCGGAACGGAGTTCGAGACCGCCTTCGAGCGCGCCCGCGAGACCGGCGAGCCGACCGACGCGCGGACGTACTACGAGCCGGCCGACAGCTGGTTCGAGGCGCGGATCTACCCGTCCGCGAGCGGGGTCTCTGTGTACTTCCGCGACGTCACCGAGGCGGTCGAGGAGCGGGAGGAGCTGGAGCGCCGGGAGCGCGTGATGCGTCGGCTCTACGAGATCATCTCCGCGAAGGACGACCCGTTCGAGCGGAAGGTCGAGAAGCTGCTCGCGCTCGGGCGCGACGTCCTCGGCGCGGAGTCGGGGCTGCTCTCGCACGTTCAGGGGAGTCGGTACGTCGTCGAGGTCGCGGACGACTCGACGGGGTCGTTCGGGGCGGGCGCGGTCGTCGACCTCGAGGAGACCAACTGCGAGCGCGTCGTGACCGCCGAGGCCTCGCTTCAGGTGCGCGACATCGCGTCCGACCCGGAACTGTCCTCGCGTCCCGGGTTCGTCCAGGAGGGGATCTCCTGTTACGTCGGCGCTCCCGTGGTCGTCGACGGCGACGTGTACGGGACGTTCTGCTTTTACGACCGGGAGGACCGGCCCGTCCCGTTCTCCGAGTGGGAGGCGACGCTGGTCGACCTGATGGCCCGCTGGGTGGGGTACGAGCTGGAGCGCCGGGAGACCCAGGCAGAGATGCGCCGCGAGCGCGACCGCCTCGAACAGTTCGCCAGCGTCGTGAGCCACGACCTCCGCAGCCCGCTGAACATCGCCGCGGGCAACGTCGACCTGGTCCGGGAGTCGCGGGACGACGAGCGCTTGGAACGAACCGCGAAGGCGCTCGATCGCATGGAAGAGCTGATCGCGGACGCGCTCTCGTTCGCTCGGCTCGGCGAGCGGGTCGTCGACGCGGAAGCCGTCGACCTCGACCGCGTCGCCGAGGAGGCGTGGGACACGATAGCGACGGGCGACGCGACGCTGGAGACCGAGCCGCTCGGTGCCGTCGTCGGGGACGCCTCGCGGATCCGGACGCTGTTCGAGAACCTGTTCCGCAACGCCGCCGAACACGGCGGTTCGAAAGACGGCGACGCCCCGACGGTGACCGTTGGCTGGGACGACGACGTCCTCTACGTCGCCGACGACGGACCGGGGATCCCCGAATCGGACCGCGAGCGCGTCTTCGAGACGGGATACACCACGAGTCCGGAGGGGACCGGGTTCGGACTCGGCATCGTCAAGGCGGTGGCCGAGGCCCACGGGTGGACCGTGCGGGCGACCGACGCCGACGGCGGGGGCGCGCGGTTCGAGTTCGGCGACGTGGTCCGCCGCCGAACGAAGTGAGCGAAAACGGCCGCGACGGTCGCGGCGCCGGCGTCGCCGACTCGCTCGGGAGGCTTTTTGTCCGTGACTCGCGGAGGGGTCGACATGGAGACCCGACGCGCGCTGCTCGTCGACGCGTTCGCCGCGGAGTCGCTGGCCGGGAACGCCGCCGGCATCGTCCCCGACGCCGAGGGGCTGAGCGACGACCGGATGGCCGCCGTCGCCGCCGAACTCGGCGCCTCGGAGACGGCGTTCCTGACCGACGGCGAGGGGGCGGCCGACGACCGTCTCCGCTACTTCTCGCCGACCACGGAGGTCGACCTCTGCGGGCACGCCACGATAGCGACCTACGGCGCCCTGTTCGCCGAGGGGGCGATCGACGGCGGCGAGCGCACGCTCCGGACGAACGTCGGCGACCTCACGGTCGCGGTCGACGACGACGGCACCGTCTGGATGCGTCAGCAGGCGCCGGACGTCGAGGTCGTCGACGTCGACCTCGATCGCGTCGCGTCTGCCCTCGGGGTCGACCCCGCCGCGCTGCGCGACGTCGGTGCGGACCTCCCCGTCGCGGTCGCGTCGACGGGGCTGCCGTTCCTCGTCGTCCCCGTGAACTTCTTGGAGCGGCTCGGGGAGGCCGACCCGGACGACGAGGCGGTCGAGCGCCTCTCCGAGGAGTTCGACGTCGCTGGCGTGTACGCGTTCACCTTCGACGCGCTCGAAGGGGACTCGACGCTCCACGGTCGGGCGTTCGTCCCCTCCCTCGGCATCTCCGAGGACCCGGTCACGGGCACCGCGAGCGGGGCGGTCGGGGAGTACCTCCGGCACGTCGACGCCTTCGACGGCGACGAACCGGACGAGCTGCGGTTCGAACAGGGACACTTCGTCGACCGGCCCGGGTACGTCCGCGTTCGCGTGGAGACGGACGGGGTCCGCGTCGGCGGACTCGCGACAGTCGCGCTCGACGGGGAGATCCGGATCCCCGACGAGGAGGAAGACGAGATAATCGAGGCGTGAGCGCGGCCCCGAAGCCGCGGACCGAACGTTTAGGATCGCTCGCGACGTACCGCGTCCATGGAGTTCGACCTTCCGCGCGCGGTAGCGGTGCTCATACTGATCGTCGCGATCGGCGCCGCCGGGCTGATCGTCGCCACGCCGATGGCGCTTCAGACGACGCTGATGATGGTCGTCCCGTCGATGCTCGTTTTCGGGGGAATCGCGTTCGCGCTCGGCGTGAAACACGGCGAGTTCCGGTCGGCGCACGCCTGATCGCGGAGCGGTAGCAGGCGCGTTCCCGACCGACCAGGGATCACGAGCCTTTTGAAACGCGCCGCCGAACCGGGAGCCGTGCTGCCCGGGTCGCCACTCGTCGAACTGCTGTTGATCGCCGGCGGTGTCGCCCTCCTCTACGCCGGCGCCGAACTCCTCGTGTCGGGCGCGAGCGACCTCGCGCTCGCCGTGGGGCTGAAGGCGTCGACCGTCGGCGTCACCGTCGTCGCGTTCGCGACGACCGCCCCGGAGCTTTTCGTCTCCCTGCTCGGCGCCGTCACCGTGTCGACCGACATCGGACTCGGCGCGATCGTCGGATCGAACATCGCCAACATCGGGCTGGTGTTGGGGATCTCCGCGCTGATCCGCCCGCTCGACGTCTCCGACACCGTGTTCCGCCGGCACGTCCCGTTCATGGTGCTGGCCGCGCTGCTGCTCGTCGGTCTCGGCTGGGACGGCCGGATCGGTCTCGTCGACGGCGCGGTGCTGCTCGCGGCGCTCGCCGCGTTCACCGCCGTGGTCCTCCGTAACGTCCACCGGAACCAGTCGGCCATCTCCGACGAACAGCGCGACGAGATGCCCGACGCGAAGGCGCGCGACGTCGCGACGGTGGTCGGCGGCATCGTCGCGCTCGTGCTCGGCTCGCGGTGGCTGATCGACGGTGGCGAGTCGCTGCTGTCGGCCGCGGGCTTCTCCGACATCTTCATCGGACTCACGGTGCTGGCGCTGGGCACGTCGCTGCCGGAGCTGGCCGCGAGCGTCGTCGCCGCGGTGCGCGGCGAGGCGGAGTTCAGCGTCGGCAACGTCGTCGGCTCGAACATCTACAACGTCCTCGCGGTCATCGGCATCGTCGCGGTGGTGACTCCCATCGGCGTCGCCCCCGGTGTCCGCGGCTTCGAGTTCCCCGCGCTGCTCACGTTCACGGCGGGCGCCGTCGGTCTGATGGCGTACGGCGAGCGGATCACCCGCGTCGACGGAGCGGTTCTCACGGTCGGCTACGGCGTCTTCGTCTACCTGTTACTCCCGTAGCGCGGGGGACCGGTGGCGGTCGACGAGGGCGCGGCGGGGTCGGTCCCGGAGACCGGAACCGACGGGTATTCGGTCGCGGGCGGCGGAGTCGACGACGTGATAGCGATCGTCGTCAGCCGGGCCGACAGCGCCTCGGCGCACATCGGCGAGCGGCTCTTGGAAGTCGGCGACTGGGAGACTCGCGAGGACGACTCGCTGCCGGACGCAGACGGCGGCGGGACCTACTACCGGACGGCGGGGTTCGAGCTCCGCGAGTTCGACGACCTCCACATCCGCCTGTCGGACCCGGCCGCCGCGTTCGACTGCGACCCGGCGTTCCTCGCGTTCGTCTCCAGACACTCGGGCGAGACCGGGGAGCTGCTGACCGCACACGTCACCGGGAACTTCGGCGGCGCCGAGTACGGCGGCGAGCCGGAGTCGCTGGCGCGGGCCGCGCCCGGCGCGGAGAAGCGCGTCGTCGAGGCGCTCGCGCGACACGCGCCCGACGGGTACGAGGTCGGCATCGAGTGTACGCACCACGGACCGACCGACGTCGCCGTCCCGTCGCTGTTCGTCGAACTCGGCTCCGACGACCCGCAGTGGGAAGACCCCGAGGCGGCCGCGGCGGTCGCGCGGGCGGTCCTCGACCTCCGCGGGACGGGCGCAGACCTGTCCGATGGTTCCGAGGGTCGCCCCCGCCACGTCGTCGGCTTCGGCGGCGGCCACTACGCGCCGCGGTTCACCCGGATCGTCCGCGAGACCGAGTGGGCGGTGGGGCACGTCGGCGCCGACTGGGCGCTCGCCGACCTCGGCGCGCCCGCGGCGAACCGCGACGTGATCGAGGCCGCCTTCGAGCGGAGCCGCGCCGAGCGCGCCGTGATCGACGGGGACCACCCGGACCTCGCCGCGGTCGTCGAGGACCTCGGCCACCGGGTCGTGAGCGAGACGTGGGTCCGCGAGGTCGGCGACGCGCCGCTCCCGCTCGTCGAGCGTCTGGAGGCGGCGATCGGTCCCGTCGACGAGGGACTGCGGTTCGGTGCGGTCGTCGACGAGGCAGCCGAGGCGGCCGAGGCGGTCGCGGCCGCCGCGGTCGACGGCGACGGCGACGCGACCGCCGGAGTCGACGGCGACGCCGATGCGATCGGCGACGCAGTCCGCGTCCGCGACCTCCCGACGGATCTGCTCTCGCGGGCGCAGGGACTCGACGCCGACGCCGCCCGAGAGGCGGTCGAGTCCGTCGCCGTCGCGTTCGACACGGAACAGGGAGGGACCCGCGCGGCCGAGAGCGTCGCGTTCGCGACGGCCCCGGGTACACCGGGGTACGCCGACCTCGTCGAGGGACTGGCGGCGGTGCTGGAGACGGGCTACGACGCGGTCGAGGCGCTCCCCGAGCAGGGTGCGGTCGTCGCCCGCGAAACGGCGTTCGATCCGGGGTTGGCGGCCGAACGAGGCGTCCCGGAGGGACCGGCGTTCGGGCGGCTCGCCGACGGGGAGACCGTCGACGTCGACGGGGAGACCGTCGAGCCGGGCGACGTGTCGCGGACGCGGACGGATCGGTTCCCGATCGACGGCGACGCGCTGGACTGAGTAATTTATAAATGACATCGATCGTCCGATACCGGACCGAGCGGCCGTACTCGGGCGATCGGGCGCGAATACCGGCGATTTTGGCGTCCGACTCGCGTCAGACGAACGGGCAAAAATAAATACGTCCGGGTCGCAACGACACCATATAATGGACTCCATCGTAGAGGACGCCATCGACGAAGCCGAAGAGGCCCCCGCAGAGGACGCCGGGGGAGCCGGCGAGAGCGCCGCCGGAGGGAGCGCCGGCGCGCCGCCACAGACCGGGACGATGACTGACGACGAGCTACAGGACGTCCTCCAGGACCTCCAGACGAACATCACGGTCGTCGGCTGCGGAGGCGCCGGCGGCAACACGGTCAACCGCATGACCGAGGAGGGGATCCACGGCGCGAAGCTGGTCGCCGCGAACACCGACGTCCAGCACCTCGTCAACATCGAGGCCGACACGAAGATCCTCATGGGCCAGCAGAAGACGCAGGGCCGCGGCGCCGGCTCGCTCCCGCAGGTGGGCGAGGAGGCCGCCATCGAGTCCCAAGAGGAGATCCAGGACGCCATCGACGGCTCGGACATGGTGTTCGTCACCGCCGGGCTGGGCGGCGGCACCGGGACCGGCTCGGCGCCGGTCGTCGCGAAGGCCGCCCGCGAGTCGGGCGCGCTCACCATCGCCATCGTCACGACGCCGTTCACGGCGGAGGGAGAGGTCCGACGGACGAACGCGGAAGCCGGCTTAGAGCGGCTCCGCGACGTGAGCGACACGGTCATCGTCGTCCCCAACGACCGCCTGCTCGACGCGGTCGGGAAGCTCCCGGTCCGGCAGGCGTTCAAGGTGTCCGACGAGGTCCTGATGCGCTCGGTGAAGGGGATCACGGAGCTCATCACGATGCCGGGCCTCGTCAACCTCGACTTCGCCGACGTCCGGACCGTGATGGAGAAGGGCGGCGTCGCGATGATCGGGCTGGGCGAGTCCGACTCCGACTCGAAGGCGCAGGACTCGGTGAAGTCGGCGCTGCGCTCGCCGCTGCTCGACGTCGACATCTCCGGCGCGAACTCCGCGCTCGTGAACGTCACCGGCGGCACCGACATGTCCATCGAGGAGGCCGAGGGCGTCGTCGAGGAGATCTACGACCGGATCGACCCCGACGCGCGGATCATCTGGGGGACCTCGGTCGACGACGAGCTGGAGGGCGAGATGCGCACGATGATCGTCGTGACCGGCGTCGAGTCGCCGCAGATCTACGGCAACAACGGCGAGCCGCCGGAGGGGAGCGGCCCCAGCGACGTCGAGGACATCGACTACGTGGAGTAGTCCGACCGCGCAGGGGCGCATCAAAAGGTAAAAACCGTCTCGTCTCGAATCCGCTGGTAACATGGACGTTCCGTACGATCTCAACAGCTACATTCGGGTGCTGAAGCTGGCGAGCACGCCGAGCACCGACGAGTTCCTCCAGGTGTCGAAGATCGCCGGCGCCGGAATCCTGCTCATCGGGTTCATCGGCTTCCTGATCTTCGCGATCATGAGCCTGCTCCCGGGGGTCGGCGCGTAATGCCGATCTACTCGGTCAAGACGACGGCGAGCCAGGAGCGCACCGTCGCGGACATGCTCGCCGAGAAGGAGACGCCCGAGATCCAGGCCGTCATCGCCCCCGACCAGCTCACGAGCTACGTGATGGTCGAGGCCACCGACGGCGCTGCGTTCGGCCGGATCCTCGACGAGATCCCGCACGCTAACGGCGTCATTCAGGGCGGCGACGGTCCCGCCGAGAGCCCCTTCTCGGAGGTCGAGCACTTCCTCTCGCCGACCCCGGACGTGGAGGGGATCGCCGAGGGCGACATCGTCGAGCTGATCGCCGGGCCGTTCAAAGGCGAGAAGGCGCGCGTTCAGCGGATCGACGAGGGCAAAGACCAGGTGACCGTCGAGCTGTACGAGGCGACCGTCCCGATCCCGGTGACGGTCCGCGGCGACCAGATCCGCGTGCTCGACAGTGAGGAGCGGTAGCTCCTCATATTGAGCGAGCGGCGTGACACGCCGCGAGCCGACAGCGAGGAGCGGTAAGTTCTCGTATCGAGCAGGTAGCACGACGCGCAGCGGAGTAGCGCCGTCCCGGTCCGACGCTCTGACGGCGGTGTCGCACGCAACGACAAGGGCTTTATTCGACGACGACGGACCGTACGGACATGTTCGGCCACGGCGTGCCGGCGGTGTTGAGCGTGATCCCCGACACGTTCACGTTCGCGTGGATCGTCGCGGTCCTCTTCGCGACGGCGTGGCTGCTGGACAGCCGCGGACTCTCCGCGGGCCGCACGCTCGCGGCCGCAACGTGGGCGCTGTTCGGCCTCTTCTGGCTCTCGACGGTGCCGTACTTCGCGTTCGAACACCAGAGCTACGTCGAGTCTATCCTCGCGCTCGTCGGCTTCCCGGCCAGCGTGTACGCCGGGTACCTCTTATACGACGGTCGTGCGTCGCTTTTCACCCTCACCCGGGCCATCGCGATCATGCTGTTCATCTACCTGCCGTTCGAGACGATCCCGGCGTTCACGTTCGCCGGGATCGCGGTCCCGGAACCCCGTCGGGTCCTCATCGAGGTCGTCGCGACGCAGACGGGGATGCTCATCGATCTGCTCGGCTACGCGCCGGAGGCGGTGACGAGTCGAGAGGGGTACGAGGCGGCGTACTCGTGGACCCTCGCGGACGGCCACACCGTCGTCATCCACATCGTGCTGGCGTGTACCGGACTGGGGAGCATGGCCATCTTCGGCGGCCTCGTGGCCGCCGTCGAGGCGCCGCTCTCCCGGAAGCTCCGCGCGCTCGCGGTGACGATTCCGCTCATCTACGTCCTGAACATCCTCCGGACGACGTTCATCTCGGTGGTGGCGGGGAACCAGTACATCCACTGGTACCCGGATCTCGTGTTGACGATGTTCGGGGCGACCGACCCGTATCGGGTCTCCTTCCTCATCTCCGACCGCATCATGAGCCAGCTTTTGGCGGTTGTGGCGCTCATCGCGATCACCTTCCTCGCGGTGCGCGAGCTGCCCGAACTCGCGGTCATCCTGGAGGACGTCCTCTACCTCATCACCGGCGAGGAACACGACCTGACGGAGGCGCTCGACCTCCCGCGGGAGCCGACGAACCGGTAGGAGCGGCGTCGGGTCCCTGAAACCGTCCGCAAATACATAGTACTATATAGCAAGCTATAGACGTGACCGACGGGTACGAACGACCATGACGGCGAGGAGACGAGACGGATCACCGGGGTCCGGTCGGAGAGGACGGTCGCGACGAGGTGGTCGGCGGTGATGGACGCGGTCGACCCGTTCGTCTACCTGGAGACGAACGTCGCCAAGCTGGTCTTGGCGACCGCGCTCGGCATGTTCCTCGGGCTGGAACGTGAGTGGTCACAGAAGTCGGCGGGGATCCGGACCTTCGCGCTGATCAGCCTCGCGGCCGCGGTGTTTTCGATACTCGACGAGCCGGGCCTGCTCGTCGTGGGCGGCGTACTGGTGGTCGCCAGCGCGGTGCTGTTGGCGGTCCGGAGCTTCGTGGAGGACGACGTCGACGGTCTCTCGCTGACGACGTCGGCGTCGATGCTCGTCGCCTACGGGGTCGGGGTCCTCGTCGCGGAGGGGCTGTTCATCGAGTCGGTGACGGTGGCGGTGTTATCGTCGCTACTGCTCGTGTTGAAGCGCGAACTCCACGAGTTCGCGTGGGGGCTCTCCCGCGAGGAGGTCCGCAGCGCGGTGGAGTTCACCATCCTCGCGTTCGTCGTCTTCCCGCTTTTGCCCGCCGAGACCATCGACCCGTGGAACGCGGTCCAGCCGCGGCTCGTCTGGTCGCTCGTGGTCGCGGTCAGCGCCATCGGATTCGTCAACTACGTGCTGGTGAAGCGGTATCAGGGGCGCGGCTACGCCGTCACGGGCTTTTTCGGCGGGCTGGTGAACTCGACGGCGGTCGTCGCCGAGATGGCCAAGCGCGCGAAGGGGCGGACGGACCTCGGCGAGATAGCGGTGGGTTCGATCCTCCTCGCGAACGCGGCGATGGCGTTCCGGAACGCCGCGGTGGTGGCCGTCTTCGTCCCGGAGGCGGCGCTCGTCGTCGGCGCGCCCCTGGGCGCGATCACCCTCGCGGGAATCGGCGTCGCCGTGTGGCGAAGCGACTGGCGGACGAACCTGGAGGCGGAGCTGACCTCACCGTTCAGCCTCGGCAATGCGCTCACCTTCGGCGCCCTCTTCCTCGTCGTGCTGCTCGTCTCCGCGGTCGCCGAGGAGACGTTCGGCGCCGGCGGGTTCGTCGCCACCTCCTTCCTCGCCGGACTGGTGTCCTCGGGGACTTCGACAACCACAGCGGTCTCGCTGCTGGGTACCGGACAGATCGGCGTCGACACCGCGGTCGCGGGCGTGGTCGCCGGCACCGCCGCCAGCATCCTGATCAAGACCGCCTTCGCCGCGAGCATCGCGCGGGAGCTGGTCCGGCCGGTGTTCCTTTGGAACCTCCTGTTGATCGCCGTGGGCGTGGTCGCCGGGCTGCCGCTGCTGCTGTTCTGAGGAGCGATCCGCCGCCGATTCGGGAGTCGCGCCCCGAACCCGTCTCAGGAGAGGTGTTCGGCGATGTCCGTCGAGGAGACCATCCCGACGTAGTCGTCGTCGACGACCGGGAGGTGTTTCACGCCGTACATCGTCATCATCGCGGCGACCTCCTGCATCATGAGGTCCGGCGTCACCGTTTCGACGTCTTCGGTCATCACGTCGCGGACCGTCGTCGCCGCGAGGTCGCGCTCGTCGGCGACCGCCCCGACGACGTCGCTCTGCGTGACGATACACCCGCCGCCGGTCGTCACGACGAGCGCGCTGATGTCCTGATCCCGCATGCGTCGGGCGACCTCTCGGAGTGGTACGTCCGCGCCGATCGTCTCCAGCGGCGCCGACATCACGTCCGCGACGCGGGTTCTGTCGTCGAGATCCATGCCCGTCGTGTGTTACCGTGTCTCATTATTCTTCCGGAACGCACAGCCCGGGCGACCGCGCCTCCGTTCCGTCCGGGGGGATCGGCTCGTCACCCCGCCTGCGAGAGGTACGCCGTGAGGTCCGTCGTCGACACCATCCCGATCGGTCTGCCGTCGCCGTCGGTCACCGGGAGATGGGTGTATCCGTGTGCGGTCGGTTCCGCCAGCTCCGCGACGGTGTCCTCGCGGCCCACCGTGACGACGTCGGTGGTCATGAACGCCTCGACCGGTGTCCGGTCCTTCGGGTCGTTGTCGCGGACGAGCGCGACGAAGTCCGTCGCGGTGATCAGGCCGGCCAGCGTCCCGTCGGATTCGACGACGAGAATCGAGCTGACGCCGGTCTCACGCATCTTTTTCGCCGCGTCGGCCGCGGCGGCTCCTCGGCCGATCGTGGTGAGGTCGGTCGACATGAGTCGGTCGACGGGTACGTCGTCCATGGTTCGTGATAACGAAAAGCACGGTAATCAAATGCGCGGTCAGTTCGGCGGTCGACGCGAGACCACCGCAGGCAGCGGGAGAGCGGTTCGACCGCGTCGAGCGCTCCGCTCCGCGAGCCGGTCACTCCTCGACGAGCGACTCCGGCGCGCCGGCGAGACCGACGAGGGCGTCCGCCTCGACGTGGTGGAGGTCGCCGGGGATCACGAGCAGGTGGAGCGGGTCGCCGAACTCGCGGTCGGCGAGGGCGCTCAGCCGGTCGGCGGCGACGACCGCGTCGGGCGATCCGGCGCGCGCGACGACGACGGCAAGTTCGTCGTCCCACGCCTCGGCGAGCAGGTCGGCGGCGACGTCGGCGGTCATGTACTCCTCGTGGTCGGGGTCGGGTCCGGTCGGACCCGTTCCTACCTTGATGTCGAGGTAGATGACGGTGTGAAGCCCGCGCTCCCGGTTCGCCTCGATCGTCTCGACCACGCTCGCGGGCACGTCGTCGCCGCCGTGGGCGTACGGGAACGGCAGCGTCGTCGCCTTCCCGAACCGGTAGTTCTGGAGACCCGTCAGGCTCGACGCGGCCGACTGCGCGGTCACGCCGTGGATCACCCGCGTGTCGATGCCGCGCTCCTCGGCACGGAGCCGGAGGTCGGTGTGGGTGGTCGAGATCATGGTGTCGCCCGCGGTGAGGAACGCCACGTCGCCGGACTCGGCCGCCTCGAGGATCGGCTCCGGGTCCCGCTCGACGCCGGCGCGGTCGCGGACCTCGACGTCGACATCGTGGTACGCCTCCAGGTCGGCGACATCGGCGCCGACCAGCCGACTGGTGTAGAACTCCGCGAAGACCCGGTCGGTCCCGCGCAGCGCCTCGCGCCCCTCGACGGTGATCGACCGCTCGTCGTAGAGACCGAGTCCGATGAACGTGAGCATGCCCGCGTTCGGCGTCCGCCGAAGTAAAAGGGCGCGGAAGACCCCGCCGGAGTTGTGCGAACCTGTGGCACCCTAATAGACCTTCATGATTGTCCCTTGCGATTCCATAGCAAGCCCTAAGAGGGAACCAATGTAACGTCGACCTACGAGGCCCGTACGGGCTCACACACCATTATGACTGACGACGAACTCATCTGGCGGATATCGGGAGGATCCGGTGACGGGATCGCTTCCACCAGCCAGAACTTCGCGAAGGCCTTGATGCGATCGGGGCTTAACGTCTTCACGCATCGGCACTACCCGTCGCGGATCCGCGGCGGCCACACCTACACCGAGGTCCGCGCGTCGGCGGACCCCGTCGAATCCCGCGGAGACGGCTACAACTTCCTGCTCGCGCTCGGCGACTCGTTCGCCCGCAACCCGCAGGAGGAGGCCGTCTACGGGAACGAGGAGATCAAACCCCTCTCCGAGAACCTCGACGAGCTCCGCGAGGGCGGGATCATCGTGTACGACGAGGGACTCCTCGACGCCTCGGAGATCCCGAACTTCGAGGAGCGCGCCGAGGAGAACGACTGGCACGTGTACCCCCTCGACCTCCGCGGACTCGCCCGCGACCAGGGCCGCGAGGTCATGCGGAACACCGCCGGCGTCGGCGCGACCTGCGCGCTGACCGGAATGGACCTCGACCACGTCCAGGACCTCATGCGCGACGCGATGCCGGAGAAGATCCTCGAGCCGAACCTCGAGATCCTCCAGATCGCGTACGACCAGGTGCGAGAGGAGTACGACGTGGACGCCCCGGACGTGTCGGTCCCGACCGGCGAACACGACGAACAGCAGCTTCTCATGTCCGGTTCGGACGCCATCTCCTACGGCGCCATCGACGAGGGATGCCGGTTCATCGCCGGCTACCCGATGACGCCGTGGACCGAGGTGTTCACCATCATGACGAAGAACCTGCCGAAGCTCGGCGGGATCTCCGAGCAGGTCGAAGACGAGATCGCCGCGGCCGCGCTCGCGGTCGGGGCCTCCCACGCCGGCGTGAAGGCCATGTCCGGCTCCTCCGGCGGCGGCTTCGCGCTGATGTCGGAGCCGCTCGGGCTGGCGGAGATGACGGAGACGCCGATCGTCCTCGTCGAGGCCATGCGCGCCGGTCCCTCGACCGGGATGCCGACGAAGCCGGAGCAGTCCGACCTCGAACACGTTCTCTACACCTCGCAGGGCGACTCCCAGCGCGTCGTGCTGGCGCCCGGCACCGTCGAGGAGGCGTACGAGCAGTCGCGGCTCGCCTTCCGGATCGCCTACGAGTACCAGATCCCGTCGATCCTCCTGTACGATCAGAAGCTCGGCGGCGAGATGACCAACGTCCCGAAGAGCCACTTCGACCGCGAGCCGAACCCGACGCTCGGGAAGACGCTCTCCGAGGACGCGCTGGCGGACGAGCCGCACTCGGCCGACGGGAAGTTCCACCGGTTCCAGCACGATGTCGGCGACGGCGTCTCGCCGCGCTCGATCCCCGGTCAGAAGGGCGGTCGCTTCCTCGCGACCGGCAACGAGCACGACCCGACCGGTCACATCGCCGAGTCGCCCGACAACCGCGTCGCGCAGATCGACCGCCGCACGGAGAAGCTGGAGGCGATCCGCGCCGACCTCGACACCGAGGACACCGGCTCCTACGCCGGTCCCGACGACGCCCAGTACGGCATCCTCACGTTCGGGAGCCAGCAGGGCACCGTCGAGGAGGCGGTCGGTCGCCTCAACGACGCCGGCGTCTCGGTGAAGTCGTACGGCGTCTCCGACATGGCGCCGTTCCCGACCGAGCAGGTCGCGGAGTTCGTCGAGAGCGTCGACGAGGTCCTTGTCGTCGAGATGACGGCGTCCGGACAGTTCCGCGGGCTCGTCCAGAAGAACCTCGGCCGCTACGGCGAGAAGCTGTCGAGCCTGCTGAAGTACAACGGGAACCCGTTCGAGCCGGCGGAGATCGTCGACGGGTTCGAGGCCGCGGTCGTCGAGGGCGACGGCGACGCGTCCGGCCATCAGACCACCTTCGTCCCAGCCGCAGGTGACTAACCAATGAGCACGTTTTCAGCAATCGGAGAGGAGCGAGAGATCGACCGCGACGAGTACACCCCCGGCGTGGAGCCGCAGCCGACGTGGTGTCCGGGCTGCGGTGACTTCAGCGTCCTGAAGGCGCTCAAGCAGGCGCTACCGGAGGTCGGGCGCACGCCCGAGGAGACCCTGCTTTGCACCGGGATCGGTTGTTCCGGCAAGCTGAACAGCTACCTCGACACGTACGGGTTCCACACGATCCACGGGCGCTCGCTGCCCGTGGCCCGCGCCGCGAAGCTCGCGAACCCCGACCTCGAAGTGATCGCCGCCGGCGGCGACGGCGACGGCTACGGGATCGGCGGGAACCACTTCATCCACACGGCCCGGGAGAACCACGACATGACGTACATCGTGTTCAACAACGAGATCTTCGGGCTCACGAAGGGGCAGACCTCCCCGACCAGCCCGAAGGGCCACAAGTCGAAGACGCAGCCCTCGGGCAGCGCCAAGGAGCCGATCAAGCCGCTCTCGATGTCGCTGAACGCCGGCGCCTCCTACGTCGCCCGTACGGCCGCGGTGAACCCGAACCAGGCGAAGGAGATCATCATCGAGGCGATCGAACACGACGGGTTCGCGCACGTCGACTTCCTCACCCAGTGTCCGACCTGGAACAAGGACGCGCGCCAGTACGTCCCGTACATCGACGTCAACGAGTCCGACGACTACGAGTTCGACAAGACGGACCGCGTCGAGGCCCAGGAGATGATGCGCGAGACCGAGGAGTCGCTCTACGAGGGCGAGGTGCTCACCGGTCGCTTCTACGTCGACGAGGAGCGCCCCTCGTACACCGAGGAGAAGCAGGCGATCGGCGAGATGCCCGACGAACCGCTCGCCGAGCGCTACTGGGACGACGAGTACGAGTGGGAGCGCTCCCACGACATGTTCCTCGACAAACACGCCTGAACGGGGTCGACGGCCGTTCACGGCGCGGTGAGTTCGTTTTTTGATTCGCAAGGTATTTTTTCATTGGTGACAAACGGAGTGGTATGAGTACGGTATCGACGGAAGAACGGATCCTCTCCGTGTTAGAAGAGGACGCGCAGGCGTCCTGCGGAGAGATCGCCGAGCGAGCCGACGTCTCGAAGCCGACGGTGCGAAAGTACATCGACCGCCTCGAAGACCGGGGCGTGATCGTCGGCTACTCCGCGGAGGTCGACCCGAAGAAGCTCTCCTCGCAGTCGATCGCCATGGTGGGGATGGACGTGGATTCGGGCCAGTACGTGGAGGCCACACGGGAGCTGAAGTCGCTCGACGAGGTCCAGGCGCTGTACACCTCTTCGGGCGACCACATGCTGATGGCCGAGGTGCGAGCCAGCGACGGCGACGAACTCGGCGACGTCATCTCCGAGAAGCTGCTCGGCGTCGAGGGCGTGACCGCGGCTCACCCGTCGTTCCTCCAGGAGCGCCTGAAGTAGGCGAGCGACCGACGGGGCGGCGGTCGGTTCGACCGCGTCAGGTGAGTTCGCGCGGGTCCGCGACGACGACCGATTCGTCGCCCGCCGGGCTTCGGCGGGTCCCTCGCGGCGCGAACCCGTGCGTGCTGAAGAACTCCTCCGCGCTGGGGCGGTCCGGGGAACCGTCGCGCGGAGCACCTCGATATCGCGGTCGGCGAGCGCGTTTCCGACGCGGGCGAGGAGTTCGTTCGCCACGCCCTCTCCGACACGGTTCGGGTGAACCCACAGCGCCAGCAGCTCGGCCTCCGTTCCGCCGGGGTCCGGGTGTGCGATCGCCAGCCCGACGGGGCCGTCCCCGTCGCTCTCCATCAGAAACGTCCACTCGGCCTCGGCGGCGGCCTCGCGGACGCCCGCGGCGGACACGTCGAGTAAGGGCGCGCCGATGTCGTCGAACACCGTCTCCTCGCGCGCTCTCGAGACCGCGGTCCGCAGTGCTTCCGCGTCGTCGGGCCGGGCCGCCCGGACATACATGGTCGACCGTGAGTAAAGAACGCACCTATAGGTTTCGGCGGCGGCGTGATTGGCGGGCGACGGCGGATTGATTCGATCCGTCCCGAACGGGGAACCGAACCGAACGCCCGAGCCGTCGGAACCGCTACGCGACCGGTTCGATACCGATCGTGACCGCGATACCCTCGACCTCCCACTCCTCGACGAGACCGCCCTCGGCGGCCGCGGCGTCGCTCGGGTCGTCGAGCCACGCGTCGGCGCGCACCTCGCCGGCGATCAGGTCGGCGTGGTCGTCGACGAAGTCAGCGACGCGGCCGTCGTCGACGTCGACTCCGACACGGATCCTTGCCTCCACGTCCAGATCGAGCTCCTTGCGCATCTCCTGAATCCGGCGGATCACGTCGCGGGCGTACCCCTCGGACTCGATGTCGGGGGTCAAGGAGGTGTCGACGTAGACGGTGCCGCCCTCGAAGTCGGTACCGGAGACGTGCTCCGGCGGCTCCGCGACGTACCCGACCATCTCGTCGTCGAGGGCGACCGGCTCGCCGTCGACGGTCACCTCGCCCGCTTCGACCGCCGCGCGGGTCGCGCCCTGAACGGCCTCCATCACCTTCTGGGCGTCACCGCCGAACGCCGGTCCGATGGCGGCCATCTGCGGCTCCGCGGTCTCGACCAGCTCCTCGAACGCGTCAGTGACGACCACCTCGCGCGCGTTGACGCGGTCGGCGATCAGCGCTTCGAGCCGGTCGACCGCTCCGGCGACCGTCTCGTCGTCGGTCTCGACGACGACGCGCGGCACGGGCCAGCGGAGCTTGCGGCCCGCCTGCTGGCGCGCGTTCGCGGCGGCCTCCTCGACGTCGCGGAAGACCGCCACGTCGCGTTCGAGGTCGGGGTCGCGCAGGGCCGCGTCCGGCTCGGGGTACGACAGCGCGTGGACCGTCGTCGCCTCGCCGTCGAGCCGCTGGTACATCCGCTCGGTCAGGTACGGCGCGATCGGCGCGAGCAGCCGGATCACCTCGTCGAGGACGGTCGCGAGCGTGGCGTAGGCGCCGCGCTTCGAGGCGGAGTCGGCCTCCTCCCACATGCGGTCGCGGACCGCCTTCACGTAGAACCGCGAGACGTCCTGCGTGACGAACTCGATGACGGCGTTGACCGCGTCGCTGACCCGGTAGTCGTCCCAGGCGTCCGCGACCTCGGTCTCCACGGACTGGAGCCGCGAGAGCACCCACTCGTCGACGAGTTCGAGCTCGCCGTCGGAGAGGTCGGCGTCGGCCGGGTCGTAGCCGTCGAGGGCCATGTACTCCAGCGGGAACCGGAACACGTTCCAGAGGATGTTGAGCTTGCCCTGGATCTCGCCGAGTCCGTCCCACTCGAACGCGAGATCGACCCCCTGCTGGTCGTGGCTGAGGAGGTAGGTCCGGAGCGGGTCGCGGCCGGCGCGGTCGATCGCCTCCTCGGGCGTGACGATGTTGCCGACCGACTTCGACATCTTCCGGCCGTCTTCGTCGTTGGCGAAGCCGTGCATCAACACCTCCTCGTAGGGGATCTGGTCCACCGCGGCGGTCCCCATCCCGAGCTGCGACCAGAACCAGCCGCGCGTCTGGTCGTGCGCCTCGATGATGAGGTCCGCGGGCCACAGCTCCTCGTGGGCCGCCTCGTCGCTCGGGTAGCCGAGCGTCGCCCACGACGCCACCGAGGAGTCGATCCACACGTCGAACACGTCGTCGATCCGTCGGTAGGTCGTCCCCTCCTCAACGACCGTGAGGTCGTCGACGGAGGGCCGGTGGAGGTCGATCGACTCGGGGTCGACGTCCTCCTCGACGCGCTCAGCGAGCTCCTCGCGGGTGCCGATCACGATCATGTCCTCGTCGAGGTTTCCGGAGTCGGCGTCCTCCGGCACCCAGATGGGGATCGGGATCCCCCAGTACCGCTGGCGGGAGACGTTCCAGTCGGGGGCGTCCTCGATGAAGTCGCGGAAGCGGTTGTCCCGCGCCCACCCCGGGTGCCACTCGGACTCCTCCATGTTGTCGAGAAGGTCCTCCTTCACGTCCGTGATCGAGATGAACCACTGGTCGGTGACCAGCTGGATGATCCCGGTGTCACAGCGCCAGCAGTGGCCGTAGCTGTGCTCGACGGTGCCGTGCGCGAGCATGTGGCCGTCGGCGACGAGGTCGTCGACGATGTCGTCGTTGGCGTCGCGGACGAACTGCCCGGCGTACTCGCCGGCGCTCTCGGTGAACTCGCCGTTCGGCTGGACGGGGCAGTAGATCTCCAGGCCGAGCTCGGTGCCGCGGTGGAAGTCCTCCTCCCCGTGGCCCGGCGCGGAGTGGACGAGTCCGGTGCGGTCGGCCTCCACGTAGTCAGCGGCGTACACCTGCCCGGCGCCCTCGAAGTCTGCGTACTCGGCGACGCGGTCGGCGAGCGGGTGGTCGTACGCCCAGCCGACAAGCTCGTCGCCGGTCAGCTCGGTCTCGACCTCGTAGCTCTCGTATCGGCCCTCCTGAAGTACGTCCTCGACGCACTCCTCCGCGACGTACAGCACCTCCTCCTCGCCGTCCTTCTCCGCGCGGACCGCGTTGTAGGTCAGATCCTCGTCGACGGCGACGAAGGTGTTCGCGGGGATCGTCCACGGCGTCGTCGTCCAGATGACGAGGCTCCCCTCGCGGTCGGCGAGCGGGAACTTCACGTAGATCGAGGGGTCCTCGACGTCCTCGTACTCGACCTCGTTGTTGGCTAGCCCGGTCTCACAGCGCGGACACTGCGAGATGGAGCGTTTCCCCTGCTCGACGAGACCGTTGTCGGCGACCTCGGAGAACGCCCACCAGGCGGCCTCCATGTACTCGGGGTCTATCGTCTCGTAGGGGTCGTCCCAGTCCATCCACGCGCCGATGGACTTGAAGTCCTCGTCCATCGCCGCCCGGTTCTCGACGGCGAACTCCTTGCACTTCTCGATGAACGCCTCCATCCCGTACTCCTCGATGTCGCGTTTGTTCTCGAAGCCGAGCTCCTCCTCGACTTTCACCTCGATCGGGAGCCCGTGCATGTCGTAGCCGGGACGGTCGGTGACGCGGTAGCCGGTCATCCGCTTGTACCGGATGACGGCGTCTTTCAGCGTCTTGTTCCAGGCCGTGCCGAGGTCGATCTGCCCGGAGGTGTACGGCGGGCCGTCCACGAAGAAGAACGGCGGGTCGTCGGCGTGCGCCTCCTTCGCCGCCTCGTAGGCGTCGTGGTCGTCCCAGTACTCGTCGACCGCGGTCTCGACGTCCGCGGGCGCGTACTGGTCGTCGATCTGCTCCATACGCGTTGGTCTTCGCGCGCGTATTTGAATACGGCGGAGTCGTGGGAACGGTTCGAACGGAGCGGGAGGGGACAAGACACTTCCGCCGGGAGCCGGAAGCTCCGGGCATGGAGATCCCGCGAGTCGTGCGCGAGAACCTCGGATACGCGTTCCTCGGCGGACCGGCGCTGGCGGCCGTCTCGTTCGTCGCCGGAGCGCAGTTCCTCGGCACCGCCGCGGGCGTCGCCGTCGCGGTCGCGACGTACGCCCTCGGCTGGGCGCTCTCGGCGCGGCGGTCCGAGTCGGCGCCGGGAGGATCGGCGGCGGAGCGGTCAGCGGCGGACGCGGACGACGATCGCGAGCGCCGCGAGCGAGAGGCCGAGGCGGGGAAGGGCGGCTACGGCGGGGGCGGCGGCGGGTAGCGGTCGAGACCGTTCCTGCTCACGGGGACTCGGGCGCGCCGTCGGCGAAGTAGTTCGCGAGCCGCTCGGCGGCTTCCGTCGCGCGCGGCGTCACCAGCGCGAACCGGATCCACTCGTCGCGGGCGGTGCCGAACGCCTCGCCCGGCATCCCGGCGACGCCGGCCTCGTCGACCAGCCGTTTGACGTTCGCCATCGTTCCGGGGAATCCCTCGAAGCGCGCGAGCACGTAGAAGGCGCCCTCGGGGCGAGTGTACTCCGCGCCCGCCGCGTCGAGCGCGTCGGTGAACGCCTCGACGCGGTCTGCGAGCAGGTCGCGCGACTCGGCGTAGTACTCCGGCGGCGTCTCCGCGAGCGCGTGGTAGACCGCGTACTGAGAGGGGCGCGCCCCGGTGACGTTCACGAGCATGTGCCGTGTCTTGGCGTCGGCGACGTGCGCCTCGGGGAAGATCCCGTACCCGACGCGGAATCCCGTGATCGCCATCGACTTCGAGAAGCCGCTCGTGACGACGACGCGGTCGGAGCCGAGCGTCAGCGCCGACTCGAACGAGCCGGACAGATCGAACCGGTCGTATACCTCGTCGACGACGACGAGCGCGTCGACCGCCTCGGCGACCGCGACGACCTCCCGGATCGCGTCGAGTTCGTAGACGGCGCCGGTCGGGTTGTTCGGCGTGTTGAGGAGGATGAGCGCGGTGTCCTCGCTCGCCGCCTCGCGGACCGCGTCGAGGTCGAGGCTCCCGTCGCGGGCGGTCGGGACGAGCGTCGGCTCCCCGCCGAGCAGGTGCGTCTTCCCGGGGTAGTACGGGTACACCGGGTCGGTGAGCAGCGCCTCGTCGCCGGCGCCGCGGTCGAGCGCGCGGGCCATCGCGAGGTAGTTCGCCTCGCCGGTGCCGTTGGTGACGACCACGCGCTCGGGGGCGACGTTCTCGCGGGTCGCGATCGCCTCCCGTAGCTCGCGGAGGCCGTCGCTCGGCGGGTACTGGAAGTCGGCGGACGGCAGGTCGGCGTACTCGCGGAGCGCCTCGCGGAGCGCGGCGGGCGGCTCCCAGTCCGGGTTGCCGCTCACCATATCGATGACGTCGCCGTCGGCGGCCGCGGCGTACTGCATCACGTGGAAGAACTTCGGCTCCTCGTACTCCATACGGTCGGGTCGAGCTCGCCCGCCGTGGCTCTTTCGACGCGAAGGCGGCGGCGCGGTGGATCGGGGAAGCGCGCCCTATAGTCGTCGCCGCGATCCGGTGGTTTGACCTGTCGACGCGCGAAGCGAACGGTATGAACAAACGCGGCCACGTCCTCAACGGCCTGCTGCTCGCCCTGGGACTCGGCTTCATCGTCGAACCGGGTCTCGACGCGGCGACCGCGACGACCGTCGCGGAGATCACCGTCCCGGTCGTGTTGGGGGCGCTGTTCCCCGACGTCGACACCGCCTTCGGGCGCCACCGGAAGACGCTTCATAGCCTCCCCGTGCTGGCAATCTTCCTCGCGTACCCGATCTTCTTCGGCAACCTCCAGTACGTGTGGATCGGCGTGTTGACGCACTACCTCCTCGACGTGGTCGGGAGCCGGCGGGGAATCGCGCTGTTCCACCCGCTCTCGGACAGAGAGTTCGGGATGCCGACGGGCGTGACGACGAGCAGCAAGTACGCCGACCTCGTCACCGTGATCATCACCGCGATCGAGCTGGCGGCGTTCTGGGCGATCCACACCTACCTGTTCACCCTCGATCTGGATCTGTCCGCGGTCTCGGAAGCCGCGGCCGGATTCGGCTTATAAGTAGATAGCAATGGTGACCGTCGCGTGGTGATCGGTGGTTCCGGGGACACCGTCAAAGCCCCAGGCGGTTATTTATAAATAATCGGCTGTAGATTGCCGGTGAACACCTCCAAAGCCCCAGCCACGAGGCGGGCGCACGCTCGCTTCGCTCCTCGTCGCTCGCGGGACCGCACCTCACACCTCCCCAGCCTCGCCGCTCGCGCTTAAAAGCGCTCGCGGCGTCCCTCGCGCATGCGACTCGCGCCCTTCGGGCGCTCGTCGGCACGCGCCACCACACGGCTATCTATTCGTACACGCTCACGTCGTCGAACCGACCCTCGTAGGCGACGTTCGACGGGAGCGTCGGCTCGTTGCCAGAGAGGAACATCCGGTCGAGCTTCACCCACGTGTTCTCGTACGCGAGGTGCGCGAACTCGACGAGACCGCGGAGCCGGTGGCCGGCCCCGCCGCGATGGATCACCTTCCGGGGGCGCCGTTCGCGGAAGGCGTCAACGATTGTTTCCTCGTCGTCGAGGTCGCCCTCGAAGGCGGTCCACGCCTCGCCGACCGTGCCGGGGAGGTGCGCGTACGACGAGCCGAACCCGACGCTACCGGCCGCCTCGGCGGTCCGGCGCGCGCGGGCGTTCTGGTGCGGCAGCAGCTTCGTGTTGTACGTCTCGACCGCGTCGATTCGGTCGGCGTGGGCGTCGACCTCGGGCCGCGTGAGCGAGATGGTGGCGAAGCCGGGATGCGGGACGAGCACGACGGCATCCTGTCGCTCGAACTCGGCCATCGCGCCCTCGAAGGTGATGTAGTCGGGGACCGGGTCGGAGAGACCGAGGACGAGGAGGTGGCGCCGGTTTCCCCAGTCGCCGGTGAACACCTCGCGGGCGGGGACGACGGTCAGCTCGTCGTCGGAGTACCGAGCGGCGCGCTCGCGGATCGTCGGGAGGCGCGTGAAATGCGGCGCGTACACGAGCGCGTCGATCCCGCGGGCCTTCGCGCGGGCGACGACCTCGTCGTCGAGCACCTTGACGTGGGCGTCGACGCGCGTTCTCGATCGGGTCACGGTCGAACGGTCGTCGCGCCCGCGCAAAGGCGTATCGTTCGACGACGACGGTGCCGCGACCGCGGGCCGGGCGCCCCGTCGGCGAGCGCCGGTCGACGCCGGGAGAAGAACCGGACGGCTTGGGAAACCGTTAATCCCCCTCGGGCGAGTGTTCGGATATGGCCCCTCGCTGGACGTGCGGCATCGGCGACTGCGACGCCGCCTTCGACGACGTGGAGGCGGCGATCGTCCACCAGACGAACGACCACCAGCGCCACGAGTGCAAGGTGTGCGGCACCATCGTCCCCGACGGCTACTTCGCGATCCGTCACGCGTTCGACGAGCACACCCGCGCCGAGTTCGTCCGGGCGTACGACGCCGACTCGGCGGCGGTCCGCCGCCGGGAGGAGATCAAAGGCGACGTCGAGGCCGCGGCGGACCTCCAGCAGGTCGTCGAAGAGCTGGACCGCGGCGTCTGAGGCGTTCTCGGCTCGATCGGCTCGATTTATAGTACGCGCTTCCCGAGCGCGCTCGCCGCCAGCTCGGTCGCCAGCTCGGCCGTCTCGTTGTGCTGGTCGAGCGTCGGATTCACCTCGACCAGCTCCATCGACCGGAGCGCGTCCGTCTGGTCGACGATCTCCATCGCGCTGTGCGCCTCCCGGTAGGTGACGCCGCCGCGGACGGGCGTGCCGACCCCGGGCGCCGCGTTGGGGTCGAGCCAGTCCAGATCGAGGCTGACGTGGATCCCGTCGACGCCGGCCGAGGCGACGGAGAGTGCCTCCTCGGTGACGTCCGTGATCCCCCGCTCGTCGATGTCGGACATCGTGTACGCCGCGAAGCCGCGGTCGCGGATTAGCTCCGCCTCCGCGCCGTCGACCGACCGAAGCCCGACGAGCGCGACGTTCTCCGGCGAGAGTCCCGACGCGTTCGCCCACTCGGTGTCCGCGAACTCGCCGACCCCGAGCGCGGCCGCCAGCGGCATCCCGTGGACGTTCCCCGAGGGCGTCGTTGCGGGCGTGTTGAGGTCGGCGTGCGCGTCGAACCACACCGCGCCGATATCGGCGTCGCGCGCGGACCCGACGAGGCTCCCGATGGCGATGGAGTGGTCGCCCCCGAGCGCGAGCGGCACCTCGCCGTCCGCGAGCGTCGCGGCGACCTCGTCGCCGAGCCGTCGACAGACGTCCGCCGTCTCGCGGAGGAACTTGGCTTTCCCCTCGCTGGGCGCGTCCGCGTCCGGATCGCGCTCCTCGGCCCGCGGGACGAGGAGGTCGCCCGCGTCGACCGTCTCGACGCCCGCGCCGGCGAGCTGGTCGGCGAGTCCGCCGTATCGGATCGCCGACGGTCCCATGTCGACCCCGCGTCGGTTCGCCCCGTAGTCGGTTGGCGCGCCGATGATCCTGACCGTGGTCATACCGGCTACGCGGCGCGCCGGCGCTTGAATGGTGGGGATCGACGCGCTCGCGTCGCCCTGGATTCGCCGGCGACCCCGCCGTCCCCCTCGCCGGATCGGACACCGTTTTGCGCCCGGCCCGCCACGGGGCGTTCATGAGCAGTTCCGATCCCTACTCGGTCGATCCCGGCGACATCGAGCCGATCGGCGCGACCATCGCGGTCGCGTTCACCGGCGCGGCGGTCGGACTCGTCGGCGCCGCGGTCTCGTTCGTCGCGGCGGATCTCGGGGTCGCGCTGATCGGCGTCGGCGTGGTCGTCGCGCTCTCCAGTCCGATCGCGTACGTCCGGATGAAGCGGCTTCGCGGGGAGTGAACCGGTCGGTCGGAACCGGCTGTATCCGGCCACCGAGCGGATTCCACACGATCATTTATAAGCGAGTTCCATCGCATTTAAGCGGGGGCATGGTGTATTCGCGACCATGTCATCGATCGAGCTCACATCGAGCCAGAAAAGCATCCTCTCGGCCCTGATCAACCTGTACGGGGAACAGGAGGACGCCGTGAAAGGCGAGGCGATCGCCGAGGAGGTCGACCGCAACCCGGGGACGATCCGCAACCAGATCGCAGAGCCTCAAGGCCCTCCAGCTGGTCGAAGGGGTACCCGGTCCGAAGGGCGGCTACAAGCCCACCTCGAACGCCTACGAGGCGCTCGACATCCAGCGCATGGACGAGCCGGCCGACGTCCCGATCTACCACGAGGGCGAGGAGATCGAGGGAGTCAACGTCGACGGGATCGACCTCTCCAGCGTCCACCACCCCGAGCTGTGTCGCGCCGAGATCCACGTCCAAGGCTCGGTCCGCGACTTCCACGAGGGCGACAGCGTCACCGTCGGCCCGACGCCGCTCTCGAAGCTCGTCATCGACGGCACCGTTGACGGCAAAGACGACACCGCGAACGTGCTCATCCTGCGGATCGACGACATGCGGGCGCCCGACGAGCCGGCGGAACACTGACTGCGGAATCGAGATTCTTCGAGCGCTTCGAAGGCTGTTCTACAGGAAATCGCCGATCGTTCGTCGCTGAGAAGAGTCGGAAGTCGAAGCCGAGAGACGCGTCGCCGTCGCGAGTCGCCCGCGCCTACATGTCGCCGAACGCACCGAACGCGCGGCTCGCGGAGGAGACCTTGTTGATCCAGCGCGTGGCGATGGCCTTCTTCAGCAGCTTCGCGGGCGTGCCGCCGAACGTCTTGATCGGCATGCCCATCACGTCGTGCGCGACCGCGTCCTCGCCGACGGAGATGACGGTTCCCTTGTCCTCGTGGGTCCACGAGCGGAGCGGCGCGCCGCGGGCGGCGCGCGCGAGGTTCTCGCCGGCGACCTCGGCAGCCTGCCAGGCGGCCTGCGCGGTCGGCGGCGCCACGTCGTCGTCGCCCTGCTCGACGAGCGCAGTGTCGCCGATGGCGAACACGCGGTCGTCGCTGGTGGTGAAGTCGGAGCCGGCGTGGACGCGGTTCGAGCGCTCGTCCTTCTCGACCTCGACGTTCTCCAGCTCCGGCTGGCCCGTGATGCCGCCGGTCCAGATCAGCACGTCGTAGCCGAGCTCCTCTGGCTCCTCTTCGTCGCCACCGCCGAGGTAGACGGCGTCCTCGTCGGCCTTCGAGATGAAGTCACCGGTGAGGATCTCCACGTCGGCGTCCTCCAGTCGCTGGCGGAGCGCGCCCTGGATCTGCGGGTCGTTTCCGGGGAACACCTCGTCGAGCCCCTCGACCAGCGTGACCTCGATCGGCGCGCGGTGTTTGTCGCGGTACTCGGCGATCTCGCCGGCGGTCTGGATGCCGGAGAGACCGGCGCCGCCGACGATGACCTCGACGGGGTCGGAGCGAGTCGCCTCGGCCGCCGCCTCGCGGACATCCTCGTGGATCGCCTTCGCGTCGTCGAGCCCTTTCAGCTGGTGGGCGTGCTCCTTCAGTCCCTCGATACCGAAGAATGCGGTCGTCGAGCCGACGCCGAGGAGGAGGTAGTCGTAGTCGACGGTCGTCCCGTCGTCCGTCTCGACGACGCGGTCGTCGGTGTCGACGTCGACGACCCGGCCCTGGACGAAGTCGGACTGGGGCGATTTGATCTCGTCGACGGGGATCGTGATCTTGTCCTCGACCGCGGGGTTGCGGATCGCGCGGTGGACCTCGTGTAAGACGAGGTGGTAATCGTGTTCCGAGATCCACGTGAGCTCGGCCTCGCCCTCGCCGACCTCGTCTTCGAACGCCTTCACCGCCCCGGCGCCGGCGTACCCGGAGCCGACGACGACGACCTGTGTACTCATGCGTGTCGCTCCGCGGCCCGCGGATAAAGTCGCTTTGGAACGCTCGCAGACAGATATCGCCAACGCGGCGGGGCGGCCGCCCGCTACAGCGAGAGACCGGCGTGCCAGCGGTCGGCGCCCGCCTCGCGTTTCGCCTCGTCCATGCGCGCGAGCAGCTTCACGGCGAGGCTCGCGGTCTCGGCCGCGCGCGACTCGCCCTCCGTCCGGAACTCGCCGGTCACGCGGTTCGCGTAGACGGAACAGACCGCGCCCGCCCGAAGCCCGTACACGTTGGCGATCGTGAGGATCGCCGACGCCTCCATCTCGATGTTCTTCACGTTCGCGTCGCGGAGCTCCGCGACGAGTTCGTCCGAGCCGGCGGCCTCGAACCCCTCGAACCCGGGGCGGCCCTGTCCGGCGTAGAAGGAGTCGGCGCTCATCGTGACGCCGGTGTGATACTCGTGGCCCAGCCGCTCGGCGGCGGCGACTAGGGCGGAGACCACCTCGCCGTCGGCGGTCGCGGGGTAGTCCTCGCGGACGTACTCGTCGCTTGTCCCCTCCTGGCGGACCCCCCCGGTCGTGATCACCAGGTCGCCCACGTCCATCTCGGGCTGGATCGCGCCGCAGGAGCCGACCCGAATGAACGTGTCAACGCCGACGCGAGCCAGTTCCTCGACGGCGATGGCGGCCGAGGGAGAGCCGATCCCGGTGGAGGTGACGGAGATAGGCGCGCCGTCGTAGCTGCCGGTCGCGGTGCGGTACTCGCGGTGGCGCGCGACCTCCTCGTGGTCGTCCCACAGCGCCGTGATCTTGTCGACGCGCTCGGGGTTCCCCGGGAGGAGAACCGCGTCCGCAACGTCCTCGGCCGCGGCCTCGACGTGGTAGCCGGCCCCGTCGTTCGGGTCCTCGCTTTCGGCGTCGGAGGCCGGGGAGTCCGCATCGGAAGCGCCTGCGTCGGTCTCGTCGGTCATGTCCTCAGCGTTCGGAGAGACCTTTAAAAGTAGTTCCGTCTCGGCGGCGGCCGGCTCGGCGGAGCAGACCACGCGACCTCTCACCCGCTTCGGGCTGCCTTCGGCTGTGACACGATCTTTTATGCGACAGATCGAACATCTTCGGCGGCGTTGCCAGGGGCTTGGAATTTGAGTCACGGTTGACCCCCCGGATCGCGTAGCATCACCGGGAATGTCGAACCCGGTCCTGTGGCGTCAGTCGCGCGTCGACGTCCGCGGCGGGTCCGACAGCGGTCCCGCGACCCCCGTCCGAAAGCGGCGGGTACCGACTCCACTTCCACCATGAGCACCGACGACGAATCGATGTACACGACCGTAGACGAGGAGGACAGGCAGCTCCTCGAGGAGACGGAGTTCGACGCCGAACTCGGCGCGGAGATGGCCCGCGACGCCCAGCGCGTGGCCGCGGACGAGCTCTCCGAGGTCGAGTTCTACCGCCGGTACCACGACCGGATCCTCGAGGAGTTCGACGTCGACGACCGCGAGATAGAGATCCCCGACCCCGACGAGGTCGACGAGGACGACGTGAACGCCGTCGACCGCGTCGAGGAGGCGTTCGGCGGCATCGGGGAGGCCCTGCGGGACGTTGGCGGTGACGACGCCGAGTCGCGTCGATCGGTGATGAAGAAGGGCGCCGCGGCGGCCGCGCTCGGCCTCAGCGGACTCGGCACCGCGGGCGCGACCACCGGCGGCAACGGCACCGGCGGCGCCAGCGCCGGCGGCGACGACGGCGAGGGAACCCGTTGGGGGATGACGATCAACCTCAACAACTGCGACGGGTGTCTCGCCTGTATGGTCGCGTGTAACCAGGAGCACAACCTCTCGCGGGGCGCCAACTGGATGTACGTCTTCTCGTTCGAGGACGAGGGACAGGGCGACGAGACGAACTTCCTCCCCCGGACCTGCCAGCACTGCACGGACTCGCCGTGTACGAAGGTGTGTCCGGTCGGCGCCCGCCACACCCGCGAGGAGGACGGTCTCGTGCTCACGGACTACGACATCTGTATCGGCTGCCGCTACTGCGAGGTGTCGTGCCCGTACGGGGTCAACTACTTCCAGTGGGGCGAGCCGGACGTGCCCGAGTCCGAGGTCGACGACGACCACCAGATCGACGACCGCGGGCGCTGGGTCGGCTCCCGCCCCCCGGAGGGCGTGATGGGCAAGTGTACGTTCTGCGTCGACCGGCAGGACGGCCAGATGGGCGAGGACCTGATCGGCACCACCGCCTGCGAGGAGGCGTGTGCGATGGACGCGATTCACTTCGGCGACCTGAACGACCCGGAGAGCCCGCCGAACCAGCACCTGGCGGAGTACCGGGACGGACAGGAGAACGACACCTCGACCTACCAGAACCGCAAGGGGCACACGGTGTCGACGTTCAAGCTGATGGAGGAGCGCGGCACCGAGCCGAACGTCCGGTTCATCGGCAACGAGCCGTCGCCGCACGCCGAACAGGTCGAGGGACCGGTCGCCTACGAGGACGTGGGTCTCGTCGACAACCGCAAGGAAGTCCTCGACCAGGGCGCGGCCGCGAACGGGGGTGAAGAGGCGTGAGCGTCGACGTGACCGGCGTCGACCGCGACACGCTCGTCCGCCCGATCAAGACGTTCTCGAACCGGTACGTCGCGGCGCTCGCGGTCGCGCTCGGGCTGATCGGCGTCTGGCTGTTCTTCTACAGCCAGCAGCTCCGGAACGGCCTGATAGTCACCAACCTCGCCGACTGGGGCTCCGGCGGCGGCGTGCCGTGGGGGCTCTACATCGGCGCGTTCATCTGGTGGGTGGGAATCGCCCACGGCGGGATCATCCTGTCGGCGGCGGTGCGGCTGCTCGGGATGGACACCTACCAGCCCGTCGCGCGCTTGGCGGAGCTGCTGACCATCGCCGCGCTGACCTGCGCGGGCATCTTCATCCTCATCCACGTCGGGCGACCCGACCGGCTGGTGACGAGCGTGCTGCCGGCGTGGCCCACCCGCGTCCAGTGGTCACCGCTGATGTGGGACGTGACCGTCATCACGGCCTACTTCGTGTTGACGGCGACGTACCTCGCCTTGACGATCCGCTACGACGTGAACCGGCTCCGCGACCGGCTTCCGAACCGGCTCGAACCCCTGTACGCCGCGATCACCGTGGGCTACACCGAGACGGAGGATGAGGTCGTCGAGCGCATGGTCTGGTGGATCGCGTTCGCGATCATCATCATGGCGCCGCTGTTGCTTCACGGGGGGGTGATCCCGTGGCTGTTCTCGCTGCTGCCGTCGATGGCGGGCTGGCACGGAGGCGTTCAGGGACCGTCGTTCCTCTCCATCGCGCTGACCTCCGCGGTGAGCGGGATCATCATCATCGCGGCCGCGTTCCGCCACGCGTACGGCTGGGAGGAGCTCATCCCCCGCGCCGTCTTCCAAGGGCTGGCCAAGTGGCTGGGCTTCTTCAGCCTCATCTTCCTGTGGCTCCAGCTCCAGCAGGTGATCACGGGGATCTTCGCGGCGCCGACCACGCTCCAGCACGCGACCGAGGTGAAGATCTCGACCCCCTTATACTGGGTCGCGATCGGTCTCGTCGTCCTCGCGATGTTATACGCGTTCGCGACGGCGCTGCGGCCCGACCTGTTCGACATCCGCGCGCTGGTCGGGATCTCCGTCGGGGTCCTGATCGGGACGCTCACCGAGAAGGTGCTGTTCGTCGTCGAGGGACTCCAGCACGCGCACTTCGCCCTGTACGACGGGGTGCCCGGACAGTACGTCCCCTCGCCGGTCGAGATCTCGGCGGTGCTGGGAACGGTCGGCATCGTCGTGCTGTTCTTCCTCGTCGTCTCGAAGGTGATCCCGGTCGTGGAGCTTCACGCGATCGAAGAGCACGAGGAGGTGGACGCATGACCGCGCTCGCCCCCCTGACAGGTCTTCTCGCCGCGCTCGCGGCCTCGATCTCGGGCCTCGTACCGGCGGCGCTCGCCGCGTCGCCCGCGGCGGTCCCGCTGTCCGCGGAGTACACGCTCCCGTTCGTCGGCCCGGGGACGTACCTCATTTTCGGGATCGTCCTCGCGCCGGTGTACGCGATGGTCGCGGCGTGGTTCATCGGCGACCCGAGCGACCGGTTCGCCGGGCTGCTCGGCGTCGGGTACCTCGCCGGACTCACCACCGTCCTGTGGGGGAGCCTGTTCGTGGCGACGCTGATCATCGGAGCCGTGTTCTTCTGACTCGGCTCCGGTGGCTCTCGTACAGCTCGCAAAACGACCCGCCGACCGACCCAGACCAATGACACTCACCGAAGCCGAACTGACCGACCGACTCGCCGCCGTCGAGGACCCGCTCAACGACGACGACATCGTCGCGATGGGTCTCGTCGACGACGTAACGATCAGCGACGGCACCGCCGAGGTGTCGCTCGCGTTCAACGCCCCGCACGCGCCGGCGGAGATGGAGATCGGCGACGCGGTCCGCGAGGTGATCGAGGCGGCCGGACTCGACCCGGAGCTCCGCGCCGAGTTCCGCGAGGAACACGGCCACGAGACCGACGCCCTCCCCGGCGTCCGCAACGTGATCGCCGTCGCATCCGGGAAGGGCGGCGTCGGCAAGACGACCGTGGCCGCGAACCTCGCCGCCGGCCTCCGCGAGCGCGGCGCCCGCGTCGGCATCCTCGACGCCGACGTCCACGGGCCGAACGTCCCCCGGCTGCTGCCGACCGAGAACGAGCCGGGCGTCACGCCGAACGAGGAGATCGTCCCACCGGCCTCCGACGGCGTCCGCGTGATGAGCACCGACCACCTGATGCCCGACGGCGACCAGCCGGCGGTGTTGCGCGGACCGATGGTGAACAACGTGATGATGAAGTTCGTCAACGAGGTGGAGTGGGGGCAGCTCGACTACCTCGTCGTCGACCTCCCGCCGGGCACCGGCGACGCGTCGCTGAACCTGCTCCAGTCGCTGCCCGTCGCGGGCGTCGTCATCGTCACGACGCCCCAAGAGATGGCGGTCGCCGACGCCCGCAAGGGGCTCCGCCTGTTCGACGAGCACGACGCGCCGGTCCTCGGCGTCGTCGAGAACATGAGCGCGTTCCGCTGCCCGGAGTGCGGCGACACCCACGCCGTCTTCGGCGAGGGCGGCGGCGACGAGATCCGCGACGACTACGGCGTCCCCGTCCTCTCGCGGCTCCCGGTCCACCCCGACTTCGACTCGGCGGGCTCGGACGGGCCCTCGGTGCGAGACCCCGACAGCCCCGTCCGCGAGGACCTCTTCGAGATGGTCGACTCCGTCGCGGACCGCGTCGGCGAGGCGAACCGGAAGCGGGTCGCCGAGCGCGTCGGCGAGTGGGACGCAGAGGCCGACGAGAGCGGTGAAGGCGGGGAATCCGCCGACGAGCCGGCGGACCCCGACCCGGTGTCCGCCTCGGAGTAACTGGGCCGTCTGTCGCGTCAGTTTCCGCTCTCTTCGGCGTCCGCCGCGTTGGCGGTCGCTTCCGCCTCGTCGAGCGTTCCCTCGCTGATCGTGTTCGGAAGCAGTTCGCCGAGCGTGTACTCCGTGACCGCGTCGCCGCCCTCGTCGCAGGCGACGACGAGGTCGTCGGCCGCGAACTCCGCGAGCGACTGCCGGCACATCCCGCAGGGGGTGACCCCGTCGCGGACGCCGGAGGAGACCGCGATCCGGTCGAACTCGCGGTGGCCGTTCTTCACCGCCTCGGCGAGCGCGACCTCCTCGGCGTGGAGGCTGTTGGAGTAGTTCGCGTTCTCGATGTTACAGCCCGTGTAGACGGTGCCGTCGGCGGTCCGGAGCGCGGCGCCGACGCGGTACTCGGAGTACGGGACGTGGGCAGCGTCGAGGGCGTCGCGCGCCGCGGCGATCAGCTCATCCATACAAGCGGGTGACGCGGCGGGCCGATAACTGTACTGTGTCGCGGTCGCGAGGGGGCCTGTCGGCCGGTCAGGAGCGGTCGACCCACGCCGAGAAGCCGCCGTCGATGAGGGTCTCGGCCTGCTGGCGGATGTACTCGCGCTGGGTGTCAGTGACGGCGGTCGCGAAGTCGTCGCCGTCGTCGAGGCGGGCACGGACGCGGTCCCGCTTCCAGCTCGCCGGCGTCGTGCGGTTCGCGACGCGCCAGCGGAGCGGCGCGATCCACTCGGCGGCCTCGTCGTCGGCGCAGCCGGCGGTACGGAGTCCAGCTTCCGCGTGGTCGAGGAGGTCCGCGTACATCGCGTCCGCGTCGGTCGTGCGCTCCCCGTCTCGGCCGATCCACTCCATGTCGGCGTCGAGGCCGTCCGCGACGGCGGCGTAGAAGTTGTCGCGGGCGGTCTCCCAGTCGAGCCCGATGACGGGGTGTTCCCGCTGGGCGAGCGCCTGCATCAGCCCCGCGAACGCCGCCTGGAACGCGATGGAGTCGCGGACCGTGGGCTGGCCGGGGATCGGGCGGAACTCGATCCGGGCGTTGGCGGCCGAGCGGCTCGCCCCCTCGAAGACGGGGCGGACCCACCGCCAGTAGCTGCCGTGTTTCGTCCGGAACGTCGCGAAGTCGTCGTCGAAGCGGTCGCTGCCGTCCGACTCGGGCATCGGGATCAGCGTCTCGTCGCCCGCGATTCGGTCGACCGCGGTCTCGACGTCGCGGAAGTCGCGTGGGAACCGAACCTTGTCCGCGTCGGTCCGGGCGTTGAGGACGGACTCGAACACGTGGACGCGGTTCTCGGTCGCCCCCTCGGCGAGGACCCGCTCGCCGTCCCAGTCGTCGTCGTACAGGTCCGGCGGGAAGAAGGGGGAGTTGACGCCGAGCGCCAGCAGCGGCCCGGCGATCCGGAGCGCGTACCGGAAGTGCCGCGGCAGCGTCTCGGCGTGCGCCACCTGGTAGTGCGGCTGGATCGACGTGATGAGGCTCTCGGGCATCACCGTGTCCGCCGCCAGCGACACGCCCGGAGCGGAGAGCTCGACCCGATCATCCGCCGACCCGTCCGCCCCGTCGGGGTCCGCGTTGGCCATCGCGTGGTACCGGACCGAGTCGCTCATGTTGACCGCGACGACCACGCCGTCGACCGCGACGCTGTCGGTGAGGTACTCGCGGGCGGTCTCGCCCGCCGGCGGGATGGTCCAGAGCCCGTCGGAGACGAGCCGCATCCCCTCGACGCCGGCGGTGTTCTCCGCGGCCTCCAGCCGCGCGCGGACCTCGGCGAGCTGCGCGCGGAGGCCGTGGTCGGAGAGCGGCTGCGGACTCGTCGACATCTCGGCGTTGTGGAGTCCCAGCTCCTTCTCGAAGCCCATCAGCTCCAGCATGCGGCGCGGCACGCGCATCAGCGCGTACTCGCCCGCCCGCGACTCCTCGCTCCACCGGCCGTCGCCGACCGCGTAGAACTCGTACTCGAAGCCGACGATCGACTGGTGGTTGTCGAAGGAGCCGTCGCGAAGCTCCTGTTTGACGATCTCGGCCTCCTCGGCCGCGCGCTCGGCGAACGCCTCGGCGTCGACCGAAAGCGCCTCCCGGACCCCGTCGGCGAGCGCGGACTCGGTGGTCATGCGACCGAGGAAGGACTCGGCGAAGTGAAAAGGCCACCGACCGCGATATCGGTCCGTCGTCCGGCCCGAGCCGTCCACCGCCCCGACACCGCCCCGACGCCGCTACTGATTCGCCGAGCGCGCGTCGAGCGCGACGGGGATCGACCGGCTCGCCACGTCGCCGGCGAACGCCTCGCCGTCGGCTTCCAGCTGTTCGAAGGTGTCGTAGTGGATCGGGACGACGAGGTCGGGGGCCATCGTCTCGGCCAGGTCGGCCGACTCGTGCCGGTCCGCGACGATGCCGCCTCCGCCGATGTTCGCGAGGAAGACGGAGACGTCCAGCTCGGCGAACCCGTCGAGCGCGTCGGAGTCGCCGGGCCAGAAGACGGTGCGCCCGCCGAGCGACAGCAGGAAGCCGCAGCCGAAGCCCGGCGGATGAGCGACCGAGCCGTCGGGACCGGCGTTCGGTCCCTCGGGGTCGTTGTGGGCGGGGACGGACCACACCCGGACCTCGCCCGCCGGGGTCTCGACGTCGACGCGGTCCTCCTCGCCGACTCGGATCACGTCGTAGTCGGCCGCGAGCGCGTCGACGGACTCCACGTCGCGGTCTATACCGGCGGGGTCGACCGCGTCGTAGATCACGAGCGTCGCGTCCTCGCCCGCGACCGATCGGATCCCGTCGGTGTCGTAGTGGTGGTCGTGGGTGACGACGACGAGGTCGCCGTCGCGCTCCCAGTAGTCGTCGAGGACGCCGTACCGCCCGGGATCGGTGTAGACGACCGGTCCCTCGTCCGTCTCCAGCCGCGCCGTCGCGTAGCCGAGCCACTCCACCGCGAGCTCCTCGTAGCGGACAGTCATGTCACCGCCTCCGACCGCGCGCGCCTTGAGGGTGGCCATAGCGGACGCCGACCGGCCTCGGATTTTATTACCGACCCGACCGATCGGGGGCCAATGAGACGACGGCGATTCATCGGGTTCAGCGCGGCCGGAATGGCCGGTCTCGCCGGGTGTCCGGCCCAACCACCGGACAGGGAAGGGGGACCACAGCACGACTCGTCCGAGCCGACCGAGGAGACGCCCACGGAGAACTCGACCCCGACGGATTCCTCGGCGGAAGAGGAGGAAGCGCGTCTCCTCGTCGACGATATCGAGATCGACCCGGGTCGGGTCGAGCAAGCCCGGCAGGTCGAGATTACGGTGACCGTCAGCAACGAGGGTAACGCCGCGGGATCGGAGTCGCTGTCGCTGCTGGTCGACGACGCGGAACTCACGACGGTCGACGTGTCGCTTGACCCGGGGGAGACGGCCGAAGTGACGCACGCGTATCGGCCCGGCGTGGTCGGCGAGCGGGAGGTCAAGCTGGGCGAGCGGACGGCGACGTTCGAGGTCAGCCAATATCCGGCGGAGTTCGTCACGCAGGACGGACCGAAGTTCCTGGTCGACGGCGAGCGGTACTTCTTCCACGGGACCAGCAACGACCTGCTCTACCGGTCGCCGGACTGGTATCTGAACGAGGTGCTCGCGGAGGCGCAGAACATCGGACTGAGCGCTATTCGAATGGTGACCATCGGCGTCGGACCGGACGCGCCGGACTGCGATTTCAACCGATGTCAGCAGGATCGGTATTCGTTCATGCCCGAACCGGGAGAGTTCGACGACGCGACATTCCGTCAGATGGATCGCGTGATATACAAAGCGAAACAGTACGGTATCAGGCTGGTCCTGCCGTTCGTGGACAACTACGCGCCGAGCGGGATGGCGCAGTTCGTCGAGTGGAGCGACGACGCGAGCCGCCACGACGACTTCTACACCGACCCGGAGTGTCGACGGATGTACAAGGAGTTCGTCGAGGGGTTTCTCACCCGGACGAACAGCTACACGGGCGTCGAGTACCGCGACGATCCGACGATACTGATGTGGGAGCTCGCGAACGAGCCGATGGCCCACGGTATCACCGAGGACGGGGACGGAGGGGACCCGGCCCCTGAGAAACTACAGTCGTGGATCGAGGAGATGAGCGCGTTCGTCAAAGGGATCGACTCGAATCACCTCTTGGGGACCGGGGGACAGGGGTTCTACCCGGACAAGCTGTACCACCAAGACAAAGGCGAGGACTTCATCGCGAACAACCGAGTCGAACACATCGACTGTTGTTCCGTTCATATGTACCCGAAACACTGGTACGAGGGCGAGGAGGATCGGGTTCAAAACGCGAGCGAGAAGGGGCGCGAATCGATCCGGGTACACACGGAGGACGCCCACGAGGTCGTCGAGAAACCCGTGTACTTCGGCGAGTTCCGTCCCCACACGGACATCGACCGGTTCTCCGCGGATGCCGAACAGAAGGACGGCGAACGAGCGACGATCCTGAACAACTGGTACGACGCCATGGACGCCACAAATGTCGATGGCGCCATCCACTGGACCTTCTTCGACCCGTACGACAACGAGGAGAACGTCGTCCTCACCGACCGAGACGAACCGCTGAGCGAGCAGTACAACGGCTACCACGTGGTGTATCCGTGGGACGAGGCGACGGTGTCGACCATGCGATCGTACTCGGAGACCGTCCGAGAGAAGTCGAGCACGTGACCCGAACGCCTGACGCCGACACCAACGGTCGCTCAGGAACGCTCCTCATCGTCGATGCGGATCAGGTCTCACGCGTCATCGAGTGCGAGTTCGACGCCGTCGTCGGCTTTTCCGCGCCCGTTCTCGCCGCGCTCGTCTCGATCCTGCGATAACGCCGACCCGAGTCCGTGTTCCGGGACCAAAGGCATCGGGACCGGGACGTCCCCGGCCTTGCGCAGCGCGGCGAACCCGCCGACGGTCTCGACGACAGTCCCGTCGTCTCCCCGGCGGATCCGGAACCGCTTGTCCGTCGGGTCGCGGCGGTACGCGAACGGGAACGCCGCGTCCGGCGGGGTCTGGAGGCTCTCAACGCCCGCAAGGACCGCGACGGGCGCCCCGTCGACCTCGCAGACGAGCCGCGGGACGACCGGCCGCCCCTCGTCGTCGACCGCGGCGGCGTCGACGTCCGAGCGGGCCGTCACCGGGCCGACGAGCATGTCCGTCTCGCGCCTGCGGAACGTCGAGCGACGGCCGCGTCGTGTGTCGGCGACCGCACCGTGGGCCGTCTCCCCGCGCCGGCTCAGTCGTCGCCGGCGAGCCGACGGACGCGAGCGAGCGAGTCGGCGTCGCCGACGCCCTTGTCCTCGCGGACGCCGACGAACCGCGGGAACCGGAGGGCGTAGCCGGCCGAGTACGTCGGCGAGCCCTGTATCTCCTCGTAGCCGACCTCGACCACCAGTTCGGGGTCGAACGCGACCGTCGTCCCAGTCTCGTCGACGACGTGCGGCTCCAGCCGCTCCGTGAGGTCCGCGAGCGCCTCGTCGGTGAGCCCCGTGGCGACCTTGCCGACCGTGGCGTAGCCCGCCGGCGCGGGGTCGTCGCCGTCGCGGTCGGTGTCCTCAGCGCGAACCGCGAGCAGGAACGTGCCGAACAGCTCCGCGCGGCGCCCCTCGCCCCACTCGGCGCCGACGACGACGGCGTCGAGAGTCTCCACGTCCGGCTTGCGTTTCAGCCAGTCGCGTCCACGATTGCCGGGCGTGTACGCCGCCTCGGGGTTCTTCAGCATGACGCCCTCGTGGCCGGCATCGAGGGCGGCCCGCTCCTCGGCCGCGATCGCCTCCGGGTCGTCCGTGAGCGCGAGTTCGGCGGCCGCGTCCGGGAGCACTTCCTGAAGCCGCTCGTGGCGGGCGCGGAGCGGTTCGTCGAGCAGGTCGTCGCCGTCGGCGTGGAGGCAGTCGAAGGCGTGGAGCCGCAGCGAGACGGTCTCGCGCATGCGGTCGACGTCGTGTTTCCGGCGGAACCGGCGGAGCACCTCCTGGAACGGCAGGGGGTCACCGTCGTCGTCGACCGCGACGACCTCGCCGTCGAGGATTACCGGAACGTCGACACGTTCGGCGACGTACTCGACGATCTCTGGGAGCGCCTCGGTCACGTCGTCCATGTTCCGCGAGTAGAGCCGCGGGCCGAGCGCCACCTCTCCGTCCGCCGTGCCGGCGTCTGCGGCGTTCCCGTCCGCCGCGTTCCCGGCTGCCGTGCCGGCGTCCGCCGCATCCCCGGCCGGCGAGCTAGTATCTGCCGCGTCCCCGGCCGGCGCGTAGTGAACCTGGACGCGTGCGCCGTCGAACTTCGTCTCGACGGCGACCTCGCCGAACGAGTCGACCGCGTCGGTCGCGGTGCCCGCCTGCGCGAGCATCGCCTGGACCGGTCGGCCGACGCGCAGCGACTCCTCCCGGAGTCCGTCAATCCCCTGGTCGCGGGCGCGGACCGCGACCCGACCGTAGTCGTTGGTCACCTGAAGGGCGCGTTCGACGGCCGCGACCGCCTCCTCGGGCGCGCGGAGTTCGGGAGCGTCGCCGTCCGCATCCTCGTCCGCGTCGCCGGATCCGGGACTCGATTCTGACACGAGGAACGCCTCCCCGACCGCGTCCCGGACAGTCCCCTCGCCGACGCCGAGCCGCATCTCGCCGAGGACCAGTCGGGCGAGGAACGCCGCCTCGTTCGGCGAGCATCGGGTGAACAGCCCGAACAGCGCGTCGCGCTTTCGCGACTCGCTCCCGTCGCCGCTCTCGGCCGCGAGGTCGCGCAGTTCCCCGTCGACCCCGGCGACCGTGAGGGCGTCGCGGTCGCTTCCGAACGCGGCGAGTCCGCGCTGTCCGCCGAAGTCGTACGCGGCCGCGACGGCGCCGATCTCGCCGCGTTCGGCGAGGCGGTCCTCGACGTCGGCCGCGGAGACGTTCGGGCCGGCGGCGCGGGCGATCGCCTCGCGACAGAGCGCGGGTCCGACGTCGAGGGTGCGGGTGTCGTGGGCGGGGAAGACGCGTCCGAGAAGAAAGCGGACGAGGACGGGGAGGTCGTCGTCCGAACCGCCGTTCTCGGTGCCTTGGGCGATCCCGGCGTCCGCGAGCAGGTCGGCGACCGCGAGCGTCGTCTCGATGTCGCCGTCGTTCGCGGCCACCCCTTCCGCCCGTTCCGCCAGCGCGGCGAAGTCCATACGCGTCGGGTCGGCGACCGGCGGGCAAAAGCGGCCCGATGCGGACGGAGTTCGCCGCGTTTGGTGCCGGTTTCGCGGGCGGGGGGAGTGAGGGATCCGCCGGGGAACCGCTTTTCACCCCCGCCCTCATACGGCTCTTCATGTACGTCCGCGACGCCAAAAACCGTGACGAGGCGTGGTTGTTGGACGCGATCGAGCAGCTGGGGCTCGACGACGTCGCCTTCCGGTCGCGGGACTACGTGATCGCGGTCGACGAGGAGTCCGGCGACCGGGCCGGCTTCGGCCGACTCCGCCTCCACCGCGGCGACGAGGACGAGGCAAACCGGATCGAACTCACCGGGATCGGCGTCCTCCCCGAGTGGCGCGACCGCGGGGTCGGGGCGCACGTCGTCGAGCGCCTCGTCGACACCGCGGCCGCGGACGGGTTCGAGACGGTGTACGTGCTCACCGACCAGCCGGAGTACCTGACGCAGTTCGGCTTCGAGCGCGTCGACACCGACGACCTCCCGCCCGCGCTCTCGGACCGCCTCACCGAAAAGCGGGAGTTCCTCGGCGGGGGCGTCGTCGGCCTTCAACTCGCGGTCGACGAGTTCGAGATGCCGAGCCGTTTCCGGCAGGCGTTCAAAGACGCCGAGCCGACCGGCGGCGACGAGCCGGAGGAATCCGCCGAGGACTTCGGGATCGACCCCGACTCGGCGACGTACAAGTACGACACCGGTCGCTGAGCCACGATAACCGCCTGCTTTCCGCGGTTGCGGTCGGCGCGTGCCTGCGAGCGGCCGCCCTCGGCGGCCGCGAGGAGCACGCGCGAGGGAGTCGGTGGTCCGGAGCGAAGCGGAGGACCACCGACGAGGCTGGGGAGGCGTGAGGTGCTGTGCGGAGCGGTGCGGGGCGGGACTCGAAGGGGCAGCCGCGAGGCCGCCGTAGGCGACGCAAGCACCGCAGGGAGCGAACGACGTGAGCGACCGAGGAGCGCAGCGAGCGTACGACGGCCTCGCGGCTGGGGCTTCGGCGGTGTTCGTCGCCGATCCGCCAGCAGTCACTTATAGGCAAACGACTGGAGATTCGGTGTGGTTCGCGGTAACGATCCTGATTACTTATAAATAGACCGCCGAGCGGACGGGGTCGATTTATAAAGAAACACTCGCGATGTCGACGCTCACGCCGGCGACCGCACCACCACAGCGTCACCACTCAGCGAACGAGAATCGGTATGAATGGCGGACAGGCGGGGTAGCCCGGCGTTCCGTCACGGGGTATCCCGATTGCCTCCTCCACCCCGCGACCCGACGAGCGACGGGCGTCCGGCGGTGGGCTGCTCGCTTCCGCGCCTGACCCGGTGTCGCCGACGAACCGCGACGGACCGCTCCTGCGAGCGGGCGTCGCGGACCGCTGTCCCCGGCGGACGAGGCTTCCACGTTGGCTCTCGGGGCCCGTGCCGGTCTGACCGGACGTGCCCGCTGTTCGGTCCCCGCTAAAGACTGCCTCACGGGTGACGAGCGGGGCCTAACCGCCCGACCTAGTCCGTCCGGCGATACTCGGGTGTCCCATAAGGGCCTTTCGTTCGGCGACCGTTGTCGCCGCGGCGCCGCCCCGGCGACCTACGACAGCAGGTCCCAGGCGTACGCCGCGGCGGCGAGCGGGACGGGGACCGACAGCGCGACGACGGCGCGCGCGTGCCACACCAGCCAAAGGTGGTCGCGGAACACCGGACTCGGCTCCACCGCCAGCGCCCAACTGGCCGCGCTCGCGGTCGTCGCCAGCCCGAGGGCGACCGCGACGCCCGCGAGCGTTCCGGGGTCGACGTTCCCCTGCTCGACGGAGGCGATGACGACCGCGGAGAGCAGCGCGAACAGCGCGATACCGCTCCAGTCGACGACCCCGGAGGCGTAGTAGGTCGCCAGCTGCGACGCGTACGCCGGTCCAGAGATGATCGCGTACGGTGCGACGAGCGCGATCACGGTGACGACGGCGGCGGCGATTCCCACCCGACGCGAGAGGGCGCGGAGGTCCATACCCGCCCTCGGGACGGCGCCGCGGTAAAAGGACCGGATCGGACGGCGCCGGCGGCGCCCTCACGGCCGATCCGTTCCCGTAGGGTTTTGCCCCGCCGGCGCCCAACTCGGCACATGTCACTCGACGTCGACCCGCCGGATCCCCCGAACTCGCCGCCGTCGACCCGAACGAGTACGAGGACGCCGAGGTGTCCGGCGGGGAGTATCGCCGCGACGAGCTGGAGGCCTTCCTCCGTGAGGGCGCGTGGGAGGAGGCGTTCGCGGAGTGGACCGCCGGCAGCGACATGGACGAGGACGACTGGGAGATCGCGCTCGACCTCGGTCTGGTCTCCCGGTTCGACTTCTTCTGGGACGACTTCGCCGACCGCGTCGGCTACCACGCGCCGGGACTCCCCGAGGACTGGAAGGAGCGCGACCTCCATCCCGACCTCGACTCGTGGGGCACCGTCTCCGCGATCAACGCCGGTCTCACGGAGCTGGGGCAGATCGTCTGCGAGACGCTCAAGGAGGAGTACATCGACTGGGAGGCCGACTTCGACGCGCCGGACGACCTGCCCGACTTCGAGACGTAGTTCCGGGCGTCAAGAGGCAGCGACCGGCGGGGCCGGTACGGACCGCGGTCCCCGGCGGCTCAGTGGCCCCAGAGGTTCCCGTCCGGGTCGTAGCGCGCGTCCATGATCCGGTCCCACTGGTCGTCGGAGAGGGCGAGGTCGGCCGCGGCGACGTTCTCGTCGAGCTGGTCGACCGTCCGCGCGCCCACGATGGGGACGCAGGTGAACTCGTCCCACTCGGTGAGCCACGCGAGCGCGACCTGCGCGGGCGTCGCGTCGAGTTCGTCGGCCACTTCGCGCACCGCGTCGAGCACCTTCCAGCCGCGCTCGGAGAGGTAGAAGCGCTCGAACCGGTCGTCGAAGCTCGCGCGCGAGCCGTCGGGCGCGATCACCTGTTCCGGGTCGTCGGGGTCGGCGCGCTCGTACTTCCCGGTGAGGAACCCGCCCGCGAGCGGGGAGTACGGACAGACCGCCAGGTCCTGGTCGATACAGACGTCGAGGTACTCGCTCACGTCCTCGTAGTAGCCCGCGTGGTGGAGCGGCTGGACCACGTCGAAGCCCGCGTAGTCGTTGACGTCGGCGGTCCACTGCGCCTTCGTCAGCTGCCACGCCGCCATCGTCGACGCGCCGAGGTGGTGGACTTTCCCCTCCGAGACCAGCTCGTCGAGCGCGCGCATCGTCTCCTCGATCGGTGTCTCCTCGTCCCAGCGGTGGATGTAGTAAATGTCGAGGTAGTCGGTGTCGAGGCGGTCGAGGGTGCCCTCGATCTGTGCGCGGATGTGTTTGCGGCCCAGCCCGGAGTCGTTGGGTCCCGGCTCGCCGCGCCCGTCGAACGGGAAGTACACCTTCGAGGCGATCACGTAGTCCTCGCGGTCGCGGTCCGCGAGCCACTCGCCGATGTACTCCTCGCTTTTGCCGTTCGGCGTCCCGTACACGTTGGCCGTGTCGATGAAGTTGATCCCGCGGTCCGCGGCCGCGTCGAGCAGCTCGTGCGACTCCTCGCGGCCCGTCTCCACGACGCCGTTCGTCTCGCGGCCGAAGCGCCACGTCCCGAAGCAGAGCTCCGAGACGCTGAGTCCCGTGTCTCCGAGTCGTCGGTAGTCCATACCGGCACGTCTCGGGCGCGGTACGTAAAGCGTGGCGGCACCGGCGGGCGAGACCGGCAGCGGAGCAGTACTCCCATCGACCGCGATTACCCGAAGTTACCGATACTATCCGAAGTTCTCGACCTTCGCGGCGTCCGCGTCGCCGCCGGCCGCGTCGACCGCGACCTCCGCGTCGGCGACGAGGTCCGCGAACCCGTAGACGAAGACCGTCTCTCCGTCCGCGCCCGTGAGGACGTCGGCGACGGCGTCGGTCAGGGGGTCGTCCGCGTCGACGAGGCGGATCGCGGCGCCCCGTTCGCGGAGGGCGTCGATCCGGTCGGCGTGGGAGACGTCGTCGTCGCGGTAGACGACCGCGGCCTCGGCGCCCTCGTCGAGCGCGCGCTCCGCGATGGCGACCGCGGGACCGATCCCGGGACCGCCAGCGATCACGACCGCGCGCGGCTCGCCGTCGTAGTGCTGGTCGCCGAAGGGACCGGCGAGCGTCATCTCGGTGCCCGCCTCGGCGTTGGCGAGGAACGCCGAGAAGTCGCCGCCCTCGTCGGGGTCGATGCCGACCGTGACCTCGAACGTCTCGCCGACGCGGGGCGAGGAGAGGGTGTAGAACCGCATGACCGACTCGCCGTCTATCTCGGTGCCGAGCTTCACGAACTGTCCGGGTTCGGCCGCGAACCCGTCGGGCGCGCGGAACCGAAGGGCGTACGTGTCGGGACCGACCGACTCGACCGACTCGACCGTCGCTGTCGTGTCCATACCACGGTTCGGCGAGGGAGACACAAACGCCTTCCCGTCGGCGTCGGTCCTGCCCGTGTCGAAACCGGTTCGGTCGGGGCGCCCGTCACGGCCGATACCCGCGCCCCGCCTGTGTGCCGGTCCCCGGCGCGCACCTCCCGGGCCGATCTCCGGGCGAACGTATTCGACGAACGTCGAAAACCGGTCCGACGCGAGGGGTCGATCGTGAGGAATTTGGTGGACATATGTCTAATTATATTCGTATTTAGGGCAGCTACGGCGGCCGAAAGTGACAATATTCGCGAATACAAACACGTTCGTTCAGAAACGCCTCGGTGTCTCCTTCCAGAAGCCTTTTGATGAGTCCGCTGGAACCTTGCCCATAGCACATGGCCGCGGATTTCAACTGGGCTGTCGGCGGAGAGGCCGGCGACGGCATCGACTCGACGGGGAAGATCTTCGCACAGGCGCTTTCCCGCGCGGGTCGACACGTGTTCACGTCGAAGGACTTCGCATCGCGGATCCGAGGCGGGTACACCGCCTACAAGGTGCGGACCTCCGTCGACAAGGTACAGAGCGTCGTTGACCGACTCGACGTGCTCATCGCGTTGACGCCCCGGACCATCGAGGAGAACCTCGACGAGCTCCACGAGGGGTCGGTGATCATCTACGACGGCGAGCGGACGACGATGCAAGACGTCGAGATCCCCGAGGGATGATCGGTCTCGACGTGCCGCTCAAGAGCCTGGCCGAGGAGGCGGGCGGGGCGATCATGCGGAACGTCGTCGCGCTCGGCGCCGCCTGCGAGGTGGCCGAGTTCCCGATCGAGAACCTCGACTCGGCGCTCGAAAAGCGGTTCAAGGACAAGGGACAGAAGCTGGTCGACAACAACAAGGAGGCCGCCCGCGCGGGCCGGTCGTACGTCGCCGAGGAGTACGACCACGAGTTCGACTACGACCTCGAGACCACCGACGAGGACTACGTCCTCCTCAACGGCGACGAGGCGATCGGGATGGGCGCCATCGCGGCCGGCTGCCGCTTCTACGCCGGCTACCCGATCACGCCCGCAACGGACGTGATGACGTACCTCACCGGCCGCATCGAGCGGTACGGCGGCCACGTCGTTCAGGCGGAAGACGAACTGTCCGCGATCAACATGGCGCTGGGCGCGGCCCGCGGCGGCGCCCGCGCGATGACGGCGACCTCCGGGCCGGGGATCGACCTGATGACCGAGACGTTCGGTCTCATCGCCACCTCGGAGACGCCGCTCGTCATCTGTAACGTGATGCGCTCCGGACCGTCGACCGGGATGCCGACGAAACAGGAGCAGGGCGACTTAAACCAGATGCTGTACGGCGGCCACGGCGAGGTGCCCCGGTTCGTGCTCGCGCCGACCACCATCGCGGAGTGCTTCTGGAAGACCGTCGAGGCGTTCAACCTCGCCGAGAAGTACCAGCTCCCCGTCTACCTCACCGCCGACCTCTCGATGGCGGTCACCGAGCAGACGTTCTCCCCCGAGACGTTCGATATGGACGAGGTCGAGATCGACCGCGGCAAGGTCGTCGACGAGACGACGATCGACGACCACATGAGCGACTCCGGCGGCTTCCAGCCCCACGAGATCACCGACGACGGGGTCTCTCCCCGGGCGTTCCCCGGCACGGCCGACGGCGCGCACATGTCTACCGGTCTCGAACACGACGAGCAGGGCCGCCGGACCGAGGACACGGAGATGCGCGTCGAGCAGGTCGACAAGCGCAACCGGAAGGTCGAGACGGCCCGCGAGCGCGAGGACTGGAGTCCCCGCGAGTTCGGCGACGCGGACGCCGACACCCTCGTGATCACGTGGGGGTCGAACGAGGGCGCGCTCGCCGAGGCGGTCGAGATGCTCGACGACAAGGGACAGGACGTGCGTGTGCTCTCGGTCCCGTACATCTTCCCGCGGCCGGACCTCTCGGCGGACGTCGAAGCGGCAGAGACGACGGTCGTCGTCGAGTGTAACGAGCAGGGACAGTTCGCAGACCTCGTCGAGCACGACGTGCTCGAACGAGTCGACCGCGTGAACAAGTACAACGGCGTGCGGTTCAAGGCCGACGAACTCGCAGCGGAGATCAAATCGACCCTCGAAGCGGGGGTGGAGGCGTAACCAATGAGCTCAGACATTCGATTCACCGACTTCAAGTCCGACAAGCAGCCGACCTGGTGCCCGGGATGCGGCGACTTCGGCACGATGAACGGGATGATGAAGGGTCTCGCGGAGACGGGCAACGACCCCGACAACACCTTCGTCGTCGCCGGCATCGGCTGTTCCGGCAAGATCGGCACGTACATCGGACAGCTACGCGCTCCACGGCGTTCACGGGCGCGCGCTCCCCGTCGGAACCGGCGTCAAGATGGCCCGGCCCGACATCGAAGTGATGGTCGCCGGCGGCGACGGCGACGGCTACTCCATCGGCGCGGGCCACTTCGTCCACGCCGTCCGGCGAAACGTCGACATGACGTACGTCGTGATGGACAACCGAATCTACGGGCTGACGAAGGGGCAGGCCTCGCCGACCTCCCGCGAGGACTTCGAGACCTCGACGAGCCCCGAAGGCCCGAAACAGCCCCCGGTCAACCCGCACGCGCTGGCGCTCGCGTCGGGCGCGACGTTCATCGCGCAGTCGTTCTCCTCGGACGCGCTCCGCCACCAGGAGATCATCCAGGAAGCCATCGAACACGACGGCTTCGGCTTCGTGAACGTCTACTCGCCGTGCGTCACCTTCAACGACGTCGACACGTACGACTACTTCCGCGACTCGCTGGTCGACTTAAAGGAGGAGGACCACGACCCCACCTCCCGCGAGGACGCGAAGGACGTGATCCTCGACAACGAGAAGGAACACCAGGGCGTCATCTACAAAGACGAGTCGTCGGTGCCGTACCACGAACAGCACGGGGTCGACGAGGACATGTCCGTTCTCCCGGACGGCGCCCCCGAGAGCGCGACCGACCTCGTCCGCGAGTTCTACTGAGACCGCCGGACGGTCCCGGGCGGATTCCGTCCTCTCGCGACGGCCAAAACCGGCCGAACGAGGGTGTTCGTGCGGATTTTGCGGCGGGTTTCAGCAAGCCTAATTAGGTGGGTCCGTATTTCCCGTGTATGGTTGACCGCTACGACGTCGCGATCGCCGGCGCGGGTCCGGCGGGCGCGCAGTGCGCTCGCGACCTGGCGACGCGCGACTACGACGTCGTCGTCCTCGAGACGGAGTCGGAAGACGAGTTCCCGCGACAGAGCAACAAGTCGACCGCCGGCACGTTCCCGTCGATGATGTCCTCCTTCGGGATCCCCGACGACGTCGTGATGTCGTTCACCGACGACGTCGTGTTGGAGTCGCCCAACGAGTACTACGAGAGCTACCAGCCGGGGGCGGTGTTGGAGTTCGCGGAGTTCAAGCGGTTCCTCGTCGCCGACGGCCGTGAGAACGGCGCGGAGTACCGCTTCGACGCGCGGGTTTCGCGGCCGATCCTCGACGACGACGGCGTCATCGAGGGCGTCCGGTACAACGGCGACGATGAGGTGTACGCCGACGTCGTGATCGACGCCACCGGCCCGGCCGCGCCCCTCGCGAGCGCGCTCGACGTCGTCGACCTCGAACGCGAGAACCAGGCGATCGGGATCGAGTACGAGATGGAGGGCGTCGAGATGAACCACCCCGAGTACGCGGACCTCCGGCGCGCGATGATGCTCCGCCTGGACCACAACATCGCGCCCGGCGGCTACTCGTGGATCTTCGCGACCGGCGAGGACACCGCGAAGGTGGGACTCTGTTACATCCAGAACGACCGCCACCGCGAGTTCGCCGAGGCAGGCAAGACGGTCGACGGCTATCTCGACGAGTGGGTGAGCCGCGACCCCCGATTCGCCGACGCCGAACAGATCGACGGGAAGGTCCACCGCGGCTCCGCACACATCCAGCGTCCGGGACAGATCGCACACCGACCGCTTCCTCGCGATCGGCGACACGGTCCCCTCCATCGACCCGCTGTGGGGCGAGGGGATCCACAAGGCGATGAAGTCGGCCCGCGCCGCGGCGGCCACCGTCGACCGCTGTCTCACCGACTCGGAGCGCCGCCTCGACGCGGAGAGCCTCGCGGTCTACGAGCGGCTCTGGCACCGCGACGTGGCCCCGCGGATGAAGGCGCGGCTGATGCTCACGCGGCTGCTGTACCTCGCGCCCAACGAGCGGTACGACCGGTTCATGCGCGACCTCCGTCAGGCGGACGAGAACACGCTGGAGGAGGCGAACCGCGGCAAGAAGGCGTCGATGGCGAAGCTGCTCCACCTCTCCGATCTCCCGCTTCTGGCGAAGTTCGCTCGCGAGCGGTTCGACGTCTGAGGCGGCCGGGAGAGAACGGCGACGTCGGGCGAACCGCTTTTGCCGATTCGACGCGCACGAACGATCATGCTCGATTACGTCGGACTGGAGGACGACCTCGACGAGGAGGCACGGCTAATCTGCGACACCGCCCGCCGATTCGTCGACGAACAGGTCCGCCCGGAGATCGGCGACCACTTTCAGGAGGGAACGTTTCCGACGGACCTGATCCCCGAGATGGGCGAACTGGGCTTCTACGGCTCGAACCTCGACGGCTACGGGCTGCCGAACGTCTCCGAGACCGCCTACGGGCTGTTGATGCAGGAGCTGGAGGCGGGCGACTCCGGGATTCGGTCGATGGCCAGCGTCCAGGGGGCGCTCGTGATGTACCCCATCCACGCGTACGGGAGCGACGAACAGAAGGAGCGGTGGCTCCCCACGCTCGGGACCGGCGAGGCGGTCGGCTGTTTCGGGCTGACGGAACCCGAACACGGCTCCGACCCCTCGGCGATGGAGACGCGGGCGGACCGCGAGTCGGGGACCGACTCGGACCGGAGCGGCACGGCCGCAGAGCGCGACGGCGACGGCTACGTGCTCAACGGCTCGAAGACGTGGATCACGAACGCTCCCATCGCGGACGTGGCGGTCGTCTGGGCGCGCGACGCTTCGGCCGAGGGGACGCCGGTCCGCGGGTTCCTCGTCGAGACCGACCGCGACGGCGTCACCACGAACGAGATCGACGACAAGCTCTCGTTGCGGGCGTCGATCACCGGTGAGATAAGCCTCCGGAACGTCTACGTCCCCGAGGAGAACGTCCTGCCGGGCGTGAGCGGAATGAAGGGACCGCTGTCGTGTCTCACGCAGGCGCGCTACGGGATCGCGTGGGGCGCGGTGGGCGCGGCGCGCGACTGCTTCGAGCAGGCCCGCGAATACGCGCTTGACCGCGACCAGTTCGGCGGCCCGATCGCGGGGTTCCAGCTCCAACAGGAGAAGCTCGCGGAGATGGCCACCCAGATCACGACGAGCCAGCTGCTCGCCCACCGGCTCGCGGAGCTGAAAGAGCGCGGCGAACTCACCCCGCAACACGTCTCGATGGCGAAGCGGAACAACGTCCGGATGGCGCGCGACCAGTCGCGGATCGCCCGCGAGATGCTCGGCGGCAACGGGATCACGACCGACTACTCGCCGATGCGACACATGGCGAACTTCGAGACCGTCTACACCTACGAGGGGACCCACGACATCCACACGCTGGTGCTCGGCGAGGATCTGACCGGTATCGCGGCGTTCGAGTAGGGAGGGCGGCCGACGGCGGGGCGAGAATCGAAGGGAGGCGAAGCGGGTCGAACGCGGAGCCTATCGCTCGTCGAGGGGGACGAACTCGGCGTCCTCGGGACCGGTGTACCGGGCGCGCGGGCGGATGAGGCGGTTGTCCTCTTGGTACTCCGCGACGTGGGCGATCCAGCCGCCGACGCGGCTCATCGCGAAGATGGGCGTGTACATGTCGACGGGGATGCCGAGCGAGTCGTAGACGGAGCCGGAGTAGAAGTCGACGTTCGGGGCGATCCCCTTCTCGATGAGCCCCTGATCCGTGAGGTACTTCTCGATGGCGGTGGTGTAGTCGAGCCACTTGGTGTCGCCGGACGACTCCGAGAGGTCGCGGAGCTTCTCTTCGAGGATCTTCGCGCGCGGATCTTTCACCTTGTAGACGCGGTGGCCGAACCCGGGGATGCGCCGCCCCTCGTCGCGGGCGTCTTTTACCCACTGGACCGGGTCCTTCGAGGAGGCGTCCACCTCGTGAAGCACCTCCATGACGTCCTGGTTAGCGCCGCCGTGGAGCGGCCCGGAGAGCGCACCGATACCGCCGGTGACGCCGGAGTAGACGTCCGCCATCGTCGACCCGATCACCATCGCGGTGAACGTGGAGGCGTTGAGTCCGTGGTCGGCGTGCAGCGTGAGCGCCATGTCGAACGTCTCCTCGCTCACGGCGTCCGGCTCGGTCCCGGTGAGCATGTAGAGGAAGTTCCCGGCGTGCGAGAGGTCCGGATCGGGCGCGACCGGCTCCTCGCCCTGCCGAACGCGCTCGAACGCAGCGAGGATCGTCGGGATCTTCGCCGTGATCCGGCGGCCCTGACGGAGGGCGCTCTCGCCGTCGTCGCCGCTCTCGTCGTCGTCCGGGTCGTACGCGGACAGCATCGACGTCGCGGTCCGGAGCGCGGCCATCGGTCGCTCGCCGGCGTCGGCGAGCGCGTGGACCGTCTCGACGACGTCGTCGTCCACCTCGCGCTCCGCCGCGAGGTCGGCGGCGAACGCGTCGAGCTCGGCTTCGGTGGGAAGAGAGCCGTGCCACAGCAGATACAGCACCTCCTCGTAGCTCGCGCCGCGCGCGAGGTCCTCGATGTCGTACCCGCGATACACGAGCTTCCCGACCTCGCCGTCGACGTAGCTCAGATCCGACTCCGCGACGAGGACGCCTTCAAGCCCGCGTTTTAACTCATCGGCCATACCACGTCGTTCCGACCAACGGCAAAAAAGCGTTATCTTTCAGGAGGAATACGATACGTCGATCGTGGTACGCCGCCGCGTCGAACGACGACGTGACAGGGTTCGGAAACGTCTGCGGGCGGGCGCGTCCCGGAGTCGCGTCGCCTCAGCGGGCCGGAACGACCGTCACCGTCCGGTTTCGGTCGATCGCGTCCTCCAACTCCTCGGCGATGGCGGAGCCGCGGGAAACCTGGACCTCGCCGCCGCGGCCGACGGTGGCGGTGAAGAGGTACTCGCCGTCGGCGCGCACCTCGACCGTCTCGCCGACCCCGTCGTCGACGTCGATGACGACGTGCCGCGAGGTGATCTCCGGCGCGACCGCCGTCCCGCGCTCAGCGCCGACCTGTCCGTCGCCGCGGCCGTTCTCGGCGGCGCCGCCCGACGGACCCGATCCCGACCCGCCGGGCTTCTCGTCGTGGGTGCGCACGTCGATGTCGATCCCGAGGCGGTTCTCGATGTCGGCGATGCGGCCGCCGCCCTTCCCGATCACCGTCCCGATGTCGCCCTCGGTGACGTAGACGACCGCCTCGTCGTCGCCGTTGAGTTCCACGTCGACGCGGCCGTGCGCGACCGACTTGATCTCGCGTTCGATCTCCTTTTTGGCGATGCGGCCGACGCCGCTCTCGGTTTCCGCCTCGCCGCCGTCCTCGTCGAGCGGGACCGTGACGACCTGCCGGTTGAACGTGTAGATCTCGTACTCCGGCCGGCCGGTCTCGAAGTTCGACACCTGAATGACCGGGCGTGCGAGGTCCTCGGCGGTGAGTCCGGCGGGCACCTTCACCTCGGTGGTCACGTCATACACCGTGTGGACCTCGCCGGCCTCGATGTAGACGACGGTGTCGACAATCTGGGGGATCATCCCGAGCTCGACGCGGCCGACGAGCCGCTGGAGCGCATCGATGGCGCGGGAGGCGTGGACGACGCCGACCATGCCGACCCCGGCCATCCGCATGTCCGAGAACACCTCGAAGTCGTTCGTCTTCCGCACCTCGTCGTAGATGGTGTAGTCGGGCCGGACGAGGAGCAGCGAGTCGGCGGTGTTCTCCATCTCGCCGCCGAGCGCGCCGTACTGGGTGATCTCCGGGCCGACCTGGAGGTCCCGCGGCTTCTCCATCGTCTTCACCGCGTAGTCGCTGTCGTTCAAGAACTCCGCGACCGCCTGCGCGAACGTCGACTTCCCGGCGCCGGGCGACCCCGAGATGAGCACGCCGCGCTTCCGCTCCGTGAACCGGTCGCGCAGCTCGTCGGCGAACTCGTAGTCGTCGAGGGTCGTCTTCGCTATCGGTCTGACCGCGGTGATCTCGATCCCGTCCGCGAAGGGAGGTCGCGCCACGGCGATCCGGTAGTCGCGGAACTGGACGATGTCCATCCCGTCGTCCGACAGCTCGATGAAGCCCTCACTCGACTGGCGGGCGAGGTCGACGATCGAGTTGGCCCACTCGCGCATCTGCGCCTCGTCGGTCGGCTCCTCGTCGATCTCGACGTACCGCATCTCGCCGAGCGTCCCGCGTTTCGCCTTTGGGACGGTGTCGGTCTTGAGGTGGACCGACATCGTCTCGTCGGTAAAGAAGTCGCGGATCGGGAGGTCGTCGACGACGCCGCGGGCGACGGGTTCGACGTACTCGACGTCGAGTCCCTTCGCGCGGGCGACCTCGGCCTGGACCACGTCGCTCGACAGGAGCGTCGCGTCGTGGTCTGCGGCCAGGTCGCGGATCAGCGCGTCCACGTCGCCCTCGTGGGCGTTCGAGCGGGCGTCGCCGCTCGCTCGCTCGCCGACGTACCGCAGTTCGATCGCCCCGTCGTCGGCGTGGTCGGCGAGCCGCTTGAGCTCGCTCAGGCCGTCCCAGCCGGATTCGAGACCGTCGTTCGCCTGCGACTCCAGTTCGCCCACGACCGCCTCGGGGACGAACACGGTGACCGACTCGTAGGTCCCGTCCGCGACGCGTTCGGACACGCGGCCGTCGACGACCGCGCTCGTGTCCGGTACTACGTTCATACCGCAGATCGGTCCGGGAGGGGTATAAGGGTGTTCGACCGGGGGCGCTCGGTCGTCCGGGGCGGCCGCCACCGCGTCGGCTGCGGAGACGGGCTCCGCTCGGTCGTCAGGGCGACAGGACCCGCTCAGTCGTCCGCCGCGGCCGCCTCCGCCTCGGCGGCGGCGAGGCGCTCGGCGTAGGCGGTAAAGTTCTCGAACAGCGCCTTCGCCTCGCAGGCGGCGTCGTAGGCGTCGGGCGTGATCGAGTTGAGGACCGTATCGACGCGGGCGTCGCCGATCTGGTCGCGCTTGCCGTCGGTCACCTCGCGGGCGGTCTCGACGTCGTACTCGGGGTGGAACTGGACGCCCCAGCAGTGGCCGTCGCGGAACGCGTGGACGCCGCGGTCGTTCTCGGCGAGCAGCGTCGCGGACGGCGGGAGTTCGACCACCGCGTCGCCGTGGGTCGTGAAGGCGGTGAACGACTCGTCGATCCCGTCGAACAGCGGGTCGTCGCGCAGCCGGCGAATCTCGTTGTAGCCGATCTCGAAGCCGTCCATCCCGGCGACGCGGCCGCCGAGCGCCTCCGCGAGCACCTGATGGCCGTAACAGACGCCGAGCACCGGGACGCCGGCCTCGGCGGCCTCGGCAACGTAGTCGACGAGCGGCGGGATCCACGCCTCGTCCCAGTAGACCGAGGAGCGCGACCCCGTCACCACGACGCCGTCGAACTCGGTGTGGTCGGGGAGATCTCCCCCGACGGCGTCGAACTCGACGAGGTCGGCGTCGATCTCTCGGCGGAAGTTCCGACGGGTGTTCGCGCCGTCGTGGGCGGCGTTCAACAGGGCGAACCGAAGGCGAGTCATCGACCGAACGGAGACACGATAGTCACAAAACGGTTGCGGCGCCGGAGGAGCCGGCCGACGACGCGGACGCGACGTTCGTCCGGCGGAGAGCCGGGCCTACTCGAACGTCCCGCTCGCGCGTTCCGCGAGCCAGCCGACGAGCAGGTCGTTGACCGCGGCCGACGCCTCGACGCCGACGAGGTGTCGAGCGCCGTCGACGGTCGTGATCTCGCCGCGAGGAAGCCCCTCCGCGAGCGTCTCGCCGGCCGTGATCGGACAGACCGTGTCGTCGGTTCCGTGGACGACGAGCGCGGGCGTCGTGACCTCGAAGAGCGCGTCGGCCAGATCGAACCCCTCGACCGCGGCGCGGTGCGCCTCGTACGCCTCGCGGTCGGCGTCCTCCGCGACGCGCCACTCCGCGATCCGCGAGAGCGCGTCCGGGTGCGCCTCGCGGAAGTCGACCGAGAGCAGCCCGTTCAACGACCCCTCCACCCCGGCCGGGTCGTTCGGGTCGGCCCAGACGCCGTCGGAGTTGTACGCGTCGCCCGCGGGCGGGGTCCCGATCAGCGCGAGGCTCGCCGGCCGCGAGGAGGTCGTCGCGGCCGTCAGGGCGACCATGCCGCCGAGTCCGTAGCCGACGAGGTGGGCGTTCCGGACCCCCTCGGCCGCACAGACCGCCTCGACGTCGGCCGCGAGCGACTCGACCCGGTAGGGACCCGGCGGCGCGTCCGACCGGCCGACGCCGCGGGTCTCCGGCGTGATCACCGTGTGGGGGCCCGCCAGCGCGGCGTGTTGCCAGCCGAACTGCCACGCGCCCAGCCCCACGTCGCCGCAGAAGACGACCGCCTCGTCGGGGTCGCCGGCGTCGGGAGCGTCCACCTCGTACCGGATCTCGACGCCGGCGTTGGTCGCGCGTGGCATGGTGGACTCGCGGGGAAGGGACTAGGCCTCCTGGAGGCTGCGAAGGACATCCGGCGCCGAATCGAGCGCGTCGTCGAGCGCGTCTGCGTCCGGACCGCCGCCCTGCGCGAAGTCCGGCGGGCCGCCGCCGCCGCCGCCGACGCGACCGGCGAGCTCCGAGACGACCTGCCCGGCGTTCACGTCGACGCCGTCGGGAACGCCCACGACGAAGCTGGCAGAGCCGTCGGCGCCGCTGCCAATCACCGCGACCTTCCCGTCGTCGACGTGGGCGTTGGCGGTCGCGCGCAGCTCGTCGGCGTCGCCGTCGAGCCGCTGGATCACCGCGGTCGTCCCGTCGACCTCGACCTCCTCGACGTCGGCGCCGCCGGAGGCGCGCGCGGCCGCCAGCTCCTCTTTGAGCGACTCGATCTCCTTCCCTCGCGCCTTCCATTCCTCGAAGAAGCGCTCGGCGGTGTCGGGCACGTCGAGCGGGTCGACATCGAGCACGTCAGCGGCGTCGTACAGCGCGTCCTCCGTGCGATGGGTCGCCTCGACCGCCGCGGCGCCCGCCGCGAAGGCGATCCGCTCGACGCCGTCTTGGACAGGCTCCGTCTTCAGCACCTTCACGGCGCCGATCTCGCCGGTCCGGTCGACGTGGGTGCCCGCACAGGCCTGCACGTCGGCGTCGCCGACGTGGATCAGCCGGACGTTCGTTCCCGGCGGGACGCCGCCCTGGTACAGGTCGAAGCCGTGTTCCGCCTCCGCCTCGTTGCGGTCGGGCCACTCCTGGCGCACGGGGACGTCGTCGCGGACCAGCTCGTTGGCGACGCGCTCGATCGCCTTGACGTCCTCCCGGGTGATACGCTCGAAGTGGCGTACGTCGAGCCGGGCGGAGTCGGTCCTCTTCTGTGCGCCCGCCTGCCGGACGTGGTCGCCGAGCACCTCGCGCGCGGCGTGGCCGATGAGGTGGGTCGCGGTGTGGTGCGTCCGGAGTCGCTCGCGTCGGTCACCGTCGACCTGCCCCTTGACGAACTCGCCTTTCCCGGGGTCCGCGTCGGTGCGGTGGAGCACGACGCCGTCGCGCTCCTGGACGTCAGTGACATCGACGGTCGTCTCGCCCACCGTGAGCTGCCCCCTGTCGGCCGGCTGTCCGCCGCCCTCGGGGTAGAACATCGTCTGGTCCAAGACGACGTCGTACCCCTCCTCGGCGTCCAGCACGTCGAGCACGACCGCCTCGAACTCCGTGCGTCCCTGGTCGTCGTAGAACAGCTTCTCGGTCTCGGGGAGGTCGGCGAGCCGCTCGTCGCGCTCGTCGCCCGCCGCCGCGGCGTCGCCCTCCTCGTGTCTGTCGGCGACGAGCGCGTAGAAGTCGTCGGGCACGTCGACGGTCGCGCCACGCTCGTCGGCGATGTCGGCGACCATGTCGGGCTGGATCCCGTGGGAGTCGTACAGCTCGAGCAGCTCCGCGGTCGGGATCGGCTCGCCGGTGCCGGCGTACTCGTCGGCGAGCTGCTCGACCTTCCGGGCGCCGCGCTCCAGCGTCTCCTCGTACTTCCGCTCCTCACTGCGGACGATCTCGCGGACCGTGTCGCGGTTCTCGTAGCCGAGCCGCTCGGCCTGGATGTCGACCAGCTCGTCGAGGGGCGCGTCGACGCCCACCTCGTCGACGAGCCGTTTCATCCGGCGCAACACCATCCGGGCGAGGTAGCCCGTCCCGACGTTCGAGGGGACGATCTCGTCGCCGAACATGTACGCGAGCGTCCGCGAGTGGTCGGCGATCGCGTAGATCGATTCGAGCGGCTCCACCAGCTCTCGGAGCCGGTCGACATCGACGTCGAGCCGGTCGGCTATCTCGCCGCGCGCGGCCTCCACGTCGTCGACGTCGTCGATGTCGAGTCGGCCGGAGAGCTTCGCGGCGCGGTGGACGATCTCGCGTTCCGCCTCCGTGTGTTCGATCCCCGCGTTCTCCTTCAGGAAGTCGATCGCGTCGGGGTAGATCGCCTCGTACACCGTCGCGGTCCCCTGGCTCATCCACGTCCACCGCTCTAACCCGTACCCGGTGTCGACGATGTACGTGTCCATGAACGAGTACGTGTGCCCGTCTTTCATCTCGTAGTCGCCGTCGGGGTCCCGCTCCATGCACATGAAGACGAGCGTCGCCAGCTCGGCGCCCTTGTAGATGACCTCGATGGCGGGACCGGCGTTTCCGCCGCCGACCCACGGGTCCTCAATGTAGGTTATCTCCTCCAAATCTGCCCCGAGGCTCTCGAACAGTTCGTCGCAGTACTGGACCGTCTCGTCTTTCCAGTACACCTCGCCGTGGTAGGCGTACTCGTCTTCGTCGACCTCCTCGCGCGTGTTGAACGCGTGGTGGGCCATCATCTCGAACGCCATCGTGTGGCGGCCCGTCTTGCCGACATTGTCGATGTCCTGCATCCGAATACAGGGCTGGGAGACCGTCAGCGGGTTCGCCGGCGGCGGCGTCTGCCCGGAGGTGACGAGCGGCTGGAAGTCGTAGATGGACGCCTGCGTCAGGAGGACGTCGTCGCGCCAGCGGTTCGCGGCGACCGGGTACGGGTCGATCCGCTCGTGGCCGTGGTCTTCGAAGAAGGAGAGGAACGCCTCGCGCATTTCCGACAGCGAGTGGGCCTCCGGAAAGCCCGGATTGTCGATGAAGCTGTAGTCCGCACACGGCGGCTCACCGCACAGTTCGCGGTCGGCGTCGCGGGTCCAGAAGTGCGCGCCACAGGAGGAACACTCCTTCCGCTCGAACCCTTCCTCCTCGAAGTAGTCGAGACGGTACTCCGCTTCGAGATCGCTCATTACACGAACGTGGCCCGTGTTGCTCCAAAAGGGTTCCGGGGTCGCTCGTCGCCGGTCGTCGCGGGAACGCGACCCCGGCCACGGCGAGAACGCGAACACGTCCACGACGGGAACGCGACCCCGGCCGCAACGGGGGAGAGACCGACCGGTGGGAACGGGACGACCGAGTCCCGTGACCGGTAAGAAGACTTATACTCTCGGCGCGAGCTACCATTTACCATCGTGACTTCTGCGTTGGGCGAGTACGCGTCGGTTCTCGTGCTCGGCGACGACCCCGAACTCACCGGAGATATCGGGTCACGTGTCGAGTCCGACGGGAACGGCTCCGACGGCGACGGAACGTTCACAGTCGAGGCGCACGCCGTTACGCCCGACGCAGTCACCGAAGAGCGGATCGCCGACGTCGACGTGGCCGTCGTCGTCGACGAGGCGGGGCTGGAACGCGTCCGATCCGCCGACCGCACCGGTTCCGTGGTCGCGTACGTCGACGATCCGACGGGCGAGATCGCAACCGACTCGGTCGTGGACGCCGTCGCCGGAACGCCCGAGGCGCTCTCGGAGACCGTGTCGTGGCTGCTCACACGCGATCGGCGGTCCGTCACCCGGTCGGAGCCGACGCGGACGCCCTCGCGGATCGAACAGCTCAACGCCGGAATGACGGAACTGGCCGCCGTCAGGTCGGTCGACGAGGCGTACCGGGCCGCCATCGCGGTGGCCGAGCAGGTGTTCCCGGAGTACCAGTGCGTGGTGGCCGTCCGCGACGGAAAATGGGTCGAGCCGGTGGTCGCTTCCAGCGGGACGCCGGTCGAGGACTGTAACCGGGTCCGCGTCGACAGCGGAGTGATCGGACGAGCCATTCGGACCGGCGACACGTCGATCGCGCCGAATCCGAACCCCGAGAGCCGGTTCGACCCACTGCTCACCGTCCCGGTCGGCGACGACGTCGTCTTTCAGCTCGCCGCCGCAGTCGACGGGACGGACGAGTTCGACGACGCCGACCGCCGGCTGGCGGAGTTGCTCGGCTCCCACCTCGAGGAGACGCTCGACCGGATCGCCGTCAACGAGACGCTCCGGGCCGAACGCGACAGGCTCCTCGCGCTGTTCACGAACGTCCCGGACCCCGCCATCGCCTACGACTACGCCGACGGCAACCCGGTCGTCCGGCAGGTGAACGACGCGTTCGAAGACACGTTCGGATACGACGCGGACACGGTGCTCGGCGAGTCCATCGACGAGTACATCGTTCCGCCCGACGCCGAATCGGAGGCCGACGACCTCAACGAACGGTTACAGCGCGGCGAGAACGTCCGCCGAGAGGTGACGCGGACCACCGCGGACGGGCCGCGCCACTTCATCCTCCACGTCATCCCGATCCACCTCGACGCGGCGAACGCGGCCGGTTACGCCATCTACACCGACGTCACCGACCGACGCGAGCGCGAGGAGACGCTCAGACGGCAGAACGAACGGCTCGACGAGTTCGCGTCCATCGTCTCACACGACCTCCGAAACCCGCTGTCGGTCGCGGAGGGGTACGTCGATCTCGCCCGCGAGACCGGCGACATGGACCACCTCGACAGGGCCGCGGACGCGATTTCCCGGATGGACGAACTCGTCGCGGACCTCCTGTCGCTGGCCAGGCAGGGGCGGTCGGTGGGAGAGACGGAGTCGGTCTCGCTGTCCGATATCGCGCGCGAGGCGTGGGAGAGCGTCGACACCGACGGCGCGACCCTGAGCGTCGAGTCGGACGCGACCCTGGAGGCGAACCGCACGCGACTGCGCGAGCTGTTCGAGAACGTCTTCCGGAACAGCGCCGAACACGGCCGCAGCTCCCCGGACGACCCGCTCTCGGTCCGGGTGGGGGTTACAACTCGCCGTGAGGACGACGATACCGCCGTAGACGGATTCTACGTCGAAGACGACGGCCACGGTCTCCCGGAGGACGACATCGATCGGGTGTTCGAGAGCGGGTTCACGACCGACGAGTCGGGGACGGGACTCGGGCTCGCGATCAGCAAGCGCATCGCCGAGGCGCACGGGTGGACGGTCGCCGCGCGCGCCGCCGAGGACGGCGGGGCCCGCTTCGAGTTCCGGACGGCCTGAGTGAATCCGGGCCGCGCCGGTCCGAAACGACCTTACGCCGCGCGCTCGGCTCTCCGATATGGTCGAGAACGTCGTCTACCCCGCCTACTTCGACGCCGAGCTGTCGCGCTCGGAGGGACGCCGCGTCCCGATGGATCTGGCGGTCGAAGCGCCGACCGTCGACGAGATCGCGAAGGCCGTCCAGCAGGTCGGCTACGACGCCGTCGTCGAGCGCGACGCCACCTATCCGCGCGAGTTCGACGCCCGCGGCTCCGTGGCGGTCAAGGGTACCGAGGACACCGCGAAAAACGACCTCGTTCAGGCGATCGCCGCGTATCTCGGCGTTCTCCGGAAGTAACCGTGCGGCGCGTCGGCACCGTCGTCCGGACCGCCGGGGGGCTGGCGATCGCCCGCGGCGACCCCGGCGAAGACCCGCCGCGGATCGGCGCGAGCGTCGTCGACGAGTCGCTCTCGACGGTCGGCCGCGTCGTCGACGTGTTCGGCCCGGTCGGCCGCCCCTACGTGGCCGTCACGCCCGACGACCGCGTCGGACTCCCCGACCTCGTCGGCGGGAAACTGTACGCTCGGTGAGTCGGGGCGGCGCTACGCCTCGGTCGCGCTGACGCCGTCGCCCACGTCCTCGCTCTCGTTTCCGCCCAAGTCGAAGTCCGCGAGCGTCTTCTCCGTACGCGCGAGCCGTTCCGCGACGAGCAGCTTCTCCCGGCGTTGTAGCCGCTCCCAGTCGAGTTCCGCCGGCGGCGACGCCTCCAACGACTCGAACCGGTCGATCACGGTCTCGTTGGCGAACCGCTCGAAGGAGTCGCAGTTCGGGCAGGTCCGCGACAGGTGCGACACGTCGAACGACCGCGTGAGGACCTCGTCGAGACAGTTCAGACACCGGTAGGTGTGAGTCCGAGACACGAAACTACTGAGGGACCGAAGGAAGGAGTATCTGTGGTCGCCGGCGTTCGACTCGCCGATCAAAATCGTCGAACTCGGCGCGGGCGCCGTAAACAACGGCAGAACAGAAACGAAGGTCGACCGACGGAAGCGCCGGTCAGAACAGCGCGGACGCCGCCGCCTCGGCCGTCTCGATGACGGGACCGAAGCCGGGAAGGAGTAGCACCGTCGCGACCGCCGCGAAGACGACTGCGGCGTACAGCGCCGTCGGCCGCACGTCGATCGCGTCGAGCGCGCTCGGCGACTCGGGGTCGTCGAGGAACAGCGCCTTCACGACCCGGCTGTAGTAGTACAGCGACACGACGCTGTTTATCGCGCCGAGTCCGGCGAGCCACAGGAAGCCGTTGTCGATGGCCGCCTGGAACAGGAAGTACTTCGAGAAGAACCCGGCGAACGGCGGCAGCCCGGCCAGCGAGAACATGAACACAGCCATCGCGACGGAGGCGACCGGCGCGCGCCGCCAGAGCCCCGCGTAGTCCTCGAAGGTGCGGCCGACGCCCCACCGCTCCGCCATCGCGACGAAGAGGAACGCGCCGGTGTTCATGAACCCGTAGACGAGCAGGTGCGCCATCGCGGCGCCCATGACCGTGCCGTTCGCGGGTCCGTCGACGGTGAGCGCGGCGACGCCGATGAGCGCGTACCCGGCGTGCCCGATGGAGGAGTACGCGAGCATCCGCTTGACCTCCTCTTGGACCGCGGCCGCGAAGTTGCCGACCGTCATCGTGACGGCCGCGAGGATCGCGAACGCGAGCATCCAGTCGATGTTCGCCGAGACCGCCATCTCAAGCGGGAACGCCTCGGTGAACACGCGGAACGCGACGACGAATCCGGCGGCCTTCGAGGCCGACGAGAGGAACGCGCTCACCGGTGCGGGCGCGCCCTCGTACGCCTCCGGCGCCCAGAAGTGGAACGGGACGGAGGCGGTCTTGAACGCGACGCCGCCGATCATCATCACGACGCCGACGCCGAGGACACCCGTGAGACCCTCGATGGACGCCGACGCGATGTCGGCGAGGATGAGCGACCCGGTGGCCGCGTACACGAGCGAGATGCCGAACAGGAAGATGGCAGACGAGAGCGCGCCGACGAGGAAGTACTTCAGCCCCGCCTCAACGCTCCCGCGGTTGTGCTTGAGGTACGCGACGAGCACGTACGACGGCAGCGACACCATTTCCAGGGCGACGAACACGACCGCGAGCGAGTTCGCGACCGCGAGCAGCGCCATCCCGGTCGCGGCGAACGTTACGAGCGAGTAGAACGCCGCCGGGTTGGCGTGGTCGTGGAAGTAGTCGTGTCCGGCGACCAGCACCAGCGCGGTCACCGACGCGAAGATGGCGGTGAAGAACAACGCCAATGTGTCAACCTTGATCGCGTCCGCGAACAGGTAGACCGCGCCGCCGTCCGGGCTGACCCCGCCGCTCGCGGTGAGCCAGACGGTGGCCGCGAGCGCGGCGAGCGAACCGATCGCGCCGACGATCGCCATCGACGTGTTCGACCGCGCGTCCGGCCGGATCGTGTCGACGAGCAGTAGCGCGAGTCCGGTGACGGCCAAGAGCAGCACCGGCAACAGTGCCGTCACGCCGGGGAGACCGTTAACCATCGATCGTCACCCCCTCGACGACGGGTACGGCAGCGTCACGGATCATCTCGAAGAAGATGTCGGGCGCGACGCCGAGCACGATGATCGCCACCAGAAGCACCGCGAGCGGGGCGACGTCGTGGAACGCCGCGGGCCCGACCTCGTAGTCGGTTTCGAGCTCGAACGGCCCGAACAGCGTACTCTCGCATCGCCGACAACAGGTAGCCGGCGACGATGACGATACCGAACATGGCGAGCGCCGTGAACACCGGCGCGTACGGGAGCGCCGGAGCGGACAGCGAGCCGACGAAGATGAAGAACTCGCCCGCGAAGCCGGCCATCAGCGGCAGCCCCATGTAGCCGAAGGCGCCGGCGACGAGGATGCCGACGGTGACCGGCATCCGGTCGGCCATCCCGGCCATGTCGCCGACCATCCGGGTGTGAGTCGTGTTGTAGATGACGCCGACCGCCATGAACATCAGCCCCGAGATGAGACCGTGCGCGACCATCTGGAACGTCGCGCCGCCGACCCCGTACTCGGTGAAGACGATGAGTCCGAGGATGACGTAGCCCATCGACGAGACGGAGGAGTAGGCGACGATGCGCTTGAGGTCCTTCTGGGCCAGCGCCAGCATCGCGCCGTAGATGACGCTGATGACCGCGATCGCCGCGATCGGAACCGCGAGCATCGACGCCTGCTCGGGAAGCATCGTGAAGTTGAACCGGAGCAGCGCGTACGTCCCCATCTTCAGGAGGACGCCCGCCAGAAGCACCGACGCGGGCGTCGGTGCCTGAACGTGAGCGTCCGGAAGCCACGTGTGGAACGGCACGATCGGGACCTTCACCGCGAACCCGAGGAACATCGCGAGGAACGCCACCATCGCGATCCGGTCCGGCGGGATGCCGAACCACTTGCCAAGGTCGCCCGCGGCGATCGCCTGCGCGATCTCGGGCAGCGCGAACGACGACACCGAGTCGCCGAGCGCGAACACGAGGCTCATGAAGCCGAGGAACATCAGCAGCGACGCCGCGTTCGTGTACACGAAGAACTTGATCGCGGCGTACTTGCGGCGCGGGCCGCCCCAGATCCCGATGAGGAAGTACATCGGGACCAGCACCGCCTCCCAGAAGACGAACCACAGGAAGAAGTCGAGCGCGGCGAACACGCCGAGCAGGTTCGCCTCCATGAACAGCATTAGGCCGTAAAACTGACTCTGCCGCGTGTCCACGGGCGTCCACGCGCTGAGGATCGCCAGCGGTACGAGGAACGTCGTGAGCACGAACAACGGGAGGCTGATCCCGTCGAGTCCGACGAACCACGAGACGCTGCGACCCCCGACTTCGAGCCACTCGATCTGCGTCGCGTACGCGATCTCGCCGCCGAGCAGCGCGTTGCCGCCGGCCTCGAAGCCGGACCAGAGGTAGAGGCTCCCGACGAACGGGATCAGGCTGATCGCGAACGCCAGTCGCCCCGCCCACTCGTCGGGTGCGAGGAACACCGTCAGCGCGCCGACGAAGGCGGCCGCCATGAGCGCTTCGAGTAGCATCAGAACCACCCCCCGGTCGCGCCGAGCACGAGCAACAGCGCGACGAGTCCGAAGGTGAGCAGCGCGGCGTACTGCGAGACGACGCCGGACTGGAGCTTCCGGACCCGGTCGCCGCCGGTCAGGCTCACCGAGGAGACGCCGTTCACGACGCCGTCGATGATTCCCTGATCGAAGACGTTCGCGCCGCCCGCGACGTCTTCCGTTCGATACGCGAGCCAGACCTGTAGTTCGTCGAGGTAGTAGTTGTTGTACAGCACGTCTTTGACCCCGCCGAGCTTGGCGGTGTGTTCCGTCGGCGACGCCACGTTGTAGAGCCGCCAGGCGAGTCCGAGTCCGAGCAGCGCGAGGCCGAGCGAGACGGCCGCGCCGACGAGGACGGTTCCGACCTCACCGCCGACGAGGGTGCCGCTACTGTACGGACTCAGGTCGGCGTAGTGGTGCGAGGAAAGCCCCTCGATGCCGCCCCACTCGTTGTCGAGCCAGCGGTGGAGCAGGTCGATCCCCTCCAGTCCGAGGACCTTCTGGACCGGCACCATGTTGATGAGACCGGTGACGACCGCGAGCGACCCGAGCACCGTCAGCGGTCCCTTCACGTTCCAGCGAACGGGTTCGGGGTCGCGCGCGGTGTCGCTCCGCGGCTCACCGTGGAAGGTCAGGAACACCATCCGGAAGGTGTAGAAGGCGGTGACGGGCACCGCGAGCAGCCCCATCAGGTAGCCGCCGAGCAGCAGCGGGTCGTTGAGTCCGTGGACGAGCGCCTCGTAGAGGATCTCGTCTTTCGACCAGAAGCCGGCGAACGGGAAGATGCCCGCGAGCGCCAGCGACCCGGCGAGGAAGGTGTAGTAGGTGACCGGCATCTTCGATTTCAGCCCGCCCATGTCCCACATATCCTCGTTGTGGTGCGATCGCGATGATGACCGCACCGGCGCCGAGGAACAGCAGCGCCTTGAAGAACGCGTGGGTGGTGAGGTGGAAGACCGCGGCCACGTAGCCGCCCGCGCCGAGCGCGAGCATCATGTAGCCGTACTGCGAGATGGTGGAGTACGCGAGCACCTGCTTCAGCTCGTCTTTCACCAGCCCCATCGTCGCCGCGAACAGCGCCGTGAAGCCGCCGACGAAGGCGATGACCGCCATCGTCGTCGGCGTCAGCACGTAGAAGCCGTACATCCGCGCGACGAGGTAGACGCCGGCCGCGACCATCGTCGCGGCGTGGATGAGCGCGGAGACCGGCGTCGGACCCTCCATCGCGTCGGGGAGCCACGTGTGAAGCGGGAACTGCGCGGACTTGCCGACGACGCCGCCCAAGACGAGCAGGCCGACGACGGTCAGCCACGTCTGTAGTTCGAGACCGCCGGGCGTCCATGCGACCGACCCGGAGCCGTTGAGCGCCGCGTCCGCGAGCGCCGGGAACGACTCCGGACCGGCGAACTGCGCCGTGCCGAAGGTTGCGAACACCGCGACGACGCCGACGAGGAAGAAGTAGTCACCGAAGCGGGTGACGAGGAACGCCTTCTTCGCGGCCGACGGCGGACCCGGCTCCCGGAAGTGGAAGCCGATGAGCAGGTACGAGCAGAGCCCGACCAGCTCGAAGAACATGAACGCCATCAGCAGGTTGTCGGCGACGACGAAGCCGAGCATCGACGCCGTGAACAGACCGAGTCCGGCGTAGTACCGTGGCAGCCCCGTCTCGCCCTCGTCGTTCATGTACCCGAGCGAGAACACGTGCACGAGCAGCGCGACGAGCGTCACGATGACGAGCATGAGCGCCGACAGCGGGTCGATCAGGACGCCGAACGTGAGTTCGATCTCCGTCGGCCCGATCCCCGCACCGCCCTCGCTCGCCCAGTGGTACAGCGTCTCGTTGTACGCGCGGCCGCTCGCGACGGTCGCCGCGACCCAGATCGACAGCAGGAACGATCCCGCCGTCGCCGCGATGCCGCCGAAGGCGCCGCCCTTCGGGAGGTACCTGCCCGCGCCGAGCGCGACCAGGAACGAGAAGAACGGGAGGAGCACGATCGCCGGAACGTATGCGAATGCGTCCACCATCTTACCACCTCATCTCCGCGGGAACGGTCACGTCTGTCGTGCCGAAGTTACGGTATAACACGAGTATGATGCCGATACCGATGGCGACCTCGGCGGCGGCGAGCGCGATGACGAACAGCGCGAACACCTGCCCCGTGAGGTCGCCGTAGTACAGCGCGAACGCGACGAAGTTGATGTTGGCTGCGTTCATCATGAGCTCGACGCTCATGAGGAAGTACAGCGCATTCCGTCGCGTCAGGACGCCGAACAGTCCGATACAGAACACGGCCGACGCCAACAGCAGGTACCACGACGGCGGGATCGACGAGGCGATGGCGGTCACCGGCGGTCACCTCCGTCGGTGAACGCCTGCCCGAGCGCGGAGACGATGGAGTCGTCCTCCTCGCGCTTCGCGAGGTAGACGGCTCCGTCGACCGCGACGTCGAGCGCGACCGCGGCGATCAGGAAGGCGGCGAGGAACCCCTCTGCGGGGATCGTCGCGATGTCGTACCCGCCGAGATTGAACAGGGCGTACCCGATGTTATGGACGACAGAAGCGTCGGCCGGGAACCCGACCTCCTCGAAACCGAACGTCGCCGCGTTGACCGTCGCGGCCAGCACGGCGAACAGGGCGCCGACGGCGATTGCGGGCACGATCCGCGACCCGCGGCTCTCGTCGTTGCTCACGCGCGACTCACCTCCGTTTCGGAATCCGATCGCGTGAGCATCACGGCGAACGTGACTAAGATGAGGACCCCGCCCACGTAGACGAGGATCTCGCATGGCGGCGATAAACTCCGCCCGCAGCATCACGTAGTCGCACCGCGACGCTCGTGAGGGCTCCGCCCAGAAGCAGCGCGGCGTGGAACACGTCGCGCGCCAGGACGACCCCGAGGGCGAACGCCAGCGTAACCGCGGCGAACAGCCCGAACGCGATGGTGACTTCAACCATTGTGTTTGTCTCCTATGAGAACCCCTTTGAAGATTTCGAGACGCTACTGGTAGTCGACCTCGCCGTCGCCCTCCCCGATCCACGCGCCGCGATCGGGATTGCGGGACTCCAGCGGGTCGATCCCCTTGTACCACGGGACGTTCTTGAGCTGTTCTTTGTTGAACACGAAGTCGTCTTTCGTGTCCGCCGTGAACTCGAAGTTCTGCGTCAACAGGATGGCGTCGACGGGGCAGACCTCCTCGCAGAGCCGACAGTAGATGCCGACTGCCCGATGTGGAGGTTGTACTGCTCGCCGTTGCGCTGGTCGTCCTGAACGATCTGGATCGTGTCGTTCGGACAGACGTTCTCGCACTGCCGACACCAGATACACCGCTCCTGGCTGAACTTGTGGACCCCGCGGAACCGGGGACTCACCTCGGGCGCGTCCTCCGGGTACTCCACGGTGAACGTCTTCCCGTCCAGCGCGTGCTTCATCGTCGTCGCCATGGATTTCATGAGTCCGATCATGTTACGCGATCACCCCCACGATTACGGCCGTGAGAACCAGGTTCGCGAACGACAGCACCAGCATACCTTTCCAGCCGATCTCGATCAGCTGATCGATCCGGACGCGGGGTATCGCCGCGCGGGCCCACTGCGTGAACAGGAAGAAGCCCCAGATCTTCACCACGAACCAGATGAAGCCGATGCTCTCCGGGCCGGGCCCGGAGGCGCCGCCGAGGAACGTCACGGCGAGGATCGCTCCGCCGAGGAAGATGTGGACGAACTCTCCGAGATAGAAGAGGACGAAGTACGCCGAGGAGTACTCCGTCTGGTACCCCCGACGATCTCCGTCGGCGCCTCGGGGATGTCGAACGGGTTCCGTCCGATCTCCGCCATGTTCGCCGTGAGGAACAGCACGAACGCGAACGGGTTCACGAACGCGTACCACGACGGGATTGCGACGCCGCCGATCGTCGCGAGCGTCTCCGTCTGCGCGCCGACGATGCCGCTCATCTGGAGCGTGCCGGCGAATATCACGGCCGACATCGCGGTGACGATGAGCGGAATCTCGTACGCGAGGTTCTGCGCGACGGCGCGGAGGCCGCCGAGAAGCGAGTACTTGTTGCTCGACGCGTAGCCGGCCATCACCAGCGAGACGGAGGCGATGGAGGCGAACGCGAACACCAGCGCGAAGCCGACCTCCGGGTCCGCGAGGTGGAGGTTGATCGGGCCGATCCGTCCCATCGGGATAACCGAGAAGCCGAGCAGCGCGGACGCCGGCAGGAGGATCGGCGCGATGTCCCACGTGGGGCGGTCGACGCCCTCGGGGACGATCAGCTCCTTCGCGAGCAGCTGGACCGCGGCCGCCGGGATGATGAGCAGCCCGTACGGGCCGATCCGGTCGACCGCGATCCGGTCGGTGAACGCGGCCGTGACCTTCCGTTTCGCCCACGGGCCCGCGACGCCCGTGAACGCGAGGATGATGTTCCCGACGACGAAGGCGGCGACGAGCGAGGCCGCGACCTCGCCGATCACGCTGTCGAGCCCGAGCGTGTCGACGATGAACTCGGGGAACAGCTGCGCGGGCGCCGTGCCCATCAGCGGTCCACCTCCCCGAGAACGACGTCGAGGCTACCGAGGGCCGCGATGACGTCGGGAATGTACTCCCCGTTCGCCATCTCCGGCAGCGTCTGGAGGTTCGAGAAGCACGGCGACCGGATCTTGAACCGGGCCGGCTTGTCCGTCCCGTCCGCGCGGATGTAGATGCCGAGCTCGCCCTTCGCGCCCTCGACGGCGCGGTAGATCTCGGTGTCGTCGTCCGGGCGCAGCGTGCGCGGCACGTTCGCCTGGATGTTCCGCTCGTCTTCGGGCCAGTCTTCGAGCAGGTCGACGCACTGCTCGATGATCTTCGCAGACTCCTCGACCTCGCGCATGCGGACGAGCAGGCGGCTGAAGTTGTCGCAGCCCCCCTCGGTGACGACGTCCCAGTCCAGCTCGTCGTAGTAGCCGTACGGGTCGTCGCGGCGCAGGTCGTAGTCGACGCCCGAGCCGCGGGCGACGGGACCGGTCGCGCCGTAGTTCTTGGCAACCTCCGGCGGGAGGATCCCCGTGTCGATCGTCCGCATCTGGAAGATCTCGTTCGAGGTGATCAGGTTGTGGTACTCCTCGACGGACTCCGGGAGCTGGTCGAGGAAGTCCCGGGTCTTCGAGAAGAACTCGTCGCGCGGCTCCGGGAGGTCCCAGACGACGCCGCCGAGCCGGAAGTAGTTGAACATCAGCCGCTGGCCCGTCAGATCCTCCAAGAGGTTCTGGACGCGCTCGCGGTCGTTGATGGCGTACATGAACGTCGCCGTGAAGTCGCCGTTGATGTCGAGCGCGAACGTGGCGAGCGCGAGCATGTGCGCGGCGATCCGGCACATCTCCGCGCCCATCGTCCGGATGACCTGCGCGTACTCCGGCACCTCGATGTCCGCGAGGTCCTCGGCCGCGCGGGCGTACGCCCACTCGTTGAGCAGGCCCGCCGAGATGTAGTCCCAGCGGTCGGGGTACGGCATGATCTGGTGGCGGTACGTCCCGGACTGCGCCATCTGCTCCTCGCTGCGGTGGAGGTAGCCGATGTCGGGCTCGACGTCGACGACCTGCTCGCCGTCGAGGACCGTCTTCAGGTGGAGCACCCCGTGGGTCGCCGGGTGATGCGGCCCGATGTTGAGGAACATCGTGTCGGACTCGGCGTCCTTATGATGCTCCTCGAGCGGATTCGCGTGCTCCGGCAGCGTGGCGATCTGCGGTCGGTCCTTGTCGTAGTCCATCGACAGGGGGTGGCCCTGCCAGGTCTCGGGCAGCAGGATCCGGCGCAGGTCGGGGTGCCCCTCGTACTCGACGCCGATCAGGTCGTACGCCTCCCGCTCGTGCCAGTCGGCCGTGCGGAAGACGGGCTCGGCCGACTCGGAGACGGGGTCGTCCTTGTCCGCGGGGACGACGACGCTGACCTCCTGGGTCGGGTCGTCGTACTTCTTCAGGTGGTAGATCGACTCGTAGCGGTTCTCGTACTCCTGTGCGGAGACGACGGAGAGGTGGTCGTACCCCGCCTGCTGTTTCAGGATCGAGAGCGTCTCCTGGACGGTGTCCGGGCGGATGACGAACCCGGGCGCGTTCAGGTGGTCGTCGCGGTCGACGACGAGGTCGCCGAGCAGCGCCTCCAGCTCGTCGGGGGTGCGCTCAACGGCGCCGTCGTCGACGGTGTCCGGTCGTTCGAGGCTCATGGCGAATCAGCGAAGTTGTACCGCATGACGAGCTCGTCGTCGTCGATCTGGTCGGTCAGCTTGTCGACGAGTTCGTCGCGTTCGAGGTCCGAGAACTCCTCCAGCTCGTACGGCTTGACGGTGACGGGCGCGGCCTCGCCGTTGGCGACGCGCTCTTGCAGCTTCACGACGCCGTAGACGAGCGCCTCGGGACGGGGCGGGCAGCCGGGGACGTGGATGTCGATCGGGATGACCTCCTCGGCGCCTTTGATCACGTTGTACCCCTCCTGGAACGGGCCGCCGGAGATGGTGCGATCGAGCCCATACCGACGACGAACTTCGGCTCGGGCATCTGGTCGTAGACGCGCTTCATCCGCGGGGCGAACTTCGAGACGATCGTCCCGGGGACGATCATCACGTCGGCCTGTCGCGGCGACGCGCGGGGGACGCCCGACCCGAAGCGGTCGAGGTCGTGTTTCACCGCGTAGGTGTCGGATCATCTCGATGCTCGGAGCAGGCGATGCCGAACTGCAGCATGAACATCGAAGAGCCCCGACACCAGTTCAGGAACTTGTCGAACTTGGTGAGGATGAACGGCGAGGAGCCGAACGCCTCGCGGAGCCGGGAGTTGAACCGGTCCCCCTGCCCGGTCATCCGGGCGTCTCTGGTCTCGGTTACGACCTGCGATTCGTCGGTGATAAACGGTTGATCGCTGCTCATTAGTTGAGTTCCTCCGTCGTCTTTCTGCTGGTCGCGCGGGGGCTGCGGGCCCAGCTGATCGCCCCCGACCGCCACGCCCAGACGAGTCCGACCGCGAGAATGCCGACGAACGCCAACATCGGCCACAGCAGGTCGGCCATCGGAACGCCGGCCTGAACGGCCGGGCGGTAGATGACCGCCCACGGGAACAGCAACACGGTCTCGATGTCGAACACGACGAACAACAACGCGACCATGTAGTACTGGATGTTGAACCGGATCCGCGTCCCGCCCGTCGGGGTCTCGCCGGACTCGTAGGTGGTACTTTTACCGGTCTCAGGCACACTCGGACGGAGCAGCGCCGACACTGTCATCATCGCTATCGGGATGAGCAGGCCGACGACCGCCAAGGCGCCAATCGCTATCCAATCGCTCATATAGGTCTCCGTAACGTGCTGGGGTTTGGACCGCCCCCTCATAAGCGTTGAGTCTTGTGCGTCCGCGGGCGTGCGGGCCGGTATCGACGGTTTGCGGTCGAAGCGCCCGCGAACCGACCGAGAGCCGTCGAACGGGTTCGTCGCGGAGTGAAAAGGAACGTGTCCGGACCGCGAAGCGGTCCCCGTGCCGAGGTCCCGCTACCGCTCTCGGAACCCGTCGATCCCGAGGTCGTGGAGAGCCGTCGAGACGTCCGCAACGCCCGCCTTCTGCTCGTCGTGGAGGTCGACCAGTCGCTCCTCGATTTCGTCGTGTTCGCGCGCGAGCACCTGCGCCGCCGACAGCGCCGCGTTGTACGACTTCCCGGCGTCGACGGCGACGATCGGCGCTCCCGTCGGCATCCCGATGACGGAGTCCACCGACTTCTCCTGGACCGGCACGCCGATCACGGGCACCGGGTACGCGATTGAGGCGGTCATGTTCGGCAGGTCGGCGGACTTCCCGCCCGCGCCGGCGACGATCACGTCCAGCCCGCGGTCGGTCGCCGTCTCCCCGTACGCGTACATGAGTTCTGGCGTCCGGTGCGCGGAGACGACGTAGCTCTCGTAGGTGAACCGTGCGTCCGGCGCCTCGCCGAAGTCGGTCTGCTCCGCGAAGCCGAGGTCGTCGAGCGCCTCGTAGGCGTCCTCCATGACGGGGAGGTCCGAGTCCGACCCCATGATGATCCCCACGTCCGGGGTGGTCGCCGGGTCCGCGTCGGCCGCCGCTTCAGCTTCGAGCCGGTCGATCAGGTCGTCCACCGTGGTCATGAACGGGGGTTCGGCGGAGGGCTACAAGGAACTCCCGGATGCGGCGACTACGTAGATCAGTAGGTAGCCGCGGGTGCTCCGTGGTCGACACCCACACAGTCCCAGCCGCTCGGCGATACGTGGTTGCTCCTGCGACGAACACCTCCAAAGCCCCAGCCGCGACGGCTCGGTGCGCTCGCTGCGCTCCTCGTCGCTCGTTTCACTCGCTCCTGCGGTGCTTGCGTCACGCGCCTTCCGCCCTCGCGGCAGCGTGGCGCTACGCGCCACGGGCAGCCGGCGGCTTCGCCGCCGGCGACTGCCCCTTTGAGTCCCACCCCGCACAGCAGCCGCACCTCACGCCTCCCCAGCCTCGTCAGTCGCCTCCGCTTCGCTCCGGCGACTGACTCCCTCGCGCGGCGCTGCTCGGCCGCGAAGCGGCCTCGCAGGCACGCGCCACCGCGGGTCTGTTTATAGACAATCGTCGCCGTCGCTGGCGTCGTTTTAAATACGATCACTGAAGGAGTCGGTTGTCCGACGGGATTACGCGTCCCGGAACGTCAGCCTGTTCCGGAGGTCACGCGCCCGCGAAAGCAGCGCGTCGGGGTCGATTCCGTCGTCGCCTGACGAGTCCGCTCCCCGCTCCGTCACCGTCAGGTGCCCCATCTTCCGGAGCGGGTACACGTCGTCTTTGCCGTACCAGTGGAGGTCGGCGTCGGGCGCCGCGAACACCGCCTCGACGCCGGACAGCGTCGCCGGTTCGGTCTCGTCTACGTCGCCGAGCACGTTCGCGGTGACCGCGGGCGCGACGAGGTCGGTCGGGCCGAGCGGCCACCCGAGGACGGCGCGGACGTGGTTTTCGAACTGCGAGGTGCGCGCGCCCTCGATCGTCCAGTGACCCGAGTTGTGCGGGCGCGGCGCGATCTCGTTGACCAGCACCTCCCCGTCGCGGGTCTCGAACAGCTCGATCCCGAAGACGCCCCGGCCGTCGAGCACGTCGAGCACGTCGCGTGCGACCGACTCGGCCTCGGCGACGACGGCGTCGTCGGCCCGGGCGGGACTGACGCTCTCGCGGAGGATCTCCTCGCGGTGGACCGTCTCGGTGACGGGGTAGGTCCGGGTCTCGCCGTCCGCGCCCTTCAGCCCCATCACGGCGATCTCGCGCTCGAAGTCGAGGAACTCCTCGGCCATCGCGGCGCCGCCGACCGCGTCGAGCGCGGCGGCCGCTTCCTCGGGCGTTTCGACCGGGACGTTTCCGCGGCCGTCGTACCCTCCCTCGCGGGCCTTCAGCATGGCGCCGCCGAACTCCTCGACGACGCGTTCGAGTCCGTCGGCAGTCGCGACCGCGACGAACTCGGGGACGGGGATCCCGGCGTCCGCGAGCGCTTCCTTCTGTACCAGTTTGTCCTGGATCGTCTCCAGCGTGCCCGGATCGGGATGAACCGGCACGCCGTGTTCCTCGCTCGCGGCCGCGAGGACCGCCGGGTCCGCGAGTTCGATCTCGAAGGTCAGGGCGTCGACGCGGGCCGCGAGCTCGTCGATCGCGTCCGCGTCGTCGAAGTCGGCGACGATCTGATCGGCCGCGACGGGCGCCGCCGGACAGTCGGGCGTCGGGTCCAACACGACGAGGTCGACGCCGAGCGGCGCGGCTGCCTCGGCCAGCATGCGGCCCAGCTGTCCGCCGCCGACGACGCCGAGCGTCGGTCCCGGCAGAGTGATCGACATGTACGAGTCGGTACTGAACAGAAGTGAATAAGTATTACCAAAACCGGAGACAGATATCCACGAAGACGGATCAAACGTTCCGGGAGCGTCCCGGCGAGCCGATCGACCGTTCCGTTCGATCTCGGACCGTCGGGCTACTCCCGGCGCAGCAGGAGGAACCCGCCGACCACGACGAGCAGGAGGCTCACGAGACCGACGACCTGCGTGAGACCGACCCCGAACCCTTCGAGCGGTGAGCCGCCCTCCGCGGCGCCGTCGACACTGCCCGCGCCGTCGCCCGACGCGGAGGCGCCCTCACCCGATTCCCCGTCGGAGGTCGACTCGACGACCGAGACGGTCCCCACCTCGGTCGAGCCGACGATGACGTCGTACTCGCCGACCTCGGGGAACTGGGGGGTGAACGTGACGCGCCGCGTCGCGTCGGCGGGGACGGTTATCGTCCGGTCGTCCACGAGCTCGCCGTTGACCCGGAGACCGACGTTGGTCGTTCCCTCGGCACTGCCGTCGTTCCGAAGTTCGACGGCGACCTCCGTCGTACGCTCCGGCGCCACTTCCTCGGCGCCGAGCGCGGCGTTCGCGACCGTCACGTCCGACTGCGGGCCGCCGACGGCGAAGTACGAGAAGCCCGGCGTCTCGGCGACATAAACGCCGTCGCCCTTGTAGGCCGTCGGTAGCTCGCGCCACTGGTTGTTGTTGTAGCGGTACAGCGCGACATCCTCGGGCGAGTCGGCGTCGGAGAACGCAGACATCTCCGCCTCGAAGCGGATCTCCGCGCTGTCGACGTCGCCGGATTCGAACGAGTTCGCCACGATCTCGAACGCCGACACGGTCTCCGCGTCCTCGTGGTCGCGCACGTCGTCGGGGATCTCGGCGGGTTCCATCGGCGTCACGTCGAGATCGAACGAGAGAATTTCGGACGAGGGAGCGACTGAAAGCGCCGAGAGCGTCGCGTTCGACACCGACATTTCGGCCGGCAGCTCCGCCTCGACGACCTCGTCGGCGTCGACGCTCCCGGCGGAGAGGGTCGCGGTGGCGTTCGCCATCTCGACCGAGGCCGTCGTCGTCTCGACGGTGTCCCCGGTCGGCGGGGGAGCGACCGCGCCGCCACCGCCGCCACCGGTGTTCGCTCCGTCGCCGCCATCCGAACCGTCGCCGCCGTCGCCACCGCCGGCTCCGTCGCCACCGCCCGAACCGTCGCCGCCATCCGAACCGTCGCCGCCATCCGAACCGTCGCCGCCGTCGCCGCCGCCGGCTCCGTCGCCGACCGCGAGGTCGACGCGGCGGACCTCGCCTGGCTCCCACTCGACCGTTTCGTCGGTCCCGGCGACCTCGCCGTTGACGCGGAACTCGACGGTCGCACCCGCGTCGTCGTCCGTCCCCTCGACGACGAGCTTCTGGTCGAACGCCGACGACCCGCCGTACGCGCCGGACTGGGTCGTGGTGAGGCTCCCGCGCTGTTCGCCGTCGATATAGGCGGTGACCTCGACGCCCTCCGGGGCCGGCTCCCCGTCGATGATGACGTCGCCGAAGTAGGCCGCGGGCGTCGGCGGCGGCCCGTCCTGCGCGACGGCCGCCGGAGCGCCGGCGACCGCGGAGACGACCAGTAGCGAGACGATGACGATCGTGACCGGTGTCGAGCGTACTCGTGACATGGGGGAACGTCCCACGCCGGTTCGAACGGAGCGGCCCGAACGGGGCGCCCGAACGTCGCGGGGGAGGGACGCCCGACACCAGACCACCGGAATAAGTAGTTATTAACCGATTGCTACGACGGATTACCGAAGCGGGACGCGGGGTAACGAGTCGTTTCGCCGGTCGACGACGCCGTGCCGTCAACGGAATCCGCGACGGTGGCGGCCCGGAACGACAGCGCGACGAGACGGCCCCTCCGGCCGGCGGAGAGAGCGGACACGGACGCGGGAACAATCCCTCATGTTCGCGATCATATCGGCCAATACATTAGACGGGTGTCGCCGTAGAAAGTGATATGTTACCAACAGACACAGACGGGACTCGCGAGAACGCTGCGAGACCTCCCCGTCGCGCCGACGGCGGAGAGAGCGGTACCGACGGTCCCGATACCGACGACGGTACGACGTGGGAACCGTTCGGCTCGACGGAGTCGGAGCGGATCGTCAGTCAGGCGGAGTTACTCGAGATACTCGGAAACCGCCGGCGGCGGCTCCTGTGGGCGCTGCTCCACCGCCGAGACGACCGCGTCGACCTGGCCGACGCGTCCCGCCGAGTCGCGGCCCGGGAACGCGGTATCGACCCCGGGGCCGTCGCGAGCGAGGAGCGCAAAAGCGTGTACGCGTCGCTGTACCAACACCACTGTCCGGTGATGGCCGAGGCGGGCGTGATCGAGTTCGACCGGGAAGCGTCGACCGTCGCGGCGGTCGAGGCCGCCGAGCGACAGCGGTTCCTCGACCTCGAAGTCGATTCGAGACCGGTCGCGCGGGCGATCGCGGGTTCGCTCGCGGCCGCGGCGGGCGCCGTCGGCGTCGGGTGGGCGCTCGACGCGCCACTGCTCGCGTCGCTCTCCGCCGCCGAGTTCGGCGTGTCTGTCGCCGTGAGCGCCGCCGTCTCGGTCGCGGTGTACGCGGCGGTGGTCTCGCGCCGCTACCCGGTCCGCCTCGCCGACCTCCTGCGCGCCGCAGATGGACCGGATCGGTGAGCAGACGGAGCCGGGAGGGCCGATGAGTCGGACGGAGCCAGCCGGGTCGATGACTCAGACGGAGACGCGTTCGAGGTCGCTCTCGAGTTCGTCGACGAACTCGTTGTACGCCTCGACGAACCCGCGGAACCGGTCCGCGTACTCCCGGACGTCGGCCGCGGAGGGAGCCTCGTACTGCGAGAGGAGGTAGAGTCCGCCGGAGCCGCCAACCCGGAGGTACGAGACCGCCCCTTCGTCGTACTTCAGCTCCCAGCGGTCGCCCTCGACGCGAGCCGTGAACGTCCCGTAGTCGTCGCTCTCGTACCGGTGGACCTCCCCCGCGATGACCGCGCAGGTGTCGCGGATCCGATCGAGGACGCGGTCGCGCTCGGCCACGACGCCGTCGGTGGTCGCCGGGTCGGGAAACTCGGCGCTCACGTCGTCGAGGACGCCCGACAGCGATTCGACGCGGTCGTTCCACGCCGCCACGAACGCCGCGTAGTCGGCGAGGGCGGTCGCCAACGCCGCCGGCTCCGGCGGCTGCTTCGTCGAGATCACGTACGTGTCCGAGCCGGAGTTCGGCGAGAACAACAGGAACTCCAGCTCGCCCGCCTCGTACTTCACCGTCCACTCGCCGCCGGGGGTAGAGAGGGTCTCGCGGCCGTAGTCGCCTCCCTGTAACTTGGCGAGCTGGTAGGCGATCCGTCCCGCGTGGTCGCGCACGGCGGCGACGAGCTCGTCGCGGCGCTCCGCCACCGCCGCGGCGTCGCGGACGTCGACGTCGATCCCGAGGTCTGCCTGCGTCGTCACGGTCTCAGTGGGCGCGCCACGCGGTTAATCGGTTCGGGTCCGCGCCGCCGACCGCGCCGAGCGCCGCCGCCGTCCGTTCGAGCGCGGTCACGCGATCGTCTCGCGGAGCTCGCGGACCCGCTCCGGCTCGTCCATACCCGACCGGATCACGACCGCGGAGACGGCGCCGCCGTCGGGAACGGGTGCGTCACCGCTCAGAATGGCGTCGGAGCCGGTCTCCTCGGCGAGCCAGCGCCGCCCGTCGGCGATCGCTTCGCGGTTGAGCCACGCGGGCGGCCCGCCGACCACGAGCAGGGTCCGGTCGGCTCTCCCCTCGGGGACCTCGATCGTGTTCTTCCCGCGGGTCGCCTTCCGGATGACCGTCTCGATGGCCGACACCGCGGCGCTCGCGTCGACCTCGGCCGGCTCCGAGGAGCCGAACAGCCCGAGACCGAACCGCGACCCCTCGTCGGGCGACTCCACCTGCTGTGTCGCGTGGCCGATCGCCGCGATCTCCCCGTCGCTTCCCACCGCCCGGGCGACGTCGCTCGCGTCGAGCACCTGCTGGGGCGTCGCCGTGCCGTCGGGGGTCTCGCCGGCGCCGAACAGCGCCGCGATCCGTTCGGCGGCGACCCCGTTGAGCCGGTCGCGGGCCCCGCCGATCGTCTCGCCGGGGCGGAGCCACGCCGCGTTGTCGAACGGGAAGACTGCCGCGCAGCGGTCCGAGAGCGCGTCGAGGGTCCGCGCGGCGTTCCGCTCGGCCAGCGGGCGGTGTGGAGTCGGCGGCGCCGGCTGGTTCCCGGATGGGGTCGCGGCGCCGGACGGTCCGGCCGACGCGCTTCCCGGACCGTCGCCGTCGTCGGGTTCCTCGGTCTCGCTCGGGGTCGGCAGGAACCCGAACGCGTAGACGGGGGCGTCGTAGAGCCGCGACAGCTCCTCGGCGAGCGCGGGCGCCGCCCCCGCCCCGGCCGCGCCGCCGAGACCAACGACGATCAGGAACGCCTCCGCGCGCGACGGCCGCTGGTCGTCCATCGCCCTGCCCAGCTCGCTCGCGTGCGCGTCGCCGAGGCGGCGCCCCGCGTGGAGGTCGCCGCCGAGTCCGTCCCCGCCCGCGGCGTCGCCGAACCGGTACCGGCGCTCCTCGCCGAGCGCGTCCAGCGTCCCGAGCGCGTCCATGTCGGTGTCGAACGCGTTGACGCCCGCGAGGAACGGGTCGGGGTCGTGCTCGGCGGCGAGCCGGTCGGCGATTCGCCCCCCGGCCCCCCCGAGACCGATGACGTGTACTCGCATACGTGCCCCGGTCGTCGAGCGGGGATATATGACTTCGGCTCGCCGCGAACTGCGGCCGGACCGCCGAGCGCCCGCGCGGGCTCAGAACTCGTCGATCCGGCGCTGGCTCTCGGCGACTTCGGGTCCCGGATCCGGATCCGCGCCGAGCAGGCGCAACAGCGCGGTGTCCGCGAACGTTAGCGCCAGCACGAGGATGATCGGCGCGAGGAACAGCCCGTGGAAGCCGAACACGACCGGGCCGAAGATGTACGCGAGCATGAGCAGGCCGACGTGGGTCGTCTCGCCGCTGAAGTACGGTCGGAGGACGATGTCGGGGATGGTGTCGACGACCACGACCGCGACGGCGAGGAACCCGGCGACGTACGCGAGCAGCGAGATCTCGCCGTCGAGCGCGATCGGTATCGACATCGCCGCCGCGATCGGGATGTAGACGATCTTCATCCCGATCACGGGGATCAGGCTGGCGACGCCGGTGAGCGCGCCCGCGAGGGTCGGGTACGGGATCTCGACCGCTGCGGGGGCGACCGCGTTGTACCCGAGGTAGGTGACGACGGCGATGATCGAGATGGCGATGACGTTGAGCAGGTTCCCGTACAACACTGCCTCCAGCTCCGCGTCCGCGGTTTCGAGGTACTCGCGGACGATCGCGTCGTCGTCGAACCTGAGCAGCCAGTCGTGGAACCGGGAGCCGTCGATGAGCAGGTAGTACGTGACGATGACGGTGATGATCAGGTTCAAGGCGAGCCCGGAGAGCGTGCTCGCCAGCAGCGACGCCTGCTCGGAGACGAGGTCGATGAGGGGGTCGAACTGCCCGGAGCGGTACGCCGCGAGCAGCTCGTCCATCGTCGGGTTCGACAGCTCCGCGAGGTCGGCGATCACCGAGTTCTCCGCGCCGATGGTGTCGGCCACGGGGTACTCCTCGATGAACCGCCGCGCCTCTAAGATCAGCAACACCAGCGTGTAGCTCACCAGTCCGATGAGCGGCACGCCGATGACCGACAGCGACACCACCGCGCGGACCCGGGCCGGCAGCCGGAAGCGTTCGAGCCGGTGGTAGAAGCGCCGCGTCGAGTAGTAGAGGAAGACGGCGACGGTGAGCGGGGCGACGAACCGATAGGCCACGTAGCCGGAGACGATCGCGACCGCGAGACCGAAGAGGGCGACGACGAACCGCTTTTCGTCCATGGGACACGGTCGCCAGCGCTCGACATAAACCATGGTGGTCACTGCGGGGGCAACGAGACCGAGAACGCGGTCGCGTCGATCCCAAAGCCCCTAACGGCGGGGAGTGAAGGGGGACCTATGAGCGATATTCACCCGGACCAGCGCGTCGCGGTTCTGGCGGACTCGCAGAACTTGTATCACTCCGCACAGAGCGTCTACTCGCGGAACATCGACTACGCCGGCCTGCTCGAAGCGGCCGTCGCGGACCGGTCGCTCGTCCGGGCCATCGCGTACGTGATCCGCGCCGACTCGCCCGAGGAGGAGAGCTTCTTCGAGGCGCTGCGCGACATCGGCTTCGAGACGAAGATCAAGGAGATCAAGACGTTCGCGGACGGCTCGAAGAAGGCCGACTGGGACCTCGGGATGAGCCTCGACGCCGTCTCGCTCGCGAGCCACGTCGACACCGTCGTCCTCTGTACCGGCGACGGCGACTTCGCGCGACTCTGTTCGCACCTCCGCCACGAGGGGGTCCGCGTCGAGGCGATGGGGTTCGGCAACTCCGCCGCAGACGAGCTGATCGAGGCCGCCGACGACTTCATCGACCTCGCGGACGACGAGGAGCAGTTCCTGCTGTAGTCGGCCGCGCTCGGCGTTTCCTACTCCTCACCGAGCAGCGCCGCGACCGCGCGCTCGACCGTCTTCGCGGCCGCCTCGACCTCGCTGACTCGGACGTACTCCCGCTCGGCGTGCGCGACCGCGCCCGCCTCGTCCGCGAGGTCGCCGGGGCCGAACACGACCGTCGGCGCCGGCGCGAAGTACGACGCCTCCGTCGCCGCGCCGAACGGCCGAACGTCGCCGCCGCGCTCGCTCGAGAGGCCGACCGCGTCGCCCGCCTCGCGCGCCGCGCCCGCGACCGCTCGGACGAGTTCGTGGTCAGGGTCCGTCGCGAACGCCTCCAAGAAGGGCGACTCGCGGTCGGTGAGCGCGACCGCGACGTCGACGCCGTCGCGGTCGCCGGCGGCGGCCGCAAGCGACTCCCGAACCGCGTCCGCGAGCGACGACCGGAACTCCTCGGCCGTTTCGGGCGGGACGCTCCGCCGGTCGACCGTGATACCGCAGTCCGCGGGCACCTGGTTCGTCGCCGCGCCGCCCTCGACGACCGTGGGGGTGAGCTTCGGCGGGCCGAGCTGCGGATGGACGTCGGCGCCCACGTCGAACGTCCGGATCGCGGCGAGCGCGTCCTCCGCGGCCGAGACCGCGTTCGCACCGGCGAACTCCGCGGCGTGCGCGGCGGTCCCCGACAGCTCGACGGTCGCCTGGAACCGGCCCTTCGCGGCGGTGCACGCGTCGAGTCCGGTCGGCTCGCCGACCAGGTACAGGTCGCCGTCGAGCCGGTCGTCGGTCCCCGGGAGCCGCCCCGTCAGCGCCGCCGCGCCGAGCGATAGCGCCTCCTCGTCGGGCGTAAGCGCGAGCGTGACCCGCCCGCGGTCCGGGTCGGCGGCGAGGAATCCCGACAAGAGCGCCGCGAGCGGTCCCTTCGCGTCGCAGGCGCCGCGCCCGCGGATCACTTCTTCGGGGTCCCCTTCACCCGGCGTGGAACCGCCGCGTTCGTCCTCACGCGCTTCCCCCGCTCGAACGGAACGTGCGGCGTCACCGTGTCGAGGTGGGTGTTCAACACGAGGTGCGGTCCCGCCTCGGGCGCCGGAGAGCGCTTCTCCGCGAGGACGCAGCCGCCCGCGACGACCGCGGGGTCGGCGCCCCGCCGGTCGAGGAGGTCGACGACGAACTCGCGCACCTCGTCGACCGACTCGTGGGAGGGGATCTGAACCGCGTCTTCGAGGAACGAGACCGGATCGAAGCCGGAGACGGCGTCTGAGCCGGAATCGGTGTTGGTCCCGCCGCTCATCGCGGATCGGCGGGAAGCGTCCCAGAGAACTCGTGGGCGACCGGCCCGGTCAGCGTCGCGTGGCCTGCGTCTGGAACGGTGATCTCCAGCTCGCCGCCCGGCGGGCGGCTCACCGCCGAGTCGCCGTCGATCAGTCCCAGCCGGCGGGCGACCGCGACGACCGCGACCGCGCCGGTGCCGCAGGAGCGCGTCTCGCCCTCGACGCCGCGCTCGAAGGTGCGCTGGTCGAGGACCGCCGGCCCGTCGCTGGAGCCGTCGTCGACGACCGCCGCGAGGTTCACGTTCGCGCCCTCGGGGAAGACGTCGGCGTGGCGGACCGGCGGCGCGACAGATTCAAGATCGACCGCGTCGATGCCGTCGGGGGCGTCGCGGCCGCCGTCGACGAACGCGACCGCGTGGGGGACGCCGGTGTTGACGGCGGTGACGGTCAGTCCCTCGACCGACTCGTCGACCAGCGGCCCGTCGGCGAGCGCGCGCTCGCGGGCGACCGGGACGCGGCGGGGGTCGAACGTCGGCACGCCCATCTCGATGGTGGCCGCGCTCGCGTCCGCGGTCACCGTCGCGCGCCGGGTGCCGGCCTGCGTGTCGATCATGAACTCGCGGTCGCCGGTCCGGTCGTGCGCCCACCGGGCGACGACGCGGGCGCCGTTGCCGCACATCGTCGCGGTCGAGCCGTCCGGCTGGACGAGCGTCATCACGACACGCGTCGGGTCGAACCGCTCCGCGAGGCTGAGGAAGAGGACGCCGTCCGCGCCGCGCCGACCCGTTCCCCCGTCGACGCCGGTCTCGCGGTCGCAGTGCGCGCGGGCGAACGCCGCGCGGTCGCCGACGTCCTCGGCGGCCGCGTCGACGACGAGGAAGTCGTTGCCCGTGCCGTGATACTTCTCGACCGGGACGGCGTGGACGCTCATCGGTCCGCCCCCGTTCGGTCGTCGCCGCGAGTCGCCTCCGACCGGTCGCCGCCGGAGGTCGCCTCCCGTTCGACCGCCGTCAGGTCGCCGAGCGTCTCTCGGCGTCGGGCGACAGTCGCGGTTCCGTCGTCGAGCGCGACCTCCGCCGGCCGCGGTCGTGAGTTGTATTGGCTCGCCATCTCGTATCCGTACGCGCCCGCGACGCCGACCGCGAGGCAGTCCCCGCGTGCCGGGTCGGCGAGCGCTCGGTCTCTACAGAGGGTATCGCCGGTCTCACAGATAGGTCCGGCGACCGTGACAGGGGTTGCCTCCCGCTCGTCGACGGGGAGAGCGTCGCTCCACTCGCGCGCTCGGCCTCCCCCCAGGTTTCGGATCGGGTGGTACGCGTCGTACATCGCCGGCCGCAGGAGGTCCGTCATCCCCGCGTCGACGCCGACGACCGTCTCGTCCGGCGTCGGCTTCACGGAGTTCACCCGGGTCAGGAGGACGCCGGCGTCGGCGACGACGTAGCGGCCGGGCTCGATCGCGAGGTCGGTTCCCTCCGGGAGCGGCGCGACCGCCTCCCGGGTCGCCTCCGCGACGGCCGGCAGGTCGAGTACCGGGGCGTCCTCCTCGTAGGGGACCCCGAACCCGCCGCCGACGTCGACGTACTCGAGGTCGACGGGGTCGGCGCCGCCGGAGGGACCGGCGCCCGCGTCGCTCGGGTCCGCCAGCTCTCGCGCCAGCTCTCCCATCCGCGCGACCAGTTCGCGGTGGCTGTCCAGCTGGTCCGGGTCGATGCCGGAGCCTGCGTGGGCGTGGATCCCGACCGCGTCGAACCGCTCGGCCGCCGCTCGGGTCGCTTCCGCGGCGCGGTCGTACGGGATTCCGAACTTCGCGGCGCCGCCGGTCGTGACCTTCTCGTGGTGGCCCGCGCCGACGCCGGGGTTCACGCGGACGCAGACTCTGCCGTCGTAGCCGCGCTCCGCGAGGCGGTCGAGGGTGTCGACCGCGCCGACGGTGACGGTTAGCTCCGGCTCCGCCTCGGCGACGTCGACGACGTAGTCGAGGTCTCGGGCGGGGGGGTTGACCGCGGTGTAGTGGAGCCGCGGGCCGTCGAAGCCGGCGGCGAGCGCGCGGTCGACCTCGCCCGCCGAGGCGCACTCGGCGTCGAGTCCGGCGTCGCGGACCGCCGCCAGGACGGCGCGGCCGGTGTGCGCCTTGACGGCGTACCGCACGTCCGCGTCGGGGAACGCGGCGAGCAGGCGCTCGCAGTTCTCGCGGACGCGGTCGAGGTCCTGGACGTACAGGGGCGTGTCGTGCTCGGCGGCGAGCGCGCGGAGGCGCTCGGCGTCCCAGTCGCTCACGCGGCGGACCGGCGGGTTGTCGGCGGCGGGTTCGCCCGTCGCTTCCGCGCCCGCGTCGCCCGTGTCACCCACGTCGCCCGTGCCACCCGCGTCGCCAGTGCCACCCGCGTCGCGGTCACTCATTCGCGGAGCGCGTCCTCCCGCCGCGTCGCTTCGAGGGTGTCCTCCTCGACGTGCGTTGCCACGACCGCGGGCTTGTACGCGCCGCCCTCGAAGAGGTCGTGGTCGCCGACGGACGACTCAACCATCCGGGTGAACGCGCGGCGCTCGGCCGGGAGGTGGCCGTAGATCACGTCCTCCTCGACGAGGTCGTAGACGGGAATTCGGGGGGTCAGCAGCGTGTTCTCGCCGACGATGCTGTTCTCGCCGACGCGGAAGCCGGAGGTGACCCGGCAGCCCGCGCCCAGCGAGACGCCGTCCTCGACGATCACCGGCGCGTCCTCGACCGGTTCGAGGACGCCGCCGATCAGCGTGTTGGCGCCGAGCTTGACGTTCGCGCCCAGCTGCGCGCAGGAGCCGACCGTGTCACAGGAGTCGACGAGGGTGCCATCGCCGACGTACGCGCCCATGTTGACGAACGAGGGGCTCATCATGATCGGAGTCGCTGCCGAGGTACGCGCCGCGGCGGATCGCGGTCCCGTCCGGCGTGTTCCGGGTGCCGCGCTCGCCGAGGTCGTCGGTGTCGCGCAGCGGGAGCACGTCGTGGTAGGTGACGCCGCCGTACTCGCGCGGCTCCGTCTCGCGCAGGCCGAAGTTGAGCAGGATCCCCCGCTTGACCCACTCGTTGGCCTCCCACGAGGTCACGTCGTCGCCGGTCTTCTCGGCGGCGCGGACCTCGCCGGCCTCCAGCGCGGCGAGGAACTCGTCGATCACGGCCGCGTCCGCGTCGGTCGCGTCGGCGGCGGTCAGCCCGTCCTGATAGCGGTTCCAAAGGTTGGCGACATCGGCTTCGAGGCTCATTGGATGGTGTATGGATGAGTGTCGGTATTTACTCGTCGATGTTCGTATGTACGAGAGTTATTCATCGGCGCCCCCGACGTCGCCTCCCTCCCCGCCGTCCAACACGTCGCCGAACCCGTACCAGCCAGGGTCGCGTTCGGCGAGCCACGCGGCGGCGTCGAGCGCGCCCTCGGCGAACACCCCGCGATCGCCGGCGCGGTGCGTGAGTTCGAGCGTCTCGCGGTTCCCCGCCAAGAGGACCTCGTGTTCGCCGGTCACGTCGCCCGCGCGACGGGCGTGGACGCCGATTTCGCCCGGACTCCGGGGGGCGTCGCCCTCGCGGCCGTGGACGCGCTCGTCGAGGTCGGAGCGCACGCCCTCGACGTCGTCGAGGATCGACTTCGCGGTGCCCGAGGGGGCGTCGCGCTTCGCGTTGTGGTGCGTCTCCGTCAGCTCCACGTCGTAGCCTGGCAGCGCGGCGGCGGCCTCGCGGACCGCCCGGCGGAGCGCGGCCACGCCGCGCGCGAAGTTCGACGCCTTGAGGACGGGAACCGTCTCGCTCGCGGCCCGGAGGCTGTCGATCTGTGCGTCCGCGAAGCCGGTCGTCCCGGTCACGAGCGGGACGCCGGCGTCGGCGCAGGTCTCGGCGTACGCGACCGCCGAGGTCGGCCCGGTGAAGTCGACGAGGGCGTCCGGCTCCTCGTCCGCGAGCAGTTCGGCGAGGTCGTCGGCGTCCTCGACCGCGACGCCCGCGACGGGGTCGGTCGGTGTGCGGTTGACCGCGACCGCGACGGCGACGCCCTCGCGGCCGGCGGCCGCCTCGATCACTTCCCGGCCCATGCGGCCGCCCGCGCCGGTGACGGCGATCGACAGGTCTGCTCCGCTCATTCCGCGCCCCCCGTCGCCGACGGGTCGACGGCCGTCGGGTCGATCGTCCCCGGCGCGCGCTCGTCGTACGCGGCCAGCAGGTCGCGGAGCGACTCGCGGCGGTCCTCGGAGAGCCGCGAGAGCGGCGAACGAACGTGCGGACCGCCGCGCCCGCGGACGTCCGATCGCCTCCTTCACCGGGATCGGGTTCGTCTCCGCGAACAGCTCGCGGACGAGCGGCGACAGCTCGTGGTGGAGCGTCCGCGCCCGGTCGTAGTCGCCCGAGAGCGCGGCGCCGACCATCGCGCAGGCCCGCTCCGGCTCAACGTTGGCGACGACGCTGATCGTCCCCGTGCCGCCGATAGAGAGCACGGGGAGCGTGAGTCCGTCGTCGCCCGACAGCACCGCGAACGCCTCGTCGCGGGTGCGCTCTATCACCTCGCTGATCAGGTTCAGGTCGCCGGAGGCCGCCTTGTACCCCCGAATGTTCGGGTGTTCCGCGAGTTCGGCGGTGACGTCGACCGGGATCGACTGGCCCGTGCGACTCGGCACGTTGTAGACGATCTGCGGGAGGTCGACCGCGTCGGCGATGGTCTGATAGTGGTCGAGGAACCCCTGCGGCTCGGGCTTGTTGTAGTACGGCGAGATGAGCAGCAGGCCGTCGGCGCCCGCGTCGGCCGCGCGCCGCGACAGCGAGAGCGCCTCAGCGGTGTTGTTCGAGCCGGTGCCCGCGATCACGGGGATGTCGTCGAGCGCGTCGCGAACCGTCTCGATCACCGCGACGTGTTCGTCGTGGCTCATCGTCGCCGACTCGCCGGTCGAGCCGACGGGAACGACGCCGTCGACGCCGGCGCGCTCCAAGTGTCGGGCGTTCGCGGCGAGCTGGTCGTGGTCGACCGCGTCGTCGTCGGTGAACGGGGTCGTCATCGCCGGGTAAACGCCCTCGAAGGGCGCGTCAGTCGCTTCTCTGTCCGTCTCCTCGTGCGTCGCGTAGGGTGTCGTGGTGGTCGTGTCTGTCATGGGTACTGCGGTGAGTCCGGGTCGGTGAGCGGACCGGTGCGCGCGGGCCGGGGGTCGTCCGGGACGGGGTCGCCACTCCCGCCGGCGGACGGTTCACGCGCGTTTTTTCGAGAAGAGCCGCGCCGCTGGCGTCGACGGCTGACCGCGTGCGGACGCGGGTCGGGTCACACCGGCATATGGATCTCTCTCGCGCTTATAGATTGTGCCTCGGGTCGAAACTGCCGCGGCGGTCGCTGAGGGACCCGCTTCCCGGGATACCGATCCGGGACCGGTCAGGCCCCGAGCAGGTCCGCGAGCTCGTGGAGCGTCTCGACGGTGACATCCGGATCGCCGCCGAACGGCTCCCACGGCGTCCCCTTCCGGTCGACCCACGCGGCCTGCATCCCGGCGTGGCGCGCGCCCAACACGTCGAACCAGCCGGCGGTCGCGCTGGACCACCTCGTCGATCGGCGTCCCGGTCCGGGCCGCGCCGTGGCGGTAGATCTCGGCGTCGGGCTTGAACGTCCGCACCTCGTCGGCGCTGATCGCGTCCGCGACGAGGTCGGCGATGTCGGCGTGGTCGACGAGCGACGCGAGCATCTCTGGGTCGCCGTTCGAGAGGACGTAGCAGTCGTAGCCGGCGTCGCGGAGGCGTCGGATCGCGTCGCGCACGTCGTCGAACACCTCAAGCTCGTGGTACACCGCGAGGATCTCGTCGCGCTCGGCGTCGGAGAGGTCGACGCCGTGCGCCGCGAGCGCGTACGTCAGCGCGTCGCGGTTCATCTCGTAGAACGGCTGGTAGGCGTCGACCGCGTTCGCGACGAACGTGTACGCCAGCGACCGCGACCGCCACAGCCGCGACACCGGCTCGGGGTCGGGGACGCGGTCCGCGAGCGCCGCCTCGGCGGCCTCCACGTCCACGAGCGTGCTGTACGAGTCGAACGTCACCGTCGAGACGCGGTCGGGGTCGAAGGTCATGTCCCGATCCACAGTTGGCGGCGGAATAAGCGCCGGGGGCGCCGACAGGCCCCGTCGCGGTCCGACCGGCGAACTCGCGGCGACCCGGTCGCCCCGGCCCCGCGGCTCGCACATTTATCCCGGGCGGGCGACTCTTGGTGACGCATGAGCGACCCTGCCGATGACGCCCCCGAGCCGACCGACGACGCTCCAGATCCGACCGACGACGACACTCCCGACCCGACCGACGATAACTCGCCGGCCGCGCGCGACGAGGTCGACGCCGACACCGACGCCGGCCGCCACGAGTACGACCCGGACGCCAACCACGCGTTCCCCGACGACCGGCTCAACGAGGTCATGTCGCGGCTCACGTCGGACGAGGAGATCCTCACCTACCTGGAGGCGCAGAACGTCAACCCGGTCGCGCGGAAGGGGTACAACGACCACGGTTCCAAGCACGTCGAGATCGTCCGCGACCGCGCGCTCCGGCTGTACGACCTGCTCAAGTCCGGCGGCGTCGAGTTCAACGGCGCCCGACAGCAGGGGCTGGACGAGGCGGACGAACCGGTGGTCATCGCGCTGGCGGCGACGCTCCACGACATCGGCCACGTCGTCCACCGCCACGACCACCCGTACTACTCGATCCCGCTCGCGGCCGACCTGCTCGACGACCTCCTTCCCGCCTTCTACGACGTGGCCGAGCAGGTCCGCGTGAAGGCGGAGGTGCTCCACGCGATCTTATGTCACCACACCGAGGAACAGCCGCTCACGCTGGAGGCCGGCGTCGTCCGGATCGCCGACGGGCTGGACATGGAGCGCGGCCGCTCGCGGGTCCCCTACGAGGAGGGCGGCCGCGGGATAAACACCGTCTCCTCGCAGGCGATCGAGCGCGTCTCGCTCCGCGAGGGCGACGAGACCCCCGTTCAGGTCGTGATCCGGATGAACAACGCCGCCGGCGTCTATCAGGTCGACTCGCTGCTGAAGGCAAAGATCGAGGGGTCGCTGCTCGAAGAGAAGATCCGGACGGTCGCGATCAACACCCACAGCGACGGCGTCGACGGCAACGAGGCGATCGTCGACCGGATCGAGCTCTGACGGCTCGGTTCGCGCCGGACCCCCTCCGACCCGCTCGACTCAGGGCCCGCGAAGCGTGTCGCCCGCGCCGTTCCGGTGCGACGCCTCGTCGACGACGCTCGTCGCGGCGACGGTCGTCGTCCGCGCGAGGCGCTCTGGGGTGAGTCCGCCGCACAGCTGGCTCCCCTCGGCGGTCCCGCCGCCGAGAAGCGGCGCCGCCTCGAACCCGTTCGAGCGCGCGCCCGTCGCCGCGATCCCTGGCTGATTGACGACGAGACGGCCGGGGGAGAGCCGCTCCGCGACCCGGCGAGCGCGGCGCTGTTGGGTCGTGTGGACCGCCGCGGCGTGGGGGGCGCCGACCTCGGCGGCGAGCGCGGTCGCGGCGTCGAACCCGTCGCGGCCGTGGACCGCGACCGCGGGGATCCCCGGTAGCGTCGCGAGCGGGTCGTCGACACCGTCGGGTTCGGCGACGAGGAAGGCCGCCTCGCGGGCCGCGCCCGGGAGGTCGAGCGCGGCCGCCAGCCACCGCGGCGAGTTCCCGCGGGGGTCCGCCTCAGCGGTTTCGTCCGTTTCGCCCCCGTCGAGGAGCGCCCGGAGGCGGTCGCGCTCGGCGGCGTCGAGGACGTATCCGCCCTCCTCTTCCAGCGCGGAGCACAGCGGGCCGACCGCCGGCGACACCGTGACGACCGCGGCGTCGCCCGCGGGGTGAGCGCCGAAGTCGTAGGTCGCGCCGACCGCCACTCGCGTCGCCACGGCCTCGGCCGGGACCGACCCGTCGGCGACGGCGACGACCCCCTCCGCGCCGGCGGCGACGTTCGGCGTGCCGCAGCGCTGCCCGGCGGCGACCGTCGCCTCGGAGCCGGCCGCGATGGCGAAGTCGGCCCGCTCGAACAGGGCGTCCGTCCCCGGCTTGGAGGCGGGCGCGGGCAGCATCGAGACCGCGCCAGTCGGCGCTCCGGCCTCGGCGAGCGCCCGGCGGACGGTCTCGACGACGACGTCGCAGGTCTCGACGGTCGACGGCGAGGGCGCGAAGACGACCGCGTTCCGGGCTGCGAGCCCGTACAGCGAGAGGACCGCGGGGACCACGACCGGATGCGTCGCGGGGACCGCCGCGCCGACAACGCCGATCGGTCCGGCGACGGTCACCGTGCCCGCCGCGCTGTCGCGGTCGACCACGCCCGCGGTCGGCGCGTCCCGGAGCGTCCGCCGGGCGGCGTCGAGCGCGGTCGCGACCTTTTCGGCTTTCGTCCCCGGATGCCCCCGCCCCGTCTCGTTGGCCGCCGACCGCGCGAGCCGGCTGACGGTTTCCCTGTCCGCCAGACGCTCGCCGACCGATCGCACGAGCGCGTCGACGTCGTCGGGGTCCCAGGTCGCGAGCTCGTCGGCCGCCGTCCGCGCCGAATCGACCGTCCGCGACGCGCGGCCAGACAGGTTCGGGGTGCTCGCTCCGGGCCGGCCGTCCCTCGGAGTCGCTTCGTCAGAGTCGGTCCCCTCCAGCTCGCCGAGATCGTCCGCGTCGTCGAGTTCGTCCCTCGCCGTGGAACCGTCCGATTCCGGTTCGTCGAGGTCGTCCGTCGCTCCCGTCTCGTTGCTCTCTGTCGTTCGGTCCCCAACCATAGACCCGACTGCGGCCTGATCCGGCTTATTCTCACCCCGTGAAACACTGTGTCACCGCGCGGGTCGAGTCGTCACCGAGGAAACAGTTATATCGGTGGGGGCGGTGCGGAGGGACGTATGACGGAGCCGTCGGACCTCGTGGGCGTCGTCGAGCGGCGCCTCGACTTCCTCGAACGGCTCGCCGCGGGACCGCTGCGAAAACACGAGCTCGTCGACGCGCTCGGCCACTCCAGGTCGACGGTGAACCGCGCGATAGACGAGCTGGAGGCGGCCGGACTCGTCGCGGGCGAGACGGACGGCTACCGGACGACGCTCTCGGGGCGGCTGCTCGCGAGCGAGTACCGCGAGTTCCTGACGGTCGCCGACGACCTCGCGGCCGCGGGCGACGTGCTCGACCCGCTCGGCGCGGACGCCGACGTCTCCCCCGCGGTCCTCCGCGAGGCGGAGACGTACCGGGCCGCGGCCCCGGACCCGTACCGACCGCTCGAGGTCCTCGACGGCGCGCTCGCCGACGCGGACGCGGTCGCCGCCGCGCTGCCGGCGTTCCCCTACCCCCGAGTCGCGGAGCGGCTCCGACGCACGGGGGTCGGCGGCGGGACCGTCGACCTCGCGCTGGCGGAGCGGGCGTACCGGCACGCAGCCGATCGGTTTGCGGACGACCTCGGAGCCGTCGCGCGCCGTGACGGGTGTCGGATCGCGGCGGTCGACACCGTCGACGTGGGGGTGGTTGCGGCCGACGGGACCGCGCTCCTCCTCACCTTCGACGACGACGGCACGCTCCACGGCGCGGCCGCGTCGACCGATCCCGAGGCGGTCGCGTGGGCGGAGGCGAGGGTGCGCGACCTGATCGACCGGGGCCGCGACGGCGGCGAGGCGCTCGCGGCGATGGGCGACACTGAGACGCAGGCGGAGGGCGATCGGTCCGAGGGAGACGGCTCGGGCGACTCGACCCGCGACGAAGCCGCGGACCCGGGCGACCGGAAAAGCGACGGCGGGGTGGGTGTGAGGAGAGAGCGCGGCGAGACGGGCGCGAGGGGAGAGCGCGGCGCGGGCGGGCTGTTCGGGCGGAGCGGCACCGGCGACGGACGCGACGCGCTCTCTGCGCAGGGGTTCCACGCGGTCGACGAGGACCGGCTCGCCGGGGACCCGGACCCGTACGGACCGCTCCGCGCCACGGCGTCGTTCCCGGAGGTCGACGCGGGGTACGTCCTCGACAGGACCGCGGTGCGCGACGACGACCGGCGTTCGATCGCCGGGCTGCTCGCCGACGGTCTCGCCGAGGGGACCGACCACGCGCTGGTCGCCCCGCCAGGAAGCGGGAAAAGCACCGTCTGCCGGCGCGTCGCTGTCGAGTGGTACCGCTCCGGTCGCGGTCCGGTGACGTACCGATCGAGCGACGGCGGCGAGGCGTTCACCGCGACCGAGCAACTGCGCGAGCGGGTCACCGGAGGCGAGGGGCACCACCTCGTCGTCGTCGAGGACGCCGTCGATCCGGGGGCCGCGGAGGCAGTCGGCGTCGCCCACGAGCTGGCCGACCGCGACGACGTCTCGTTCCTGTTCGACGCCCGCGAGGAGTCGTACGACGACCCCGACGGACTCCCGTTCTCGCCCGCGGACCTCCGCTACCGGCGGGCGATCGAGACCGTCCGGATGCCGCGGCTCGACGAGCGCGAGGTCGAGCGGTTCGTCCGTCACGTCGCCGACCGCACCGGATCCGCCCCGGCGGCCGAGCCGGGGGCGCTGCTCGCCGACGTGCGGCGCGCCGACGACGAGCGCGTCGGCGAACTGCTCGCGCTCGTCCACCGGCTCGTCCGCGCGACCGGCGACGGAGTCGGCGGAGCGGTCGAAGATATCGGCGGCGACGGAGCAAGGGCAGAGAGAAGCGGCGGCGACGGAGCGAGGGAGGAGAGAAGCGGCGGCGACGGAGCGGCGGTAGGCGACGACGGCGACGGGGGACCGGCGTCGGGGCTGGAGGCGGCGGTCGCGGAGGCGGTCCGGGAAGTCCGGAACCGGCCGCCGCCGACCGCGGACGTCGCGGTGTTGGCGAACCTCCTCAACGTCGCCGGCGTGAACGGCGTTCGGACCCTGGCGTACGCGCTCGTTGACGGCCCGGATCGGGGCGGGACGAACGGGACCGACGGCGACCCCTCGCCGACGGTCGAGGAGGTTCGGCGGGCGCTCGACCGGCTCACTGGGACCGTCCTCGTCGAGTCGGGAGACGGGGAGTATCGCACCGTTCACGACGAGTGGTCGGTGCTGTTCTTGGATCGGCTCTTGGACCGGGAGCCGGAGCCGGTGGTCGCCAGACGCGTCGGGCGAGCCGTCTCGCGGGTGCTCGCGCTCGCGGACGACCCCGCGCGTCGCTCTCGGATCCGGCGCGCCGTCGGCGGGGACGCCCCGACGGTGGACCGGATCGAGCGCGACCCGAGCGCGTGGGCGGCCGAGACGGTTCGGGCGGTGTACGGCGTCGGACGGCGCTACCCACGGCTCGCGCCCCTGTACGGCCGTGTCCGCTACGCGTGGATCGACCTCCCGGACGCGTGCCCGGACGACCTACGCGACCGGCTGCCGGAGTGGGTGGCGCGGATGTACGTCGACGCCGGCGACCTCGACGGCGCGACGGACGCGCTGGACGCGTGGCGACCGGCCGACGAGGCCGGGGCGGCCGAGCGCCAGCGCGGGTACGGCGACGTGGCGCGGCGACGCGGCGAGTACGACGCGGCGCGAGAACGGTTCGAGCGGGCCGAGGAGCTGTTCGCGGCCGCGGGCGACCGCGGCGGACTCGCGGCGGCGGTCAGGGGGCGATCGCAGGCGGCGCACTTCGACGGCGACTACGAGGGGGCCTACGAGGCGGCGTCTCGGGCGTACGCCATCGCGGTCGAGGTCGGCGACCCCATCGCGAGGGCGAAGGCGCTGATGGACGTTGGCAACGCGCTCGACTCCCTCGACGGGACCGACGCGGTCCTCGACCACTACCGCGTCGCCGGCGACCTGTTCCGCGCGCACGACGACACCCACGGCGAGGCGAACGTCCGGACGAACCTCGCGGTCGCGCTGCGGCGACGGGGGGACCTCGACGCCGCGAAACGGACCGCGAGCCGCGCGCTCGACGGCTACCGGACGGTTGGCGACGAACACCGCGAGGCCATCTCCCTTTTGAACCTCGCGGCGGTCGCCGAGCAGCGCGGCGCGGTCGGGGAGGCGGTCGACCGCGCGTCCGCGGCGCGCGCCATCGCCGAGCGGATCGGCTCGGACATGTACGAGGCGTTCGCGCTGAGCCACCTGGGCAGCGCGGCGCACCTCGCCGGCGATCTCGACCGGGCGGAGCGGTTCCTGACGGGCGCGCTCGACCGCCTCGACGCGCTCGACGCCGACACGCGGTGCGCGATGGTGACCGCGATCCTGGCGGAGGTGGCGGTCGACCGCGGCGACCTGTCCGCGGCCGAGCGGCGGGTGGAGCGGACCGCGGCGCTGCTCGACGACCACGCCGGCCACAAGCGACTGGCCGAGCTGAACCGCGTCGAGGGACGGCTCGCGCTCGCACGGGGCGACCACGACGCGGCGGCGACGGCGCTGCGGTCCGCGATCGACGCCGCGAGGGAGGGCGGGTTCACGCAGGCCGAGGCGGAGGCGCTCTCGACGCTCGGCGCCGTCGAGGCCGAGCGCGGCGACGCCGTCGCGGCCGCCGACCGACTCACCGCGGCGCTCGATCTCGGCCGCCGGATCGAGGGTGCCGGCGCGATGGTCGACGCGGCCGACCGGATCGCGGACCTGCTCGCTCAGGAGTCCGACGGGGAGAGCGGGACCGACGGAATCGATCCCGAGACGCTGGCCGAGGCGCTACGGGAGTCGCCGCCGGACGCGATTCCGGCGGACGCGGCCGCAGACCCGGCCGCGTACCGGGAGATCGCCGACCGCTGGCGCGTCGACGGCGACGGGGTCGCCGCGACGTACCCCGCGCTCGGTTGAGGAGTCGGGTTGCGAGCGGCGGCGGACGGCCGCGCCGCCGTCGTCAGTATCGCGACCGAACGGTTCGCAACCGCTTTCAGCGCGCGGTCGGTATCGCGGCCATGACCGACGCCGACACGCTCGCGGACCTGCGGACCGCCGCCGACTACCAGTTCGGGAGCGGCGCGGGCGAGGCCCTGTTCCCGCCGGACGACCCCCTCACCGTGCGCCGGTCGAGCGGCGGCCGCCCGCGGCAGGTGATCGACGGCGACGTCGACGACACCCCCGGGAGCAGCGAGGGCGACCGGCTCGTCTCGTACGGCACCGACGGCCGGTTCACGCTGGGTCTCGCGGGCGGGAAGCGGATCGCCGACGCGTTCGCCGCCCCCCGACACCGGATGGTCGTCGGCGAGGAAAGCGAGCCGTTCGTGCGCGAGGGGCGCAACGCGTTCGCGAAGTTCGTCACCGCCGCGGACGACGGGATCCGTCCCGGCGACGAAGTCCTTGTCGTCGACGAGAGCGGCGCCATCTTCGGCGTCGGCCGCGCCGAGCTCTCGGGCGCGGAGGCCGAACAGCTCGGGTCCGGCGTCGCAGTGAAGACGCGCGACGGGAACCCCGCTGACGACGACTAACGAATTTCTCTGCGGTGATCTCTCTGCGGTGGCGCGTGCCGATGAGCGCCCGAAGGGCGCGAATCGCACGCGCGAGGGAGTCGCGGCCGCTTTTAAGCGGCCGCGACGAGGCTGGGGAGGTATGAGGTGCCGTGCGGTTGCGGTCGGGCGGGACTCGAAGGGGCAGCCGCGAGACGGGCGCAGGCGACGCAAGCACTGGAGGGAGCGAGCAACGCGAGCGACCGAAGCGCGCAGCGAGCGTGCGCCCGTCTCGCGGCTGGGGCTTCGGTGGTGGTCATGTCGATCAGCTATTTAAAAGCAGAAACGTAGAGCCGAGCGACTGGGGCTTCGGTGGTGGTCGTGTCGATCAGCTATTTAAAAGCAGAAACGTAGAGCCGAGCGACCGGGACTTCGGTGGTGGTCATGTCGATCAGCTATTTAAAAGCAGAAACGTAGAGCCGAGCGACTGGGGCTTCGGTGGTGGTCGTGTCGATCAGCTATTTAAAAGCAGAAACGTAGAGCCGAGCGACCGGGACTTCGGTGGTGGTCATGTCGATCAGCTATTTAAAAGCAGAAACGTAGAGCCGAGCGACCGGGACTTCGGTGGTGGTCATGTCGATCAGCTATTTATAAAGAAGATCGTCGTACGGCCGAGCGACCGGGGCTTCGGTGGTGGTCATGACGATCAGCTATTTATAAAGAAGATCGTCGTACGGCCGAGCGGCCGGGGATTCGGTGGTGGTCGTGACCGAGCAAGACGGTCCGTCTGAATCGGTTTAGAAGAACCCCGCGAGTCCCAGCGCCTCGATAAGCGGGACGCCGGCCACGAGCGATCCGATCAGGTACCCACCGATGGCGCCACCGTTCAACAGCGGAAGCCCCGCGTGCGGTCGCCCCTGTATCACCCACCGCATGAGCACGAGCAGGCCCGCGAGGGTCCCGACCATCGCGAGCAGCGCGGGGAGGTTGACGCCGAGGAGGGGGACCGCGAGGTCCGCCGCCGGCGAGAACGTCGCCGCGCTCGCGATCAGCACCGTCGGGATGACGGCGTCGCCGAGACCGATGAAGAAGGCGTCGCGGTCACCGGGTTCGCCGTCCTCACCGGGGTCGCCGTCCTCACCGGGGTCGCCGTCTTCACCTCCCTCGCCGGCGGAAGCGCTCTGGGAGTCGGCCTCCGCGTCAGCGTCGGTCTCCGCGTCCGACTCCGGCTCCTCGCCGACGCCCGCCGCCTCCTCGCTGGCGGCCCCCGCGTCCAGCAGCGAGTACGACAGCGACAGCGGGATCACAAGCACCACCGGGATGTTGAGGTCCATAATTCCCTCCGCGAGCGACAGCATGTGCTCGGTGCCGTACACCGAGATCGCGTCGTAAACGGCGAGGACGGCGAGCAGGACGAGCGCCGGCAGCAGGCCGAAGGAGATGCCGAACAGCCCCGCCGCGCCAGCGCCCATCAACACCCCGGCGGTGTCGATCACGTACCACTCGGGGTAGAGGAGCAGGCCGACCGCGACCGCGACCGCGGGGACGGCGGCCGCGAGCGGCGAGACGAGCGCGGAGAAGACGTACCACGAGAGCCACGCCGAGACGCCGACGATGAGGAGTCGGATCGCCCCGTCGAGGTCGTATCGGAACGCCGCCAGCATCAGCCCGGTCATCGCGACGATGGCGACGACGTACAGCACGCTGTTGGCGGGGTTATCGGGATTCTCGACCGCCTGATAGTCGCTCGCGACGAACTCCGGGACCAACGCCAGCGCGCCCACTTGGACGACTAAGAACAGCCCGACGACGAAGGCGACGCCGCGGTACTCGCGGGGGAACATTCGACCGTCGGTTCGTCGGCCGAGGCTTTCGGCCTTGCGCTTCGGCCTCGCCACTCACTGAGGCCGCCGCTGTTCGGTGAGGCGAAGGGGTACCGAAAGGGGTTCGGGCTCGGTGTGGGAGCGGGTGGACCCGAACCCAAGCCGACGGACGACGGACGGTGGAAGCGAGTGGCCGACCGACCCGTCCGAAACGGGATGGGGCCGGTCGGATTCGTCCGCGGCGTTTACTCCCTCCGTCGACCGACGTAAGAACTTACCGACCGAGTTATCAGTACGGATACTCCCGGCGCGGCGAGGGAGGTTCCGCCGTGTCGTCACCGAATCGAACTCGATCCGACGAGAGAACGCAGAGCGATAGCGGCCGAGAAGGGTGGAAGCGGAAAGGGGTGAAAGCGGAAAGGGGTGGAAGCGGAAAGGGGTGAAAGCGGAAAGGGGTGGAAGCGGAAAGGGGTGGAAGCGGAAAGGGGTGGAAGCGGAAAGGGGTGGAAGCGGAAAGGGGTGGAAGCGGAAAGGGGTGGAAGCGGAAAGGGGTGGGCGAAAGGCGAGTGGGGAGGCGGACGAACGGGCGGCGGCCGGACAGCGGACCCCCAGGCTGTCGGCGGCGATGCCGCCCGAGTGGTCGGGACGGGCGCGCGGATTGTTAGCGCCGAACTCCAACGAGAAAAGCGTCGGACTTCGGCGATAGATGCTACGTGCCTCACGGGTATAAATATGTGAGATCCGGATCCGTCGCTCGGGGGTTCCCCGGAGCCGAACGGCGCGCTTGACGCCGCGCGCTCAGCGGTCCGCCCGCAGCCGTGAACCGACTCACCGACGGTCGCGGAGCGCGGGGAACTCCTCGCGGACCGCGGCCACCCGCTCGGGATCCACCGTCGCGGTGACGACGCCCGGTTCGTCACCGACCGACGCCAGCGCGGTCCCCCAGGGGTCGTACACCGCGCTCCGGCCGCAGAGCGCGTCGTCACCGAACCGACCGCTCCCGTTGACGGCGGCGACGTACGTCAGGTTCTCGATGGCTCGCGCCCGGCCGAGCGTCCGCCAGTGCTCGATCCGCGGGTACGGCCACGCGCTCGGCACCAGTACGCACTCGACGCCCGCGTCGACCATCGCCCGGAACTGCTCCGGGAACCGGAGGTCGTAGCAGGTCGTCACCCCGACCGTGACGCCTCCGAGCTCGACCACCGGCGTCCGATCGCCGGGGACCATCCGGTCCGTCTCCTCGGAGCCGTACCCGAACAGGTGCCGCTTCCGGTAGACGAGCCGGCGCTCGCCGTCGGCGTCGAAAAGCACCGCGGCGTTGGCGAGACCGGACTCGGCCGGCACGTCGATCCCGTCCGCGGCCGACGCCGACAGGTCCTCGACGACGGTCCCGGCGAGCACCGCTACGTCGTGGTCGGCGGCCGCGGCGGCGAACCGGGCGAGCCGGTCGCCGGCGAGGCTCTCGGCGGCGCGGCCGTACGAGTCGAACGCGAAGTAGCCCACGTCGAACAGCTCGGGGAGGACGACGAGGTCGGCGCCCTCGGCGGCGGCCTCCCGAATGCGGTCGAGCGCGCGCTCGACGTTCCCCTCGACGTCGCCGCCCTCGACCGCCAGCTGGACGCCAGCGAGCCTCATGCCGGCGAGGCCAGCGAGGCGCGGAGCGCGTCCTCTAAGTTGTCCAGTTCGGCGTCGAAGTTCCGCTTGAAGAAGGACTCGACGCCGGGGAGGCTCCCGTCGACGACGAACTCGTTTGCGAGCCGGCAGCCGCCGCCGTCGATCTCGGTGATCTCGTGTTCGCCGGTGACGCGGAACGCCCGCGACTTCCCGACGAACTTCACTCGGTTCGGGGGGTCGCGCTCGACGTCCTCCGTCTCGACATCGATCGTCGAGCGGATCATCGGTATCGGGAGCGCGACGTGCCAGGTCGCGCTCCCGTCGTCGTGGACCTCGAAGGAGTCGACCACGCTGATGGCGCCCGCGCGCTGCTCCGCGTCCGAGATGAACGCCCACACGTCGGCGGGCGGCGCGTCGAACTCGAACGTCCGGGAGACTCGAACGGTCATACGATCCCGTTTGGGGCGACGGGGGTTAAAAATGCGCGTCGGCGGAGTCGGATGCGGAGAACGTGACGGCAGTGGGGGACGCGACAGCGCGCGGACGGGGGGACCGCGTCACCTTCTGGCGAGGCGTCACCCTTCCGGCAGGGCGTCACCCCTCGGGCGTCACGCGCCAGGTCGTCGACTTGGCGCGGCCCCACTTCTCGATGTCGACGTCGTCCGACTTCTCGGCGAGGCGGGGGAGCCGCGACCCCACCTGTTTGGCGGTGAGACCGATCGCGTCGGCGATCGTCTTCGAGCGAACGTACCGCTCGCCACGGGTGACGCTGTCCGTGAGGTACGCGAGGATCCGCTGTTCCTCCTCGGTGTACTCGCTCATTGGCGGACGTACGTGTCTGACATTCTTAACGGTTTCTCGTTTTCCACGAGGCGGACGCCGAAGCCGCCGCGGAGAAACGGTCGAGCCGGCGGTCCCCGCGACCGGTCAGTCGAACAGCTGGACCGCGCCGACGGCGAGCGTCGCGAAGACGAACGCGGCCGCGAATCCCCACGCCTTCCCGAGCTGTCCGGGATACGCTACCATCACCACGGCGCCGACGACAGCGATGGCGCCGAGCGCGAGCGCGACGCCGACCTCCTTGTCCGATTCGATGGAACCCTCGCTCATACGAACCGCTTCGCGGGGGACCACTTAGTTCATGCGAACCGAGCGACGCGGTCGGGGGCAACGCGGCGAGCGCTGACGCGGCTCCGGGGTCAGATGATCTCGACGTGGTCGGACGCCTCGTTGAGCGCGAGGTTCGCCGCGATCTCGGCGTTCCGCATGGCGTACTCAGCGGTGTGCTGGAGGCTGACGAGCACCTCGCGAGTCATGAGCAGCGTCTCGTTGTCTAGGTCGTTCGGCAGCTCGTCGAGGATCTCCTGTTCGCGGTCCTCCAGCCGCGAGAACAGGTCGCGGCACTCGACGGTAAGGTCGTAGTCGCGTTCGACGACGGCCCGGACCGCGAGCGCGGTCAACTCGTCGACCTGGTCGGTGAACTCGCGGATCTGCCGCATCGTCGCGCTGTCGACGTCGAGGGTGTGGCCGTCGGCCTCCATCACGATCTCGGCGATGTCCTCCGCGTTGTCGGCGGTGAGTTCGAGGTTCTTCGCGACGGAGCGGTAGCCGATCAGCGGGAATCCCTCTTCGAGACCGACCGCGCGGGCGAGGTTCGGGTTCTGGTAGGCGGTGAAGATGAGCCGGAGCAGAAGGACGAATATCTTGTTCGCCTGCCGCTCGCGGTTGAGCGCGCGCTGCGCGAGGTCGGGGTTGCCGTGCGCGAGCGCCTTCACGGCCTCGCCGCGCATCGTCGATCCGGTGTTCTCCAGCCGTTCGAGCAGGTTATCGAGCGTGAAGTCCTCGGGGTCGACGGAACAGCGGATCGAGATGTCCTCCGGCGTCTCCTCGATGACGCCGAGTCCCATCAGCTGCGTCTCGGCTTTGTACACCGCGTTGATGTGTTCGCTGTCGAGCGTCCCCTCGCTCCGGACGTGGATCACGCGACGGCCGAGCACGTACTGCGCGACGATGGCGCGTTCGAGCGAGCGCGCGTCGAGTCCGTCGGCGTTGATCACCGCCTCCGACTCCTCCGTGCTCACCGACTCGGGGAGCACCGTGAGCGTTCCCTTGCCGCCCATCCGCAGCGACACCTCGTCGCCTTTGTTCACGCCGTGTTCCTGTGCCCACTCGGCCGGGAGAGTCATCGCCAGCGTCGACGGTCCCAACCGTTGGACCTTCCGCGTTTCCATACGCGACCGTATCGTGGGATAGACCTTAACGTTGTTCCCATGTTCATTATATGCTTCATCGAATATACAAGGGGACTCGCTCGGAGACGGCGCCGCGCTCGGACGTCCGAGAGGCGGGACCGAGATCAGGCCGGGGATCGACACCGATACCACGGCGAACGATCCGCGCGCTTATGTCGGTCAGGCGGGGACAACAGGTATGACCGAGCGGGTACTCGTCGTCGACGACTCCTCGTTCCAGCGGACCGTCGTCCGCGACGCGCTGGAGGATCGGTTCGAGGTCGTCGACGAGGCGGAAAACGGCGCGGAGGCGGTCGAGCTGTTCGAGGCGTACGAACCGGACGCGGTGTCGATGGACGTCGTGATGCCGGAGATGACCGGGATCGAGGCGACCGGCGCGATCAAAGACCGGTGGCCCGACGCCGTGATCGTGATGTGTACGAGCGTCGACCAGGAGGAGAAGATGATGGAGGCGGTGAAGGCGGGCGCGGACGGCTACGTGACGAAGCCCGTCGACGCCGCGGAGCTGGTCGGCGAGTTCGAGAGCCACCTCGGCTGAACGCCCTCCGAGATCCGACTCTCCGGAGGGTTAGGTGGGATCGAACGATCGGAGGATCGACGCGAGCGCGCTCGCCAGCTCCTCGAACCGGTCCATCTCCATCGAGTCGGTGGTCACCCACACCCCGTGGTCGTTGGCGATGACCCGGGTGAGGTAGCCGTTCTCGAACACCCGAACCGTGAACCGGTAGTCGCCGAGCTGGGTGTCGGCGTACATCGACTGCGCGTGGAACCCCTGTCGCTCGTTCTCGGCGAAACCGACCAGATCGGCGGTCCGGCTCAGGTCGCTGCGGAGGTACAGCTGCTCGACGTCCTCCGTCGTGAAGTACGTGAGGCTCCGCAGTTCGTCGCCCGTCGCCGTGCGGGCGGCGCTGAGCAGTTCGTCGGCGTGTTCCTCCGGTGGGTGCGACATACGACCACGATCGATGTTCACATACATGAGCGTGTGGGTGGCCGCCGCGCCCGCGGGCGCGACGTCGACCGGGGGCGACGGCGCTCCGGGGGGCCGCCGCAGCCGCGAGCGCCGTCCGAGTCGGCGGGCGGTCGCGGCGACCCGGAGGGACAGAGTTTACCGACTCCCCGTGATCGCTCGTCTGATGAGCGAGTACGACGACGTCTGCGTCCTGTTGCCGACGATGAACGAGGCCGAGACGGTCGCACGCGTCGTCGAGGACTTCCGCGACGCCGGGTTCGAGGAGGTCTTGGTGATCGACGGCGGCTCGACGGACGAGACGCAGTCGATCGCCCGCGAGGCCGGCGCGCGCGTCGTGGAGCAGTCGGGACGCGGGAAAGGGCAGGCGGTTCGGGAGGCGGTCCGCGACCACGTCGACGCGTCGTACGTGCTGATGGCGGACGCCGACGCCACCTACGACGCGGCGGACGCGGACGCGATGCTCGAACCCCTCCTCGCCGGCGACGCCGACCACGTGATCGGGAACCGCTTCGCGGACATGCGACCGGGCGCGATGACTCGGCTCAACCAGATCGGGAACCGCCTGATCAACGTCGCGTTCCGGGCGATCCACCGCGAGGGCTACCGCGACATCCTCTCGGGGTACCGCGCGTTCACCCGCGAGTCGTTCCTTCGGCTCCACCTCACCGCGGACGGGTTCGGCATCGAGACCGAGATGGCCGTCGAGTGCGTGAAGAACCGCGTCTCGGTCGCCGTGGTGCCGATCACCTACCGAGAGCGACCCGGCGGCTCGGCGACGAACCTCCACCCGGTCCGGGACGGCGGCGTGATCTTCTTGGAGCTGTACCGCAAGGCGAAGACGAACAACCCGCTGTTCTACTTCGGCAGCGCCGGCGTGGCGTCGACGGCGGCGGGAGCCGCGATGGGGGCGTTCGTGCTGTACCGGTACCTCGCGTTCGGGATCAGCCACGAGGTGATCGCCGTCGGTGCGGTCGGCGCGGTCATCCTCGGGATCCAGCTGCTCGTGTTCGGCGTCCTCGCGGACATGATCCACTCGCTCCACCGCGAGCAGATCGAGCGGTACGAGCGGGCGGTCGACGCCGGGACGACCGGGCGCCCCTCCGAGACCGGGGGCCGCGACGCCGGCGAGGACCGCGGTTCCGAGGGCCACGGCCCCGATTCGACGCCGCACGAGGAGGCCGGAGAGGCCGACGACTGACCGGGACCGAAACGCCCTCGACGGTCGGTTTCGGGGCGACGTGATCCGGGACACCGTCCGCTTTTATCGCTGCGGAGACATCTGCGAACATGAGCTCCCGTGGCACGTCGTTGCGAGACAGGATCCGCGAGCCGGAGTACACCGGGGAGAACCGCTGCGTTCCGTGTACCGTTCTCAACGGGATTCTCGCCGTCGCGCTGACTGCGGCGGCGGCGGTGTTCGGGCCGGTGGTCGCTGCGGTCGTGCTGGTCGCGTCGCTGGGAAGCATCTACTACCGAGGCTATCTGGTTCCCGGCACGCCGGAGCTGACGAAGCGGTATCTCCCCGACCGCGTGCTCCGCCTGTTCGGGAAGGCCCCCGAGGGGCCCCGAGACGGCTGGGAGGAGGCGCCGACCGGGCGGTCCGACGAGGTGACGGTGACCACGTTCGAGCCGGACGAGACGGTCGACGAGACCTCCGGGCGGGCCGACGCCGACGACGAAGCGGCCGACGCCGACGAAGCCGAAACCGTAGACCGGGCCGACGCCGAGGAGCCGGAGTTCGAGACGGTCGAGCGGATCCGCGACCAGCGCGAGAACGCCGTGGACCCGATCGAGTTCCTCCTCGACGTCGGCGTCGTCGAGCCGACGGACGACGGCGAGGACCTGGTCTTCGAAGCGGAGTTCGCCGAGACGGTCGATGCGCACGTCTCGTCGCTCGAACGCGAAGCCGTCGGAGCGGAGACGCTCGCCGAGATGTTCGGCGTGACCCCGGACGAGGTCGCCTTCGAGGACCGTGACTACCCCGCGGTGACCGTCCTGCGGCGCGTCCGGAAGTGGCCGGGCGACGGCGCGTACCTCGCGGACGTGGCGTCGCATCTCGCCCTCGTCGAGCGCACCAATCGGTGGCTCGACGTGCCGGCCGAACAGCGGCTCTCGATTCTCCAGTCGCTCCGGTCGTTCATCTCCTCGTGTCCGGTGTGCGGCGGCGAGGTCGCCGCGACGGCGAACACCGTCGAGTCCTGCTGTATGGCGCACGAGGTGGTCGCGATCCGCTGTGAGGACTGCGGCGAACACATCCTCGAACTCGAACCGGAGAAGGTCGCGACGCCGGGCGAGGACACGGGCATAACGCCCTGAGCTCGGTCCGGACGGTTTCTACCCCATCTCGACCCGCGGGTCGAGGTAGCCGTACGCCATGTCCTGAACGACGTTTCCGAACACGCCGACGCCGATCACGACGACGGTTCCGCCGAGGAGCACGGGGAGGTCGCGGTCGGCGACCGCCTGTAACAACAGGAGACCGAACCCCTCGATGCCGAACAGGACCTCGATCACGAACGTCGAGAGGACGAGCAGTCCGAGCGCCTCGGTGAACAGCATCGAGAAGAACGGAATCGCGGCGTTCCGGAGGACGTGATAGGCGACGCGATACCCCGACGCGCCCTTCGCTCTGACGAGCGAGACGAACTCGGCCGTGGCGTACTCCCGCGAGTGAGCCCGCGAGTAGCTGACGTAGCCGCCGAGCAGCGCGGTGAACGTCAGTCCGATCGGGAGCAGGTGATCGAAGACGAGCGGCGAGCGGTCCAGTCGGCCGTCGAGCGTGAACGAAAAGAGCATCCCGCCGAGCCAGAAGCCGGGCAGGGCGAAGAGCAGATACGCGGCCGCGACGCCGCCGGACCCGACGCGGCTCTTCGGGTACAACGCGGCGAACATCCCGATCGAGACCCCGCAGACGACGGCCAAGACGAGGGCGGGGACGACGTACGCGGCCGTCCGGGCGGCCGCGTCCATCACGAGCGGAAACACCGGCTCGCCGGTGGACATAGAACTGCCCCAGTTGAGAGTGACCATGTTTCCGAGCCAATCGACGTACACGTCGATCAACGGCCTGTCGAGTCCGCGCGCCGCGAAGTACTCCTCTCTGATCGCCGCGAGCGCCTCGGGATCGTTCTCGCCGGCGAACCTGGCGGCGCCGATCTGCCCGGACAACACCCAGTCTTCGGTGAGCGTGAACAGCGCGAATATCGTCGTGAGGACGACCCAGGAGGTCGCGAGACCCATGAGCACCCGCTTCGTGAGGATCCGCAGCGGGTTCATCCGGACGGACCTCCGTTCCGCGCCGGCGTCGTCGCGTGAACGACCCCCAAAATCGGGGGGATCGACCGAGGCTTCGAGGGCGATTCGGAGGACACGTTTGCGGGCACCACGAGCGGGAAGATATTAAATCACGGGCGTATCTCTGACGCGTGTCTCCGATTCACGCCGAACGGCGGATAATATTTACCGTCGCATCGCGGATCGGTCAGGTGGTTTTAACCCCCGTCCGTCGATACTACGGTCACCCTCCGTATGCCGCCGACAGAAGACGATCCGCAGTTCGAAGACCTCGATTGGAACGAGATTCAGCAGTCGAAACGAACCGTCACGGCCGAGCGGGCAGCGCTGGCGGTCGGCGTGGCGATTCTCGCGCTCGGTCGCGCGTACCAGGAGCTGTCGGCGGGGCTGTACCTGATCGGTGACTGGCGGCCGGTCACCCTCGATTGGGTGTTCCTCCTCGCCGTGACGGTCGTCGCGGCGTACGGCGCGGTCCCGTTCGCGAAGCGGCTGCGGCGACGGCCCGTCTCGCTCCGCGGCGTCCTCCGACGGCGGCCCGCGGTGGTGCTCTCGGGCGCGTTCGTCGCCGGACTCGTCGCCGTCGGCGTGGTCGGTTCGGCGCTCGGCGGCTCCCCACCGCTCCGGTTCCACCACGCCTACCACCCGCCCGTGGGGTTCGCCAGCACCGTTCCCCCGCAGGAGTGTCTCGGCGTCACGACGGGCGGGCCGTTCGATCAGGTGTGTCACGGCACGTGGGAGTACCCGCTGGGGACGAACGAGCGCGGCCACCCGCTCGGGTTCCTCCTGGTCGAGGGCGCCCGGACCGCGGCGTACGTGACCGTCATCTCGGCGGCGTTCATCGTTCCGCTGGCCGCGGCGGTCGGCGTCGTCGCGGGGATCCGCGGCGGCGTCGTCGACGACCTGCTGTCGTCGTACGTCGACGTCCAGCTGTGTATCCCGGCGCTGCTGCTGTACTTCATCGGCTACGCCTACTACGGTCCCTCGCTCCTGTTGCTGCTCGCGACGTTCGGCCTGCTCAGTTGGGGCGGGATTGCTCGGTTGGTTCGCAGCGAGGTGATCCAGCGCCGCGAGGAGGGGTACGTCCTGGTCGCCCGGAGCCTCGGGGCGTCGGGCGCGTACGTCGCTCGGCGGCACATCCTCCCCAACAGCACGAACACGCTCGTTCCGGCGGTGTTTCAGCTGCTCGCGCTGTTCGTCCTCATCGAGGCCGGCGTCGCCTTCCTCGGGTTCCACGAGATCGGCACGTACTCGTGGGGGTCGACGATCAGCGAGTCGATCAACGCGGCGGTCGCCGGACAGTTACAGGAGCGCGCCGACCAGCCGGCCTACAAGATCTGGTGGGTGTCGTCGCTCCCGGCCGTCGCGCTGACGGCGACGCTCGTCGCGTTCAAGACGCTAGGAGACGGCGTCCGGGACGCCCTCGACCCGCGAGGTGACCGGTCGTGAGTCCCTCCCGTGACGGAGCCGCCGGGACCCCGCTCCTCTCCGTGCGCGACCTCCGGACGCGGATCCGAACCGACGACGGCTGGCTCCACGCGGTCGACGGGGTGAGCTTCGACGTCGACCGTGGCGAAACGGTGTGCCTGGTCGGCGAGTCCGGCAGCGGCAAAAGCGTCACCTGCGAGTCGCTCACCGGTCTCGTCCCCCAGCCCCCGGCCGAGGTGTCGTCCGACGCCGTCGAGTTCGACGGCGAGTCCGTCGCCGACCGGTCGGAAGCGGAGCTACGGTCGATCCGGGGGCGTCGGATCGCGCACGTGTTCCAGAACCCGCAGAGCGCGCTCGACCCCGTGTACACCGTCGGCGAACAGGTGACGGAGCCGATACGGATCCACGAGGACGTGAGCCGGTCGACGGCGCGGGACCGGGCGGTCGACCTGCTGCGCCGGGTGGGTATCCCCCGGGCGGACGAGCGCCTCGACAGCCACCCGCACGAGTTCTCGGGCGGGATGCGAGCAGCGAATCGCCATCGCGGTCGCGTTGGCGGGAGACCCGGACCTGTTGATAGCCGACGAGCCGACGACCGCGGTGGACGTGACCGTTCAGGCGCGGCTGCTCGACCTGTTCCGGTCGATCGCCGGCGACGGAACGAGCATGCTGCTCGTGACGCACGACCTGCGTGTCGTCGCCGCCGTCGCCGACCGCGTGCTGGTCATGTACGGCGGCACGATCGTCGAGCGAGGTCCCGTCGAGGCGGTGTTCTCCGACCCCTCACATCCGTACACGCAGGCGCTGTTCGACAGCTACGGGGTGAGCGACGGGGCGTCCATCGCGGAACGGACCGCCCGCGGCGAGATACCGACCGACGGCTGCCGGTTCCGCGCGGAGTGCCCGCACGCGGTCGACGAGTGCGCGGGCGGCGCGCAGCCGGCGTTCCGCTCGGTCGCCGACTCGTCGGACCACGCGGCGTCGTGCGTCCATTACGGACCGGACGGGGACCCGTCGGCGATCCGCGAGAACGCGACGTCGCCGATGGACAGCCGGGCGGAGCGGGGAGCGGAGCGGCGGTCCGCGGACCCCGCGGAGTCGCCCGCGACGCCGACCCCGGACACGGAGGGCGAGCAGCGATGACCGAGGAGCCGATCTGCTCGGTCCGCGGCCTGGAGAAACATTACCCGATCACCCGCGGACTGCTCCGGCGCGAGGTCGGTCGCGTCCGCGCCGTCGACGGGGTGAGCTTCGACGTCGAACGCGGGGAGGCCCTCGGGATCGTCGGCGAGTCGGGCAGCGGGAAGACGACGACCGCCCACACCGTCTTGGGACTCGAGGAGCCGACGGCCGGCGAAGTCCGGTTCGACGGCGACCCGGTGTCGGAGCTGTCGGGCGACGAGCGCCGAGCGTTCCGCCGGCGCACGCAGCTGATCGTCCAGGATCCCAACGACGCCCTCGATCCGCGGATGACGATCGGGGAGGCGGTGGCCGAACCCCTCCGGATCCACGGTCTCGACGACGCCGAACGGCGGCGCGCGATCGTCGCGGACATCCTCGAACGCGTCGGTCTGTCGGGAGACGACCTGGACCGCTACCCGCACGAGTTCTCCGGCGGCGAGAAACAGCGGATCTCGATCGCGCGGGCGCTCGTCGTCAGCCCCGACCTCATCGTCGCGGACGAGCCGACGAGCGCGCTGGACGCGCGAGTCCGCTCCGAGATACTCGACCTGCTGGACCGGATCCGACGCGAGTTCGACATCGCCGTCCTGTTCATCAGCCACGACCTCGACGTCATCCGACGGAGCTGCGACCGGATCGCGGTCATGTACCTCGGTGAGATCGTCGAGCGGGGCGCGACCGAGACCGTGTTGGCGGACCCGGCGCACCCGTACACGCGGGTGTTGCTCTCCTCAGTCCCCTCGCTCGACCCGACGGACAGGGAGCTGGGGCGGCCGCTGACGGACACGGTGCCAAACCCGAGCGACCCGCCGTCCGGCTGCCGGTTCCACCCCCGGTGTCCGGACGTGATTCCACCGGACGACCTCTCAGTTCCCGAGGAGACCTGGCGGACGATCGCGGGCTTCAGGTTCTCGGTCCAGGCGGGGGAGCTTCCGGAGAGCGCGGTCGGAGGTCCCGAAAGCGAGACGCCGACGAGCGGCGACGGCGACGCTGGGAGCCGCACCGCGACGGAGGTCCGGCGCGCCGTCGGTCTGGGCGAGGAACTCCCGGATCCCGAAGCGGACGCGGCGGTCGAGGACGCGGCCGCGGCGCTGGCCGACGGCGACATCGACGCCGCGGACGAGATTCTGGCCGCGGCCTTCACCAGCGTCTGCGAACGCGAGACCCCAGCGGCCGTCGCTCGCCCGGCCGGGCGCGACACAGACCGGGACGCGACCGGGACCGTCAGCTGTCTCCGACACGGCCGAGGGAGAACCTCGGAGCCGGTCCGGTCGGACGGTGACGGAAAAACAGAGAGTTAGAGCGGGTGAGAGGCGAGATAGAGACGGTTGCCCCCGGTCGGACGGCGACGCCGGATCAGCGGACGATCCGCACTGTCGTCTCGTCGGTTAGGCCGCGGTTCTCGGCGTCCGTCGCGTTGACCGCGACGCCGATGGTGTGATTCCCCGCCGCCGCCGGTTCCCACTCCCTTTCCGAGACTCTGAACAGCTGGTCCCACCGTTTCCGGAACTCCTTGCGCTCGCCGCGGTCGAACGACAGCTGTCCCGCCTCGTCGGGCGGGTCCCGGATCGGGACCTCGGCCGCCTCGACGTTGCCGTCGACGGTCCACTCCCAGAGGAGCGGCGAGACCGTCGGGAGCGATATCGGGAGCGGCAGGCGGTTGCGGATCGTCACGGTGAACGGGACCGGCTCGCCGACTTCGTACTCGTCGTCCGGGGTTTCGACGCCGACCGACACCGGAAGGTGACGCAGCCGTCGCGGGATCGGGAGATCGCTCAGCGTCGACGACGGGACCGACCGCAGCGCCTGAAGCTTGGTCGTTCGCTCCTTTTCCGACGGGGCGTGCGCTTCCTCATCGTCGCGGTGGAGGGCGTTCGACTCGTAGATCCGACGCATTAGGGTAGCTACGAGGAGCGAACGATAAAACATTACGCCGAAACACGAGCGACGCGCCGGACTTCGGGCGAGAAGAAGCGCCGGCGGCGGTTACGCCGCGTTACCGAACACTTCCCGCTCGGAGTCGAACCGGTCGTCGAACCGGAGACACGAGATGTGGTGGTCGTCGCCCACCTCGTAGGCGTCCGGCTCGTGGGTCGAACACGGCGAGGTGAACGCGTCGTCCAACATCGTCGCCGCCGAGGACATGTCCTCGGCGCGGAGCAGGTCGATCGCCTCCGAGACCGCGCTTTCCGCGTCGTCGTCCGACAGGCTCTCCGGGAGGTCGAACTCGGTGCGGACCATCCGACCGAACTCCTCGCGCGACGCGTCCGCCGGGTCGATACGCGACCCCTCGACGTCGCTCTCGAGCTCCGCCGTCACCGACCCGACGGAGTCCGCCTCCCGCGCCCGGAGTTTCAGATCCATGATCGACCGCCACGTCTCCTGTGGAAGGTCGTAGTCGGCGTCGCGGATCACCTTCGGACACCGGGTGTGGAACCGACAGCCGGACGGCGGGTCCAGCGGGGAGGGGACGGTGCCGGACAGGAAGATCTGCTCGCCCTCCCAGAGCGGGTCCGGTTCGGGGATCGCGGAGAGGAGCGCCTCCGAGTACGGGTGGTACGGCGGTTCGAACACCTCCTCCGTCGGCGCGATCTCGGCCACCTCTCCGAGGTACATGACCGCGATCCGGTCGGAGATGTGTTCGACGACGCTGAGGTCGTGGGCGATGAACACGTACGAGAGACCGAACTCCTCTTGCAGGTTCTCCATGAGGTTGAGGATCTGCGCCTGAACGCTCACGTCGAGCGCCGAGACCGGCTCGTCACAGACGATCACCTCGGGGTCGACGGCGAGCGCGCGGGCGATGCCGATACGCTGCCGCTGGCCGCCGGAGAACTCGTGCGGGTAGCGGTTCGCGTGGCTCGGGTTCAGCCCGACAGTTTCGAGCAGTTCGTAGATCCGCTCTTTCCGCGCTTCCCCGGACGCGATGTCGTGGATGTCGAGCGGCTCCCCGATGATGTCGCCGACGGTCAGACGGGGGTTCAGGCTGGAGAACGGGTCCTGGAAGATGTACTGAACGTCCTTCCGGAGGTTCCGGAGATCCGAGCTGGACAGGTCTGTGATATCTTCGCCCTTGTAGTAGACGGAGCCGCCAGTCGGCTCGATCAGGCGAAGCATGCTCCGGCCGAGCGTCGTCTTGCCGCACCCGGATTCGCCAACGACGCCGAGCGTCTCGCCCTCGTGGAGTTCGAGGTCGACGCCGTCGACCGCCTTCACCCACTGCGACCGACCGAGCAGCTTGTCGACGAACCCCCCGGTGGAGTCGTAGTACTTCTCTAACCCCTCGACGCGGAGGATCGGCTCGGCGCTACTCATCGCGATCACCCTCGACGTACTGCGCAGCGGCGCCGTCCGCCGGACCGGTCGTCTCGACGGAGTAGGTGAGTCCCTGCGAGAGACCCTCCGTGTACTCGAGGCAGGCGGCGGAGTGTTCGGTGTCGAGCGTGGCCTCCGCGCCCGATTCAACGTCGGTGAGCGGCGGCTCCTTCCGCGTCGCACTTCTCCTCGGCGAACGGACAGCGCGGGTGGAAGCTACACCCGGACGGAAGCTCGACGAGGTCCGGCATCACGCCGGGAATAGTCTGGAGCCGCTCTCGCTTGTCGTTGACGCGGGGGATAGAGCTCATCAGTCCGACCGTGTACGGGTGTTTGGGGTCGTAGTACAGCTCCTCGACCGGCGCCTTTTCGACCGGTTTCCCGGCGTACATCACCATGACGCGGTCACAGACCTCGGCGATGACGCCGAGGTCGTGGGTGATGAGCTGGATCGCCGTGTCGAACTCGTCGGCCAGCTCTCTGAGTTCGTCGAGGATCTGCGCCTCGATCGTCACGTCGAGCGCGGTCGTCGGCTCGTCCGCGACGATCAGGTCGGGGTCGCACGACAGGGCCATCGCGATGATCGCCCGCTGTTCCGATCCCGCCGGAGAACTCGTGCGGGTAGTCGGAGAACCGCTCTTCGGCCTCCGGGATACCGACGCGATCGAGCAGCTGAATCGTCCGAGCCTTCGCCTCCTCCGACGTGTAGTCCAAGTGGTGTTCGATCGCCTCCGCGATCTGACCGCCGACCGTGTACACCGGATTGAGCGCCGTCTGCGCGTCCTGGAAGATCATCGAGATCTCGTTGCCGCGGATCGAGCGGATCTCCGACTCGGACATCTCCAGCAGGTCCTCACCTTTGAACAGGATCTCGCCGCTCTCGATCTGGCCGGGGCTGTCGATCAGTCGCAACACGGAGAGCGCGGTGACGCTTTTGCCCGCTCCACTCTCGCCGACCACACCGAACTTCTCGCCCCGCTCGATGCGATACGAGAGGTCGTCGACGGCGGTCACCACGCCTTCTTGCGTGTAGAAGCGGACGGTGAGATCCTTCACTTCGAGCAGCGCCATCAGTCCTCACCCCCGCGGCCGACACCAGTCTGCTGTGCGTCCAGTGCGTCGTTGATACCGTCACCGATCATGTTCATTGACATCACGAAGATGAAGATGGCCGCACCGGGGTACACCGTCGCCCACCACGGGATCTGGCCGCCCGGTCCCTGGATCAGCGTCGACCGCGTGGCGTTCAACATCGTTCCCCACTCGGCCGAGCTGGGGTCCAGCCCGAGTCCGAGGAACCCGAGCGCGGCGACGCCGATGACGACGCTTCCGATATTGAGCGACGCCAGAACGATGAGCGGCGGCATCGCGTTCGGCGCGATGTGTCTGAACACCACCGAGCGGTCGCGCGCACCGAGCGCTTTCGCCGCCAGCACGTACTCGTTCTCCTTGATCTTCAGCACTTCACCTCTGACGAGACGACCGTATCCCGCCCAGCCGAAGAGGCTGAACGCCAAGACCAGCTGCCAGTAGCCGCCGCCGAGGATGGCGACGATGATGAGCGCCAGGATGAGTCCGGGGAACGCGAAGATTGTGTCGACGATTCGCATCATCAGCTCGTCGACGTTGCCGCCGTAGTACCCCGAGATGGAGCCGTAGATCAGACCGAACGACGCCGTGAGTCCGACGACGATGAAGCCGATCGAGAGGCTGTACCGACCGCCGACGAGGAGCCGCGAGAACAGGTCGCGGCCGGAGCCGTCGACGCCCATCGGATACTGCCACGACGGCGGATCGTACACGTTCACGCTCGGGTCGACCCCCAAGTACAGGATCGTCGTGGGGTCGTACGGGGCCAGCGAGAACGGCTGGACGACCACGCCGAACACCTCAATGGGGCGCGCGAAGAACGCCGCCAGCGCCATCACGACGACGACGACGAGCGCGCCGATCGCGGAGCGGTTCCGCTTGAACTTCCTGAAGCCGCGCCGCCAGCGACCGACCGTTTCGCCGCTCGATTCGTCGGTCCAGTCGGACATCGGCTCTCGGTCTCTGACGCGGTCCGAATCGAATCCGGAGATGCGGATCCGGCCGCGTTCGTCGTGGGTGTGTCGATCAGTCATATCGGATCCTCGGGTCAAGCGCCGCGTACACGATGTCGGCAACGAGGTTCGCGAGAATGACGAAGAACCCGGTAAAGAGGGTGATCGCCATGACGACGTTGATCTCCCGCTGGTTGATAGCGTTGATGAACTCCCGTCCGAGTCCCGGCCAGTTGAACACGACTTCCACGACGACCGACCCGGCCACGATGGATGCCGTGAGCGTCGCCGCGAGCGTGACGACCGAGATCAGGGAGTTCCGCAGTACGTGTTTGAGAATCACCGTCCGCTCGGGGAGTCCCTTCGCGCGGGCCGCGGTGACGTACTCCTTGTTCAGTTCCTCCGTCATCGAGGTCCGCATCACGCGCATGATGCTCGCCGCCGAAGCGGTCCCGATGGTGATGCCCGGAAGGATCAGATACCACAGCATCTCCGGGGAGAGAAGCGACTGCCTCGAGGGCGCGAGCACCGGGAACAGACCCAGATACAGCGAGAATATCAGGATCAAGATCAAGCCGAGCCAGAAGTTCGGGATCGAGATCCCGGACAGCGCGAGGAAGCGGCTGACGGTGTCCCCGAGCTGGTTTTTGTTGACCGCCGCGTAGATCCCCGCTGGAATGGCGATGACGAGCGCGAACGCCCACCCGAAGAGACCGAGCGCGATGGTCTCCGGGAGTCGCCGCCACACGATATCGGAGACTTCACGGCCCGTCTGGAGTTCCTGACCGAAGTCGCCGACGAGCACGTTCGAGATCCAGTCGAGGTACTGCTGCCATACCGGGCCGGAAAGTCCCCAGCGCTCGCGGAGCGCGGCCTCTTCGGCCGCACTCACGTCGGGGTTCAGTGCGACAAGTTGGGTGACCGGGTCGCCGGGAGTCAGGTGGAACATCCCGAACGTGATCACCGACACCCCGAACATGATCGGGATTATCGACAGCGTTCGTTTCAGTATGAAACGTTGGAGGCTCATCGTTGCGTGGTTATCGTGTCGAGTTCAGTTGTCAGTAGACGTAATGACGTCATTTGTGTGATCGGAAACGGGGTGTCCGCGGAACGCCTCAGTTGTCCGCGGCGACCTGCTCGAGCAGCTCTTCGGCGCGTTCGACGTTGTACTCGTTCGTCGGCCGAAGCTCTTCCTCTAAGGCCTCGGCGTCGGTGGTCCCGCTTCCCTGTGCCAGCTCGGGGATAGGCGTCCACGCCGGACGCCCGTAGCCGCTGAACACGTTCTCGACGATCCGTTCGCGCGGGATCAGGTGGTTGATCGCCTGCCGGAGCCGAGCGTCGTCGAACGGCGCGACGTTGGCCGGGTACTGGATGTACTCGTAGCCGCCGGTCTCGATCTCGTACAGGAGGAAGTCCTCCGAGGAGTCGAACTGGTCGAGCGTCGAGGTGTTCAGCCCGTAGGTGGAGTCGATCTCGCCGTTCTGGAGCGCCCCGGAACGAGTGGAGTTGTCGGGGACGATGTCGATCTCGAAGGCGTCGATGACCGGACCGTCCGGGAACTCATCGGAGCCGTCGAACCAGCTGAACGCCTCGCTAACGCCCTTCTGCTCGGTCCAGTAGTTGTCGAACTTCGTGACCTCGTAGTACTGGGCGTCCTCGAACTCGGAGAACTCGTAGGGACCCGTCCCGATGGGGGTGTTGCCCTGACGCGGGTCGATGTTGCCCTTCTCGACTTCCTCGATCTGCGTGGAGTTGAGAATGAGCAGCGCGGGGAGCGAGCGCTCGGCCTCGGCGTCGGCAATCTGAGCGTAGATGTCGACGGTGTACTCGTCGACCTGAGTCACGGTCAGCACCGAGTCGAACGTCTGGGGGGCGAGCACGGAGTTCTCGGCGTACTCGTAGGTCGCGACCACGTCCTCCGCGGTGAGTTCGTCGCCGTTGTGGAACTCGACGCCCTCCTGGAGGTTGTACCGGTACTCCATCCCGTAGGTTCCGTCCTCGGCCGCCTTGGTGGCGTCGTCGGGGAGCAGCACGCGGACTTCGTCGTCCTCGGCGGGGCTGTCCTCCGGGTGCTGGACGATGACCTGCTCGTCCGTGTCTATCGCGCCCTCCTCGGTCGTCCCGACCGCCGACATGTAGTCCGCGTACGCGGTTCGGTCGACGTCGGCCGTGTCCAGCAGCTCGTAGCTCTCGGCGAGCCACGGGTGGATGTTACCCTGCTTGTCGTTGGCGACAAGTCCCTCGTAGATGAAGTTCTGCGCCAGCGTCGACGTCGTGTCGCTGCTGTGCGGCGGGTCGAACGACTCGACGTTCGCGGAGATGGCCATGGACAGCGTGCCGCCTTCGCGGAAATCCGAGAGGTCGGAGTCGCCCGCGGTGTTGTCGCGGTCGATCCACATGACCTGCTCTTCCTGCGGCGCGAACATGTTGTAGCTGTACAGGTTGCCCTGGAAGGGCCACATGTCGAAGCCGTGGAGGTCCGTGTTGGAGACGGAGGTGGAGAGACCGAAGTGAGTGATCGAGCTGTAGCGCTCGTCCGCGAGGTAGTTCCAGACCTCGTCGTACCGCTCTGCGCGGAGTTCGGGGTCCTGAGCGACCTCGACACCGTACCGCGCGGAGTCCATCATGTCGTCCAGCTCGGAGTCGCTGATCCCGTTGAGGTTACAACATGCGCCGATGTTGCTGGAGTGGTGGAGGGCGTTACAGAAGCTCCCGGGGTTGAACGTGCCGGAAAGGCCGATACAGGGAACGTACCCGTTGTTCTGGTACTCGGGGTCGAGCACGCGGCCGGTGTACGTGTTCCACTCGTACGTCTCGACCGTCGTGTTGAAGTAGCCGGTCTGCTCCATCGACTCGGCGATGAGCTCGACCATCTGAAGCCGGTCGCTGTTGTCGGCGTTGACTTCGAGCTGGACGTCGAGGGGGAAGAGTTCTCCACCGTCACCGCCATCGCCGCCGTCACCTCCGTCGCCGCCATCGCCGCCATCGCCGCCGTCGCCGCCGTCGGATTGGCCGCCACACCCGGCCAGGCTGGCTGCTCCAGCCGCCCCGATGGTGGCGATAACGTTACGTCGATTTATCGTTTGGTTGTTATCGGATGCGTTGTGCCGACTTGGCATACCACATCCTACAACTGATTACTATAATATGTTACGATACGCTGGGGTAGTGCGTTTGGAACGTATTATTGGACAAAATCGGATTTATACGACCGAATACATATACAATCGAAAAGTATAGAACGGCAAGCCGACAAGGAAAAATGAATAATCATTATAGAATAAAAGTGTGTTTAGATCTTGAAACCACAAATATGTCGAGTAAGTTCCAGTCCATACCCGATCTGCCGCAGATGTGACGGGATTTTGAGAAGAACTGGGCCGGAATATGACGGTTCGGTCGTGGTTCGGAGGCGTGAGCCGAGAGGCGAATCACCTACGTCGGCGTTCGGTCCGACCAGCCGTGGCTCCGAACAGCGTTCACTCCGCCGTCGACGCGAGCGTCGCCGGGTCGACCCGGCGCGGCTCCGGAACGTTCGTATCCGCCGGAGCCACGGCCACGTCGCCGCGGGACTCCCCGTCTCCGTCGTCCGCCTCGCGACCGTCGCTCGGAGGGGCGAGCACCGCGGTCCCGTCGACCGAGAGCGAGGCGACGAGACCGGCCGCGACGGCGGGCAGATCGGAGAACGGGCGGCGGAGAACCACCCGCGTCTCCGCGTCCATCTCGACCGCCTCGACTGCGGCCGTCGCGGTGGAACACAGTTCGCGGTGGCTGAACTCGCGACCCGGCCCGACGATAGCGGTGTCGGCGGGATCGACATCGCTCGGCGGGGTTCCCGGGTTCTCGCTCCACAGCTCCTGTTCCCAGTGAGTCGTGTCGGGGCGGTCGGGCGCTCCCCCGAACGCAGCGATGTTCGTCCCGGGCGCCGGATCGAGAGCTGCCGCGGTCGCGACCGGGGCGAGCACGACGCGGTCGCCCGCCTCAATCCCTGCTTCCGGGTCGAACCGAACCGGGGCGCCGACGGCGGCGGCGCCGAGGAACGCGAGCGTCGTGTGAAACCCCGGTGTCGGGTCGACGGCGACGGTCGCGCCCGCGCGGACGCCGAGGTAGCGGAGCACGTTCGCCGCCTTGTAGCCGTTCGTGATCAGGTCGTGGTGGGTTCGCTCCCGGCCGTCCGGCGTGACGAGCGCCGCGTCGCGGCTGCGCCGGTCGCGAGCGAGCAGGTCGCCGACGAGGTCCATGCGCGGCTCTCGGAGCGCGCGAGCCTTAACGCTGCGGCGTCGCCCGTCGGGAGGTCGAGAACAGACCCGGCAGCGTCGACGCCGACGCTCAGGGCGCGCCGGGGATGACGATCTTCGAGCCGGCGTCAGGGTGCGCCGGCGATGACCATCTTCGAGCCGGCGTCAGGGTGCGCCGGCGATGACCATCTTCGAGCCGGCGTCAGGGTGCGCCGGCGATGACCATCTTCGAGCCGGCGTCAGGGCGCGCCGGGGATGACGATCTTCGAGCCGGCGTCAGGGTGCGCCGGCGATGACCATCTTCGAGCCGTCCGCCGAGAAGGCGAGGTCGCGCGTGGACCCGGGGTCGACGCGGACCGCGTCGCCGGGCGCGAGGTCGACGTCGTCCCCGTCGACGGTGAGCGTCGCCTCGCCGTGGAGCAGCACGTACACCTCCTCGTGGTCGGCGTCGCCGTGGTCGTGCTCCATCCCCTCCCAACCGTCGTCGGCCTCGACGACGGTCACGCCGAGGTTCTCGCAGTCGAGCGCCTCACGGAGGAAGTACATCCCGGGAGCGCGCGGTTCGACGTCGTCGTAGGCCGTCGTGTCGTAGCCCATGTCTCGGTGGACGAGCCGGAGGGCGGAAAAGCTACGGGCTGCGGAAGCCAAGATTCCGCAGTCGGAGACGCGTGACCGGCGGCGGAGACGCCGGTCAGAACGAACTTTTCAGCTTCTCGAAGAAGCCACCGCCGACGTCGATGTCCTCGCCGCCGGCCTCGGCGAACGCCTCCAGCGCCTCGCGCTGTTCGTCGTTGAGCGACTCGGGGACGACGACCGCGACCTGAACGTAGAGGTCGCCGCGCCCACGACGACGGAGACGGGGCATTCCCTTCCCCTGAAGCCGGAACGTCTCGCCGCTCTGGGTGCCGGCGGGAACGTCCATCTCGACGCTGCCGTCGACCGTCTCCACCTCGACGGTGTCGCCGAAGACGGCCTGCGGGAACGAGACGGCCTCGTTGACGCGGAGGTCGTCGCCGTCGCGCTCGAATCGGTCGCCGACGTCGACGTCGACCTCGATGAGCAGGTCGCCCTTCGGGCCGCCGTTCTCACCGGGGGCGCCCTCGCGCTCCATCCGGAGGCTCTGTCCGGAACGGATCCCGGCCGGAATCTCGACCGAGAGCGTCGCCTCCTCGCGGACGACGCCGTCGCCGCCGCAGTCGGCGCAGTCCTCGCTGTACAGTTCGCCCTCGCCCTCGCAGCGGGGACACGTCGACGTCTGCTGGACGCGCCCGAGCGGCGTCTGCTGGACCTGCTGGACCTGTCCGCGGCCGTTACACTGCGGGCACGTCTCCACGTCCGCGTCCGGGGGGTGGCCCGCGCCGTCGCAGGTGGCGCAGGTCGTCGGTCGCGTGAGCGTGACCTCCTTTGTCGCGCCCTCGAACGCCGCTTCGAGGTCGATCGTCAGCCCCGTCTTGAGGTCGCGGCCCTGTCGCGGTCGGTTGCCGCCGCCACCGCCGCCGCGGCCGCGACCGCCGCCGCCGAAGAACTGGTTAAAGATGTCCTCGAAGCCGCCGGCGCCCCCGGCACCGCCCGCGCCGCCGAAGGGACCGCCGGCGCCGCCCGGACCGCCGCCCCCGGTCGCGCCGCGCTTGTCGGCCTCGGTGAACCGGTCGTGACCCATCTGGTCGTACTGCTTCCGCTTCTGCTCGTCGGTGAGCACCTCCTTGGCCTTCTGGATCTTCTTGAACCGCTCCTCGGCGTCGTCGTCGTCGCTGACGTCGGGGTGGTGTTCGGCGGCCTGCTTGCGGTACGCCTTCTTGATCTCCTCCTCGTTGGCGTCCCGCGACACGCCGAGGACGTCGTAGAAATCTTCGCTCATGCGTTGTTCGTTGTTGAGTCGTTCGTGGTTGGGTCGTGTTAAACGGCCCGTCCGAAGGCGAGAGGGTCGGCGTTACTCTTCGTCGTCGTCCACGTCCTCGAAGTCGGCGTCGACGTACTCCTCGTCGTCCGCGTCGGCGCCGGGACCGGCACCGCCGGGGCCGGCCGCGCCGCCGGGACCACCCGCGCCGCCGGGACCACCCGCGCCGCCCATACCGCCCATGCCGCCGGGACCGGCGCCGCCCGCGCCGCCCGGACCGGCCTGCGCGGCCTGTCCCTCGTACATCTGCTTGCCGATCTCCTGCAGCTCCTCGGTGAGGGCCTCGGTGGCGGACTCGATCTCGTCGGTGTCGGCGTCCTCGTCTTCGAGCACTTCCTCGACATCCTCGATGGCCGCCTCGATGTCGGCGACGAGCTCCTCGTCGTCCAGCTCCTCCTCGTTCTCCTCTAAGAGGGTCTCGGCGCGCTGGATCGTCGTCTCGGCCTCGTTGCGGGCCTCGATCCGCTCACGACGGGCCTCGTCCTCCTCCTTGTGCTTCTCTGCCTCCTCTTCCATCTCATCGATCTCCTCGTCAGAGAGGCCGACGCCGCCCTCGATGGTGATCGACTCGGCGTTGCCGGAGCCCTGGTCTTCGGCTTCGACGTTGACGATGCCGTTCTCGTCGATGTTGAAGGAGACCTCGATTTGCGGGGTCCCGGCGGGCGCCGGCGGGATGCCGGAGAGCTGGAACGCGCCGAGCAGCTCGTTCTCCTCGGCGATCTCGCGTTCGCCCTGGAAGACGCGGACGTTGACGGAGGTCTGGTTGTCCGCGGCCGTGGTGAACACCTTCGACTCCTCGGTCGGGATCGTGGTGTTCTTCTCGATGAGCCGCTCGAAGAGACCGCCCTTCACCTCGATCCCGAGCGAGAGCGGGGTGACGTCCAGCAGGACGATGTCATCCACGTCGCCGGAGAGCACGCCGCCCTGGACCGCCGCGCCGAGCGCGACCGCCTCGTCCGGGTTGACGTTCTTCTTCGGCTCCTGACCGACCAACTCCTCGACCTTCTCTTGAACCTGCGGCATCCGGGTGGAGCCGCCGACGAGGATGACCTCGTCGATGTCAGACTTGGAGTAGTCGGCGTCGGCGAGCGCCTGCTCGGTCGGATCGACGGTGCGCCCGATGAGGTCCGACGTGAGGTTCTCGAACGTCGCGCGGGTGACGGACTGTTCGAGGTGGACCGGACCGCTGTCGGTCGCGGTGATGAAGGGGAGGTTGACGGTGGTCTCCTTCTTGTTGGACAGCTCGATCTTCGCCTCCTCGGCCGCGTCTTTCAGCCGCTGGAGCGCCTGTCGGTCCTCGCGGAGGTCGATCCCGTGGTCGTTTTCGAACTCGTCGGCGAGGTGGTCGATGAGCGCCTCGTCCCAGTCGTCGCCGCCGAGGTCGTTGTCCCCGTTCGTGGCGACGACCTCGTAGACGCCGCCGCCCAGATCGAGGACCGACACGTCGAACGTGCCGCCCCCGAGGTCGTACACGAGGACGGTCTGGTCGGACTCGTCGTCGAGACCGTACGCCATGGAGGCCGCGGTCGGCTCGTTGACGATGCGCTCGACCTCGAAGCCGGCGATCTCGCCGGCGTCCTTCGTCGCCTGCCGCTGCTTGTCGTTGAAGTAGGCGGGGACGGTGATGACCGCCTTCTCGACGTCGTCGCCGAGGTACTCCTCGGCGTCGCGCTTGATCTTCTGGAGGATCATCGCCGACACCTGCTCGGGCGTGTACTCCTCGTCGCCGATCTCGACGGTGTAACCGTCCTCACCCATGTGCCGCTTGATCGACTGGATAGTGCGGTCGGGGTTCTGAACGGCCTGGTTCTTCGCCGGCTTGCCGACGAGCCGCTCGTCGTCGTCGGCGAAGGCGACGACCGACGGAGTGGTTCGGTCGCCTTCCGCGTTGGCGATGATCTCGGGCTCGTCGCCCTCCATCACCGCGAACGCGGAGTTGGTGGTACCGAGGTCGATACCGAGAATTTTGTTGCTCGCCATCTTGCTCACAGGTAGCGGCTTGTTTCGGTTAAAGGTTACTAGACGCTGCCATTCCGCCGGAAGAAAGAAGGCGCCGCAGTCGTGCGATTTCCCGATCGTGTGAGTCGGTCACATCGATGTCTTTATACAGATCCGCAAACGCAGCGGCGCTTCGGAATCGCCGAGGACCCGGTCGCGGATCGCCTCGCCGCCCTCATCTCGGGTCTCCAACTCAGATATCCGTCTCAGATCCCGCTCACGAGGTCTTCGAGCACCGATTCGGGGTCGTCCGCCTTCGCGACGCCGGAGGCGAGCAGGACGCCCGCGGCGCCGAGGTCGCCGGCGGTCGCGACGTCCTCGCCGGTCGAGACGCCGGCACCGCAGAACACGTCGACCGCGGGGTCGACGGACTCGGCGGCCGCGACCGCGTCCTCGACGATCCCGGGGTCGGCGGTGGCGACGGAGACGTCGCCTCCGATCAGTTCCGGGGGTTCGACGGCGACCGCGTCGGGACCGAGCGCGGCGGCGGCGCCGACCTGCGCGGGGTTGTTCGCGCAGACGATCGTCTCCAGGTCGGCGCGCTCGGCCGCCCGGACGGAGCCGTCGACGTCCGCGAGCTTCAGGCGGTTCTCAGAGTGGTTGATGAGGGTCCCCTCGGCGCCGTTTTCCGCGACGGCCTCGGAGAGCGTCGAGCCGGTGTGGGAGCCGTGCGCGTTCGGCGAGACGTGCTGTGCCCACGTCTCGACGCCGGTGTCCGCGACGCGGGCGATGTCGGCGGCCTGCGGCGAGACCGCGATCCGGGCGCCGGACGCCTCGGCCACGTCGCGGGCCGCGGTCGCGACTTCGATCGGATCGCACGGGTACGCCTTGAGGTTCACCAGAATGAACATACCCTCACTCGGGGACGCGGCGCAAATAGCTTCACGCTTCGCGGCGCTCCCCCGACGACCTCTCGTCGTGACTCCTCGCGAGTTTCAGTTCCGAGGGGCCCGAGGTCCGGACAGCAGAAACGACCTTATACCCCGCTACTGTGGGTCCGACAAGGGATGTCCCTCATCGAGCTCATCGCTGGCGTGGAAGCCCACGAGGCCACGCTGACTGTGTTCAACGCCGATCCGGCGGTGACGGACGAGCTTCGGGAGCACTTCGCCGACCGCAACGTCCGGATCGTCGGCGACCAGACGGCCTCCGGACCGAAGGAGTTCGCCGTGCTGGCGCGGGACGGGGAGTTCGTCACGGCCGTGACCGTCGACGAGCTGTTGCCGCGCCCCGGCGGGGACGGAGCGAGATCGTCGGGGGACAGGGAAGGAGCAGCGGCGGATGACGGACCGGGAGCCGAAGTGGGAACCGGCGAACGCGTCGGGCGGCCGGTGTTGGACCACCTCGACGAGACGATGTTCACCTCCTACTCTCGCGAGGACATGGTCGCCGCGTCCCGCGAGATCGAGGACCGCGCCTGGCGGGTCGGCGACGGGGAGCTTCACGCCGGGTTCCAGACGCTCGACGTACTCACCGGTGAGGCGGACACCTACGACTTACTCGGCGAGAAGGAGCGGCTCGACGTCCACGCGTACGCCGCCGACGAGGGGGACGCACCGGACGTGGAACACTACGCCGTCCACGTCGGTGAGACCGCAGAGATCCGCGAGACGTGGTTCGTCGCGTACGACGGCGGCGGGTACGAGGACGCGAAGTGCGCGCTGCTCGCCGAGGAGCGCGCCCCGGGGGAGTTCTACGGGTTCTGGAGCTACGACCCCGAGACCGTCGATTACATCATCGACTACCTGACCGAGCGCTACGGGGGGTCAGAGCAGACGGACGAGGGCGGGGAGACTGTGTGAGGGGTCGGCTTTCGGAGACGACCGCGTGGCTGTCGGCCGCGACGGTCGTCGCGACGGTCGCGACCGCGGGGAGCCTCTGGTTCAGCCTCGGACTCGGTCTCACCCCCTGCGACCTGTGCTGGTACCAGCGGATCGCCATGTACCCGCTCGTCGTCGTCCTCGGCGTCGCGACCGTCGAGGAGCGACCGGCAGTCCGGCGGACCGCGCTGCCGCTCGTGGCGATCGGTCTGAGCCTCGCCGCGTATCACTCGTACCTCCAGGCGACGATGGGACAGTGTTCGCTCGGCGGCCCGTGCGCGACCGTGCTGTGGCGGAGTCCAGTGCTCGGACTCACGATTCCGAACCTCTCGCTCGTCGCGTTCGGGCTGCTCGCGGTCCTGCTCGTCGGCATGCGGCGACGCGTCTGAGGAGGTGAGCGCGAGCGACAGAAACGAGAACGGCGGCCCGGACGGTCACGTTCGAACCCGGCCCGTTCGAACCCGGCCCGTTCAGTCCTTGCGCTTGACGACGTCGCCGAGCGTCATCGTGCCCGCGTCGTTGGTCTCCCAGTCGGCGTCGTCGGACGACTGCCCCTCGACCAGCGAGATGTCGAGCGCGCGTTCGAGCTTGCGCTGGACCTCGTCGGTCGGGAGCGTGTCGCTGCGTTCGAGCTTGCGAATGAGGCTCGCCTTCTCGTTGAGCTGGTCGGCCAGCTCCTCTTGGCTCAGCCCGCGCGACTCCCGCGCCTCGCGGATCCGCTCGTCGTAGTCGGTGGCGATCTCGTCCATGTCGTCGAACATGTCGCGGGGGCGGGTCGAGCCGCCGGAGCTTCCGGAACCGCTCGACGAGCCGGACGAGCCGGACGACGAGGACGACTTCCCGGTGCTGGAGCTGGTGGAGTACTTGCCGCCGCCGGAGCTGGTCGACTCGTCGCGGACTTCGGTGCCGAAGTCCGTACACGAGCTACAAAGCTCCAGCTCGGCGCCTTCGACCTTCGTCGTCGTCAGCGAGGCCTCCTCGGCGCCGCACATCTCACACTGGGGCATACGCGACGCTAACGCTCCCGATGGTATAAAGGGTGTGCCGCGGCGCCGCGGCGAGCGCATCTGCGTCTCGACGCGCACCGATCGTAATCGTGCCGCGGTCGGTACCGACTTGTCGCCGCGGCCGGCAGAGTGGGGTATGGACGCCCACGTCACGCGCTCGACCCTCCGCGGGACCGCGCGCGCACCGCCGTCGAAGAGCTACACTCACCGCGCGCTGCTCGCCGCCGGGTACAGCGACGGCGCGACCGTCGAGTCGCCGCTGATCTCCGCCGACACGCGGGCGACCGCCCGCGCCGTCGCCGCGTTCGGCGGCTCGGTCGCGCCCGCGGAGGGCGGTGGTTCCGGGTCGAACCTCGACGCTCCCGATCTCGGTGACGCCGACGCGCTCGCGGTCGAGGGGTTCGACGGCCGCCCCGAGGTCCCCGACGACGTGATCGACTGCGCGAACTCCGGGACGACGATGCGGCTCGTCACCGCGGCGGCCGCGCTCGCTGACGGCGCGACGGTCCTCACCGGCGACGACTCGCTGCGGTCGCGCCCGCAGGGACCGCTCCTCGACGCGCTCGCCAACCTCGGCGTCCGTGCGGAGTCGACGCGGGGGAACGGGCAGGCGCCGCTCGTCGTCACCGGCCCGCTCGCGGGCGGCGAGGTCGCGATCCCGGGCGACGTCTCCTCGCAGTACGTCACGGCGCTGCTGATGGCCGGCGCAGTCACCGACGAGGGGGTCGAAGTCGACCTCACGACCGACCTCAAGTCGGCGCCGTACGTCGACATCACGCTCGAACTGCTCGCCGACTTCGGCGTCGAGGCGACCCCGGTCGACGAGTCCGGCGAGCCCCTCGACGGCGCCGCGGGCGCCGCGGGATTCTCCGTTCCGGGCGGACAGACGTACGCGCCGAGCGAGGGGACGTACGCGGTCCCCGGCGACTTCTCCTCCATCTCGTACCTGCTCGGCGCGGGCGCGGTCGCGGCCGCGCCCGGCGAGACGGTCCGGATCGAGGGCGCGCGACCCAGCGCACAGGGTGACGCCGCGATCGTCGAGGTCGTCGAGCGCATGGGCGCGCCCGTCGACTGGGACCGCGAGGCCGGCGAGAATCGCGGTCGAGCGCGCCGACCTCTCTGGCGTCACCGTCGATGTAGGCGACACGCCCGACCTCCTCCCCACTATTGCCGCGCTCGGCGCGGTCGCGGACGGGAAGACCCGGATCGAGAACTGCGAGCACGTCCGCTACAAGGAGACGGACCGCGTCTCCGCGATGGCCGAGGAACTGGAGAAACTCGGCGCCGAGACGACCGAGGAACCCGACGTACTCACGGTCCACGGCGACGAGAGCGAACTGCGCGGCGCGACCGTCGACGGCCGTCACGACCACCGGATCGTGATGGCGCTGTCCGTCGCCGCGCTCGCCGCCGAAGGGACGACAACCGTCCGCGGCGCCGAACACGTCGACGTCTCGTTCCCCAATTTCTTCGACGCGATGGCCGACCTCGGGATGGACGTTGAGCGCGACGGCGCGATCGAATAAGTCCTTTATAAATAGACGGCGGTGCGGTGGCGCGTGCCGACGAACGCCCGAAGGGCGTGAGTCGCACACGCGAGGGAGTCGCGGCCGCTTTTAAGCGGCCGCGACGAGGCTGGGGAGGCGTGAGGTGCTGTGCGGTCGCGGGTGGGTGGGACTCAAAGGGGCAGCCGTGAGGACGACGGCGCGCGACGCAAGCACCGCAGTGAGTGAGCGAAGCGAGCGAACGAGGAGCGCAGCGAGCACACCGAGTCCTCGCGGCTGGGGCTTTGGAGCCGTTCGCCGCCGATCTCCGGTCAATTATATATAAGCCGGCGACTGAGCCTTTGGGAGTGTTCGGTGTCCGTCCGTACTCAACCATTTATAAATAGAAGACTGTGAATTCGAGGGAGTTCGTCGCAGGAACCGCGCCGATGTCTTCTCGGGACCGACGGGTACACAAGCCCGCCGGAACGACAGTTCGGTATGGACGACATCGACGTCGAGCCCGTCGACCGCGTCGACGAGCCCGAAGACGAGAGCGCCGTCGAGCCGGCCGACGGCGACGAATCCCTCACCGTCGACGAGGACCTCGCCGACCTCCCGGCGGGCGTCGACGCGCCCGACTACGTGCTGTACGGCGGGAAGGGCGGCGTCGGAAAGACGACAATGGCGGCCGCGACGGGGCTGGCCTCGGCCGCGGGCGGCGTCCGGACGCTCGTCGTCTCCACGGACCCCGCGCACTCGCTTTCGGACACCTACGAGACGGAGATCCCCGCCGAGCCATCGCGCATCCGCGAGGATATTCCCCTGTACGCCGCCGAGATCGACCCCGACGCCGCGGTCGACGAGGGGATGTTCGGCGCCGACGGCGACCCCCTCGGCGGGCTGGGCGAGATGGGCGACGCGATGGGCGGGATGGGCGGCGAGGGACCGATGGGCGGCGCCGGCGGTCCCGACGGCGGGGACGCCGGAGCTGCGGGCGAGGGAGGCGACGAGGGGCTCGGCGGCCTCCTCGGCGGCACGATGCCCGGCGCCGACGAGGCCGCGGCGATGCGCCAGCTGTTGGAGTACCTCGACGACCCGCGGTTCGACCGCGTCGTCGTCGACACCGCGCCGACCGGTCACACCCTCCGGCTGCTCCAGCTGCCGGAGATCATGGACTCGATGCTCGGCCGCGTGATGAAGCTCCGCCAGCGCTTCTCCGGGATGATGGACGGGATCAAGGGGATGTTCGGCGGGGGCGACGACGAGCCGGACCCCTCCGCCGACCTCGAAGAACTGCGCGAGCGCATCGAGCGACTGCGGGCCGTCCTGCGCGACCCCGCGAAGACCGACTTCCGCGTCGTGATGATCCCCGAGGAGATGAGCGTCGTCGAGTCCGAGCGGCTCGTCGGCCGCCTCGACGAGTTCGGGATTCCGGTGAACACCCTCGTCGTCAACCGGGTGATGGAGGGCGTCGGTGACGTGACGAGCGGGAACGAGACCGCGATCGACCCCGACTGGATCGTGGAACCGAACCCGGACACCTGCGAGTTCTGCGCGCGCCGCTGGGAGGTCCAGCAGAACGCGCTCCGGGAGGCGACCGACCTGTTCCGCGCCCGCGACGTGAAGCGGGTGCCCCTGCTCGCGAACGAGGTGCGGGGCGAGGCCGCGCTGCGGGTCGTCGCCGCCTGCCTGAACTGAGCGGCCCGGGGTGCCGCCGCCGCGCGTTCGCTCTACTCGGCCGCGCTCCCACTACTCGGCCGTGCTCCCCTTACTCGGCCGCGCTCCCGAGCAGCCGGTTGCGGACCGTCTCCGCGACCCCGGTGAGGTGCGCCTGTCCGAACAGGCCCACCAGGACCGCGCCGACGGTGTTGTACATGAGATCGAGGATCGTGTCGTCGAGTCCGTGTTGCGCGAGCGGCATGTCGATGCCCGTCTCGGTCGCGACGATGTCGAGACCGAACTCGAACAGCTCCCAGAGCACGCCGAACGCGAGGACGACCACGACGATGAAGACGAACGCGAACCGCGGCGGGATCCGGATCCCGTCGCTGTGGAGGTCGACCGCGCGCATCGTCGTGTACCCGACCGCGGCGACGAGCGAGGACGACAGCGCGTGCGTCAGGTGGTCCCACCACTCGACCCGGGCGTAGAATCCGGCCGACCCGATCGTGTGGAGGAACACCGCCATCGTGATCCACAGCGCGAGCCAGGGGTCCAAGGGGAGGTCGTACCGACGCTCCAGCGCCGCCGGAATCAGCGTGACGAGGAACGCCATGATCCCGTTGCTTATCGCCTTCTGCTCGCCCGCGAGGAAGCCGTACGCGACGATACCGACGAGGAGGACCTGCATCGCGCCCGTGAGCCGCCGCTGGGATCTGAGCGAGGGGCGGGGGAGCAGCGTCATCGGCGCACCACCCGCCGGATGACGCGCCGGAGGCGGCGTCCGCGCCGCCGGAAGTAACCGTCGAAGAGCAGCCCCGCAGCGAGTCCGGCCAGCGTGACGTAGATCCACTCGATCATCAGCGCGTCGTTCGTCGTCAGGAACTCGGTGCCGACGCGCTGGTCGAGGTTCCAGCGCAGCACCGTCCACACCGCCGCGGTCGCCAGCGTCGCCATCACGACGAAGACGACCGCGAACCAGTGGGTGAGCCGCAGCGTGGTGAACATCTGGAGGTCGACGGCGATCACGAGCGCCAGCGCCGCGATGGCGACGTACGTCGCGAACGTCCCGAGTTCGCCGCCGAAGAGGGCGCGCACGAGGATCGGCAACAGTGCGAGACCGACCAGCTCCGCCGGCAGCATCGCCCGCCAGTCGCGGGCCGCGACGGTGGGCGCGAGCACCACCGCGCCGAGTCCGATCGCGATCGCCGCCGACAGCAGGTCGGAGTCGAGCGCGCTTTCGAGGAGCACGCCGGCGAGGACCGCGATCATCGCCCACGCCGCGAGCGCGTTGAATCGACCGTCGCGGACCAGCCGCGCCAGCCGGTCCTCGACGGTTTCCGGTTCGGCCGCCTCGACGGTCTCCTCATCACCGACAGCCGCCACGTCGGCATCCGCCTCGACGGTCTCCGCCTCGACGGTCTCCGCCTCGACGGTCTCCGCGTCATCGACATCCGCCTCCGCACCGTCGTCGGCGTCGCGGCGTCGATCTCCGTTCATGTCCGGTACGGAGTCCGGCGAGGGTAATAAGAGGTCGCTCCGAGACGCCGACGACGACCCCGTCCGCGACCCGGAGGCTTCGATCGGACGGCAAACGGACGCCCTTTTACCCGGTACGTCCGTTCGACCGGTATGAACTGCCGGCGGTGTGGCACCCCGATCGAGAAGCCCGGGGACTACTGTCTGACCTGCAACACCGCCAACGCCGACGCGGTCGTCGCCGAGTTCGAGACCGACCGCGCCCACCTGACGCTGTTGTACGAGGACACGGTCGTCGGCGAGACGACGGTCACCACGCGCCCGGAGGAGGGAGAGCGACTGAGCGAGGTCCAACTGCGGAACTTCGCCGGCCGCGTCGCCGACGAGATCCGGCGGAAGCGCCCCGAGACAGTCTACGCCGCCGGGGAGCGCGAACCCCTCCGCGAGACGCGCGCGCAGCTCCACCACGAGTTCTACCGCGTCCCCGACGGCGGCGCGGGCGGGAGCGGCCGCGGTGGTGCGTCCGGCGAGCGCGACGGCGACGACGAGGACGTGAGTCCGGTCGTCGCGTGGGTCCTCGACCGGCGAGGCGACCGGTCGCTGGCGGTGGTCGAGACGCCGCCGCGCGAGAAGATCGGCGGGTCACACTCGACGCTCATCGGCGACCGCAAGGGCCGAAAGGCCGTCCAGACCGTCGCGGAACACCCGCACGTCAAGAAGATCGTTCCCGGTCCCATCGACGCCGGGGGGACGGGGTCGCGGACCGGCCTCCGCGCGAAGGCGACGCGCGCGGGAACGAACGGCAACGTTCGGCTCCTCCTGCGGGACGGCTCCAGCGTCCAGGAGAACCGGATCGTCACCACGGCGATGGACCGCGAGACCGGCGAGCGCGTCCGCGAGGACCTCAACGAGGCGCTCCGCGACGCCGAACTCCAGGACGCGTAGCCGCGGGCCACGGTCCCGGACCGGTCCCGACCCCGGTGTTCGGATCCGTCCGTCAATGCGTCGATCTCGGGCACGCGACCCGGAACCGACCGCTACTGACCGCCTCTCTGTCGCGGGGTTTTTCACGAAAACGGGCGTTTCGAGCGGTGTGAGTACTCTCGTTACGCTCGGTGCGGGCGTCGTCTTCGGGCTGGCGCTCGCGGCCCCGCCGGGTCCGATGAACGCCGTGATCGCCGAGGAGTCGGTCCTCCGCGGTCGCGTCGCCGGGTTCCGGGCCGGTCTCGGCGCCGCGACCGCCGACGCGATCTTCTTCGTCCTCGCGTACGTCGGCGTCGTCGCGGTCGTGGAGTCGTTCCCGCTGTTACAGGGCGCCATGGTTGCTGTCGGTGGCGTCTTGATGCTGTACTTCGCCGTCGGGGCGGCCCGAGGCGCACGGGAGTCGTTCCGCCCGACCTCGGGCGACGACCCCGTCGTCGAAGAGGGGAAGGGGTTCCGCAAGGCGCTGGTGCTCGCCTTAACGAACCCGTACCAGGTGCTGTTCTGGCTGACGATCGGCGTCGGACTCCTCCGCCCCGGCGAACTCGACGTGCTGGCCGAGCTACCCGTAATCGGGAGCGACCTCGCCGGGACGCTCGTGGTCGCCACCGGCTCGCCGACGCTCATCGGCGGGTTCTTCCTCGGCGTGTTGACGTGGATCGTGGGGTTCCCGACCGGACTCGTCGCCGCGGAGCGCCGGATCGAGACGTTCGCGCCGCTCGTCGCCGTCGGCTCCGCGGTCGTGCTCGCCGGCTTCGGCGTTTACTTCCTCTACGACGCGGCGACGACGCTGGCGGCGCTCGGGGCGTAGCGGGGCGAGCGAACGATCGGGAGACCGATCGACCTCCCGCGCCCGCCGCCGCGCCGCCCCGATCGGTCGCGGCCGACATGGACAACGGCTTTGACCCGTCGGCGCGACCGCCCCGTATGTTCGAAAAGACGACGTGGATCAAGCTCCCGCGGAACGTCCTCGTGGGACACGGCGTCATCGACGACCTCGGGGAGGCGGTCGGCGACCTCTACCTCACGGGACGGCCGCTGATCGTGACCAGCCCCACGCCCAACGAGATCGCCGGCGACCGCGTCCGGGCGCAGTTCGACGACCCCGCGACCGCCGTCGTCGAGGAGGCCTCGTTCGCGGCCGTCGAGAAGCTGACCGAGACCGCGGAGGCGGTCGACCCCGGCTACCTGATCGCCCTCGGTGGCGGGAAGCCGATCGACATCGCGAAGATGGCCGCCGACCACCTCGACGTCGGCTTCGTCTCCGTCCCGACCGTCGCCTCTCACGACGGGATCGTCTCGGGGCGCTCCTCGATCCCCGAGGGCGACACGCGCCACTCGGTCGCCGCCCACCCGCCGCTCGCGGTCGTCGCGGACACGACGCTGATCGCGGACGCGCCGTGGCGGCTCACCACCGCGGGGTGTGCGGACATCATCTCCAACTACACCGCGGTGAAGGACTGGCGGCTCGCCCGCCGCCTGCGGAACGTCGAGTACAGCGAGTACGCGGGCGCGCTCTCGGAGATGACCGCGGAGCTGCTCGTCGAGAACGCCGACATGATCCGCCCGGGCTTAGAGGAGTCGGCGTGGGTCGTCGTGAAGGCGCTCGTCTCCTCCGGCGTCGCGATGTCTATCGCCGACTCCTCGCGGCCCGCGTCCGGGGCGGAACACCTCATCTCCCACCAGCTCGACCGGATCGCCCCCGGCAAGGCGCTCCACGGCCACCAGGTGGGCGTCGCGTCGATCATGACCGAGTACCTCCACAGCGGCGAGAACGGGCGGTGGAGCGCCATCCGCGACGCCCTCGACGAACTCGACGCCCCGACGACCGCGGGCGAACTGGGGATCGACGACGCGGAGCTGCTCGCCGCCCTCACGAGCGCCCACGAGATCCGCGACCGCTACACGATCCTCCAGGGCGGGATCAACGAGGAGGCAGCGATCGAGGTCGCGACCGCGACCGGCGTCATCGATCGGTAGTCGTCCCGCCGGGGTCGGGACGAAGGCGGGGAAACCTCCCGACCGACGGGAGCACCCGAAGCCGACTTATCGCTCCGTTCCCTCCTCCCGATATGTCCACCGCCAGCGTTCGTGAGCGGGCCAAAGCGCGGACCACAGAGATAACCGTCCTCCTCACCGTCGTCGGCTACGGCGCCGTCGGCGGCGTGTTCCTCGTGCCGGAGTTCCAGGCGCTGTTCCCGACGCTCACGCAGGGGACCGTCAATCTGCTCGCACACGCCATCGCCGCCGTCAACACGGTCACCGTGATCTCCCTCTCGCTCGGCTGGTACTGGATCCGCAACGACGAGGTGAAGAAACACGCCGCGGCGATGACGACCTCGTTCGGTCTCATCCTCCTGTTCCTCGGGATGTACCTCCCGAAGGTCGCGGGCGGCGGCACCAAGGAGTTCGTGCTGGACTCGGCGTACGCGTGGGTCCCGCTGTGGGACCCGGTGTACCCGGCGTACCTGGTCATGCTCGCGATTCACATCGTCCTCTCCGTGATTTCGGTCCCCGTCGTCCTCTACGCGGTCGTCCTCGGACTCACGCACACGGAACAGGAGCTGCGGACCGAGACGCCCCACCGGCGCGTCGGCCGGATCGCGGCGAGCGCGTGGATCCTCTCGCTCGCGCTGGGGGTCGTCACCTACCTCCTCCTCAACCACCTGTACGACTCGACGTTCGCGGCCGCCGAGGCCGCCGCGGTCCTCCTGCCGGCCGTTCCGGTCTGAGTGCTCCCGGCGACCCGTCCCTCCCTCCCTCCCCCAATCCCGGCCGCGCCCGCCGCCACCGAAACGCTTGAGCGGCGGCCGCGACACCCCTACCCATGACCGACTGGATCGGCGAGACGTTCACGAGCGACGCGGGCTGGAACCACCTCCTCGACCTCGTCGACGTCGGCGACCGGATGGCCGGCTCGCCGGGCGAGCGCGAGGCGCTGGAGCTGACCCGCGACGCGTTCGCCGACGCCGGCGCGCGCAACGCCGCGATAGAGGCGTTCGAGATCCAGGGCTGGGAGCGCGGCGACAGCGCGGTCCGCGACGCAGCGACCGACGACCCGCTCGCGGTCGGCCCGAACGCCTGTATCGCGCTGCCGCGAAGCCCGAGCGGCGAGGCGACCGGGGAGTTCGTCGACCTCGCACACGGCGTCCCGGAGGACTTCGAGACCGACCTCGACGGTAAGGTCGTGATGGTCTCGTCGGACACACCGGAGTCCGTCGACCGGTTCGTCCACCGCCGCGAGAAGTACTACCGCGCGGTCGACGCGGGCGCCGCCGCCTTCGTCTTCGCCAACCACGTCGAGGGAACGCTCCCACCGACGGGGAGCGTGGGGACCGCGGACGCGCCGATCGGGGCGATTCCGGCGGTCGGCGTCTCGAAGGAGACCGGCGCCCGGCTCGCACGGCGGAACGAGGGCGACAACGTGACCGTCGCGGTCGACTGCGAGACGCCGACGGCGACGAGCGGGAACGCGGTCGCCGAACTCGGTCCCGACACCGACGAGCACCTGATCGTCTCCTCGCACGTCGACGCCCACGACCTCGCGGAGGGCGCGATGGACAACGGGGCGGGGACGGCGACGATCGTCGAGGTCGCGCGGGCGCTCGCGGCCAGGGAGGACGAGCTCGATATCGGAGTGCGGTTCGCCGCGTTCGGCGCCGAGGAGGTCGGACTCGTCGGGTCGTCGGTGGCCGCGGAGGCGGCCGACCGAGAGGCGGTCCGCGCCGTCGTCAACGTCGACAGCAACGTGTTCGGCCGGACGCTCCGGCTCGATCACCACGACTTCGACGCGCTCGCCGAGGCCGCCGAGCGCGTGAGCGACCACTTCGATCACCCGATATCAACGGGCGGGGAGCTCGTTCCCCACAGCGACCACTGGCCGTTCGTGAAGCGGGGCATTCCGGGGTACATGGTCTCCGGCGAGACCGAGGGGCGCGGTCGCGGCTGGGGCCACACCCACGCCGACACGCTCGACAAACTGGAGTCGCGGAACCTCAGGGAGCAGGCGATCCTCCTCACCGAACTCGTCGTCGACCTCGCCGAGGCGGACGCGTCGATCCCGCGCCGGGACACCGACGAGATCGCCGCGGCGCTCGAAGCCGAGGGGAAGGCGACGGGGATGAAGCTCACCGGCGACTGGACGTTCTGAGCGGAGAGCGGAAGGAGAGCCGCGGTCGGCGTCCGTCAGGCGACGACGAACTGGTTCCAGAACCCTTCGATGACGAAGAACAGCGCGTAGTACGACGACCACACCAACACGATGAGTGAGGCGGCGATCGAGCTTTTCGGCGCCTCGATCTCCATGTCGTTGCGCGCCTCGACGTTGCGCGCCTCAAGCTCGAAGAAGTCGGCGATGAACATCGCGAGCACGAGTATCGACAGGATCGTCCCGCTCACCGGCGAGTCGAGGATGAACAGGAAGCTCAGGAGGACGAGTCCGACGTTGGTGAACACGTGCGGCGTGTACGCCTCCACGCTGTCGGCGTCCTGTCCCTGTTCGACGTGCCGCTTGTGCGCGAGGTGCCGCGTCGCGAGGTTCGCGACGGTCATCACGAAGATCGCGTACGGCAGCACCGGCCCGACGGCCGACAGCCAGCCGAGGGGAACGAGGAACTGCAGTGGGTCCATATCCACCATTTCCGTTCACGACGTATTAGAGTGTTTCCGATCGGCGCGCCCGCGAGACGAGCACGACGCCGCGAGTGTGGAACCCACCGCGCCCGCACTCAGCCGTCCTCGGCCGTCGGTGAGAGGAGATCGACCGTCGTCGCGGTCTCGATCCGGACCGACCGGTGCGGCTCGACGGTCCCCCGTCGCGTCCCGTCGACGACCAGCGCGACCGGCTCCTCCTCGCGCTCGACCGTGACGCTGACGCCGCCGCTCGCGACCCACGTGTCCGGACGAGTCGTGAACGGCGAGACGGGGACGACCGCGAGACCGCCCCCCGGCGACACCACCGGCCCGCCGGCCGCCGCCGCGTACCCGTCGCTGCCGAGCGGCGTGGCGACCGCGGCGCCGTCCGCACGCACCGATGCCGACTCCCCGTCGGAGAACGCGATTTCGTACTCGGAGATCCGGGCGGGCGCCGCCGTCACGAACGCGACGTCCGCCGCCGCGAACTGACGTGGGCCGTCCTCCGCTCCGTCGACCGCGAGGACCGGATGTGCGACGCGAGAGAAGCGGTCGAACGACGTCTCGAATCCGCCGAGACCGTCGAGGACGCCGCCGATCCGGTCGGTCGCGAGGTCGAGGTCGACCGCGTGACGACCGTCTCCGATCGGAAGGACCGGAACCGAACGAGCGTCCCCGCTTGCGACCGCGCGCATCGCGTCCCGCAGCGCGGCGTCTCCGACGGCGACGATCCCGTCGGTCTCGGAGAGGTCGGCGAGGCGCGCGCCCGCGGCGGTCGCCGCCGATCGGATCGCCGCCGCCGGCTCGCCGTCGCCGAGAACCGCGAGGCGGCGCGTCGGCTCGCTCATGCGCGAGGGTGGGGCGAGCGGAGGTGAAAAGCTCCCGGTTCGTCGCCGCGCCGCTGGGAGCGAAGCCGCGACGAGGAAAAGCGAGACGAGGAGTCGTGCGTTCAGTTCGCTGCCGCGTCGTCGTCGTTGAGGGAGTCGCGGAGCTGCCGACTGGCCGGGATGAGCACCCAGAACGTCAACGCGCCGAGGACCATCAGCCAGAAGAACATGTCGCCCGCGAGCAGACCGACCTCGCCGTACGCCGTATTCACACCTTCCGGCGGGTTCACGAGCTGTACCACCTCGTAGTACGACGGGGTCCGGTACCAGCCGCCGAAGGTGATCCACCCGAGACCGCCGATCACGAACAGGGCGAAGCCCTTGATAAACTCGTCTGCCATTATCTCACGTTTCGCTGGGGTCGTCTTGAGACTTTCCCATCCCTTGTCCGCGGAACCGGGTCCCGAGCACGTACACGGCGGTTCCGAGGAGGATGAATCCGACGCCGGTGATCGCGAGTATCGCCACGAGCACGTCTTCCGGCGGCATGACGCCGGCGCTATCGAGCAGGTAAACGATGGTCGTCCGGACGAAGCTGATCTGAAGCGTCGCGGCGTCGATGAGCGTGAACCCGACGAAGTAGGTCACTACCGCGGCGAGCGTCGAGAAGACGGTCACAGCCTTGTACAGCCTGAAGGGAACGACGATCTCCCGACCGCCCGGTCCCTTCCGCGGGCCGGTCGGCTCGTTTCGGGGGTCGGCGTCGTCGTCGCCAGCGATCGGGTCGCCGGTCTCGTCGAACGCCTGCGAGGAGTCGCCGTCTGTTGAGGATGACATGGGTGACACGGAGCGTCGGAACGGCGGGATTGTGAGAGCCGCGAGCGCGACGCGGTCGGGGAAACGGGTCGGCGGTTCTGACCGTTACTTCGGCGGCCGCAGCATGTAGTACCGGCGATTGAGGTCGTACATGTACCCCTCGCGCATCGTCTTCAACACCGCGTAGGTGATGACGCCGCCCACGATCGGGAGCATGAACACGAGCGAGAACAGCAGCTCGAGCGGGACCGGGAAGAAGTTCTGGATGGCGAGCGCCGCCAGCGTGATCGCCAGGATGACCCCGGCCACGCCGAGCGCGGCCCAGCCCGGCTCCTCGACGGGGCGCCGCGCGTTCCCCTTGTTGAGGAAGGGAACGAGCGTGATGACGCCGAAGATGGCGCCGTGGGCGATGAGCCCGTACAGCTCGTTGGACACGATGATGTTACTGCCCAACACCGCGAGTTCGGGGTTGATCGGACTGAGCTTCAGCAGACCGAACGACCAGTAGAGGTACCAGTCGGGCAGGATGATCGCCGGCGTGGAGCCGGCGTTCGCCGGGTCGCCGAAGTGCGACGGCAGGATCGAGGCCACGAGCAGGATGATCCCGAGGAAAAAGGAGGTGATAGCGAGGTTGCGGATCGTCTCGTGGGGCCACGTCGGGAAGCCCAGCACGTCGCGCTCGACGTACGTCGACTCCGCGCGCAGGTCCTCGTCCTCACGCCGGGAGCGCTCGAAGTACTGGTAGGTGAGCTGCGCGAGCCCCTGGCTGCGCTCCTTGCGCTCGGACCAGGTCGGCGTCTCGTCGTCCGGCGGGACCGTCGCCGGCGGGCCGCCGTCGGTGCGCGCCTCGTCGTCGGTGCCTCCGTCGGTCATGGGTGTGGTGTCGTCGGTCATTGGATTAGTGCGGCTCCGCAATGCCCTGCACCCAGACGATGCCGACGTGGATCGCGATGAGCGCGGTGACCACGAACGGCAACACGAACACGTGCAGGATGTACATTCTCACGAGCGTCGCCTGGCTGAGGGTGAAGCCGCCGAACAGCAGCTGGGCCGCCCACTCGCCGATGAGCGGGGTCGCGAGCGCCAGCTCGACGCCGATCTGCGCCGCCCAGAAGGACAGCTGCTTCCACGGGAGGACGTACCCGGAGAAGCCGAACAGAAGCGTCAGGGCGATGAGCACGACGCCGAGGATCCAGTTGACCTCGCGCGGCTCCTTGTACGCGCCGGTGAAGTAGACCCGCAGCATGTGGAGGAACACCGCCGCCACCATGAACTGCGCCGCCCAGCGGTGGATCGACCGGAGCATGAAGCCGAACTGGACGTCTTGCATGATCATCACCATCGAGTCGTACGCGGCGGTCGGATCGCCCTGCGCCGCCGCGCCAGCGGTCGACGGCGCGTAGTAGAACCCGAGCAGCGCGCCGGACACCGCCGCGAGCAGGTACGCGATGATGGAGAGAGACCCGAGCGAGTACAGCGGGTACCAGTACCAGAACTTGTTGTCGAGGTCGTACTGCTCGGTGTGGCTCTTCGGCATCTGGAGGTTCGCGCGGTAGTACATCGTCTCCAGCAGCTCGAGGTAGTCGACGATGCGGAGCCGCTTGTCCAGCCAGATGAGCGTGGTCAGGAACGCCGTCTCGATGGGCGTGAGGTCCTGACTCTTGAGCCACGCGTTGTGGTCCATGTCGTCTTGCTTTTTCAGGCTCATTGTCGAATCACTTCTTGTAGTACGGATACACCGCCCGCTTCAGCGTCTCCGCGAGGTTGCCGGTGTCGATGCCGTCGCCCTCCTTGTCCTCCTCGCGGACGTACAGGTCCTCCCACTTGCGGCGGCGTTTCTTCACGATCATCACGTCCGGAAGGAACTCCTTCCGGTACAGGAGTAAAATGAACGCGAGGTCGATGAAGATGAGCGCCAGGAGCGCGCCGACGTACATATTCCCGGCCTCCGTCGACGCCCATGCGGACATCAGGCCGTAGGTGAACAGCGCGACGAAGACGACCTCGATGATCGTGAGGAGGACGATCGCGATCGCGGCGGCGGTGCTCTCGCGGGCCGGCTCGTATCGGTGGATGTCGCCGTACGAGGAGCCGCCGGAGCTCATCTGGCACCCCCGTGGCCGGTGTGGGCTGACTCGCCGTACTTTAGCATGTAGAACGTGAACACGAACGTCATCCCGATGCCGAGAATCGCGGAGATACCGACCCAGTGGGCGTGGAGCGGGACGCCGACCTTGGCGATGTCCTCCGGCCATCCGGTGTTGGCGCCGCCGGTTTCGACGGTGGCGACGTCCTCGCCGACGGCGATGCCGCCGTGCATCCCGGTGTTGGTGTGGGGTACGCAGTGGTAGTGGGTGATGCCGGCGTCCTCACCGGAGGTCTCGTACTCGTAGGTGTTCCCCTCCTCGCCGACGGGATTACCGCTGTCGAGGGCGGCCGGGCCGCCGTCCTCGACCGTCTGGACGTTGTGGTCGCCGCCGTTCCCCGTCCACTCCCAGACGATGGTCGTCCCCTCGTCGACCCACACCAGCGTCGAGTCGAACGCGAGGCCGCTGCTGCCGGCGCCGACCGAGATGGTCACCTCGTCTTGGCCGCGGGCGTCTTGGTACGACCCGACGTTCCCTTCGGCGCCGCTCGGCCAGTCGGGCTGTACCTCCTGTGCAGCCGCCGTTCCGGTCGCCCCGGCGGAGGCCGCGACGGCGGCGGTCGCGCCGCCGGCCGTCCGCACGAAGTCCCGCCTTTTCATACAGGCTCACTCAGGACGGGGTTCGCTTAAACCCACCGACTGAAACCGCCAACACGGAGGAGGTTTCGGGGTCTGAGACCGCCGAAATCGGCGGATTACTCGTCGCGGTTGCGGTCGCTCGCGGCGGCGCCCTCGTCGGTCACGACGCCGTCCTCGACGGGGACGAACTCGGGGCGCTCCTTGGCCTCGCGGAGCGCGCGCAGTCGGTCCCGATACTCCTCCGATCGGAACCGGTCCGAGAGCCGCGCGTTCGCCACCATCGCGAACAGGAAGACGCCGACGAGCAGGAAGACGATGCCCATCGTCGGCGCGACGATGGTCCCGAGGTCGGCCACGGCGCTCGCGACGAGGAGGACGACCCCGGCGAGCACCTGGACCGCGGCGACGGCCTGTATCACGAGGTTGCCGAACTCGCCCGACCCGTCCGGGACGCTGTCGGGGTGCGGGAGCGACCAGTCCTCGGGCGGCTCGGGCACCTCGTACGACTCCATCGCCGCGAGCGCGACGACCGGCTCGATGTCCCGAAGCACCGTCCCCTCCCCGCGCACCTCGCCGGTGGGGTGGATGATCGCGTACCCCTCGTCGGAGTAGACGAGGATCCTCTCTTCGCCGTCCTCGCGGACGCGCTCCAAGACGCCGAACACGTCGCGGGTCGCGATGCGCGACTTCAACTCGGCGTCGACGCGGTCGAGGAGCCGGTCGCCGGTGATCCACGTGTCGGGATCGAAGGCGGCGTCCCACTCTTCCGCGCTCATCTGGGCCATGTCCGACGGTCCGAAGTCGTCGAAGTCGTACTCCGCCTCGACGCGCTCGCGGAGGGCTTCGATGTCGGTCTCGTCTCGGGAAGCGTCCTCGGCGTCGTCCGCCGGGCCCTCAGACTCCTCCGGCGGCGACTCCGACTCCGACCGCGTCGAGGTGTCCTCCATCGCTTCGGCGATACGTGCTCCTGACGCTAACTGTTTTCGTCCGCGCCCGGCCACCGGGACCGCGTCACCGGACGCGGATCGCGGGGCTTTACGCGCCCGAGCACGTACCGGCAGTATGGTCGACGAGTCGGTCATCGCGGCGCTCGCCGGGGTGTCCGTGACGACGAGCCTCCCGTTCCTCCTCTACGGCGCCTGGATCATGATCGACGCGGAGACGGTGTCGTGGAACGTGTTGATGCGGCACCTGCGGTACATCGTCGCCGGACTCCTGCTCACGACCGTCCCCCTCGTCGGGTGGATGATCCCGCGCGTCCTCGATCAGCTGACGGGGATGGCGATCCTCCACGCCTTCTTCGGCGTCCAGGCGTACGCCCTGCTGGCGTTCGCGCTCACCGGGATCGTGCGGATCTTCCAAGCGAAGCGGAACGCCGACGCGTACGAGGACCTCGACGTCGACATCGACGAGATCCACGAGGACATGGGCCACTGGCGCAAGCGGCTCCGCGCGGGCGTCGCCGGCTTCATGCTGCTGTGGCTGTGCGCGTGGGTGACCGGTCTCTACCGGCTCTTCACGCTCCACTTCGGAGTGTAACCGCGATGCGCTACGCGTGACCGCTGCCGGGGGGCACCTCCCCGACCGACAGCTTCAATCCGGGTTTGTCCCTAAGCGGTGGTATCGTGGCAGTCACATTCGATCTCTTCGGGACCCTCGTCGACGTCGAGTACCCGTCCGATCCGGCGGAAGCGGTCGCGCGCGAACTGGAGTCCCGCGACGTGGCGGTCCCCGACGACTGGCACGTCGCGTACGGCGAGCAACACGTCGAGGCGCCGGCGGGCGCGGAGGTCCCCCTCCCCGCACACGTCGCCCGCGCGCTCGACTCCCGCGGCGTCGACGCGGATCAGAACGTCGCCAGACACGCCGTGATCGCGGCGTTCGACCCGGACGTGACGCGGCGCGACGGCGCGCTCGACGCGATCCGGGGGGCGGGCGAGCGCGGCCCGGTCGGCCTGCTCTCGAACTGCGCCGTCCCGGAGCTGGTCCCGCGGACGCTGATCCGCGCGGGACTCCGCGGCGAGTTCGACGCGGTCACGACGAGCGTCGGCTGCGGCTGGCGCAAGCCCCACCCCTCCGCGTTCGAGGCCGCGGCCGAGGCGCTCGGGACCTCCACGCCCGCGCTCGTCCACGTCGGCGACGACCCCGAAACGGACGGCGGGATCGTCGCCGCCGGCGGGCGATTCGTCGACGTGACGGAGACGCCGCTGTCCGAGGTCGTCGGGGAGTTGGAGGCGGAGCCGTAGTCGGTTCGGCGGACGACGAGCGCGGCAGCCGAGCGGAGTCAGTCGAAGCCGGCGTCCGCCAGTCGCGCGCGCCACGCCTCGTCGATCCGCCCCTCGCCGACCAGCTTCTCGACGTGCGCGGCGACCGTCGCCCGCGCGAGGTCCCGCACGCCGGAGAGGTCCTTCTCGTAGGCCGCGTTGACGACCGCGTCGAGGTCCGTGGCCCCGCCGTCGATCGCGGCGATCACGTCGCGCTCGCGGGCCAGCCGATGGTCGATCAGCCGGTCGCAGGTCGCCGCCGGGTCGTCTATCGGCGGACCGTGCCCCGGAAGGAGCCGGTCGTAACCGGCGTCGCGGACGCGTTCGAGGCTCGCGACGTAGGCGGACAGATCGCCCTCGGGCGCGGCGACCGCGACGCTCCCCTCGGCGACGGCGAGGTCGCCGCAACACAGCGCGGAACGGGCGGAGTGCGTCGCGGCACCGCCGACCGCGAACGCGAGGTGATCGGGAGCGTGTCCGGGCGTGTCGACCGCGCGGACCGCGGTGTCGCCGACCGTCTCGCCCGGAGCGACCGTCTCGTCGGGGTCGACTCCGGCCGCCGCGGCGAATCGGTCCGCGTGGCCCTCGCGGGCGACGACGGTCGCGTCCGTCAGGGCCGCGTACTCAGCGACCCCGCCGACGTGGTCAGGGTGCGCGTGGGTGACCGCGATCGCCTCGACGGCGGGGGCGGCCGCGTCGTCCGAGCCGCGCTCCGCGACCGCCGCGTCGAGCGCGTCGGTCCGGGCCGCCGGGTCGACGAGCAGGCCGTCGAGGAGGTACGCGTTCGTGGTCCCGCCGGGAGCGCGGGTGTCGACGGGGACTTCGATCCGGGTGACGGCGGGCTCGTCGCTCGAAATCGGACCGCCGCCGGTCTCCGGGTCGTCGCCCGACATCGCTCAGTCCCCGCGGCCGAGCGACGACCGCGCGGCCGGTCCGGGTCCGGAACCGGGGCGGTCGCGGCCGGGGATCGGCACGTCGGTGTCGCCGGCGACCGCGTACGCCCCGAGGTCGGCGACCCCGGCGTCGACCGCGTCGACCGACTCGTACGGGCGGCCGACCACGATATCACCGGCCGTGTTCCGGTTGATTCCCGGGATCGCGGTCAGCTCGTCCATCGAGGCCGCGTTGACGTCGAGCGGGTACGGGACGCCCGTCACGGAGCGGTAGCCGTGGTCGGTGATCGCCACGTCGATGGTGGTCCCAAGCTCGCGCTCGCCCGGGACCGCGACGAGGAGCGCGTAGGTTCCGAGCTGGCGGCCGAACGTCTTCCCGTCCTGGTGGTACTCGAGGTGAAGGTCCGGCAACACGGTCCCCGGCGGGACGACGCGGTCGAGCATCGGGTTGTCGATGGTCTCGCGCACCTCCCGCTTGTACGCCTGAAACTGCTCTTTGTGTTCCTGCGCGATGTCGGCGCCCGTCTCGGCCATCTCCGTGCCGGCGAACGCCATCACCTGCCGGATGTTGATCCGACGGAGCATCAGCCCCTCGTCGTACACCGTCTGGAGGAACTCCTTGTTGTGCTCGTACGTCTCGGGGCGCTCGCCGGTCAGCCCGTGGACGAGGTTGATCCCGGGGAGCAGCTTCGGCAGTCGCGGCGAGGCGTCCGGGCCGGTCGAGGGACCGGTGACGCGGGTCGGGTCGCCCGGCGTCGTCTCGGGACCGTCGCCCGGGCGCCAGCCGCCCTCCTCGTTGACGACGCGGACGGCCTCTAAACACTCCTCGGCGGTGACGAGCAGATTGTTCTCCTCTTGAACCACGGGGTCGGCGGATTCGAGGCCGAACGCGGCCGTGTCGCCGGGCGTGTTGTGCTCGGCGATGACGCGGATCGCCTCGCGGGATGCCTCGGGGTAGTCCGTGATCGTCACAGGGTTCATGTTGTCGAGGTGGAGCGTCCGGAGGTCGGGCGCGACCTCGCGGATCCCGCCGTACAGCTCGCGGAGGGCGTCCGGGTTCGGCGCCTCGCCGTCGCCGCCGAACGCGAGGATGTCGGCCTGCCGGCCGAGCCGGAAGTGCCTGACCCCGCGGTCCGAGAGCGCGTCGACCTCGCCGACGACCGAGCCGGGCGTGCGGAACGCCGGGTCGCCGTACAGCGGCTCCGTACAGAACGAGCAGCGGTACGCGCAGCCGCGGGAGGTCTCCATCTCGCAGATGAGGTAGTCGGGGTGGTTGGGGTGCTGCTCGACCACGAACGCCCCCTGTCGCGCCCAGCGGTCGACCTCCTCGTTCGTCCGCATCCGGTTGCCGTATCCCTCAAGCCCCTCGCGGACGAGGTCGTGAGCCGCGGCCTCGACGTCGCCCATCGCGACGAAGTCGTAGTCGAGGTCGTCGCGCTGCGTCTCCTGTGCGCCCGCGTTCTCCTCGCCGACCCCGAATCGAACGGGCCCGCCGAGCAGCGTCACGCCGTCGGCGGTCCAGCCGAGCTCGCGCACCTCGTCCGGCTCCGCGGGGGTGCCGCCGACGTACTTCCCGGGCACCGTCATCCCGCCGACGTAGACCATGAGGTCCGCGTCCGCGACATCGGCGTGTTTCGACCGGTCCTCGCGCAGCTCGTCGATGGTGTGGTAGGTGATCTGCGACTCGGGGACGCCCGCGTCGACGAGCGCGCCCGCCGTGTACCGGGGGTACGTCGAGAGGTACGGCGGGACGCCGAAGTGGGCCGGCTCGTCGACGTACCCGTCGACGACGGTGACGGAGAGGTCGTTCGGGTCGGCCGGGAGCGACCCCCGGGCCGACGCGGGCGAATCGGTCATGTTACCCTCCGTAGTCGGCCGAGACGGGAAAAGCGTGCGGAACGTCGGGGGCCGGACACGCGGACGGAACGCGGCGACGGAACGCACAGCACGGAACGCGGCGGCGGAACGCACAGCACGGAACGCGGCGGGGAATTATTTATGTCAGCTCGCTCGGGATCGAATCGTATGCCCTCCGAGACGGTTTCGACCCGACTGCGCGTCGTGCGATACGTCGTGTTCGGCGGCGTCTTCCTCTTCGCCGCGGCACAGTTCTACGCCACCGAGCCGCGGCCGTGGGGCGTCGCGGCCGCGTGGGCGGCCGGGACCGCCCTCGTCTTCGGACCGATCGCGTGGCTGGCGCGTGACCGAGTCCCAGAGGATCGCCGCGAGACGCTGACGTACCTCGCCGCGGGCGCCGCGATCCTCCTCGCGTCGGTCTGGCTCGGCGTTGCGCTCGCGTTCGCCCCGGCGCTTTTCCCGTACGGTCCCGGGTTCTTGGCGGGAGTCGCGGTCGGGATCCTCGTCGCGTTGCTCGCGGAGCGAACGGTCGTTCCCGAGCGGCTTCGCGGCGCTGGGATCTGACCGCCGCGCGGCGCGTTTCGCGCCCCAGCGTCGCCGCCGCCACGCCGTTTAAGCCCTCGCCGACACTACGATCGGACATGCCATCGACGATGGAGGTCAAGTGCGTCAGCGACGACTGCGATCTGGACATGTTCGAGAACCACTACACGTACGACGTGCCCGACGACCACGCGGTCGAGGACCTCTCCTGTCCGTACTGCGGCGGGAGCGACCTCGTCGAAATCGAGGTGTGAGCCGTGGGCGGACTCGTCGAGACCGGTCGGTCCGCGCTCCGCAGCGCCCTCGAACGCGTCGGCCGCGGGTGGGGCCGCGTCCAGGAGCGCCGCCCGCTCTCCACCGACCTCCTCGAGAGCGACGACGCCTACCTCGTCGTCTTCGACGCCCCCGGCGTCCGCGGCGAGGACGTCGACGTCACCTTCCTCGATCACACCGTCGAGGTAAACTTAGAACGCTTCCGCGACTTCTACGACGGCCACGACCTCGTGTTCCCCGGCCGCGGCGTCTCGCTGTCCGGCAGCGTCGACCTCCCGCGCGACGCCGACGTGACGCCCGATGGCGCGAACGCGACGCTCACGCGAAACGGCACGCTCCACGTCGAGATCCCCAAGCGCGGGGGGTCGAGCGACGTCGACGTGGTCGAGGAAGACGACTGACGCCGTTTCCCTCTCGTTTCTCCCTGTCGGTCTACGCCCCCTCCGTCCGGTTCGACAGCGACATCCCCTCCGCGATCTCGAACTCCTCGTCCCCGTCAAACCGGGTCGGGTCGAACGCGCCGATCCACGGCGAGTCGGGCGCGTCGAACGCGATCCCGGAGAGCGACGCCAACATGCCCTCGGCGACCGCCTCGCCGATCGCCGGCGAGCGCATGAACCCGTGCCCCTGCCAGCCGGCGGCGACGAACAGCGTGGGACCCGTCTCGCCGGTCGCGTCGACCGGTCCGACGAGCGGGTCGCCGTCGGGGGTCGCCGTACAGAGTCCGGCCCACGCCCGCGAGACATCCGAATCGGGGTCAGTGCGGTCAGTGTAATCGGCGCGGTCGGGGGAGTCGCCGCGGGCGAGTCGCTCGTCGAGGACGGCAGCGATGTCCTCGCGGAACCAGTCGTCGGCCTCGCGTCGGTAGTCGTCGGGGTTGGCCGGGACCGGCTCCGTGCCGTCGCCCGCGAGCAGGCCGTCCGGGTGCGGGCGGAGGTACGCGTCCGCGGTGGCGTCGTAGGTCATCGGCCCGTCGTAGGTGTCCCGAGCCACGAGGGCTTGGACGCGATAGGGGACGACCGGGACCGCGACGCCGGCGTCCGCGAGCAGCGACCGGGTGTGCGCCCCGATGGCGACGACGACGGCGTCGAAGGCGCGGGTCTCGGTCTCCGAGTTCCCGTCGTCGCCGGCGTTGCGAACCCGTATCTCTCGGCCCGCGTCGGTCCGCGGGCCGAGCGCGACCGGTGCCCCCGTCTCGACCGCGACGCCCTCCCGGGCGGCCCGCTCGCCGAGCGCACGGACGTAGCTCGGCGGGTCGGTCCACCCCGCGCCCTCGGCGACCGCCGCGACGGCGAGGTCGTCGGTCCGGAGCGACGGGAAGCGCTCGCCGAGCTCGTCGGGGTCGACGAGGGACACCTCGCGGCCGTGGTCGCGCATGCGCTCGACCATCGCTGGGACGGCGTCGGCGTCGGCGTCGCCCTCGCGGACCGCGATCACGTACGGGCAGGGCGAAAACGAGAACCCCGGCAGCGACCGGTCGAACGCGCGGAACCGTTCTAGTGCGCGGGCGCCGACCGCGGCGTCGACGTCCTCGGCGTAGGCGTCGTAGAGGACGCCCGCCGCGCGCCCCGAACTCTCGGCCGCCAGCTCGCCACGCTCGTACAGCGTCACGTCGGCGCCGCGGACCGCGAGGTCGTAGGCCGCCGTGACGCCGACCGCGCCGCCGCCGACGACAGCGACCGACGGCGCCGACTCGACTTCCTCGGTCATGGATCGGGACACGCGAGCGACGACGAAAAGCCATCGGGACGACGGCGTTTTGTTTATAAACAGATGCGGTGGCGCGTGCCTGTGAGGCCGCCTTGCGGCCGAGCAGCACGCGCGAGGTCGCCGGCGCTACGCGCCGGCTGCCAGAGGGACCTTCGGTCCCTCGCTGGAGTCGGTGGTCCGGAGCAACGCGGAGGACCACCGACGAGGCTGGGGAGGCGTGAGGCGCTGTGCGGTGCGGGGCGGGACTCAAAGGGGCAGTCGCGAGGGCGAAGCACGGCGACGCAAGGACCGCAGGGAAGGAGCGTCAGCGACTGAGCGAGGACCGCAGCGAGCCGCGCGAGTCCTCGCGACTGGGGCTTTGGAGGTGTCGATCGCCGATCTACTGGCAACGATATATAAGCGAGCGACTGAGGATTCAGAGGCAGCCACGGTCGATCCGTCCGCGACCGATCGTAACCGGGGAGATCGGGAACTCTCAGTATATGTAACGTAAACGGGTGACACGCGTGTCCCCGCCCACGTTATAGGGACCGAAGCCCAACTACTGCGTATGAATCAGCTCGTCGACGGCGAGTGGCGCACGGACACCTACGAAACGACCGACGAGGAGGGGGCGTTCCAGCGCGGCGAGACGACGTTCCGGAACTGGGTCGCGGGCAGCGACGTGCCCGACCACGTCGACGCCGAGCCGGACGAGCGCTTCCAGCCGGAGGCCGGCCGGTATCACCTGTACGTCTCGTACGCCTGTCCGTGGGCGCACCGGACGCTGCTCGCGCGGTCGCTGCTCGGGCTGGAAGACGCGATCAGCGTCTCGGTCGTCGACCCGTACCGCGACGAGGACGGCTGGCAGTTCAGCCCCGAGAAGGAGGGCTGCACGCGCGACCACCTCCACGACAGCGACTACCTCCGCGAGCTGTACGTCGCGGCCGACCCCGACGCCACCTGCCGGGTGACGGTGCCCGTGCTGTGGGACAAAGACGAGGAGACCATCGTCAACAACGAGTCGCGCGAGATCCTCCGCACCCTCTCGACCGCGTTCGCCGACCTCGGGAACGGTGTCTCGCTGCTGCCCGACGCGGACGACGACGCGACCGTCGCGGACGTCGACGAGGTGATCACCGACATCTACGAGCCGATCAACAACGGCGTCTACCGCGCCGGGTTTGCCACCTCACAGAGCGCCTACGACGAGGCGATCGACGACCTGTTCGACGCCCTCGACCGCTACGACGACCGGCTCGCAGACCAGCGCTACCTCGTGGGCGACTCGCTCACCGAGGCGGACATCTGCATGTTCACCACCCTGATCCGCTTCGATCAGGTGTACCACACCCACTTCATGTGCAACCGGCAGTTCATCCACCAGTACGAGAACCTCTGGCCGTACCTGCGCGACCTCTACCAGACCGACGGCGTCGCCGAGACGGTGAACATGGCACACATCAAGGAGCACTACTACACCACGCACCCCGACGTGACCCCCTCCGGGATCATCGCGCGCGGCCCCGACCTCGACTTCGAGGCGCCCCACGACCGCGACCGGCTCACGGGTGCGCCACCCGTCCCGAGCGCGGACGACTGAGCGGGAACGTCTTCGGGCGACTGCGGCTATTTTACGAACGCTTCCGCGGTGGCGTCGCCGGCGGCGGAGCCGCGCCGGGCCGGCCGCCGAGGCTGGGGAGGCGTGAGGCGCTGTGCGGGGCGGCGCTGTACGGAGCGGTGCCGACGATCGATCGCGATCCGGATCGGGTCGTCAGGCGAAAACGGACCGCGAAGACGAGAAACGAGGCTCTGTTGAAGTTCTATTCTCCAGAAATATCATCGCATGAAACGTCTGGTCGGTGAAGAGTGCGAACATACCGTTACAAATCATGTTTTGAGGGGTCACAAAGTGCGATACGTGCCTCGTCGGCAGAGACGCTGAATATCACGACTTCCAACCCGTGTTCAGTGGCGATGTTGCGTATGCTTTCCGGGGCATTTTCCGGGTCGGTTTCCACAGTATCACCCCCGGGTAGCGCGTCGAGAATCCGTATCCTAAGTGGTTGGTTCTCGTGTTTCAATCCTCCCTCACGTGGGATATTACCGGAGACCCACTCACCGGACAATCCCGGCACGGCTGTATCGCCGCTATCGAACTCAAATCCAGAATATCCCGCCTCTTTGAGTTCTTGTCTTACTCGCTCCCAATCAGTCATTAGTCGTTTAATTGAGTAATACCGACCTAAATATGCCGCCTGTACTGAATGATACGTGCTTCTCCTGTATTGACCGCAATCGGAGCAGAACATATCACTTGCTGAGGGTTTCAACAGAGCCAGAAACGAGAAACGCAGACGGACGAACGACGGACCGCGAGCGGTCCGCCTATCCCTCCATCCCGCCGAACGAGAGACCGTCCTCAACGGATCGCTGGGCCGCGAAGTAGACGATCGCGACCGGCAGCGCGAACAGGTTCGCGAACGCCGCGAAGCGGGTCCACGGCGTCGAGAACCGGCCCTCGGTCGCGATGTTGTACAGCTCCACCGAGAGCGGGTAGTTCTCGGGGCGGAGCAGCGTCTGCGCGATGATGAACTCGTTCCAGCCGGCGAGCCAGACGAAGATCAGGACGACCGCGAGTCCCGGCTTCGTCAGCGGGAGGATCACCTCCCGGATCGTGTCGAGGAAGCTCGCGCCGTCGACCATCGCCGCCTCCTCGTAGGAGACGGGGATGTTGTCCATATACGTCTTCAGCAGCCACGTGTTGAACGGGATCGCCGACGCGGCGTAGAACAGCCCGAGGACGAACAGGTTGTTCGTCAGGCCGTAGGTGCTGAACAGCGAGTACAGCGCCACGAGCGTCGCGATCGACAGCCCGGCGCCGATCTGGGTGAAGAGGACGTAGCCGTAGAGGATCCGCTTGCGGCCCACAAACTGCCGGCGCGAGAACGCGTACGCGGCCGGGACGATCATCCCGAAGCCGGCCGCGAGCGTCACGCTGACGATGTAGAGGCTGTTGAACAGCGCGCCGGGACCGGTCTCGGTGCCGGCCCACTGGAAGCCCACCAGCCCGCCGCTCCCGCCGAGGACGAGCTGGGGGTACCCCCAGTCGCCGTCGACGAAGAAGAAGTCGGACTCGAAGATCACCCACCGGTACGCGCCGAGGTTGTACGTCGACGGGTCCGGGAAGATGCCGCTCGTGTTGAACAGCCGCGACCCCTCCGCGAGCGACGCGCTCGTGATCCAGAACAGCGGGAACAGCAGCACGAGCACCATCGCGAGCCCGAACAGGGTCATCAGGACGCTCTTCGTCACGTCCCACGACGTGCGCTTCCCCGTGCGAACGTCGTAAACCGCTCGCCGGATCATCACGGAGAACCGCTTTGGCGCGGTCGCGAACGCGACGAGCTTCGCGCGGACCAGCGCGGCTGCGGAGACGACCATCGCGGCCGCGGAGGCGAGGGGATTCATTCGTCACCCACCCCCTCTGCGAGACCGCCGTAGCGCACGGCGACGAACATGAACAGCCCGACGAACGCGATGCCGACGATCAGGATCGCGGCCGATAAGCCGAACTGATTGAACGTGATCGCCTCGCGGTAGCCGTACACGATGATCAGCTCGTTCTGTCGCGACGGTCCACCCTGGTTGAACACCCACGGGATCAGGAACTGCTGGAAGGAGGTCGCGGCGGTGAGGATCGACGCGAACAGCACCGGTCCCTTGATGGCGGGCAGGGTGACGGTGCGGAACCGCTGGAGCGCGCCCGCGCCGTCGACCATCGCCGCCTCGTGGAGCGACCGGGGTACGTCCTGTAAGGCGCTCACGATGATGATCACCATGAACGGGTACGCCAGCCACACCTCCGTGGTGACGTACGCGAAGAACGCCTCCCAGCGGCCGCTGAGGAAGCCGATCGGTACGTCGAACAGGAGTATCTCGGGCGCCGACAGCGAGGACATGAACTCGTTGTATCGTCCCAGTATCGTGTTGAACACGCCGTAGCGCGCGTCGCTGAACATCCCGCGCCAGACGGTGATCGTGAAGATGCCGGGGAACCCCAGCGGGACGATCACCGCCGCGCGCATGTATCGCTTGCCCGCGACGCGGGCGTGGTTCAAGAGGAGGGCGATCCCCACCGCGAGGAACACCTTGATCACGAGCGAGACGGCGACGAACAGCCACGTCGTGATCATCGACGTCTTGAACTGCGAGTCGCCGATCAGCTGGACGTAGTTCTCCAGCCCGATCAGCTCGGCGCCGCCCCCGATCACCGACCCGGCGAACGTCGCGTCGGTGAGCGAGATGTAGAAGAGATAGAAGATGGGGTACAGCATGAAGCTCGAAAAGAGGATGACGCCGGGCGCGACCAACAGCAGTCCCCAGTCGCGACTGGAGAAGGGCAGCGCCGAGCGCAGGCGACCCAGTCCGCTCACGCCGGTTCCGGGTTGCGAAGAGGCCATCGCTCCGGAGGGTGCCTACAGCGCCTCCCGGATCTCGGAGGCGGCCTGGTCGAGCGCGGCGTCGCTCTCTTGGTCGCCGTTGAAGACGCGCTCCAACGCGTCCGTCACGGGCGTCCAGACGCTGTCCATGTCGGGGTGGCTCGGCATCGGGACGCCGTGTTCCACCTGCTGGGCGAACGCCTGGACCTCGTCCGCGACGTCGCCGCTTTCGACGACCTCGCCGAGGACCGGAATGTACCCCTGCGACTCGGCGTTGTTCCGGATGATCTCCGGGTTCGTCGTGTACCACTCGGCGAGTCCGGTCGCGGCGTCGACCGTCGACTGGTCCGCGTCGGCCAGCATCGAACTGAAGTAGAACAGCTGGACGCCGGAGTACGAGCGCGGGTTGTTGCCGTCGACGGTCGGCAGCGTCGTGACGCCGAGGTTGTCGACCTCGCTCTGGAGGTTGCCGAGCTCCCACGGACCGTTGATCGCGAACGGCGCGAGCCCGTCTGAGAACGCGACGATCTGCGACTCGTAGCCCGGGTCGGCAGGCATGTACTCGTAGAGGGTTTCGAGCGCGTCCATCCCCCGTTTACACGCGTCGCTGTCGACGGTGACCTCCAGGTTCTCCTCGTCGAAGAGGTCGCCGCCGTACGCCTGAATGAATCCGCTCGCCTGGTACGGGTCGACACCCGGGAAGGATAGCCCGTACTGGCCGTTTTCAGGATCGTGGTGCTCCTCCATGACCGAAACCATCTCCTCCAGCGTCTCCGGCGGCTCCTCGACCATGTCCGCGTTGTAGTACAGCGCGGCGGTCTCGGACGCGAACGGCAGGCCGTAGAGCCCGCCGTCGAACTGGGCCGCCTGCTGTGCGGTCTCGGTGTAGCTGTCGAGTGAGACGTCGACGTCGTCGCTCGCGTCGTACAGGAACGGCGGGTCCTCGCGGACCGCGAACCGACCGACCCAGTCGTGCGCCCAGATCCACGAATCCGGGCCGTCACCGGCTGGAATCGCCGTTTCGAGCTGCTGGTCGAGCTCGCCGCCGGGCGCCTCCTTGTTGATGGTGTAGCCCGACTCCTCCTCGAAGTCGGAGATGTACGCGTCCATGTCCTCGTCTTCGGCGTCGGTGAGGTCGGCCCACAGCCGCGCGGAGCCGGAGTTCCCGGCGCCGCCATCGGAACCGTCGCCGCCATCGGAACCGTCGCCGCCATCGCTTCCGTCGGAACCGTCGGAACCGTCACCTCCGTCGCCGCCGTCGCCACCAGTGCTGATACAGCCCGCGAGTCCCGCGAGCGCAGTCGATCCCCCCATCGCCTTGAGCAGCGTTCTACGTTTCTCGTTCATGTGGCTAGAACAAATGATGAATTATATTTTCATACATTTAGTGTTTGGGGTACATCCCGATCGATCCGGATTGATACGGATCGACCCGGATCAACTCTCCACCGATCGAGTCGCTCGGCAGTCGCTTCGGTCGCTGCCGATGAACGCGATATTTGAGAAGAGATAGTTCACCATATATCAGAAAAACAGCAAAGAACTCATATGCCAGCGGACCAGTCTTCAGGGAAATGGCACGCGTCACGCTCGATACGCTCCGGAAGGAGTTCGACAGGGGGACCATCGTCGCCGTCGACGACCTGGATCTGGAGATCGACGACGGGGAGTTCGTGACCGTGGTCGGCCCGTCCGGGTGCGGGAAGACGACCACCCTCCGGATGGTGGCGGGACTCGAAGAGCCGACCTCCGGGACCGTCAGCTTCGACGACGAGGACGTCACCGACATCCACGCGAAGGAGCGCCCGGTCGCGATGGTGTTCCAGAACTACGCCCTGTACCCGCACAAGACGGTCCGCGAGAACATGGCGTTCGGGCTGAAGATGAGCACCGAGATGACGACGGAGGAGCGCCACGAGCGCGTCCGAGAGATGGCGGAGATGATGGGCATCGAGGACCTCCTCGACGACAAGCCCGACGAGCTCTCCGGCGGGCAGAAGCAGCGCGTCGCGCTCGGCCGGGCCATCGCCCGCGAGCCGGAGGTGTTCCTCTTCGACGAGCCGCTCTCGAACCTCGACGCGAAGCTCCGCACCGAGATGCGCGCGGAGATCCAGAAGCTACAGAAGGAGTTCGGCGTCACCGCGATGTACGTCACCCACGACCAGGAGGAGGCGATGACGATGGGCGACCGCCTCGCCATCCTGAACGACGGCGAGCTCCAGCAGGTCGGCGAGCCGACAGAGGTGTACCAGAACCCCGTGAACAAGTTCGTCGCCGGCTTCATCGGCTCGCCGTCGATGAACTTCCTCGACGTCGACGTGGAGACCGACGGGACGACCGCGACGATTCGCGACGAGGACTCGGGACTCGCGTTCACGCTCAGCCGCGACTACGTCGCGGGCCACGACCTCGAAAGCGGCCCGTACACGCTCGGAATCCGTCCCGAGAACATGGGGATCGTCGAGAATCCGACCGGCGACGAGACGCTGGCCGCGACCGTCGAGGTCGTCGAGCCGATCGGCTCCGACAACTACGTTCACCTCAGCGTGAACGACGACTTCCTCGCGCGGGCGCCCGCGAACGTCAAGCCCGAGGCGGGCGACGAGGTCGGCGTCGTCTTCGAGGAGACGGACCTCCACCTGTTCGACGCCGAGACCGGCGAGGACGTGTTCCTCACCGACGAGGAGATCGCGGCCGCGGTCGCTTAAGGAGGATACTCTCTCGTAGACGACTCCGTGTGAACCGATCGTTCGCACTTTTTCGCTGAATCGGGGACGGACAGAGCGGGTGCTGTTGCTCGATCGGAAACGGCTGCTATCCCAGTGAAGACCGCCAAAGCCCCAGTCGGCTCCGGTCGAAGGCCTCGCTGCGCTCCTCGCTCACTCCGTTCGCTGCGGTGCTTACATCGGCCGTCTTCCCGGAGCCGACTGCCCCTTTGAGTCCCACCCCGCACAGCACCGCAACCGCACCTCACGCCTCCCCAACCTCGTCGGTCGCCCGTCGCTTCGCTCGGGCGACCGACTCCCTCGCGCGTGCGACTCGCGGCCTCCGGCCGCTCGTCGGCACGCGCCCGTGGTTTTACTCGTAAATGACGGCTTCTCCGAGAACCCGTCCACCTCGCGTCGCCGCGGGCGACAACGCCTTGAAGTGCGCGCTCGTCAGACGGAGCGTACGAATGGAGCCGCCAAACATCGAGCGGTTGGACGAGCGGACCGTCCAGCGGATCGCGGCCGGCGAGGTCGTCGAACGCCCCGCGAGCGTCGTGAAGGAGCTGGTCGAGAACAGCCTCGACGCGGGCGCGAGCCGCGTCGCCGTCTCGGTCGACTCCGGCGGCACCGAGGGGATCCGCGTCCGCGACGACGGCGTGGGCATCCCCGCGGACCAGCTGGAGGCGGCCGTCGCCGAACACGCCACCTCGAAGATCGGTGACATCGAGGACCTCGACCGCGGCGTCGGCACCCTCGGCTTCCGCGGCGAGGCGCTGTACACCGTCGGCGCCGTCTCCCGACTGACGGTGCGGTCGCGACCCCCGGACGCCGAGGCCGGCGCGGAGATCTCCGTCGAGGGCGGCGAGGTGGGCGAGGTACGCCCCGCCGGCTGTCCCGCGGGGACGACCGTCGAGGTCGACGACCTCTTCTATAACACCCCCGCCCGCGAGAAGTTCCTCAAGCGGACCGCCACCGAATTCGACCACGTGAACACCGTCGTGACCGGCTACGCGCTGGCGAATCCGGACGTGGCGGTCTCCCTAGAGCACGACGGCCGCGAGACGTTCGCGACCGAGGGGAACGGCGACCTCCGGTCGGCGGTCCTCGCCGTCTACGGCCGCGAGGTCGCCGAGTCGATGATCGACGTCGACTGGACGCCCGACGACGGGGCGAACGCCGACGAAACGGCGGCCGACGCCGACGATTCCCCCGTCAAGCGAGTCACGGGTCTCGTCTCGCACCCAGAGACCGCCCGCTCGACCCGCGATTACCTCTTGACGTACGTCAACGGCCGGTACGTCACGGCGAGCGCGCTCCGCGAGGCGACCCTCGACGCCTACGGCGGCCAGCTGGCGCCCGACCGCTACCCGTTCGCGGTCCTCTTCGTCGAAGTCCCGGCCGGCGACGTCGACGTGAACGTCCATCCCCGGAAGCTGGAGGTGCGCTTCGACGAGGAGCCGGTGGTCCGGTCGGCGGTCGAGGCGGCCGTCGAGGACGCCCTGCTCGACCACGGCCTGATCCGGTCGACGGCGCCCCGCGGCCAGTCGGCGCCCGACGAGACCGCCGTCACTCCGGAGACGCCCGACGACGAAGCCGTCGGGGGCGCGGACACGGACCACGAACGCGCCGCGCGCGAGGGACGCGAACCGACGACGGCGACCGAGTCGGACGGGTCGTCCGATTCCGAGCAAACGCCCGGCGGAAGTCCCGAAAACCGCGGACTGTCGACCGAAACCGACGCCGAAGAGTCGGCGAGTCCGACCGAACTGGACCCCGACGACGACGCGGCGTGGGCGGTCGACGATCTGGGTAGCGGCGTGACCGACGACGCGACCGACGGTGCGAGCGACGCCGCTCGACCCTCTCCCCGAAGCTGGCAGGACGATTCCGCGGATCGCGGCGCGGAACCGCCGTCGAACGACGACGTCGCCGGAAGCGAGAGTCGAGACATCGCCGGGACGACCGAGACGGAACCCACCGACGACGCGGCAGCGGAACGCGAGACGCGGGAAGCACGGTCGGATACGGCGCGATCGGACACGGCACGATCGGACACGACACAGTCGGGCACGACGCCGTCGGACGCGACGCGCTCGACCCCCCGAACGAACCCCGCGACGCGACAGCGGACCCTCGACGGCGAGGCGACGGAGAGCGAGCGCGAGTTCGACTCGCTGCCCTCGCTGCGGATACTCGGCCAGCTTCACGAGACGTACGTCGTCGCGGAGGCGCCGGATGGTCTCGTGTTGATCGACCAGCACGCGGCCGACGAGCGGGTGAACTACGAGCGGCTCAAGGCTGTCTTCGCGGACGGCGCGGACGCGCAGGCGCTCGCTGAGCCGGTCCGCATCGAGCTGACCGCGCGCGAGGCGGCGCTGTTCGAGGAGTTCGTCGACGGCCTGTCCGAGATCGGATTCAGAGCCGAGCGGGCGGGCGAGCGCGAGGTCGCGGTGACGGCGGTCCCGGCCGTCTTCGACGCCGCGCTCGACCCCGACCTCCTGCGCGACGTCCTGTCCGCGCTGGTCGACGACGCCGCCGCGGGCGACGAACCGGTCGCGGACGCCGTCGACGAGCTGCTCGCCGATCTCGCGTGTTACCCCTCGGTCACGGGCAACACCTCGCTGACCGAGGGGCGGGTCGTCGACCTCCTCGACCGGCTCGACGACTGCGAGAACCCCTACGCCTGCCCGCACGGCCGACCGGTCGTGATCCGGCTCGACCGCGAGGAGATCGGGTCGCGGTTCGAGCGTGACTACCCCGGGCACGGCGGACGACGCGCGGAGTGAGATCGGGAGCCGTGAGACCGACCGGGAGCGAGGAGGCTGCCCGCCGACCGACTCCCGGCGACCGCGGAGAGGTACGTTTTAGGTGACCCCGGTCGACCCACGCGTATGGAACGCGTAGCGATCGTCGGCGCGTCGATGACCCGGTTCGGGCAGCGCGACGCCTGGGTGCGGGAGCTGCTGGCGGAGGCGGGCGCGGCCGCGCTCGACGACGCCGGCGTCGACGGCGACGACCTCGATCACCTGTACGTCTCGAACATGGCCAGCGGCGAGTTCGAGGGCCAGACCGGCGTCCCGAACGCGCTCGCCCACGACCTGGCGGCCCAGCCGGCCTACACCGCGCGGATCGACCAGACCTCCTCGTCGGGCGGCGCCGGGGTGTACGCGGCGTGGCAGTCGGTCGCCTCCCGCGCGAGCGACCTCACGATGCTCGTCGGCGGCGAGAAGATGACCCACCGGACGACCGCGGAGGCGACCGACGTGATCGCGTCGCTCACCCACCCGATCGAGTACAAACAGGGCGTGACGCTCCCCTCCTTTGCGGGTCTCACCGCGCGCCTGTACCTCGACGAGTACGACGCGCCCCGCGAGAGCCTCGGGAAGGTCGCGGTGAAGAACCACGCGAACGGCGTGGACAACCCCCACGCCCAGTTTCAAAAGGAGGTCGACCTCGACACCGTCCTCGACTCGCCGATCGTCGCGGATCCGCTCCGGCTGTACGACTTCTGTCCGATCACCGACGGCTCCGCGGCGCTCGTGTTCTGTCCCGAGTCCGTCGCCGAGGAGTACGCGCCCGAGGGCAACTACGCCGTGATTTCGGGGATCGGCGGCGCGACCGACACGCACGTCGTCCACGAGCGCGCGGACCCGACGACGATGGGCGGCGTCGTCGACTCCTCCGATATCGCCTACGAGATGGCCGGAATCGACCCGGACGACGTCGACGTGGCCGAACTCCACGACATGTTCACCATCCTGGAGTTCCTCCAGAGCGAGGACCTCGGCTTCTTCGAGAAGGGCGAGGGGTGGAAGGCTGTCGAGGAGGGAGTCACGGACCGCGACGGCGACCTCCCGATCAACACCTCCGGCGGTCTCAAATCGAAGGGCCACCCGCTCGGCGCCAGCGGCGTCGCACAGGTGTACGAGATATTCAAACAAGTCACGGGCGACGCCGGCCCGCGACAGGTCGAGGCCGACACGGGTCTCGCCTGCAACGTCGGCGGGTTCGGGAACTGCGTGACCACCACCATCCTGGAGGGCAGCCAATGAGCGACAACGAGCACGACGACGCGACCGGAAGCGACGGCGAGGGGCCGAGCGACGAGGAACCGACCTTCGAAGCGGCGGAGTACGCGGACGGGACGGTCACCCACCCGCCCCACACCGTGAGCCCGAACGGCGCCGAGCGAGTCGGGACGGTCGACCTCCGCGAGTACGAGGGGCGGGTCGTCACCTGGACAACCTCGACCGCGACGCCGCCGGGCGTCCGCGAGCCGAACACCCTCGCGATCGTCGAGTTCGAGATGGGCGACGAGTACGACGGGCCGCCGGTCCGCGCGCTCGGGCAGATAGCCGAGACCGGGAGCGGCGGCGGCGACGACGACGAGCAGTTCACCGTCGACATCGGCGACCGCGTCGAGCCGGTCTACGCCGCCGAGCTGCGCGAGCCGGGCGCCGGCATCCGCGAGCCCGAGAGCCAGGAGTGGGACGGGTTCCGGTTCCGGCCGGTCGAGGAGTAGGTCGAAGAGTAGTTAGACTCGTTTTCGTCGGTTCACACCCGCCGGAAGCCCCCGAGCCGCGTCCCGTCGAGCAGGTACGCGTCCCCGGACGGGAGCGCCTCGGGGAGGTACGGCGCGAGGAACGACTGCCCCTCGACGTTCACCCACGTCCCCCCGGACCGCTCGTTGAATGCGGGGAAGACGACGAGCTCGGGCGGGTCGGAGTCGTCCCCCTCGTTTCCGCCGTCTTGTACGAACGCCGCGGGATCGAGTTCCCCGCGGAGCCACGCGCGCTCGACGCGCGAGCCGCCGACCGCGTCCTCCAGTCGCACTTGGGGGTGTTCGTGGCCCATACACACCACGTCGGCGTCGAGGAGCGCCGGGTCCGGCCACGTGTGGCCGTGACAGACCGCGACGGTATCCCCAAGCACGCCGCCGCCCGCACCGATCACGTCGAGGTCGGCGGCGAACGCCGCCGCGACGCCCGCGTCGTGGTTCCCCTCGACGAGCGTCATCGGAACTCGGTCCGTGACGGCACGGATCAGGGTTTCCAGCTCCTCGCGCTCGTCGCCGTCGGGCGCGCCGATCCGGTGCGCGAGGTCGCCGAGGACGACGAGCCGGTCGGCGTCGGTCTCGGCGACGAGGTCACAGAGTGCTTCGCGGCGCGCGTCGGCGCGGGAGTCCAGTTCGACGCCGCGCTCGTAGCGCAGGCCGACCTCGATGCCGGCGTGGACGTCCGCGACGAGCAGCGCGCGCTCCCCACCGAGGTCGGCCACGGCCGCCGGCTCGCCGACGACCGGCTCGACCCGCGCCATCAGATCGGCTTGAGCAGTCCGTCGCCCGGCTCGTAACACTGCCCACTCATCAGCGCGTCCTGGATGGCGTCCTCGACCGCGCCCGGCTCGACGCCGCGCTCGTCCGCGACGCGTTCGACGACCGCCTCGCGGGGCGCCCCGTCGCCGTCGTCGAGGTCGGCCATCGCCGCGACCGCCGCGGCTTCGAGGTCGACGTCCTCGGTGTCGGCGTCGGTGTCGGTCTCGGCCCCAGTCTCGGCGTCGTCATCGGTCGTGGAGTCGGTGGCGTCGGTCTCGTCGCTTTCGGCACCGGGCGCATCCGCGTCGTCCGCCGCCGCCGCGGAATCGTCGACAGACTCCTCGGCGAGGTCCTCGGGGTCGGGCACGTCGATGTCGGCCTCGCCCGGCTCGTCGACCTCGGTCCCGGTCGAGAAGTCGGTCCCGAACTCGGACTCGATCTCCTCGCGCTCTTCGTCGTCGAGCTGGTACATGTCGTCGGCGTCGGCGTCCGGATCGAGGTCCGCGGTCGCGTCGTCGTCTGCGGTCGCGTCCGCGTCGTCTTCCGTGGTCGCGGCCGCGTCGTCGGCGGTTGCGTCCGCACCGTCCCCGCTCGCGTCGAAGTCGCCGAGACCGCCGTCGTCGGGAGTATCGGCGGCGTCAGCGACGTCGGTCGTCTCGTCCGAATCGTCCGCGTCGGAGAGGGGTTCTGACTCGCCGGGCGAACCGGGTTCCGGCTCGGTCGATTCGTCGATCTCCGCGTCGGTCGCCGGCTCGGCCGATTCGTCGATTTCCGCGTCGGCCGAGTCGTCCGTCGCCGGCTCAGCCGAGTCGTCGACTGAGGCTTCGGCGTCCGCGGCCGACTCGGAGACGGGGTCCTCCTCCGAGACCTCGTCGCTTCCGGTCGTGGCGGCCGGTTCCTCGATCGTCACGTCGGTGTCCGGGAGCGGACCGATTTCGGTCGCCTCCCCCTCGTCGGGGGCGACGTCGAGGGCGCGGACCTCGTCGCGGTCGCCCGCGATCATCTCGAGGGCGTCGACCGCGAGCCGGCGGACCGCCTCGGCGTAGGCCGCCGTGGTGCCGTAGTGGTCGAGCGCCTTCGGGATCCCGGCCGCCAGCGGAGCCGGGGCGCCGCCCGCCTCCAGCCCGGCGCGGAGGTCGTCGCCCCGCAGGTCGGAGTCAAGCGCCTTCGCGAACACCGCGAGGCGGTCGAGGGTGGCCTCCGCGGCGGAGACGACCCAGCGGTCGCGGGTGTCGGCGTCGACCTCGTTGAGGCTCTCCGGGCGCACGGAGGTGAACACGCGGTCGGAGTCCTCGGGTTCGAAGGTGCGCGCCTTCCCCGTGAGCGCGACGAACGCCGGCGGCTCGGCGCGTTCGAGGAACGTCTGCGCCTCCGGCTGGTACTGGCCCGCGTAGGTGACGAACGCGCCGGAGGGGTCGACGACGCGCCCGCGGCGCGTCTCGTCGTTCACGCGCTCGACCTCGGTGAGCACGCCCGCGACGAACAGGCGGTTCACCCGCGCGCCGGTCGGCGTCACGACGTAGTTGGGGGCGCGCTCCTCGTCGCTCTCGGAGTACGACAGCGAGGCGTCGTCGAACTCGGCGGCGAACAGCCGGTAGGCGACCTCCCGGGCGCCCGGCCCGTCGTCGCTCATTCGCCCACCTCCGCGAGCGCGGCGCTGGCGTGCTCGGCCGGGTCGTCGTCCGCGAGTTCGAACTCGTCCGCGTCGAGGGTGGCGCCGTAGTCGTCCACCGAGAGATTCCCGCGGACGCGGTACGCGCGCCCGACGAGCGAGTCGGCGATGTCGTCGGCGACGACCTCCTTGTCCATCGCGTCCTTCGCGGCGTCGAGTGCGTCGTCGAGGTCGCCGCCGTACACCTCGGCGGTCAGCTCGTCGTCGAGGACGACGGTGACCGTGTCGGTGCCGTCATCGAGGATGGCCTTCACGCGGAGGTCGTCCTCGCCGTCCACGTCGCCGTGGCTCCGGCACTGGCCGTTCTGGACGACGCGGCCGCACTCCGGACAGCGCTCGATGAGTCCGGAGCCATCCCGGATCTCGAGGACGTTGCCGACGACCTCGACGTCGAACATCCCGCCGGAGGCGACGGCGTCCGCGACCGAGAGCCGGGGGGCGTCCTCGGCGACCTCGACCGGGTCGGGGAGCGGCGTCACCGTCGAGAACTCGGTGAGGTTGATCGAGGGGACGCCGCGGAACTCCCGCACGTACACGTCCTCGATCCGGAGGTCGGCGCCGGCCTCGATCTCGGAGCGGGGCTGCCAGTCGGTGAACGGGAGCTTCGCGGTCTCGTCGCCGATGACCCCTTCGAGGATCTCCGTCTCGCCGTCGCGCCCGGAGATGGTCTTCTCGTCGACCTCCAGCACGCGGACCTCCACGTTGCGCCCGCGGTCGCCCGCCGAGATGTCGACGAGGCTGCGGTCGCCGCCGACCTCGCGGTCGACCGCGACCTCCTCGTCGGCGATGGCGACGGTCGTCGAATCGTTGAGGTTTAGCTCCGGCTCACCCTCCCACTCGCGGACGCCGGCGTTGCCGATCGTCAGCGAGTCGCCCGGCTCGAAGCCGAAGTCCTGCCACGCGGTGTAGGAGATGACGCCGGTCTCATCGGCGATCTCGCCTTCGCGGATCGTGAGGTCGTCGCCCTGGTACCGGATCGTGCGCGTCCCCTGCGTGAGCACCCGGACCGTCACGGTCACGCCGTCGTTGTCCGTTGTGATCTCGCCGACGTCGACGGCGTCGGGCGTGGGGGAGGACCCGCCGCCACCGCCGCCGTGTTTCCGGCGGACGCTCTGTTTCGCCTCGTCGATGGGGACGCTGTACTCCAGTAAGTTCTGTAGGTCGGCTTTGACCTCCTCTTTGTCGACGCCGAGGTCGGAGGCGAGCTCCTCGGCATGGCTGTTGACGTCCATCGAAGCGAGGTTCGGCGCGGCCGCACAAAAGGATTCACCACCGCTCGGGCGACCCGCACCGGGTCCGCTCTCGCCGGGGCGCCGCGGGTCCGGCGCCATGCGATCCCCGGCACCCCGCGAACCCCGGCGCCACGCGACCCCCGGCACCCCGCGAACCCCGGCGCCACGCGACCCCCGGCACCCCGCCGGCACAGCTAAACCGCTCCCGGCCACAGGGGGCCACATGGACGACACCGACATCGAGGTCGACTCGCGGATCACGGCGGACCGCACGGTCATCGACGTGACCGGCACGCGGGACGTCGCCGTCGTCGTGCGATCGGACGACGGCGAGCGGATCTACCTCCCGCCCGAGGGGTTCGACGACCCAGTCGGCGGGTCGCCGTACACCTCGCCGTACCAGGGCGCCGGCGCGGGCGGCGAGGAGAGCCCGTACGGCGGGGCGACCGGCAGCACTCGCGGCGTGATGGAGACCACCGACGGCTTCCGGGTCACGCACCCGGAGCCGGTGACAGAGTTCGACGTGTACCGGGCCGGAGAGAACTGAGCGGCGGGCGTCAAGGGGTGGAATCGGGGCGAATCAGGCGACGTCTTCGTACACGGCGAGCGTGTCCTCGGCGACGGCGCCCCACTCGCGGCGCTCGTACGCCGGCGGCTCCTCGCGGTCGAGCGCCTCGATCATCCCGTCGACGATCGACTCCGAGTCCGTCTCAACCTCCACGAGGCAGTTGTCGGGGAGCACCTCGGCGACGCCGGAGCGGGTCGCGACGACCTGCGTCCCCGCCTCCAGCGCCTCCGTGATGGTGATGCCGAACGGCTCCGCGTACGAGGGCGAGACGAACGCGTCCGACGCCGCGTAGTAGTCGCCCAGCTCCGCCTCGGGAACGTAGCCGACGAACTCGACGCGCTCTTCGATGCCGATCAGCTCGACGAACCGCTTCAGCTGCTCGGTCTGGTGGCCCGACCCGCCGACGACGAGCGTCGCGTCGCGGCCGCGGAGCTTCTTCATCGCGTACAGGAGGTGCGAGATCCCCTTCTGGTCGGTGTGGCGGCCGACGAAGAACAGCATCTCGCCGTCGATGCCGAGGTCGCCGCGAACGTCCTTCCCGGAGAACTTCGGCGTCGAGAAGCCGTTGTACACGACCCGCGAGTCGGCGTCGTACAGATCCCGGATGTCCTCGCGGACGATCTCGCTGACCGCGATGTTCGTGTCGGCGGCGTTCGCGAGCCGACGCTCGGTCTCGACCTCCCGGCTCGGCGGGTCGATGTTGCGGTCGCTCGCCAGCGAGTGGAACGAGGAGACCCAGGTGGCGTCGGACTCGCGGGCGGCGGCGCGGCCGGGACCGTACCCGAACCAGTCGTGCGTGTGGACCACGTCGTGGCCCGGCGCGAGCTCGGCGAACCGGTCGGAGAGCTGGCCGACGCGCGCCGCCACGTCGCCCTCGCCGGTCTCGACCGGTTCGAGTCCCGGCTCGTCGTCGGGGGCGAACTCCGCGGGCAACACCAGCGTGACGTCGACGCCGAGGTCGTCTCGCAGCCCGGTGAACAGTTCCCCGACGTGGACATCCAGCCCGCCGGTGATGTTCGGCGGGAACCCCCATCCCAGCATGAGTACGCTCGGCGGCATACCCGTCCGTTTCGGGAGTCGGCACTTAGGTATGCCCCTCACGGAGGCGAGTGCGCGGCGAGGACGCGGCCGCTCGGGAGGGAGTAGCCGCTCGGGCAGAAGCGACGGGGACCGGTCGGGACGAAAGAGGGACCGCCTCAGGCCGCGCGGACCGCGTCGCGCAGCGCGTCCGTGCGCTCGGTGATCGACTCGGCGGCGTCCGCGAGCACGTCGAGCGGGTCCTCCTCCTCTGACTTGACGGTGAGGACCGGCTCGGTCTGGCCGCCCGACTGCTCGGGGTTCACGTCGTAGGTCGCGGCCGCGACGTCCTCCGACTCCAGCAGGGCGCCCTTCAGCACGTTCATGAACGTGTGGTCCTCGCCCGCGATCTCGATGTTGAGCTCCGTGTCGGTCTTCTCGATGACCCGCAGTTCCATACCCGAGAGGTCGGGCGAGCGGCGTTTCAAGCTTTCGTCTCCCGGATATCGACGGACGCAGACAAGTCGCACGCGACCCGAAAGAGTATGCCGCTCGCCGACCGGTCCGACGAGGAACTGATCGCGGCGGAGACCGCGTTCCGGCTCGACCTGCTCCGCGAGAACGACGACTGTCGGACGTGGGTCGTCGCGGTCGATCCGGAGGCCGACCCCAGCGACGCCGACCCCGAACGCCTCGACCCCGAGGACCCCGCGCCGGTCGGGGTTCCCGACCCGGACCGCGACCTCGCGGCGTTCCTCTCGACGAGCATCGACGAGTGCCCGGAGGTGTTCGACCGCCCCGACCGGCTCGTGATTGGGGACATCTACGTGACGGGACCGTACCGCGGCTCCGGACTCGCGGACCGCCTGCTGGAGCGGGCGGCCGCCGACGCCCGCGAACGCGACTGCGGCGAACTCCAACTGGACGTCGACGTCGATAACGGGCGAGCGACAGCGTTCTACGAGAAGCGGGGGTTCGAGCCGTATCGCCGGCAGATGACGCTCTCTGTCTCGGATGTCTGACGGCGGGACCGCGCGATGCGGGTGATTGCGGGACCGCGCGATGCGGCTTGACGGCCCGGCCGCTACGCGGTCGATAAACGCAAAACGGGTCGCGTCGGTCGGACGAGTCGTTACTCGTCGGCGTCGACCGCGACTTCGTCGGCGTCGACGTCGACGGCGGTCTCCTCCTCGGCGGCGACCTCGGACGGGCGCGCTTCGAGGGTCAGCTTCTGGACCTCGACGCGGCGCAGCGGGTAGATCTCCTTGGCGTCGCCGTAGATGGCCGACGAGAGGTTCCCGTCGACGATCGCGTCGACGAACGCCTCGAAGGTGCGCTCCTCGGCGGCGGCGTGGACCTTGTCGATCATCACGCGGCGGATCGCCTTCTCCTGCGAGCGATCGGCCTTCTTCGTCGTCAGGGCGACGGGCTGGACGCGGACGCGGTAGTCGTCCGTCGTCAGCACCGTGATCGACGCCTCGACCTTCGAGGCGCCGCGGCGGACGAGCGAGCGCAGGTAATCGCGCGTCAGCTCGTACTTGATGAACTCGGTGTACGCCGAGTCGCTGCCCACGTCGGTGATCTTGAAGGTCAGCTTCGTGTTGTTCGCGTTGGAGTCGCCCGTCAGCTGATCGAGGGTCGTCGTGATCGTGCGGCCGACGACCTGCTGGGGCTCCTCGGCGAGGGTCTCGCCGAGCTCCTGTCGGTCGAACTGTTCGGGCGCCAGCACGTTGTACCAGCGCTTCTGTTCTCTGCTCTTGGATACGGATCGTTCGCTCATGTGTCGGATTGTGTGTCGGTGTCGGTCGTCTGCGGTTCGTCTGCGGAGTCGAGAGTGTCGGTGGAGTCGGCGTCCGCGGCGGTGTCGGCGTCCGCGGCGTCGGTCCGCGGCGAATCTCGGTCGGCGTGCGCTCGACCGCACTCGATGACGCGGTCGGCGACGCGCAGGTTCACGAGATGGTCGTCCAGCGTCGACTGGAGTCCCCCGGTCGTCGGTCGCGCGACGGTACAGGCGACGACGTCGCCGTCGACGCGCGTGCGCATCGAGTCGGTTTCGTCCGGCCCGAGCGCGGCCGCGACCGTCGCGGCGTCGGCGTGTTCGGTCCGGACCGTCGCGGTCCGGTCGGCGTCGTTCGCGGGCGACGGAGCGGCGGCGGCGGCCGGCGCGGCGTCTTCCGTCATCTCGAGATCGCCTCCCTGAGCGCGGCCAGCGCCGCCGTGACGTCGGCGTCGCTCCCGTCGTTCGCGTCCGATTCGACGGCGATCCCGCCGCGTTCGGGGGTCCCCCAGCCGTCGCCGCCGACCTCGCCGGCGGCGGTCCGGCAGGCGTCGCCGAGTCCGATCGGGTCGGCGGCCGCGTCGCCCGCTGCGCGGCCCCCACCGGTCGCGGCGGCCGCGAGCCGGCCCGCGCTCTCGTCGAGCGCGACCGCGACCGGCTCCGGCGACCGGAAGTCCCGGACGAGCCGGGCGACCGTCGGCAGGACCGCCGGGGTGGCGTCGACGCGGGCGACGACGCAGCCGTCGTACCGGCCGACCGTCGCGGCGTCGAGCGCGCGGTGGGCCGCCAGTCCGTGGCGGCGCCACGCGTCGAGCGCGGCCATCCGGAGGGACGCGCCCGGGTCGCTCGCGAGCGCGAGCGAGATGCCCGTCCCGGGTGCTTCCCGGGCGAGCGCGTCGAGCACGTCGGCGTAGCCGCCGACCGTCTCGAACGGGCCGTCGGTCGCGTACGGGCGGAGCGCGCACTCGACCGCCGAGGCCGCGCGCTCGCTCGCGTCGTCGCCGTCGACCGCGTCGACCGCGACCAGTGACGCGAAGCGCCGGCGGTCGTCGGCGTCGGGGTCGGCCGGCAGTCCCAGCGGGGCGAGCGCGTCGCGCGCCGCCTCGGGGTCGCCGGAGTACCGCGTCGCCGCGAGCGTCGAGGCCGCGAGGGCCTCGGCGCGCGAGGGCGCGGCGTCCGCGCCGTCGGTCTCGTCGCCGTCGGTCTCGTCGCCGTCCGCGTTTCCACCGGAGACCGGAAGCGCGACGCCGGGCCGCCGCTCGACGCGGCCGGCCCGTTCCGCTGCGTCGAGCGCGTCGCCGGAGCCGTCGGAACCGGGGATCGACCCGGCCGCGACGACGCCGGCCAGCGCGACCACCGGATCGGGTTCGACGCCGAGCGCGCGGGCGACCGCGAAGGCCGCCGTGCTGGCTGGCTGTCCCGTCCCGGGAATCGCGTGCGGCCCGCGGTCGACGCCGACGGCCACCGCGACGCCGCCGTCGACGTCGTCGGGGACCGGATCCGGGTCGATCCGCGCCTGAAACGGCGTGCCGGCCGCTCGGAGCGCTCGCGCGAGCAGCCCCGCGGCTGCCAGCGCGTCGCCGTCGTCGGTCGCGACGAGCCGGACGAACGGCGCGTCTGCGAGGACGCCGGCGAGCGCGTCGGGGGCGGGCGTGGCGGACGTCGCTTCGGTCATGGGTGGGTGGACGTGTAGTCTGTCGCCGCGTTAAGCCGCGTTACTCCTCGAGGTACTCGACGGCGTTCTCGTAGGTGTACGTGAACTCCTCGTCGATCTCGTCGCCGCGGTAGTAGTTCGCGAGGCGGCGGATCTTCGACTCCGTGTTCTGGAGCGCGCGCTTGTTCTGGTGGTCCTGCCCGTTCTCCTCCATGTGCTCGCGCAGGCGGATCGCCTGCGACATGAGGTTACGGAGGTCCTCGGGGATGTCGGCGTCGGCGTCGTTCTCTTCGAGGATCTCGGTGAGCTTCTTGCCGGTCGCCAGCTTCACGTCCGGGATCGGGACGCCCTTGACTCCCTCGTCGCGCAGCTTGAGGCCGATGACGCTGGGGTCGTGGCCCTGCTCCGCCAGTTCGACGACGCGGGACTCGATGTCCTCGGCGTCGACGTCGCTCCACTCCGGGGTCTCGTCCGTCGCCGGCTTGTCCGAACCGGACGAACCGCGACGGCGCGTGTCCGATTCGTGCCATTGTCTGAAATTGGAACGGCACAACCGCAACGTGACCGCGACTCCGCGCGGCGCGGCTACGGACCGCTCGCGGACCGAGCGATCCGACCGAACGGCCCGCGCGAGCGGACCGCCCGACCGCGACGCCGGAGGCGTCGGCGCACTGCTACATTCCCAAGCCGAGGGCGAAAAGACCCTGGGCACGTCGGATCTCGCAGCTGTGCTGTTCCCGTGTGAGGGGTCGTCGTCGGGGTTCTTAAGCGTGTTCTTGTGGTTCTCTCAGACGACCGCGGGGGCAGAAGTCGAAGTGACGCGAGTGGGGGAGAGAGGCGGACGCACCGACGGGTGCGGGACACGAGGGTTTACGTAGGTCGTGGGTTACCGGATGCGTGGGAAAGACATATGACCGACGAATCCGACGGCGACCCGATCGATCGGACCGGCGATGAACCACCCGACGGCGCCCCGCTCGGCGGCGGTCGGGGCGATCGAGGAGACCCCGGGGCGTCCGACGACGGGAGTTCGAACGACGGTGAACTCGCGACGGACGGGGGGCTCAGCGCCGGGGCGGAGGCGGAGACGGACACCGAGCCGCGGATCAGCTTCTACGGCGGGAAGTGGATGAGTACGGTCCCGCTCGCCTTCTTCATCCTCTGGGCCATCTTCCAGAGCGGAATCCTCAGAGTCGGTGGTACGGACGGACTGGTGATCGGGGCGCTGATCGGGACGATCCTCGGGATGTTCTTCGTTCGCGGGAGCTGGAAGGCGTACGCGGACACCATCTTCGAGGGGATGACTCAGCGCGTCGCCGCCACGGCGATCGTCGCGTGGCTGTGGGCCGGGATGTTCGCCGATACGCTAGACGTCGGCGGGTTCGTCAACGGGCTCATCTTCGCCGCCGACGCGCTGAACGTCGGCGGGGCGACGTTCCCGGCGGCCGCGTTCGTCCTCTGTGGCCTGCTCGCGACCGGGATCGGGACGGGGTACGGCGCGACTATCGCGTTCGTCACCCTCTTTTTCCCGGCTGGCGTCCTCCTCGGCGCGAACCCGGTGCTGCTGTTCGCCGCGATCCTGTCGGGAGCCGTCTTCGGCGACAACCTCGCGCCCGTCAGCGACACGACCATCGTGAGCGCGGTGACGCAGGACGCCGACATCGGCGGCGTGGTCGCCTCGCGGTTCAAGTACGCGATCCTCGCGGCGGTGCCCGCGTTCGTCGCCTATCTGGTCATGGGCTCGGTGCTGCCGGGCGCGAGTCTCGAGGGCGCGGCCGAACTCGACACGAACGCGGCGGGGCTGGTTCACCTGATATCGATGGGCGTCGTGATCGTGACCGCGGTCGCGGGTCGCCACATCGTCGAGGCGATCTCGTGGGGGATCGTCGTCGCCGTCGCGTTCAACCTCCTGTTCGGGCTCTCGTCGGTGAGCGACATCCTCGTGTTCACCGTGAGCGAGGCCGGGACGTTCACCGCGCTGCCGTTCGTCGCGGTCGGCGAGACCACGGGCGTGGGCGGGAGCCTTTATACGGGCGCGACCGGCTTCTTCCCGCTCATCGTGTTGACGCTTTTGATCGTGTCGATGGCGCAGATCATGATCCGCGGCGGCGGCTTCGAGGCAATCTTGGAGTTCCTGCTGAACTCCGTCGCGACGACCGTCCGCCGGGCGGAGTTGACGATGGTCCTCGGCACCGCGACGATCAACGGGATGATCACGATAAACACCGCGGCGGAGATCGCGATCGCCCCGTACATCGCCCGCATCGGTGAGAAGTTCAACATCAACGGCTACCGGCGCGCGAACATCTTAGACGCCAACACCTCCGCGCTCGGCTACATCTTCCCGTGGGCGGGCGGCGTGCTGGTGGGGTACCAGGTGATGGTCGGTCCCGACGGTCTCGGCGCCCAGTACGGCTCCGAGATGGTCGTCAACCCGATCGAGGTCGTCCCGTACGTCTTCCACGGCTGGTTCCTCGTGGCGATATTCGTCCTCGCCGCGATCACCGGCTTCGGGCGGGAGTACATTCCCGACCGCGTCTCTGAGGAGGTGTCGCGCGCATGAGCGTCTTCGACAAGTTCCTCGCGGGCTGGTCGTTCCGAGGGTCGACGCCGGACTACGCGGCGGGCGACGCCCTCGAAGTGATGGTGACCGGTGAGGGGGACGGCGACCACGTCGCCCGAATCGGCGACTCGACGCTGCGGATCGAGGGCGCGCCGGCGGACGCGGTGAACACTCGGGTCATCGTCGACGTGGAGTCGTGGGACGACGCGACCCACACCGGGCGAGCGACCTACCGGAAGACGGTCGGCGAGACCGCGTTCTGACCGCGAACACGACCGCCGGGCGGGACCGCCTCGGTGAGCGTTACCCCCCCTGTACGGCTCGTAGGCGACCAGCCCGGTGTCGTCGAGGCGCTTGAACTTCTCGGTGACGGCCGCCTGCGACCGATCGAGTTCCTCGGCGACCGCCTTCGTCCGGATCGGCGACGTGCCGCGGCGCGTGAGCGCGTCGATGGCGAGTAGGTACCGGCCGGTGCGGTTCATCTCAGCGGCATTCTGACACCCGTTTCGCGCGATACCACCACATAACGTCAGTCCTCCCGAAGGGACGGGTGCGTCAGCTGGTCGTCCGGATGAACGTCCGCGAACCGGTCCCGGGTCGCCGCGATCGACCGGTCCTCGCGACGGCGGCGTTCGGCGGGATCGATCTCCTCACAGCCCGGCGGCACCTCCCTGCCGCGGTCGGTAAAGTACCCCTCGGGCGCCGTCCAGTCGTGGTAGAACGGCTGGTCGTCGTCTTCGAGGAGCGTGACCGCGACCTCGGCGCCGTGGCCCGCGCAGACGATCGCCTGATGAGGCTTCCCGGCGACCCGTCCGGCGGCGTACAGCCCGTCCACGCCCGTCCGTCCGCGCTCGTCGGCGTCGACGTACGTCTTTCCGCGCTCGACGATCCCGACGCCGTCGAGCGGGTCGAGGAAGTCCACCTCGCCTTTCGTCGCGACGACGACGTACTCCGCCCGATAGCCGTCGCCGTCCGCCGTTTCGACGCGGAAGCCGTCGTCGACCGCGTCGACGCGGGTCACTCGCCCCGAAACGCGGCTACAGCCGGCGTCATCGGCCTGCTCCGCCAACAGGTCCAGCAACTGTCGCGGGTTGACGCCGGCCGGGAACCCGGGGAAGTTCTCCAGGTGAGCGTTCCGCCGGAGGATCGGGTTCCCCGCGTCGACGATCAGCGTCTCGCGGTCGTGTCTCGCCGTGAACAGCCCCGCCGAGAGCCCGCTCACGCCGCCGCCGACGATGAGAACGTCCGCTTCGGAGTCGGTCATACGCTCACCGCCCGCCGGGTTCGTCCGTCAGTTCGGTCCCTCGTCGCCGCCGAGTGTGGCTGTCTCCGAGATGCGACCATGAGTCGAATTGGGCGAACGGGGAGTTAACGATTTCCGACGTTACGAACGTTCACGGTGTGAACGGAGCGACGCGGTGGGTAACCGACCACCGACCGGGTCGGATCGGCGCGCGGACCGGGGCGCTTTTTATGACCACGCACGAACCGAAGCGCGTGCTATCGGTCGAGCTACACGCGCACTCCGCGCTGTCGTACGACGGGCGCGACCCGGTCGAGCTCCTCTTGGAGCAGGCGGCCGCGGTCGGGCTCGACGCGCTCGCCGTCACCGACCACGACGAGATCGACGCCAGCATCGAGGCGGCCGAGAAGGCCCCCGACTACGGGCTGGTCGGCGTCGTCGGCATGGAAGTGACCTCGGCGGTCGGCCACGTCCTCGCGTTCGGCATCGAAGAGCAGATCGAGAGCGGGCTCCCGTTCGACGAGACGCTCGACCGCATCCGCGACCAGGGCGGGATCGCGGTCGTTCCCCACCCCTTCCAGAAGTCTCGCCACGGCGTCGCCGCCCACATCAGCGACGAACAGCTGGCGAGCGCCGACGCCATCGAGGTGTACAACTCCCGGCTGTTCACCGGGCGCTCGAACCGACAGGCCGAGAAGTTCGCCGTGCGCAACGGCGTCCCGATGACCGCCGGCAGCGACGCCCACATCTCCGAGATGGTCGGTCAAGCGGTGACGGAGGTCGGGGCCGACGAGCGCTCCGCCGCCGCGATCCTCGACGGGATCGCCGACGGGCGGACGAGCGTCGTGGGCAAGCGCACCCCGTGGCGGATCTCGCTCAAGCAGTTCGGCGGGGGCGCCAAGCGCCGCGCGCTCCGCGCGCTCGACTCGCTCCGGTGACCGCGATGTCGCCGGCTACGCCTCCCGACGACGCGGACTCCGCTCTCCGAGGCGCCGCCCCGAACCGCGTCCGCGCCGCGCTTCGCGACGGCGACCCCCTTCCCGGCGGCTGCGGCTTCGCCGGTTTCCTGACCGACCCGCCTGACCGGGAGAGTCCGGTCCTCGTCCGCGACGCCCTCGGCCGCCAACCGCTGTTCGTCGAGCGCGACGCGCTCGACCCGGAGACCGACCGGCGACCGACGGACCCCAGCGCGTGGGACTTCGACCGCGGCGCGTGCGACGACCCGAAATCGGTCCCGGCCGGCAGCGTCGTCTCGGCGGCCGGAACCGAACGCGTCTGGCGGCTCTCCGACTCCGAGCCGACGGCGGACCGAGAGGTCGCGCTGTCGGCGGTCGACGACGCGGTGACCGGGGCGCTCGACGATCTCCACGTCCTCGGTTCGGTCCGCGGGCGGGGGCGGGCAGGGCGGCGGCGACCTCGCGGTCGCCTTCTCCGGCGGCGTCGACTCCGGGCTAGTCGCGGCCGCGGTCCCCGAGGCCCCCTGCTACGTCGCCGGCTTCGAGGGGAGCCACGACGTCGCGGCCGCGCGCGACGCGGCGGACGCGATGGGCCGCGACCTGCGGGTCGTCGAGATCACGCACGACGATCTCACGCGCGCGGTTCGCTCGGTCGCGGCCGCGACCGGCCGCCGGAACCCGATGGACGTCGCAATCGCGGTGCCGCTGTACCTGACCGGCGAGGCGGCCGCGGCCGACGGGTTCGACCGCCTCGCGGTCGGGCAAGGCGCCGACGAGCTGTTCGGCGGCTACAGCAAGGTCGTCGACCCCGCCGAGGATCCCCGGATCGACGCCGACACCGTCCGCGGGGCGCGGACCGAGACCGTCCGCACGCTGCCCCGTCAATTGGAACGCGACGTCCTCGCGCTCCGCGCCGCCGGGGTCGAACCGGCGACGCCGCTGCTCGACGACCGAGTCGTCGCCGCCGCGCTAGCGCTTCCAGACGACCTGCTCGTCGACGGCGACGAGCGGAAGGTCGCGCTGCGCCGGGTCGCGGCCGGGCGCGTGCCGGAGTCGGTCTCCACCGCGGACAAGAAGGCGGTCCAGTACGGCACGTACGTCTCCCGCGAACTCGACCGGCTCGCGCGGCGGGCGGGCTACAAGCGGCGGATGGACGACCACGTCGGGAAGTACGTCGAGGCGCTGTGTAGCGAGGAAAAACCGGCCGTAGAAGGCCGGAACTGACCAAGTCGCCGCGTGGAGTACCAGTCCTGCGGCCGACGCCCGATCGACCGGGCGTCTGCTCAGGGATCGGCGGGACAGGTATAAAATACGGGCAGTAGCGACAAATATGACACCGTTGAAGCCGGGACAGAAAACGATCGTCCGCAGAACTGTCCGATTACTGCCGAATCGCCGCATCGGAGGCGTGCTTTGCCGGGGAAAGTTCACGTCTATCCGAGCAAAACCGGCGGATTCCGGGTGCTCACGGGGTGGCCACCGCGTCAGCGGACCAGATACGGGTCGCTGCCGGCGACGAACCGACCGAGGTCGCTCTCGCGGCGGAAGTCGGTCGACCGAAGCTCCTCCAGCGAGGCGACGAGCCGGTCGGCGTCGCCGTCGGTCCAGTCGGCGGGGTCTTTGATCGGCACGACGAGCCAGCCGGCGCCGAGCAGCTCCTCGCCGTGGAGCGCGTCCATGTCGATTTCCGTCTTCCAGGCCCGCGCCGTGTAGGTTTCGAGGACGTGTTCGGTCGCTCGCGCGCCTACCGGGAGGAGTACGTGGGCCGCGATGGCGCGGAGTTCCGCGTCGAAGAATCGCTCCATGTCGTCGTAGGCGTCCTCGTCAGGCGGCTCTTCGCTCGCGCACATGTGGAGGTACGAGAGGAACGTTCGGTCGGTTCGGATCGGGTCGACTGCGGTCGGGTCGCCGTCGCGCGCGATGCCGTCGGGGGCGACGCCCTCGGCGACCCCCGCGATCAGTCCGGCCCCCGAGAGCGCCGACAGGAACGCGGGCGACCACGACTCCCCGGTGAAGGGGACGCCCGCCGCGGTCCCGCCGTGGACGCCCGGCCGATCGCCGACGACGTGGAAGTCGGCGTTGGCGTCGCCGTAGCCCGGGACGAACGAGGGACAGTCGGGACGCATCCCGAAGGGGTTCCGGATCTGGTCCGTGACGTTCTCCGACGCGACACGATAGGCGCACAGTCGGTTATATCCTGTTCGGTCCGTCGCGGTCGACCAAGGGCAGGGGAGAGTCGCGGAGGGATCGATGCGAGGCGCATGAGCCGCCGTGGATTCTCATAAGTTATACAAACGAATTCGGTCCAACCGGCTTGGGATACGCGTCGATCGCAGCGAGGCGGGATATATTTCAGAATCGTTAATTTAAGACAGAGAACCGCAAGACAGCGGCGGTTTCGAAACGGCACCGGCCACGGAAGATATTTATATATCCCCGCGTTCGGGTCGGGCAGAAGTCCAATGTTCGACCGCATCCGAACGGCGGCCCTCTTCGGGCTGCACCAAGCGACCGTCGCCGTCGGCATCTCGCTGTTCCCGGTGGCCGTCTTCGCGCGTCAGCGTCTCGGTGTCAACGTCCCGATCGGCCGACTCGTCGAGACCACTACCGAGGCGTTCGAGAGCGACGAGGAGTGAACGACCGACTGTCGTAGCTGTTTTGCGCGGCCAACGAACGCCGAACCGACCCGGAGCGACGGCGTTACCGCGACTGCGGTCCCCCCGTCGCTGCCCGCCTTCGACACCGCGTGCCCCGTCGCGGTCGGCCGGTCGCGGCCCGGCGACGGATAGGCTCGTCGGAACCGGTCGGCGGCCCCCGAAGGGTTGCCTTTATCTGCGCGCCGGGCGAACGAGTGTGTAATGCGAACACCGACTGGCGACCTCTCAGACGGGCCGGCGGCGGACCTGGGCCGCGACCAGCCCGTCTTCGGACCGGAGCTCGGCGAGTTCGAACACAGCGAGCGCCGCGCCGCGAAGGCGGAGGGCGACGGCGAGATGAAGACCGGGACCACGACCGTCGGCATCAAGGCCGAGGACGGCGTCGTGATGGCGACCGACATGCGCGCCTCCCTCGGCGGCATGGTCTCCTCGAAGGACGTCCAGAAGGTCGAGGAAATCCACCCGCGCGGCGCCTTGACCATCGCCGGCTCCGTCTCGGCGGCGCAGAACCTCATCTCGACGCTCCGCGCCGAGACGAGCCTCTACGAGGCCCGCCGCGGCAAGGACATGTCGATGGAGGCGCTGTCGACCCTGACGGGGAACCTCCTCCGCTCCGGCGCGTTCTACATCGTCCAGCCGATCCTGGGCGGCGTCGACGACGAGGGCTCGCACATCTACTCCATCGACGCCCTCGGCGGCACGACCGAGGAGGAGTACACCGTCACCGGCTCCGGGTCGCAGTACGCGCTCGGCGTCCTCGAACAGGAGTACGACGACGACGTCACCATCGATGAGGCGAAGAACATCGCCGCGAAGGCGATCCAGTCCGCCGTCGAGCGCGACCTCGCGTCCGGCAACGGGATCAACGTCGCCGTCGTCACCGAGGACGGCGTCGACATCACCCGGTACAAGGAGTTCGACGACCTGCTGTAAGGTCCCTCCCGCCGTCGACGCGACACCGCCGATCGATTTTCACCGCGATTTTTCGAACGATCCGTTACCGGCGGAATCCGTTCTCCGCACTACTCCGGCGTCACCGCCGCAGGCCCGGCGGCGCGCGGATCCCGTCGCCCCAGTAGAAGCGCGGGCCAAGCAGGAGGTAACCACACGAGAGGAACAGCAGCGCGAACGCGAACCCCTCGCCGATCCACGCGGGGAGCGCCCCCGTCGCCATGTGGCCGGCGGGGGTGAGGATCACCGCCGCCTGGACGACACCCATAACGAGCGCGTCCTGCGCGTGGAGGTCCGGATACGTGACCGTCGACCCCATGAGCAGCGCGAACGTCGCCGTCGCCGCGACGAGGAGGAGCGGGGCGGTGTACCCGGCGATGACGGCGGCCGCGAGCACCGTCGCCGCCAGCGTGGTCGGGACGCCGACCGTCTCGCGGGACCCGTCCTCGTCGGCGGTGTAGAGTCCGAGCCGGGCGACCGCGGCGGCGACGAACAGCGCTCCCGCGCCGACGCCGGCGGCGACGAGGACGGGTTCCGTCGCGAACGAGCGCCCGTCGCCCACGACCGCGGCGACGAGCGCGGCGGGCGCGACCCCGAAGGAGGCCACGTCCGCCAGCGAGTCGAGGTACGGCCCGGCGGGCGTCGACCCGCGATGCCGGGCGACGACGCCGTCGAGTCCGTCCGCGACGGCGGCGAGGAGGATCAGCCGGGCCGCGAGCGCGACGTCGACCGTCGCGGCGACGACGGCGAGGAAGCCGACGGCGGCGTTGGCCACGGTCACCGCGTCCGCGAGCCCGAGCCGCCGAGCGAACCGCAGAGGCATACCGTATCGGTCGACGAGACGGGTTTTAGGGCTTGTTATCTCGTCGACCGCGAGCGGGGCCGTCCGTTCCGCAGCGGGAGGGAGCTGACGTACGCCGCAACGGACGGCCTGCCGGAGAACACGCTCACGAGGGTCGGCGCGCCAGTGATCCGCCGGTTCAACGAGCGACGGCTCCGGGCGGCGCGATACCGGCGGGAAGTCCGGCTCCGTCATGCGCCGACCGAGGGACGGCGAGACGATTCGGGGTCCGGCGGGCGAACTATTAAGCGTACGATGGTCTAAACGAAGGGCATGGATCCGATCACCCTCCAATCCGGACTCGGCTTCGGGCTCGTGAGCGTCGGACTGCTCGCGCTCCTGCTCGTGGTCGTCACGCTCTGGCAGTCGTTCGAGATCGTCGACGCCTACGAGAAGAAGACGCTCACCGTCTTCGGCGAGTACCGCAAGCTGCTCGAACCGGGTATCAACCTCATCCCGCCGTTCGTCTCGCGGACGTACCCGTTCGACATGCGGACCCAGACGCTGGACGTGCCCCGGCAGGAAGCGATCACCCGCGACAACTCCCCGGTGACCGCGGACGCGGTCGTCTACATCAAGGTGATGGACGCCAAGAAGGCCTTCTTGGAGGTCGACGACTACAAGAAGGCCGTCTCGAACCTCGCCCAGACCACTCTCCGCGCCGTCCTCGGCGACATGGAACTCGACGACACGCTGAACAAGCGCCAGGGAGATCAACGCGAAGATCCGCAAGGAGCTGGACGAACCCACCGACGAGTGGGGAATCCGCGTCGAGAGCGTCGAGGTCCGCGAGGTCAACCCCTCGAAGGACGTCCAGCAGGCGATGGAACAGCAGACCTCCGCCGAGCGCCGCCGGCGCGCGATGATCCTCGAAGCGCAGGGTGAACGCCGCTCCGCGGTCGAGCAGGCGGAAGGTGACAAGCAGTCCAACATCATCCGCGCGCAGGGTGAAAAGCAGTCCCAGATCCTCGAAGCGCAGGGGGACGCCATCTCGACCGTCCTCCGCGCGCGCTCCGCGGAATCGATGGGCGAGCGCGCCATCATCGAGCGCGGCATGGAGACCCTCGAAGAGATCGGCAAGGGCGAATCGACGACGTTCGTCCTCCCGCAGGAGCTGACGAGCCTCGTCGGCCGCTACGGCAAGGCACTCTCCGGCTCCGACGTCCAGGAGATGGAGGGACTCGACGGGAAGGAGTTCGACGACGACACGCGGAAGATGCTCGGACTCGACGACATCGACGAGATCCTCGGCCAGATCGAGGAGTCCGCGGAGATGAACGTCGAGGAGCTGGAGAAGGAGGCCGAGGCCGTGAAGTCGGGCGACGCCGGCGCGAGCATCAGGTCCGCCGACGAGGTCATCCAGGAGATGGACGACGAGGAGGCGGCCACGGAAGTAGAGAAAGAGGAGTAGAGCGGTTCGAAACGTCGTCGAGGCGGCGGAATCTCCTCTGTGAACCGGTCCCCGAGCGAAGTGTTTTTGTCGAGGCGTCGACTAATACGGCCGTGACAGAGGGGTTCGACGGCCGAAAGCGCGAGACGCTCCGGCGGTTCGCCGCTGTCGGAGCCGCCGCGCCGTTCGTCGGGACCGCGAGCGGCGACGTCGGTGCCGACGACGAGAACGAGACGCGAGAGGCGATCCGCGGCTACGTGCCGACGACCCCCGGCGCGCACTTCTCGAAGCTCCGCGACGACCTCCGGCTCGGGACCGGTGAGGCGCAGTACCACCTCCGGAAGCTCGAAGAGGAAGGAACGGTCGAGTCGGTGAAAGACGCCGACTACCGGCGGTTCTTCCCGGCTGGCCGGTTCGACGAGACCGACAAACGGGCGCTCGGCTACCTCCGCCGGGAGACGCCCCGGGGATGATCCTCGCGCTGTTGCGCGACCCGGACGCGACGGGGGCGGACTTGGCGAGCGCGCTCGACGTCTCCCGGCCGACGATAAGCGCAGCGGCCGCCGACTTGGAGAGCGCCGGCCTGCTGGACCGGACCGACGGCTACACGCTGACCGAACCGGAGCGGCTGCTCACGCTCGTCGTCCGGTACGCGGACTCCTTCGACGCCGAGGCGGTCGCGCTCGCCGACGACGCCGCATCGCTGGTCGCGTACGACCCCTGATTCTGCGCGCTGAAGCGGATTTTAGGCGCTGAGGCGGAGTTCAGGCCGTGACCATCCACGTCGTACCCGACGAGTAGCCCCACTTCTCGACGTCGACCTCGATCGCCGCGTCGGCGACCGCGCCCATGTTCGCGCCGACCTCCTTCGCCGAGAGGTCGAGGTCGTCGGCGATCAGCCGCGACTTGAAGTACGTCCGGTCGGCGGCGTTCTCGCGGAGGTACCGCAGGATGCGCGCCTGTTTCGCGGAGAGACCGGTCGATTCGGCCGCGACCGCGTCCGGCTGGGCAGTGCTCATACGCGTATCAGGTCGGCACCCCGCATAAGGCGGTTGGTAGACGGAGTTAACACGGCGCAGTCTGGCGGTTTTCCCGATGACGAGGAGAGAGAGCGGCGCCCCACCGTCGCGTTTAGGTACGGTCTTCGAACCCGGGCGGCGGCGCGAGCGGATCAGTACAGCGCCGAGGCGAACGGCCCGAGTGCGCCGCTCACGGCGGCCGCGAGCGCCTCGGCGCGGTCGACGCGGCCGTTCGTGAGCGCGCCCGCCGCGCCGCCGCGCGTCGCAACCCCCTCGGTCCCGAGGAGGTCGTCCATCACGGGACCGAGTTCCGCCCCGTCGTCGATACGGGCGGCGACGTCCGCCGGGAGCGCGAGGCTCGGTCCCGCGGCGCGGCCGACGCGGTCGCCGTCCGTCACCGCCGCCCACATGATCAGGTAGCGGTCGTCGGTGCCGTCGAACTCCGCGACGCCGCCCTCGATTCCGACGCCGAGGTCGTACGCCGCGGTGCGGTCGGCTTCCGATCCGACTTCGAGGACGGCCGCGGCCCGATTTTCCGCGCCCGCGACCGTCTCCGCGTGGCCCGTCGGCTGCTCGCTCACGCCGGAGTCGACGGGGACCGATTCGACCGCGACGCCGGTCGGATCGCCGGGGAGGTCGGCGTCTGCCGCCGATCCGAGCGCCAGTTCGACCGCGCGCCGCTTCACCGGGTTCCCGCTGCCAACGCCGACTCGCAGGATCGTCATGTTCGGGCGTCGTGGCCGCCGGCCGAAAACGCCTCGGGATGGAGCAAGCGCGCCAGGCGCTCGACGCCGTCGAGGAGGGCGGGGCTCGGCTGGTTGAGCAGGTCGTCGTCGATCACGCTCACGGGGGCGTCGACGGCCCAGTCGCGTCCGGCGACGGTTTCGGGGTCGACGCGGTCGCCGTGCCCGCAGATGTGAACGACGACGTGATCGGGGTCGGCCCGCTCGACGGCGGCGGGGTCGACCTCGCGGGAGCGCTCGCCCGGGTCGACGAACGGGTAGCGCCCGCCCGCGGCGCGCACCGCGTCGGGGACCCAGTTGCCGGCCGCCATCGGCGGGTCGGACCACTCCTCGCAGTACACCGTCGGTCGCTGGCGGTCGGCTACCGCCTCGGCGATCCGGTCGAGTCGGTCGCGGGCGTCGGCCGCGAGTCGCTCTCCCGCCTCCGGTCGGCCCACGTCGCTCCCGCGGGCGGCGAACCCGTCGACGGCGTCGTCGAGGGTCGACGGCTCGCGGTGTGCGACGTCGAGGCCGTGCTCGCGGCAGGCGTCGGCGAGGTCGCTCTGGAGCGCGTCGCTGGTGAGGACGACGTCGGGTTCGAGGGCGGCGACGCGGTCGAGGTCGGGGTTCAGCCAGCCGCCGACGACGGTCGGTGAATCGACCCCGTGTGCGGACCCGGCGGCCGCGTCTTCCGGGAGGTCGCAGTGGGCGGTGACGCCGACGAGGCGGTCGGCCGCGTCGAGCGCGGCGACCGTCGCGGTCGCGCTCGGGGCGAGCGAGACGACGCGGGGCGCAGACATGGCCTTCGATCCGGCCGCGGCCCTGTCAACGGTTTCGGTCTTGGCGGCGCGCCGGCGAGGGGCGGACGGAGTCGTGCGGAATCGACCGGGCGGTCGAGTGCGGTCGAGTGCGGTCGAGTGCGGTCGACCGCGCGTCGCGGCCGATCGGGAGATCGGCAAAAACGCGTGATAGATCGTGTCCTTTCGTCGGGTTTCGAGCGACACGTTCCGGTCGTTTTAAGTTGTGTTCCGTCGACGGTAAACTAAGATCGCTCTCGGGCAGTTTCAGTTTCCGGGGGCAACCGAGCTATGAGTGAACGACTACACACACGGGGGAGTCGCTCCCGAACGGAGACGAACGAGGAAGAATCGGAAGACACCGACGAGACGCTGAGCTGCCCGGAGTGCGGGGGTCACGTCATCAACGACGAGGAGCACGGCGAGACGGTCTGCAGCGACTGCGGACTGGTCGTCGAGGCCGACTCGGTCGACCGCGGGCCGGAGTGGCGCGCGTTCGACTCCCGCGAGAAGGACGAGAAGAGCCGCGTCGGCGCGCCGACCACGAACACGATGCACGACAAGGGGCTGTCGACGAACATCGACTGGCGCGACAAGGACGCGTACGGCCGGTCGCTCGGCGCGCGCCAGCGCCAGAAGATGCAGCGGCTCCGCAAGTGGAACGAGCGGTTCCGCACCCGCGACTCCAAGGAGCGCAACCTCAAGCAGGCGCTCGGCGAGATCGACCGCATGGCCTCCGCGCAGGGCCTTCCGGACAACGTCCGCGAGACCGCCTCGGTCATCTACCGCCGCGCGCTCGACGAGGACCTGCTGCCCGGCCGCTCCATCGAGGGAGTCTCCACCTCCTGCGTGTACGCCGCCGCCCGGATGGCCGGCGTCCCGCGCAGCCTCGACGAGATCGCCGACGTCTCCCGCGTCGAGAAGGCCGAGATCGCCCGGACGTACCGGTACGTCGTCCGCGAGCTGAAGCTCGAAGTGAAGCCGGCCGACCCCGAGCAGTACGTCCCCCGGTTCGCCTCCGACCTGGAGCTCTCCGAGGAGTCCGAGATGCGCGCGAAAAGCCTCCTGCGCAACGCCAAGGAGAAGGGCGTCCACTCGGGCAAGTCGCCGGTGGGTCTCGCCGCGGCCGCCGTCTACGCCGCCGCGCTTCTCACGAACGAGAAGACGACGCAGGCCGCGGTCTCGGAGGTCGCCGACATCAGCGAGGTCACCATCCGGAACCGCTACCACGAGCTGCTCGAGGCCGAGGACGGTCTCGTCGCGTAAGCGGACGCGCTTTTCCCCGACCCGTCTCGACCCCGCATCCGTCCTAACCCGACCAGCTAAGTCTCCGGGCGCGGAACGGCCGGGTATGTTCGAGGAGTTCGTCCTCGCCGCGAGCACGGCCGACCTCACCGAGGAGTCGCGCGCGCGCGAGCACGCCGACGCGGTGGAGTTCCGGATGGACCTCGCAAACTCCCCGCTCGACCAGCTGGCGAGCTACGACGGCGACCTCCCGCTCGTCGTCACGAACCGGGCGTCGTGGGAGGGCGGCGAGGCGGAGGGGCTCGGGCGGTACGACGCGCTCTCGGACGCGGTCGGTCGCGACGCGGTCGCCGCGGTCGACGTCGAACTCGCGGCCCTGCGCGGGACGCACCCGGACTCCGCGGAGGAGTCGCACGCGACCGCGTTGCGCGACGCCGCGCGCGAGGCGGGGGTCGAGGTGGTCGCGTCGGTCCACGACTTCGAGTCCACTCCGGAGCCGGCCGCGCTCGTCGACCTGCTCGCCGAGGCCGCGAGCGAGGGCGACGTGGGGAAGCTGGCGACGACCGCGACCGCGCCGGCCGACGCGCTCGCGATGATCGAGGCGACCCACGAGGCGACCGCGGCGGGCCACCGCGTCGCGACGATGTGTATGGGCGAGCCGGGGCGGCACACCCGCGCCGTCACGCCGGTTTACGGCTCGAAGATCGGCTACGCGCCCGTCGATCCCGCGAACGCGACCGCGCCCGGCCAGTACCCGCTCGCGACGCTTCGAGAGCTCGTCGACGGGCTGCGAGAGGGCGGAACCGGCGAGTGACTATTTATAAGTGAATGACCGCGACTGCGGCGGCTGTTTATAAACGACGACGCGGTGCGGCGGCGCGTGCCTGCGAGCGGCCGCCCTCGGCGGCCGCGAGACAGCACGCGCGAGGGACGCGGTGAGCGCTCGGAGAGCGCGAACCGCGAGGCTGGGGAGGTGTGAGGCGCGGTTGCTGTGCGGGCGGGTGGGACTCAAAGGGGCAGCCGTGAGGCGGGCGCAGGCGAAGCAAGCACCGCAGGGAGCGAACGAAGTGAGCGACCGAGGAGCGCAACGAGCGTGCGCCCGCCTCACGGCTGGGGCTTTGGAAGGTATTCGTCGTCGATCAGCAGGCACCCATGTACAGCCGAGCGGCTGGGGCTTTGGAAGGTATTCGTCGTCGATCAGCAGGCACCCATGTACAGCCGAGCGGCTGGGGCTTTGGAAGGTATTCGTCGTCGATCAGCAGGCACCCATGTACAGCCGAGCGGCTGGGGCTTTGGAAGGTATTCGTCGTCGATCAGCAGGCACCCATGTACAGCCGAGCGGCTGGGGCTTTGGAAGGTATTCGTCGTCGATCAGCAGGCACCCATGTACAGCCGAGCGGCTGGGGCTTTGGAGGCGTTCACCGCGGAGCCGCCAGCACCCATTTATAAGCAAGCGGCTGGGGATTTGACGGTGTTCACGGCGATACCATCAGACACGATTTATAGGCCCTCATCAGGGCCGCCGACTGACTCAGGATAAACCACGTATAGAGCCAAACCGCTTTACGACCGCCCCCGTAAGTGGCGCCAATGGCGACGTGCGACGTGTGCGGGGAGTACGAGAACCTCCCGTACCAGTGTAAGCGGTGCGGCCAGACGTTCTGTGCCGAACACCGACTGCCCGAGAACCACGACTGCCCGGGTCTCGCCGAGTGGGACGACCCCGGCGGCGTCTTCGACAGCGGCTTCGACGAGAGCGTCGAGGGCGGGTCGGCGGGCGACGGCGGCCGCTCCGGCGGCGCGTCCGCGGGGGTCGGCGGCCGAGTCAAGCGTCGGATCGACCGCGCGACCGGCTCCGGTGGGCTGGTGAGCTTCTTCCGCAACAACGCGACGTACGCGCTGATCGCGGCGATGTGGGCCACGTTCCTCGCGCAGTGGGTCGCGCTGTTCGTCGGGGGCGACTCGCTCCACTACACGCTGTTCGTGCTCCAGTCGAACGAGCTCGCCAACGTCTGGACGTGGGTGACATCAGTGTTCTCGCACTCCCCGAGATTCCTGTATCACATCATCGGGAACACCATCGTCATCCTGTTCTTCGGCCCCCTCGTCGAGCGCGCCGTGGGGCGGAAGCAGTTCGTCGGCTTCTTTATCATCTCGGGGATGCTCGCCGGTCTCGGTCACGTCCTCTTCGCGCTCGCTCTCGGCGGGTCGGCCGCCGTCCTCGGGGCCAGCGGCGCCGGCTTCGCGATCTTAGGCGTCCTCACGGTCTGGCGGCCCAACATGGAGGTGCTGCTGTTCTTCGTCATCCCGATGAAGATCAAGTACCTCACGTGGGGGATCGCGCTCATTTCGGCGATACTCGTCGTCCAGAGCGTCCTCGCGGGCGGAACCGCCAGCGCCGGCGGCATCGCGCACCTCGCGCACCTGATCGGCTTCGCCATCGGTCTCGCGTTCGGCAAGCGCAACGAGGGGCTGGCGCGCTCCACGGGCGGCGCGGGCGGCGTCTCGATGGGCGGCGCGCGCGGCCCGCGCGGTCCCGGCGGGCCGGGCGGTCCCGGCGGACGGTTCTGATGGACCTCGCGCGGCCCGACCTCCGACCGGATCCGTCGCTGTCGCACGGAGAGATGGAGACCCTCCAGCGCGACATCGCGGCGGCCGCGACGTTCGACGACGACGGCGCGCTCGACCCGGCCGCGGTCGCGGTCGACGAGGCCGCCTCGCTCGCGGACGGACTCCCGCCGGCGCGCGACGGCGCGCAGGAGCGGTTGGGGACCGCCGAGGACGGAGAGTCGGTGGCCAGTCCCGACGCGCCGACCGTCGTCGGCGTCGATCAGGCGTTCCTCACCGACCGCGGCGAGGACCGTCCCGACGCCGCCGTTTCGGCCGCGGTCGCGCTCCGGGGCGGGAGCGTGGTCGAGTACGCGAGCGCGACGACGCCGCTGTCGATCCCCTATATTCCCGGCCTGCTCGCGTTCCGGGAGGGGGAACCGATCCTCGCCGCGCTCGACGCGCTCGACGCTGAACCCGACCTGCTGCTATGCGACGGCTCCGGTCGGATCCACTTCCGGGAGGCGGGGCTGGCGACGCACGTCGGCGTCCTCCGCGACGTGCCGAGCGTCGGCGTCGCGAAGAGCCTCCTCTGTGGCGAGCCGGACGAGTCGACCGACGAGCGCCCCGAAGGCTGGCGGACACCGATCCGCGCCGACGACGGGGTGACGACCGCCGAGGCGGGCACCGTCATCGGCCACGCGTTCCAGTCGCGCCAGTACCCGAACAGCAGGCGGGTGAACCCGCTGTACGTCAGCCCCGGCCATCGGATGTCGGCGGAGACCGCCGTCGACCTCGTCGCGGCGCTTTGCGCGGGGTACAAGCTTCCGGAACCGACGCGGCTCGCGGACGCCTACGCCGATACGGTGAAACGGGACGCGAACTGAGACGCCGGGCGACGGGGCGGCGTCGAATCCGTGTCAGCAGTTGCCACGGGCAGTCGGTTTTTAGACGATCGGCCGTAAACGCGATCACATGGGAGACGACGACGCGGAGAGTCCGATGTCCGCCGAGGAGTTCCGGTCGCTGACCGACGGGCTGGTGCGCCAGAGTTCGGGCGGCGGGACGACCGTCTACAAGAACGCGGCGGGCGTCGGCTGCCCGAACCCCGACTGCGACCGCGGCGTCTTCCAGACGCTGTTCGTCAGCGACCACGGCTGGCAGCAGATCGGCGCGACCCGGGACGGGATCGACCTCTGTCTGGTCAACACGGAGTCGAAGCGGCTCGTCTTCATCCACGACGAGTGAGGCGGGCGGTGGTAAGTTGAGTCGTCCACGAGCAGTGGGCCGAGCGACGGCGAGTCGGACCGACTGGTGAGACCCTTTCGGGGAGTCGCACGCCAGCGGGCGTATGCCGATCGCCCTCCCAGTCAGCGCCGAGGATGTCGCCGACGCGCTCTTCATGGTGGTCACGTCCCTCGTCGGCTTTCTCATCGGCGGGGTCGTCGGTCTCGCCGTCGGCCTGTTCGCCGGCGACGCGTACCTCGATCCCACGAGTCGTATCGCCGATCTGGAAGCGGCCGTCAACGGGCTCACCCGAGAGCGAGACGAGAGCCGCGAGCGCGTCGCGGAGTTGGAAGACGACCGATCGGCCGGCGATCGGCCGTGATCGCCCCCGCTCCGATCAGGCAGTCACGACCGTGACCGGGCCGTCGAACTCGAGGAGCACGCGCTGAGTGGGGTCCCCGAACAGCGCCTTGCCCGTGGGAGACCGGTCGCGGCCCGCGAGAAACACGTGATCGCAGTCGTGTTCCTCGGCCGCGTCCAGCAACACCGTGCCCTTCTCGCCGACGTAGCCCGCCGTCTCGTACGCCACGTCGATGTCGGCGAGGGCGTCCTCGGCGAAGTCGCGGGCGAACTTCGCTGCCCCCTCGCTGGCGTCGTCCGTGGTGTACGTCTCCGCCCCGCTCGGCATCGACGCCATCGCCTGTCGGCGGGCGGTGTACTCGTCTTCGGTCGTGACGTGGACGACGACCACCTCGGCGTCGACGCCCGCGGCGAGGGTCCCGGCCTCGCGCGCGAACTCCTTCGTTCCGTCAGTCGGTTCGATTGCGACGAGCGCACGCTCCATAGGCGGTGGGAGTCGTCCCGCCGGTTTAGTGCCACCGGATGGCGGCGATTCGGTGCCCGCTCGATCAAAAATTAATCTGTCATGAAAGATGTTGGTTTTAATTATTTATCATATATAATTTTTTAACCCCGGAGTCAGCAAGTCCCGAGTTGTATGGGACCGATACCGTTACAGGCTGTCGAATTCGCGCATAGCCCGCTGTTGACGTTCGGCGTGGGGTTGCTCGTGGTGGTCGCGCTGCTCGTGTGGCTCGACTTCCCGGCGTTCATCGGCCTCGTCATTGCGGGGTTCACGGTGGGGCTCGTCAACGCCGTGTTCGTTCCCGACTTCACGTCGACGATGGCCGCCACCGAGGTCGCCGGTGCGTTCGGTGACAACATGGCGGGGATCGGCATCCCGATCCTGATGGCGGCGGTCATCGGGAAGGCGATGCTCGAAAGCGGGGCCGCACAGCGCGTCGTCCGCGGGTTCCAGAACGTGCTCGGCGAGTCGAACTCCGATATCGCGCTGCTCGGGAGCAGTTCCGTGCTGGCGATCCCGGTCTTCTTCGACAGTGTGTTCTACCTGATGGCGCCGCTCGCCCGGTCGATGCGCGCTCGCGTCGGCCGCGACTACACTCTGTTCATCGTCACGGTTGGCACGGGCGCGGCCGCCGCGCACGTGTTCGTCCCCCCGACCCCCGGGCCGCTCGCCGTCGCCGCGGAGGTCGAGAGCGACCTCGGGATGACCATTCTCATCGGCATCATCACCGCCATCCCGGCAGTGCTCATCGCCGGTCTCGGCTACGGCCGCTGGATCAACGCGCGCCTCGACATCCCGCTGCGGGACACCATGTCGACGACGACGGAAGAGCTCGAAGCGGTCGCCGAGCGGCCGACCAGCGAGCTTCCCGGTATCCTCGAGTCGCTCGCGCCGATCATCGTCGCGGTCGCGCTCATCGGGTCGGCCACCGCGGTCGACACGTTCCAGCAGTGGTTCCCGGTACTCGCGATACTGGAACCGATCGTCGGCTTCCTCGGCGACAAGAACGTCGCGCTGATGTTCGCCGCCGTCGTCGCGTCGATTTCCTTCTATCGCCACGACGATCTGATGCAAAGCGAGTGGAGCGACGAGCTCACCGAGGCGCTGAAAAGCGGCGGGAACATCGCCGCGATCACCGCCGCCGGTGGCGCGTTCGGCGCGCTGCTCGCCGCCTCCGGGATCGGCGATTACATCGCCGGATCGCTCCAGGAGGTCGGGATCCCGCTACTGGTGACGGCGTGGCTCATCGCGGCGGTCGTCCGCATCGCGCAGGGGTCCGCGACCGCCGCGATGTTGACCGCGGCGGGGATCATGGCCCCTCTCGTCGGCCAGCTCTCCGTTCACCCCGCGTACCTCGTCATGGTCATCGGGGCGGGCGGAAACATCTGCTCGTGGTACAACGACTCCGGCTTCTGGCTCGTCAAGGAGATCGGCGGGCTCACGCAGGAGGAGACCCTGAAGACCTGGACCGTCCTGACCACCCTCATCGCGGTGTCGGGGCTGGTGACAACGCTCATCTTCTCGTCGGTGTTCCCGTTCGCGTAGACGGCGCAGTCCTGTCGGTGTGACCGTCGCACCGCAGCGACTTCTCGCATCGGTTCACTACCGATTCCCGCCCGCCAGCGATGGACAGCTTTTAGCCCGGCGACCCGACACGTCGGCGCATGGTCGAGGCGTTCGCGGTCGCCAGCGGGAAGGGCGGCACGGGGAAGACGACGAGCACGCTCGCCCTCGGGATGGCGCTCGCGGCCGACCACGACGTGACGGTCGTGGACGCCGACACGGGGATGGCGAACCTCCTCTTTCACGCCGGACTCGACGACGCGGCGGTCACCCTCCACGACCTGCTCGTCGGGGGCACCGCGACGGACGTGAGCGAGGCCACCTACGAGCGGTTCGGGCTGTCGGTCGTCCCCTGCGGCACCTCGCTGGCTGGCTTCGAGGCCGCGGAGCCGGAGCGCCTCCGCGACGTGGTGGCGGAGCTGGCGCGCGACACCGACGTGCTCCTGCTCGACTCGCCGGCAGCGCTGGGTTCGAAGTCCGCCGTGCTGCCTGTCGTACTCGCGGATCGCGTCGTGGTCGTCGTCGAGCCGACCATCCCTGCCCTCTCGGACGGGCTGAAGGTCCAGGAGTACGCGCGCTCGTACGGCACGGAGACCGCCGGCGTCCTGTTCAATAAGGTCCGGGACGAGTCCGACGACGTGGCGGCACAGGCGGAGCGCCACTTCGGCGGTCCCGTCCTCGCGAACGTCCCCGAGAGCGACGCGGTCCGGGCGGCGCGCCGGGCGGGGAAGCCCCTCCTCGCGCACGCGCCGGAGAGCGAGGCCGCCGCGCGCTTCCGACGGGCCGCCGACCGGCTCGACGTGCGCGACGGCGACGGCGACGCGGTCGCCGACCGGTTCCGCAGCGCGGTCGTCCCCGACACGCCATGAGCGGAGAATCGGAGGGGTCGCCCGCGGAACCGGCCACGCTCACCATCCCGCGGGGGACCCTCCTGCGCTCGCGCGTGGTCTCGGACGTGGGGACGACGCTGTCGCGCGCCCTCGACCGCGAACTCACCGGCTACGCGACGCTCGTTCCCCAGGAGACGCTACTGCTGTCGGGCGAGGCCCGCGGCGTGATCACGTTCGACGACGGCGTTCCCGTGCTGGCGTACAACACGGTGACGGACAGCGGCGGACCGGACGCGCTCGCGGAGCTGGCGGTTCCGGGTCCCTACCGCGTCGAGCTGTACGCCGTCGACGCGAGCGGGCTGGCGGCGGCCCACGAGGAGGACGCGCTGCGCGTCGCGCCCGACGCGGCCGCGACGGAACTGGCCGACGACGCCGACCTCGCGGAGCTGACGCGCGAGGCGGCACCCGAGGGACGCCTGCGAGACGCCAACGACGATGACGACGCGGTCGCGGCCTTTCTCGACGACGACGACCGGATCGACGCGATCCGCGAGCAGGCGCGGTCGGAGGCCCGCGACCGCGCCGCGGAGTGGGGACTCGACGACGCGCTCGACGATTCGAACTAGACGGAGGAACGCGACGAGCCGAGCGCAGCGGGAGGACTCGACGACGGCGCTCCCGCAGGACCGGTGGGGGCGACGCGACCAGTGAGCGCGACGGCTGACCGATCGACGCGCTCGGTGACGCCGAAGCCGCCGGAGCCGCCGAGCGCGGCCCGAACGGTTATCTCGCCGCAGTCCATCCGATCGGTATCACTGTCCTCCGACTCCTGCGACTGACGACGTCCGCCGACTTCGCGGACTGGTACGCCGCCGGCCGCGCGTACACGACCGGCGTCGCCGAGGGGATGGGATTCGCCGGGGTCGACACCCTCGATTCCGACCGAGTCGTCCGTCGCCTCCGGACGGCGCCCGACGAACTGACGCCGGACGAAGCCCGGTCGGTCGCCGCCACGCTGCTCGCGGACGCCGCGTTCTCGGAGCCGTACTGCGAGTGGCTCCCGACCTGGTACGAACTCGCGCTGATCGCGCCGGTCCGGTACGCCGACTGGCGACTGCGACGGGTCGTCAGCGCGGTCACAGACCGGGCGTCCGTGACCGCGACCGCGCCGCGCTTCTCGCGCCCGACCGACGTCCGAATCGACGGCGCGCCGGCGTTGTCTCGGGTCTCCGGCTTCCGCGAGCGGTTCCTCCTCGCCGACTCGCTACTCCACCTGGAGTGGTTCGACCACGTCGCCGCCGCCGACGGGATCGAGGTGCCCACCGACCTCGTCGCGCGGACCCGCGAGGAGTCGCTGTCGTACTACGGCGGCGAGCGCGACCGGCTCTCGCCCGACGTGCGGCGGTTCCAGCGCCACCTGTTCGCCGACGACCGGTGGGTCCGGCGGGTCGACGAGGCGTACGGTCTCGACAGCCGACTGTTCGGCCTCTGGGAGCGCCTGCTGCGAGGCGAACGGCGGCGGCTCCGCGACGACTGAGAGCGGTTCGCGACGACTGAGAGCGGCTCCGCGGGTAGTCGGATCACGTCCGCTCCGTCGGACGAACGTGTTACAAGTGTTGTAACGGGTTACAGATCCCGATCGAGAAACGGGGAGTAAGTATAGGCGAACCCGTCTATTACGGAAGGGTACGAACCGCGGTTCGGTTCGCTGTCCCCGACGCTTCGGCCCCCGTTTCGCTCGTGTTCACGGTTCCCTCGTCGCGATCCCTACCTCGGTTCTCGGCGCAGTCCCTACTGAACCCGTCAGATCGAGCGCGCGCCGCGGTCGAGACGGCGTGCGTGAACCGCGACTGTCGCGGAGCGCGGACACAACTCGGTACCGAGTTGTGTTTTATTCATCGTTGCGTTTGCCGGAAGCTTCATAGGTCGCCTTGCGGATCCTCCGAGTACACGAATGGCAGTACTCTTGCTGGAGGACGTCGACGCCGACGACGTCGGGACCGTCGGCGGGAAGGCCGCGTCGCTCGGCGAACTCATCGGTGCGGGACTCCCGGTGCCGCCGGGGTTCGCCGTCACCGCGGACACGTACCGCACCTTCATCGAGGAGGCCGGGATCGACGACGAGCTGTTCGAGGCGGTCGACGTCGACCCCGAGGACTCCGCCGCGCTCCGCGAGGCCGAGGAGCGCGCGGAGGAGCTCATCCTCGACACGCCGCTCCCGGAGTCGGTACGGGAGGAGATCCTCGCGCAGTACCGGTCGATGGGCGAGGACGGCGAGGCGGCGTTCGTCGCGGTGCGCTCGTCCGCCACCGCCGAGGACCTGCCCGACTCCTCGTTCGCCGGCCAGCAGGAGACGTTCCTCAACGTCCGCGAGGACGACCTCCTCCGGCGCGTCAAGGAGTGTTGGGCCTCGCTTTTCACCCAGCGCGCGATCTACTACCGGCAGCAGCGAGGGTTCCCGCACTCCGAGGTCGACATCGCGGTCGTCGTCCAGCGGATGGTCGACGCCGAGAAGTCCGGCGTGATGTTCACCAGCCACCCCTCGACGGGCGAGCCGCAGGTCACCATCGAGGCCGCGTGGGGGCTCGGCGAGGCGGTCGTCTCCGGCACCGTCTCCCCCGACAACTACGTGTACGACCGCGGGCGGGGCGAGGTCGACGAGGTCACCGTCGCGGACAAGAAGGTGGAGATGGTGAAAGACCCCGAGACCGGCGAGACGGTCGAAGTCGACGTGGGCGAGAACCGTCGGACAGAGCGGGTCCTCTCGGACGCCGAGATCGATGACCTCGTCGAACTCGGCGAGCGCGTCGAGGACCACTACGGCGCCCCGCAGGACGTCGAGTGGGCCATCTTCGACGGCGAGATATACATGCTTCAGTCGCGCCCGATCACCACGATACAGGAGGACGCCGGCGGCGAGGGAGGCGCGAGCGAGGACGCCGCGGGCGGAGCAGGCACCGACGCGGCGACCGGCGACGGCGACGGCGCGGCGGCGGGGACCGGACCGAACGGCAGAACGGGGGCGAACGGCGCGACGAACGGCGACGACGACGCGGACGTCCTCGTCGACGGACTCGGCGCGAGTCCGGGCGTCGTCTCCGGGGCCGTCCGGATCGTCCACAAGCTCGATCACCTCGATCAGGTCCAGGAGGGCGACGTGATGGTGACGGAGATGACGATGCCGGACATGGTACCCGCGATGAAACGCGCCGCCGGCATCGTCACCGACGAGGGCGGGATGACGAGCCACGCGGCGATCATCTCCCGCGAGCTCGGCGTCCCCGCGGTCGTCGGGACCGGTAAGGGGACCCGCGTGCTCGAAGACGGCCAGCACGTCACCCTCGACGGCGACAAGGGGACGATCCGGGCGGGCGAAGACGAGTCGGCCGAGTCCGGCGAGGAGTTCGAGCCGGTGGAGGCCGCGCGTCCCGAGACCCCCGTCAAGCCGATGACGGCGACGGAGGTGAAGGTGAACGTCTCGATCCCGGAGGCGGCCGAACGCGCCGCGGCGACGGGCGCCGACGGCGTCGGCCTGCTCCGGATCGAACACATGGTGCTGTCGCTCGGGAAGACCCCCGAGAAGTACATCGCCGACCACAGCGCCCGCGCGTATCAGGAGGAGCTCATCGAGGGCGTCCGGCGCGTCGCCGACGAGTTCTACCCCCGACCGGTTCGGGTGCGGACCATCGACGCGCCGACGGACGAGTTCCGCGAACTGGAGGGGGGCGACGGCGAGCCGGTCGAACCCAATCCGATGCTGGGCTGGCGCGGGATCCGCCGGAGCCTCGACAAGCCGGAGCCGTTCCGCCAGGAGCTGGCCGCGTTCGCGCGCCTCTACGAGATGGGGTACGACAACCTGGAGGTGATGTTCCCCCTGGTCAACGACGCGGCCGACGTCGAGGGGATCGCGGGGCACATGCGCGAGGCCGGGATCGACCCCGAGACGCACCGCTGGGGCGTGATGGTCGAGACGCCCGCCAGCGCGCTCCAGATCGAGGAGCTCGCCGAGGCGGGGATCGACTTCGCCTCCTTCGGCACCAACGACCTCACGCAGTACACGCTCGCGGTCGACCGCAACAACGAGCACGTCGCCGATCGCTTCGACGAGCTCCACCCGGCCGTGTTGCGCCTCATCGGCGACACGATCGAGACGTGCCGCGAGCTCGGCGTCGACACCAGCATCTGCGGGCAGGCCGGCTCGAAGCCCGAGATGGTCGAGTTCCTCGTCGAGAAGGGGATCTCCTCCATCTCCGCGAACATCGACGCGGTCCGCGACGTCCAACACGAGGTGAAGCGGACGGAACAGCGCCTGCTGCTCGACTCGGTGCGTTGAGTCCGTCTCAGGGGAATTATCTCCGCCGGAGCCGAGAACGGAACGGGTAAGAGCCGCCCCCGGCAACAGGGGGGCAGATGCGTCAGCCGGAACCGGAGCCGCAGTCGTTCGACCGGGTGCTCTCTTCGATGTCGGACCGAGCCGCACCCGGACGCCCGCGCGGCCGCCGAGCGGTTCCTCGCGACGAACCCGGGCGACCCCGCCACCTACGAGGCGGTGGCGGACCTGGAGGCGCGCGCGGTCGAGCGGCTCGCGACGCTCGCGGACCACCCGGATCCGGAGCGCGCCGCGGGATACGTCACCTCCGGCGGCACCGAGGCGAACGTTCAGGCGGTGCGGTCGGCCCGGAACCGCCACGGCAGGAGCGACGACGGGCGCGCCGGGAGCGGCGTCAGGCACGGCGGGAGCGCGGTCAACGTCGTCGCGCCGGCGAGCGCGCACTTCTCGTTCACCAAGGCGGCGGAGCTGCTCGGGGTGGAGCTGCGGACGGTCCCCCTCGACGACGACTACCGGGCCGACCCCGACGCGGTCGCGGCCGCGGTCGACGACGCGACCGCGCTCGTCGTCGGCGTCGCCGGCAGCACGGAGTACGGCCGGGTCGACCCGATCCCGGAGCTGGCGGCGATAGCTGAGGAGCGCGGGGCGCGGTTCCACGTCGACGCCGCGTGGGGCGGGTTCATTCTCCCCTTTACCGACCGCGACTGGTCGTTCGCCGACGCGCCGGTCGACACGCTGACGATCGACCCCCACAAGTTCGGGCAGGCGCCGGTGCCGGCGGGCGGCCTGTTGGCCCGCGAAGACGCCGCACTCGACGCGCTCGCGGTCGACACGCCGTACCTGGAGTCCCGGTCGCAGGCGACCTTGACCGGAACGCGGAGCGGTGCGGGCGTCGCGGGCGCCGTCGCGGCGATGGACGCGCTGTGGCCCGACGGCTACCGCGAGGCCGCCGAGCGCGCAGCCGACAACGCCGACTGGCTCGCCGCCGAACTTGCGGACCGCGGATACGACGCCGTCGACCCCGAGCTCCCGCTGGTCGCGGCCGACGTCCCCGAGTCGGAGTTCGCGGCGCTCCGCGACGCGGGCTGGAAGGTGTCTCGGACCGGAAGCGGAGAGCTCCGCGTGGTGTGTATGCCGCACGTGACGCGGTCGACGCTGCGGGCGTTCCTCGACGACCTCGACGGGATTCGGCGGTAAGTCTCAGTTAAATACGCGACCGCAGTGGCGACTGTTCCTTATAAATAGACGATGCGGTGGCGCGCCGGTGAGCGGCCGCCACCGGCGGCCGCGAACCGCCCGCGAGGGAGTCAGTCGCCGGAGCGGAGCGACGGCGACTGACGAGGCTGGGGAGGCGTGAGGTGCCGTGCGGTTGCGGTCGGGCGGGACTCAAAGGGGCAGCCGCGAGGTGGGCACAGGCGACGCAAGCACTGGAGGGAGCGAACGAAGTGAGCGACCGAAGCGCGCAGCGAGCGTGCGCCCACCTCGCGGCTGGGGCTTTGGTGGTGTTCACCACGAGACCCGCGTATCGCCGAGCGGCCGGGACTTTGGCACCGGCCACCGCCGCGTCGCGGAGCGCTTATAAATAGTCGACAGCGGAATCTCCGTTCGTTTTAAAAACAACCGCACAGCCGGCCGGAGTCACGGTCGGCCGAGAATCGTCGTCGTCGCCGCGTTCGGATCAACATATTCACTACGGGCCACCACGAACCGGGCTGTATGAGTTCGGACGACGTCTCTCGGCGCGCGTTCATGCGGACGGCCGGCGGTGCGGCGGCCGCCGCCGGCGCGGCGACGGCGACGGCGGGGACGGCGGCTGCACAGGAAGTGGAACCCGACTGGCCGAGCAGCGCCGAAGGGAACGTGGGCTCGTACACCGACGCCCGCGGCCAAGACGAAGTGACCATCTCGGTCGGCGCCGGCGACCAGGGCCTCGCGTTCGATCCGACGCTGGTGTGGGTCGACGAAGGGACGACGATCATCTGGGAGTGGACGGGGAACGGCGGCGACCACAACGTCCAGACGGTCGAGGATGGCGGTCCGGCCAGCCTCGATAGCGGCGATCCGGTCGGCGAGGAGGGGAACACCTACGAGTACGAGACCTCGAGCGAGGACGCCGGCATCACCCACTACCACTGCGTACCCCACACCAACACCGGGATCGCACGGCGGCATCGCCGTCGGCGAGGACATCGAAACCGTCGAGGTCGGCGGTGGGAGTTCGAACGCGGTGTTCGTCCCGGACGCCGCCCGAGCGCTCGGCATCGCGACGTTCATCGCGATGGTGAGCACGCTGGGGCTGGCGTTCGTCTTCATGAAATACGGCGGTGCGATCAGGCAGCAGGAGCAGGCGTAGCGGACGGCGAGCCGCCGTCGCCCCGCTGAATTCCCTGACGCGCGGACTGTTGTCCCTTTCTACTCGTCCCCGATGAGCTCCTCGTACAGCGCCACGTAGCGATCGATGACCGCCTCGTGGTCGAACGAGGCGAACTCGCGGTCGACCGCGCGGCGCTCGAGGTCGCCGACCGCGACGAACTCGTCGGCCAGCTCCGCCGGGCTCGTGACGAGCCGCCCGCGCTCGCGCCCCTCGACGAGCTCGTGTGCGCTCGAATCCGCCTGGTACTCGACGAGGGCGACGCAGCCGCACGCGACCGCCCACAGCAGATCGGTCGCGAACGTCTCCCACGTCGCGGTGGCGACCGCGACGTGCGTGCCCTTGAATATCGGGATTCGTTCCTCGGTCGGGAGGTCGCCGAGGAACTCCACCCGGTCGTCGATCCGGAGGTCGCTCGCGGTCGCCTCGATCCGCCCACGCTCGGGACCGTCGCCGATCACCGCCGCGGTCCAGTCGCGGCCGCGCAGCTCCGCGAGGCCGAGGAGGAACGTCTCGACGTTGGCGTGGCGGTCGAGCCGCCGCGAGTACACCGCGTCGAAGCGGTCGTCGACGGCCGCGGACTCGACGGCGTCGAAGTCGATGCTCTCAGGGAGCACCCGCACGTCGCCCCCGTCCGCCCCGTGTTCGCGGACGCGGGTCTTGGTGGTCCGGGAGGGAGCCGTCACCGCGTCCGCGCGCCTCGCGAGGGGCCGATACCAGCGGCGGGCGTCGGCCGGGTGGTCGCGCCACCAGTCGACGACGACCGGGGTCCGCGAGAGCGTCCCTCCGACCGTGGCGGCGAGCGCGGGCGTCGGCGGGCTGTTGACCGCGTGGACGACGTCCGGTCCGACGCGCCGGAGCGCGACCGGGAGCTTCGCGGCGAACGCGACCGGCGTCGGCTCGGCGGTGACCGAGCGGTACTCGATCCCCTTGTCGTCGAAGGCGTCGTGGTCGCCGCCCCACCAGCGGGCGCAGAGCCAGACCACGTCGTGCCCGCGGTCGGCGAGTCGGCGGGCGGTTCGGAGCGTTCGCGTTCGCGCTGGGGTCTCCCCGTGTCCGGGGGCGAAAAGCGAGACGAACGCGACGCGCATACGCCGACCGCACGGGGGGCGCCGGTAAAAAGACACGGCATCCGGGCGGAGCGTCGGCCCAGATCGGGGGGTCCGCCACCCGAAACGGTTTCACGGCGCGCGCGGAACCGAGTGGCATGCGACAGTACGACATCGAGCGCTACCTCAACGTGCGGAACGCGGGCGGCGCCGACCTCGGTCCCGACGGCCGGCTCTCCTTCCTCCTCGACACGACCGGCACGGGCCAGGTGTGGTCGGTCCGCGAGCCGGAGTCGTGGCCCGAACAGCACACGTTCTTCGAGGAGTCCGTCTCCTTCGTCGACTCCTCGCCGGAGCGGTCGGAGGCCGTCTTCGGCATGGACGAGGGCGGCAACGAGCGCGCGCAGCTGTACCGGCTCGACTACGAGTCGGGCGCGATCACGGACCTCACCGACATGCCCGAGGCGAAACACCGGTGGGGCGGCTGGAACTCGACCGGCGACCGGTTCGCGTTCGCGTCGAACCGCCGCGACGAGGCCGTCTTCGACGTGTACGTCCAGGGCCGCGACGAGACGGGCGACGACGCCGAACTCGTGTACGAGGGGGACGGCTGGCTCTCGGTCGCCGGCTGGTCGCCGAGCGACGACCGGCTGATCGTCCACGAGGCGCACTCCTCATTCGACCACGACGTGTACACCCTCGACCTCGCGAGCGGCGACCTGACCCACCACACGCCCCACGAGGGCGACGTGCGGTACTCCGGCCCGGAGTGGGGTCCCGATGGCGAGGGGGTCTACCTCGTCACCGACCGCGACACGGACACGCTGCGCTTGGAGCGGCTCGACCTGGGGACCGACGAGTTCGCCGTCGTCGCGGACGGCGGCGAGTGGAACGTCGACGGCGTCGCGATAGACGAGGACTCCCGGCGGGTGGTCTACTCCCGGAACGTCGACGGCTACACCGAACTCACGGTCGGCGAGCTCGTCGCGCCCGACCGGATCGACGAGTTCCCGGAGCCCGACCTGCCGGACGGCGTCGCGGGCGGCGTGAGCTTCGGTCCCCAGGGCGACCGGTTCGCGGTGACGGCGACGGGGAGCACGCACAACGCGAACGTCTACGTCGTCGACGCGACCACGGGCGAGGCGGAGCGCTGGACGCGCGCCTCGACCGCGGGCGTCCCGCCGGACACGTTCGTCGAGCGCGAACTCGTCCACTACCCGACCTTCGACGGGCGAGAAATCCCGGCGTTCTTCTCCGTGCCGGAGACGGAGCCGCCGGAGTCGGGCTACCCGGTCGTCGTCGACATCCACGGCGGGCCGGAGTCGCAGCGGCGCCCCTCCTTCGCCTCGGTCACGCAGTACCTGCTGAACCACGGGTACGCCGTCTTCGAGCCGAACGTCCGCGGCTCCTCGGGGTACGGCAAGGCGTACTCCGGACTCGACGACGTAGAGAACCGGATGGACTCGGTGAGAGACATTCGCGAGGGCGTCGGGTGGCTCCACGATCACCCCGAGGTCGACCCGGACCGCGTCGTCGCGATGGGCGGCTCCTACGGCGGCTTCATGGTGCTCGCGTCGCTGACAGAGTACCCGGAGCTGTGGGCCGCGGGCATCGACATCGTCGGCATCGCGAACTTCGTCACGTTCTTGGAGAACACCGGCGACTGGCGGCGCTCGCTGCGCGAGGCCGAGTACGGCTCGCTCGACGAGGATCGCGAGTTCCTCGAGTCCGTCTCCCCGATCAACAACATCGACCGGATCGAGGCCCCCCTCTTCGTCCTCCACGGCGAGAACGACCCGCGGGTTCCAGTGGGTGAAGCCGAACAGATCGTCGAGAAGGCGCGCGAACAGGGGGTTCCGGTCCGCAAGCTGATCTTCGACGACGAGGGGCACGGCTTCGCGAAACTCGACAACCGGATCGAGGCGTACCGCGAGATCGTCGACTTCCTCGCCGAACACGTCTGAGGCGAAGAGTTCGGTCGGGTTTTTGAATCGATCCGAGCGGTTGCGGCTGTTTGGTTATAACCGGTCGACCGCGGAGCGGCGGCAGACATCTTCAAAGCTCCAGTCGCTCGTTTATAAACAGTTGACTGCGGATCGGCGGCGAACACCGCCAAAGCCCCAGCCGCGAGGCGGGCGCACGCTCGCTGCGCTCCTCGGTCGCTCACTCCGTTCGCTCCCTGCGGTGCTTACTTCGCCTGCGCCCGCCTCGCGACTGCCCCTTTGAGTCCCGCCCCCGCACCGCACAGCAACCGCACCTCACGCCTCCCCAGCCTCGTCGCGGCCGTTTAAAAACGGCCGCGACTCCCTCGCGCGTGCTGTCTCGCGGGCCTCCGGCCCGCTCGCAGGCACGCGCCGCCGCAGATTATTTAAAAGAAGCGTCGTTCGCCTACCAGTCCGGCCCGAAGTCGGGGTTGAGCTGGCGGTCGGTCCGACCGAGCGAGTCGATCGCCTCGACATCCTCGTCGTCGAGATCGAGGCCGAGGCTCTCGAGGTTGTCGCGGATATGGTCGACCCCGGTCGCCTTCGGGATGGCGGTGACGCCCGTCTCGCGGAGCCACGCGAGGCTCACCTGTGCCGCGCTGACGCCGTGTTTCTCCGCGATGTCGACGATCGCCGGGTCGTCGAGAATCTTGCCGCGGGCGAGCGGCGAGTAGGCGACGAGCTCCACGTCGTTGGCGTCGGCGTACTCGCGGAGCTCCTCCTGCCGGAGCAGCGGGTGCGATCTCGACCTGGTTCGCGAACGGTGCCTCGCCGAGCGCGTCGGTCGCGGCGTCGAGGTGGTGCGGCTCGAAGTTCGAGACGCCGATCCGGTCGATCAGGCCGTCGTCGCGCAGCTCGGCGAACGCCGGCAGCGTCTCCGCCGGCTCGTACTCCCCGGCCGGCCAGTGGACGTAGAGGAGGTCGACCGCGTCGACGCCGAGCTTCTCTAAGCTCTCGCGGGTCGAGGCGGCCACGTCCGCGGGCGCAAGGTTGTCGATCCACACCTTCGTCGCGAGGAAGATGTCCTCGCGGTCGACGTCGCTCTGTGCGATCCCCTTGCCGACGGCGGCCTCGTTACCGTAGATCTGGGCGGTGTCGATGTGGCGGTAACCGGCGTCGAGCGCGTTCGCGACCGACTCGGTACACTGCGCCGGGTCGTCGTTCTCCCACGTGCCGAGTCCGAGGACGGGTATCCCGTTTCGGGTCGGCGTCGCGGGCTGCTGCTGTTGGTCTGTCATCGTCTGTATCTACTCGGGTGAGCCGAAAGTCGTTTGCGGTAGGGGCGGGCGCGACCGCTTCGCGGCGACTCAGTCGAACGCGTCGGCAACCGCGAACAGGTACCCGATCACCACGGTGTCGAGCGCGAGCGCGCCGATCGGCGGCCAGATGTCGCCGCCTGAGCCGACCGCGAACACCAGCTCGGCCGCCGACACCGTCGTGCCGAACCCGAAGAACAACACCGTGAACCCCAGCCCGTTAGCTCGGAACCGGGCGAGTTCGACCGCCGCCCAGCACTTCGCGGCCGCGAGCGCCGCGGCTCAGTCCCCGGAGAGCAGCGCCCGCGAGGAGTTGGTCACCACGAGCAGGCTCGACGCGCCCATCGCGACCGCGGCGAAGAGGGGGTTGAGGAGGCCGGTCGCCGCGAGCGGGATGGCGACCGCGTTGTAGCAGAACGCCCAGCCGATGTTCCCCTTCACGCGCCGGCCCGCCGCCCGGGCGAGCTCGAAGACGGTCGCCACGGAGCCGAGATCGTCGTCGACGATGGCGACGTCGGCGGCGTCGGCGGCCATCGCGGTGCCGCCGCCGAGCGCGATGCCGAGGTCGGCGGCGGCGAGCGCCGGCGCGTCGTTGGTACCGTCGCCGACCATCACGGTGACGCCCCGCACCTTCAGCCGCCCGACAGCCTCGGCCTTCCCCTCCGGCGGCACGCCGGCGAACACCGACGATATCGCGTCGTGCTCGGCGAAGACGGTCGCGGCGCGCTCGTCGTCGCCGGTGAGGACGATCACCTCGACGCCGGAGCGGTCGAGCGCCGTCACCGTCTCCTCCCAGCCCTCTCGCAGCTCGTCGCCGACCACGACGAACCCCTCCGCCGCGCCGTCGCGGCCGACCGCGACCGGGACGCGCCCCACGTCGCGCGCGTCGGCGACCGCCTCGCGGATCCCGTCGGGGACGGTCCAGCCGCGCTCGTCGAACAGGTCGGGGTGGCCGACGACGACCTCGACGCCGTCAACGACGCCGGAGACGCCGCGGGCGTGGCCCTCGAAGGACTCGACCGCGGGACCGTCCCCCTCGTCGGTCGGCGCGTCGACCGCCTCCGCGCCGCCGTCGGCGACCGCCGGCGTCGCGCCGTCGTCGGTCGCCTCGTCGGGGTCGGCGTTGGCGTCGAGCGCGTCCGCCGCCGAGCGCGCCGCGGCGATCGCCTGCCCCACCGGATGCGCGGACCGCGATTCGAGCGCGGCCGCGAGCCGAAGCAGGTCGTCGTCGACCTCGCGGTCGATCAGTCGCATCTCGCCGGTCGTCAGCGTCCCAGTCTTGTCGAAGACGACCGTGTCGGCCTCGCGGATCCGCTCGAAGACGGTGTCGTCGAACACGACGATGTTGCGTTCGAGAGCGTCGCGGATCCCGGCGGCGACCGCGAGCGGGGTCGCCAGCCCGAGCGCGCAGGGACACGAGACGATGAGCACCGTCAGCCCGACGAGCATCGCGTCGGTCGGCGCGGAGCCGAGCGCGAGCGACGCCCCGGCCGCGACGGCCGCGATGACGAGGACCGCCGGGACGAAGACGGTCGCGAGCCGGTCCGCGAGCTTCTGGACGCCGTGGTTCCCGCTCTGGAGGTCGTACACCAGCTCCGCGACGCGGTCGAGGCTGGAGGTCGCGTCCGGGCCGACCGCGACCGTGAGCGAGCCGTCCGCGACGACGGAGCCGCCGACGACCGCGTCGCCCGCGACCTTCCGGACCGGGAGCGACTCGCCGGTGACGACCGACTCGTCGACCGCGGCGTCACCGTCGACGACCTCGCCGTCGACCGGGACCCGCTCGCCGGCGCGCACGAGGAGACGGTCTCCCGGTTCGAGCGCCTCGACGGCGACGGACTCGGTCTCGCCGTCCGTGGTCAGCCGCCGCGCGTCCTCGACCTGGACCGCGGTGACCTCGGAGAGGAGTTCCGTCGCGCGCTCTTTCACCGAGTCCTCGTAGTGGTTGCCGACCGTGACGATGACGATGATCGCGACGGTCACGTCGTAGTAGATGGAGGGCGACTCGACGAAGATCACGGCGAGCGTGCTGTAGAGGTACGCGCTCACCGCCGCGATTGCGACGAGGAGGTCCATGTTCGGCGAGCGCGTCCTCGCGCTGACGTACGCGCCCCGCAGGATCGGCTTCCCGGTGAAAAATAAGACGATGGTCGTCAGGACGCCGATGACGATGAAAAAGTACGTCCCGGAGGTCGAGGCCATCGCCTCGTTGAGGTACGTGAGGGTCCGCTCGTCGTAGAACGGGAACGCGAAGTACGTCGGGTAGATTAAGACGATGTACTGTAGCATGACGGCCATCCCGACGAGGACGCCCGCCGCGAGCCGCGCGGTCGCCATATTGTTCGCCTGCCGCCGCGAGAAGGCGTCGTCGCGGGCGTACGCGCTGTACCCCAGCCCGCTCACGGTGTCCGTGAGGTCGTCGATCGTGACGGCGTCGGGGTCGTGGTCGATCCGTACGGTGTCGGTGACGTAGCTCGCGCTCGCGCCGCTGACGCCCTCCGCGTCGGTCGCCACCGTCTCGATGAACGCCTCGCAGGTCGCGCAGTCGCATCCCGTCGACCTCCAGAAACGTCGCCTCGTGGCCTTCGGGGACCTCGCGGTCGGCGTCGGCCTCGGCCTCGGCGGCGGTCGTCGCGTCCGCTCCGAGGGCGTCGGCGTCGCTCCCGTCGTCTCCCCGCTCCTTCCGGCGCTCGCGGACCGCGTCGGCGTCCACGTCGACATCGCCGAGCGCGCCGTACACGTCGCGGCACCCCGTACAGCAGAACCGGTTGCCGTCGTCGTCGGTCACGTCGACGCCCTCGGTCGGGAGCTCGCAGAGCGTACAGACGCCCGGGTCCTCGGACGCGTCGCCGCCCGCGCCCGGGGACGCGTCGGTTCCCCCGCTCATCTCACATCGCCCCCATACCGGCGTCGAGCGGGTTCCAGAACGGGAGGCTCGGGTGCGGCACGTGGATCCCGATCGACATCAGCCCGTGCGCGAACAGCACGTACCCGAGCGCGACGAACGCGACGCCGAGCAGCCGGTGGACCCGGCGGCGGTGGACGGGGTCGACGCTCTCGATCAGCGTCCCGTAGGCGAAGACGGCGGGGATCGTCCCGAGTCCGAGCGCGCCGAGCGCGACCCCGCCCGCGACCGCCGAACCGCTGGCGAACGCGTACAGGTACGCCGGGTAGAGGATCGGGCAGGGGAGCAGCCCGTGAACCGCGCCGAGCGCGACGATTCCCGGACCGTTCGCGAGCCGGTCGACGTACCCCGTGAGCCACCCCGTGACGCGTTCGAGTCCGGGGAGGTGGACCCCGCCGGTCGCGCCGCCGAGGAGGTACCGGACCCCGACGAGGACGACGGCCGCGCCGACGAGGAGTCCGACCCCGCCGCGGACGGCCTCCGCGGCGCCGGTCAGGGTCGCGGCCGTGACGAGGACCGCGCCGCCGAGCGCGCCGAGGGCCGTGCCGATCGTCGCGTAGCTCGCCGCGCGTCCGAGGTTGAACAGCGCGTGCTGGCGGACCTCGTAGGTGGTTAGGTGCCCCTCGCGACCGGTCGCCGCGTCCGAGGCGCGCGCGGCGCCCGCTCCGCCGCCGTCGGTCCGACCGCCCTCGGCGTCCATCCGGCTCGCGTAGACGGTGACGAGCGGGCCGCACATGCCGATACAGTGGGCGCCGCCGAGCAGCCCGATCGCGACGAACAGCAGGGCGTCGGTCCCGAGGAGCGGCGAGAGGGCCATGGAGTTCAGTCACCTCCCGTTCGGCGCGCAGGCGGGAAGGGGTTTCGTCGGCCGGAATCAGCGGTGCGGGCCGCGGTTTGTCGGGCGCAGGCGTCGGACCGGGTCACGCGCGACTCACTCCTCCACGACGACGGTTCCGATCATCCCCCCGTTTTCGTGGGGGAGACACACGTACTCGTAGCGGCCGGGGACCGCAAAGGTGTGCGAGTAGCGGTCGCCGGTCTCCAACCGCCCCCCGAACTCCCCCGCCCAGGCCTCGCGGGCCGCCACCTCGCCGTCGTACCCGCCAGAGGCGAAGTACTCGGCTTCGTCCGGGATCGCGTTCTCGTAGGCAGTGACCGTGTGGCTGCGCGCGCTCGTGTTCTCCCAGACGACGGTCTCGCCGACGGAGACCGTTATCTCTCGCGGTCGGTACGCGGTGGCGAGCATGCCGACGTCGTGATCCGGTTCGTCGCCGTCGCCGTGGTCCGGTTCACCGCCGACGCGGGCGCACCCAGCGAGACCGATGGTCGCAGCCGCGCTCCCGACGGCACCGACCTCCCGGAGGAACCGTCTGCGATACATACCGCATCTGGGGACCTGAACGGTTTTAATATCGCGGTCGACCCCGCCGCGTGGGAACGGCGAACCGTCGCGACCCGACCGCGACAACCCCGACCGCGACGAGAAATATCTCTTCGCGTTCCTCCTGCTGCGGTGGGTCGTCGACAACGAGCGCACGGTCGCCGACGTGGCGCCCGGTCTCGGTCCGGCCTCTTGGACCGGCGCGGCGCCCGCCAACGACTGATCGACCGTGGCGCGGTCGCCGTCGCTCTCGGAGGTCCTTTTCGCCGCTTCGTGCCCGCAAGCCGCCGGCACGGCCACCGAGAGCAAAGCGCTAAACCCGCGGCCGCGGTGAGACGAGACATGAAACAGGCCATCGTCGCCCGGACGGACATCGGGATGGGCGAGGGGAAGCTCGCCGCGCAGGTCGCGCACGCGTCGCTGTCGGCCTACCAGGACGCGGGCAAGCGAGCGCGGAAGAAGTGGCAGGGCGAGGGACAGAAGAAGGTCGTCCTCAAGGGTGACTCCGAGAGCCAGCTGTTCGAACTCGCCGACAAGGCGGACAAGGAGGGGCTCCCGTACGCGATCGTCCGCGACGCCGGCCACACCCAACTGGAGCCCGGCACCGTCACCGCGCTCGCGGTCGGGCCGGCCCGCGACGACAGCGTCGACCGCGTCACCGGCGACCTCTCGCTGTACTGAATGGCTCCCGAGCACACCCTCCGCGAGGCGCATCCGACCGAGCGCGCGGTCGGCATCGAGTACTACGTCAGCGACGCCGACGGGATCGGCGGGCGACTCCGCGAGTCGCCAGAGGACTTCCGGGTCCGGGAGCTGGAGGCGTTCGATGCGGAGCCGCTCGACGCCGACACCGGAAGCTACCCCGAGCTGGTGATCCGGGCGACGCTCCGCGACTGGGACACGAACGACTTCGCGCGCCGGCTCTCGGACGCGCTCGGTGTCAGCCGCGAGCGCGTCTCGTGGGCGGGGACGAAGGACAAGCGCGCCGTGACCACGCAGCTGTTCACGGTCCGCGGGGTCGACGCCGAGGACCTCCCCGAGATCCGCGGCGCCGAGGTCGAGGCGCTCGGCCGGGCGGGGCGGAGCCTCTCGTTCGGCGACCTCGCCGGCAACGCCTTCGAGATCCGGGTCGCGGACGCGGTCGAGGACGCCCCCGAGCGCGTCGCCGCCGCGGTTCGTGACCTCCGGTGGTTCGCGGGCGGCGACGACGTGGGAGACCTCCCCGCCGCCGAGCGGGAGTTCCCGATCGGCGCGACCGTCGGCGTCCCGAACTACTTCGGCCAGCAGCGGTTCGGCAGCCGGCGACCGGTCACGCACGTCGTCGGACTCGCGATCGCCCGGAACGACCCCCGCGAGGCGGTCCGGCTGTACGCCGGCAATCCGTCGGAGACGGAGCCGGACGACACCAGAGCCGCGCGCGACCGCGTCGACGCCGCGTTCGGGGTGGACGACGCAGTCGCGGACGGCGTCGCCGACTCGGACGCGGCCGGAGGGGCCGAACGCTCCGCCGCTGACGGCACGGGCGACGGCGACTGGGCTGCCTGCCTCGACGCGATCCCCGGCAAGCTCCGGTTCGAGCGCTCGATGGTCCACCGGCTCGCGGACCGCGGCGTCGCCCCCGACGCGCCGGCGGACCACGACGACTGGTGGCACGCGCTGGAGGCCGTCCCCTCGAACCTCCAGCGGCTGTTCGTCAACGCCGCGCAGTCGTTCTGCTTCAACCGGTTCGTCAGCGAGCGGCTGCGACGGGGACTCCCGTTCGACCGTCCGGTCGCGGGCGACGTGGTCTGTTTCGCCGACGGCGACGCGCCCGAGGAGCTGTACGCGCCGGACACCGACCGGCTTCAGCGGGTCGACGCCGACCGGGTCGACGTCGTCTCGCGGCACTGCGAGCGCGGGCGAGCGTTCGTCACCGCGCCGCTCGTCGGCACCGAGACGGAACTCGGCGACGGCGAACCCGGAGAGATCGAGCGCGAGGTCCTCGCCGACGTCGGGGTCGAGCCGGGCGACTTCGCGCTCCCCGGAGAGTTCGACTCCCGCGGCACCCGGCGGGCGATTCTCCTCCGTACTGACCTCGACGTGACGTTCGAGGGCGGGGACCCCCGGTTCGGGTTCGCGCTCCCGAGCGGCTCGTACGCGACCGTGCTGCTCCGGGAGTTCACGAAGCGCGGCCCACTCGACCTCTGATCGATCCACATCCGTGTACTACTGAACGAATTCAGCGGTCGAAACCACCACGATACTGCCAGCCGTTCCGAGGCGCTTTTGTGCGGGAACCGTCAATCGGGGCCATGACCCGGATCGTCGTTATCGACCTCCACGGCCAGTTCACGCACCTCGAACGGCGGGCGCTCCGCGACCTCGGCGTCGATACCGAGATAATCTCGGCGGAGACGCCGGCCGACGAGGTCGAGGCGGACGGGATCGTCCTCTCGGGCGGCCCGGACATGGACCGCGTCGGCAACGCCCCGGACTACCTCGACGGCGACGTGCCCGTGCTCGGGATCTGCCTCGGGATCGCAGCTGATCGCCAGCGAACTCGACGGCGCGGTCGGCGAGGGCGACTACGGCGGCTACGCCGACGTCGACGTCGAGATCGTCGACGACAAGGACCCGCTCGTCGGTTCGCTCGCGCCGGAGACGCGCGTCTGGGCCTCCCACGCCGACGAGGTGACGGAGCTTCCCGACGGGTTCGCCCGCACCGCCACCTCCGACGTCTGCGGCATCGAGGCGATGGCCGACCCGGACGCGGGGCTGTACGGCGTCCAGTGGCACCCGGAGGTCGCGCACACGGAGCGCGGCGAGGAGGTCTTCGAGAACTTCGTCGCGATCTGCGAGTCGGCGTGAAGGCGAGTCGCTAACGCACGCGAACCGCACACCTACGGGTCGCGGTCGGGAAAGCGACGGGGAGCAAAAAGCATCGAGCGGCGAGCGCCTACGCTTCGAACAGTTCGTCGACGGCCTCGCCCGCGGTCTCGACCGCCTCCTGCGCGACCGCCTCCCGGTCCGGTTCGGCGTCCTCGGGCGCGTTGAGGTAGACGTCGACGTCGAGGACGCCCTCCTCGAACGTGACGGTGACGTCCAAGTCCGTGACCGTCGACTGGTCGTAGTGTTTGAACACGATCCCTTCGGCCGCCTCGGCCGCGGTGCGAACGACCTCGTCGTCGCTCGGCTCCGCGTCCGCCGCGGCCGCCTCGGAACCGTCGGTTCCGTCGTCGGTCACGGCCTTACGCGCCGCCGGCGCCCGGGCCGCCCGGTCCCATCGGGCCGCCGCCGCCCGCGCCGCCCTGGAGCATCTGCTGGAGCTCGCTCTGGAGTTCGTCGAACTGCTCTTCGACGCGCTCCTCCTGCTTTTCGAGCTGCTCGGCGCGGACTTCGAGCGAGTCGACCTTGTTCTCGAGGTCGTCGTAGGCGGACTCGTAGTCCGTCTCGACGAGGACCTCGCCGATCTCTCGGTACATGCCCGCGTCCTCGTCGACGTCTTCGAGGGCGTCGAGGGCGGTCTTCGACTCGTTGAGCGCGCTCTGGGCCTGCTCCCGCTGCTCGGCGACCTGCTGTGCGGTCTCCTGAAGCTCCTGCAGTTCCTCTATCTTCTCCTGTGCCTCGGGCGGCATGTTCCCTTGCATGGGCGGAACGAGGCGGCCCGGACGGAAAAACCCCCGACTTCTCCGACGACGAGCGGTCCGGGCGGGACAGCCCCGGAGACGGGTGTTATCGACGGTGACGCGGTGGAATTATTCGCCTCCCGCACCGACGCGCTCGGCGACGCCGACCAGGCGCGACCAGCTGTTGACGCCGGCGCGGAGGGCCACGAGGTCGTCGGCGAGCACGCGGACCCGGACCGCGTCGCCCTCGCGGTCGACGGTCGCGGTCGAGCGGGCGTCGTCGATCTCGCCGACCTCGGGACCGAGGGCGTCGGCTACGACGCGGGCGCGTCGCTCGGAGGGGTAGGTGAAGGATAGGACCGTCTCGTGTGCGCGCGTCGCCGTCACGGTCCGGTGGAGGGGAAAGACGGCGTTACTCGACGTCGACTTCCTTGATGTCGCCGCCGCGCTCCTTCAGGAGGACGCGGTGGCCGCAGTACGGGCAGCGCACGCCGCCGTACTCGTCGAGGGTGACGTCGCGCTTACAGCGGGAGCACTTGTAGCTCATGACCTATTCCTCGTCGGCGAGCGCGGCGCGGATGGAGCGGCGGACGGTGCGACCGCCGGGCGTCTCGGGACGGTACGCGCCGCCCGTGAACGTCTCGCCGGTCTCCTCGTTGACCCAGATGCCGGTACCCTTGCGCGTGACGTCGTCGCCGTCGACGGTCGCGTTGCGCATCTCCGCTTCGATGTCCTGGACCCGCTTGCGGGCGACTCGGCCGTAGCGGGCGCCGAATCGGCCCGCGCTGCCGGTGCTTCGAGCCTTGTCCTCAGCCATAGTAGCCACTTCTACCGCCAGCGCAGGTAAAAAGGCTGCGAGTTGCGGCGGTCGGAAACACCCGCGGCGACGATGGAACACGGGTGATGGAAGTGGTGGCGCGTGCCGACGAGCGCCCGCAGGGCGCGAGTCGCACGCGCGAGGTCGCCGGCGCTACGCGCCGGCTGACGAGGTTGGGGAGGCGTGAGGCGCGGTTGCTGTGCTGTGCGGGGTGGGACTCAAAGGGGCAGCCGTGAGGCGGGCGCAGGCGATGTAAGGACCGCAAGGAGGGAGCGTCAGCGACCGACTGAGGACCGCAACGAGCGTGCGCCCGCCTCACGGCTGGGGCTTTGGAGGCGTTTTCCACCGATCCGCAGTCGGCCACGTATCGCCGAGCGGCTGGGGATTTGGCGGTGTTCGTCGCCGTCTCACCGTCACGTCTTATAAACACGGCCGCGTATCGACCGCAACACATTTCACAACCAAGTAATACTACTAAGTTGTATGGACGGATTCAACGGCTTCGCGGACGTGAGCGAGACCGACGTAACGAGAGCGATCGGCACCGAGTGGACCGACGGGTTCCTCGAGTTCACCGACTCGGAAGTGATCATCCTCGGCGGCGGTCCCTCCGGCCTGATGGCCGCGAAGGAGCTGGCCGAGCGCGGCGTGAAGGTGATGATCGTCGAGAAGAACAACTACCTCGGCGGCGGGTTCTGGCTCGGCGGGTTTCTGATGAACACCGTGACCGTCAGAGACCCCGCACAGGAGATCCTCGACGACCTCGACGTGGACTACGATCCGGTCGAGGACGTCGACGGGCTCTACACCGCCCCCGGCCCCGAGGCCTGCTCCGGGCTGATCAAGGCGGCCTGCGACGCCGGCGCGCGCGTCCAGAACATGACCGAGTTCACCGACCTCGTCGTCCGCGAGGACCACCGGGTCGGCGGCATCGTGATGAACTGGACGCCGGTCCACGCGCTCCCGCGCGAGATCACCTGCGTCGACCCCATCGCGGTCGAGTCCGACCTCGTCATCGACGCGACCGGCCACGACGCGGTCGCGATCAGCAAGCTCGACGAGCGCGGCGTCCTCTCGGCGCCCGGCATCGAGCACGCGAAGGAGCACAACACCGGCATGGACCAGACCGGCGACGGCGAGTACGGCGCGCCCGGCCACGACTCGCCCGGCCACGACTCGATGTGGGTCGGCGAGAGCGAGGACGCCGTGGTCGAGCACACCGGCGTCGTCCACGACGGCCTGATCGCCTCGGGCATGGCGGTCGCGACCGCACACGGTCTCCCGCGGATGGGACCGACGTTCGGCGCGATGCTCGTTTCCGGCAAGCGCGCCGCGCAGTCCGCCCTCGACGAGCTGGAGGTGGACGCGCCCGAGGTGAGCCTCTCGACCGGCAGCGCGCCCGCCCCCGCCGACGACTGATAAACAAATCTACCGGACGGGCAAAACCGCAGTCGCTCGTATATAGGTCACCGGTGACGCGCCGGCAACCTCCCCTCCAAAGCTCCAGTCCCCCGGTGATACGTGATTGCTGTTGGCCGGGAGACCGCCAAAGCCCCAGTCGCGAGGCGGGCGCACGCTCGCTGTCGTTCGAAAGGCGCGGAGCGCCTTTCGTGATGTCGTCAGAACGCGTCGCGTTCTGACTGCTAGCCGGAAATCTCCGATTTCCGGCGATGACGAGAGAGCGAAGCTCTCTCGAACCACGCTCCTCGCTCAGTCGCTGCCGCTCCTTCGCTGCGGTGCTTACGTCGTCATCAGAACGCTTCGCGTTCTGATTGGCTCACGAGAGCTTCGCTCTCGTGAACGCCTGCGCCCGCCTCGTGACTGCCCCTTTGAGTCCCACCCCGCACAGCACCGCGACCGCGCCTCACGCCTCCCCAGCCTCGCGGTTCGCTCCGGGCTCCCTTCGGTCGCCCGTCGCTCACCGCGTCCCTCGCGCGTGCTCCTCGCGGCCGCCTTCGGCGGCCACTCGGAGGCACGCGCCGACCGCTTCGTCTGTTTATAAACAGTCGCCGCACACCGGATCCGAAACCCGCGGCGCGACCGTTCGTTCACGAACGTTGACTCGGGAGCGACGCAACCGGATGCCTTTTTCCGGCCATGCGCCGAAGCCGCCGATATGCGAAACGCCAAGATCGTCTGTACGATCGGTCCCGCCTCGGACGACCGGGACACGATCCGCGGCCTCGCGGACGCGGGGATGTCCGTCGTCCGACTCAACGCCAGCCACGGAACGACCGACCACCGAGAGACCGTAATCGAGCGCGCCCGCGCCGTCGACGACGAGATCGACGACCCGCTCGCGGTGATGGTCGACCTGAAGGGACCTGAGGTCCGGACCGCCGAGCTGGAGGAACCGATCCAGCTCGCGACCGGGTCCGAGGTGACCTTCGTCGAGGGCGACGACGCCACTCCCGAGCGCGTCGGTCTCACCCACTCCATCGCGGCCGCCGGGCCGGGCGACACGATCCTGCTCGACGACGGCCGGATCGAGTGCCGCGTCGAGCGCGTCGACGGCGAGTCCGTGGTTGCGACCGTCCTCTCCGGCGGGAAGCTCAGCTCGCGGAAGGGCGTGAATCTCCCGGGCGTCGCCATCGACGTCGACCTGATCACCCCCGAGGACGAGGCCGAACTCGACCTCGCGGCCCGGACCGACGCGGACTTCGTGGCCGCCTCCTTCGTGCGCGATGGCGACGACGTGTACAAGATCGCCGACGAGCTGGAGGCCCGCGGCGGCGGCGACATCCCGATCGTCGCGAAGATCGAACGCGCCGGCGCGGTCGAGAACCTTGAGGAGATCGTCGACGCCGCCGACGGCGTGATGGTCGCCCGCGGCGACCTCGGCGTCGAGTGCCCGCTGGAGGACGTGCCGGTGATCCAGAAGCGGATCATCCGGACCTGCGTCAACGAGGGCGTCCCCGTCATCACCGCGACGGAGATGCTCGACTCGATGGTCTCCTCGCGGCGGCCGACCCGCGCGGAGGCCTCCGACGTGGCCAACGCCGTCCTCGACGGCACCGACGCCGTGATGCTCTCGGGCGAGACCGCCATCGGCGAGGACCCCGTCAACGTCGTCGAGACGATGGACCGGATCGTCCGCCAGGTCGAGTCCAGCGACGAGTACGCGGAGACGCGCGAACAGCGCGTCCCGACCGCGGACGAGGGGTCGCGTACGGAGGCGCTGGCGCGCTCGGCGCGCTACCTCGCGCGCGACATCGGCGCCTCGACGGTGGTCGCGGTCTCCGAGTCCGGCTTCACCGCGCGCAAGACCGCCATGTTCCGCCCGGGCGTCCCGGTCGTTGCGACGACGCCGAACGACCGCGTCCGCCGCCAGCTCGCGCTCTCGTGGGGCGTCCGCCCCGTGCTGACGGAGTACGCGCACGACATGGAGGGGATCCTCGACAACGCGGTCGACGCCGCGCTCGACCGCGGCGGGGCCGAGTCGGGGGACACCCTCGTCGTCCTCTCCGGAATGCTCACCGAGTTCGAGGGGACGAACACGACGAACACCCTGAAGGTTCACATCGCCGCCGAGACGCTCGTGACCGGCAAGGCGGTCGTCGCCGGCCACGTCTCTGCGCCGGTCCACCGCACCGAAGACGGCGACATCGACGCGCTGCCGGACGGCTCCGTCGTCGCGCTCGGTCCCGACTTCGACGAGGAGTTCTCCGGCGACCTCGACCGGATCGCCGGGGTCATCGACGCCCGCGAGGGGATGACCGGCTACCCCGCCGTAGTCGCCCGCGAACTCGGCGTCCCGATGGTCTCCGGCGCCCGACTACCCGACTCGGTCGCGGACGGGACCACGGTGACCGTCGACGGCGAGCGCGGCGTCGTGTACGACGGCGACGTGATCGCCGCCGCCCGGAAGCGGTAGACCCCCTGTCGGCCGGAGATCGCACCCGCCAGACGGCGCCCGCACCCGGCGGACGGCGACCGCGCCCGCCAGCCATTTATCGCGGAACCGCGTACGGGCGTCCATGAGCGACGAATCCGGCGACGGTGCCCGCGACGGGAGTTCGAGCGCCGACGCCGGCGACGAGACCGCGCGCCCCGGCGACGACGCCTCGGTCTCCGGCGAGAGGAGTCGGGCCAACGACGCCGGCAACGAGACCGCGGACGACGAGAGCGAGTGGCGCTTCTCGGTCGACGACGTCGGCCCGGACGGCGTCACCGAAGACACCGCCACGCCGGCGGACGAGCCGATAGAGCCGGGCGACGTCGAGCTCGAACACGCGGCGTTCGTCGTCCTCGGGGTGGCGCTCACCGTCGGCGTGCTGCTGGTTGGGTTCTGAACGCGGGCACCGCCGGCCGGGGCGATCCACGCCGGCGAGCGTCGACGACTCAAGGGACGCCGCGGCCGCGCTCACCATCACTTATCAGGCCGCGGCCGTAGGACAGGATATGGACGCGCTCGTACAGTCCGGGCTCCTCTCTCCGGACACTCTCCCGCTTTTGCTCCTGACAGCGGGGCTGTTGCTCTCGATGGCCGAGGCGCTCGCGCCGGGAGCGAACTTCATCGTCGTCGGCATCGCGCTCATCGGCGCGGGACTCGGGGGGCTACTACTGACCGCGTTCGGCGTCGCCGGCGCCCTCCTCACGCTTTTCATGGCGGTGCTGACGCTCGTGTTCGGCGCCGCCGCCTTCTACGGCTACCACGAGTTCGACCTCTACGGCGGGAAGGGCCAACAACAGACCACCGACAGCGACTCGCTGAAGGGGAAGACGGGGACCGTCACGGAGCGGGTGACACCCACCGGCGGCGAGGTGAAACTCGCCGGCGGCGGCTTCAATCCCCACTACTCCGCCCGGTCGATAGACGGCGAGATCGACGAGGGCGAGGAGGTGATGGTCGTCGACCCCGGCGGCGGCAACGTCGTCACCGTCGAGTCGATGGGGTACGTCGAGGACGACATCGACCGCGAACTGGCCGCCGACCGCGCCCGGAAGGCCGCCGCGAGCGAGGCCGAGACCGCGGAGGGCGGCGGCGACCGCGACGCCGACGCGAGCGACCGCGACGCCGATCCGGAGACCGAACTCGAACGGGAATGACGCCGTCTGAGCGGAACGCCGGTTCCGGTCCCCCCGCGAGCGAAAAAACACTTGTCCGTCGGCCGAGACCGTCCGGTCATGCCCTCCCCGCTCGCCGCGCTCGCGAGTCTGCCCGGTAGCGTCCTCGACCGCGTTCGCGACGCCTTCGGCTCCCCTCGATCCGGGGCCGTCGCGGTCGCGATGCTGGTCGTCGTCACGATCGGCACCACCGTCGGGATCCTCGCGCTCGGAGCGGTCTTCGACGCGACAGTCGACCAGCAGATCACCGTCGATAACCCCGATCGGCCCCCGGAGTCGACGTGCGAGACGTTCGGGGACGACTCCGATTCCGTGCTCGCTGACCAGTGCGACGAGCCGAAGCAAATAGAGGTCGACGCGGGGGAGGAGCTGCGCGACGCCGCGAGCGGCTACATCCACTACGGCCTGCTGGGCGTGCCGCTCTGGTGGATCATGTTCGCGCTCGCGCTCCACGTCGGGGCGCTCGTCGCCGGCGGCTCCGGCTCCGTCGGCGACTCCTTCGTGATCGCGGGGTGGGCGATCGGCGTCGAGCTGCTCCGGCTCGCCGTCGGGCTCGCCGCGATCTGGTACGCGCTCTCGAACGCGGCGATCGCGGGGTCGACGTTCGACGCGCTCACGAGCGACATCGTCGCCGCGATCACGGGCGCAACGGGACCGCTGCTGGTCGCGTCCGCGGTCGGGATCGCGATCCAGTGGGTCGTTGTCGTCGGCGGGCTGGAGGCCGAACACGACCTCAGTCGCGGGGCGGCGGCGGGCGTGGCGACGTTCTTCGCCGCGATCGCGCTGTTGCTCGCGGCGGTCTAAACGCCGACGGATTGCCCGCGACCGCGGATTCGGGAGTTTTTAACCCGCCGGCGCTCCCCCTCTCGGTATGATCCTGTCGGACGCCGACATCCTCGACCGGCTCGCCGAGGGCGACCTCGCGATCGAGCCGCTCGACGACGTCGATCAGCAGGTCCAGCCCGCGAGCGTCGACCTGCGGCTCGGCGAGCGGTTCCTGGAGTTCCAGCGCACCAACATCCCCTGTATCCACCCGACCGACGCGGGCGAGGTGAGCGAGTACGTCACGGAGACGACCGTCCCCGAGGGCGACGAGTTCATCCTCCACCCCGGGGACTTCGTCCTCGGGACGACCGTCGAGCGCGTCTCGATCCCGGACGACCTGGTCGCGCACGTCGAGGGGCGCTCCTCGCTCGGCCGGCTCGCCATCGTCGTCCACGCGACCGCGGGCCTGTGCGACCCGGGCTACGAGGGGCAGATCACCCTCGAACTCTCGAACCTCGGGACCGCCCCGGTGGCGCTCTCCCCGGGCATGCGCGTGTCGCAGCTCACCTTCACGGAGCTGAAACGCCCCGCCGAGCGCCCGTACGGGGCCGAGCGCGGCTCCAAGTACCAGGGGCAGGACGGGCCGCAGGCCTCCCGGATCGGCGACGACCCCGAGTTCGCGGGCGAGAGCGGCGGCGGGCGTGCGGGACGTTCGGGGGGTGAAGACTGATGAGGTTCATCGAGGAGGTCGTCGTCGACGAGTTCCTGCCGACCGTCCGCTCGATGCTCGCGGAGGACCTCAGGGAACGGGGGTTCACCCAGCTGGAGGTCGCCGACGCGCTCGGCATCTCGCAGTCGGCGGTCTCGAAGTACGCCGCCGGCGACGTGGCCAGACACGACCGAATTGTCGCCGACGAGCGCGTGCGCGAACTCGTCGAGCGCGTCGGCGAGGGGCTGGCGAGCGGCGACCTCACCCCGGTGGCCGCACTCGTCGAGATCGAGGTGTTGATCCGCCAGCTGGAGGAGGGCGACCTGCTCGCCGATCTCCACGAGGAGGCGATGCCCGCACTCGCCGACGCCGACGTGGAGTTCTCGGTCCACGACCCCGACAGCGGCCTCCGCGAGCGCGAGCGCGTCCTCACCTCGGTCCGACGGGGACTGCGGACCCTGACGAACGCCTCGGGGTTCGCCGGACTCATCCCGAACGTCGGCGCGAACGTCGCGGAGTGCCTCGCGGACGCGGCCACCGTCGACGATGTCGCCGCGGTCCCGGGTCGGCTCGTCGACGTGAAGGGCCGGGCGATGGTCCCCGGCGAGCCGGAGTTCGGCGTGAGCGAACACGTCGCGACGGTGTTGCTCGCGGCGCGCGAGGCGGGCGCGGACGTCCGGGGCGCGGTCAACCTCCGGTACGAACCCGAAACGGTCGACACCCTCGGCGCCGACCACCCGACGGTCGAGTTCGACGCCGAGCGACCGACCCGCGAGGCGGTCGCCGACGCGGTCGCGGCCGCCGACCTCCCGGCGAGCGGGGACGCGGAGACGCTCGTGCTGTACCAGACCGGCGCGGTCGGCGTCGAGCCGATCGTCTACGTCCTCGCGCCCACCGCGGCCGACGCGACGCGGATCGTCCGCGGGCTGATCTGAGCGGCAAGCGCCGTTTTCTGTCCGCTCGCTCTACTCGCCCGTCTCGGCCTCAATTCCCGCCTCCGCCTCGGTGTCCGTCTCCGCTTCACCATCCCTCTCGACCTCGACGCCCGTGACCTCGAACCGGGCGCCGCCCGTCGATCCTCCCGTCACCGCGATCGACCAGCCGTGCGCCTCGAAGATGTCGCGGACGATCGAGAGCCCGAGTCCCGTCCCCTCCTCCCGCGTCGTGAATCCGACATCGAAGACCTGCTCGCGGTCCGTCTCCGGGATGCCGGGGCCATCGTCCTCGACGTAGAACCCGTCGGGAAGCGGGCCGACCGTCACCGAGACCGGGCCGTCCACGTGATTTCGCGCGTTTCGAAAGAGGTTGTCGAGGGCCTGTCGGAGCCGCGCGCGGTCCGCGGTCAGCCGCGCGTCGCCGACGATCGAGACGGTCAGGTCTGGGTCCTCGATCGACTCCGCCGCGTCTCCGACGACCGCCGCGAGCGACACCGTCCGGAGATCGGTCACGGTGTCGCCGTGCTGGGAGAGCTGGAGCAGGTCCTCGAGGAAGTCGTTCATCCGCGAAACCGTGTCCCGGATCACGGTGAGGTGCTCGGGGTCGCCGGTGTCCTGCGCGAGTTCGGCGTAGCCGTCGATGACCGAGAGCGGGTTCCGGAGATCGTGCGAGACCACCGACGCGAACGAGTCCAGCCGCTCGTTCTTGCGTTCGAGCTCCAGACGCTGTCGTTCGAGCTCCGTCACGTCTCGGAGGAGAACGACCCAGCCGTACCGGGTCCCGCCGCGGTCGAGCGGGGACCGGGTCAGCTGGAGGTGCGCCTCCGTCCCCCGCTCGTCCGTCTCGACCGTCACGAGGACCGACTCGTCGGCGTCGAGACCGTCGAGGCCGCCGTACTCCGGGACGTGTTCCGAGAGCGGGGTGCCGAGCAGCCGTTCGCGCTCGCCGAAGAGCCGTTCGGTCGCGGAGTTCACGTCGGTGATCGAGCCGCTTCGGTCGAGGACGACGACCCCGTCGCCGATCTGCGACAGGACGACGCGCGACGCGATCGGCGTCAGGTCCAACAGCCGGTACCGGAACAGCGCGACCCCGAACAGCACGGTCGAGACCCCCAGCGAGACGGGCGTGAGGTTCACCTCGCCGACCGCGCCGAACGGCCCGACCGAGAGGATGTGAAGCACGTACATCGCGAGCGGGACGATCACCCCTGCCACCATCAGCCCGGCCTGCCGGCGGACGCGCCGCCCGGAGCGGAGCGACTCGGAGAGGATGAGCGCCACGCCGGCGGTCATGATCAGGTACGTGTACGCGAGGTTCAGCTGGTACAGCGGCCCTTTTTCAGTCTCGAGCAGCGCCGTCGTTCCCCGTGTGACAAGCGACACGTCGGTCAACACCAGCGAAGCAGGGTTCGTCAGGAAGGCGACGAGCAGCGCGGTCGGGATCGCGACCATCGCCGCGACGGAGACTCGGGTGAGGAGATCGGAGCGACCGGCGTAGCTCACCGCGAACGCGAGCCACGCCGGACCGACAAGGGTCGAGCCGACGTGTAACACTCCGTACGCCGCGAGCTTCGCGTCGAGCGTCGGCGCGGCCAGCTGGACGCCGTAGGCGCCGGCCCATACCGACGCCGAGACGCACACCGCGACGAAGGCGAGGACCGTCGGTGTCCGGTTCTCCTCGTCGACGGAGACGACGCCGTACAGACCCAACGCGAGCGTTGTCAGCGACGTGAGGAAAAGCAGAAGCGCGTACGGAGTCGTCTGCCAGTCCATTCGTGTTCGGTCGAACGGACGGCGGTTCGGTATTTAAAGTGGCGCCCGTGGTTACGCCCTGTGATAACGGTGTTCGAACCGTCGATCGCCGCTTTAACGCCCGGTCGTTCCCGCCGACGCCGACAGGTTTTAGCACTGACCGTTCGGATCGACGGACGTGACCCGATGCGGGCGCTTCGGTATGCGGATGCGCCTCTCCTAGCGGCGGGCGGACCCGTCGCGTCGCCGACGGCCGGTAGCGCGGCCGGCGCCGACGCCGCGGCGAATTCCGTCGCCTCTCGGCAGCGCCCGGACCGTCGAACCTCTCGCGGACCTCGATAGCGGCGACGCGCGATCCTCGCGGATCCGCGACGCTCGCCGGTCCCGAACCAGCGGGCTTTAGGCCCGTATCCACGACAACTCGATACACACACCACATGAGCCACGACGACTTCCCCACCGACCGTCCCGCGGTGGTGACCTGTGGACTGCCGTACGCCAACGGCGACCTCCACATCGGTCACCTCCGCACCTACGTCGGCGGCGACGTGTACAGCCGCGCGCTCGAACGACTCGGCCAGGAGACCGCGTTCGTCTCCGGCTCCGACATGCACGGCACCCCGGTCGCGGTCAACGCCGAGCAGGAGGGCGTCTCCCCCGAAAAATTCGCGCTCGACTGGCACGAGCAATACGCCGAGACGTTCCCGAAGTTCAACGTCGAGTTCGACAACTACGGCCACACCCACGACGAGACGAACACGGAGCTGACCCAGCAGCTCGTCCGCGACCTCGACGAGGCCGGCCATCTCTACGAGAAGGAGATCATGGTGGCGTACGACCCCGTCGACGACCAGTACCTCCCGGACCGCTACGTCGAGGGGACCTGCCCGTACTGCGGCGCGCACGCTCGCGGCGACGAGTGCGACGAGGGGTGCCAGCGCCACCTCGAACCCGGCGAGGTCGAAGAGCCCGAGTCGACGATCACCGGCAACCCCGCGGAGTACCGCGAGCGCACCCACAAGTTCTTCGCGGTCTCGGAGTTCTCGGAGTACCTCTCGGGCTTTCTCGACCGCCTCGAAGGCACCTCGAACGCCCGGAACCAGCCCCGCGAGTGGATCGAACAGGGGCTTCAGGACTGGTGTATCACCCGCGACATGGACTGGGGGATCGACTACCCCGGCGGCGAGGCGACGGAGTCGCCTCGGAAAGGCGGTGAAACCGCCGAACAGGATTTGGTCCTCTACGTCTGGGTCGACGCCCCGATCGAGTACATCGCCTCGACGAAGCAGTACTCCGAGCGCGTCGGAAGCGACGCGTTCGACTGGGAGGCGGCCTGGAAGGAGGGCGTCAGCGACGACCACCCCGAGGGCGGCGAGATCGTCCACGTGATCGGCCGCGACATCATCCAGCACCACACGATCTTCTGGCCCGCGATGCTGGAGGCAACCGACCACGCGGAGCCGCGCGCGGTGATGGCGAGCGGCTTCGTCACCCTCGACGGCAAGGGGTTCTCGACCAGCCGCGACCGCGCGGTCTGGGCCGACGAGTACCTCGAGGAGGGGTTCCACCCCGACCCGCTGCGCTACTACCTCGCGACCAACGGCGGGTTCCAGCAGGACGTGGACTTCTCGTGGGAGAAGTTCGCCGAGCGCGTCAACACCGAGCTGGTGGGGACCGTCGGCAACTTCCTCTACCGCTCGCTGCTGTTCGCCCACCGCAACTACGAGGACGGTCCCGACGCCGACGCCCCGAGCGACGACGTGGCGGCGCGGATCGACGAGGCGATCGACGACGTCGCGGCCGCCGTCAACGACTACTCGGTCCGGGCGCTGGGCGACGCCGTCACCGACCTCGCGCGGTTCGGCAACGAGTACATCCAGCGCAACGAGCCGTGGAAGCTCGTCGACGAGGACCCGGAGGCGGCCGAGCAGGTCATCTACGACTGCGTCGCGCTCGCGAAGGCGATCGCCGTCCTCTTCGAGCCGCTGGCGCCCGAGAAGAGCGAGCGCCTCTGGGAGCAGCTCGGCGAGCCGGGGTCGGTCCACGACGCGACGGTCGAGGCGGCCCGCGAGGGTCCCGCCGGCGACCTGAGCGAGCCGACCGAGCTGTTCGAGCAGATCGAAGACGAGCGCGTCGAGGCCTTGAACGAGAAGCTCGAAGCGCGCGTCGCCGAGTCGGAGGGCGACGACGAGGACGACGAGGAAAGCGAAACGGACGCTGACGAAGCCGACGACACCGACATGACCGACATCGAACCCCTCAGCGACGACCGCATCAGCTTCGACGAGTTCCAGGAACTGGACGTCCGCGTCGGCCGGATCGACGAGGCAGAGGGGATCGAGGGCGCCGACGACCTCGTGAAGCTCACCGTCGACCTCGGCGCGGAGACCCGGACGATCGTGGCGGGACTCAAGCAGCTCCACGACGTCGACGAACTCCCCGACACAAAGGTGATCGTGCTCGCGAACATGGAGAAGGCGGAGCTGTTCGGCGTCGAGTCGAACGGCATGGTCCTCGCGGCCGGCGAGGAGGCCGACCTCCTCACGACCTACGAGGACGCCGCGCCGGGCACGAAGGTGAAGTGAATAGGACGGCAGTGAACTGCGGCGGAGGGGTTTCTCGAAGTTTTATTTGACTGACCATCGGATACCCGACCGCAATGTCTCTCCTTCCCCGCTGGTTCGAGGCACTCTCGTTTCAGGCACAGATCGCCCTCTTCGCGGTCGTGTTCGATCCGATCGGCTTCGCCGCCGGCTACCTGCTCGCTCCCGAGTTCGGCGTCGAACCGATCCTCGGCGGCGCGTACGGACTCGTCGCAGCGAGCGTCCCGGTGACGCTGCTCGTGATGCGCGAGGCGAACCAGCGGTAGTCGCCGCGGAGTCGCGGATGGTTCGACCGGATCAGGCGTCGAGCACTTCGATCAGGTTCCCCTCCGGGTCGCGAACGAACAGGATCGTCGTCCCGCTCTCGGTCGTGCGCGGCGGGCTGAGCGTCTCGACATCGTCCGCGAGGTCGGCGTAGAACGCCTCCACGTCGTCGACGGTGAGGCCGAGGTGCGTCGCGCCGGGGCGGTTCAGGGCGGGAGCGTCTGCCGTGGGACCGTCGCCCGCTTCCTCGGCGGGGTCGTACGCGACGAGTTCGACGCGGACGCCGTCGGCGTCGAGGTGCGCGAACTCGGCCGACGCGTCCTCGACGTCGACCGCCTCGGCGAAGGCGTCGCCGCCGACGGAGAACTCGCTGACGACGTCGAGGTCGAACGTCTCGACGTAGAACTCGACGGCACGGTCGAGGTCGGAAACGGTGATCCCGACGTGGTGCGCGGTTGGGTCGGACACAGCCCGTGAGTCGCCGGTGGCCGAGAAAACGGTGTCGACCCCGCGTTAATCGGGCGTCCGGGGGTCGCCGGTCGGAGGGACCGCGTCGTCAGCGAGGGGGTTCTGCGGGACGACCTGAATCCCGTACTCGGTGTCCAGCACCGCCGCGTCGATCTCGAACACGTCGGCGAGCAGCCGCTCCGTGATCACCTCCTCTGGCGGGCCGCGGGCGCGCGTCGAGCCGTCCTTGAGCGCGACGACGTGGTCGGCGTACCGCGCGGCCTGCGCGATGTCGTGGAGGACGAGCACGACGGTGATCCGGCTCTCGTCGCGGAGCGTCTCGACGATCTCGGATCACCTCCAGCTGGTGTTGCGGGTCGAGGAACGTCGTCGGCTCGTCGAGCAGGAGGACATCCGTGTCCTGCGCGATCGCCATCGCGATCCAGACGAGCTGTTTCTGGCCGCCGCTTAAGCTGTCGACGTCGCGGTCGCGGAGGTGGTCGATCCCCGCGAGCCGGATCGCCTCGTCGACGGCCTCGCGGTCCTCGTCCGACAGCGAGTCGAAGAATCCCGTGTACGGGTAGCGCCCGCGCTCGACGAGGTCCTCGACCGAGATGCCGGTGGGGACGACGTTCTCCTGTGAAAGCAGGCCCAGCGTGCGCGCCAGCTCCTTCGACCCGAACGCGTCGATTGGCCGACCGTCGACGAGGACGGTGCCGGGGTCGGGCGATATCTTGTCCGCGAGCCCCTTCAGGAGCGTGCTCTTCCCGCTCCCGTTCGGGCCGATGAGGGCGGTCACCTCGTCCGGCGGGACCGCGATCGACTCGCCGTCGATGACGGGGTCGTCCAGGCCGGGGTAGCCCAAGACCAGGTCGCTCCCGCTGAAGTCGGCCGCCTCCTCCCGCGGAGACCGATCGGGGGTGCCCCGTCGCGTTCGGCGGTCCCGTCCGTCGGTCGTCGGTCGTCCCCGATCTCGGCCGCGCCGTCGACCGGATCTCGTTCGCTCCCGATCTCGGCCGCGCCGTCGACCGGATCTCGTTCGCTCCCGATCTCGGCGGTCGACTCCCGATCGATCTCCGATTGCTGTCCGTCGCTCATCAGACTTCACCCAGGTTGGTCTTCTTCCGCATCAGGTAGAGGAAGTACGGGCCGCCGACGATGCCGGTGATAACGCCCACCGGCAGCTGGACCGGACTCAACGCGAGCCGCGCGCCGACATCCGCGCTGACGAGGAGCGCCGGGCCGAGGAACAGACAGCCCGCCAACAGCAGCTTCGCGTCGCTGCCGACGATGTTCCGGACCATGTGCGGGACGATGAGCCCGACGAAGCCGATGAGACCCGCGACCGCGATTGCGGCGGCCGTCGAGAGCACGCCGATCCCGGCGATACCGAACCGGACCTTCTCGACGGGCATCCCCAGCGAGTCCGCGCGGTCCTCGCCGAGCGCCAGCACGTCCAGCTCCTGCGTGACCGCGAACGCGAGCACCATCGAGACGACGGTGAACGGGAGCGCGATCCGCACCTCCTGCCAGCCCGCGTTCAGCAGCGTCCCGGAGAGCCACGCCTGCGCGGCCATCGCGACGCCGAGGTCGTCGACGAAGAAGAACAGCGCGCGCTGGACGGAGCCGAAGACGGTCCCGACCACGACGCCGGCGAGGACCAGCCGAACCGGGCTGGTCCCGTTCTTCCACGCGATGGCGTACACGAGCAGGAACGCTAGCCCGCCGCCGACCGCCGCGAACAGCGGGAGGACCGGCATGAGTCCGTAGAAGAACGTGAGCGTGAGCAACACGACCAGTCCGGCGCCGTCGCTGACGCCGAGGATGTAGGGGCTGGCGAGCTCGTTGCGCGTGATGATCTGGAACAGCGCGCCGGAGACCGCGAGGTTCGCGCCGACGAGCGCGCCGACGAGGATGCGCGGCAGCCGCAGGTTCCACACGACGATCTGCTGGCGAGTCAGCCACTCCGGGACCGACGCGCCGAGGAACGCCCACCGCCAGATATCGCCGCTGAACAGTACCCCCGCGTCGAAGACGGTCCGCCACGCCTCGCCCAGCGACAGCGGGTACGCGCCGAAGCTCACCTGGAGTATCGTCGACGCCAGCAACACGGCGAGGCTGCCGGCGACGATCACTGCGAGCTTCGAGGTGGCGTACCAGTCGGCGCCCGCCGAGCGCAGCTTTGCGAGCCGGTCGAGTACCTGTGTCATCTCGCTAGAAGTTCCCGTTGATGATGTCGCTGACGCGCTGGCGGTCGAACAGCTGCTCCTCCTCGGGGACGTCCTCGACCGGACCGGGCCACTCTCCGAAGCGATCGGGCCAAATCTGCTTGGCGACTGCCTCCGTGGCGAACATGTCGACGATGGGGCCCTGGTACTGACCGCCGATCCGGATGATGTTCCCCTCCTGGACGGCGGTGAGGTCCTGTCCGTTGGGATCGTTCTCGAACGGCTCGACGATGTTCGAGACGAACTCCTCGTGCGTGTTGGAGATCAACGAACCGACGGCGGCGATGTAGTCGGGGTCGTGTTCGAGCAGCTCTTCGTAGCCGATGGTGCCGCCGCCGGGGATGTCGGCGTCGTAGCCGTCCTCCAGCCTGAGCCGATAGAGCGGGAGGGTCTGATTCTGGTACTGGTGGATCGGCGAGGGGTAGAACTGTCCGCCGGTCGGATCAATGCCGCGCCACAGCGGGATGACCGAGGGGCGTTCCTCCTCCGGCGGCAGCTCGGACTCGATGTTCGACATGAACTCGTCGTGGAGCGACACCCACTGCTGGTAGCGCTCCTGCCGCTGGAACACCGTCGCGACCTTCTCGAACACGTCGTACAGCTCGTAGTAGGTGTCCTGTTCGTAGCCGAACGGGTGCGTCGGGCCGAAGCGGATCTCGGAGGCGATGAACGGACCCGTCGTGTCCTCGATCTCCTGGATGTCGGCGTCGTCCCAGTCGGTGAACCGACCCAGCGACCGGGGGTCGATGAGGTTGACGTCGGGGTCGGCCGCGTAGAAGTTCTCCTTGTCGTAGCCGGACTCGGAGGCGGCGGCGAGGGCCATGATCGCCTCCTCGTCGAGGGTGACGTCAGGGAGGATGTCGTAGAGCTTCCGGGGCGCGCGGGCCATATCCGTCGCCGCGACGGGCTGTTTGCCGAGCGCCATCCCGATGTCGAGGAAGACGCTGGGGATGACGGAGTACGTCTCGGGCACCTCCTCGAAGGTAAACTCGCCGTGCGGGTGGATCTCCACCGTGTAGGGGTCGGTCCCGCTCGAGTCCGCCCCGGAGGAGTCGTCGTCCGTCGCCTCGGTAGCGGAGCCGTCTCCTCCCGCGGAGTCGTTCGTCCCGCCGGCGGTCGATCCGTCGGTCTCGTTCAGGCAGCCGGCGAACCCGGCAGCAACAAATCCAGCGGTTCCAGCCAACAGCTGACGCCTTCGTGGCATACGGATTTAGGTTGGCCTAAATAGTGATAGTGATTCCTCGCGTTCACCGTAATGCGGCGTGGCGTCGCGTTCACGCCGTGAACGATCGAACGGACCTTCGCGCCAGGGGGTCACGGAAATCCTTCGAGCGGGCGTCGATCGGCGCGTTCGCGTCGCTCACGGTCGGCGACGTGCGGAGATCGACGGAATTAGAAGGGAACTCGTCCGCGGTCAGCAGGCTACTCGGGGTCCGTGCCGTCGGCCAGCCGCGCGAGCGGGGTCGCCCGGGCGCGGTAACGCGCGATCGTCTCCTCCGCCCACTCGACGACGGCGGGTTGGTCGGTCCGGAGAATATCGAAGCCGCGCTCGTCCTCGCGGTCGATCGTCAGGAACGCCGTCCCGTCGATCAGGTCGATGCTACAGGGGACTGTCCCGTCGGTACCGTAGTAGAAGTGGCCGTCGGCGGCCGCTTCGAGTTGCTTCCACCGGGACCGGAGGTCGGGGTCGTCGAGCATCGTCGCGGTGACGTTAGAGTCGAAGACGACGGCCCCGTCGAGGGCGTCCCCCGCGCGAACGGCCGCCTCGGCCGAGTACATGGGGAGCGCGATGAACGTCCCGAGCAGCGACCGGCAGGACGAGGCCTCGCGGATCGCGTTCGCGACGACGCGGGCCGCCGCCAGGGGGTCGGCCGCTTCGGCGGCGACGCGCTCCGCGTCGGTGAGACACCGCGGGTCGAACCCGAACCACTCCGTCGGCAGGCGGTTCACCAGGTCGGGGTGCGTCCGGCCGACCGAAACGGTTCCGAGCAGCCGGGAGAAGTCCCCGAACACGAGCCGGCCGAACCGGGTCAGCGCGTACGACCGGTTCGCGTGGTCGTGGTCGATCCAGCCGCGGTCCTCCAGATCGCCGAGGATACGGCTGAGCGTCACGCGCGTCGCGTCCGTCCTTGCGGCGATCTCCTCCCGGGTTCGCGGCCCGTCGTCGAGCAGTTCGAGCACCCGAACGCGGTGTTTCGAGCGGGCGAGGAAGGCCACCGCGTCGATCGCGTCGCCAGCACGGTAGGCGTCGTCTCCCGCCGCCGTGACCGTTCCTTCGTTTGCGATCGTCATCGGTTATCGCCCGTTGTTTAGGTCGGCCTAAATCACTTTCCCTCCGCCGGTGTCGTCACGGGAGGCGCACGGATGAGGGACCGGAACGGGATTGGGGACCGGAACGGGATTGGGGACCGGAACGGGATTGGGGACCGGAACGAGAATGGGGACCGAAACGACCATTCCGCGTCCGGACGACCCTCGCGTATGCACGTGGTCGTCAACGCGGCCCAGAGCGTCGACGGGAAGCTTGCCACCCGCCGCCGGGAACAGCTCCGGATCTCCGGCCCGGAGGACTTCGACCGGGTCGATCGCGTCAGGGCGGCCGCGGACGCGGTGCTCGTCGGGGTCGGGACCGTCCTCGCGGACGACCCCCACCTCACGCTCGACGAGGAGGACCGCCGCGTCGAGCGGCTGCGGAACGGGCGGTCGGGCGACCCCGCCCGCGTCGTGGTCGACTCCACCGGCCGGACGCCGACCGACGCCCGGATCCTCGACGACGCGGCGGCGACGTATCTCCTGGTCTCGACCGCGGCCGACCGGGAGCGGCGGGCGGCGCTCGCTGACGCCGGTGCGGAGGTGATCGTCGCCGGCGAGGAGCGCGTCGACGTCGCCGAGGGACTCGACAAGCTCACCAACCGCGGCGTCGACCGCCTGATGGTCGAGGGGGGAGGTGAGGTGATCTTCTCGTGTTTCGACGCCGGCGTCGTCGACGAGCTCCACGTCTACGTCGGCTCGCTCGTCATCGGCGGCCGCGACGCCCCCACGCTGGCGGACGGGACGGGCTTTACCGAGGCGTTTCCCGACCTGACGCTCACGGAGACGGAACGGCTCGACGACGGGGTCGTCCTCTCGTACGAGGTCGAAGGGGACGGGGAGCCGTGAGCCGAGCCGGACGCCGCCTCCGTGTGAACGGTAACCACGAAATCGAGGGGTACACGGGCCGTGACACCGGTGTACACGGAAATCACCGAAGTATTTATGTATCGCCCGGGGGTAGTTGCTGGTACCAGAACGCCTCTGGCGCTGGTGGAATCGCACGCTGAAATGAACGGGAGTTCTTGCAGACGGCCCGACGCACCACAGCGAGCGTCCGCTATCGCCGGAGCGGTGATGGAGAGATAACAAATGGTAACGAAAGAAGAAGTCATCGAGCAGTACGACGTGGAAGCGATGGACGAGGCGGACAACGTGGACCTTTCTGAGGACGACTTGGAGAACGGCTCCAAGGGGCAGCTCATCAAACGCGCCGGTCAGCTGCGAGACCGACGCAACGAGCTGAACCAGATGGCCTCCGAGCGCGCCTCCAAGCGCGACGACCTCAACGCGAAGACGCGCGAGAAGGTCGACGAGGCCCAGGAACACCGCGAGAAGCGCGACGAGCTCAACGAGCAGGTCCAGGAGCACAAGGACAAGCGCAACGAGCTCAACGCCGAGGCCAACGAGCTGTTCGACGAGGTCGAGGAGATCGAACAGGACCTCGAACTCGGCTCCGGCAAGTCCATCGAGGAGCTCGAAGAGGAGATCGAGGACCTGGAGTTCCGTCAGCAGACGGAGGTCCTCGACGCGGAAGACGAGCGCGAGCTGATCGAGAAGATCGACGACAAACGCGAGAAGCTCGCCGAGAAGAAGGAGAAGGTCGACGACACGAGCGAACTCGACGAGCTCGTCGAGGAGGCCGAGGAGGTCCGCTCCGAGGCGTCCCAGCACCACCAGAAGGTGACGGAGCTTGCGGACAAGGCCCAGGAGCACCACAACCAGATGATCGAGGCCTACCGCGAGGCCGACGACATCCGCGACGAGGCCGACGAGATGCACGAGCTGTTCGTCGAGGCCCAGGAGGCGGCCGACCGCCACCACGAGGACTTCGTCCGCGTCCAGAAGCGCCTGCGCGAGCTGGACAAGAAGGAGGAGGAAGAGCGGGAGGACGAGCGCGCCGAGAAGCGCGAAGAGGAGAAGGAAGAGGCCGAGGAGATCTATCAGAAGTTCAAGGAGGGCGAGACGCTCGACACCGAGGACCTGATGAAGCTCCAGAAGACCGGCCTCCTGTAAGCCGGCGACCCATCGGTTCCGACGCGGTTTTCTGCGGTTTTTCGCGACGAGTAGCGTGACGGGCAGCGTCGCGGCCGCGACGAGCGAGTCGAGACCGGCGGCGACGGTCCGCGCCGGCCACCGCTTATAAGCGCGTGCGACGCCAACCGTCGGTATGGACGATGCGCCGACGAACGGACGGAAGGGGTTGCTCGCGGCGGCCGCGGTGGGCGCGGCGACGACGATCGCGGGCCGCGCGGCCCTCGCGCGGCTCACCGGCGGCCGGTTCGGTGACGCCGACGAGTACAACACCGCGAAGGTGACCGTGTCGGGACCGATCCGGCGGAACCAGGGCCGACCCTCGCCGCTGTCGGGACCGGGCGGCGCGACCGCGGACGACGTGGTCGAGCAGATCGAGGCGGCTGACGAGGACGAGGACGTCGCGGCGCTGCTCGTCGAGCTCAACACGCCCGGCGGCGAGGTCGTGCCGAGCGACGACATCCGGCGGGCCGCCTCCGAGTTCGACGGGCCGACGGTGGCGTACGCGACGGACCTCTGTGCGTCCGGCGGCTACTGGATCGCGAGCGGCTGCGACGAGCTGTGGGCGCGCGACGCGAGCCTCGTCGGCTCCATCGGCGTCGTCGGCTCCCGGCCGAACGCGAAGGGGTTGGCGGACAAGCTCGGAATCTCCTACGAGCAGTTCACCGCCGGCGAGTACAAGGACGCTGGCGTCCCGCTGAAGGAGATCGAGGAGGACGAACGCGAGTACCTCCAGGGGATCATCGACGGCTACTACGAGCAGTTCGTCGAGACCGTGAGCGAGGGCCGCGACATGGACCCCGAGGAGATCCGGGAGACGGAAGCGCGCGTGTACCTCGGCGACGACGCCGCGGAGATCGGGCTCGTCGACGAACTCGGCACCGAAGACGACGTGGAGGCGCGTCTCGCCGACCTGCTCGGAGCGGAGCCGGAGGTCAAGGAGTTCACGCCCGAGCGCGGGCTGGCGGAGCGGCTCGGCATCGGCGCCGAGCGCGTCGCGTTCGCCGCCGGGAGCGGCGTCTCGGACGCCTTCGTCGACGAGGGCGGCGACATCGACGTGGAGTTCCGATAGGCGGGCGAGCAACGCGCCGCCGGCCGCGGGAGGGAGCCGAACCGCACGCGGCGGCCGACGGGGAGGATTTTTGTCCGGCCGCGGTGTGAGTCGACACGTGACGACGCTGGTCATCTGCGTCGACCGCTCGGGGGCGATCGGTCGCGCCACCAACGTCCCGATGCCGGTCGCCGGCTGGGAGGCCGTCCGGTCGCTGGTCACGGACGCCGGGCTGGACGACCCCGAGGACGCCAGCGTGAACTGCCTGCTGGAGTCGCTGCGCGTCGCGCGCGACCTCCGGGACGAGCGCGAGGAGTCGGTGGTGGCGGTCGTCTCCGCCGAGAGCGACACCGCTGTCGGCGCCGACCGCTCGATCGCGGCCCAGCTCGACGACCTCGTGGAGCGGTACGAGCCGCGGGCCGCGATCGTCGTCGTCGACTCCGCTGAGGACGAGCGCGTCCTCCCGGTCGTCGAGTCGCGGATCCCCGTCGACTCGGTCGACCGTGTCGTCGTCCGGCAGGCCCGCGACATCGAGTCCACCTACTACCTGCTCAAGCAGTTCCTCGCCGACGAACAGCTGCGGTCGACGGTGCTCGTCCCCATCGGCGTCGCGCTGCTGTTGTTGCCCGTGCTGTTCTCCCAGTTTTCCGCCGGCGAGGCGATCGCGGGCGTCGCCGGCCTGCTCGGCGCCGCGCTGCTGTACAAGGGGCTGGCGATCGACCGGCTCGTGGCGGGGATGCCCGAGCGGGTCCGCGAGGCGCTGTACGCCGGGCAGGTGTCGGTCGTGACGTACGTCGTCGCCGGGGGACTCGCCCTCGTCGGCGGCTTCTTCGGCTTCCTCGCGGCCTCGGAACTGGCCTCCGGGTCGCCGCGGCTCGTCGAGGTCGTGGAGTTCACCTACGCGGCGGTCCCGTGGTTCGCGGTCGCCGGCGTGACCGCGGCGGTGGGGCGGCTGCTCGACGAGCTGATCCGCGACGAGGGGATCCGGACGCCGTACCTCAACCTCCCGTTCGTCATCGCCGCGGTCGCCTTGGTCGTCCGCGGCTTCGCGGGCTACTTCCTCGCGCAGGAGGCGATCCACGAGCCGCTGTCCGCCTACGGGATGACGATGACGCCGGTCCAGCAGCTCGCGGCGTTCATCGTCGGCGGCATCGTCGTGTCGCTCGTCGGCGTCAAGGTCGCCAGCGATGTCGGCACCGAGACCCTCGAAGACGTCATCGACGCGGAGCGGGACGCCGAGGGGCGGCGGGAGTGAGTCCGGGCGGAACCGGCGAGAGAGAACGCGCCCGACCGACCGCCTTTTGTCGGTCGCGGCCGCGTGAGCGGGCATGGACGTGTACGGACTGATCGGGAACCCGGTCGGCCACTCGCTGTCGCCGCCGATCGCACGAGGCGGGCTACGAGGCGCTCGGACTCGACGCCCGGTACGTGACCTTCGAGCCGGACGCCGACGCCGCGGCCGCGGCCATCGAGGGCGCGGCCGACCTCGGCGTCGCGGGACTCAACGTGACGGTGCCGTTCAAGCAGGACGCGCTGCGCGCGGTCGACGCCGCCCCGCTCGCCGAGCGCATCGGCGCGGTCAACACGGTCGATTACGGGCCGGTCAGAGCAGGCGAGACCGACCGGCCGCGGGGGCACAACACCGACGCGGCCGGGGTGACGCGGGCGCTCGCGCACCACGACGTGGCGGTCGACGGCCGCGACGCGCTGGTGGTGGGCGCCGGCGGCGCGGGGCGGGCGGCCGCGTTCGCGCTGGCCGACGCGGGCGCGACGGTCCGCGTCGCGAACCGAACCGCGGAGCGCGCGGTCGAGCTGGCCGAGGCGGTCCCAGGCGCGACCGGCGGCGGTCTCGACGATCTGGGCGAGCGCGTCGCGGCCGCCGACCTGCTCGTCAACGCGACGAGCGTGGGGATGGAGGCGCCCGAGGAGACGCCGGTGCCCGCGGAACACCTCCACGGCGACCTCGCGGTCCTCGACGCGGTGTACGCACCGATCGAGACGCGCCTGCTTCGGGAGGCCGCCGCTGCGGGCGCGACGACGGTCGACGGCGCGTGGATGCTGCTGTACCAGGGGGTCGAGGCGTTCGAGATCTGGACCGGCGAGGACGCGCCGGTCGAGGCGATGAACGCGGCGCTGCGGGCGGAGTTGGAGTGACACGGCGGGAAATGTTATTTATAAGTGGACGACGCGGCGGCGCGCCGGTGAGCGGCCGCCACCGGCGGCCGCGAACCGCCCGCGAGGGAGTCAGTCGCCCGAAGCGGAGCGAGGGCGACTGACGAGGCTGGGGAGGCGTGAGGTGCTGTGCGGAGCGGTGCTGGGTGGGACTCAAAGGGGCAGTCGCGAGGACGAACTCCGCCGACGTAAGGACCGCAGGAGCGAGCGAAGCGAGCGACGAGGACCGCAGCGAGGCGCAGGAGTCCTCGCGGCTGGGGCTTTGGAAGTGTTCGCCGTGCGGTCAACGATACCCTAAAAGAGAGGATATCATAGAACGATTCTCATACCTCGTTGACCAACCCGTGAATCGCTCAGTACAGAGGACTCACGAATCGCTCAGTACAGGTAGGTCGAGGTTTGTCCAGCCCTTTTTCGGTTGTTTATTTCGACCCGACCCGATTAATCTCCCCGCTCATACGAGAATACCGTCGTACGGTCGTCCTCCTCGTAGACGTGGTTCAACAGCAAATCGTTAATAGTGAAGTTCGCCGTGATCTCGCCGGTGTATGCCACCGTCGCCGGGCCGTCACAATCGTCACCAGTCGCCTCTGTGGTGAGTTCAACGATCACCTCGCCCTCATTGCTGGCGAACGCCGCAGTCTCAAGCGTGACGCAGTCAATGTCCGCCCCAAAGGCACCCTCCACAGTAGCGTGGTCGTCGTTTACCGTGACCGTCGCCTTATCCTCCGGATCGTCATTGGCCGTCACTGATTCAATCTCAACAGTAGCCGAGGCCTCGGGAAAAGTGTCACCGAGACACCCACTACCGACGGTAGCCAGTGTAATTCCGGTACCGGCGAGAAACCCTCGGCGTCTCATATATGAGACACGGCGGGTGCTAAGTATATGCTTTGTCCCAGTTGTTCAAGTAGGCGGCTGTACTGAGTCTAACAATACGCAAGCTCGTTTTAACGGATGATTCACCCAAATCCGGGAGAAATCAATCCCTTGCGAATAGTTCTACGACGCCGTTTAAAGAGACCACCAACAGCGGCGACTACTTTTAAAACAGCGTCGGGCTGGCGAGCAGTCCCGCCGTGACGATAAGCCCCACAGAAACGGCCGACGCGCCGTAGAGGAACGGCTTGGCGTCGCGGGCCGGCTCCCTGAGCTTGCCGGCGTCGAGTCCGTCGGCCAGCTTCGAGCCGGCGACCTCGACGAGGCCGGTCCCGACGAACCACAGCCCCAGCATCGTCACCACGAGGTGGCCGCGGGGCGTGCTCGTCAGCGCCTCGAACGTGTACTGCGTCCCGGCCATGTGGCCGCCGGACGCGACGAACGCGACCGCGCCGATCCGGGTGATCCAGCGCAGGCGGCCGACGACCGAGCCGAGCGCGTCGCCGCCGATGTCGCCGCGGAGCGCGGGCGGAAGGACCGCGAGGGTGACGAACAGCACGCTACCGACCCAGAGGACGGCGAAGCCGACGTGGACCGACCACATGACGGGGTTGAGAACGTCCATACCCTTGGAACGGTCCGGTGCCACTTATAAACCGGCGAGACGGATCGACGGGCGTTGCGGCGGAGAGGGTTTTTAAATATCTCGCACGTGTAGCCGCGGGCAATGGCTCTACTCCAGAAGCTCAAAGAGAAGCTTGGATTCGGGAGCGGCTCGGCCGAACGCGAGCCCGGCGAGACGGAAGTGACCGTCGAGCGCGAGTCGGAACCGGCCGCGGAGGCGTCCACGACCGAAGCGGACGAGGCCGAGCCGACCGACGAGAGCGAGGCCGGCGAGCCGATCGCGGGCGAATCGGACGAGAGCGAGACCGACGTCGACGACCTCGCGGACGGGGACGACGATCCGGTCGCCGCGGAGACGGAGGCCGCCGCCTCGACCGAGTCGCTCGTCGACGAGGAGGCCGCCGCGGCCGACGACGCCGGGACCGAAGCCGACGATGCGGCGGAGCCGGCGGAGGCCGCGGGGAGCGAGGCGGACAACGTCGCGGTCGACGACGACGACCGCGGCCCGAGCGTCGAGGAGATCAAGGGCATCGGACCGGCGTACGCCGAGCGCCTCGCAGAGATCGGCATCGAGACGATAGACGACCTCGCCGGCGCGGACGCCGCCGCGATCGCCGAGGGGACGAGCGTCGGCGAGGAGCGCGCCGCGACGTGGATCGACCGCGCGAGCGAGTTCTGAATCGGCGGACCGGTTTCGACGACCGCAACTGTTTCACCGCCCCCGCCGAACAGGGTTCCATGAGGCGAACGGTACACACCGACCGGGACCGGTTCCGCGCGGTCGCCGCCGCGGCGCCGGACGGCGCGCGGGTCCCGGTCGAGCTCCGGGTCGCCGTCGACGACCCCTTCGCGGCCTACCGCCGGGCGCGGGACGGTCCCGGCGGCGTCTTCTACGAGACGACCGGCGGCCAGTCCGGGTGGGGGTACTTCGGCGTCGACCCGGTCGAGCGACTGACCGTCTCCGGCGACGCGGTGGTCGCCGGCGCGGGCGGTGAGCGGGGGAGATCGGGAGCCGAAGGCGAGTCGGAATCGAAAACCGCGGGCGACTACCGGCGCCCCTCCGCCTCGCTTTCGGCGCTGGAGGGCGTCCTCGACGGCGAACGGCTGGCGCGCGGCGACTGCGACGTGCCGTACCCGTGCGGCGCGTTCGGCTGGCTCTCCTACGACGCCGCCCGCGAACTGGAGGAGTTCCCGCCCGCGGCGCCCGAGGGTCCGGGGGCGGTCGACGACCGAGGACTCCCGCGGCTTCAGGTCGCCCTGTTCGACCGGATCGCGGCCTGGGAGTGTCCGGTGGACGCGGGCGGGTCGTCCGACGGCGCCGCCGACGCCGGTGACCAGACCGTCACGCTCCGAGTGACCGCCTGCCCCCGCGTGCCGGACGGACTCGACGACCCCGACGCCGACCGCGACGCGCTCGACGCGCTGTTCGACGAGGGACGGTCGCGCGCGGCGGCGCTGATAGGTCGGATCGAGAGCGGCGGCCCGGACGCCGAGGCGGCGTCCGATCCGACCGCCGAGAGTGCGACCTTCGAGAGCGACGTGGGCCGCGAGGGGTACGCCGACGCGGTCCGGCGGGCCAAGGAGTACGTCCGCGAGGGCGACACCTTTCAGGCGAACGTCTCCCAGCGCCTGACCGCGCCCGCCGCGGTCCACCCGGTCGACGCGTACGACGCGCTCCGCGAGGTGAACCCGGCGCCGTACTCCGGGCTGATCGAGTTCGGCGGCTCCGGCGAGACCGACCGTCCGAGCGGCGTCGACCTCGTGAGCGCGAGTCCGGAACTACTCTTGGAGCGCGAGCCGACCAACGACCCCGAGCGCGGCGCGCGCCTCGTCACGGAACCCATCGCGGGGACGCGCCCCGGGGGGAGACGCCGGACGGCGATGCGGATCTCGAGACCGAGTTGACCGGCGACGCGAAGGAGCGCGCCGAGCACGCGATGCTGGTCGATCTGGAGCGCAACGACCTCGGGAAGGTGTCGCGGTTCGGCACGGTGGAGGTGAGCGAGTACCGCCGCGTCGACCGCTACAGCGAGGTGATGCAGCCTCGTGAGCCTGATCGAAGGCGAGGCGCGGCGGGACGTGGGCCTCGCGGACGCGGTCGCGGCCTGCTTCCCCGGCGGAACGATCACGGGCGCACCGAAGCCGCGGACGATGGAGATCATCGACGAGTTGGAGCCGACGCGCCGGGGACCGTACACCGGGTCGATGCTCGCGGCCGGCTTCGACGGGCGCGCGACCCTGAACATCGTCATCCGGACGCTCGTCCGCCACGCCGCCGAGTACCACCTCCGGGTCGGGGCCGGAATCGTCCACGACTCCGACCCGGACGCGGAGTACGAGGAGACGCTCGCGAAGGCGCGCGCGCTGGTAAGCGCGGTCGACGAGGCGCTCGCAGCCGGCGGGATGACCGTCGACGAACCGGTCGAGGACGCGCTCGACGAGCCGACCGAGGAGGCGGTCGAGCGATGACGGGCGGCTCGGCCGAGACCGGCGAGGAGGCGGGCGACGCGGAAGCGACCGCGGAGGAGGGCTGGCGTCCCGGCGCGGGCGAGTCCGACGCGCGGGTCCTCGTCGTCGACAACTACGACTCGTTCGCGTACAACCTCGTCCAGTACGTCGGCGAGGTCGCGGGCGCGGTGACGGTCCGGCGGAACGACGCGGTCGACCTCGCGGGGATCCGTGCGCTCGACCCCGACGGCGTCGTCGTCTCGCCCGGGCCGGGAACCCCGGCGGACGCCGGGGTCTCGACCGCGGTCTTCGAACTCGATCGGCCCGTGTTCGGCGTCTGTCTCGGCCACCAGGCGCTGTGCGCGAGCCGCGGGAGCCGCGTCGGCCACGCGCCCGAGGTCGTCCATGGGAAGCCCTCGACGATCACCCACGACGGCGAGGGCGTCTTCGCCGGCCTCCCCGACCGGCTCCGCGTCGGGCGGTACCACTCGCTTTGCGTCGAGCGCGAGGACCTCCCCGACGAGCTGGTCGAGACCGCCCGCACCGCCGAGGAGCGCGAGGTCGTGATGGGCGTGCGCCACCGCGAGAAGCCCCACGTCGGCGTCCAGTTCCACCCCGAGAGCATCCTCACGCCCCGCGGGAAGCGGCTGGTGAGGAACTTCGTGGAGGTGTGTGAGGACCGTGAGTGACGCCGGCGAAGGGCCCGAGTCGACCGACAGCGACGACCCGCTACAGTACCACGTCGACGGCGACCTCGTCCCCGCCGCGGAGGCGACCGTCTCCGTCGAGGACCGCGGGTTCGCCTACGGCGACGCCGCCTTCGAGACGATGCGCGCGTACGGCGGCGACCTCTTCCGATGGAAGACCCACGCGGACCGACTCGCGGACACCTGCGAGACGCTCGGACTCGACCACGGGATCGCCGACGCGGAGCTGAAACGGCGGGTCGACGAGACGCTCGCCGCGAACGACCTCGCGGACGCCTACGTCAAGCTCTCAATCTCTCGGGGGGTCCAGCCGGGCACACTCGACCCGCAGCCCGAGGTCAACCCGACCGTCGTCGTGATCGCGAAGCCGCTCCCGCGCGGCGGCGTCGGGAGCGATCCAATCCACGACGGCCCGGCCGCGCTCCAGACGACGAAGACGCGCAAGCCCGCGGACCGCGCGATCCCCGCCGCCGCGAAGACGCACAACTACCTCAACGGAATCCTCGCCCGGCTCGAACTCCGAGTCACCGGCGCCGACGAGGCCCTGATGCTCGACCCGGACGGGCACGTCGCGGAGGGCGCGACCTCGAACCTCTTCTTCGTCGACGGGACGGCCCTCAAGACGCCGTCGCTCGACGGCCCGATCCTCCCGGGCGTCACCAGGGCGACCGTGATCGACATCGCGGAGTCGGAGGGGATCCCGGTCAAGGAGGGGACGTTCGCGCCGGACGCGGTCCGCGAGGCCGACGAGGTGTTCCTCACGAACTCGACGTGGGAGCTCCGACCCGTGGCGACCGTCGACGGCATCGCGGCCGACGGCGACGGCGAGGGTGTCGCCGGCCCGCTCACGACGCTCCTCTCGCGGCTGTTCGACCGGCGGATCGAGGAGGCGCACTACGACGGCGAGCGGCTTTGACCGGGGAAGCGGGCCGCTAAAGCAATTCTTCGGATCGGGGTCCCCCACAGCGTTATCCCATCAGGAGATCCTAAACGACGGATGGCAGACGACAAGGACGGACGAGAGAAACAGGCCGCAGACGAGGACCGACGGCAGCGCGAGCGCGACGTCGAGACCGAGTTGGAGCGCGGTGACGAGGCGGAGCCAGCGTTCGACGACGCGGCGACCGAGGCCCTCGAAGCGGCGCTCGAACCGCTGACGTTCCCGGCGACGGGGCGGGAGGTCGTCGCCGCCGTCGGTGACCGCGAGCTCGAATCGGCGGCTCGGGTCTACACCGTCGCCGACCTGGTCCCCGACGCGGACCTGGAGGCGTTCGACGCGCCGGCGACGGTTCGCGAGCGGGTCCGCCGGCCAGCGGTCGCGGCCGCGATGAAGCGGGTCGTCGAGGCGGCGGCCGCGCTCGAAAACGTCGACTTCGGGCGGTCGCAACACGAGGCGTTCGAGCGCACCTTCCGCGCGCTGAGCGACGCCGACGAGCTCGACGACGAGGAGGGCGTCCGCGCCGTCGCCGACTGGGTCGTCGACCGGATCCGCGAGACGGAGTCGGTCCCCGGGTCGCGAGACGTGCGCCGGCAGGGAGCGAAGTACTGCCGGAAGCACGGCTACGAGGTCCGCGACGACGAGTGGCTCGGAGTCTGACCCGGATCGGCGGGCGATACCGCGCCGAGGGCGGTCCCCGACGCGCGAACGCACAACGTTCAAGCCGGTCGCCGGTCTCCCTCGGACATGGACGAGCACCGCCGGATCGCCGGCGTCGAGGAGGTGCCGGAAGAGAGCACGCTGCTCGCGACGCTGCGCCCGGTCGACCCCGAGACGGTCGACGAGGGCGAGGGCGACCTCGGGGAAAGCGACGACGGCAGCCCCGAGGTCGAGGCGGTCCTCACGCGGGCCGCCGGCGAGGTGCGCGCGTTCCGGAACTACTGCCAGCACTGGACTGACGTCCGACTCGACAAGGACGACGGGGCGTTCGTCCGCAACGGGGAGGTGTTCTGTCAGAAGCACGGCGCGACGTTCGAGGCCGACGGCGGCTACTGTAACTTCGGTCCCTGCGAGGGCGCCGTCCTCGAATCGGTCGCCGTGACGGTGGCGGACGGCGCGGTGTACCTCGACGACGAGGCCTACGAGTTCGTCCGGCTCGGTCCCTCCTCCGGGAAGGGCGACGGCGGCGGCTCGCGGATCGACTTCACCGGGAACTGAGTCGCGCGGACGCTCGCAACCGCGAGCGATGGTAGCGGGGACGCTGCCCGTGAGCGGACCGGTCAGAACCGCGTTCGGCCGCTCCCGCCGCCGGCGTCCTCGCGCCCGAGCGCCTTCTGTAAGAAGTTCATCCAGCGCTTCTGGTCGGCCGCCTCCTGCCGCTTCGCCTCCGTCTCCGGGTCGGGCGCGTCGAGTCCCTCCAGCGCCTCCAGCGCGCGGTCGATGCCGATTATCGACGCCGCCAGCCGCTCGCCCTCCTCGCGGCTCACCTCGTTCTCCTCGATGGGTTCGAGCCGGTCGAGCCGCTCGCGCCGGAGGTTTCGCTTGGCGCGCTCGACGCGGTCGCGCTCGCCGGGCGGGACCGAGTCGCGCCGCTTGATCTCGAAGACGAACGAGCGCAGGTCGATCGCCTCGCCCTGGATCTCGATCGACTCCGGGATCTCGACCCCGACGGTCGAGGACTCTCGATTGACCCGCTCTAAGAGCTGTTTCCGCTCGTACTCCTTCACGCCCGCTCGGTAGGTGACGGGCGTACTTCGCTCCTTCGCCCGCTCACGGCCGAGCGTGGCGTCGACTCCGGTCGAACGCGTCGCGACCCCGGAAGGGACGACGTTAACCGCGCCGCGCCGCGATCGGATCGCATGGAGTCGCTCGAAACCGAACTCACCGCGGCCCGCGACCTCGACGTCGCGGAACTCGCGGACGCCATCGAGTCAATCGGCTTCGAGTCGGCACGCGCTGTGGCGGCTGCTGTACGGGCTACGCCCCGGACGAACCGGGCGGCGCGCCGGCGGAGGAGGGAAGCGGAAGGGACGACGACGGCGGAGAACGCGACGAGAGCGACGAGAGCGGTTCCGGATGCCACGGCGACGGCGCGAACGACGACGCCGACCGCGAGCCACACACCGCGACTGTCTTTCCGGACGAGGTCCGCCGCGTCGCCGACGCCGCCGAGGAGACGTTCGGCGAGGCGTACGACTGGCGCGACGTCGCCAGACCGATGCCGTTCGGACTCGACGCCGACGCGGACGGCAATCCGACCGGCGAGACGTTCGAGTGGGCGCTCGCGACCGACGGCTGCGGCGACTGCACTTTCTACGAGGAGTCGGACGGACAGGGCGCGTGTACGGTCCACGACGCGCGGCCGCTCATCTGTCAGACCTACCCGTTCAGCGTCGCCTTGGAGGGGACGAGCCAGCCGATGGGCGAGGCGGTCGACGAGGCGGGCGTCGTCCGCGCCCACGAGTGCGAGGGGCTCGGCCGCGAGGTCTCCCGCGATGACGCCGAGGAGCTGGCGGAGGCGCTGAAGGAGCGCGCGGTGCGGGAACTGGAGGAGGCTATCGGCGTCCGCGACGGCTACGATCCCGGCGCGCGCGAGCGGGCCGACGGCGACGTCGTCGTCTTCGACTCCGAGGGTCCGAAGGAGGCCGACGGAACCCCGATCGGCGGGGAGTAGCCGGGAGCGTCCGACTGTCCGCCCTTCTCAGACGGCGTCCAGCGCCGCGTCCACGTCGGCGCGGATCGCCTCGCGGGCGTCCTCGTCCGGGAGCGTGAGCGGCGGGCGCACGGCCGGGTCCGGGATGAACCCGCGGTGGACGGCCGCGACCTTCGTCGCGGGCGCGAAGCCGTGGTCGGCGCAGCGTTCGAACAGCGGGCCGACCGCACGGCGGTGGAGCGCCAGCGCCCGCTCGTCGTCGCCGTCGCGGATCGCCTCGCCGAGCGCGACGAAGACCTCCGGGATGACCTGCGAGAGCGCGTTGATCCCGCCGTCGACGCCGAGGCTCGCGCTCGGGTATAACAGCGCGTCGACGCCCTGGAAGACGGTGAACTCGTCGGGGGTCCGGTCGACGGCGGTGTCGACCGCCGAGACGTCGCCGCTGGTGTCCTTCAACCCGACGACCGAGTCGCGCTCGGCGACGGCCGCGAGGACGTCGGGATCGATCGGCTCGCCGACCGTCGACGGGATGTCGTAGAGGTAGATCGGGAGCGGCGCGTCGTCGGCGACCGCGTCGAGGAAGGCCCGCTGCCCCGCCGGCGCCGTCGAGTTGTGGTAGTATGGGAGGGTGACCAGCGCCGCGTCCGCACCGGCCGCGTCGGCCGCTTCGAGGCGCCCGCGGACCCCCGCGACCGAGGTGTCGGCCGCCCCAACGATCACCGGTACCCGCCCGTCGGCCGCGTCGACGACGGTCTCGACCACGGTCCGACGCTCCTCGTCGGTGAGGCTCGCGAACTCGCCCGTGGTCCCGCACGGGACCATCCCGTCGAGGCCGACCTCGACGAGCGTCGCGACGTGGTCCGCGAGCGTGTCGGTGTCCACGTCGCCGTCGGCGTCGAACGGCGTGACGATCGGTGGCAAGACGGCGCCGCGTCGGAACTCCGGAGCGATCATAGGGGCCGATTCGACCGGGCGTGACAAAGACCTTGATCCGGAGGCGGGAATTTCCGAGTGCGGCGGGCGGCGTCATCGAGGGCGACGAACCGCTATTCGCCTCCGACCGGCGACCGAGCGGCGGGGGGACCGTCGTCGGCGTCGGCCGGCCGGTCGCGGATCCGGACCCGGACGGGACCGGCCGGCCGCGTATTCGCGCTCGCCCGCACGGACAGGTCGGCCGTCACCGGCTCCAGCCGCAGCCGTCGGAGCAGCGTCGCGGTCGCGAGGCGAAGCTCCTGTCTCGCGAAGCGCATCCCAATACAGTGGCGCGGCCCACCCCCGAACGGGAAGTACGCGTACTCCGGGCGCTCGCCGACCGCCGGTCCGGGAGCGTCGTCGCCGTGGACGGGCCCCGCCGCCCCGTCGCGGAGCCAGCGCTCGGGGCGGTACGTCGTCGGATCGTCCCACCACCGGTCGTCGCGGTGGACCGCCCACGGCGAGAGCGTCAACACGACGCCCGCGGGGACGCGGTGGCCGCCGAGCGTCACCGGCTCGGTCGGCTCGCGGAAGAAGGAGTGAACGGGCGGGTACAAGCGGAGCGCCTCGTCGACGGCCGCGGTCAGCGCGGGGCACTCCCGGAGGTCAGCGGGGGCGGGATCACCGTCCAGCGCCGCGATTTCGCGTCGGACCCGCCGCTGGAACGCGGGGCGGTCAGCGAGGCAGTAGAGCGTGTACGTGAGCCCGAGCGCGCTCGTCTCGTGGCCGGCGAACAGGAACGTCACCGCGTTGTCGACGAGCCGGTCGTCGTCCATCGCCCCCAGGTCGGCGGCCGCGACGAGCGTCCCAAGGAGGTCGTCTGCGGCGCCGGGGTTCGCCGGCGCGCCGGCCGCGCGGCGCTCCGCAACGAGGTCGCGGATCGTCGACCGAAGCGCCGCCAGCCGCCGCCGGTACCGCCGGTTCGTCGGGGTCGGCACCCACTCCGGGAGGAAGGAGGTCAACCGCCGCGTGTCGAACCGCTCGGTGACGCTCTCGGCGGCCGCGCGGACTGTCTCACGCTCCCGTTCGACATCGCTCCCGAGCAGGCTCTCGGCGAGAACGTCGAACGCGTAGTCCGTCGCCGCGGCGTGGACGTCGACGACATCGCCGTCGTCCCACGACGCCGCCGCGCGGCGCGCGTGATCGACCATCGGGTCGCCGTACTCGGCCACCTGCTCGCGGAAGAACGCGGAGCGGATCGCCGTCCGCTGCTCCCGCCAGTCGTCCCCTTCGGCGAGGAACAGCCCGTCTCCGAGGAGCCCGCCGAGCTGGTCTCGCGGCATCGCGCCCTTCTCGTACCGGTCGTGGTCGTCGACGAGGATCCGGCGGATCGCCTCGGGGTCGGTGACGAGGTAGCTCTCCGTGCCGAACACGTCGTACCGGACGACGCCGCCGTGCGTCGCGGCGCGGCGCTCGTAGAACCCGAGCGCGTCGCTCGCCAGCTCGTGAACGTTCCCGAGCAGGGGAAGACCCCCGGGCGCCGGCGGTCGCGGCGGGTCGGGGTCGTCTGCGGTGCGCTCCGTCGACGGATCGGAGTCGTCGTCGGATCGAGTCGTCGTCTCACCCATACGGATCGATCGGCACCGCGACGGACTGAGCCTTGGCACGGACTGGTCCGTGTATTTTAAATTAAAGTGTGCGGCACCGCGTGAGAGACCTATGCGCTACGTCCACGTCGAGTTCGAGTTCCCGCCGGCGGTCCGGCATCCGATCGCACGACTTCCTCGACGGCGGCGACGGCCGGCGGAGCGAGCTGCTGACGTGGCGGCGGTTGCCCGACGGGACGCTCGCGACGCTGTTCCGGGTCGCGGCCCCGCGCGAGCCGTACCTCGACCGACTGCGGGAGGTCGAGGCGATCGATCGGTTCGAGACGGTCCCCGGGGAGGCGCCGTTCTACCTCAAGGCGTACGAGCGGTTGGGCGGGCCGACGGAGCGGTTCCTCGACGCGTTCGTCGACACCGAGTACCTCTCGGTCCCGCCGGTCGTGTTCCGGCCGGCGGGCCGGCTGTCGTTCGGACTGATCGGGCCGCCGGACCAACTTCGCGACGCGCTCGCGGCGGTACCGAACCCGATCGCCGTCGAGATCGACCGCATCGGGTCGTACGGGGGCGGTCGGCGGCTGGCCGGAGTCCGGCTTACGGAACGCCAGCGGGAGGCGCTGCGGGCCGCGCACCGCGTCGGCTACTACGAGGTCCCCCGGACCGGATCGGTGGACGACGTCGCAGCGTCGATCGGCTGCTCGTCATCGACCGCGGGCGCGCACCTCCGCAAGGCCGAGGCGGCGCTGGTCGACGCGTTCCTCGGGTGACGGGGAGAGTCGCCGCGACTCGGGTCGACGCGACGCCTGACTGCGTCGGCGGTACAACTATACTAACCGGCCACCAGCATCCGATGGAGTCTACTATGGAAATCTCCGAGAAGCTCCTCTGTCTGTTCAGCGCGGAAGTTCGCGAGACCGACGACGGCGAGTACGTCGTCGACGTGCCCAGCCGAGAGATCGACACCGGATCGCTGGAGCCGGGCGAGACGTACCGCGTCGCGCTCGTCGCCCGCGACGGGTCGCCGGAAGCGGCCGGCGACCCCGACACCGCCGCCTCGCGGAGCGACGACGGCCCGCAGCCGCCGGTCGAGCCGGGCGAGATGCGGTACGTCGAGATCGAGGACCTCGGCAAGCAGGGCGACGGAATCGCTCGCGTCGAGCGCGGCTACGTGATCATCGTCCCGGACACCGAGGTGGGAGAGCGCGTGAAGATCGAAGTGACAGAAGTGAAGTCCAACTTCGCCGTCGGCGAAGTCGTCGAAGAGGCGGTCTGAGAGCGACGGGACGAACTGCGGGCAGCGGTCTGAAAGCGGCGAACGCGCCGCTCCGCGTTCACTCCTCGTCCGCCACCCGAGTGTCCCAGTACGACACCGAGGCGACGTAGTCGCCCGGGATCGTGTCGCCCGCGAGCTCGTCGAGGACCCGGAACGGCTTCGCGACGGCCCCCGGGAGTTCGCGGTAGAAGCCGTACGGTAACACGAAGTCGTGCTCCTCGTTCGCGAGCGCGAGCCCCGCCTCGCCGAGCATGGCGGCGACCTGGCGCTCGGAGTAGAGCCGCGACCCCATCGGGAGCAGCCAGGTGTACAGCGTCCGCAGGCTGCGGCTGTTGAACGTGTCGAAGAACACCTGATCGCGGCTGACCCGGCGGAGCTCCTTCGCGAACGGGACCGGGTCGTCCATCAGGTGGAAGAAGCGCATCGCGACCACCGTGTCGAAGTGGTCGTCGGGGAACGGGAGCCGCGAGGCGTCGCCGCGGAGGAACTCGACCGTGTCCGCGTAGCCGGCGGCGGCGACCTTCTCGCGGGCCTGTTCGAGCATTTCGCGGGAGACGTCGAGTCCGACGACGTCCGCGCCCTGATCGGCGAGCATCGTCGTGAACCGACCGGTGCCGCAGGCGACCTCCAGCACGCGGTGGCCCGGATCGATCGGTCCCAACGCAGAGAGGACGGCCTCTTTCTCCCGGCGGTCGATGAGCTGTCCGCCGCCGGAAAAGCGGACGTCGTCGTACTCTTCGGCGACCTCGTCGGCCTGGTACCAGTCCTGTCCCTTCACGTTGTCCGTGATGGAAGCCGGACCGACAAAACCGTACTGGATGCGGTCCGGCGTCGGACCCGACGCGGTCGGCTGGAAGCGACGCCGACCGTCGCCACGGTCACCCGCTCGTGGCGACGTTCTCGGCCGGAATCTTGACGATCACCCGCGCTCCCTCCTCCTCGTCGTGGTGGGGGTACTCGTCGACGCCGAAGTACCGGCGGGCGAGTTCGTCGATGTGCTCGCGCGCGCCCTCCTCGGTCAGTTCGGCCTCGCCGCGGACGGAGACGTACCGGTACGCGTCGTCGGGGTCGAGCACGCTGACGCCGACCTTGGGGTTCTCGCGGACGTTCCGCTCCTTGCGCCGCCCGCGGAGCGTGTTCACGAGGACGTACTCTCGGTCCTCGTGGTCGACCCACACCGGCGTGACGTGGGGGAGGCCGTCCGGTCCGACGGTGGCGAAGTGCGCGTACGACTCGGCCTCGAGGATGTCGACGTGGGACTCGGGTATCACGCGGCGAGATACGAACGCCCGCCGGAAAACGTCCCGGACGGATCGTCGACGACGAGCCGGGCGAAGAGTGATATTAACACATTATATTATCACAGGCAGATTCCCCTATATGTAGCCAACCTTTACCACTACCCGTGGGATTCGTGTGAGACATGAGTACCAGTCCCGCGGAGACCGCTGACCAGGACCGCCTGTCGGAGACCGAGTACCGCGACCGCCTGCGCGAGCTACCCCCGAGCGCCAAGCTCGTCGCGAAAGTGCTGGAGGGCGACGCGCCCCTCTCGCAGGGCGGTCTCGCCGAGGAGTCGCTGCTGCCGGACCGCACCGTCCGCTACGCGCTCAACCGCCTCGAAGAGGAGGGCCTCGTCGACTCGCGGTACAGCTTCAAGGACGCGCGCAAACAGGTGTACTACTTGACGGTCTGAGCGACTCACGCACCGTCGTCGCCGGCCACGGTCGACTCGGCGCCGACTCGGGCCGTCGTCGATTCGGGCCGGTCGGACGCACACGCAGTCCTTTTTACCTCCTCGCCCCGATAGCGGGTCGTATGGATCTCTCGGTCGTCGTCCCGACGCTCAACGGTCGGGACCGGTTGGCCGCCTGCCTCGACGCGCTGGCGGCCGACGCGCCCGACGCCGAGGTGATCGTGGTCAACGGTCCCTCGGCCGACGGCACGACCGGCATGGTTCGCGACCGCGACGACGTGGACGTGCTGGTCGAGATCTCCGACCGCACGGTGAACGTCGCCCGCAACGCCGGGATCGAGGTGGCGACGGGCGACGCGGTCGCGCTGGTCGACTACGACAACCGGATCGAGTCGGGGTGGCGCGAGGCGGTCGCGGCCGGTCTCGACGCGGCGCCCGTGGTCTCGGGACCGGTGACGCCGATCCCGCCGAGCGGGACGGCCGACGGTAATTCGACCGCGACGGACGACGCGGAGCGCGACGATCCGAGCGAACCGGAGCGCAGTCCGAGCGAACCGGAGCGCAATCGGATCGCGGGTCGGGACGTCACCTACTTCGAGGGCGGCAACGTCGCCTTCAGACGGGACGCCCTCCGGGATCTCGACGGTTTCGACGAGTACCTCCGGGTCGGCGGCGCGCGCGACGCCGCCCACCGGCTCGCGCGCATGGACCGCGAGGTGACGTGGCGGCCGGAACTCGCCGCGCGGAAGGAGCTTCCGACCCCGACCGCCGCCGACGGCGGCCGGTGCGCGCACGAGTGGGGCTGGAAGTACCGGGGACTCGCCTACCGGCTGCTGAAGAACTACGGCGTGCGCCCCGGCGTCCTCCTCCGGACGGGGTCGCACGCGCTCGGCGACGCCATCGGCGCGGCCGAGGACGTGGTCCGCGGCGAGTCGACGCCGACGCGGTGGGCGGCGACGGGCCGCGACGTGCTCTTGGGTCTCACCGGCGGGACCTCCGACGGACTCGTCGCGCGGCGGCGGGACCGAAGCCCCGCGCGGAACCCCAACGGCATCTCGACGCGCGCGGACCGCGCCGTCGCGAAGTACGACCGGCGGACCGGAGCCGAGGGAGCCGAGGGAGGCGGGAGAGGTGAGGGAGGCGACGACGGGCTGACCGAGGTCGACGACGCCGAGTAGGGGTTCGTCCGCGGACCGCGACGAGCGCGCCCCGCGCATTTTAACCGAGGGCGCGGCCAACGCTCCGACAACGAATGGGACTCACGAAGCGCATCATTCCCTGTATCGACGTCGACCTCGACGAGGAGGGCGACGCCGCGGTGTACACCGGCGTCAACTTCGAGAACCTGGAGTACACGGGCGACCCGGTCGAGCTGGCCAAGAAGTACAACGCGGCCGGCGCCGACGAGTTCGTCTTCCTCGACATCACCGCCAGCGCCGACGGCCGCGAGACGATGCTCGACGTGGTCAACGCGGTCGCCGACGAGTGTTTCATCCCCCTCACCGTCGGCGGCGGCATCCGCACCAAGGCCGACATCAAGGAGACGCTCCGGGCCGGCGCGGACAAGGTGTCGATCACGACCGGCGCCTTGGAGCGTCCGGAGCTGATCGAGGAGGGCGCGGCCGCGTTCGGCAGCCAGTCGCATCGTCATCTCCGTGGACGCGCGGCGGCGGTACGACGACGCGGGCGACCACTTCTACGAGGACGAGGACGGCGAGACGGTGTGGTTCGAGTGCACGAAGAAGGGCGGCCGCGAGGGCACCGGAATCGACGCCGTCTCGTGGGCGAAGGAGGCCGAGGAGCGCGGCGCAGGCGAGCTGTTCGTCAACTCCATCGACAAGGACGGGACGAAGGACGGCTACGACGTTCCCCTGATGAAGGCGGTCGGCGAGGCCGTCTCGACGCCGCTCATCGCCTCCTCCGGCTGCGGCTCTCCCGAGGACATGTACGAGGTGTTCACCGAGGCGAACGCGGACGCCGGTCTCGCGGCCTCCATCTTCCACTTCGGCGACTACTCCATCGAGGAGACGAAGGCGTACCTCGACGAGCGCGGCGTCCCGGTGCGGCGCTGAGCGCGGCGTCCCGGTGAGACGCTAACTACAGTTGTAGTGTGTATTTTTCCGCACCCGAAACCAACAGTTATTATCCGATCGGGCGCGAACCGTGACGTATGTCCACGTCCACGTCATCGGCACGTGTTCGCGACGAGTCGCCGGGGCTCGTCTGTAAACGGACCGACGGCGACGACGGCGGCGAGGTGACGTTCTTCGAGCCGGACGTCGACCCGGACGAGCGGACCACCCGGTGGGTCACGGTCCGGGAGGAGGACTGTATTCCCCGCGAGGAGTGGCGGTAAGAGGCATTTTGCTGTGGATTTGGTGGCTATTTATCGATCGTTGCTAGCGGAGCCGCAGGGATCTCCTCCGGATCCTCAGCGGTTTGTTTATAAATAGAAGATACCGGATCGACGGTGGACGCTTCCAAAGCCCCAGTCGGCTCCGGTCGAGGGCCTCGCTGCGCTCCTCGCTCACTCCGTTCGCTGCGGTGCTTCCATCGGCCGTCTTCCCGGAGCCGACTGCCCCTTTGAGTCCCGCCCGACCGCGTCCGCACAGCACCTCACACCTCCCCAGCCTCGTCGGTGGTCCTCCGCGTTGCTCCGGACCACCGACTCCCTCGCGCGTGCGACTTCGCGCCCGCTGGGCGCTCGTCGGCACGCGCCGACCGCAGGGGAATCAGTCGTCCGCGGGAGCGCGGTCGGCGAACTGCGGCAGTTCGTCGTCGAGCAGCGCGACCGTCGCCAGCCGGATGGCGTGCGGCCACCCGAGCGGGGTCGCGCTGTCGGGCGTCCCGTCGTCGAAGAACTGCTCGGGGAGGTACGTCGTCGGCTCGCAGAGGGAGCCGCCGGGCGAGACGTGCGCGAGCAGGTCGCGGGCGCGTGCCGTCATCTCGCCCGCGCGCGGGTCGTCGTGCGCCGCGAGCAGGGCCGCCAGCTCCGCGCAGGCATGCGCGCCCCACGCGGTCGAGACCGTCCACACCTTCTCGGAGACCTGTCCCGCCCGCCGCCAGCCGTCGCCCTCGTAGCGAGTCAGCCCGGTGATCTCGTCGGTCTCGTGATAGAGCCCGTCGACGACCGTCTCGACGTGCGAGACCAGTCGGTCGAGGCGCTCGTCGTCGACTGCGCCGACCGCGTCGAACGAGCGGTGCGCGGCCGCGAGCGCCAGCGTCGCGGAGTCGAGCCGGTCGTCTATCCCGCCGTCGACCGTCTCGCGGAGCGCGTAACAGCCACGCTCGGGCACCCACAGGTCGTCGAGCGCCGCGTACACCTCACGGGCCCGGTCGCGGGCGTGCGCGGCGAGGTCGTCCGGGAGCGAAGCGGCGCCGGGCACGGCGTCGGAGTCGTCGAGCGCGTCGACGGCGAGCCCCTCGCCGTGCCGGCCGAGTTCGCTGTACGCTTCTAAGAACGTCGCGGCGGTGTGCGTGAACCGGCCGGCGGAGTCCTCCCACGCGTTCTGACAGACGACGGGGCGGCCGTCGGGTTCGAGCGTCCGGTCCAGGCCCGCGAGCGCGGCGACCAGCGTGCCGTCGAGACCGTCCGCGTCGACGCCGGCGGCCCGAGCCTGCGCGAGGTACGCGACGACGCTGCCGGTCTGGTCGGCCTGGTAGTCCACGTCCGGCCCGTCCTCGATGCGGGCGTTCGCCCACCCGGGCGCGAGCGCGCCGTCGCGGGGCCACACCCGGTGGGGCCACGAGCCGTCGGGGCGCTGCGTGGCGACGTACATCCGCGCGGACCGGGCGTGCCAGTCGTCGAGGTCGACGCCGACCGCGTCGGCCGCGCCGAGCAGGAACCCGGATATCTCCGCGTCGTCGCGGAACCACGTGTAGCCGTAGCCGCCGGAGTGCTCGTAGTACGGGTCGAAGTCCGGCCCCGCAATCCGAAGCCCGGAGGGGGCGGAGAGCAGGGAGAGGACGCGCAGGTCGGCGACGACGGACTCGCGAGCGGGCGCCGACTCGGGGACGGTCGGGAGCGCGTCCGCGGCCGCGTCCGCGAGCGCGTCGACGCCGTCGAGGTCGGAGAAGAGCGCGTCGAGGCGCTCGCGGGCCGCCTCGCGGTCGGTCTCCGCTCGGTCCGTCAGGAGCGTGGCGACCGTCGCGACCCCGTCCGAGAGCGGCACGTCGGCGATCACCTCCCCGGAGAGCCGCTCCTCCTCGTACCGGTCGCCGTCGCGGTCGCGCGGGAGGTCCGTCGGGTCGTCGTCGAGCAGTTCCGGGAACGTCGCCGGGAGCTGGCCGCGGAGGTCCGCGAAGCCGGTCGCGCTCGCGAGGAAGTCGTGTTCGTCGGCGTGGTACACCTCGACGGCGTCGTCGTACCGGAGCTGTCCCACCCGGTCGTCGCGGCCGTCGGGCGCGAACCGGGCGTAAACGACGAGCGAGGCGCCCGCGGGGTCGGCGTCCGCCCCGTCGGCAGGGTCCGCCTCGCCCGCGTCTGCGTCGCCGAACTCGACCGACGCCCGGGTGAGGTGCGCGTCGCCGAGCGTGACGTCGTGGCGGGTCACCGTCGCGCGCGGCGTCTCGTGGACGGTTTCGACCATCGCGGTGTCGTCGACGTACCGCTGCGTCGTGTCCGCCTCGTCGAGCCAGGTGACCTCGTCGCCGACGGCGAGACCGATCCGGGATCGGACGAGACCGGTCCGACCGGTGAGGGGGTAGCCGAAATCGCGGAGTTCGCCGTCGTCGCCGACGTGGACGAGCCGGCCGTCTCCCCCGAAAACCGGCCGGAAACGGTGCGCCGCTCGCCGGGGAAGTGCGTCCCGTCCCCGGCGTGGCGCTTGTAATCGTCGAGCGCGTCGCGGAGTTGCATTGCGAGATCGTACGCCGCGGTGCGATATGAAGTTTTGGTGTAATTGTTGTTCACGTGTTTCGCGAACGGAAACCCTCAAATCCCGCCGCGACGAGGGACCGAGCGTGTACGAACCCGGCCCCCCGCGAACGACGAGCGTCGGCGAGTCCGTCGAGCTGGCGCCGCGCTCCCCCGACCCGGACGGGATCTACCGGTGGACCGTCCGCGACGCGCCGGCCGACAGCGACCTCGCCGCCGGAGACGGTCCGGATCCCGAAGCGACCGGGCCGCCGAGTTCGGCGACCGCGGTCGGTTCGGCTCCCCCGACAGCTGTGCTCCGCGCGGGCGAGACGAGCCGCGACGACGACCCGGTGGTCCATCTCGACCCGGACGCTCCCGGGACCTACGTCCTCGCGCTCGACGCGCCCGACGGCGTCCACCGCCAGCGCGTGTGCGTCTTCCCCGACGAGCGCCGCGAGACGGAGATCCGGGTCCCGGCCGCCGACCTCCCGGTCGACGACGGGGACGTCGACCGCGTGTCGCTTTTGTGGCCGCTCGGCCAGAACCGGCTCGCGCTCGACCGCCCCGAGCGCGACGGCGACGAGTGGGTCGCTTCGGTGCGCGTGCCGCCGGGTAGCCACGGCTTCGGCTTCGTTCCGAACGACGACCGATCGGTCGCGTACCACGGCGACTGCGAGGTCCCCGGCCCCGGCCGACCGCGCCTCTCGCTCGACGCGACGGTCGTCGAGACCGACGACCCAGACGCGAGCGACCGGCTCCGCCTGACCGCCGCGGTCGAGGCCGCGCCCGCAGTCGACGACGTGGAGCGCGGCGGCGACCCGGACGCGCTCGACGCGACGTTCCTCGTCGACGACCGCGACGCCGACCCGGAGACGGTCGCGGCGATCGAGTCGCGGGCGGACGGGCGGACCCTCTCTGTCCCGCTCGACGACCTCCCCGACTCTGTCCGAATCCATGCGGTTCCGCACGGCGAGCGGTACGGGGCCGCGGAGACGGTGCGGATCGAAACGGACGGGAGTAAACCGAGTGACTCAGTTGCGGTGAGCGACCCGAACCCGACGCCCGACTGGGCCGAATCGCCGACGATCTACGAGGTCTTCGTCCGCTCGTTCGCGGGCGACACGCTGCCGACGACGTTCCGGGAGATCGAGCGCCGGGTCGAGTACCTCGACCACCTCGGCGTTGACGCGCTCTGGCTCACCCCCGTCCTCGCCTCGCCGACGGACCACGGCTACCACGTCACCGACTACTACGACACCGCCGCGGACCTCGGCTCTCGCGAGTCGTTCGAGTCGCTCGTCGACGCGTGTCACGACGCCGGCATCCGCGTCGTCTTCGATCTGGTGATCAACCACACCTCCCGCGACCATCCCGCCTTCCAGCTCCACTCCGCCGGGGTCGACGCGTACGCCGACCACTACCGACGGACCGACTCCGCGGCCGACGTGACCGGCATCGACTGGGCCGAGCTCGGGGACGGCGATATGCCGGACTACTACTTCGAGTGGGGGCGCATCCCGAACCTCAACTACGACAGCCCGGCGGTCCGCGAGTGGCTGCTCGACGTGGTCGACGAGTGGGCCGGCGTCGTCGACGGGTTCCGCGCCGACGTGGCGTGGGGCGTCCCGCACGGCTTCTGGAAGGAGGTCGCCGACCGCGTCCCCGACGACGTGCTCCTCCTCGACGAGACGCTGCCCCACGACCCGTTCTACAGCGAGGGGGAGTTCCACCGCCACTACGATACCTCGCTGTACGGGACGCTCCGCGCGGTCGGCGCGGGTGAGGAGCCGGCCGACGCGGTCGAGACCGCGCTCGCCCGCGGCGAGTGGCTCGGCTTCGACGACCCGGGCGCGCAGATGCGCTACGTCGAGAACCACGACGAGGACCGGTACCTCGCGGAGTACGGCCGAGACGCCCTCCGCGCGGCCGCGGCCGTGACGTTCACGCTGCCGGGCGCGCCGATGATCTACGCGGGACAGGAACGGGGCAACGAGACGTACCGCGGTCCGATCCGGTGGCACGACGGCGACAACGGACTCACCGAGTTCCACCGCGAGTTGGCCGCGCTGCGCGAGACCGAACCGCTCCTCCGGGAAGGGGGCGTCGCGTTCGACGGCCGCGCGGCCGACGCCCACGTCGTCGAGGGCGACGCCGAGCGCGTGACCGCCTACGAGCGGACGCCGCCGGAGTCGGCGGGGAGCGGAGCCAGCGACCCGCTCCTCGTCGTCGTCAACTTCGGCGAGGCGCCGGCGACCGTCGCCGTTCCCGGCGCGGTCGGGGAGGATTCGTTCGGAGACGGTCGCGTCCGCGACGACGCGGGTGAGGGCGACGACGTGAGCGCCGCCGCCAGCGACACCGAGCGCGACGAACTCCGCGTCGCGGTCGATTCGGTGGCCGTCCTCCGGTGACCGCGGGCCGGGAGCGCGGCGAGGGGGTCGAGTGGGCGCCGTCTCCGCGGACGCTCGCGGACCGACCCTTATAAGTGTCGCTCGGAAGAGGCGTTCGTATGGACGACCGGACGCTGACCGACCTCCTCCGTCGCTTCGGACTCTCCGACAAGGAGGTCGACACCTATCTCAGTCTGCTCGAACACGGCGAGGCGAAGGCGAGCACCGTCGCCGACGCGGCGGGCGTCTCGAAGCGGTACGTCTACAGCGTGAGCGAGTCGCTGGCGGAGCGCGGCTTCGTCGAGGTGAACGACCACGTCGTGCCGACGACGATCCGCGCGAACCCGCCGGACGAGGTGATAGAGCGGCTCCGGTCCGACGTGGACGCGATGCGGCCCGGGCTGGCGGAGCGGTACTCCCGCGTGGAGCGCCAGGCCGAGCAGTTCGAGGTGATCAAATCGCGGGTCACCGTCCTCAAGCGAATTCGCTCGCTGCTCTCGGACGCCGAGTCGGAGGTGACGCTGTCGCTCACCGCCGGACAGGTCCCGGAGGTCAGGGACGCGCTCGCGGACGCGGTCGACCGCGGCGTGCTCGTCTTACTCGTCGTCTCCGACGCCGACGCGGACCTCGACGCGGATGACCCCGCGCTGTCGGGAGTCGCCAACGTCGTCCGGAGCTGGGGCGAGGCGATGCCGACGCTCCTCACCGTCGACTCCGCGGCCGGCGTCGTCGCCCCGCCCGAACTCCTCCGCCGGTCGACGACCGACCGGCAGGCCATCGCCTTCGCCCAAGAGCAGCTCGCGCCGGTGATCGTCGGCTCGTTCCTCGGGAACTACTGGCCCGCCGCGACGGAGGTTCTCGTCGCCGATTCGGCGCCGCTCCCGGCCGAGTACACGAACTTCAGACACACCGTCCTCCAGGCGACCCTCCAGCTCCGCGCCGGCGACCCGCCCCGGGTAACCGTCGGCGGTCGGTGGACCGACGACGACGAACCGGCCGAAATCGTCGGCCGCGTCGTCGAGACGAGACAGGGGATGGTGGAGCCGACGAACAACGAGTTCCCGGTCGAGCACTCGCTCGTCGTCGAGACCGACGACGGCGAGGTCATCGTCGGCGGGCAGGGCGCGTTCGTCGAGGACATCGAGGCCGACCTCGTCCGGATCGAGCCGGACGCCGAGTAAGAGCGGCGACGCGGGAAGCCGAGACGGCGACGGTGGCGCCTTCCCCCGACGGCCGTCAGTTCTCGGGCGGAACCGGCGCGCTCACCGGACCGCCGTCGCGAACGGGGGCGTCCGGGGTGACCCGGAACCACCAGTCCGGACCGGTCGGATCGTCGCCGTCCGCGAGGAGCGCGACCCCGGCGATCCGCCCGCGGGGGTCGCGGCGACACACCTCCAGCGCCACCGGAAGCGTCGGGACCCGCCCGTCGGTCGGGGACAGCGCGTAGCCGGAGACGCGGACCGCCGCGCCGTCCGCGGCCGAGGCCCTCGACGCCGAGACCGGTCCAGCGCCGTCGACGCGCTCGTAGCCGTCGACGAGACCGACCGACGCGAGGCGGTCGAACGCGGCGGTCACCGGGTCCGCGGCGGGAGACTCGGGAGGCTCGGAGAGCCGCTCGGCGGCCGCGGACAGCACCGCCGCCTGCGTCTCCGGGTCGAGGTGGCGTTCGAGCGCCGTCGCCATCGCTTCGAGCAGGCACAGACAGAGGTCGTCGGGGTCGGCGAGCCGCTCCGCGAACGCGAAGTACGCGTCCATCACGGCCGACTCCGCGCGATCGTGGCCACCGGCGGAGAGCGCCTCGAACGTCGCCGCCGCCGCGGCGTGGCAGAACTCGACGCGGGCGCGGCGCCGGCCGCGTTCCGGCGGGCGGCCGGGAAGCCGAGGGATTGCCGACCCCGCGTCGTCACCGGGATCATCGTCTCTCGAACGACCGCCTCGCGAGGGACTGTCCCGCGAACAACCGTCTCGCGGACGTCCGGCGGCGTCGTCTACGACGCGGTCGGCGAGTTCGTCCGTCGGTCGGTCTGCGCTGTCCGGGGCGAAACGCGGCGCGTCGGCGGTCCGATCGCCCGCCGGCTCTGACTCGACGAACTCCTGTCTGACGACGACGTCGTAGAAGGGGAGCTGGGGGTCGTACCGGCGGAGCGCGTCGCGGTACTGTTCGGTCGCACGGGCCGCCGCGCGGGCCGTCTCGCGGCTGTCGAACCGCAGTCCCGCGGCGGGGACCGGTCGATCGCCGTACCGCGCGCAGACGAGCGAGAACTCGCCGTCCGCGACCGCGAGCGATTCGATGTGGTCCGCGATGTCGAGTAGCGTGGTTCCGATCACGGTGATGTCCTCACGGGCGGGAGAACCGCGTTTGGCGGGGTTACGACCCCGAAATGGGGCGAATTCGTGGAATTGTGAACGCTCCGCTCATCGGCGCACTCGGACCGGGTTGGCGGCCGCGATGAACGGCTCGTCGCCGTCGGCCGACGCGAACGCGATGTCGCCGCCCTCGCCGCGCTCGACGCGCCACGTCGGCAGCGCCGGCACGTCGTAGTCGGTCGGGTCGCCGTAGGTCGCCGCGACGGCCCACTCGCGGGCGCGCATCTACAGGTCCCCGTTGATCACGTCCGCGACCCGCTGCCGGTCGAACAGCCGCTCGCCGTCCGGGATTTCCGGGTACGGTCCCTCCTCGTAGCGCGGCCACTCGCCGAAGGCGTCGGGGTAGAGCTGCTTCGCGGTCATCTCGAGCTGGAAGAGGTTGAGGATCGGTCCCTGATACCGGGCGCCCTGCGGGTGGATGCGGTCGTTCTGAACCGCGGAGACCTGCGAGCCGACGGGGTCCTCCTCGAAGGCGGTCCGCCGCCCGGCCATGTCCGTCGCCGGCTCCATGCCGCCGAGGTAGAGGATGACGTCGGGGTCGGCTTCGAGTATCGTCTCGAAGTCGACGACGGTCCCGGAGTCGATGCTTCCCTCGAAGGCGTCGCGTGGGCCGAGCGGGCGCGTGTGCGCCGTGAGGAACCCGGGGTTGCTCAGGGTGTACGCGTAGATCTGCTCGATGTCGGCGGCCGCGACCATGATGGCGCTGGGGCGCTCTTCCTGCGGCGGCAGGTCGGCTTCGATCGTCGATAAGAGCCCCTGGTGGACCTCGGCGAGCGCCTCGTAGCGCTCGCGCTCCTGGAAGGCCTCGGCGACGCGCTCGAACTGCTCCCACAGCCCGTAGTACTCGTAGCCGTCGGCCCACTCTTCGGCGGGCTCCTGATGTCGGTCGCTGAGGGAGTTCCCGAACCACGGCGAGACGTTCTCGGCGATCTCGTCGATGTCGGACCGGTCCCACCCCTCGACTTGCGTCACCCACGCCGGGTCCGCGAGGTGGATGTCGCTGTCCAGCTCGTACAGCTTCTCCTTGTCCGGCTCCCACGAGGAGTAGAGTCCCGACCAGTCGAGCGAGACGCCCGGCAGGCGCTCGACGTACTGGTTCCAGAGCGCGTCGTAGTAGTCCGGCGCGCTGGATCGCGGCGATCCCGTCGCTCCGGCCGAGCGCGAACGCCATGTCCGCGTGGTGGGTGAGCCGCGTGAACACCGTCTCCGGCGGCGACTCGAACGTTACCTCGCCCACCGGCGAGATGGACGCGGTGTAGCTCCCGTCGCCGGCGTCGTCCGCGGACTCCTCCGAGTCGCCGCCGCCGGTCGAGCCGTCGTCGGTCGAGCCGTCGTCGGTCGAGTTGCCGGACGAGCCGGTGTCGCCGCCCCCGGTACAGCCGGCGAGCAGGCCGCCGAGCGTGACCGCGCCGCCGTACTTGATCGTCTCTCTCCGTGTCGGCATCTCGTGTCGAACTGTGTCGTTGGTGTCCATGGTCAGAGTTCTCCGTTGATGATATCCGCGACGCGCTGGCGGTCGAACAGTTCCTCGTCGCCGGTGACGGGGCCGAACTCGTCCGGATACAGCTGCTTTGCGGCCCGTTCGGTCAAGAAGAGGTTGTGGATCGGTCCCTGATTCAGGTAGCCGCCGCGATACACGCGTCCGTTCTGGACCGCCGTGAGCTCGCTCCCGACGGGGTGATCCTCCATGTACGCGAGCACGGTGTCGCGGAACTCCGTCGGCGATTTCCGTTCGTGCCCGCGGACGAGGATGACGTCGGGATCCACTTCGAGCATGTTCTCGTAGTCGAGTTCGCCGCGGTTCGTGCTGCTGAGGTTCTCAATGTTCGTTCCGGTGAGCGCGTCGGTCACGCCCAGATCGAGCCACTGCTTTTTGCTCGTCCCCTTGTCGACCAGTCGGTACGGCGAGAACGTCTCCGGCTCGTTTGTTCCCTCGAACGTCAGGAATACGCTCGGCCGGTCGTCTGCCGCCGGAAGGCGAGATTGTACGTCCGCGATGAACGACTCGTGGAGCTCGGCGAACGCCTCGTAGCGCTCGCGCTCGTCAAACGCCGCCGCGACCTGTTCGAACGCCTCGTACAGCGTGTAGTACCGGTAATCGTGCCATTCGTCCGATCGTCGGAAGATTAGGTTACCAAAGAACGGGGCGACGTTATCGCGGATCTCCGCGACGTCGTCTTCCCCCCAGTCGAACCAGTTGATGAGCATCTGGGGATCGTACAGGTGGATGTCAGCATCGAGCTCGTAGAACTGCTCTTTCGTTCTGACATCCGGGTGCGCTTCGATGGGGCTTCGATCGATGTCGACTCCGGGAAGCTCGTCATAGACGTACGTGTAGTACCGATCAGCGTTGCCAATTCCGACTAATCCGTCACCCTTCCCCAGCGCGACAACCATGTCCGCGAAGCCGCCGTCGTACGCGACCCACTGTTCCGGGACCGCCTCGAAGGTCACCTCACCGACGGGTTCCATGGCAGCGGTGTACGGGAGTCCGTCGGATTCTTCGCTCTCCGTCCCCGATTCGGTTGAGTTGGCTTCCGCGTCGCCGTCACCGTTCCCTGTGCCGTTACCGCTCCCTGAAACACCCCCGCTTCCACCACCCCCGGCACAGCCGGCGAACAGGCCGCCGAGCGCGACCGTACCGCCGTACTTCGCGAAGGCTCTGCGAGTCGGGCCGTCGGGTGTCTCGTCGCCGTTGGGCATACTTTTAGGCAGACCTAAAACAATATAACCGTTCCGATCTTTAGGCCAGCCTAAAATGAGTCGAGCGCGCCGGTCTGTCGGCGCGCGGATGCGCCGGTGCGGGCTACTCCTCGTGTCGCGCCCGGAGCGGCGTCACCCGCGGGCCGCGGTCGGTGTCGACGACCTCGGCGTCGACGCGGAACACGTCGGTGAGCAGGTCCTCGGTGACGACCTCCTCGGGCGGCCCGCGCGCCCGGATCTCGCCGTCCTTGAGCGCGACCACCCGGTCGGCGAGCCGCGCGGCCTGTTCGATGTCGTGGAGGACGACGACGACGGTGACCTCGCTCTCGTCGCGGAGCGCCTCGATGATCTCCATCACCTCCATCTGGTGGTGTAAATCGAGGAACGTCGTCGGCTCGTCGAGGAGGAGCACGTCGGTGTCCTGCGCCAGCACCATCGCGATCCACGCCAGCTGCTTTTGCCCGCCGCTTAAGCTGCCGACCTCGCGGTCGCGCAGGTGGCCGCAGCCCGCCAGGTCGATGGCGCGCTCGACCGCGCGGGCGTCCTCGGCGGTCGTCCGTTCGAAGAACCCGCGGTGCGGGTAGCGACCGTGGTACACGAGATCCTCGACGGTGATGCTGTCCGGCGACGTGCTCTCCTGTGAAAGCAGGCCGAGCTTCTTCGCGAGCGCCTTCGTGTCCATCGAGTGAACGTCGCGCCCGTCCAGAAGCACCGAGCCGCCCTCGGGCGCGAGCTGGTTCGCCAGTCCCTTCAGCAGGGTGCTCTTCCCGGAGCCGTTCGGGCCGACGAGGGCGGTGACCGCGCCCGGCTCGGCCGCGATCGACTCGCCGTCGATCACCGGCTCCGGGGCCGTCGGGTAGCCCAACACGAGGTCCTCGCCGTCGAGGTCGCTCGCGGCTCCCGCGCCGCCCGTTCCGTGTTGCCCGCCCGCGCCGGCCGTTCCCTGCGGGCCGTCCGCTTCGGTCGCGCCGTTCATCTCGTTCGCGCCGCTCGATTCGCCCGACTCCGTCGCGTCCGCGTGTTCTGTGGACATTCAGAGGTCACCCATGTTCTGCTGTCGCCGCATCAGGTACAGGAAGTACGGTCCGCCGACCAGCCCGGTGACGATCCCCACCGGTATCTGCGAGTCCGCGCCGGTCAGCACGCTCATCCCGAGGCGCGCGCCCACGTCGGCGCCGACCATCAGCGCCGGGCCGACGAACAGGCAGCCGACGATCACCCGCTTGTAGTCGCTGCCGACGAGGTTTCGGACCACGTGGGGGACGATGAGTCCCACGAAGCTGACGATGCCCGCCACCGCGATGCTGGCGGCCGCCGCCAGCACGGCGACGCCGGAGAGCGCGAACCGCACCCGCTCTATCGACATCCCTAGCGACTTCGCCGTCTGCTCGCCGAGGAGGAGGAGGTTCAGCTGCCGCGACCCCGCGAGCGAGAGCACCACCGCCACGACCGTCCACGGGAGCGCCATCCGGACCTGCTCCCAGTCGGTCCCCGTCAGCGAGCCGGTGGTCCACTGGATCGCCGACTGGACGACGCTGATGTCGTCAGCGAAGAAGAACAGCCCCGTCTGGAGGCTGGTGAAGACGGTCCCGACGATGACGCCCGCAAGCACGAGCCGGACGGGGCTGGTCCCGTTCTTCCACGCGATGGCGTACACGATCAGGAACGCGACCGACCCCCCCAGCGCCGCGATCAGCGGCAGGAACGCCGAGAGGCTCCCGAACACGACGAGCGTGAGCAGGATCATCAGTCCCGCGCCGGAGGAGACGCCGAGGATGAACGGGCTGGCGAGCTCGTTCCGCGTCACCGCCTGGAAGATGGCGCCCGAGACGGCGAGGTTCATCCCGACGACGACGCCGACGAGCACCCGCGGCAGCCGGATGTTCCAAACGATGAGCGTCTCGCGCGCGAGCTGCGGCAGCTCGCCCTGGAACCCCGTGACCGTTCGCATCAGCTCCTCGCCGAGGAGGAAGTTGAGGAACCACCGCGGGTCGAACAGGACGGCGGGGTCGAGGACGGCCCGCCACGCCTGCCCGACCGTCATCGAGTACGCCCCGAAGCTCACCTGGACGAGTCCCGCGACGGCGACCAGGACGAGGCTTCCCACCGCGACCGTCACGAGCCGGGGGTCGAACAGCCACCCGAGCCGACCGCCTTCGGCCGGGCGTCGAGCCGGAGAGCCGCCGCCGACGGTCCGTCCCTCCCCGCCGGTCGTCGATTCCCCGCCGCTCATCGCCGCCCTCCGTCGACCGGCTCGGCGTCGGTGTCGTCGGTGGCGTCGGTGTCGCCTCCAGCGTTCGACCCGTCACCGGCCGCGTACGCGACGATCGCCTCGTCGTCCATCGCGTCGAGCAGCGCGTCGGTCCCGTGGGCGTCGACGACCGCCTCGGGGTCGAGGCGCTCGGCGAGCGCGCGGTGGCCGGCCGCGGCGCGGGCCGCCTCCTCGTCCGCGTCGACGTACGCCGACAGCGCCTCGTCGACCGCGGCCTCGCGGATGCGCGCGAACCGCTCCGAGTCGGGGTCGACCGGGCCGTCCGCGTGCTCCGCGTCGAACCACTCGACCCACCGGTCGCGGTCGGCCCACTCGTCGTCGAGTTCCGCCTCGCGACGGACCCAGTCGACCCCCTCCGCCGCCGCCGGCCACCAGCCGTCGTCGACCCGGGCGTCGGCGACGACCTGCTTGCCGACCCGGGCGCCGCGGCCCGCGGCCGTGATCGCCTGCCGGTCGGCCTCCGAGGGGGACGCGACGTACAGCCCGTCGACGGGGGTCGTCCCGTCGCGATCCGCGTACTCGCGGTCGAAGTGCTCGTGCGTCTCGCCGCCGTGGTCGTGGACCTCGAACATCGCGTCGTCGTCGTCGAGTCCGCGGAGGTACTCGCCGTCGTAGCGCGTCGCCGCGATCACCCGACGAGCGGTGACCGACTCGCCCTCCTGTAGGCCGACGACGAACCGCTCGGTTTCAGGCTCGTCCGCGTCGGCCTCCGAGCGCTCGACGGACTCGACGAGGTCCTCAACGACCGCACAGCCCGCCCGCTCCGCCTGTGCGCGCATGAGGTCCGAGAGCGTTCCGACGTCGATCCCGGCCGGGAAGCCGGGGTAGTTCTCCAAGTGCGCGCAGCGCACGAGCGACGACCGCCCGCGGTCGAAGACGACAACGTCGAGTCCGGCGCGCGCCGCGAACACCGCGGCGGCGCAGCCGGCCGGGCCGCCACCCACCACGGCGACATCGCGGTCGGCGGCAGCGCGGTCGGCGGCGGCGCTCATTCCGCCCCTCCCACGACGATCGAGGCGACCTCGTCGCGGTCGAACAGCCGCTCGTCGGCGGGGATATCGGGGTAGTCGTCGCCGTGTTCGTAGCCCGGCCACTCCCCGAACCGCTCCGGGAACAGCTGTTTCGCGGTCATCTCCAGCTGGAACAGGTTCATGATCGGTCCCTGAACCGGGTCGCCGGAGGGGTAGAAGCGGTCGTTCGCTATCGCGGAGAGCTCGCCGGCGACCTGATGCTCCGACAGCTCCTCGCGGGTGGCGCCGACGTCGTAGTAGGAGGCGATCCCGTACTGGTGGAGGATGACATCGGGGTCGATCTCCAGCAGCTGCTCGTGGTCGTAGGCCGTCTCGTAGGTAACCTCCTCAGCAGCGAACGCGTCGGGAACATCGAAGGGGCGCACGTGCGCGTTCGCGAAGCCGGGCTGGTCGGTCCGCGACGGGTAGTAGGTCCCGTCCATGTAGAGGAGCGTCGCGACCGTCGGGCGCTCCTCGGCGGGCGGGAGGTCGCTCCGGATCGTCTCGACCAAGTCCTCCCGGACCGAATCGAGCGCGGCGAAGCGCTCCTCCTCTCGGAACGCGGCGGCGACGCGCTCGCCGATCTCCGGGAGGGTGTAGTACTCGTAGCGGTCGCGACACGGCTCGGGCGGCTCGGAGTGTCGGCGGCTGTAGATATTCCCGAACCACGGCCCGACGTTGTCGCGGATCTCGTCCACGTCGCCCTCGTCCCAGCCGTCGAAGGAGACGAACAGGCAGGGGTCGGCGAGGTGGAGGTCGGAGTCGAGCTCGTAGAGGAGCTCGCGGTCGACGGAGATGCCGCCGCCCGACCCCGTGTTGAGCTGTTCGAGCCCCTCGCGGTCGAATGAGACGCCGTCGAGGGCCGCGTAGTAGGCGTCCAGCGTGTTGCCGCCCGCGTCGGCGTCGAAGCCGAGCGAGTTGACCGCGTCGCCGTGGCCGAGCGCCACCGCGAGGTCGGCGTACAACAGGCTGTAGGCCATGACGTTCTCCGGGACCGCGTCGAACGTCACCTCGCCGACCGGCGCCATCTCGGCCGCGTACGAGTCCGCCCCCCCGGACTCGCCTGACGAGTCGTCCCCGCCGGCGCCGCCGTCCGCCGAGCCGTTTCCGTCACCCGATCCGGACCCGCTCGGCGTCGACTCGGTCCCGCTACACCCGGCGAGCAGCCCCGCACCGGCGACGGCGCCGCAGTACCTGATCGCGTCGCGCCGCGTCCCGGCGGGTCGGTCCGCGTCTCGTTCCATATGGTTTAGGCTTCCCTAAAGGATTAAAGCGGTTTCGAATGTTAGGCGAACCTAAAGACTCGTAGCGTGTCGACGATCTCGCGCGAACCGCGGTGAGGAGAGATCGGACCGAACGGACGAGGTGAGCGAGACACCGCGAGGACGGTTGAAAGGTCCTGAAGAGGCGATCGGAGATCGATCGCTGAACCACCGGCGAAATCAGATTTTGTATCGCGATATTCGGTTTACTCGGCGCCGAACGCCCGAACGCTCTCGAACGAGCCATGGGCGATAGCAGCCGCGATTCCGTCGGTATCGGCGTCTCGGGGCACCTCGTGGGGGTATTTCCGGGCGAAGTACCGCATGAGGTTCTCGACGTCTCGTTCGAGGAACTCCCTGGCGTTCTCGTGGTCAACCGACACCGCCTGCGGCCAGTCGAAGATCGTGATCCCGCTTTCGGCGACCGCGACGTTGTGTTCGGAGGCGTCGGCGTGGACCCAGCCCATCTCGTGGGCGGTGGCGAGCTCGCGGAGAATCAGATCGAGAACGCCGACCGCCTGCTCGGGGTCGAGCGTCGCGCGCGACAGTTCGACGCCCGCGAACTTCTCCATCACGATGGCGTGGCGGTTGTGATCCACCGGTCGCGGCACGCTCACGTCGGGGTACAGCTCCTCCATTGCCTCGTACTCGCGTTCGGCGGCCTTGCGCGCGGTGTACAGCCACGAGACGTGGTCGCGGTCGGCGGTGTACTCGCGGTCGCGGTTGACCTCGCGGAAGTTGGTGTACCCCTCGCGGTGGTACTTCAAGGCGAGCGGCCGGAACGACTGCGCCTCGTACACGTCGCCCTCCTTGCCGAGTCCGAGCGGCGACCCCACGCCGTCTATCGTCTCGCGCTCCGCGAACGTCCGGAGCGCCAGAGCGTCGTACCCCTCGAAGGTGAGCTGGTACCCCTCGTACTGGATCGTCTTCCGCTCGATCAGCTCGCGGTCGAGGCAGCGGTCGATCCGGTAGTCGACCTCCTCGCGAGTCAGGTCGGCGTAGTCCGGGAGCTTGTCGCGGCGGACCCACTCCGAGAAGCGCATCCCCTGCTCGACGCCCGAGAGGAGATAGAAGTCCTCGGGATCGAGTCCCGCCATGTCGCCGGCGACGTTTCGCACCATACGCGCCCCTACTCCGGCGATTCGTAAAAGGGACGCGCGTCCGCCGGAGCGGAGAATATAGTGTATACCGCGATAGGAAATTATCATGAACCGCGTACGGCCGCGGTTTCGGAGCGGAGATCGGTTTCGAGGCGGACGCCGGCTTCGGGACGGGATCCGTCGGTAACAGTGAGAACGGAACTTCGAACCGTCAGAGTACAAGGCCGCACTGGTGAGGAGATCGGTCAGGAGAGCGTTACCCGCCCGGCGAGGCGTGGTCGACCGGTTACTCCCGGGCCGCCGAGACGGCTTCGACGACCGCCCGCGCGTTCGACTCGATCGCGTCGAACGCGCCGTCGGCGATCGCCTCGCGGTCGACGATCCCGCTGCCGACGCCGACCGCGGCCGCGCCCGCCCGGATGTAGTCGCCGGCGTTCGCCGGGCCGACGCCGCCGGTCGGGACGAGCGGGACCTGCGGGAGCGGGCCGCCGATCGCGGCGACGTGGTCCGGACCGCCGGTCTTGGCGGGGAACACCTTGACGAGGTCGGCGCCGGCCTGATAGGCCTCGATCGCCTCGGTCGGCGTGTACGCGCCGACCGCGATCGGCGTGCCGTAGCGGTTCGCCGTCCGGACGACGTCGGGGTTCACCGTTGGCGTCACGAGGAACTCCGCGCCCGCGCGCTGCGCCGCGCGCGCCGTCTCCGAGTCGAGCACGGTCCCGGCGCCGACCAGCGCGTCGTCGACTCGGTCCGATATCGCCTCGATCGACGAGGTCGCGTCCGGCGTGTCCGCCGTTACCTCCAGCGCCGTCACGCCGGCGTCGACGACGGCGTCCGCGACCGCCACGGCGTCGTCCCGCTCCACGCCGCGGAGGATCGCGATCACGCCGCCGTCCGTGATCCGGTCGAGTCGGTGGATTCGCATGGGTGATACCTCCCCCGGAGGGGTATTAAATCGGCCCGTGTCGCGGGCGGCGACGCGGCGGCTCGTACACCCGCTATTTAAGAGAAGGACGGGTAAGTACGGGTATGGCGACCGAATTAGATCCGGCCGGTTCCCGGCGGCGGCCAGAGAACCGCGTGAGCCGTCCCAGAGCCGTTGAGTCCGCGACCGTCACGCTGATCGCGAGGTGACAGACGGTGTACATAACTGACTACGAGCTGTTCGAAGTACCGCCGCGCTGGCTATTCCTGAAGCTGACGACGAGCGACGGCACCGTCGGCTGGGGGAGCCGATCGTGGAGGGACGCTCCCACACGGTCGTCGCGGCCGTCGAGGAGCTGCTCGACAACTACCTCCTCGGCGAGGACCCGACGCGGATCGAAGACCACTGGCAGGCGATGTACCGCGGCGGCTTCTACCGCGGCGGTCCCGTGCTGATGAGCGCCATCGCCGGCGTCGACCAGGCGCTGTGGGACCTCAAGGGGAAGCAGTTCGGCGCGCCTGTCCACGAGCTGCTCGGCGGTCGCGCGCGCGACCGGATCCGCGTGTACCAGTGGATCGGCGGGGACCGGCCGGCGGACGTCGGCGAGGCCGCGAGCGAGAAGGTCGACGCGGGCTTCTCGGCGCTGAAGATGAACGCCACCGCGGAGCTGCGACCGATCGACAACCCGTCCGCGGTGTCCGACGCGGCCGACCGGATCGCGGCCGTGCGGGAGGCGGTCGGCGACGAGGTCGACATCGGCGTCGACTTCCACGGGCGCGTGTCGAAGCCGATGGTCCGGCGGCTCGCGGCGGCGCTGGAGCCGTACGACCCGATGTTCATCGAGGAGCCGGTGTTGCCGGAGCACAACGACGCGCTCTCGGCGATCCGCGAGTCGACGACGATCCCGATCGCGACCGGCGAGCGGATGTACTCGCGGTGGGACTTCAAGGAGGTGTTCGAGACCGACGCCGTCGACCTGATCCAGCCGGACGTGTCGCACGCGGGCGGGATCACCGAGCTGAAGAAGATCGCGTCGATGGCCGAGGCGTACGACGTGTCGGTGGCGCCACACTGCCCGCTCGGGCCGATCGCGCTCGCCTCGTGTCTCCAAGTCGACGCCTGTACGCCGAACGCGCTGATCCAGGAGCAGTCGCTCGACATCCACTACAACGAGACGAGCGACGTGTTGGACTACCTCGCCGACCCGTCGGTGTTCGAGTACCGCGACGGGTTCGTCGACATCCCCGACGGCGACGGGCTGGGGATCGAGATCGACGAGGAGCACGTCCGCGAACAGCGCGGCAACGTCGACTGGCACAACCCCGTCTGGCGCCACGACGACGGCTCCGTCGCGGAGTGGTGACCCGGATGCCGAGCCAGCCCGGACGACGTGGGGGAAACCGATGACCCGCCGTCCCGAGTCGCCGACCGAGGGCGCGGTCCCCGGACGGTTCGCCGGCGAGACCGCCATCGTCACGGGGTCGACCCGCGGGATCGGCGCCGGCGTCGCGGAGCGGTTGGCCGCCGAGGGGGCGAACGTCGTGGTCAGCGGGCGCTCCGAGGAGGTGGGGAGGGCCGTCGCCGACCGGATCGCGGAGTCGGACGGCGAGGGCGAGTCGACCGACGGCTCGCCGACCGGCGACGCGACGTTCGTCCGCGCCGACATGCGCGACCCGGACGACGTGGCCGCGCTGGCGGAGGCGGCCGCCGAGCGCTACGGCTCGGTCGACGTGCTCGTGAATAACGCCGGCGTCCAGACGGAGACAGCCGCCGACGAGGCGACGCTGGACGACTGGAAGTTCGTCGTCGAGACGGACTTCCGGGCGTACTGGCTCGCCGCGCGGGCCGCCCTCGAACACATGGACCGCGGGGCGATCGTGAACGTCTCGTCGAACCACGCGTACGCGACGATGCCCGCGCACTTCCCGTACAACGCGGTGAAGGCGGGTATCAACGGGATGACGCGGTCGCTCGCGGTCGACTTCGGTCCCCGCGTCCGGGTGAACACGGTCGTCCCCGGCTGGGTGGAGATCGATCGGACCCGCGAGGAGCTGCCGGCGGGGCGGTTCGAGGAGGTCGAGTCGATCCACCCGACCGGGCGGATCGGCACCCCGGCCGACGTCGCCGGCGCCGTCTCCTTCCTCGCGAGCGAGGACGCCGCCTTCGTCACGGGGGCCGCGCTGCTCGTCGACGGCGGTCGCGGCGCGGTGATCGGAAGACGACGCGCTCCCGGACTACCGAGCGCGCGAGGACGCGGAGTAGCCGGAGACGGTGACGTTCTCGCTCGATCGCGAGTGAGGCTTGGCGCCGGATCACCCCCTCTTATAGTCGGCCGACCGTAGCACCCGGTATGAATCCCTTCGACGCGCGCGCCGCGGGGTGGTCCCGATGACAGACCTCGTCACGTTCGGCGAGACGATGCTCCGGCTGTCGCCGCCGCGCGGCGAGCGGCTGGAGACGACCCGCGACCTGACCGTTCAGGCCGGCGGTGCGGAGAGCAACGTCGCCGTCGGGGCCGCGCGGCTCGGCGCCGACACCCGCTGGCTCTCGAAGCTCCCCGACTCGTCGCCCGGGCGCCGGATCGTGAACGAGCTGCGGAGCCACGGCGTTCGACCGGCCGTCGCGTGGGCCGACCCGGACGCGAGCCGGGTCGGGACCTACTACCTCGAACACGGCGGCTCGCCGCGGGGGACGAACGTGATCTACGACCGCGCCGACGCGGCGATCACGACCGTCCAGCCGGAGGAACTCCCGGCGGGGGCGGTCGAGGAGGCCAAGTGGTTCCACACGACGGGGATCACGCCCGCCCTCTCGGAGGCGGCCGCGGAGACGACGACCTCGCTGTTGCGAACCGCCGGCGACGCGGGGACCACCCGCTCGTTCGACCTGAACTACCGGTCGAAGCTCTGGGACCCGGAGACGGCGCGGGCGGCGTACGAGGACCTGTTCGAGCACGTCGACACGCTGTTCGTCCCCCGGCGTGACGCGCGCGAGGTGCTCGACCGCGAGGGCAACGCCGTCGAGATCGCGCACGGGCTGGCCACGGAGTTCGGGTTCGACACGGTCGTCGTCACCCGCGGACTCGACGGGTCGGTCGCGCTCCACGACGGGTCGGTGTACGAGCAGGAAGTCTTCGAGGCGGAGACGTTCGACGCGATCGGCACCGGCGACGCGTTCGTCGCCGGCTTCATCGCGGAGCGTCTCCGCGGCGGCGACCTCCCCGCCGCCCTCCGGTGGGGGTCGGCGACCGCGGCGCTGAAACGCACCACCGACGGCGACCTCGCGGTGACGACCCGCGAGGAGGTCCGGAGCGTCATCGAGGGCGAGGACGGGATAAACCGGTGAGCCGAGGGTGACGGTATGACCGCGCCCGCCGTCGACTGGCGGCTGATCCGCGAGGAGACCCGCCCCGGTCCGCTACAGATGGCGCTCGACGAGGTCGCCGCCGAGACCGCCGCGGCGGGCGGTCCCGCCACACTCCGGGCGTACCGCTGGGAGCCGAGCTGTCTCACGCTCGGCCGCCATCAGGACCCCGAGACGGTCGGCTGGGCGTTCTGCGAGCGCGAGGGGATCGACGTGACCCGGCGGCAGACCGGCGGCGGCGGGATCTACCACGACGCGCGCGGCGACATCGCCTACTCGATCGCGGTCCCCGCGGAGACGGTGCCGGGCGAACTGCTCGACTGCTACCACCTCCTCTGTGAACCCGTCCTCGACGCGTTCGACCGGCGCGGAATCGATGCCGACTACGTCGACGAGGCAGTGCCGGAGCTGTACCGCCCCGCCTGCTACCTCCGGGGGCTTCACCCGGCACACGACGTGGTGGCGGAACCAGACGGCGGTCAGTCCCGCAAGATCGCCGGCAACGCGCAGTACCGGAAGCGCGAGGCGGTGATCCAGCACGGGTCGCTGTCGTTTTCGGTCGACGCGGCGCGACACCTCGGCGTCTTCGCCGACCCGCCGGTGACACCCGAGGCGTTCGGCGAGCGCGTCGTCGGGATGGACGAGTTGGTCGACGTCGACCGCGCGGACGCGGTCGCGGCCGTCGAGTCGGCGCTTGCCGACTGGGCGAGCGAGGCCCCCGAAGCGACCGTCGAGGTGGACGGGTCGTGGACGGACGCGGAGCTGGAGCGGGCCGCGGAGCTCGTCGAGGAGAAGTACCGGGACGAGGAGTGGATCCGGACGCGGCCCGGGCGCGACGGGGCGTAGGGGGACTTCGGGAAGCGCGATCGGGAGTTCGCCCGGTTCCGAAGGGGCTTTTTCGGCCGCCCCCCAGTGTCCGGTATGAGTCTCAAGGTCGGCGCGCACGTCTCCATCGCCGGCGGCGTGGACAACGCCGTGGGAAATCAGGTCGAGGTCGGCGGTAACTGCGGACAGATCTTCACCCACTCGCCGCAGGTGTGGCAGGATCCGAACATCGACGACGACGAGGCCGAGCGGTTCCGCGAGGGGACTGAGCGCGACCTGGAGGGACCGTGGGTGATCCACACCTCCTACCTCGTGAACCTCTGTACGCCGAAGGAGGGGTTACGCGAGAAGTCGCTCGACTCGATGCGAAAAGGAGGTCGACGCGGCCGACAAGCTCGGAATCCCGTACGTCAACGTCCATCTCGGCGCGCACACGGGCGCCGGCGTCGAGGGCGGCCTCGACAACGCCGCGTCGGTGATCGACGAACTCGATGTGCCCGACGGCGTGACGATCCTGATCGAGAGCGACGCGGGCGCGGGGACGAAGCTCGGCGGCGAGTTCGAACACCTCGCGGGGGTCATCGACCGCACGGAGACCGACATCGACGTCTGCGTCGACACCGCCCACGCGTTCGCGGCGGGCTACGACCTCTCGACGCCCGAGGCGGTCGATCAGACGATCGGGGAGTTCGACGACGTGGTCGGGTTAGAACACCTGGAGTACGTCCACCTCAACGACTCGAAACACGAGTGCGGCACCAACAAGGACGAACACGCCCACATCGGCGAGGGGCACATCGGCGAGGCGGGGATGGAGCGGTTCCTCAACCACCCCGACCTGACCGACGTGCCGCTCGCCTTGGAGACGCCGACCGAGGACGGGAAGAGCTTCGCGTGGAACATCGACCGGGTTCGCGAGCTCCGTCAGGACTGAGGCCTTCTTATTCCCGGCGGCGCCGTCTCTGTTCTCCCCGAGGACGCCACCCGTCCGACGCGGATTTAAGTAACCCCGTGATCGATCCACGGATATGCCCACCACGAAGGCGTTACTGTTCGGACGCCGCCGCGACCGGGCGGTCGGGCTGGTGGTCGGGTTCGCCGGGGTCGTGACGCTCGCGCTCGTCGCCGCCTTCGCCGCCGAGTCGGCGGACGTGACGACGGCGAGCGCCCTGGCCGACCGGCTCCTGCCGCTGTTGGTGTTTTACGCGCCCGGGCCGTTGGCGGCCGCCGGGGCGTACGCGCGCTGCGGGGGACCGGCGTGTCTGGCCGTCGGCGTCGTGCCGGCGGTCGTCCTCGGCGGGTTCGTCCTCCTCGGGACGGTCGTCGGCGTCCCCGGCGTCAACGGGGGGAGTCCGGCGATCGGCGACGTGACGGTGAGTTTCGCCGCGATCGGCGTGAGCAGCGCGTTCGTCGGCTACTGCGCCGGCGTGACCGCCGTCCTCGGCGCCGACCTGCTGGGGTTCGGATCCGACAATGAGGACGGGGATATCGACGACGGCGACGAGGCTGACGAGGATATCGACGACGGCGACTGAGGAACGCGACCCGGCACGAGCGCGACGACCGATCTCCGGACGTTTATTTCCACCCGCGCCGAAGCGAGGGCGTGCGACGCTTCTCCGCCGAGTACCTCGAACACACCCGCCGCGGGATGTGGGACGACGGCCGCGACGCGCTCGCGGACCTCGAGCTGTCGAGCCGCGAGCGCGTCCTCGACGTCGGCTGCGGCACCGGTGAGCTGACGAGGGTGTTGGCCGCGGAGACCGACGCGACCGAAACGGACGGGGAAGACGCGGACGCGACCGTGATCGGCGTCGACGCCGACCCGGACCTCCTCTCGGTCGCCCGCGAAGCGGAACGGGAGTCGGACGCCGACGCGCGGATCGGCTACCTCGCGGGCGACGCGACCCGGCTCCCGTTCCGCGACGACGCGGTCGACCTGGCGGTCTGTCAGGCCCTGCTTATCAACCTCCCCGATCCGACCGCGGCGGTCCGTGAACTCGCCCGGGTCTCCGGGGACCTCGTCGCCGCGGTCGAGCCGGACAACGCCGACGTGCGGGTGAGTTCGACGGTCGACGACGAGGAGCGGCTGGAGCGCGAGGCCCGGGAGGCGTACGTCGACGGGGTGGACACCGACGTGGCGCTCGGCGACCGGGTGCGCGAGGCGTTCGACGCGGCGGGGCTGGTCGACGTACGGACGCGGCGGTACGTCCACGAGAAGCGGACCGAGCCGCCGTACGCGGAGCCGGCGCTGCGGTCAGCAGCGCGGAAGGCCTCCGGCGCGGGGTTGGCCGACCACCGCGACGAACTGGTGGCCGCGACCTCCGAGGACGCCTACGACGACCTCCGCGGGCGCTGGCGCGAGATGGGACGGAAGGTCGTCGACGCGATGGGCGCCGAGGAGTACGAGCGCGTCGAGTACGTCCCGTTCGACGTGACCGTCGGACGGGTCGCGGGCGACGACTGAAAGCGCCGGCGCGTGCGCCCCCGGTCTCGCTCCGGTCGTCGCCCCGCCGCTCCAGTTCCACTTCCGACGCGGGGGCGTGGCTCGCGGTTTTGTTCCGGGCGGGCCTCCCAAAGAACATGGACGACCGAATCCGTCGCCACGCCCGCGTACTGGTCGATCACTGTACGGACGTCGCCTCCGAGGACGACGTGGAGATCCGCGCGCCGACCGCCGCCGAGGACCTCGTCGTCGCGCTGTACGAGGCGCTCGGGCGGCGCGGCGCACGCCCGACGACCGTCTGGCGGAACCCCCGCGCGACCCGGGCGTACGCCCGCGAGATGGACCCGGACGACTACCGGCCGAAGGAGCACCGCGTCGCCGCGCTCGCGGCGACGGACGTCGTGATCCTGATAAAGGGCGCGCGCAACGCCAGCGAGACGAGCGACGTCGACGGCGAGGCGAGGCAGGCCGCGAGCCGAGCCAAGGAACCCCTGCTCCGCGAGCGGCTCGACACGCGGTGGGTTATCACGCAGCATCCGACGGCCGCGGACGCGCAGCGCGCCGGCCTGAGCACGGCGGCGTGGCGCTCGCTCGTGTACGACGCCGTCGACCGCGACTGGGCCGCGGTCCGGGAGCGACAGGAACAGGTCGCCGACCGGCTGGCCGCGGCCGACGAGGTCCGGGTGGTCATCGGCGACGACGCCGACCTCCGGTTCGACGTGGCGGGGATGGGGACCTACAACGACGCCGGCCGGGAGAACATGCCCGGCGGCGAGGTGGCAACCGTCCCCGCGGTCGACGGCGTGGAGGGGGAGATTCGGTTCGACCATCCGCTGCGTCGCGGCGGCCGGGAGGCAGAGGGCGTGCGCCTCGCGTTCGAGGCGGGCCGAGTCGTCGACTACGCGGCCGAGCGCGGCGAGGACGTGGTCGAAGACCTGATCGAGACGGACGCCGGCGCCCGCCGCGTCGGCGAACTCGGAATCGGCACCAACAGGGGGGTCGACCGCGTCACCGGGAACGTTCTCTTCGACGAGAAGGCGGCCGGCACCGTCCACGTCGCGCTCGGCGACGCCCTCTCCGAGTGCGTGCCCGAGGACCGGGACGAAAACGAGAGCGCGGTCCACGCGGACCTAATCCGTGGCGCGGGCGAGGACGCCCGGATCGCGTTCGACGGAGAGACAGTCTACCGGGACGGGGAGTTCCTGATCGGGGGCGGGGACGGGAGCGGGAGCGACTGAATCGCTCGCGGCCGCCCTCCACCGGAAGTCGAGTCAGATCATGTCGCCGCGCACCGACGCCCCCTCCTGCTCGGCGCGCCGCTGCTTGAGCACGTCGGCGGCCTCGTTCGCGGCGTCCTCGTCGGCACCGAGCATCCCGAGCGCGGCGGGCAGCGTCGGCATCGCGAGGGAGGCCTCGCGGAGGCGGTCGAACGCCTCCTCGTCGCGCTCGCCGTCGACCCACAGACAGACCCCGCGGGGGTCGAGCACCTCCTCGTAGGCGTCGCGGGCGAGCGCCCCCTTCAGCCGCTGGCGGACGTTGTCCTCGAAGCCCGCGTTACACACTTCGAGGTGGATCGGCTCGCTGTCCTCAACCAACTCGGCCGCGAGACACTTCTCGGGCGCCGCGTACCCGTTGTCGCTCGTCCGCACGCGGTCCGGGTTCGACTCGGCCCACGCGGCGTCGACCGTGGTCCCCACGCCCTTCACGCCGTACTCGGACTCGAACTCGGCGGCCGCCTCGCTGTCGCCGCCCATGATCACGTCCTTCGTGAGGTAGACGTCGAGCCGGTCGACCGGGTCGAGTCCGAGCGCGACGTCGCCGAACGCCCACACCTCGCGGACGGGCACCGGCATCGGCTCGCTCGCGACGCGGTCGACGAGCGACTCCAATCGAATCGACGGCCCGTTCGCGTTCCATTGACGGGGAGTAGACGGCGGGCGGGCAAACCGGTTACGCTCGGGCGGTCGGCGTCCGAGGTCGGCCCGCCGTCACAGGACGAACGACCGAAGCCCGTTGAGCGAGCGCGCGTTGAGCACGTTCGACGACTCGGCCCAGCCCCGCCGCGCGGTGTGGACCCCGTATCGAGCGTTGTCGAGTTCGCGGGGGGCGTGCGCGTCGGTGTTGACGGCGATCGGCGCGCCCGCCTTTACCGCGGCCCGGACGAACTCGCCGTCGGCGTCGAGCCGGGCGGGGTTCGCGTTCACCTCGATGGCGGTGCCGGACGACGACGCGGCCGCCGCGATCGCTTCGATATCCGGGTCGAGTCCCGGGCGCTCGTTGATGAGGCGGCCGGTCGGGTGGCCGAGGATATCGACGTGCGGGTGTTCGACCGCCCGGATCAGGCGCTCGGTGGCCTCCTCCCGGTCCTGCCCGAGCGCGGCGTGGGGCGACGCGACGACCAGGTCGAGGGCGGCGAGCGTCTCGTCGTCGGTCGAGAGGCCGCCGTCGGCGTCGATGTTCGCCTCGATCCCGTGGAAGATCGGGATGTCGACCTCGTCGGCCGCCTCCGCGATCGCCGCGGCCTGCTCCTCGATGTCGGACTCGTCGAGACCGACCCCGCCGACCATCCCCGGCCCGGTCGCGTGGTCGGTGACGACGTGGTAGTCGTACCCGCGCTCGTCGGCGGCCGCGGCCATCTCGGTGATCGAGAAGCCGCCGTCGGACCAGTCGGAGTGGGTGTGGAGATCCCCGCGGAGATCACCCGGCTCGACGAGGAACGGGAGTCGCCCCTCGGCGGCCGCCTCGACCTCGCCGCGGTCCTCGCGCAGCTCGGGCGGGACCGGGTCCATGTCGAGCGCGCGGTAGACCTCGTCCTCGTCCTCGCCGGCGATCCGGTCGCCGGCGCGCGTCGAATCGGCGTCGGCCGCGTCGTCGTCGGCCGCGGCGTCACCGGAGGGTTCCTCGTCGATGTCGCTCACGTCGAAGAGACCGTACTCGTTCAGCTTGAGCCCGCGGTCGATCGCGCGGTTGCGGACCGCGACGTTGTGCGCGCGCGAGCCGGTGAAGTACTGGAGCGCGGCGCCGAACTCGTCGGGGTCGACGATCCGGAGGTCGACGCGGGTGCCGTCGGCGCGCACGCTCGCCTTCCCGGTGCCCGCCTCGATCGTCGCGTCCGCGGCGTCCCAGTCGGTGAACGCCTCGACGATCGGGTCGCGCTCCTCGCTGGCGACGAGCAGGTCGACGTCGCCGATCGTCGGTTTCCACCGGCGGATCGACCCGCACACCTCGGCCGATTTGACCGAATCGAGGTCCGCGAGGTACGCGAGCGCGTCGTCCGCGACGGGGCGGGCGTCTCCGAGGCGAGTGCGCTCGCGAGCCTCCCGCGCGAACGGGACGTTGTCGAGGATGTTCTGTTCCGTCTTGGCCCCGAATCCGGAGACCTCCTGAATCTCGCCCGCCTCCGCGGCGGCCTCCAACTCGTCGAGGTCGGTGATTCCGAGCGCGTCGTACAGCGAGCCGACCGTCTTCGGGCCGACGCCCTCGACCGCGGTCAGCCCCGCCATGTCAACCGGTAGCTCCTCGCGCAGGTCGTCGAGCTCCTCGATCCCGCCGGTCTCGACGTACTCGACGATCTTCGCGGCGATGGCGTCGCCGACGCGGTCGATTTCGGCGACCGCGTCCTCGCCCTCGGCCGCGAGCCCCTCGATCGGCGCGGGGTGCTCGCGGACGTTCTCGGCCGCCCGTCGATAGGCGGTCGGCTTGTACTCGACGCCCGTCGCCTCGAGGAGGTCGGCGAACTCCTCCAGCCGCGTCGCGACCTCGTCGTTCCGGCTCATCGGTCACCGTTCGTCGGCGCCCCACTTAGGTCGACGGGGAACTTCCCCCGCGAGCGGAACCCTCCGTCACCCAGAGTCCGGCCGCGACGAGCGCCGCAAGTCCCATCGACCCGGCGAGCAGCGCGAACGCGGGCCGGAACCCGACCGCGTCCGCGATGATCCCGACCGCGCTCGGCGCGAGCGCGCCGGCGCCCATGAGCAGCGTCCGGACGACGCCCAACCCCCCACCGGCGAGCCGCTCCGGGAGCAGTTCCATCAGGTAGGCGCTGCGCACGGGCTGGAAGCCGTGCGAGCCGAGACCGAACGCGGCGACGACGACCGCGGCCGCGACGGCGCCGCCGCCGAGACCGGGGAGCGAGACGAGCGCGGCGAGCGCCGCCGCCGCCAGCCCGAGCGTGCCGACCATCACGGGGAACCGCCCGATGCGGTCGGAGAGGTCGCCGGTCGCGAGCTGGACGAACGTCACCGCGAACACGAGCGAGTAGAGGAGGTTGGCGGTCGACGTCGCCAGCCCGGCGGCCTCCGAGAGGTACAGCGGGAGGAACGCCACCAGGCCGTTGTGCGCGAACGAAAACCCCACGGTCACCAGCACGAACGCCGAGAAGCGCGGGTTCCGGAACAGCCGGAGGTACTCGCGCGTCTCCGGCGAGTCGTCGCCGTCGGCGTCGCTCCCCCGGTCGCCGCGGGCGACCCGGAGAGCCGGACCGCGGTCGCGACCGCGAGGCCGACGGCGAGGGCGCCGGTGAGGAGGAACGGCGCGCGCCAGTCGGCGCCGGGGAGGCGGGCGAGGATGGCCGCGAGCGCGGGCGGCGCCGAGAGGACGGCGACGACGACCGCGGGCGCAGCGACCCCGCCCATCGCGCCGAGCGTGTCGTGCGCGCCGAGCATCCGCCCGGTGCGGGCGGGGTAGACGCGGGCGATCAGCCGCACCGAGACGGTCTTGTGGACGCCCGTCCCCGCGCCGACGACGAGCATCGCCGCGACGAGGGCGGCGAAGGGGGCGTCGAAGACGATAGCGAGCGACCCCGCGCCGGCGACGAGCGCGCCCGCGACGATCACCCGTACCGGGCCGAGGCGGTCCGCGACCGCACCGCTCGGGAACTGGAGGAGGGCGTACACGACCATGAATCCGGTGAACGCGGTCCCGACGGTGGCGTTGCTCACGCCGTAGGCGCCCTGAATCGACTCGAACAGCGGCGGGAAGAGGTAGCGGACGAACTTCCCGAGGAACCAGATCAGCGAGACGAGGATCAAGGCGTCGTACTCGCCGATCCGGTCGCGGTTCATCGGCGGAGCGTAGCCCGGTCACCCGTATAAAGGGCCTGAAGCGCTCGGGGGCTGCCGGTAGGGACTGGACTCGGTGCTCGTTGCCTGTCCGAGTAGCGTCCGGGACGCGATGGTCCATAGTAGACTCTTTTAGGCCCTATTTACTATTTGGTTAGAATAGTATTAATAGATATTGTCTAAACAATTAACATTCAATACCACACATAGAATTAAGTTGTTGTGTTTCTTTCTCGAATTTATGCCTTCTAATAACGGGTAGACCCCGAGTAGGAACGGTGTCGCAACGAAGCGAGAAATACTCAAGACGATCGGTGGTCTTGGAATAGGGACGGCGGCTACAGTAGCCGGATCAACCACGGTCGCAGCGGAGGAAACAGATGAAGAACCCGTCAAGAAGACCGATAGTGAAGCCGAGAAACAATTTTTAGACCGGCTTCGGGATTCCAAGGAGTACGGCGTAGTCGAGGGAATGATCACGGACGGTGACTTTTCCCCTCAATTTGGAGAGGCAGAGGTATTCGAGTTGGTAACGACACACGACAGCGTCGACCGAGACGGTTTCGTAGCACGCGTTCCGACGGAGAACAAAGCCGACGATGACATTTCTGTGAGAATCGGAGCATACGCTCCCTCCGTTGACACGGGAGGTCTTGAGGTTCGCGTCACGGCGAGTAAAAATGGTCGCGATTTAGCGGCACTATACGTCGACGCCGAGACTATCGAGAGCGAGCCGAACGGGTACCGGAGTTACGCTCCGAGCGAAAAAGATGGCGGTGAGTTATCACCTCAGGGAATTCTCCCCGGATGGGACGATATTCGTGACGCCGCACAATCAGTTATCGATAGTGGCCAAGAGATCATCGATGGCGCTGCAGAGACATTTACTGAAACGGCCGATTTCCTCGAAGATGAGCTCAACGACACCGTGGACGAAGCCTACGAACAGACGGAGCCGCTGTTCGATGCGGTAGAGTTCACACCGACCCCCGACAAGGAACCGCCACAGGATCTCGTCGACAGTGCAAACGAGTTGGGTGCCACTTACGTCGAGACGATCGATCTCGACCGTGCCTGCTACACCATCGGCCTCACGCTAACCCTGGGCAACGCAGTATCAGTTACCATGACGGGTGTTGGCGCAGGAGGCGGGACGCTCGTGGCTCTCGGCGGAGGCATAGCCGCAACTATTGGTGGTTGTACCCTGTTGGATTTCATCAATACATTTAAAGCTGACTCAAGTTGTAGTTTCAGATACGCATACGTTTTCGAGGAAAAAGATATCACCGGTGACACCGAAAACTGGTTAATCGCGATGCCCTGCGAGTAACCGACCGAGAGCCGGTTTTGACTCATGACCAAATCATCACAGGCGTCCAACGACGGCACCGAGATCGGATCGGACTCGGAACGTATGAGGTCGATCCTCATAGTCGGGGTCGGCACACTAGTAGTAGGGGTATGGAAACTCGTCGCCGGCAATCTCGTGACGGCCGGGTCGATGTTCGTGTTCACAGCACTATGTGTCGCGAATCTCCGTTCCGAAACCACCCGTCGATGGATGGAAGATCATCCGATCGTGGTGTTGGTCGGACTCACCACCGTGGCCGTCGTTAGTGTCGTCGCCGCGATGCCGTAACCGACGGAATTGATATACACCCCGCGCTGAAGCGCGAGGATTCCCGGGTGTTTTTCTGAGAATAAGTTCTTACTCACGTTTCAGATATAGACCAACAAAAGTATCACATTCACATGGCAGCTTCTGCGGCACTCGGTCCGCAGTTCTCATCGACCGACTAGTTCAGACAGGAATCCGGCTGAGGGAGAGGGTTTCGACAGCGCCTACCATTTAAAACGGCCCCTTGCCGCCGCCCATCATGTCGCCGAGACCGCCGCCGCCCTCGCCGCCCATCTTCTTCATCATGCGCTGCGATGTCGCCTTCGCCCATCCCCTGGAACTGGCCGATCGTCTCCTCCATCATCGAGTGCTGCTCTAAGAGCTGCTGGACCGTCTCCTCGTCGGTTCCGGAGCCGCGGGCGATGCGCTCGACGCGGGACTGGCCGACGACGCGGGGATTCTCTAACTCCTCTTCCGTCATCGAGTCCATGATGCGCTCGAACCGGCGCATCCGGTCTTGGGTGACGTCCATCGCGTCGTCGGGCAGCTCGTCCATCATCCCGCCGCCCAGCCCGGGGATCATGTCCATCACCTGATCGAGCGGGCCCATCTTGTTCATCGCGTCCATCTGGCGTTTCATATCCTTCAGGGTGAACTCCCCCTGAAGCATGTCCTCGGGGTCCCAGTCCTCGTCTTCCTCTTGGGTCTCCTCCATCGCGCGCTCGACGCGCTCGGAGAGCTGTTTCAGGTCGCCCATCCCGAGCAGCCGGGAGATGAACCCCGACGGCTCGAACCGCTCGATGTCCTGAACGGTCTCGCCGGTGCCGAGGAAGGCGATAGAGGAGTCGGTCTCGTTGACCGCGGTCAGCGCGCCCCCACCCTTCGCGGTCCCGTCGAGCTTGGTGATCATCACGCCCTCGATGCCGATCGACTCCTCGAACTGGCGGGCCTGCTCTTTCGCGCCCTGCCCGATCGCGGCGTCGAGCACGAGCAGCGAGCGGTCGGGGTCGACGACGCCCTCGATCTCCTCGATCTCGGCGATGAGGTCGTCTTCGAGTGCGTGGCGTCCGGCCGTGTCGACGATGTGAACGTCGGCGTCTTCGGTCTCTTCCAGCCCCGTCCGGGCGATGTCGACCGGGTCGTCGTTGTCGGGGTTGCCGTAGAAGTCGACCTCCGCGCGCTCGCACATCTGTTTGGCCTGGTCGTACGCGCCCGGCCGGAACGTGTCGGTCTGGATCACCGCGGGGCGGAGTCCCTTCTTCGAGAACCACCACGCCATCTTCGCCGCGGAGGTGGTCTTCCCGGACCCCTGAAGCCCGGCGAGCAGGATCGTTTGGTTTTCGAGGGGGAGTTCGGTGGAGTCGCCGACCAGTTCGACCATCTCCTCGTAGACGATCCGGAGGACGTGGTCTTTCGCGGTCGTGCCGCCCGGCGGCTCCTCTTCGAGCGCGCGGGACTTGATCGAGTCCGACAGCTCCATCACGAGGGAGACGTCGACGTCGGCGGAGAGGAGGGAGCGCTGGATCTCCTTGACGATCTCCTCGACGTCGCTCTCGGAGAGTCGGGACTTCCCCTGGAGCTTGTCGAGGCTGCTCCGCAGGGACGTGCCGAGGTCGTCGAGTACCATTTGCCGGAGCTAGGCGGGCGACGCGGTAAAGCTTTGTTCGTCGGGACCGGCAGCAACCCGTTCGGCGCGGGCGAGCCGAGCGACCGAACGGCTCAGTCCGGAAACACGCGTAGCGACGGGAAGTACGTCGAGTAAAATCCCTCGTCGAAGCTGACCAGTCCGTCGCAGTCGACGGCGGCGTGCGCGCCGATGAGGAAGTCGGCCGCGACGTGCTGGCGCGGCGAGAGCGACTCACCGCACGCCTCGCAGTCGATTGACCGTTTCTCGCCACACGCGGGACACTGGATCCCGTCCGGGCGACGGTCAACGTATTCGCGGAACCGATCGCCCGCGGCGAAGCGCGCTTCGCGCGAGGGATCGACCACGTCGACGCTGAAGTCCGCGAGGAAGTGATCGAGGTCGGCGGCCGAATCGAAGCGGCCGTCGGCCGCGAGTTCGGCGTAGACGACCGGCGCGGCGACGATCGCCCCGTCTCGATACGCGCGTCTGAGCGCCGTCTCGCTGGCGTCGGCGTGTTCGTCGTCGTACAGCAGCGCGAGGAACGCGTTCGTGTCGACCGCCGTCGTCACGAGTCGGCACCCGTCTTTTCGTCGTCGGAACGGTCGGCAATTTCGGGCATTTCGTCGGCCTCTCGCGGGTACTCGCCGCGAAGTCGACGCATCCGCTCCAGCATCGTCTCGTCGCTGTCGGCGCTTCCACGATGCTTCTCGAACGGGTCGTCGCCGTCCTCGGTGGTCGGTGCCCGCTTCTGGAGTCGATACTCGGACCCGACGCGCTCGAAGTCGACCTCGTCTCCGGGTTCGATCCCGAGGGCGTCACGGATCTCTTTCGGGATAGTGACTTGCCCCTTCGTGGTAACTCTAGGCATGCGCCAGTTCTACTTTTACCGTAATACTAAATAAGTATTACCCAAGAAAACACCGGTCGAGAGCGGACAGACGAGTCGGAGACTGTCGTCCACCTCAGACCTCCTCGGCGATGTACCGCTCGATCCGCGTCACGAGATTGGGGCGGAACGTCCAGAAGCCGTCCCAGACGTTCGGCTCGTCTTCGAGCGCGAGCAGCGCGACGTGGTCGCCGTCGCCGCCGTCGGGCGGCGTGAACACGACGAACCACGACCGCTGATACGGGTAGGAGGTCCCGGTGTGGACGGTGAGCGGAAGCCCCGAGAGCGAATCCGCGTCCCCGACGCCGTACACGTGGACGTCGACGCCGGTCCCGGCGACGCGCTCGTACACCGACCGGGTGCCGCGCTCGTCGTCGATCCGCGAGAGCCGCTGGAAGGAGGCGCGAAGCGTTCCCGTCCCGTGTTCGGCCGCGATCCGCTCTATCACGCGCGAGATGATGATGAGGAGGAGCTTCTCCTTGTTCGAGGCGGGATATCCGCGGACCCGAAACGGGACCTCGTTCAGCCCTTCGAACACGTCGGGGAGCGCGACCTCGTCGAGTTCGATCCCGCCGGTCTTGTACAGGTCGGAGTTGATGAGCAGCACCGATTCGAGTAGTTCGTCGAGGGGCGAGCGCGCGACGACCGACCCGTTCTCGACGAGCGCGACCACGTCGTCGTCCGCCGCAAAGTCGGAGCCTCCCTCGCTGACCGAGACGGGCTGACCGTCGAGCAGCGAGTCGAGCAGGTTCCGGACCGGGTCCGGCGACGACCGGTTCAACAGGACGAGGTGCCGGTCCGGCGCCTCGAGCTCGTCGAAGAACGAGCGGAGCGATTCGGCCATACGCGTCACTCCGGCCGAACGCGCAAAGTCCTTACTCCCGACCGCGCTCGGCGACGAGCCGCGCGCCGGCGGCGTCGATCCGACAACTCTCGGGATCGTAGCCCGCGTCGGAGAGCCCGGTCCCGAGCGCGAAGACGGTGCGGCCGAGCATCGCCATCGCGGCCTCGCCGCCGGCCGCGTCGACCGCGTCGACCGCCTCGGCGACCTCGGGGACGAGGAGGTCAGCCTCGCTGGCGAACTCGCGGGCCGCGTCCATCAGCGTCGGGAGCCGCGGGTCCGCCCGGAGCTGATCGAGCGCCGCCTCCCCGGCCGCGGAGAGGGCCGCCGTGTCCCCGCCTAACACCTCCTCGGTCGACAGTTCGCCGAACGTGACGTACTCGACGCGCGCGGTCGCCGGAACGCCGTCGAGTTCGCCGACGCCCGGCGCGCCGGGTTCGAGTCGGACGGGGACCCCGCCGCGCGCCTGCGCGACGACGTCGCCGAGACCGGTCCCGCGGGCGACCTCCGCGGCGTGGGCGATCCGAATCAGCTCGTTCTCGGAGCGGCGGCGGTCGAACGCGGCGTTCGCGGCGAGGGCGGTCCCCAGCGCCGCCGCGCCGGAGACGCCGAAGCCAGCGCCGATCGGGAGGTCGGTCTCGACCGCGACGTCGGCCGCGGCGGCGCCCAGTTCGTCAAGCACGTCGTCGACCGCGCCGATCGATCCGGTCTCCCCGTCGATCGTACGGGACCCGGTCCCCGGACTTCCGGGATCGTCGCCCGCCGACACCCGGACGGTCATGCCGTCGGTGAGGGTCACGCCAGCGCCGCGCAATCCGGCGACGACCGGGTCGTCGGCGGGGTGCGCGCTGAAGAAGGCGGTGACGTGACCCGGGACGAACGCGGTCGCCCGCTGGCTGCTCATGGGGTGGCCGACGAGCGGGCCGCGATTAACGGTTGTTATCCCGGACGGAACGGGCGGGAAGCGGGCGCGGTCGTCGTCGCGGTGGGGCGGTCCCGCGCGCTCGGGACGACACCGCAGGCCTAAATACCGGCCGACCGAACTCGGGCCGTATGCGAAGCCAGTTGCGTCCCGTCCTCGCCGCCGTGCTCGCGCTGGTGCTCCCGGGGCTGGGCCACCTCACGCTGCGCCGGTGGGGACGGGCGCTGCTGTGGCACCTGACGATCGTCGGCGGCGGCGTCGCGCTGTTCGCGCTGTACGACGTCGAGCCGGTCAACCCGTTCGCCGACCCCGCGGCGGTGTCGGCGGCGATCCCGACCGACGTGGCGCTCCCCGTCGCACTTCTGTTCGCGCTGTCGGCGCTCGACGCGTTCCTCGTCGGGCGGGCGGACATCGCGGAGCGCGAGCGGGCCGACGCCGCCGCCGAGGCGATGCGGCGCCGCGCCGCGAGCGCGGACGGTGACGACGCCCCGGGAGGCGACCAAATTCCCCCGAGCGCGGCCATCAGCGGGAAGGACGGCGAGACGCTCGAAGTGACGTGTCCCAACTGCGGCCAGGAGACCGACGCCGACCTCGACTTCTGTCACTGGTGTACCGAGCCGCTCCCGTGGGCGGAGGCGGACGATCGGTAACGCGGACGGTCCCCCACCGGTTGTTTCTCACCGCTGATAATTGAAGGCCAACTATCATATGACCCCGCCGTGAGGTTCGGGTACGGACGCGAACGACGGACGGAACATGAGTCTGAATCCACGACGATACGACGTACGGGAGCTGCGCCGGATCGCGGACGCGCCGCGAGACGGCGCGGACGGGGCGCCTCGGGAGCGGGCGCTCCGGCAGCCGAACCGGAACCGAGCCGAGCAGGCGGCGCGCTCGGCGGCGTTCACGGAGCTGCTCCAGCGTCAGCGTGGTGAGCGGTTGAACGGGGGCGACAGCGCGGATCGACCGTATCTGACGGCGATCCCGGCGTCGCCCGCGGCGGAACGCGAGATCGGCGAGTGGCTCGGCTACCTCGTCGACGTCGGTGGCCACGTGCGGAGCCGGGACGCGCTGTCCTACTACGCCGAACTCGACTGGGTCGACGACGACGCGGTCGCGGCGCTGACGCGCCGCCTGGAGGGGTTCGACGCCCCGACGCGCGACCGACCGTTCACGCCCGCGGACCACCGGATCAGCCTCGTCTCCATCGTCCGGATCGCTTCGTGTGCGAGTGACCAATGAGCGACGACGAATCCACGGACATCAACGAATCGGACGAATCGGCAGCGGTCGGCGTGAAACTGGGCAGCACCCGGACGGTGCTCGACGTCCCCGACGGACGGGGCGGCCGCGAGCGCCACTCGGTGCTGACCTGCCTGGCGACCTACGAGGACGCCATCACCGGCGAGGAGAAGGTGCTGTTCGGCGAGGAGGCCGCGGTCGAGTACCCCGACCGCGTGCGCTTCATGCTGCGCTCGGGACTCCCCGAGGACGACGACAGCGTCGCGGACGCGGAGCGCTTCTTCGAGGCAGTCGTGGACGCCCACGACGTGCCCGAGGACAGCGCGGTCGTCTACGCGGTGCCGACCATCGACAACGAGGCGGGCGTCGAGAACCTCAAGTCGGTGATCGAAGGCTCCTCCATCGGCGAGGTCGAGACGCGGAGCTACCCCGAGTCGCTGTGCGGGGCGATCCCCGCCTACGGCGACGACCTCGACGCGATCGACGAGGTGTTCGTCTCGGTGAACCTCGGCTCGACGACGATGGAGGCGTGCGCCTACCGGCGCGGCGAGCAGCTCTCGCCGTTCTCGACCGGCTCGGTGACGGGCAACGAGGTCGACCGCCGGATCGTCGCCGCCGTCGAGGAGGAGACCCAGGGACGGGTCCACATCGACCGGACGACGGCCCGAGAGTACAAAGAGCAGCACGGCGACGTGTACGACTTCGAGCCGTTCACCGACGTGGTCCAGCAGCCGGGCGGCGGGAGCCACGAGTTCACCGTCGACCGCGGCGTTCAGGAGCCGATCGACCGCTACATCGACGAGGCGGTCGACGTCGTCGCGAACGAGTTCCTCCCCGAGCTCGCGAACGACCACATGAAGCCCTACCAGCTGGCGCTCGGGCGCCCCCTCGCCATCACCGGCGGCATGGCGTGGATCCCCGGACTGACCGAGGAGTTCGAGAAGCGGCTCAGCGACGAACTCGACCGCGACGTCGAGGTGGTCTCGCCCGACGAGCCCGCGACCGCGGCCGCGGACGGCGCGGCGCGCATCGCGGCGCGGCTCGTCTGAGCGGCGCGGCTCGTCTGAGCGGCGCGCGAGCGGTTCGTTCTTCTACTTTTAAAGCCTGTAGCGAGCGATCCACGCAATAGAGAGTGAAACCGATGCGGTGGCGCGTGCCTTCGAGCGCCCACCGGGCGCGAGGGAGTCGCGGCCGCTTTTAAGCGGCCGCGACGAAGCTGGGGAGGTGTGAGGTGCTGTGCGGTCGCGGTCGGGCGGGACTCAAAGGGGCAGTCGCCGACGGCTTCGCCGCCGGCTGCCAGAGGCGCGTAGCGCCTCGCTGCCGCGAGGACGAAGACGCGCGACACAAGGACCGCAGGGAGCGAGCGAAGCGAGCGACTGAGGACCGCAGCGAGCGCATCGAGTCCTCGCGGCTGGGGCTTTGGAGGCGTTCACCGCGGAGTTACGGATCACGTACAGCCGAGCGGCTGGGGCTTTGGCGGTGTTCACCGCCGATCCATCGTCGATCATTTATAAACAAGCGGCCGCCACGTTGGCGGCACTCACTCCCGATCCGCAATCAACTATTTATACGTCAAAGAGGCGTTCGGCGTCGTTCGCCTGTCGGCGGTAGATGCCGCGGCCCTTCAGCCGCGGTATCTCGTGGCGGTGGAGGCGCTCCGTCTCGGCGTCGTAGACGAGTGGGAACACGTTCGTCCGGCGCTTCGCGACCGTGAACCCGGACATCGCGTCGAGCAGCGACGGGTCGGGGTCCGGGGTCGCGAACGTCACGTAGCCGATCGGCGTCGGCGCCTCGCCGCCGTCGGCGCGCCCCGGTCGGGGATCGACCCTGTCGGCGAGCACGTCGCGGAACGAGGCCGCGGTCTCGGCGAGCGCCTCCGGACCGACCGCTTCGCCCTCGACCAGCGTCGCCAACACCGCCACGTCGCCCAGCGTGTCGTCCGTCTCGCGGGTCGCCCACAGGCGGTCGAACGCGTCCGTCCGCTCGTCGACCGCCTCGAAGCCGTGTTTGCGCCGCTTCGTGGCGATCGACTCCCGGTATTCGGAGATGTCCATGAGATGTCCACGATCCGCATGGTAAAAAATGACATAGGTAGCTCGGACTCGACGGTGGAGGCGCCGACTGTCGGAGAGTGGAGAGGCTCGCGGAACCACCCGTGGAACGAGCGGCCGTCGGTTCGGTCAGCGGATAGTCCCGGGCGGATTCGAACCGCCGTCAATGGCTCCAAAGGCCATTATGATTGGCCACTACACCACGGGACTGCGAGTTCGGCTAACCGGCGGGCACTCAAGTACGTTACTCTCCGCGACGAGACCCGGCACCCCCGGCTACGCCCCTTCCTCGATCCGGTCGAACCGCGCCTCGAAGTTCTCCCGGCAGGAGCCGCAACAGAAGTGGTACAGCGTCCCGTCGATGCGAGCCGACTCCCCCTCGGCGGTGACGGTGTTCCCGCACTCGACGCACTCGATAGCGAGGTCCGCGTCGCCGACCGCGGGCGACCACTCGTGAGCGTCGAGCGGTCGCACCGACAGGTCGCGCACGGCGTCTAACCCGACCGCGTCGTCGACGAGGTCGCGGGCGGTCCCCTCCTCGACGCGCGCGACGACCGTCACCTCGCCGTCGGCGGTGAGGAACGCGTGCTCGACGCGCTCGTGGCCCGCAACCGCCTCGTGGACGCGCTCGGCGTCCGCGGGCGCGACGGCGAGCGTCGCGAGGACCCGCAGCCCGTCGGAGAGCGCATCGCCGTCGATCCGGAGCGTGAACCCCTCTATCACGCCCACCTCGCGGAGGCGGTCGACCCGGTCCGACACCGCGGGCGCCGACAGGTCCACGCGCTCGGCGATGTCGCTGTACGGGCGCCGCGCGTCGGCCAACAGCAGCCGAATGATCTCCCGGTCCGTCTCGTCGAGGGTGCGCATGGGCGGGCGTTCGGTCGGCGCGGCAAAAAGGCGTCCGGGCGGAAGGACTCCGACCCGAGGACGGCGAAACCGAGCGCGTCCAAGAAACCGGTCGCCCGCGGGGGCGACGGAAAGGCAGTTGTATCCGCGACGCCAACGAGTACGCATGACGACGATAGACGTTGACGGCATGTCGTGTACGGGCTGTGAGGACAACGTGACCGACGCGCTCGGGGAGCTTCCGGGCGTCGAGTCGGCCAGCGCCGACCACGAGGCGGGCACCGCGACCGTCGAGGGCGACGTGGACGTCGACGCCGTCGTGGCCGCCATCGAGGACGCCGGCTACGAGGCCTCGGCGTAGGCATCGAAACGCACGGACGGAGGCGCGGATCGTCGCAGGCGCGCGGATCGTCGCAACCGGATCGCCGGGGCTTTTTCACCCGAACGCGCTCGCAGAGACATGGACACCGTACTGGTCACCGGGAGCGCCGGCGGCGTCGGCGCGTGGACGGTCGACGCGCTCGCCGACGCGGGTCGGGAGGTGGTCGCCGTCGACCGCCGAACGCCCTCGACCGGCGAGCGGCGCGACGACATCGACTACGTGGCGGCAGACCTCACCGACTACGGCGAGACGCGGCAGGTGGTCGAGGCGGCTGCGCCCGACGCGGTCGTCCACCTCGCCGCGATACCGCACCCCGAGGACCACGCCGGCTCGCGGGTGTTCGCGAACAACGTCGAGAGCGCGTACAACGTCTTCGACGCCGCCGGCGCCGCGGGCGCACGGATCGTCTGGGCGTCGAGCGAGAGCCTCTACGGCACCGTCTTCGCCGACGACGACTGGCTGCCAGACCGGCTCCCGATCGACGAGGAGACGCCGACGGAACCCGAGGACCCCTACGGTCTCTCGAAGGTAGTCGGCGAGGAGACCGCGGCCGCCGCCGCCCGCCGACACGGGGTCGCCGCCGTCTCGCTGCGCCTCTCGTGGGTCACGTACCCCGGCGACGAGCGGCGCCGCGAGGCGCGCGAGACGTTCGACCCCGCGACTGCCGACCCGAGCGGCAACTGCTGGTCGTCCGTCGACGTGCGCGACGTGGTCGCGGCGATCGAGGCCGCGATGGACCCCGACGCCTCGGTCGAGGGCCACGAGGCGGTGTTGATCGTCGCCGCGGAGAACTTCCTCGGCCGCGACACCGCCGCGACGATCGAGGCGGTCCACGGCGACCTCCCCGCCGAGTGCGACCTCGACGGCGACGAGTCGGTCTTCGACTGCTCGAAGGCGGAGCGGCTGCTCGGCTGGGAGCCGACGTACTCGTGGCGCGAGGGGGTCGCGGACAGTAGGTGAATCCCGTTCCGGCCCGAGCCGGACATCCCGGAGTCAAACTCGCGAGTCCCGCAACCGATGTGAGTCTGGCTACCACACATGTTTATATATTTTGAAACTATTGATAGAACGTCACTATGTCGCGGCGTGCGGATCGGTCAGGCCGGACCCGAGACGAACAGAGGCCCGTCCGTGATCAGAGACAGCGCGAACATCGAGAATATCGACCTGAGGAGCGGGAACGACGGCTACACGGGCGGTCGCGACGGACCGCGGGTCCCCGGCAGAGCGGAAACGCGAGACGGAGCCTCCTCTCCGTGTCGGGGATCGCGCTACTGACCGCGACGAAGACGGCCGACGCGGCCACAACGGGGGTCGGACTCGTGTACGTTCCCGGGATCTACGAGGCGAACGCCGTGGCCGCGCACCTGTTCCACCGAATGGGGGTCGCCAACGGACTCCTGGTTACGTCCTTCGCGGTCATCGCCGTGATCGCGCTGGTCACCGAAGTCGCCTCCATCACCGTGTGTGCGCGCCGATCGGACGCCCACCTCGCATCGGTGGTCCGGCTGGTGGGATACGGCGTTCCGTCCGCGCTGTTCGCGGCCGTGTCGATGTACAACGTCACCAAGCTACTGGCCGGTATCGAGACCGCAAAGCTGTTTTGACAGTCTCTTACGGCGAAATATCACGCCGGCAGCGGAGGGTCACTCGCGGTTGGGCGACCTGGACGGCCGACCGTCGGTCCGGAGTGTCGGTTTCGAAAACGGGTTCCACTGGGCTGCGTCTTCGACGTTCCAGAACTGTTCATCGCACGAGGGACACAACGGCTCCGACAGCATCGACAGGTCGACGGTCATGCCGCAGTTCCCGCACCGTCCGGTGTCGATCCCCTTCCGGATCGCCTGTTTTCGGAGCGTATTGAGCGCCTCGCGATTCCGCTCGGCGTCGGAAACGGTGTTGACGGCAGTCGAAAGCTCTTCGATCCGGTTGTCGAACTCGCGGACTGTGCCGAGGACCTGCTCGAAGAGGGCCTCGATCTGATCGAATTCCTCGTCTATCCACGCCTCGAACTCGGTCTGCGTCTCCTCGACATCTTCGAGGTTCGCTTCGACGGCGTCGATTCGGTCCGCCACCTCGGTGTTCTCTTGGTCTACGCGAGATTCCAGCGACTGGATCTCGCTGTGGAGCCGGGTCACGTCGTCCGAGAGGCGGTCGGTGAACTCCTCTTGTCTGGACCGCTGCTGTTCGACATCGAGCGAGAGGTCGGCGATCTGCCGTCGCAGCTCCGCGACCCGCCTGGTGAGTTCGACCTCGGTTGGGCTGAGATCGTCTCTGGGGTCAAGGTCGTCCGGATCGAGCTGTTCCGACGTCTGCGACTCCGGTGAGTCCGGCGGCGGCGTCTCATCTCCGGCAGCGGGCTCTGGCCCGGATGGCGCTTCGTCGCCATCCGATTCTGTCTCGGAACGTCTCTCGGCCCCACTCGTTGCCCGGCTCAGCGTTATCAGAGTCAGACACAGAATTGAGACCGATGTCACCCATCTCGTCAAGGGCCCAGAACGCGGAGACGAGTTGATTCAAGAGCTCGTGTTCTGTCATTCCTCGGGACTCCGCGGTGTGTCTCACCCACTGCTGGAAGGTGTCGGCGTCGACCGCGGTGTCGTTTTCGCTGTCCCGAGTGCCCATTACACCCGTACACTACGGAATTTGTCCGTTTAATACTTGGGTGTTGAGCTTGGCTCGTGCGAACCGAGGACCGTTGCGAACAAAGTACCGCCGAATGTCGGTTGGAAGCGTCCGCGGTCACAGAGACCCAGGGCACCCGACTTCGACCCCATCCGTTGCGATAGTTTTATAATATGAAACAACCAGTCTGACAAATAGTATCAGGATGTCAGAGCGCCACGGCCGTCTCTCTGCGTTAACCAAGGCGAACCGATGGCCGCAGCTCTCTCGTCGATTTCGGCGGCGGTTTGCGTCTGAAGACGACCGCCGATACACGCCCGCGACAGGCAGCGGGCTTCGCCCCCGGACGTCCCAGCGACAATGACCGGAGCCGACGGTTCCGACGGGGAACGCTCCGAGAGACGGTCCGATCGCGCCACCGGGTTCAGCGACATCGCCTCCGAGTTCGCCGACGAGTTCGGCGTACGATCGGAGGCTAGCTCCGATTCACGTCACGAGAGCGGGTCGCCCGACACCGGCGACGACGCAAGCAGTCGGATAAGCGAGCCGGACACCGATGCGGACTGCTGGGAGTGGATCGGCGACGACGAGTCCGGGGACGCGACCGGTCGAAATCCGTCTGAGCCGCGCGCGAGCGACCCCCCGGAACGGCCGAATGGGGGCGGTCGGCTGTGGAACGACGGACCGGCGGACGATAAACTGACGGACGACGGACCGGCGGACGACAAACTGACGGACGACGGACCGGCGGACGACAAACTGACGGACGATGAACCGGCGGACGACAAACTGACGGACGATGAACCGGCGGACGGCGAACCGACAGACCACAGACAGACGGACGACACACCGACCGACGGCGACCCGCCGTGGGACGATACGGATCAAATCAGAACCGACACAGCCGAAGTGGGGCCGGAACCGAGCTTAGACGACCAAGCGGGCGAGACCAGCGGTCGAATCTGGAACGAGAGTTCGGCTACGGGGGGGCACTCCACAACAACAGAGACGGCTCGTTCTCCATCGGATGGGACTGTATCATCCAAGCCTTCACCGACCGGTGCCACGGAAGAACTGGACGCGTCGCCCCTCGACGGGAGACGACTTGGTCCCGGAACGAACGTGCTGATCCAGTCGGAATCCCGGTCAGAGCAGACTCGCGACGGCTGTCACGAGCTGTTGTTCGGGCACGAGGGCGATCTCGACCCGTACGTGCTGCTCGTCCGCTACCAGCCGATGGACGGCGAGCGGCTGAAAGATATCGCGACGGAGGGGCACCGGACCCACGTGATTGCCGTCGGGTACGCGCAGTCGGTTCCCCCCGCCGCCGACGGAGCGGTCGAGGTCACGCAGGTCAACAACCCGAACGACATCACTCGGCTGGGAATCGTCGTCTCAAGGGCCACGCAGGAATGGTCGACCGACGACCGCGAGATCCGCGTCTGCTACGACTCCCTGAACGTTCTGTTGAACTACAGAGACGTCAAAAACGCGTTCCGGTTCCTCCACGTGTTTCTCAGTACGTTCACCAAGACGGACGCAGTGGCACACTTTCACGCCGACCCGCTCGAAGGCGATCCGCAGGCGATCAATACGCTCAAACCGCTGTTCGACGAAGTCGTCTCGATGGACTCGACCGGAACGTACGTGGAATAGATGACTTTGGAAAGACCAGAGATACCGCGGGAACCGCCGGTTGAGACACCACCGTGAGCGACATCGATCGGTCACTCCGGATCCGCGCATTCCTCGAAAAGTGGTCCGGCGTCCTCCTCGCCTTGCTCCTCATCCTCGCCGCGGTCGGTGGGTGGTGGGGCTATCAGGTCCACACAACGCAGGACATCGAGCGCGACCAGGTTGTCGTCGAGCAGTGGAGCGAGTCGACGGCCTACGAGCACAGCGCGGTGATCACGAACGACTCCCTCGTGTTCGAGGAGGGAGAACGCGTCCGGGATCGACCGGTGTACTACGTGAACCTCTCCAGACAGCTCGACGTGACGTACGTGTACGAACACACGGCCGAGACCGGTTCGGTGAACGCCACCACGGATGTCCGGCTTCAGTATCGCGGCGTTGAGGGGGACACGGTACTCTGGCAGTACGCCGAGCCGCTGGCGAGTGGCCGAGACGAGGCGGTCACAAACGAGGACAATCACACCGTCGATGCGGCCGTAGAGATTGAATCCGTGTTCGAGACGATCCGGACGATCGAACGGCAGCTCGGCGCCGCCGGAACGATAGAGATCCGGATCGTCGCGGCGTCGTCCGTCGAGGGGACGCTGGGGGGGCAGTCGGTGAGCGAGACCTACGAGAGCACGATGCCGATGACGGTCAACCCGCAGACGTTCCGCGTGCTGGAGATGAACACTGTCGACGAATCGGGCCAGCAGACGGAGACAGTCGAGCGAACGGCGGACCCGGGGACGGCTGAGGGGATCGGGTCGATCCTGCTCGCCTTGCTCGGGATCGGCGGCGCCGCCGGACTGTTCCTCGCTAAGCGGAGCGGGTACGCCACCGTATCGCCCGAAGAGCGCGAAATCATGGAGATCCGACAGCAGGAACAGGAGTTCTCCGAGTGGATAACTCGCGGCACGTTCCCGTCGGAACGCGACTACGAGGCGACGATCCTCGTCGACGATCTGGAGGGGTTAGTCGACGTCGCGATAGATACCAACAAGCGCGTTATCAAAGACGAGCAGCTCGGGGTGAGCACGGTCCTCGACGGCGACTTCGCGTACCTCTACGTTCGACCGGACTCGCCCGCGAGCGACTGGCTCGTCAACTACGCCGACATGACTATGGACGAGTTCCAGGAGTTCGACTTCTGAGGACGCCGCGCCCGACGGACGGCCACGCCTCACGCCGGGTCGGACTCAGGGATGGTCCCCTTCGATCACGCTGTCTTCCGTTTCGACCTCAACCTCACTGCCGCCGCCGGAGTCGACGGCGAGGTCGCCGCGGATCGCACTCTCTTCCATCTCGACGCCGACTTCGCTGCCGCCGCCCGTGGTGATCTCGGTGTCGTCGCCGATCTCGCTGTCCTCCAGCGAGAGACCGACCGTGCCCCCGCCACCGAGGTTCATGGAGACGCCGCCGCCGATCGTCGAATTCTCCATCTCGACTTCGACTTCGGCACCACCCGGCGTGTCGATCCGGACCGCGCCGTCGATCTCGCTGTCCGCCAGCGAGAGGTCGACCGACCCGCCACCGCGGATCTCGATCCGGAGGTCGCCGCGGATCCGGCTCCCTTCGAGGCCGACAGAGACCTCTCCGCCGCCGCCGAGCGTGATCGTGGCGTCGCCGTCGACGGTACTTCCCTCGGCCTCAATCTCGACTTCTCCGCCGCCCCGAAGGTCGATATCGATACAGGGTACCGTTTCCGCTTCGAGTTCGATCTCCGGGCCGGTGAGACAGGACGCGGCGGCTTCACACGTGACCGACGTCGACCGGACCAGTTCCACCGACTCATCGCGGTCGCTCGTCGCCGCGCGGATCGCGATCTCGACATCGTCGGTGGTGTCCGCCGAACACGAAAGCTCCGCGGCGATGTCCGTCGCCTCGCCCGGTGGGAGCGTTCGTTGGTCGATATTGAGGTCACTCCGTCCGATTCCGAGCGATCCGGACGAGCGCACGCCGACGCGGTCGAGGACGAGCGTTTCGTCGAACCGATTCGTGACCGTGAACAGCCGTACCGTTTCGTCCGCTTTGCCAGCAGGGGCGGCCGGCTCGATCCCAATCAGGGCGTTTTCGTCGTCAGCGGTGGCAACGCTGAACTGGCGGTCACCGGTGAGCGACGAGAACGCGCCGGTGCTCTGGACGCCGGCAGCGCCGCCCGCGCCGACTACCAACACGCCGAGGACAGCCCGGCGGCTCACGCGGCCGGCCTCGTCCCCCCGACTGCGTTGGCGTTTTCGTCCCATGTTTTCCCCTTGTCTTTCGCGTCCGTTTGCGCGATGTTACCGGCCACACAGTAGCACTATCGCCTCGTCGTTCGCGGACAGGTCTGTGACAGGCAGGTGTTTCTCGGATATATACTTAGTCCCGTAGACGTATAGTATTGCTGTACTTTCGCGGGCGATGGGCGGCGAAGCAGGCTCAATTTGGGGAATATCAGTGCCGCGGCCGTGGAGCGCTCACGGCGGCTCGTCGATGTCGCCGAGGCGGTATCGCCGGTTCTGGATCACTTGTGCGACAGAGGAGGCTAGGAACACCGCGACGACGATGGCCGCCCACCCGATATCCGGAACTGTCTCCGTGGGGACGAACCCAATCCAAACGCCACCGAGGACGACGACGGAGAGGAGCGAGACCCCCAAGTAGTAGATCCCCCACGGGATCGATCCCTCGGGGACAACGTCGAGATAGACGTCGAGCGTCTTGGCCTCCTCAGTGAGTTTGATTTTGTCTCTGTCGTAGTCGATCATCCCAGCGTCAGCCAGCCGGTCGAGGTGGGTCTGCTGGAGCGAGGTGTACACCCGCTTGCGCTCGGCGGAGGTGAGCTCGGCAACGGATTTGTCCTGCTCGCGCGCGGCTACCATTTCGGCGAGATCCGACAGGGTAAGCGGCTCGTCGGCCTGCTTACAGAAGTGGATCACGTACCGCCGGCGGTGGTTGCTCAACAGGTCGTAGAGCTCGTCTTTTTCGGGGGGAGTGTACTTCCGGTGATCGTTGAGAGGCACGTCACGGCACCTCCGGTAGCGTGCGCGTCGGCCTAAGAACTCCGGCGGTTGGTGTCGGCTGCGACATTACCGCTCCTCCGCCCGGACACTTCGGGGATTGACGGGACGCCAGATTCCAGAACGTAGTCCCCGCACCGGCTGTTGGCTCATGCTCCCACACATGCTTTCAGAGTGACTAGTTCGAACCAGTATAATCATTCGGATATTCCGCGCACTCTCCTGTGAGAGCTACTCCAAGCCGAGGGCGCTCGCGACCGTGTCGGCGTCCGCAACATCGATCGCCGCGGCGTCCTCACGGAGCGATCGGAATCGCTCGATGTGACCGTTGATCGTCTCCGCGTCGGCATTGTCTTGGGCGGCTTGAGCGGCCGAGAGCGCGGCGTCGGTCGCGTCCGCCTGAAGCGCGACCTCATCGACGGCGGTTTCGCAGATTCCGGCCGCCGTCTCTTCTTCGATTTCGGTCGCGAGGTCGGCGGCCTCAGCGAAGCCGTCTTCGGCGTCCTCGTAGCCGGAAAGGGCGGTCTCTAGTGGCTCGGTGGCGTCGGAGAAGTTTCGTTCGTTAAACTGATTGACGCCGGTGTCACGAGTCGTCGTGGCGTCGTTGCGGGCGATGAGCGCGTCGTCGTACATATTGACAATTTGTCTGGATTCACCGCCGTTTCCCCCGCTGTCGTCATCATTCCTGTCGACGTCGCTCGTTATCGTGTCTAGACACCCCGTAAGTAGGCTTGTTACGCAGACTGAGGTCGTTGAAAGAGCTGTACGTCGGTTGACCACACGCTTAATTCTTGACGTGTATATTTAGTCTTTTATCCGGTCGGATATGTAACTGAAATGACTTTCGGTGTCAAAGGTAACCTGACAGAGCAGATATCCACTTACACCGGATCGGTACCATCGTTCTCGATCTGGACAATGTCGGTGAATGTCACGGTGGTGTCGACGTACGTCGCGACTTGGATCTCGACGTCTTTTGACGTTTTGATCGCGACGGCTGACTGTCGCGGGCGGAGGGTTGTTGATGTCAATATCCGCAAGTCGGCTATACCAAGACCGGGGTCGAAGAAGGCCGAGTTCGAGTCGTATTCGACGTAGTTGCTCGGATCCCCGTCGAAGTTCGGGTTGCCGCTGGTTCGGACCGTTCCGTCATCGTTGAACGCCTGGCCCGCCCGAACCTCCAAGTTTTCGGCCGCGACGACCCGCATGTCCGCCGACGAGGAGGTGGAGTTGCTGAACGCTCCGGCGGAGAGGGTCGCACCGCTCTCAACGGCAAGCGAGCCGAGACCGATGAGCGCCTTCCGTCATTTCATCTCATGGGGGCCGGTGGTCCGCGACAGCGCCGCTTCTCGAGAGCGTGGACGGCGTCCGGAGACGCCGTCGAAGACCGCCGAAGGGGGTGTGTTCGTTAGGCGACGTCGTTTCCGTCCTCGACACCGACCTTGAGCTTGTCGACCAGATTGACGGTATCCTTGGACCCATTGAACGGATTGCCGGAAATGTCCGCCGCAGCCGCGATGTCGTCCGAGTGCGTCACCGTGTCATAATCGAGGTGTATCTGCTCGGTAGCACCCGCAGAGACATTCACGGTATTCGCTACTGTCTGCGATGGAGATGTTCCATCTGGAGAGTCCAGCACTCCGGAGGTGGCGTCAGCTGAACTTCCGTCTGGGGAGATCTGATTACCGGACGAATCATAGAATTTGTACGTTTCAACGACCTGTTTTTCACTAAGTGCGTCGGCTGCGGGTTCCCCACTTGACGAGTCAACGTCATTGCCGAACTCGGAGAACCGGATCGCGACGTCGTGACTCTCATTGGTCTCGTTGTTAACCTGGATGAGTCCTACCGTATCTTCGCCGATCTCGCCGTTCACATCAAGGAGCACGGCGACTTGTAGCTCTAAATTGCCGTTCTCGCTATTGTTCGCTGCCGCCGCTGGGACGTCATCGGGGGAAATGGCCGATAGCCCATCACTGTCGTTGCCTCCGAACAGGTCGTCACTACTCTTGTCGTAAACGCTGGTGCTGCCGGGAGGGGTTGAGCTATCCGGATCGAAGCTGTCGGTGGCGTTCGACCCGTCGCGGAAGATGATTCCCGGCTCGACCGCGAGTTGTTCCTCAACGACGACCCGCATGTCCGAGGACGAGGCCACGCTGTTCGAGAACGACGCCGACGAGAAGACCGCGCCGCTCCCAGTTGCTAGTGCTCCGAGGCCGACTACCATGCTGCGTCGTTTAACCATATGGCTTCCACCTACACGTCACATGAGAGGAAACCCACTTAGTATTAGGTTACTTGAAACGATCGAAGCGCAGTCTTGAATCCCGAAGCGAAGCTAACCTCGGCTTCAAGCCAGGCTTGAGAGGTCGTGAGGATCATATCTGATCGACGGACTGCGGCCGGATGGTGCTAAATGACGAGAGTTCACGGGCCACGGTACCACATATAGATCGTCCGGCGCTATTCGGGAATATCAGTCTCCGATTATTCTTCGTCGATCGCGGCGATCTCCAGCGTGACGCTCGACTGCTCGGGAATTTCTTCGAGGTTGCCGGGCGCGTCGTCGGGGATTAGGTTCACGACCAGTCCGAACGTGACTACGTCGCCGGCGTCGAACGTCTCGCCGGAGTCCGCGAGCACCGTCGTCCATCCCTGCGCGTCCGTCTCCGTCGGCTCGTCGGCGGAGACCACCCGGAGCGTCTCCGCGACCGCAACGCTCGACGCGTCGGGGTCATCGCCTGCCGCGGAAAACGAGAAGGCGAGCCGGTCGTACGGCACGTCGCCGTTGTTCGTCACCTCGACCAGCTCCTCGAACTGCGAGATCGCCCGCTGGTTCAGCTGCTCGATCACGATCGCCTCGACTTCGCCGTCGTCGTCAGTCTGGACGTACTCCTCGCCCGTGCGGCCGGGCGTGAGCGAGAGTTCCGAAGAGACGACGACCCGGAGGTCTGCCGCCGCGGTCGTGCTGGAGAGAAAGGACGCAGAGCTGACGACGGCGCTGCCGAGCGCCATCGATCCGAGGCCGAGCGCAGTCTGTCGTCGCGTGGGCATCTTGTGATTCGGCGCGGGAACGCGCCCGTATCCTCCCTTCGTCGCTCGACGGCTTTGTATTGACGGGCTTTCCGCGGCGACCGCGAAATCCCGGAAGTCACCCGACCGTTCAGCCCCCGCGATACGCGGTTCAAGCACTCCGATACCGGGATTCGGATCGGCCTGCGACGGTTCAAGCGGCTCAATACAAAGTGGATAGAGCCACAGAGGAACAGATATGGCAAGTAGACGCAGCGTCCTGATCGGACTGGGCGGATTGGTTGCGGGCGGCGGCGCCATCTTGGGTACCGGCGCGTTCGACACGGTGGAAGCACAGCGGACAGTCTCCGTCGAGACGACCGGCGACGCGGACGCGCTCTTGGGGCTCACGCCAGCAACCCGTGGAGACGACGGGGACAACGAGTACGTGACACAGGAGGACGAAACGATATCCATCGACCTCACCGACAGCGACGACGCCAGTGGGCTCAACCGGAACGCCCGTACGACACTTAGAAACCTCGTTCAGGTGACGAACCAGGGGACACAAACGGTGGACACGCTCGGCCTCGAGTTCAGCGACGCACCAGATGAAATCACCGTGTCCGACACGTTCTCGTTCACAGTCGACTATTCGGACGACGACGGCGAAGACATGGTTGCCCACCCGGGAGACAACAACGGCGCGGCGAACATCCTGACGGATCAGAACAATATTCCATCGGAGCTTCCGCCGGGACGCGCGGTCAGTTTCGGTCTCGAGATCGACCTGATAGACGGCGGGACGAGCGAGAACGATCTCCCCGATAACGAGGATTACACCCTCACCATCACGGCAGAAGCGGCTTCGGATAACTGACGCCGGTAGCTAACTATACGACATCCGTCAGAGCGCGCCTTTTCGGCGGGACGCGTGCGTCGCAGATCCATATTTGCTCAGTAAGCCGACGGTATTCACCCCCAGGCACGGTGGCCCGGGGCACTCTGCCTGCTATCTTTGTAGAAGCGCAGTGGTCGGTGTCGCTGGAGACCGCGGACGATTCTGACACCCTCCTCGCGTTCGAGATCATCGACGACGAGTACGTCAGCCAGAGCGGCGGGAGAAGAGACGAGAGGGATACCGACACCATCCTTGAGACTGGCGAGGAGGTCGAACACCCGGACTACGTGATCCCCGGTGGTTCGACGGCGGCAGACACGATCGAGACGTTCAGCTGCGGCCCGTTCGGAACGGGGTGCTGTCTCTCACGCTGATCACGCCGACTGGCAGTTTTCGCTCCCGCAGGTCGGGTTCGAGTCGGCCAGAAATTCGTAGGGATGTGCCGCTCCACGGCCGGTTCCCCCGCGCTTATGACGACAACGACGCAAGGCAGGAGACGAACCGAATGCCCCGCGACACCGACGCGACAGTCCTGATAATCGAGGATGACCGGGAGCAAGCGGAGGAGTACGCCGACTGGCTGGAGGGGTACGCGGTTCGAACCTCTACCGACGGCGAACGCGCGCTCGACGCGCTGGACGGCGACATCGACGTGGTCCTCCTCGACGGCGAGCTTTCCGATCCGTCGGCGGAGGAGCTTCTCGGTCGGCTGCGCGCCCGCAACCTCGACTGTCAGGTCGGGCTTCTCTCGGGGGTTCACGTCGGGAACGATGTGTTCCACCTCGACATCGACGAGTACGTTCCACGGCCGCTCGGACGCACTGAACTCCGCGAGACGGTCGTACGTCTCGTCGACCGCGGCGCCGTGTCGAGCGCGGTCGAAACGTACCTCTCGCTCGTGGCGCGGCGAAGAGGAATGGAGCGGCGGCGAGACGACGCAAAGTTGGCAGACGACGAGCGCTACCGAGAGCTGACCGGCGAGATCGCCGCCCGGCGTCGGCAGATCGACACGCTGCTCGCGGCGATCGACGACCCGGATGCGGGCCAGGGAGACGGCGGGAGCGAGGCGGACATCGCGTCGCGAACAGCGGCTGGCGATTCGCCGGACCTCGACGCGGACGGACCGCTGTACCGGACCCGGTCCCGCGAGTTCTACGGACTCTGGTTTCTCGCCTCGCTCACGTACGGGGTCGGCGATGTCGTCTCCACGCTGTACGCGACGTTGGCGGTTCCTGGATTCGTCGAGGCGAATCCGGTCGTCGACGGAGTGCTCGAAATCGGGGGGATAGCCGGGTTCCTCCTGTTGAAGCTGCTCGTGTTGTTCGTGTTGATCTCAGTCAGCGTCCAGGGCGCGCGACAGCGCGAACGGTTCTCGTACTACTGGCCCCCGGTGGTCGCGACCGCAATTGGACTACTACTCACCGGATGGAACGTCCGCCTGGCGATCGGCGCGTGATCGGTGCGCGTGGACGAGACGGTCACCGCCACCGCCGTATCACCCGTCGGACGCGGTCAGAAAGCGATAGCTCACGTCCCCGATCGCGGAACCGAAACGGGTTGAGTCCGACGGCGGACACGTACACCGCAGTAACCACCGCGACGATCACCGCATTGATGGCGGCAACAGCGACAAACGGGTGGACCGCGTGAAGCGAAAAGATGACCGGCGCCGGGAGAAACTGGATGTACTGCCACTCGGAGACCGACCTGACGTACGCGCCGGTCTCTTCGGGCGCGTGGATGGTAACTGTCGTTGAGGCAGTCTCACCCCGATTCGCGATGAGCGAGCTGTTCGCGACATCGACGCCGGTACTGGCCGCGTTGACAGTCGCGATCCGCGGGATGAGCCCGTCGTTGGTAAAGTTGTAGCTGTACTCGACCGAGCCGCCGCGCTCGATGACGGTCGAGCTCGAACTCGGCGTCTGCGAGCTCACGATAGAGATGTCGTCCGTTCCCGACGGAACGACCATACTTGCGGTCGCCGGGACGGTAATGAGGAGGAGGATCACCGCGAGAACCAGGACCGAACTCATCTCGCTGCGTCGGTCACGCGAGCGATCGCCGCGATCGGACCGGCGGCTCGACCCGCCGACGCCCTCGGCGACGAGACTGTACGCGAGCAGCAGCAGTCCGACGAGAACCATCGATGAGCCGACGTTCCCCTCAGCGAGTCCACCCAGCCCGGGGATCCCGGAAAGTGCCGACGCGGCAGCGGAAAATCCGGCCTGAAGGGCCAAGACGACCTGTCCGATCCGCGGGATCACGATCACCTCACCGCCGAACTCAAGCCCAACCGCGACGATCTGTGACTCCTGAACCGGGGGCTCAGGACCATCCTGATCGGTGAAGGGGTTCGCGTCCCCGCGCGTGATATACCCCTGGTCGGTCTCGTCGACGATCCGGTGAGTGGTCAGCCCGCCTCCTTGGAGCTCTTGGGCCTCGAAGGTCACGACATCGCCCTCGCCGACATCTCCGGCGATCGCCGGCGGAACCGCAATGAAACCGTCGCCAGGCGCCATTTCCGCTGGTTGGGCGTTCATGCTCCCGGTCAGTACAAACCCAAGGACGATCGGCTGGCCGAGCTGTTGGCCGACGAGCATGGCCACGACGAGAACGACCAGAATCGCAGTCACACTGGATCCGGCCAGCGATCGAAGGTTCATTCGTAAATCGCGCCCTGTCGTTTCGGTCAGTACGTAGGCCGAACGTATAGCTCGTTCGCCGGGTCTCAGTTGCCGTTTGGTGGGTGTGTCGTCCCAGGTCAGTTTCCTCCCCGGCCGACTCGTTCACTCCGTTCGCTCCTTGAGGCCGGAGGCTCCACCTCGAAAACGCTGACTGATCTTTTGTAGATTATTCGAACAGAGGTCAATGCGGATCAATCGTTCGGGACAGATTGGGCTTGTTGTGCTTCCGTATCTTCGGTCGTTGTATCGGTGTCAGTACGAACTGTGTTCACAAATCGTGTTGCTGTCTCTCGTGAGAGCTGGTCACGAAGCCGCTGGATTAGTTGCGTTCGTCGCTGGTATTCCGTTTGTCTGACCGCACGAACGAGCGAGAGAGCACGGCGGAGTTGGGTCTCCTGCCAAGACTGTTCGCGTGCTTCATATGTCCGAATGGCCCGCGCAAATTCTACTTTACTGAACTCTGGCCAGTATGGTGTACAGAAGTAGACGGCAGCCTCATTCCCGCTCGCGTGCCACGGGAGAAAATTCGAGGTGCGTTCGTCTCCACCAGTCCGTATTACCAAATCGACATCCTGTACGGGCTGCCGATACAACCGCTCGCCGATCGTCTCTGCCGTGATTGCGTCTGGCTCCAACTCGCCGTCAGCAACCTCTCGTGTGAGCCGCTGTGCTGTCCGCAAAAGCTCATTTCGACCGCCGTACGCTAAGGCGATGTTTAGTTTGAGTGTCTCGTACTGTTGGGTACGTTCTTCAGCGTACGCAACTGCATCAACCACGCGGTCAGGAAGTCGTTGAATTTCACCCAACCCATGTATTGAGACTCCGTTATCGTGAACGAGATCCGCATCCGCAAACGAGTATAGTCGGTCCTCAATGAGATCAAAGAGGTCAATAAGCTCTTCATCTGGTCGTGCGAAATTCTCCGTCGAGAAGGTGTACAAGGTGACTTCAGAAATGTCAAACTCAGAACACCAATGTAGCATGTCTTCAGTTGTCTCTGCACCACGGGCATGCCCATCTGATGGATCAAGACCATTTTCACGGGCGTACCGTCGGTTTCCGTCTTGGATCACAGCGACGTGATCCGGTGTCAAATCAAGTGACTGCTTGATCTCGCCGACATATACATCGCGAAGCCACTGTTTCGCCCGCTCAAACATTATTTGTGAGTATGATTCAACACGTGTGTTAATTAAGGTATTTACTTGACGACTCCGCATCGTGAGCCTCTAGACGACAAAACGAGTACCTCAGTAGCCGGCAATGTGACACCTCAGAAGAGTTGCTCGACGAATTGATTTTCCCAGTTGCGGCGGTCCCTGAGTACGTCGACACCCTGTGATGATAGCGTGTACCAGTTGGTTCGTTTGTCTTTTTCTCCCTTGTTTAGTAGCCCCTGCGCAACAAGGTCATCGAGGTTCGGATAGAGGCGTCCGTGATTGACTTCACGTTCGTAGTAGTCTTCAAGCACGTCCTTTATTTTGAGTCCATGTGGCTTCTCCTGACCCGCAATAACGAACAGGATATCTCGTTGAAACGCGGTTAGATCGTCCATTCACCTTCCTATTACTGTCCTAATCAAATTAGTGTTTATATACTCGTTGGGACTGGAATGCCATTTACAAGTGAACCTGTGAGGTTCCCCTGCTGGAAATTTGAATTACGGAAATGGAAGGTCTCGGATGGCTCATTGTTGTTGGGTTCTATATGGGAGCCGCGAGACATCCTGCTTCGTCCTTGCTACCCCAAAATGCCGGATGCTACCAAAATCAATTAATCAAGCCGCGAGCGGACGTCACTCGAGTAACACGCCACACACCCAAAAGTCCACCAATCAGTGCGAACCCACCAGCAACAATCCCACCGGCAAGGTAGGCGTAACGTGGCACCTGTACGAGCCCCTCGAATCCGGTCACAGCAAACGCAAGCTGGTCGAGACCAGCCGCAAGTGGCGGAGTCAAAAGGGCGCCCAGTAGATACCCACCGACGGCGATGCTGACTGCCTGGACGATCGCAATCCCAGCAATGCCACCCCGGGTTGCTCCGGTGGCGCGAAGGACAGCAAACGGTTCGCGCTGGATATACACTAACGATAAGAGCAGATTCAACGCGAGCATCCCGCCAGCAACAACGCCTAACACCACAAGGCTCGTGCCGGCAGCAAGCACAACCGCCTGCTGTTGGAGCACCTCGACGAACTGCTCTTGATTGGTGCGGAAGGTGTACTCGGGATACGCAGTGGCCAAGTCTTCCCGGACGGCCTCGCGATCGGCCCCGTCGACGGTACTGATGGTGATCAGCGTGGCGCTATCATCATACGCATTGCCAGTAAGCGTCTGGAGTTCGCTCAACCGTAACGTGACTGTAGATGTCCCTAAGAAGTTCGAGAAGGTAGGGGAAATCCCGACGACTGTGAACTCGTTGGCGCGAGCACTCGCAATGGTCCCACCGACGTGGATAGTATCCCCAACAGTCAAGTTCTGCTGAGCGGCGAGTTCAGGCGAGATAAGCGCTTGATGCGTGAAATTTCCGCTGTAATTGCCATCAGCGTAGTGTGTATTTGGACCGGTAAACCCCTCGCCAGCGGTAATGCGTACGGAACCACCCGCTCCCGGTGTCCCGCTGCCAACAATCGTCTCGAACTCTTCGCCATCGGTGCTGACGTAGACCACTTGGAATGCGAGTGGGACTGCTGTTTGGACGTCTTCGTGTTGCTGGATCTGTGTGGCGACTGTGTGTGCGTTTGGAACTGGATTTTGGAAGCCACCAACTGAGCCGGGCGCGAGATTGATGGGACCACCGGTGACCCACAGGTCACGGTCAGCTTCGTTGAATAACTCATTCCCGGTTTCCGTGACGCCGGTCCCAACACCAGCGAGCAGCGTGACAGAGAGCACAGCAAGCGCAATGCCAATAACTGCGAGGACAGTTCGGGTTTTATCCCAGCGGAGCTGTCGAAACGCAATCCACATCTGCCCGTAGATCTGTCTGAGTCGCGTTTTCATTATCGTGTGAGTGCTGCCAGTACGTCTGTCTGTGTAGCCAGGTACAGCGGATACGGGACAGCAAGCACGCCCACCGCAACGGCTGCGGCCAGCGCATAGAGGATGATGCCGGGTGAGAGTGTTGCCAGCGTCGTGACACCCACGAACTCTGCGATGACGATGTTTAAGCCAACAACCCCAACAGTCCCAAGGCCAACGCCGAGCAGCCCGCCAAGCACGGCGACAGTTACCGTCTCCGTAATGACAACCAAGACTCGAGCCCGTGTCGAGAAGCCGACAGCGCCGAGAATGGCTAACTCTTGGCGGCTCGCGGTGAGCTCTAAGCCCATCATCGTTGCGACAAACGCGACCCCAATCCCACCAGCAACAACTGTTGCTGCCAACGCCATCGCAAGCGGCAAGCTCGTGGTTGACGTCTCTGCGCCTGTCAGCCCTGCGCGAGAGACCACGCTTGTCCCCGGATAGATGTCGGTAAGCAGTGATTGAACGCTAGGATCTGTCGTGCTCACCAGAATCTGATCGGCGGTATCACTACTGGTCTGTCCGGTGAGGGTTTGGAGTTCAGCAAGCGGCATAACAACTGCTGGAACCTCACCGACTCCAGCGTCAAGATTGGTGTCAGTCACGTGGGTGACGGTGCCAGTCCGGGAGCTTCCACCAAATGCGATCTCATCTGTCGGTGTAACGTTGAGGTCAGTGGCGACCGCTGGTGAGATGACCATCTGTCCTGTCCACGGGCCATCGTACGACCCGTTTTCATGGTGAACGTATGAGCCCGCTAGTTGTGTCGTATTAAGTCCGGCAACATGCCGCCCTGATTCGGGGATCACGCCCAAGGCGAGGACATACGTCCGCTCGTCCGTCGCTGGGTGCCGGAGCTGAATTGGGGTGATCGCAACGGGAGTCGCGTAGTCGATCCGCGAGTCCGCGCGTAACTGGGCCGTAATGCGATGGACCTCGCTCAGTTGGGCACCCTCTGCGTTGAGTGGGACGCTCCCTGCGCCCGATTCATCAGGGACGATCCAATAGTCGATATCCTCACTCTGGACGGTTGCGCCACCAGCGAGCCCCGCTGACAAACTCGTGACAACGACCAACAGCGCGACCGCAAGGGCGACACCGGTGATTGAGACAATTGTGCGGCCGCGTGCGCCTGTTCGGAGGCGCCCAACAACGCGTCGCACACCGAGGCCACTAATCCCTGCCAGTTGGCGGAGCCGGCTACTCACGTCTCTCGGCGTCCATCACGCAGTTTGATCACGCGGTCTGTTCGAGAGAGGGTATACTCGTCGTGTGACGCAATCACCACAGCCCGATCCGCAGCAATGTCAGTCAACACATCAAGCACCTGTTCGCCGGTTTCGCGATCGAGTTCACCGGTTGGCTCATCGGCAATCACAACCGCTGGGTCCGCAGCGAGCGCCCGCGCGATGGCGACGCGCTGTTGTTCGCCGCCGCTTAACGAGCCGGGACGGTGTTTGTGACGGCCTTCGAGTCCAACCGCATCAAGCAGCTCTGTGGCGCGGCTGCGACGTTTGGAACGGCTCTCACCGGCTTGGACAAGTGGCACTGCGACGTTTTCGACAGCAGTGAGGGCGGGTAACAGATGAAATCGCTGGAACACCATCCCAATATTCGATCGGCGAAATGCCGTACGCTCTCGCGAAGAAAGCTCTTGGAGTGCGGTCCCGTAGATCTGAATGTCACCAGCCGTTGGCGTATCGAGTCCTGCGAGTAAGTGGAGCAGTGTGGATTTTCCGCTGCCGCTTGGCCCAGCAACCCCGACGACCGACCCAGGTGTGATTTCACACGAGACAGTATCAAGCGCCGTCACGGTGGTCCCACTCGTTCCGAACCGTTCTGTGGAACCTGTATACCGACGCGTCACGTCGGAGCAGACGATCGGAGGTAAACTGTGATGAGTGGCCATCTGGAGGGCAGTCAAAGAGTAGTGTGTCAGCTACTCCTGAACGTTGCGATAGTAGATGAAGCCGCCGGCAATCAGGAGGCCTAACAGGACGATCACAAGGGCAATTCCGAGGTTCCCACCATCGTCACCGTCGCCGGTGCCGTCGCCAGTGCCGTCGCCGGTGCCGTCTCCATCACCTGTATCAGTACTCACAACAGAGATATCACCGGCGCTGACAGCGTTGACGGTGACCTCAAAGTCACCTGCTTCGGCCACACTCACTTCGAAGGTTTCCTCTGCCGTTTCGTTCCCGTCGAGTGTTACGGTCCGCGTCTCAACGACATCTCCATCAACGAGCACTTCGAGTTCGGTTTCGCCACTCTCGTCACCGGTGTTCTCGACTGTTGCTGCCACGTCAAAGGTCTCATCGACCTCGACTTCGTCTGCGCTGAGACTGGCGTCCGTGACCGAAAGCGAGGCGGGCTCAACTGCCGTAATGGCGAACGTGGAGAAGCCAGGCACCTCAGCCACGAACTCACCGTTGCCGCGATGCGTCGTGTCGAAGCGCTCCCACGCACCCTGTGTCTCGTTGTACCGTTGGAGTTGGACATCTTCCGGGTCGACGTCGTTTTCGTCGAGCCGGTCAACGTCGACGCTGAAGTCCCACTCGACACTGTTGTAGTCATCATCGGTGAGGTTCCCTGCGTCCACGTCGACATACGTGAACGAGGTCCCTGTCTCAACCGGCGGGGCGGTCTCCGGCGGGTCATCGCTCGTTGAGACATCCACAGAGAATTCGTCGCGATCCTGTTTGAGGTTCACTGTGAAGTTCCGGACCGACGCGCCGTTCCGTGACACGCTCCGGCCGACGCCGAACCGGGTCGGCGTGTTCGCCCGAATGTTCCGAACCGAGACTGACGCACCGCCGTCGCGCTCGACAATCGTGAGATCCTCGGGTGCCGGTTCAACGACCTCCGGTGGCTCGTCATCATCAGGCTCGTCTTCGGGATCATCATCGCCATCATCGTCATCATCGTCATCGCTGGGGTCCGATGGCCCGGGACCGGGACCTGGACCGGTACCCGTATCGATACTATCGACGATGTCGATGGTGGTACGACTCGTGCTGATGTTGCCGTCTTCCTGATCGGATGCGATATGGAGAACCGTGTACTCACCAGTCTCCCATCCTTCGAGCGTCTCAACCTCGATCGTTTCGTCGCCAGTGGCGTTTCCAACGGCGGTCATCGAGGCGTTCAGCGTTTTGTCCTCAATTGCGTTGAACTCGGCTGCGTCACCAGCCTGATCGCGGATATCGAACCCGTCAACAAGCGCGTTGCGAATATCAAAGAAGCTGTTCGCTTGGTCTTCAGTACTCACTGTGCCTGAGAAGCGGTCAGCCGCTATATTGGTGCCAGAAATTCTTACGTTTGGCGCCACATTTGTAACTCCCTGAATCTCCCCGATTTGAGAATTAACAGTAACGTCTTCCGCCCGGAGGTCACGTGAGAATTCATCGTCAACGACGATCCGACTTTCACTTTGACTAAACGTGTCCTCATCCATGACAATGGCTGTGTGTGACACGTTCCCCTCAGCATCAAGGTTGGCTGTCGCATCTACAGAGACGTTATTCCCTGCTTCAACCTCTCCATCTGTCGTGGCAACATCGATTGTCGATGCCGACTCTTGAGCAGTAACGGCATCGACAGAGAGCGCAGTTGTGTCGTTGAAGTACGGCCGGTCATCACCGTCTTCATACACTTCCCCGCCAACGTGCCCGATCAAGAGATATGTCCCTGCCTCGTCGAGATCAATGGTCGCGGTCGACTCCCCGCTAGCAGAGATTTCGCCTCCAGACGCCGTGCTGAACTCAGTGAGATTCAAGAACTCATCTGAGGTGAGCGCTTCCTCAAACCGCTCTGTGGTTACCGTCTGGTTCGCTTCAAATGAATCGGCAAACTGCTCAAACTCCTCACTTCCCTCAAAGAAGTCACGGACCGTCCCAAACCGTACCTCGTCCTGATCCTGAACGCTTTGGTTAAAGTCATCGTAGCCGTCAACGTCCTCAAGGGCTCGTTCGACTTCTTCAACGGTGACGTTTTGAGCGTCAAGGAACACCTCTGTTGTATCCCGCTCCGCATCAATTCGGGTGACGAGTACCTTGAACTCATCTTCATAGAATTGGGACGTATCCGCCAAAGTCTTGGTCGCTAACTCGAAATCAACCTGACTTCCTTTCTGGAATACTCCCTCTTGTGTAGTGTCGATCCTAACTGGATTGCCTTGTTTCTGTAAGAATACCCTCTGGCTATTGACTGCTGTGACCGCATTGCTCCGATCAACAACCGCGGGCCGGAGTGGCGCCCGTTCCCAGACCGCGAGTTCATCGGTGACATTTACGGTTTCAGCGTCGTGCGTGGTAACTGGTTCGCCGGCCTGAACTGCGGCCGGTGTTGTCTGCGTGTCTCCGGCCGATGCGGCGAACGCTCCTCCGACGAACGGCCCCATCACTGAACTAATCATGATGAGGCTGAATAAAATGGCGAGTATGATCTGTCTAGCTGAACGTGTCATAGGTCATAATTTTTGGCATTCGGTTTATATCTTTCCTACCTGTCGGTCCTCCGTGGATTAGGTACGCCATACTGAACAGCGTGAACTCCCGTTTCCCGGGGCACTGAGATCCGCTCATCCGGGAATGGGTGAGTTTTCGCCTTGCTACCAGTGTGATCACAAAACTGATACTGCTCTATCCACCCAACTACGACATGGAAACCAGTTATGCCCTCCTCGCTGTTTTTTTGTGCGTTGGTATCGCTGTCGGGGCCATTGGTGTTGCTGGTCAGTCACCTGCTGAGTTCTCACTTGAGTCAGATTCAACCGTTACTACCCCTACCCAAACAGTTTCAAATGAATTTACCGACGGTGAACTCACAGTACGCCAGACCGCGGTAGTTGAACCCGATGAAGTACTCACGGGGACAGCCACGGTTCCGAATACAGACGAACAATACGTAATTCAGTTTCGAGATTCAGATTCGCCGCTGGACGCTAAGATATTAAATAGGACTGATGAGGCTGAGACGCCATTTAAACATCATGTCTCTTCAGAATCGCCCGGCAGCTATGCGGTTAATATCTGGGACCCGAACGAACAACTCGTCAAATCAGTGTTGCCGGTCGTTATTGCTTCCCACGATGTCTCCTCAGTACAGATCAACAGTTCTTCCCCATCGAATGCCGATGTGGCACCGTCTGAAACCCCCCCCGTAGATGTTTCGCTGACAACACTCGAAGCAACGACAGTTGAGAAGGTCAACCTGACTGTGTGGAATGACAACGAGGAGCTATCAACTACCCTCGAAAAGACGGCGACAAACGAATACGAGGGCACACTTCCCTCACTTGACGAGGGTGAGTATCAGGCCCAAGTGCGTGTGCGTGGTGGAGAGACGGTGAATGGTCGACCGTCACTAATCGGATTGAGCGACGCACACTCGCTTACAGTGGCTGAGACACAGGACTCTGAAGACGACAATACAGATAATGGATCGTCGGACGACGATGGTGAAGATGGTGATGATTCTTCTGGGTCCACAGATGATGGGAACAACACATCAGATGACACCAACAGTACGGACGACTCTACCAACACATCTGATGGATCGAACAGCACAGATACCACCGACAGTACGGATGACTCAAACAGTACAGATGACTCCGACAACACAGGTGGAGATTCGACCGGGACGTCCACAAACGGTACAGACAACGGAACAGACGATTCTGCGACCAATAATAGCTCGGACGCGACCGGAAATGATAGTGACGGGACCATTTCACCGAACAACGATACAGATTTAGCAGATGGAACAGAGGATAGTACGCCGCTGTACGCGGTCCAACTGATTCTAGTGACCGTTGTACTTGGGAGTGCGTTCCACCGATTCAGACGAGCCAACTGAGATCTGCCGAGACAAGGATATTAAAAGCGTTCCACTACGCGTATTGGAATACCCGACTCAATGGCACTCGACAAACGGCGACGATTCGTATATGCACTCGTTGCGTGGATGGTGAGCGTGATTCTTCTACTGACTGCGCTCGACGCGTTAGAACTCGAGTTGTTTTTTGTCGTGTCACTCATTGGTCTACTCGTGGTTGTTGAGCTTACGGCCCCATTCAATGTCACACCGCGGTGGCGGCAACGACTGCTGCCAGTGATCCTTGCCGGACTTGCGGGGTTCAGCTACATCGTCATTCGGCGTATTATCGAAATTCTACCAGAGGGGACGTTCTAAATGCGAACGCCACCACTTCCACGACTCGTACTGTACGTCCTCATCGGGCTCCTCGCAGGCGCGCTTATTTTTGCCGCAGGCACCTCTACGGCCTCGTTTGGAGCGTATAATCCCCAGTGGGACGGAACGAGTGAGTTCCGAACGCTCATTGATGAGCGTCTAGACAGCCGGATCGTCTTTGACACGACTTCATACGAGACAGAGAACGCGACAGACGCCGTGGCGATTATTCTGGCGCCCACAGAGTCGTATTCAGCCAACGAATCACAACGCATCCGAGAGTTCGTCGAGCGGGGTGGGACCGTTGTCATCGCCGATGACTTCGGTCCACACAGCAATCCGCTCCTTGCGGCAATTGGGGCTGACGCACGGTTCAACCAAGCCCAACTGCGTGATGAACAGGAATATTATCGCGGACCGTCGCTCCCGCTCGCCCCAAATGTGACGACGACGCCGTACACCCGAGGTGTCTCACAGCTCACGCTCAACGGAGCCACTGCGGTCGAACCAGGGAATGCCACCCCAATCGTGACGAGTTCTGATCTCTCCTATCTTGATCGGAATGCGACTGGGAATCTCTCGGCTGGCGATGAACTTGGTGCGTATCCCGTCGTCGCTGTCGAGCCCATCGAAGAAGGCCAGATCATCACAATCAGCGACCCCAGCATCTTTATCAATTCGATGCTGACACAGCCGGATAATCGCGTCTTTGCGACGCAACTCGTCGACACCCACGGGCAAGTGATTCTCGATTACTCACACGCGGGCACACAGCCGCCGCTGGCGCGCGCGGTGGTGCTGCTTCGGTCATCGCCACTCCTACAAGTTAGTGGGGGGGTCGCCACGCTCGGTCTGTGGCTGCTTGGGTGGCGCCGCATCCGTGAGGGTACAGTGAATGGCGCTGTCGAGACACTCCTCCCAGCGCGCGTGCTGTCGCGACTTCCCCATTGGGTATGGGACCGCTCCGGAGGAACACAAACAATCGATCTCGATACAGAGACACTTCGGACGACAGTTCACGAAGAGTATCCTGAACTTGATCTTGACGAGGCACAGCTTCAGCAGGTGATGACAGCTGTTTTATCTGAGCGGTCACGAGACGAACAAGATGAGTAGTCCCGAGGCGCTATACGAGACGCTCCGTGAGGCAGTTGGCGATGTCATTGTTGGCAACGAGGAGGTGCTTGAAGGGCTAACGATCGCACTACTGACTGATGGGCACCTCTTGCTTGAGGGAGTACCCGGCGTCGCAAAAACGACGATTGCTAACGCCTTTGCGCGGGCATCTGGGCTTTCGTATAGTCGGATTCAGATGACACCCGATATGGTGCCCGCTGACGTCGTCGGGACAAACGTCTACCAACAGGCAACTGGTGAATTCCAGCTGAAAAAGGGGCCTGTGTTCGCAAATCTGGTTGTGGCCGACGAGATCAATCGGGCCACACCAAAAACACAGAGTGCGCTGCTGGAAGCGATGGAGGAATCGACGGTTACGATTGACGGTGAAACCCTTGAGCTGCCAGCGCCGTTCATGGTCATTGCGACACAGAACCCAATCGAAATGGAAGGCGTGTTCGAACTCCCAGAAGCTCAGCGCGACCGCTTCCAGCTGAAATACACCGTTGAGATTCCCGACCGGGCTGGTGAACGCAAAGTGCTTGACCGCTTTGATACAGCACCCGGTCTTGGTCCGTCAGCGGTTGAACAGGTCATCGAGCCGGACGAACTCCAGCGCGCAAGCGACGCTGTCACCGAAGTCTACGTTGCTGATCCGGTCAAAGAGTACATTCTGGATCTCGTGGCGGCAACACGAGCGTCACCGATGTTACAACACGGCGGCTCCCCACGGGCCACACTTGCCTTCTTGAGTGCTGGCAAGGCACGTGCTGCGATTCAGGGGCGTGACTACGTGATTCCAGATGATATCAAATCGCTCGCAGCACCCGTACTCAAGCATCGTGTGATCCGGACGACTGACGCCGAACTCGCTGACGAATCTGTCTCCGAAATTATCGATGGGGTGCTTGCTGATGTGACGCCCCCCAGCGCCGACACAACGTTTGCTGAGACAGACGAACAAGCGGTACCGAGTGAGTAACTCTCTGAGGACTCACAGAGAGAACAGCCGACATCAGCTAACGTGGGTTGTTGGTGCGTTTTGAGACGGGCCCCTGCTCACTCGCGGTGACCATACCGACACGTCACGGTAAGCGGGTCATCTTCTGTGACCGTGACCTCAACAGGTTCGCCGAGTGTCTCAACGAGGCTCACGCCAAGAAATGAGGAAATCGGATGATCAATGGCTGTCGGATCACCTAAGCCGGCACCACTAATCTCAAACGTGACACGCTGTGTGTCGGTATCGACCGCCGACTCAACGCTATCTGCGAGTTCAAACACGTCAACTAGCGCATCAGCGATGACTGGCGCAGCCGACTGTGGACGTGTTCCGAGCGATTGGTCCATGGTGTCGGAAAACTCTTCGAATAGCGGCACACCGGTCGGATGAAACGCAACGCCACCTGTGGTTGGATCCTCAGGCACGACAAATAGATCAAGATCGGTTACTGACTCGGGGAGTGGCGCGTCTACGTCTCGTGGGACAAATAGCCGGACCGCATCTCCCGGGACGTACACTGGCTCGCCCCGGAGCCCTAACTCATCAATCGTCGCCTCACGGTCGGCACGAGCTGCCTCAAAGATGCGCCCGCCAATCTCCGCAGAAATGAAGCGTTCAGGCGTGATAAAGTAGGTGAGCACCCCGGCAAAGATTCCTGTCCCACCAAGCGCAAACAGGACAGTACGAGCATCGGGAAACACAACGCCTCCAGCGATCCCGAGCAAGCCCACGACCAACAGGCTCACCGCAGTCCGGCGGTACGTCGTCTGGCGGGCGCGGGCGTACTCCTCGCGGAGCTGTCTGTTTTCAGCTTCAAGCACCGCCACGCGGGTCTGGAGTGCTTCTGGTGTGTCGGCTGTGGAGGAAGACTCATCAGATGCCGGTGAGTGTGCGGACTCAGTACCGCCAGAGTGCGCCATTATGATATCCTCTGATTCATGCCACTCCCAATCATCCTTTTGTTTCCGAGTCTGGGTTATCTGCTGGCTCAGCAGGGGTGACAAGGTCGAGACGGACGAGCGTAACCCGATACGTGAGGTATACGCTACCCGCGACAGCGAGAGCCAACAGCCCCCCTGTGATGAGCATCCCCTGCTCGCTTGTTCCTACTACAAGGGCGATCAGAGCGACCCACCCGAGACTGGTCACCATGAGGGTGGTCGTATCACGTGACGACCGGGCTCGCTCTGTTAACACAGCGAGGAGGCCAAGTTGTGCGACGCCGACAGCTGGTGAGAGTCCACTCAAAACGGGGATGAGTGCGAGCTGTCCGAGAACGAACGCAAGCGGTGCCGAGGTAACGACCCCCGCAACGCCGAGAACTACTAGTGAGGCAATCGGGAGCGACGGTGACAGACTCACCAGCGTGACCGCAACAAGCCCAAGCCCGAAGATGCTTCCCCAATCGCGAGCGCGTACATCGATGAAGGGTGGTTCTTTTGGGTACGGTAGCTTCGATGCCTGTTGTGTCATTGCGTTCTCACTCCTGCTGTTCGGCGGTGGGCAAGGACACGCTGGATGCGTGATTCGGGTGCCACCTCGAACGCACTGACTCGGGGGTGCCGCTCGAGGTCGCGCCGGAACTCTTCGAACTCGCGATAGCGATCATACAGCTCGGTAAGATCAGCGAGTGCTGGTGGCTCGAACAGACAGTGTGGTGTTAGAAACACTAAGATCCGGCTGTCGCCCTGGATCGCTGTCTTGACTGCTTCACGGAGCTTCACTGGGTCTTTATCGCTGGTGACGATCACAATGATTCCTTCGCCCCCACCGGTTGAGTGCGCTTGGCGGATGGTACTCACAAGCGGGTCATCCTGAAAACGGTGAACGTACTGTTTTTGATCTCCAACGTATGCGCCAAGGACGGTCCCAAAGGGGCTTGTGTCACCTCCCAGCCGGGTGGCAAGCCGGCGTGCTTGGGGTGCCGACCGAGTGCCTGTTGTGCTCGTCTCGGCCGTCAGTTGGAGATTATATAGTGTGGACTCAATCCGAGTGTACGTCTGTGGCGTTGTTCCCGCGACGATTTGGGCTGTGATTCCTTGCTGGACCGACCGCACGAAGACCCAGTGGGTCGCCGTAGTCCGCGGCTGTCTGTGCGATCCCACCAGCAACCTCACGTGCGTACTCGAGCATTGTCCCGCCGTCGGTCCCGGCAGCCATGCGGTGGCGGTGGTCCACGATGAGAAGCGTTTGGCGGTCTGTTTCGCCCTCTGTTTCACGCACGTATGTCTCCCCAAGACGAGCCGTTGCGTTCCAGTCGATCTGTTGGACGTCATCGCCCGGAACGTACTCACGCAGCTCCCGGGTTGTCACGCCAGGACCGGGACGATCTGAGCGATGTTGCCCATACGCACTTTGGACGCCGGTCCCGCCTTGACCGATATGGAGCTCTGGCGTGTGAGGTTGGACCGTTAACGTAGGTGTCTCCGTGTGCGAAAGTGTCACCGTATACAGCTGGTATCGGTCACCGATCGTGATTGCTACGGGCGAGAACTCGAACTGGCCAACAACGGAAGGGGAAATCGTACAGGTTGTTGTCCCAGTTGTCTCTCCGGCCTTGAGCGCGACAGAAGGATAGTCAGTCTCAGCAGCGATGCCAGGAGGGAGTTCGGCGTCGATGACGAGTGGTTCCTGTGCCGTCTCTGGAGGACGGGAGACACGAAGCGTGAGTTCGGTCTTTGTATCGACAAATACCGTCGTGGTGTCAAGTGTGTACTCAACAGAGAGCTGTCGCTGCTGTGTGCTAAATGACTGGCTGGCAGTGATGGCCCCGCCAAGTAGCCACGCACCAAGGCCCGCTGCGGCGGCGAGAAACACAAGTTGGTCTGCGAGGACTCCAAGGCCGACTAGCAGCAGGCCGGCGCTCGCAAGCGTCCACCACTGCTCAGTGACCTCCATTATCTCTGTCTCAGCGCGGAGGAAATTGAAACTTGGCTTCTCAGCTGTGGCGGGATTTGCTCACGGCAGGCCCCGTGACCTACGTGGCGTATGATAAAATTGGAATCGGTCCGGATGGCTGGTGTTCTTTCTCTCTTTGAGCGACTGTCGTCGCGCTTTTTAATATGGTCGCCATTAAATGGCAACTGTGTCGGCTCGTATGCGTCGTTTCGCACTCGTCGTGGCTACGATCATTCTCGTGAGTGGACTGGCGGTTACTGCGAGTGCGACGACATCTGCTCCCGAGCCACTCAATTCGACGGACGCAAACACTACGCCGTCACATCAGAACCCAACAGAAGTGTCTGAAGGCGGCGACAGCCAGCAAGTTGGGGCGTACCTTGCTCGACAGCTTAGCTCTCGGCTCAACGCGAGTGCCGTCGCCACCAGCGATGAGGAGTATGAGACTGGACAGGCCCTCCTTGGCGACGAGTATGATGTCTTATTAGAGCAGTATTCCGCTGTCGCAGACGATACTGACCTAGAAGAGACGGCGGCACAATTTAATCTCACGCGCGAACAGCAGCGTGAGATCATTGCGTCGGCCCAGCAGCTCAACCAAACAGCCGCCGCCTATGAGCAGGCTGTTGCGAACGGCAATGATACGGAGGCACGGGCACTCGCCCGTAATATCGTCGAGAATGCGAGCGAACTGAATCAGAGTTCGACGACACTCAACCAACAGTACGAGACACTCGAAACACAATCCAATCTAAATTTTGATCCCGCACAAGACTCACTCAACACGAGTCAACGACGTCTCACTCAAGCAGCTGGCGCCGTTGCAACTCGTGAATTTACGGAAACAAATCTGACTGTCCAGCCAGCGCAGTCAAACCTATCGGCCACAGAGCCAACAGCAGTGAGTGGTCGGCTGACGGCTGCTAATGGAACGGCGATCGCAAATGCCACGATCCAGGTTGGGATTGGTGAGGATACAGTCACGACTCGCACTGAGGCAAATGGCACGTATACAGCGAGGTATCAGCCACTTGTCGTGGCGCCAAATGCGTCAGCGCTCACAGCAACATACACGCCGGATCCGGCAGCGCCGTATTTATCGAGTACGGCCACAACGAACATTTCTGTCCATGGGCAACCAGCTACATCGGTTACGGTGACGAATGCGACCACAGAGGCTCGGTTTGAAGATCCGGTCAATGTCTCTGGGTATGCCAATATCACTGAGGGGGACACACAATCACGCGCAGGACTGCCGGTCACACTCCAGGTTGCCGGAGAGCAACTGGCGCAAACTGAGACAACAGCCAATGGCAGCTTTACGCTCCAAACAGTATTGCCCGAGCGGATCCCGGCCGGTGAGACGACACTCCGCGTTGGGCTTGCCACCGAGGACCTGATTCTTACACCATCGAACACAACGGTGCCACTAACCGTCTCCTCGAGACCAACGACACTCTCAGTTGAGACGGTTGACAACGAGAATGATGCGCAGAACGTTTCGGTTGCTGGCACACTCACAACCGACGAGGGCGAACCGCTTGCGGAGCGGTCACTACAGCTTAGACTTGCGGACACTACCGTTGGAACTGTCGAGACAGACGCGACTGGACGGTACCAAACGACCATCGATCGGGCTGCCATCTCTGAAGAGGCCCAAACACTTACCGTTCAGTTTGCTGCCACCGGGAGTAGTCTCGAAGGCAGTACAGCAGAGCAGACGCTGCCTGTATCGTCGACAAGTCCGTTTCGTCGCCCGGCACTCGTGGGAGGGACACTTATCCTGGTAGTTGGAGGTAGCTTGCTCGTGAGTCGGTGGCGAGACGGGACGGTTTGGGCCCAACTCCGCAGCCGTCTCGGGGGAGCGGGGACTGCGACACAGTCAGCAACCGCGACAACGGCAGAGACACAAATTGGGGAGCCGTCACCCACCGTGGTAAGTGACGACGGAGAAGCGACGGGTGACATGTCACTCATCGATCGTGCGCAGATTGCTCTTGATGCTGATGATCCAGATGCGGCCGTCCAGCTTGCGTACGCCGCGTTCAGAGCACACGCAACACGGGATGCCTCAGACGTACCACAGACGCATTGGGAGTTGTATGAGCAGTGGCAGACTACGGATCACTCCGAATCCAACCAAGTGTATCAGCTCACCACCGCGTACGAGCAAGCGACGTTCGCTCCTGACTCGGTATCCGTTGAAACTGCTCAAACGGTAATTGGGATGCTACCCTCATTGACCTCCTCCCGCGCCTGAAGACCTGTCTCTTACCCACAAATCAAGTCGCAGTCGAGTCAATAAATCCGACCGAAACCTCGAAAATCTGTAGATGTAACACTCCTATGGACCGAATTTGCTGATATCGTTTACCACATTCAGTAACCCTCCCACCGCCGAGATCATCGCCCGGATCACTCCTCACCTCGATCTTCCGATTGTAGATTGGGTCCGACAGCGTCTGAAACGTCTGTTTGGGGGCTCCGTGAACTTATGGGTAAGAGACAGGTCTACAGACGGGGGTATGCGCTCGTATTTTTAACATCCCCGTAGAACTGCTACAACGGCTCTGTTGAAATCCTCAACAGATGATACATTCTGATCCGGGTGCGGTCAATACAGGGTACATATTTCGCACTCTGGTCAGTAGTGTATTGACACGGGATTCGTTACAATTACAGCAGTTTCAGACGGGATTCGTTGTAGTGAAGCAGGGGATAGTACACTTGGATGATGGCCAGCCGCCAGGTCCTGTTAGTATGGCCTATTGCTGAATTCGCACTCTTCAGCGATCGGGTGTTTCAGACAATAATGAGTCTGAAGAATGAGAGTTCAACTGAGCCGCTACAACGTATAGTTCATCGGTCTATAACAGTATTAACATCAGTAATCTCAAATCGTGTGCCGCCGTGTTCGCTATCACAGACCTCAATTTTCCAACCGTGCGTCTGGACAATTTCAGAGACGATTGCCAGTCCAAGTCCGGTTCCACTCGCTATCGTCGAATATCCAGTCGTGAAAATCTCATTGCGCTCATCTTCTGGAATACCTGGTCCCGTATCTGAGATATAAAACCCAGTATCGAGCGCTCCAACAGTTACGGTGACCGACCCACTACTGTGTTCAATCGCATTCCGGAACACGTTCTCAAACAGCTGCTGGAGTTGACTCGGGTCTGCGGAAACAACACCCTCACACTCAACAGACAATGTTGCGTCGGTAGTTTCCACGCTTTGCCATCCCCGTTCGGCGACACTGGCGATCGATACATCCTCGAATCCAGGATCTTTCTCACTATTCCGGGCAAGTGTGAGGACATTCTCGATCAGTTCTTCCATGCGGTGTTGTGCCTGTGCGATATTATCGACATGCTCGCTGTCACACTCGTCGCGGAGAAGCTCAGTATGCCCCGTTGCGACGTTAAGTGGATTCCGCAAATCGTGGCTAAGCATACTAGTAAACTGGTTGAGCCGCTCTGTCTTTTGGTGTAGTTGCTGTTCTCGGTGTAACCGATCTAACGCATTTTCCGTGTGCCGAATAAGTAGTTTTGTGAGTTCAAGGTCACTTTCGGTAAAGGCGTTGCGCGTCGTCGCCACCGCTTGAAACGTGCCATGGTCACCGATAGGCACACTAATCGCTGATTTGTACGGCCCTTGCGGGTTGGCCTCTGGAACGCTCGTGAGATCATCAAATACATACGACTCGTCTGTGCGGTAGGTTTTCCCCACGATTCCTTCCGAGATTGACATTGCCGCCAACCCGTCTGGAGCAACCTCTTCAGAGATCGCTTTTGGTTTGAGCATGTCACCATCCTTGAGAGAAATCACGCTCAGATCAAACGAGAGAATCTCTTTGCTTGCGGTTATTGTCCGATCACAGACCGCATCACTCGTCTCACTCTGTGCCAACTTTTCGGCAACATCATGGAGCGCGCTGAGTTTTTGTTCACGCTGTTTCCGCTCAGTGATATCCGTGTAAATGACGAACCCACCCGACTGGTCATCAAGCGGGGCAATCTGGATAAGAAACTCTCGTGGACCACGATCCGTTTGCCGTGTGACTTCCTGTGAGTCAAGCTGCTCGCTGTTGCGGAATAGGTGGTTGAGTTGTGAGTCAGTGTCTCCGTCATGCTTGGGAACAATAGCTGCGTCAAGTGAGTGGCCAACAATCTCTGAGGCAGGATACCCAAACACGTTCTCGAACGCGACGTTGACTGCCTGAACAATTGGCTCTTGACGGTCATATTCTACCTCTACCGCCGGCTGTGTCAGCTCATGGAAGAGCGATTGAAATCGCTGCCGCTCTGTGTCGACCCGCTGTTCTGCTTCACGTTGTGTCACCGCGTTCAGGACCCGGTTTGCCAGTAGTGTGTACTGTTCGACGTTGGGCCCTTTTTGGAGATAGTCAGTGACGCCCGCAGAAATGGCTTCACTCGCAATCTCTTCGCTTCCCTTGCCGGTAAACAGAATAAATGGGAGGTCTGGATACTCCGCGCGCACTGTACTGAGGAGTTCAATACCGTCCATCCCCGGCATCTCATAATCAGACACTACGCAGTCTGTGGTTGCTGTTATCTGGTCTAGCGCATCCGAGACCGTTGTTGCTGTGGTCACCGTAATCCGGTCATCCTGCCGCTCGAGATACGTCGCCGCCAGATCCACAATCCCAGGATCGTCGTCAACGTGTACTACAGACACATCGCTCGGCATACCGTGGCACACTACACCCGTAATGATAGTATTTGTGACGAGAACAACAGAGATCTCGTGGGCAGCAAGAACCGAGCGGTCGTGGTGTGGCATCCACGCCGCAGTAACTCAAGTTGGCCTCCATACCCGATGTTTTGAGTTCAGTACTGTCGAGCATTAGTTAAATGGACACGATATGTTTAGATATAGCCTCGGATAGCGACGCGCGCAGCGGCCGACTACGCACCGACCAAAGAATGCTGAACGGTGATTTCGCGGAGACTCCGATCAGTCAGCGATTCCACCGGATTAGCGCGGCGAGGAAGCCAGGTACTGACGCACGCGAAGTCCCACAAACACAATGACCGCAAGAACGATGAGAGAGATCTGAGGATGTGTTCCCATCTCTTGGTAGATCTCGAAGAGCCGAACCCACGGCGCGATATCGTCACTTGGAGACTCCGGGACGGGAAACAGCGGATACACCAGAAAACGTGCTGCCCACAAATCGCCTGCGAGCAAGAACCGGTAGGTGTCGCCAAGGAGGTGACTGGCGTAGCCGATCGCGAACGCTGCGGGGGTGACGATTCGGAGTCGTTCAGCGAGCGTCTCGGCACTCCAACGCCCACGAAGCCGGGTTGTGATCCACCAGAGGGCAAGTGAACAGAGAGCGAACGTGAACAGCGAGTGGGCGAGTGAGCGACCGTACGTGAGGACCCCAATGTAGGCGAGTGGTTTATCAATCAGATCTGGAAACTGGCTTCCGAACGCAAGCGGAAGAAGCGCAAGACGAGCGGGGAGCCGATGGGTGCTGCTGGCCGCATACAGTGCGTACCAGAGATACGCAAAAGCGAGGTGGCCTAATGGAAGCACGGGAGTAGGATAGTGAGTGACGTGGATAAGGGTAGCTGATCGGGAGAACTAATCCACCCCGAGGTGGTTACTGATACGGCTCACACACCCGCGACACGCCTTCTTCGAACGCAATTTTGGGCTCCCAGCCAGTGGCTTTGTGGAGTTTTGAGTAGTCAGCCATCGTGTCGTGGACGTACTCGTCCAGGGGGTTTTCGATATATTTGGGTTCGACGTTGGTCCCAAGCTCGTCGTTGATCAACTCAATCATCTCGTTGAACGAGTAGCTCTCTTCGGTGCCCACGTTGTAGATTCCCTGAAGTTCGTGGTCGGCGGCGAGTTCACACGCGCGGACGACGTCGTCGACGTGGGTAAAATCGCGCGTCTGGCTGCCATCGCCGAACAGCTCTGGGCGGTCCCCGTTCGCAATCTTATCGGTGAACTGTGCGACCGTGTTCGCGAACTCGCCTTTGTGTTCCTCGGCCCCACCAAAGCCCTGGTACACCGAGAAAAACCGCATGCCCGCCAGCGTCATGTCGTGGAAGTTGTGGTAGTATTCTGCGTACCGCTCACGGGCGAGTTTGGAGGCTTCATACCCGGTGCGGGCTTTCACTGGCATGGTTTCCGGTGATGGTTCGGTGCGATCGCCGTAGATCGACGAGGTGGTCGCGTAGACGACGGTGTCACAGCCATCCTGTCGGGCCTGTTCGATCGTGTTCACGAACCCCTCGACATTGACCCGAGCGCCCTGTGCGGGGTCGTCTTCGTGCATTTTGTATGATGAGAGGGCCGCGAGGTGGTACACGACATCGACGTCGGTAGGGAAGTCATCGTCGACGACAGAGGCGTTGAGGAACTCGACGTCGTCAGAAAGATTGTCGGGGTCTCCAAGGTAGCAATCGTCGACGGCGATCACGTCGTTGTGGTCAGCGAGGTGGTTCGCGAGATTCGAGCCGATAAAGCCAGCTCCGCCCGTGACGAGCACACGTTTGTCGTCCATACGTATCGTTGCTCAACGGTTCGGTGAAAGGGTTGCGATAGTGAAAGGATCGCACAGTCGTCGCGCCGTCGCTCTCCAGACGTGTCGCACCAAGAGAGCACGCCACTCTGATCGACGCTCTCAGATCCGATGTCGGTAGCTAGCGGTTACCCTGCTGGTCTCGACACCGGTCGCACTGGGCTGCTGCCGTGAGTCCGCGTGGGATCCGTCGTCCGCATTTACAGCGTGGCCCATCTGGGGTCTCTGACATGGGTTAGTGATAGAGATGATACAGTATAGTTCTTTCTCAGTATTTACATTATTTATAGTCATACATTTTAGCTCAGTCCCAGGTGATGTCAGTTGACGATTTCGCCGATCAGATCGCGAGCACCCTGTCGTACAGCCTCATCACTCGATCGTGTCGGTTCCCATCCGAGTGCCGCGAGCTTCTCAATTGAGAGTCGCATCTTCGGCACGTCACCCGTCCAGCCGCGATCCCCACCCGTGTAGGTGTAGTCAGGATCGACACCAAGTTCATCGCTGACGATATCCGCGATATCGGTGACAGACGTAGTCGTTTTTGTCCCCAAGTTGTAGATGTTGAACGGCTCATCGGCATGTTCAACGACGTATTTTATGGCCGAAACGCACTCGGAAACGTACATGTAGGACTTCTCTTGACGGCCATCGCCGAGAATTTCGAGTTCAGTGGGATCGTCGATGAGTTTCTCGATGAAGTCGGGGACGACGTTTCCACGTTGGTACGGCCCGACAATATTCGCAAAGCGGAACACCCACGACTGGATGCCATACGAGTGCGCATATGTCGAGATGAGCGCTTCATCAGCGAGCTTTGAGGACCCGTAAATTGAGATTGGCTCGAGTGGGGCGTAATCTTCAGGAGTTGGCCGTGGCGCCTCACCGTACACCGTCGACGATGACGTAAACGCGAAGTGGTCGACATCCGCATCACGCATCGCTTCGAGAAGGTTGTACGTCATCTCGGTATTTTCCTCGAACAGCTTCCGATCGTCGTCGAAGTTTGTGTCGGTGTACGCGGCGAGATGAAACACCATATCGAGATCGGACGTGATGACCTCATCGACATCATCGGAGTCAGTCATATCGCCTTGCGTGAACGCCACGTCGGCTGGGACACGCTCACGTTCGCCTTTCGATAGATCATCAACAACGCGGACTGTCGCACCCGCGTCGTCAAGTGTTGCTGCGAGGTGGCTGCCAACTAACCCTGCGCCGCCCGTGACGAGTACAGTAGCATCTGTCAGATCCATATGTGAGCAACAGTAGCGACCGGCATGTAGATTTGGAAACAGAACGGTCGTCAAAGGACCGGTGTGAGAGACGGGTCGGTGAACTCGGCGGCCAGCTCATCAGTCCGTTAGGATGGCGTATCTAGCTCCGACCGGTCACTGCTGGACGAGCCAATACGCTAAGCCAAGCCGACGATGAGAAAAAATCACACACCGCTAGGGGAACGGAAACGCACAACCTTCCATATACCTTCAGGTAATCGCACCCCTTCAGAGGTAAGAGGCGATCAACGAAGCATCCTCTCTCCACGACGATTCCAGTAAGATATCAGAAATATAGGTGAATCTATATGGATGATTAGCTATAATTTGGATCACATGGGTTCCGGCTCCTATCGGACACGTGATTGCCCAGAGCCGTGTCGTGATGTACTCGCCATTGTAACGGCAGAGGAGACGACAATCGTAGATGCTGTCTCGAGCGGCAAGCTTGATCACGACGATATTGACGCATTTCTGGACTACGCGACTGCTGGGGATCACGACATTGATCCTGGAGTGATCCATCTCGTCGAAATTATCGATACCCTTCTTGAGGAACGCAACATTTGAGCGGGCGCATGGCCGGGTGAGACGAACGACAGCCATATCTTGCTGGCGTCGCTGCCGTCGACCACCGGCTCCGGATACTATCTTATCGGCTCCCGCATGGGAGTGCGACTTAGTGCGGATCGCTAGACGAGAGCGTAGCCAACAAATACCACTACTGGTTGCTAGCGTTGATTCCAGTTCAGTCCAGAGTCTGCCTGAAGTATAAGATGGATGGCTGTTATTTGCTATAGGAGGGGCGGAGCAGGCTTCGCAGAGAGGCTCCAGTTCCGAGCGGTGTCACACGCTCACCCTCATTCCCCTAAAAGCTGTAACGATCGAGATATGCTACTCAACAATTAAGCGGAAGAACTTGGGGCAGTCCATTCCATGAGGTAGTAGTTGAATTAGTGAACCTCTAGTGTGAAACTCAACCAACATGAGTGAATCCATTGACATCCTCCCCGCGGTAAGACGATTATGAATCCGTTCACGAGTGGTGTGGTAAGTGGTTTTATGACAGATCGCTGTACCTATTTGCTATGGAAGACTCTCGGTATCCGTCGTTTCTGCGCCGTTCCGTTCTCGCCGGGATAGGTGTGACAGTGCTCGGCAACACGGTCCGGGGTGCTAGCGTCGACCGATCACCGCCTACGGTTCGGCAGGTAGACGAGAATCCACTACTTGCCAACGAATCATTTGAACTCGAATTCGATCGAGAGACAGGTGGAATCACCAACATGCGCCATCCACCAAGCGGAACTGACCTCCTCGTCGACGGGGGGAGTGAAAACGTCTGGAAGGGGGTCTTGTACACGGATGAGTACGACTATGCGGAGATCTACACTGGACGTGCGACCCTCACCGATATCTCTACTACCATGTCTTCTGGCAGAGTCGGTGTCGAACTGACGTGGGAGTCCCCGGAGGTGAAAGCGCAGGGTGAAGATGGCGACGATATCGTCGATACGATGGATGCGACCGTCACGATCCGTGTCGAACTCAACGAGGGCGAGCCGTTTGCGAGGTGGAACGGACGCATCGAAAACGAGAGCGAGTGGTCGGTAAGGGAGTTCCACTATCCTTTCGTCGATGGAATCGCACCACTCTCTGGGGACGGCAGAGACGCGCTCGCCGTCCCAACGAGGCTCGGCCGGCTGTATCGGGACCCAGTCACGGAGGTCGATGGGACAGTCGGGGCCGAATACCCAAGCGGGAGCGCGACAATGCAGTTCTCTGCGTACACCGGTCCGACAGTTGGTATCTACTGCGATGCCCGCGATACGGGAGGGCGGATGAAACGCTTCGAGTGGGGTTCAGATGGAAGCACACTCTCGTACAGTACGGCTCACACGTTCTCACAGGAGGCATCAACTATCGAACCAGAGTACGAGACGACTTTCGGTGTCCTCAGAGGTAACTGGTACGACGCTGTCGATCGATACGTGGACTGGCTGAATCGTGATGGGTGGCTCTCCGAACAACCATTCAGGAATCCCGAGTGGTTACGCGAGCACCAGTTGATGTATCGGAGTCGTACCCACCAGCGCCCGCAGTGGGGGCAGTCCGGCTCGTCCTCGTTTGAGAGCTCAGCCGAACACACTGTAGCCTACCGCGAGTACCTCGACGCCCCCCTCATCCACCACGAAACCGGCTGGCAGAAGAACGGATATCCCGGGGGCGGAGACTGGCTCCCACCGCATGAGGGATCTGAATCTCTCTCGGCGATGATTAGAAACCTGGAGGACAACGGGGTGCCGACGACTGCGTTCTTCAACCCGACCTTCCTCTGGGAGGGGTCCGATACCTTTGGACGGGACCAAGACACGGTCGAGTCATGGATTATGGCTGGAGGGGATGGGAACCAACGATTCTACGAGGAACGAGGTGAGAAACTGTATCAACTCGATCTGAGCGTTTCATCCCTTCAGGACCGTGTTGTTGATGTCGCGTCGACGTTAGCACAACTAGGGGTTCGAGGAATACAACTCGACGGACTCCCGTGGTCGGCGACGCTAGCATGTCACCGTGCTGACCACGATCATCCGGTCGGGCCGGGGCGGTGGTACCCGAACGCAGTAAGAACCCTCTTCCGGCGGGTCCACGAAGAGATTACGGACGTCGACGAAGGAGCGGTCCTCGGCGGTGAAGGCGCTTCCGACTACATGCTTCCCTACCAGGCGATGGTGAACTCCCGTGATTGTCGGGCCGAATTAGATGGTGGCTCCGCCGGAGCTGGGATAGCCGAGCCCGTTCCTATGCTCCAGTACGGCCTCGGTGACCGCTTTCTCGTTCACCATCAGAACGGAGAGGGCCCGATTCAGGGACAAACCGCAAAAGAACCATACATTCGACTTATTCTCACTCGTATGCTGCTTTGGAGTGGCGTTCCGGAGTTCACACTTGAGGGTCAGCCTGGGAGACCGGAGCTATTTGAGGATCTGGTCGACTTCCTCGGCGAAATTGGGCGAGCGAGGACGACCTACGCCGAGAGGTTCCTCGTCTCAGGAACGATGCTTCGACCTCCATCGATCGAGAGTGAACGCGTCGAGGTCCCATCGCCGCGTGGCGAACCAGTAACCGCCCGAACGCGTGGACAGGCGTTTCGAAGTGACGATGACGAGGTTGCGGTCGTTTTGGCGAATCCGACGGAGCAGGTAGAGGAGACTGACCTTAACCTGACAAATCAGCAGTTCGAGATTCCATCCGACGGGCTTGTGTATCGGCTCGTCGACGGGGAGTACCAACGGATCGAGGAGGACGAGAACGGTACCGTGCCGTTGGCCGTCTCACCTGCAAGCGTAGAAATCGTCGTGACTGCTCCGTCGAACTCTGACCGGGAGGACGCGTTAACTGCGATCATCGAGGCGCAAGCCCGAATCGACGACGAGGAATCTGGTCGCCTTGTACAGGCCAAACGTGCGTTCGAGGAGGGATCTTTCAATAGTGCGATCGATCTCGGCTCATCCGTTGGCGAACCCACAGAGGCTCCCTCGGATACAACGAATGAATCCGAGTCACAAACGTCGACAAATGAGGAGACACCTGGGTTCACCGCGGTTCATGGGATAGGTGCCCTTGGGTTGGGGGCGCTCAAGTGGTTGTCTGGAACCGACGAAGACGAGTGACGATGGAGAAGCGCTGAATACGTAACTCTCATCGACCGGCTGTTTCAGATGGGAATAGATTTCAACAGAGCCACCTCCGACTAATTAGCTCTGAAGCCGGAGGCGAGCACACACGACGGCCAGCACCAGTAGTAGCGCGCCGATACCGCTCACGACGACAGAGTGTGCTGTCAGGCCGTATCGAAGTGGGCTGGCAGCGAGTGTGCCGCCACTGACCGCGAGCACAAGACTGCCTATCCCGGCAAGGACACGCATCACCGTCGGTGAGAACCAATTGGTCACCCATGGCGCGAGGGTGAGCTGACCGGCAAGAGCGAATCCCCCGGTGCTCGCCAGAGACGTTCCGAGACCGAGATACAACCCTTGGAGCTCGTCGACGCCGGGGTGGAGAGTACCCACTACGAGGATCCCGGCCCCACAGATGAGCCCAAGGAGGCCGGCGGTCCGCACAAGTGTATTCAGCGAGCGGACTGTCGTGAGGGGCCCGGAGTCAGAGGGGGCCGTGATGCGCTCAGCGGTCCGATACGCCCAATGGTCGCCAAGGCTCACGATGAGGATGAACGCGCCGAGCGCGAGCGCCGCAACCGTGTATGAATCGGTTGGATCGACGACATCGAGCGTCTGGTGAAACCAGAAGATATTCGTGAAAACTGAGGAATGGAGAGCTTTGAGTTCGGCAGCATACAGCGGAGCGACCCAGTGGACGTCCGGCAGCATACCCCAGCCACCGCCAAGGAGGACAAGGGTACGCGCGTACCGCGTTGGTGGGAGGAGGTACAGCGCAACGAGCGCCGTACAGATGCCTCCAACCGCGAAGTGAGTGATGGCCAGCGACACAGGTACTATCTTGGGTGCCCCTGTGAAAGCTTTCTGGCTGGCCTCGCATCGGTTTGCTAGCCGGTGATGCTATCTGCTAGGCGGGTGACGATCCACAACCTCCGCAAACGCCACGTTTTCGCGTACCTGTTGGATCTCGACGGTGACGCGGTCTCCAACCGTTGTGTCGGGCACGATCACGACATAGCCGTGTTCGACCTTCGCGATCCCATCACCCTGGTCGCCAAGGTGCTCGATTTCAACGTCTCGGTGTTCGCCTTCTGTGACAGGCGGGCTATCCGCTTTCTGCTGTTGCTCATCCTGGTCGACTCCATGGTCAGAATCAGGCGCTGTAGTCTCCGTATGTGACGTTGCTGTCGAAATGAGCGCAATACGGTACGTTTCACCTTCAGCCAGCGTTCGGCTAGCGATCTCGCGGTCTGGGACTGTAATCTGGTAGGTGCCGTCAGCTTGCTCGACAGGTGCCGTATAGAGTGTCTGGAGCGTCTCAGAAGGTTCCATAATTACGTAGTAGTTTGACTCGGAGCAGACAACTTGATTCTAGCGTTTACACAATAATAGCACGATAGCCTGCCCAAACCTGAATGTTCACCGTCCCGCAGTTGAGCGCACCTCGAAGACGCCAGAGAGCACTCCCACCCCACCGCTTCCGCTGTTCACGCGGGCAAAGGTCGACCGGGTCAATAGCTGGCCTGAGTGTAATGGTTTCCAATAAAACGAGCAGGGAGAGCCTCTCAAGATGATGGTCTCTGATACCGATTGGACTCCCACCCCACTGCTTCCGCTGTTAGTAGCCTTCTGGTAGTGAGGTGCGTTCACCCGCACACCCCATCGCTTCCGCTGTTAGAACGGAGCAGTGCCCTAGCGGTGGCTCAATTGGATGCGCCCCAAGACGTGAGATGTGCGAGGCATCCTGATACGAACAGCGGAAGCAGCGGGGATGGATAGTATATAAATAAGTGGTTACAACGGAAACAACAGAAGTGGTGGTTTTACATTTTCTTAGAGAGGCCCACCAGTATGGGAAACTTCTCGTTCACACCAAACGACGCAATCTTCGAGAATCGGGAAGCACTCCTCGAAGAGTGGACCCCTGACAGTCTCGTTGGGCGTGATAAAGAACTGACTCGATACCACGCTGCCCTCCAGCCGGTCATTAACAACGAGACTCCGTCGAACGTCTTTCTGTATGGGAAGAGTGGCGTGGGCAAGACTGCGGCCACGCGCTATCTCCTTCGTACGCTTGAGCGGGACGCGACCGACGTCCCAGAGTTGGAGCTCACGACGATTGAAGTCAACTGCGACGGGCTGAACACGTCCTACCAGGTCGCCGTGAAGCTGGTCAACGAACTCCGTGAACCGGGCCGACAGATATCCAATACAGGTTATCCACAAGCGAGCGTGTACGAGTTCCTCTTCGACGAACTCGATGCGTACGGGGGGACAGTACTCATCGTCCTCGACGAAGTCGATCACATTGGTGATGATTCGCTCCTGTACAAGCTCTCGCGGGCTCGCTCGAACGGCGACATTAGCGAGGCGAAGCTCGGTGTCATCGGGATCTCGAATGACCTAGACTTCCGGACCCAGCTGTCCTCGAAGGTCCAATCGTCGCTCTGTGAAAAAGAGGTTTCATTCAGTGCGTACGATGCTGATGAGCTCCGCCTCGTCCTCGAACAACGCGAACGCGTCGCCTTTCAAGACAATGTTCTCGAAGACGGGGTGATTGCGATGTGTGCTGCGATATGGAGCGAAAGACTCTGGTGACGCACGGAAGGCTTTGGATCTCCTCTTAGAGGCGGGCGATGTCGCCCGCGAGAGTGGGTCCAACGTCGTAACCGAGACCCACGTCCAAGAAGCCCGCGAGCGCGTTCAAACGGACCAGGTGATCGAGGGAATACAGAACTACTCGCAACATGGAAAGCTCGTATTGTACGCGCTCACACGGCTCCACGAACGTGGCGACACGCCGGTTCGGACACGCGAAGTCGTCGAGACGTACCGGTCCGTGGCTCGCTCAGAAGGGGTGAGTCCGGTCTCGGAGCGGTCAGTCCGTGACTATCTGGGGGAGTTGGCACAGTTAGGGATCACGGGTGTGACAGAACATAATCGAGGAAAAGACGGCGGGAAATACAACGAACATCAACTCGAACAGTCCGTGTCGGCGGTTCGAAGTGGGTTGTCGACGTTGTTGGAGTCGGCGTGAGTGAGGATTCTCCTGTGGTGCTGAGATAGCGGCGTCCGCCCCGTGCTAACAGCGGAACCGGTGGGGTGGGTGTGTCGTGTCGCGATCGAAGGTTAGTGGGTTGATGTGAAGAATTGTAAACGAGCGCTTCACGCCCCCGCGGGCCCCTCACCGGAGCCACTCACGGTGAGCCGCCTGACAGGGTGTGTAAAACCGGCCCGCCGCTGTTGCGCAGAAAACTTGCGACAGTCCGTCTCAGCAAGGGCAACTATCGAGGTCAGAGATCTTATCTTGAGTGGCGCTGCGGTCGCGGGAGGACAGCAAGGACCTATATTACTTCCGCGGTGAGAAGAACTAACATCCCTTCATGAAATCGCATCCGCCACCACCGCAGCTCGAAGACGCCCCCGAAGCGTTGCTGTCGCGCGGACACCTCTGGCTTCGTGAGCACGTTGTTGGGCCGCGGGTGCGGTTCACAATGGAGTCGTCTGGGCTTTTGATCTTCGGAGACCGCGAGCGGGTCCTCGATGACATCCCACCGGAATACGAACATGCTGTTCGACACATTCGAGACGAGTTCGACCGCGACGCGTTTCACAGCGCTGTCGAAAATCCATCAGCGTACGTCTTCTTCGGTGTGGCGCCGTGTCACGTGGGTGTTGACTACGAGTGGGAGCGACTGCCGTCGTTTCTTGGCCTTGCCATCTGGAACGAACCCAACGATCAATTCGTCTCCAGTGATAGGGCCGACAAGGTGTTTGAGCGCCTCAGTCTCACGCCAGTGAACACGTTTCAAAAAGAGGTGAACGTCCGTGATTTTTCTCCCGAGCAGTTCGAGATACCTGACTCTGCGTGGTATGACGGACCCGCCGCAGGGGTCCGTATTGAGAACCGCAGTAGTGGGAGCGCACTCTTGACCGAACTCACTGTTGGTGAACAACCGACTGAGCAACTCGCTCACGATGAGCCGTCAGCGGTTGCCAGCGAACTCGTGACCGACACACGGGTCAACCGAGCCGTCGAAGCTGTTGAAGCGGCAGGAAACACAGTGACGACTGGCAAAGTACAGACACGTGTCTTCGAGAGGATCGTCCGAGAGGAGTACGTCCGTCTTGACCAGAGTGGCATCGACGTAGAGACGCTGCGATCCGCAGTCGGGTCGGTTGTCGCTCAGCGACTCTGACGACGTGGTGAACTTGGAAGATGAGTCTGAGAAACTGTCAGTGACCCACGACTCCAGTCGTGGGTCACTGACGAGCAACTGTGAGAGCGTTCTCGAACAACTCCTGAACGGTCTTGCGCTTGTTTTTGGACGGCGACGTCTGCTCTTTCACTTGGACTGCCGTGAGGCGTCGTGAAGCGTCGAGACACGCTCAGAAACCCAATCAAGCACCTCGAACAACACGTCAAGGTGGTGTGTTCCAACCGATGAGGGTTCAGCCTCGCCAGCGTCCGGCGGCGGATGAATATGCGTTCGTGGGGCATTCGTTTTCGGGTGTCGATCCCACCGACACTGGTAGCGAGTCTCCGTGCGCGTCTCTACGTAGTGGAGATAATAATCGCCAGTCACGAACCAGTGGATATCGAGACGGACAGCCTCAACAGACGGGGGATACGCCGAGGGATCGAGCGTAAGTTCGAGCGCGCGCGGAGACAGCCGATCCGGGGTGAACGCCCACGACGCGACTAAGGGATGCGTTTCGGACCGTCGTGCGAGTGTTTCCAGCGTCGTTCGATCGAGTCGGCCACTCTCCGGCGCGTCCTCGTGTTCGTCGCTCATCTACGGGGCGCGCTCACGCGGAGATTCCAGCCTGATCGTCGCCATGCTGGTGACGCTCAACTCGCGTGATGGCGTCTTGGAGGAGTTCGATATCGTACCGAACCGTCCGCCAGCGCGACAGTGACTCAAGCGACTCGTGGACTGCTGTGTGATCGCCGTCAGCGAGTCGTGTGGACGGAACCGCGTTTGGATCCGGCACCGCAAACCGGTCTTGGAACTCGGCGTCTTCGTCGATCAACTCGTTGAGTCGCTCTCGGAGTTCAGAACGTGAGTGGTCATCCGCAAGCGTTTCGATCCGCTTCCACCGGAAGTACGAGTCGTTCCGTCGGAACTCCACCGGGCGGTTGCCACGCCGTGTCGCGATGCCCATCTCAGTCAGTTGCGTGAGTGCGTTGCGGGCACCGTCCACCGAGCACGCTGCGCGCTCCGCGATCGTATCGACCCGTTCGTATTCGGTCACACCGGAGATTATGTCGTACACCCGCTGGAACGTCGTCCGATTCTCGCGCCACTGCCGTTCCGCGGCCTCCGTGTCGCGTGGTGATGATCCCGCCTTCGATTCGTCTTCAGCCATACGGTGTTGTTCGAGTGATACCGATATATATCTTTTCCAGCCTAGAAATATCGATAATCTGGTTGTGAGTTCAACAGCTGGATGGCGGCTAAGGATCGGGTAGCGAGCGACTGGCGCTTCTCGCGTGTAAGTTAGAAATCAGACTACAATAGTCTGCTCTGTTGAATCCGCAGAAGGCGTCAGGACCGGGGTATTCTATACTCGGTTCAGAGCTGCTGCTGAGAGAATTTGAAGATGGAATCTTGGCAGACAGCGAGTAGATCGAGATTACAGGATAGAACAATCCAATTCATCGCCGACGAAGAGAGCGATAAATCCGCCTTCAGAGATCGTGATTCCCGTGCCATCATCGGATTCAACAGAGCACAATAGTCTAAACTATAATAGTTCATCTACCAATAGAGACACCACTGCTTCGAAAAGACAGCGGCCAGCCGCATCGTCGCTAGCGAGGCCCTGCTGGGATTCGTGACCAAAGAAGAACGCATTTTGCCTACATCCCTGTAGTAGGACTATGCCTCACGAGTGCGACGATTGCGGAGCGTCGTTCGAGACACTCACCCGTCTCCGTCTCCACGACTGTGAGGATGGCCAATCAAAGACACCCGTCGCCTCGGCTGATCTCGACCAGTCTCAATCCGCAGGTTCGTCGCCGGCCGACGAACGAAACGCATCCGTCGCCGAGCTCGACACCCTACTCAACCGCTTTTCTGGTGGTGACAGAGCCGCCGTCCACGAGACACTCGTCGAGTTCGAGTCCGGGCTCTCAGCTACGCTCGAGGAAGACGACGGTGGCGAGACATACCGAGACGTGTTCTGGCGGTACCACGAGCGCGTTAATGACGCCCTTGACGGGGCGGCGCGGTCAGCGGGCTGGAAATTCCTCAAGGAGGTCATCGATGCGTACGACCCGACCGCGGACGACGAACTGCCGCTCGTGACGCCCACGATCGCGAATGCTGTGGGCCGGAATCTGATCCGCACGCGGTTGACCGATGGCGTGTCGGCGATTCCAGTTGCGGCGCTCGAATACCTCGATACCGTGGGCAGTCACTGCCGGCGATACAGCCGATACCACACAGGAGGAGGTCCACGCGTACGGGTGGGGAATCGGGCATCCCGACCACTCGGTGGCCGACCGTCTCCACGCTCGCGCCTCGGAGGACATCTTCTCGGTTACTCCGACGCTCGAACACGCGTTCTATAAAGAGAGCAGCGCGAGTACCACGGGCCACCGTGCCCGTGGGTGAAGCGCGCCACAATACGAACTATTGACAAGAATCAAACCATACCAAAATACAGTGCAGTCGTCCAAACTCACCCAAACTTTGTCGTTCGGACTAGACATCCACACGGGGAGTGGCGATGACTTGCAAACCGGTTGTCTCGAAGCCCGACGCCTCCGCAACGAAGCTAATCGTCTCGATCGACACAGCTGGGATTGGGACGAGATTAAATCGACTGTTGTTGACAACGCCGACCACGTCAAGAATACCAGCCAACTCATCGTTGACAAGGCACTCGGTGAAATCGAACGCTATCACGACAACAAAGATGACGGGTGGGGTCGCCCCTATCCGTACATTGATACGTTGTATCCGATCGTGATGAACCACGGGGAAGGCTACCGTCTGTTCCCCGAAGACGACGGTACGGTTCGATTCCGTATCACTGCGACAAGAGGGACGCACGTCAAAGGCGAACTTCGTGGCAGCCCCCTTCACTTTGACCGACTCCAAACCGCGTTTATCGACGCAGAGTGGCGAGTTGGTACTGCTCAAGTTGTTCACAAACACAATGAGTGGCGACTCCACGTCACGGTCACACACGGGAACCACAGAGTCGCCAACAAGCACGATGCAGACACAATTGTCGGTGTGGACGTAAACGAAGACTGCATCGCGCTCGCTGCGATGAGTCGGAGTGGATCGGTGAAAGACTCCGTGGTGTTTGAGTATCCGTCAGTGAAAGAACAGCGTCACGAGTTCTTCACTAAGCGCAAGCGGATGCAGAAAGCCAAGCAAACCGCGTTTGAGACAGTTGTGCAGACCGAAGAACGCGACTACGTTCACGATTCCCTGCACAAGGTGTCTCGCCGAGTAGTTGAATGGATCTCGCAGTTCACGAACCCGCTTATCGTCTTTGAAGACCTCAAAGACATGCGAGACTCCATCGACTACGGAACGCGGATGAACCGTCGCCTACACTCGCTGCCGTTCGCTGCACTCCAAGAGATGGTGTCGTACAAGGCTGCGTGGGATGGGATTCCGTCTGACGATGTTAACCCCGAGTACACGAGCCAACAGTGTCCAAGAACAGAGTGTCAGCACACGAAGCGAGCAAATCGTCAGAAGAAGCGATTCAAATGTCGTCGGTGTGGGTTCCAAGACCACGCTGATAGGAAGGCGGCGGTGTGTGTCGTGCAGAAGTGGTTTAGCAAGCAGAAGAATGAGAATGTGCCGTCTCTCGAAACCCTTCCACGAGTGAAGAAGGTGAGACGGACGGCATCGGGTCGTGGTGGAGCGACCGACTCTCACGGACTCGCTTTGGGTTCGGGTGTTGACCGACACGGAACGTCGGCGCAACTGTCACAGGGAGCGCGAGAGGAATTAAAGTCCGTTGCGTCAGCAGTGCAGGACTAAACACGGATGCCCCGCGCCACCGTGCGCGGGGTACTTCACGCCGACCAGTACGCGGCGGTCGATCTGCTCGAAGCGTTAGTGAGAGACGAATCGATCGACGGGACGTTCTCGCGTCCCGCCCGTGACGATCTGCCGTATCGTCGCTATCTGCTTGACTGCGTCTACGGGCTACAGACGGACGATTACTGGCCGGGGATGCCACGGTACTACGACTGGCACGAGGAGTTCGACGACACGTTCGAGCTGGACAACACGGTCGAACAGCGCATCCGTGACCTCGTCGCAGAGACCGGCTTCGACGCCACCCTGCCGAACGACTGGACGTTCCGCGATCTTGGTATCTGAGCGGACCCACAGACATCTACAGCAGTATGAAAAAGTATGAATAGGTATGTCCGAACATAAACGGAAAGTCGGAGATCGGGGACAGTGCCGATTCCGAAGAAACTGCGGGACCGTCGTGGCATCAAAGGCGGTGACGAAATTGAATTCGTCGAAGTGGATGACGAGAGCATACTCAAACCGCCGACAGATGAAGAACGGCTTGCTGAAGGATATCGAAAGAGAGCCGAGCGGTCTCGTGAGTTGGCTGAAGAAATGGAAGAAGCATCCGCAGAAGCAACCGGGCATCTCGGTGACGCACCCGGCTGGAGCGAGTGAATTCCGGAGTCAAGTGTCCAGGTACGCCGCGGCGACATTGTCATCGTTGAACTGAATCCCACGAAAGGGAGTGAGCAGCAAGGAAAGAGCCGGCCCTGTGTTGTCATCTAGAACGATGTTGGGAATCAATACTCACCGACAACCATCATCGCTCCATTCACGGTGTATCCCCAGGATCAAACACGGTGATAAAGTCCTCAAGAAGCTCCTGGGGTGACCGCTCATCGTCACGAGACCGGAGTGGTGTTTCCCAGCATTCGATCTGGAGTGTGTGCGCATTCGATACCGGCTCCGGCTCGGTTACCACATTGAAGATGCCGGTGTGATAGATAGCCAGTAGTCGCTGGTCATGCACACCGACGTAATCGATGCCGGCCCGATTCAGGACTGTAGGAATGTCAGTCGGATTAGACAGCGAGACTGAGGCGCTTGGAGACGCCGAGTCGCTCATACCTTAGTTTGGTCCATCGGACGGATAAAGACCCGTCTCGGGGGGCTCTGTATCAGTATTTGATCCTAGTCGTCGCCGGTCGATTGTCTTCCGGCTAGCGCTTGAGTGGTACAACCCTCTGTCATCTCGGATGTCATCGCAACCGGTGTGCCACACAAACGTCTCGTCATGGGGTTCGAACGCGAGTATCAGATCGTCGGTTCGGTGGAAACGCTCACCGAGTTCCGTGAAACGCTGCTCAAGTACCCAGAGCGCTTTCAGATGAGCGTACACGAGGTACAACAGGAAGTTGAACTGAAGGGCGCGGAACGGGAGGTGGTACAAGCGTCGGTTCATCCGCGTACCGTAGTCGATACTGTCGCGCATCTCTTTGAGGTCTTAAAAGACGATACACGGCTTCTCGAATTGCTGACTCCACTCCACGATATGCTGAGACACCTTGTGGAGTCTGTCGCGGACAAACCGTTCTTCACCCCCATCTAATCGCCCGCCGCGAGGAGGGGTTTCCAGCGCCGGAAGCTGAGACGCCGGTCACGGTCGATGAGCCGACTACTGCGTGTCGACGATCGTCTCGCCGGCGACGAACCGCTCGGTACGCTCGTCGTCGGGGTCCTCGAAGAACGCCTCCATACTGGCTTTCTCGACGAGCTCCCCCAAGTAGAGGAACACCACGGTGTCTGCGATGCGTTGCGACTGCTCCATGCTGTGAGTTACCATCACAATACTGTACTCCGATTTAAGCGTTTCAAGCGTGTCCTCGACCTCCTTCGCGGAAATCGGGTCGAGCGCCGAGGTGACCTCATCACAGAGCAGCACATCCGGGTCCACGGCGAGCGAGCGAGCCAAGCAGAGCCGCTGTATCTGTCCGGCCGAGAGCCCCGCGCCCGGCGCGTCGAGGCGGTCGTGGACCTCATCCCAGAGATTCGCCTTTCGGAGGCTCGTCTCGACGAGTTCGTCCAGCTCCGCCTTCGAGTAGTCGTCGTGGAGTTTCGCCCCGTAGGCCACGTTGTCGTAGATCGACATCGGCAGCGGCGTCGGCGTCTGGGGAACGTACCCCACTTTCCGCCGGATCTCGGGGACGGGTTGGTCCGTGTTGTACATGGACTCACCCTCGACGGACACGTCACCGGACACCTCGGCGTTCGGTTCGATGTCGTGAAGGCGGTTGAGTGACTTCAACAGCGTCGTCTTCCCACAGCCCGACGGACCGATGATGGTCGTCAGTTCGTTCTCCGCAAACCCGACGGAGACGCCCTTCAGCGCCTCGACGGGTTGGTCGCCGGTGTACGTTACGCGCAGGTCGTCGGTTTCGATGGCGGTGTCTATCTCAGTCATTCGCTTTGGCCTCCGGGTGTGTACCGGGCGAACCGCCCGGCGAGCAGCTTCGACATTCCGATGAGCGCTAACACGGTCACGATGAGCACGAACGAGGCCGCGTAGGCATGCGAGCGGACCTCCGCGTTGAAGGAAGTCGCCTGCTGGAAGATGAGGATCGGCAGCGTCGTCGCCGGTTCGAGCAGGCCACCGGGCATCGAGGTGCTCCCGCCGGCGGTAAACAGGACCGTCGCGGCGTCACCGATTCCGCGGGCGAAGCCCATGATAACGCCGGCGACGACGCCGGGAAACGCCGCGCGTATCGCGACGCGGACCGTCTCGAATCGCGTCGCCCCGAGCCCGTAGGTGGTCTCTTTCAGTTCGGTCGAGACCGAGCGCAGCGCTTCGTCGGTGTAGCGGGTGATGATGGGGTACTGGAAGATGGTAATCGAAAGGATACCAGCGAGCAGGCTCGCCCGCGTGCCCGCCGCGATCATGATCGTCAACACGAACACGCCGTAGACGATGGGCGGTGTCCCCCAGAGGACGTTCAAAAAGAGGTTGGCGTACTCCGCGAAGCGTTCGCTGGAGTAGTCCGACTGGAGGTATATCGCGGTCGAAATCGCGAGCACCGTCGAGATGACCGTCGCGGGACCAACGATGAGCACGCTCCCCAGAATTGCGTGGAGGAACCCGCCCGTCCCGTCGAGCATGTACGTCGATCCGGGCGGCGTGACGACGATCCCGGGATTGGCGAGCAGCGCGCTCCCGCCCCGGACGAGCGTCACGCCGACGACCAGCGCCAGCACGGCGAGCACGATCGCCGTCGCGGCACGCACGAGGCCGTCGACGACGCGTTGTTCAGTGTAGCGGTCCATTAGTACTGCCACCTCTGTTCGAGTCGCCGCCGCAACAGCATCGCGGCGAAGTTGAAGAGCCAGACGACGACGAGCAACAGCAGGCCGACGAAGATGAGTGCGGACTGAGTCAGCGGGAGCGACATCAGCTCGCCGAAGTCGTTAACGATGAGCGTCGTGAGCGTCTGTCCGGGCGAAAAGACGCTCTCCGGGAGGACGGTCTGGCCCCCGATGAGCATCGCTGGAACGATCGTCGCGCCGAAGACGCGTCCGAAGCCGAGCAGGAGCGCCGAGAGGATCCCCGGCCCTGCCGCCCGGAGGAGGACGTGTTTCGTCACTTCCCACTCCGTCGCCCCCAGCGAGAGCGTCGCCTCACGGAGTTCACGCGGGAGCGCTTCGAGCGACTCGACGGTCAGCGAAACGATGAACGGCGTCACGATGATACCCATCACCAGACTCGCGGTGAGGATCCCCTGACCGGCACTGTCCGCACCGACCGCGGGCGCGAGGTAGTTCCGAACGAACGGCACCACGACGATGAGGCCGACCAACCCGAAGACGACGCCCGGAATCGCCGCCAGCGCGTCGACGAACGAGGAGATAATCGTCTTCCACGGATCGGTGGCGTACTCGGCGAGGTAGATGGCGGTGAGGATCGCGATCGGCGCCCCAATGGCCATCGAGATGGCCGAGACGGCGAGCGTCCCGACGATGGCGGGCATGAAGCCGAAGCGGTTCTGCGCCGGGTCCCACGTCGAAGACGTAAGCAGCTCGACGAGGGAGTACTGCGAGAGGACGGGCAGCGACTTCCAGACGAGCGTCGCCCCGATGAGGACGAAGACGAGGAGCGCGAAATAGCCCGCGGTGCGGAACCAGACGCTGCTCGCCCCCTCGACGGCCAACCGTCGGCGCAGCCGGCTGCTCTCGTTGCTCATCTGGCCCCCTCAGGCCCCGTCTTCGAGCTTCTGGTTAGCCTCTTCGAGGCGGCTCTGCTCCAACGGCACGTAGCCGTTGTCCCGGACCATCGACTGGCCGTCGGTGAGAACCCACTCGACGAACGACTTCGAGGTGGCGTCGAACCCGTTCTTCGACGCGAGGAACATCTCGCGGGCCGGCGGCGCCGGATACGTGCCGTCCTCGACCGCAGAGAGGAACTCGTCACGAGAGCCGTAGAAGGACTCGTTCTCGTCGAGGGTGTCGTTGTCGTTCAGGTCGAGGGGGATCGGCCGGACGTTCCCCGAGAGCTCGCCCGTCTCGAAATCCCAGATGTAGTTGACGTTGTTGAACGCGATGGCCGTGGGCTCTTGGCCGATGGCCTGTGCGACCTGCTGGTCGCCGTCGAAGTTCCCGTCGGTCTGGTCGGCGAGCTCGCTTTGGGTGTACTCCCCGATGAACGTCGCCCACTTCTTGTACGCCGCAGAAGCGTCAGAGCGCCCGTACACAGTAATTTCTGCGTCGGAGTCGGCGTCGACGACTTCCCCCACGTCGTGACCTCACGGGTGAAGATGGCCTCTAGGTCGGCCTGAGAGAGACCCTGTTCTTGGATCGCGTCGAGAACAGGGTTCTCGGGGTTGACCGTGCCGACGACGGTGTCGCGGAGCATCGGGACCGCGAAGAGGCCTTGGTCGCGCTCCTCCGGCGTCGGCGCACGGCCCATCATTGCGACGTCCACCTGATCGTTCAATACGTCGGAGACGCCGACGCCGGTGCCGCCGCCCGAGATGTCGATGGCGACGTCGTTGCTCTGTCGGTACTCCTCCGCCCACACCTGGACCATGGGCAGCGGGCCGACGCCGCCCGAGATACGGATCGAGTCCTCGCTGTCGCTGCCACCGAGAACGGCGGAGCAGCCGGCGAGCGACGCAACGGAACCGACACCGAGTAGCTGTAATGCGTTTCGGCGAGTGGGTGTCTTGTTCACTACCCGACACCAGATCACCCGGCCCCAAAACCCGAGGCATGTCGGCTACATTTCGGGAGGGTTGCTGGCGAAACCAAATTTTGCCGCTACATAGAATTTAGAATGATGATCAATGCCGGGGTGAACAGGGGAAATCAGCGAACTCTCCGAAATCCGCCCACACAAGTCAGAAAGTATTGCCGATATGTCTGGAGTCGCCAAGTAGGACCTGGGCCGATCAGCATGAAGGGAGACCGGGAGTGCGTCTCACGTATCAGGGTGATCCGTACGCATCCAGCTGGTCGACGAGATACGCCGGCGACTGGAAATGGACCCGTCGCGGATCGTCGCTCGTGCTCATTCTATGTGTGCGTTTTGTACATAGAGAGAGAGAACCGTGTCGGTGTTTGTACAGAGCTTACACATCAAGGGGAGATGGGACTGTCCCGCTAGTCTCAGCCGTCGTCCTGTGCGATCAGCTCCTCGAGGACCCAGCTGGCGGCCGTCCCGATCCAAACGCCGTCGAACGTGGCTGGTGTAGTGCTGTGTCGGGTTCCTCTCCGACCTACTCGCTCGCTCCTTGAGGTCGGCGGCTCTACCTTGTATTATGCTGAATCTTGGTTAAGAACGCGTACCTCACGAGCACGCGGACCACGCCCGGCCGAGGAGATTTCGAATTCGACACGAACTCCTTGTGAAACCGATCCGGAAACCACGTCAGCACGATGGAGGAACACATCTTGGCCGTACCCGTCTCGCTCGATGAATCCGTATGCTTCCCGTTCGCTGAGGAACCTCACTTGGCCGCATGCCATGGTCGGATTCTATCCCAAACGGTCTTGAAACCATACGCTTCACACGACCATCCGATCTGCGGTACCTTTTTGCGGCGATCCGGTCTGGATACGGGCAATGGACTCTCGGTCTGGTGGCTCTGACGCTCGATGTACATTTTTTGAGTCCACCACGTGGGACGAGCGAATCGAACGCCACGTTGGCCGAGTCTGGGATCTCGAAACTGCACTCCGAAAAACGATCACCGGCGATATCACCCAGCGGATCGACACGATTGCTGCGCGACTTGATACCGATCCGGAATCTCTTGCGGTGACTCCTGTGGGTGAGGTACTGACGATGGGTGGCGCTGATCAACTCGAATTGTCGCTATCTCAGCTCGCAACTGTCTGGCGTGACGAGCACTCGTGGTTGCCGTCGACGTGTCCACACGACGCCGTTCAGCAGGAAGATCGCTGTTGTTTCCACCTTTCGCCAGAAGAGACTGCGGCGGCAGGAATCACACGGCGCGATGTGACTGACGCAATGGTAGACGCTCTTGATCCTGATACCGGACGTGAATCCTGTTTCGTCGGAGCTCAACTCGCGGTGCTAGACCTCAGCGGTGTATTCATCTCTCAATCGGATACTCGACCAATCGACTTTCGGCTGGCAACAATCGAAAACTCGGTCACGTGTGCTGATGCGACGATTGGACCGCCACTGACGCTGCTCGGAGCCGAGCTTTGTTCTGAGGAGTCAACAGACACGACGACTGGTGAGGCGGCGAATCGCTATGTGAGCGTCGACGGGGATATTGATTTCTCAGGTACCACATTCAAAAATAGTGTCGACTGTAAGTACGTACAGTTCGACAGCTCAGTCACATTCAACGGTGCCAAATTCCGTGATATTGCGATGTTCAATAGTGCCGTCTTCGCTGATCAGGTTGAACTCTGGGCGACTGTCGAAGGAAAAGCTGACTTCACGCGGGCGACCATCCAGGGGACCGCACAGCTCCGGGGAACCTACAAAACAGCGGCAATCTTCAATTATACAACCTTCGAGAGCGATGTAATTCTGTGGAACAGTACATTCGGTGGGAAGGTGGAGTGTCTCGCGACCGAATTTTGCGGGCCTGTTGATGCTGCCCATCCATCTTTTCAGGGGGTCGTGCGCTTCTGTGAGACAACATGCCACGAGCCAGTTACACTTCGATCGGCTACTTTCGATGAGATAGTACGGTTTCGCCGGCTACAGGCACCCACAACTGTGATCGATCTGCGCAAGGCAACCCTTACAGCGGGGGTTGTCGAACAGTCAACGCCACCTGCCTACTTTGATTTGGCCAATGCAACTGTTGGTGCAGTCGAACTCACTGTCGCGGATGGGGTGTCGTTACCAGAAAACCCACTCGCGTATCTTCATATCAACCGAACGGCTTTTGACGGATTTGACTTCAGTGCCCACAGCCACGTTCTGAAGCCGACATGGCAGCTTGACGGACTTACAGAGGAGTGGCCGGGGACGGTAGCTGGAGCCGATCTCGATCGCGTGGAGCAGTACGCTCAACGAGAAGAGACGTATCTCCGAGCGAAAAGTGGGGCGACTGATGCAGGCCACAACAAGGCAGCATCCGAGTTCTTTGTTCACGAAATGCGCTCACGACGCAAGCAGCACGCAGCGACTGTCCGACAGCGCTGGGCGGCGCTCCGTACAGAAGCCGAGATCGTTCCATGGGTTGTGTACGCCCCGGTCGTCGGTACTGCTCGAAGTATCGGTGATCTTGTTCGGCAGCTCTCGCCGACTCGGACACGGCAGCCGACGTCGACGACGCCAGCATGGCTCGCCGGATATCGATGGGTGAGTAACGGCACGCTTGGACTCATCACCGGGTACGGTGAGCGTCCCCAGCGTCCAATTCTCGCATCGGTGGGGACAATCTTCCTGTTTGCCGGTGGTTATCGACTCTTGGGGGTGACACCGCCCGTGGAAGGACGGCTTGGGGTTGGATACCTCCTCTTGAGTCTCCAGTCGTTCATCACGTTCATTTTGGGAGCGAGCCCGGTTGATGCTGGCTTCGGGCCACAAATCATGAGTGCGGTGGAAGGCTTTCTGGGAGCGTTTCTGATCGCCGTGTTCGTGTTCGCGTTGACGCGATCGATTCATCGGTGATGAAGTTATACAGAGCGCGAAGTGATTACCGGAACATGGCGGTACAAACAGCGGAAGCGGTAGGGGTGTCGCTGCGTGATTGTGAGTTGGCACGCGGAGGCTAGTGGCTGGAAATTTGGCGTGGGTCGAAAAATCGATTCAGGAGGGTTCTTGTGAAACCAGATGTCGTAGACTGATCACAAAATTTGAGCTAGCGATCGTCGAGATACTGTGTGATGTATAGGTGGAGATTCTCGAACGGCGGTCGAAAGACTTGGAAGCCGCTGTGCTGGTCGTCGCCATCATCTCTGGATTGTCGGATTCGAAATGACACCGGTAGCCGGTCGCGAGATAGTGTTTCGAGTCGACACCGTCAACGTCAGCTGTCTCATAGACGTGTTCGTACGTGTCGAGACACTCGTCAATGAGACGGGTTGGCCGAGTTCTACCTCGGCAACGCGGTGGACGGCGTCAGTGCGTGGTTCGTTTTTGAATACTGTGCCTTCGGGCACGAACCACTCGCCTTTCGCGGGTTCATACTCCCGTTTCCCTAAGAGCACGCCCTCATCGTGTTCAATCAGGAGATCGACCGAGACGAGCGGGACGTTCGCGACGATGGTCTGCCACTCGTCGTCGGGGATCCATCGATCGTGTACGTCGTCGGATTTGTTCGGTGGGTCGGACACCACGTGAGTCCCTCATACACGATCCCGTCGCGGCGGTCGATTGCCCGACGGCCATCAACGACTACGGGCGTCCGCATGGCATCAAATTCGTCGTCGAGGACCGTTATCTCCGCCCAGTCAGTCACGACGAGGGCGGCAGCTGCCTCGGATAGTGCTACTTCGGGGGTATCAACGTACTCGACCTCGGGGAACCGCCCACGCAGGGTCTCGATCGCGACCGGATCGTAGGCGACAATCTCAGCCCCGCGTGCCTGGAGTCCCTCGATGACGGGGATTGTGCGGCTGTTGCGGATGTCGTCCGTGCCCGGTTTGAACGCGAGGCCGAGCACTGCGACCCGCTTGTCGGCGACGTCGACGTGGTCGTCCATGAGTGAGAGCAGCCGGGTGGGTTGGCGGTCGCCGACTATATTCGCGCGTATACCTTATTCAGCCAAGCCTACAGAGATTGACACTGCGCATGTAAGTCCGCGTACGCCATACGGCGGCGGATTGCTTATAAAACAACCCCCCGTTTCCCCTGTTGATATCGTGACGCAGCACGATACGCCCAATCCCGTCTGGTGTTTCGCTGGATACACAAATTAGTGTGAGAGTGATAAATCTGGAAATTTTATTCACAAAATCTGATGGTGTCTCTGTAGAGCTACTCTAACGCCATCTTTGAGGCATCTGATACTAGTGTATAATAGTGTCGCAAAATTCAGTCGATCTACACCAATATCTCTAGAACGACAGCTTGGTGAGGATCTAACCTATTTAAAAGAAATCTCACCTCTGTCATTATTTTGAAGTATTTCTATCTGATGGCTGTCCCTTCAGATGCGGCGTACTCCACGATCGCGTCATCGGTCACTTCCGGACCGAGTACAGAGATCTACCGGGGGTATACGACATCGTGAACGTCACCACGGAGTGAGGAGACGTACTCTTCGGGCACATTCACGTCGGCGAGAATTCGGCTCACGACTACGCTGCGTCCTCAGTCGATCCCGCGTTCTCGCCGCGGAGTTCGTCGACGAGTTTGCGCGTCTGTCGCCCGCCGTCGCGACGCATCCGTTCGGCCTCCCGCTCATCGTCCTCGAACGCGTCGCGGTGTTCGGAGTAGTGCGCGAGCGCGCCGAAGAGGTCGCCCATCGAGATTCCGTACTCGCCGGCGACGACGTGTGGATCCTCCTCGGCATCGATCACGCGCCGCTTGAGATCGCGGACGGTGATCCGCGTTCCCTCCAGACGCGGCTCACTGGAGCGAATCGCCTTGTCTCGCACGATCGAGGGCATACCGGGGCGTACGGGTGATATCGGCTTAGTCTTTCGGGGGATACCGACCCCATTTTAGTACGAGCAGTTGTGATGTTTTCCGAGACTCTCTTCGCTTACCACTCGCCGTCGATGGCGCGCTGATAGGCTGTTTCTGCTTGCTCGGCAATCGCGTCCCAGTCGTACTGGCGGGCGTGTTCCACCGGTGATGTCGGTGGACGTGTACCATCCAATGCGGCGTCGAGTCGCTCCGTGAGCGCGTCGACCGTGGGCTCAACGAGAAAGCCCGCGTCGGCGATGACCTCGTCGGCAGCCGACTCCGGGTGATCGGCCGCGATGACGGTACAGTCCGCGGCCATCGCCTCCAGGAAGGTGATCCCGAACCCCTCGCGGGTGCTCGGCGAGGCGAACACGTCAGCGGCGCGCATGTGGCCGAGCACATCCTCGTAGTCGTCGAGGAAGCCAAGGAACTCGACGCGGTCCGGGTGAGCGAGCGCGTCGCGCTTCGCTTTGAGCCGGTCGCGCTCGGGGCCGTCGCCGATGATCCCGAGCGTGGCGTCGTGCTCGGCGGCGACCGCGTCGAACGCTTCCAAGAGCACGTCGACGTTCTTGTGCTCGATCAGCCGGCCCGCAAAGAGCACGTCGTAGCCCCGATCGGGAAGCGGCGCGGCGCGGACCTGCTCCACGTCGATCCCGTTCGGGACGATGTCGATGTCCTCGCGGTCGGGCCCGATTGCGGCGAGGCGGTCGGCCGTGATCGCCGAGATCGCGGTCGGGTGTTGGGGAGTGAGCGCGGTGACGCGCTCGGTGACCTTTCCAAAGGGCGCGAGGCGTCCGAGGTACTCCGCCCAGTAGTCGCCCCACACCTCGTGCCAGGTCGTGACGAGGGGCGTGTCCGTCCGCAGGCTCGCGAGCTTCGTCGAGAGGACCGGGAAGTACGGGAAGACGCTGGCGACGACCACGTCGTGTTCGTCGTTCCGGAGACGCCTGCGGAGGGGCGGGAGCGCCCGGGCCGCGAAGTCGATCGCCTCGGTGATGGAGCGCCGGTCCTCGGCGTAGAGGTCCGCTTCGGGCGCGACCGCGCGGAGTGTCATCCCCTTGTGAGTGATCTCCGTGGGCCCGTCCCAGAAGTGCCGGCCGTACACGGTGACCTCGTGGCCCCGATCGGCGAGGCGGGTGCCGATCTCGTGGATGCGCTTTTCGGCGCCGCCTGTTATATATGGATAAACAACATTAGTTACACACGCAATACGCATCGTGTCATCCCTCAGTTTGTGATAGTAATACTGTTTCGATGGGAATATCCGCAAGAATTTTAATCCAAATATCAAACATATATTGGTGATATATTACCTATAGTGAATAATTATGTGTCGTGATTAGCTCGAAATGTCATCTAATACTCGATTTTTTGAAAAGAAAGTCCAATTAGCAGTTCTCTACGGATGAGACAAGTAACCGTTGCATCGTAGCGATCGCAAAGTGTTTCGGAACTGGCGACTGTGTTCCGTTATCGGATGGACACCAAAAAAACCGTAGTGACCTGGATATTAGTCGTCGCTTTATTGATTTCTATCCTGGGAATAGGGTATATTTCGACATATCCACCGTCTGCGGCCGATCCGTACTCGGAGTTCTATGTGCTTAGTACCGAAGGGGACGCCGACAATTACCCAAGAAATCTGTCGGTTAACACGACCGGAACAGTAATTGTGGGTGTAACGAACCACGAGCAACAGGACATGACGTACACAGTAGTGACAGAGCTAGACAATAACACGATTGACCAACAGCAGGTCCGGATCAACAACGGTGAGACTTGGGAAGAGAATGTGTCGTTTACCACTAGGGAATCTGGTCGGCAGAAACTACGGTTGTTACTCTATAAAGGTGGATCAATATCCGGGAAGCCATATCGGTCGCTCCGGTTGTGGCTAAATGTGTCGACAGGATAGAATTATAGGAAGGGTGGCACTGTCAAGTTAAGACAGTTTGAGAAGTGAGCAGTTCTTAGTTTAGGTGTTCATGCTCAACCAAGAACTGCTCACTGAGACGCTAGAGACGACGAATCTTGAATGTTGGGAGCGTGAGCGGACGGCGACGCCCGTCAGGGCGTTTGCCGTCCGGCTCCACGCGACCGGTTGTTCTCTCAGAGAAACACAAGAGATTCTTCGACTCTTTGGTGTTGAACGCTCTCATCAAGCGATCTTTCAGTGGGTACATCGAGTTGCTGATAGCATTGGCGACCCGCCGACGGCGAAGCTGTCAAGGGTCGCTGTTGACGAAACTGCTATCAAAATTAACGGTGAGCTGTCTTGGCTATATGCTGCAATAGACATCGAGACAAAATTAATTCTCGATGTCCAGCTATTCGGACGACATGGCACCGATCCAGCGGCTGCGTTCCTCGCTGGTCTCCGTGAGAAACACGATCTCTCTGACGCCACGTTTCTCGTCGATCAGTTCGGCTACCGGACTGCCCTCTCTCGATTAAAATTGAACGGTCAGGTTGACTACACCGACCGAAACCTGATCGAAAAGTGGTTTCACACCCTCAAGATGCGAGTTGACCGTTTCCATAACTCGTGGGTGGGCAGTCAGGCAAGCGTCCGCGAATGGCTTGAGTAGTTCGTACACTATTATAACCATCAACGTCCGCATCAATCACTCGACGATCGAACGCCAGCTGAGGAGGTGCTAAACTAGACAGTACCGAATTGAAATGATTCAAAATGAGGCTAGACCCGTTCTATTAAGTACTTTCGCAGAGAATCTTCGGTATATCTGAAAAATGGATGTTAGCATAGTTATAACAACGTACAAGCGAAATGGTCCACTTCGGGAGGCTATCGAAAGTGCACTCAACCAATCGCACAAACCTGCAGAAGTGATCGTTGTTGATGGTAGTGGTAATGAATATGCCGAACCTGTGGTAAAGGAGTATCCCCAAGTGAAGTATCTTCCTCAGGACCACGACCGTGGCGTTGCCTCAGCTCGTGATGATGGTGTTTCCGCCTGTTTATCTGAGTATGTCCATTTCCTTGATGACGATGACTCTCTCAAAAAGCGAGCGGTTGAAGCTAAACTTAATAAAGCACGAGAATCTGAGGCTGGTGTCGTGTATTCGGGATTAGAATGGCACAACGGTCATTCAGTACTTCCTGACGATGAAGTCCACGGAGATGTTCTCCAGACGGCACTAAGCTTCGCGATGGCACCATGTATCCCCTCAACGATGTTGATCCGCGGGGACATACTCAAAGAGGTGATCCCAACGGCTGAACTCCCAAATGACGACGGTGCAATGAAAATTGAATTGGCACGTAGAACGGAGTTTGAATTCATCGAAGAACCCCTTACACTTCGTGGAGATAGCGATAACTCGCTTGGAGGGTCAGAGGTACTCGTCAAAGAAAGATTTGAGATGATCGATTATTATGAAGAATTATACGATGAGAAAACCCGACAAGAAGCAATGATACGCGCCCATCTCCTTGCAGCAAGTACCAAGTATAACCGACAAATGTGGTCGGGAGACTCTATTCGACATCTTCTTTCAGTTAACCGACTTGCACAGGGCATTCAATTAGAATATATCGCTGCATTAGTGCTTTCGTTATTTGGTCGGCCAGGGTGGGAGTTTGGTCGATCGATTCAAAACAAGTATCTGATGGGAGACTCCCATCAAGGAACAATCGACAGCTAATAACTATCTTTCATAGATAATATTATAATTTCTTGGCTCTGTAGTTTCGCTAGACGCGAGGGCTACGACTCCGTTATTGCTGTAGAAAGCGAACAGACAGATCGGTGTGACATCCGAAATCCGTCTCTTCACGCGTGTTACGGTGGCTAAGGCTAAATCAGTTGTCGCTAATCCGGACGAACCCGCCGACCCCAGCGGGGGAGGCGGGTTGGCCGAGTGGGCGATGCTCACCGTGTATGCACTCCGCATTGAGTTGGGCAAATCCTACCGCGTTGCGGTGGATTTGCTCTCAGAAATGCCCGGCGTCCTTGAAGAGATCGGACTCACTAGACTTCCACACTACACGGTGCTTCGCACGTGGTTTGAGCGGATTCCGACCAGGACGTGGCGTGCGTTTCTCGGCGCGTCAGCCGAGAAACGCACCGGCCACGCTGCTATCGATTCGACTGGCTTTGATCGTGATCAGCCCAGCCGCCACTACGCTAACCGCACGAACTACCGCGTTCGAGCGCTGAAAGTCACGGCTCTCGTGGATGTCGAGACGCTGTACATCACCGACATCCACTCGACGACCTCAAAGAAACACGATGCGAAGATTGGCCCGCAGGTCGCCCGGCGTAACGCCGGTGACCTGCGGAGCCTCGCTGCTGATCGCGGCTACGACGCCAAAGCCTTCCACGATGAACTCCGCGAAAACGGCATCAGACCGCTGATTAAACACCGAACGCTCTTGTTTAGCACATTGTTGATTTCAGAGAGACGCTTTGACGGCGTGTTTGAGCGCTTGTCGTCCGGGTTTGCGGTAGAGTTCTCGTCTGAGTTGAAACGCTCGGAGATACTGTGTGAGGCGATCTTTTGAGATGCCTCGATGCGGCGAGAGCCACCGTCGCGCCAGCGACGCGTGGCTCTCGCAGGTGTTCACGTGGACCGTGTCGTCGGCGGATTCACCGTCTCCGTGAACGACGTATTCGCGGTCGAATTGCTCATCTTCTTCAAGCGGATCGTACGCGCAAAATCCCTCGGTATAGACCGTGAGAGGCTCCTGCTGGCGGTCAGCCAGCAGGAGCCGGATCGTCGATTCGTCTGCGGATTTCGCCGGCACAACGTACCGTTGCTCAGTGCCACGATCCACGAGGACGAACACGGGCGGTTTGTCTTGCTCATACGTTCCGCGTCCGCATCGAGAGAGGCCGCGAGAGCGCAACCAGCGGTCGCGCTCGCGGCCTTTCAAGCCGGCAGAGACGTAGACTCATCAATTTCGACTGGGCCACGGAAATCGAGTGACGGCGCGTCGAGCGCTTCGGCGAAGCGCTCGACACGCCTGTGGATCGTTTTGTAGGTGACTTCTATTTCGCACTGTAACTGCCAGTGACTGGTGTTAAACCGCAAGAACGCGTAGATCGAGAACAACCATTTGCGGAGTGCGATCTTCGAGTGAGCGAAGATTGTGCCGGTCTTATCATTGAACGTGCGGTCGCAATCCTTACACAGATACCGCTGAAACTGCCCATAGCTGCCGTTTCTGACCGTTCGGTCAGAACGGCAGCGAGGACAGGAAACACCGTCACGCCAGCGAACCTGCTGTAACAGGTCCGCTGCGACCGATTCCGACCCAAACACATCCAGCGGAATCATTCGTGTCGGACACCGCTGACGCGGTGTCCTTGTCCTCTTCGACTCGACAGCAGCAGCTCAGCAGTATCAACAATCTCCTACAGAAGAGCGATGCTGCTGAAAGCCACCGTCTACAACCTCCGTCGGAGCGTCCGATATCCGTGAAATCCGCCTCTGTGTACCGAAACCACAGAGCCAAAATATTAATACGATGTCGGGATAAGTAGTTTTTATCACAAATGGATGTCTGCCACTTTATAAATACGTTAGCTCATGCGGGAGCAGAAAGAATTGTCTATGATATAATAAATAAGACTAATAATGATAACATCAAATATGATGTTTGCTACTTTGGGGTAGATCATGACCGTAGAGAGGATCTTGAAGAACTTGGAATTGAAGTAACGTCATTTGATGCTAATTCGTTATTAGATGTTAGAGTAATACCTAGGGTAATCTCACATTTTAATCAAAATGAGTATGATCTGATTCATCTGCATCTCCCACATGCTCGTTCGATTGGACGGATTGCTGGTACCATATCTAACTCCAGAATTATTAGTACGTATCATAATATTCCTTCTCAATTCCATCCGGTGATTAGGGCAGCTGACAAAGCAACAGTATTCGCCGATAATCGGACGGTATCTGTATCTAGGGGTGTTAAAAATGAGATGGTGGATTCTCACGTATATAGTATGAAAAAAATAAAAACAATAAACAATGGAATAGATATTGAAGAGCTAAATAAATTAATAAAATCATCTTCAATGAAAAAAGTTAAGGAAAAATTGGATTTTGAAGATAAATTTGTATTCTTGAATATTGGCAGATATGTAAAACAAAAATCACAGATCGATATTATAAAAGCTATGGAAACTGTTGTGAAATCTGAACCTAAGGCACATCTTATTCTTGTTGGTGGTGGGCCCTTGGAGAACAAACTTCGAAGTTGTGTTAAGGAATGTAATCTTTCATCAAATGTCTCAATTCTTGGGTTTGTTGAGTCTATTAATCCGTATCTGAGATTAGCAGACACCTATGTGTCGTATTCTCGTAATGAGGGGTTACCAATCTCATTACTTGAAGCGATGTCTGGGGGCTTACCAATTATAGCATCAGATGTACCTGGAAATAATGATGTAGTAAAGGACGGTAAGACAGGTTATTTAATCCCTCGTACAAATGTGTCAATACTGAGTGAAAGAATGATTGATATTATCCAGAGCGACGAGGCTTACACGATGGGACAAAGAGGTCTTGAGATGGCAAAAAAAAGGTTTAATGCTGAACGAATGGTGTCAGAATACGTTTCGGAGTACAAAATGTTGGTGGGCGATGAGTAAAAAATATTTTATACCAATATTTGGGGGAATAGATTATCGTCTTTCTAAACTATTCAGTTTGGAGGAAGATCTAACCACGGACTATCATGGCTCAATTGACATTAGTGTTTGTGAAAAGACAGAACCCGATGAAATTATAGCATCGATGATAACAGGTAAACCACCGCAAGAACACGGAATTCTAGGTTCGATGCACTATACAAATCCACTTGTGCGAAAAGTGGAAGAAATCCTTCCAGAGTGGGGAGAGATGTACCGGAGAAAGATATATACTAATAAAGGGTGGGACTTCTGCCGGCGAAGAAGGTATATAGAAAGTGAAATTGAAACATCGACTGTCTTCGATCAAAATATTTGTGCCAGGCCCTTATTTTTACCTTCGTACAATCCAGAAATCCAATGGCTTATTTTTCGTAATACAATTAGGGCAAACGAATATCCTGGACTAGGTGAAAAAGAATCCGAAAAGCTCATAGAGAAGAATTTTCAGTGGAGAAAAAAAGTACTTGAAAAAGAACTCAAGAGAGACTACGATTTACTCATGATCCATTTCCAATACATAGACTCGATACAACACGTATACTACGAAAATAACTGGGATATGGAAAAAGTGAGAAAAGCTTATGATCGGATTGGAAGTTATTGTAATGAACTAATTAAGAGTGCTAGCTCTAATGGATTCGATGAAACAATCATCCTCTCAGAGTACGGTGTACCATCTCGGACAGATTCCGGAGATTCACACCACAGAACACCATTTTATCCATCAACTACACCCCTTAGTGGAAAAAGTATAAATGTTGAAAATATCCTAAATCAGATCGAGCTACTATGAGCCTAGTTAGTGAACTATCCCGTACAGCTCACCACCCAAAATTACTGGCAAGAAAAGCCAACAGGGCATATTATACTCAATTTCGACGACGAGAATACAATAATAAGGGTATTGATATATTTGAGGAAGATTGGGATAATCTCATTTTACTTGACGCGTGTAGGTTTAATCTGTTAAAGAATAATAAAGATATAATTACGGGAAAACTTGAATCAAGAATTTCACGAGGTTCGAGTACTGTAGAGTTCCTGCGTGGAAATTTCAAAAATAAAAAATTACTTGACACTGTTTATGTAAATTCTAATCCACAACTCCATCGACACCGTGATGAAATTAATTCCAAAATATTCCATGTAGAAAATGTCTGGGAGAACAATTGGGATAGTGAGAAAAAAACGGTTTTACCGACTACCGTTACAAATGAAGCAATGAAGTTGAGTAAAGAGTTTCCTGAAAAGAGATTTATAGTACATTACATTCAACCACATTATCCATTTATTGGCGACAAGCCTAGCGACTTTGATAATTCTCAAGCGTTTTTGAAACCGGGAGAAGCCGGGTCATGGACACAGATATATTTGGGGGAGATCTCAGTTGATACTCATTCTGTTTATAAATCTTATGAGCAGAATTTGAGAATATGTTTAAACCAAGTCAAAGACTTACTAGACGAACTAGTCGGGAAGACAGTAATCACCTCCGACCACGGTAATATGCTGGGTGAACGGAGCTCTCCTATTCCAGTTAGAGAATGGGGCCACCCAACTGGAATTTACACACCAGAACTAGTCAATGTACCTTGGTTGGTGCCACCCTTTGATAAACGCAAAAAAGTTACTACCTCTCAACTCGTTTCAGAATCTAATCCAAATAAAGCCTCTAGTGTTAATAGTAGACTTCAAGATCTTGGCTATCTTGAATAATGGTTGAAGAAAGTCAGCAGAGAACTGACATTAGTTCTATTCTATCAGGAGGAATTTTAGTATCGGGGAGCAAGATCATATCGATCACGGTCGGATATCTTGTTCAAATCGCTATGGCACGATTTTTAACAGAATCCGGATACGGCCAAGTGATATTAGTCTTAAGTATAATTAATATGGCGACTTTTCTCGCAAACAGCGGACTAGACGATGGTATTATGAGAAAAGTTCCGATATATGAAGACGATAATGATAAATTATCTGGCGTAATATGGGCTGCACTTCAAATTGGATTTGTGTCAAGTATACTCATATCATTGGGCTTGTTTGTACTATCACCAATAATATCTGATCGAATTTTTGATATACCAGAATTATCTACTCTAATTAGACTGGCTGTAATCAGTATTCCCTTTACTGTTCTCACTGGTCTTACTATTTCCATATCTAAAGGAATAGGTGATGCAAAGCCTCATGCATATGTGAGGCAAATAGCTCGCCCTGTTGGCAGATTGTTATTTATTGGAGGATTAGTGCTGTTAGGATTTGCATCAGTTGGTGCAATTATTGGTCATGCCATAGCAATAATTACTTGCTTTTTTTTATCTGTCGCTCTTATCTGGGATCTCCTTTCGAACCTGAATTATCATGCCAAAGCTAGGTATAAGGAGATACTATACTTTTCAATTCCTCTGTTAGCCTTCCAAGGCGTCAACTTTTTGAACTCAAATATAGACATATATATGGTCGGATATTTTTTGAATTCCGAAGATGTTGGAATATATAATGTATCCCTACAAATTGGGAACGTACTCAACTCACTTATTTCAAGTATCGCATTTTTATTACCTCCTACAATGGCAAAACTTGATAAAAAAGAAAATTATGTGCGTATGATTCAGATATATAGAGATATTACCAAATATATGGTTCTGGTGGCAATCCCCATATTTATTTTACTTTTTCTATTCACTGAACCAATAGTCAGATTATCATTTGGTTCAAACTATCTCTCAGGCACAGAATCAGTTCGGATTATTCTATTAGGTAGTATGGTTTCGTTCATATTCGGACTACCAATACCTTCTTTAATAGGAGTTGGGAGAAAATATGTCGTGCTTTATATTACTATATTACAAGTTTCGGTAAACAGTATCCTTAATTATCTGTTAGTTCCAACATTAGGGATAACGGGAGCTGCGATTGGTCTCGCCGTGTCTACATTTATTGGAGGCATGGTTGCAATGGGCATTCTATACAACGAATTTGGGCTACATACCATCACACCTAAACTCCTATCAATTATAGTCAGTGCAATTCCGGTGTGCTTTATATATTATACTATACCGTATGATGGATTATTTAGTTTTGCTCTAATGGCTCCTGTAATATTCATATATTGTTTACTATTAGTAGCACTATTCATTAATAGTAGCGACATGGAACTATTGCAAAGTTTACGATAAAATGGCTCTGATGGGATAAAAGCCTGCAGCGTACGTGAAGAGACTGGAGTGGTCAAAGACGGCGACATTAAGTTAAGGTACGTGTTTACCCCGAGGTCCCGACAGCCGGCACAGCGTGAGCCCGTGAGATCATTTCATTATTGCTGACGACTCGACGAAGCTCTTCGTATGGATTGCGTCCCTGCTGGCGACGTGGCGCCAGCAGGGACAAGACCGTCTCGTGAACGAACATTCCTTGGTCATTACGGAGCGTTCCGATGATTTTCCGGAGAACTACTGGCTCACGAAGCGCGTTCTCTGCGGCATTGTTCGTCGGAGAGACCGCTGGCTCACCGACGAAGGTGAGCCAGTGGTCGAGACCTCCTTCGATCTTCCCGAGCAGTGTTGCCACTGGTCCGTCGGGTACTGACCGGTCAATCAGCGATTCAAGCCCTCTTCGCGCCACACGCTGGAGGTCTGCTCTCTCACGAGGACTTGGGTCTCTCTCCAGCCGGGCCTGGAGAGCGACGTATACCTGTCTGAGAGCCTGGTGGATCGGTTCACCTTCTGCCTGCTTTTCCGCGGCGTCTTCAGCCTCTCGAAGAATGTGCGCCCAACACCGCTGGAGGTTGCTGCTGAAAGCTGGGTACGCCGTCCACCCGTCACAGACGACCGTTCCCGCGAAGTCCTCGCCGAGGACTTCTGCGGGAACATCACTTCCACGACTCTCCCTGACCGCGTACAACGTGTGTTGGACGGTCTGAAACGTCCAAATCCACGCTTGCTCACCGTCGCGTTTGATGCCTGTCTCGTCGATGTGAACCACGTCAGCATCCTGAATCTCTTGACGGATCTCCTCGTACTCACAGCGACCGGCGCGCGCAGCGCGCTCGGTCGCGTGCCACGCGGATCCGACCGAGAGCTCGAGTCCGTGCAGTTGCTCGAAGCGATCAGCGATCTTCCGGTACGGAAGGCGGTGATCGTACCGTGACAGAGCTGATTGAGCGATGACGTTCACCCCGAACTGCCCCTCATCGGGGCAGTCGGGGTGTGTAGCAACTGTCTCTGTCCCACAGGAAGCGCACTGGTAGTAGTGGCGGTTGTACCGGGTGATTTCTGGGGGCTGCGGATCAGGGATCTCCTCGACGAGTCGGGGGCTGACGCCCACCGACTCGTCGAAGTGCTCGCCACACTCAGGACAACAGTCACAGGTGAGTTCGATTTCTTCGTCGGGATCAGCTGTAGAACGCCACTCCGGATCGTGACCGTCCTTCCGACCGGGAGTGCCGCCGTCAGTTCGGACATCGTCGTCTTCGTCATCCTGCGAGGTCGGGGACTCGTCGGTCCCTGACCGTCGCTTGCTGGGTGGAGTGTGCGGATTCTCGTATTTGCGAAGGCGTGTTTCGAGTTCTTCGATTCGCTCGTCCTTCTGTTTGAGATTTCCCTCTAGCTCGTCGATCCGCTCTTCCATTTGGAGAAACCGTGAGAGAAGCTCGTCTTTGCTGAGGTCGTGGCTATCCACTATGACCACCTCAGCGTTACCTCAGCAGCGTCACCGGGATGGTCTCCGACGGAGACCATCCCTGAAGAAGTTCAACTAGCCCTTGCTGAGGGTACATATCTCCCCGATTGGTCGCCTGCTACGAGACAGTGCCGAAATTCTCTGGGGCTAAACACGTACAAGTTAAGAATGAGGCGGCCATAGTTTCGAATACTTTATGTCAGAAAACAACTTCTTCAACGGCTATACAGACTGAATAGACATGGAGTTTGTGGAGCGAGAGCGGACACCTCACGAACTCATTGAAACCGATATTCAACACCATCTTGCTGGACTATCACTTCAAATACCAAACGATATCTTGAGAAGTTGGGTGTCGATCGGAGTCGAACAGCAATTCACAACTGGATTCAGAAGGCCGATCTACAGTCAGCTGACGGTGCGAGCCGAACTCGCGTGGCAGTCGATGAGACTGCGATTCAGAGCGACTCGGACAGATTCTGGCTGTAAGCCGCCGTAGATCCTCGCGCAAATGAATTCCTTCACGTTAACGTATTCCCGTCCAAAGTCAACAATTTATTCTAGTGTTTTCCGCAATTTCAGAGAGACCCACACGTTGAGAATCCACTCTTTCTCGTTGACGCTGGAGGACATCTCACAGCTATACTCTCACGATCGCCGCTCCGATTTCAAATCATTCGTCATGGAAATCGAGATATCGTCGGATATATTTAGAGAAATAAAAGTCGAAAACTTTGTTTTTGAATACATCTAGAAATACGGAGCCAACGACAGCAGAGTCAGTCTCCGAAACTTCGCCGTCTGCTGGAATCGATGTTTAAGTAAACACGATCCGTACATAGCTTAACGAAGACAATTTAGTCACCTGTGAGTCTAATCACCATAGGTTATATAAATGTTAGTTTCATTTGAATGGTATATTACGCTCGAATTTTGATATATTGGTTCGAGTTTGTCCATTGAATGCCATCGGTATTTCGTTTCGTAGACTCCATTAGTATCAATATTCCGTGGTAACAATACTAAATATGCGGTTTCATTCGTGCCGTTACGAGCAGTCCATATTGATTTATAGTAGTTTGGCCCTGGAGTAAATCCAACACGTTCAGTAATAGCAGCGGAATAGAAATCTGTTTGTGACTCAATATATTCGTCACCATATGCCTGAATACTCCCGCTTGCATGTTTATATAACCATACATGTGTATTAACATCACAGGGTAAACACTGCGTGGCTTGTGCCCGTTCAGACGGTACATCGCTATTCAGGAGTCTTTCATTACTTATTTTTTGACTTGGTGAGTAATCGCGCTGTACAAGCTCCGCAGTAACACCCGAGTTCATGAGTAAGAAGATACAGAGAATAACCGCAAACACTTGCACTGCCTCTGTTCTAGAAACTAAATTAGGAACCGATAGTTGCTCCATAATAAACGAAATTGCGCTCTGTATGCCATCAATACCAAAAAGGGCGAATGGTGCTGAAAACGTGAATACGATCATCATCACGCGGGCAACGGAGAACCCTGTCCCAGATGGTAACGCGGATCCAGCGAGCATAGCGAAGTGCCCTGCTCCCAATCGCATAGAACTGGTCAGAGGTTAATTGGTTGCGACGAACCGCACGCTGGTACCCGACATAAAGAAATCCAATACTCATCAGAGCACCAAAAAATATATAGAACAGTCGGGTTGTCGCAACTAACTGCGAGCCGTAGTCTTTCGTGACCACGTTTGCGGCGCTACCCGACGCTTGACCGTAGATAATTCCATAAATTGCATCAACAACCTTTATTGGAAGTTGGTAAAACTTTACACCTTCAGCTGTGTATATATACCACGCTATTGCGAATATCGAGTAGAGGAATAGAAATGTGGGCCGGAACACCTGCTGTCTAAATGACAAAGAAAACCGAAATTGTTGATTTATATATCCAATCTTGCTATCTTCGTCCAAGTAGTCGTGCAGAATATCAATTTGTTGAATGCTCTGGAAGATGACCGCACCTACCAGAAGCGCGAACATAATGACATACGCGGTCCCGTAGTGAGAGACAACTAAACCAGCGGCGAAAGTTATCGTAAGAACCTGTTTCTGGATGCCAGTGAGTTCCTGATCCGTAACAGTGACACCCATCAGAGCGAGAAACATAATCGGTGTCGCCGTTCGTCCTGCACCCGGAAACAAGACGTAAAATGGATATGAAAATGTAAAAAGACACGACGCGATTAGCGCTCGTTTTGCACTGACCTGTGACCGGTATATTGTATACAGGGCAACAGGAAGAAACGATACGAGAAAAGGATTAACTACAGACCATTCGACTGCCATCGGAAACCCTGTCAACAGGGCGTAGATAGGAAACAAGACTGAGTTCGGTAACAATGAACCAACACCCGGATTAGCGTTCGGCAACCAGCGGCCATGTTCCATCATCAATGCGAACTCGGGATGACCGCCACTGAACGGCCAGAGACCAGCGTGATACACCAATGCGAAGGCAAAACACCAAACTACAAAGCCGTACCACTGCGAATTACGATCTCGAACCGCAACAGCGACGGGAATCATCCCTATAACGCCGAGCAAGTAGAGCAAAAGTAGGTTGTTATCAAACCTCACAAGTGCGTATGATCCGAAAATGCTTGTAATCGGTAGAAACAGGAACGCGAGCGGTAAGGGGGAGATAGTATCATCAATATTAATAACACATGAGAAATCACTACTGTGGATGACTTTAGCGCTGAGAACAGTAACCAAAGCAGATAGCGTCAATAGAACTGGCCACGTCGAGAGTGGACGATCCACACCTAATAGAGGATAAATCAAACTGATAACTGCGCCGATACCCATTACAATCATGAGACTCATTCCAACGACGTAGAGAACTGCCCGCGTAACTGTTGAAGTCTGCAGGTTGAACGCCAACCCCATCAACGCGCCTAGAGCGAACGTCAAGTAAAATACGGCTAGAGGAGGACGAATTAATGGTACGTGAACCCCGAGATCAGCAAGCGCAGTGAGGACGAATAATGACAATTGGACAGTCCAAACAATAGCTACAATTTGTCTCGCATCGACGTGAATAGACGATGGGATAGGTCGAATCATCTGCTTGATAGGTATTTAATCATAGTGATTAGTTAGTCTTTCGGACAGACAACTGTACTATACGAGTCACATGTCGACCACCGGTTCGTAGACCTCTGCAAACTGTGCTGCCCGCCGTGACCACTGAAACGTTTCAGCCGCCCTTCTCGCGGACTGTTTCATTGACTCTCGCCGATCTTTGGAATTGAGAAGTTCTCTAACTGCGATATCGAAATCTTCATTTGGGGAGACCACTTTCGCAGCTCCCGCAGCCTCTAAGTCTGTGGCAAGTTCTGGACCTTCTGTAACGACAGACGGGACACCTAGGCCGGCATAGTAGTAGAGCTTGACCGGGGAGGAGGTCGCTTGGAGCTCTGACGGGAACTGCGGATTAACTGCGACTGCGGCACTACTTACTAGCTGGAACGCTTTTTCATCTGGTAAACGTCCCGTTACACTGAGGGAATCAATCTGCTTGCTTGCAGATTCCAGATCTTCTCGACGATTTCCGTCTCCAATAACAACAAACTCATCTACTTCAGGTAGCCTGGCAATATCATACATGGCCTCAATGTCGAGCTTTGGGTGAAGTGTCCCGAGGAACGCGACTCGACTTGGAACGGTCTCCACTGAACGGTACGGAGCGATCCGGTGTTCGAAGTAACCGTTCGGCACGACGATGATATCGTCTACTGGTACTTTCCACTGTTCAACGATAATCTCTTTCATCAATTTTGAGACGACGACAATATTGTTCGCACGATGGATCGCTCGTCCCTCAACAAATTCGATGAAGCGCTGGATAATCGATCCCATCGGGAGTTCGCCATATAGGGGTGAACGAAACGCAAGGTCGTGGATGTCTAGCACGAAATCTGAGACACCTCGAAACGTTCCGACGCCGGCGAGTGTGGAATGTTCGAACTGGAGTTTTGCGTTTTCCTTGTCTGCGACCTCAATAGCCCGCTTGGAGATCTGATACGCACGTCTCGGCTGTGTCGAGACACCGTGTGTCGGCAAGTCTATCGATTCAATCCGGAGATCGGAAAAGCGTTCGTCTAGTTGATTGCTGGGGGTGGGAACAACGAGGGTAACGTCGTATCCGCGGTCGCTCAATCCCGCTGCTAACGCGGTAACCCTGTCTGTTCCCCCATTAGGTTCACCGATGTCACCGCCGTGAGCAATACAAATATCTGTCATACCTGTAGATTGTTGTCCATAACGACTTGACGAATCATCTCTCGTTCCCGCTCTTGAGAACTGCGTCTTGCGCATATCGACTGGCCTATCTCAGAGAGCTGACTTTCTGTTTCCGCGATGTTGTTAGTTTCATCTGGGTTGTCGAGAAGATTATATACTTCCGCAGTATCTGAGCCGTTACTGACCGATTTACTGATATATTTCCATTTGTCTCCTCTAACTGCTACTTTATCCCCGCCTAACGGGTGAGATACTATTGTATTCGGGGAGGACATCTTTGGTGTGCCCTCACTGATCGAGTTTAGAAGGTTTCCGAGATCTGAGATGGAGACTGGTTTTGAGACACTTCCCTCGGTGGATCCGTCGTAGACCACCAATGGGACATTGATATTCTCTTCATAGAGACACTCGGGTGGGTGGCCGTATCGACCATGTTCGAAGAATGATTCGCCGTGATCTGCAGTGACGACGAAAGATGCGTCAGAGATGTCTGAAGACAGTTGGTTGAGGAATGCGTCGGAGTACCGAATCGAGTCGTCATAGGCCGTCACCAAACGATCGTGGTCCTGGTCTGGGAACCGCTCGTCTTTGTCTTCCCAGTACCAGCGGAGATTTGCGTAGTAGGAGTTCAGTCGGGACTGCGTGCGCGTCTCAGAGTTTGCCAGATATGGTATGTGGCAATCCATCAGGAAGACCCACAGGAAATACGGTTCTGAAGCGGACTCAATCCATTCTAGGATTTCATTGTAATACGCTTCCCACGGTTTGAATACATTCTCGCGTTGTATTCCACTGAGTAGCAAGCGAAGTGCTACAGATGGCAGTGATCCTCCTTCTAGTATCCGTTCAAACAGGCGTCTCGAACGGTCTTCATCCATAAAATCCTGATAGTGATGAAATCCTGTGTCGAAGTTAAAATATCTAGATGTATACGGGTTCGGTGTGAATCCGGCAGTATCGTACCCCTTTTTAGAGAAGTGTTCTGCGAGAGTTGTGTGCCGATTGAGATGGTTCGAAATAACCTCGCGTTCTGATTCGATACGCTGATCGTCCGGGATGGGGCGATAGCCAGTGAAGATTGCTGGTAGTGAATCGGGTGTTCGAGGGCCGGGAGCAATTGCATTCTCAAAAACCAATCCCTCGGAGGCCATCTGGTCAAGTGTAGGTGTTGTCTCACGGTTGTACCCATGATGGCCGCAGTGGTCCGCACGCAGACTATCAATAGTAACAAAGATGATATTTTCTCCCATATCTATCAGAGCTGTGATTCCACAAATGCGTCTGCTACAGCTTCATTGATCCGCTGCCGTTCTCGAATCGATTCCTCGCTATTCTGTGCGAGTCGTTCAAGCAATTCCGAGTGACCATTGGTCGGTAACTCTTTGTCGTCGAGATCGACCAGTCGAGTCACGTCATTGTCGTCACCATGTACGTACTTCCAGTTGCTCCCTCGGAGCGAAATTTTGTGATCTGCTGCTGTCCTTGACACAGAGAATGTCCCTGTCTGTTGACGGACGTTCTCTGCGAGCTTCCCGTTCGCCGCGTCGATGACCAGATCAGGGATTCGCCGCACAGAGATCGGTTCTTTAATTCGATCACTACCGTCGCCATAGGCAAGCAATGGTACATGGATATTTTCTTCGTAAAAGTACGGTTCGTGGGAATAGACACCGTGTTCGCCAAACGCTTCTCCGTGGTCGCCATGCATGAATACGGTTGGATCTGTGTCATCTCAGATCGTCTAATAACCGATCGAAGAACGCATCCGTATACTCGATAGAGTCTTCGTACGCCCGAATCAGTCGCCGAGTCGTCTTCTCGTCGAATGGCGACTCCTTGTCTCCTAAGTAGAGTCGCCAGATCGCGCTCCAGCGCTCCCAGAACTTTGTTGAGCGGAATCCGTCTCCCGCCATATATGGCTCGTGAACGTCCATCAGGAAGACCCACAAGAAGTATGGCTCCTCGGTGTCTTGAACCTCGGAAATCGCTTCGTCGTAGAACGATTCCCAGGGTTTGAAGACTTCCTCTCGTTGAATCATGTTCCGGGACAGCCGGAGCACGTTTGAGACGGTATCTCCACCGAGCCAACCCTTAAACAGGCGTTGATAGAAACCGTCAGACGAATCACCAATAAAGTCTTGGAAGTAGTCGAAACCACGATCAAATCCGAAGAACCGAGACGTGAACGGGTTCGGCGTAAGTCCGATTGTTGTGTATCCCATCTCCGAGAGCTGTTCTGGGAGCGTCCGGTGTCGCTCCATATGCTTGTTAATCAACTCTCTCTGAGGAACCATATCCGTCGGCAAGTCATCAGAAACGAACTCACCAGTGAAGATACCCGGCATTGATTCAGGCGTCCGTGGACCTGGTGAAGTAGCGTTCTCAAAAACAATTGCATCTTTGGCCATCGAGTCAAGAGTCGGTGTGATCCCACCTTCATGGCCCATGAACCCACAGTAGTCCGCACGTAAGCTGTCGATAGAGACAAGTACGATATTCTCACTCATTCTGAATTCCCTCGTAGACTGTTTCGAACTGCGTTGCGACTGATTCCCACGAATATTTCATTGCTTTCTGTCTAACCATGTCTGTGATGTCATCTCGATCTAGCTGTGTGAGCACGTCTTCAATTGCAGTAGCAAGTCCGTCAACATCTCCGGGTTCCGTGAGCAAGCCTGTCTGCCCGGACTCGATTACCTGCGGTAGGCCACCAACACGTGACCCGACTACGGGCGTTCCGGCGGCCATTGCCTCGATAGCGGTCATTCCGAATCCCTCTTCCAGTGAAGGCACGGCAAGGACATCGGCGAGCCGGTAGAGCGCTGGTAGGTCATCACCGGGAACGAAACCGGGCATCGTAACATGATTATCCAGTTTGTCACGTGATATGAAGCTTTCTACCTTTTCTACATATGCTTCATCAAGCCCGGTCTCACCGACGAGCACGAGGTGTATATCTCGTCCACGCTCGTTCACGAGCTGGTCAAACGCCCGCACTAGCTCGACTACACCCTTCCGCGGCATCACAGTTCCCACGAACAACACGACCGGACAGTCACCGATACCGTATTTTTTTCGGACACGCTCGACTGCCGTGGCGTCCATATTACCAAATCGCTCAATATCGACGCCGTTAGGAATCACGTGCAACGCGGTCGCGTCTACGCCTTGGTCGACGAATCCGAGACTCAATGCCCGGGTTCAGGACAGTCGTCGCCGCCACACGTTTCGCCAAATAAACATCCGGCGAGAAAGCCGAGAGAACCGCAGGAACGTCCAGTCCAGATTCGTCACTACTGTCTCCCTGACTGTCTTCAAGGAGGTCGAGCCGGAGTTCCCCGAGGTGAGCGGTGTACACCATGCGGTCACGCAACTGTGGCGCAACGGTCGCAATGACATTTGCCGCGAACGGGAGGTGAACGTGGAGGATGTCGAACTCCATCTCGTATAGCCAGCGTAACGCCGCGAAGGCGAAGTTTGTCCGGTCACCGACGAGGCGTACTGCACCACCAGGTGATGTCACTTCTTCGTAGGGAACACGCATCCACGGTTTGTCGGCTCCTGTTCGGAGATTGAGACGGTGGAATGCGACACCGTCGTATTCGGCGGTCGCTGGGAGATCGTCCCACCGCCGCTCTAACACCGTCACATCGTGGTTCGCTGCAGCTGTCTCGCGGGCGATATTCCACACGACACCCGGTACCGAACCTCGGCCGCCGTACACTTGTTCGTGGCCGTCGTAGAGATGGACAACGTGGATCAGAGACTCACCTCCCACTTCGATCGAAACACGTCTACAAGGACGGCAATAAACAAGAATGCGCTTGCTACTCCGTTCCCCTTTGTCAATCCATAGGTGTTGAATCCGGGACGGGGACGGCCATTCGGAGCGCTACGAGCGGCCCACGCAACCGCACACCTATAATGCCCTCCCCGAAGACTGTCTGTGCCGGATACTGAAAGCCAATACCAGTCCGCACAAGTGGGAACAATAAGGGAACTGGGCCACCGTCCAAAACATCTAACAGAAGGTGACTCCAGATGAACGCCGCCACCATCGGAGTTACAGTGAGGTTTCTGCGGACGGCGTACTCAATGAAGAACAGAAATCCCGTAATGGGTACGAGTGTAACAGCGGAGTGTAACAATCCCGGAACACCAAGGAGCTTATCGAGATCAGACAGCAGACTGAATCCTGCTAGCGAGAATCGCCACGGCTGCTCGAAGAATCCCGGTCGCAGCACGTACGAGGCCGTCACCGGCAAGGATAGGTGGGTGAAGAGATCCATACTACCAGTAAGAACACTAGTTGGCGAACACGACGCCACGGGACGTAATCATTCGTCGAGGTAGCCGAGTGACTTCAGGCGGTCCTCGACTTTCGCTTCGTCGACTTCCTCAAAATCATCGTCCTCAGTCTCTTGCTCAACTTGATAGAGTACTTCCTCAAGGACGTACGTGACGTATTCTCTGGGCTCGTCCCATTCTGTTCGTGGCAGTCTCTCTTCGACGCGTTCGACAACTTGCTCCGGCAGTTCCAACGAACGAGTGTCTTCTTGCATTGACATTATATTTTGTGAGTCTGCGGTGTCTGCTGGGTAATAGTCCGTTGTGCATGTATTAGTCTTACCTTCTTGTCAAAAACCGCATAGTTTGTCACTATAAATCATTTTATTTTTCCTATTGCTGGTATTGTCCAGTTTATTATCACCTCAATTGACGTTCGATCGTCGAATAACTACTACGATTGTTGATTATGGATTGCTCTGATGGGATGAAGCCTGCTAAGTCCCCAGCGTGCGTAGAGAGGTACTGGGGTGGTCAAAGGCCGATGATTCAACAGCGTCTCAGAACGCGTGGCTCTGATTGGCCTACGTGCCAAGGAATCAGCATCATGGCAGGCCGCCCGGATGCCGCTAGCATCCGGGCGGTGAGCCTGAATAGGTGTTGCTCCATTTACGCATATACCACCCATCAGCGCAGCAGCAGTTAGTATCGATCTTCCAGATGCTCGACCGCATAGAGGAATCTGATCCACAAGGTTACTTGAGGTCGGGATTGACCGCGATGTTGATCTGGTCTCATCCGTTCTGGGGTATGTGCTGACGCACAGAGCCTAACCACATAAGTGATTATAGAACAATAATAGAATATCCCATAACATGCGCCAGATGTTCGGAATTGACACCAATGGGGTCACTGACGCAATTCACTTGACGAACAGTTTTGAGTACCCCACAAATCGGTTGGTTGAGACTTCTGTTTGCTGATGATATTGATGTGGCCAAACACCAGTAGCAGATAGTGGAATTCGTGAAGACCAACTTCTTAACTCCATCGTCAACTGGCTTGACGAGAAAGTCTGCTTGAACCTCCCCAGCAACGTGGAGTCGATACAAAAGATCTCGATCTCGACGGTCTGTATTTCTAATGAAGACTCGTCATAGGCAACCACAATCCTCTATCACTTGCGTACAAGTCGCTAATGCCCTTCTTTGACGAGACATCGTCGAATTATTCCCCGAGCAGGTGGAAGTCTGCGCAACCCCTACCTGCCCCTTTACGATGACGAGAACGATACAGACACCTTCTCCCACTCAGAAGCGAAGCGTAGAACTGACGTTCCACGCGGTTGCGCCCGAGAGGACCTGTACCCGGAGAAGTGGCACTGGATCACCGAGGCGATCGACTTCGCAGCGCACTCTCTCCCGCTGTACAAACGGCTCCAAAACGAAGAACACGACGTGGTCGTCGCCAGCGTCTTCCCGTACTTCCCGGTGCTGTCGACGAAACTGGGGAGCCTGCGGACGGACACACCCGTCGTCACGACCTGGCACGAGGTCTGGGGCAACTACTGGGAGGAGTACCTCGGACGCCTCGCGCCGTTCGGCAAGGTCACCGAGCGTGTCACCGCACGCGTACCGTAGCAACCGATCGCGGTATCGTCGATCACCGCCAATAACCTCGCCACCATCGGCCCTGCCCACGAAACCATCGAGATCGTGCCGAATGGGATCGACGTTGACCAGATCGCAACGGCCCCACTCCCACAGGAGCGCTACAAGATGCTCTTTGCGGGCCGGCTCATCGAGCATAAGAACGTGGACGTCCTGCTTGATGCGTTCGATAACGTCGCTGCCGACACGATGCCACACTGGGAGTCATCGGTGACGGCCCTGAACGAAACCGGCTCGAAACAAAACGTGACTCGCTCACCCATACAGACCGCGTCGAGTTCCTCGGCTTCCTCGACGACTATGAGGATGTCCTCGGCCACATGCGGGCCGCCGACATCTTCTGCTCGCCGAGTACAAGAGAAGGATTTGGCCTAACGTTTGCTGAGGCGATGGCAGCTGATTGTACCGTCATCGCAGCAGATCATCCCGATTCGGCCGCAGACGAAGTCATCGACGACGCAGGCTTTCTCGTCGACCCGAACGCCGACGCGCTCACCGACATACTCGACAGCGCGCTGGGTGGGGCGCGCCCCGAAACATCGCCACGGGAACGCGCCCAGCAGTACGACTGGGACACGGTCGCAAACCAGGCTGAAACTGCCTATCAGCGCGCTATTGATGGCGAGTGGTGAATCGGATACGAGAACTGTCAGCCAGAATCGAGTCCGCACACTCTGCTAAACATAGTTAATGAGCGAACCAGATCTATTATCGCATTATTCTGAATTATCTGACTCGTCGAGAGTTCTCTGTGTAAATCGAGTATGCGGGAGTAAACCTCTGAACGAACTATCAATGAGGTCAGAGAGTGGATTCATGATCTCAGTCCCGATTCCACTTTCCAAGTGGAAGCGAGTGTCTGAATCGAGTGCGGTGTAGCCATTTTCTTGCCATGTTGTCACAATCGTGGTGAGTGTGTCGGAATTGCCCTCGAGAATTATTCGGAACGTGACCGAAATGTCGCCGAGTTTGGCATCCGGATCGCCGATCGTACCTTGTGGCGGCCGACCCATGCCATCGTGTGAGTAGAGGTCAATGTTGAGTGTTGCCGCCCCAACGAGAGCATCTAACTCGTCGTCATATTCCGGTTCACTGCCCGCTTGGAAGTCAACCTTGACAGCTCCGTCCTCGATATCAGAGAGGTCGGGGTTGTCAAGACTGAGATCGACGGACGTAACTTGATATCGTGTTGCTTTCATGATTCCTTACGGCGTTCAGTGTGCTCGATAGGTGACGAAGAGAAAAACTGCGCCCATCGGTATCTAAACCGTCTAATCATGGCTGAGAACTCACAGGACTAGAACATAAATGTGGGGACAATGATCGGTGTCAGCCCTGTGTATGCGATGACGGATCCTCCACCTGGAGTTGAGGTGAGTAATCTGCGGTCATCCGTTCGGGCTCATCAGAGAACTCGACTATCGGGAGAAGCGCCGCCTCTGAAGACGCGCGAGCTGCCCCTAAAGCACCGAACAAGGCAGTGGGAAACTGCGACTGAGCCGATGCTGCGTAGGACACATACCGCGCTGCGTCAGGAAATGCTACAACGGGGGCAGATTCTGCTGTTGCGGATAACTCCTCAATATTGTCTACGAGCTCGGTTGCGACTTTATCGACGTAATCTTCGTCACGATCGCTCTCAAGCGCATCCTTGCGGAGTTCCCGAAACTCGTCGTCAGAGAGCTGTTCATACAAGACTGTAGCGAGTTCCCGGGCAGTTTCCGGGGGGGCGAGGTTACGGTTAATTAGCTCTTCGGCGAGCGCATCTAATTGTACGGAGGCGGCACGTCGTTTCCGTTCTGCTTCGTCGAGTTGGTCCCAGACATCTTCACTATCGCCTGCTGCTACCTTTGCGAGCCAGTCAGGCACCGTATCAGGAGATAGATCAAGGTGAACAGTCATCTGGGATCACTAGATAATTATTGGATACCTCCAAACTAAAAGCCTTTGTTGGAGGGCCTCTCCCCACTGTTACGCTAATCCGCTCGCAAAACACCTCAAATCTCTTGTTCGTCACGAACCGTGTCTGCGGTTTTCGTGAGCCCATCAACGATTGTGAGCCGTTCACTCAGTCGGTCTGCCAATTCAAAATTTTCCTGTTCTAATGCTTCTCGTTGACGGGTTTCGAGGAGATTCTGATACTGAGTATGCCATTCTTCGATTCGGTCAAATCCGGTCGTTGTCTGCGGTATCGGGCGGTCATCAGACGAGTCATATTGATTGAACCACCGATTCAGGAGGCTGGCCATGAACCGGTGGTCTTCGAGATTATCCGTGTGAGGGTTTTGCAGAAAGTCGTGAGCTTTCGTATTGCTCGGAAGTCGTAAGTCGTCAAGAGATGCTGATTCACGATAACAGTCAGTTACGACACGAACCTCCGCATGACGGTTTGTGATGTCGCCATGTTCGTCAGTACATTTGAACAGCTGATCGGCTGCCACAGCGATTGCGTCCGGAGAGACCGATAGGGAGAGGATCAACCCCCGGAAACTTTTCGCGACATCCTTCGACGGGGAGAAATTCGCAAGCGCTGCCTTCTCATTCACCTCGATCAGCGGCCCTTCGTCGTCGATTAGTTGTCGTCCAACATCCGCGAACGCGACACCGCCCACACCTCGATGGAGTGTGAACGGACCGTCTTCTGAGAGGTGTTCTCTGAGAAAGCATCGTGAGAGGCCATGGATATACTGAAGTGCCCGAACTTCTTGGATTGATGGATCATCTCCGTCAAGGTTGTCGTTGCGTACAGAGGTGCCGATCGACAACGCTTCTTTACAGACGAGTTCGTGAGTCTGTGCGTAATGTGCATACTGGTCACCGGCGTCGTTCGGGCGTAGCTGATCCGGGAGAGCTTCCGGTGTGTGAATGGTATAGCTGCCGTGCTTCCAATTTCGCAGCGCCATCAGAACGTTATCAACCGCTGTTTCGTCGTTGATTTCGTCAACAAGTGCGGCTCTGATGTTTGACTCTAAAACATTGGATGGCAGCCGAGTACGAATCTTCGAGCGTCTGGCCACTACCAGCCAGGTCCTCTGTATCATAATCATCGGTTCGACGCGCCTCAATCGTCCCGGCACGTGGATCACGTCCGATCGAACTGGAGAGTCACCGTATCGGTAAGATCTATATCGTGAGACGTAACAAATGATGTCAGATCAGCTAACGAAAGGGTCTGTCTTCGCTCACAGAGATCACCTGCCGAACAACACAGGTCATCGTCGTCAGTAGGAGAATTATGATGAGAGGACATACTTTGGAAATTTGGCCACAGCGAATGCTTCTACTCAGCACAAACGTCTGTCACATTCGTTAATCAATTCAATGGTTTGTAGCTGCTAAGAGGTGAGGCTGAATTGTGGGTATCTATGACCAAGCGATATTCCTCGAGCTCGCCAGCAACGGCCCCAGGAATTCGGATTCAACCAATCTACGACGAATTGGTCAGCATTATCGACGACACAAAAGCCAGCCTGCTGACGTATGAAAAGTCCCACAGCCGAGTGACAGACAGGTTTGTACTATTCGCACCAAATATCAGAGAACAACTCCCTGAAGCACGGCTACGACGCCGAGTTCGATTCATCAGTATGTTTATGCCTGGACCCGTCCGTGTGCCACCGGACAAGAGTGTCCAGTCGGCGAGGATCCAGACACGTGTGACGCCGCACAGACGAACATCGCCGCATACGACTGCTCGGAGTCGCTCTCCCCGCATCCTGTCCGCCGGGGATACATCACCCACCTCCGGGCGAACGGTGTCCCCACCGAAGAAGTGGTCTCAGAATCCTGCGGCGCCAACCCAGACACGATCGAGCGGTGGTACGACATGAGCACCGAGTCGGACCGCCGCGAAACCCGGCAGGAGTATGTCGAGGACCTCTGACCACGTCTCATCCGAGAGGCGGTACGGTGTCTTCGTGTGTCGCGGTACGGTTGTTACAATCGGCTCAACTCTACTCCCTCACCCAGATTGCGTGCTCTACAACTTATACTTCAGGCGAGCAGAGTGAAAGTACAGCCATAGGCCGCTTGACCCTGATTGGTGAGTGGTCACCACATTAACGTGTCTCCCGGTGTGAAATACCACCCTCAACCGGAGGGACCCCCCCACGTCCGCATAACTTACGAACCAGAGAACCGCCCAAGCACACACAGAGGGACACCCCACCGTGTCCGCATAATTCTCTACGCCGTAATGCGGTCCATCACATCACCCAGCCGCTCGTTTTCGCGAAGGACGTCGATGGTTGTGCCGAGGTCTGCGCCGAGCTCGAAGAGGTAGTGTTGTCCACCCTGTATGCCCGTGTTGCGTTCCATCGCGTTCACGACGCCGGCCAGATTAAGGTCCTGAAGGTGGTCACGAACACGCCGCATCGCGATCGATTCGGCGCCGATACGGGTGGTGATGTCCGTGTACTTCGCATACACCTGTTTCGTGCGTGCCGGCGTCTCCCCGTCCACTTCCAGGGAAACGATCGCCGTCAACGCGAGGTGGTCTTGTGTGGTCAGATCTCGAATCCCACGCTCGATGCTCTTGCGCTCGATGACTGCTTCGGCCTCCCGAACGTGGGCTTCCGTCACTATCTCGTCGCCGCCGTTCGACGCCAGTTCACCCGCCTTGTACAGGTACCGAATCGCCTGGCGTGCCGAACCCGTATCCTGCGCCGCCATCGCCGCACAGAGGGGAATGACGTCTTCGGACAGAATGTCGTCTTTGAATGCCTTCTCAGCACGCCGGGTGAGAATCGAGCGGAGTTCGCCCGCATCGTAGGGAGCGAAGTGGAGCTCCTCGTCACAGAGGGTGTCCTTGACTTTCGGGCTCAGGTTGTCCCGGAACTCGAAGTCGTTCGAAATGCCGATGACGGACACCCACATGTCCTCCAGATGGCCGTTGGCGCGAGCCCGCGGCAACTCGTATAGAATGTCGTCGTCCGTGCCGATCGAGTCGATCTCGTCGAGGACGATGATCACGGTTCCACCGAGAGCTTGTAGATTCTCGTAGAGACGGTCGAAGACGGTTTTCTTATCGTACCCTCGAGGCTTCTCGCCTGACAACTCCGCGACAAGGTTCGAGGCGACCTGATAGCTCGTATTGTCTTTGGCACACGAATACCGAACGATGGAGAGATCGATATCGTTGTCGTCGGCAAACGCTCGCAGGTCCGCTAGTTTGTACGTGACACCGACGGTTTTTCCCTGACCTGTCTTTCCGTAGACGAACGTGTTGTGCGGCGAAGCGCCTCTCGCCACGGGCGCGAGGGCATCGTGGAGGTCGTCGAGCTCCGTTTCACGTTCTGGAAGCTCATCAGGTGTCCAGGAGTCATAAAGAACGGTCTCGTCGGCGAAGATGTCCGTCTGGTCCGTGAACGACCGCGACATACGAACGTGATCGTGTACGCCCGATATAAAACCATCGCGTCCGGAGCGTCTTCATTATTGAATTTTCGGACGGACGTTCATACTGTTGACATAATATACGACCGAATTCGGACGATATGAGAGACTCTTTAGGAGACGATCCGTTCCGTTTCTCGGTGGATTATGCGGACATGGTGGAGGCCCTGAGAGAGGTCATTCATTCATCTCACAGAGGAATACGGAGGGACTCCACGACTTCAGTCGTGGGTCACTAACTCGGGAGCGATCCCTTGAGCCCATGGAGAGATTATGCGGACATAGGGGGGTCTCCCGCACGGCAGCAGTCCGTGTTCACTCTGATGCCCTTCACACGCTACAAGCAAGAACTGTGACGCTCCAGATCAGTGCGCCATTGGCGGCACATGCTATCACAACCACAGCATCCCGGATGTATCCGGAGAGACTGCCGAGCCTCCAGCAAATGCTGTGACAACGATTCGTGGGCGATCAACAGGTAGCCACGACCCTGTTGAGTTCGATGACGGTACAGCGATTCTCAAGAGGTTGTCTCCACAGTTTCTAATAGAGATCCTCTGTCACGAAGGTATCTCAGGCGGTCTGTGCTGCCAGACCCAATATCGAAAAACGAGGGCAAACGATCCACCAGAGTACTGGTTCATCACGCTAGCATGAGGGCCCAACGCTACGCTTTATGTAGGTCCTACTGAGGAGTAGCAACTGAATAACGAGATAACAGGTCTACCAAGCGCGGAACAACCATGATCCAGCGTTTCGTCGTCGGCTGGTTCTGTATTGTTGGAATGGTAGTGTACACACTCGTGTGTGGTCTCTATCAGAGCGGTCGGTGGCTCAAAGAGACCATCCCACAAACGAAACCACACGCGACAAGCGACGAACTGACCACCACCACACCAGGACACACACCGCACAAGCCATCGACCGAGACAAGTGATCAGACGGGACGCACCCAGTTGCGACACTCTTCGCACGACGGTACTGTGAATCCATCCACAAGAGGTTCGACACGGGTTGTCGCTCGGCAGCGCGCACACCGCCTGCGCCACTTCCGAGCACCAACGAAACCTGCCCAATCCCAGCAGCAGCCAGCGTCGATCAGTTCACCGTACTCAAAAAGAACGACGAGAAGACAAGCTGGATTCCGACGACAACAGCAGTAAACGCAAGAAGCGCCGCTGAGGTGAACGGCACCGACCCAAAGCCGCTCAGGATCCAGTCGCCGACCAGCCAGCTAGCGTACACACCACCAGCTGCGAACACAACAACACCCGCCGTCGCGCCGCGCTCAAGTGTTGCGTACTCCGTAATCCCGGTTGTAAGCGGGTCGTCAGGCTGTTGAATCGGTTCACTCGCCACCGTCGCAAACACGCCAAGGGACCCAACCTGTGTCCCGACGATTGTAGCCAAACTCCCAGCGATCATCGAGTTAACCCCGAGCGTCACCTCTCCAAGTGCCACGCCCGTATGCGCGATTGTCATAACCGCAACCCCGAAGATGGTCAACAACAGCCCCGGGACTGAAAACAGATAGCCCGGCGCGTTGACCAACATAAACCGGACGTGACGCCACCCATCTCGGAAGCTCTCAAGCGTCTCTTCACCCTCGCGTTCGTGATACACGATGGGGACTTCCACAATATCGAGATTCTTTGCTCCAGCCTCCATAATCATCTCAGACGCAAACTCCATCCCGGTCGTCTCCCAGTCCATCGTCTCATACGCCTCCCGCGTGAAGATCCGGAAGCCACTATGGGCGTCGCTTACCCCCGCACCATAGAACGTATTCAGAAATCGCGTGAGCGCTGGGTTTCCGATATACTGGTGAAGCGATGGCATCGCCCCGTCTTTGATCTCGCCGTTGAGCCGACTCCCCATCACCATATCGGCGCCGGTCTCCTCAAGATGGGTTAACAGCCGCGGAATCTGTTTGAAATCATAAGTCGTGTCGGCGTCACCCATCGCGATATATTCGCCGCGTGTCCGCTCGAACGCGTACCGATACGCGTACCCGTAGCCTTTCCCGTCGGGTTCAACGACGATCGCCCCCATCTCACGCGCAATCTCAGGGGTGCGGTCTGTCGAGCTGTCGCTGATGATGATCTCTGCCGAGACCTGAAGATCTTCGATTGCCGTTTTGATCCAATCGATACAGGTACGAATGCCGGCTTCTTCATTCAGCGTCGGCATCACGACAGACAGGTGAGGGGCGGTCTCTGAGTCGCGCCCAACCAGCAACTCATCAGCACTTCGGTCACGGGTAACATCCGGTCGTTCCTGCTCAACTGATGACTGCTGTGTAGTAGATGCCATCTGTACGAATTCAACTAGTATACACTTATTACGGTCACAGTATATGAAACTTGTTCTACACAAACGAAAGACGCAGTCTTTGTCTTCCTGTAATCGAGATACCGTATCGAAGCGTTACAGATCGGAAGGCTGCCGACACATATGGTATCCGTAGGAACGAGATGTTGACCTAACTGTATTTAATATGGCTCTCCTAACCCAATCGTTGTATAAATTGTTATGAAATATATTTGGATTTTGGGAGATTACTGGTGAGGTGTCGAGTAGGTGGAGAAGTGAGTAGCTATCTCACATGTAGCCGAGGTCGCGCAGGCGCTCCATCAGGTCTTCCTTGTCCTGGGCGCGGCCGGCGCGCTCGGTCGTGTCCTCGAGGTTCTGGAGCCACGCGGGCTCTTCGGTCGTCTTCTCCGTCGAGACCTCGCTGCCGAGCGAGCGGAACCCGGCGAAGTACTTCGGCGAGATGGGCACGTCCTCTTGGGTGACCCCCTCGGGGAGGTCGTCGTCGGCCTGCGGGATGTACCCCTCGTCGGGGAACGCCGCGACGGTGTCCGGCACGACGAAGTTCCAGAACGCCTCCCACACGTCGGCCTCAGCGAACTGGAGGATGGGCTGGATGCGGTCGTGCGGCGGGAAGAGATTGGGGTCGTGGCGGGGCGAGAAGAACGTCTCGTCGGCGCGGGCCTCCTGTTCGTCCCAGCGGACGCCGGAGATGACGCCGTCGATGTCGTACTCCTCGAGCGCGTCGTTGAGCGCGACCGTCTTCAGCAGGTGGTTCCCGACGTAGGTGTCCAAGAGGAACGGGAACGTGTCCTCTTCGAACTCCAGGATCTCCCGGATGTGGTGCTGGTTGTGCTCCGAGAGCGCGTCGACGGGGATGTCGTCGCCCGGCTCCAGCCCGTGTTCCTCGACGTACGCGCCGACGTCGTCGTTGCGGGCGTACACGAGGTCGATCTCCCACTCGTCGGCCCAGTGTTCGACGAAGTCGGTGATGTCGTCGAAGTGCTGGAAGTGGTCGATGAACACCGCGGTCGGCTTCTCGTAGCCGTACTCCTCGGCCACCTGGTTGATGAAGTACAGCGTCAGCGTGGAGTCTTTCCCGCCGGTCCACATCACCGCTGGGTTGTCGTACTGTTCGAGACCGCGACGGGTGACCTCGACTGCCTTCTCGATTTTGTGCTGGATCGACGGGTAGTCGTCGGGACTCTCGCCCTCGCCGTCGGTGTAATCGACGTCGACGCTCGCCGGGAAGTCGTCGCTCATACACGAGATGTGTCTGAGAGAGAATCAATAGGCCTTCTGGATTACTTCTATTGAGGGTTCTTCCCGGCAGCTGTGCGAAGATGCCCAGTCAGTAAGAACATAACCAGGATTTGGTCTAATTCGTAGTGTAACAGCACCCCCGTTCTTAGTAAGCGTTGACTAGCACACCATTTATCATGAGTTGCTTACTACTTTGAGTAATGACTGATGACCTCCTCCGTGCGACCGTAAGTGTCCGTGGTGTAATTCACAACGCTGACGGCCACATACTAGTTGTACAGCGGAGTACGGATCAGGACTGGGAGCTTCCTGGAGGTCGACTTAGCCGGGATGAGTCTCCGCGACAAGGACTTCGCCGAGAGATTCACGAAGAAACCGGACTGGATGTCGAGGTGGCGGAGATCGTGAAGGCGAACTCATGGGTCAACACGGCAGATGAGGGTCGGTTTGCCGTCCATTATGACTGTGGGCAAACTGATGGTAGTATTGAGCTTAGTGACGAGCACGTAGACAGTAAGTGGGTTCGTCCTGAGAAGACTGAACAGTTGTTATGTGAACCGCAGATAGCTGCTGTTCACATAGCTATGACAGAGTCAGCAGCTGGCTCGAGGGCTATAGACCGTTCATCACTTGCGTCAAACTGATAACCAGAACTACTATTCTGTTAGATCGATTCTAACAGCAACTACTGTTCTTCATCTAGGTCATTACGCGCCAAACCTGTGGCATCAAGATCGCCATCAAGATATTTCTCACCCTCAGGCGTAATAATGTAGACACCATTTCCGAGGTGTTCTAACAGATTGTAGTCTGCTAATTTCTTTAATCTTTGAGAGATATGTGACTTTTGTACATGAATGTGACTGTGTTCAGATAGTGGGGTAGGAGAGCCAGATCCTTCGGCGCGTATGGCTTCTAGGATACGATCGTCCCAGATAGTCATCCAGTCTGCGCTTTTTCTCATACAAACACTGTTTGCTTAACTGTACTTTGTTTCATCGAATATATGTTCAGTACAATTTTGTGTGGTATAGAAAACACAGTTAGATTTATCACACATAGGCCACTATTAGCAAGTACAGAGCCCAAGTGACGAACCCTCGGCTCGCGAGAAAGTGTAGAAACCCCGGCTGCGGTGTACCAGCACCCAGCCGGGACGGGTTCTGTGCCCAATCACAGAACCATGCTAATACTGGCAACTGCGGGGCTTAAGCCCTGCGAGACAACCACGGAGTCGTATACTTACAAAGGCAGCTGTCGCCTCTGTGAACAGACCGCAAGCGGCTATGACGCCGCCTTTGGCGGTCCACTTTGTTCCACGTGCGCGACTGCGTTCGGGGAGTTCTACACCGATCTTCTGGAGGGCCGCGATGAATAACTCGTACAGCCGCCAGACCGATCGCAGCCACCTCTCCCGGATCGAACTCGGAACGCGCGATCCGCGGTGTCAAGTCTGTGGTGAGGCTCTCCAAGAAGGCGACGACATCACCGTCTACGCGTACCGCCCAGCCGGCAAGCTAACCTACGAGATCGGGTATCTCATGCTGCAGCCACGATACGCACGAACATCCGACCGTCTTCACCCGCGGCGTTCGTGAACTCGTCGTCACCGGCTACATCGGCAGCTGTGCGAACACCCGCACCCAATCAACGACCTGGGTCCTTCTTGCGCCGACCATTGTCGTCACGAGCACCACCACAGGCACGGAGCCGCACGTCCACCCAGACACCACAACCCCACGCACTCCTACCCAACCTACCCAGCGGGAGCCAACACCACTGCTCACCGCTGTTCGCGAGCAGACGCGTGCTGATGGTGGCCCGCGTGATGGAGGCTCGGAGTAATGCGGCCCGAACGACGCCACCCCGCAGCCAAACCACGGTGATCGCAGGTGCGGACACGCCAACCTGCGGCCCCTGAGCGAGGGGTCCACCTCGTCAGCCACGAGACAGCCACATCCACAGACGGACTCGTCTGTTCAGCAGTCACGCCACGGCGAACAGAGTGGCTTCCAGCGCTGCTCACCGAACTCAGAGCACATACTGAAGCAACAATCCGAAACCACTCTCCCACCGACTCGTGGCGGACAAGCATCGCACTCTGCTCACAACTCCACCCTGAATGGAACGCCCTCGACGACGCGTGGACCGACGACGTCGCCGAAGCCGTCGCGTACACCCACGCGATCACCACACTCGCGACCACCTACGACACGACCGAGGAACTCTCGAGGTACCACCAGCACCGCCACGCCGACCTCACCAACACTGTCGAGTCGATCGGAACCGGCCGCGGTCCCGTCAACGCCGGCTTGGGAGCGCTCGCCAAGGGCCCAGTTGCGCTCCATCGAGAATTCGATAATGACCCACGCGTCATCACGCTCTTGCTTGATGGGGCCGCGTGGACTAATCTCAACGATCGCCGCACCGGGGTGCGCGCGCTCGCGACGATCGCCGTACTCGCACACGGGTTTTGTGTTCAGGTCGGTGTCTCACCCGCCCTCCAACGACACCTCAGCGCGCGGTATCCACAGTGGACCGATACCCATCTCGATCTTACTAACAGTCGGGATCGGTCCCCCACTAGGGGCCACCACCACCAGCAGTCACGACACCTCGACGACGCGTGGGCAGCCATCCGCGATCTCGACACGGAACCAACGAAACGCCACCTGCTCGGGTGTCTCACAGACGAGTACGCGCGCTCGTATGCTGACCTCGTTCAGGATCCCACACTCGACATTGCTGAAGGCACCATCAGCCGCTATGTCCTTGATCTCGAAGCTCGCGACCTCGTCACGGTTGATCGGCGTGGCCAACGGAACACCGTCCAGCTTACCGCGTTGGGAACAACGGCCATCACAGCGTGTCTTGACGATACACAAGCGCTCATCCACCCGAATCAGCGCCAACTGGGAGAGCGTCTTACTGGGACCCTTCAGGAACTCACAAGTACAGTGTCGCCCTGCCGGCCGGGGGCCCTCACCACCGAGGAGTGGCTCACAGCAACTGGCGAGACAGCCGACGACGCCGAGTACGTCCAGTGGCTCACCGACCCGAAGGCCAGCTCCCCAACCAACCGCCACCAGCGATTCGCCACCGTTGCTGCCGATGACAGCATCACGCTCGTCGACGACCCACTCGACGCGTTCGAGGACGGCAGAGTCGCCTACCTCAGCCACACCGACACCGAAACGCTCGTCGTGCTCCAGTGGGGTGGCCCGTTAGCCACGTTGGGACGTCTCGCGAGCGCCTTACTAAGCGAGAAAGCACTCTCAGAAATCCTCACCCCAACACGGCTTGGCAACAAATTCGAGAACATCACTGATTCAGGCGAGGACACACCCCGCATCATCCAGCGTGGCCATCAAGTCGGGTGGTTCAGCGACGACGAAGCCACCTATCAGGCGTGGCGAGATCGAATCACCAGCGTTCGCGATCAGCTACTTGCCCGCCTCGCTGATCTTACACATAGTGATGACACCGCTGCTCGCAGCGACCTCTTCGAGGACCTTCACGGGTTCATTGCGTCGGCAACCCAACTGTACCAGGCGGCCGGACTCAACCTTACAACCACGCTCAGAGTCCCAGACACGGCCGCCCTTGCTCGCAATCCCACAACCCGACAGGACTTCTGTGAGTTCCTCGCCAAGACAGTCCCCAAACAATCAGCGTATGGAATTCACTCGGGGTACCGACTCTTATTCGAAGATCGGCCCGCAAAACTGCGCCGGCGACTCCCCTACGACATCGACCCAACAGATCGCCTCGATCTCACGATGTCGTGGGTGATTGCGGGCCCAACAATCACCGAACTCCACGAGGAGATCACCACCACCCTCCAAGAAGAACTCACCACCGTCCGCGAGGCAATTGCCGAGGGTACTGAAGACGCACCACCCCTCACCATCCCGGTTCGAGACGCCACGACCTACCCCGCCATCCGGCGGGTGCTAGAGAAGATTGCGATGACCCACGACATCCAGTGGACACCCCGCGAGCGCCAGCGGCTCGTGCGGCTCTGTCTCCGCTCGTTTGGCCCGGTGGACACCCACCGAGCGTGTCCGTACGACGTCGTGGAGAGCCTCCTACAAGCGCTGAACGAGTCACACCACCCAACCCCTGCCGACGTCGAGCGCGCGATGGCCACGCTCCCACCAGAGCGCTTTCGGCCGGATCTCACGCCGACGGCAACCAAGTTGTACGCCACCCTCCTGCGCGCCGACAAACCGCTCGGCCGCTCGGAGATACTCGAGCGCGCAGACATCTCTGCGAGCAGCTATGATCGCCGCCTGAGTGATGTTCGCGAGCTCGATCGCGTCCGTCCCGTCCAAGTCGATGGCCATCGTCGGTGGGCGACCACAGCGACACCCACGTCGCGAACGCCACCCGTGACGGTGTGGCTCCCACCGAGCAGGGGCACGACAACGCCGCTGGTGACGCACCGACACTCGTCGACAGCCTGCGAGCAGAAACCACTCCCCAAGGCCAACCGGGGGGACCAGCCGCAGACGTGGAAGCAACCCCCACCTGTCCTGCGTGCTGCCACCCCCAGCGGGGCCACTCCCCACACCACGCGTCCGATAGCCACCGCTCACGACCGTCGTCCGTCGCACAGCACCGACACCCACCGAAATACCCGAGACACCGACACCAGCGACACAATGACAGCCACACCCCATCCGACGACCGCAGTCGCAGCGCCACTCGAACAGCGCCAGCTCTCACCCAAGGGGGCCAACCAATGAGTGACCAACAACTCGATCTGGAGACCGTCATCAGATACGACCGCCCGACAGCGACAGATGGGTCCATCCAGGTCAGCACCGACCGCACCGAGGTCACCGAGGGCTCGCGTGTCCTCCTCGGCTTCGGTGATGATCACGAAGTCACCTACGCCGTGCTCACACCGAGCGAAGCGCAAACGGTCGCGACCGCGCTCGAACAGGCAGCCGAACGCGCAGCCGCGGCTGACACCATCGAGGATCCAACTGATGAGTGACGACACCCCCGAGTTCACAGACGACATCGACACGGTCGGAACGCCCGACGGCGAGGAGCCAGATCACGATCCAACCAACGGCCGGTGGCTCGAAACCCAGGTCGCCGACGCACTCGACCGGTGGGGGTACAGGACCGCCCGCAACGAGTACTGTTTCGGGCTCGAAACCGACGTGATCGCCCGCCGGCACAGACTGCGTGGGGAGCCGACCGATTTCCTCGTCGTCGAGTGTAAAGACTGGCACCAAGTGCCGGTTCAGCGGGACGCTGTCGAAGCGATCGCGCTTCGAGCCGCTCTCGCGAGAGCAATGCCTGTGCTTGCTGTCGCCCGCCGCGTAACTGCGGGTGCGTGGCAGTTGGCACAGCGCCTCGACGTGCGGATCATGACCGAACAGGATCTCTTCAAAGACCGGCTCCCGCCGCTCACCGAACGCCGGCCGCCGAGTGGCACGCTCCACGCACGGCGGGAACCGCTCATCCAAAACTTGCGTGACCGGTTGCCGCTGCTGGTTCACCGTCGAAGCAGCCTCGATATTGAGGCGCCCGTTTTCAACGGGCCAAGTCACGGTCCGTGTTACGTGCCGGATCGAACGGGCAACACCGAGTACGTCAGCGCTCGAGACACTGACTACGAGTTCGGGTAGAGTACCAAATATTAGTTATTTCTAAGAAAGTATTTTATCGTTGGAGCCAGTATCCGATGTTACACATGACCACACCTGACGCTCCCCACGGACTGTGGGAGGGGGACGTGAATGAGGCCGCTATTGAGGGGTGGAAGGCGGATACAACCACGTTCGACCGCGTCCGGCACGTCAGTGACGTCACCACCGAGCCACAACCTATCAGTACGATCGCTGAACGAGCACAGGTGAGTGAACCGACCGCGCGAAAATACCTCTCTATACTGGCGGAAACTGGCCGCGTCAAAGCAATTAACACGGATTCTGGAACCCAGTATATGCGTGCCCCCCAAATGCTGGCAATGAAGCGTATCGCAGCGATTCATCGTGAACATACCAAGAACGAAATCCGAGACGCGATTCGAGACCTCAAGACGGAACTGAACAGCTTCCGAGAGCAGTACGACGTTGCTGACGTCGACGAACTCACTCTCGAACTAGAACCTGGAGACGACGGGTGGCAAGATGTCACTCGCTGGCAACAGATTGAACAGAATCTTGAGATCGCACAGGCGGCGCTCTCACTCTACGATTTCGACCCTGACGATAGCCACGCCGCTGCGGCTCGTGTTGCTGACACCAGCCGTGTTACCGGATCGTCCAAGTACGGTACACTCAGCGATGACAGCGAACAGTCAACGGCCTAGATGGTGCCTGACACAGATATTGAGGGGGAAGTCGGGCCGTTAGACGAGACAGCGGTCGAACAGATTCGAGACGAGTTCACAACGCTAGATGGTCTCGTCATCGAAGCAGGGTTCGACAGTCTATTGGACCCGACAAAACTCGTCGTCCGACTTGATGACGGCATCGGAGATGCGAACTCCTGTCGATTCGATATTCGATGGTACCAAACGGGATACTACAATTTTCACCATACTGACGAACAGAATGTCAACTTCCGATTTGACTACCATCCCAAACCGGACGCTCCGAACAAGCATTTTCATGGCCCACCCGATGCGCCGTCAGAGCGCCCGCAACGCTCCTGTATTACGGTCACAGAACCCAGGCAGGCAACACGTGCTGTACATTCTCTCTGGCGGCGTGCGTACGAGGAGAACTCGCTTGTACAGCTGAACGAAGCAGAAAACCCGCCGTAACATTCTCGCAATCGGTTCCCGCGGCTTGCTCGTCGATCTGTCATTCCATGCCGCAGCGGTTGCCCCTCACCGAGCATTACTCATCTGAGCGGTGTCCGTCCTAGTGACGTGGGGTGTGACTACCTCAGCATGGTATCTCGCACAGCTGCTCGACGTTCGAATCGTCACCGCCGAGGACCTCCCCAACGAATCGCTCCCACCGCTGACCGAACACCGACCACCGAGAGGCACGTTCCGCACTCGCCGCGAACCACGGGTGAGCGAACTCCGGGATAATATGCCGCAGTTGTTGAGACGACGAAGCGATCTTGACATCGAGGCGCCGGTGTTCTACAACAGGGGTAGGAAGGGCCCGTGTTACGTGCCGGACCGAACGGGCAACGACGAGTACGTCGACGCTCGCGACACTGACGACGACTTCGGCTAGGAACAAGTGCTGAGGAGATCACGAACCATCCCGCATGGTGAGGCGAGTGGCGAGGGCGTCCAACATCTCCCACAGAAGTCCGGACACCGAACCTGCGTCAAATGAGACTGGTTCGTACGTGTATGGCTCGTTCAGGTCTTCTCGTTCCTGAAAATGAAGCAGGCCCTCGATATGGGGATTCGGTTCACAATGGAAGCCACAATCGAAGCCGGATGACTCGCTATAGTGAAGTGTATAGTATGCACGGACCGGCGTTCGCATCCACGTATCACTCGTTCGCTCAGCGTCTTCCGGCCCAGGTGACGGGTCTGGAAGCCAAGTAAGTCGGAGGGAGGCAGTCGCTCCCGAGCGACCGAACCAGGACGGGTCAAGCTCGGCCTGTAGTTCTCGGTATTCACTCGGTGGCTCACCTGCAACCGATAACACGGCGGGATGTCGCGTCAACTCGCCACGCAACTCGCGGAGGATACGGTGTCGATCCCGTCCTGACGTGGTCCCGCCATCGGAACGGACACTGTCCATCTGCGGCTGAGAGCCAGCATATTGGTGACGAGAAGACTGGGTATCCGGCACATCCGACTCGTCTGTCATACGGTGAGCGACGACTGGTCAGTGGACCACGTATCGTAGTTTGTGATCGCATCTTGGACGAGAGAGAGGTGATACCGGGCAAGTTCCCAGTCGCTTGCGACCTGCGTGAGTTCATACGCGTGCTCGGCAGAGACGGTCTCTGCGGCCGCTCGTTCCCGGAGTGTATCCGGCGTGTCAGCATCGTACTCGGTTTTCCATGCCGCAATATCGTCTTTCAATGCTGCGGCCTGCTCCGAGAGTTCTTGTTTCGTCGTCTCTTCAAGTAATTCGCGAATATCGCGGAGTCGAGTGTACAGTGGATCCGGATAGTAGTGGCGGGTTCCACCGTCGTCGCTTTCCGCCACAACGCCGAGGTCGACGAGCCGGCGGAGGTGATCCCGTGCCGTATTCGGAGAAACGGCAGCCTGCTCCGCAATCCACGGAGCAGATCGGGGCTCCGAGAGCGTCATTGTCACCGACTTGATTCGATCAAACGCCGATGCGTGTTCCTTCCAAGTCTCCATCCAATCAGCGTCATCAGGCGGTTCTGGAGGCGACATACGAGATAGTGCGGGCTCAACAGTAATAGTTCTACTCCCACGCAAATTATTGAGTTATATTCTTGAGTACAAGAGTACTGATACGAACGCGCTCCTCCCCTCCCTACTCGCTCCCTTCGGTCGCCCTTGAGGAAGGAGACTCCGCGCTACCGATTCAGTTGAACACAACAATTATTTTCCAGAGAAACATATATTGTGTGCGAGCTTGAACACGTACGTATGAATTCCGATTCCGATCATGAAACGCTCAGTAACGCTCGTGACCAGTGGAAACGGTCGACGACGGCACTAGAACGGGTCCACCAGACCATTGAACAAACGACATCACCAAAAACCGCGAGCGACATCGCCGAGGAAGCCCTTGTGAGCGAGCCGACTGCGCGAAAACATCTCAACTCGCTCGTGGAAGTCGGGACGGCGACCGCAATAGAAGACGGTACTGGAACAACGTACACGCGCAACGAGGACACACTCCTCTACCAGCGGATTCGCGACCTCTCGACAGACCACAGTCGAGAGACCCTGATCGAGAATGTCCAGACAATGAAACAGCGAATTCGGGACTTCGAGGACACGTACGACGCCGTGTCCCCAGAAGACCTCGCGACGTCGCTGGGGGACAGTCCTCCAGAGGGTGCGTGGGAGGCAGTCTCTGAATGGCAGACGACTGAACGGAACCTCCATATCGCCCAAGCCGCGATCAACTACAGTCGAGCCCGCGATCTTGGCGCGGCGACACAGTAATCGATGGCCGGTGATGTCGCTGGCCCTGTTGGACCCGTCGATTCCGTTGTCCTCCAACAGATTCGGGATCTACTCGTGACCGAAGAACCACTTGTCGACTCTGCGGCAATCGATGATCCGGTGAATCCGACTGAACTCGTCGTTGCGTTTTCGTCTGGGCTGGACACAGAGGGTCGAATAGAGATTACATGGTGGAAACGTGGAGCATATCGCTATCACTACACGGAACCCGACGGGATTGATTTTCGGTTCGACAACCACCCGAAAACAAACGCGCCCGACGCGCACTTCCATCCACCACCGGACGCCGGAGCTGCTGAACCGTCGTTTCTCGGCGAGGAAACCCAAGTTCAGGTTGTCACTCGAGCAGTGATTAGCCGCTGGCGCGAGGTAGCAGTCGAGGAGAAACCTCTGGACTCTCTCAACGTGGGTACCGGACAGTGAACCACTTCCGAGAACGATACGACGTTGCTAACATTATCGAGATCATCTAGAACCTCTGTCATACGGTGACGAGATCGTCACGAACGCGGGATTCAATCCGTGGCTTCAACGAGTCTTTCGTCACGAGGTCGACCTCAATACCGAGCTCGTCCGTCAGTTCGTTTTCTAACCGAACGAGATCGAACAACGTCACTGGCTGCTCGAACGCGACGAGTATATCGAGATCGCTGTCGTGCTGTTGTTCACCACGCGCATACGACCCAAAGATACCCAACTCGCTGATCGGATACTCCTGCTCAAGTTTGGGCTTGAGCTGTGCAAGTTGAGTTGAGATATCTTCGGTTGCCATAGGGTACCTACGATTGCGCTAGGTGAAGACTGGCACACGTCGCTTGTCGGCCGCAGCGCAGTCGCAGCCATCTCGCATCGAGCGCTACTCGCCCGTGCGATGCCCGTTCTTGTGGTGGCGTGGGGAGTGACTACGTCGGCGTGGTGGCTCGCGCAACTGCTTGATGTGCGGATCGTCACCATCGACGGCCTCACCACAGAGCCGCTCCCACCGCTGACCGAACATCGACCGCTGCGAGACATGTCCCGCACCCGTCAGGGACCACGCCCAAACATATTTGCGGTAGTAGCTCATATATTGAATATGGGAACATTCGATCCTGCGCCGCCCGACGACGCAATCACGAAGGAGCAGGAGGTGTGGACAGAAACGACGAATACGCGGAACCGAATCCGCACCGTCGTCTTGGGACTCCATGAACCCGCTACAGTGGCGACAATCGCCGATCGCGCACAGTGTTCGGCGAACGCTACACGGACTCATCTCGAGGAGTTTGTGACGCTTGGAATAATTCGAAAACACGAACAATCGACTGGCACACGATACGCACGCAACGAAGCGTACGTTCACTGGCGGCGAGCAAACGAACTTGCCGTCTCACACACTCTTGAGGAACTCCTCGAGGAACTCGCCAGCCTAGAAACAACACACGACCAGTTTCAGGAGCAATTCGACGCTTCGGTACCTTCCGATGTTGATCTGCCACCTGAGACAACACACGCCAAGATAGAAGCACAACTGGAGACGCTCTCAGAGTGGGCAACGGTGCGTGAAGAAATCGACCGGCACAAGGAGGCGATTCGGATCGCCCGCCGAACAGACGACCGGCTCACTACCTGAGTCGATGGGTCCAGCAGCACCCATCGACGAAGCCGTCGTGGAACGATTCTTTGAACGGCCCCAGACCCATCCGTTGGTCGAGACAGTCACTGGGGATCGAACTGGTGGAACATTCACAGTAGTTCGTGCGACACTCGATCCCGATCAGTATCCTGATCGGATACAAGAAGCAAAGCTAGAAATCCGGTGGTATACGAACGGAGACTACAATTTCCACTACACAGAGACGCACGCTTCTGGGGAGAGCTGGCACTGTCGATGGGATCGGCACCCGAATCCGCATACGACCCGAACGCATTTTCACCCGCCGCCAGCAGCCCGATCGGAAGATGCGATTCCCGATTCTCCCTCCGATCATCATCCTTCGGCGATGTTCGCACGAACGTTCGCCAATATCCGAACGCGGATCGAGGATCTGTGGGATGTATCTGGCCGATAGCAAAGAATCTCTATTGACGATCTCAGCAAGAAGTCGCCCCCAGCCTTGACCGAACATCGACCGCCGCGAGGCACGTTCCGCACTCGCCGCGAGCCACGGGTGAGCGAGCTCCGGGATACCGTTCCCCAGCTGGTTGGTCGACGGAGCGATCTCGACATCGAGGCGCCCGTGTTCTACGCTGGCGGCAGTGGTCCGTGTTACGTGCCTGATCGAGAGGGCAACGACGGGTACGTCGACGCCCGCGACACTGACTACGACTTCAGGTAGAGTACGAGTCGTCACTCAAGTTTGTCTCGAACGGACTTGATCTGCGTTCTCAAGGCCGGTACCTCTTCTCAGAGCCGACTGGGAAAAGCTTCAAGGTAGTACATCGAATAGTAATACTATAATGAGTACAACTGACGAAGGCCGAATCGTGAACCTGAGTCAGAAAGGCCAAGCGACGATTCCCAAAGAGCTCCGGGAGAAGCATGGAATCGAACCGGGAAGCAGGGTCCGCATCCACGAAAACGAGCAAGGAGAGATCGTCGTTGAACCCCTCCCCAGCCTCCAAGACTTCCGTGGAGCCGCAACCACGGCAGAGCGCGGAACGGCCATCCTTCGTGAGGAGCGGAAGGCCGACAAGGAGCGAAGTCAACGCCTCGAGCGAGACAATTAATGGATCACGTCGTATTCGACGCGGAACCGCTGATTGCCTACTACTGGGACGAGCCTGGGAGTGATGCCGTCGAAGCGATTATTGACCGCGTAGAAGACGGCCAGCTGAAGGGGTCAGTGAATACGGTGACGTGTACCGAAGTGCGGTACGTATGCGGACGAGACGACCCGCAGACGGCGCAAGCATACGTAACTCGGATTCGAAACTGGTGCGATATCGTTACCGCCGAAGACGTCTGGGAATCAGCCGCCGATTACAAACGCGACTACAAAGTCGCACTCGGAGACGCCTTTACGCTAGCCACAGCAGCAATGGAAGAGGCGACAGCCTACATAGGTGCTGACGACGACTTCGACGACGTCGACGTGACCGTGAAGCGATTTCGCGAAGACGGTGTCTAAGCGGCTCAAGTCCCTGACCCACACCAATGGCCGAGACGACTCACAGAGGATGAAGATGGTCGCTCGGCTATCCTCAAACCTGGCCAACCAAGCGAAATCGCACTCCGAATAGTTGCTATGGGAGCTGGGAAGTCACGTCGACGAGGTCGGCTTCAGTTGTCCAAACATAGAGGCGGTCGGCGTCCTCGAGCATGTCGAAGATCGCGGTTCGCATCCCGCTATATGGGTCGTTAATATCGGCGTTCGTGTCGATATCGTCAGTTGTGAGGTCGGTGTACTCGCGTTTGAGGACGTGGGTTTTCTCGAAGTACGTCTCAATGGCGGTGAAGTAACCTTGTTCGACGAGGAAGCCGCCTTGGTCGTGTTCGCTAACGCCGATGAGGTAGTCGGTGTAGTCAGCGAGAATTCGGAATTTGAGATACGTGTTCACCCATTCTTGGCGGATGTCGACCATCAGGAAGGCGTACGTGTCGGGGCGGCGGTTCAAGCGGTCTTTGACGAGTTGGAGGCGGTGAATTTCGGGGCGTCCGTAGCTGCCGAGGACGAAGTACGCGCTGTCAGCTGTGAAGATGGGCGAGAGTTCTGCGACACTCTGTTTGAGGGCTTCGTACTCTTCTGGAGTGAGGGAGGCGTCGTGGAGGTGTTCGTCGGCTTTCGCTGCAAGCTCGGCTGCCCGGTTCTCGGCCATATCGAGGTATTGGGCGGCTTTGCGTTTCAATGCGGCGTCTGAATTGGTAACCGATTCGGTCGTAACCAATTCGTATTTGGACAAAATGCTTAACTGGATTCTCCCCAAATACGGGAGTATGAGCGCGCCAGACCAGCCCACGAACGACATCGGCGGCGTCCGGGAGCGGCTGAACGTCGTCACCCAGGAGACGCGGTTCGCCCTGATTCAGGACGTCCTCGGGCATCCCGAGCAGCTGCCGACGCTGAAGGAACTGGACTACGTGAACCCGAGTAAGAGCCAGACGACGATTCGCCAGCACCTCCAAGAACTCGTCAATGTCGGCATTCTCGAGGAGGTCGCACTCCCGAAAGACCAGCGGCAGAACGACCTCCCGTACAAGTTCTACGGACTCAGCGACGAGGGTCGAAAGTTCCTTGACGAACACGGCCTCCTTCGAGCCGAGGACACGCTGGCAGACGTCTACGATAGCGTCGAGAAGACAGACACCATCAAGCGGTACGAAACCGCGCCTCGGCCCAAGCACTGATCAGTCGCCTCATTTTCTTTTTTGGTAGAATGTACCATGAATACCAGTCCCGTCTACAGAGTTCGAGGCAGAGTGCCTCGGGGCTTGACCCCGAGGGTGAATGCCGACAAACACTACACAAACAACAGAAGCCGGTAGCTTTAGAAGACAACATCTCGTATAATTGACCATGGAAGCGGATGGACTCACCCACACTCTCGATTTCCAGCTCGACATTCGAGAGGGCGATCCATCCCTCCTAACAGACGGCACACTCGAATCCCGACGAGTCGTCAACGAGATCTTCCGTCTCGACAAGGAAGGCTGGGATTGGGACGACATCGAAGACGCCGTCGTTGACCGCAGCGACCACGTCCAAAACACTACTCAACGACTCGTCGCCAAAGCGACCACCGCACTCCGAGAATACTACGGCGACGAGGATCACGACTACGGACGCCCCAACAACAACGTTCGCGAACCATTCCCCATTCGGATGAATCACGGAGAGGGATACGACCTATCTCTTGACGGGGACACCAACGACATCCACTTCAGAGTTAGTGCACTCAAACACAACCACGTTCGCGGCATTCTCACGGGCAGTCCCGATCACGTAGAACAACTCCGAACCGCACTCCAAGACGAAGATGACGAATGGCGTGTCGGTACCGCAGAAGTCGTTCCCGTAGACGGCGGCCACGAGCTACACGTGAACGTCACACGGACAACTGCTGACGTTGCTCCCAAAGAAGACGCTCAGACCGTTGTTGGCGTGGACATCAACGAGGACTGTGTTGCGCTCGCCGTATTGGACGAAGACGATATCATTGCCTCCGTGATCATCGACTACACACTGATCAAGGAACGTCGTCACGAGTTCTTCACGATGCGGAAGCGAATGCAACAGAACGGGCAAACCGCGTTCGAGACGGTTCTCCAAGACCGTGAGAAGCGGTACGTTCACGACCAACTCCACAAAATATCACACGACGTTGTGGAGTGGGTCAGTCAGTTCGAAAATCCGATCATGGTCTTCGAGGACTTGACCGACATGCGTGAAGACATCGAGTATGGGACTCGAATGAACCGGCGGCTACACTCGCTTCCGTTCGCCAAGCTTCGGTCGTACATCACGTACAAAGCGGCATGGGAGGGCATCCCGTCAGATGCGGTTGATCCAGAGTACACGTCCCAAGAGTGTCCGAGAACGGAGTGCGAACACCGAGTCCGAGCGAATCGGCGTGGGAAGCGATTCAAGTGTGTTGAGTGCGGGTGTCAGGACCACGCAGATCGTGGGGCTGGCATCAGTATCGCGAAAAGGTGGATGTCGAAAGAAGAGAGAAATGTGCCTCTTCTCAAGATCCTACCGGGATTCCAGCAGGTGCGACGAGAGGCATCGGGGCGTGTGGACCGCCCGACTGCGACCCCGTCACTCGCTGGAGGTCACCAGACCGAGAGTGGCGCGGGAGTGTTACGGTGAACTACCCCACCCTACTCAGCCGCTGACGCGGCTTCCTTGAGGGTGGGGCTTCCTGTTTCTACGACGCGCTTTACATCCACAACATCGGAAGCATCCGACGGTATGAACATAGGGAGCGCAGTCTCCACAGGCGTTGTGTCTTCGGACTGTCCCAGTCCTAGCTTCTCGAAACCACGAGACAAAACGTTGAGTGCGGCATTTGCATCTCTATCCATGTTGAACCCACAGGCAGGACACGAGTGTTCACGCACCCACAGCGGTTTGTCTGATTCAACGCCGCACGACGCGCACTCTTTGGTCGTGCCCGCTGGCTCTACTTCGACAAAGTGCGTACCCTCCCGCTTACACTTGTATTCGAGCATTGCGGTGAACGTATCCCACGCTGCCGAAGCCGTGTTCTGACTGTTTCCAGGCGACTCCAGCATCGACTTCACGTTCAAATCCTCGACGGCCACCAAGTCGTACTCGGTGGCGTAGTAATTCGAGAGTTTGTGTAGGAAGTCGTGGCGTTTCCGTCTGACTCGCTGGTGACACTCAGCTACTCTCAGCCGTTGTTTCTCCCAATTGTTCGAGCCGTGCTGTTGCCGGGAGAGCGACCGTTGTTCGCGTATGAGGCGTTCTCGTTCGTCTTGTAGATCAAGTGAGCCAACAGCACGCCCGTCCGTGTCGTGAGCGTATTTGAGGATACCCACGTCGATCCCGACACAGCGGTCGGGATTATCTGGTTTCACTGGTTCTTGTTTGCCTTCGACGGCGAATGAAGCGTACCACTCGCCAGTTCGTTCTTTCTTGACACAGACCTCTTTGACAGTAACATCCTCGGGAATTTCGCGGTGGTAACTGATTGGAATGTCAGCAAGTTTCGAGAGCGAGAGGACAGTCTGGCCGTTCTTTTTGTCGAACTCGAAGCCAGACTGCACGTATTTAAAACTCCGAAACTCGCTCGGTCCCTTCCAATTAAGACTCCCGACGTTGTACCCATTCTGTTTGAGTTGTGAGAGAGCTTTAATACTGTCTTCGATTCGCATGACAGCGGCTTGTGTCACTGTCGAGTACAGGTCGGTAAGCTCAGTCCACCAGTCTTTGAGAGCGGGTAGTTGGTCACGGACTTGACGCACTCGCTGGTTGAGTGTTCCTGATGATTCAGGAATTTGCTCGAACTCGTTGAGTGCGTGGTTGTACAGTTGCCGGCAGGTATCGCGGTGATAGTCCAGCGTCTCCCGCTGGTCTTCTGTTGGGTGGAGTCGATACCTGTAGGCGTAGTGCATGGGTTACCCGTCTGGATCGGATATTCGGACGATCTTCACGTCTGCGCCACGCCAGTCTTTGGGAACGAAAACGTGAGCACCATTACCAGTGGCTTTCACCTCACCTTCGATGACTTCGTGGCCTTCGATTTCGTGTCTATCCATCATTAGAGTGTATACATTGTAATTACATTAATTTGTTGATTCCGTGGACCTGTGGGCCTACAACAGTCAGTGTAAGATAACTGATGACGGCGCTGTATCCCCGCCCTACTCGCTCGCGTTGCTCGCTCCTTGAGGACGGGGGCTTAGCTCCTATATTCAGCTAAGCCGCAGGAAGAAGCCTCGGGGCTTGACCCCGAGGCAGTTCACGCCGGCCAAATCCGGGTTCTTGTTCGCCTCTGGGAACTCAGTCACACTCCAAACTAGCTGCGGCTACTCCGTATTCTCAGCGAGAATCGGCCAGCTAGCGAAGGCAGTCGTTTGGATACAATCCCTCGAACTACACGCCTCCGCGGTAGCAGCCAGTCACTCCTCAAGCCCAAGTTCGGACAACACAGTTGAGTGACCAACAAATGGCATATCCGGCGAGGTCACATCGTGGGGCCACCGCCACGTCCGGTTTTTGATCAGATCAAGAGCATTGTTGTCACGAGATTTACGCTCAGCGAACTGCCAGAGCGCCCGGCCAGACTCACGCATGCCGGGGGCTTTGCGTGACGTCTGCGGTTTGTAGATCCGCTCATTCATCGGCGTGATAAAGTCGGGCTTTTCAATCTCGGTGTAGTCGACAGCGACAGTATATCTATCAACAAATGTTTCGTAGGCATTCTTGTACCGTTCACGTTTACCAGCCGCGTCGCTTTGATTCCAATTAGCGGGGTACTCATTTGGATCAAGCCGCTCGAGTTGGTCGCCGTTACGATACCGAAGACTACTCCGGTCTAAGTACGCGAGCTGCGTTGGGACAAACGGTCCATGAACCTTTGTCCGGTCAGCAGCACTCGGATCCGATGCCCGGAGGAGCTCCTCAAACTCCCATGTTGCGACACTCTCATCAACGGACCCAGCGGCAAGCACTTCCCCATCCGGTGTCTCAAGCCGGAGTTCCGGCTCGATCTGTGATGGCGAACGCGCTTCGATGTCATCATCGTCCTCGTCTTCGGCTTCGGCTTCCGGTGGCTCCTGATACCGAAGATACCACTGCGATGACTCGACATCCGGTGGCAACACCGGTGTACTCCCGTCAGTAAGCGTCAGCTCGTCCGACATCGTGTACAGCTGTGCGCCATTATGAACGTCGGTGTCGGTGACGGGCTCTCGAAGCATTTTGGCGATTGATTTCGCTTTGGATTTATTTTTGGCAACAAAAATGACCTCCATATCATAATGCGCGGCGCGTGCTGCGTTCGTCAATACATTTGCTGGTTGATCGCTGTTTTTTTCCTCGACTTCAACGAAGTACTCGATCTCGTCTTTTTGTATCCAGATATCAGGCACAGACTCGGTTGCCTCAGTATCGAGTTGCTTGACCGTCCAGCCAGCGTCCGCAAAGTAGTCTACAACCCAGTCCTCGTTGAGCTGATGTTCCGCTGACCCACGAGTGGCCAGTGTGACCGACTGCTCGTCGTCGTCGTACTGGGTGACGTTTTCGGGCGAAGCGGCCTCCGGATCCGCTGTCTCGCCCGCAGTTGTTGGTAAGACGACAGGATTCGTGATCAGCTTGGGTGGATCGATGTAGCCGACGTTCTCCCACGGAGAGTACTCGATTGAGTCAGACACGAGCGCAACGAACGCTCGCACTGTCCGCTTATCAACCGGGATCTTCGTGTAGTAGTTGGCGTACTGATAGAGATTCTCGAGTTCTTTGTCGGTGTCGTGATACCCCGCGTACAGGTCGTGACAATCCTTCCGCCCGGCGAGCACGCGTCGTGCCGCACGGATAATTTCGACATCATGTTTGTGCCGTGAGACGGCCTCGTAGCGATCTCCGGAGGTGTCGATATCGAAATACCGTGTCGCATCGAGATCAAAGTTTGAGCGAATCCGATTCGTTTGGTCGTCATAGTACGTGCTAAGATCGACTCGCTCACCAGTATCGAGGTGTTCGGCGAAATCGTGTTCGGTGGCAAGTCCGTAGTTGGGCCGATAAACGGCAAGCCGCTGTGAGAGTTCGAACGTGGAGTTATCGCCCCGCGAAATAATCGTCTGTAGCAGGTAGGGAATATCTTCGTCGTTGAGATCGCTGATGAGCTCAACGACACCGTGTGGATTCCGCTGTGCTAACGGTAGCAGATCGGGACTTTCCCGAACCGCAAGCCGACACGTCGGCCGAATAGTCCCTTCAAGCGGTGACAGATCGACAGCACACCGGTCGTAGCCGTACCCATACGGCTTGACGAGATGCTCTTTACACGCCGATTCAAGCGCTCCAGTCGCCGCGCTCGCTTCATCGTGAGTCGCCGATGTTGGAGTGCCAGCGTTGTCAAGTTGGGTCTGGCCGGGGTCAGTAAGATCCTCGTCTTCGTCTGGTTGGGCTTGGACCGTTGAATCGATCGGATGAAGCACCCATTCTTGATGCGGTGCTGCCGGCCATGACAACAGCTCAAGCCGCCGGAGTTTGCTGTTTGAAAACGCCGATCGGATCACCGACGCGAGCGGGTGACTCTGTGCCGGTGGCGTTCCATCAGTACGTTCCGGTGGCCGCAATCGGAGACAACCGACGCGGGGCCACTGTGAGTAAATCGCTACGTCGTCCGTATCAGAGGTCGCTGTCATTCGTAATCAGGGTCAATCGCAAGGGTATCTGCAAGCGATGCTGCCGATGTCTCTACCGCCGTCGCGTCAGCAAACGGAGCGGCCGGCCGATCCGCTGTCGTGTCCGGGTAGATCCACCCACGTTGGGTGAGCGTCACCGTATCGGGCTCCATGAGCGCTGATTCGGTTTGGGTCGGCCCAGTCGTCCGCCGTGAGAGCGCTGTCACCAACCGTTTCAGCTCTGTTTGTGACACCACCGTGGCCGACTGTGGCCACAACAAGCGGCGACACGCAGCAGCGATGGTCGACGCCGTCAGTGTTGTTTCAGCCTGACACGTGTACGTGGTGACGAACTCCTCGAGAGCGGTCTCAAGTGACTCCTCATGTCTCCCGAACCGCCGGCGTGGATCAACCACCGACGGGCCCGCTGGCCCGAGTGAGAGACACGTCGCGCGTGGACTCCACCAGCGCCGCGCGGGGACAGCTGGCAACGGGATCGACCGGTACTCGTCAGCGAGCGCTGCTGGCGTGTCATACTGATCGCGAGCGACGCCATCGGTCGTCCGCACAACCGGCGACGAGTCTGGGTCGACCCATCGCAGCGGGGTCGACGGGTCATCGAACGGGACTGTCGGTCGAAGCAGATCTCCCCAGACGGTCCCACTCGCGAGACACGCGTCGGCGGCGTACAACCGAACCGTTCCATCTGGGCCAATTGTCCACTGAAGCGGCATCTCGCGGGGGACAACAGCAACGTGTCCCGACGTGATCCAATGACGGGCCGTCCGTGGATACAGGACCGTTTCCGTGTCGGCTCCCCCAACGAACGGTTCCCGTAGAATTGCGGCCGCCCGCTCGGCTGCGGCCTGCGTCTCGGTGACAACTGTTATCCCATGTGTCTCGACACCATGCGAGGCGGCGGCGATGAGTTCGCCCGGTGGGACGGTGCCATCGGCATCGACCACCAGAATACTCGGGTCGTCGTCTGGCGGTCGCCGTTCAGCGATCGCCCACGGCGTATCAACACCGGGCGTCGCAGCCAGCGACAGCGAGTCCCCGTATTCGCGAAGTCGAGTAATTGCCCGCCGTGTCACGCCTGGTGGTGCCGGGCCCAACTCCCCGGACCGCAGCGACGCTGTCGGCCAGTCAGCAGTCGTCGCCGGCGTCGGGGTCCAGAGGTTAGACGACGATTGATCACCAGCCGGCGCGCGTGGGAGATGCCCAGCCGTTTCGTCGGTCCCTCGAGCAGCTCGAAGCAGCGCGAGCGGTTCAAGAATTGGCGGCCGCCGATCGAAGTCGTGTTGGGTGTCCCAGGCCGACGTCTCATACCCCCAGACAAGTCCCAGCATGCTCGCCAGCGACGCAGCGTCAACCTCGAGCGTCGGTGAATACTCGAGCGTGGCATACTGGTCGGCGAGCGGCTGCGGATCACCAAGCGTCCCGAGCAGTCGCTGATACTCCAGCTGGTCTGTACAGAGGTCATACAGCGTGCTTACAGCTCGCACCAGCCCCGGGCTGTCGGTGGAGCGTGGGGTGACACGGGGACTGGCTGCGTGGCGTCTTGGGCTCCCATCCAACATCAGTCAACAGCTCCCACGTCGACGTGATCGCGTCGGTGTCGTACTGCGCGGCAAGTGACGGCCCAGTAGTCCGCGTGCTATGGCGTGCGAGATCACGTCGCTGGAGCGTGCGCGCCTCCGGGGCAAGATGCCCGACCTGCTGTTCGACGTGGTAAGTGCCCGACCCAGTCGGCGCGATAATTGTGTGCGCAACGTGGGGAACAGAGGCTTCGAGCAGTTCGTTGAGATACGTCGCCAGATGGCTCTGTGATCCAGCTCGATCGACTGTGATCGGTGTCTCCGTATCGGACACTAGCCGCGTCGTCAGTGTCTGCGTTCGTCCGAGCGGCGTCGGATCACAGTAGACGATCTCGACACCGAGCCGGTCAATCAGTTGGTCCGCGAGCAACGCACCAAACCGGGCCGTAACCGTGTCGATATCCTGAACCGAGGTGTGGGTTGTCTCGAAGGCTGGGTTCGAGACAATCGGGAGTGACGAACCGCCACTACTGTCTGCGGCTGGACACGCCCGCAGGAGATACTCCTCGTGAGCGACCCCTCGATAACACAGGATATCGATGGCGCGAAGGTGTGCCTGGTCAGCAGTACAGATCGTCTGGATTGCCTGTGCCAACAGGCCTCCCATCGAATTGGTGATCCGCGCGGCTGGATCGGTGACCCCTGGCGGAATTAGTCGGACCCACTGGGCGTCGGTTGCCGAGGGCGTCTGTGACGCTGTCAGCACTGTTCACCTGTCGCCAGCGGAACACACTGCCTGGTCGCTGCTGGCCGCGGGACCTGTCGGGTGCCGGGAATAGCTCGATGCTGTGCTGGTGACCACTGGTGTCGCGGCACCTGTCGCTCCCGAGGGGTGCCCGGACGTCGTCGACGCAATCGACGAGCGCGTTCGGGACGTGGAGAGTATCGCCACCGCGGTGGCCGGGTGCGCCACCGCCGATCCACTCGCCGTGTCGCGGTGAGACAGCCAGCGTGTCCACATGCCGCAGCCGACCGCCCTATCTGGCTCGCCGTCCCCGTCGTTCGGGCTGTCGGCGTCTCCTGTGAGCCGTCGTTTCGAACGGACGCCTGAGGGCACGCGTGTGACAGTCGGGGACCGTCCGGCGGCTGGCAGCTAGCCCGACGGCGTGGGTGCTCGTCGTCGACACCAACGAGTACCCGATCGCCTCCGAGCGCAGCCCCAGTCGTCCACCGGCACCACACCGGCACCACAACTCGTCGTCGTCGCAACATATCGTGTGGTCAGGCAGTCTTCGATACCGCAGTATAAACGACCGGCCGAGAATATTGATTGTGATAATACATAGCCAGATATGGGTTGTCGTGTCGGTGATGGAGTCCCAATTACGGTGACGGTTACTACTAGTCTAAATCGACAGCAGGCGTCGGGTTATGGAGACCACAATCCGACTGATAATAAGAATAAGTAGTGTAGACAAAGGCGGTCTGGTGAGAGAGGGGTTCAGGACGGAGCCGAACGATAATTAGGGTGAAACACATTGGCCGTGTGGACGCCGACACCCACAGTGACAGTTGAGGGACTGCGTGGTTATCCATAACAGTAGTTGATAATGCGATTTCTGTATTCAGAAATGCGGTTAGAGTCATGTCCTACTCAAAACAATTATGACTCTTCCCACTCTAAGTGGGAATATGACCAAGGTGGATTCAAAAGGGCGAATCGTCCTCCCGCAAGAAGTGCGAGATCGACTTGGTATTACTCCGGGGACAGAGGTCGATGTCCGCGAAAAAGACGGAAAAGCAGTTGTTGAGCTAGAGGACAGCCCCGACAAAATTCTCGCCCAGATGGAACAGCTCGTTGAGGAAGCGGCCTCGAACCGGGAAGAGACGATACCCATCTCCGAGGGAGCCGACCCGGTTGCCCACAAGCATAGAGATGCCGTTCAACGAGGAGCGGAACAATACGATGAGTAACGCTGGTGGCCCGTATCTGTTCGATGACGGGGTGATAGCTCTCGCACACACAACGGCTCCAGTTCGTGATGTGGCACTCTCGTACGTTCGAGAGGCGATCGCTGGCGAGATCGATTCCGTTGTTCCGTATCCTGCGGTCTTCGGCGCTCATACTGTCCTTACGACGTACTACGGGTATTCGAACGCGGACGCCTCTCGTCTGCTCCAGAATTTTCTGGATGCGAAGCGAATCCACTGGTACGACCGGATGCCTGAAGATGTCGTTCGGGGTGGGCTTTCACAACCGGGTGAGGTAAACGTGGATGGATGGGACGGGTATTACGCGCAAGTAGCGATTGACGAAGGAGTGAAGACGGTGTTGACGATTGACGACGACTTCGACCGATTCGATGCGATTCGATACCGAGGTAATTCTTTCACCTGAGCAATTTGCCGAACTGAACAGGTTCCTTGAAAACTAATTTTAGCCGCATTTCTGAGTGTAGAAACCGCATTACCAACCACTGTTAATGTGTGGCCACACGAATTCAGTATCAATCCAAAGCGATCCTAGCACGACCCTCGAATCAGTGGCGTATCAATCCGACGCGATCCCAGCACGACCCTCGAACGACTAGCGTATCGAACCGAACTGACCCCGTCGTGAGACCACCGTGGCCCCAGGTGTCCCCAGATCGATCCGGGACGCGAGACCAGCCCACCACCACGGACACCACGACGCCAACACGACACGATCACGACGTTGCCACCGCTCCTGGTACGGCGCCCCTGTACGGACTCGCTCTCGATGTCGTCAGGAGGCCTCGTTCACCGCCACAGCACCCTGCGATCAAATAATACACCACCACAGCAACACCAGCTGTCCCACGCCGCGCAGCTCCCTCACGACCGTGTCGCCCCGACGACGTCCACAGCGCAAGACGCCGTCGTCCCCCACGACGACATCACGGCGAGTGTAACGCCACTAGTCGCCACGCCCGTACTCGCACGACTGAACGACCGCACACACCACACTAGGACACCGCTGTGACCACTACGACGCGCCGAGACGCACGGCTCGCCAACAGCCATCCCTCCCTGAACAGGACCACAGTACACCCCCAGCCATGAGATGGGACGCCACGCAGCCATGGCGCACTCGCTCGATAGTGTATCCCAGTTCGCCACCCGATCACCTGTCGCGTCGACCCATTCCAACGGCAGGAGACATCCCTGCGGGCTCCCCGCTCGATCCGTGTGGCCACATCATGATCCACCCGACCACCGCGTTGTCATCCCTTACGGAGAATCGAGGAGAAAGCCTCGCGCTTTAGCGCGGGGATGAATCCGACACTACCCTTCACAGTCCACCGTTCGATGGCACGGCTGGATATTCCACGCTGAGCAAATACACAGCTTCAAGTGATTTTGTCTACATAGGTTACGTATGGCGAAACAGGTCGTCACTCGCACCTACACTGCTTCCATACGGAACCAGTCTCGGGTGCAAGACGACCTTGATTCGCTCGGGTTCGCAGCCAGTAAGCTCTGGAACGTCGGACGGTGGACGTGTAGTCGGATCTGGGATGAAATCGATCACATCCCGAACCACAACGAACTCACCACGTACCTCAAAACCCACGAACGCTATGATGACCTGCATTCGCAGTCAAGTCAGCGAGTCCTTCAAGAACTCGCTGAGGCGTTCAACGGCTGGTACGGCAAACGACGCAACGGAGATACGAGAGCGAACCCGCCCGGCTACCGCAAACACGACGACGAGCACCCGCGTTCGACGGTGACGTTCAAAGCCGCTGGCTTCAAACTCGATACCCAGTACAACCGCGTTCGACTCTCAAAGGGGTCGAACCTCAAGGAGTATTGGTCGGACTTCATCCTCTGTGAGTACCAGACTCGCCCCGACGTTGACCTCTCCGCTGTGGAGAACGTCCAACAAGCCAAGATTGTGTGGACAGGCGACGAGTGGGAACTACACTTCGTCTGTAAGGTCGAAATCGACGTGGCTGAAGCCCCCGGTGAGAAGACTGTGGGTGTTGATCTCGGGATCAACAACTTTGCCGCGCTCGCGTATGAAGACGGTCACAGCGAGCTGTACCCGCTGAACTGCTTGAAACAGGACGACTACTACTTCAGCAAGCGAATCGCTCGGTGTGACGACTCGAATTCCGATCAGGCCACCCGGCTGAACCAGAAGAAGTCGGCTCGCCGTACCCACTACTTCCACACACTCTCGAAACATATCGTCCAGCGGTGTGTTGACGAGGAAGTTGGAACTATCGTGGTGGGAGATCTCTCCGGCATCCGTGAGGATGAGGAGAACGACGGGTCGAAGGACTGGGGCAAGCACGAAAATCTTGATCTACACTCGTGGGCGTTCGACCGTTTCACCGACCTTCTCGAATACAAAGCCGAAATGGAAGGTATCACGGTTGAACAAGTGTCTGAGCAGGATACCTCGAAGTCGTGTTCGTGCTGTGGTCGGAAGCGTGAAGCCAACCGTGTTGAACGCGGACTGTATGTCTGCGATGAGTGCGGGACAGTGGCGAACGCGGACGTGAACGGTGCTGAGAACATTCGGCAGAAAGTATCTCCAAGTCCCGCCACGGATGGCGGTGATAGGAGTAACGGCTGGTTGGCACAGCCATCGACGTTCTTGTTTGACAAGGAAACTGGTGCGTTCGCACCTCAAGAACAGATCACGTCGTAAACCACAATATCCCAACCCAGCGGTGCGGTGCCGTGGGAATCCTCGCGCTTCAGCGCGGGGAGGGTGTCAAGATGTGGTCCCAGCAGCGCCGCCTGAGAGCGGCTCGCGGCGAGCCGGACGCAACGAGAGGTGTCAGATAGTGAATCCCCCGCAGCGTCATCTCAAAGGGGAGTCCTATCATTGCTACCCGCCGTTTGAGTGCTCGCTGGCTTGAAGCTGCCCGGGTGATAGCTTGTGTGAGACGCACCAAGTCAGTTCTTGTGAATACCCGCTTCCGTCCGGAGGCGCATCCGTTGTCTGAGACAGGCTCCGTCGCCCCCGGACTCATGGATCTGTCCGTCCTCGGGCAAGCCCGTCGATTCCCTATCGCAAGACCAGCCGCTGGTGAAACAACGACTCGTCGTTCCCGACCGCAAGACCAGTTGGTCCCTATTGGAGACCCACTCGTTTCCCAACGCAAGATTCCCCGTCTCCCAACGCAGGACAAACGATTTCCCAACGCAAGACACACCGTTTCCCAACGCAGGACAAACGATTTCCCAACGCAAGACACACCGTTTCCCAACGCAGGACAGACGATTTCCCAACGCGAGACCCCCCGTCTCCCAACGCAGGACAGACGATTTCCCAACGCGAGACCCCCCGTTTCCCAACGCACGACAGACGATTTCCCAACGCGAGACCCCCCGTTTCCCAACGCACGACAGACGATTTCCCAACGCGAGACCCCCCGTTTCCCAACGCACGACAGACGATTTCCCAACGCGAGACCCCCTGTCTCCCAACGCACGACAGACGATTTCCCAACGCAAGACACACCGTTTCCCAACGCAAGACACACCGTTTCCCAACGCAAGACACACCGTTTCCCAACGCAAGACACACCGTTTCCCAACGCAAGACACACCGTTTCCCAACGCAAGACATCCGGTTTCCTACCGTAGGACACCGCGTTTCCCAACGCAAGACACTACATTTCCTACCGCAGGATACCCCGTTCCTGAAAGAACAACTTCTCCGTTCCCAACACAGACCCCGTCATTTCCTCCCGTAGGAGACCCGCCTGCTCAATGAAGGAGTCTCATGTCCTCGCGACAGACCACCAGTTGCTACTCGGGACTGTCCGTCTACTCCCAGACAATCGCCCTGTTTCCCGCCGTGGTATCGTCTGTTGGCTGCTACCGAATCGCAGGTCTCCTGAGAAGCGTGTGTGATACAGCGATATTAGAGCCGTCTCACCAGACTGTGGCGGGTCGCATCACTATCGGCCTGTGACCTCCAGCGTGCGTGGCCCTACTGGGCTTACGACAAGGGGTGGATTGCTGCTGAGCAGATCAGACCGGATCCATCCACGTGGGTTCGTACTCGGTGTGGCTGTCCATGTTGATGCCACGTCGAGTGGTGTCCCAGGTCTCGGTGCTATGGCCGCTTGCCGATCTGTGCGCTGTCTGGGATCGGGTGTCCGTACCGGTCATTGTCGCTTGGGCCCTGGTGGGTGGCACCGCCCTATTTTACTCACATGCTCTGTCGGATCCTCTGGGTAGCTCTTTTTATTCTTATTATCAGTCGGGTTTTCAACAGAGTAACCCCGCCACGTCTTGCGATTATACTGGTTATCGTCCGTAATCTAGAACTTTAGCTAAGCGGTCTAAGCATAATCGTGTCGGTAATCGGGTGGGGTGGCAACGCTATCGTATTTTTGTGATTTATTCTAACTAAGTTTAAATGAGACTTTGGATTACAGTACTCTAAGTGAACGCCTGTGGTCTCAGCTATCGATATCTGACCCCGTCTGGTAGTTGGTACAAAAGTAGTTTTTACCCCCCGAGAGGGGTGGAGGGCGTACATGAGATGCGCCCCGTGAAAACATGACTGACGAAAGCTCAGCCGCCGCCGACAACACCACCCAGCCGAGAGGAATCAGCCCGAAAAGTACTGCGAGCACCACTGAGCCGATGACAACAGCCAGCCGCTGTGAGCGAATCGTGGAGTTCACCGATCACTCGGAAACGCGTCACCGCATCCGGTATGTTCCCCAGCCAACCAACCAGTGGCAACGTATCGAAGAGAGATGGAACGGCAAAGAGTGGGTTCATCTCAGTCAAGAAACCGTCAGCGACGTTAATCAGTGGAGACGGCCTGTCTAGCCGCCCAGAAGGCCGAAACGGATCTCGGTCGTATATCGTGGTATGCCCTCGATCGTGCGAGACGACGCGATTCGTTCTGGTGAGCCCCGCCTTGAGGGGACGCGGATCACCGTCCGCGACATCAAGCGGCGCGAGATCGATGCCGAGGAGGACCCACACGTCGTCGCCGGCGAGTACGGGATCTCGATGGCCGAGTGTTTCGGCGCGCTCACGCAGTACTCCGAACACCGCGACGCGTTCGAAGACGCTGAGCGGGAGACCGAACGGACGCGTCGCGACGGCGAGCGGGGGAACACCGAAGATCGAGACGGGAGCGACCACGTCTCAGGGGAAGAGGATTTCGCGTTCGTCGTCAGTTGGCCCGGGGGCGTCGGCGTCAAGCGCAAGTTTAGGGATTGATGGCTTCGGTTGTTCTTTGTATTAGCGCCCGATAGAACGCCCCTGGATCGTTTTCTCGGAGGTGAGCGACGAACTGGCCGACCCACTCTCGGGGGTGTTCGTTCAGGAACTGTTCGAGAACGCTGTCGTCCTCGTTGGCGGAGAGGTACGCGGCGAACTCGAGTTCGGTCGCGATGTGATCCGGGGGTGCCGACCGCGAGTCCCTGAGCCGCAAGTCGTACTCGTCGTACCAGCGGGCAACCGCTTGCGTTGTAGGCCCGTATACTGGCCCGAGGTCAGCACTGTCCTCACCGTCCCGGTAGACGCTTTCGTAGGGGGGCACTGGTCGCGCCCGGGACCGATGAACAGTCGCGTGTATTCTACACGCAGTTCATCGAGGTCCCCGAACGTCTCGACTCCGTCGAGCCACTCGAACCGCCCGGATTCGATCGCATCGACCCAGTCCTCGGACGGCTCGCGCCAACAGACAGCCAGGGTACCAAACGTGTCGGCTATCGACGGTCTCGCGTCCACCGTCGAGTGGTCGGCTGCCGTCGACGTGTGCTCAGTCATGGCCCTCGGTCCCTCCGTCTGCCGCGTACGCCTCCTGGGTGGTCGGTTGCTGTAGGGGCAGGTACCGGAGCCCGACGGTGACGACCAGTGCGCCGACTGCGATGATTCCGGCCGTGACGACCACTTCGACCAGCGTCGGGGTGTAGGTGCCCGAAGTTGCCCAGATATCTGTCGCGACGCCCGCGTACTCACCGCCCAGCGAGATACCCGGTGCGGCGTCGATGTTCACATTTTCGTAGCCGGTGAACACTAGCCGAATTCCCTCAAACAAGGTACCGGCCACAGCAAGTGCGCCCGCGGCGAGTATCACGGATAGCCGCTTCCGGAGTGTCGGAATCATCAACAACACCAGCGGCAGGGCACCGCCGAGACCGGTCCAGAGCCAGAAGTAGATGGAGTCCCCGATGAGGAACTCGCTCGTGATCGCCCAGAAGCCGAAGTGGTCCGCCCACGCGTGTGGGAGGCGTTCGGCAGCGAGGAGGTAGACGACGTGGAACGCGAGGAAGACGCCCAAAACCTTCCCCAAGCTCGCCAGTTCGTCGCGGTCGGCGTCGAAGGCCGTGTAGCGGTCGGCGAGGATCGAGACCACAAGTAGCAGGCCCAGCCCGGAGACGAGCGCCTTAGCGATGAACACCGGGGCGACGAGCGGACTGAACCAGTCGCCACGGCCGACCTGCGTTGCGAAGATCCAGCCGGTCACCGAATGTAGCATGATCGCCGTCGGCAACGCGACTGCGGCGGTCCAGAACAGCAGCTTCCGGTCTCGGTCCCGGCCCGCCTGTGTGTCCTCGGTACCGAACGCGAACCGCGAGCCGCGGGCAGCGAGGTCACGCCGAGTCAGCAGCCAGAGGTACCACAGGTTCAACACGCCGTACAGCACGACGATACCGAAGTCCCAGACCATCGGTGAGCGGAAATCCGGCGACGTGAAGAACTGGTAAAGGCGCCCGGGACGGCCGATGTCCGGGAGGATGAGCAGACCCGCGACGATGATACAGGCGAGACTCACGAGCACACCGAGCCTGGCGAACTCCTCGTAGCGGTCCGAGTGGAAGAACTTCGGGGCGCTTGAGATGATGAGACCGCCCGCCGACAGTCCGACGAACATCACGAACAGCATGATGTACAGCCCCCACGAGAACACGTTCCGCATCCCCGTCACGGCGAGCCCCTGCTGGAGCTGGTACGCCCACGCACCGAGCCCGGCCATGAGCAGCACGCCAAGGAGGCCGAGCCAAACTTTCGAAACGGTTCCGAACGAGGACAGCACTGGTGCGCGGGCTGCGGACGTGGTAGCTCTGTCGGTAGTCTCACTCGCCATCAGTCGTCACCTCCGGTCGGGTTGGCAGCAGCACCTGAGACCGACTCATCGCCGGCAACGTCGCCGGACTCCTCGGGGGCAGGCTCCTCGTCGAGTTCTTCCTCAAGTTCTTTCCCCTTCCAGGGTCGACCGGGCGACATCTCACCCTGAATGTAGTAGGTTTTCGGGTCGGTCCCCTTATCATCAAGCAGCTGATGGGTGTCGTATTCGGCGACATACTTCGAGACGGTACTGTTCTCGTCGTCGAAGTCCCCGAAGATGCGAGCGTCGGCCGGACAGTTCACGACACAGGATGGGTCAAGTCCCTCCTCGACGCGGTGGCTACAGAACGTACACTTCTCAACGACGCCCTGGGGCCGCTCTTCGACATCTCCCGTGCCTTCTTCTGGGACGTGTTGTGGGTCCTCCCAGTTGAACACGCGAGCGTTGTACGGGCAGGCCGCCATACAGTACCGGCAGCCGATACACTTGTCGTAGTCGATCTCTACGATACCGTCCTCGCGCGTGAACGTCGCGTTCACGGGACAAACCTTGACACAGGGCGCGTTCTCGCAGTGCTGACACGCCGTCGGCTGGTAGCTCATCTCCAGCGTCCCGCCGTCTCCATCCTCGGGGTACGAGCCTTCGGGAGTGTCGACGTGGTCGCCACCGACGGTTAGCACACGGTTCCAGGCCTGACCCATCGAAACGTTGTTCTCCTGCTTACACGTGATTGCGCAGGATTGGCATCCGATACAGCGCTCTTGGTCGATTACGAGTCCATAGTTTGTCACAGTCAGTCACCTCCGCTAGCGCTGCCAGCTGTACCACGCAGATTATCCTGTGTGTACTGGTTGGACTGGTACTCCTCCGCTGCACGTTCGACCTCTACCCGACAGTCGTAGAACGCGAACGTACGCCCGACGTTTGCGAGTCTCCGCGGAGATCGGGTCCTGATAGTGCCCCTCGACGAAGTCCTCTGCCCACCAGCCTTGGTCCGTGTTCACAAGCCCCGGCTGTATCCCTTCGTTGTACTTCGCGCGAACGACCATCGAGCCGCGGTCGTTGTGGACGAGCACGTACTCTCCGTCTGAGATGTCACGTTGTTTGGCGTCTTTCGGATGGATGTCGAGCTGTGGTTCCCGGTTTACCTCCCGAAGCCACGGAACGTTTGCCCACTGTGAGTGAATCCGCCACTTCGAGTGTTTCTCCATGAACACCAGGGGGTACTCGTTTTGATCCTCCCAGTCGTCAGCAGTTCTGGCTTCCAGCGGCTCTGGGACTTCGAGCGAGATACCCTCGTCGGGCAGCCCCGGTCCTTTTTCCGTCGGCGCGTCGTCGTCGTACACCGTAATCCGGCCGGATTCGGTCCCGAACGCGTCAGTGTACGCGACTGTCGGCGTTTCGTCGGTTTCGACTGTTCCGTTCTCTCGGAGTGCTTCCCAGGAAAGCCGGTCGTCGTTCTGTACGAAGCGGTCGAGGACTTCTCGCTTGTCGTCGGGGAACTTGTCTCCATGGCCGAGGCGTTCGGCTATCCCCGCCATGATATAGTAGTCGTCGCGAGCCTCCCAGAGCGGTTCGTGGGCTTGCTCTCGGTACCTGATATTCGGGTGGTGGTCCGAGCCGAGAACGTCCTCCGTCTCGAACCAGTGTGCTGCTGGGAGAATAATATCTGCCTGCTGGGTGGTCGGCGTGTGGTACATGTCTGCCCAAACGATCGTTTCGAGGGACTCCATCGCATTCAGCCACCGTTCCCGGTTCGGGAACTGGTTCCCGAGCATGTTTGAGCTCGTCCCGTACAGGAACCGTGGCTGGACAGGGTCGCCGTCTTCAAGCAGACTGAGAATTTCTTGGTATCCATACGTGTCTAGACTAACTCCACCTTCGGGGTTCCCCCAGTCGCCCGTTTGAAGCGACGGTCCGCCGTAAGAGGGGTGCTGGGCATGGACGTTTCCATGACGGCCGTAGTCCCCAGTCAGTGCCATCAGCGTCGCATACGCCTGTCCGAAAACATGCCCATACAGGTAGCGACCGACGCTGTACGCCGGAAGAATCCCTCCGGCGCCCCGTGTCGCAAGCCAGTTGGCAGCCGTCTCAATATCCGCCACATTGAGCCCCGCGACTTCAGCGACATCAGCGGGCTGATACTCCGATGCCTGTTCCCGAAGGGCAGCGAGTCCGGTGCGAACGGCCACACCGTCTATCGTCCACTCGCCGAACAGCGCGAATGGGCCACCGGTCTCAGCCTCGACCACATTTGGCTCGCTGGTCTCTTCGTTCATCACGACGATTCCGCCGTCCGGTGGATTATCTGAGACCCGAGACGGATTGAGAAGGGTTCCATCGTCAACGCGGACGAGCGCGGGTGCGTTGGTACGCTGTCGGAGGAAGGTATCGTCGTACACCTCGTTCTCAAAGATGTAGTTCATCATTGCGAGTGCGAGGTGCGTGTCTTTCCCCGGCCGGATCGGCAGCCAGAGGTCGGCTTTTTCCGCGGTATTTGTGTACATCGGGTCGACGACGACAAGCTTCGCCCCATTTCGCTTCGCATCTAGTATCCATTCGGCGTCCATCTGGAACTGACTCGCGAAGATGTCCGACCCCCAGATGATCAGCGTGTCAGCGTTCGCCCAGTCTTCGACGGTGTTCGTCGGTGGCATGAATACGCCACCCTCGCCGGTGATGCGGTTGAATCCCTGTCCGACGTTGGTGTCGATCCCGTAGACGAAGCTGTCTTGAATGCCACCGACAAGCTGTTTCAGACGTCCGTACCCCGATGTCCCTTGACTCCCCGACCCAGCATGCCAGTACACGCTCTCGGGACCGTATTCCTCTTTGGTCGTCTGTATCTGCTCTGCTACCAGATCAAGCGCTTCGGACCAACTGATACGTTCAAACTGTGCGTCTTCTCCACGAGCACCCGGTTGTGGGTCATCCGGCGACCAGCTCGCGCGTTTCATCGGGTACTTGAGGCGCTTGGCGTTGTACGCCCGCTGTACGTGCGATATACCAAGCGTACAGCCGCGCTTGAACTCGGACGCTGCCGGAACCTGCTGTTCGGTCTTCTTTATCTGGCCATCCCGGACGAACACGTCAAGTGGACAATCGCCCCGACAGTTTGGCCCGCACGCCGTCTTGACAACTCGATCTTCGCCAAGGAAGCTCGTGACCTGATCGACAGCTTCGCCCGGTTCGTCGGCGGGCTGGAGCGTCGAAAGAACGCCGCTACCACCGCCGAGTCCGACCCCGGCGACAGCGCCAGTTTTGAGGATATCCCGACGGGACGCAGTGAGTTCGTCGTCAGTCATCGAACCCCTCCGGTTTCGTGGGTCGGTCGTCAGTCCCGAACTCGGCTTTGACCTCCTCATGATACCTCTCGTGGAACTCCTGCTCGGTTAGTTCGCCGTTCGCGATCTTGATGGCGTCTTCAGCCATGCGCTTTCCGAGATCCGGGTCGTACCCACACCCCTCGAGAATCTCATCGGCGATCTCATCCCACTCCGGTATCGGCTCGTGGGTGGGTCGTGATTCCTCTGTCATACATTCCATCATTTCACGTTGGGATCAATATCCCTTCTTCTGGATTGTGAAGGGGTTCAAGTGTCATATTAGATATTGCCGAGAATCGGGTTAGTAGATAGAGAGTAACACACATATATTGGGGTTTCAGGCCCGAGACATGCGTTTTATAATACGCACTTCCAGATCCTGAAAATATGAATATCGTTTATATGGTTCTGTTGAAATCCTTAGAAAGTGATAGATTCTGCCCCGGTTGTGGTCAGCAGGGGATGACTGTGGTACCGTCGTGTCACTCCTTGCTGTGTTCCTTTGACCAGTAATATATCAGGGGAGTTCCCACGATTGTCGGCCATAACCACGCCAGAATACCCAACACGGGGGTGAGATTGACTGCGGACACAGCGCTGATCGTCGTAATAAACGCGGCAATCATCCGTTGAAGATGACTAACTAGCCACTCACCGGATGTATCTCCTTGGAAGGCTCGAATATCAATCGTTCCGAATGTTACTCCAATTCCGCCGAAGACGAGCATCACGAGCCCGAATGAATTACCGGTGACGACCCAAACAATCCCCCAGACACCTAATCCGAGACACGCCAGAACCACGCTCCCGGTTGCGATCCAATCCAGACGCTGAGGGGTGGCAGCCGGTCGCTTCCGGGAAAGCACGCGATATCCGGAGAACGCAAGATACCCACTGAAGACGGCAACCAACGTAAGAATGATCCGAAATGAGGTTGGATTGAGAGCGAGGAGCACGAACACCGTCCCGACGACGACGCCCATTGAGACGAGGAAGAGTTTGCCAGCCTGTCGGTGTCGGTGTCCACCTTTCTTCGTCACGAGCGCACCTGTCCCGGCGAGGACGGCCACCACGCCTGTAGCGATATGTACCCACAGTGACCACGCCTCGATGGTTGGCATATCCCCTCTTTATATGTAGTCATAATAAACATTACCCGCCTCTCGGAAGGTCTTACGTTCCAACTCCCAATTTCTCCGTGTAACATTCGCACACTTCAGCGACCGGCTGTATCAGCTGATAATGTGTCTGAAGAATAGGATTTCAACAGAGCCGTTTATATCCGTATTCCAAGGTTTTCGGGGAGGAAGACTCGAAATGCCCGTGGCACTGTTAACCGTTGATCAAGGATCAGTCAGTGTGAGGCGTCGATTACTGCGTTCGCAGTCGCAAAACGACGACAACGCGAGATCGTAGTGGGTCCAAGAGCCTCGCGTCGTCACATGTCGGTAGTGGCGTTCGCAAACGCTCTCGTCGCCAGTGTTGACTCGACGGCGTTCAAGCGCTGCGAGTACGCTGATTTCGAGATACCGAGGTCGTCAGCCAATTCTTTAAGTGACGTCTCACGAGGGGTGGAGTAGTAGCCCGCTGCGACAGCCTTCGTGACCGCTTCACGCTGTTTCTCCGTGACCTCGTCGAGAACGAGCGTAACCGTTTGGCTGGAGGCGTCACTGTTGTTGGTGGAGTCGATCCGTTTCAGTTGTCGAAGTCGCAGTTCTTCGGTAACTGCTTTCAGTGCCTCGACCAAGTCGGTAAGTCGCTCTCGATCGGGGAGAAACGTCTCGATGTGAATCATATCCCCGTTAACACCGGTGATTTTTGGAATACACCCGAAATTACCAAAAACCGCACAGTAACAGCCCTCTCCGACATCACTGGCTGAATGGACGACGTTCGCTTTCCCGCAGTCCGAGGATTCAGGAGGCTCATTGGTCTGAATCATCGTTTCCGTGCGGCACTGACCGTGTTGTAGTTGCTGGTTTATCTCGATCACATCAGCCCCCTCACCGTCGAACTCGTTCAGGGGACAGTCGCTTTCCATTATGGGCGTTATCTCAAACGCGACATACAGATCCCGGCTGGCCGCTTCGGGAGTTGATGGTGTATCCGCCCTCATGTCAAGATGTAGCTACATTTGGACCACCTATACAGAATGGGGATGATTCTAATTCCATGGGAACAGTAGGACGGGGTATCGAATATCGGAAGAGTGGCCCCGCTCTGTTGACGTACTCATCCGCTTCGAGGGCGACGAGGACATGCTCAGCCACCGGGCCGTCGACGAAGTCATCGCCGACGTCGGCGTTTGCGTCGAGCCGACAGTCGACGCGCTCGCGAAGCGACTCGACGCCGCGCTAGGCGGGGCCCGGCCGCCAACATCCCCAGCCGAGCACGCTCGAAAGTACGACTGGGACGCGATCGCCGAGCAGGCAGAAACACCTATTAGGGAACGATCGACGGTTCGTGGTGAGCTGCTTCGACGCGGTCAAGACCACGACTCGAGACACATAAACATCTGGTCACAAGCGAGCGAACACAGGCCCTAGCATCAGTAATGTGACTCTCCGAGAGAGACTGTGTGCGCCGACTGACATCCTCCCCGCGCTGAAGCGTGAGGATTCCACTACTTCTGCTGGGTGTTGCTGTTTCATTCTGAATTCTTCGTCGATCCGGATCGCGCTTCAATTTCTGTGATATTGAATGAACATATTATATCTCTTATATTCTCGATCGGCCCGCCTATGGGTGACGTTGCAAACTCTGTGGAGTCAAACACGACCCAGAAACGCGAACAGATCGAATCGGTGGAACTCGCCAGATGAATGGGAGAGTGTCTCCCATAGATGGGGTGGGAGTGCTCCGTGCTTTTCGCTGATCGGTCTTGCCTCCGGGCTGGACAGCGTCCAGGTCCTCACACAGTCGGTGCGTTTTTGTTCTGGTCTTTTCTTCTTCTTATCAGTCGTTTCTGGCCCCCTCTAACCACCCCCGTATGGGGATTTTCCTTGATACCCCCTGCCTCTCGATGGAATCCCCTTAACTAGGGTTCTAACCCGTATGAAGTCGATCATGTACCAAGACCAGAACAGCTGGCGAAAAAACACAGCACCCGACTGTAAGTACGGGTAGAGACCAACTGTGGACTCCTGTTGTATACCTCGCCAGGGCACAGTGAAACGGACTCTCTGTTCATCCCCTGGTCGCTTTTTCTGCGAACAACTTGGCGATGGTCATCTTGGTTCGCTCACCAAGTTTTCAGTCGTCTCCAACCCGGTGGTACTGCCGATCAGCAATAACTGGGAGTAACGTTCAGGTAGGTGTGGGTGTAACCGATAGCCCGAATGCTCCGCGAGGTGGTCAAATCGGCCGGGACCGCGTTACTCGTGGTCGTGTTGGTTTCGCTCATCCTTGGACAGGTGTTCGGCCAGCCGGTTCTCCTCGCGTATGTCGATTCCGGGAGCATGGAGCCAACGATAGACGAGGGTGATGGCTTCCTGACCGTCCCGGCTGCGGTTACTGGCCCACCAGCCGAAGGCGATGTGATCACCTTCCGTGCCCAAGAGATCGAGGACGGTGGACTCACCACCCACCGGATCGTCGGGGAAACGAGCGAGGGATACATCACGCAGGGAGACGCGAATCCCTTCACCGACCAGGACGGGAGCGAACCACCGGTTACAGAGGATCGGATCGTCGCTGAAGCCGTTCAAGTCGGCGGGACCGTCGTCACGATCCCTGGCCTCGGGACTGCGATCGAGACCGTTCAAGGGACCCTATTCGCCGGGGTCACAGCTGCCGTCACTGCCATCGGGATTGACGTCGATCCATCTCCGGGAACGGTTGGGACGTGGATCTTTGGGCTCGGGCTTGTGCTGTTTGCGCTGTCGTTCCGGCCTGGAGACGACTCAGAACTCGAACGGGACATGACTCGGTCGCCCGAGGAGGCGGGCGGTGTTGACCCACGCAAAGTAGCGGTCGTCCTGCTCGTGCTTGTACTCGTGCCGGCGAACGCGGCGATGATACTCCCGAGTGGGCAGACCTCACTCACGATCGACGGCGACGAGGTCGCCGAAGCTGACGGGGTCGCACCCGGCGATCCGGTTGAGACGGAGTTCAACGCGCGCAACGACGGGCTGATCACGCTATTACTTGTGTTCGAACCAATCGATGACGACGTGACAATCGAGCCGTCCACACCCGGGCTTCCCACTGGCCAGAGCACGACCGCAACGGTGACTGTTCCGGCACCGGAACCGGGCGTCCAGCGGACTGTCACGGTCGCCGAGGATCGCTATCTCGTCGTTCTACCCGAGTCGTTCATTGTGTGGCTCCACGAGATTCACCCGCTCGCGGCGCTCGGGGCGTTGAACCTCCTCATCGGTGGCGGGTTCATCGGATTCATCGGTGGCCTGCTCGGCTTCAGTGAGGTCCGGTTTCGAGACACTTCTCGTGATGTGCCGCTTCGGATCCGGATCAAACAGTGGCTGCGATGAGCCGGTGAGAGAAGCGTAGTTCACGCCCACAAGGTGTCTATATTTCGCATCCGGCTCTGCTTACTCGCCTCGCGTGCTGTCAGTCCCGGCTCTCGTCCGAGTCGGGTTGGCGTCGTCGTCACGAGTGGCATCCCGAGAATCGGTCTCACCCAAGCTATTTGATTCAGGGATGCCACCTGCTGTCGCCGCGGCAGGCGGGTCGAAGACGTACCTGACATCGTCGTCCAAGACGACATACCGTGGCGTTGCATCCGCCCGCTCGATTACCCGGCGGTCACTGTCGATAGCGACGTTGACGAGGTCCCGCAGCGAGTCGAGTTCGGCGACCGTCCGATCGTCATCCGTCGGGACGCGCCCGGTCGAGATCCACTTGTCGAGGTCGTCTCTCGCCCGGACAAACTCGAGCCGGGTCCACTCCGCGTCGCTCACGGCAAACAGGTCGCCGCGCCGAGCAAGTACGGTTACACCCGCACCGAGCAGTCCGACGACCAACAAGATTGGACCGCCATACAGGGCAAGCGGCGAAGGCTCGACGGGAACCTCGACGGTCTGAGTCGCCTCGTAGGTCTGGCCCTCCGTCACCGATTGCTCGACGCCGTAGGTGTTACCGGTCGGTTCGATCGTCAGGCGGTCAGTGCGTGCGTCCACAAACCGGTCGTTTTCGACCGTCGTCTCAAGGCCGGTCTCGGCGACAACGGCGATCCGGGTTGTGCCCGGAGACGCCCCAACCTGTTCTTCGATTTCGGCGACACGCTGGCTCAAGGCCGTCGTATTTGCTTCGAAGGCGATCCGACGTTCCTCACCGGAGTCGAGCCCTTCAACCGTGACCGTCTCAATCGTTTCAGATTCGCGCCAGTAGACGGTCGGCTCTCCTTGGGTCCCCCCCGCTCCGGCATCGACGGCCTCTATCACCATCCGGAGTTCGACGCTGCCGTTAGCCGGCCCGCCGTCACCCTGGGGGGTGACAACGTACTCGCCATCGAGCACCGGGGTGATGCGGGTGAAATACAGCGACCGATTCGTGAGTCGGTCGCCCTCGGTGAACGTCGCGGTGCCGTTCACGACATCAGCTCCATGGGTGAAGCCAGTCTCAACCGACCAGGTGCCCGCGACCTCCGTCCGCGTCTCGGTATCGGGAGCGGTCTGGGCCTGATACGTGAGGTAGCCGCCACCCGCCGCGAGCAGAAGACACACAACGAGGACGAGCGGGAGGTACTTCGAGAGTATTGCGCGATCACCGATCGAGACTCTGTTGCGAACCGCTCGCCGGAGTCGGTCCGGATCGCTGACGACCCGACGAATGCGTTCGATCCGAGTCGTTTCGTCTGGTCCTGTTCTGGCGTCGGACGCGTCTGGATCGGTCCCGTCGCTCATTCCTCACCGGTCGGGGACCCGTGGTCGGCTGACGGTCGCGTGGCCCCAATTCGCCGTCCATTCAGCGTATTCGCCCCCCGCCGTCGGTCCGGTGTGTTCGCTCCTCGACGCCGGCCCGAACCGACCGCTTTCCGACGTCGACTCGTCGTCGCCGAACGACCGTTCATACGCACGAGACATTTGGCAAGAAACATGTGTCTTTCGCCGCACCGAACCGGGCCCACTCCGCCGCTCCCAGTGCCACTCAGTGGCAGTATTTGGATAAGCAGATTCCATGCGAAAGGAGCGCTTGGAGCCAATTTTTAGCAGAACCTGGGTCACATGACTACACGCATTTGAGAACTGGTTTGGTCGCCGTTTTACCCAAATCAACCAAATAGAGCCAGATCCCAAGCCCCATTGCCGACTCGAGTGCTGCCCTTCACAGAAGAAGATCTAGTTCAATACAACTACAATCGACGCTGAGAGCGATAAACGAAGGCATCGACCACTCCGCCGTTTGACTACTTCACCCTTCGGCCTTATCTCAACATCTATCTGCCCTCATATCAACCCACAAATTTATTTTTATTGCTACTACGCCAATTGGTGTGCTGTAGATGTCAGACATACATACAACGGGGTCCTTAGGGGAGGACGTGTTCAGCATTCTCAGCAACCAACGGCGGCGGTATACGATCCGCGCGTGCCAGCAGCTCGACCCGCCCTTCGAACTCGGCGAGCTCGCGGAGTATGTCGCGGCCGAGGAGTGCGGCAAGCCGATATCGGAGATCACCAGCGAGGAGCGCCGCCGGGTGTATAGCTCGCTCCAGCAGGTACATCTCGACAAGCTGGAAGACGCTGGCGTGATCGAGTGCGAGCGGAAGACGATCAAGCCGACGGAGCGACTAGAGGAGTTGGAGTTCTATCTAGAGGTCGTGCCGGGCGACGAGATTCTATGGGCGGAGTATTATCTTGGACTGGCGGGGGTGGCTGCTGCCTTGACTGCGGCCGTGTGGGTCGGGTTGTATTCGGAAGCGATACCGCCGATCGCGTGGCTAGCGCTCCTCGTCGGGGTGCTCGGCGTGTCGGCAGCAGTCCACTACCTACAGACGAAGCGCAACCGGCTCGGGGTCACCGACGGGGTGATCGGTGATGAGTGACGACCGCGACTGGCGGGAGTACACGCGTCGGAGTGCGTTAGGGCTGATGATCGTTGGAGGCGGTACGGTAATCTCTGAGACGATAGGGTTTACTCAGTATTCGATCGGAACGTGACGCAAGTATTGAAATCATCGATGACAGTACTAATAATTCGATCCTGGCAGTCAATAATTTTCCTGCTACCTTATCAACTAACGATTCAACCGATATTTCAGTGTCGAATAAAACTGCCAATACCGAAATAGAAGTAACAATCACCGACGAAGGGGCTGGATTAGCATCAATCGATCCCTCTTCGATCACACTAACTGCGGACACGACAAATAACACCGTAACACTAACAGCCGGAGACTCATCCTCAACGAATAATACTGTGGAATTTTATGCGAATGCGACAGATGATAGTTTGACTACGGAAATACATCGAGATGTTGAAATAGAATAAGATTCAGTCAACATCGCCCACAACGCCCGCATGGACGGGTGATCGGTACCCACCAACATACCATGTCAGAAACCGTCTTCTCGTCGATTAAGCGCACGCTCAGCGCTGCCGTGCGTGCGCGAACCTGGTGGTTATAGTTCCGCGAAATGTTGCTGAAAGCCACCGTCTACAACCCCCCCCGTCGGAGCGTCCGATACCATGAATCCGCCGCCATGTACCGAAACTACAGTACCATATATTCTTATCATTACTGAATAGACGATCTATGCTCATACCGTTATTGAACACTTTTCTAGGGATCAGGGAGTCATTGATCCGCTTCAGCATACTTCTCCGTATCTTCAGTGAGACCATGAATAAGTAGTTATGGGGGGTACACGCTACTACCCCGAAAAGGGGGAGATCACTAATGGTAGCCATGAACCGTCGAAACGTCCTCATTGGACTCGGTACAGCAGCGGCAAGTAGTGGTGCGGTATTCGGTTCGGGTGCGTTTACAAGCGTGAATGCAGACCGCGACGTTGCTGTTGAAGTTGTGGACGCGAGCGAGGCGTTACTTGGTATTGAACCTGAAGCGAATACGACCAACTTAGACGGAAACAGTTCAGAGTTCGTTCACGTTGGTGGTGACTCTGTTTTCACTATCGGTGAAAACCCGTCCGCCGATAGCCCTGCGACTCTCCAGGTTGAACCTGGATCGGAGATTGATATCGACTTAGCTCTGTCAAATAATACTCAAAATAGCAACGCCATCCAATTCGTTGTTGAAGCGGTCGATGGTAACGGAAACGATCGGAGTGGTTTCATTGAATTTAATGTATCAAACTCAACTACTAGTACTACTGCTCTTCTAGATACAAGCTCCAGCCCGCCAGCCAACGATACCAATGATCTCGCTGGTAGTGTCGACTTAGTTAGTGACACAAGTTCAGATACTGGCACAGGTGTTGTTGCTGCTATTGATTCTGGCTCAACAAGTTCCAGCGATTACGGGGGCTCTAGTGCGGCACCGATCGAAGTTGGAACAGTCAGCTTCACTGGAGATCCAACATCGGATTCTGATATAGTTACTCTTACATTTAAAGCACAGACTGTTGATGGTACCAATATCAATAGTGGTGCCTGAATCGTATTAGCAATCAACACTCTGAGGACAGATTGATAGAACCCATTACCGATCCTGAATATGTATCCAAGCGATGTTCCTTCAGATGCTGTGTCGGATAGGGATCGGCTGTCGGCGATAAGTAATCGGCTATGAACACACGACGAGAATTACTAGCAAGCGTGACTACCGTCGCGGGAGTTGTCGGGCTCACGTTCGCCTCCGGAGCGTTCACACAGGTGGAAGCCGACCGAACATTCGACGTCGGACTCGCAAGTAACGACGCTAGCTCCCAGCTAGTTATCGAGGAGAACTCCGACTTGGAGTCTGGCGCTATCGAGCAAGGCACCGACGGGGCGTTCACGATCAACGCGAGTAACGTCGCGCCGGACGCGCACACCACCTACGGTGAGTTCGAGACCATCACCGATGCGACGAGTCTCGAACGGGGGGTCTTCGTCGTCAGAAACGAGAACGACACCGGCGAAGACATCGACGTCACCTTCGAAATCGGGTTCGAGGCCAACCCGGACGCGATGGTCGAGCTGGCAGTCATCGATCCCAGCGAGGACAGCGTATCGGTGGCAGACACAAGTGGTGCCGGTGTGACGATATCGAACGTCCCGTCCACTGAGGGAGAAACGACCGACGACGATGCCGAGATCGCGTGTGGTCTCCTCGTTGATACGACCGTCGGGGCAACAGACCAGACGCTGAACGTCACGCTCACTGTCGAGGCCGTGCGCTCGACCACGACGACGTAACACGCATCGTTCCGAAACCGACCGAATCGACCGCGGATCAGACACCGATCGACCACGGACACAATGGACCGCATCCCCCCAGGCCGAGAGTCGGCGCGTAGCGCAGCAGTAACGGATCACATCCCGCACATGCGCAGGACGTTCGCGCCGGGCATCCCCTCGGGGACCCCCGACGCCGACCCCGGCCCGGGACAGGGACAGGCGGCCCACCCACAGAGCGATCGATTCGGACCCACAACAGCCCACGGGACAACCCACTAATGAAACGACTGCTGCTTGGACTTCTCGCGGTCGTCCTCGTCTCTGGAGCCGTTGTCGGCACTGGAGCGGTCGACCAAGTGTTCACTGACGCCGACGACGTGGAGATTGAAGATGACGCAGTCGTCCTCCAGCCGGCCGACTCACCCGAGGGCGACGTCTATGCTGATTTCGTCGCCACGGACTCGGGCGAGAATCTACGCGTCCAGATCGACGATCTAAATCAGCTCGCCACCAGCGAGGTCGATAACGTCTTTACGGCGACGTACAACGGCAATCAGGAGGCCCGAATCCATTTTGAGGACACTGGCTCCGATGTCACGATCTATGATGTGGAGACCGGTGAACCGGTTGAGACCGAGAACGACGCCGTGGTCCTCACGTCGAGCGACGACCAGCGTACCTTCGGCGTCAGAGTGACCGCCGACGGAGAGACTGACACGGCGGTCCTCGACGGGGCCACAGTCGTCGCACGCGCAGTCAACCCCGCTTTCCAAGTGAATGATGTCGAGACGGTTCAAGAAAGCGTCACCGCCGGCGAAGACGTGACCGTCCAAGCAACCATCGAGAATCAAGGGGATGGGTTCCCACGGACGGTCACACTAAACGCTGCTAACCGCGAGAACAGCGTTGCATCCCGGACTGTCAGCCTCGATCAAGGCGAGACCCGCACAGTGGAGTTTCAATACTCCACGCGCGCGGCCGATGTGGGTGACCTCCGCTTTGGCGTGGATACCATCGACGACGCGCTCGACCCCGCCGCCGACGGCGCAGCGGTTGTCCAGGTCGCCGAGCCGACCTCTGAGTTCGACGTCTCCGAGCTCTCGCTCGGCCCTGAGTCGGTCACGGCCGGCTCGACGGTCAACGCGACCGTGACCGTCGAGAATGTCGGCGCCGATGAGGGCGAGGGGACAGTCGAACTCCTCGCGAACGAGGAGAGTGTCTCCGAACGCGACCTGACGCTTGACGTTGGCGAGACGACCACAATCGAACTGCCCTACGTGCCGACCCGCGGCGTCGCAGGGGGCGATGTGAGCATTCGGGCACAGACCCCGACCGCAGAGAGCAACGCCGGGACTGTCTCCGTGACCGATCCGGTCACGTTCGACATCGACGAGGACGGGATCGACACGGACACGATAACCCTCGATGAGGACGGCGAAGCAGAACTCGTCGTCGAGCCCACAATCTCGAACGCTGCCGCCGAGGGCGGCCCGGGCGGCGAAGCCCGCGTCTGGCTCGAGTTCGGCACCGAGCGCGTCGACTTCGCCACGGAAGAGATCACAGCCGGCGAGACCGGGACCGTCGAGCTGGAAGCTGAAATCGACGAACGCGACCTCGAGGACGTGGCGAGCGCCGACCGGGCAGTGACAGTGTTCACCGAGAACGATACGTCGGGTGAGACGGTGACCGTCCAACAGCCGGCCGAATTCGACGTCGCAGTGGATGACGTAACCACAGAAGTCGCACGCAGCGGCCAAGTCACCGTTGACGCCACGGTTGCGAATATTGGTGGGGCCGAAGAGACACAGACGGTCTCACTCGATGGATCGGGACTGACCGGCGACGAGACTGACGTGACACTCGAGGGTGGCGAAAGCGACACGATCACGCTGACAACAGACGTTGAGGCGTCGGCCACGCCCGGTGAGACCGAACTGACTATCGATGCCGGCGACGACGAGGAGACCGCAGTCACGAACGTGCTTCAGCCGCCGACATTTGACCTTACGGTCACCGCCGCCACAGATCCGGTGTTTACTGACGAGACGTTCACCACCGACATCGCGGTCGAGAACGTCGGCGGCGAGGCCGGCGAGGAGACTGTCGAACTCCTCGTTGACGGCGAGTCGGTTGATGAGGCGACGATCAACGTAGACGGCAAAGCCACCGAGACAGTCACGCTCGAGTACGATGTCGCCGGTGAAGGTGTCGAACCAGGCACCCTCGACATCATGGTCGAGGGCTCGGATGACTCAACTGATGGGAGCGTCGAGGTGCTTGAAGCACCCGCAGAACCGTTCTTCCGTGTCGAGAACCCGACGTTCGAACCGGGCGAAGTCCCGCAACTCGAAGGCGAGGAGGTGACTGCAGAGGCGACGGTGCGCAACACCGGCGATGAGACAGGAACCAACACTGTCGTCTTTGCCGTCGACGGCGAGGAACTCGCCACCGAGCAGGTCGAACTGGACAGTGATGAGACGGCCAACGTCGACTTCTCGGTCGCAGCAACCGACCTGTCTACCGGGGATCAAACATTCACGATCACGACTCAAGACAGCGAACGGGCGGCCGATGTGACGGTGCGCGAGCCCGAGCCGGCAACGTTCGAGACCGAACTCACCGATCTCAGCCCCGACGACACGCTCGCCAACGGCGATGAGGTCACTGTCGAGATTGAGAACACGGGCGAACTCGACGCTACCGCGGCAGTAGAACTCACGTACGGAACGACAGAAGTTCGTTCCTTCTCCGACAACGCAACCCAAGAGGGAGTCGCCGTCCCTGCCGGCGGGAGCACGACTGTCGACCTCACGGTTGATCTCAGTGAATCTCGCACGTGCCGGTGGGTTCGACGGTGAGGCCGTCCTTGACGTGGCCGGCGACGACGAGGCAAACGCCTCCGTCCCCGTCACTCTCGAGTTCGGTACCGGAGCCGACGCCGTCGAGACCGCCGTCGGGACCGGCGCCGACACGGATGTTCCAGCGTTGCTCGGCGATGATCCCGGTATCGACGGCTCCGTGACTGTCGATGAGCCGGGTGTCGCTGTGAGCTACGTCGGTGACGGACGGATGGACCCGGACATCTCAGGGACTGTCTTCGAGGTCGACGCAAACGAGGTCGTCCTCGATGGGATTGATATGGGAGCGGCCGACGCGAGCACTGCGACCGGGATCGCGGTTGAGGACGGTGCGAACGACGTCGTCCTCGACGGCGTTCAGATTACCGGGAGCGATTGGGCCCAAGCCATAGACGTGTCTGGAGACCGTACGGAGATCCGGTATGTAGACATTAGAGACACGGATAACGGAGTCGTCAATGTCGGCGATGGTCTTATCGTTCGCAACAGCCAGTTCCGTAATAACGACGGATACGCAGTTGAACTGACGAGCGATAGATCGGGCAACAGTGCTTCAAACGCCACAATCCGCGACAATAACTTCGTCGGCAACAACCGCGCACTGTTCGCGGACGCGGGCAGCCACACGATGAAAGCGAACAATATCGAGCGCAACGATGCGGCAATCGAGACCGTCGGCACCGAGAGTCAGGTGTTCATTGACGCACCGGACAATTGGTGGGGGAGCGCCGCCGGCCCAGCGGTTGCAGAGAACCCAGGTGTCTCCGAGGAAGAGGCAGACATCCTCTCAAACGTCGAATTCCCCTCGCCTGAGTCCGCACCCTACAACGACGCAGTATTCAGCGTTGTCGAACCTGAGTCGGACACCTTTGAGGTGACGCAAGGCGAGACGCTCACTCTTGAGGCGACAATTCGGAACGACGGCGGCACCGCGGGTACTTCGAACCGACAAACCATCGAGCTACTCGTTAACGGGGGCGTGGTCGATACACAGACCATCGACGGGCTCGGAACGAACCAGTCTGAGACGGTCGAACTTGCGTATACCCCTCCCACAGCCGGCAGCGACGATCTCTCCGCCACAATCCGCTCTGTAGACGACAGCGTGCTGGTTAACGTGAGCGTGACAGAACCGGTCGCGCCTGGAAGTGGCAATGGGGACACTGACGGTGACAGTGATGGCACCGAGGGTGACGATGACAGTGGCGATAGCGGTGAGACCGCCGATGAACCGCCGGCACCACCCGAGGATCTCGACGAGATTGAGGTGACCGCGGCCGAGATTGAGGTTCCGGAAACACGTTCGGGAGGTGACCAACAGGTTGCCGAGTTCGACACGGTGGATACTGTCGAATCGATAACGTTCCAGACAGATCAGCAGGTTGGAGAAGTCCAGGTGTCGGATATCGAGCCGGACACGAACGCCATTGACACACCCGGATCTGTCGTTGCGGTTCAGGACATTACCGTCCCGAATGAGTCGGCCGACACGGCCGCAACGATCGAGTTCAACATCTCGCAAGACCGGCTCAACGAAATTGAAGCACCTCCAGAAGCGCTCCGTGTCTACCGCGGCGTCGACGACGGACAAGAGCCACTCGAGACGAGCGTCGAAGCTGTGGGTAACAACACGACTACAGTCACCGCAGAGACGCCTGGGTTCTCCGTGTTCTCGGTGAGCGCGGTGAGTGAACCGGACGCTGTGATTAACCTGGGGTCGGACTCAGTCGAAACCGGTGACGAAGTGGTTCTGGCCGGGACTGACTCCGAAACAGAGTACGGCGAGATCGTCGCCTATGAATGGTCTATTGCCGGCGAGACTCTCACCGGCGAAACCGCCCAGACAGCGTTCGATGAGGCCGGAGAGTACACAGTCGAGCTGACTGTGACTACTGACGCCGGCGAGACGGACACGACCACCGCCGATATCGTCGTCGAGGCAGTTGGCGACGGCACCGATGGTGACGAAACTACCGGCGACGGTACAGCTGATGACGAAGCGACCGACGACGGAACTCCCGGCGACGGTACAGCCGATGACGGAGCAACCGACGACGGGGACATTGACGGTCCGGTTGAGGAACCGGGGGCCCTTGATACGGGCGTGATTGCTGTGGTCCTCATCTTAGCGCTCATCGTCGCTGCCGGTGTCATACTCCTCCGGCGTCAAGATTGAGTCCCCCCACAATTTTAGCTAATTTCAGGCGCTAATCCCTACCTCAAGGAGCCGCCGAAGGTGGCGAGTAGTAGGGGGAGTTCACTTGTGAGGGGATGTCACAGCACCCCCGGCGAGAGAGTAGCAGCTACCACACACCTGAGCAAATATACGACGTGATAACTAGTGGTTAATAACTATACACTCTCACGGAGCGTGTCCACATATGGATGGTTCGAATTATTTCGAATCGGCGAGGGGCACCAGTTTCTACGCCGTCTCACACAGGCGCCCCAGCAAGCGTCGATTCCTCGGAGAGCTATCTATTTTGCTTGTGATTCCGTGTGTGTTACTCGCGTTGTTCACGCTGCCAATTGAGATAAGACAGGCGTACGCATTCTCGTATACGGAACCGTCACTAGTGACAGCGTTCACCGCCCACTACATTCATTTAACGCCGTCACACCTTATTGGAAATCTCATCGGATACACACTGTTAGCGACGGTAGCGTATGGGCTTAGCCTCGTTGCCGGATATCGGCGATTCTTTTTTATCTCACTCGTGACGTTCTTGCTCGGCTTTCCATTTGTGTTGTCTGGAATGAACCTCGCAATCCCACGAAACGCCATCGGGTTCGGCTTTTCTGGGATCAATATGGCATTGTTTGGGTACGTCGCAGTCATGCTCGTCACCATCACTGACAATCGAGCCGGTTCTGACGGGAAACACTACCCACCGGCGCTATTCTTTGCGTCTACAACCTATATCGCGATCATTGCGTTGCCCGTATCCGCGATATCGATGGGACTTATACTTGTAGGACTTGGTACTGCGATTTCGTACGGACGCGTTGGGGCGCGCCACTCAACGCGATCGGTTCAGGACACAATCGCTCGTGTATTCACGATCCGAGGTGAGGCCGAACTCGTCGCCGTTGGAACGGTTGTGTTATTTGCGTACCCGGTTGTCGGTTTTCCGACGCCAACACCCGGCGGATCTCGTATTAATATCTATATCCATTTTGTAGCCTATGCCTTAGCATTCATCGTCGTCTTTGTCTCGTTGCTCGTCGATCGGTCTGCCCGGTTCTGAGATCTGTCCGCTGTATTGTGACGAGTCTGCGGTTTTGATCTCAGATTGATTCTCTGGGCAGAAGCTCCCGATTGTACTCGTGGGTAACTAATATCAACATTAAGTATCGAAAGATATGTGTAGTTTGAGTAACCAGAGACTGGGAATGCGATCGTGGCTCCCAACCTCGTCACCGACACCGCCACAACTCGAGGCGGAAATTCCACACGCTCACCTCCATCAATTGCTCGAGCCGCTTGTCGTCGTTGACGGCCAGACGATACTCAATATTGGTGGAGATGCTCTCGTAGCTACCAGTGTGGACGAACAGGTTGTCACTGCCGTTGAAGCTACACTACACAAGAGCCTCTGTCACAGCTACGAAGCGGTACCGGGGAGTATTGCGATCGATGCTGGGGAATTGTTGAATGTGCTTACGGCGGAGCGCAACACCGGGGTCGTACAGCTTCACTACGACTCTGAAGACTCAACACTCCAATTCACCCATTCCTCGTTCGTCCACACGCAGACCGTTGCGGTTGATGTTGCCGTTGAGAAACCGGAGATCGATGGCTCCCCGGACACAACAACATACCATCAGCGTAACGACCTCGCACACGCACTCCAGTATTTCACAGACCACGCATCCGTTGTAGCATTCGGATACGATGACTCGAAAGATGAGTGCTACCTCGAAGAGGCCACAATCGGAGATACTGCTCTGGAGACAACAACCCGATTTCACTGCCCTCGCGAGCAGCTACCAGGTGCTAACCCGACTGAATCGGTTCGTTCAGCGTTTTCGACTACCAAGCTTTACGCGCTCGTCGAATCAGTCCCGCCAGAGACGCTCATCCGCGCCGACTACACAGAAACATTCCCCCTCCGACTCTCCTGGGATCTCACCGGTGGAGATGGAATTGATCAGGGAACACTCACAGAAGTCTCAGCGCTACTCGCCCCATACGAGGTTCCCGACACACCGACCGCGGAGTGAGCAACGATCCAAGGCTGCGCAACCCAAAAATACCTCAGTTCGATTCGTGAGAGGGTTGTACCGCAATCACCTACACCCGGCGTAAACGCCGGGGTTTGTCAGTGAACTCCCGGTCTACCCGCGTGATACGGTGGGCGTGAAATCGCCGCTCCCATTCACTGTTCCTGACTTCAGGGCAAGGTGATTGGTTGCCCCTCCGGAACCAGACTTACGCCGATTCCGGAGATACCGCGCTGCTATGTTTCGCGCCGCGTTGTAGTCGCTGTGTAGCTCTTTGCCGCACTTCTGACACACAAACTCATCGCCGTCGCGGTTATTCTCATGTGTGAACCCACACTCGGTATGACTACACTGCTGGCTTGTGTAGGTTGGATTCACCACTTCAACAGTGATTCCTTCAGCTTTCGCCTTGTAGGTTATCTTCCGCGATAGCTCTCGAAACGCCCACTGCTGGAACTTTGAGAGATCCGACATCCGCTCTCGGATATTCTCTAAGTCTTCCAGTACAATCGTCTCACACCCGTTGGCGACAGCCTCAGTAACTACCTCTTTCGACACATGGTGTAGATAGTTCTCGCTCCAATTGGCGAAGCGATCACCAATCGACTGGATTGTGAGATGGGCTGATCGCGTTCCGGTCTGTTGTAGGTTGCCGCGTCGGCGTTCGTATTCGCGGCGTTTGTGGTTCAACAGGTCTGCGTTACCGATGAACGCACCGGAGCTGGTCACAGCGAGATACCCGTCTACGTTGCGATCTACGCCAAGGACTGTTCGGCCCTCGGCTTCTTCCTGCGTGTCGTCACGTTCCTGCTTGACTGAGACGTGGAGGTAGTAGGTATCTGTCTGCTGGTCGTATCGGAGCTTCGCCCCCTGTTTGTCCCATTCGTCTGATTCCATGTACTCAGCCTGAATGGAATCGTCTGGATAGACGTATTCGGCTTTTACACGACCACTGCCGTAGGCGGCAAGCGTACAATATCCATCAAAATAGCTGATTGCACTGGTATTGTAAACGGTCGTGTTCGACGTGAACACCGGCTTGGAAACTTTCTCACCCTCTTTCATGCGGTCAACGACACCACGGAGTGCATCGGCGGCATGGTTGACCGCAGCAACACAGAGGTCAGAGTGCAATCCGGTTTCGTCTCGGATGTCGTCGTAGAGGTATGGTTGAAGCCGGGAGCGAGAGGTAATCACGTACCCGTCGTTGTTGCCCTCCCATCCTCGATCAGCGAACCGCTGGGCGGCGTTCCTGAAGGTATCCATTGTTTCCTTCAGGTCGTCCCGGCGGTCGTTGGGAACGGAGAGTTTCACGACAGCGGTACGTTGAAGCTCCATCTACACATCACATGTGGTGCTATGTATTTATATAAATTGGGGAGTTGGTTAGCATTGTGTTTTGTGGTTGGGTGTTGCTCATGGCGCGATTCCCGCCCGCCGTGAACGGCGGGACTCCCTCGCTGTATTAGGTGGAGCCAAGCCGCACCGGCGACTGCGGACTGAACGCACCGCGTACGAGACCGTACACAGCGCCACAGACGACACTATGACCGACTACCGCACCCAGACTCCCGAAATGGAGGAGGGGGACGTCGCTCCCGGTGACGACGGCAAGTGGCACAGGGACAGCGATCAGCCAGACACCAACACCAAAGATGAGACCGACACCCGCAGTTGAGAGGGGGTCAATCCGCGTTGGTTCAGACAAGCTAACCTCGAGTAGTCCCACACAGAGCACACCGAGCGTCCCGCCAGCAAGCAGGGTCAACAAGCCACCGACAAGCACACCGGTGCCCCCGACAAGGCGTGCGACAAGAGGAAACCCATACTGGACACTATCGGCGATCCAGAGGACGAGCGTCGCGAGTGCGCTGGCAAGCCCGGTTGCGAGCAAGATGACAACTGCGTGTTCACGCGGTCGACGAGCAACAGGTCCGACGCGCCGAATGCGACCCGCAGCCCAAAACCCGGCAATTGCGATCAAAAAAATAGTGATGGAGCCAAACACGCTCGCCTCGTACTGGGCTCTCACGGCCGGACGATCGAGTGTATAGTGAAATCCAAATAGGTCTGTCCACGGCGTGTTGTGAAACGCATACAACGTCTCGACGAAGACAGGCGCAATGTTGTGGATGTCGGGGACAAGTCCCCAGACACCTCCAAGTGGGATCAACCAAAGTGCGTGCTCACGGTCGAACTCGTATCGGAGGACAACTGGCACCGCTGTGGTGAGCACGCAGGCGGCGCCAATTAAGAAGTGCGCGATTGCGGGGGCCATACGAACGATTTGAGAGAGAAGCGAGAAAAATCCGCGGGTGACAGCGGTACCAGACAGGGATTCACGAGGTCACATGTAGGCCACTGACGGGGGATCAAGTCAGGAAAACAGCCGACGCAACTGCGCCCGCGAGAAGAGCGTGGTCGGCCGGTCCATATGAACGCCAATTTCGCCATCAAGCACGCTCAACCCGAGGTGTTGGAGCGGTTCAGGCAGAGAGTAACACCGCCGAATCAGCGATCCAAGCTGGATCTCCGTCGCGAGGGCATCGCGCCACGCACTCTCATACGTGTCGAGTGTGGATGGCATCGTCGGGTCGATTGTTGACGCCGCAATGTCAGCTGCCGTCATGCTGTACAGGATCCCACCACCAGTGAACGGCTTTGATTGGGCGGCAGCGTCTCCAACGAGGAAGATGCGATCAGTCGTGACCGAATCGGGCGGGCCAATCGGGATGGTACCTGAACAACGACGGGAAGGCTCGACAGCGTACGCCGTTGTCAGATCATCGAACAGCGACCCCACCTCGGCGCCCGGCGGGGCCGCAAGTCCGTATTCGACGCCGGCGTCTCCACGGGGAATCCGCCAGGCAAAAAACGTCGGCGCGGTGAGATGGACATCAACACGATCACCATCGTCGGGCGTGTCAGTAAACGCCAACACTCCATGGAGGTGTTCAGATGGAGCTGCGAGCCCAGCGCGATCGCGGACCCGTGAAGTGGGTCCATCACACCCGGCGACCATATGACTCTCGAGGGTTGTTTGGGTCCCGTCTGGTGTCGTGACTGTCACAACAACTCGATCCGACCGCTCATCGACATCAACAAGGGTGTGATGTTCGCGGAGGTCCGCCCCGGCGTCAGCAGCACGGCGGGCAAGCGTCTTATCGAGCCCGACGCGGTCAATTACGTGTGAGATGACTTCAGATTTATAGAACGGATATGCTTTCGAGTCCGGCCCCCCTACGTGAAACCGAGCTCCCGAAATCCGATTTTGTAGCAGATCGGCTGCCGCACTGTCAGGCAAATACTCCCAAATATCTGTTGAGACGTGTCCAGAACACGCCAGTGGTTTCCCGACCTCGCCTTTTTCCAGTAGTGCCACGTCATATCCCTCACTGGCCGCTTGATACGCAAATCGTGACCCCGGAGGGCCAGCGCCAACGACGATGAAATCGTACATGGACACCATCAGTATCTACTTCCCAAAATAGCCACCCCTCCGTGTTTGACATCCTCTCCGCCCTGAACAGTAGTTGCCGAATCAAATCTTGCTCTGTACTAACCACGCCGTTGCGTTCGCGCATTTCACGATCGTAGCGGATTTCGCTGTGACAGATTCAGTGAGAGAGCGAGGGAACGCCGCGCTAGCGGCGTTCCCGAGCGATGCCTCTCTGGGATAAGCAAGGAGAGAGCTCACGACTTTAGCCGTGGGAGGATGTCAAGGCTGAGAACTGGATGTCCGTGGTACGCATGGATTTATTGTCAGTGGGCAATATTCGCCGGTATGCCCTTGGGCAACGAAGATGGGCACAAGGACGACGGCAACGGCGAGCCCAGTCATCAGTTTCGCAGGCGTAGCTGGCGACCGCACCGCCGGCAACTGATGGGGGCGCTCGCTGTCGCAGGGACCGGGCTGCTCGCCGGGTGTCCGGATGTCGCTGGCCCCGAGAGCGGCAACGGGAGCACGGCCGATACCAGTGATAGTGAGACAGCGGAAGATGACGATGAACCGACGGAAGGCGAACCGGAAGGAGAACTCCAAGATGTATCGCTGTCAGCGGAAACGATACCAGCCGGAAACGTGGTGACAGTGACGGTGCGGATTAGGAACGTGGGTGGCACCGGCGTCGTTGAGATACCAGTAAAATTCGGGGGCATCACTGTCGACGACACAACAGTTGAGCTGGACGCCGGCGAGACGGCAGCAGTCGAACTCACCGCGACGGTTGACTTCCGCGGGACGGAACCGGTGGTTGTCGCTGGCGAAGCAGTCGGCGAAATCACCGGCGAGCCGCCCGCAACAATCCATGTAGACCCCGCTGGAACGGAGCAGGCAACGGGTACATCACCGGATCCGTTCGGAACCATTCAGTCTGCGCTCGATGTAGCTCAGCCAGGACACACTGTCCACGTCAGTCCAGGCACGTACACAACGCAGGTCCAAACAGTGCGTGCGGGGACCACCGAAGAGCCGATCACGATTACCGGGCCACGCGAAGCCGTTTATCGGTCACAAGCTCCGTTTGAGATCAACCACAGTCATATTCACCTGACCGGACTGACGTTCAACGGCCTGCTCGATCCAGACTCCCCTGAGGACGATAATGTGTACAGCGAGTCGCTGCTTCAGGTGAACGAGACGTTTTTCGAACGTATCAAAAACGGTGAGCGCTCGAACGACGAGCCCGTGTCCGATGAAGAGTACCTCGTGGATGTCGTTGTGAAACCCGAAGCGGTCGGCAACTGCCGCGCGGACTTTGTGAAAATTCACTGGTCACGAAACGTTGAAATTGGGGAGTTCGAGGTCATCGGCCCTGCCGGTGTGAAGTACCTCTACGGTGACAGTGTCGGCCACAACGGTGAAATCGTCTACGTCGGAAATCCCATCGGGAAAGGCTATCCGATCGACGTCTCTCGCGATATACACATTCATCATATCGACAACAGTGCGGGATACGAGCACAACGAGCTCGTTGATGTGAAAGGTGGTGCGCGGAACGTCCTCGTCGAGTACTGTACCGATTCGGGTGGCGGCCGCTACGTTCTCGACGAGGCTGATGACACGTCTGAATGTGTCGTCCACTTGGGCGGCCGAAAGTGTGTTCTCCGGTGGTGCGCGATCGAGGACAGTCAGGGGCAAGCAGTTGAAGTTGGGTCTTGGGACATAGCCCATCCCGAAGAGTTCGAGGAAAACAAGGGTGTGGACTTTCCTGAGGAAGCCGAAAGTTTTGGTCGAGAAAATTCGATTTACGGCAACGAATTTCGCGACCACGACGGACTCGCAGTACAGTACCCTGTCGTCTACTCTGAAGCAGACGGATTGGAGATTGCCGAGGGGTACGGTCCAGAAGACCAGAGACACGTGTGTGGGAACGAGATCGATGGGCCCAGTCATGGGTCACCGGCGATAGACTGTGAAACAGACCTTCCTACGACGGACCAGATTGGCCACCGCGGCGGGAACAGCCCTTGGACCTGAGGTCACGCAACTATTGGTCACGAATTGTGACATGTGTTGGATATTTCCCACGCTAAGGCCGTTGGATTCTCTCTGGTTCCGCTGGAGTTCAACGATAGTACCCAAATGTTGGCCCGATCACTGGTCCGAGGTGGCGATTTGATGAACTGTTGGAGCAGTGACTATAATCAGTACAAGTTAGCACCGTGTAGCTTTTGACTGTGGTATCCGATTATCTCCTATGAGTGATCGGCGGACGGCGTGGTTACTTCTTCCACAACCAGTCCGGCGGCTTCCGGCCGACTTAGCAGCAGTCGTTGTTCTGACGCTGCTCACGTTGGGGAGTGTCTTTATTCCGGGGATAAATGAGACGCCGCTACGAGTAATCTTTGGACTTGGATTTGTCTTGTTTCTCCCCGGCTACGCACTAATTGCAGCATTATTTCCTGAAAAGGGTAGTAGAGAGGTCTCGGCGGACGACGATCAGACACAAACAGAGACTGGATCTGAGACTGAGACAAAACCCAGTCCCGTTCCGGGCAGTGACGCAGCAGAGACTGGAAGCTCACAGTCTACAGAGCGCAGTGAGCACACACAACAGCAAGGAATCGATGGAATCGAACGGGTCGCATTATCATTCGGATTATCAATTGCCATTGTACCGCTTATTGGATTGGTGTTGAACTTTACACCGTGGGGAATTCGACTGGCACCGATCGCCCTCTCAGTCACGGTGTTCACGCTTGCCTGTGTGAGTATCGCAGCAAAGCGACGCCGCGAAGTACCCGCTGAGGAACGGTTTCGCGTCCCGTACAGAGCGTGGATCGCGGCTGGGAAAGCCGAACTATTTGACCCAGACAGTCGGACAGATGCGGCGCTTAATATCGCACTTGTGCTCTCGGTTTTGCTTGCTGTTGGCAGCGTCGGGTACGCAGTTGCTGTTCCACCGCAGGGTGAGCAATTCTCGGAATTTTATCTGCTGAGTGAATCCGATGATGGTGAGTTAGTGGCGGACGGGTATCCAGATGAACTGGAAGTTGGTGAACAGAGCGAGTTGGTTGTAGGGATCGGCAATAACGAATATGAACTAACCACGTATACGGTCGTCATCCAGCTACAAACCGTTGAGCAAGATGGGAATACCACGATCGTGCGTGAGCGTGAGGAAATTGACCGGTTTCAAGCAACCGTTGAACACAATAACTCGCACCACGAACCACATACAGTACAGCCGACACAACCTGGAGAGAATATCCGTGTGAAGTATTTACTATTTAAAGACAGTGTTCCGGAGACACCAACCCAAGAGAACGCGTATCGGGATCTACATATTTGGATTGATGTCCTCAACCCAAATGAAGCCAGTCGATTAGCGCCACAATTCAGGTATTGACCTCCTCTTCCGCGTGAACGCGGAGGAATCTCACCACCGGATATCAGGCTCACTGTTGTGGCCTGTTGGTTTCAAGGCGCATGCGTTCCACGCGTCGGCTGCCGGGTTTCAGCATCGGCTTAACTGTCTTGTGGCCTGGTCAAGAGGCCCCATCCGTAGCCGGGTCATCGGCACCTGCCTTCTGCCGGGAAGTCCGGTCGCTTTCGCGGTGGCTCTCTCCACTACGGTAGCGGTCTGCGATGTTTATACTGGTTAGCAAGACGAATACCCCGACCCACCGTGGTCGGGGATAAAGCCGACAACTCGTGATACAAACTCCTGAGTGAACTCAAAGAAAAGGGGTACAATGTCGGTCGGCTCAAACGGCAAGCACCCAGCGACTACCGAAGCGTCACGTACAATCAGTCTGGCTTTGACCTCGATGAAAAGAGGGGCCACGACAAGTATGCGTACGTCCGCTTCAGCAATTGGGTGGATGAAAATCGGTACTCTCGCCCGATTCCTGACCACGCTTCGATCAAAGAAGCCACCTTCAAAAAGGAACCCACGGGAGAATGGTTCGTCACGTTCAGCCTCGAAACTGAAGACAAACACGTCCCGGAGAAACCCGCTGTTGAATCCCTCACCGCGAGTAACAGCGTGGGGATCGACCTCGGTATTCTCAACTACATCCACACAAGTGACGGGAAGACCATGGATTGGATTGATCTCGAAGACGAGTACGATCGGCTCCGCCGCGAGCAACGGAAACTCTCCCGAAAAGAGGAAGGATCGAGTAACTGGGAGACACAACGCCGGACAGTGGCGAAGGCTAGGCGTCACATCCAGCGGAAGGTACTGGACTACCAGCACAAGCTTACGACATGGCTCGTGAAGACGTACGACGCAGTATTCGTCGAGGACTTGAATGTCAAGGAGATGCTTGAACAGTCGCACAACGCTCGGAACAAGCAAGATGCGGCGTGGCGACAATTCATCACGCTCCTCGAATACAAGGCTGACCTGTACGGCTGTCACGTTGTACAAATTGAAGCAGGAGGGACGTCGAAAGAGTGTGCGTCGTGTGGCGTGGAGATTGTGAAACCCATCTGGGTCAGAGAACACTCGTGTCCGTCGTGTGGGTTCGAGACAGACAGGGACGCGAACGCGGCGATGAACGTCTTACAGAGAGGCTTTGCTGAACTAGGGCCGGGATGGCCCGAATCAACGTCCTCAGAATCGCTCTGCGATTCTGATGTGCGGACGAGAGCTTCGCTCTCGTCAACGCCTGTGGAGACTGTGACCGCTACGGACACGACTCAGTTTGAGTCGGTGTCTGTAAGTCACGTCATCGAAACAGGAAGCCTGCCCTCGTAAGAGCAGGATTCCCCGCGCCACCGTGCGCGGGGTAACATTCAACGCCCCGTTTCGAGATCGCCTTCCTGCCACCCGAATCGGTCTTTTCGGTCGTCGATATCTGATTTGGAGTTGTTTCAGAAAAAGATAACAAACATGACTCCGAAATGAACGGATCCGTATTTATCAATTGACGGTAATATGGTCGTATGAGCAACGGAGGCGTGGAGAGTAACCTCGACGACAGCGTCTCCCCTGGTCCCGTCCATCGAAGCCACGCTAGAGAGCTTGGAGCGGTACTCTGGGGTCTCGCGGCCGTCTCGATCGTCGTTGTCGGTAGATACGCGACGATCGGACGCGTCCAAGTGACGATACAGGAGTCGTGGCTCGTGCTGGCTCAGGTGATTGCCGTTGTAACCGTATTCGGGGTAACCAGTCTACTTCTCGGCGCATACGTCAGTAGTACCGGCTTCTCGCGATGAGCTTTGCAACTCGGTCACCGCCAGAACCAATCAGTGAGCCAGTATATTTATTGTCTATTAATAAGATAGGTGAAACTATATGAGACGTCTTGTCACGCTGAGCTTTCGTGCGTACAGCGCTATCGCCGTGATATTGGCCGGTCTCACCGCACTGTGGGCGCTCGACGTCCTCGCAGTACCGATTCCCCTCGTCGGGTACGGCTGGATCGGAGTTGCGGTCGTCGGCGCCGTCGTTGCGACGGGGATGTACACCGCCCCTGAGGAAGTGATCGAACCGGACGCAACCGACGAGCGGATCGAGTCGTTCGAGGAGAGCACACTCACCGGACGCCCTCTTGAGCTGTACATCAGCGCGCTCGTGCTGTGGGCCGCCGTCTCGTTCGGGTGGGTCCTCGGTGGGATGAGCGCGGCCGGCCTCACGCTCATCGGCTATGGCTGGTTGGCGATCGCTTTTTATGGCGCCGTCGTCGGGATCGGGCTTATGGCTACCCACAGCGACGACATCGCCACGGCGGTCGATCCGAGCGAGACACTCGACACAGGCGAGTGAGTTCACGGCTGCGAGCGGACGATCCCTGAACGGCGGCTGAGCAAGGGGCACGAATCTCGCGGCCGCCGTCGTCGAGAGCGCTGTCCGACCTACCGCAGATCCGATCTCCGAGTCACTCGGCACATCGCTCTCAGAACGCCTCCCACTCCGTGTGTTCCGGTTTTCGTACCCGAAGCTTTTGATCTCCGTCGTCGGTACGCTGCGTCTCGATCACATCGTCGAACAGCGGAACGAACTGTTCGACGGTCGACGCATCATGAACACTGGGGTCGATCGTCGCGATCACCGGCCAGTCAGTACCGGTCGATTTCTGGACGAGAATGTGTGTGAACTGGAACACGTCGGAAGGCGATGTGTACACTAACAGCGGCGAGAGGTTCGTGAGACCGACGGAGAGTTGATCCGTTTCGTGCTGGTCGAGAACATCGGCGAACTTCATACCGATCGACGTGAGATTCCCCGGGTCTTGGGCGTACTTCGTCGTTTCCGTATCCTCCTCTGATCGGCCGAGCGAGTTCGTGATACAGTCGACGACGATCGGAGTAGACGCATCGTCATCGGTCAACCGGTGGTACCGCGACCGGAGGCGCTCTGTAGGCTCTCGCGTTGCCACCACAGCTGGCCGACCCGGCGACTCCCGTAACAGTCGGTAGAGCAACCGGCGCCGTCCTGACAACGTCGGGCCGATGATTAACCCGCTGTCACGCATGGACAGATCCATCAATGAATAGAAGTTAATGATCAGATAATTAAATTTTTCTAATCATTCACTGTCGAGACCCCTCCGTCGATTTTGTGTACACATGCGCCGCGGTTTTCGTTTGACCTTCTCCTCCGCGTGAACGCGGCGGAATTCACTTGGTCGTAGCGAGGCGATCGCTCGGGACCGACGGCGCCTCCGGTCGATCCACCTCAGGCGCGAGTCGCTCGTAGTACCCTCGATATCGAGTCGTTCAATTCACGTTTCGAGTCGAATCCACGAGAGGGGTTTCGACCTGAGTAACCTGAGTTCGACCATTCCGTTCAGGTGCGCTTATGTATCCCCCGACCGGATCCGCGGACATGGACGACCACTCGCACGAGCCGGACCCGGACAAGCGCGTGACCGCCCCGATGGAGGAGTTCGGGAGCCGCGAGGTTGGTATCGGCGCGGCCGTCACGCTCGTCGGCCTGCTGATCGCGTACGCGGTTCCGCTCCTCGCGACCTTTTGAACGTCGCCGCTCGCACGGCCTCGTCGCTCGGGACGACCCGCGCGGGCGCCGACAGCCGTTTTAGTCCGGTGTGTCGATGACCACCCCATGAGCGACGAGATTGACGCCGGGTCCGGGTCGGCAGCCGCGTCGGCGCCGGAACCGGTCGGTGACTCGGACGACAGACGGGTCGAGGCGGTCGGGATCGGACCGGGGAACCCCGAGTACCTCACGCGGCGGGGCGCGCGGGCGCTCCGCGAGGCGGACGTCGTCGTCGGCTTCGAGACGGTCGTCAAGTACGTCGACGACGAGACCGACGCCGACCTGCTCGCCTGCGGGTACGACGACGAGGCGACGACCCTCAACGCGTTCGCCGATCGGGTCGACGCTGGCGACCGGGGCGTCGCCGTGCTGATGGGGGACCCGAACCACTCCGGCTACCAGTTTCTCGGGAAAGTCGAAGCCGCGGTCGACACGCCGGTACGGGTCGTGCCGGGCGTCTCGTCGCTCCAAGTTGCCGCGAGCCGAGCGCGGACGCCGATGGAGGACAGCGCGTTCGTCACGCTCCACAAGCGCGGGCCGCTCGACGGCGACCTCGACCGGCTCGTCGATGCGGTCGGGGAGCGCCATCTGCTCGTGCTCCCCCGCCCGTTCGACTGGATGCCCGGCGACATCGCGGCGCGACTCGTGGACGCCGGTGCGGACCCTGCGCTCGACGCACTCGTCTTCGAGCGCTTGACCCACCCGGACGAGCGGACGACGCAGACGACGCTGGGCGAACTGCGCGAGTCGGCCGGCGGGGAAGACCGGGCTTCGACGCCGTACTCGGACCTCTCGGTCCTCGTCGTGCGCGCGGACCGCTGAGTCGGGGTCCGCAGCTCGCGTCCCGAGTCGAGCCCGGAACCCCGCTATCGTGGGTACCAGGCGAGCGGGTGGTCCGCGGTGAGTTCGAGGGCGACCGGCTCGTCGAGGTCGAACTCCTCGACGTGGTTGTGGAGGCAGTGAACGGCCTCGCCGGAGTCGAGTTCGACGCGGTAGACGAACGAGGGACCGACGTACTGCCGCGAGGTGACGACGCCGTCGGCGAGTTCGGTGGCCGCGGGCGTCGCGCGGAGGTCGTCGGGCCGGACGAGAACGTCGACGGGCGCGCCGTCGTAGACGGTGTCGTACCCCTCCAGCGTCACGGCGTCGAAGCGGCCGATCCCGGTGTCGACCTTCCCGTCGCGGAGCTCCCCTTCGAGGAACGACGCTCGACCGAGGAAGGAGGCGACGAACTTCGACTCGGGGCGCTCGAAGACCGACTCGGGACGACCGACCTGTTCGATCGTCCCGTCGTTCATCACGGCGACGCGGTCGGAGATGGACAGCGCCTCCTCCTGGTCGTGGGTGACGGATATCGCGGTGACGCCCGCTTCCTTCAGGATGCGGCGCACCTCCTCGCGCATCTCCACCCGGAGGCGGACATCGAGGTTCGAGAACGGCTCGTCGAGGAGGAGCACCTCGGGTTCGGGCGCAAGCGAGCGGGCGAGCGCCACGCGCTGCTTCTGGCCGCCGGAGAGCTGGTCCGGCGTCTTCTCGCCGTGGTCGACCATCTCGACCAGTTCGAGCAGCTCGTCGACGCGAGCCTCGCTCTCGGCGGCGTCGGCGTCCGTCAGGCCGAAGGCGATGTTCTCGCGGACGGTGAGGTGGGGGAAGAGCGCGAAGTTCTGGAAGACGATTCCCACGTCGCGCTGCTCCGGCGGGACGAACGCCTCGTCGCCCGCGACAACGTCGCCGTCGATTGAAATTCGGCCCTCGGTCGGCTCTTCGAGTCCCGCGATGGTTCGGAGCGTCGTCGTCTTCCCGCAGCCGGAGGGACCGAGGAACGTCAGCAGTTCGCCGGACCGGACGTCGAGAGAGACGTCCTCGACGGCGGTCTCGGGACCGAACGCCTTCGTGACGTCCGACAGCGATAAGACGGGGTCCGCGGCGGCGTTCGCGTCGTCGTCGGAGGCGGCGCTCGCCCGGTGATCGACCGTCGCGTCGTCCGATCCCTCGGCCGTCGCGTCGTCCGACTCGACCGAGCGCGTCGTGCCGACTGGTTCCGTGGATGCCATCGATGAGTGGCGGGCGCCGGGTGAACCGGCGTCCCGCGGTTGCCGTCACATACTTTAGGAGTACCTAAAAGCGTATCGCTCGCTCTCGCGCCGTCGAAACCGGGGGTCGCGGGAGTTCGTCGCGCACGGCTCGGCGCCCGTCCGGCGTGCCGCGGCGGTTCAGGCCAGTTCCCGGGCGATCACGTCGCGGTGGTCGCGGACCGCGTCGGCCGAGAGCGATACCGACTCGTCGCCGACCGCGAGCGAGAGCGTCCCGTCGGTCGTCACCTCGCCGAGCCGGAAGACGGGGAGGTCGCCGACCTCGGCCGCGACCGCCTCGGGGTCGGTCGTCTGGACGAGCAGCCGCCCGGGCGTCTCGTCGAAGGCCGCGACGCGGTCGGGGAGCGTCGCGTCGACGCCCGCGTCATCGGTCACCAGTTCGGCGAGCGCGACCGCGAGTCCCCCCTCGCTCACGTCGTGGGCTGCCAGCGTCGACTCGTGGCGGGCGGCCGCCGAAAGCGACGCGACGAGGTCGCCGAGATCGTCGGCGGCGCCGGAGTCGTCGGGCAGCGTCGGGAACCGGTCGCTCCCGCCGGCGTGCGCGAGATACTCGGAGCCGCCGAGCGCGTCGCCGCCGGCGCCGACGAGCAGGAGTTCGGAGTCGGCCGCGCGCTCGGCGTCGAGCGCGGCTGGCGGGGCGTCGTACCCCCGCGTCGTGCCCAGCACCGCGAGCGTCGGCGTCGGGGGATCGGTCCCTCGACGCTGTCGTTGTACAGCGAGACGTTGCCGCCGACGACGGGTGTCCCGAGCGCCGAGCAGGCGTCCGCGAGGCCGTCGATGATCCCCTCGAACGCGCCGTACACGTCCGGCTTCTCCGGGTTGCCGCCGTTGAGGCAGTCGACCGCGGCGAGCGGGACCGCGCCGGTCGCGGCGAGGTTCGTCGCGTTCTCCAGCGCGACCGCGCGGGCGCCCTCGTACGGCGCGACCGCGGTCCACTTCGGGTTCGCGCCCGAGGCGAGTGCGAGACCGACGCCGTCGGCGGAGGTACTATCGGGTTCCGTCTCGCGGATCGCGAGCAGCGCGGCGTCGTCGCCCGGCTTCACCGCGGTGCGCGTGCCGACCTCGTGGTCGTACTGGCGGTACACCCAGCGCTTGCTCGCGGTCGAGGGGGCAGCGAGGACGGCCGCGACCGCCTCGTCGAGCGGGGGCTCGTCGTCTGGCAGGTCGCGCTCGGGCGGGCTCGGCGGCTCGCTCGCGAGGTCGTTCATCGGCGCGCCGTCCGCGAGGAACTCCGCGTCCGCGTCGACGACGATTTCCGATTCCTCCGCGTCGCCCGCGAACTCGCAGACGTAGTTCCCGTCGGTCACCTCGCCGATGACGGAGCAGCCGAGGTCGAACCGCTCGGCGAGCGCCGCGACGCGGTCGACGTCGTCGGGCGCGACCTCGTAACACATCCGCTCTTGGCTCTCGGCGAGCAGGATCTCGGTGGCGTTCATCTTCGGCTCGCGCTGGTGGACGCGGTCGAGTTCGATCCGCGCGCCCAGCCCGCCCTTCGCGACGAGTTCGGAGGAGGCGCCGCCGAGTCCGGCCGCGCCGAGGTCGCGCGCGGACAGGACCAGGTCCTCGTCGACGAGCGCCTCGTTACACTCGATCAGCCGCTTTTCCGCGTAGGGGTCGCCCACCTGGACTGCCGGGCGGTCCTCGGTCTCGGCGTCCTCCGCGAGGTCCTCGCTCGCGAAGGAGGCGCCGCCCAGCCCGTCGCGGCCGGTGCCGTTGCCGACGAGGACCAGCTTGTTGCCCGGCTCCTGCGCGGTCGCCGTGACGAGTCGGTCCTCGTTCGTCACGCCGACGCAGGCGACGTTGACGAGCGGGTTCCCCTCGTAGCCGCCGTGGAAGGCGACGCTGCCGCCGACCGTGGGGACGCCGATGCAGTTGCCGTAGTGGGAGATGCCCTCGACGACGCCCTCGAAGAGGTACCGCGAGCGCTCGCGGTCGAAGCCGCCGAAGTACAGCGAGTCGAGCAGGCCGACCGGGTACGCGCCCATGCTCATCGTGTCGCGGACGATCCCGCCGACGCCCGTGGCCGCGCCGTCGAACGGGTCGACGAAGGAGGGGTGGTTGTGGCTCTCGACGCCGAACGTGACGTAGGTGTCGCCGTAGTCGTCGGCGTCGCGCTCGCTCGCCGGACGATCCGCCGCCTCGGGGTCCGGCAGCGCGAGGACCGCGGCGTCGTCGCCGGGACCGACCACGACCTGGTCGCCCTCGCTGTCGAACGCCGACAGCAGGGGTCGCGAGGAGCGGTACGCGCAGTGTTCGCTCCAGAGGTTCTCGAACAGCGCGGCCTCGGCCGCCGTCGGCTCCCGACCGAGCTCCGCGGTCACGAGCTCGTGGTCCGCATCGGACAGACTCATTCACTTACGTGGTTACCGAGCCGGTTCTAATGCTTTTCTATACGCACGTTTGTGTGTATTCGAGGATCGAGATCCCCAACAGATCGCGACGCTGTGCCGGTGGCGCGTGCCGATGAGCGCCCGGAGGGCGCGAGTCGCACGCGCGAGGGAGTCAGTCGCCGGAGCGAAGCGGAGGCGACTGACGAGGCTGGGGAGGTGTGAGGTGCGGTTGCTGTGCGGTCGGGTGGGACTCAAAGGGGCAGCCGTGAGGTGGGCACAGGCGATGTAAGCACCGCAGGAACGAGCGAAGCGAGTGACGAGGAGCGCAACGAGCGTGTGCCCACCTCACGGCTGGGGCTTTGGAGGTATTCGCCGCCGAATTTCGGTCAACCATTTATAAGTGAGCGGCTGGGGCTTTGGCGGTGTTCGTCGTCGATCCGCAGTCGACTATTTATAAGCGATCAGCCGGCTCCTTGGAGCTGTTCGCTACTTGGTCAACAAGGGCGTTTATATGAGATCGACCGCTCTCACGTAATTACCTATAAAAGAACGGCAACGGCACCGTAGACGACCACTGTCGCGACCACACCGATCGCCACCGCCTTCGCGTTGAGCCGGACGGCCTTCTTGCGGTCGGCGGCGAGCGCCGCCTCGTTCTGGATCTCGTTCGTCCCCTCGCCGACATCGAAGACGCCGATGCCGGCGAAGCCGATACAGAAGCGCTCGCGGTACTGTAATACGCCCATCGCGGCGCCGTACAGCGGGAACACCGAGAGGACGAGCGCCCACCGCGGCCACGCGAGCGCGACGACGGCCGCGACGTAGGCCGCGGCGAGCAGCAGCGACCCGACGCCGAGGAGGAGGCGCCGTCGCTGTTGGGTCGGTCCGATGTTCCGACACGCCCGGTTGGTACTCCATACGGGATGGCGGGCGTGGGACGACGAAAACACACCGGATCCGCGCGGGAACCGACCCTGTTTCGACGAGCTGAACGCCGAGAATCGTCGACCGAGAAACGAGTAGACGACATCACGACCGACGAAGTAGACGACATCACGACCGACGAAGTAGACGACATCACGACCGACGAAGTAGACGACATCACGACCGACGAAGTAGACGACATCACGACCGACGAAGTAGACGACATCACGACCGACGATCGTGACGCCCATTTATTACCGAACGGCAGAAACGAACACGCGAGAGTAGCCATGACAGATAGGTCACCACGGGACAAGAAGCTACGGCGGTACGAGACGATCCTCGACTCGCTCGACGACGCCGTCTACGCCGTGCGTCCCGACGGGACCATCGCGTACGTCAACGATCGGTACGCCGAGATGAAGGGCGTGAGCCGCGAGGAGCTGATCGGAACGAACATCTATGACTGGGTGACCGAGGAAGCCGCGGAGAAGGCGAGGGAGGTTCGCCGCGAGATCGAAGCGGGAGAGCGAGCGGCCGGCGCGGTCGAGTACGAGTTCCTCACCGCGGACGGCGACCAGTTTCCGGTGGAGATGCGGTTCAACCGGCTCGTAGACGGACAGATTGAAGACGGAGAGATCGGAGACAGAGCGTCCGAGCTCGACCGCGTCGGCGTCATCCGAGACATCCGCGAGCGGAAGCGGCGCGAGGAGGTACTTCGGGAGAACAACGAGCGACTCGAGGAGTTCGCGAGCATCGTCTCTCACGACCTCCGGAACCCCCTCAACGTCGCGCAGGGGCGGCTCGAACTCGCCCGCGAGGAGTACGACTCCGAACACCTCGACTCCGTCGCCGACGCCCACGAGCGAATGGCAACGCTTATCGAGGATCTCCTGATGCTCGCCCGCGACGGCGAGGGCATCGAGGAGACGGAGCGGGTCCTCCTCCGGGAGTTCGCCGAGACGTGTTGGGAGGGCGTCGAGACCGCAGCGGCCTCGCTCCGGGTCGAGACCGACCGCGCGATCAGCGCGGACCGAAGCCGGCTCAGACAGCTCTTCGAGAACCTCCTGCGAAACAGTGTGGAACACGGTTCCACTGGCAGCCGGGCGGAGCCCGGCGACGCGGTCGAACACGCGGGCGAAGACGTCATGGTGACCGTCGGCAACCTCGACGGCGGCTTCTACGTCGCCGACGACGGCCCGGGAATCCCCGAGAGCGACCGCGAGAGGGTGTTCGAGACGGGGTACTCCACGACCGACGACGGGACCGGGTTCGGCCTCGAAATCGTCGCGACGGTCGCGGCGGCTCACGGCTGGGACGTGCGTGTCACCGACGCCGCGGACGGCGGCGCCCGGTTCGAATTCACCGGGGTCGACGTGCTCGACTGAGTGCCGCCCGAGCCGAGGTCGCCGAACCCCCCTCGCTCCGCGTTCCGCGGTGGCAACCCTCAAAAGGGTTCCCGACGACCGGTGCGTGTGAAACGGATCCAGCTCGGCAACACCGTCTTCGAGGGCGAAAACGACGTCTACCTGCTCGACGGCGAGACGACTGCGCTCGTCGACACCGGCGTCGCGCTCCCGGACGTGCGCGGGGAGTTGGTCGACGGTCTCGCCGAGTACGGGCGCTCGTTCGCCGATATCGACGCGGTCGTCCTCACCCACTGGCACCCGGACCACGCGGGGCTGGCGGGCGAGGTTCAGGCAGAGGGGGGCGCCGACGTGTACGTCCACGAGGCCGACGCCGCCCTCGTCGACGGGAGCGAGACGCCGCTGTTCGCCGACCACGACCTCCAGCGCGAGACGTTCGATCGGTGGGGGATGCCGGACGCCGACCGCGAGCGACTTACGGACTTCTTCGACGCGGTCAGCGCGGACCTCTCGGGCGACCCGCCGACGTGACGACGTTCGGCGACGGCGACGCGATCGAGGCGGGCGGCGTCGAACTCGAAGCGCTCCACCTGCCCGGCCACACCGCCGGACTCTCCGGGTTCGCGTTCGACCCGCGAGCGGTGCCGGACCACGACCCGGTCGCCGGCGCGGACGCGACCGAGGAGGCGTTCACCGGTGACGCGCTGCTCCCGAAGTACACCCCCAACGTCGGCGGCGCGGACGTGCGCGTCGAGGAGGCGCTCGCCGCCTACGCCGAGAGCCTCGCGCGGATCGTCGAGCGCGACTTCGACGCCGCCCACCCCGGCCACCGCTGGCGGATCGACGATCCGAGCCGCCGCGCTGCGGCGATCCTCGACCACCACCGCCACCGCACCCGGCGGGTGATCGACGTGCTCGACGAGTCGGGACCGGCGACCGCGTGGGAGGTCTCGGCCGCGCTGTTCGGCTCGCTGGAGAATATCCACGTCCTCCACGGACCCGGCGAGGCGTTCTCGCACCTCGACCACCTCGCGGCCGCGGGCGTCGTCGAGCGCGACGGGACCGCGTACCGCCTCGTCGACGCCGATCCGGACGTAGACTCGCTGTTCCCGACCACGCCGCTCGACGGCCTCGTTGACGGCAGCGAAGACGCGTAGCCGGGTACTGCGGGGCGTTCCGGCCCGATAACCGGGCAGACTTCGGCCGCCGAAAGGTATTCGTGCCGGCCGGCGTATTCGGGGACGTGAAGCGGGACGCCCTCGCCGCGGTCGTCGTCGCCCTCCTCGCCGTCGTCGCGCTCGGCGTCGCGGCCGCGACGCTGGACACCGCCGTCGACACCGGCAGCGGCGGGTTCGGCGGCGGCGACGGAGACGCTCCCAGCGTCGGAGAGTCGGAGGGCGACCCGGGCGTCCTCACCTCGTCGGGGGAGGCGGGCGGGCTGTCCACCTCCGGGGTCTGTCTCCCGTACCTCAGGGAGCCGCCGGCCGTGGCCGCACTCGTTCTCGGGATGGCGCTGCTCGCCGGGGTGACCTACCGGGACACCGCGTCGCCATTCGCGGGCGCCGCCGTCGCCGGCGTGATCGGTCTCCCGATCGGGGTCCTCTTCTGGATTCTGTCGGCGTGCGGATCGGCCGCACAGAGCCTCTCGGTGTCGCTCGGTCTCGGCGGCAACGGGACGGGACTGTTCCCCGAGGGCGCCCCCGGCGGCGGCGGGTTCGGCGGCGGCGAGGGGGCGGCGTCGACGCCGGAGGCCCTGTTCGCGCTGGTCGTCCTCGCCGCGGTCGTCGCGAGCGTCGCCGTCCTCCTCCTCGCCGGCGGCGACGACGAGACCGACGGCGACGAGGGCGGCCAACCCGATCCGACGGACGACGACCCCCCAGAGTTGGACGCGATCGGCCGGGCGGCCGGCGAGGCCGCCGACCGGATCGAGTCGTCGGACGCGGACAACGAGGTGTACCGGGCGTGGCGGGACATGACCGACGTCCTCGACGTCGACCGCCCCGCCTCCTCGACCCCCGCCGAGTTCGCGACCGCGGCGGTCGACGCCGGCGTCGACGAGGAGCCGGTGACCGCGCTCACCGAGGCGTTCGAGCGCGTGCGCTACGGCGGCGAGGACGCGACGGACGACCGCGAGCGCCGCGCCGTCGAGGCGCTGCGCCGGATCGAGGAGCGACACGGGGGCGACTCGTGACGCGCGGACCCGCCGGGATCGGACGCGTCGGAGCCGACGGGGGTGACCGGTAGTGCGTCCCCTGGTCGTCGCGGGGGTGCTGGCGGTCGCCGTCGGTCTCCTCGCCGCGCTCGACCGCGGTGTGGCGGCCGCCATCTCTCCCACGTCGACCGTCGTCACGCTGATCGGCGTCCTCGGCGTGGTCCAGGGGATCCGATACGCGAACGCGCGCCGGGACCGACGGCGACTCCCGACGGATCCCGGAGAGCCGGAGCGCCGCGAGCCGGCCGGGGTTCCTGGGGCGGCCCTCGACGAGCGGATCGCTCGGGTCGCCAGCCCGGGACCGGGCGGCTACCGGGACCGCCGGGACCTCCGCGACCGGGTCCGGGAGGTGGCGGTCGACGCCGTCGCCCGCGACCGCAACTGCTCGCGGGAGGCGGCCGAGGCGACCGTCGGCGACGGGACGTGGACGGACGACCCCGTCGCCGCCGCGTTCTTCGACGCGCAGACCCGGTACCCGATCCGGGTCCGTCTGTCGGCCACGGTCCGGGGGCGGTCGCGCTACTGGTACGGACTGCGGGCGGCGATAGATGAGATCGATCGGATCGAGTCCGGGGGTGCGGCGTGAGCGACTCGCGGGGGAGGTCGCGTCCGATTCGGCCGATTCCGCCGATTCCGCCGGTTCGACCGATACGACCGATTCGACCGATCCGGCCGATTCGACCGATCCGCGTTCTGACGAGGGCGACGACGGCGTCGCGGCCGGAATCGACTCGGCCCGGGGAGACGATCCGGACGCGACCGCGACCGGCGTGGAGAGCGACGCGGCCGAACGAGAGAACGACGCGGCCGAACGAGAGAACGATGCGGCCGAACGGGAGAACGACGCGGCCGCGACGGGGCCGGCCGAGACCCCGACCGACCGGGAGCGCAGACGGGAGGTCGAGACGGATCGGTGGCTGGGGATCGCGGGCGCGGCGCTGGCGCTCGTCGGTCTCGGCGTGATCGTCCGGCAGTCGTCGCTGGTGCTCGCGGGCGCGGTCGGCGTCGGGTACGCCGTGTACGCCCGGGCGGGAGACGCGCCGACGCCGACGCTCGCGGTGACGCGGTCGGTGAGCGACGAAACGCCGGCGCCCGGCGACGAGGTTCGCGTCACCGTTCGCGCAGAGAACGTCGGGGAAGCGACGCTTCCGGACCTCCGGCTCGTCGACGGCGTCCCGCCGGGGCTGGCGGTCGTCGACGGACCGGCCCGCGTCGCGACCGCGTTGCGGCCGGGGACGGCGGTCTCGTTCGAGTACACCGTGCGGGCGGCGCGCGGCGACCACGAGTGGGGACCGCTGACCGCGATCACGCGCGACGCGGCCGGTGCCCGCGAGCGGACGGCGGACCTCGACGCGCCGACGGCCGTCTCCTGTACGCCGGAGCTGTCCGCCGGCGGGGACCTTCCCCTGCGCGGACTGACGACCGTCCACCACGGCCGAGTGCCGACCGACGTGGGCGGGGCCGGCGTCGAGTTCCACGCGACCCGGGAGTACCGCCGCGGCGACCCGGTCAAGCGGATCGACTGGAACCGCCGCGCGCGGACGGGTGAGCTGTCGACCGTCGAGCACCGCGAGGAGCGCTCCGCCACCGTCGTGCTGCTCGTCGACGCGCGCGAGTCGGCCTACGTCGCCGCCGACCCCGACGCCGAGACGGCGGTGGAGTCGAGCGTCGCGGCCGCCGGCCAGGCGTTCTCCGCGCTCCTCGACGGCGGCGACCGGGTGGGGATCGCGGCGCTGTCGCCGCTGGACTGCTGGCTCCCGCCAGGCAGCGGGACCGTCCACGCGGCCCGCGGCCGCGAGACGCTCGCGACCGACCCGGCGCTGGCGCCGACGCCGAGCGGGGAGCGGTTCTACCGGTCGCTGTGGCTCCGCCGGTTCCGGCGGCGGCTCCCGGCCGACGCGCAGGTGCTGTTCTTCACGCCGCTCGCGGACGACACCGCGGCGACGCTCGCCCGTCGGATCGACGCGCACGGCCACCTCGTGACTGTCCTCTCGCCGGATCCCACGGCGACCGGGACGGCCGGCGAGCGGCTGACCGCCTTCGAGCGCCGGCAGCGACTTCGGACGCTCCGGTCGGGTGGGATCCGCGCGCTGGAGTGGCGAGACGACTCCTTCCCGGTCGCGGTCGCGGCCGCGACGAGGCGGTGGTCGCGATGAGCGGCGCGGTCCGCGACGCGGAGAGCGGAAGGGGCAGCGAGGGGGAAAGCGAAGCGGGCGACGACGGGTCGTCGGCCGGAGCTCCGGCCGACGACCTGACCGCCGACTTCCACGAGACGGACGCGCGGCCGCCGACAGTCGCGATAGTCGCGAGCCTCGCGGCCGCGGGCGTCGCGGCAACCGCCGGCGCGGTCGCGAGCCCGATCGGCGGCGCGCTGCTCGGGGTTGCCGCGCTCGGGCTCCTCGGCGGCGCGCTCCGGAGGTCGACGCGGGTCCTGACGTGGGGCGCCGCCGTCGGCGTGGTCGGGGTCGCTGTCGCGGGGTACCGCGGCGCGCCCGCCGAGGCGCTGCTCGTCGCCGCCGTCGGGCTGGCGGTCGCGTGGGACGTCGCCGACCACGGCGTCGGTCTCGGCGAGCAGGTCGGTCGGGGCGCGCGGGTCCGCCGGAACGTCGCGGTCCACGCGGGACGAGCCTGCTCGTCGGCGCGCTCGCGGCCGGTCTCGTCTACGGGGTCACCCTCGCGGTCGGCGGCGGACAGCCGGTGGCCGCGCTCGCGCTGCTGCTCGCGGGCGGTATCGCGCTGACCTCGGCGGTTCGGTGAGGGCGGGCGGCGCGCTGAACGCCACCGGTCGGTGAGGTGCGGTCGTCGCGCGCCCGCGGAGCTAAACCCTTATGAGCGCGCAGCTGGCAGGTACGCTCGTATGAGCGACCTCCCGGACGACTTCGACTGCACGCTCACCAACTGGGAGTACATCTACGGGCTCTGCCGCAACGTCTCCGACGCGGTGAAGCGGGCCGACTTCGAGCCGGACGTGGTCGTCGCCTTGGCCCGCGGGGGCTGGTTCGCGGGGCGCTGCGTCTGCGACTTCCTCGGACTCAACGACCTCACCAGCCTCAAGATGGAACACTACGTGGGGACCGCCGAGAAGAGCGGCGAACCCCAGATCCGCTATCCGATGCCGGAGGGGAGCGTGGAGGGGAAGAACGTCCTGATCATCGACGACATCGCCGACACCGGCGGGTCGATCCGCCGCGCCGAGGAGTACGTCGAGGACCGCGACGCGGGCGAGGTCCGCACCGCGACGCTCCAGCTTCTCGGCACCTCCGAGTTCCAGCCGGACTTCGTCGGCGAGCGACTGGAGCAGTGGACCTGGGTCGTCTACCCGTGGAACTTCCTCGAAGACATGGTCGACCTCACGGAGGGCGCGATGGAGCGCGCCGACGAGTCGGCGTTCTCGCGGGAGGACCTGCGCCACTACTTAGAGGAGTTCCACGGCATCGGCCGGATCGAGATGGAGGTCGCCCAGCCCGACCGCCTCGATGAGGTGATCGAGGAGATGGTGCGGCGGGACGTGGCCGAGCCGGTCGGCGACGAGAGCTGGGCGCTCGCCGAGTAGCCGGCCGAACGATGGACGCGACAGACGACGAGAGCGAGGGAGGCGCGGACGACGACCTCGACGCAGACGCCGACGACAACGCTGACGATGACCTCGACGACGCCCTCAACGCGGTGCTCGCCGCCTACGACCTGAAAGACGAGCGGCGCACCGGCTGGCAGCTCCGCGGGATCGACGAACCCGAGTCCGTCGCCGCCCACTCGTGGGGGGTCGCGTACCTCGTCGTCTCGCTCGGCGACCGGTTGGCCGTCGACCTCCCGGGGGTCGACCTCGACCGCGCACTCCGGCTCGCGGTCGTCCACGACGTGGCCGAGGCGGAGACGGGCGACGTGGCGACTCGGGCGACCGACGTGACGGACCGCAGCGATTCGACCGCAGAGGGGGTCGACCGCGAGGCGAAGGCCGCCGCCGAGCGGGCGGCGTTGCGCGACCTCGCCGGACCGCTCCCCGAGCGCGTGCGGGACGCGTGGGAGGTGTACGAGGCGCGCGAGTCGCCGGAAGCGGTCCTCGTCAAGGAGTGTGACCTCCTCGACACCTGTTTTCAGGCCGTCTGCTACGAGCGCGGCGACCGGTACGACCCGGAGCGCGGCGACCCCGACGCGTTCCGCGAGTACGACGACCTCGACGAGTTCTTCGCGACGACCGAGCCGCGGCTCCGGACCAACGCCGGGCGCGCGCTGTTCGCGGCGGTCCGCGAGCGGTACCGAAGCGCGCGGGACGAGTAAAATTCGACGATCGTCGAATACACAATCGACGTTTGTAGGCTCTCTACCGCTCGATTTCGTCAATGGATGGTAAAAGGGTTAACGGGGAGTCCGTCTCACGAGGTGAGCTTTCACCACGCATGTCTGACACCGATCTCGTAATCATCGGCGGGGGAATCAGCGGGGCGTCGCTGCTGTACACGGTCGCGAAGTTCACCGACGTCGAGGACGTCACGCTGATCGAGAAGGAGCGGGAGATCGCCGCGATCAACTCCCACCGGACGAACAACTCGCAGACCCTCCACTTCGGGGACATCGAGACGAACTACACCCTCGAGAAGGCCGAGGAGGTCAAGGAGGGCGCGGAGCTGCTCGCCGGCTACCTCGAAGGGGAGGACCCCGACCGCGAGATCGGACAGCAAGCGGAGCAAGATGGTCCTCGGCGTCGGCGACGAGGAGGTCGCCAAGCTGGAGGAGCGCTACCACGAGAACGGGTTCGGTGACCTGTTCCCGAAGCTCCGCGAGATTGGCCGCGAGGAGATCGAAGAGCTGGAGCCGAAGGTCGTCGAGGGGCGCGACCCCGGCACGGAGCTGAAGGCGCTCCAGACGCCGGACGGCTACGTGGTCGACTACGGCGCGGTCGCGAAGTCCTTCGTCGACGCCGCCCGCGAGGAGGAGGGCGTCTCGGTCCACCTCGGAACGGCCGTGACGAACGTCGACGACCGCGGCGACGACTTCCTCGTCGAGACCGACGACGGCGACTTCGACGCCGAGGCGGTCGTCGTCGCGGCCGGATCCCACAGCCTCCAGTTCGCCAAGGAGATGGGGTACGGCGAGGGGATGTCGCTGTTGCCGGTCGCGGGGAGCTTCTTCCTCGCGGACGACCTGCTGAACGGGAAGGTGTACACGCTCCAGATGAAGAAACTCCCGTTCGCGGCGGTTCACGGCGACGCCGACGTCCACGACGACGGGATCACCCGGTTCGGCCCGACCGCGAAGCTCGTGCCCGCGCTCGAACGCGGCCACCTCTCGACGGTGAGCGACTTCGTCGACGTGTTCGGCTTCAACCCCGACTCCGTGCTGAGCTACGTCAACATCCTCTCGGACAAGATCCTCTTCCCGTACGTCGTGCGCAACCTCGTGTACGACCTGCCCGTGGTCGGTAAGCGCGCCTTCCTGCCGGACGTCCAGAAGGTCGTGCCGAGCGTCGACGTCGACGACATCGACCGCGCGAAGGGGTACGGCGGCGTGCGCCCGCAGATCGTCGACACGGAGAACAAGGAGCTGGACATGGGCGAAGCGAAGATCACCGAGGACGGCATCCTGTTCAACATCACGCCCTCGCCGGGCGCGTCGACCGCGCTGAAGAACGCGATGACCGACGTCGAGACCGTCCTCGGCTTCTTCGAGGACGACTACGAGTTCGACGAGACCGCCTTCCGCGACGCGACCATCGAGAACTTCCCGCGGCTCGACGAGACGGAAGCGGAGGACGAAGCGAACGAGGAGGTGGACGCCGACGCGGACGCGGACGACGAGGTCGCGGCCGAGGCGGACGACTGATCGGAACCGGGCACGAGCGACACGGGTAAGTAGCGCCCCGGTCGATTCGCCCCCATGGCATCGAACGGCGACGAGAGAGCGGAATCGGACGGCTCGGCGGCCGACACCGGGGTCGTCGACCGCTGGACCGCGCTCGACCGCGGCTGGCAGGCGCTCGCGCTGGGTCTCGGGATCGTCGCCGTCCACCTCGTCGGACAGGCGCTGTGACGGGGGTAGTCGAGGGGGTTCGGGCGTATCTCCCCGGCCTCGCGCTGCTCGCCGGGGGCGCCCTCGCCGCGACGCTCGTCGCGGACGCGGTCCCCGGGGTTCAGCCGCTCGTCGTCGCCGTCGCGATCGGCGTCATCGTCGGGAACACCGTCGGGATCCCGGAGATCGCGGAGCCGGGCGTCGGCGTCGACAAGCTGTTCTTGGAGACGGGGATCGTACTGCTCGGCGCGGCGGTCGCGGTCGAGGAGTTCCTCGCCGCGGGACCGACAGTCCTCGGGCTCGTGGTGGCGTTCGTCGCCGGCGGACTCCTGTTCGCGGAGGTCGTCGCGCGCGGACTGTTCCGGATCGGTTCGCCCACCTCCTCGCTTCTGGCCGCCGGCGCGAGCGTCTGCGGCGTCTCCGCGGTCGTCGCGATCGGGAGGGTGCTGGACGCGCGCGGGGCCGCGATCACCTTCGCGGCCGCGACGGTCCTGCTCTTCGATGCGGTGACGCTCGTCGCGTTCCCGCTGGCGGGCGAGTGGCTCGGTCTCACCGGTCGGCAGTTCGGCGTCTGGGCGGGCGTGAGCATGTTCTCGACCGGTCCCGTCGCGGCCGCGGGGTTCGCCCACTCGCCCGAGGCGGGCCAGTGGGCAACCGTGACGAAGCTGGCGCGCAACTCGCTTCTGGGCGGCGTCGCGGTCGCGTACTCGCTGGCGTACACGGCGCGCTCGGCCGCCGAACCGGGCGTCCGGCGCCTGTGGGCGGAGTTCCCGAAGTTCCTGCTCGGCTTCCTCCTCGTCGCCGCGGTCGCGAACAGCGGGCTGCTCTCGCCGGCCGCGCTGGCGTCTATCGGGCGCGTCTCGGACGCGCTGTTCGCGCTGGCGTTCGTCGGTCTCGGTCTCTCGATCCGGGTCGACGACATGCGCGCGGTGGGCGCCGCGCCCGTCGGCGCGGTCCTCGTCCACCTGCTCGTCGTGAGCGCGGTCGCGCTCGTGGCGGTGCGCTGGCTGCTGTGAGGCGCGTCGCGCGCCGCGCGCATGTCGTCGACCCGCCCTCGGGCCGTCGACCGCTCGCCGTCGCCCCGGGCGACGACGCGGGTTCACTTCTTATAAGTAGCGAGCGGGCGCACTCCGGGTATGGGAACCATCGGATTCATCGGCGGCAGCGGCATCTACGAGGCGCTCCCCCTGAACGACGTGCGCGAGGTCGAGTTCGACACGCCGTACGGGGAGCCGAGCGACGCGGTGACGATCGGCGAGTTCGGCGACACCGGCCGAGAGGTGGCGTTCCTCCCGCGACACGGCTCGGACCACGGCGTCTCGCCGACCGACCTGCCGTACCGCGCCAACATGTACGCCTTAAAAAAGGCCGGCGTCAGCCACGTGTTCGCGTCGAACGCGGTCGGGAGCCTGAAAGAGGAGCTGGAGCCGGGGACGCTCGTCGTCCCGGACCAGATCTACGACCGGACGAAGCACCGCGACCTCTCCTTCTACGGCGACGGGATCGTCGTCCACCAGCCGTTCGCGGACCCGTACAGCCCCGAACTCGTCGACCACCTCACTGAGGCCGCGGAGTCTTCCACGTCCGCCGACACCGGCGTCGTGAAGGGCGGCACGTACGTCTGCATCGAGGGACCGCAGTACTCGACGCGCGCGGAGTCGGAGTTCTACAAGAGCCAGGGGTGGGACCTGGTCGGTATGACCGCGATCCCGGAGGCGAAGCTGGCCCGCGAGGCCGAGATCGCGTACGCGACGATCGCCGGCGTCACCGACTACGACGTCTGGAAGGAAGACAGCGAGGTGACGCTCGAAGAGGTGCTCGAAAACGCCGAGCAGAACCAGAAAGCGATCAAGGCCGCCGTCGAGGAGGCCGTGCGGACGCTCCCCGAGGATCTGGAGTGTGACGCGCACACCGCGCTCGAAGGCACCGTCAACACGCCGACGGAGGCGATTCCGGAAGAAACCAAAGAACGCGTCGAGCCGCTGCTGGGCGACTACTTATAAATGGACAAAGCGGTGCGGTGGCGTGTGCCGGTGAGCGCCGCACCGCGGCGCGAACCGCACGCGCGAGGGAGTCAGTCGCCGGAGCGAAGCGGAGGCGACTGACGAGGCTGGGGAGGTGAGAGGTGCGGTGCGGTCGCTGTCGGGCGGGGCTCAAAGGGGCAGTCGCGAGGCCGCCGTAGGCGACGTAAGCACCGCAGGGAGCGAGTGAAACGAGCGACTGAGGAGCGCAGCGAGCGTACGGCGGCCTCGCGACTGGGGCTTTGAAAGTGTTCTCCGCCGATCCGCGGTCAACGATTTATAAGCGAACGGCGAGGGTTCTGGAGACAGCGGTCCTCTCAAACACGTATCAGTCCGCGATCGCTTCCGACTCCCCGGTCATCGCGGCCGGGTCCTTCACCCACAGGTCGCCGAACAGGTCGTCCTGCTGGAGCCGGACCGAGCCGCGGTGGGCCATGAAAAGCAGCGCGAGGTACGTCATGAACGGGCGGCCGCCCGCGCCCTCGATCTCCGCGAACAGCACCTCCGTGCGCCCGCGGTCGAAGTGCGTCCGGAGGGCGTTGTCGATCTCCACTATCACCTCTTCGATGTCCTCGTCGTGGGTGCGGTCGGTCGCCTCGCCCGCGGTCGGCTCCCCGTCCTGCCGGAACTCGTCGTCCGCGTGGTAGTCGAGCGTCTGCGTGCCGCGAGCGTGGCCGTGCGGCGACTCGGAGGTGTCGTACTCGCGGGAGTCCTTCCACCACGAGCCGCGCTCGGCCTCGCGCAGCTCGCGGACCAGCTCGTCGAGCGTCTCCGGCGAGCCGCGGGTGTTCTTCCGTTCGAGCCGGCGGTCCATCTCCGCCTCCAGCTCGTCGATCGGGTCGAAGTCGCCGTCGGCCGGGTCGGGCGCGCCGCCCTCCATCGCGACCTCCCACGGCTCCGGTTCCGGCTCCGCCTCTTCGTCGTCGTCCGCCAGCATGCCGTCGCTTTTCATCCGGAGGAGGACACTGGCGTAGAACAGCGCCCGCCCGGTCGTCCGGAGGTCCGTCTCGTCGAGCTTCTCTAAGAAGGCGTCCGTCACCTGAACGATGTCGATGTCCCACGGCTCGATCTCGCCCTCCTCGGCGAGCTGGACGAGGAGTTCGACCGGCTCGACCTCGTCGTCGTCGGTCTCGTCGGGGGGTGAGACGCCCGCCACGTCCGGCCCGGACTCGTCGGTCGAGTCGACGCCGGAATCGCCGATCGGGTCGGAACCGCCGTCGTCTCCCGGAGCGTCGTCGCCGAACGGGTCGGAACCGCCGTCGTCTCCCGGAGCGTCGTCGCCGATCGAGTCGGGACCGCCGTCGTCCCCCGGATCGTCGTCGGCGAACGGGTCGGCGCCGTCGCGCTCGCTCGTCAGGTCGAGGTCGGGAACGCCGCCGTCGGAACCGCCGCCAGAGCCTTCGCCGCCCCCCTCCTCAGTCATCCGCGCTCACCTCCTCGTCGGCGTCGTCGCCGAACTGCATCCCGGTCACCGCCGAGAGGTTGTCGCCCTGCATCGTGACGCCGATGGCGCGGTCAGAGCGCTCTAACAGCGCCGAGCGGTGGCCGACGACGACGAACTGGGCCTCCTCGGCCAGCTCTTCGATCATCTCGCCGACGCGCTCGGCGTTGACCGCGTCGAGGAACGCGTCGATCTCGTCGAGCGCGTAGAACGGCGCGGGGTTGTGCCGCTGGACCGCGAAGATAAAGGAGAGGGCGGTGAGCGACTTCTCGCCGCCGCTCATCGCGTCGAGTCGCTGAACCGGCTTGTCCGCGGGCTGGGCCTTCATCGTCAGCCCCTCCTCGAACGGGTCCTCGGGGTTCTCCAAGACGAGCTCGCCGCTCCCGGCCGAGAGCCGAGCGAAGATGTCCTCGAAGTGGTCGTTGATCGACTCGAACGTCTCCATGAACGTCTCCTTTTTCGCCGCCTCGTACCCCTCGATGCGCTCCTCGATGGCGTCACGCTCCTCGACGAGCACGTCGCGGCGCTCCTGGATCTCCGACAGCGCCTCCTGGACCTCGTCGTACTCGTCGATCGCGAGCATGTTCACCGGTTCGAGCGCCTCCATCTCGGTCTCCAGCTCCTCGATCCGCGACTCCACCTCGTCGAGGTCGGGGATCTCCTCGGCGTCGTAGGCGCCGACCTGCGACTCCAGCTCGTCGATCTCCCACTCCAAGCGGTCCCGCCGGTCGGTGAGGTCCGAGAGGTCCGACTCCGCCTCCGAGACGAGCGACCGCTGCTCGTCGCGCTGTTGGGTCGCCTCGCGGATCTCCTCGCGGAGGTCCTCGCGTTTCTCTTTCAGCTCCGTGAGCTCCTCCTCTAGGTCGGCGATCGCCTCCTTCTTCTCCGCCAACTCCGCCTCCCGCTCCTCGATCGCGGCCTCGTGGTCGGCGATCGCCTCCTCCGCGTCCGCCTTCGTGTTCTGCGCCTCCTCGACGTCGTCGTGGAGGTCGTCGAGCGCGTCCTCGGCGTACCCCTTCTCTAACTCCAGCTCGTTGATCCGGCTGTCGAACGAGTCCATCCGCTCTTCGAGGTCGTCGATCTCGGCGCGGATCTCGTCGGCGCGCTCGGAGAGCTCGGGGATCTTCGAGTCGGCCAGCTCGGCTTCGATCTCGTCGATCTCCGCGGCGAGCTCGTCGATCTCCGCGTCGGTCTCGGCCAGCTCCTCGTCGAGCGCCGTCATCTCCTTGTCGACCGACTCGCGTTCCGCCTCCAGCTCCTCCAGTTCGGTCTCCAGCTCCTCGATCCGACTCTCGGCCTCCGCGAGGTCGTCCTCGGCGCGCTCGACGTCCGACTCCAGCGACCGCACGCGCTCGGCCGCGTCGGCCTTGCGGTCGCGCGCGTCCTCGATGTCGTCGTCGAGCGCGTCGATCTCCGACTGGACCGACTGCCGCTCGTCTTCGAGGTCCGATATCTCCGTCGCGAGCCGTTCGAGCTTCCCGCCGCCGGACTTCGTGAACGAGTAGCGGGAGCCACCGCCGGAGCCGCCGGTCATCGCGCCCGACTTCTCGACGAGGTCGCCGTCAAGCGTCACCATCCGGAAGTCGCCCATCAGCTCGCGGGCGGTCGACATGTCCTCGACGACGAGCGTCGAGCCGAGCACGTACGAGAAGATAGACTCGTACTCCGCGTCGTAGTCGACGAGGTCGCGCGCGAAGTCGACGACGCCCGGCAGCGAGGGCTTCCGCGGCAGGCTCCGGTCGTCCATCTTCGTGATCGGGAGGAACGTTGCCCGCCCCGCGTTCCGCTGTTTGAGGTAGTCGATACACGTCGAGCCGACGCCGTCGTCGTCGACGACGACGTTCGCCAGCCGACCGCCCGCGGCGGTCTCGCAGGCCTCGGCGTACTGGGTCTCGACCGATGCCAGCTCGCCGACTGCGCCGTGAACGCCGTCGATACCGCCGTTCTTCACCTCGGTGACCGCTCTGGGCCACGAGGCGTCGCCGCGCTCGTCGGCGGCCGCCTCCAGCTTGGCGTACTCGTTCTGCTTCTCGCGGAGCGTCGCCTCGATCTCCTCCAGCTGCTCCTCCTGCTCCGCCTTCTCGGCGAACAGGTCGGCGACCGCGTCCTCGATGGTCGCCTGATTCTTCTCGGCTTTGTCCAGCTCGCTTTTCAGCTCGGAGATCCGCGCCTTGTGCTCCGGGAGCGACTCGCGGGCCGCCTCCAGCTCCTCGCGGGCCTCGCTCACCGCGTTCGACCGCCGGCGAGCCTCGTCGAGCAGCCGGTCCTTCTCGCGTTGCGTCTCGTTTTTCTCCTCGCGGAGGGACTCGATCTCCTCCTTCTTCTCCGACAGCTCGGCTTTCAGCTCGTCGAACTCGGTGTCGGCCCCCTCGATCTCGGCCTCGACGTCGGCCAGCTCGGAGCGCTTCGTCGCCAGCTCCGATTTCACCGACGCCTTCTCCACTTTCGTCTCGCGGATCTCGCCGTCCAGCTCCTCGATCTTCTCCTCTTTGCGGTCGATCTGGACGAACGCCTGCCGCCGATCGTTCTCGGCCGACTCGGCGCGCGACTCGGCCGACTCGATCTTGTCCTCCAGCCGCGAGACCTCGCCTTTGATCTCCTCTATCTCCGAGCGGATCTCGATCTGTTCCTCCTCGCCTTTCGTCTCTATTTCGTGGTTGAGGTCCGCGAGGTCCTCCTCCAGGCGGGTGAGCTTCCCCTGTCTGGCGTCCAGCTCCTCGCGGAGCGATTCGAGGTCCGTCTCCGCCTCGCCGATCTCGCTTTCGACGTCCGCGAGCGCGTCGCGCTTGTCTTCGAGCTCCGAGGCCTTCCTGAACCCGCGGTACTCCTCGAGCTCGTCGCGGAGGTCCTGGTACTGGAGCGCGGTCTCGCGCTCGTCGGCGAGCTGATCGAGCCGGTCCTCCTTCTCGCCGATCCGGAGGTCGGCCTCGCCGATCCGGTCTTCGACCGTATCAAGCTCCTCGTAGGCGGCCTCCTTCTTCTCGTCGAACTCGGCGACGCCCGCGATCTCGTCGATGATCCCCCGCCGCTGGTAGGGGGTCATGTTGATGATCTCGGTGACGTCGCCCTGCATCACCACGTTGTACCCCTCCGGCGTGACGCCCGCCGCCGCGAGCAGGTCTTGGACGTCCGAGAGGTTCACGGAGCGCCCGTTGAGGTAGTAGTACGAGTAGTAGTTGTCCTCGGTCTCTTTCACCCGGCGCTTGATCGTGATCTCGGAGACGTCGCCGACGTTCTCCGTGCCGGCCGCGGAGACAACCTGCGATCGGTCGAGGGTGCCGTTCTCGTTCGAGAGCACGACCGTCACCGAGGCTTCGTTCGGCCCGTCCGCAGCCTCGCCGTCATCGTGGCCGGGATTGTAGATGAGGTCGGTGAGCTTCTTCGCGCGGATCCCGCGGGTGCGCGCAAGCCCGAGCGCGAACAACACGCCGTCGATGATGTTCGACTTCCCGGAGCCGTTCGGGCCGGTGACGACCGTGAAATCCTCGTAGAAGGGGATCCTCGTCGTCCGCCCGAAGCTCTTGAACCCGTCCAGAACGACTTCAGTGATGTCGATGGGGGCGGGACGACCGCTTACGCGACGATGATGTCGCTGTCGCTCGACTCGCCGTCGTCGTCGTCGGTCTCGTCGGTTGCGTCGGTCGACGCGTCGGCGTCGGGCGTCGTCGCAGACTGTTCGGGCACGATGACGTCCTCACCGTCGCTCGCGTCGGCCGCGGCCGTCGCGTCGGCCTCGGACGCACCGTCTGAGGAGTCCTCGACGGACTCGAAGACGTCGACGTGGTCGTCAGAGTGAGTCGTCCGCTCGCCGCCGGACACCCGTTCGGCTTCGCTACCGGCTGCCGCGGACTCGTCGCCGACAGACGCCTCCGTGTCGTCCTCGGAACCGGTTTCCGCACCGGTCGCGTCCGCCTCGACCGCGACCGAGCGCTCGTCTTCCAGCTGTCGGACGCGCTCTTTCATCTCGACGAGCTCTTCGGTGAGTCCGTTGACCGCCGCCTGTAGCTCCGCGACCTGCCGTTCGAGGTCCTCGACGCGGTTACTCATTATACACACGTGTGCTCGCGCGACGCGTATAAATCTGCGTCAGACACATGTGTGACCAATTCACACGATTTGGCGGGTTTCCCGAACGTTTCGGAGATGTGAAACGTGTCAGACAACAGGGGAAGATACTTGTACCGACCGACAATACTCCTTCGGTATGAGCAAGATCACCTTCCGGGCGGACGACGACCTCGTCGACCGGCTGGAAGCGTGTGACGCCTCCAAAAGCGAGGTGATGCGGGAGGCGCTCCGGACACACCTCGACGGAGGCGACGAGGCCGCGCCGGACGAGTCCGACGCGTCGACGGGAAGCGTCGACGACGCCCTCGCGGACCGCGTCGACGAGCTGATCGCGGAGCGGCTCGACGCCGTGCTCGACGAGCGGCTCGGTCCGACGGCCGGCGCCGCGACGCCGGCGTATACGCCCGGAAGCTCGGGAGAGATCAACGTAAACGTCACGCTCGACGCGCCGAACGCCCAATCCGACGAGTCCGAAGGCGACGTTCGTGTGACGCGTGAGACGGCGACCGACGGGGATCCGGGCGCGCGTAAGACGGATGCGGACTCGACCGCGCAAACGCGCGAAGGCGCCTGTGGCGGGTGCGGCGATATCGTGCCTTCAGACCACGTGTACTGCCCGAACTGTGGCGAAAAGCAGTCCCACAGAGCCTTCTGCGAGTGCGGCGACGAGCTCCGGACCGACTGGGCGTTCTGCCCGGGATGCGGGCGGAGAACCCCGGCGGCAGACGTTCTGAAAGACGATAACAGGAGGTAGACACCGGTATGCGCCATATTCAGTAGTTTAACATTTTGTCTTACAACCACCGGTAGTTTTATAGTGGTAGGCTCGGTGAGTCCAGTTGCGTAAGACGGTCGTCTTACAGAGGATCCGATTCGGGGTGTTGCCCCGTAGTCGGGCGGTCCCGCGCTGTAAGACACACGCGTCGCGTGTTCGCCGTCTTACCGGGGGAATACCAATGGAGCGTGTGACACTACGAATCCCGAAACAGCAGATTGACGAGGTCGAACAGATGGTGGAGACGGGCGAGTTCCCGAACCGGAGCGAGGCGATCCGGTCGGCCGTCCGCGACATGTTGAACGAACAGGACGGCGAGCGCGACGAGCGCGGCCGCAACCGCAACTGGGCGAAGGTGTAAACTGATCCAAGATCTCGTTCAGGACGCCCTCGACAACGCGGAAGCGGAGAAGCGCGACATGGACTCCGTCGACATGGACGACGACGAGTTCGGGGACCCCCGAATCGTCATCGTCGGCGCCGGCGGCGCCGGCAACAACACGGTCAACCGGCTGTACAACATCGGCGTCGACGGCGCCGACACCGTCGCCATCAACACGGACAAACAGCACCTCAAGATGATCGAGGCCGACACCAAGATCCTCGTGGGCAAGTCGCTCACGCAGGGGCTCGGTGCCGGCGGCGACCCCAAGATGGGCGAGCGCGCCACCGAGATGGCTCAGGGGACGATCAAGGAGGTGCTCGGCGACGCCGACCTCGTCTTCGTCACCGCCGGGATGGGCGGCGGCACCGGCACCGGCGCGGCGCCGGTCGTCTCGAAGATCGCCAAAGAGCAGGGCGCCATCGTCGTCGGGATGGTCTCGACGCCGTTCAACGTCGAGCGCGCCCGCACGGTGAAAGCCGAGGAGGGCCTGGAGACCCTCCGCAACGAGGCCGACTCGATCATCGTCCTCGACAACAACCGGCTGCTCGATTACGTCCCGAACCTGCCGATCGGGAAGGCGTTCTCCGTGATGGACCAGATCATCGCGGAGACGGTCAAGGGGATCTCGGAGACGATCACCCAGCCGAGCCTCATCAACCTCGACTACGCCGACATGTCGACGATCATGGACCAGGGCGGCGTCGCGGTCATGCTCGTCGGCGAGACCCAAGACAAGAACAAGACCCAAGAGGTGGTCAACGACGCGATGAACCACCCGCTGCTCGACGTGGACTACCGCGGCGCCTCGGGCGGACTCGTCCACATCACGGGCGGCCCGGACCTCACGCTGAAGGAGGCCGAGGGGATCGCGAACAACATCACCGAGCGGCTGGAGGCGAGCGCCAACGTGATCTGGGGCGCCCGCATCCAGGAGGAGTACAAGGGGAAGGTGCGCGTCATGGCGATCATGACGGGCGTCCAGAGCGCGCAGGTGCTCGGTCCCTCGACCCAGAAGCAGGCAGACAAGTCCCGCGCCGCGGTCAACGGCGACGAAATCGGCGACTCGCGCTCGCGGGCGGCCGAGGCGAACGAGACCGCGGGCGGCCACGGCGACACGGGCGAGCCGGCGGTCTCCGGCGGCACCGAGCGCAGCGCGTGGGAGTCCGACGGCGGCAGCGACCCGATCGAGAAGAACAACGGGCTCGACGTCATCCGCTGAGTCGTCCCCGTTTTCCCGGAGTAGAGACGGCTGACCGCTTTTTGCGACGGTTTGTGGGAATTTCTGTCCAGTCAGACGGCTTCGATTGACTCCAGCAGCCGGCATTTCCGACAGATGTCCCGACTCGTCTGCGAGCCGCAGCGCTCGCACTCGCCGAGGGCCGAGGCGTCGGCGTCGTCGCCCGTTTCGTCGCCTTCGTCGTCCTCGCCGCTCTCGCCACCCCCACGGTAGGCGTCGGCCGCGAGCGCGGACAGCTCCTCGTAGCCGGCCATGATCGAGTGGCGCGCGCCCGGGTGGTTCTCCTCTAAGGCGTGGATCGTCGACTGGATCTCGCCGCGGTACGCCTCCTCGGCGTGGGGACACTCGGCCATGTGGGTCGGCAGGTCGCGAACGTGGCAGTATAAGGCGATCTCCTTTTCCGGCACGTCGCGGAGGGGTTTGGCGCGCGGGACGAACGCGTCGGTCTCCGCGCGCTCGTCGAAGGGGCCGAGCGAGGCGTCGAAGTGTTTCGCGACCTGTCGCACGTCGCCCTCGAGGAAGTTCATCATCGCCGTCTGCGCCTCGTCGTCGAGGTTGTGGCCGGTGAGCAGCTTGTCGGCGTCGAACTCGGCGGCGTAGTTCTCCAGCAGGTCGCGGCGGAACACGCCGCAGTACGCGCAGGCGGCCATATCCTCCGGGTCGTCCTCGACCACGTCGTCCATGCGCACGTCGAACTCCTCCTCGTAGGAGACCAGCTCGTGGCGCAAGGAGAGGTCGTCGGCCAGCTCGACGCAGGCGTCGACACTGGCGTCGCGGTACCCCTCGATCCCCTCGTGGATCGTCAAGGCGAGCATCTCGACGCGGGGGTCTTTCCCGAACACGTCGTCGAGGATCTGCGTCAGGGCGACGCTGTCTTTCCCGCCGGAGAGACCGATCACCCAGCGGTCGGGGTCGTCGGGGGTCGCGTCCGGGTCGAGGAGACCGTCCTCGCGGATCCGACGCTTCACGCGCTTTTCGACCGACTCCCGGAGGTGGTGGCCACAGAGGTGCGCCCCGGAGTAGGCGGCGTGGTGGATCGCGTCGCTCCCGCACTTGTCGCACTCCATCGGTGTCGGGTTGCGGTCGCGCGGGCATACGGGTTTCGGGCCGAATACGTGATTAACGGCTCCGCCGGGACCACCGCCAAAGCTCCAGTCGATCGGTTGTAAACCGCTACTGGCAGATCGACGGCGAACCACCCCAAAGCCCCAGCCGCGAGGACTCGCGCGGCTCGTTGCGCTCCTCGTCACTCGCTTCGCTCGTTCCTGCGATGTCGCCGGCGGCTTTGCCGCCGGCTTTCCGTGGCGCATAGCGCCACGCTACTTCCGTCGCCGGGCTTCGTCCTCGCGACTGCCCCTTTGAGTCCCGCCCCGCACCGCCCAGCACAGCACCTCACACCTCCCCAGCCTCGTCAGTCGCCTCCGCTTCGCTCCGGCGACTGACTCCAGCGAGGGACCGAAGGTCCCTCTGGCAGCCGGCGCGTAGCGCCGGCGACCTCGCGCGTGCGACTCACGCCCTCCGGGCGCTCGTCGGCACGCGCCACCGCAGTCGGTGTAAACGCACGTCTGACATCGACAACCCCGGGCCGGTTGTCGCCGGTTCCGACACCGGTTTGTCGCCGGGGCGTCCCGGATCGCCGTGAGCGATTCCCCGACCGGAGTCGACCGCGACCCCGACCCGCGGCCCCTGCGCGAGGACCCGCCGGCGGAGAGCCGCCGGACCCGGCTCTGGCGACTCGGGTTCAACCTCCTGCCCGCGTACCGGGGAACCGGGGCGCGCGTCGACCACATCGCGGCCGACTGGCGCTACGTCCGGATCCGGGTCCCGTTCAACTGGCGCACCCGGAACGCAGTCGGAACGATATTCGGCGGCAGCATCTACGGCGCGATCGACCCGGTGTACATGACGATGCTCCGGCGAACGCTGGGTGACGGGTTCACGGTGTGGGACAAGTCGGCCGCGCTGGAGTTCATCGAACCGGGCCGCGACACGCTGTACGCGGAGTTCGACCTGCCGGCCGCAGAGACCGAGGCGATCCGCGACGCGCTCGATTCGGGCGAGTCGACCGACCGCGAGTACCTCGTCTCGCTCGTCGACGAGGCGGGAGCAGTCCACGCGGCCTGCGAGAAGACGCTGTACGTGCGCCGCGACGAGTAACCGAGTCGGACCGCCGGAGGTCTCAGGCCGTCACGCCCGCGACGAGCGCCTCCTCGACCGTCTCGACGAACCGCTCGGGGTGTTCGACGTGCGGGAGCAGCCGCGCGCGGTCGAAGACGACGAGCCGCGCGTCGGCGGCGTCGGACAGCTCGCGCCCCTCGGTGAGGGGACTCACGGTCGCCTCCCGCCCCCAGACGATCGTGGGGGGCACGTCCAGCTCCGCGAGCGCGGCGGCCAGATCGATCTCGCTGTTCAGGCTCCCCGAAATGAACGAGGCGGGCGCGAACCGCGCGTTCTCGACGTGGGTCGTGCGCCACTCGTAGTCGGTCCACTCGGCGCTCGGGTTCGCGGGGTCGTCGTAGCCGTGGTCGGCATTGAAGTAGCGGATCGACGGCTTCGAGGCGACGACGTTGAACAGCGCCTGCCCGACGAGCGGCGCGCGGAGCAGTTCGCGGAGCCACCCCTTCGCCGGACTCGGTCCCGCGGTCGCGGTCGGACAGACGGCGACGAACCCGCGCAGGTCGACGCCGCCCTCCGCGTCGCCGCCGTCGACCGCCGCGGCCGCGTACGCGGCCGACAGCGAGGAGGCGACGACCGCCGGCTCGTCGAACTCCGCGAGGAAGTCGTAGACGAAGTCCTCGTACAGCGCTGCCGAGTACCGGAGCGGCGGCCGGTCCGAGCGGCCGTACCCCGGGAAGTCGGGGGCGACGACGTGGTAGTCGGCCGCCAGGCCGTCGAACACCGCGCGCCACTCACCGGCGGAGCCGGCGGCGTTGATCCCGTGGAGCAACACCAGATCGGGGTCGTCCGGGTCGCCCGCCTCGGTGTACGCGACGTCCATCCCGCGCCAGCGGAAGGTGCCGTCGTCGCCGTCGAGCGGGGACTCCAGCTCGCCCTCGTACCGGAGACCGGTGTTGAGCGCGGCGAGCGCGCCGACGCCGAGGGCGGCGCCGCCGAGGAGGTTCCTGAGCTTCATGGAAACCTGTTGGTTCGCTGGCGACTTATACCCGTGGGACGCGGCGGGGGCGCGGAGCGACCGCGACGCCGAACGAGACCGGGCCTCAGTCGTCGCGGTCGCCGTCCGCGACCTCCTCCACGCAGTCGGCGATCGGTCCCACGATCGCCTCGGCGACCGCGTACGGGTCCGTCTCCCGGTCGCGGACGCGCTCGGCGAGGCGGTCGATCCCCCCGCGGCGCTCGATCTCGGCGGTCGCGAGCGCCCCCACGTCCGCCCGAACGAGCGTGCGGATCTCCTCGGCGTACCGGCGCCGTTCGGTCGCCTCGATCTCGCCGGACTCCCGCAGGTACGCCGCGTGCGCGTCGAACGTCTCGATCAGCGCCTCCACGCCCTCGCCGGTGTTCGCGACGGTCTCTAACACCTCCGGGGTCCACGAGTCGTCGGCGTCCGCGTCGCGAGCGTCGGACTCACCGGACTCGGAGTCCGCCGAATGGCCGGCGTCGTGGTGGGTCCCGCCGGATCCGCCTCCCTCGGTCGAGACCATCGAGGCCGCGCCGTGGTGGCCGGCGCCGCGGCCGGTCGTCCCGCCCTCGCGGCGGTGGACCATCTCCTCCAGCTCGGCGATGGTCCGCTGTGCGCCGTCCATGTCCGCCTTGTTGACGACGAACACGTCGCCGATCTCGAGGATACCGGCCTTCAGCGTCTGGACGTCGTCGCCGGAGCCGGGCTGGACCAGCACCGCCACCGTGTCGGCGGTACGGACCACGTCGACCTCGTTCTGCCCGGCGCCGACCGTCTCTAAGACGACCACGTCCTTCCCGAAGGCGTCGAGCGCCTTCACGGCGTCCGCGGTCGCAGTCGAGAGGCCGCCGAGCTGGCCGCGCGCGCTCATCGACCGGAAGAACACGTCCATGTCGCCGACGTTCGAACCCATCCGGATCCGGTCGCCGAGGACGGCCCCCCCGGTGTACGGCGAGGAGGGGTCGACCGCGATCACGCCGACCGTGTCGCCGCGCTCGCGGTAGGCGGCGGCGAGCTTGTCGACCAGCGTCGACTTCCCGGCGCCCGGCGACCCGGTGATCCCGATCACGTCCGCGCCCCCGGTGTGCTCGTGGAGCGCGGAGACGATCGCCCGGTACCCCGGCGTCCGGCTCTCGATCTTGGTGATCACGCGGGCGAGCGCGCGGTGGCTCCCCGAGAGGAGGTCCTCGACGAGCGCGGCGTCCGCGTCGGAGAGCGACGGCGCGTCCGCGAACGCGGGTGCGTCCGGCCCGGCCATCTACGCGCGCTCCGGGACGTTGTTCCGGATGAACTCGATCGTCTCCTCCATCGGCGTCCCCGGCCCGAACACCTCGGCGACGCCCAGATCCTTCAGGTCGTCCTCGTCCTCGTCTGGGATGATCCCGCCGACGAGAACGAGGGTGTCGTCGAACGCGTCGTACTCTTTCAGTCCCTCGATCACCTTCGGGACGAGCGTGTTGTGCGCGCCCGAGAGGATAGAGATGCCGAGCACGTCGACGTCCTCCTGGACCGCCGCCTGGACGATGTCCTCCGGCGCGCGGTGGAGTCCGGAGTAGACGACCTCGAAGCCGGCGTCGCGGAACGCCCGCGCGATCACGTGTGCGCCCCGGTCGTGGCCGTCGAGTCCGACCTTCGCGACCAGACACCGGACGGCCCGTTCCTGCTGTTCGGCGCTCATGCCCCACTCTGGGTCGCGTGCGGGTTTGATTCTAACGGAAGATAGGGAAGGTTCGGGCGAGAGGGCGGGACCGATCGGCGCCGCGGGATCCGCGACCGACGCGTTGAACGCGCGGGCGACCGTAAACGGCTCAATGACCGACGAGACCGACGGCGACAGCGACGACGCCGCGGGCGCTCCCAACGATTCCGCGGGCAACGGTGACAACCGACTCCCCGCCGAGACGCGGATCGGCCGCGCCGCGCTCCGGGTCGCCGACCTCGACGAGACGACCGCGTTCTACCGGGACGTGGTCGGTCTCGCAGTTCTCGACCGCGACGACGAGCGAGCGACGCTCGGCGTCGGGGAGACCCCGCTCCTGATCTTGGAACGCGACGCCGACCGCCCGGCGCGGAGCCGGACCGACGCCGGACTCTTCCACACCGCGTTCCGGGTCCCTTCGCGGGCCGCGCTCGGCGAGGCGCTGGGACGCGTACGGGACCGCTGGCAGCTCGCCGGCGCCTCCGACCACCTCGTCAGCGAGGCGCTGTACCTCGACGACCCCGAGGGGAACGGCGTTGAGATCTACCGCGACCGGCCCCGCGAGGAGTGGCCGACAGAGGAGGACGGAACGGTTCGGATGGCGACCGACCCGCTCGACGTCAAGGGGGTCGCCGCGGCCGCGTCGAGCGAGGAGCGAGCGGGTTCGGTCCCTCTCGTCGACCGCGCTCCTGCCGGGACCGACGTGGGTCACGTCCACCTCGAAGTGACCTCGCTGTCGGCGTTCGAGGCGGTCTACGTCGACGGTCTCGGCTTCGAGGTCGGGACGAGCGGCCCGGACGTGCGGTTCGTCGCGGCCGGCGGCTACCACCACCACCTCGGCGCGAACACGTGGCGGGGGCGGACGACCCCGGCGGTGGGGCGGGGTCTCGCGTGGTTCGAGGTGGTCGTCCCCGACGCGGTCGGGCTGGACGCGGTCCGAACCCGACTCGACGCGGTCGCGACCGAGCGCGACGCGGAGTTCGTCGTCGAGGAGCGCGGGGAGGGGATCGCCGTCACCGACGCCGACGGGATCGAGGTTCGCGTTCGGACGGAATAGCCGATCTCCGCGAGACGGTTCAGGGGTCGAGTCAGTTTCGGGGCTGACTCACGGACCGGTCACCCGACGATCGTCCTTAGCGTCGACTCGGTCAGGAACGTGGTGATCCCGAGCGCCTCGGTCGTCATCCACGCGAGGAAGACGAGGTACATCGCGAGGAAGACGTACCCCTCCTCGGTGGTGATCTCGAAATCCGTCGCGGCCATCACCACCACGACGAGAGTGGTGTAAAACAGGAACAGCAGTAGCGGCACGGACGTGAGGAAGCCGATCGAGACGCCGCCGGCGAGGATGACGCCGATCGGCAGCGCCGCGACGAGGTTGAACGTGTTCGTCCCGAAGACGTTCGCGATCGCCGCCCGCTTGTCGCCGGCCTTGCCCATCTTCACGCCGACGAGCAGGTCGGGGAACGAGCTCATCGCCGACAGCAACGTCACGGAGACGAGGAACGACGGCGCGTCGAGCGCCTCGGATATCTGCACCGTCATACCCACCATCGACTCGACGCCGACGAGCACGACGACCAGTCCGGCCGCGAACAGTCCGGCCTGCTTCGGGACGTTCGTCGATTCCGTCCGCTTCATGTCCGACGCGCCGCTCTTGCCGCCGGCGAGGAGGATAACGTACACGCCGTACAACACCAGCAGCCCGACGCCCATCTGTGGGGTGATCCGCGCCAGCTCCCGCCCGTCGGTCCCGAGGACGCCCAAGGCGATCACGCCGAAGAGGGCGAGGACGGCGACCATGTAGAAGATGGCGTCGCGGTAGACGATCCCCTGTGTCGTCGTCGTGTCGCCGCTCGTGATGGAGACGGCGGCCGGGATGACCAGGATGTTGAACACCGCGGTCCCGATGAGCGCCCCGGCGCCGACGCCGAAGTCGCCGAGGACGAGCACCGAGATAATGATGATCGCGAGCTCAGGGAACGACGTCGCGGCCGCGACGATGAGTCCCCCTGGATCGCCTGCGAGACGCCGAAGTGGTCGCTGATCTTCGAGGTCGTCGACTCGACGATGTTCGCGCCCTTCCACGTCAGCAGGAACCCGACCACGCCGAGCGCGATCCAGACGGCGAGCGACTGGTCGCCGATAAGCTCATAGAGTAGCGTCACCGTGCGATAGATCCGCTCGGAGCCGATTAGTGGTTCCGGAAGCGGGCGGTCCGTCTCGGTCCCGAACCCCGTCGGCTCGGCTCGCGTCGCCTACCGACCGCCGTCGAACTCGCCGAACCGCTCGTCGAAGACGGCGATCACGCGGCGCTCGATCTCGTCGCGGATCTCGCGGACCGCCTCGATCGGCCGCTCGCCGGGGTCGTCGAGGTCCCAGTCGTCGGTGTCGACGGTCTCCAGTTCGAGCGTCGAACACCCCATCGTGGCGACGAAGTCCGACTCGGCGAGCGACTCGTCGGATATCTCTCTCGGCGTCCGCCCGTTGCCGTCGAGACCGACCTCCGCGAGCGCCTCGACGACGACATCGTGGACGCTGTCGGCGGGCGCGGTGCCGCCGGTCCGGATCTCGACTCGGTCGCCGAGCCCGCGCCGGTCGCGCTCACGCTCCGCGAACGCGGTCGCTATCTGGCTGCGCCCGGCGTTGCGGACGCACATGAACGTGAGGACGGTCTCCGCGTCGGTTGGCTCGTCGGTCGGTCCGCCGTCGGTGGTGTCGGTGGGGTTCGTCATCGTGGGGAGTGTGTCGTTCGTCGGCCGCGAACCGCCCGCCGCGGAGCGAACCGCGCTCGGCGGGTCGGCCCGCTCAGTAGATCAGCTCGTCGTCGTTCTCGATCATGTACAGCGTCCGCGCCGCGACGTTGACCGCGTGGTCGGCGACCCGTTCGAGGTCGCGCACCGCGAGCAGCGCCTGCGACACCTCGTCGAGCGAGGCTTCGAGTGCCTCGCCGTCCGTCGGCGCCGGCCCGTCTCGGGCCGCGTTGCGGGCGCGGTCGGCCTCCAGCAGCTCGCGGACGACCGCCTCGCTCGCCTCCCGACAGCGCTCGTCGAACGCGTCGTCGCGGGCGGCAATCTCGCGGCAGGCGTCCGGGTCGCGCGCCGCGTAGGCGGCGACCGCGTCCGCGACCATCTCGCGGGCGCCGTCTCCGAGGTCGCGCACGTCGACCGCGGTGTGGACGCCGCCCTCCGGACCGCCGTACGCCGCGACGTTCGTCGCGAGGTCGGCGACGCGTTCGAGGTCGGTGATGATCTTGAAGGAGGCCGCGACGAGCCGGAGGTCGCCGGCCACCGGCTGCTGGAGCGCCAGCAGTTCGGTACACTCGTCTTCTAAGGCGAGGTACGTCTCGTTGATCTCGTGGTCGCTTTCGATCACCGACTGAGCGAGGTCGTCGTCGCCGGAGACCGCGGCCTCGATCGCGTCGTCGAGCCGGTCGCAGACGGTCTCGCCCATCGCGACCACGTCCTCGCGGAGCTGATCGAGACGCTCCTGGTAGTTCTCTCGGGGCATCTATCCGAACTTCCCCGTGATGTAGTCCTCGACGCGCTGTTCCTCGGGGTCCTCGAAGATCTTCGCGGTGTCGTCGTACTCGACCAGTTCGCCGCCCGTGAGGAACACGGCGGTGCGGTCGGAGATACGGGCCGCCTGCTGCCATGTTGTGCGTGACGATGATGACGGTGTACTCCTCTGCGAGGTCGTCGATGAGGTCCTCGATCTTCGAGGCTGCGACGGGGTCGAGCGCCGAGGTCGGCTCGTCCATCAGGATGACTTCCGGGTCGGGCGCGATGGCCCGGGCGATACAGAGCCGCTGTTGCTGGCCGCCGGACAGTTCGAGTCCAGAGGAGTCGAGCTGGTCTTTCACCTCGTCCCACAGCGCGGCTCCCTTCAGCGACTCCTCGACGCGCGCGTCGACGTCGCCGTCGTACCCCTGGATCTTCAGGCCGTACGCGACGTTGTCGCGGATCGACTTCGGGAACGGGTTCGGCTTCTGGAACACCATCCCGATCTTCCGGCGCAAGGCGACCGGGTCCACGTTGGGACCGTACACGTTCTTCCCGCCGAACTCCACGTCGCCCTCGACGCGGCAGATCTCGATCATGTCGTTCATCCGGTTGATACACCGGAGGAACGTCGACTTGCCGCAGCCGGAGGGACCGATCAGCGCCGTCACGCGCTTCTCGGGGATCTCCATCGTCACGTCGTCGATAGCCTGCTCGTCGCCGTAGAAGACGTTCAGGTCCCGCGCCGCCACCGCGGTTCCGGCGGCGGGCGCCGCGCGGTCGTCGTTCGAGTCCGCCTGTACCTCCGTCGTGATCAGTGAGTCGTCTGTTGTCGTGTTACTCATGTTAGCTCCCCCGTTCCGCGCGGTTCCGCAGCAGGATGGCCGTCCCGTTCATGCCGATGAGGATGACGAGTAGCGTGATAACGCCTGCGGCGACGACCCCGTACCGGAACTCGGCCTGCGGGAAGCCGGCCCACGCGTAGATCTCCGATCGGCATCGCGCTGAACCGGCTGAACAGGCTGCTCGGCGCGCTGAACACCGTCGTCGCCGCGCCGATCATGATGAGCGGCGCGGTCTCGCCGATCGCGCGGCCCAGCGCGAGGATCGTCCCGGTGAGGATACCGGGCATCGCCTCGGGCAGAACGACGTTCTTCGTCGTCTGCCAGCGCGTCGCGCCCATCGCGTCCGACCCGCGCCGGAGGTCGTCCGGGACCGAGCGGATCGCCTCCTGCGCGGAGATGATCGTGATCGGGAGGATGAGAAGCGACAGCGTCAGCGAGGCGGTCACCGCCGTCCCGTAGCCCAGCCCGAGGAGGTTCGCGAACAGCCCGAGCCCGAGCAGCCCGTAGACGACCGACGGGATCGCGGCGAGGTTCGCGATGTTGACCTGCAACAGCCGCGTCAGCGACCCGAGGACGCCGGTCCCCGGCATGTACTCCTCTAAGAAGATCGAGGTCCCGACGCCGAGGACGAACGACAGCACCGCGACGAGCGCGATGATGATCACGGAGCCGACGATGGCCGGGTACAGCCCCGCCTCGGCCGCGGTCGACGACGGCGCCTCCGTGACAAACGACGCGTCGAGCCACGGGTCCGGCGCGGGGACGCCCCACGCCCCGCCGACGAGCGCGCCGACGAGCGCGCCGCCGGCGAGCAGGAACGGAAGTCCGAGCCCGACCAGTCCGTCGCCCTCGTCGATCACCCGGTGGACGTACACCGCCGTCGGCACGCCGACCGTGGCGAGGACGATGAGCGTCGTGGGACGGGGGACGCCGAACCCGCCGGCGAGGAACCCGCCGGCGACCGCGACCGCGAGCGGGACGCCGCCGACTGCGGCCGCCGCGGTCCGGCTGCCGCGCCCGGCCGTGACGAGCGCGCCGGCGACCGCGATCGGAACCGCCAGCGTCCAAGCGTAGATGATCAGGTCCGACGGGTACGTGGCGACGACGTTCCGGAGGACCACCGCGGCGACGACCCCGAGGAGCCCGACGGGGACGGCGGCGGTGACCGCTCGGCCGACCGAGCGACGGCGGCCGTACGCGTACAGCAATGCGGCCGGAACGACGCCCAGCGTGTACGCGAGGAACCACACCAGTTCGTCGAACACTAAGAACAGCGTCCCGACGGCGAGGCCGATCGCGGTCCCGCCGAGGAGCCGGCCGAGCAGGCCGAAGCCGACCGCGCCGACGCGGCCGCCGCTGCCGACGTACGCGAGGTACGCCGTGACCGGCGTGGCGACGACGAAGAGGTACGCGAGCTGCCACGAGAGTCGCGGGATCTCGACGACGAACGCCTCGATCGCGGTGAAAAGCACCGCGACGGCGACGAGCCCGCCGCCGAGCGCGCCGAGCGCGCGGCGAGTTACCGACGGGTCGCCCGCGCTGTACAGACAGAAGGCGAGGAACGGGACGACGAGCGTGAGGAAGTACGTCAACAGCCACTCCGGACTGGCGTTCGCGAGGTCGAAGGCGTCGATCGCGACGTACACGAGGAGGACGCCGAGCGCGACGAGGCCGGCGACGCTCGCGCCGAGCGAGAGGTACTCGAAGACGATGCCGCGGACTCGACTCACCTCGCCGAACCCGTCCGCGTTGGCGTTGTCCGTCGCCATCAGTACTCCTCCCGGTAGCGTTCCGCAATTATGTCACTGATCACGTTCATTGCGAGCGTCACCACGAAAAGCGAGAGTCCGAGCGCGAACATCGAGTCGTACGGGATCGTCCCGCCGGTGAGGTCGCCCTGCGCGATCTGGACCATCGCGACGGTGATCGTCATCCCGGACTGGAGGAGGACATCGGCGGGGTTGATGTACGGGATCCCGAAGGCGAACTCCTGTACCGCCGGCATCCGGGCCTGCGCACCCATCGCGACGACGACGATCATCGTCTCGCCGACCGCGCGCGAGACGGCGAGGATGTACGAGGAGGCGATCCCGGAGATCGAGGCGGGAACGACGATCCCCGTCGACACCTCGAACTTCGTCGCGCCGAGCCCGTAGCCGGCCTGGCGCAGCTCGTCGGGCACCGCGCTCATCGCGTCCTCGGAGATCGACGACACCATCGGGATCGTCATGATCCCGACCATGATCGACGCCGCGAGCGCGTTGAACGTGCTCATCTCCGGGAACAGCGTCGCCTTCAGCGCCGGCGTGATGTACACCAGCGCGAAGTAGCCGTACACGACCGTCGGGATGCCGGCGAGGATCTCCAAGAGCGGTTTGAGTATCGAGCGCGCGTTGGGGGTCGCGTACTCGCTGAGGTAGATCGCCGTCAGCGTTCCGACGGGGAGCGCGATGAACGCCGCCGTGACCGTCACGGTGAGCGTCCCGATCAGAAGCGGGACGATGCCGAACGACTGCCCGCCGCCGGCCGGGTTCGGGCTCCAGTTGGTGCCGCTCAGGAACCGGACGATCGAGACCTCCTGAAAGAACACGACCGCGTCCAAAAGCAGCGTGGCGAAGATCGCGACCGTCGTGAGCAGGGTGGCCACCGCGCACGCGGCGAAGAGCCCGCCGTAGGTCCCCTCCTTCAGTCGTCTGAGCCCGCTCCGGCGCTGGAGATCGGGACTCTCGGTACTATCTGTCACAACCGGTCGGGTATCGAACGCTGTCGTAAATCAATACACCGGTTCATCACGGGAGATTACTCCTGCGCCTGCTCGATCGCGTCTTCGAGGATCTCCAGCTGCTCCTCTTGGGTCTCCTCGGTCGCGGGGACGTATCCCACGTCGCCGGCGACGAGGTCCTCGTTCGTCGTCTGCTCGACGAAGTAGCGGGCGAACGCCGCGACCTGCTCCTCGCCGAGCGACTCGATCGAGGGGTAGGTGTACAGCGAGCGCGAGAGCGGACTGTACTCGCCGCTTGACGCCGTTTCGAGGCTCGGCTCGACCGGACCGTCGCCGTCGTCGATGCCGAGCGCCTTCAGCTGGTCCGGGTTCTGGTAGTAGTACGAGAACCCGAAGTAGCCGATGGCGAACTCGCTGCCGGAGACGCCCTGCGCGATGCTGTTGTCCTGCTCGGTCGCCTGATAGTCACTGGTGTGGCCGCGCTCGCCCATGACGTTCTCGATGAAGTAGTCGTACGTCCCGGAGGTGTCGGCCGCGCCGAACCGCTCGATCTCCTCGTTGGGGAACTCGTCGCGGACCTCGTCCCACGTCTGCGCGGGGTCGGCCTCCCAGATCTGCGCGAGCTCCTCGACCGTGAGCGAGTCGACCCAGTCGGCCTCGGGGTTGACGACGACCGTGAGCGCGTCGGTCGCCGCGATCAGCTCGACGTACTCGACGCCGTTCTCGGCGCACAGCTCCTCCTCCGCCGGCTGGATCGGCCGACTGGCGTTGTTGAAGTCGGTCTCGCCCACGCAGAAGAAGTTCGAGAAGCCGCCGCCCGACCCCGTCCTGCTCACGTCGGGGTCGACCTGCGGGTGCTGCTCGGCGAAGTCCTCCATGATCGCGCTCATCAGCGGGTACACCGTACTCGAACCGGCGATGTTGATCGGGCCCGACAGCGAGTCGTCACCGTCGGAGCCATCCCCGCCGTCTGAGCTCTGCGTACAGCCCGCGAGCGCCAGCGCCCCCGCGCCGGCGAGCGCCGCGAGCGATTTCCGCCGCGTGATCCCCGCTGTGTCCGCGTCGTGGCTGGAAGCCATCACTAGACGGTGGGCGATTTCCAGTTAAGTAGTATGCTATGAGGAGTACGGGGCGAGACGTACCACCCGGTACGGCTATGTGCCGACATATAGAATATATATCCGTATATAGACGACGCTGTCGCGGCCGACGGGTCGAGAGCGACGACGGGGGAGCGCATCTCGGCGTCGAGTCCGCCTGCGAACCGTGACGTGGTTTTAAGTCCCCGTACCGGGAGAAGCCGGACGAATGACGCCTCCCACGACCGACGGGCCGCCGGCACCGACGACCTCCCGGGAGGAGGCGTGGGTGGCTCACGCCGCGCTGCTCGACGCCGCGCAGAGCGCGACCGACGACGACACCCCGTACCACCGGCCGATCGAATCGATAGAGCGAGGGACGCCGCTCGACGACGAGGGGGTCGCCCTGCTTCGCGACGCGCTCGTCGATTACCTCGGCGACGCGCCGGTCCGCGATCGCGCCCCCGGGCGGGCGCTGCTGCGTCGCACCGACGACGCGGCGGACGCGCTGTCGGGGCGCGCGTAGATTCGGCGGGCGGACGAAAAACGGTCCCCGACCGCTACGACCCGGTCTCCACCGCCTCGATCAGGAGTTCCGCGACGTCGACGACCTCAACGTCCTCCTCGAAGTTCCCCGTCTTCCGCCCGTCCTCGAACATCGTCGTACACATCGGGCAGGCGACGACGAACTTCTCGATATCGGCGCCCGCGTCGGTGTCCTCGACCGCCTCGCGGAGGCGCTCCTCGCTCGGCTTGACCGCCTCGTCGTGCTCGGTCCAGAGACCGCCGCCGCCCCCGCCACAGCAGAACGAGTCGTCGCGCGAGCGCGGCATCTCGTACAGGTCGGCGCCGGTCGCTGAGATGAGCTCGCGGGGCGCCTCGTACTCGTCGTTGTACCGGCCGAGGTGACAGGGGTCGTGGTAGGTGACGGTGTAGTCCAGCTCGTCGCCGGAGAGGTCGAGCCGCCCCGCCTCGACCAGCTCCTCGACCACCTGCGTCCAGTGGAACACGCCGATTTCTCCCTCCGAGTTCCACGTCTCCTCGCGCTCGAACGGCATCATCGGGTCGTCGGCGAACTCGGCGAAGTCGACCTCGGGGTACTCGTTTTTGATGGTGTTGTAGGAGTGCGGGTCCGTACAGACGACGTTCTCGAACTCGCAGTCCGCGAACGTCTCGACGTGGTGACCCGCCAGTTCGAGGTAGAGGAACTCCTCGCCGATCCGGCGGATGTCGTTGCCGTCGGTCTTCTCGTCGTCGAATAAGATGCCGAACGACACGTCGGCCTCGTCGAAGAGGCGAGCGAGCGCGCGGGCGACCTTCTTGTTCCGGTCGTCGAAGCTCGGGTAGTCGCCGACGTACCAGAGGTACTCGACCTCGTTTTCGCGGGCGTCCGGGACCTCGACGTCGTCGAGTTCGTCCGCCCAGTCGCCGCGCGCCGACTGCGACTCGCCGAAGGTGTTCCCCTTCTGCATGACATCCTGGAACACGTCCTGGAGGTTCGAATCGACCGCCCCCTCGTCGACGAGCTGGCGGTTCATTTTCGTGAAGGAGGTGAGGTGTTCGATGTCGACCGGGCAGGCGTCCATACACGCCATACAGGACATACACGACTCCATCGACTCGGCGTCGATCACGCCGCCCTCGTCGGCGACGATTGGGACCGTGCCGCCGTCGCTGGCGGCGGCGGAACTGTCCACGCCGCCGCCCGTGCTCGCGGTCCCGCCGTCAGTCACCGCCTCTGCTCGCCGGCCGGCCACCGGGTCGTCGCTCACCGACTCGCGGTACGCCTTCAGGTCGAGGATGACGTCCCGCGGGTCGAGGTTCCGGCCGACCGTGTCGGCGGGACAGGCGTCGGTACACCGCCCGCACTTCGTACAGGCGTCGCCGTCGAGCAGCTCCTTCCAGGTGAAGTCGTCGAGCGACTCGGCGTTGGTGTGATCGAGGTCCGCGGGGACGTTCGGGAGCCGCGCGCCCGCCTGCTCGTCGCGGGCGACGACGTTCGCGAACGAGGAGATCATGTGGAACGGCTTCGCGTACGGGATCCACGCGACGAACGCGAACGCCAAAAGCGAGTGGCTCCACCAGAGGGCGCCGTATATCGCCTCCGCTCCCGCGGCCGTGAGTCCGGCCGTCTCCAGCCCCGTCGCGAGCGCCATGCCGACGAAGCTCACCGTCTCGGTCGCCCGTTGCGGTTGTCCGACCATACTCACGCCCTCGACGAGGAAGCCGCCGACCCCGAGCAGGAAGAGGGTCCAGACGAACGCGTCGTCCTCCAGCGAGGTGTGTTTCCCCCACAGCCGCCCCTCGCGCTTCCGGTAGCGGCGGAACCCGGCCATGCCGACGCCGACGACGAACAGCAGGCCGAACGCGTCGACGGCGAACTGGTAGGCGAGGTAGAACTCGCCGACCCAGAACGACTCGCCCGTGAGCGGGCGGTAGAGGTCGATGTCGATCCCGAGGATCGTCGTCGCGACGAGGAGGACGAGGAACCCCCACAGCACGAACGTGTCGCATCACGCCCGCGTAGAGGTCCCCGTCGAACTGCTTCTCGTTCGAGAGGACGGTCTTCGTCGCCCCGATCACCCGACCGGGGAGGTTCGACAGTCGGTCTCGCGGGTCCGCGCTCCCGCGCGCGTACGCCGCGAACCGCGCGTAGACGCCGTACAGAAAGACGAGGACCGCGACGGCGGCGAGCCAGTAGAACGCGGCCTTCCCCACCGGACCGATGGTCCAGAAGGTCTCCCGGGTGGCCGCCTGTAGGGGAGTCATGATCGATCACCCGGATACGGTCGGGTTAAAACTTGCCACAACTGGGAGTTCGTCGCTCGGCGTTCACCCGCTTCGAGACCCGGCGCACCACCGTCGCGTCGACGGAACGCACCTCGCGCGGCGCGTCACACGATCCGCAGGACCGCGGCCGCGAACATCGACCCGGCGAGCGCCAACGCCGGGGCGTCGACGCGGCGGAACGCCAGCCGCGGGAGCGTCGGGTTCCACGCGAAACAGCGGGCGACGAGCGCCGTCCCGAGGCGGTCCGCCCGAGAGAACGCCCGCGAAAGTCCGCCGACCGCGACCAGTCGCATCCGCTCGCGGCGGGAGCGCTCCGCGCCGAGCCGCGCTCGGACCGCCGCGCGGGAGGCCGCGAGGTCCCGTATCAACAGGGGGAGAAACCGGAAGACGAGCGCGACGCCGACCCCGAGGAACACGCCCGGACGCCCGGGGATCGTCCGCTGGACCGCCGCGCGCGACTCGCGGACGGGAGTGGAACGGACGTACGCGGCCGCGACGACGAGCAGCAGGAGGACGCGGTAGCTCGCGAGTCCGGTCACGGCGGCGCGCTCGACCCGAAACCACGGCGCGCCGAGCGTCGCGCCCGCGACGAGGGGAGCGAAGAGGAGCACCGGGAACGCGACCCGGTAGCTCCACAGGTCGCGCGGTCCGCCGTCGGCGACGAGCAGGCAGCCGACGGCGACGAGCGTGAGGAGGGCGAGTCCACGCGGGGTGGTGTACGCGTACGCGACGGCCGCGAACGCGACCTGGACGAGCAGCTTCGACCGCGGATCGAGCCGGTGGGCGAACGAGTCGCCGGGGACGAAGGATAGCGTCATCCGATCGAGCCGCCGAGCTCGCCTCCCTCCGGCACCCGTACGTCCAGCCCGGGGAGCGACTCGACCGCCTCCTCGGGCGGCGCGTCGACCGCGATCCGTCCGTCCGCGAGCCCGACGATCCGGTCGGCGAGCGCGGCGACGTCGCGGAGGTCGTGCGTGACGACGACGACGCTCGTCCCCTCGGCGTGAAGCGCTCGGAGTCGCTCCACGACCGACCGCCGGGCCGGCTCGTCGAGACCGGTGAACGGCTCGTCCAACACGAGGTGGTCCGGCCCCATCGCGAGCGCGCCCGCGATCGCGACGCGCTCGCGCTCGCCCCCGGAGAGGGAGTCGATCCGCTCGCGCTCCCGACCCGACATGTTCACGGCCGCGAGCGCCTCGTCGACCCGCCGGTCGATCTCGTCGTGGGAGAGGCCGAGGTTCTCCGGTCCGAACGCGACGTCGGCCCCGATGGTCGCGGCGACCAGCTGGTCGCGCGGGTCCTGGAACACCATCCCGACCGCCGAGCGCGCGGCGACGAGGTCCTCGTCGACGGGAGTTCCGTTCACCGAGACCGTCCCGGCGTCCGGCTCGACGAGCCCGTTGAACGTCCTGACGAGGGTGGTCTTGCCCGAGCCGTTCGCGCCCGCGACGACGAGGAACTCGCCGTCGGGGACCGAGAGGGTGACATCGTCGACGGCGACGGTGGTGGCGGCGTCGGCGTCGCCATCGGAATCGGCGTCACCGTCGTCGCCGTCTTCCCCCTCGTCGCCGCCTCGGCCGTACCGACACGTGACACCGTCGAGTTCGATCACGGTCTCACCTCGCGTGCGCTCACGAGCGCCTCACGCCGCGGCGATCGCGTCGGATCTGACGACGCCGACCGCGGCGGCGATCTTCAGGGCCTCGGCCGGGAGGAACGCGGCGGCGCCGGCGGCGATCGCCTCGACCGGGCCGAGCGACAGCACCAGCATGAGACCGGCAACGCCGAAGCCGTAGATGACGACGGTCCCGAGGACCATGGCGCCGACGAGGGTCGGGAGACCGACGGAGTCGAGGTTGCGGAGCGTCGCGCCGCGGTGGACGACCGCGCCGACGACCGCCGCGGCGATCGGGTACGACCAGAGGTAGCCGGCCGACTGCCCGACGAGCTGGCCGACGCCGGCCGACCCGCCCTCGAAGACGGGCGCGCCGAGCGCCCCGGCCGCGAGGTAGAGGACCAGCGACGCGCCGCCCCACACCGGACCGAGGAATATCCCCGCGAGGAAGACGCCGAGCACCTGAAGCGTCACGTCCACCGGCGAGACCGGATTCTGGAACGTCACGTACGCGAACGCCCCCACAATCGCCGCGAACAGCGCGGCGCGAGCGAGGTTGGTCGCCGCCTCGTCGCCGACGAGGTCGACGGACTCCGTGTTCGTAGCCATGGCTGAACGGACTCGTAAACTCACTTTAACGTAGCGGTTTACGAGTCGGGAGCGGGCGAGGGTGAAGCGACACACAGCCGTTCCGAGCACCCGTAGACTCTCTCGATAATCCTCAGATAATAACGTTCATGTCCGCCCGGCGTCCACGACGCGAGTATGCCCAAGATAAGCGTCGAGATTCCGGCGGAGCTGCTCGCCGACCTCGACGATCACGTCGGCGACGACGGGAAGTTCGTGAACCGCAGCGACGCGGTGCGCGCCTCGATCCGCAAGAACCTCGACCTGCTCGACGAGATCGACGCCCGCCACGACCGGCTCGACGAAGACGCGCCGTCGACCGCGGCCGGCTCGGCGACCGAGGCGACGGTCGGCGATTCGGGGACGAGAGAGTCGGCGGAGGAGACCGATGAGTAGCCGAACCGCGAGCGGCGAAGGGGGTCCCTTCCGGACCGATCCGCTGGACCGGTCGGCGGTCGCGGCGGTCGCGCTGATCACGCTGTTCACGGTCGCGCTCGCGACCTCGCAGCTCACCGCCGCGAAGGTGCTCGCGCTCCCGCTCCCGTTCGCGCTGCCGGTCGTCGGCCCGGAGATCATGCTGCCCGGCGCGGCGCTGGCGTACGCGCTCACGTTCCTCGCGTCGGACTGCTACGCGGAGCTGTACGGCCGGCGGGCGACGCAGGTCGTCGTCAACGTCGCGTTCCTCGCGAACTTCCTCGTGTTGGCGCTGGTGTGGTCGACGCTCGCGGCGCCCGGGGTCGACCCCGAGGTGTCGGCCGCCTTCCAGACCGCGCTCGGGCCGGCGGCGAACATCGTCGTCGGCAGCCTGCTGGCGTACGTCGTCAGCCAGAACTGGGACGTGTTCGTCTTCCACGCGATCCGCGACCGCACCGGAGAGCGCATGCTGTGGCTCCGTAACCTCGCGTCGACGGCGACGAGCCAGGCCATCGACACCGTCATCTTCGTCGGAATCGCCTTCTACGCCGCGCCGCTGCTGCTCGGCGTCGGGCCGGTGTTCGACCCGCCGGCGCTGCTCGCGCTCGGACTCGGCCAGTACCTCCTCAAACTCGCCATCGCCGTCCTCGACACGCCGGTCGTCTACCTCGTCGTCGGCGCGGTCCGGAACTGACCAGACCGGCCGCGCTCGGTTCTCGTTCGCTCCGTTTCCCTCGGCTCAAGCGATCGCCAGCGCCCGCGCCGGACGGTCGGGGAGGTCGGCCGGCACCTGCTCGACGGAGTCGCCCGCGTCGCGGGTGACGAAGAGGCCGCGGTTCGAGAGCGCCCAGATCGCTCCGGCGGCGCGACCGGACGCCAACACGGCCCGATAGGTGCCCTCTCCAGTCGGAAACCCGCGGTCGTCGAGCCGATCAAATCCTTCGTTGCGGCGGTAGCGGTACAGGTGCGCCTCGCCGCGGCGGTGGGCGGCCGTCGCGCTCTCCGCCGCGCTGACGAGCGCGGTGTCCGGATCGCCCGGGTCGACCGCCAGTCCCCAGACGTAGCCGTGATCGAGGCCGTCGTCGCGGACGCGCCACGAGTCGCCGCGGTCGTCGCTCTCGGCGAAGCCGTCGCCGGCGGCGGCGTAGACGCGGTCGGGCGCGTCGGGATGGGTGGCCATCGCGTGCGTGTCGCGGCGGGACCCCGGCGGACGGTCGGTCCACGTCTCGCCGCCGTCGGGCGTCGCGACGAGCGCGCCCGCCTCGATACCGAAGAGCCACCGCTCCGGGTCCGCCGGGCAGGGTTCGATCCACCGCACGTGGTGCGTGTCGGGGCGGGGCGGGAACGACCACTCGGACGCGGACGGGACGTCGGTCAGCCCGCCGACGCGCTGAGCCGTCTCGCCGCCGTCCGCAGAGCGGTACGCCCGCGACGGCTCCGTGCCGATCCAGACGACCTCGGGGTCGTGCGGGCTGGTCGCGACCGCGGTCACCGAGTCCGGTCCGGACCCCTCGGGACCCAGCGTCGCGGCCGCCACGCACGCGAACCGCTCCCCGCCGTCGACCGAGCGGAACAACCCGGCGTCGAACGTCCCCGCGAGGACGCGCGGCGCGCGGTCCGCAGTTTCTCCCGCCTCGTCGGTCGTATCGGGGGTCGCGACGGAGAGGCACTCGACGCGCTGGCCAGACAGACGCGTCTCGACCGCGCCCGTCTCGGGGTCGACGATCCGGAGCCCGTCGTCGTAGGCCGCGTAGACGCGCATGGCTCCGAGTTCGGCCGGGAGGCTCAAAAGCGTACGCCGGGCTCCGGGGAAATCGAGTTGTCGGCGCGGCGACGCCGTGACGCCGCGACGCGGGGTTCCACGAGCGCAAGAGACTTACCGCCCGCTCCCGTGCGAACTGTACACATGGATCTTCGCGTCCAAGGGGACGTTCCCCCCGACCCGTTTCTCGGCGCCGCGGACCTCTTCGAGACCGAGCGCTCCGTCGAGTCGCCGGTCCGCGTCGTGGTCCGCGAGGACCCCGACGAGCGGACCTGGGCCGGCCACTACGACGACCACCACGTCCTGAACGTCTCGCGGCGGGCCGCCACGAGCGCGATGGCGCGCGAGCTGGCGATCCACGAGCTGGCGCACATGGCGCGCTACGAAGAGGGGCACCCCTCGCACCTCCAGTCGACCGAGGAGGCGCTGTACCTCGGTCTCTCCGGCGAGAAGGTCGAGCGCCGCAAGCTCGCGCACTGCTACCAGATCGCGAACCACATGAAGGACATCTACGCCGACGACATCACGCTCTCGGTGGCGCCCGCGGACAAGCTCCTCGGCTTCCTCGAGTCGACGCTGGCGGCCGCAGTGGCGGACCGCCCCGACGTGTCGCGCACCGGCTCGCCGCCGGTGACGGCCGGCGCCGACCCCGAGATCACGGCCGTCAACGCCGCGTTCGCGCTCGCTCTCGTGGAGAGACACGACATCGCCGGACCCGACCACCGGATATATGACCTCGCGCGCGCGGCCGGCAGCGACACCGACGCCGTCGACGTCGACGCGTTTAAAAACAGATTCCTCGACCTCGGCCACGACCCCTCGGAGAGCGACTATCGGAAGGCGCTCGTCGCGGCCGCCCGCGCGTACGCTGTTTAAAAACGGAACGCGGCACACGGACGGCCGAATTGCGGGCTACGCCTTTTTGAGACGAGGCCAACCACCGCGATTACTTATAAACCGAATTGCGGTGGCGCGTGCCTGCGAGCGGCCGCCCTTGGCGGCCGCGAGGAGCACGCGCGAGGGAGTCGGCCGACCGGAGCGAAGCGGAGGGAGGCCGACGAGGCTGGGGAGGTGTGAGGTGCGGTCGCTGTGCGGGGTGGGACTCAAAGGGGCAGTCGCGAGGCGGGCGCAGGCGACGCAAGCACCGGAGCGAGGAAGCGAACGGAGTGAGCGACCGAGCGAGGAGCGCAGCGAGCGTGCGCCCGCCTCGCGACTGGGGCTTTGGCGGTGTTCGCCGTCGATCCGTTGTCAGTCATTTATAAACGATCGGCTGGGGCCTTGGCGGTACCCTCTGCGGATCCGTGATCAGCCATTTATAAACAACCGCTCCGATCTCTGAAAACCTCGTACTCCGCGTCCTATTCCGCGTCGTTCTGGGCGGGTTCGCCGTCGCCGTCCGCCTCCACCGTCCCGTCTCCCTCGGTCGAGTCGGTCGTCTCCACCGGGGCGGTCGAATCCGTCGCCGTGGCGGCACCGTCGAGGACGGTGACGCGCGCGGACATGATTCGGGTGTTGTCGACGCGCTCGATCCGGATCCGGATCTGGTCGAACTCGATCTCCTCGCCCTCCTCGACGAGGCGGCCGGCGCGGTTGAAGACGAAGCCGGCGAGCGTCTCGAACTCCTCGCCCTCGGGGAGGTCGATCCCGAGGATCTCGTTGACCTCGTCGATGTTCACCTCGCCTTGGACGACCGCGACGTTGTCTTCGAGGAACTCCACGGGGGCCTCCTCGTCGCCCTCCAGAATTTCGCCCACGATCTCCTCGACCATGTCCTCCAAGGTGATGATCCCCTCCGTGGTGCCGAACTCGTCGATGACGGTGACCATCTGGAGGCGGTTCTCCTGCATCTCCGCGAGCAGCTCGTCGGCGTTCTTCGACTCGGGGACGTGGAGCGTGGGCTTGACCACCCGCTCTAAGGAGGGCTGTCCCTCGGAGTAGCGCAGCTCGCGGACCAGATCGCGCACCGTGACCACGCCGATGATGTTGTCGAGGTTCCCCTCGTAGACGGGGACGCGCTCGTGGTCGGCCTGGATACACGTCTCGATCGCCTCCTCGACGGAATCCTCCTTCGCGACCGCGGTGACGTCGAGCCGCGGCGTCATCACCTCCTTGGCGATGGTGTTGTTAAAGCGGAAGATGCGGTCGAGCATCTCTCGCTCCTCCTCCTCGATGACCCCCTCGCGCTCGCCCGTCTCGATGATGTCTTGGATCTCGTCGCGGGTGACGTACGTCGACTCGATGGCGGACGATCCGCCGATGATCTGGTTGACGCCCTTGACGATGTAATCGAAGAGGACGACGAGCGGGTACAGCGCGTACTCGGAGGCCTTTAGCGGGCGGGCGATCCGGAGCGCCCACGACTCGGTGTTCTCGACCGCGTACGACTTCGGCGCGCTCTCGCCGAAGATCAGCACGAGCGTCGTGATCCCGAACGTCGTCGCCAGCACCGACTGGCCCCGCGAGAGGTAGATCCCGAACAGCGCGGTGGCGATGGAGGTCATCGCCACGTTGACGATGTTGTTGCCGACGAGGATCGTCACCAGCAGCCGGTGGGGGTTCTGTTTCATGTCCGCGATCGTCTTCGCGCCCGTCACCCCCTCGTCGACGAGACTGTCGATGCGGTGTTGCGGCAGCGAGAACATCGCGATCTCGGACGAGGAGAAGAACGCCGAGAGCCCGACCAACACGAGGATCGCGACGGCGCCGAGGATGGTCACGACGCTATCGCCCGGCATCGGTATCTGGAGGAGGTCGACCACCGGCGCGCTAGACGACAAGCCCATATTCGTTTGTCATCCGTCGCCCCGCGATTAAAGCGTTCCCTTCGGCTACCCTCGACGCGGCCCGATCGTCGGCGCGAAGCGCGTCTCGGCGACCGGCCGAACTCGCCCCGGCCGAGGGGTGCCGCTGCCGACACGATTACCCGTCTCGCGGGCGAATCACGCGGTATGAGCGAGCCACAGATCACCCTGTACCGGCTCCAGGCGTGTCCGTTCTGCGAGCGCGTGGTCCGGACGCTGAACGAGCTGGACCTGGAGTACCGGTCCCGGTACGTCGAGCCGATGCACTCCGAGCGCAACGTCGTCAAGCGCGTCTCCGGCGCCCGGAGCGTCCCGGCGATCGTCGACCGCGAGACCGGCGTCACCATGTCTGAGAGCGCGAATATCGTCGAGTACCTCAAGGGGACCTACGGCGACGCGGCGACCGATGGGGGCCGCGCAGTCGACGCCGAGGGAGGTGCCTGAGATGCCCGACTTCGACGTCGTCTCCCTGCCCGAGACCGACCACGTCGCCGAGGGCGAGGTCGCGCCCGACTTCACCCGCCCGCTCGCGAACGACGAGTTCTGGGAGGATCGCGCGCTCGACGGTGTTGTCGACGGCCCGACGCTCCTGCTGTTCCACCCGATGGACGGCGCCTTCCAGGGGACGTACCTCTACAACACCGTCGACGACCACGGCTGGGCCGACGAGGTCGACGTGCTCGGTCTCTCCATCTCGACGCCGTACGCCCACAAGCGCCTGCTCGCCGACCGCGGCGACGGCGTCCGGATCTTCTCCGACCCCGGCGCGGGCGTCATCGAGGAGTACGGTCTCGCCCACGACATCGACGGGATGACCGGGATCACCGAGAGCCGCCCGGCCGTGTTCCTCCTCGATGCCGACCGTACCGTCGAGTACGCGTGGGTCGCGAGCGAACACCCGGAGTTCCCCGACGCCGAGGCGATCGGCGACGCGGTCGCGGACCTCGTCAACTGACGCGACGACGGCGAACCAACTGACGCGAACGTCGCGCACACACTCGTCACCCTTTTTCAACTCGGCGCCGAACGGTCGCGCGTGACCGCCGACACGAGCGCCGACCGACCGGACCGATCCGACGAGCTGCGCGCGGCGGCCGCCGCCGTCGACCACGGCGGCCTCGTCGTCTACCCGACGGAGACGGTGTACGGGTTGGGCGGCGACGCGCTCGACCCCGACGCCGTCGAGCGCGTCTTCGACCTGAAGGGCCGGGATCGGTCGAACCCGCTCTCGCTCGGCGTCGCGAGCGTCGACGACGCGCTCCGCTACACCCGCCCGACGGAGCTGGCCGTCGCCTTCGCGCGGGCGTTCCTCCCGGGACCGGTGACCGTCGTCGTCGAGCGCGGCGACCAGGTGCCCGACGCGCTCACCGCCGGGCGCGACCGGGTCGGGATCCGCGTGCCGGACCACGACCTCGCTCGGGCGCTGCTGGTCGAGACCGGTCCGCTCACCGCGACGAGCGCCAACGTTTCGGGAACCGGCAGCGTCACGCACCCGAACGAACTCGACGACCGGATCCGCGAGGGGGTCGCCACCGTGATCGACGACGGAGAGGCGCCCGGCACGGAGAGTACGGTCGTCGACCCCGAGGCGGGGACGATCCACCGCCGCGGCGCGATGGCCGGCGCCATCGAGGCGTGGCTGGCGGACCCGCCGGTAGAGGAGTGAGGAGAGCCGGCGAGAAGCCTTCGTTCGCGCGAGTTAGACCGACAGCTCGCCTTTCGCCTTGACCACGTCGAGGTCCTCTGCGTCGACCGTCTCGACGTCGAGCCAGTGGGGGACGTACTCACGTTTGTCGTACGCCTCGCGCTCCTCTTCGGTGCCGACGGTACACCAGAGCTGCGGCTCGTCCGGGCCGTGCCAGCCGCCCTGAACGTTAATTCCGAAACAGACCAGCTCCTCGCCGTCGTGCTCGATCACCGCGTCCCGCCGGATGTCGGGGTCGCCGCGGATGATGAGGTGGTGCATGTGCCGGCGTTCGCGTGTTCCGGGCTTAATCGCTTCGATACCGCGGATCGGATCGCGGTGGGGTCTCCCGCGGGGCGCCCGGAGCCCCGTCCGCTCACCACCCCCGATCGAGATCCTCGACGAGCGCGCCGAGGATTTCCCGGGTCGTCGCGGCGACGATCGGTTCGAGCGCGTCCGGGTCGCTGTTCGTCGGGTCGCCCAGCCCGCCCAGCTCGGTCACCTCGTCGAAGTACTCGTAGCTCCGCGTTCGGGGCATCTCGTCCGCCTCCTGCGGTTCCTTCTTCTCGGTCCGAACGAGGTCCGGGCGGTACAGCTCGACGAAGCTCGTCTCGTGGTCACCGGCGTGGCCCCACCCCTCGCCGAACGCCGCCTCCAGCTCCTCGCGCGCGAAGTCCGTCCAGTGGACGAAGTGGACCGTGAGGTCGGTGTCGCGGCCGAGCCGGTCGGCGGCGATCGAGAGCGGCTCGCGGTTCCCGCCGTGGCAGTTCACGATGAGCAGGCGGTCGACGCCGTGGTCGGCGATCGACTCGCCGATCTCGCGGACCACGTCGACGTACGTCTCCGTCGAGAGGGTGACGGTCCCCGGGAACCGCATGTGGTGCTCCGACTGGCCGTACGGCAGCGTCGGGAGACGCAGCAGGTTGAGGTCGAACTCGTCGGCGGCGTCGACGAGTTCGGCGGTGAGGTGGTCCGCACGGAGCGTGTCGGTCGACACCGGGAGGTGCGGGCCGTGCTGCTCGATGCTGCCGGTCGGGAGGACCGCGAAGTCGGCGTCGTCGACCGCGCTTTCGGCGTCCTCCCAGGTCATGCCGAACAGGTCGGCGTCCGTCTCGGGCATGGCGGAGGCTCCGGAGTCAGGCGAGGAAAGGTTCGGGGTAGCGGCGAGGCGGAGCGCGGGAAGTCGGGGTGCGAGGGGCGGCGAGGGCGAACGAGTCGCTGATGCGAGCGGCTCAGCCGGAGTAGTAGTACTCGCCGTCGCGCTTCTGCTGGCTGTCGAGCTGCGACCCCGGCTTGTTGATCCGGGGACGCCCCGTGCGCTCGTCGCGGCGGAAGGTGATCTCGAGGTCGGAGAGGAACTCGTTCATCCCGTCGCGCATGTCCTGGGGCGGCGCGGCGCGCCCGCGCTCGGCCGGCTCGCCGTCGAACACCATCAGGCGGTCGGCGAGCAGGTCGATCATGTAGATGTCGTGGTCGATCACCATCACCGTCGCGTCGTGGTTCTCGGCGTACCGGCGGATCGCGGTCGTCGCCCGCACGCGCTGTTCCACGTCGAGGTGCGCGGACGGCTCGTCGAGCAGGTAGAGGTCGGCGTCGTCGGAGAGACACGCCGCGATGGCGACGCGCTGGCGCTCGCCGCCGGAGAGATCCGAGAGGTTCTGCTCCATCACGCGCTCCAGCTGGAGCGGCTGGGCGATCTCGGTGTTCCAGTAGGAGGAGCCGAACTCGTCGGTGATGGAGGCGAGGAACGCGTCGACCCGCATGTGCTGGTCGATGTCGATGTACTGCGGTTTGTAGGAGATGTCGAGCGCGAAGTCGAGCTCGCCCTCGTCGGGCGTCAGGTCACCCGTGAACAGCTGCGCGAGCGTGGACTTCCCGATCCCGTTCGGGCCGACGACGCCGAGCACCTCGGAGCGGTTGATCTCGCCGCCCTCGACGCGAAGCTCGAACTCGCCGTCGCCGTACGACTTCGTCATGTCGGGGTACTCGATCAGCGTCTCGCTCCGGGAGGCGACCCGCGGCGCGTGCTCCTCGAAGGTGATCGCCGACGGGCGGATCCGCATGTTCTCGTTGTCGAGGTACCCCTTCAGGTACTCGTTGATCCCGTTACGGACCGACTTGGGATCGGTGATGACCCCGTACGCGCCCGGCTCCCCGTACGCGACGTGGAGGGTGTCCGCGAGCAGGTCGAGGATGGCGAGGTCGTGTTCGACGACGAGCATCGACCGGTCCGCGGCGTCGTCGTCCGCCAGCTCGCGGATGAGCCGCGCGACGATCATCCGCTGGCCGATGTCGAGGTACGGGGTAATCTCGTCGAGGAAGTAGAAGTCGGCGTCGCGCGCGAGACACGCCGCGATGGCGACGCGCTGCAGTTCGCCGCCGGAGATGGAGTCGATGTCCTGGTCCATCACCGGCCGGATGTTGAGCCGGTCGACGAGGTCGTCGAGCGCGCCGCGCTCGTCGGTGCGCTCCAGCAGTTCGCGGGTGTTTCCGTCGAACTGGTTCGGGATCTGGTCGACGTACTGCGGCTTGCGCGCGACCGTCACGTCGCCCTCCTTCAGCGATTCGAGGTAGTTCTGGAGACCGGTGCCGCGGAAGCGGTCGAGGACGCGCTCCCAGTCGCCGTCGGCCGCGTGGTCGCCGAGGTTCGGGACCATCTCGCCGGCGAGCGCGTGGACCGCGGTCGACTTTCCGATCCCGTTCGGCCCGAGGATACCGGTGACGCTGCCCGGCTCCGGCGTCGGGAGACCGTACAGCGAGAAGGCGTTGTCGCCGTAGCGGTGAACCGGGTCGTCGTCGAGCTCGGAGGGGAGGTTGATGATCTCGATCGCGTCGAACGGACAGGAGTTGACGCAGATGCCGCAGCTCTCGCCCAGACAGATCTCCTCGGAGATGTGGATCTGGTCGGGGTCGCCCTCCTCCGCGTCCTCGCCCCGCTTCGTGATACACTCCTTGCCCGTCCGGTTGGGCGGGCAGTCCTTCATACACTCGTAGTTACAGCGGTCGGGCTGACACCGATCGAGGTCCACGACCGCGATACTATCGTCGGCCATCTCAGATCCCCAGTTCGACGGCAGACGTCAGCAGCACGGTGTAGCTGATGAACCAGAGGGAGAACGTGAGAAACGCCACGTAGAGGTTGTCTTTGATCCCGAGGTCGCCGACGCCGACCGCCTTGAACACCGGGTACTGGACGATGACGAACGCCCCCAACACGAAGACCGCGGTGGTGCTCGCCGCGGCGGCGGGGTCGGTCCCGACGTAGACGGCCGAGACGACGCCGGCGGCGATGCCGGCGAGACAGCAGATGGTCGTGACGACCACGCCGCGGGCGTGGTCTGACAGGCCCGAATCGTCGCTCATGCCTTCGGATCCGCGAGCGCCCGTGAAAAACCGTTCGTTCCGGCCGCCGCCCGCGGTCGGGACGCGCCAGCCGCGGAGCGACGCCGCCCGTCCGTCGGCGCGCGCCGCCGCGGCCGAGGCGCGCGCGAGCCGAATCGCTGACTGACTGGTCAGTCCAGCGGGCAGAAACCAGATAATGTTGCTGGGTTCAGGTGTAAAATGCGGCGTATATATCCGGTAAACGGCGGTTTGGCGGGGATGCTCCATCAACATTTATGAGCGTGTACGGTTTCGAATCGTAACGATGGAAGGAACCCAAACGGAGGGCCTCGACGACCTCCCGCCGAGCGCCAAGCTCGTCTTCAAGGTGCTCGAGTACAACGGACCGTTGACCCAGAAGGGGATCGTCCAAGAGTCGATGCTTTCGGCCCGCACCGTCCGATACGCGCTCGAACGGCTGGAGGGTATCGGCGTCGTCGACGAGGACGTCTACTTCGCTGACGCCAGGCAGAACCTCTACAAGCTCACGGAGCCGGCACAGGAGTTCACCGCCGACGAGAGCGAGACCTCCTGTACCGCCGACTGACTCGTCGCCCTCGATCCCCCGTCCGGTTTCGGTCTTTTAGCCCCCTCGTACCGACGATATCGAGCGACGCGTATCGGCCGCTCCGGACACCGCAGTATCGGTTACTCCGGCGACGCGGCTACTCCGGACGGTCCAGTCCGTCTTCGCGCGCGCCGCGGACCGCCGTCGCGATCGTGAGGACGACGGCGACGAACAGCGCCGACGTCGCCGCCAACACGAACGCCAGCAGGAGGAACCAGGCGTCCGGCCCGAACAGCGGGTAGTCCCGCGCGTCGATCACCGGTCCGAGCAGTTCCAAGGTTCTGACGAGGTACAGCAGGACCGCGAGCAGCGCACCGACCGCCGCCCCGATCCGAACGTTGCGGTAGAAGGACAGCGACTCCAGCAGGACCAGCATCGGTGGTTTCGTACGCTCGTCGCTCACGACGGATCGTCGGGGCGGCGGCCGCAAAGAGCCATCGGAACGCGACGCGCGGACGCCGTTCCCTCACGATCGAAACGGACGTACGAACGCCTGACAGCGTTAGTGACAGCCATCAAGTGGATCGGCAGAGAAGCCCGGCGTATGCCCAAAGTCGTGCTGTCGGCGTTCCCGATGATAGACCCGGAGACGTACCGCGAGGTCCTCGGTGGCGCCGACGACGAACCGGTCGACATCGAGGTCGCGGAGCTGGGGTCGACCGAGCGGCTGATCGAGGCGGCGGCCGGCGCCGACGCGGTCGTCACCGACATCAACACGCCCGTCACCGAGGCGGCGCTCGACGCCCTGGATCTCCGAGTCGTCGTTCGCTCGGCCGTCGGCGTGGACAACGTCGACGTCGCGGCGGCGGCGGAGCGCGGCGTGGTCGTCACCCGCGTTCCAGACTACTGCACCGACGAGGTGGCGACCCACTCCGTCTCGCTGCTTTTCGCCTGTCTGCGCTCGCTGAAGGCGTACGACGACGCGGTCGCGGCCGGCGGGTGGAGCTGGGAGGACGGCCGGCCGATCCGGCGCGTGAGCGCGTCGACGATCGGGCTGCTCTCGTTCGGTCCGATCGCTCGGCGGGCGGCCGAGCAGCTCTCCGGGTTCGGCGCCGACCTCGTCGCGTACGATCCCTTCGTCGACGCCGACGAGATGGCCGAGTACGGCGTCGAGAAGGTCGAGTTGGAGGGACTGTTCGACCGCGCCGACCACGTCGGCGTCTACGCGCCCCTGACGGACGCGACGCGGGGGATCGTCGACGCGGACGCGCTGGCGCGGCTGAGCGAGGACTCGGTCGTCGTCAACGTGAGCCGCGGCCCGGTCGTCGACGGCGATGCCCTGCTCGACGCGCTGGACGCCGGGGAGATCAAGGCCGCCGGACTCGACGTGCTCGCCGAGGAACCGCCCGAGGACGACCCGCTCGTCGGTCGCGACGACACGGTCGTGACGCCGCACGCGGCGTGGTACAGCGAGGAGGCCAGAGACGACTTGAACCGGAGCGGCGCGGCCGACGTGGCGGCCGTCCTCAACGGCGAGACGCCCGAGGGCCGCGTCGATCCCGACGCCGACTGGCTGTAGCGCGGCGGTGGTCGCGAGAGGGAGAAAGCGCCTACAGGCGGTCGAGCGCGTCGAAGTCGTCTCCGCCGTCGAGGTCGTCGTCGGGACCGTCCGGATCGTCCGAACCGTCCGAGTCGGCGGGACCGTCCGAGTCGCCGGGAACGGCGGGGTCGCTGCCGTCTCCGCCGCCGGGGTAGCTCGCGTCGAGTCCGGCGGCGAGACCCGAACCGAGGTCGTAGGTGTCCCGGACGGTCTGCGCGAGCACGCCGTCGCGGTCGAAGACGACGTAGACGGCGACGAACTCGTGTGCCGCGGGGCGTAACACGAACACCTCTCGCGGGTCGTCGTCGTCCCGCGAGTCGTTCACGCGCGCGACGAGCGGCTCGATCGGGAGCCGGCCCGTACGCACCTCCTCGAAGGCGTCGCTGCCGGGACCGTCCGCGAAGAGGTACAGCGCGCCGTTGGGGTCGCCGTCGTTCGACCGGGTCGTGATCGAGCCGACCGGCTCGCCCTCGGCGCGGATCTGCTTCCAGGTCTCGACGGCCGCCTCGAACATCCCCTCGACCTCGTCCGCGAAGCGGAACCGCGTCTCGCGGACGACCTCGACCTCGCGGAAGCGGGCGGAGCCGTCGGTCCACGCCAGCGTCGCGTCGACGACGAAGCCGGGCCGGAGCGCGTCGATGGCGTCCGCGAGGTCGGCCTCGTACCCCTCCGCGGTCGCGTAGAGCGGGTCGTACCGGTCGTCGGCGTCGGCGTCGGTCGGATCGACCGGCTCGTCCGCGATCTCGACGAGGACGAACTCCTCGGCGTCGACGGAGTCGGTAGCCGCGGCGGCGTCGGCGACCGCGCCCGCGCCGTCGTCGATGTCCGGCCGCTGGCGGCGGTCGTGGACGCGGAACCGGCCGCTCGTCGTCGGGTCCATACCCGACGGTGGGACGGAGCGCGGAAAAGGCGGTCGGAAGCGAGGCGCCGAAGGGGACACTCGTCGCCCGCGGATCCGTGTCGTTATGGGGCGGGCGACCCAACGAATCGGTAAATGGGGATCCTCGAGGACAAGTCGAACGCCCGGCTCTTCTACAAGTATCTCTCGAAGGTGTACGACCGGGTCAACCGCTTCAACTGGAGCGAGGAGATGCGCGCTGAGGCGCTCTCGTGGCTGGAGTTCGGCGACGACCCGACGGTGCTCGACGTGGGCTGTGGCACTGGGTTCGGCACCGAGGGACTGCTCGAACACGCCGACAACGTCCACGGTCTCGACCAGAGCGTCCACCAGATGGAGAAGGCGTTCGAGAAGTTCGGGAAACGCGACCGCGTGAACTTCTACCGCGGCGACGCCGAGCGGCTCCCGTTCCGCGACGACACGTTCGACGTGGTCTGGTCGTCGGGGTCCATCGAGTACTGGCCCAACCCCGTCGAGGGGCTCCGGGAACTCCGCCGCGTCGCGAAGCCCGGGGGACAGGTGCTCGTCGTCGGTCCCGACTATCCGCACAACCCGATCCTCCAGCGGGTGGCCGACGCGATCATGCTGTTCTACGACGCCGACGAGGCGGACCGGATGTTCGAGGCGGCCGGCTACGAGGAGTTCGAACACCACATCCAGCGGGCCACGCCCCAGAGCCCGCGAGCGATCACGACTGTCGCCCGGGTCCCGGGCGGCGACGAGACGGACGGCGCCGAGTAGCGACGCGTCTCCTGCGGCCGGCGCGTTCTCAGCCCGATTCGACGACCGTCTCCAGCGACGCGATCGGCTGTCCGTCGGCCGTGATCTCGACGGTGACCGTCCGTCCCGGTTCGAGCGTCGGGTCGTTGGTCCCGGCGACGCGGAACGTCGCCGTGTCGCCGACGCGCCACGCGTCGTCGCTGGCGGCGTTGAACGGACCGGTCGGGCCGGGGCGGAAGCCGGCCGCCGAGAAGAACGGGACCGGCGGCTGTTCGTCGAGCGGTTCGCCGTCGACGCGGACGCGGACCGTCACGTCCGCGACGTCGATCGGGTCGCCGCCGCGGTGGTCGATCGCGATCCGGTCGTCGGTCGCCGACAGCGACAACACCGCCGACGGCGGCACCGTCGCGCTCGGGCCGTCGAGCGCGGCGGTCGCGACGCCCCCGGCCAGCACGACCGTGATCGCGATCAGCAACACGCCCGCGACGGGCGCCATTCCGCGACTGGCGTGACGAACGACTGATGACACGGCGGGGTTGGAGCGGGTTCGTATAAAAGAAGTCACTCACCGAGCGGCCGTCGGCCCGCGAGCGACGGACCGGACCGAGACGAGGGGATCGAAACCGGGCGTGGGTGGCCCGCGGAGAGACGCTCACTCGTCGCCGATCGGTCTCGGCGTCGAGAGCGGTTCGATGTCACCGACGACGACGACGCGGGGCTCGTCGACGACCGTGATGCGGTAGGTCTCGTCCGGCGAGAGCGTCCGGACGACGCCGGCCGCGTCGGTCGTTCCGATGGCTTGGCTGTCGCCGTCGCCGACCGATTTGGTGACGGTGACGTTGGGGATGGGGTCGCCAGTTTCGTCGTCGAGGACGGTGACGGTCACCGGTCCCCCGGGGTAGGTCCGCTCGACGGTGACGTTGAACCCGTCACCGCTCTCCGAGACCGGTTCGCTGTCGGGGAACGCGGCGAGATCGATCCGCTGGTGTTCGACGAACACCTGCTCGGTACCGCCGCTGACGAAGGTTCGGAGGGTGCCGAACTCGTGCGGGATCGTGATCCGCTGGACGGCGCCCGCGCCGAACGCGTCCGGCTCGCGGAGCGACGCCGTCTCGGGGTACGCCGCCTCGGTCACTTCGATCGCCAGGTCGTTCGAGATGGGACCGCCGCCGCGGTCCCAGCGGTCGGTGCGGAACACCTCGCGGACGTACTCGCCGTCTGTGACGGTCGCGAGCACGACCGCGCCTTGGCTCGACGCGACGTACATGTCGGTCGGCGAGGACTGTCCCCTGGCGGTCGCGAGCGCGGTGTCGCGGACCGGACCCTCGTACACCTGTAACGCCACCTGAAGCTCGTCGAGCCGACCGGGCGAGCTGAAGCCGTCGGTCGCCTCGGCGAGCGCGTCCAGCTCGTCGAGGCGCTCGTCGTACTCGCGGGCGGTCGCGGACACGCGGACGAGTTCGTCGACCAGTTCGCGGTCGGACAGCTCCCCGGCTGCGTGCGCGGTGAAGGCGTTCGCCTGTTGGCTGTTGAGCGCCACCTCCGCGCGCTCGACGCGGTTGATCTCCGCGAGGATCTGCTGTTGGCGTTCGACGGTCGACTCGGTGCGTTCGATCCGACGGACGACGGCGGCGGTCTCGACGGCGGCGTCGGCGTCCGCGGTCGCAAACCCGAGCGAGGAGCCCAGGTCGGGACCGCGGGTGTACGTGCTGACGCGCGTCTCCGCACCCGACGGCGTCGACAGCGTCCGGAGCGTGAGATTCGCTCGGTCTATCTGGGGTGTCGACGTTTGTCCGGCGACCGGCGACGCCGAACCGGCTGAGGGTGTCGAACCGACGGACGACGCCGAATCGGTGGACGACGCCGAACCGGCGGAGAGGGTCGAATCGGTGGACGAAACCGACTCAGCGGGCGGCGAGGCGGCGCCCGGTGCGGCGACGGAAGCGACCGGCGCCACGAGCAGCAGGACCGCGACGACTGCGATCGGGAGGGCTCTCATCGTCTGTCGGTTCGCCCCGCGATACAAAAAATCCACCTACTGCGAGCGGTCGTCGGGAGAACCCGCGAGGACGGGCAGGATCGACGCGGCGACGGAATCGGTCGCGTCCGCAAATGTGACGGGGAGATTCGGCGGAGCGTCCTGTCAAAAAATAGCGTATGGAAAGCGTTTTGCCCGGCGCGCGAGTGACCCGAGACGTATGCGGAACCCCGCCCTTCGCGCGCTTCTGGTCGTGCTCGTCGCGCTCGCGTTGATCGCGAGCGCAGGCGGCGCGGTCGGCGGCGCGGTCACGGCTCCCTCCACCCTCGACGCGGACGAAGCTCCGCCCGACGCCTCCGTCGACGGCGACGCGCCGCGTCCTACCGAGGCGCTCGAGCGCCGATCGGAGGCGCTTCGACAGCAGACCGCCGACGCCATCACGTCGCCCTCGGCGACGCAGATCCGGCTCGAACTGAACCCCGACCGCAGCGCCGACTGGACCGTGGCCGTGCGGTACTCGCTGGCGGACGAAAACGAGACGGAGACGTTCGAGACCGCCGGCGATCGGTTCCGTACCGGCGAGGTCGGCCCGGACGCCGAGCTGTTCGAGGGACTCCGCCGCGAGGCGAACCGAAACGTCGACCGGTCGATGACGATCAACGATGTCGACCGCGAGGTCGTCGTCCACGAGAACCCGGACGAGTTCGACGTCGCCACGGAGGATGCGGTCGCAGTCGGCGAACTTCGGTTGACGTTCACCTGGACGGCGTTCCTCGATCAGGACGGCGAGAGCCTCGTCCTCGGCGACGCGTTGACGACGCCGGGTAACGAGACCTGGCTGCGCAGCCTCGAATCGGCCCAGACCCTGGAGGTGGCGACCCCGGAGGGGTACACCGTCACCGGAACGCCGAGCACGGCCGTGACGCGGCTCTCGGACGGCGACGTGATCATCGAAGGTCCCCAGACGTTCGACGGGGGCGAACCCGTGGTGATCGTCTACGGTCCCGCGGGCACACCGCCGTGGGGGATGGTGATGGCCGCGGTCCTGCTCGCAGCGACCCTCGTCGCCGGGAGCGTCGTCGGGTACCGCCGGATCAGCGCCGAGGACGACGATGCCGACGAGCCGGCGGCGACCGGCGACAGCGAAGCGACGAGCGGCGACGTTCGCACCCCTCTCGCCGGCCCGAACGGGGGTGGATCGCCGGACGCCGACGCCGACGAGGCGACCGACGGGGACACGGAGGAGCCGGACCTTTCGCTGCTCTCGGACGAGGAGCGCGTCGAGCAGCTCCTCGACGAGAACGGCGGCCGGATGCGACAGGCCGACATCGTCGCCGAGACCGGGTGGTCGGACGCGAAGGTGTCGCAGTTGCTCTCGGCGATGGCCGACGAGGGGCGCGTCGAGAAGCTCCGGCTCGGGCGCGAAAATCTCATCTCGCTGCCCGACGACGAGGAGGGCGAGCGCGGTGGTGGGGACGGCGAAAGCGGTGACAGAGACCGCGGCGGCGACTGAGATCCCCGAACTCGGGCCTGAATCTCCGCCGGACGTCCCGGAAACCGTTGTTCCGCGGTCGACCGTTCCGAAAATCATTACAGGGCGAGCGACCGAGTATCGATCATGAAAGTTCTGGTGACCGTCAAGGAGGTCGCGGAGGCTGACGACGACTTCGCGATCGAGGGGACCGACATCGCCGAGTCCGACCTCGAGTACGACCTCAACGAGTGGGACGACTACGCCGTCGAGGCCGCCGTCCAACTGGCCGAGGCGGGGGTCGCGGACGAGGTCGTGACCGTCACTATCGGTCCCGAGCGCGCCGAGGAGACGATCCGGATGGCGCTCGCGAAGGGAGCGGACCGCGCGGTCCGCGTCTGGGACGACGCGCTGGAGGGGTCGTTCCCGGACGTCGCCTCGAAGGTCGACCTGTTCGAGGCGGTCGTCGACGAGGAGGAGCCGGACCTGATCCTCGGCGGCGTTCAGGCCGCGGACACCGGCTTCGGCGCGACCGGCGTCGCGCTCGCGGAGCGGATTGGCTTCGAGCACGCCGCGGTCGTCAACCGCCTCGACGTCGACGCCGACGAGGGCGTCGCGCACGTCCACCGCGAGCTTGAGGGCGGCGTCGAGGAGCTGACCGACGTCGACCTCCCCGCGGTGTTGACGGTCCAGACCGGTCTCAACGAGCCGCGGTACGCGAGCCTCCGCGGGATCCGACAGGCGCAGCGCAAGGAGATCGCCGCGAAGGACCTGTCCGACCTCGGCGTGACCGCCGCGGACGTCGAGAGCGCGCTGACGATCACCGAGATGTACGAGCCGGAGAGCGAGTCCGACGCGGAGATCATCGAGGGCGACACCGGGGAGTCCGCGGGTCGCCTTGCGGAGGTTCTCCGTGAGAAGGGGGTGGGCGCGTGATGAGCGTGCTCGTCGTCGCCGAACACCGCCGCGGAGACCTCCGAGACGTCTCGTACGAGGCCATCACGGCCGGGCGAGAGCTCGCCGACGCGCGCGGCGGCGACCTCCACGTGGCCGTCATCGGCGGCGACGTCGACGGGTTCGCGGAGGACCTGAACCGCGAGGGCGTCGACGGGATCCACGCCGTCGCCGACGGAGAGGAGTTCGACCACAACGCCTACCAGGCGGCGGTCTCGACGCTGGCGGAGCGGCTCGACGCCGGCTCGGTGGTGGTGCCGAACTCCGTCAACGGACTCGACTACGCGCCCGCGCTCGCGGAGGCCCTCGGCGTCCCGATCGTGACCGACGCGGTCGGAATCGAGTACGGCGACGGGCTCACCGTCACCCGCGAGATGTACGGCTCGAAGGTCGAGACGACCGTCGACGTCGCCGGCGACCGGTTCGTCCTCACGGTCCGCGGCGGCGAGTGGCCGCCCGCGGAGGGCGTCGGCGACGCCACCGTCGAGTCGGCCGACGTTGACATCCCCGAGTCGGGCGCCCGCGTCACGGGCTTCGAGGAGGTCGGCGGCGGCGACGTCGACATCGCGGACGCCGACGTGCTCGTCTCGGTCGGCCGCGGCATCGAGGAGGAGGAGAACCTCGAACTGGTCGAGAACCTCGCGGACGCGCTCGGCGCGACGCTGTCGGCCTCGCGGCCGATCGTCGACAACGGCTGGCTGCCGAAGAACCGGCAGGTCGGCCAGTCGGGGAAGGTCGTCACGCCGGACGTGTACATCGCGATCGGCATCTCCGGCGCGGTCCAGCACGTCGCCGGGATGAAGGGGTCGGACACCATCGTCGCGATCAACACCGACCCGAACGCGCCCATCTTCGACATCGCGGACTACGGGATCGTCGGCGACCTCTTCGACGTGGTGCCCGAGCTCATCGACGAGTTCGCGTAGGGGCCCGCGGCGAGGGGGACCTCGCTCCCGGCCGACGAGTCTCGGTTCGTTTATCACCCCGCCGACCCTCGGATCGGGCAATGAGCGAGGCCGACGAGCAGGCGGCTGCGACGGCGACTGGCCGGGAGATCTGGATCGAGAAGTACCGGCCGCAGACCCTCGACGACATCCACGGGCAAGCGGAGGCCGTCGAGCGGCTCCAGAGCTACATCGATCAGGACGACGTACCGCACCTGTTGTTTTCAGGCCCTGCTGGTGTAGGGAAAACGACCGCGGCGACAGCCATCGCCCGACAGGTGTACGGCGAGGACAACTGGCGCGGGAACTTCCTCGAACTCAACGCCTCCGACCAGCGCGGCATCGACGTGGTGCGCGACCGCATCAAGGGGTTCGCGCGCTCGTCGTTCGGCGGCGACTTCCGGATCGTGTTCCTCGACGAGGCGGACAGCCTGACCGACGACGCGCAGGCAGCGCTCCGCCGGACGATGGAGCAGTTCTCCGACAACACCCGCTTTATCCTCTCGTGTAACTACTCGTCGAAGATCATCGACCCGATCCAGTCGCGCTGCGCCGTCTTCCGGTTCTCGCCGCTCTCGGACGAGGCGGTCGGCGGGATGATCCGCGAGATCGCGGCCGCCGAGGAGATCGAGGTGACCGACGAGGGCATCGACGCCTTGGTGTACGCGGCCGACGGCGACATGCGCCGCGCGATCAACTCGCTTCAGGCCGCGGCGACGACCGGCGACGTGGTCGACGAGGAGGCGGTGTACGCGATCACGGCGACGGCCCGGCCCGAGGAGATCGAGTCGATGGTGACCGACGCGTTGAACGGCGACTTCGCGCGGGCGCGCTCGACGCTCGACACGCTCCTCACGGAGACCGGGATGGCCGGCGGCGACGTGATCGACCAGCTCCACCGCTCCGTCTGGGAGTTCGAGCTGAGCGAGCGCGAGGCGGTGCGGCTCATGGAGCGCATCGGCGAGGCCGACTACCGGATCGCCGAGGGCGCCAACGAGCAGGTCCAGCTTGAGTCGCTGCTCGCGGCGCTTTCACTGGACGAATAGCGAGACACGGATCTCGAATTCTCGGTCGGTCACTCGCAAGCGGCTGCCGGAGACTCGGCGGCGAACACCGCCAAAGCCCCAGCCTCGCCGCTGGCGGCGGGAGCCGCCAGCGACTCCCTCGCGGCAGGCGCGCTTTTTAAATCACGTCGGCGCGGACGGTCGGTATGCTCGCCGTCGTCTCCGACACGCACGCACGCGAGGAGTCGAAGCTTCAGGGGCGGACCGCGGAGGCGGTCCGCGAGGCGGAGCTGGTGGTCCACGCGGGCGACTTCTGCCGCGAGCCGGTGTTGGACGCCTTTCAGTCGGCCGCCGCCGGCCTCCGGGCCGTCTACGGCAACAACGACGGCGCCGCGATCCGCGACCGGGTCCCCGAGGTGCGGACCGTCGAGTACGCCGGCGTCCGGTTCGCGGTCACGCACCGCCACCGCAGCGGCGACACGGGCCTCGTCATGCTCGGTCGCGACCGCGACGCGGACGCCGTGATCTGCGGCCACAGCCACCGACCCCGCTTCGACGACTCCGGCGGCCTGCCGATACTGAACCCGGGGAGCCACGCGCAGCCGCGCGGCAACCGCCCGGCGCACGCGGAACTGACCCCGGCCGAAGACGAGGGGAGACTGGAGGGAAAACTGGTGACGCCGGAGGGCGAGACCTTCGAGACGTTCCGGATCGAGGGTGGGAGTACTGAGTGAGAACGAGAGCGGGCGTGAGAAGCGTAGCGGGGGAGTCGCCGTCGCGGACCGCGGGGACCGAACGCGACACCCCGCGGACGGCCGTGCCGGCCGACGGTCGTGTCCACGGAGGACCCGAATCGCACGGGCGCGGGCGCCGGCGGTCGGTCGCACTGGTCGGCCGGGGAGGGGCACCGGGCAGGGGAGAGAGCGAGTGCGGATCCGACTGGCCGACGTGTCGACCGGCGATTTCAGGCGTGTGAGGGCCGAAGCGGGGGGTCGCACCTGTACCTAACGCGGCTGACAACATATACGTGGCTGAGAGACAAACGAGCGTTTTAGTCATCGAGCGGTCGTCCGCGCGCCGCGGGAGTTCGAGGCGTCACGCGAGCAGGCGGCTCGAAACTTATAACCGCGTCCCGACGGATTCGAGCGTATGCTCCCGGTCCAACCGCTGTTCATCCTGCTGTTGGTGGGTCTTCTCGGGCTGTTCTTCTTCGGGTTCCTCCTCGTCCGTCGCACGGTGACGGGACTGAACGAGGGGTACAACGACGGGCGGAACTGATGGTCGTCGTCACCGCCGCGACGCTGCTCGTCGCCGCCGCCGCCAGCCTCTTTATGGCGTGGTCGATCGGCGCGGGGTCTTCGGGTTCGACCCCGTTCGCGCCCGCGGTCGGCGCGAACGCCATCTCCGTGATGCGGGCCGGACTCGTGGTCGGGGTCCTCGGGCTGCTCGGCGCGATACTCCAGGGCGCGAACGTGACGGAGGCGGTCGGCACCGAGCTGATCGGCGGCGTGACGCTCACGGCGGCGGCGGCCATCGTCGCGCTCGTCACGGCCGCCGCGCTGGTCGCGATCGGCGTCTTCGCCGGCTATCCGATCGCGACGGCGTTCACCGTCACCGGGGCGGTCGTCGGCGTCGGTTTCGCGCTGGGCGGCGACCCGGCGTGGCCGAAGTACGCCGAGATCATGACGCTGTGGGTGCTCACGCCGTTCGTCGGCGGCGGCGTCGCCTACGGGGTCGCGCGGATGCTCATCGGCGAGTCGCTGCCCGAGCGACCGCTCACGGCCGTCCTCGCCGGACTCGTCGGGGCGATCCTCGCGAACGTCGGGTTCGCGCTGCTCGGTCCCGCCGGCGAACAGGCCTCGGTCGCGACCGTCCTCGGCTCGGGGCTCAGGATCGGGGGCGCAGGCTCCGTCGCGGTGAGCCTCGCGGTCGCCGCGCTCGTCGCGGTCGCGGTGTACGCCGACCTCGGCCGCGACCGCGAGGGCGCCCAGCGGCGGTTCCTGCTCGCGATGGGCGGCCTCGTCGCGTTCTCGGCGGGCGGGTCGCAGGTCGGACTCGCGATCGGTCCCCTCGTCCCGATCTTCACCGAGGTCGGCGTCCCGGTGTGGGCACTGCTCGTCGGCGGCGGGGTCGGACTGCTGGTCGGGTCGTGGACCGGCGCGCCGCGGATGATCAAGGCGATATCGCAGGACTACGCGTCGATGGGACCGCGGCGGTCGATCGCGGCGCTCATCCCGTCGTTCGCGATCGCGCAGATCGCAGTCGCGTTCGGGATCCCCGTCTCGTTCAACGAGATCATCGTCTCCGCGATCGTCGGCGCGGGCTACGCCGCTGGCGACGCGGGCGTGAGCCGCAAGAAGATGGGCTACACCGTGCTCGCGTGGGTCGGGTCGTTGGTCGGCGCGTTCGCGCTCGGGTTCGGCGTCTACTCGCTCGTCGACCTCGTGGTGTGAAGCGGCCCCGTCGGTCGCCGCCGCGAGGCACTCACGCCCGGAGTTCCGGGTACGTCGGCAGCCGCGCGGACTGCGCGCTCCCGTCGACGAAGGGGAGATCGACGGCAGCGGCCGGGACCTCGTCGCCGTCGACGCGGACGGTGACCGAGCCGAGGTCGGCGTCGAACGCGACGAGCGCCAGCCCGATCGGGACATCCGTCGCGGGACCGACCGCGGCGCGGGTGACCTCGCCGACCGCCTCGTCGCCGTCGAAGACGGCCGCGCCGGACGCGGGGAGCGCGTCGTCGATCCCCTTCGGGTTCGCGTCCGCGTCGACGTCGGCGACCGTCTCGGCGAGACCGTCGAGTTCGAGACCGACGAGGCGGCGGCTCGGTCGCCCCTGGTTCTCCACACGCGAGACGACCTCCTGGCCGACGTAACACCCCTTGTCGAAGTCGAGCGCGTTCCGGAGACCGAGGACGTTCGGGACCGCCCCCGCCAGCTCGTACTCGAAGAGGGGCGTCCCGGCCTCCGTCGCGAGCGCGTCCCACGTCCGGTAGCCGAAGGGCGTGGCGTTGAGTCCGCGGTTGATCAGGGTGTCGAACACGTCGCCCGCGTCGGCGGCGGCACAGACGATCTCGTACCCCTCCTCGCCCAGCGGGCCGTCCGTGGCGATCACGGTGACGCCGGCGTCGACCATCGACCCGCGGACGAACGAGAGCGGCTCCTCGGGTGCGCCGGGACCGCCGAGGACGGACGCGACCTTCTCCGTCGACTTCGGACCGTGAACGCCAAACACGCCGAACTCGTCGGAGACGTCGTCGATCTCGACATCTTGGATGAACACGTTCTCCGCCCAGTCGGCGGCGACCGCCTCGGTCCGCTCCGGCGGGAGGAACACGAGCAGTCGCTCGTCGGCGTTGTACACGTACATGTCCGTCTCGATCCCGCCCTGCGGGTCGAGCAGGAGCGCGTACGTCCCCTCCCCGTCCGCGGTCGGGATGCGGTTCGAGACGGCGTTGTCGACGAACTCGACGCGGTCGGCTCCCCTGACGGCGAGGACGCCGTACCCCATCTCGATCACGCCGGCGACCTTTCGGACCGCCTTGCCGACGCGAACAGGCTTGCCGTAGTGGTCGACCACCTCGCGACCGCCGCGGTCGCGGTACGCCGCGCCGTGCGCGTCGTGGGTACCGGAGACGAGCGTCATGATCGCAGAGACGCGATCGAGGGCCAAAAGGCCGCCGTCTCGGGCGGCTACAGTCCGATCCGGTCGCGGATCGCGTCGACAAGGCTCTCCGACGGGTCGTCGGTCGGTTCGTCGGGGTCGGGAACGACCCGCTCGTGGGCGTACACCCGAACGCGTTCCTCCGACTCCACGATGATAAGCGAGTCCTCCTTCAGCGCCGAGAGCGCCTCCTCGACGGCGTCGATGTCGGCGTCGACGGCCGCGCGAAGTTCGAGGACGGTCATCCCCTCGTCCCCGCGGTCGACGAGCGCGTCGAGCAGCGCGACCTCGACGTCCGGCCGGTCGCGGTATTCCGGCTTTGCGGCCATACCGGTTCCTTGTGCGGGACGGACTTTACGTCTACCGGCGGGAGGAGAGAACGCAACCCGAGAGCGCGGAGCGTCAGCGAACGAGGCGAGAACAGGTGCCACAGAGGTTCTCCTCTTTCACGTCGACCTCGCGGACGGTGGGGGAAAACGACATCACGCACTTGCTGTTGTCGCAGTGTTCCAATCCGAGCGTGTGCCCGATCTCGTGGACGATCTCCTTGCGGACTCGGTCGCCGAAGACGTCGGCCGCGGGCTTGGTGGAGACGCCGCCGTCGGAGGAGGTTCGGAGGCGGTGCGTGGAGATGACGGAGCCGCTCCCGTTGAGGTACGCGAGACCGAACACGTAGTTCCGGCGGCGGTAGTAGAGGTCCTCGGGCGTAATTCCGATGTTCTTCTCGCCGCCGCCGACGCGGGTGACCGTCTCGATGAGATCCTCGGCGCGGTACTGGCCGCGGTCGGCGTCGAACGCGGAGTCGGGGATCGCCTGATCGTCGTGGACCGTCACGTCACAGTCGTACACGGAACGCAGCGCGCCGGAGGCCTCCCGTTTCACTCGGGGGGTGACCTCTCCGACCGGGACGATGTCCACGAGCATGGAACCGCTTTTGACCGCCGCAATCATAAAGGCCGCGCCGTGGCACAACCACCGCCGTCGAAGCGCGCGCTCGTCGCCGCGCTCGACCCGTACGCGCGGCTGATCGAGGTCGGCGTCGGCCGGCGTCCGAACGTCGCTCGCGCGCTCGCCGAGCGGGGTCACGAGGTCGTCGCGGTCGACGTCGAAGTGAGCGAGGCCGCACGGGACGCGGCGGCCGAGACGCGAGCGACGGACGGGGGATCGCTCCGCGTCGTCACCGCGGACGTGACCGCGCTGCCGACGGCCGACGACCGAGCCGTTCGGGACGCGCTCGGTCTCGACGCGGAGGAGGACGGTTTCGACGCCGTGTACGCGCGGAACCTCCCGGCCGAACTCCAGCGGCCGGCCGTCGCGCTCGCAGACCGGTTCGACGCCGCCTGCCTGTTCACCACGCTCGGGTTCGAGGAACCGGTCGTCGACGTCCGGCGGAGAGCGACCGAATCGGGACCCGTCGTGTACGTCGCACGGTAGCCGAGCCGACGACCGCGCGGCCCGGTCTTCGAACCGGCGACGCCGACCGCGAACCCGAACGTTCATTCCGTCGCCAGCCAGGGTAGCGGTATCCAGGTCGACGCAGCGGTCCTCGACATCGACGGGGTGTTGGTCGACGTGGCGGACTCCTACCGCCGGGCGATCCTCGAATCGGTCGACCGGGTGTGCGGCAAGCCGATCGACCGGGACGCGGTCCAGGCGTTCAAGGACGCCGGCGGGTTCAACAACGACTGGGAGCTGACGGACGCGGCCGCGCTGTTCGTGTTGGCCCGCCGCGAGGGCCTCCGGATGGACGTCGACGAGTTCACCGACCGCGTTCACGAACTCGGCGGCGGTCTCGACGCCGCCAAGGAGGTCGTCGGCGACCTCCCGCGGGTCGCGCAGGCCCGCGTCCGCGACCAGTGGGACCGTGACGCGCTCCGCGAGACGTTTCAGGCGCTGTACCTCGGCGCGGAGCTGTACCGCGAGCTGGAGGGCGGCGAGCCGCCGGTCGAGGCGGACGGGTACATCCACGACGAGCCGACGCTCGTCGACCCCGAGACGATAGCCGACCTCACCGCGCGGTTCGACGTGGGCGTCCTCACCGGCCGACCGGCCGCGGAGGCCGACATCGCCTTGGAGCGCGTCGGTCTCGACGTGCCCGACGACCGGCGGTTCACGATGGACGACTGGGAAGAGGGGAAGCCGCACCCGCGGGCACTCGTCGAACTCGCCGAGCGGTTCGACGCCGAGCGCGTCGCGTTCGCGGGCGACACCCTCGACGACGTGCGGACCGCGCGCAACGCCGACGAGACCGACGAGACGCGCGTCTACTACGGAATCGGCGTTCTCACGGGCGGGCTAACCGGCGAGGAGGGTCGCAGGAAGTTCTCCGACGCCGGCGCCGACGCGGTGATCGACGACGTGAACGAACTGGTGACGTTGTTGGAGTAGTCGGCGGCGCGCGTCGCGACCGCGATCCGCGAAGCGGCCGTTCGCGACGTGATAGTTCGACGCGATCGCGAAATTGGCCGGTATCCGTGACGCGCCAAATTGGTTCCAAACGACGGAGAGACCGTAACCGGTGTTTTCAGTCCGCACAAACGCCGTTCGTGCGATATCGGGGAGTCACGGTCGGCGGCACGAACCCGGCGTACGTCGCCCGTTTAACCCCGCTGAACCGTTAACTCGGCCGATGAGTGACGCCAACGCGACGCACCGGATGGAGGTCAGCGGCGAGAGCGACGGCGAGTCGAAGTTCGTCGCCCGGGCCCGCGACCACAAACTGGTGATGGACGACCCGGAGGCGATGGGCGGCGACGACACCGGCGCGATGCCGGTCGAGTACCTGCTCGCCGCCTGGACCGGCTGTCTCAACGCGACCGTCCGCGCGGTGGCGCCGGACTTCGACCTCGACGTGGAGGGCGTCGAGGTCGAGGTCGCCGGCGAGTTCAACCCCCGCAAGCACCTCGGCCGCGCCGAGGAGCCCCGGGCGGGCTACCAGGGCGTGGAGGCGGCCGTCGACGTCGACTTCGTCGGCAGCGTGGACGACGACACGCTCGCCGAGTTCACCGCCGCGGTCGAAGAGCGGTGTCCCGTGAGCGATAACCTCGCGAACGAGACCACGACCGACGTGACGCTTCGGCAGGAGTAGACGTAACCGTACGAGGCCATTTCTCGCCGACGAGTGCTGTGGAGAAACCAACCGGTAGCGAGTGCGGAAAGGATGGGCCTTGCCGGATTTGAACCGGCGATCACTCCGTTATGAGCGGAGGGCTTTGAGCCAAACTAAGCTAAAGGCCCCGCGGTCTCGGCTATACGAGGGACGTTCTTTAGGTTACCGCATTACCCCGACCGAAGCCCGTCGAGAACCGTATCGAGCCGGTACTCCGCGTGCCAGTTGACGTTCGCTCGGTTGTTGTTCGCGGCGGGTTCATACCGGATCGTGGTCGCTGCCGATCCGGCGTCGTCGATCGAAACGAGATACACGTCTTCCGTTCGGACGTTTAAAACGGCGAAGTAATCGATCTTTCCGTCGTACCCTTCTCGTTCGTATCCGTCGCTTTTCGTCCGGACGCTCCGGGTCCGGAATTCGTACTGCACCGTCGCTTTTCCCGTCGTACGCCGTCTTGACCTGTAGGCGATAGAACTCGCTTCCGACCCTGATAACGAGATCGTACGGTTCGTTGTCGTACGCCGGCGTGAGTACGGAAACGTCGCGGGCGATCAGTTCCGCTGTGACGATCGCTTCTGTGGCCTGTCCGCGCTTCTGTGGCTCTTCGAGGCGGTCGTACTGCTCAAAACGCGACATACAGAGGTGTGAGCCGGTATCGTACAAAACGCGTGACTCCAAACAGAGTAGTACGGAAGGGACGCCGAAGCCAGGACTCGAACCTGGGACCGCCTCGTGACTGTGACGGTCGGGGGGAGTTCCGCCGAGCGTCGTAACAGCGAGGCGCTCTACCAACTGAGCTACTTCGGCTCACTTTCGCGTACTCGCGTCGTTTTGATATGGCTTTCGTTTCCGCCCGACGGGGCGGGATCTGGCGGACACAGCGAATGCGAGACGCTACCGTGATGCCCGCTCGCCACGCCGCCGATCCGACCGACACGTTTTCGGCCGGACCGCGAGACCGTTCGGTATGGACGAGTTGGAGGCGGTGCTGTCGCGGGTCCGCGAGCGCGTCCTCCCGGAGGCGGCGGAGCGCGAGCGGCTGCGCGAGACGGCCGCGACGCTGACCGACCGGACCCGCGAGGCGATAGCCGACCTCCCCGTCGACGCCGACGTGGTCCAGGTCGGGTCGACCGCACGCGGCACGTGGGTCGCGGGCGACCGCGACATCGATCTGTTCGTTCGGTTCGACGCGGACCTCGACCGCGCCGAGCTGGAGGAGTACGGTCTCGCGGTCGGGCACGCGGTCCTCCCCGACGGCCACGAGGAGTACGCCGAACATCCGTACGTGAAGGGGAGCCACGAGGGGTTCGACGTCGACCTGGTCCCCTGTCACGACGTAGAGCGGGCGGCCGAGCTGGTCTCCGCGGTCGACCGCACCCCGTTCCACGACGCGTACCTCTCCGCACGGCTCGACGACGACCTCGCAGCGGACGTGGTGCTAGCGAAGGCGTTCCTGAAGGGGATCGGGGCGTACGGGAGCGACCTCCGCACCGAGGGGTTTTCGGGGTACCTGACGGAGCTGCTCGTGTTGGAACTCGGCGGGTTCGTCCCCCTCGTCGAGTCGGCGCGGAGCTGGCACCCGCCGGTGGAGTTCGACCCCGCGGGGCACGCCGAGCGAACGTTCGAGGACCCGCTCGTCGTCGTCGACCCCACGGACCCGACGCGGAACGTCGCCGCGGTGCTGTCGGCGACGAACCTCGCACGATTCCAACACTACGCGAGGGAGCTGCTCGCGGCCCCGAGCGAGGCGTTCTTCGAAGCGGAGGAGCCGGAACCGCTCGATTCCGGTGAGGTGCGCGCCCACCTCGATCGACGGGGGACGACGCCGGTCGCGGTCGTTTTCGACGCCCCCGACGTGGTCGACGACCAGCTGTGGCCGCAGCTCCGGCGCTCGCTGGACGGGATCGTCGGCGGTCTCAACGATCACGGCTTCGACGTGCTCCGGGCGCGCGCCATGACGGACGCGGCGGGAGCGGCGGGTGATTCGGCGGATGCCCGCGACACCGAGGGAGCGGCCGAGCGCGACGCTACCGACGAGCCGACGCGGGCCGCGCTGTACGCGGAGCTGGAGGTGACCGAGCGGCCCGCCGTCCAGCGCCACGACGGGCCGCCGGTCGCGGTCAGGAAACACGCCGCGAGCTTCTACGAGTCGTACATCGACGACGTCGACCCGGACACCTACGGGCCGTTCATCGACGGAGATCGGTACGTCGTCGAGCGCGAGCGGGAGTTCGCCACCGTTCGGGAGTACCTGGAGAGCGACGCCGCGAGCGACGTAGCGCTCGGGGCGCAGGTGGAGCCGGCGTTCGGCGACCGCGACGTGCTGGTCGGCGACGCGGTCGCGACGCTGGCGCCCGCGTTCGGTCGACCGCTCCGGGAGTTCTACGAGCCGCGGCCGTGAGGGCACCGCCCCGAAACGGCGCCCCGCGGAGCCGAGCCGGAACGCCGACGATCCACCGGGCGTCAGCGGGAGACGCGGTCGAGAAGCCAGTAAACGAGGGCCGCGACGGCGACGACGATCACCGCGACCGCGGAGAGGAGACCGGCGACGCGGGGAAACGACAGCCAGAACGCGGCGTAGAAGGCGAGCGAGAAGGCGAACAGGCCGACGACCAGCAGTCCGCGCGAGGGGTTCTGTGCGGCGGCGACGAACGCGCGCTGGAGGATCGAGAGGTCCCCGAACTCGGGGACGTCCTCGGGGTCGACGTCGTCGGAGAGGGAACCCGAGTCCGCCGGATCGGTCGACTCGTCGTCGACGGAACGGTCGGTGTCGGTCACGGGGTCGCGTAGGGACCGAGGGATCCTGTACCTATCGCTTGCCGAGTCGGCGGCGGTCAGAAGCAGGAGTCACCGGTCAGCCGAAAACGCCGGTGACGAGGAGGGATCCGAGGAGGAACGCGACCAGCGCGACCGCGAGATTCGACGCCGCGACGACCGCTGCGGCGCGGTTTCCGGTCTCGCTCGCCGCCCGAACGGTTTCGACCGCGAACGACGAGAACGTCGTGAACGCGCCGCAGAAGCCGACGCCGAGGACCAGCGCCGCCGTCGATCCGATCGGTGCTGCGGAGACGGCGCCGAGCGCGAGGCTCCCGAGCGCGTTGACGAGGAGGACCGACCGGTGACCTTCGGTCCGGAGTCCGACCCAGTGCCGAGAGGCTGCGCCGAGGGCACCGCCGACGCCGACGAGCACGGTCGCGACGAGCGGCGAGACGGTCATCGTCGGTCCCGCCCTCCGACGGCGAGTCCGAGCGCGGCCGCGGCGAATCCGGTCGCGTAGCTGACGGCGACGTACCACGCGCCGGCGGGCGTTCCGAGCGCGACCGCGTCCGAGACGAACGTGCTGTACGTCGTGAACGAGGAGAGCGCGCCGGTCCCGACGAACAGGCGGGTGCGGTCGCCGGACGCGCGGGTCAACAGGAGTCCGAGCGCGAACGATCCGGCGACGTTCGCGACCAGCGTCCCCGCGCCGGTCGCGGTGCCGCCGAGGACGGTCAGGCCGCCTCCGGACGAGACCGCGGCGAGGACACCGCCGACCCCCACGTCGACGGCGTGTCTGGCGACCGCGCCGAGGAACCCCCCGACCGCGACGAGCAGGAACCCGTACGGCGTCCGTTCCATGCGCGAGAGTGTCGCCGGGGCGGCTTGTGCGTTCTGAAGCGCGTCAGCGCGGTTCCGAGTGCGACAGCCGGCTCGCTCGCGGACTCTCCCCCTCGTGGGACGTTCTGCGCTCTCGGATCGCGACCGTGTGGGCCGTCTCAGTGGCGTCGTCGACGACGAGCGCCTCGCCGACCCCCTCGGGGAGCCGCGCGGCAAGGTCGCCCGCGAGGTACGTCGCCTCCGCCTCGGCCAGTCGGTCGACATCGCGCGCGGCCGTGAGCCGGTGGGAGACGAGGAGATCTGACTGCGAGACGGCGACGCTCGGGAGGGCTGCCGGCCGCTGAGTCGCACAGACGAGCGAGACGCCGGGCGCCCGGCCGCGGGTCAGAAGCGTTCGGAGCGCCGGCTCCGCGACGCCGTCGAAGAAGGCGTGCGCCTCGTCAACGAGCAGCCACGGGAGCCGCGAGAGGCCACCGTCGATCCGCGCGTCGTAGAGGCCGCGGGCGACCGCACGGACGACGGCGGCAGCGGCCGCGTCGGGGACGCCGGCGAGGTCGAGTACCGCGGGGTCGCCGTCGGCTGTGAGGGACGCGACCGACGGCGCGTCGGCGTCGAAGACGCCCCACGAGGCCGCCAGTCGGAGGTGGTTCGCGGCGGCGCGTCGGGTCTCCGCCGGCGCGTCGGCCGCGGCGACCGCCTCCCGGAGCGTCGCGAGCGACGGTGACGGGGACTCGCCGGCCGCCGTCGACGCGGAGTCGCCGACACCGACCGCGTCCCCGTCACCGTCGTCGACCGCGTCCGCGACGACGCGCCAGACGAGGCTCCCGGGTCCGCTCGCCGAGTCGAGACCGAGCAGGTCCGGCCACGTCGACGGGGGTATCGAGGCGGGTCGGACCGCGGGGTCGACGACGCGGCCGCCGGCCGCTTCGAGACCGTCGAAGACGCCCATCGGGTCGACGACGACCGGCGCGACGCCGTCCGCCTCGGCGAGTTCCTCGGCGAGGACCCCGAGCGTGTACGACTTCCCCGTCCCGCGCTTCCCGAAGACGACCCCCGCGTGCGGGCCGTCAAGGTCGACGCCGACCGCCGCGCCGACGCTCCCGTCGCGGGCGAGGAAGGATCCGATCCGGGCGGTGTGGGGCGGACGGTCGCCGTCGTGGTCGGTCGCGTCCTCGGATTCTGGTTCCGGCGGCGCAGTCGGTCGCGTCCTCGCGATCGAACTCCGTCTCGTCGCGGCCGAGTACGTACACGCGACCGGGTGGTCTCGGTATCCGGTAAAAGCGGTCGGGTCGCCGGACCGGAGCGCGTTTCGGGGTCCGATCCTTTATAACCGATACCGCGGCCAGCGAGGCGTATGTCCGATCGAACACACGACTCGCGCACCGCGAACCGCCGGACGTTCAGCACCGACACCCGCGCGATCGAGGGGCTTCCGGTCCGCCTCGTCATCGCGCTCGTCGTCGGGGTCGCCAGCCTCAGCGTGATGATGGGAATGATCGGCGACATCGACGGGCTGGCGGCGACCGAACTCGACGCGCAGCCGCAGCCGGAGGTGACCACGCCCGGCGACCAGTCGATCGACGTCGCCGTCGTCGACCCCGACGGCTCCCGCGTCGCGGATGCGACGGTCATCGTTCGGGGCGGCTCCGCGCGGATCGACGGGGTCGCCACCGCGCGGACGAACGGCGAGGGAGTCGCGAGCGTCGACGTGGACCCGGAGCTCGGTCCGAATCAGGCGGACGGGACCCTTACGGTCGACATCAAGCCGCCGGCGGAGGGCGACTACGTCGACGAGCGGGGGAACACAGAGGTGCTCGTCGTCGACGAATGAGACGCTCGAAGGGCGTGTGGTCCCGTCAGATGCGGTCGTCCCAGTCGATCCAGTCCTGTTCCCAGCCGTGTCGGCGGCGACGGCCGCGCTCGGCGTGTTCGGCGTCCTCCCGGCGGGTCCGATTCCGTTCCATCCCGGGCTGTTCGCCCTCGACGAGCATCGGCTGGAGCCGTGCCGGTCCGTGCGTCTCGACCGTCTCGAACCCGGCCGGCGCGGGGTCGTCGTCCGCGTCGTCGCCGGTTGTGGGCGCGTCGTTCGGATCCGAGTTCGCGGCGGGCGAGGGCGTTATCGCCGCGACCGTCTGAAGCCCCGCGCCGCGCGGGTAGGCGATCCGGCCGTCGGGCGCCAGCTGCTCGCAGAGGGCGCGCGGCGGTTCGACGACGGCGGCTTCGAGGAGGATCCGGTCGTACGGCGCGTACGCCGGGAGTCCGTCCGCGCCGTCCGCGCGGTCGACGAGGACCGCCCCGTAGCCCGCCGCGTCGAGGTTTGACCGCGCGGCGACGACGGCGGACCGGTCGATGTCGACCGCGTGAACGCGACGCGCACCGGCGATTTCCGCGAGCATCGCGACCGAGTAGCCGATTCCGGCGCCGACGACGAGGACGGAGTCGCCCTCGTCGGCGTCGAGCGCGGTGACGAGCCGAACCACCGTCTCGAGCGAAAGCGAGTGAGGGTCCTCGCCGTCTGCGGCGCCGCCGCGGGGGAATCGTCCACGAAGGGGTCGCGCGGGACGCGCTGGAGCGCGGTCAACACGGACGGCTCGATCGGCTCGCCGATTCGGTGTTCGAGCCCCTCGATCATGTCCGCCCTGAGCGACGCGTCGTCCATGAGCGACCTCGGGACTCGGTCCTCTAAAAGCGTGCGTTCGCCGAGTCGATACCGCGATCGGATGGCTGCCGTCGCGGCAGGCATCGGCTACCGCATCGGGACGAACCGCACGCCGCCGTGGTCCTCGCGGTCGACGCCGTCCTCGCGGACCGTGAGTCGGACGAGCCGCTGGCCGCTCCCCTCGCGGACGGGGGCGACGACGCGACCGCCCGGCCGGACGCGGTCGACGATCGATTCCGGGACCGAGTCGGGCGCCGCGCAGGTGAGGTAGGCGGCGTCGAACGGGGCCTCGTCGCTGAACGCCTCGCGCGCGTCGCCGGCCGCGACGGTCACGTCGTAGCCGAGGCGGTCGAGTCGCTCGCGGGCGTCCGCGGCCAGTTCGGGAACTCGCTCGGCCGAGAAGACGTTCCCGGGACCGACGACCTCGGCGACGACCGCGGCGTGGTAGCCGCAGCCGGCCCCCACCTCGAAGACGCGGTCGCCGCGCTCGATGTCGAGGAGATCGGACATCAATGCGACCATGTGCGGCGCGCTGACCGTCTGATCGTGACCGATCGGGAGCGGACGGTCGTCGTACGCCGAGGCGCGGTGCGGCTCCGGGACGAACTCGTGTCGCGGGACAGCGCCGATCGCCGACAGCGTCCGCTCGCTCACGTCGAGGCGTCGGCCGAGCGCGTTCACCAGCTCGCGTCTGGCGGCCGCGTGGTCGGCGTCGTTCATGCGAGTAGTTAGCACAAGGAGAGTGGAGAAAGCATCGGCCGAAGGGCGAAACGAGTTCGGTCAATCGGCGGGCGATTTTGTCAGTTCACGTCGATCCGGTGTCCCTCGTCCGTATCGAGGGCGTCGAGGGGGATCGTCACGGTGAGCACGCCGTGACGGTAGGTCGCGGCTGCGTCCTCGGGGCGGACGGTCGCGGGGAGGTCCACGGTGCGGGTGACCGACTCGTGGCGCCGCTCGCGGCGGAGGTACCGCCGGTCCGCGTCCTCGCGTTCCGCGTCACGCTCGGCGGCGATGGTGAGCCGGCCGTCGTCGGTGCGAACGTCGATTCCGTCGCGGTCGAAGCCCGGGAGGTCGGCCACCACAACGAACTCGTCGTCGTACTCGGCGACGTCGATGTCGGCGGTGCGGAGGTCGCGGCCCCACGTTCGCTCGCCCGAGAAGGGGGAGCGGCCGAGGAACTGCTCGATCTCGTCGAAGGGATTCGTCGTGTTCATACCAACGGAAAGGCGCTGTGAGGTATTAAAGAGCGAGTGAGGCGTGCTATCTCGCGGCCGCAGCGGGGAGCGAAATCGAGTCCGAGGGCGCGACCGGGACTCAGCTGACGTCTATCGTGTGCCCGCGGTCGTCGTCGGGCGAGCGCTTGGGGAGCGTGACGGTGAGCACGCCGGCGTCGAAGGAGGCCGTCGCCGCGTCGGCCTCGACCGGCTGCGGGATCGGGACCCGCCGGGAGACGGAGCGAAGGCGTCGCTCGCGGCGGTGATAGCGGACGCCGTCGTCGGTCTCGCTGTCGCCGTCGTTCGCGTCGGCGCCTTCGGCGTCCTCGCGTTCCGCGTCGCCCTCGCCGGCGAGGTCGAAGTCGGTCGACTCCTCGCGGGAACCGGCGATCACGAGCGCGTCGTCGCGGAGTTCGACGTCGACATCGTCGGCGTCGAACCCGGGGAGGTCGGCGACGACGGTGATCGACTCGTCGTCTTCGATCACGTCGACGTCGACGTCGCGGGCGCCCGGGAAGCGCGGGACCTCGGGACCGGTCCCCTCCAGCGTTCCGCCGAGCTCCTCGAACTCGCGGCCCATCCGTTCGAGCAGGTCCTCGATCTCGTCGAAGGGATCGCGTCGGGTCATACAGGTCAGGATTCGTGACGGAGCGTCTTGAACGTACTGGCGGATCTCGGTCTCGGAGGACCCAGCGGCGAGCGCAACCAGACACCGTTCCGTAACCGAGTCCTTTTCTGGGGTTCCCGAGAACGACTCCGCCATGTCCGCCGTCACGATCGACGACGTCGAGGCCGCCGCCGAGCGGCTCGCCGGCACCGACATCGTCCAGCGCACGCCCGTCGAGCGGAGCCGGTCGCTGAGCGAGCGGTGCGGCGCCGACGTGCGCCTGAAGATGGAACACCTCCAGCGAACCGGCTCGTTCAAGACGCGCGGCGCGTACAACGCGATCTCACAGGCGGTCGCGGGGAACGCCTCTGAGGCAGACGAGCCCGCGATCGAGCGCGTCGTGGCCGCGAGCGCGGGCAACCACGCGCAGGGGGTGGCGCTGGCGGCGTCGGACGCCCGGATCGACGCGACGATCGTGATGCCGGAGTCGGCACCGGCGGCGAAGATCGAGGCGACCCGCGCGTACGGCGCCGAGGTCGTCCTCCGCGGGAGCGCGTTCCCCGAGGCGATGGCGCACGCGCGGACGCTGACCGACGACCCCGGGACGCGGTTCGTCCACGCGTTCGACGACCCGGACGTGGTCGCCGGACAGGGGACCCTCGGATTGGAGGTGATCGGCCAGGTGCCGGACGCCGACACCGTCCTCGTCCCGGTGGGCGGCGGCGGACTCGCGGGCGGCGTCGCGACCGCGGTGAAGGCGCGCTCGCCTGAGACGCGGGTCGTCGGCGTTCAGACGGAGGGCGCCTCCACGCTCTCGGAGAGCCTCGCGGCCGGCGAGCTCGTGACTCGCGACGAACCCGACACGATCGCGGACGGCATCGCGACCGGCGGGCTGAGCGACCTCACCTTCGGCCTCCTCAAAGAGCACCTCGACGGAGTCGTCGTCGTGAGCGACGACGACGTGGCGAACGCGATCCTGCTGCTCTTAGAGCGCGCGAAGCAGATGGTGGAGGGCGCGGGCGCGACCGCGGCGGCCGCCCTCCTCAACGACGACGCGCTCGACGAACTCGATCTGGGCGGGGAGACCGTCGTCCCCCTCCTCTGTGGCGGCAACATCGACGTGACGACGCTGAAGGAGGTGGTGACCCACGCCCTCGTGGAGCGCGACCAGCTCATCGAGCTCTCCGTCCGGATCGACGACACGCCCGGGACGATGGGCGAGATAGCCACTCTGATCGGCGGGGAGCGCGCGAACATCCGAACGGTGCGCCACGAGCGCAGCCGCCCGGACCTGCCGGTGGGCGACGCCGACCTCGTGTTCGAGGTGGAGACGAACGGCCCGGCCCACGTCGACCGGGTCCTCAACGCGGTTCGAGAGGCAGGCTACGAGGTGGCGTGGACGACGCAGGAAGTGTGAGAGGTAGGATCGTCAATTTATAAATAGAACCGCGGTGGCGCGTGCCTCCGAGTGGCCGCCGAAGGCGGCCGCGAGGAGCACGCGCGAGGGAGTCGGCCGACCGGAGCGAAGCGGAGGGAGGCCGACGAGGCTGGGGAGGCGTGAGGCTGCGGTGCGGTGCTGTGCGGGTGGGACTCAAAGGGGCAGTCGCGAGGGCGCCGTAGGCGACGCAAGCACCGCAACGAGGGAGCGAACAAAGTGAGCGACCGAGTGAGGAGCGCAGCGAGCGTACGGTGCCCTCGCGACTGGGGCTTTGGCGGTGTTCGCGGTGGAGCCGTTGTCGGCTATTTATAAGTGAGCGATTGGGGCTTCGGAGGTGTCCGTCACCGATCCACCGCCGATACCGACTAATTATACCCGAGTAGACGAACCGCCAGAAAACTCGTCTACGTCGTCTCGCTCGATCCGACGATTTGAAACGCTCACCTCGGCAACGGAGTCGTAATGAGTCTCGTCGTTACCGACACCCTGGAAGACGAGCGCGTCGAGTTCACGGCCGACGGCGACGTCACGCTGTACGTCTGCGGCCTGACGGTGTCGGACGACCCCCACCTCGGCCACGCCCGTCTGTGGTTCCACGCGGACGTGCTCCACCGGTGGCTCGAACACGTCGGCTACGACGTGCGCCACGTCGAGAACGTCACCGACGTCAACGAGAAGATCACGGCCCGCGTCGGTGAGCGCGACGACTGGGCCGCGGAGCGCGACGTGGCCGAAACGTTCACCGCGACCGTCTTCGACGCGATGCGCGGGCTGAATCTGTTGCGCGCCGAGGTGTACCCCCGCGTCACCGAACACGTCCCGGAGATTGTCGACCTCGTCGAGACGCTGATCGAGCGGGGGTACGCCTACGAGTCGAACGGCTCCGTCTACTTCGACGTGACCAGCTTCGACGAGTACGGCAAGCTCTCGAATCAGGAGCTGGACGCGCTCGAAGCGCAGGGCGAGCCGGACGAGCGTTCGGAGAAGCGCAACCCGTCGGACTTCGCCCTCTGGAAGGCCGACGGCGTGAGCGAGACCGCGGCGCGCGAGCACGCGAAACACGACCACGGCGCGGAGACGCCCGACGGCGAGACGTGGGCGTCCCCGTGGAGCGAGGGGCGGCCGGGGTGGCACGTGGAGTGCTCGGCGATGTCGACGACGCACCTCGGGGACACCCTCGACATCCACATGGGCGGGCGCGATTCCGTCTTCCCGCACCACGAAAACGAGATCGCGCAGTCGGAGGCCGCCACCGGCGAGGCGTTCGCGCGCCACTGGCTCCACGTCGGCCTACTGGAGATGGACGGCGAGAAGATGTCCTCCTCGATCGGTAACTTCTGGACCGTGCCGGACGCCCTCGACGAACTCGGCGTCAACGTCGTCCGCACGTTCTACGCCGGAGCCGCCTACCGCTCTGAACAGGCGCTCACTGAGGAGACGATCGCCGAGGCGGAGGAGCGCTGGGAGCGCCTCTCGCGCACCTACGACCGCGCGGTCGAGGCGCTCGACTCGACCGAGTCCCGCGCGAAGGCCGCGGACGACGACCTCCGCGAGGCGGTCGCGACCGCGCGCGACGACTTCGCGGCCGCGATGAACGACGACCTCAACCTCCGGGAGGCGACCGCGGCGCTCTTGGACCTCACCGACGCGGTGAACCGGCACGTCGACGCCAACAGCGATTCCGCCTACGACTACCGCGGCCTCCGCGAGGCGGTCGAGGCGTTCGCGGCCCTCGGCGGCGACGTGCTCGGCCTCCAGTTCGAGTCGCCGAGCGAGGGCGACGTTGACCTCGCCGGCGAGCTGGTCGAACTCGTCCTCGACGTGCGCGAGACCGAGCGCGAGGCCGGTAACTACGAGCGCGCCGATGAGTTGCGGGACGCGCTACAGGAGGTCGGCGTCGAGATTGAAGATGGTCCAGACGGCGCGACATACCGATTCGAATAGGACGCCGAGTCAATTTTCCTCGAAGTACCCGAGGTGGCGATAACCGCCGAATAGTCGGGTGCTTGCTGATAAATCGTTGTTAGCAGGGCTGCGGTAAACACCGCCAAAGCCCCAGCCGCTCGGCGATAAACCGTTGACGACGGATCAGCGATGAACACCGCCAAAGCCCCAGCCGCTCGGCGATAAACCGTTGACGACGGATCAGCGATGAACACCGCCAAAGCCCCAGTCGCGAGGACTCGATGCGCTCGCTGCGGTCCTCAGTCGCTCGTTTCACTCGCTCCCTGCGGTCCTTGCGTCGCGCGTCTTCGTCCTCGCGACTGCCCCTTTGAGTCCCGTCCCGCACAGCGCCTCACGCCTCCCCAGCCTCGTCGGCCTCCTTCCAGTCGGCCGACTCCCTCGCGCGTGCTCCTCGCGGCCGCCTTCGGCGGCCACTCGGAGGCACGCGCCACCGCACAGCACCGAAGTCGAATCCTCAGTCCAACACGTGTTCGGTGTCGTACGACCCGAGCACCTTGACCCACCCCTTGTCGGCGATGGCCTCGATGTCCTCGACGGCCTTCGCCATGTGGTCCTCGTAGAGACCGGCGTCCACGTCGAAGTGGAACAGGTAGTCGCCGAGGCGCTCGCCGCTCGGGCGCGACTCGATCCGCGAGAGGTTGAGGTTGCGGTCGGCGAACGCCTCCAGCAGTTCCAGGAGGAGACCCGGGTAGTTCGCGTTCGGGTAGACGATCAGCGTGGTCTTTCCGCCGGCGTCGGAGCGCGCTGACTCGGGCGCGACGACGAGGAACCGGGTCGCGTTCGAGGTGCGGTCCTGGATGTCCGCCGCGAGGATAGAGAGGTCGTCGCCGGCGTTGTCGGGGTGGCCGATCCCGGCGACGCGGGCGTCCTCGCGGGCGCGCTCGACCCCGCGGGCCGTCGAGGCGACCGCTTCGAGACCGGCGTCCGGGTAGTTCGCCTCCAGCCAGTTGCGACACTGCGCGAGCGCCTGCGAGTGGCTGGCGACGACCTCGAACTCGTCGTCCTGCGCGAGGAGCGCGTGCCGGATCGGCGTGACGACCTCGCGGGTGACGGACACGTCGTAGTCGGCGAGCGCGTCGAGGCTCTCCGTGACGGAGCCCTCGATGCTGTTCTCGATGGGGACGACCCCGCGCTCGAACTCTCCGTCGGCGACAGCGTCGACGATGGCGGTGACCGATTCGCGGAACGACACCTCGGCAGCGACGGCGCGCGCGGCGCGGTGCGAGTACGTGCCGGCGGGACCCAGCGTGACGGCGTTCATTACGACAACGTATCGGGGGAGGTGAGAAAAGCCTGCGGGGCGCGGCGATGTTTCCGGGGCGCGGCAGTCCGAAATGGTTCGTCGTGGAACCCTATTCCTCGTCCGGGTCGGTCGGCACGCCGCCGAGGTTCCCCCCGTCGTCGAATCGCTTGGCGCGCAGGAAGCGCGCGCGGTAGCGGTTCGCGCCCTCCTTCGTGTCCGCCTCGCGGATCTCGTCTGTCCGGCCGTCAGCGACCGCCTCGATGATCTCCTCGACCTGCTCCTTCTCGCTCGGAGTCAAGTCGAACTCGTAGGTGCGCTCCTGCTCGCTCTCCAGCCGCGTCCACTTCCGCGCGGCCGACACCACCACGGAGCAGGGCTCGCGGCAGGGGAAGACCCCGTCGCCGCCGTCGACGTCGAGGTCCGTCTCCTCGTCGTACTCCCACTCGCGGCGCTTGAGACACTGCGAGTCGGCACAGCAGGCCTCCGCGACCCAATCAACGTGCTCGTGGCCCTCGCCGCGGTCCCACGTCTCCACGACGCCGTAGATGCCCGACTGGCGCTCCATCGTCTCGCGCCAGTGGCTCACGTCGAGCTCGCCCTCGCGCTCGCGGTGCCAGTTGGCGACCGTCGCGGGGTAGATCGTCTCGACCGTCTCGTAGAGGTTCCGGGGACCCAGCTCGGGGAAGACCCAGCCGCCCGCGAGCGACGGCGCCGTCTTGAGGGGGCGGTATCGTCCTTTCTCGTCGAAGGTGACCAGTTCGCGCGCGTCGAGGGGATCCTCGTGCGTCTCCAGATCGTCGACCGAGACGCCGGCGTCGTCGGCGTGGCGCACGTCGTAGCGACGCTCTCCGCGGTCGGTGATCGTGGCCGTAATCCGCAGTTCGCCCCACGCGCGCTCGATCCCCTCCGCGAGCGCCGCGTACCGGGTCGCCACCGTCTCGCCGTCGGCGTCCTCGATCCACCGGACCAAGGCGCGGCGCGGCCCGAACTCGCCGACGACCCGCTCGAAGGCGTACCAGTCCGTCACCGCTGGGGCACGCTCCGACAGCGCCTCGTGGAGTTCGCGCTCCGACAGCCCGGTCCGTCGGTCGCCGTCGGCGACAACGTATCCGTCGTCGCTGCGAGCCACGCTGAACCCCTCGAACCGGAGCGGCGCATCCGAGTCGCGGTCGTCGAGCGCGTCGAGGACCGCGTCGAACGCGTCGCCCGGGAGGTCGATCTCGGGAACTTCCGGCCCGTCGTCGCCCGCCTCGCCCTCGTCGGTCGTGGAGGTGGCGTCGCTCACGGTCAGTCCCCCGTGGCGACGCGGGTCGTCTCGCGCACGTCGTCGAGCGCGGTCCCGAGGTCGGCGCCGGCGTCGGCGGCGCGCTCCAAGACCACGTCGGCCATGAGCGGCTCCGTCCCCACCGCGCCCGCGTACCAGATCCGGGTGCCGTCGACCTCGGCGGGCACGTCGTACCCCTCGGTGTGGTCCTCGCAGAGACCGACGTCCTCCGGGATATCCTCCTGTGTGTGGTAGCCGTCGGCGATGAACAGCGGGACCAAGACCACGTCGTCGCTCTCGAAGTGCTCGGGGAGGTCGTCGACCTCCGGCTCCTCGTCCATGTACAGCGCCTTCACCTCGTCGAAGCGGTCGCGCTCGGCGATCCGGTCGGCATGGTACTCGATCGCCTTCGCCGAGTTCTCGTTGCGCTCGGTGCCGTGGCCGACGACGGCGAGACCGAAGTCGTCACCCACGTCGGGGTCGCCGGTGACCGACTCCGCGCGCCGGACGATCACGTCGGTCATCGCCCGGTGGGTCCCCACCGGACCGCAGTAGTGGACCTCGCGGTCGATGTCCTCGGCGACGAGGGTGGCCTGGTCGGCGGAGAGACCGTCCGAGTCCCACTCGGAGACGTCCCACCCCTCCAGTCGAAGCTCTCGGGGGATCACCTGCTCGGTGAAGTACCCCTCAGAGACGAACAGCGGGACGACGTAGATCTCCGACCCCTCGACGGTGCGGAGCACCTCCCGGAAGTGCGGCTCCTCCTTCCAGAAGCCGGTGCGGACCTCGTCGAACGCGCCGGTCGCGCGGATCGTGTCGGCGTGATCGTACGTCGGCGCGCTCGACCCGGGGTTGAGGTGCGAGCCGTGCGCGACGATGACGAGCGATTGCATACCCGTTCTGGGGTCGCGCCGCTCTTAGGGACTTCGGAGGCTGCGAGAGGACGGGAACCGCCGACCCGTCGCCGCCGAGTTCGGGCCGACCGAAAGTTCGAGCCGACCGAAAGTTCGGACCGACCGAAACGATCTTGCCCGCCCGACGCGCAGCCCCGCGTATGTCGCTGGCAGCCGAGACGCGGGAGGCGGTCCGAGCGCACCCGTTCGTCCGGGACGCGCTCCGCGCCGGACTGGTGAACCACAGCGCCGCCGCGACCTGGCTCGCCGAGCGGGCCGACCTCGACGGCGACCCGGACGCGATCGCGGCCGCGCTCCGGCGGTTTCGCGAGGAGTTGCCGGCGTACGAGACGGAATCCCGGAGCACGAGCGTGTCGATGCGGAGCGGAGTTGAACTGATCGACGGCGCGGACGACGGCGGTGAGGAAGAGGTCCTCCTCCGGGTCGGCGACGCGGCGGTCGTCGACGGCGGCGACCGCACGGCGATCCTCGCGACCGGCGGCGTCGACGCCGCGGCGTTGGCGGCCGCGCTCGGTCGGCTCGCGGCCGCGGACGTGGACGTCGCGGCCGCGGCGACCGCCGGCGAGGCGCTCGTCTGCGTCGTCTCCCGGCGCGACGGCGCGACCGCGGTGCGGGTCGTCGAGGCGGCGCTGGGCGCGGTGCCGGAGCGATAGGGCGGGGCACCGGCGGGAGCGAGCGCGGCGCGGGACGGCGAGTCCGGGACGGGTTTTAAGCGCTCCACGGCCGCAGTCGATCGCGTGTTGCGCACCATCGCCTTCGTCGCGCACGTCCTGTCCGGCGCCGTCTGGACCGGCGCCGCGCTGTTCGTCGTCTACGCGGTGCTCCCGCGAGCGAGCGACGGAACCCTGTCGCGCGAGGGGTTCGTCGACGCCGCGCACCGCCTGCTCATGATCACGCGCTGGACGGGCGTCGCCCTCCCGGTCACCGGCGCGTACCTCGTCTGGCTTCTCTACCGTCCGCTGGAGCTTCTGACCGGCACGGCACGCGGATGGGCCGTCCTCGCGATGCTGTCGCTGTGGGGCGTCATGAACGGACTCGTCGAACTGGGCGTCCTCCGGATGCGCCGCGAGGTCGACCCCGACGTCGGGTGGGGAGAGTACATGGCCGAGGGGTTCCCGGTCGAAGCGCTCGACGGGATTGGGGCTGCGCCCGGGTCCGCCAGATTGGCGGCCGTCGCTCGACCGTACCTGCTGGCGAGCGCCGGACTCGCCGTCCTGCTGCTCGTCGACGCCGCGCTTCTGGCGGGCGGGATACCGGCGTGACGAGACGCCGGCGGACACGTATATAAACGGAACAAAATCGGCTTCCTCGAAGCGATAGAGATCAATGCTAACTCTTCGCATGAATTAGAGGCGAACGCGTCGGAGTCGTGCGGTTTCGGTCGAAGACGTTCGGCGGCGCTCGTTCGCGTGCGGTCGCCCCTCACCGAGAGGTTTATATAGAATCACAATCAATCAAACGCTGTATGAGTCAGCGAATGCAGCAGGGCCAGCCGATGATCATTATGGGCGAGGACGCCCAGCGCGTCCAGGACAAGGACGCACAGGAGTACAACATCTCCGCGGCGCGCGGCGTCGCCGAATCCGTCCGCTCGACGCTCGGACCGAAGGGGATGGACAAGATGCTCGTCGACTCGATGGGCGACGTCACCATCACCAACGACGGCGTCACCATCCTCCAGACGATGGACATCGACAACCCGACCGCCGAGATGGTCGTCGAGGTCGCCGAGACCCAGGAGGACGAGGCCGGCGACGGGACGACCAGCGCGGTCGCCATCGCGGGCGAGCTGCTGAAAAACGCCGAGGACCTCCTCGAACAGGATATCCACCCGACCGCGGTGATCAAGGGGTTCAACCTCGCGAGCGAGTATGCCCGCGAGCAGGTCGACGAGGTCGCGACGGCCGTCGACCCCGACGACACGGAGACGCTGCGTAACGTCGCCGAGACGTCGATGACCGGTAAGGGCGCGGAGCTGGACAAGGACACGCTCGCCGACCTCGTCGTCCGCGCGGTACAGGGCGTCACGGTCGCGGCCGACGACGGCTCCCACGTGGTCGACCTGGCGAACCTCAACATCGAGACGCGCACCGGTCGCGCGGCGGGCGCGTCCCGCCTGCTCACCGGCGCGGCGATCGACAAGGACCCCGTCCACGAGGACATGCCGACCGACTTCGAGTCGGCGAACGTGCTCCTCCTCAACGACCCGATCGAGGTCGAGGAGGCCGATGTCGACACCTCCGTCAACGTCGACTCGCCGGACCAGCTCCAGAAGTTCCTCGATCAGGAGGAAGAGCAGCTCCGCGAGAAGGTCGACAGGATCGTCGAGTCGGGTGCCGACGTGGTCTTCTGTCAGAAGGGCATCGACGACCTCGCGCAGCACTACCTCGCGAAGGAGGGCATTCTGGCGGTCCGCCGCACGAAGAAGTCCGACCTGACCTTCCTGAAGAACGTCCTCGGCGCGCCGATCGTCACGGATCTGGACTCGCTGACCGCAGACGACCTCGCGGTCGGCTCGATCGAGCGCGACGACGACGAGGAGCTGTTCTACGTCGAGGGCGAGGACTCCCACGGCGTCACGCTCCTCCTGTACGGCACGACCGAGCACGTCGTCGACGAGCTGGAGCGCGGCATTCAGGACGCGATTGACGTGGTCTCGACGACCGTCTCCGACGGGCGGACCCTGCCCGGCGGCGGCGCCGTCGAGGTCGAGCTGGCGCGCCGGCTTCGCGACTACGCCGACTCCGTCGAGGGGCGCGAGCAGCTCGCGGTCGAGGCGTTCGCGGACTCCCTCGAACTGATCCCCCGTGTGCTCGCCGAGAACGCGGGTCTCGACGCCATCGACCTGCTGGTCGACCTGCGCGCGGCCCACGAGGCCGGCGACCAGAACGCCGGACTCGACGTGTTCGCCGGCGAGGTCGTCGACACGGCCGACGCGGGCGTCGTCGAGACGGCCCACGCGAAGGAGCAGGCGATCGCCTCCGCTGCCGAGGCGGCGAACCTCGTCCTGAAAATTGACGACATCATCTCCGCGGGCGACCTCTCGACCGCGGGCGGCGACGACGAGGGCGGCGCCCCCGCCGGCGGCATGGGCGGTATGGGTGGCATGGGCGGCGCTATGTGAAATCTGTCGGAGACAGATTTCCATAGAGCGTCAGGCTCCGCCTGACGAAGTCGATGTAAGCGAGGTTCCTTCGGAACCTCGAACGGCGAGCGCCGTAGCGACGATTTCCGGACGATTCCCGCGTTCACACGCTCCGTTTTCCCCGTTTTTGCGCGACAGTCGACGAGTGTCCGCCAGGTCGGAGCGGCGCGGCTCGACCGCGCTCGCCGCCCGTGCGCGTCGGACGCATCCGCGGCCGCACCTCTTTACCGATCCGGACCGTATGGGTCGGTGATGGCAAACCTGACTCTCTACGAACTCGAAGGCTGCCCGTACTGCGCGAAGGTGAAGACGAAGCTGGCGGACCTCGAGCTGGAGTACGACTCGGTGATGGTTTCGCGCTCGCACGGCGAGCGCACGGAGGTCGAGGAGGTCTCCGGACAGACCGGCGTCCCCGTTCTCGTCGACGAGGAACACGGGGTCGAGGGGATGCCCGAGAGCGACGACATCGTCGAGTACCTCGAAGAGACGTACGGGAACGCGAGCTAAGGCGGCGGTCCCGGGCGCCGCGACCGCGGGAGGCGCGGCTGCGGGAATCGCGGTCGCGGGAGGCGACGCCGAGCGAACGAGAGGCTATTTATTCGGCGGCGGCGACGTGGCGGGCGTGCGACTCGTTCACCGTCCCGATTCCGGGTCCGAAACCGTCCTCGCGAGCGACGTCGACGTCGCGCGCTCGACGCTCGAACAGGCGCGCGGGCTGATGTTCCGGCGGTCGATCCCGGACGACTACGCGCTCGTGTTCCCGTTCGACGAGCCCGACACGCAGTGGCTCCACATGCTTTTCGTGCCGTTCGCGATCGACGCGGTGTGGCTCGTCGACGGCGAGGTGACGGCGAAAAAGCGGCTTTCGGCGTTCGTCGGACTGGGTCGCGGCCGCGCCGACACCGTCGTCGAACTCCCGGCGGACGCGGCCGAGTCGGTCGCTGTCGGCGACGAACTGCGGCTCGTGGAGTGATCGGGGGCGCCGCGGTCGACTTACGTCGCGTCCTCGACATCGTCCGGGGTGAAAAGCTCCGCGTCGTCGGGCGGCTGTCCCTCCTCGGCGCGCAGCGACAGCTCGATCCGGCTGCCGCCGGCCTTGCTCTCGGCGATGTCGAGGCTCCCGCCGCCGGCGGTGACGATCCAGTTCACGTACCAGAGACCGAGCCCGCTGGCGTGTTCGAGCGGCGTCTCCTCGCCGGTGAGGACGGCGCGCTCGGCCGGGGGGATTCCGGGGCCGTCGTCGGCGACGACGAGCGAAACCCACGACTCGCTGGGTAGCTCCGCGGCCGAGATCCGGACCTGCGGATCGTCGGCGTCGTTGTGTCGGACCGCGTTGTCGACGAGTTCTGTGATCGCCTCGGGGAGGAACGCGACCGCGGAGACGACGAGCCCCTCGGGGACGTCGACCCCGATCGCTCCCCGGGCGCGGACCGCCGGGTCGAGCGATTCGAGCGCCGCGTCGACCGCGGGCGCGAGCGCCACCGGCTGCGGCGACGGGCGGTGGGAGAGCAGGCGTTCCACCTTCCGCGAGGTCTCGCCGAGGCGCAACAGCCGCTCCGCGGTGTCGACGACCCGTTCGAGCTCCGCGGTCAGGTCCGGGTCGTCGATCGCTTCGATGGCCCGGCCCGTGAACCCCGTGACCACGTTGAGGTCGTTCCGAAAGTTGTGACGCAACACGCGCGTCAACACCGCGAGCCGCTCCTCCCTGAGCGACGCCTCGGTGAGATCCTCGCCGACGCCGACCGCCCCCACGACGCGGCCGGCGTCGAGTATCGGACCCATCGAGAGCCGGTACGGGACGCGCTCGCCGGAGCGCGTGAGCAGCCTCGTCTCGCAGGTAACGACCTCGCCGTCGCGGTACACCCGGGAGAGCGCCTCGCCGACGGCGCTACCGGCGGTGTCGTCGAACAGCGACGTGAGCGCCGTCCCGGACAGCGCTTCGGACTCGTAGCCGGAGTCGGCCGCCAACCGGTCGTTCCACCGGGAGAGCGTCCCCTCCTCGGTACAGCGGAACAGCGCGAGCGGGACGGTCTCGGCGAGCGCGTCGACGACCCGGCGCTCCGCATCGCGCTCGGTCTCGGCCGCGACGCGCGCGGTGGCGTCCGAGAACCCGGCGACGAGCCATTCGTCGCCGGCGATCGTCGCCGCGTGGAGTGCGGCGTCGACTCGCAGTCCCGGGTCACCGAGCCGGACCTCCCACTCGAACCGCGTGGTCCGAGAGGCGGAGCCGTCGGAAACGGTGGAATCGGCGTCCGGCGCCGCGGTGGCGACGACGTCGGCGATTGGCTCGCCGTCGACCGTGACATCGGTCTCGCCGACGTTCGGGAGACCCATCAGCGTCAGCGTGCCGCGGTCGTAGCCGAGGAGGTCGGCGGCGGGATCGTTCGCAGCGCGGATCGCCAGCGTGTCGGGGTCACAGACGAGCGTCGCGGTCGGCACCGCCTCGACGAACGCGCGGAGGATCCCGGTCGCGCCGGCGGCGCCGCTCGACGACGGCCGATCGTCGGTCGGCGGATCCGCGTCGCGGTCCCCCATCTGTCGGCAATCGAGACACTCCGTCCATATGTGTTTATGGTTTTATGGGTCGCACCGACCGCGGGAGGAGACGACCGGGAGCCGTCAGTCCGCCTTCGCCTGCCAGTCGCGGACCGTGTCGGCGCCGACGCCGTCGACGTCGGCGGCGAGGTCGTCCGGGTCAGCCGACTTGAGCTCGTCGACGCCGTCGACGCCCGCGTCCTTCAGCTTCGCGGCGGTCTTCTCGCCGATCCCCTCGACCGCCTGAAGCTCCGATCCCTCCTGCCGGGCCGTGAACTCGCGGTAGTTACAGATCGGACAGCCCAGCTCCCACGGGTCGTCGCCGGAGTGGACGCGGAGGTGCGGGAGTTCGTGTTCCTCGCAGGTCTCGTCGGTGATCTCGATCTCGCCGCGGCGAGGGAGCGGCAGCGAGTAGTCGCAGTCGGGGTAGCGCGTACAGCCGACGAGCCGGGAGCCGGAGCGGAGCCGCTTGATCGCCAGCTCTCCCCCGTGTTCCTCTCCGCACTCCGGACAGACGCCGATCACCTCGTCCTCCTGCTCGTCGGCCTCGTCGGCCTTACACTGCGGGCAGCCGTGGACGAACGTCTTCCGGCCGGCGAGCATCTTCACGTGGCGGAGCCCGTGGTCCTCGCAGGTCTCGTCGAGGATGAGCGGCTTCCCGGTCGAGGGGAGCGGCAGGGTGTACTCGCAGTCGGGATACCCGTCGCAGCCGACGAAGTACGACCCCTGCCGCGACTTCCGGACGAGGAGGTCCGAGCCGCACTCCGGGCACGGGCCGAGCGTCTTGTCCGCCTTCAGCGAGTTCTGGAGGTGGTCGCCGACCGCCTCGCGCGACTCCGTGAGGTCGTCGAACACGCGCGAGAGCAGCTCGCGGGAGGCCTCGGTCACGTCCTCGTACTCCTTCTCACCGGCCGCGATGGCCGCCATGTCCTGTTCGAGCTGGGCGGTCATCTCCTCGCTCACGATCCGGTCGGCGAACTCCTCGGCGGCCTCGACGACCGCCTCCGCGAGCCGCGTCGGTCGCGGCGGGTCGCTCTCGACGTAGTTGCGGTCGTACAGCTTCTCGATCGTGCGGTGGCGGGTCGCCTTCGTCCCCAGCTGGCGCTTCTCCATCTCCTCGATGAGCCGCGACTGGCCGTAGCGGCGGGGCGGTTGGGTCTCCTTCCCCTCGGTAACCCGGTCCGACAGCGACAGCGTCTCGCCGACCTCGACGTCCGGGACGATCCGCTCGTCGCTGGAGCGGTAGGGGTACACCTCGTGGTAGCCGGCCTCCAGCAGCCGCTTGCCGTTGGCCTTCAGCCGCAGGCCGCCGTCCGCGACGAGGTCGGCGGGCTTCGCCGCATCGTCCGGATTCCGGAGGGCGGCGAGTCCGTCGGCGCCCTCGGCGATCGGCGTCGCGTCGCCGTTCGCGAGCGCGACCACGCGCAGGCGCTCCCAGGTGGCCGGGTCGGCGCAGGTGGCGAGGAAGCGGCGGACGATAAGCTCGTACACCTTCCACTCGTCGTCGGAGAGGTCGTCGCCGGACGGCAGCTCGCCGGTGGGGTGGATCGGCGGGTGGTCCGTCGTCTCCTCGTCGCCCTCGGTCGGCTCGACCTCGCGGTCCTCGTCGAGCAGGCTCGCGGCGTCCTCGCCGAACGTCGGCGACTCGGCGAGGTCGTCGATCAGCTCCTCCGGCTCCAAGTCGTCCGGGTACACCGTGTTGTCGGTCCGCGGGTAGGTGACGTAGCCGGCGGTGTACAGGTCCTCCGCGAGCGACATGGCGCGCTGCGCCGAGTGGCCGAGCGAGCCCGCCGCGCGGATGAACGCGGTGGTGTTGAACGGCGTCGGCGGGTCGTCGGTCTGGGTCCGTCGCGTCACGTCGTCGACGGTGGCCCCCTCGGCCGCGTCGAGCGCCTCCGTGAGCGTCTCCGCGACCGACTCGTCCCAGACGCGCTCGCGCTCGTTGCCCTCGTCGTTCAGGTAGAAGTAGCGCGCCTCGAAGGGGTCGCCGCCGGACTTCGCCAGCTCGCCCGTCAGCTCCCAGTAGGACTCGGGGTCGAACGCCTGGATCTCGCGCTCGCGGTCGACGATGAGCTTGAGCGTCGGTCCCTGGACCCGGCCGACGGAGATGAAGTCGTCGCCGAGCTGGCGCGCCGAAAGCGAGAGAAACCGGGTGAGCGCCGCGCCCCACGTGAGGTCGATGGTCTGTCGGGCCTCGCCCGCGGCCGCCAGCTCGAAGTCGAGGTCGTCGGGGTTCGCGAACGCCTCCTGACCTCGTTTTCGGTGATCGAGGAGAAGCGCACGCGGTCGACGGGGACGTCCTCGTTCACCTCGCGCACCAGCTCGTACGCCTCCTTCCCGATCAGTTCGCCCTCGCGGTCGTAGTCGGTCGCGATGACGACCCGGGAGGCGTTGCGGGCGAGTCGCCGGAGCGCGGCGACGATTCCCTCCTGCGTCGGCGTCTTGGTGACTGGCGCGTCGATAAGCTCGACCGGCTCGACGTCGCGCCAGTCGTTGTACTCGGCGGGGAAGTCGACGCCGACGACGTGGCCGGAGAGACCGATCGCACCGCTTGCCGCCCCACTCGTAGACGTTGACGTCGTTCATCCGCTCCGCGGTCGCGGACTCGCCGCTCAGGATGTCGGCGATGCGCCGCGCAGCGTTGTCCTTCTCCGTGATTATCAGCTCGGGGCCGCGACTCATTGCGCCGAGATACGCCGCTCCCGGGTCTAAAGCTTTCGCGACGCGAGATTACCGGCAGGCGACGGGTCGAACGGATACCGAAAAGGGGCGCTCCGAGCGCGACCGGTCACCGGGCCGCGTCGTCGGACTCGGCGAGGAACTCCGCGTCTGTGGCCTCGCGGTACGGTTCCGGCGGTTCGTCGTCCGCGTCGAGTTCGCGCCGTGCGAGGTGGTTCTCGAGTTGGCGGCGCTTGTTCCTCCCTTTCCGCTCGCGACCCGATTTCGTGTCTGGCATCGTCACCCGTGTCAACAATACCCACACATATGAATCTTGTGTCGGTGTGGGGACGTATCCGCGAGCGCCGGGAGCAGACGCAGTCGAAGCAGCGCAGCCCGTCGACGGCGGCTGGATATTTAACTGTCGACTGACAGCAGCGACGATCACTTATAAATAAACGATGCGGTGGCGTCGGCGGCGGCAGAGCCGCCGGCTGCAAGAGGCGCGTCGCGCCTCCCTGCGTGCCTCCGAGCGCCCAGCGGGCGCGAGGAGCACGCGCGAGGTCGCCGGCGCTACGCGCCGGCTGCCAGAGGGACCTTCGGTCCCTCGCTGGAGTCAGTCGCCGGAGCGAAGCGACGGCGTCTGACGAGGCTGGGGAGGCGTGAGGCTGCGGTGCTGTGCGGCCGGGGTGGGACTCAAAGGGGCAGCCGCGAGGCGGGCGCAGGCGACGTAAGCACCGCAGGAACGAGCGAAGCGAGTGACGAGGAGCGCAGCGAGCGTGCGCCCGCCTCGCGGCTGGGGCTTTGGAGGTGCTCGTCGTCGATCCGGAGTCGTCTATTTATAGACGACCAACAGCGCACTACTCGGTTACTTATAAATACCCGATTCAGTGAACGTCGTCGACGCCGGACTCGCTCGTCGCTGTCGCTCCGCTCGCCGTGTTGTTCGTCGAAAACGCCAGGAGAGGGATTTGAACCCCCGATCCCGGATGGGAACACGCTTTCCAGGCGTGCGCCTTACCACTCGGCCATCCTGGCTCACGCGGAGATAATCCGGTGCGACTGTTAAGTCCTTCTTTTCGCACGCACCCGGACCTCGGCGAGGTACGTAAGACCGCCCGAGGCGACGGCGACGCCGAGCGCGACGAGCACCAGTCCCCCGAGACCGACCGGCAGCGATCCGGGACCGAGGAGCCGGTACCCCTGCGCGAGCGCGAGGAAGGCGAACCCGCCGACGATCCCCCACAGCGCCGCGGAGCGCGCTCTGGCGCGCGGGGTCGCGGGAGCACCGGGGGCCTCCGCCGATTCCGCTCCGCTATCGGCCATCTACTCGACGACGGCAACCGCCTCGATCTCGACGCCGACGCCCTTCGGGAGCGCGCCCGCCTGAACCGCGGAGCGCGCCGGCGGGGACTCGTCGAAGTAGCCGGCGTACGTCTCGTTCATCTCGTCGAAGTCGTCGATGTCGGCGAGGAACACCGTCGTCTTGAGCACGTCCTCGGGGCCGGCGCCCGCCTCCTCCAGCACCGCGAGGAGGTTGTCGAGCGCCTGCTCGGTCTGGACCGCGATCGGCGCGTCGTCCAGCAGGTCGCCGTCGGGGGTCAGCGGGATCTGCCCGGCCGTGAACACGAGGTCGCCGTCGGTCGTCGCCTGGCTGTACGCGCCCACCGCCGCCGGGGCGTCGTCCGTGTGGATGGTCTCTTTCATGCGGATGCGCCTTCGCCCGGCGGCCTCAAGAGTACTCTGGAGCGGAGCCGCTACGCTCGGGCGACCGCGACCACCGTTAGACACAAGACTTTGGAATGGTAACATGACACGTATGACGGGAGATCAGCTCGTACCGCTCGCGGCGATCTTCGTCGGCGTGGCGGCGATCAACCTCGCGGTGGTGTGGCTGCTCGTCCGACAGCGCCGCGACCCCGCGGAGCTGTTCGGCTCGGTCGCGACCCGGTCGTCGGACGCGGACCGCGACGGGGAGGCGACCGGTGCCGGGTCGACGGTCCCGTTCGACCGCGACGCGGACGCGGATCCGGTGGGCGAGACCGGCGACCGGCGCGATCCGCCGCCGCTCGACGCCGACGGTGAGACCGTCGTCTGCCGACACTGCGGCGCCGAGAACCGGGCGGGCTACCAGTACTGCCGGTGGTGCGTGCGGTCGGGGTTCGTCGACGAGGACGCCGGGGTCACCGCGGGCACCGCGATGGCCGACCGCTCGCTGTGAGCGTTCGGGGCGGAGAGACGAGGCCGCAGACGGAGAAATTCAGGCCGCGTCGATCTGACAGCCGGCCGCGTAGTCGATCCCGTCGATGGTGTCGATGCCGTCGTCGCCGCACACCGGACAGTCCGGGTTGCGCGCGTACGGCACCGTCTCGAAGGAGAGGTCCATCGCGTCGTAAAACAGCATGCGACCGACCAGCGGTTCGCCGGCGTCGATGAGCAGCTTCACCGCCTCCGTCGCCTGAAGGCAGCCGACCGTTCCCGGGAGGACGCCGAGGACGCCCGTGCTGGCGCAGTCCGGCACCGTCCCCGGCTCCGGCGGCTCCGGGAACAGACAGCGGTAGCAGGGACCGTCGGGCGAGAGCGTCGTCACCTGTCCCTCGAACTTGTAGATGGCACCGTGCGAGACGGGAACCTCCTCGATTCGAGCCGCGTCGTTCACCACGTACCGGGTGGCGAAGTTGTCCGAGCAGTCGACGACCACGTCGTAGTCCGAGATTAGTTCGCGGGCGTTGCCCGCGTCGAGCCGGACCTCGTGTCGCTCGACGTCGACGTCGGGGTTGAGTTCGGCGACGAACTCGGCGGCCGAGTCGACCTTCTTGCGCCCCACGTCGTCGTCGCCGTGGATTACCTGTCGCTGGAGGTTCGAGCGCTCGACGACGTCGTCGTCGACGATCCCGATCGTCCCGACGCCCGCGGCCGCGAGGTACTGGATCGCGGGCGACCCGAGTCCGCCCGCGCCCACGACGAGGACGCGGCCGTCGAGCAGTCGCTTCTGCCCCTCGGGACCGACGTCGTCCAGGATGACGTGTCTGGAGTAGCGGTCGAGTTGGGTCGCGTCGAGGGAGAGACTCATACCGATACCTGTGCCGGCGCGGATATAATCGTGTTCCCGGAGCGACAGCGTCGCGGGCGACTCACTCCGTCGACGCCCCCACCGCGTCGGTCATCCAGCAGCCGTCGACGTCGCCGAGGGAGCCGTCCGCGTCCGTCGCGGACGGGGTTGCTCGCGGTCACCGGTGGATCGCCACGTAGACTGTTAGTACGTGACTCGGTCTCATTGCTCTTGCGTCGAGGAGAGACAGAGCGGTCGCTCACCGTGAGAACGGACCACGAGAAAAACGTCGGAACGGTCGAGGGCGCTACTTGCCCTGGCGGTCGTTCGAGGTGACGCTCGGGCGCGTCTTCTCGGTGCCCTTGCCGCGCTTGCGCTGGCCGCGGCCCTTGGTGCCGGCGGAGGTGAGTCCGCGGTACGCGCGGCCCTTGTGGTCGTCCGAGCAGATCCAGTTCAGATCGTCGTCGTTCTCGATCGCGGGGTGAGCGGGGTCCACGAGGATGACCTCGTGCCACTTCTGGGAGCCGTCCTCACCGACCCAGTAGGAGTTGAGCACGCGCAGGTTGCGGTACTTCCGCGAGGCGCGCTCCTCGGCGATGCGCTGGATCGACTTGCGGCGCGAGACGCGGTTGACGCCCTGCCGCTTCGAGCGGCGGCCCGCCTTGAAGCGCTGCTTGCGAGAGCCGCCCTTCCGGACGCTCACGCGGGCGACGATAACGCCCTGTTTTGCCTTGTAGCCCAGTTCGCGGGCCTTGTCCAGCCGGGTGGGGCGCTCGATGCGCTCGATGGCGCCCTGGTCGCGCCACTCCTGTTTGCGCTGCCACTGCAGCTCGGCCAGTTTCCCCTCCTTGGGGGACCGCCACGCCTCCTTGATGTGCGAGTAGAAGCTTCGTGCCATTGTGTGTCCGCGGACGGTTGCGATTCAGCCGCGAGGGGCCACATGTCGTCTCGTCCCGGGGCGCGCGGCGGTCGGCCCGACCGCGGTCCCGGCGGCGAGTGCCCGCTGTGTCCGCACCAGCGAGTTGCCCGAACTACCCGCGGTTCGCCCTTAATCGCTTCGTTCCGCGGGCCGCCTGCGAAGGCGTATCACGCGACGGCCCGCGAGACGGAGGTCGCGGTCGCCGCCCTCGCCGCCGCGCGTCGATCGATTAAAGTCCACTTGTATCGATGAACCCCCAGTGGTACACACCGACGCCGCGCCGGAGGGACGCGGACTCGACGGAGGGGGTGCCCGGTGGGAGACGTGAAACTGATCGTCGTCGGGGGGACGACCGCGACGGCCGCGATCGACGGGATCAGCGCCGCGGGCGCCGATCCGGACCTCCGGGTCCACACGCCGAGCGCCGACCTCGAGATCGTCGAGTCGGGGCGCCCCGCGCCGGACTCGCCCGTGCCGGTGAGTCCGACCGGCTGTCCGACGCCCGCGGTCGTCACCCGCGCGGTCCGCGAGCTGCTCGGTCCCGGGTCGCTCCCGGTCGAGTTCCTCGACGCCGGACTCGGAGCGCCGACCGCGGCCGCCGTCCGCGACGTCGGTGCGGCTCCGGGCGGCGACATCCGTGACCCGGAGCCGGTCCCGGAGGCGGCGGCCGTCTTCGAGCGCGCCCGCGCGATGGCGCCCGAACTCGCCGCAGTCGACGGCGACAGCGGTCCGGACGGCGACGGCGAGGGTGAAGCGGGAGGCGACGCCGAGCTGCTCGTCGCCGAGACGATCCCCGGCGGGACGACGACCGCGCTCGGCGTGTTGACCGCGCTCGGCGAGCGCGCCGCGGTCTCCTCGTCGCTGCCGGCGAACCCGATCGAGCGCAAGCGCCGCGTCGTCGCCGAGGCGCTGGACGCGAGCGGTCTCGAACCGGGCGACGCCGCGGGCGACCCGACCGAGGCGGTCCGGCTGGCCGGCGACCCCGTCCTCGCGGCGGTCGCCGGGCTGATCGCCGGCTGCGCGGACGCCGACATCGACGTCACGCTCGCGGGCGGTACCCAGCTCGCGGCCGCGGCGGCGCTCGCCCGACACGCCGGCGTCGACCGCCCGTTCCCGCTGGCGACCACGTCGCTGGTCGCGGACGACCCCACCGCCGACCTCCCCGCGCTCGCCGCCGACCTCGACCTGCGGCTGGCGGCGGCCGATCCCGGGTTCGACGAGAGCGACAACCCGGCGATGGCGGCGTATGCTCGCGGCGAGGCGAAGGAGGGCGTCGGCATGGGCGGCGCGCTCGCGCTCGCGGAGCGGGCGGGCGTCGCCGACGCCACCGTCCGCGAGCGGATCGCCGCCGTGACCGACCGCCTGCTCGCCGAGTGCCCGGAAGGCGAGGGGAACGCGGGGGGTTCGGCGCCGCACAACGGAGGGGACGCGCGGTGAAGGGCGTCGTCCTCGCCGGGACGGCCTCCGGCGTCGGCAAGACGGTCGCGGCGCTCGCGACGCTGCGCGCGTTCGAGAACGCGGGGCAGACCGTCCAGCCGGCGAAGGCGGGACCGGACTTCATCGACCCGAGCCACCACGCCCGGGTCACCGGTCGCCCGTCGCGGACGCTCGACCCCTGGCTTCAGGGGACCGACGGCCTCCGGCGCAACTACGCCCGCGGCGACGGCGACGTTTGCGTGATCGAGGGGATGATGGGGCTGTACGACGGCAGCGCCGCCAGCACGGCCGGCGTCGCCGCCGCGCTCGACCTCCCGGTCGTCCTCGTCGTCGACGCGAGCGCCGGGATGGAGAGCGTCGCGGCGACCGCGCTCGGCTTCGCGACCTACGCCGACCGGACCGAACACGACCTCGACGTGGCGGGCGTGATCGCCCAGCGGGCGCACGGCGGCCGCCACGAGTCGGGGATCCGCGAGGCGCTCCCCGACTCGCTCGACTACTGCGGGCGGATCCCGCCCCGCGAGGGGCTGGAGATTCCCGACCGACACCTCGGACTCCGGATGGGCGAGGAGGCCCCGATCGACGAGGCGGTGCTCGACGACGCCGCCGAGACCCTCCGAACGGATCGGTTGCTCGATATCGCGCGCGAGCCGACCGCGGGAGCGACGGAGTCGCCCGCAGAGACTGGGGGCCGTGAGGGTCGCGACGACCGTGACGACCGCCCGCGGATCGCCGTCGCCGACGACGCCGCCTTCCGGTTCGTCTACCCGGCGACCCGCGAACGCCTCCGCGAGCGCGCGACCGTGGTCCCCTTCGCGCCCGCGGCCGGCGACGACCTCCCGCCCTGCGACGGCGTCTACCTCCCCGGCGGCTACCCGGAGCTACACGCCGAGGCGCTGGAGGACGGACCGGCGCTCGGGTCGATCGCGGCCGCCGCGGCCGAGGGAACCCCGGTCCTCGGCGAGTGCGGCGGGCTGATGGCGCTCGCGGAGACGCTGACGACCGCCGACGGCGACACCTACGAGATGGCGGGCGCCCTCCCCGCGAGCGTCGAGCGCCGCGACCGGTATCAGGCGCTCGACCACGTCGAACTCCGCGCCCGACGGGACACGCTCACGGCGGGGAGCGGCGACCGGCTCCGCGGCCACGAGTTCCACTACTCCGCGGCCGACGTCGCGTCCGACGCCCGGTTCGCCTTCGACGTGGAGCGCGGGACCGGGATCGACGGCGACCGGGAGGGACTGACCGAACACCGCACCCTCGGAACGTACTGTCACGTCCACGCCGAGAGCGGGGCGTTCGACGCGTTCCTCGACGGGATCCGGTCGTGATCGCGTCGGTTCTCGCGGTCGCACCGACCGCGGCCGCCGCCCTGGTTCCCCCGGTCGTCGCGGCCCTCGCCGCGTCGGCCGTGCTCGTCGTCGCCCTCGCTCTCGACCTGGCCGTCGGCGAGCCGCCGCGCCGGGTCCACCCCGTCGCGCTGTTCGGGGCGGCGGTCGCCCCGCTCGACCGCGACTGGAACCGCCCGGAGGCGGCTGGCGTCGCGATCGCCGCCGTCCTCCCGCTCGCGGCGGCGGTCGCGCTCGGCGGAGTCGTCGCGGTCGCAGGGGTCGCTGCGGCTGCTGTCGGACTCGGTCCCGCCGCCGCGACGGTCGCGACCATTCTCGTCGCCGGCGCGGCGCTGTCGCTGACGGTCAGCCCCCGGATGCTCGCCGCGGTCGCCGGAGAGACCGTCGAACTCACCGAGACCGATCCCGAGGCCGCCCGCGAGACCGCCGTCGCGCTCGTCGGCCGCGACACCGACTCCCTGTCACCGGCCGAGATTCGGAGCGCCGCGGTCGAGAGCGCCGCCGAGAACCTCGCGGACGGCGTGGTCGCCCCGCTGTGCTGGTTCGTCGCGGGCGCGACGGTCGGCGTCGCGCTCCTCGCGCGGCCCGAGCTGTGGGGAGCAGGGGGCGACGCGCTCGCGGCCGGGAGCGCCGGCGGCGTCGGGGGGTCGACCGCGGAGACCGCGTTTACGCTGTCGCTCGGCGTCGCCGCAGCGGGGTGGTCGAAGGCCGTGAACACGCTCGACTCGATGCTCGGCTATCGCTCGAAGCCCGCGGGCCGCGCGAGCGCCCGCCTCGACGACGCCGTCATGTACCTGCCGGCGCGCGCCAGCGCCGTCTGTCTCGCGGTCGCGGCGCGGTCGCCCCGGATCCTTCGCCGCGCGCGACCGCTGGCCCGCGAGCCGTCGTCGCCGAACTCCGGCTGGCCGATGGCGACCGCGGCGGTCGCGCTCGGCGTCCGCCTGGAGAAGCCCGGCGCGTACGTCCTCGACGGCGGAGCCGAACCGCCGACGCCCGCGACAGCCCGCGCCGGGGTTCGACTCGTCCGGGCCGCGGGCGGGGTCGCGGCCGCGGCCGGCGCCGGCTGGCTGCTCGCGCTCGCCACGGTCGTCGGAGACGCCGGGAGCGCGACCGCCGCGCTCGGGGTGGTACCGTGACCGTCGCCGCGCTGCGGGGCGCGCTGGGGTTCCTCACGCGGCTCCCGGTCGGCCGCGACGAGGACGCGTTCGAGGCGTTCGCGGGCGCCCCCTGGACGTTCCCGGTCGTCGGCTACCTCGTCGGCGGGGTCGTCTCTCTCCCGATCGCGGCCGGCGCAACCGGGGTGATACCGGCGCCGACGACGGCGCTCGCGACCGTCTGCGTCGTGTACGGCGCGACCGGCATTACCCACCTCGACGGCGTCGCCGACCTCGGCGACGCGGCAGTCGTCCACGGCGGTCCCGACGACCGGCGCGCGGTCCTCCGGGACTCGGCGCTCGGCGTCGGCGGGACGGCCGCGCTCGCCCTCGCCCTCCTCGGACTCGCGACCGGCGCGCTCGCACTCGTCTCGGCGGCCGGCTCCGGCGGAACGGGCGGCCTCAGTCCGACTGGCGGAGCGGCCGGCGTCGCTCCGACCGACGGGGTCCGAGCGGCGGTCGGACTCGTCGTCGCTGCGGAGGTCGGCGCTCGGACGGCGACCGCCGCGCTCGTCTGCGTCGGCGACGCCGCCCACGAGGGACTCGGTTCCTCGCTGACCGGGCGAGTCGGTCCGTCGGCGCTGCTCCCGGTCGTCGCGCTCGCCGCGCCGGCCGCGCTCGGAGCGTGGTCCCGGCTCCTTCCCGGCGCGGTCGCCCTGCTGACCGCCGCGGCGGTCGGCGTCGCGGTCCGTCGATGGTCGCGTGCGCGCCTCGGCGGGATCAGCGGCGACGTGCTCGGCGCGACGACCGAGATCGCGCGGGTGGCCGCGCTCCACGCGGGGGTGATCGCGTGGACGCTCTCGTGATGTGCGGCGGCCGCGGCACGCGGCTGGGCGGCGATGGCGAGAAGCCGCTCGCGCCGGTCGCCGGGCGGTCGATGGTCGAGCGCGCGCTCGACGCCCTCGCCGCGAGCCGGGTCGAAACCGCGTACGCGGCGGTCTCACCACACACACCGCGGACGCGCAAGCGACTGATCGCGCGGCGGGACGGCGACGGCGGGGACGGGCCGGCGGAGGAGTCGCTCGAACTCGTCGTCGTCGACACGCCGGGCGAGGGGTACGTCGCGGACCTCCGGGCGGCGCTGGCCGCGGGACCGACGGCGCCGACGCTCACCCTCGCGGCCGACCTCCCGCTGCTCGACGGCGCGGCCGTCGACGCGGTGCTCGACGCCCACGCCGCGGCCGACGCCGACGCGCTGGCGGTTCGGGTGCCCGCGGCGCGAAAGCGGGAACTGGGCGCGAGCGCCGACACCGCGACCCGGTATGGCGACGAGGTGGACAGCGACGATTCGGGCGCTGACCGCGTCCCCGCCGGGATCAACGTCGTCGGCGCGCTCGACGGCACGGGCGACGAGGCCGTCCGCGCGACGCGCGACGCGCGCCTCGCCGTCAACGTGAACCGTCCCGGGGACCGCCGGCTGGCCGAGCGGATCCTCGCGGGCGACGGAGACGCCCCGGAACTCCCGAGCGGCGGGATCGACTGGCTCGGTCCGCGTGACGAGGACGCGGCCTCCGAAGGGGGTGCGTCGCCGTGAACCGGGAGCGCGCGGCGGCGTTGGGTCGCGAGCCGCACGGGAGCAGCGACGACCCCGACCTGCTGGATTTCAGCGCGAACACGAACCCCGAGGTCCCCGACGGGGTCGAGCGCGTGTACCGGGCTGCGTTCGAGACGGCGCGGACGTACCCGCCGGAGCCGCCGGCCGCGTTCCGGGCGGCCGCCGCCGACTACGTCGACTGCGACCCGGAGCAGGTCGTGCCGACGCCGGGCGGGCTGGCGGCGATCCGGGCCGCGGTCGCGCTCGCGGTCGACCCGGGCGACACCGCCCTGCTCCCGGCGCCGAGCTTCGGCGAGTACGCCCGCGAGGTCCGGCTTCAGGGGGGCGATCCGGCGTTCGTCGAGGCCGACCGCGTCCTCGACGCCGACCCGAGCGGCCACGCGCTGGCGGTCGTCTGCACGCCGAACAACCCGACCGGAACCGGCTACGACCGGGAGGCTCTGCTCGCGTTCGCGGCGCGCTGTCGCGCGGCCGGGACCGTCCTGCTCGTCGACGAGGCGTTCCTCGGGTTCACCGAACGCGAGTCGCTCGCGGGGACCGACGGGGTCGTTGTCGCGCGGGCGCTCACCAAGCTGTTCGGGCTGCCCGGGATTCGGGCCGGCTTCGCGGTCGCGACGGGCGACCTCGGCGCGGCGCTGCGGGGCGCCCGCCGCGCGTGGAACGTGAGCGCCCCGGCGCTCGCGACCGGCGAGTACTGCCTCCGGCAAGAGGAGTTCGTCAGCGAGACCCGCGACCGCGTCCGGCGGGAGCGAGAACGGATGCGGGCCGCGCTCGCCGAGCGCTACGAGGTGTCGCCCTCCGAGGCGCCGTTCCTCCTCGTCGACGTCGGCGACCGCGACGTCGACCGCGTCGTCGAACGCGCCCGCGACCGGGGCGTCGCGGTCCGGGACGCGCGGTCCTTCCGCGGACTCGACTCGCATGTGCGGGTCGCCGTCCGCCGCCCGGCGGAGAACGACCGACTCCTCGCGGCGCTGGGCGTCGATGCCGACGAAGGCGGGAATCGGGGTGATGGCGCCGATGTTTGACGCGACCGTCAGCGAGGGCGTCCTACGGCTCCGACGGCCGGGGACGCGCTGGCTCTCGACCGGCTGGGACGGCGGACGGTCGCGGGGGGCGGCCGCGTACAACGTCAGCGTTCCCGAGGAGTTCGACCGGACCGACCTCGCGGCCTACCGCGACGAGCGGCTGGCGCGGGCGGGGTTCGCCGCGAACGGCGACGCGGAGGCCGGAAGCAGCCGCCCGGCCGAGACGGCGGCAGTCGACCGCGACGCCCCGCCGACGCTGTTCACGGGCGTCTCGATGGCTCACGCCCGAGGGGCGCGGCTCGGTCCCGTCGTCGTGTACGCGACTGTCGGGCTGTCGAACCCCGCGACGTTGCCGGTGGAGCCGACGGACGCGGCCGAGTCGCGCGAGGCGACGGGGCGTACCGAGGGGCGGCCGGACCCCGGAACGGTAAACCTGATCGTCGGGACGACGCGGTGGCTCGCGCCGGGCGCCGCGGCGAACCTCGTCGCGGTCGCGGCCGAGGCGAAGGCGGCGACGCTGCTCGCGACGGCCGGGGTACCGGGGACGACGAGCGACGCGGTCGTCGTGGCCGACGATCCGGACGGCGAGCCGACCCAGTTCTCCGGCAGCGCCACGGCGGTCGGCGGAGCGGCCCGCGCCTGCGTCCGGGACGCGGTCCGCGCGAGCCTGCGGTCGCGGTACCCGGACGGCGACGTGCCCGCGTCGGCGGGCGACGCCGAACACGGCGTCGTCACCGACGAGCGGGCGGAGGTTTTCGAATCCATGACAACGAACCACAACAACTCGAACGCGGAAGGAGCGGAGGCATCGACCGACGACGGGACGCCCACCGACGACGGGACACCGACGATCGACGATCCCGCCGCCCGAACTCCGGGCGGCGGCGCGGCCCCCGAGCCGGAGCCGATCGAGCCGGCCGCGCCCGAGGAGTTCGGGCTGGTTCAGGCGTTCTGGGGCGGCGGCAAGGGGAAGACCACCGCGGCGATGGGGATGGGGTTCCGGGCCGCGGGGCACGGCTACCGCGTCCACATGCTCCAGTTCATGAAGGGGGGCGCGGACAGCGTCGAGGGCGTCCGAGGCGAGTACAACGCGATTTCGGCCGTGCCGGGGTTCTCCTACGAGAACGCCGGCCACTACGGCTGGCACGGCCTGCTCGACGGCTCGGCCGACGGCGAACACGAGGCGAAGGCGACGGCCGCCTTCGAGCGCGCGGAGGCGCTCGTCGCGGGCGCGGCCGACGCCGACCTGACCGAGCCGCTCCCGCTCGACGGCGACCCGGAGGCCGGCGTCCACATGCTGATCTTCGACGAGCTGCTGTACGCCGTCGATCGCGGCCTGGTCGACGCCGAGGCTATCGTCGAGTTGGCGGAATCGAAGCCGGACGGTCTCGAACTCGTCTTCACCGGGAGCCACGCGGAGCCCGACTACCTCGACGGCGTCGCGGATCTAATCTCGAACGTCCGGAAGGTCGCGCACCCGTTCGAAGACGGACAGCGCGCCCGCCGGGGGACGGAGTACTCGAGACCGTGAGCGAGACGGCGGACACATGACCGACGCCGACACCGTCCTTATCGCGGGCACCGCGAGCCACGTCGGAAAGAGCACGCTGGCGGCCGGACTCTGTCGGCTGCTCGCCCGACGGGGCGTCTCGGTCGCGCCGTACAAGGCTCAGAACATGAGCAACAACGCCCGCGTCGCGCTCGCGCCGGACGGCGAGTGGGGCGAAATCGGCGTCTCCCAGCACGTCCAGGCGCGGGCGGCGGAGACGGTGCCGACGACGGACGCGAACCCCGTCCTGCTCAAACCCCGCGGCGGCGGCGAGAGCCAGGTGATCGTCGACGGGGAGGCGGTCGCGAACGCCCCGGCGTCGGCGTACTACGACGAGCACTGGGACGACGCTCGCGCGGCCGCCGTCGCGGCCCACGAGCGACTGGCGGCGGACCACGACGTGATCGTCGCCGAGGGCGCGGGGAGCATCGCCGAGATCAACCTCCGCGACCGCGACCTCGCGAACGTCGAGTGCGCCCGGTTCGCTGACGCGCGGATCCTGATCGCGGTCGACATCGAGCGCGGCGGGGCGTTCGCGAGCCTCTACGGAACCCTCGAACTGCTCCCCGACGACCTCCGCGAGCGCGTCGCCGGCGCAGTCATTACGAAGTTCCGCGGCGACCCGGAGATCCTCGAACCCGGGATCGCCGAGATCGAGGAGCGGACCGGGGTCCCGGTCGTCGGCGTCGTCCCGCACGACGATCCGGGGCTTCCGGCGGAGGACAGCCTCTCGCTGCCGGACGCAGCGGCGACGGGAGGCGAGAGCCGGAGCGACGACGTCGGGGGCGACGAGGGGGTCCTCGGCGCCGACGACGGCGTTCCCGAGGAGGAGACCGTCCGGGTCGGCGTCCCGCGACTCCCGCGCATCTCGAACTTCACCGACTTAGAGCCGCTGGCGCGCGAGCCGGGGGTCCGGGTCGTCTACCTGCCGCTCGACGCCGCGCTCGACGAGGTCGACGCGGTGGTCCTTCCGGGGTCGAAGAACACCGTCGACGACCTGCTCGCGCTCCGCGAGGCGGGGTTCGACGAGGTGCTGCGGGCGTTCGAGGGACCCGTGGTCGGCGTCTGCGGCGGCTACCAGCTCCTCGGCGAGCGCCTCGTCGACGCGGGCGTCGAGGGGGTCGGCGACCGCGAGACGGTCCCGGGGGTCGGACTCCTTCCCATCGAAACCGAGTTCTCGGCGGAGAAGCGCGTCGAGCGCGTCACCTGCGCCGTCGACGGCGTCGGCCCGATCGCGGGCGCCGAGGGGCGCGCGACCGGCTACGAGATCCACGCCGGCCGGACGCGGCTTCTCGACGAGGAGAAGGGAGAGCCGCCGCTCGCGACAGAGCCGCTCGGCGCGGCGAGCGTCGCCACCGAGCGCGTCCTCGGAACCTACCTCCACGGCCTCTTCGAGACGGAGACCGTGCGCGACGCGTTCGTCGAGACGGCGTTCGCGAGTGCGGGTCGGACGCGCCCGGACGCGGCGATCGGCGACCGGTCCCCGTACGAGCGCGCGGCCGACCTCGTCGCGGACCACGTGGATCTGGCCGCGGTCGGTCTCGACGAGTACGGGACGTAAAAACGCGATCCGCGGGCGGCCGCGGGACCGACTCACCCCTCCGGTAGCGCCTCGTCGAGCAGCTTCCGCTGGGCGGTCGCGAGGTGTTCGGCGAACGTCGCCGGCGCGATGTCGAGTTCGGCCGCAACCGCCTCGGCGTTGGCCCCGCGCGGCCGCTCGAAGTACCCCATCCGGTGAGCGGTCGCGAGCACCTCGCGCTGGCGGGTCGTGAGCCGGCCGCGGTCGACCACGGTCCGGTCCGTCGTCGCCTCGTCGGCGGTGCCCTCGATCAGGTACCGCACGGCGACGCGGTCGGCGACGTCGTCGAGCGCCGCGACCGCCTCGCGCAGTCGGTCGAGGTCGGGGAGGTGGAGCGTGAGCAGCAGCGCGCCGTCCTCGGCGCGCGCGTCGGCGACGGGCACGCCGAGCGACTCGATGGCCGCGCAGGCGCAGCCCGCCTCCGCCGTGCCGCCCCCGGTCCGGTATCGGTAGACGCGCTCGTCGCCGAGGTCGACGACCGACGCGGCGTCAGGGAGGAGATCCGTCTCTTCGACGGCGTCCGGGTCGCGCACCCGGAACTCCTCGGTGATCGAGCCGTCGCTGCGCGTCCACGCCACGTCGGTGACGGGTTCGTCCCGGCGCGCCGAGAGCGCGGCCACCGGACACCCCGCGGCGCCGTGGACCGCGAGTCCGACGCGAATTCCGTCGGGCATCGGTTAAAACGTCGAACGGGACGGCAAAAGGGCCGTTCCTCGGTCTCAGCGCGCGGGAATTCGGAAGCGTCCCCGGCCAATCGATCCAAATCGATTCCGGTCCGGTCTCGGAGCCGCTATTGCCCGGAGCCGGGGTCCCCGGACGACTCGATCCGCGCCTCGTACTTCGCCAGCGCCTCGTCGAGCGCCGCGTCGGCGTCGATGTCGGCCGACTCGGCGAGCGCGAGCAGCGCGAACAGCGCGTCCCCGATCTCGTCGGTCGCGATCGCGGCGGCGTTCGGGTTGCGCCCGTAGTCGGTCGAGGTCGTTACCTCCTTCGCGATCTCGCCGACCTCGCTCTCTAAGTCGAGGGCGTGGTACGCGAGGTCGGTCTCCAGTCCGTACTCATCGACGAACGCGGCGACGCGGTCCTGCTCGTCCATGGGCGTCGCTCCGCGCGTTCGGCCAAGAAACTCCCGGCTTCGACCGCGGCGAGGGCGTCGGCATCGACCGTGGCGAGAGCGTCGGCTTCGACCGTGGCGAGGACGGCCGGTCGCGCAACCCCTAAGACGAGAGCGACCGCACGGATCGTATGAGAATCGCCATCTTGGGCGGCACCGGCGACATCGGCGAGGGGCTCGCGCTCCGGCTCGCGGCGGACACGCCCCACCGGGTCGCGGTCGGCTCGCGGGAGGCCGAGAAGGCCGAGAACAAGGCCGCAGAGTACACGACCGAACTGGAGAGCCGCGGCCTCGACGCCGCGGTGACCGGCGGCGAGAACGCCGCGGTCGCCGCCGACGCCCGGATCGTCGTCCTCGCGGTCCCGCCGTACCACGTCGGGGACACCGTCGAGGCGGTCGCGGGGGCGCTCGACGACGGCGACGTGCTGGTCTCGCCCGCCACCGGGATAAAACGCGACGACGAGGGGTTCCACTACCACAAGCCGGGGGCCGGCTCGGTGACGAAAATCGTCGCCGACGCGGCGCCGGAGGGCGTCGCCGTCGTCGGCGCGTTCCACAACCTTGCGGCCGCGCGGCTGGCGAACCTCGACGCCGACCTCGGGGTCGACACGCTCGTCATCGGCGACGACGCGGACGCGAAGCGGACGGTCGCGGACGTCGCCGAGGGGATCGAGGGACTGCGCGCGCTCGACGCCGGCGGGATCGCCAACGCACCCGAAATAGAGGGGTTGACGCCGCTGCTCATCAACGTCGCCTCGAACAACGACGGCCTCCACGACCTCGGCGTGCGGTTCCAGTAGAAGTCGTTCTGGGCGGGGGTTGCTTATAAAGGAACAGCTGGGCGTTCAGTATGGCTTATAAATAGGACCGAGCGGCGGGGACGGTCGCCGCTCCGGTGGTCGATCGCTTATAAATGACTGGCTGCGGATCCGCGGCGAACACCGCCAAAGTTCCAGCCGCTCGCTTATAAATAGATGACGACGGATCGACGGCGAACACCGCCAAAGCCCCAGTCGGCTCCGGTCGGGGGCCTCGTTGTGCTCCTCGCTCACTCCGTTCGCTGCGGTGTCGCCGGCGGCAGAGCCGCCGGCTACCCGTGGCGCGTAGCGCCACGCTGCTTACTTCGGCCGTCTTCCCGGAGCCGACTGCCCCTTTGAGTCCCCGCCCCGGACCGCACAGCAACCGCACCTCGCGCCTCCCCAGCCTCGTCGCGGCCGCTTTTAAGCGGCCGCGACTCCCTCGCGCGTGCGACTCGCGCCCTGTCGGGCGCTCGTCGGCACGCGCCGCCGCAGTAATGAGAGGAGAGTGGCGTCGTCGCCGTCCGTCGAATCCGGCGTTCGCAGGGCGTTCCGTTAGGCCTTTGCGCGCCGGGACCCTCCGTGCGGTAGATGGAGTACCTGGAGCGTCGGGTCGGGCTGGTCGAAGACCGCATCGAGTCGGTCATCGACGACGTCGAGCCCGACGAGCTGTCCGACGAGGTCGGTCACGTCGTCCTCGCGGGCGGCAAGCGCGTCCGCCCCGCGGTGACCGTCCTCGCCTGCGAGGCGTTCGACGGCGACCCCGAGGCAGCGGTCGACTTCGCGGCCGGCATCGAGTTCGTCCACAACGCCTCGCTCGTGATCGACGACATCATCGACCGCTCCGAGGTCCGCCGCGGCACCGCCGCCGCCTGGGCGGAGTTCGGCTACGGCCCGGCGATCATCGCCAGCGACGGCCTGCTGGGCGAGGCGTTCGCGCTGTTCTCGACGGACCCCCGCGCGATGCGCACCGTCGCCGAGGCGATGGTCGAGCTCGGCGAGGGCGAGGCGACGGAACTCGCGGCGCGGCCGACCAACGAGGCGGAGTACATGGAGCTGGCGCGCCGGAAGACGGGCGCGCTGTTCCGCGCCGCCGCCGAGCTGGGCGCGGTCGCGGGCGGGGCGGAACCGCACGCGATCGACTCGTTCGGCGAGTACGCCGAGCGCGTCGGCGTCGCCTTCCAGATGCGCGACGACGTGCTGGACGCCACCGCCGACGCCGACGACCTCGGCAAGCCGACCGGGCAGGACGCCGAGATGGACCGCCCCTCGGTCCTCCAAGTCACGTCGCTGTCGCCCGAGGAGATCAACGAGCGCGCCCGGGCGGAGTCCGATCGCGCGCTGGCCGCCCTCGACGACGCCGACCCCCCGGAGACCGAGGCGATCGAGTACCTCCGCGACCTCGCGGAGTTCGTCGTCGTGCGCGAGCGGTAAGCGGAGAGAAGGAGTTCCGCAGTCCGTTTTATTCGGGCCTCAGAGTTCGTAGCCCGCCTTCTCCATGAGGTCCGCGAATACGTCCGTTCCCATCGCCCCCTCGTAGACGATGGCGGAGAGCATGCCGCCGGGGTAGACGCCGCCGTTCTGGACGTGGTCGACCTTGTGGCAGTGTAGCGGGTAGATGCCGGGGTCGGCGTCCGCCTCGAACTCCACGGTGTACCGCTCCGCGGGCGCGACGTTCACCACGTCTTCCGGGAGCTGCGATCACCTCGGGGTACTCGGCGCCGTCCTTCTCGACCGTGCGGAACCGGTGGTTGTGCGTGTGCGATCGGGTGCGACATGAACCCGGCGTTGACCAGGTGGAGCCGCACCGTGTCGCCCTGACTAACGACGATCGGCGAGCCGTGGTCCGGGTTGAACGTGTACGGCGCGACCCGCCCGTTGATAGTGAACGCGTCCGGGCGGCGGTTCTGAACGTCGTAGGTCGCGTCCTCGCCGCCGTACGACCGGGAGAGCCGCGTGTCCCAGTCCTTCAGCGTCATGAACTGCTCGACGTCGGCCTCCTCGTACCCCTCGGGGTCGATACGGAGGATCCCGTACATCCCCATGTCCATGTGCATCGGGGTGTTGAAGTGGCAGTGGTAGAGGTGGGTGCCGGGCACGTCGGCGCCGATCTCGATAGGTGTGCGTCTCGCCGGGCATCACGGTGACCCCCGTCGTCGACGGGACGCCGTCGTCCTTCCACGACTTCGAGACGCCGTGGAAGTGGAGCGTGTGGGGCATCTCCCCGTCGGTGTTGTCGAGGGTGATCGACAGGTCGTCGCCCTCGGTCGCCCGGAGAACCGGCCCGGGCACGCTCGGCGTCCCGTCGTCCGCCTGGAACGCCCACGTCACCGGCATCTCGACCGGCCCGCCCAGCGAGCTCTCGGGGTGGGCCGCGTGCCGGGCGTGGACCGACCGCAGCGTCACCTCGCGGCCGCGCTCGTCGAGGTCGACGACCTCCGGCGACCCCGTCTCGGGGAGCGCGGGCTCGTCGTCGCCGGTCTGCGCCGCGCCGTCGCCGGCCGAGGCGGTGGTGGCCGCCTCGCTCAGACAGCCCGCCAGCCCGGCGACGCCCGAGAGGCCCGCGGCCTGAAGGATCGATCGTCGCGCGAACCCGCCGTCGGAACCGGAGTCACCGTGCGTCATGTCTCAAGCGAGGAGACGGGGAGGAATAACCGGGGCGCGGCTTCTCGGTTCAAGGTACGACTGACGAACCAGTTCGGGTGGCAGTATATAAAAGAATCAGCGGTCGCGGAGACGGTCTCGGTGACCGGTCAGCGCGGTCGACCGGGGTTCGCTCAGTCGTCCGCCGGCTCGCCGATATCGGCCGTTTCCTCCGCGGCCGCGTTCTCGCCGATCGGCTCGCTGTCCCAGTACGCGTGGTCGTCGTCCGACCGGAAGCAGGTCGCCGTCCGACCGTCGCCGACATCGTACGCCGGCGGCGCCGACTCCCGGCAGGCCGCGCGCGCCTCCGGACAGCGGGTGTGGAACCGACAGCCGGCGGGCGGGTTCCGCGGCGAGGGCACGTCGCCGCGGAGCGTCTCGAACTCCTCGTCGCGCGCCTCCGTGGTCGCCCGCGGGACGCTCGATAACAGCGCCTTCGTGTACGGGTGCGCGGGGTCGTCGAAGATCTCCTCGACCGGGCCGATCTCGACGATCTCACCGAGGTACATCACCGCGACGCGGTCGCAGACGTGCCGGACCACGCCGAGGTTGTGCGCGATGAAGAGGAACGTCAGCCCGAACTCCTCCTGGAGGTCTTCGAGCAGGTTGAGGATCTGCGCCTGAACGCTCACGTCGAGCGCGGACACCGGCTCGTCGAGGACGACGAAGTCGGGGTCCAAGGCGAGCGCCCGGGCGATCCCGATCCGCTGGCGCTGCCCGCCCGAGAACTCGTGGGGGTACCGGTCGAGCTGGTCGGCCGAGAGTCCGACTCGCTCCAGCAGTCTCCCGGCGCGATCCCGGCGGATCTCCCGGTCGGAGGCGTCGACGGAGACCCTCACGACGACGCCGTCTCCGGTCGTCTCGACGGTCGTTGCGAGCAGATCGCCCTGACGGTCGAGGGCGGCGACGACGCCCTCCTCGCCCTCGCGGACGGTGACGGCGACCCGCGCGACACCCTGCTCTGGGTCGACGACGCGATCGACGTCGTCGTCGACGCGAACCTCGACGTTTCCGGCGTCGAGGGAGGGGTCCTCGACGGTCACGTCGGCGACCGTCTCGACGTTCGGGTCGCTCCGAGGGAGGTCGTGGATCCGAAGCCCCTCGGCGACGATGTCGCCGGTTGTCATCCGCGGGTCGAGACTGGAGAACGGGTCTTGGAACACGATCTGGGCGCGCTGCCGGAACTCCGTCAGATCGCGGTCGGTCATCGCGCGGACATCCGTCCCGTCGAAGGTGACCTCGCCGGCGGTCGGTTCCCGCAGTCGCAACACCGTCTCGCCCGTCGTCGACTTCCCGCAGCCCGACTCGCCGACCAGCCCCAGCGTCTCGCCCTCTCGCACGTCGAAGGAGACGCCGTCGACTGCCTTCACGCTCTCCGACTCCTGTCCGAGCAGGCGGTCGACAAGCGACTGGTCGTCCGCGTAGTACTTCTTCAGCCCGTCGACGGAGAGCAGCGGGTCGCTCACTCGCCGTCACCCCCGTCGGCCGCGGCCGCGTTGTCGGGGTCGGCGGCGTCGCCGCCCTCGCCGAAGTGGTCGTCCGAGAGCGCGTCGGCCGGGTCGTACTCGCGGGCCGCGAGGACGCACTTGGCGCCGTGGTCGGAATCGGCGTCGACCGTCAGCTCCGCGGGTTTGTCGAGACACGTCTCCATCGCCTTCGGACACCGGTCCGCGAAGTAACACCGGTCGCCCATCTCGGCGTCGATCAAGCTCGGGACGTTGCCCGCGATCGGTTCGAGCCGCGCCCGCGGGTCGTCCACGTCGGGGATCGAGCCGAGTAACCCCCGCGTGTACGGGTGGACGGTGTCCTCGAACACCGATTCGAGCGTGCCGCGCTCGACGATTTCGCCCGCGTACATCACGCAGACGCGGTTGCACATCTCCGCGATCACGCCGAGATCGTGGGTGATGAGCACGATGCTCATGCCGCGCTCGGCTTGGATCTCCTTCAGCAGGCTCAGGATCTGCGCCTGAATCGTCACGTCGAGCGCGGTCGTCGGCTCGTCGGCGATCAACACGTCCGGCTCGCCGGCGAGCGCCTGTGCGATCATCGCGCGCTGGAGCATCCCGCCGGAGAACTGACCGGGGTACTCGTCGACGCGCTCCTCGGGGTCGGGGATCCCGACCTGTCCGAGCAGTTCGACGGCCCGTTCCATGCTCTCCTCGCTGGTGTAGTCGCGGCCGGGAACGATCCCGTCGAGCAGGTACTGCCCCAGCCCGTACCCCTGCGTCCGCGAGCGCGTCGAACGGGGGTTCGCCCGCGCCCGGCGCTGCACCTCGACCGCCTCGGCGATCTGCTCGCCGACCGTGATCGAGGGGTTGAAGCTGCTCATCGGGTCCTGGAAGATGACGCTGAACGAGGGACCGCGCAGCGACCGGCGGACGCTCGGCGGCACGGTCCGGAGGTCGACGTGGTCGCCGTCGACCCGCACCGCGTCCGTGTCGCGGAACTCGTCGGCGAGGTCGGCGTCGCGGTACCACACCTCGCCGGCGGTGATCCGGCCGGGCGTCTCGACGAGGTCGACGAGCGACAGCGCCGTCACCGACTTGCCGGAGCCGGACTCGCCGACGACGCCGAGGATCTCGTCTTCCCGGAGGTCGAACGACACCGACTCCACCGCGTTGATCTGCCCCTCCTCGGTAAAGAACCGAGTCGAGAGGTCGCGAACCGACAGCACGTCGTCGACCGCGGGCGTCCCGCTCGGGGCCGCGTCGCCGGCCGCGCGGGTATCGGTCGCGGCGGCGTCGCTCGCGCCGCCGTCGGTCGCCGCGGCGGATTCGCTCTCCGCCGACTCGCCGGCGACCGTCCGCTCGGCGTCGCTCATGCGGCACCCCCTTCACCCTCGATGCCGGGGTCCAAGGCGTCGCGTAGCCAGTCGCCGAGCAGGTTGATCCCGATCACCGACAGCATGATCGCGAGACCGGGGATCGAGGCGATCCACCACTGGCCGGAGGAGACGTAGTCGCGCCCCTGCGCGATGTCGAAGCCCCACGACAGCGTCGTCCCCGAGAAGCCGAGGAACGACAGCGAGCTCTCGAGGAGGATGATCGCCGCCACCTGCACCGTCCCGAGGACGATGATCGGAGTGATCGCGTTCGGGAGGATATGCCGGAGGATGATCGTGTTGTCGTCGGCGCCGAGCGCGCGCGACGCCTTCACGTACTCCTGCCCGCGCAAAGAGAGCGCCTCCCCGCGGGCGACGCGAGCGAACCACACCCAGTTGACGAGACCGACGACGATCACCACCGTTATCGGCAACACGAAGCTCTCCGGCATCTCCGAAGCCAGCCCGGCGACGACGAATGGGTCGGGGACGTCGACCGCCGCGCGACCCCACAGCCCGATCAGCGCGACCGCTAACACGAGCGAGGGGAACGCGAGGCTCACGTCCGCGATCCGCATCAGGGCGTCGTCGACGCGCCCGCGGTGGTAGCCGGCGAGCAGGCCGACCGGCACGCCGATCGATGCCGCCAAGACGGTGCCGAGCACGCCGACCACCAGCGACGTTCGGGCGCCGTACACCACCCGCGAGAACATGTCGCGGCCGAGTCCGTCGGTGCCGAAGACGTGGTCGGGATCCGCCGTGATCTCGACCTCCTCGGTGACCGTCTGGATCTCGCCGTCGACCATCTGCGAGGAGGTCCGCTCTGTCGTCTCCGAGAAGCCGATCGGCGGCAGCTCGCTCTGATCGAGCTGTTGGTCGGTCGGATTGTGGGGCGCGACGAAGGGGGCGAACACGGCAGTCAAGGTGATGAGGACCACCAGCGCCAGCCCGAGCTTCGCGAGCCCACTCTGTCTGAACTCCTTTTTGAGATTGCGTATGACACGTGAAGAAACCATGTTAGTCGTTCACCACCTCCGGGTCGAGGTAGGCGTACACCACGTCGACGAGGATGTTGACGAGCACGAAGCTCGTCCCGATGACGATGAGGCTCCCCTGAAGCGCCGGCCAGTCGCGCTGGTTGATGCTCTCGATGACCAGCGTGCCGAGTCCGGGCCACGAGAACACCGCCTCGGTGATGACGGCGCCGCCGATCAGCGTCCCGAGCTGGAGACCGAGGACGGTGATCACGGGGATGAGCGTGTTCCGGAGCGCGTGTTTGTACCGGATCAGGGTCCGAGGAAGCCCCTTGGCCCGCGCGGCCTGAACGTAGCCTTTGCTGAGTTCGTCCAGCATTCCCGACCGCGTCAGTCGGGTGATAAGCGCCATGAAGTACGTACCGAGGGCGATCGCCGGCAGCGTGATGTACGCGAGCCACGTCAACAGCGTCCCGACGAACGGCTCGGCGTTGACGACCGACAGGGCGACGTCGCCGACGTCGACCCCGCGGCCGCTGGTGTTGAAGATGTTGAACTCCACGGCGAAGATCAGGATGAGCATGATCCCAAGCCAGAAGTTCGGCGTCGAGATGCCGCCGAGCGACAGCAGCGTCGCGCCGTAGTCGACCGGCTCGTTGCGGCGGGTCGCGCTGATCACGCCGAGCGGGATCGCGAGGACGATCGCAACGACGCTGGCGGCGACGGCCAGTTCGACCGTCGCGGGCAGGCGGCTGAACACGAGCGCCGTGACCTCCTGTCCCTTGATGTACGACTGGCCCATGTCGCCCCGCAGCAGGTCGAAGACGTACTGGCCGTACTGGACGTACAGCGGCTGATCGAGTCCCAGCTCGGCGGCGATCGCCTGCCGCGTCTCCTGTGACGCGTCGAGCGGCGCGACCGCGTTGATCGGGCTGCCGGGCGTGACGAACCGGAGCGCGAACACGACGGTGACGACGCCCCAGACGACGCCGATTCCTTGGAGGCTTCTTTTGAGTGCGAATCTTCCGAATGACATTAATAACGGTGTGGGGAGATGGCGGTCGCGTTACTGCTGGGTGGCCGTGTCAGGGTCGATGAACTCGTCGGCCCGCGGCTCCCAGGAGATGTCGCTCGAGACGCCGTAGACGCTGAACTGCTGGTCGCATGAACACCCACGGCGCGAGGTCGTGGGCGAGCTGGTTCGCCTCCTGAAGGATGTCGACGCGCTCGTCGGAGTCCTCGGTCGCCTCGGCGTCTTCGAGGAGTCCGTCCATCTCGTCGTTCTCTAAGACCGTGAGCGCGCCCTCGGAGGAGAGCAGCGGCGTCAGGGTCTGGCTGCCGTCGAACTCCGCGTTCCCCCAGCCGAGGAGGTTGAAGTGCGGGCGGTCCTCGATGTCCGGCGCGGTGACCTCCTGAACGAGCGAGGAGAACTCGCGTTGCTCGACCTCACAGGAGACGTTCGACAGCGAGTCGATCTGGCTGGCCGCCGCCTGCGCGATATCGACGTCGCGGAGGTACCGTCCGATCGGGGTCTCGAGCGTGATCTCGACGCCGGCGTGGCCGGACTCCTCGACGAGTCGCTCGGCCTCGTCGGGGTCGTACGGGTACGGGTCGATGTCGGGGTTGTAGCCGACGTGGCCTTCGAGCGTCGGCTGCCCGGTGATGTTTCCGAAGCCGTTGAGCACGTTCTCGATGATGCTCTCGACGTCGACCGCGTGGTTCAGGGCCTGCCGGAACTGCTGGCTGGAGAACGGCTCCACGTCGTAGCGCATCTGAAGGAAGATGATCCGCGCGCTCGCCACGGAGTTGATCGTCGCGACATCGGAGCCGTTCACCCGGGAGACCTCGTTCGGCGGGACGTTCGTCACAATGTCGGTCTCCTCGGCGAGCAGCTGGTTGACCCGCGTGCTCGACTCGCTGGAGGCGCTCATCGTGAGCTCGTCGGCCGCGGGCGCGCCGTCCCAGTACTCCTCGTTCGGCTCGTAAACGACCTCGTTGCCCGAGTCGTACTCGCTGAGGCGGAACGGTCCCGTGCCGTTGGCGTTGCGGTTGATGTAGTCGCTGCCGTTCTCCTCGACCCACGACTGCTGCATGACGGGACCGTTCGTCGCGAACAGCTGGAAGGCGATCGGGTTGTACCCCTCGAAGGAGACCGTCACCTGCCCGTCGCCGGTCGTGACCTCCGAGACCGAGCCGAGGTCGTTGGACTGCGGGCTGGCGATGCCGACGTCCTCGAAGACGATCCGGCGGATGCTGTACCGGACGTCCTCCGGCGTGACCTCGTCGCCGTTGTGGAAGGTGAGACCGTCGCGCAGCAGGAACCGGACGCTGCCGTCGTCGGTGCGCTCCCACTCGTTCGCGAGGCCGGCGATGATGCCGCCCTGCTTGTCGCGGTCGAGCAGGCCCTCGTACAGCTGGCCGACGATGATCTCCGTGTTCGTCTCGGCGTGGTCCTGCGGGTCGAGTCCCGAGTCCATCTGACCCATGGTGACGCCGAGTTCGAAGGTGTCGTCGCCCCCGTCGGAGCCGTCCTCGCCGTCTCCGCCGTCGGAACCGTCCGACCCGTCCCCGCCGTCGGAGCCGTTCCCGCCGTCCTCGCCGTCCCCGCCGTTTCCGGAACAACCGGCGAGACCGACCGCACCGGCCGTTCCAGCGTACTTGAGCACCGTCCGCCTGTCGACGTGATCGTCGTTGTCAGTAGGCATAGACGATCCCATACGACAGAGCGTTATGAACCTACCGGCGGACACAGGGTCTGTCGCTACCGCCTGCTGGCGATGCGTTGACAGGAGAATCCCCCGAATCCTCGGTGTACGACGGAGAGACACGAGAGCTCGACGCGAGCGAAAACCGACGCCTATGTACGGGCGCGTGGACGATAGCCGGGCGACATGAACGGACCCGATCCCGGACCGCGGTGGGGAGCGGTCGAGGAGGACGCGGAGTCGACGGCGGCGGCGTACCGAGAGCGCGGCTGGACCGCTATCGCGGGACACCCCGGGCAGGTGAACCCCGTCGCGGACGCCGCCCGGATCGACGTGTTGCTGCCGGAGTCGGAGTTCGACGCCGCGCTTTCGGCGGTCGACGAGGCCGCGATCGACGGCGTCGACGTGTACGCGGGCGCCGCCGACGGGGTCGCGTACCGGCTGGTGGTCGCGACCGACGAGGCGGCGCAGGTGGCGATCTGCGTGCCGACGTACCTCGAGCGCGACGACCTCGCCACGCTGCGCGCGGCCGCCGAGGCGGCGGGGTCGCTCACCGTTCGGCTGCGCCCTCTCGACGACCGCGACAGCGTCGAGATCGCGATCGACGACCCCGCGGTGTTCTTCGACGCGCCGGAGGAGTGAGACGCATACACGTGGGGTCTTCTCCCGGCGCGTGACTTCGACGTATTCATAGTTGTGCGATCGCGATCATCTATATGAATCGCGCAGAGAAGGCGGCCCTCCAGCTACAGGCGGTCGCCGTGTTGCGGATGCTGAAGGAGACGCGAACGTACGAGGAGCTGTCGGAGGTGACCGGACTGCCCGCGGGCGACCTGAACCGATACGTGAACGGCCACGTGCTGCCCGGCACCGACCGCGCGAGCGAGGTCGTCGAGTCGGTCGGACGCGAGGCGCTCGCCGACGAGCTGGTCGCGCGCGTCGAGTTCGACGACGAGGGGTACGTCGACAACTCCGGCGTCGTCTTCGACCAGTCGTTCCTCGACCTGGTGGCGCCGGTCGCGGCGGAGACGTTCGAGTTCGAGTCGCCGGACGTGGTCCTGACGGCCGCGACCGACGGGATCACGCTGGGCGCGGCGATGGCCTCCTTCTTCGACGCGCGGCTCGCGTACGCCAAGAAGTCGAAGGAGACCGCCGTCGAGGAGTTCATCGAGTCGCGCCAGCGGCTCGCCTCCGGCATCGAACTCACCTACTACCTCCCCGCGAGCGCGATCGACGCCGGCGACACCGTCCTCGTCGTCGACGACCTGATCCGCTCGGGCGAGACCCAGGAGCTACTCCTCGACATCGCCCTCCAGGGCGACGCCGACATCACCGGTGTGTTCACGCTCATCGCGATCGGCGACGAGGGGATGGACCGCGCGCGAGCGATCACCGACGCGCCGGTCGGCGCGCTGACGACGTTCGAGTAGCCACGTTCGCGCATACTCTCCGGAGAGAAACCGATTAATCCGGCGTTTCGATCCACATATACGGATCATCATTCGTCTCGTTCAGCAAAGCTTATCAGTCGATCCCGGGGAACACTCACGCGTTCAATGGGGCTTTCAGACACGCTGGCGGCGCGGTTCGACGTGGAGTCGCACGGGTCGGACGTCCGGACCGAACTGATAGCCGGGCTCACGACGTTCCTCGCGATGTCGTACATCATCGTCGTGAACCCGTTCATCCTGGCCGAGGCCATCGACATCCCGGGTTACGAGTTCTTCGAGGTCGTCCAGATGATCGCCATCGCGACCGTGCTCTCGGCCGCGGTGGCGACGGCGGTGATGGCGCTGTACGCGAACCGACCGTTCGGGCTGGCGCCCGGACTCGGTCTCAACGCCTTCTTCGCGTACACGGTCGTCGAGGGACTCGGCGTCGCGTGGGAGACGGCGCTCGCCGCCGTCTTCGTCGAGGGGGTCCTCTTCATGATCCTGACCGCGGTCGGCGCGCGCGAGTACGTCATCCGGCTGTTCCCGGAGCCGGTAAAACGCTCCGTCGGCGCCGGCATCGGACTGTTCCTGCTTTTCATCGGGCTTCAGGAGCTTCAGATCGTCGTCGCCCACGGCGACACGCTCGTCACGCTCGGTAACGTCTTCGCGAACCCGCCGGCGATCCTCGGCGTCCTCGGCCTGGTGTTGACGTTCGTGCTGTGGGCCCGCAACGTCACCGGCGCCATCGTCCTCGGCATCGCGACCACCTCGATCGCCGGGTGGGCACTCACCTTCGGCGGGGTCTTCGCCCGCGGGACGGTCACCCCGGGCCAGATACCGACCGCCCAGTACGACATCACGCCGCTGGCGGGCGCGTTCGTCGAGGGGCTGGCGGACATCGACCCGCTCACCTTCGTGCTGATCGTGTTCACGTTCTTCTTCGTCGACTTCTTCGACACCGCCGGGACGCTCATCGGCGTCTCGCAGTTCGGCGACTTCCTCGACGAAGACGGCGACCTCCCCGACATGGACAGGCCGCTGATGGCCGACGCGGTCGGCACCACCTTCGGCGCCGTCGTCGGCACCTCCACGGTGACGACGTTCATCGAGTCGTCCGCGGGCGTCGAGGAGGGCGGCCGCACCGGACTCACGGCCTTCGTCGTCGCCGCCCTCTTCCTCGCGTCGCTCGTCCTGATCCCGGTCGTCGCCGCGATCCCCGAGTACGCCTCCTTCATCGCGCTGATCGTCGTCGGCGTGATGATGCTTCAGGGGCTCGTCGAGGTCGACTGGCAGGACCCCGCGTGGGCCGTCTCGGCCGGGCTTACCGTTACGCTGATGCCGTTCGCCTACTCCATCGCGGACGGACTGGCGGCCGGCATCGTCGCGTACCCGATCATCAAGCTCGCGGTCGGCGAGGGTGACGAGGTCGCGCTCGGCCAGTACCTCATCGCGGCGCTGCTCGCGGCCTACTACGTGCTCTCGACCGCCGGCTACATCCTCTGAGGCGGCCGCGACGGCCGCTCGTGAGGCGTCGGGACGCAGACCAAGAATCCGAATCACGCCCGACTGCCCGACGGGGTGACGCTCGGCGACCTTCGCGCGGCGGTTGATCGCCGGGCGCGGTGGTTCGACCTCGCGCGGTGGTTGACCGCCGAGCGCGACGCGAGTTCGGAAGGGACTAAGTGACGGCCGGCGAATTTTGCGGCATGCAGACGCTGCTCCTCAACGCGGACGACGTCGACGAGAACGCCGAGATGGACCGCGTGATCGACGCGGTCCGCGGCGCGTTCACGGCCTACGAGCGCGGCGACGCGAAGATGCCGGCGAAGTCGTACATCGACCTCCCCGAGTACAACGGCGACTTCCGATCGATGCCCGCCTACCTCGACGTGCGCGAGGAGGATGTCGCCGAGGAGACCGCGACCGGCGAGGGGTGGGACGCCGCCGGGATCAAGTGGGTGAACGTCCACACCGACAACCCCGACGACCACGACCTGCCGACCGTGATGGGGACGATGATCTACTCGGACCCGGAGACGGCGTTCCCGCTGGCGGTCCTCGACGGGACGACGCTGACGATGAAGCGAACGGGCGCCGCCGCCGCGGTCGCGACCGACCACCTCGCCGTCCCCGACGCGAGTTCGCTCGGGATCGTCGGCGCCGGCGTCCAGTCGTACACGCAGCTCGAAGCCATCGCCGCGGTGCGCGACATCGAGGAGGTCGTCGTGAGCGACCTCGACGAGGAGCGCGTCGCCGACTTCGTCGACGCCTTCGAGGGCCGGTTCGACGTGCGCGCCGGCTCGATTTCGGAGGCCGGCCACTGCGACGTGCTCTCGACGGTGACCCCCGTCGAGACCCCGATCGTCGGTCCCGACGACGTGGGCGAGCACACGCACATTAACGCGATGGGCGCGGACGCGGCGGGCAAACACGAGCTGGCGGACGACCTCCTGCTCGACGCCACCGTCGTCATCGACGACCACGAGCAGTGCACCCACTCCGGCGAGATCAACGTCCCCTACGCCGCCGGGACGCTCACCGACGACGACATCTACGGCGAGATCGGCGAGATCGTCGTCGGCCGCCGCGCGGGCCGTCCCGGCACGCCGGGCACCCCGGCCGACGCCGACGGCGTGAGCGGCGTCAGCGTCTTCGACTCGACCGGCCTCGCGATCCAGGACGTGGCGGCCGCGCGGGTCGTCTACGAGCGCGCCGACGAGCTCGACAACGGCTACCCGTTCGACCTGCTCGGGCTGGACGGCTGAAGCCGGGGGTCGAGTCCGCTCGGTCTCGACGACTCCGTTCGGTGCCCGACGCGCGGACTTTTCACCGGCGCCGCCCTACTCCGACCGTGAAACTCGTCAGCGTCGCCGCCGTGGCGGAAGATCGGGTGATCGGGAGAGACGGAGAGGTGCCGTGGCCGCACATCGAGGCGGACGTCAGGCAGTACCGGGAGCGCGTCGCGGGGTCGCCGGTAATCCTCGGCCGCCGCACGTTCGACTCGATGCGCGACAACCTCCCGGGGAGCCGCCGAGATCGTCGTGAGCCGGAGCGTCGACGGCGTCGACGTGCCGACCGCGACGGTCGCGAACGGCGACGAGGAAGCGATCGAACTGGCCCGCGAGACCGCCGACGAGGTCGGCGTCGACACGGTCTACGTCCTCGGCGGCGGCGGTATCTACGAGCTGTTCCAGCCGCACCTCGACGGGATGGTCCTCAGCCACGTCGACGGCGCCTACGAGGGCGACACGCGCTACCCCGAGTGGGACGAGAGCGAGTGGGAGGTCGCGGCTGAGACGGAGTACGACCGGTTCACGCTGCGCGAGTGGGTTCGTCGGGAGCGCTGAACCGCCGGAAAGTCGGTGCGGCGCCCGGAGTCCCGGCCGGCGCCGGTATCGGAGGCGACGCCTACGAGTGGTCGGCGCGCTCTTCCGCGTACCGTTCGAGCTGGAGGGCGGTGCTGTCGGCGAGCCGTTCGACCGCGGAGTCGACCCCGTGTTCGCGGGCGTCGACGGACGCCTCGGCGACGAGCGTCCGAACCGTGTCGAACGGGCCGATCCGGGCGCCGGTCGTGGCGACGGTGTCCTCGGCGTCGAGCAGCTGGTTCACGGCGGTGCGGTAGCCGGGGTTCTCGTCGAACCAGCCGTCCCGGTCGAGGCGGTCGACCGCGCCCTCGTGGACCGGGAAGTAGCCGGTCTCGCGGTGCCAGCGCGCCTGCTGCTCCGGCGCCGCGAGCCAGCCGAGGAACGCCGCGGCGGCGCGCTGCTCGGCAGTCGACGCCCCGTCCGCGACCCACAGCGACCCGCCGCCGACGACGACGCCGTGCCGCTCGTCGGCGACCGGGAAGTAGCCGACCCCGACCGGGAAGGAGGCGCCCTCCCGGACGTCGACCATCGCGGAGGTGGAGCCGATGAGCATCCCGGCGCGCCCCTCGTGGAACGCCTCGCGGGCCTGCCCGCGGGCCTCGATGCCGGGGTCGTGGTAGAGGTCGTCGGCCGCCATGTCGGCGATCCAGCGGTAGACCCGCTCGCCGACCGGCCCGTCGAACCGACTCTCGGTCGGCGTGCCGCCCCGCCCGTTGTCGGCGTCGACGAGCGGCTCGCCGGCCTCGGCGAACCACTGCTCGACGAACCACGAGTACGTCGCGAACGTGATCCCCGTCTCGGTCGCGCCGCTCTCGACCAGCTGCTCGGCGCACCGACGGACCTCGTCGAACGTCTCCGGCGGGTCGTCGGGGTCCAGCCCGGCGCGCTCGAACGCCGCGCGGTCGTAGTACAGCACGGGCGTCGACGCGTTGAACGGCATCGAGTGGAGGACCCCGTCGGTCCGGTAGTAGTTGGCGACGGGCGTGAGCAGGTCGTCCGGGGAGAAGTCCGAACCCGGGCCGTTCGCGGCGTCGGTGCCGGCGACGCCGCCCGCGTCCGCGTCGAGGAGGCGCTCGACGGGCGTGAACGCCCCGCTGTCGAGCGCGCGCTGGGTCCCGATCTCGTAGAGGTGGGAGATCGCCGGCGGGTCGCCCCGGTCCGCCGCCGCGAGCGTCGCCTCGAACACGCCGCGGTAGCTCCCCTTCGACGCGGGGCGGACGGCGATCCCGTCCGTCTCGGCGGCGAACTCGGCGGCGAACTCGTCGAGGAGCCGCGCCTTGCGCCCGCCGAGCGCGTGCCAGAAGTCGAGGACGACGGCGTCGTCGTCCTCGGTGCCGTCGGCGTCGTACGTGTCGAGCGCGTCGTCGAGGGTGCCCGTCCGGTCGGAGAGCGTCGACGCGCCGGCGGCCACCTCCGCGAGCGACGTCTTCTGGGCGTGCGCGACCGCAGTGGCGTCGCCCGCGTCCGCGGCCGTCTCCTCGGCGAGGTCGCCGACCGACTCGACCGCGTCGACCACCGCCTCGATCGAGGTCGCCTGGTCGTCGGTGGCGTCGCGGATCTCGGCGACACCGCTGGTCGTCTCCTCGACGTCGGCGGCGAGGTCGGTGAACGCCTCCAGCGCCTCCTCGGCGGTGGTTATCCCCTCGTCGGCGCGCTCGCGCATCTCGGCCATCTCGTCGACGGTCGCGTCCGTCTCCGCGCGGACCGACCGGATCGACGACTCGATCTCGCTGGTCGCGTCCCGGGCTTCCTCCGCGAGGCTCTTGACCTCCTCCGCGACCACCTCGAAGCCGGCGCCGGCCTCGCCCGCGCGGGCCGCCTCGATCGAGGCGTTGAGCGCGAGGATGTTCGTCTCGTCGGCGATGTCCTGGATCAGGTCGGTGACGTCCTCGATCGCCGCGACCTCCGATTCGAGCGTCTCGACGCGGTCGAGCGCCTCCGCTGTCCGTTCGTCGACGACGCGGAGCTCCTCGATGGCGGCGGTCGCGGCGTCGGTCCCCTCGTCGGTCCGCTCGGCGACGCCGGCCGCGGTCTCGGCCACCTGATCCGCGGAGGCGGCGACCTCCTCGGTGGCCGCCGAGACGGTCTGAAGCTCGCTCGTCGCGGCCGCGATGTCGTCGCGCTGGCGGGTCGCGGCGTCCTCGATGTCGTCGACCGCGGCGTACACCTCGTCGCTCTGTGCCTTCGCGCGGTCGACGTTCGACCGGACGTGTTCGGTCGCGCCCGCGACCTCGTCGCCGAAGCCGTCGACCGCGGACACCGTCTCCGCGACCCCGTCGACGAACTCGTTGAGCGTCGCCGCGAGCGCCGCCGCCTCGCCGTCGGTCTCCTCGGCCGGGAACCGCGCCCCGAGGTCACCGTCGGCCAACTGTTCCGCGACCTCGCGGAACGCCGAGACGGGAACGTCGTCGCCCGCGCTGGCGCGGGAGGCCGCCGTCGTCTCGTCGGACGCGACGCCGCCGTCGGTGGTCGCGTCCGCGTCGGTCGATGCCGCCGAACGGTCCCCGTCGACGGGACCTCGATCGGACCGGTTTCTCGCGTCATCGCCGTCCATTTGTCGCAACTCGCCCACGGGGGTACATAAGATCTAGAGTCGAATTATCTCTGTTGATAGCGGCCGCGAAGGTGTGCGGATCGCGGCCGAGGAACAGACGGATCGATCGAACGCCCGACTCAGGCCGGCGAATCCGACCCGCCGCCGTCGACCCGCTCCGCGAAGCCGAACCGTGGCTTGACATCTGTGACTTCGACGGTGAGCGTCTCGCCCACGTCGCCGTCGACGAAGAGGGTGTAGCCGTCGACGTAGGCGATGCCATCGCCCTCGTCGCCCTCCTCTTCGATCGTCACCTCGACGCGGTCGCCCTCGGCGACCGGCGACTCGGTGTACCCCTTCGCGACGAGGTACACCTCCGAGGAGGCGTCGCGCGAGGCGGGCGGCGAGACGGTCCGGACGTACTGGAACGACTCCGCCACGTCGTCGCGGAAGGGATCGAGGTCCTCGCCCTGGAACACCTTCACGACGAAGTCGCCGCCGGACGCGAGCAGCTCCTCGGCGGTGTCGAACGCCTGCCGCGCGAGGTGGACCGACCGGGCGTGATCGAGGTTGTACTCGCCGGTCATGTTCGGCGCCATGTCGCTCGCGACGACGTCCGCGCCACCCTCGCCGACCGCCTCCCGAAGGTAGTGGCGGGTGCGCTCCTCGGTCATGTCGCCGCGGAGCGTCTCGATATCGTGGTCGTCGAACTCGTCGATACGCTGGAGGTCGACGCCGACGACGGTGCCGCCCTCGCCGACCTCCTCGGCGGCAACCTGGAGCCACCCGCCGGGCGCGGCGCCGAGGTCGACCACGGTGTCGCCGGGCTCGAGGAGGTCGGCCTCCTCGTCGAGCTGTTTCAGCTTGTAGGCGGACCGGGCGCGGTACCCCTGTTGTTTGGACCGGTTGTAGTAGTCGTCTTTCCCAGACATGGCTATGCCACCAGTTCCTTTGACGCGTTCCGCGTGAGAATTGTGGGCGAATCTGCGTTCATACGGGGAGAAACGGCGTCAACGCGGAAAGGGACATCGAATAGCACCGGTTGTCTCGGTGTGGCCTTACACGAGGGGTTCGACGAGAAACAGCGAGTGCGTACTGAACACACTCCGATACAGTAGCGGAACCAAATGTGTTGCTATATTACGAACTCTTTTATAATTAGATCGTCTTATTGCGACATATGTACACCGAGGCCGAACTCCGCGTGCTGGCTGCCGTCCGGGGTGAGCCGACGGTCTCGGCCCTCGCCGAGGAACTCGACCGGAGCGTGAACTACGTCTCCGAACTCCTCGACCGAATGGAGGAGAAGGGACTCGTTCACACCACCCGGTCGGGGAAGACCAAGCACGTCCACCGGTCGAGCGCGAGAGCCATCGAGCTGTACGACCAGTTCGTTCAGCGGTACCCCCACATTCCCTTCGCGGAACTGCTCGGGGGTCGCAACCCTCCGGGTGCTGTACCACCTCGACGCCCCGGCGTCGCCGACCGACCTCGCGGAACAGGCCGGCGTCCATCGCAGCACGGTCTATCGGTCGCTCTCGCCGCTCCAGCATCGGGGTCTCGTCTACCGCGACGACGGGCGGTTCGCGCTCAACGACGAATTCGAGGACCTGGCAAGGCTGGCCCGCGAATTCGCCCACCACCGGAACCGGAACCGGATCGAGGGATACACCGATACCTACACGATCCTCTGGGAGTCACTCGACGAGTTCCTCGTCCAGACCGACGAGCTGATCGGGACGACTGCGTTCCACCTGACCGGGGCTGAGAAGTTCCAAGCCTACGGCCTACCACTGCTGGCCCGCGAGCGTCGGTACTACCTGTACTCCGAGTCCACGGACGAAATCTCCCCCGAGGAGCTGTGCTGTCACGTGCTGATCATCGGTAACGACACGCGTTCGCGGTCGTACTGTCTCCTGTTGCTCGGCGAGGTGGACATTGATCGAGACGAACTGCTCGACATCGCGACGACGTACGGCGTCAAGGACGACGTGCGGGCGCTGCTGGAGTACCTCGACACCGACGGGAAGACTCGAACGGAGACACTCCCGACGTGGGACGAGTTCAGCGACCTCGCCGACGAGTACGGGGTGGCAGTATGAGAGAGCGATTCGATAGCGAGTACATCCGCTCGGAGCTGGAGCGGCTCGGCGACCGGATCGAAGCGCCGCTGACGGTCTACCTGATCGGTGGCGGATCGATGGCGTTCCGCGACCTCAAGGAGACGACGAAAGACATCGATCTCGTCGTCACCGACGGAGATGCGACTCCGACAGTTGCAAGGTGCCTTGCTCGCCTGTGGCTACGAGGTCGTCAGAGATCCGGGCGAGGAGTACGACGAACTCGGCGCACAACGCATCCTCGAGAACGACGACGGCTGTCGTATCGACATCTTCAACCGGCAGGTGGTCGACAAGTTCATTCTCTCCGAGGGGATGCGCGAGCGAAGCGAGGCGTATCTGAACGCCGGGCGATTGACCGTTGCGCTCGTCAGCGCCGAGGACATCTTCCTGTTCAAGTCGGTCGCCGGGCGCACTGACGACGTCGACGACATGTTCGCACTGGTACAGACGGGGCTGGACTTCGGCATCATCGAGGCGGAACTCCAGCGGCAGATCGACCTCCTGGGACAGGAGCTGTTCGTCTCGCACGTGAACGAGGCGCTGGTCGCGCTCGAGGAGCGGCACAACGTCACGACGCCGCTCTCCGAGGTGGTGAGCGAAATCACGGAACGCGTGTACCGGGAACTCGAAGTGGTACAGGCGTTCGACGACGCGATCTCTCGGTCGCAGTTGTACGAGCGAGTCGGTCTCTCGTCGACCGAAGTAGACGGAGCCATCCGCAGTCTCGAGAGCAAGGGTGTCGTGAATATCGAGGGCGATCAGATATCGAGGGGGTCGATCAACCTTTGAACCCCGAATTCGGTTCCCTTCTTCAGACCGTCGCTCGCCGAGGCCGCGGGGGCGTCATGCCGCATGACGACCGATTCTGTCGCCCCTCGTCTGCGCCCTCGGCGTCGACCGCGAACCCCAGCGCCTCGTAGAACGCGGTCAGTTCGGCGTCGAACTGAGCGGAGACGGTCTCGACCACTGGGTCCGACTCGCCGCGGTCGACCGCGGCCGCGACGAGCGCGGAGCCGATCCCCCGGCCGCGTCGCGCTCGCCTGACCGCGACGGCATCGACGTGGAGGCGGCTCGGTTCGGGTCGCACGGCGACCAGCGCGCCGACGACCCCGCCGGTCCGCGTCGAGCGCGCGACGAGAACGTCCTCGGCCGCGATCCGGTCGTCGACGGCCTCCGCGTCGGTCTCCAGCATCGCGGCGTCGAGGATTCGCAGGACGTCGAGGCGGTCGTCGGGGATGGCCTGCTCGACGGTCACGTCCTTGGGCGGGGCCGGGCAGTCGTGTTCTTCGGTCACGTGTCGTCGTCCGTCGCGCCGCCCTTTATCAGTCGGAGGACACGCACCTCCGCGGCGTCTACGACGCGGTCGCCCGGGACCGGCGAGCCGTCCACCAGCGCGGACGCCTCCTGCGGGTGGTAGCCCGCGGCGCGGATCAGGTCGTCGTACGTCGCGTCGGCGGCGAGGCTGTACTCCTCGGTCCCCTCGCCGACGACCTCGACGGTCACGTCCATGGGCGCGGTAGCGGGCGGGCGGGCGTCAATCGTACGGTTTCGGCACGCTCGACTCAGTCGCCGTCCGGCTCGCTGACGTTCCACTTCCAGAGGAACCACGCGACGGCGGCGGCGATCGCGACCGTCACCAGCAGTCCGGGTCGAGGGACTGCGCCGATCCACGCGTCGACGACGAGGAGGCTCGTCGCGGCCGCCGCGACGACGAGGACCGCCGCCGCGTCGCGGGCGAGTTCCGCCTCGCGCTCGGGTGGGAGGCCGCCGTCGTAGCCCGCGATCAGGCCGACCTTCCCGCGGACGCGGATCTCCCACGCGAGCAGGAGGAGCAGGGCGGCCGGGACGGCGGACAGGAAGGTGGAAGGGAGGGCCATGCGCGGCGATACGTCACGCGAGCAGGATAAAGACAGTCGGTCGTTGACGCAGGTGAATCGGATCGACCGAGTGACATCGCTTGCGGTTATTTATAAACGAACGACGACGCTGCGACGAACACCGCCAAACCTCCAGCCGGTTACTTATAAATAGTCAAATCCGGCTCTGTTGAAATCCTCAGAGATTTACACATATATTAATCCTACTTGACACTAAAATCGTCTGTCTGAGGGTCTAAACTCCCTATCCATGCCCTGATCGCCCCCATCGGAACTAAATAGAGCAACCACACGGCCCGTGAATCCAGATCGGTACCCGTCCCGATAATCACAAAGCTGACGGGAACAACCACAAAGACCAACATCAGAAACAACTCAAAGACGGGGGCAAACGCGAAGGCCATCGCGTCTGCCGGCGATTTATCTTGATATGACCGGTTGACGATGAAATAGCGCCAGACGCGCGATAGCTGAAAGAAAACAATGCCAGCAATTGTGAGCCCGACTGAGAGGGGAAGTCCTGAATCCAAATCAGAACCGGAAAGGAAAGGAGTCATGATTACTGTAAGAATGAAAGCTGGGATAACCGCCTTTCGCAAAACGTAGTTGATATTCCGCCGGTATACCGGCGGTATTAGACCAATCGGCTGAATTGAAGTGGGCTCTTCACCCCAAGAATCCCCACCGAGATCATCCACGGACTGTGGCGTGAACAACGCGACAGAAAAGAACAGGAGGTTGATGATCGCTATCTCGATGAGATAGATGACAGCGATTTCAAGAAGACTCCACTCAAATACGACCACTCCAAGAATGAGTGCAGAGTTCAGAATACACGCCAAAACGAAATCGTGGGACTCTCTGAGCATTCCGGGTATTGTTTTGCTACCCCCCGTCTGACTACTCGTTCCCATCTATCTACACATTCCTTCGGCAGCTGTTTATTTGTCTCTGTTGAACCTTCTCCTTCAGATACAACACGACATGACCATCCGTGGCGGCTCTGTTGAAATACTCAGGAAATGATATATTCTGACCGGATGTGGTCAGTACAGGAGACACACCCATCAGAAGATATTTTGATTTCTGAGGTGGACAATCAGGACAATGCCCTCCACCAGTGACATACCGCAATGGCGTGAGCTGATGATGCTTATTTTACTGAGTTTTCTCTTTACATCACTTCAGTGGAATACTCTACAGGACCTCATTTCCAACGGGCCAACGGCATTCAACACGCTCGTGGATGTTTCATTGTTCGTCCTCTTGAGTATCTCCGTCATAGGAGCGATCTACGAAACCCTACAGATGAGAGAAAATTGAGTACTTCGCACCTTTCAGTAACCAGTTGTTTCAGACAAGAACCTATCTAAAGAAGAGGATTTCAACAGAGCCTCAAATCCGGATCGACGGAGAACACCGCCAAAGCCCCAGCCGCTCATATATGAATAGTCGACAACGGGTCGGCGGCGAACATCTCCAAAGCCCCAGCCGCTCGGCCGTACGACAGTGATTCTTATAAATAACTGATCGACACGATTACCACCGAAGCCCCAGCCGCGAGGCGGACGCACACTCGCTGCGCTCCTCACTCGGTCGCTTACGCTCCCTCGTTGCGGTGCTTACGTCGTCTGCGTCCGCCTCGCGGCTGCCCCTTCGAGTCCCGCCCCGCACCGCACAGCACCTCACGCCTCCCCAGCCTCGTCGGCGGTCCTCCGCTTCGCTCCGGACCGCCGACTCCCTCGCGCGGTGCCGTTCGCGGCCGCCGATGGCGGCCGCTCACGGGCACGCGCCGACCGCATCGTCATTTATAAGCGTTCGTCGCCGCCGCTCACGAGAATTTAAATACCATATCAGTAACCGACCGTCTCAGCCGTCCAGCTCCTCGCGGAGCAGGCCGTTCACCTGTCCGGGGTCGGCGCTGCCGCCGGTTTCCTGCATCACCTGCCCGACGAGGAAGTTGATCGCGCCCTCGTCGCCGTCGTGGTAGTCGCTCACGGCGTCGGGGTTCTCGTCGATGGCGGCCGCGACCGCGGCCTCGACCTCGCCGCTCTCGGCCTTCCCGAGTCCCTCGCGCTCGATGACCGTCTCGGGGTCGTCGCCCTCGTCGAGCATCTCGCGGAGGACAACCTCCTCGGCGTTCTTCACGGTCAGTTCGTCGGCCGCGACCAGCTCGATCAGCCGGGTGAACTCGTCGAGCCGGCCCTCGACGTCCGTAATCTGTATCTCGCGGTAGTTGAGCTCGCCGAGCAGGTTGTCGGCGACCCACGTGGCTGCGAGGTCGGGGTCGAACTCGCTCGCCACGTCCTCGAAGAAGTCCGCGACCGCCTTCGTGGAGGTGAGCTTCGAGGCGGCCTCGCGGTCGAGTCCGTACTCCTCGCGGAAGCGCTCGCGGCGGGCGTCGGGCAGCTCCGGGATCGGGATCTGTTCCTTCCAGTCGGCCACCTCCAGGGCGGGGAGGTCGCCCTCGCGGAAGTAGCGGTAGTCCTTCTCGGCCTCCTTCGAGCGCATCCCGACGGTGACGCCGCGCGACTCGTCCCAGTGGCGGGTCTCCTGTTCGATCTCGCGGCCGCGCCGGAGGACGTTCTCCTGTCTGGTGATCTCGTAGGCGAGCGCCTGCTCGGCGCCCTTGTGACTGGAAATGTTCTTCACCTCCGCGCGGTTCACCTCGTCGAGGGCCTCGTCGTCGATCGCCCCGTCGTCGGCGACGTGCTCGGCGGGGACGAGCGAGACGTTGGCGTCGACGCGCAGGCTCCCGTCGCGGCCGGGGTCGAACACGCCGAGGTACTCCAGGACCTCCTCCAGCTTCGCGAGGAACGCGCGCGTCTCGGCCGGCGAGCGGAAGTCCGGCTCCGTGACGATCTCCATGAGGGGGGTGCCCGCGCGGTTGTAGTTCACCAGCGTGTGGGTCGCCGACTCGATGGAGCCGCCGGCGTGCTGGAGGCTCCCGGGGTCCTCTTCGAGGTGCGCGCGGGTGATCCCGATGGTCCGTGGGTCGCCGTCGACGCGGACCTCCAGCTCTCCCGACTGGCAGATCGGCGCGTCGTACTGGGTGAGCTGGAAGTTCTTCGGGAGGTCGGGGTAGTAGTAGTTCTTCCGGTGGAACGTGGTCGTCTCGGGAATGTCGGCGTCGATCGCCTTCCCGATCTTCACGGCGGCCTCGACGGCGCCCTCGTTGAGGACGGGGAGCGCGCCCGGCAGCCCGAGGCAGGTCGGGCAGGTGCGCGTGTTCGGCTCCTCGCCCTCGGCCGGCTCCGTCGAGCAGCCGCAGAAGATCTTCGTGTCGGTCTCGAGCTGGACGTGGACCTCCAGCCCGATCACGACTGTCCGGTCCGCCGTCGCGGCCTGCGTGCTCATTACCGGCTCGTTGTGAGCGGGCCGCCTAAATCGTGTCGGGACGACCGGCGCGACGGATCCGGGGAAGCACCCCCACGGTCCGCGGGGGCGCCGCCGGTCCGCTGCCGCGTTCCGACCCGTTTATTGTCGGCGGCGGCCCTTCTCGGCGTATGACCGACGACGACCGACGACGCGAGCTGATCGCGGCGCTCACCGCGGCCGACGCCGTCCAGTTCGGCGAGTTCGAGCTGTCCCACGGCGGTACGAGCGACTACTACGTCGACAAGTACCTGTTCGAGACCGACCCGGAGGCGCTGACGCTCGTGAGCGAGGCGTTCGCCGACCGGCTCGCCGACACGGATACGAAGCTGGCGGGGGTCGCGCTGGGCGCGGTCCCGCTGGTGGCGGTGACGGCCGCGGAGCTGGGGCGCCCGTACGTCATCGCGCGCAAGCAGGCGAAGGAGTACGGCACGGGCAACCGGATCGAGGGGCGGCTCGACGACGGCGAGGAGGTCGTCGTGATCGAGGACATCGCCACGACGGGTCAGTCCGCGGTCGACGCGGTCGAGGCGCTCCGCGAGGCGGGCGCGACCGTGGACCGCGTGCTGGTCGTCGTCGACCGCGAGGAGGGGGCGGCGGAGCTGCTCGCCGACCACGGCGTCGAGCTGGAGTCGCTGCTCACGGCGACGGAGCTGCTCGCGGAGCGAGACGAAGAGTAGTAGGGCCGATACTCCTCCGACGACGACTCACGCCTCGGGCGCGTCCACCGTCGGCACCGCGATCCGGTCGAGCACGTCGGCGATCACGTCGCGCTCGTCGACGTCGTTGACGGCCGCGTCCGGCGTCAACACGAGCCGGTGGGCGAGCGTCGGCTCCGCGACGCGCTTCACGTCGTCCGGCGTGACGAACTCCCGCCCGGCGATCACCGCCGCCGCCCGCGCGGTCTCGAAGAGGCGCTGGGTGCCGCGGGGAGACGCCGGCCTCGACGCGGCGGTCCTCGCGGGTCGCCCGCGCGAGCGCCGCGGCGTAACGAAGCAGGTCGTCGTCGACGCGGACCGACTCGGGCACCTCCCGCAGCGTCGCCACGGCGTCGGGGTCGAGGACGCGGTCGACCGTCGGCGACTGCTCGACGCGCCCGGCGCGGCGCCGGAGCAGCTCCAGCTCGCCCTCCTCATCGGGGTAGCCGATGGAGGTCTTGATCGTGAACCGGTCGAGCTGGGCCTCCGGCAGCGGGAACGCGCCCTCGCTCTCGACGGGGTTCTGCGTCGCGATCACGTAGAAGGGGCTGGGGAGGTCGTGGGTCTCGCCGTCGACGGTCACCTGTCCCTCCTCCATCGCCTCCAACAGCGCCGCCTGCGTCTTCGGCGGCGCGCGGTTGATCTCGTCGGCCAGCACGACATTCGCGAAGATCGGGCCGGGCGAAAACGAGAAGGAGCCGTCGCGCTCGTCGAACACGTTGGTCCCGGTGACGTCGGCGGGCAGGAGGTCGGGCGTGAACTGGATCCGCGAGAACTCCAAGCCGAGCGCGGTCGCGAACGAGCGCGCGGAGAGGGTCTTTCCGGTGCCGGGCACGTCCTCCAAGAGGACGTGACCGCGGGCGAGGATGCCGAGGGTGACGCGGTCGAGGAACTCGCGGTCGGCGACGACCGCGCCGCCGACCTCGTCGACGACGCGGGCGCAGGTGTCGGCCGCTTCGGGGACGTCCATACCGACCGCACGGGAGCCGGGCCGAAAAGCGTTACCGGAACCGGGGAGCTCGAGACCGCGGGCCTGGAATCCGGGACCGCGCGACGGTCGGTCGGAGATTCCGGGACCGCGCCGCGAGCGCGATCGAAACGCATAACAGCGGAACCGGCCAACGTCGAAGCGAGCCGAGGTAGCCTAGCCTGGCCAAGGCGGTAGATTCGAAATCTACTGTCCATTCGGACACCGGAGTTCAAATCTCCGCCTCGGCGCTTCTCACAGTCTCGTTCGGCGAGCGGCGGCGCTATCGTTGCGTTCGACGCCGCCGCGTGCCCGACCCGCTATCCGATCAGCGACGCCGCGAGGAACATCCCGCTCGCGGCCGCGGGCGGAATGGTGAGATTGTCGTCGACGGCGACGCCGCGGATGATCGGTGGTAGCCCGTCGGCGACCGCGGCGGGAATCGCACCCGCGAGCGCGACGATCACGCCCGGGTCGGGACCGAACTCGGGGATCGCGTACGGGACGGCGATCCCGAAGCAGACGAACACCATCGCCGCAACCACGGAGAGCCGCTTCGGCTCCGTCGCCGCGTTCTCGCCGAGGCCGCCGCTTATCGGGTCGCCGATCGAGAGCATCCACATCGCGGGCACGGCGAACACCGGCGCGAAGACCAGCGCGGTGGCGGCCATGCTCACCTGATACAGCGCGTAGCCCGCGATCCCGTCCGCCTCGTACTCGCGGACGAGCGCGTCGTACAGCGGGTCGAGCGGTCCCGCGGAGCCGGAGAGGCGCAGCGCTTCGAGCACGGCCGCGACCGCGACGCTGGCGATTAGCAGCCGCCCGGTCGTCTCCCACGAGATCCACCCCAGCAGGAACGGGACCGGGTACAGCGTGCCGCTCGCGTGGACCAGCCGCCGCTCGAACTCCACGCGCTCGCGCCACGCCGCGGCCGGGAGCGTCACGCCCTCAGTTCCCCGCGGTGTCGACGTCCGTGTCGACCGCGTCGTACCGGTCGGCGACGGACGCGAACGGCTCGCCCCCTCGCAGCGCGGTCAACTCGTCGGCCAGCTCCGCGACCGGGATCCGGACCTGCGCCGCGGAGTCGCGCTCGCGGAGCGTCACCGTGTCGGGACCGTCGCCCTCGATGCCGTCGCGGTCGACGGTGACGCAGAACGGCGTGCCGACCTCGTCCTGCCGGCGGTAGCGGCGGCCGATCGAGCCGGAGTCGTCGTACGCGACCGCCAGCCCCGCTGCCCGCAGGTCGGCGGCGACCTCGTCGGCGAGCGCGGTGAGGCGGTCGTCGTTCGTGACGAGGGGGAAGACGGCGGCGTCCTGCGGCGCGACCTCGGGTTCGAGCGAGAGGTAGGTGCGCTCCTCGCCGTCGACCTCGTCCTCGCTGTAGGCGTGCGCGAGCAGCGTCTGGACGGTGCGGCCGACGCCGAAGGAGGGTTCGACGACGTGCGGGGTGATGTGTTCGCCGCTCTCCGTCACCTCCTCGACCGAGAAGTTCGCGACGCCGGCGTCGACTTCGTGGGTCTCCGCGCCGTCGCCCTCGCCGACCGTCACCTCGACCGTCTCGCCGTCGAAGGCGTCCGGGTCGCGCTCGGCGAGCGTTTCGAGGGCCTCGGCGACCGCGGCGGCGTCGCCGCCGAACTTCGGCCCGAGGACGGACATGTCGGGGTCGACGGTCGCGCTCTCGACCGTCTTCGGCTCGTCGTAGCGTTTGAACACCGTGAACGCGTCGTCGCCGTATTCGTCGTGTTTCGAGAGGTCGTAGTCGCCGCGGTAGGCGAAGCCGGCGATCTCGATCCAGTCGCCGCCGACCTCGCTCTCGGCGTCCCAGCAGTCGGCCGCGTAGTGGGCGCGCTCGCCCGCGAGGTGCTGGCGGAACCGGAACCGGTCGAGGTCGACGCCGACGCGCTCGTACCACTCCTGCGCGACGCCGAGGTAGTAGCCGACCCACGGGGAGCCGATGACGCCCTCGTCGACCGCCTCGCCGACCGTCGTGTTCAGGTAGTCGCCGTCGTCGGCCTCCTGCTCGGTCGCGGGGTACAGCCGGACCTCGACGTCGCGGACGCGGTCGAGCGGCGGCTCGTCTTCCTCGGGGTCGATGAACTGCTCAAGCTCGGCCTGCGTGAACTCGCGGAGCCGGAGGAGACCGCCGCGCGGCGAGATCTCGTTGCGGTAGGCCGGCCCGATCTGGGTGATCCCGAACGGGAGGTTCCCGCGGGCGTACTCCTTCAAGCGCGGGAACTCGACGAAGATCCCCTGCGCCGTCTCCGGGCGGAGGTAGCCCGGCTGGGCGTCGCCGGGACCAATGTCGGTCGCGAACATGAGGTTAAACGCCTCCACCGGCTCGCCGGCGAGCGGCGTGCCGCAGGCGGGGCAGGCGATCTCGTTGTCGGCGATGAGGTTCTCGACCTCCTCGCCCGGGAGCGCCTCGGCGTCCTCGATCTCGGTGGCGTCCTCGACGAGGTGGTCGGCGCGGTGGGACTCGCCGCACTCGGGGCACTCGACGAGCATATCGTCGAACCCCTCCAGGTGGCCGGAGGCCTCGAAGACGGCCTCGGGCATCACCGTCGGCGCCTCGATCTCGCGGTTCCCCTCGCGGATGGTGAACCGGTCGCGCCACGCGTCCTCGACGTTCCGCTTGAGGGCGGCGCCCTGCGGGCCGAAGGTGTAGAAGCCGGCGGTGCCGCCGTACGCGCCGTTCGACCCGAAGAAGAACCCGCGGCGCTTCGCGAGCTCGGCGAGCGCGTCTGCGGCCATCTACAGCCCCTCCAGCAGGTCGACGTCCCGGACGATCCCGTCCAAGTCCGTGCCCGAGACGAGCGGGACCTGCTCGATGTCGTTGCTGATCAGCTCCTGGGCGACCTCCTTGGCCGTCCGCGTGGCGTTGACGGTGACCAGGTCCTCGGTCATGAAGTGGCGGACCGCCTCCGCGGGGAGCTCGACGTTCCGGGTGGGGAGGTAGCGCGCGCCGGTCGCCTTGATCCCCTCCCAGGACCACTCCGAGTCCTCCTCGGCGATCGAGTCGCCGGTGCTCGCCTCGCCCTCGACGACGCGGGCGACCTCGAGGATGTCGACCTCGGTGAGCATCCCCGCGACCGCGGCGTCGTCGTCGAGGACGACCGCGTACGGGACCCCCGAGAGACCGATCTCCCGCTCGGCGACCGGCAGCGGCGTCCCCGTGTGGGTCGCGTTGACCGCGCTGGTCGCCAACTCGCCCACGGGCGTCTCGCCGTCGACCTCGCCGCGAGCGATGGCCCGAACCACGTCCGTGACCGTGAGGATGCCGACGAGCTCGTCGCCGTCGACCACGGGGAGTCGACGCGACTCCTCGGCGGCCATCGTCCGGGCGGCGTCGACGATGTCGTCGTCGGTCCCCACGGTCGGCACCTCGCGCATCAGCAGCGCGAGCTGGTCCTCGTCCGGCTGGTCGATCAGGTCGTCGCGCGTGACCAACCCGCGGTACACCTCGTCGCCGTCGACGTCTTTCACGACCGGCACCGAGGAGAACCCGTACTCTTGGATGTACTCCAACACGTCGTTCCGGCTCCCGGGAATCTCGACGACGACGAGCTCCGAGCGCGGCGTCATGGCGTCTGCGACGTTCATGCCCGTCTTTCAGCGTGACACCTCTTGTATACTGCGAAGGTGTGCGGAGAGCGATGGCGTGTCACGGACATCCACGCGCGGCGCCGGATCGGTCGCGTCGCGCCGGACCGCGAGCCGATGAGAAACCCGACACGTTTCGGCGGATCGTCGCCCACGAGGCGGGTTTTCAGGAGATACGTCGGTCGGCAGTCCCCGGAATCACCGATATGACGGCCAGTTCCGTCGGGGTTCGCAACTCTTATACGTACTGTGAACTATTCACAACCATGTCACGGAGTTCCACTCCTTGGGACGACCCGGACCCCGACCGCCGCCGGACGGCGCTGCCGACGGACCCGGCGCTCGACGCCGGCGACGCGCCGGATGTGATGGCGTCCATCGACTCCTCGTCGTCGCGACCGGAGTTCGTCATCGCGGACGTCTCGCGGGAGGACGCGTGGGTGTCGGTCGACGAGACCAACGCGACCGTCCTCGAGGAGTGGTGTTGAGCCGCGCCGGTCGCTGACGGACCGAATTTTCTTTTCCCGCCGTAGCGCCGCCGCGCTCCCGGTTCACCGAAGCCCGCGCGCCGCCTCCCAGCCGCGGATCAGCGATCCGACCGTCCGGCAGGTCGGCACCGACACGCCGTGTCGGTCTGCCCGGTCGACGACCGCGCCGTAGACGGCGTCGACCTCGGTGCGGCGCTCGTTCGCGACATCCTCGTACATGGACGACCGGTTGGCGGCGGTGTCGGCGGCGACGCGCTCGACGGCGGCGACCGCGCGGTCGTCGGTCAAGCCTATCCCCCCCGCGCGAGCGACTCGGGCCGTCTCGCGGGCGGCTTCGCGGGATATCTCGCCCACGGGGCCGTCGAGCGTCGGGCCGTTCTCGGTCCGCGCCAGCGCGGAGGGACCGTTGATCCCGGCGTTGACCGCGAGCTTCTCGAAGCGGCGCACCGGCATGTCCTCAGCCACGACCGTCTCGATACCGGCCGCTTCGAAGGCGGCCCCGATCCGCGCGGCCGGCGGGCTCGTGCCGCCCGAGAGCGCCCCGACGACCACCTCGCCGACGCCGGTACAGGTGACGCGCCCCGGCTCGGCGAACCGGGCGCCGTAGCTGGCGGTGCCGGCGAGCACCGTCGCGTCGAGCGCGGCGACCAGCCGCTCCTCGGTGAGTCCGTTCTGGAGCGAGCAGACCGCCTCGTACTCGCCGGTCGCGAGCGCTCGGGCGGCCGCGTCGGTGTCGTACGCCTTGGTCGTGACCAGCGCGAGGTCGGCCGCGCGGTGCGTCCCGTCGGTGAGCGCGCGCGGCGTGACCCGGACGTCTACCTCGCCGTCGATCCGGAGCCCGTCCTCGCGAATCCGCCGCATGTGCGGGTCGCGACCGACGAGCGTCACGTCGTGTTCGCGCGCAAGTAGCCCGCCGGCAAGGCTCCCGAGCGCGCCGGCGCCGTAGACGAGCACCTCCATACGGGGACGAACGGTCGCCGACAGAAAAGGGGTGCCGGTGGAGTGCGGTCCGCCGTCTCGGATGCCGACGACTCCGGGCGGGTCAGCCTTTCAGTCCGCTCCCGGTCAGGGGCACGACCACGTCCTCGTCGGGACCGATCTCGCCGCGCTCGCGGAGGGTCCGCAGCGCCGCGGGCGCGACCGCGCAGGTCGGTTCCGTGTCGAAGCCGGCGGCGTGGAGGCGGTCGAGTTCGCGCGTCGCGGCCGCCTCGGTGACCGCGAGCGCGTCGCCGCCGGTCGCGTCGATCGCCTCCCGGATCTCGCGCTCGCGGACCGGTTCGGCGATCTGGATCCCGTCGGCCGCGTCGTTGACCGTTCCCGTCGGATCGGCCGCCTCCGGGCCGTGAAGCGCCCGCACTATCGGCGCGACGCCGGCCGCCTGCGCGCCGTAGAGCCGGGGGACCGAGTCGATCCACCCGGCGCGTTCGAGCCGGCGGAACCCGCGGTAGGCGCCGAGAAAGAGCGTTCCGTGGCCGAGCGGCGTCACGACGGCGTCGGGGGCCTCGAAGCCGCGCTGGAGCGCGGTCTCGTACGCGACCGTGGCGGTTCCCTCGAAGAACGCCGGGTTCCAGGCGTGGCTGGCGTACCAGGCGTCGGTCCGCGACGGATCCTTCTCATCAGCGCCGAGCGCTGCGACGCACGCGTCCGTCACGTCCTGTCGACTTCCCTCGATCCGGACCGGGTCGGCGCCGGCGCGGCGAATCGCGCGGAGCTTCGACTCCTTCGCGTCGGCCGGGACGTAGATCTCGGCCGCGATCCCGGCGCGGCCGGCGTAGGTCGCGATCGCGGCGCCCGCGTTGCCCGAGGAGTCCTCGACGACGCGCTCGACGCCCAGCTCGCGGGCCCGAGTCAGCGTCGCGGTCGCGCCGCGGTCCTTAAACGAGCCGGTCGGGAAGACGTACTCCAGCTTGAACGACGCGTTCCACGGGGGAGCGTCGTTGTCTCGGGCGGCGCCGTCCCGCCTCCCGTCCGCGTCGACCAGCGGCGTCATCCCCTCGCCGAGCGTCACGCGGTCGCGGGGGTCGTCGCCGACCGCGAGCAGGTCGTCGAACGCCCACAGGCCGTCGCGCGCGTCGAACGAGGCGGGGTCGGGTGCGGCGCCCTCGGGGATGGGCGGGTCGGCGAAGTCGAGGGGAGCGCCGCACCGGCAGCGCCAGCGGTCGCGGTACGTCTCGCCGCACTCGGGACAGCGGAGTCGGCGGGAAGCTCTCGTCCTCCGCTCCGGAGGGTCGGCGCCCCCCATCAGTACTCGTCGACGTTGGTCCCGATCGAGCAGACGTACTCGCCGGCGGCCACCTGCGGGAGCCGTCGCGTGCGCCAGAAGACGCCGTCCGCGTCGGCGGTCACGCGGCCCTCCAGGGCGCCGAAGGTGTCGGTCACCTCGAACAGCACGTCGCCGGCCGAGACGCGCTCGCCCAGTTCGCGCTCGAAGCGGACCAGCCCGCCCGCTGGCGAGCCGTACTGGTCGAAGCCGCGGGCGCGCGTCTGCGATTCGAGGTCGGTGTCGCCGTCGAGGAACCCGTAGTGGCGGAGCACGTTGAACACGCCCTCGACGCCGTACCGGATTGACTCCTCGTCCCAGCCGACGCAGCCACCCAGCTCGGGGTCGACGGTCGGGATACCGTGTTCGGGACCGGCCCGGGCGAGCTGTCCGTCCGGTCCCTTGATGTCGAGGACGTGGCCGCAGCCGAAAACCTTCGCCAGCTCCAGGCACTCCCCGTGGAGGCGGTGGCGGACGCCACAGCGCACGCGGGTCTCGTTTATCATCCGGCTCGTCGACCCCTGGTGGAGGTCGAGGATGTAGTCGGCGCGGGTGGCGATCTGGAACGTCTCGTGGGCGATCCGCTCGCTGGTCGTCCCGTCGGCGTCGCCCGGGTAGCCGCGGTTCATCTTCCGGTCGTCGACCGGGTTCCGGTGTTCTGCGGCCTGGAACGCGAAGTGGTTCACGATGCCGACAACGAGAACGGAGCCGGACAGCTCGGCCGGATCGATCCGCGGGACGACGCGGTTGACGACGCCCAGCCCGTTCAGTTCGTCGCCGTCGCTCACCGCCTGGACGTACAGCGTCGGCCCGTCGGCGGCGCCGTTGATCGCGGCGACCGGCAGCCGGACGGGACTCCCGTCCCGCATCTCCCCCACCTCGAGACGGCCCGTGTCCGTCTCGCCCGGGGAGGCGCGGGCCGTTCCCAGCGTTATCATTACGCGGAGGTGGGACGGCCGGGACTTTATCGGTTCGGTCCGCGGCGATCCGACCGACACAAGCTTTATCGCCGCTATCGCACTACGGAGTGGCACGCACTGTCGCGGCGCCGGTCCCCGCATTCCCCGACGACCGCCGCGGCGATTTCCAATGAGCATCGACATCGACCCGCTGCGTGAGGCCAACGGGATAACCGTCACCGACCACATCGAGAACACGCAGTTCGAGGTGTACACCGACCGCCCGGTCGACCCGCGCTCGCGCCCCGAGTCGGACCACTACTTCCCGGTCGACGCCAGCGTCGCGGTCGAGACCGGATCGATCGAGATCCCCGCGTCGCGGTCGTCGAGACGCGGGCCGGCGACGGGACGCTCCTCACTCACGGGGACTGTTACACGATGCCGGACGGGACGTACCACGTCGGTATCAACCCGGCACCGACGAAGCTGTACCTCTCGTTCGAGTCCGGATTCTCTGTCTCGACGACCGACCGGACCACCCGAATCGACCTCGATACGCCCGGTAGCGTCGCTCTCGGGTTCCGGTCACTCCACCAGACCCCGGCGGGGACGATCACCACACCCACGGACCCGGAGTCGCTGATGGACGCCGTCTCGCTGCTCGGCTCCGCGCTCCAGACCACCAGCCCGGAGCGGTCGTTCCCGACCCTGCGGGGCACCCGCCGCTCATCGAACCGGGCGAGGAGTTCCGCGTCCCAGAGCGGGTGGAGCCGGTCGGGAGCGGGGTCCGGATCGTCGTCCCGCCAGAGTACCGCTACCTCTACCCGGTGGTCTCGCTGGCCTACTACTTCGCGGCCGACGTCGTGGCGGGCGACGCCCCGCGGATCGAGGGGGACGGCTGGACCTACCCGCTCGAACCGGGGTTCGAGGCGCGGACCGCGGAGGTGCTCAGGCAGTCGTTCCACATGGACTGTCTCGCCCGCACGGAGGGGTTCTACCCGGTCGACCTCCACGAGCGCGAGACGACCGACCTCGACCTCGACTGGGGGCGGCTGTACGACCTCCCGCTCGCCGAACGGCTCGGCGAGTACCTCGACGTGCCGTTCGAGGCGGTCGAGCCGGAGTTACCGCAGTGGACGCTGACGACGGACGTCCGTCCCGACCCGGAGAACGTGGAGATGCTCCCCTTCGTCGCCGGGGAGCTGTCGGTCGTTCGCTCGCCGGAGACGGTCACGCCGGTGGACGACGATGAGGGCGTCGGTGCCGGCTTCTTCGGCGGCGCGGACCGGAGCTCTCCGCAGGCGACGAGACGGGAGATCCCGGCCGACGGCGTCGAACTCGATGGCGGCGAGTTCGTTCGGGGCGGCACGAGCGCGGGCGCCGCGAGCGCGGGGACCACCCGCGGCGCGGGCGCTCCCGCGGACCGCGGCGCCGTCTCGGCTCAGACCGAGTTCGTTCGGCCGGAGCCGGTCGACACCGTCGAGCACGCGTGGGTCGGCGACGGCGTCCCGCTCGACGCGAACAAGGCGACGCTCGACGCGTACCACCGCCGGCTCGAAGCGGGGCAGGTCGAGCAGTCGCGGATCTCGGTCCTCGTGGTCTGTAACGACGAGCAGATGCGCGAGGAGGGCGACGTCGCCGATCTCTACGGACTCCGCGACATGGTCCAGTTCGACATCGAGGTGCGCCACGACCTCTCGCGCGAGGAGATGCGCGACGCCCTCGCGTCCGACGTCGACTTCCTCCACTACATCGGCCACGTCGACGACCGCGGGATGCAGTGCGCCGAGAGCTACCTCGATCTGACCGACGAGGAGCTCGAAATCGGGGTCAGCGCCTTCCTGCTCAACGCCTGCCAGTCCTACCGGCAGGGCGAGGCGCTCGTCCACCGCGGCTCGCGCGGCGGCATCGTCACCCTCTCCGACGTGGCGAACTCGCCCGCGACGACGCTCGGCCGGATCATCGCCCGCCTGATGAACAGCGGGTTCAACCTCCGGACCGCGCTTCACGTCGCGAAGCGGGAGCTGATCACGGGTAATCAATACATTGTGGTTGGCGACGGGGGGACGACGGTGTGTCAGAGTCGAAGTGGGTCTGTTTCAGTACTCGATACCTCAGAATCGTCCGCAGGTTCGTGGGACCTAGACGCGAGGATACTCCCAAACGGACCATATGGAAAAGGATCATTAACGGGGATAAATCTATCAGAATCTACACACAACCACTACATCCCGGCTACTATCAACGTCCAAGATATTCCACAGCACGAACTAATCGACTTTCTAAGTCTAGAAACGGCACCTATCTTTATTGATGGCGGGCTGAACTGGAGCGACGAAGCGGTAATCGATTAAGGACCGGGGTTAGTAGTGGCCATATTCGCCGCCGCGGGCGCCGCCTGCGTCAATAGCAGGAGGGCGGTGAACAGGACGCCGGCCATCTTCGGGTGCTCTGCCACGTAATCTGCCACACTTTCGTCCGATATTCGAAAAGTATCAGGATAAATAAATATTAAGATTGTTCTGCGGTGGAACGATAGAGATATTTAAAATAAAATAAATACGTATTAAATAGAGTCAGCGGCAAAAAAGCCGGATATCGGCCACACCGGATAGGCCCGAAAGCCCGTGAGTCATCGCGAACTGTCGCGCTTGCTCGGTCAAGGACCCCGTTTTTTCACCGCCGAGCGCGGAGTTCGGATCGCCATGACCGACATCGAGTCCACGATCCGAGCGGCGTTCGAGCACACGGAGTACGACCTCGGCGACGTCGCGGTCAACCGCCGACAGGTCCGCGTGCCGGTGATACAGGAGGGCGCCGACCCCGACGCGCTCCGAGCGGTGATACAGGAGGCGCTCGGCGCGGACGCGCTCGCCGCCGTGACCGTGACCACGGAGCGCATCGCCGGCGAGGACACCGTCGGGACCGTTGTGTCGTTCCGGTACCGGGACTGACGCGGACGTCGAGGGGTTCCGGGTCGGCGCTGCGACACCGGCCCCACCGCGACGCGGTACGGTTAACAGGTCGGTACCCGTACACTGGGATCACACGATGACGGCCGAGGACGGACACGACGGCGCACAGTACCTCGCCGGCTCGCCCGTTCGGGTCGCGATACTCAGGGCGCTACGCGAGAACCCGCAACGCCCGGCAGAGTTGACCGGCGCGGTCGACGCGACCCGAACGACGGTCCAGCGGATCCTCGCGGGGTTCCGCGAGCGGGACTGGGTGGTGAAACGGGACGCCGCCTACCGGGTGACGCCGACCGGAGAGCGCGTCCACGACGCGTACGAGACGCTCCTGACGGAGGTCGAACGCGGCGACCGCTACGGGCGGTTCGCCGCGACCGTCGAGCGCGTCGGCGCCGACTTCCCCGCGGCGGGACTCCCCGACAGCGATCTCACCGTCGCGTCCGAGCAGAATCCGCTGGCGGCCGTCGACCGGCTCACTGAGCTGCTCCACGAGAGCTGCGGCAGCGAGATTCGGGCCGTCTCTCCCGTCGTCATCCAGCCGTTCAACGACGCCGCGGCCGCGGCGCTGGACGACGGCGCGAGCGTCGAACTGGTCATCGATCGCGACGTGGTCGACGCCTCGGTCGCGGAGTTCGAACCGGCGACCGACCGCGCGCTGGACGACGACGCCGCCGAGGTGTACGTGAGCGCCGAGCCGATCGAGTACGGGCTGTTTCGGCGCGGCAACATGGCCTGTGTGACCGCGCACGACGAGCGGAACAACCCCCGGTGCGTGCTCGAATCGACCCATCCGACGGCCGTCGACTGGGTCGACGAGACGTTCGCGGCGCTTCGAGACGACGCGTCGAAGCTCTCCTCGGTCGTCGAACGCGCCTGAGAAGGGTGCCTGCGCTCCCTACGCGTCGTTGCTCGCGGCGCTCTCGTCGTCGGTAGCCGCATCGGCCGTCGCGTCGTCGTCCGGATTCGCGTCGTCGTCCGGATCGAAGTTGGCGGGCACGACCGTCGGGTGGTCGATGCCGACGGAGGGCGTTGTGGCGCTCATGGCTCTAAGAGACGATACGCGACGCCGACCCTAAAAATTACCCATAGGCATAACGCATCCGGCCACGGGCAGTGGATGCGCTCGGGTTATACCGCCGCTACGCGACCTGTTCGTCGTAGAGGTCCTGCGCGTGCTCGATCGCGTCCTTGGCCGCCGCCTTGTCCTCCCAACCGAGCGTTTCGACCTCCTTGCCGGCCTCGAGGTTCTTGTAGGTCGCGAAGAACTCGTCTATCTCGTCGAGGATCTGCTGGGGGATGTCCTCGAGGTCCTCGATGTGATCGAACCGGGGGTCCTCGGTCGGCACCGCGATCACCTTGTCGTCCTGCTCGCCGTCGTCGTCCATCTTCATCAGCGCGACGGGGCGGGCCTCGACGACGCAGCCGGGGAACGTCTGGTCCTCGACGAGCACCATCACGTCGAAGGGGTCCTCGTCGTCGTAGTACGACTGCGGGATGAACCCGTAGTCGTACGGGTAGTGGACGTTCGAGTGGAGCACCCGGTCGAGGACGACGCCGGGGACGTCCTTATCGTACTCGTACTTGTTCCGCTCGCCTTTGAGACACTCGACGACGGCGTAGATCTCGTCCGGCGCGTTCGGTCCCGTCTCGAGATCTTCCCAGAGGTTGACCATGTGTCCGTTAATGCGTCGATGACGGGCAAAGTCCTTTCGGGATCCAGCGATTCGGACGCGGCCGAGGTCGAACCGCGCGAGACCGCGTCAGCCGTCCGAAACCCCTCGAACGACCGATCGGCCGGTTTCGATCGCGAGTCGAATCCGGGACCACGCCGACAGATCGTCGGCGTATCCGGCGGGAACGGAATCGATCGGTCGAACGCACTGTGTCGCCTGAGCGTACGGGCGTCCGCCGACACGCCCGTTGATGCCGGTGGATCCGGTCGTTCGTTCGGGATGAGGCATCGCAACGATCGTGAATGTTGAGAAAGACTATAAGTTCGGATGCCCTCTTACCACCCATGTCAGAGGCACAAACAGTCACTGATGAATCGACGGCCGCAAGCGATCTCACGGCGTTCCAACAGAACATCCTCACGATCCTCGCCGAGGAACCGATGTACGGTCTCGCCATCAAACGGGAGCTGGAGGCGTACTACGGCTCCGAGGTGAACCACGGCCGCCTGTACCCCAACCTCGACGACCTCGTCGACCTCGGGCTGGTGGAGAAGAGCGAACTGGACAAGCGGACGAACCAGTACGAGCTGACCGACGAGGGCCACGACGTCGTCCTCGGCCAGATCGAGTGGGTCCTCGACCGGTTCGTCACTGACGAGACGCGCGCCGACGAGGTCCGCGAGCTGCTGGAGTAAGGGGAGACCCCGATCCCGCGCGGCTGGACCGCACCGAACACGACAGAACACTTTTGGCACACGGCGCGGCGAAAGCCGCGTTTCCTCGTTCTCCGAGCCGCCGCTACGCCGGACCGTCGCCGTCGGGACTATCGCCGTCGACGTCGCCCGAATCGTCGACATCGGCCGAGTCTTCTATCTCGGCGGGCTCGTCGACGCCGGCGGCGACCGACTCAATCACGGACAGCGACTCGTCGACGGCGTCGAGCTGCTCGTCGGTCGGCCAGCCGTTCCGAACCAGGTACTCCTCGCGGAACTCGGCGCGCATCTCGGGGGTGGCGTCGTCGACCGGGCGGACGTAGTGGTTGCTCATGAACGCCGCGAACGTCTCCGCGGTCCGCGCGTGGACCTCGGCCTCCCGCTCGGCGACCTCCTCGGCGACGATCTCGTTGTACGCGGCCACCTCGCGGTAGCGGTCGGTGTCGCCCGGGCCGGAGAGCGACACCTCGACGGCGCGGTCGGTGTCCTCGACGCGGTCGAGTTGGACCGTCCCGTCGTCCATCCACTCGTCGGGGTACAACACGAGCGCGTCGTCCTCGTCGCGGACGCGCGCGGTGTAGCCGTACTCGGCCGCGAGCGCGTCGCGCCGCTCGCGGTACTGGTCGGCAGCCTCCTCGATCTGCGGCGTCGCCTCCGCGGACTCCGCCTCGCGGGCGAGCCGCGTGAGCCGCTCCGCCTCGTCGACGGCCTCGACCGGCACGTCCGGGACCCGGTCGTCGTCGCGGTCGGGAGTCTCGGCGTCGGCGGAGTCGCCCGTCTCCTCGTCGTCCCCTTCCACCGCCATCATCTCCCGCGCCCGTTCCTTCGCCCACTCCGGCGGGTCGTCGTCAGTTCGCGTCATCGAGTGCCTCGTTCGCCAGATCGTCGGCGCGTTCGTTTATCTCCCGCGGTACGTGCGCGATCGACCAGCGGTCGAACCGCTCCAACAGCTCCCGAGCGCGGACCCGCCGCTCGCGGAGCTCCGGGTCGTTGGCGTCCCACTCGCCGCGGACCTGCTTGACGGTGAGCTGGGAGTCGCCGCGGACGTCGACCGCGTCGAAGCCGTACTCGTCGGCCGCCTCCAGCGCGCGGATCAGCGCGGCGTACTCCGCCTGGTTGTTCGTCGCCCGCCCGATCCGCTCGCCGCCCTCGGCAACGACCCCGTCGGAGGTGACCAGACACCAGCCGACCGCAGCCGGGCCGGGGTTCCCGCGGGAGGCGCCGTCGAAGTAGACGTGCGCGCGGCCGCCGCCGTCGCGGAGCAGAGCGGTGAGCCGCGTCGGGTCGCTCCCCTGAACGACGACCTTGTCGTCGTACGCGACCGCGACGGCCCCCTCGCGCTCGGCGCGCCACCGCTCGTGGGGCGTGTTCCCCTCGTCGATCCGGACGCCCGCGTCCGCGAGGCGCTCGCGCGCAGCGGCCGGGTCGCAGTCGATCGTCGGCATTCGTCCGGGTTCTGCGCCCGGCGGACAAAGGGCTGTCCGTCCGCCGTCGAGATAAAAAAGGCCGAATATATGAGGCACAGGCGACAGGGGCGGCGCGTCCCTCGATCGACGCGCAGTGACCACGTCGAACGCCGATCCGACCCGAGCGGACGCCGCGTCGACCGCCGAGCGGGCCGAGTCGGACCTGTTGACCGGTCTCGCCGCCGTCCGAGAGCGACGCGGCACGGTCACCGTCGCCTGCCGCTACCGGTGCGCGACCGGGAGGGCGTTCGGCGGCGAGTGGCGGGGCGTTCCGGTGGGACCGCTCCTCGACGACGCGCCGCCGGAGACGACCCACGTCCGCGCCGAGTCGGCGGACGGGTACCGGGCGCACGTCGCGGTGCGGAAGGCGCTGGACGCCGTCGTCGCGACGGAGCGCCTCGACGGGCCGGCTGACGGGCTGCCCCGGCTCGTCGGACCCGATTTCGACAGTTCGCGAACGGTGCGGGATCTCTCGGCGCTCGTCCCCGTCGCGCTTCCGGCCGACGCCGACCCGGAGACCGCGGCGGTCCGCGACGACCAAGCGGGGACGGCCGCGGTCCGCGACGACCAAGCAGGGACGGGCGACGAGTGAGACGCGACGAGTGAGAGACCAACGAACCCCACGGAGAACGACCCATGAACCCCACGGGCCGCGACCGAACCGCGACTGAGGACGGAGCGCCGACCGACGACTCGCGAGCGGCCGCCGACCGACCAGCCGACGCCGACCCGCTGCCGGTCGTCGTCGGCGTCGCGGGACCGAGCGGCGCGGGGAAGACGACGCTCGTCGAGCGGCTGGTCGACGCGTTCGCCGCGGAAGGGGAGCGCGTGGCGACGGTGAAGTCGATCCACCACGCGATCGAGCCGGACGAGCCGGGGACCGACACGCACCGCCACCGGACCGCGGGCGCGGCGGCGACGGTCGGTATCACGCCGCAACACGCCTTCGAGATCAGTCCGCACGACCCCGACGGGACCGACCCTGACGGCGATGTCGGCGATGTCGACTCCGACGAGGAGGGCGGCTCCGAGGTGGATGACGGCACCGAGGAGGATGACGGCACCGAAGAGATCGGCGGCGCCGACGCGCGGAAGCGGGCCGCGCTCCGCGAGGCGATCGACCGGTTCGCGGCGGCGGGACACGACCTCGTGGTCGTCGAGGGGTTCGCCGAGGCACCGATCCCGACCGTCCTCGCGGGCGACGCCGACCCGGAGAGCGTCGCCGGCGAGATCGTCGCCGAGGGCGACGAGCCGTTCGACGCGGTCCGCGAGGCGGTCCGCGCCGTCGATCCGCCGGAATCGCTCGGCCAGCCGGACGCGGCCGAACCGAACGCGACCGACACCCACGACAAATGAGCGACGACACGCGCGACGAGACGGAGGAATCGGACGCGACGATCGACGAGGAGTCGCAGCGGGCGGCCGCCGGCGACGACGGCGAGGGCGATGGCGGCCACGCCCACGGCGACGGCCGCGCTCACGACGACGACGGCCACGGCCACAGTGACGGCCACGCTCACGGCGACGGCGACGACGGCGGACCGCCGGGCGTCGAGACCCGCGAGGCGCCGCCGACGGACGACCCGAACCGGAACTACCGACCGATCGACTTAGAGGAGACCGGGAAGGGCGCCCTGCCACGGAACCACCCGGCGCTGGAGAACGGCGGCGGACCCCAAGGCGGCGGTTCTCCGCCAGGCGGGACCGGAGGGCCACAGGGTGGAACCGGTGGAGCGCCGGGAGGCGCTGGCGAGCCGCCGGGAAGCGGTGGCGGGGGACCACCCGGTGGCGCTGGCGGCCCGCAGGGCGGGGGTTCCCCGCCCAGTGGTGCCGGCGGGGGCGACCTCCCGGACGCCGAGCGGATCCAGAACCGGATGGTCCGCGAGATCCGGTCGATCGACACGCCGCGTGGCGACCCCGTCTCCGCCGAGGTGCTCGCGGACCTGACCGTCGGGGACGGCGTGGTGACGGCGACGCTCGACGCGGGCGGACTCGCCCCCGCGGTCGCGACCGCGGTCGGCGAGCAGGTCCGCGGGGCGGGGCTGGCGATCGACGGCGTCGACCACGTCCGGATCGAGAGCCCGGAGCGGAGCCGCGTCGAGGGTGAACTCAGCCCCGAGGGCGTCGACCACGTCCTCGCGGTCGCGGGCGCGAAGGGCGGCGCAGGCAAGAGCACGGTGACGATCGCGCTCGCCCGCGAACTCCGTGAGGCCGGACTCGACGTGGGGGTGTTCGATGCCGACTTCCAGGCGCCCGACCTCACCGAGTACCTCGGCGCGAGCGACCCGGTGGTCTCGACGCCCACGGGGCGCCCCTCGCCCGCGTACGCGGACGGGATGCGGATCGTGAGCATCGATCTCGTCTCCGGCGATCGCCCGACCGCGTGGCGCGGCGCGATGACCCACGACGCGCTCGCGGACCTGCTGGGCGAGGCCGTCTGGGGCGACCTCGACGTGCTCCTCGTCGACCTCCCGCCGGGCGTCGGCGACGTGGCCCACACCGTCTTCTCGCGGGTCCCCGTCGACGGCGCGGTGGTCGTGACGACCCCCTCGGACGTGAGCGTCCGGAACGTCACCCGGACGATAGGCCTGCTCGACGCCCGCGACGTCCCCGTCGCCGCCGTGGTCGCGAACAAGGTGCGCGAGGGCGACGCAGTCGGTGACGGCGAGCCGGAGGCAGAAACAGCGGGCGACCGCGACCCGACCGACCTCGTCGCCGAGGCGAACGGCGACCCGGCGCTCGTCTCGCTCCCGTTCGACGCGAGCCTCCGCGACCCCGCGGGGTTCGAGTTCGACGAGCTCGCGGACGCGACCGCGACCGGTCTCTCGGACATCCGGGCCGCGGTGACCGGGTTCCTCGACGACGCCGGGCCGGACGTGCCCGAGGACGCCGTCGACATCAGCGGGCTCCCGGACCGGCTCCGCGAGCAGCAGGCGCTCATCGAGGCCGGGGCGGCCCCGGACGGCCCGCGGCCGCTCCTCGTCGACCGGGGCGACGACCGGGTCGGCGAGGCGCTCGACGACGAGTTCGCGGTCGACGTCGAACCGGTCGACGACGACCGGTCGGTGGTGCGCGTCGAGGGCGACGCCGGTTCGGCCTGACGGGCGGCCCGCCGCGGCCGGCGCCGTCGTTCGGGACTCCGTCAATCGTTTAAGTGATTCACCCCGAAGACGTTCACCAGACCTGTCACGGCACAGGAACTGAAGGGCCGTTATAATCGCCGGGCGGTCCTCCGTCACGGATGCGATGATCTGGAACCGATCGGTCCGGTACGGGGGAAGAGGACCCGACGCCCCGGCGGTTCGGTGGGGGTGGTCCGGATGAGTCGTGCCGACGACGAGGAGAGCAACGGCGAGGTCAGCCGGCGCGACGTGTTGACCGCGGCGGGCGCCGTCGCCGGCATCGGCGCCGCGGGCTACCTCGGCAGCACCCGTCTCACGATGGGTGACGATCCCGGGCCGTTCCCGGGCCGGCGGAGTCCCTTCGAGGCGTACCCGAACGAGGAGTGGGAGTCGCAGTACCGGGAAGTGTGGAGCCGGGACGACTCCTTCATGCTCACCTGTACGCCCAACGACACGCACAACTGCTACCTCGAAGCCAGCGTGAAGAACGGGCAGATCACGCGGCTCGGTCCCTCGATGAACTACGGCGAGGCGACCGACCTCCAGGGGAACCAGGCCTCCCAGCGCTGGGACCCCCGCGTCTGTAACAAGGGGCTGGCGATGGTCGAGCGGTTCTACAGCGACCGGCGCGTCCAGGCCCCGATGGTCCGCGAGGGCTTCCGCGAGTGGGTCGAAGAGGGCTTCCCGCGAAATCCGGACGGCTCCATGCCCGAGGAGTACGCGAACCGCGGCGAGGACGCCTTCGTCGAGGTCGACTTCGACGAGGCGTACGAGCTGGCGGCGAAGACGCTCGTCGAGCTGGCGACCCACTACTCCGGCGAGTCGGGCGCGAACAGCCTGCTCGAACAGGGGTACGACGAGCGCATCGTCGAGGAGATGGACGGCGCCGGCGTCCGGTCGATGAAGTTCCGCGGCGGGATGCCGCTGCTCGGCCTGATCAAGCTGTTCGGCCAGTACCGGAACGCCAACTCGATGGCGCTTCTGGACAACTACGTCCGCGACGTCGACGAAGAGGAGGCGGTCGGCGCGATGGGGCTGGACAACTACTCGTTCCACACCGACCTGCCGCCGGGCCACACGATGGTCACGGGCCAGCAGACGGTCGACTTCGACCTCGCGAACGTCGAGCACGCCGACCAGCTGGTCGTCGCGGGGATGAACTACCTCACCTCGAAGATGGCGGACTGCCACTGGCTCACCGAGGCCAAGGTGAAGGGAACGAAGCTCACCGGCATCTTCACCGACTACAACGCGACGGCCTCGAAGTGCGACGAGGTCGTCACGGTCCGCCCTGCCACCGACTCGGCGCTCTTCCTCGGCGTCGCCCGCGAGCTGATCGAAAACGACCTCTACGACCCCGAGTTCGTCCGGGCGAACACCGATCTGCCGCTGTTGGTCCGGATGGACGACACGCGCCTGCTGCGCGCGAGCGACGTCTTCGCAGACTACGAGCCGGCCGATCTGGAGAAGACCGAGACGGTCGGCGACGACGGCGACCGGCCGACCGCCGGCCGGACCGACATCGCCGAGCAGGTGATAGACGAGCAGCTCCGCGACGAGTGGGGCGACTTCGTCGTCCGCGACGAGGAGACCGGCGAGCTGGAGCCGGTGACCCGCGACGACGTCGGCGACGACTTCGACGTGTCCGCGACGATCGAGGGGAGCTTCGAGGTCGAGCTGGCCGACGGCGAGACGGTCGAGGTGCGGACCGTCTTCGACCTCATCCGCGAGCATCTCGCGGAGACGTGGGACCCCGAGGGCACCGCCGAGGTGACCGGGACCCAGCCCAAGGCGGTCGAGAACCTCGCGAACGACATCGCCGACAACAAAGAGGAGACGCTGATCCTCACGGGGATGGGACCGAACCACTACGCGAACGCAGACCTGAAAGACCGGGCCGTGTTCCTCGTGGCGTCGCTCACCCGCAACGTCGGCTACCAGACCGGCAACGTCGGCTCCTACTCCGGGAACTACCGCGCCGCCTACTTCAACGGGCTCGAACAGTACACGAAGGAGAGCCCGTTCGACATCGAGTCCGACCCCGAGGCCGACGCGACCGTCGACCAGCGGTACGGCATCCACTCGGCACACTTCTACACCAACCTCGACAAGCCGCTGAAGGTCGACGGCGAGTACTTCCAGGGCGACTCGCACATGGCACACGCCCACGAAGTCGATCTGGGTGTCCGGGTCGAACTCCATCCTCGGCAACGCGAAGGGGGCGTACAAGATCATCGAGCGGATGCTCCGGAACGGGAAGATAGAGGCGTTCTTCACCAACGAGTGGTGGTGGACGATGACCTGCGAGTACTCGGACATCGTCTTCCCCGCCGACTCGTGGGCGGAACACCACGTCCACGACATGACCGCCTCGGTCACCAACCCCTTTATCACGACGATGCCCGAGACGGGGATCGACCGGATCTACGACACCCGCAACGACGCCCAGCACTACCAGGGCGTCGCCGAGAAGCTCTCGGAGATCACCGGCGACGACCGGTTCGAGGGGTACTGGCAGTTCATCGACGAGGAAGAGCACCGCGCGAAGCCGTACCTCCAGCGGATCGTCGACCACTCGAACACGGTGAAGGGGTACGACGTCGAGAACCTGCTCGAAGACGCGCGCGAGGGGACGCCCGCGATCATCATGACGCGGTCGTACCCGAAACACGTCGGCAACGAGCAGACGCTCGACGACGACCCGTGGTACACCAAGACCGGCCGGCTGGAGTTCTTCCGCGAGGAGACGGAGTTCACCGAGGCCGGCGAGAACATCCCGCTCCACCGGGAGCCGATGGACGCGACGCCGTACGAGCCGAACGTCATCGTCGACGACAGCGACAGCCCGGTGATAGACCCCGAGACGCCCGAGGACCGCGGGTGGGACGGCGACGAAGTGGAGGACAGCAACGACCGGCAGGTCCGGAACGTGGTCCGCTCGCCCGACGAGCTGACAGACAGCAGCCACCCGCTCAACGACCTCAACGAGGGGTACGAGTACGTGTACATGACGCCGAAGTACCGCCACGGTACCCACTCGTTCGGCAGCGATCTGCCGAACATCGCGGTGTGGTGGTCGAACTTCGGCGACATGAACCGGAACGACCAACGGCAGCCGTACTTCGGCGAGGGGTACATCGAGATGAACCCCGCCGACGCGATCGCGGAGGGGCTTACCGACGGCGACTACGTGTGGGTCGACGCCGACCCGCAGGACCGACCGTACCCCGACTGGGAGGAGAGCGACGACTCCTACGACGTCGCCCGCGCGATGATGCGCGTCCGGTTCCAGCCGAGCCTCCCGCAGGGGGTCACCCGGAGCTGGATGAACGTGACCAACGCCTCCCACAAGTCGGTCGAGGCGACCGAGAGCCGCGACGACGGGATGGCGAAGGCCGAGGACACCAACTACGTCGGGATGTACCGGCAGGGGGGCCACCAGTCGGCGACGACGACGTGGCTCCGCCGCACGTGGCTCACCGACACGATGCCGCGGAAGAACCTCGCCGGACTCAACCTCGATCACGGGTTCGAGCCGGACGTCCACGCCGCCAACGGCGCCCCCAAGGAGGCGTTCGTGAAGGTCGAGAAGGCCGAGGACGGCGGCGTCGACGGCGAGGGCGACTGGCGTCCCGTCGAGGAGGGCGTCCGCCCGACGAACGAGGACGAGCGGATGGAGAACTACCTCGACGGCGGCTTCGTCGGCCGCTCCGAGTCCGACTGACGCCCGCGAGCCGCGACGCTACGGAACCGCGACCACAGAACGACACCACCACACCAACTCAGACCAATGGCAACCGTCTACAACTGGCAGATCGGCCGCGAGATGGAGTACCCCTACGCCGAGAACCGCCCGGACCGACAGTGGGGGGCCGTCTTCGACCTCAACAAGTCGCATCGCGTGCCAGACGTGTACGCTCTCGTGTAAGACCACCTGGACCCACGGCGAGGGGCAAGAGCACATGTTCTGGAACAACGTCGAGTCGAAGCCGTACGGCGCCCACCCGCTCGGCTGGGACCAGGAAATCTTAGACCGGCTCGGCGTCCAGGAGTGGGGCTCGGACGGCGTCTACGACGGCGACACCATCTGGGAGGCCAACGACGTCGACTGGGAGGAGACCAGCCCGACCGAGGAACACATCGCCAACGAGGGGTACGTCGAGGGATACATGCCGGAAGACCAGGACTGGGCGCACCCGAACCTCGGCGAGGACGAGCCGGCGGGCGAGGCGTTCGCGGGCGACACCCACATCGAGGGCGAAGAGCACCCGATGTGGTTCTTCTACCTCCCGCGGGTGTCCAACCACTGTACGTACGCCGGCTGTGCCGGCTCCTGTCCCGTTCAGGCGATCTACAAGCGACAGGAGGACGGGATCGTCCTCATCGACGAGGAGAGCTGTCAGGCGCAGCTCCAGTGCGTCCAGGCGTGCCCGTACAAGAAGTCTGTGTTCAACCAGGCGAAGGGGAACTCCCAGAAGTGCGTCGGCTGTTACCCCAAGGTCGAGCAGGGGCGCGTCCCGCAGTGCTTCGAGAACTGCCTCGGGAAGATTCGCCAGCACGGCTGGGTGAATCCGCCGGAAGAGGCGGACCCGACGAACCCGATCGACTACCTCGTCCACGAGGCCGAGGTGGCGCTGCCGCTGTACCCCCAGCTCGGCTTGGAGCCGAACGTCTACTACATCCCGCCGATCAACGTCCCGGACGACTACCTCTACCAGATGTTCGGGCCGGGCGTCGAGGAGGCGAAGGCGACGTACCGCCGCGCCCGCGACGGCCGCGCCGAGGAGCGGAAGCTCCGCGGCCTGCTCCACCTGATGGGCAGCACGGAGTGGCGCATCGAGGAGTTCGAGGTGACCGAAGACCGGGCGATCGGCTACGACGAGAACGGCCGCACCGTCGCGAAGGTGCCGATGGAGGAACCGCGCGCCGAGCGACCCAAGTTCGAACAGGGCGTCGACGCCTACCGGCTCGACGTGACATAACCACCCAGACCGATGAGCGATCACACCGACGACGAGACCGAAACGGACGGACGGCCCGGCGACGGAGCCGCGGTCGACGACGAGTCCGCGGTCGGCGACAAGAGCGGGGGCGGCTGGGACGAGGACCTCTCGCCCGCCGCCGAGCGGGACGTTCACCGGGGGCGACTCTACGAGGCGCTCGCGACCGCGCTCGACCGCCCGCGTGGGACCGCCGCCGACGCGGAGCGCGATCCGGACCCGACCGTGCTGGGCGAGGTCATCGTGGAGGCGGCCGCGGAAATCGCCGACGACCGCGCCGATGAGGGCGACGCCGAGCGGGCCGATAGCCGGCGGGAGCTGCTCGACGCCGCCGCCGCGGTCACCGACCGCCTTCCGAACGACCCGACCGAACTCGAACGCACGTTCGCCCGGACGTTCGGGGTCGAGACCGACGGCGCGGTCGACCGCTACGAGGTCGCGTACGCGCCCGGCGGCGTCACCGTCAACACGGACCGGATGGCCGACGCGGCCGGCTTCTACCGGGCGTTCGGCCTGGAGAACGCCGGCGGGGCGCGCGACCGCGCCGACGCGGTCTCCGTCCAGCTGGAGTTCTGCTCGCACCTCGCGGCCCAGCGCGCGTACCTCCGCGAGACCGGCGACGAGACGGGCGTCGAGCGCGTCACCGAGGCGACGGCCGCGTTCCTCGAGGACCACGTCGGCCGGTGGGTGCCGCGGTTCGCGGCCGATGTCAGCGAGGCGGCCGACGGGGGACCGTTCCCCGCGCTCGCGGACGTGCTGGGGGCGTTCGTCGACCTAGAGACCGAGCGGTTCGGCGTCGAACCCGAGGTCTTCGAGGAGCAGCCCGACGGTCCCGTCGAGAGCCTAACGGGCGTCGACACCGACGCCGACGGCCGGCTCGACCTGCGCTGCGGCACCGGCGGCAACGGGTCGAGCGCGAGCGAGCCGAACGGCCACCCGGCCGCGACCGGCTGCGGCGCCGCCGGCCGCGAGAACTTCACCGGCTCGCCCGGCCAGCGCGCCGCGACGCCGGAAGAGACGCCGGAGCCGCCGAGCGAAACGCCCGACTCAGACGCCGGGAGTGCCGCTGACGTCGCCGAGGACGAGACACGGGCGTCCGAGGGGCTACCGAGCGAGCCGCCGTCGAACTGACCGCGGCACCGGGGGTTGTCACACCCTCACATAGTAACGAACTTTTAAGTCAAACCATTTCGATAGCATATAAATGCGATGACACGGCCCACCCGGCAACGGGATCACGACCGGCAGCGCGTGGGGGACGAGGACGCCGAGGAAGACGAGATCGACGTCGAGGAGGTCGAGGACGTCGACGAACTGGACCCCGAGGACTTCGATCCGGAGGATCTCACCCGGACGGCCGACGGGGAGCTGATACACGAGGAGACGGGACTCATCGTCGAAGACGAGCAGATCGATCCCGGCCCGGAGTGGCGCGCGTTCAACCACTCGGAGCGACAGGAGAAGTCGCGCGTCGGCGCCCCGACGACGAAGACGATCCGACGACAAGGGGTTGACGACGACGATCGACTGGAAGGATAAGGACGCCTACGGGCGCTCCATCTCCTCGAAGAAGCGGTCGCAGATCGCACCGCCTGCGGAAGTGGCAGGAGCGTATTCGGACGAAGGACGCCGGCGAGCGCAACCTCCAGTTCGCGCTCTCGGAGATCGACCGCATGGCCTCGGCGCTGGGCGTCCCGCGCTCGGTGCGCGAGGTCGCCTCGGTCATCTACCGACGGGCCTTGAACGAGGACCTGATCCGGGGGCGCTCCATCGAGGGCGTCTCCACCGCCGCGCTGTACGCCGCCTGCCGCAAGGAGGGGATCCCCCGGAGCCTCGAGGAGATCTCGGAGGTCTCGCGGGTCGACCGCAAGGAGATCGGCCGGACCTACCGGTACATCTCCCAGGAGCTGGGCCTGGAGATGCGACCGGTCGACCCGAAGAAGTACGTCCCCCGGTTCTCCTCGGAGCTGGAGCTGAGCGAGGAGGTCCAGTCGAAGGCCAACGAGATCATCGAGACGACCGCCGAGCAGGGACTGCTCTCCGGGAAATCCCCAACCGGCTACGCCGCCGCCGCGATCTACGCGGCCTCGCTGCTGTGTAACGAGAAGAAGACCCAGCGCGAGGTCGCCGACGTGGCGCAGGTCACCGAGGTCACCATCCGGAACCGGTACCAAGAGCAGATCGAAGCGATGGGGATCCACAGTTAGGGACGCCGAAGCGGGCGGTTTCCTCGCGTCTCCCTTCTCGTCTACTCTCCTCGTCTACTCTCCTCCGTTCGCCGGAAACGTTCAAGCCGGTGCGCCGCCAACGCCGATCTGAATGCGGCTCGACGAGTTCATCGAGTTCGAGGCGAACGAGCGCGCCGAGCGGCGGCGCCTCGCCGCGGAGAAGGACTACGGCATCCTCGATCACCTCGACTCCTTCGAGCGGCGCTTCGACGAGCACGTCTCCGACGACGCGGTCGTCGGCAGCGTCTCCCCCTCCATCTTCGTCGGCCGCGCGGACTACCCGAACGTCTCGACCGGGCTGCTCTCGCCGGTCGGCCGCGAGGAGCGGGCCGCGAGCTTCGAGACCTCCGCGGCGTGGTACGACGAGGGCGTCTCCATCGCGGACGTGTTCGACCGGCGGACCAGCCTGCTCAACTCGACGCGCGGGGTCGACGTGGCGGACGCGGGCGCGACGGGCGGGGTGAAGGCGGTCAGCGGCGGGGACGGCCCGGCAGAGAGCGTCCACGACGCGTGGAACGGCTGGCTGGGCGTTCAACGCGAGGTCGCCATCGCGGACCGCCCGGTCGACGTGGAGATCGGACTCGACGGGACCCCGGACCTCGACTTCGATATCGGGACGGAGGACATCAAGACGCCGACCGGCCCGCGCGCGGCGGCCCGGACCGCCGACCTCGGCGAGAACCCGCACGTCCCGCGACCGGTGAAGAAGACGCTCGAAGACGACGACTGGCGCGCCGAGGGGGCGATGACGTACCTCTACCGCCGCGGGTTCGACGTGTACGAGATCAACACGATCCTCTCGGCGGGCGCGCTCGGACAGGGAGAGAACCGCCGACTCGTTCCGACGCGCTGGTCGATCACTGCCGTCGACGACACGGTCGGGCAGTTCCTCCGCGGCTCGATCCGCGACAACCCGACGGTCGACCGGATCGAGGTCCACCGGAACGAGTACCTCGGAAACGCCTTCTGGGTGATCCTTGTGCCGGGCCAGTGGGAGTACGAGCTGGTCGAGATGAAATCGCCCGGCTCGATCTGGAACCCCGACCCCGAGGCCGGGGTGTACCTCGCGGCCGCCAGCGAGGGCCGCGAGGGTCGGACCGGCTACGTCGAGGAGACGGCGGGCGCCTACTACGCGTCTCGGCTGGGCGTCCTCGAACACCTCGACGACCGCGGGCGGCAGGCGAAGGCGCTCGTCTTGCGCCACGTCTCCGACGACTACTGGGGACCGGTCGGCGTGTGGCAGGTGCGCGAGGCGGTCCGGAACGCCTTCGACGGCGAACTCGGGACCGCGGAGACGTTCGGCGAGGCGGTCCGCGGCGTCGCCGAGCAGCTCCCCGTCTCGCTCGGTCGGCTCCGGCGGAAATCGACGATGGCGGCCGGGCTTCAGGCGAACCTCGGCGATTTCGTCGACGCGGAGTGAGCGCGGCAACATTTATAAGCGACTGTGGAGTCGGTGGCGTCTATTTATAAAGAGACGTGCGGTGGCGCGTGCCTGCGAGGCCGCCTCGCGGCCGAGCAGCACGCGCGAGGGACGCGGCGACCGGAGCAAAGCGGAGGGAGCCGCGAGGCTGGGGAGGTGTGAGGCTGCGATGCGGGGCGGTCGGGTGGGACTCGAAGGGGCAGCCGGGAGGACCGCGCAGGCGACGCAAGCACCGGAACGAGGGAGCGAGCGGAGTGAGCGACCGAGTGAGGAGCACAGCGAGCGTGCGCGGTCCTCCCGGCTGGGGCTTCGGTAGTGTTCGCCGTCGATCCACAGTCGACCAGCAATAAATAAACGACGAGGATGCGATCGCAGCTCGCGCCGTCGTCGTATCAGTCCTCGGCCCAGTAGTACAGGTCCTCGCGGGGCGCGTCGCAGTTGGGGCAGCTCTCGGGAAGCTCCTCGCCGATCTCGCCCATCTCGCCGCACTCCCAACAGCGCCACATCACGTAGGCGGTGCCGAACACGTCCCGGGCGTCGGTCAGCGCCAGCGGATCTGAGCCGGACGGCGAGGAGACGTAGAAGCCGTCGTCGTCGACGCCGCGGACCGACCCGAGCTTCTCGCCGTCCTCGTCGTACACCGATTGGCCGATGCTCACGTCGGCGAATACGGGTTCTTCGGAGGCCATGCGCGACAGTACGTGTTTATCACTTATAATTGTGATAGTTGGTGGCGCGACACACACCGGAGAGCGATGGCAGCGACTGATCGTGCCGACGACTGATCGGGTGTGGACATCTCCGAAGCCCCAGCCGCGAGGACTCGATGCGCTCGCTGTCGTTCGAGACGCCGAAGGCGTCTCGTGATGACGAGAGAGCTTTGCTCTCTCGAACCACGGTCCTCGGCGCTCACTCCGTTCGCGCCTGCGGTCCTTGCGTCGCGCGTCTTCGTCCTCGCGGCAGCGAGACGCTACGCGTCTCTGGCAGCCGGCGGCTTCGCCGCCGGCCACTGCCCCTTCGAATCCCGCCCCGCACAGCACCTCACACCTCCCCAGCCTCGTCGGCCTCCCTCCGGTCGGCCGACTCCAGCGAGGGACCGGAGGTCCCTCTGGCAGCCGGCGCGTAGCGCCGGCGACCTCGCGCGTGCCGACGAGCGCCCTGCCGGGCGCTCGCAGGCGCGCGCCACCGCACAGCAGACCGGTGGCTCCGAGCTGGCGATTTAATCAGACGATGAACCAAAAATCGACGCAGAAGCCCGAAAACGACCGCTTCAAGCGACCGGCGTGCGCTCGACGACGGTGCCGTCGACGGTCGGGTACTGCTCGACGATTTCGCCCTCCGCCAAGTCGCCGTCCTCGACCATCTCCTCGAGGAGCCACCACGCGACCTCGACGTGGTCGGATTTGACGGTGTAGAACTCCTCGGGGACGCCGAGCGACTCGAACCGGTCGGCGTCGGCGAACGCCTTCCCGTAGACGAGCGTGCCGTCGTCGGTCACCTCGTCGAACTCGCGGCGGATGTTCTTCGCCATCCGCTTGAGGCGGTTGCGGTGTTGGGCGGCGTCTTTGAACACGGAGGTACAGAAGTACACCTTCTCGTGGCTCGCCATCTCCTCGAGGATGGCGTCCTTCGACCCCTCGACCGCGGACATGTGACCCTCCTGTAGCTCGAACCCCTCCTCTTGCATCCGGCGGTAGTTGCCGTCGGACATCTCGAACTCGTTGATGTTACAGAACTCGGCAGCGCCCTCGTCGAGGAACTCCAGGAACTCCGGCTCCGCGCGGATGCCGGGGATCTCGAAGGCGGGCGTGAGACCCTCCTCGCGGGCGATGTGGAGGATCTCCTCCCACTCGGTGCCGTCCATGTCGCCCCACAGCTCCACCGGCGGGTGGAAGCGGATCTCGTCGAGTCCGGCCTCCGAGAGGCGGCGCATGTTCTCGCGGCCGCCCGTGATCCCGGTGTAGAGGTGCGTGTGGTGGTCCTCGCCGAACTCGTCTTTCAGCAGTTCGAGATACCGGGTCGTCTTCGCCATCGCCTCCTGCGGCTCGCCGCCCGTGATCGAGGTGCCGAGCGCGCTCATGCGCTTGGCCTCCTCGATCACGTCCGCGTCGGACTCGACTTTCCGCTCGTTGGCGTACACGTCGGTGACGTTCTTCCGGTTCTCTCCGAGGGGGCAGTAGAAGCAGTCCCGCTGGTCGCAGTACCCGTAGACGAAAAGCACCATCTTCCCGCCCTTGGCGCACTGTTCACAGCCCTTGGAGATCATCTACCCCCTTCTACCGGCCGCGGCCCCAAAAAGCGTCCGAACCGCGCGCTCCCGGGAGAGCCGTTGGCACGGGGGCGGATTCGGCGATTCGACCGCCCGCCGAGCGGCGACCGGGCCGAACACAAAGTATGTACCCCCGCCGCCGCGAGAGGGAGCCATGAAATCCGGTGAGACACTCGACTCCGTCGACGAGAACCGCTCGACGACCGACGCGACCACCCGTCGGGGGGCGCTCGGACTCGCGGGCGCCGTCGGGCTCGCGGGCCTCGCCGGCTGTACCGCGCTCGACGTCGCCACCGGCGACGGACCCGCGGAGTTCGCGGCGGGCACCGCGACCGTCGCCGACGAGACGCTCTCCGAGACGGGGTACCAGCTCAACGAGGTCTCCGACGAGACCGTCAGCCGGGAGTTCGAGGTCGGCGGACAGACACGCGAGGTGCGCGTGACGAACACCGTCGCCGAGTACGACAAGGCCGTCGAGCTGTTCGGCGAGCGCTACCAGGCCGCCGTCTTCGCCGCGGTGACGACGCCGCAGATCGAGGTGCTCGGCCGGGCGCTCAACCCGATCGCCGAGATGGGTACCCGCGAGCGCGCCGATCTCATCCTGAGCCGGTACGAGGGGGTCGGCGACCTCGAACGCGGGTCGGAGTACTCGACCGAGGTCCTCGGCTCCGACGCCACGGTCGTCGTGTACACGGCCGACGGCGAGATCGAGGGGACGGGCGCAACCACCGAACTGGAGCTTCACATCGGCGAGCCGGTCGAGGCCGCGGACGACTTCGTCCTCCCGCTGGCGGCGTATCCCGCGACGTTCAGCGACGGCGAGAACGTCCGCCGGATGATGAACGGCCTCGAACACGAGCAGAACGAAGAGAACTAAGGGCGGTCGCCGACGCCGGCCCACCCGCGCCGGCGCGGTCGCCGGGTTCGCCGCGCGCGACCGACCGAAAACATATGCCGTCCCCCCGCGTAGCCTCGAACGATGCTGCTCGTCCTCTGCGTCGACCTCGACGACGACCTCGGTCGGAAGACGGGGATCCCCACGCCCGTCATCGGCGCCGAGGACGTCACCGAGGCCGCGGTCGCGCTCGCGACCGCCGATCCCGAGGACTCCGACGTCAACGTCCTCTTCCAGGGCGTCAACGTCCACGACGAGCTGGCCGCCGAGGGCGAGGCCGTCGAGGTCGCGGCCGTCACGGGCGTCGACGGTCCCGACGTGAAGGCGAACCGCGCGGTCGGCCAGGAGGTCGACCGCGTGCTCGCCGAGCTGTCGACCGGCGAGGAGGTGTCCGCGGTCGTGATCACCGACGGCGCCCAAGACGAGTCCGTCCTCCCCGTGATCCGGTCGCGGATGCCGATCGACGGGATGCGCCGGGTCGTTGTCCGGCAGGCGCAAGACCTCGAATCGCTCTACTACACGATCAAGCAGGTTCTCGCCGATCCGGAGACCCGCGGGACGATCCTCATCCCGCTCGGCGTCCTCCTCTTAATCTACCCGCTCGTCGTCGTCGCGAACCTGTTCGACGTCGCCGGCGCGGCCGTACTGGGGATCCTCTCGGGCGCGGTGGGTCTCTACTCGCTGTTCCGCGGGCTGGGACTCGAAGAGAGTGTCGACGGCGCCGCGGAGAGCGTCCGCAACGTCCTCTACACCGGCCGCGTGACGCTCGTCACCTACGTCGTCGCGCTCGCCTTGGTCGTCGTCGGCGGCGTTCAGGGGGTCGACACGGTCGACGCCGTCCGCGGCGTTCAGGGCGGCTCCCTCGCGGCCGGCACCGCGCTCGCGGCGTTCGTCCACGGGTTCGTCCAGTGGCTCAGCGTCGCGGGCGTCACCTCCAGTCTCGGCCAGATCACCGACGAGTACCTCGCCGGCCGGTTCCGGTGGCGCTACCTCAACGCGCCGTTCTACGTGGTGTCCATCGCCGTCGTGTTGTTCGCGGTCTCCGGGTTCTTCCTCCCCGACGCGCCCGGAGTGACGGCGCTCGGCCTCTCGGAGCTGGCGATGGCGCTCGCGGCCGGGACGCTCATCGGCGTGTTGAGCACGCTCGCGTTCGCGGTCGCGGAGTCGCAGCTTCCGTCGGCGGAACCGGTGTGAGGTGAGGAGAGGCGGCGAGAGACGAGCCAGCGAGAGAAGAGGCGACGAGAGACGGAGACGACGCTACCGCGGCGTCCAGGAGTCGCAGGCTTCCATGTCGTCCATCAGCTCGTCGTAGTGCGCGCAGTAGGGGCGCATCCCGTCGTCGGTCCGGACGTAGTCGAACTTCGCGCAGTTCCCGCAGTAGGCGTCGCCCGGGCCGTCCCGCGCGGCCGGGGATCCGGGGGAGGGCGCGGACTCCGGCGCCGCCGGCGACGACGGCCCGTCCGTCGGGCTCGCGTCGTCGAGCGGCGAGGTGATGTCGGTGTCGGCGCTGCCGCCGTCGCTCACGCCCGGCGAGCCGGGACCGCTTGTTCCGGAGCGGGTCGTCCCGCTCGATCGCCCTGCCGCGGCGTTCGACGGTCCGGAGTCGGCCGGCGTTGCGGACGAACCGTCCGACGAGGAGCCGGGTCGATCCTCCGACGGGGAGCCGGGTCCACCTCGCGACGGGGCGCTCCCGGAGTCGCCCGCGGGACGGTTCGTCTGGGTCTCGACGTCGCCGTCCGGGGTCCCGCCGAGGAGCCCGACGCCGCCGCGGCTGCCCAACTGGTCGCGGGAGACTTCGACGACCCTCGTCTCCCCCTTGTGGGTCACCTCCATCGTGACGGTGCCGCCGGGGTCGTTGCGGGTCTTGAAGTTCGCGACGCCGACAAACACGCTCCACAGCGTCGTCGCGGCGCCGAGGAAGTAGACGCCCGCGGTCGGGAGGGTGAGGTCGGTCAGCTCCGGGCGCGGCCCGCCCACCCACTGCTGGGGGTACGCGTGCGCGAACAGCGCGACGCCGAGACACATGACGGCCGCGCCGACGACCGCCGCGGCGTAGGTGCTGCGGTCGGCCGGGAGGACGGCCATCACGCCGAGCAACACGAGCGGGACGCCGACGCCGCCGAGGACTCCACCGACCTCTCGGGCCGTGCCCGCGGAGTAGCCCGCCGGCAGCACCACCTCGGCCGCCACGAGGATGCCCGCGACGACGAGCAACGCGCCCGCGACGAACGAACCCACACCGAGATAGAGCCGACGCGGGTCGACCCCGGAGCGTCTCCGTCCGCCGTACGCCTCCGAGAGACTGGTCATAGGCGGGGTACGTCGTCCACCGTGAAAACAGTACGTCAGACGATCACGGATCGCGGGCGACCGCGACCGCGGACTGCGGGCGAACGGGTGGGACGACGCCCGGTTCAGACGAGGGCGTCCACGTCGACGTGGTCGCCGAGCAGCTCGGCCATCCGGTCGACCGTCCGCACGTCGCGCGTGCGGCCGCCGCGGACGACCTCCTCGGCGCGGTCGATGGCGGTGACGGTGTCGGTGTTCACCGCCAGCACGGGCTTGCCGGCGTCCGCCGCCTTGCCGAGCACCGCGCCCGAGGGGCGGTGGCCGCCGGTGAGGACGAGACAGGCCACCCCGGAGGCGTCGAGCGCCGCGGTCTGGACGTCCGCGCGGTCGCCGCCGGTGATGACGGCCGCGTCGCGGGCGCGGCGGAAGTAGCGGAGCGCCTCGTCGCCGCCCATCGCACCGACGAGGAAGCGCTCGACGAACGCGTCGGTGGGCGCGTCGGTGAGCAGCTCGGCGCCCAGCTCGTCCGCAAGCTCGCCGACCGTGACGCCCGCCAGCTCCTTCTCGTACGGGAGCGCGCCGAACACCGTGATCCCCTTCGATTCGAGGAACGGGATCCCGTCCTGGTCGAGCGACTCGAAGGCGTCGTCGGACACCTTGTTGAACACGACGCCGGCGAGGCGGTCGCCGAACGCGTCGGCGGCCGCCAGCACCTCGTCGAGGTCGTTCGGCGAGCCGTACTCGGCGACGAGGACGACCCGCGCGTCGAGCAGCTCCGCGACGTCGACGTCGGTCAGGTCGACGACGCCGCCGGTGGTCCAGCGGCCGCCGCCCTCGACGAACACCCGGTCGTGGTCGGCCGCGATGGCGTCGTACTCCTCGCGGATCCGGTCGCGTAAGGCGTCCGGGTCCTCGGTGCCGCGGATCGCGCCCTCGACAAACGTCGGCGAGTAGACGACCGGCTCCATCTGGTGCATCTCGGCGTCTAAGCCGAGCACCTCGCGGGCGAGCATGGGGTCCTGGTCGAGCGTCTTGCCGACGTTCGACTGGAGCCGGGTGCCCTTCGGTTTCATGTAGCCGACGCTGCGGTCGCGGTCGGCGGCGAGCCGCGCGAGGGCGACGGTGATCGCGGTCTTTCCGGTGCTGTCTCCGGTCGCGGTGACGAGTGTGGTGGGTGTGTCAGTCATCGGTGGGTTCCTCCGCGTCGAGCGGCTTCGGGTCGGTCTCCGCGTCGGACTCCGGCGCGTCGAGCGCCTCCGGGTCGACGGTGAGTCTCACGTCGACGGCGGCGGCGTTCGTGCCGCCGTCGTCGTCGGGCAGTGCGACGAGGGGGTTGATGTCGAGTTCGAGGATGGCCGGGAAGTCGGTGACCAGCTGCGAGAGCCGGCCGATCGTCTCGATCACGGCGTCGACGTCGACCGGGTCGCGACCGCGGGCGCCCCGCAGCAGCGGCGCCGACTGGATCTCCTCGGTCATCTCGCGGGCCTCCGGCTCCGAGACGGGCGCGACGCGGAAGGTGGTGTCCTCCATCACCTCCACGAAGATACCGCCCAGCCCGAACATCAGCAGCGGGCCGAACTGCGGGTCCCGGTTCATGCCGACGATGGTCTCGACGCCGTCGTCGAGGTCGACCATCTCCTGAACCTGGACGCCGAGCACGGTCGCGTCCGGTTGGTAGTTGCGCGCGCGAGTGATCAGGTCCTCGTAGGTGTCGGCCACGTCGTCGTCCGCGACGCCGACGGCGACGCCGCCGATGTCGGACTTATGCAGGATGTCCGGCGAGACGATCTTCATCACCACGTCACCGTCGACGCCTTCGGCGACCTCGCGGGCGCGCTCCGGCGAGTCGACGATCTCGCCGTCCGGCGTCGGGATGCCGTACGCGTCGAGCAGCTCCATCGCCTCGACGCCCAACCGGTTGTCGTCGCGGTCGCGGACCGTGCCGAGGATCTCGCGGGCGCGCTCGCGGTCGACGTCGAACGACATCGGCTCGGCGTACTCGCGCGCCTTGATGTCGCGGTAGGTCGCGAGCGTCGCGAGGCTGTCGATGGCGCGCGCGGGGTCGAAGTAACAGGGGATCCCCTGCGCCTGGAGCTGCTGTTTCGGCTCGCGGGTCCGGTCGCCGCCCATCAGACAGGCGGCGACGGGCGCGTCCATCTCCGCGCTCACCTCGGTGATCGCGTCGGCCAGCTCGTCGAAGTCGATCGTCGCCGTCGGCGCGGCCAACACGAGGGCGGCGCCGACGTTGTCGTCGGCGACGGTGATCTCGAGCGCCTCGCGGAACCGGTCGACGTCGGCGTCGCCGATCACGTCGACCGGGTTGTGGATGTTCGCCTCGCCGGGCATCGAGTCGGCGAGCCGATCGGTCGTCCCGGCGGTGAACGACGCCATGTCGAGGTCGGCGTCGCCGACCGCGTCCGTCGCCATCACGCCCGGGCCGCCGGCGTTCGTGACGATCGCGACGCTGTCGGTGTCGGGGAGCGGCTGGCTCCCGAGGATGCCCGCGGCGTCGAACAGCTCGTCGACCGACTCCGCGCGGATCACCCCGGCCTGGTCGAGACCGGCCTCGTACGCCTTGTCGGAGCCGGCGAGCGTGCCGGTGTGCGAGGAGGCGGCCTGCGCGCCCGCGCTCGTCCGCCCCGACTTCACCGCGACGATCGGGGTGTCTTGGGTCGTCTCGCGGGCGGTCTCGATGAACTCGCGGCCGTCCTCGATCCCCTCCAAGTAGCCGATGATCACGTCGGTCTCCTCGTCGGCTCCCCAGTGGTCGACGAAGTCGGTCTCGTCGAGGACCGCCTTGTTCCCGAGCGAGACCACGTCTTTGAACCCGATCCCGTTGTCGTTGGCCCAGTCGAGGACCGCGGTGACGAACGCGCCGGACTGGCTCATAAAGGAGAGCCCGCCCGGGAGCGCGTTCTCCGGGCCGAACGTCGCGTTCATCCCCGAGGGGGTCGACATGATCCCCAGACTGTTGGGACCGACGAGGTTCAGGTCGTACTCGTCGGCTATCTCCGCGAGGCGACGCTCCCTCGCCGCTCCGTCCTCCCCCGTCTCGCCGAACCCGGCGGTGATCACGACGACGTTGCGGACCCCGGCCTCGCCGCACGCCTCGATGGCGTCCAACACGATAGACGGGGGGACGACGACGACCGCGACGTCGGCGTCCGCGTCGGCGACGTCGTCGACACAGGGCGTGTCGAGCACCTCGTCGTAGTTCGGGTTGACGGGGACCGTGTCGCCGTCGAAGTCGTCGAGGAGATTCGACGTGACGGCGCGCCCGACGGCGCCCTCGCGGGCGGTGGCGCCGACGACGGCGACCCGGTCCGGGTCGAACAGCTCGTTGAGCGTACCCATCAACGCGGGAGTACGTGAAGCGTCGGCTTAAGATCGGTGGGAGGTTCTTCGAAATTGGAGTCAACGGTGAACGATCGATCGGGTTTCGGTCAGCGGTCCGTCGATCCCGACGGCGGGTCGGGGGCGGCGTCGGCGTCCTCGGACTCGGGGACCGAGGCGGACTCAGCGACCGTCCCGTCGGCAGCGTCTACCGCGTCGGACTCGGAGCCGACGACTTCGGAGCCGGCGGCCGTCGCCGTCGGCCCGCCGTCCGGTTCGACCGACGGCGGGCTGACCCCCGAGGTCGCCGAGCGACCTCGGTCCGCCACCGAGAAGGAGGGGTCGCAGTCGGCGTCGGGGACGCTGATCGTCACCTCGTTGCCGTCGGGGCCGGCGTCGAACGCGAGGTCGCCGCCGGAGCGGTCCGCGATCCAGTAGACGAGCCACAGCCCCATCCCGCCGGTGTGTCTGAGGTCGTCCATCTTCCACCGGTCGGTGATGGGGTCCCGCTCGGCCGGCGGGATCGGCGGCGCGTTGTCCCGGACCGTGATCTCGACGCGGTCGGCGGGGGCGGTGACCTCGATCTCGACCGTCGGCGTCGCCTCCGCGTGCTCGATCGCGTTCTCGATCAGCTCGGCGATCGCGTAGTCGAGCTCGGAGTGCGTGAACGCGCGCACGTCGGGGGGACAGGAGACGGAGACGTCGGCGGCTGCCTCGCTCGCGTCCCCGACGGCGTCCGCCACCGCGCTCTCGACGACCGGGGCGACGCGGAGCGACTGGGGCGGCTCGTGCTGCCGGAGGAGGTCGATCACGCCGCGCTGCTTTTCGGCGGTGGTCAACAGGTCGTTGGCGACCCGGCGGACCGTCTCCGCGTGGTCGATCAGGTCGGCGGCGAGCTCGGCCAGGTCGGCGTCGGAGGGGTGGTCGTCCCCGTCGGCTCCGTCGACGCCGCGGCGACGGACTCGGTGACTCGGTCGACGATCCGCTCCGCGGTGCCGTCGACGATGTTCATGTCGTTGCGGATCGTGTGCCGGAGCAGGTTGTCCATCACCGTGAGCTGGCGCTCCCGACGGTACTCGTCGGTGACGTCGCGGGCGAAGCCGGTGACCGCGACGACCGCGCCGTCCTCCGTCACGGGGCGCGCGGGCACCCGGACCCAGGTGGTCCGCCCCTCCTGTGACCCGAGCCGGTAGTCGATGTTCGTCGGCTCGCCGGCGGAGAGCCGCTCCATCGCGCGCTCGACGTCCGGTCGGTCGTCCGGGTGGACGGTCTCCAGGAACGACTGCGGTCGGCGTTCGAGCGTTTCGGGGTCGATTCCGAACACGGACTCGACCGCGCCGTTGACGAACAGCAGTTCGCTCCAGTCGGCGCTGAACATCCACAGCACGTCCGGCGAAGTCGAGGCGATGGTCTCCAGGCGCCGGCGGGACTCGACTTCGAGGGTGACGTCGCGAGAGCTCAGCGCGTAGCCGTCCAGCCCGGTCTCCGCGGGCGGGAACACCCGGCTGCGGAACCACACCCAGTCGCCGTCGGCGGTCTGGTAGCGGTACTCCAGCGAGGCGTCCGGCAGCGTGCCGTCGGCGACGAGGGCGTCGAACGCCGCGCGAACGCGGTCGACGTCGTCCGGGTGAACCAGATCGAACGCGTCCGTCCCGACCAGGTCGTCGGGGTCGAACCCGAGCAGGTCGCGCGTGGCCGCGTTGAGGTACCGGAACCGTCCCGCCTCGTCGATCACCGCAATCTTGTCTTGCGCGAGATCGATGAGGGTCTCTGGCTCCGGCAAGCGAGACATACGGTGTAGGTTCGCAAACGGACCTATAACGTTGATTGTGTGATTATCATGTTCGAAAAGGAGGCGGCATACGGCGTGACGCCGGTGGTCTCCGCGGTCGGCGGTCAGTCGGCCGAGACGCCGGGGGCGTCGAGCGCGACGGCGAGCGGGTCGGTCCCGTCGCCGTCGACCGCGAGCGTGACGCCGTCGTCGCCGAGTTCGACGGCGGCGTTCGCGGCGTCGCGGACGTACTCGGCGGCGTGGTCGCCGTCCGGGTCGAACCTGACCCCCTCGGCGAGCAGCGGCGTCTCGCTCAGCAGCTCGACCTTCCGGTAGGCGGTCGAAAGCGCGATGTCGCAGTCCTCGGCCAGCTCGCTCGTCGTCTTCGGCGTCGCCGCGGCCGCGAGGATCGCCCGGCAGTCGGCGTCGGCGAGCGCCTCGAACGTCGCGTCGAGCGCCGCGTCCTCCTCGGTCGTCGTCGTGCCGTCGGTCGCGTGCGGGGGTCGTTTCATATCTGTATATACCGGCTCCATCCCCCCGAACGGTGACCCATCATATGCTGGGAGTTTTATACCGAGCGCCGCGCCCGCCAACGTTTTTGCCCGGGACGGGTACGGACGAACGAGATGGGATCGGGAATCCGGGCGGAGGTCTCGCTGCCGACCGCGCTGTCCCCGTTCGACGGCGTCGTCGACGGAGCGACACCGGTCACCGGCGTCTCGCTTTGCACGCCCGCGGACGACCGCGAGCGCGTGGTCGTGGAGTTCATCGCGGACGCCGACCTGTCGGTCCCCGAGGGGGTCGAGGTCGTCTTCGACTACGGCGGGCGCGCGGCCTACCGGTTCGAGACGGCGGTCGACCCCGACTCGCCGTTCGCCGTCCTCGACCGCCACGAGACCCCCGTCTCGGAGGCGGTGATCCGCGACGGGCGGCTCCGGCTCACCTTCCACGCGAGCGACCTACCGACGCTGCGGTCGGTGTTGGAGGCGTTCCGCGAGGGGTGTCCGGAGATGGAGGTGTTGCGCTTGCTCCAGTCGACGACGACGCCGACGGAGTCGGACCTAGTCACCGTCGACCGGAGCGAGCTGACGGAGCGCCAGCGCGAGGTGCTCGCGGCAGCCTACGAGGCGGGGTACTTCGACCACCCGAAACGGGCCAACGCCGGCGAGGTGGCCGAGTCGCTGGGCATCGGTCGGTCGACGTTCACGGAACACCTCGCGGCCGCCCAGCGGAAGCTGTTCGGGTCGCTGCTCGACTGATCGCGTTCCGACGCCCCGAGAATCCGAGTCCCGTTTGATGAGCGTGGGGATCGTACACACAGCCATGACGCCCCCACCGACGCACACCTTCGTCTGCCCGGAGTGTCGGCGCTCGATCGAGGTGGACAACGCGATGCGAGCGACGCTGCTCGAAACGGGCTGCGTCGTCTGCGGCGCGCCGGTCACCGAGGAGGACATCGGCGGCGCGCCGGCGATCGGGTGAGGTCCCTCGCGGTCCCCGCTCCGAACCGCCGCGTGTCGCGTCCGTCGCGTCTCGACTCGTCGCGTCCCCGTCTTCTCGCGTCCGGTCCCGCGTCGTCTCGTGCCCTTTATGCCGCCGTGCGAAGAAATTCGGGTATGCCGACGAACAGCGAGGTCGAGATGTCGCCGGCCGAGGTGGACGCGCTCCTCTCTCGCCACGAGACGGGCGTGCTCGCGCTCGCTCGCGACGACGCGCCGTACGCCATCCCGATCTCCTACGGATACGACGCGGACGACCGCGCCCTGTACCTCCGGCTGGTGTCGACGCCCGACAGCGAGAAGCGCGAGTTCCTCGCGTCGACGCCGCAGGCCCGGATCGTGGTGTACGAGGACGAAGAAGACGAGTACGCGAGCGTCGTCGGCGTCGGTGCCCTCGAACAGGTCGACCTCGACGAGCTCACCCCGGAGACGATCGCGCAGTACGGCGAGGCGCAGCGCCCCCTCTTCGAGATCTGGGCCGACGACAAGCCGGACCTCGACATCAGTCTCTACCGTCTCACGCCCGAGACGCTGACCGGGCGGACGGTCGTCGTCGAGCGCGACGAGGAGTAGAGAGTCACGTCAGCAGCCGACTGCGGGATAGCTGCGCAGCAGTTTCTTTTCGTTTTCTCATACTTCGCAGCATGAACCCGGACTCGGACGACGGCGACATGGCGGAACTCGACGTGAAAGTCCCAAAGCGGTTAGTGGAGGACATCGACAAACTGGCCGCAAAGCGGGGGTACACTAGCCGCTCGGAGTTCGTCCGAGAGGTGCTGCGCGATACCACGGGGGGTATTCTGACACCGGGAGCGCAGGAAGCCGTCGCCGAGGGCTACGCGGACGTGGCGGCTGGACGGACGATGTCCATGGACGAGGCTCGGGAATGGCTCGGCGTCGAGACGAACTAACCCTTATCCAGCCTTCTTACCGAGGCCATAGCCCCGAGCCGGGTCACGAGCCGCCCTCGACGTCTTCGAACGCGGCGCGAGCGGCGTCGAGGCGGTCGCGGTCTCGGTCCCGGAGTCGGTCGACCACGTTTTTGGCAGTTTCAGCCTCGGCTTCGGACAGGAGGCCGGCCATATCCTCGGAATCCGGACCACGCGTCATGGATCGCAGTTGAACGGGCGTTTTAAAGAGCGTTCCGCCGGTTAGGAGTCGTTCTTCTCGGAAGCGACGAGCGAACTCGGCGTCAGAACACGACACCCGAATCCGACCCTCGCGAGCGTCGCAGCTCGCTGTCGCTCACTGGGTGAGCGCGATAAAGAAAGACCGCGTGTGGGTCGGCCCGCGAGGGCCGATAGTTCGAAGCTACGAGTCGCGACCGTCAGGCAACGATGTTACTCGTTGCGGCGGGTCGCGAGCAGCGCAGCCGCGATGAGGGCAACGAGCGCGACGAGCGCACCGAAGCCGGGCGTTCCGTCGTCGGTGGAGTCGTCGGTACCGTTACCGTCGCCACTGGAGTCGTCTCCGCTGGAGTCGTCACCAGAGGAGTCGTCTCCGCTGGAGTCGTCTCCGCTGGAGTCGTCACCAGAGGAGTCGTCACCGCCGTCGTCGGCGGCTTCGAGCGTGAGCGTCGCGGTCGCGCTGTCGTCGTCGGTGAAGACGCCGTGCTCGTACTCACCAGCCTCGAGACCGGACGTGTCGACGTCCGCGAACTCGACGGTGGTGTTGTTACCGGGCGCGAGAGTCACGTCCTGACTGGCGACCGCGTCGCCGCCGACGCGGAACTCGACAGTCTGGGTGGACTCGGCGTCACCGGTGTTCTCGACGTTGGCCGTGACAGTCAGCGTGTCGCCGACCGTCGCGGTCACGTCCTGCGGGTCAAGCTCAGAGACCGTGAAGGTCGCCGATGTCTCGACCTCTTCAACGACCGTACCCTCGACGGACGGGTTCTCGCTCAGGCCCGACTGCCGGACCGTGACCGTGTACTCGTCGTCGACGTTCGTGTCGCTGAAGTCGAACTCGGCCGACCACTCGCCGTCAGCCGAGACGCGCACGTTCTCGGTCGTCTTGACGAACGACGGGCTCGTGCCCGAGTCCGAACGGATGTTGACGTTCACTTCACTGCCAGGCGCGACGTTGGTCGTGCCCGAGATGACCTGACCCTCAGCGTTCGAGACGTTGAACGGGTCCTGGTCGAACTCGAACTCACGCTCCGCCACGTCGAACGTGGACGTCACGCTCTCGTAGTACTCGTTCCGGAGCTCGTTCGTCGAGAGCTCCTCACGGTCGCTGTCCGAGGGGTTGAGGAGCCGCTGGTCCTGAACCCGGAACCGCGCATCGAACTCGTCACCGTCAGCAGCGACGGTGTCGTCGATGTCGTAGACGACGTACAGGTTGTCCGTCGTCTCGTTCGCGAAGACCGTCATGTTGCCCGTGATGTTGCTCTGCAGCTCAACGGGGTCCTGGTTGGCGGTCGTCGAGTCGTCAGTCTGCCGGACGCGGAGGTTCAGCGAGGTGTCGCCGCTGAGGCCGCCACCGATGCCGGTGTTGTTAGCCAGCGCAGCTTTCAGGGCGGCGGTCGAGTCGTCGGTGTCCTCTTTGTCGAGGAGCCCCGAGAGACCGTCCGCGCCAATCTGGTGGATGACCTGGTCTCCCTCAGCAATCGTGCTGGACTGGGTGACGTTGTCATCCTCAATCTGGCCGTTCAGCTCCTCGAACACGTCTTCGTCATCGTCGTCAGCCGCGGAGACGATGTCGTCGACCGTGCTGTCGGAGGCCGTCCAGATCTGCTGGGAGAGCTCGGTACGCTGCTCGATCACGAGCGTCCCGAGCGTGTCCGGACTGTCCAGCGTGTCCGAGTAGCTGCTGGAACTGCTCACCGACAGCGAGTAGTCGCCGTCAGCGAGGATGTCGTTGATGTTCGTCTGGTCGTCGAGGCTGATCGACGCGTCGGTCTGGCTCGGGTTCGCGAGGCGAACAACCGAGCCGTTACCCGACGAGCCAGCCGCGTACGAGTTGAACAGGATGGCGACCTCGTCCTCACCGTCGGCGTCGACGGAGACGTTCGCCTGGTAGCCAACGTCGTCCTCGTCACCGATGACGAGCGTGCCACCGTTGGAGTCGCCCTCGAACTGGACGGTGATGTTGGCGACGTCACCCTGCTGTTCGGTGTAGACGTTCTGGTCGAGCGAGAGTTCGCCGTCACCGAGCTCGGTCACGTTGATCGAGGCGGAGTCTTCGGCGTTGGTGTCGTCGACCGCGAAGTCGAAGGCGTAGTCGCCGCCGTCGACATCAGTGAAGTTCGCGGCGAACGAGCCGTCACCGTCCTCAAAACCAGTGATGAGGACAGTCTCGTCGTCGACCGTGGTCGAACCAGCGTCGTCGAAGATGTTGTTGAGCTCTTCCTCGTCGAGGTCGTTCCCGTTAATCGTCCCGGTGACCTCAACGTCGAAGCTGGAGCGGAGCGACGAGACGTCAACGTCAACGTTCTCGTTGTTGTTGGCCTCGTCCTCAGCGAACTCCGTGGTGAGGTCCTGCGTCAGAACCTCGAACTCAGCCGGGGAACTACTCAGCGAACCGAACGATCCACCAGAACTCTGGAGGAAGCTACCAGTGGGGCCACGAAGCACGTAGAAGCCCTCTCCACGGAGGCGGTCCGTGTCAATAACGATGGTTTGACCGGAACCGACCTTCACCGAGCGGGCCTGACCCGTCGTGGACGGGTTCCCGCTGTTACGCGACTCAACAGACCGGATGTCGATGGTATCACCGGGGACAACGCCAGTTCCGGTGAGGTTGACTTCGACCTCCTGGCCGGTCCAGAAGAGGCTACCGTCGACATCGGCATCAGTAGTTGAGACGTCGCCGTCATCGCTGACGGTGAACGACGTCTCAGACTGGAAGACCGATTCGGTAGCACTTATCTCATTGCTTGTACTGTGCGCTCCGACAACGCGGAGCGTAATCTCGTCGCCTGCGGGCGCAATCCCGCTCAGGTCGATCGTTTCGTTGGTCGGACCGCCAGCCGAAACGCCCGAGAACGTTCCACTAGTGGAAGCGGATCCGTTCGTGGCGAACCAGGTAATGTTGGCTGGGTTGGTCGTCGGGTGCTCGACAGACACGTTGACCGAGGCGTTGCTGCTCTCGGTCACCGGCGTCGGAACAACCACGTCTTCAACGCCGACGAGGTCGAACGTCCCAGAGGTCATAGCGCCCTGAGATCCACTAGAGTCAGTATCTGTGACGGTGTACGACAGGCCCGTAGTGGGGGACGCGTCTGTTGTGTCTAGCCCATTGACCGTCAGGTCGAAGGTAGCCACAGACGGGGTGCTCCCGTCTAGGCTGTCAACGTTGACAGTAATATTGCCCTCCGAGGCAACGTAGTCGCTAACGGAAGCCGATCCGGCACTAGCTGAAACCGAGATATTGCTAGTGTCGACGTTGCTGACGTCAACGTTGTCGTTAACGAGCGAACTAACGGTAATGTTGTAATCGCCCGTAGCATTTACTGTGATACCACTGAGTGTGTGACCAGTGTCAGAGTCGCCAACGGTGAGATCACCGGGCGTTCCAACACTAGTCGGTTCTGCTGCCGCAGGTGCGGCAGCAAAACCAGCGGCGAACATGGAGACGACCATGACCGCCGCGAAGAAGACCGCGTTGGCCTTCGAGCGTGTGTTATTGTCGTTTGTCATTGTGTGTTGTGTTGTCTGCGTCGCGACACCCGTGCTTTGTCCGCGTCTGGGTCGCCCGTCCATCGCCCGCACCGACATGATCAGCAACGTACGACCGGACTTGACCCGGATTACTCACAGATGGTATCGCATTCTGCCTGCGGGTAGGGCTGCGACCTATCCTTTTAGCGTTCGGTATAAATGCTTTGTGGGGTACACAAATGTATGACAACGCATCTCATACACAGTAGGCGCCCTGAGACGGCTATTCTCAAAATTGATGTGAACGAGTGTCGGGCGGTCCGAGAGCGGTGTCGAGGGGGCAGCGAACCGAAACGCCTAACGGGATACTGCGATCAGTTCTGATCGGGCCTTCCGCCCTTCAGGCGACTTGGAACCGGTTCTTGGTAGGGGCCGTCCCCGTCGTCTGCGATTCGATATCCAACCCGGTGGCGTCGGCGTGTCTCCTCTGACCCGTCCCCCCACCGCCGGCGTCCCCACCGGTTTTGCGCTTCGTCCGACCCGAACGCCGCCTCGGCTGCCTCGCGCCACGAGTCGAACAGCGAGATGTGTGATCTCGGACGCGTGCGTGTGGCTCGGTTCGCTCGACCGGTTCTCGGCCCGTTCGGTGCGAGCGAGATGCTCGTTCGTGTGTCAGAGCGTGTCGAACGAGTCGATCACGTCGCTCGTGGTATAGACCGCGACGAGGTCCTGTGCGTCGAAATCGGAATCGTCGCTCCAGACGGCCGCGTCGCGGGCGATCGCACACGCGAGATCCAGTACGTCGTCGGGGTCGGTGTCACCGATCGCGTCGTCCGCACTCTCGATCGCCGGATGGAACTCGCTGGCGGGGACGACCTCGATGTGTCTGAACAGGAGCTCGACGAACTGTGTCACTCGATCCGGCTCCATCCCGGACTTCTCGACGATCAGGGATTCATAGTTCCGTACTTCGTCGCGGACGAACGCGGGCGTCAGCAGGTCGGGATCGAGTGTGACGATGAGTTCCCGCGTTTTCGAGTCGGCGATGAGTGCGGAGATAACGACGTTGGCGTCGACGACCAGCTTCATTCGTCGGGGCTACAGCGATCCCTCGTTCACGCGCTCGCGCCCGCTCTCGTTGATCCTGTCGGCGATCTCCCGAACGTCGCTCTCGGTGAGCTCGCTCTCGGAAGCGAGTTCGTCCATCACTTCCAGCGTCTCGATCTTCTCGCGGATGGCCTGTCGCGTCACCTCGCTCCAGTTGATCTCGGGGTGGTTCTCCATGCGGCTTTTGAGGTCGTCGTCCACGTTGACCGTGATACTGGGCATACAGAATCTATGCTCACACAGAATACTGTGTTTTTCGGTGCGTTTTCGTGTTTCCTGATTTCTACCCAGTTCCTGTCGGGGTTCCCTCTGAGCGGTGATAGTACGTTCCGCGGCGTCGAACTGGTCGGTATGAGCAGTATCGATCTGCCGTCCGGGGTGCTGGACGCGATCGCGGCACCGCCGGCGGACCGCGAGCCCATCATCCGGCGGGAGCTCGCCGTCTCGCTGTACCGAGAGGAATACCGCTCCTTCGGGAAGGCGCGGGAGCTGGCCGGCCGCTCGACGTCGAGTACGCTCGGGAATGACGGTCGTTTCGAACACGTCGCCGCGGACTCGTGGGCCGAGCAGAATCGCGAAGCGGACGTCCGCCTCCGCGAGATACCGCCGAATCGCCGCCACGTCCACGCCCTCGACGGGCGGTTCCCCGTGGTTTGCTCCCGCCGTGCCGTAGACCGGTGTGGCGGGGGACAAAGCCGTTTGGTGGTCGGCGGAGCGGTCCGAGATGAGGTCTCGACGAGGATCCGCTGGACCATACGTTTCAAGTCGGTACGAGTCGATTCTCCGGTATGGGAATCGTTCGGGATAGCGACCACAGCGACGGAGCGCCGACCGTCGGAGAGACGGGAATCCGCGTGAAAGACGTCGCGTCGGCGTACGAACACAGCGGGTACAGCCCCGACGAGATAACGCAGCTGTACCCCGATCTCACGCTCGGCGACGTTCACCGAGCGCTCGCGTACTACTACGACCACATCGACGACTTCCGGTCGTCGTCCTCCGAGCCGGCCTCCGCGTAAGGAGAGGGCCCACGGCTTCAGCCGCGGGCGGCTGTCAAGGCAAGCCGTCCTGCGCGTTCACGAGGGTCTCGTCACCGTTCTCAACGGCCGTCCACCACGTCTTCAGCACGGCGATCGTGACGAGTTCGGGTGGTCGTTCGATTCCGATACAGGATCGCCGATGTGCGTCGAGATCGCGTGGCGGGTGAAAATGCCGCACCGGCTTCGGGGTGGCTTCGTTCGCCGCCTCGCGCCCGAATCTGAACTCCAGTCCGTCCTCCCGATAGTGGTATTTGTAGTCGCCGTTCTCCCACCACTGAATATCGAAGTACCCACCTCGCTCGTGGATACCGGGGGTAACGGTGACTCGTGCCGCTCTGACGTCCGCTCCGTCCCGCCGCGTGAACGGTTGTCCCTTCCCATACCGGAATCGGACGTCGACTACGCCGTCACCGAGTTGTCGGCGTACCTGTTCCACACTCTCGTCGATCGCGTCCGAATCGATCGGCGCGCCGTTCCCCATCCCCATTACTCGAGTGGGAGCTGATCGCCGGCGGAGGTCGTCGTCTGCGTCCCCGTCCGCCCGTCTCCCGGTTCGGTTACGGTGGGCGCCCGCTCCTTCGCTTCTCTGAAGCGGTACGCGGCTCGAAGGTGGCTGAGTTCTCGTTCCGCCGTCCGCCAGTGAGAGACGTCGTCGAGTTCGTCCTGATCGAGGTCCCTGTCCGAAACCAGGAGCTCCTCCGGATCGGACGCGTCGTATTCGGCTTCGTACGCCGCGAGTTCCCCTTTTACTCGCTGGATTTGGTCGACGAGCGTGTCGCTCCCGGCGAGTCGCCCGATCTGTTTGAGGAGATGCCACTCCGGGTCGCGACCGTACAGCTTTCCGGAGCCCGTCTGCTGACTGCTGACGATACCCTCCTCGGCGAGCTTGTTGAGCGTCGTCCTGGCTTTCGTCTCCGAGACGAGCGCCGTCTCTGCGATGTCGCCCGCCGACTTCGGCGTCGTCGTTCCGTCGATCACCGCGCGAATTCGCTCGTCCGCAGTGGTCTCGTCCTTCCACTCTGCGGCCGCGAAGTCGTCGACACTCTCGAAGTCGTCGTCGACGCCGAACGGGTCGACGTCGGCCGCAGTTACCGGGTCATCCGGCAGCTCCTCCTCGGTGGGGAACTCGTCGGGGGCGTCAGGGGACGGTGGCTCGTCTGTCATACGCGACGCTACGCCCTAATCACACATATATTTTGCTGGCGCAGATATACGTGCTATAGACATCGTGTTCGAGAGGGTTATGAACGCGATAATATTATCGCCCACATAATTACTGCCGTTACAGCTATTACACCCGCGGGCGTACCGACACGCGTGCCCATCGACATCGACCGGTTCGAAGAGGGTTCGAGTCGCGACCTCCGGGCGGACGGGCGGACGAACGCGGAGACGATTCTCTCCTTCCTGGCCGGGGCACCCGAGAAGGCGTACACGCCGAAGGAGATCCACGAGGCGACGGGCGTCGCGCGCGGCAGCGTCGGCGTCGTCCTCTCCCGACTGGAGGACCGGGAACTCGTCCGCCACCGCGGCGAGTACTGGGCCGTCGGCGACGCCGAAGACGTCGAGACGACGCTCACCGCGCTCGCCGGGTCGCGCGCGCTGTCGGAGCGCCTCGGTCCCGAGGACCCCGACGAGTGGGGCCCCGGCGTCGAGTCCGACGCCGAGCGGGCCGATGAGTGACCGGCGGGGCGAGGTCTGGTGGGGACCGGCGCCGCACAAGTCCGATCCGGCGTACCGACCATGGTTTATCGTCAGCGGAGGCGCCCACCCGTTCTCGGCCGTCGAGTGTATTGTCGTGGGGATGACCACGACCGAACACCCGGACGGTATCGCCGTCACCGAGGAGGACTGGATTCGAGGTGGCTCGGACGTGGCGGCGTACGTCTCGCCGTGGTACGCGACCACGATCAAGTATCGCGACTTCGACGACCAGCAGGGCGAACTGGCTCCGGAAGTGGTTCGGAAGACCGTCGACGCGCTCCACCGATACACGCCGCGTCCCATCGATGCGTGACCGGACGGAACTTCTCGAATGTATCGACGCCGACCTATCTCCCGTCCGACTCCCACAGCGCGCCGACCCGCTCGTCGACCCACGGCAGCACGGTTCGTTCGACGACGCGGGTGAGGTCCGTCGCGTAGCTCCGGTCGACCGCAGCTGTCGTGTCGGCGTCCGGTAACGGATGGAAGTGGTCCCGCGTGTTGTGCGGCTGGTCGTGGCGGTCCCATCGACACTGTCGCCGATCGCCGGCGCGCGTCTCGTGGTATGATACGTGAAAGTCACCGTTCGTGTACGCGCGAACTTCGAGCGAGACGCCGTCGACTGGCTCGGGGTAGTACTCGGCGTCGAGCGTCACGACGAGGCGTTCCGGCTTGTTCGACGGGAACAGCGACGTCTGGCGCACCTCGTCCCGTCGACCGAACGCGCGACCGAGATACCGAAGGGTCGCCTCGTCGACGGACCGCGAGCGGTCGAACCCGGTCACGCGGCGTTTTCCTCGACGGACGAGTCGGAGCCGCGATCGCGCCGGACGGCCTCCAGCCGGTCGATCCGCGCTCTGACGGTGTGCCACTCGCTCAACGCGAGCCACACCGCCTCGACATCGTCGTAATCCGCGTGGTCGAGCGCGTCCACGTCGGTCGGCGAGTCCGCGTCGAAGCGCTCTCGAAACGCGGACTCGCGTTCGGTGAGCTCGGCGAGCCTGTCGTGCAGCTCGTCGCGTGACAGGGCTTCGAGCCGGTTCCGGAGCCGCCACTCGAAGTACGACTCGTTGCGGGCGAACGTGAGCGGGGACGCCGAGACGAGTTCGACGACGCCGATGTCGGCCAACCGCTTGAGATGCCGGCGGGCGGTGTCCGGGGCGCACGAGGCGCGTTCGGCGATTTCCGACACCCCTGCCGGATCGTACAGCTGAAGCGCAACTCGGTACACCCGCTCGTCGGCGGGCTCGGCGTCGAGGTCCGCGCTGAAGCCCTCGGCGAGTTCGAACTCCTCGCCAGGCTCGTCGGCAGGCATACTCGTCAGTAGCAGCAGCGACTATATAATTGTGGTGTCGACGAACTATTTAGTCTGGTCGGCCGACGAAGCAGCGGATTCGCGTGAAATGTGAGTCCCGTCGCCTCAGTCGGCGCCTGTTCCCGCCGCCGTGTGAGACGCGGGCTGGCCCGTATCGGTACCGGCGTCGCCCCCGGACTCCGCCTCCGCCGCCAGCGTCTCCACGTTCGCGAAGACGAAGCCCGCGAACCCGACCCGAAGCAGGAGGTCGAGGTACTCCAGCGTCACCGCCGCGGTGAACGCGTCGAACAGCCCGGCGATCTGGAGCATCGCCCACGCGATGAGCACGCCGAACGCGAACAGCGCGAGGTTCCGCGTCTTCTTATAGAACAGCTCGCGTTCGGGGGGCCGGCGCGCGGCCGCGCTCGCCACCGGCCCGAAGAACAGCCCGACCAGCGTGACGTACCCGGCGACGATGCCGAGGGTGCCCGCCAGCGAGAGCGTCCCCTCGAACACCTCCGCGAAGTCGTAGCCGAGTCGCATCGCGACGGTGATCGCGACGATACCCCCGACGTATCTGCGGCTCACGCCTGCGACGAACGCCGTGAACCCGAACAGGAACGGGTACGCCACGTAGTCGGTGAGCAGCTGCCCGGCCTCCAGCGTGCCGCTCCCGACGCTGAACGTCCCGATCCCGGCGCCCCACGTCCCGATCCCGGCGCCTGCGAGCGCCACGACCGCGACGAACGGATAACAGTACCGGCGCAGCTTCGCGGGCTTGCGGCGCGCGAGCGCGAACAACACCACCGCGGAGACCGCGTAGATCCCCGCCGACGCGAACCGCACCGTCGACAGCTCAATCATCGGCGCTCACCTCCGCGTCGCCGCCCCCGATCGACTCCGGCGGGGTGCTCTCCCCCACCTTGGCGTCCGCAGTCTCGGCGTCCGCCCCGACAGCGTTCCCCGCCTCGGCGTCCGCCCCGGCCGCCTCCGCGTCCGCCCGCGTCTCGAACTGGGCGAGCCGCTCGGTGAGCGACGCGGTCCTCTCGGAGAGCGCCGTCGCCGTCTCCGCGAGGTCGCCGACGGTCTCGGCGGTGTCGTCCGCGGTCTCCGCGAGCGACCGCGCGCGGTCCGCGGCGTCGGTGGCGGAGCCGTGGACGGCCTCGACGCGCGCCGCGACCGACTCGATCCCCTCGGCGCCCTCGTCGGTCGCGCGGGCGATGTCGCCCATCGCCACGTCGACGTCCTCGACGGTGCCGGTCAGCTCCTCGATCGCGTCGCCCGCCGCGCGCACCGCCGCGGTCGTCTCGTCGAGCTCCGTCATCGTCCGGTCCATCTCGCCGGCGACCGCGGACACGTCCTCGGTCACCTCGCCGATCGTCGCCTCGATCTCCGTCGTCGACGCGCGCGTCTCCTCGGCGAGCCCCTTCACCTCGTCGGCGACGACCGCGAACCCGTCGCCGTCGCCGCCCGCCCGCGACGCCTCGATCGAGGCGTTGAGCGCGAGGATGTTGGTCTGCTCGGCGATGTCGGCGATCACGTCGGTCGTCTCCGCGACGCCGTCCATCCGGTCGTCGAGTCCGGCGACGAGTCCGTCGAGGTCCTCCAGCAGGTCGCCGATCTCGACTATTGCCTCGACCGCCTCGGCCGCCCGCCGCTCGCCCTCGTCGCCGAGTTCGGCTGCGGCGCTCGCGTCGCCCGCCACCTCGTCGGTGGTGGAGGCGATCTCCTCGACGGTCGCCGAGAAGTCGTCGGTGTCGGCGGCCGTCTCGCGCAGCCGGTCGGTCTGCTCGTCCAGCTCGTCGGCCAGCTCGCGCATCTCGTCGGCCACCTCCGCGTTCATCCCGGCGACCGCGTCGGCCTCCGCGGCCATCTCCTCGCTCGTCGCCTCCACGTCGCCCGCGAACGACTGGATGTCCTCGACGGTCGTCGAGAGCCCGCCGGTCATCTCGTTGTACGCCGCCGTGATGCGCTCGATCGCGTCGACCTCGCTGTCCTCGTCGAGCCGGCGCGTGAGGTCGCCCTCGGCGGCGTCCTCCATGGCGCCGCCGATCTCGTCGGCCCGATCGATGAGGGTGTCCGACAGCGCCTCGGCCTCCTCGCGGGCCGACTCAGCCTCGGACTGCGCCCGCTCGGACTCGGCGACCGCATCCCGGAGCGACCGCCGCGTCTCGTCGAAGGCGTCGAACAGCCGCCCGATCTCGTCGCGCCGGTCGGAGGTCGCGCTCGCGTCGAACTCGCCGCGCCCGACCGCCTCGGCCGTCTCCGTCAGCCGCCGGAGTTCGACCGCGACGTTCCCGACGAGGACGATACCCAACAGCCCGAGGTTCAGCGTGACGACGACGCCGATCGACGTCAGCGCCGCCGTCGCGGCCGCCGGCGTCCCGACCGTCGCGACGTGGCCCGCGAAGAGGGCGATGAATCCGAGGGTCACGGCGAGCGTCAGGAGGACGGCCGCCCCGACCCGTCGGCCGTACCGCGTGGTAATCGCGTTCAGCATAGATAGTTCGTCCGTGGGGAACCAGATGCCCTATTTAGGATTAAAGGCCAAATTACAGGCGTCGATAATTTGACGCGTGGTCGCCGACGGACGGCATGACCGACCGTGAGTGACGTGGCCGACAGCGAGTGGCATGGCCAACGGCGAGTGGCATGGCCGACGGTGAGCGGGTCGGCCCTCGCACCTTCCCGAGCGCGGCGCGTCGGTCAACGAGGACCGATGTTTTTCCCGCGGCCGCGCCACCGGCGAGTATGCCCAGCGTCAGCGACACGTACATCGAGAACCGCCAGCGCGTCCAGCCCACCCACACGAACAACTACGCGTCGGCCCACGGGGGGAACGTCGTCAAGTGGATGGACGAGATCGGCGCGATGTCGGCGATGCGCGCCGCCGGCGAGACCTGCGTCACGGCCAAGATCAACGGGCTCGATTTCAAGCGCCCGGTGCCGCAGGGCGACACCTGCGTCATCGAGTCGTACGTGTACGCGGTCGGGCGGACGAGCCTCCGCACGCGGATCCGCGCGTACCGCGAGTCGCCGCGCACGGGCGAGCGCGAACTCACCACGGAGTCGTACTTCGTGTTCGTCGCCGTCGACGCCGAGGGGGACCCGACGCCCGTTCCGGAACTCAAGATCACGGGCGAGCGCTGCCGCGAACTCCGCGACGAGGCGCTCGCCGCGGAGCCGGAGGAGGACCGCTGAGCGGGAGGCCGGACGCCCGTAGTCCGGTGGGACGCCGCGAGAGCGCGGGGGCCCGCACACGTGGCGGTCCGGAAGCGCGCCCTTCGTCGGAGGAGGGCGGCGGGACCGAGCGGACCGGTCGACCCGAGCGAGCTATCCGGCCCGTTTCAGCACCTGCGGGACGACGAGGACTTCGACGAGGGCGATCGCGAGCACCACCAGGCGTTCCGTGCCGGAGAACACCGTGAACCCGATCGCCGCGATGATCGAGGCGTTGATGAGCGGGACACCGTAGTGAACGATCGGCCGTTCCAGCAGGGAGGGCATCGACGGCAACTGCGCGCCGAGCCGACATATGGTTTGTGACGGCGCGACCCCGGGTCAGTCCCGTCCCCGCGTGGTCGACGGCGTCGACCGGGTCGTCGAGTCGGAGTTCGGCGGCGGCGAGGACGCCTCCGACCGCGTCGTCGCCGTCGCCGAACAGCTTCGTGAGTCCCTCGACCGCGAGCGCGGGCGGGTCGGAAGTGATCTCGGTCGATGCGTCGTCGCGTTCGGGTTCCGTTTCGCCGCCGCGTGCCGCGTCCGTCTCGTCGCGCTCGCGGAATACAGAGCGCATATTCAGCACTCCAAACTGATGGGCAGAATCGGTCGTCGATACGTAGCCGATCTCACCATGCCGCCGGAACTCGTATGTGATGATTTCACAGAGAGGATTTTTAATCACCTGCTGACACGACAGATCCATGAAAAACGACGAATCTGTCGAGAGGTATATCGAAACGCTCGCGGGGAGACTCGACGAGTTTGAACAGTCGACGACGACGGTGGACAACCAGCGTGTGACGGTGTTTCACGACCGTTCGCTGTCGCTCTCGAAGTTTGGATTAGTCGACACCGTGTTCGTGGTCGGCACCGCGGAAACGGCCTCTCAGGCACGGGCGTTCAGCGAGGCTACCTTCGAGCACGGTCTCTCCCTAAAATCGAGATTCCCGCGGGGGGTGGGTGGCAACCTCGTCGTCTACCCGGTCGTTGTGAGCGAGACGGACCTCGCCGATTGGGTTCAACAGTACGACCCGAAACACTGGTCATCCTTCGAGTTTCCTGTCGTCATTGATCCGATTCGAGGGTACCGTCGACTACTACGAGTCGACGCCGTGGTGGGGTAGAATCTATTACAAGGGGTTCAGGGAGACGGCTGAGACGACTCTTAAACCATAGAGAACTGGTTGCGAAAGTCTCACGGCGCGGACGGGATGTGTCGATACTTCGCCGAGCCAAGGAAAAGTTGAGCAGACGACGGAGAGCCACGTCGCGATACCGACCGTCTCTCGTTGAGGGGGGAGTCGTTTCGACCGCTGCCCAGACCATCTTGTTCACGACCCAATGACGGGCGCAATCTCTGTATTCGGTAACCAGTTCTTAGCAGTCTCTGCGGGCCGCAACGGAGCCAAATTGCCGCCCCGCGGTCAATGTCACCCACCGTCAGCCCGGACGGACGGCGTCGCCGCGCGGTCGACGCGGGCGATCCGGTCGTGCGCGGCGGGCGGCGTCTCGGCGTGGTCGGGGTGGAGACAGCCGAACAGCGCCTCCAGCGAGTCGACGAGCCGGTGGCTCGGGCGGTTGAACAGCCCGTTGCCGTCGACGGCGTAGGCGCGGTCGCGGCGGACCGCGCGCAGGTCGCCGAAGCCGGGGCGAGCGGCGAGGTCGTCGACCGCGTCGCGGGCGCGCTCGCGGTCGAACCCGCAGGGCGCGACGACAAGCGCCTCGGGGTCGGCCGCGCGGACGTCGTCCCACGCCACCGGCTCGGAGGGACCGTCGGGCTGAAACGCCGGGTCGCCGCCCGCGATGTCGACCATGTCGCGCACCCAGTGGCCCGCCCGGATCGGCGGGTCGGTCCAGTCGAGGACCGCGGTTCGGGGGCGACCCTCGGCGGCGACCGCCGCCTCCGCTCGCTCGCGGACCGCGTCGACGCGCTCGCGGAGATCGGCGCGGAGCGCGCTCGCGGCCGCGGCTTCCCCGACCGCCTCGCCGATCCGCACCACGTCGTCGAGGGCGTCAGCGAAGGAGTGGGGGTCACAGGCGAGCACGTCCGGTTCGGGGTCGAGTCGCGCGGCGGCCGCGCGGACCTCGCTCGCGTCGACCGCGCAGACGTCGCAGGTCGCCTGCGTGACGAGTAGGTCGGGTTCGAGGGCGGCGAGTCGCTCCTCGTCAAGTTCGTAAACGGCGCCGTCGACCTCGCGCATCTGCTCGTCGATGTCGGCGGCCGAGCGGTCGGCGTGGTCGACGACCGTGCTCGTCAGCGTCGGTCGCTCGCGGGCGGCCGGCGGGTGGTCGCAGCTGTGCGACACGCCGACCGGCTCGACGCCGAGCGCGAACAGCGTTTCCGTGGCGGAGGGCAGCAGGGAGGCGACGCGCATACGCCGCGTAGGCGCTCGGCCGACTAAAGTGAGGGGACCCGCGCGACGGGGTCAGGCGTGGCGACGGCGTCCGGCGCGGTGATGAGGGGCGGCACTACGCGGGCGACTCCCCCGGTGCGGTCCGCGCGAACCAGTAGCCGTAGCCAAACGGCACGAGACCGGTGACGACGCCGAACACCACCGCGAGCGGCCCGAATACCAGCCCGACGACCCCGAGCGCGCCCGCGATCGCCGCCGTGGCGAGCAGTCCGATACCGACCGTCACGCCGGCGAGCGCGAGCCACCGTCGTTGGGCGACGAGCACGCCGGCGACGACGCCGGTCGCGACGACGGCCGCGCTCGCGGGACCGGTGACGAACCGGGAAGGCGACCCGCTCTCGAACAGCGCGGTGCCGACGAGCGCGACCGGGAGCGCGAACGCGGCGACCGCGGCGGCCCGGCGCGGGGTGAGGAGACGGTCGCGGGTCGGCTCCCGGTAGCGGTACGCGAGGAGACCGAGCGCGACCGCCGTGTACCCGCGCCCGACCGGCGTGAGGGCGAAGCCGAGGGCGGCGCCCGCGATCTGGGCGAGGACGGCGGCCTCGTTCTCGAGCGCGACGGCGTAGTACGCACCGTCCTGTCGGTACAGCCCCGGCCGGACGGAGGAGTTCGTCGCGGTCCCCTCGTCGATGGCCGTCCGGACGCCGGGCGACGCCGCGGCCGCGGAGCGCGCAACCGCGTCGAACACCGTCTCGGGGTCGGTCTCGCGCATCTCGATCGTCGCGTTCGTCGTGTCGCCGCGCGTCGACAGCGACCACTCGTAGTAGGTTCCGTCGTACGCGACGTACGGGGAGTCGACGCCGTCGAGCGCGATGTCCAACTCGGGGGAGAGCGACCCCTCGAACGACCCGGTCGCGGCGGCGGTCCGGACCGGCTCCCGGTACTGGTCTTCGGTGCCCGAGAGGTGCTCGTCGAGGTCGGAGACGTTGCGCGACGCGTCCGCGACCAGCGCCGGGTCGTCTCCGGGTTCGACGGCCGTGGCCTCGTAGGTGATCTCGGTCTCGTTGACCGTGGCGTGGAAGGCGAAGCTGAGACCGAGACCGACAACGAGCAGCGCGAGGAGCGCAAGGGTGCGGATGGAGGGAGGCACGGACCAAGGTACATGAGAAGCAGTTGTAAATTTGTGGTTCGGGCGCCGGGCGGCGCGGGATGGAGCCGTCGCTCTCGGATCGTGGAGCGGCGCGCGATAGAAAATCGGGGTTCGGGGCGGGGTCGTGCCCGACCGCGTCAGTCGTCGGCCGGGGCGCGCGGTTCGGCCGGCGGCTCGGTCTCCTCCGTCTCGCCCGCCGGCTTGTCGACCGCGTCGACGTCGGGGAGTTCGTCGACGTCGGGAGCCGCGTCGCGTTCGTCCGCCTCCTCGGGCCGGTGACGCGCCTGAATCTCCGTCCACGTGCGCGCCTCGTCGTAATGGTGACACATGACAACAGATAACAAGGAGTTAAATGTACTAAAGCTTACGCCGATACCGTCAAAATTGAACGTTTGAGGGGTTCTGTATTCGGTCCGTTCGAGTGCTAATCGAGGGCTACCGGTCCGGGGATCTCTGCCGAATCCACGGCCGCTCGTTTATAAATAGTTTCCAGCAGATCGACAGCGAACACCGCCAAAACCCCAGCCGCTCATTTATAAATGTCTACACTCAGGTCAGCAGACGACACCGCCAAAGCCCCAGCCGCGAGGGCGGCGCACGCTCGTTGCGCGCTTCAGTCGCTCACTCCGTTCGCTCCTTCCAGTGCTTACGTCGCCTGCGCCGCCCTCGCGGCTGCCCCTTTGAGTCCCCGATCGCACCGCACAGCACCTCACGCCTCCCCAGCCTCGTCGCTCACGCCCTGCGGGCGTTCGCGACTCCCTCGCGCGTGCTCCTCGCGGCCGCCTTCGGCGGCCACTCGGAGGCACGCGCCAGCATTTAAAAATCGGTTCAGTAGAGTCAGCGCGGAGGACGGCTTTCGCGGGCAATTACGCGTCGCCGTGCGGCTTCACCAGCACCTTGATCGCCTCGCGCTCGTCCATCATGCGGTACCCCTCCGCGACCCCGTCGAGACCGACCGTCTCGGTGAAGATGGGCGCGGGGTCGAGCGTGCCCTGGAGCACGTCGTCCATGAGTTCCTCTGCGTACGCGCGAACGGGGGCGACCCCGCCCGCGAGCGTCACGTTTTGACCGAACATGCCGAACACGTCGAGTCCCTCGTCTTCGACACCGTACGGGACCCCGACGTACCCGATCGTGCCGCCGGGCCGAACAACGTCGATCGCGGTGTTCATCGCGCTCGCGGCGCCGACGCACTCCATCACGTGGTTCGGGCCGCCGTAGGTCAGCTCTTGGATGCGCTCGACGGCGGCCTCGCCGCGCTCGGAGACGGTCTCCGTGGCGCCGAACTCCTCGGCGAGTTCGAGGCGGTCCTCGTGGTGGCCGACCGCGATGATCCGCTCGGCGCCGAGCCGGCGGGCCGCGAGGACGCCGCAGAGTCCGACCGCGCCGTCGCCGATGACGGCCACGGTCGATCCTTCCTCGACGCCCGCGCTGACGGCCGCGTGGTGGCCGGTTCCCAGCACGTCGGTCAGGGGGAGCAGCGAGCGGAGGGTGTCCTCGTCGTCCGCGTGACGGTCGGGCACCCGGACGAGGGTGCCGTCGGCGTGGGTCGACCGAACGTACTCGCCCTGCCCGCCGCCGTTGTCGCCGCCCCACGAGTCGCCGTTCTCGCAGGAGGTGTGGAGTCCCTTCCGGCAGAACTCGCACTCGCCACAGGAGATGGCGAACGGGGCGAGCACGCGGTCGCCCGGGTCGACGGAGGTCACGTCGTCCCCCACTTCCTCGACGATCCCCATCGGCTCGTGGCCGACCGGGGATCCCGCGTCGCGGTCGCTGTCTCCGCGGTAGAACCAGAGGTCGGAGCCGCAGATCGCGGTGTGGGTGACGCGGACGATCGCGTCGGTCGGGGACTCGATCTCGGGGCGGGGTCGCTCTTCGACGTCGATCTCGCCGGGTCCGTTGAAAACGGCTGCGCGCATGGGATCCGCTACCGGCGCGCGTCACAAAAGGCCGCGGGTCGGACCCGCGGAGTTACTCCGCGCCGACCGACGGCGCGTACTCGGAGATCGGCTCGCCGTCGATCCGGGTGAAAAGCGTCGCCAGCGCCGGGCCGCTCACGTTGTGCCAGACGCTGAACAGCGCCGGGATCAGCGCCGCGATGGGGTCGAAGAAGGAGGTCGCGAGCGCGACGGCCAACCCGCTGTTCTGGAGACCGACCTCGAACGCGCACGCCCGGGCGCGGTCCTCCGCCATCCCGGTCAGCTTCCCGACCCCGTAGCCCGCGCCGAGACCGAGCCCGTTGTGGAGGACGACGGCGACGGCGACCAGCCCGCCCGCGGTGAGGATGTTCTCGACGTTGAGACCGACGACCGCGGCCACGATGGCGACGATGGCGATCACGCTGATCGCGGGGAACACCGAGAGCCCGACCTTCGCCGCGGTCGGCGCGTAGCGGTCGAGGAGGAGCCGGAGCGCGAGTCCCGCCACGACCGGGACGAGCACGACCCAGATGATGGTCTCCGACAGCTGCGCGAAGGTGACCGATATCTGTTCGCCGGCGAGCGCGACGATCCACGCCGGCATCACGAGCGGGGCGGCGATCGTCGTCACCGTCGTGATCGTCACCGACAGCGCCACGTCGCCGCGTCCGAGGTAGGTCATCACGTTCGAGGCGGTCCCGCCCGGCGCCGCGCCGACGAGGATCAGCCCGATCCCGACCTCCCACGGGAGTCCGAGGACGACGACGAGCGCGTACGCCAGCGTCGGCATCACGAGCCACTGCGCCGCAGCGCCGATCGCCACGTCGCGCGGGCGCTCGACGATGCGTTTGAAGTCCTCTGGCGTGAGCGTCAGCCCCATTCCGAGCATGATCACTCCGAGCAGCGGCGTGATGTAGTCGCCGATGGGCGTGAACGCCGACGGCGCGTACAGCGCGGCCGCGGAGGCGACGAGGACCCAGAGGACGAAGTACTTGCTCGTGAACTCACCCACCCGTTCGAGCCGGTCCAGTGCGGTCATCCCGTCGGCGTTCACGCGACCGACTGAAAGGGACTACAGTTCGGGCAATGTTCTCCGTCCGTCCCGGGTGCCGCCCCCGCTCTCGGGCGGCGCGGTGGCGGTCAGTCGTCGTCGGCTGTCGCGGTCGTGGTCGGCGCGTCACCGTCCCCGGCGGTTTCGTCGCCGCTTCCGACGGGGTCGTCACCCGCGGGGACTCCCGCCGTCTCCTCGACGCGCTCGAACCGGATCCGAACGACCTGCCCCTCCTCGCTCGACTCGAAGGTGAGGTCGGCCTCGGACCGGTCGACGACCCACTGAACCAGCCACAGTCCGAGTCCGTCCGTGTGGCGTATCGAGGTCTCGTAGCCGCGCCGGATCGTCTCGACGGTCTCTTCGGGGATCCCCGGCCCGTCGTCTGCGACGCGGAGCGCGACGTCGTCGTCCACCCGACGGATCGACACCGAGACCCGCGGCGCGTCGTCGCCGCCGTGGACCACCGCGTTCTCTATCACCTCCGAGGCGACGGCCTCGGTGAGGGGGTGCGCCCGGACCCGGCACGTCGCCGCGGCGGGGGCGTCGAACTCGGCGTCGGGGTGTTCGGTCCCGAGCCGCTCTATCGCGCCGTCGACGACCTCGACGAGGTCGACCACCGCCTCCACGTCGCCGGGACCGTCGGGACCCTCGGAGCCGATCACCGCGCCGATGTGGCGGGCGTGCTCGCTGACCGACAGCAGTCGGTCGACATTCTCCTCCACGACGGCGGCGCTCTCCTCGCCGCCGTTGACGCGCTCGGCGAGGAGTTCGACCCGCCCGCTGACGACCGTCATGGCGTTCCGGATGTTGTGACGGAGCACACGGTTCAACACCGTGAGCTGGGCGTTCGCCCGTTCGACCTGGTCCTGCGCGCGCTGCTGGCGCGCGTCGGTCAGCCCGAACGCGAGTCCGAACACCGACCCGATCGACGCCGCGCCGGCGATGACGACGAACGGTCCCTCCGGCGGCGGGCCTTGGCTCATCTCGTAGGTGACGAAAAGCAGCGCGACTGCGCCGAGCGTCAGCGCTCCCAGCGCGCTCCATCCGGTGACGCGGAGGGTGTACGCCGCCGAGAGCGGCGAACGAGCGACGGGGACCGTCGCGGCGACGACGAGCGCGCTGCAGGCGATGGGGACCACTGCGCCGCTCACGATCGCGACGGGATCGGTCATCGTCGACAGCGAGATCAGGTGATAGCCGAGCGGGACGAGACCCACGGCCGCGAGCAGCCCGAGTTCGGCGGCGTTTCGGAGCCGTGTCGTCCGCATTGATCACCCGGTCTCCGTCGCCGGGGGTTAACCGTTTGCGACGCGGTATCAAATCGAAGAATCGGGGGCGACAAGCCGGGACGCGGGATCGGCGGCGAGAACGCCGGGAGACGCCGCGAACCGCGTTCGACGGGTCGCGGGCCCGCGGATACGTTTTTAATCTTTGAAATTACCCTCGAGTGGGAGAAAATAACCCTTAAATCGACCGGTCGGCCACCCGCGGATCGAACGATGACGCGGAGACGAGAGGGCGACGCCGCGACGGACTGGTCGGGGCGGAGAGCCGAGCCGTGAGCGACGGAGCGACCCTCCGGATCGTCGACGAGCCGGACGACGACCCGGGCGGCGCGGTCCCCGCGCCGGTGCCGCCGGACGACCCCGAGGCGTGGTACGCGCCGGACGTCCGGGCGCAGTACGAGGCCGCGCCCGGCGTGGTGGCGACGGTCCGCGAGCGCGACGGCGGCCGGTTCGGCTACGACGTTCGCGAACCACCGCTGTCGCCCGCCGACGGGCGCGCGCTCGACCGCGTCCGCGAGCGCTTCTCCGCGGTGCGCCACCGCCGCCCGCTCACGCGGGTCGGCGTCGTCGAGCGCGCCGAGCGGGGGTTCGAGGCGAAGTACGCGGGAGCAATAGACCGGCTGGTCGACGCGACCGCGGCCGCGCGCCGCCGGATAGATTACCACGCGCTGCGGGAGTTCCGGCTGCTGGGCGAGCTAACGCCGGTCGCGCTCGACGATCGGATCGCGGTCGCGGACGTGGGCGACGACCGCGAGCTGGTGGTCCACACGGAGACGTTCGCGCCGCTGGAGACCGGGATCGACGCCGACGCCGACTACGTCGAGCGGGTGGCCGCCGAGCGGCTCGCGCAGTACGCGGTGGAGTTCGCCGGGCTCGCGATCGAGGTGGTCGTCTACCGCGAGCGCCTGCTCGGGTCGGACGCGTTCGAGACGAAGTACGCCGTGTTGGAGCCGGATCTGTTGCCGGGCGACGAGGCGCTCATCGAGGAGTGCAAGTCGCGGATCTGGGAGACGACCGTGAGCGACGTGATCGAGGACCGCGAGTCGTTCGTCGCCGCCCGCGCCCGGCGGTTCCTCTCGCGGCGGCTCACCGCGCGCAACACCCGCGCGTGGCTCGACGCCGCGGTCCACCGGGCGAAGGCCGCGCTCGCGGACAGGGGACTGGCCGCGCCGCCGGTCGACTCGCGGTACGCCCGCGATCGCCTCGACGACCTCGCGTACTACGTGCTGCGCGACTTCGTCGGCGAGGGAATCCTGACGGTGCCGATCCGCGACCCGCACCTCGAGGACGTGGAGGCGAACCGCGTCGGCGAGCGCGTGAAGGTCGTCCCGCGCGCGTCGGTCCTCTCGGGGGCGGGCCGCGAGGAGGGCGAGACCGGAGCTTCCGACGGCGAGGGCGCCCCCGAAGCCGGCGAGCGCGTGCCGACGAACCTCACGTTCGACGACGAGACGACGTTCGTCAACGTCGTCACGGGGATCGCCGCCCGCGACGGCACCGAACTCAACGCCTCGACGCCCTCCGCGAAGGTAAACCTCGAACTCGACGGGGTGCCGCAGACGATCCGGTGTGCGGTGGCGCTCCCGGTCATCTCCGAGGGCGGCCCGCACGTCTCGATCCGGAAGCAGCGCGCGGACGCGCTCACCCCGGTCGACCTGATCGAGCGCGGCACGCTGTCGGTCGACCTGGTGACGCTTTTGTGGCTGCTGTACGAACACCGCGGGGTCGTCCTCTTCGCCGGCCCGACCGGCGTGGGGAAGACGACGCTGCTCAACGCCCACGCGCCCTTCATCCCGTTCGACGCTCGTCCGGTCTCAGTCGACGAGGGGTCCCGCGAGGTCCGGCTCCCGCACGAGACGGGCGTCTCGCTCACCACCCGCGACCACGAGGACGCGTACAAGTCGGTAGGGATGGCGGAGCTGATGACCGAGGCGAACTACCTCAACCCCGACGTGGAGGTCATCGCCGAGATCAACACCCCCGAGAGCTTCGAGACCTTCGCCGAGAGTTTGAGTACGGGACACGGCGTGATCGGCACGACGCACGCGGAGGACGTCGAAGCCCTCGCCAACCGCCTGCGCGAGCGGGACCTGCCCGCCCGCCTGCTCCGCGAGGTCGACCTCGTCGTCTTCCCCCGACAGGTCGGCGGCGACCGCTACGTCTCTCGGGCGATCGAACCCCTCTCCGAGACCGCGTACGAGGGACTCGATCCGGAGGCGAAGCGAAGCCCGACCGGCGACCCGAAACGGGGCGGCGCCGGCGTCGTCGAGACCGGCGCCGAGTCCGTCCGGTACAACACGGTCGCGTGGCGCGACGGCGACGGGGCGTTCCGGTTCCCCGGCGCGCCGGGCGGCGACGGTGACGAAGGGGTTGCGGCGGCCGGCGCGACCGGATCGGGTGACGCTCCGGGCGACGGCACCGACACCGGTCCACGGTTCCGTGTCTTCGACCGAATTGCGAGCCGGACCGACCGCGACCGGGAGGCCGTCGCCGCCGAGTTCGCCTCGAAGCGCCGGTACGTGGAGTATCTCGTGCGCGACGGCGTCGACGACCCGGACGCGCTCTTCGAGTTCCTCGCCGACCTGCGCACCGACGAGGCCGCGACCGTCGAGCGCGCCGCCCGGACGATGGACCGGGGCGGCGACGGGAATCGGGACGGAGCCGCGGACCGGAGGCGGCCGTGAGCCGGCGCCGCGCGACCGAGACGGCCGCCGGGAACCGCCACACTGAGGACAGATCCGCGGACGAGGCGCTCGTGACGGGCGGCCGGCTGGCGGTCGTCGACCGCGTCTGCTACGCGCTGTTCGCGCGCCACGCGAGCGACCGGCGGCACGACGCCGACCGGAAGCGCTACCGCGGCACCGCGCTCGACACCGGCTTCGAGACGTACCTCGCCCGGGCGTACGGTCTCTCGTGGGTCGTCGCGGTCGCGGTCTTCTTCCCGGCGCTGGTCGTCGCGGCCGGCGCGGCGCCCGCGGTCGCGGCCGCGGTCGAGGCCCGGTTCGGCGCGGCGCTGCTCTCGTCGGGACCGACGGCGACGCCCGCGCCGACGCCCGACTCCGTGGGGCCGCTCCGGACGGACCGGGCCGCGCTGCTCGTCGCGGTCGCGGTCGCGCTCCTCGCGAAGCGCGCGACGGTCGCGGCCGCCGGGCTTCACCTCCGCTGGGTGGCCGCGACGCGCCGGACCGACATCGAGCGCACCCTCCCCGGGGCGGTGCGGTACCTCGAACTGCTCTCCTCTGGGAGCGACGAGCCGCGGGCGATGCTCCGGAAGGCGGCCGACGGCGACGCGTACGGCGGCACCGCCACCTCGCTGCGGAAGGCGCTTAACGCCGCCCGGCTCGCCGGCAGCCTCGACGAGGGGCTGCGGCGGGTCGCGCGCGACACACCCTCGCGGGAGCTGCTCGCGCCGTTCCTGCTCAAGTTCCGGAAGCACGCGGCGACCGGCGACGCGGCGCTCTCGGAGTTCCTCGCGACCGAACGGCGGATGCTCTCGCACCGGCAGGACCGCGCCCGGAAGCGCGCCCGGCGGTTCCTCGAACTGCTCACGGAGTTGTTCGTCGCCGTGCTGGTGTTGCCGGCGCTGCTCGTCATCGGCGCGACCGCGCTGTCGGTCGTGATCCCCGAGCTGCTCCCGCCCGTGGACACGCCGGTCGGCGTGGTGCCGACGCGGGCGGTCGTCCTCTACGGCGCGGTCGCGTTCCTCGTCGCGTTCGGGCTGGCGGCCGCGGTCGCGGTCGGCACGCTCCGGCCGCCGAGCCAGCGCGCGAGCTACGAGGTGCCGGCGAGCCCGCGGGCGGTCCTCGCGACCGCCGGGCGCAACCCCGCGAGCACGGCGGTCGTCGCCGCGGGACCGGCGGTCGCGCTCGCGGCCTGGCTCGCGGTCGCGGGCTACACGCTCGTCAACGTCGCCCTCCTCGGCTATGCCGCGTTCGCGGTGCCGGTCGGGTTGGTCGCCGCGCGGCGCACCCGGATCGACGACGCGAAGGACCGCGAGCTGGCCGACTTCGTCCACGCCGTCTCGGGCCACGTCGCGCAGGGGCGCCCGCTCGCGGAGGCGGTCGACGCCGTCGCTCGCGACGTCGACCTCGGCGTCCTCGACGACGACGTGACGGATTTGGCGTTCGCGCTGCGGTCGACGACCGCGACCGAGGGCGTGACCGGGGAGGCGCCTGAGTCCCCGGGCGAATCGACCGCGGTCGACGTTCGCGGCGCCGCCATCGAGCGGTTCGTCGACCGCGTGGGGACGCCGCTGGCGGCGCGGACACTCGGGCTTGTCACGGGCGCCCTCGACGCCGGCGGCGACGCCGACGCCGTGTTCGAGACGCTCCGGATCGAGGTCGGGCGGCTGTACAGCGAGCAGCGCGCGCTCCGCTCGTCGATCGCAGCCGTACATCGCGGTCGGCTGGGCCGCGGCGGTCCTCGTCGCCGGCGTCGTCGCGGTCGTGAACACGCAGGTCGTCGACGCCGCGCGACTGGCCGAGATCGCGGCCGCGTCGGAGGCGGTGACGGAGCCGGAAGGGGTGTACCCCGAACTGGAGCGATTCCGGCTGTACGTCGTCACGCAGGCGACTGTGTTGGCGTCCGGGTGGTTCGCCGGCACCGCTGCGCGCGGGCGGTACGCGGCGCTGCTCCACTCGGGCGCGCTGGTCGCGTGCTGTTACGTGGTCTTTACCGTGGGCGGGCTGGTGTGAGGTCGCCTCGACGCGAGGCTTTTCCACCCTGCCCGCGTAGATCGGCTCCCATGGACGAGAAGACCGCCGACCTCCGCGATCTGTTCGTCGACGCCACCGGTGCCGAGACGGTCACCGAGCGCCAGGACGCGGCGCGGGGGACCCTCTCCGACCGCGACGAGGGGGCGACCGACGAGCGCCTCCGCGAACTCGTCGCCGCGATGCGCGAGCGGTACGGCTTCTCGACGGCACTCGACGACGACGCCTACGCGCTGGTCGCCCGCGGCCGGTTCGGCGGCGCGGACGACGCCGAAATTGCGGCGGCGGTTCGGGACGCGCTCGCGGAGCGGGAGGGCGACGAGGGTGACGACACCGACGCCGAGGCAGACCCCGTCGACGTCGACGCCGAAACGGTCCGCAAGGCGCGTCTCGACCTCCACCTCGTGCGGGAGTCGGATCGGGAAGTCGAGGGGGACGGTGACGAGAGCGAAGGCGATACCGCCGATCCGCCCTTCGAGTACGCCGACCTGAAGCGGCTCACCGCCGCCGGGAACTCGATCGTCGAGTGCGCCGAGCAGTTGGACGCGGAGCCGGATGCGGTCGCTAAGTACGCCGCGGTCGCGCGCGCCGACCTCACCTCCACGCGGACGAACGACCGGTTCCGCGACACGTTCCGCGATCTGCTCACCGACGCCGACATCGAGGGGTCGCTCGCGAGCGACGCCCGCGAGGACGGCCTCCGCGAGGCGACCGAGGACATCGAGACCGACGTTTCTTTATAAGTAGTTGGCTGTGGATCCTCGGTGACCTCCTCCAAAGCCCCACCCGCTCGGCTATAATCCGGTGACTGCGGATCGACGGTGAACACCTCCAAAGCCCCAGCCGCGAGGACTCGCGCACCTCGTTGCGCTCCTCGCTCGTTCGCTCCGCTCACTCGCTGTGGTGCTTACGTCGGTGTGCTTCGTCCTCGCGGCTGCCCCTTTGAGTCCCGCCCCACCGCACAGCAACCGCGCCTCACGCCTCCCCAGCCTCGTCAGTCGCCCTCCGCTTCGCTCCGGCGACTGACTCCCTCGCGCGTGCGGTTCGTGGCCCTCCGGGCCACTCACCGGCACGCGCCGTCGTTCTTTTATAACCAATGCCGCGGCCAGCCCGTCGCGTGACCCTCGTCCCGTTCAGCGACCTGGCTCGCGCGGCGTACTGCCCCCGCCAACTCTACTACGTTCGGCGTGACGACGAGCGGAGCGTCCCGCCGAAGGCGCGCGAGCGCATCGACCTCGCGTTCCGGTACGACGAGTTGGTCGACGCGCCGGATCGAGTCCTTCGGCAGCTCCCGCTTCACCGGTCCCCGGCCGCCTACCGGCGGAATCTGACGCGGTTGCGCGAGCGCGACGAGTACGAGAGCCTCGTCGACCCCGCGAGCGAGCGCGGATTCCTCTCGGGGAAGGACTGTCACGGGACGGTTCACAAGGTGTTGGAGCCGGACGAAGCGACCAGAGACCGAGATGACGACACCGCGCCGTCCTCCCCCGTTCCGACCCTCGTCTCGTCGGGCGAGCCGCCGGAGACCGGCGTGTGGGAGCCGCAGGCGGTCCGCGCGGTCGGGATCGCGAAGGCGCTGGCGTGGGAGCGCGAGCGCGAGATTCCACGGGCGCTCGTGGAGTACCCCGCGGTAGGGGTTGTCCGCGAGGTGCGGCTGACGCTCCGGAAGAAGGCAGCGTACCGGAAGGCGCTCCGCGCGGCGCGGTCGATCGACGGCCCGCCGCCGCGCGTCGACGACGACCGCTGTGACGCCTGCGACTACGCCGCCGAGTGCGGCACCCGACGGCGCTCGCTCCGGTCGCTGCTGGGGTGAGGCGGGTGAGGTGGCGCGGCGTGGTCGTCCCGGGCGCTGTGAACGGCTTTCAGGGCGAAAACGATGTCCCGCACTCGGTACAGGTGAATCGGAACCGCCCCTCGTCGGTGAGTTTCGTGTCGTGGATCCGTTCTTCGCCGCAGTCGCGGCACTCGACGATCGACTCGATCTGGTCCCAGTCGTGGTGCGCGCCGGGCGCGCCGACCGCCCACGCGACCACCTCCTCGTCGGCGTCCTCGGACACGAACCCGGACTGGAACTCGCCGGGCGCAAAGCGGATCAGCTCGTCCGGACCGACCTCGACGCGCTCGCGCTCCCGGCCGACCTCGAACGTGGCGGTGCCGGCGAGGATATAGAAGATCTCCTCCTGGTCGCCGTGGGTGTGAAGCCCGCCGGAGAACGCGTCTCCGGGCGCGAGTTCGAAGTAGTTCATCGCGACGTGGTCGGTGCCCAGCGCGCGCGACACCGGCTTCCGGAGGTCGTGGACGCCCATGGGGTTCGTGACGACGTCGACGTCGTCGACCGCGACTCGCTCCATGCGGATCGCTCGCAGGGCGGCGCCGTAATCCTGTCGCCGGGCGTGACTGAGGAATCCTTGGCGAACCACATCGAGGGATCCTCGGCGATCCCCCGGTACGCGGCGACGATCGCTCGGTCATTCCTGACGCGACCCGGCAGTTTATACGTGTGTGCGTCGTTCGCACGGGTACGAATGACGCGAGACACTCGCGATCGTTCGGAGGATAGAGGAAGTCGCCTCGCGGCGGCTGGCCGCGAAATTCTCCGACGATAACGACTCCGGGGCACGACCGCCCCGCGGCGGCACCGACCCCGAGACCACCGCAGAGCCGACGGACTCCCTTTTGACCCGAACACCACTCACCGACCTCGACGAGGTACAGCTGCTGGACACCACCCTGCGCGACGGCGAACAGATGCCGGGCGTCTCTCTGTCGCCCGGCGAGAAGGTCGACATCGCCCGCGAGCTGGACGCCGCCGGCGTCCACCTCGTCGAGGCCGGCTCGGCGTGTACCTCGGAAGGCGAGCGCGAGGCGATCCGGCGCGTGGCCGACGAAGGCCTCTCGGCGACCGTGACGAGCTTCGCCCGCGGCGTGAAGCGGGACGTGGACAGCGCGCTCGACTGCGGCGTCGACGGCGTGAACCTCGTCGTCCCCGCCTCCGACAAACACGTCGAGACGAAGGTGGGGTCGACCCGCGACGAGGTCGTCGAGACGACCGTCGAACTCGTCGAGTACGCGAAAGACCACGGCCTGTGGGTCGAGGTGCTGGGCGAGGACGGCTCGCGGGCCGACCTCGACTACCTCGAACGCCTGCTCGGCGCCGGACTCGACGCCGGCGCGGACCGGATCTGCTACTGCGACACGGTCGGCGCGGCCGATCCCGAGCGCACCGCCGCGGTCGTCTCCCGGCTCGCCGATCTCGGCCCGACGAGCCTCCACACCCACGACGACCTCGGCTTCGGGCTGGCGAACGTCCACGCGGGGCTGAAGGCCGGCGCGGACACCGTCCACGGCACCGTCCTCGGCGTCGGTGAGCGCGCCGGCAACGTCGCGCTCGAAGAGGTCGCGATCGCGCTCGGCGAGTCGTACGACGTCGACACCGCCGACCTCTCGCGGCTCTACCGGCTCTGCCGGACCGTCTCGGAGGCGACCGGCGTCGCGCTCCCGCCGAACAAGGCAGTCTGCGGCGCCAACGCCTTCGCCCACGAGTCGGGCATCCACACCGACGGCACCCTCAAGGACGGGACGATGTACGAGCCGTACCCGCCGGAGACGGTCGGCCGGGAGCGCCGGCTCGTCCTCGGCAAGCACGCGGGCCGCGCGGGCGTGAAGGCCGCCCTCGCCGAACACGACGTGGCGGTCGACGACGACGAGCTACGCGAGGTCGTCGACCGCGTCAAGGAGCTGGGCGAGCGCGGCAAGCGCGTCACCGACGCGGACCTGCTCGCGGTCGCCGACGACGTCCGCGGCCGCGAGCGCGAGCGCCACGTCGAGCTGGTCGACCTCTCCGCGACCTCCGGCGGGAACCTCCCGACCGCCTCGGTCCGGCTCCGCGTCGGCGACGACGAGCGCGTCGCCTCCGGCACCGGCGCCGGTCCGGTCGACGCCGGACTGGAGGCGGTCCGGACGGCGCTCGCGGGCGACGAGCATGAAAGCGGGAGCGACGGCGTCACCTTCGAGCTCGACTCCTACCACGTCGACGCCATCACGGGCGGCACCGACGCGGTCGTCACCGTCGAGGTCGACCTCTCGCGGGGCGACCGCTCCGTGAGCGTCTCGGCGTCGGACGCGGACATCACCCGCGCGAGCGTCGTCGGGATGGTCGACGGTCTCGACCGCCTGCTGGCGGCGGAGGCGGACGCGGCGGACGCCGAGCCGGGCGTCGTCGCCGACGACTGACCGCGCCGCGTCTGACGAGGTTTTTAACTGACGGCGTCCGATCCGCGGGTGTGAGCGTCGTCGTCGCGATCAAACCCTCGGCCCGAAAGCGGAACGCGAAGGTGGGACGGCTCGTCTTCGAGGACGGGACCCGCCACGCGTTCGAGAGCCGCGCGGCCGCCGAGCGGTGGGCCGACGACCTCTCGGCCGGCGACGGCCACGTCTGGGTCGCGAGCGCGCACCCCCGCGACGACGGCGACGCGGACTGTTACCTCGTCTCGCGGGCGACGAACGCGAAGCTGGAGGCCGCCTACGACAAGCGCCGCCGGCGGCTCAGGGGCGACGCAGGGTCCGAACAGGAGTCGCTCGGCGGCGAACCGTAGCCGAGAGGCCGCGATACGGGAGCGGCGGTCGGCCGCGAGAGCCGCGGTCGACCGCGGCGGCGTCTACGACGATTCCTCGTCGGGCACCGGATCCGGCGTCGACTCCGATCCCGCGTCCGACTCGGCGTCCGGGCCGGAGCCGCGCGCGTCCATCATGTCTGCGGCGCGGGTCGCCCAGCCGGAGTAGCGGAACCCGGCGGCGACGACGAGCGCCATCCAGACGTAGGCGGCGGACACGCCGACGTACGCGCCGATCGGACCGAACCCGGCGGTGCGCCCGAGCAGCCACGAGAGTCCCAGAAACAGCCCGAACATCGCCGAGACGCGCGCGACGAGGGGGATCCGCGTCTCACTGGCGCCCTGAAGCGACCCGGAGAGGGCGGAGAAGCAGGCGAGCGCGGCGCCCGCGACCCCGTACACCCGCGCGAAGTCGATCGCGTACTCGATCGTCGCCGCGTCGTCGGTGAAGATCGGGACCAGCCGGGGAGCGCCGACGACGAGTCCGATCCCGATCATTCCGACCGTCAGCACGCCGAGGCTCGCGACCGCCCATCCGTTGAAGCGCGCGGCCTCCGGGTCACCCTCGCCGAGCGCCTGGCCGACCAGCACCGACGCCGCGACGTTGTAGCCGCGCGAGAGCGGGCCGGTCACCTGCTGGTACACCCGGCGGCCGATCTGGAAGCCGGCGTTGACCGCCTCGCCGAAGCCGAGGAGGAGCGCGTTGAACGGGAACTCCGCGATCTCGGAGCCGAACCCCTCCAAGACGCGAGGCGCGCTCACGACGAGGAGCTGTTTCGCGATCGTGAGATCGCGCGGCCACGCGAACTCGGCGTCGGTCCACGACCCCCAGATGGCGGCACAGAGCAGCCCGGCCGTGAGCACGTTCGCGCCCGCGGTCGCGAGACCGACGCCGAGGACCTCGAGCCGCGGGAGACCGAACAGCCCCAGCCCGAGGACGACGGAGCCGGCGATGTTGACGGAGTTGGCGGCGACGTTGACGTACATCGGCGTCCGGGTGTCGCCTGTCCCCTGGAGCGCGCGGGCGCCGACCAGGGCGACGTGGCGCGCCGGGGCGGTCGCGAACACGACGGCGAGGTACGTCGAACCGAGGTCGACGACCGCGGGCGAGGTCTCCTCGCCGACGATCCGGCCGAACACGTCGATCGCGAGCTCGCCGAAGAGGAAGCCGAAGAGGACGAACGGGATCCCGGCGAGCGCGCCGATCAGGATCGCCTGCGTCACCGCCTCGTCGCGGTTCTCCGCGGCGCCCGCGCCGGTGTCCTGCGAGGAGAGCGCGATGGCGCCGCCGCCCAGCCCCAGCCCGATCCGCAGCGGGAACCGGGCATACAGGTCGGCGAGTCCGATCGCGACGACCGCGGCGGGCGAGAACAGCGCGGTGACGAGGATGTCGGTCGTCCGCATCGCGGTGCGGAACGTCTGCTCGGCCATGACGGGCCACGCGAGCGAGAACACGCGCTTCCAGACGCGCCGCAGCCGCGGGAAGTCCATGTGTCGCACCCGACGGTCGCCCGCGGTATTGATATATCGGACCCGGACGCTCCCGCCGGGAGTCGAGGGCGCGGGCCGCGACCGCCCGAACGTTGAAACCCGCGAGCGACCCACGCACCCCATGGACGTCTTCGTGTACGGCACGCTGACCGAGCCGGATCGGGTGGCCGAGGTGGTCGACTCGTTCGTCTTCGTCGGTTCCGCGACGCTCGACGGCCTCCAACTCGTGGAGGGCCGGTACCCGACGCTCGCGCCGGGCGGCGAGACGGCGGGCAGACTGCTCCGGACGGAGGAGATCGACGCGCTCGACGCGTACGAGGACGTCGACGGTGGGCTGTACGTCCGCGAGACCGTGCCGCTCGACGCGCCGGCCGACCACCCGGGGACCGCCGCGGTGTACGTCGGCGACCCCGACCGGCTCGACGCGGACGCGACGTGGCCGGGAAACGGCCCGTTCGCCGACCGGGTGCGATCGGTCCTCGACGACCGCGACGTGCGGGTGCGGCTAACCCCCCGAGATCCCGTCTGACGGGCGGATGACAGCGCCGCAGTCGTGCGGTTACACTTTCACTCTGGTAGCCCCACCTTTTTGTATTCCCGCCGCCTCGCTTCACTCGCACGTCACACGCGTGCGATTCCCCCCCTTTCACGAACCGCGAGCCGCTCGCTCGTCGATACGACGGGCGAGGCGACCGCGGTCGACCGGAACCGATTAGCGGTCGGCGCGGCGACGACGTGGCATGCTCAGTCTTGCCGACATCCGCGAGGCGCGCGAGCGGGTCTCGGGCGTCGCCCGGCACACGCCGCTGGAGCGGTCGCGCTCCTTTTCGGAGATGAGCGGTGCCGACCTCCACCTGAAGCTGGAGAACTTCCAGCGGACCGGCGCGTTCAAGATCCGCGGCGCGATGAACCGGATCGAGACGCTCTCGGCGGCGGAACGGGAGGCCGGCGTCGTCACCGCGAGCGCGGGCAACCACGCGCAGGGCGTGGCGCTGGCGGCCAGCCGGGCGGGCGTTGACGCCACCGTCGTGATGCCGAAGTTCGCGCCCGTCTCGAAGGTGAAGGCCACGCGCGGGTACGGCGCGAGCGTCCGCTTGGAGGGCGTCGACTACGACGAGGCGCAGGCGTACGCCCACCAGCTGGAGCGCGAGGAGGACCGGACCTACGTCCACGCGTTCGACGACCCGGTCGTGATGGCCGGACAGGGGACGCTCGGCCTGGAGATCGTCGACGACTGTCCCGAACTCGACACCGTGGTCGTCCCGATCGGCGGCGGCGGGCTGATCTCGGGGGTCGCGGTCGCGATCAAAGAGCAGCTGCCCGACGCCCGCGTCGTCGGCGTTCAGGCGGAGGGCGCCGCCTCCGCCGCGAAGTCGCTGGAGGCGGGCGAGCTCCGCGAGATCGACAGCGTCGACACGATCGCCGACGGGATCGCGACCCGATCCGTCGGCGAGCAGACCCTCGAAGTGATGGAAGAGTACGTCGACGAGGTCGTCACCGTCGACGACCGCGAGATCGCCCTCGCCCTCACGCTGCTCTTGGAGCGCGCGAAGACGCTCGTCGAGGGCGCCGGGGCGGTCGCGCTCGCCGCCGTCCTCTCGGAGGCGTTCGAGTACGACGACGGCGAGACGGTCGTCGCCGCGCTCTGCGGCGGGAACATCGACCTCAACCGCCTCGGCACCGTGATCCGGCGCGGACTGGTCCAGATGGGTCGGTACCTCAAGATCACTATCGACCTGAAGGACCGGCCCGGCGAACTGGAGCGCGTCTCCAGCATCGTCGCGCGCACCGGCGCGAACGTGTACGCGGTCCACCACGACCGCACCTCGCGGGACGTGGCCGTCAACGCCGCCGAACTGGAACTCGAACTGGAGACCGACGACGCCGAACACGCCGCCGACATCGTCGACGCGCTCGAAGCCGACGGGTACGAGGTGGAGATTCTGTCGTGAGGCGCACAGTGACTATTTATAAATAAAACTGCGGTGGCGCGCCCCGGTGAGCGGCCCTTCGGGCCGCGAACCGCCGGTGCGAGGGAGTCAGTCGCCGGAGCGAAGCGGAGGCGACTGACGAGGCTGGGGAGGCGTGAGGCGCGGTGCTGTGCGGGGCGGGACTCAAAGGGGCAGCCGGGAGGCGGGCGCAGGCGACGCAAGCACCGCAACGAGGGAGCGAACGGAGTGAGCGACCGAGTGCGGAGCGCAGCGAGCGTGCGTCCGCCTCCCGGCTGGGGCTTTGGAGGCATTCGTCGCCGCTCCGTGGTCAATTATTTATAAGCGAGCGGCTGGGGCTTTGGAGGCATTCGTCGCCGCTCCGTGGTCAATTATTTATAAGCGAGCGGCTGGGGCTTTGGAGGTGTTCGCCGTCGATCTACACCCGATTATTTATAAATAAACGGCCGGCCCGCGGTCAATCAGTCCTCACGCTCCGAACGCGGGACCGAACGCTACTTTATAAGAAACCGCAGGACACCTCGATTATTAGTCGTCCGCGGCCGCGGCGTCGACCTCACCTTCATAAAGCTCGCCGGCGCGCTCGCGCTCGGAGAGGTACTCGTCGGCGTCGAGCGCGGCCTTCACGCCCATCCCGCTCGCGGTGGCCGCCTGCTGGTAGTGGAAGTCGACCACGTCGCCCGCGCCGAAGAGGCCCTCAACGCCGGTTCGGGTCTGTCCACCGCCGCGACCGCCTTCGGTAATCAGGTAGCCGTCCTCGTCGGTCTCGATGCCGGTCCCTTCGAGGAAGTCCGTGTTCGGCGTGTGGCCGATGGCGTAGAAGACGGCGCCCACGTCGAACTCGTACTCGTCGACCTCGTCGGCGGTCGCCGGGTCGTCCAGCTTCTCCTTCGGATGGCCGTCCGGGTGTTCGACGAGGGTCACGTGGTCGATCCCGTCCTCGGGCGAGCCGTGGATCTCGGTGAGTTCGGTGTTCAAGAGCAGCTCGATCTCGCCCTCCTCGACCGCGTCCATCGTGCGCTCGATCCACACGTCCTCGGCGCGGAACTCCTCGCGGCGGTGGGCGACGTAGACGGTGTCCGCGAACTTCGTCAGGAAGTTCGCCTCCTCCATCGCGGCGTCGCCGCCGCCGACGACGAGCATGTCCTCGTCGCGGAAGAACGCGCCGTCGCAGGTGGCACAGGTCGAGAGCCCGTACCCCATCAGGTCGTCCTCGCCCGGGACCCCCAGCGTGCGGGCGCTGGCCCCCGACGCGGCGATGACGGCGTCGGCGGTGTAGACGTCACCATCCGAAAGTGCGACGCGGAAGTGTCCCGCCGGCTCCTTCGAGACGTCCTCGATGACGCCGTTGCGGGTCTCGGCGCCGAACTTCTGCGCCTGTTCTTTCATGTCGTTGATCAGGCCCGGCCCGGAGATCCCCTCGGGGAAGCCGGGGTAGTTCTCCACTTCGCTCGTCAGCGTGAGCTGGCCGCCCGGCTCGTCACCCTCGATGAGCAGCGGGTCGTTGTTCGAGCGCGCGGCGTAGATCGCCGCGGAGAGGCCCGAGATGCCGGTGCCGGCGATGATCAGTCGACGGTGTTCGACGACGTCGTCGGTCATACGAAAGGGTTCGCCGGCGCGCCGTATGTACGTTGCGACCGTTGGCGCGGCGATCGCACGACCGGGACCGGCGAGGACGACGCGAGCGGCGACGGCGCGTCCCGATCGACTCGAACCCGGTCAGTCGGTCGGGAACTCCGGGGAAGCCCGACGGGCTGCGCGGGGGCGTCGTCGAGCGCCTCGAAGAACCGTCCGGCGACGAACGCCTCGACTACGTCCGACAGCGACTCCGACTCGGAGACCTCCGAGAGGATCCCGAGCGGGACCTGTGCGCCGGCCATCGCGGCGTGCCCCCCGGCCGAACCAACGGGGTCGAGCGCGTCGCGCAGCAGTTCGCCCGCGTCGAGGTCCGCGCCGCGGGCGCGGGCGGAGCCGTAGATCACCCCGTCCATGTAGCCGTAGACGAACGTCACCGTCACGTCCTCCAGATCGAGGAGGCGCTCGGCCGCCTGCGCGAGGGTGTCTCGGTCGGCGATCTCGCCGACGCAGGAGGCGGCCACCGACCCGCGGACATCGCGGTTCTCGATGGCGGCCGCGAGCACGCGCAGCGTCTCGGGACTCACGCTCGGGCTCTCGACGCGTTCGAGCGTCGACTCGTCGGCGTGCGCGAGCAGCGCGGCGGCCGCCTCGAAGTCGTCGATGGCGGTCGCCCGCGTGAAGTCCTTCGTGTCGATCCGGATCCCGTACAGGAGCGCCGTGGCGAGGTCCCGATCCGGCACGATCCCGAACCGCGAGAGGTACTCAGAGATTAGCGTGCTCGTCGCGCCGACCGCGGGGCGGATGTCCACGAACGACCCCGCGACCGGTCCCCGCGGCGGGTGGTGGTCGATCACGACGTCGACCGGGTGGCCCTCGGGGAGGCTGTCGTTGATCCCCGCGCGAGAGTGGTCGACCAGGGCGACGCCGCCGTACTCGTCGAGGTCGATCTCGTCGAACGACCGGAGACCGATGTCGAGGAGGTTCACCATCGCGCGGTTCTCCTGGTGGGCGATCTCGCCGCCGTAACACGCGTCGGCGTCGACGCCGATCGACTCCGCGATCCGCGCTAATCCCAGTGCGCTCGCGATGGCGTCCGGGTCAGGGTTGTCGTGCGCGACGACCAGGAGCGGTCCCGAGAGCGCCCGGAGGGCCGCGAGCAGCCGGGCGGGCTTCTCGTCGTCCGGCGTCTGCGAGCGGTCGCCGGCGAGATTCGGGGCGAGGTCGCCCGCATCACCGGAGCCGCCCGCGCCGCCCGCGTCGTCGCCGTCGAGACCGATCGCCTCGCAGACGCGGTCGGTGACGGCCTCGACGGGGTCGACCACGCGGTCCGCGACCGCCTCGATCGCCGCCCGCTGCTCGTCGGTCGGCGCCGTTCCGAGGTACGCGACCACCATCGCGTCCGGGTAGCGGTTCCGGGCCGCGTGCGCGGCGGCGACGTTGCGCGCGGCGTCGTCGCTCGCGACCAGCACGATCGCCGCCGAGTCCGGGTACGTCGTCGGGTCGGTCGGGTCGGCCTCGACCGTGGCCACGTTGCGGTCGCGCAGCGTCGACGCCCACCCCGTGTCGTCGGTGATCGCCACCAGATCGCCGCGCCCCTCGCGGGTGCGCTCGGCGAGGGCGTTCCCGACCGCGCTACAGCCGAGCAGCAGGCGCCGGGTCATACGGACGCGACGAGGTCGCGAGGCAAAACGCTGCCGTCGGCACGGCGGGGGTGACTCCCCGGACACGGGCTCGGGGGCGAACCGACATTACGCCGCGTCCTCCGGATCGTCCCCCTCGCGGAGCGCCCCGTCGACCGCGGCGGCGACGTCGACCGCCGCGCGGTTCTCAGCGACGTCGTGGACCCGGACGATGTCGGCGCCGCGGTCGGCGGCGAGCGCGGTGCCCGCGACCGTCGCGTGCTCGCGGTCGTCGGCGTCGCGGCCCACCGCGCCGTACAGCGACTTGTGCGAGTGGCCGATCAGAACCGGACAGCCGAGCGCCGCGAACTCCCCGCAGCGCGCGAGCAGCTCGAAGTCCTCCGCGGGCGACTTGCCGAACCCGAGACCGGGGTCGACGATGACGCGGTCGCGGTCGATGCCGGCCGTGTCCGCAAGCGCGAGCCGCTCGCGCAGCGCGTCGACGACCTCGCTCACCACGTCGTCGTACTCGGGGTCGGCGTCCGGGTCGACCGGCGCGTCGAGGCTGTGGATCACGATCACCGGGCAGTCCGCGTCGGCGACGACCGAGCGCATCTCCGGGTCCTCCAGCCCCGTCACGTCGTTGATGACGTCCGCGCCGGCGTCGAGCGCCGCCTCGGCGACCGCAGGCTTCCGCGTGTCGACCGAGACGAGCACGTCGCCCGCGTCGACCGCCGGCACCGACTGGATCGCCTCGACCGTCGGCACGACCCGATCGATCTCCTCCTCGACCGGGACCGGCTCCGCGCCCGGCCGGGTCGACTCCCCGCCGACGTCGACGATATCGACCCCGGACTCGACCATCCGCTCGACGCCCGCGACCGCGTCGTCGAGGTCGGCGTGGCGTCCGCCGTCGTGGAAGGAGTCGGGCGTGACGTTGAGCACGCCCATCACGGCGGTCCGGTCGGTCCACGGTAGGTCGGGGTCCTCGGGGTCGTCCTCCTGCTCTGCTATGCCGACCGCCGCGGCGATGTCGGCCGCTACCCCGCCGAGTCCGTCGCCACCGGTCGCCGCGAGCCGGTCGACGAGCGCGCGGAGTTCGGCGACCGTTCCGGCGACCGTGACGGGCACCTGCTCGCCGCCGGCGCCGCGGTCCTCGTCCGCGCCCAGCCCGCCGAGGGCCGCGTCGCCGCCGACCGCCCGGGCCTCGCTCGCGACGCGCTCGGCGCGGTCGCCGCGCAGCCGGAGGGTGAGGACGCGGTGGTCGACGCCGTCCCGGCGGGCCGCGACCCCCGCCGGCGGGACGCCGGCCGTGTCGAGCGCGTGGGCGGCGTCGGCGCCGTCCCGAACCGTTCGCTGGCGGACCGTCCGATTTCGCGCCGCGCGGGCCTCGGCGACCGCGAACAGCGAGCCGACGAGCAGCACGCAGTCGTCTCCGTCGGCGCGGTCGACCGCGTCGACGAGCGCGTCCGACACGTCGCCGCCCGACGTCACGCGGTCGACGCCCGCCGACCGGAGCGCGGCCGCGAGCACGTCGGGGTCCTCGGCGCGGTCGATCTCGGGCCGGCAGGTGACCGCCGTCGCCGCGTCGGGGAGCGCCGCGGCCGTCTCCGCGTGCTCTTTGTCGTGCATCGCGGCGTACACGAGGTGGAGGTCGTCGTAGTCGTACTCGTCGAGCGTCGCCGCGAGCGTGCGAGCCGCCGCGGGGTTGTGCGCGCCGTCGAGGACGGTCAGCGGCGCGGTGTCGACCACCTCGAACCGCCCCGGCCACGTCGCCCGCGCGAGGCCGTCGCGGATCGCCCGGTCCGCGAGGTCGGTCCCCAGCGCCGCCGCGGTCCGGTCCGCGAGCGCGACGGCGACCGCCGCGTTGGCGGCTTGATGGCGGCCGACAAGCGGGATCCGGTAGGTCCCTTCGCGCTCGCCGGCGAGGGATATCTCGGCGTCGGTGGCGCTGACGCGGCCCTCGTAGGTCGCCGCGAACGCGGGCGGGTCGTCGGACCCGGAGTCGCCGCCGTCTCCGGTGGGACCGTCGCCGGTAGCACCGTCACCCGTCACCCGCGTCACCGGCGCGCCGGCCTCGCCCGCGACCTCGCGGACGACGTCGAGCGCCTCGCCGTCGCAGGCGGTGACGAACGGCGCGTCGGGGCGGGCGATCCGGGCCTTCGTGCGGGCGATCTCCTCGATTGTGTCGCCGAGGACCGCGGTGTGTTCGAGCGAGACGTTCGTCACGGCGGTCGCGGCGGGGTCGACCGCGCTCGTCGCATCGTACTCGCCGCCGAGACCGGCCTCCAGCACGGCCACGTCGACCTCACGCCGCGCGAACTCGCGGACCGCCATCGCCGTCACGACCTCGAAGAAGGTGAGCGGCTCGCCCGCGGCCGCCCGGTCGATCAGCCACGGGCGCACCTCCGCGACGAAGTCGGCGACCGCGGTCTCCGTCATCTCCCGGCCGTCGACGCGGACGCGCTCCGTGAGCGCGGAGAGGTGCGGCGAGGTGTACAGTCCCACCGACAGCCCCGCCTCGCGGAGGACCGACTCCGTCATCCGCGCCGTGCTCCCCTTCCCGTTCGACCCCGCGATCTGAACGAACTGGACGTCCTCCTGCGGGTCGCCGAGGTGCGCCAGCAGCGCCTCTACCCGCTCCGTGCCGGGCTTGACCGAGAAGCGGCGGAGGTCGAAGAGGAACGCCGCCGCCTCGTGGTAGTGGATACGCCGTGAGTCGGGAGCGCGTCGCTTAGGGGTAACGGACCGGGACGAGGGCGGGCGCCACGGCGGCGCTTCCGTCGACGGCGCTGCCCCGCGTCGACCGAAGAGCAACCCTTACGCGCGCGGCGGTCGGACTCGGTCGCATGAACGAGACAGCGACCGACGCCGCGGGCGACGCCCCCGCCGACGGGGCGAGTCCGGGCGGTCCCGCGGCCGATCCCGTCGTGAGCGGCGAGGGGATCCGGAAGTCGTACGGCGACGTCGTCGCGCTCGATGGGGTCGACCTCGATGTCGCGGCCGGCGAGGTGTTCGGACTCATCGGCCCGAACGGCGCCGGGAAGACGACGCTGGTGCGCGCGCTCACCGGGACGACCGAGGCCGAGGGCGATCTGCGCGTCTTCGGCGCGCCGCCGCGGGACGTCGACCCCGCCCGGATCGGGCTGCTCCCGCAGTCGTTCGACCCGCCCGCACGGCTCACGGCCCGCGAGCTGGTCGACTACTACGGCGGGCTCTACGACGCGGCCCGCGACACCGAGTCGGTCCTCGACGACGTTGGGATGGCCGACGACGCCGACGCCTGGTACGAGACGCTCTCGGGCGGCCAGAAGCGCCGGACCTGCGTCGCGACCGCCGTCGTCAACGACCCCGACCTGCTGTTCCTCGACGAGCCGACGACCGGGATCGACCCCGCCGGCCGGCGGGCGATCCACCGGCTGATCGAGCGGCTCGCGGCCGGGGGGACGACGATATTTCTCACGAGCCACGCGATGGACGAGGTCGAGCGGCTCGCGGACCGGGTCGCACTGCTGCGCGACGGCCAAGTGATCGCGAGCGGAGCGCCGGACCGGCTGGTCGCGGAACACGGCGGCGCGCCGCGGCTCGACGCCGCAACCGCCGAGTCGACGACCGGGGACGTCGTCGAGGCGGTCGCGGCCGGGGTCCGCGAGCGCCTCGGGACCGACCCGACCGTCGAGAGGACCGAGGCGGGACTCCGGGTGCGGGGCGTGCGCCCCGAAGCGATCGGCGACGCGGTCGACGCGCTCGACGGCGCCGGGGTCGCGTTCGACTCGCTCTCGTGGACCGAGCCGTCGCTCGAAGACGTGTACCTGCGGCTCACCGGCGAGGAGTACGCGCGGCGGGGGGACGCAGGAGAGAGCGTCGAGAGAGCTGACGAGGAGGGCGACCGATGACCCGCCTCGGCCGGATCCGGACGGAGGCGGTCGCGGCGGCGCGCTCGTTCACCCGCCGCCGGACGGCGGTGTTCTTCACCTTCTTCTTCCCCGTCATCCTCGTCGTCATCTTCGGCGCGCTGGTGCGGACCCAACCGACCGGGGGCGGCCTCTTCGCGGAGCCGGCGGGCTACTACATCCCCGGCTACCTCGCGGTCGTCGTCCTGTTCACGCCGCTGTCGCGGGTCGGCTCCGAGATCGCGCGCCACCGCGACGGCGGGCGGTTTGAGAAGCTGGCGACGACCCCCCTCTCGCGCGGCGAGTGGCTGCTCGCGCACACGCTCGTCAACGTCGGGATCATCGGCGCCGCGAGCCTGCTCATCCTCGGTCTCGTCCTCGCGGTGACGGACGCGACCCTGATCGTCTCGCCCGCGCTCGCCGTCCTCCCCGTCTTTGTCGCGGTCGCGGTCGCGCTGTTCTGCGGACTCGGCGCGGTCCTCGGCGCGCTCGCCGACTCGCAGGACGGCGTGATCGCCGCGAGCAACACGGTGGCGCTCCCCCTGCTGTTCCTCTCCGAGACGTTCGTCACCCCGTCGCTGCTCCCGGAGTGGTTCCTGCCCGCGGTCGCCGCCTCGCCGCTCACGTACTTCGCGCGGGGGACCAGAGCGATCACCTACGAGGGCGGCGCGTGGGCCGGGGACCTGATCGTGTTGACCGCGCTCGCGGCCGGCTTCCTCGCGGTCGGCGCGTACGCGGTGCCGCGAACCGAGTGAGCGGGCCGGGGGCGGCGGCCCGCCGCGGTCCCGGAACCGTTCATTTATGTTCACAGCCCGCGTCCGGAGGAACTGAGAGGTAACGCCGTTGAGCATCGTTCACTTCACCTGTCCGGACTGCGCGCAGACCATCGAGGTCAACGATGAGATGCGCGAGACGATACTCGACGCCGGCTGCCCGGTGTCGCACCGCGGCCGCGGCGGAGGAGGACTTCGCCGTGACGTGCGAGTGAGCGCCGCGGCCATCACCGAATCCTTCGTGTCCGCCACGCGTTCGCACACCGCATCCGGTTGCTGAGGCTTTTTGCGTCGACCGCGACAACCGTTCGACGATGACGCCAGAACTCGAGGAGATCGATCTGGGAACCGTGCCGCTCGGCCGAACCGGCCTGCGGACGAGCGAGCTCCAGTTCGGCACGTGGCGGTTCGGCCGCGTGACCGAGGCCGGCAACGTGGAGATCGACGAGGACCGCGCCCACGAACTGCTCGACGCCTACGAGACCACCGGCGGGCGCTACATCGACACCGCCGACGTGTACGGCGGCGGCGACTGCGAGCGCTGGATCGGCGACTGGCTCGCCGAGCGCGACCGCGAGCGATACACGGTCGCCTCGAAGGTGTACTGGCAGATCCGCGACGGCGACCCGAACAGCCGCGGCACGAACCGCAAGAACGTCCGCCACCGCGTCGACGCCCTCCTCGACCGCCTCGACACCGACTACATAGACGTCCTCTACATCCACCGGTGGGACGACGAGACGCCCGCTCGCGAGCTGATGAAGACTCTGAACGGGCTGGTCGAGTCTGGTAAGGTCCACTACCTCGGCGCCTCCACGCTCCGCCCGAACGCGTGGAAGGTCGCCCGCGCCAACGAGATCGCCCGCAGCGAGGGGTGGGAGCCGTTCAAGGTGCTCCAGCCGCGCTACAACCTCGTCGACCGCGAGGTCGAGGGCGACTACCTGGAGTTCGCGCGCCAGCGGAACCTCGCCGTCTCCCCGTGGAGTCCGCTCGGGCAGGGCTTCCTGACCGGGAAGTACGACCGCGACGCCGACCTGCCGGACGACTCGAAGGCCGCCGAGTCCAGCCGGTTCCAGGAGGCGTACCTCACCGAGGAGAACTTCGACGTCCACGACGAGCTGGACGCGGTCGCCGACGAGGTCGACGCCTCGCCCGCGCAGACCGCGCTCGCGTGGCTCGCGCACCGCGACGGCGTCACCGCGCCCATCGTCGGCGCCCGCACCGTCGACCAGCTCCGCGAGAACCTCGCGGCCGCGACGATCGACCTCTCGGACGAGCAGGTCGACCGCCTCACCGCGGCCAAGCCCGGCCCGTACGACGAGCTGTAAAAAGAGCGGCCGCGATCGCCGACTACCGCTCCGCGCAGTACTCGACGAAGTTCCGTAAGATCCGCAGCCCCGTCTCGCCGCTCTTCTCGGGGTGGAACTGCGTGCCGAACACGTTGCCGTCCTCGTTGGCGACGACCGCCGGGAAGTCGACGCCGTAGTCCGCGGTAGCGACGACGGCGTCCGGGTCGTCCGGCTCGGCGTAGTAGGAGTGGACGAAGTAGGCGTACTGGCCCTCGACGCTCTCGACGATCGGGTGGTCGCGCGCGACGTCGAGTTCGTTCCACCCCATGTGCGGCACCTTCCGGTCCACGTCGAACCGGACGTTGGTGCCGGGCACCAGATCGAGACCCGTCACCTCGCCTTCGCCCTCGTGGTCCGCCTCCTCGCTGGAGGTGAGGAGCATCTCCGATCCCGAGACGAATCCCGAAGAGGGGGCGGCCCGCCTCGGCGTGGTCGGTCAGCGCCTCGCGCAGCGGGCCGGCGTTCTCCATCCCCTCGCGGAACGCGCCGACGCCCGGGAGGACGACGCCGTCGGCCGCCGCGAACGCCTCGGGGTCGTCGGTGATCTCGACGGCCGCGCCCGCGCGCTCCAGCCCGCGGGTCGCGGACCGGAGGTTCCCGAGCCCGTAGTCGACGACGACGACGTCCGCCAGCGTCTCCGCGGGCGGTTCGAAGGTACTCATACCTCCTCTCGGAGGGGGACGGAAAAGTCGGTTTCCCTTGCGACAGTCGAGTCGCGAGGGCGGAACGCGGGCGGATCGAACGCGCTCAGCTCACTTCAGCGCCGCCTCGGCCATCCGCTGCGGGAAGCCCATGAGCAGCGCCACGATCCCCTGCGCCTCGTCGCCCTCGCGGAGCGCCGAGCGGATCCGCTGTGAGACGATCTCCACGGAGATGATCAACACGAGGATGACGAGGATCGTCGCCATCATGTTGGTGAACGCGAACAGCCCCTGCTGGACGGAGAGCACGTTTCCGAGCCCGCCGCCGCCGATGATGCCGAGCGAGACGGCGATCCGGACGTTGATCTCGAAGATGTACAGCGTCCACGCGATGAAGGGCGTCGTCACCTGTGAGAGCATCCCGAAGGTGATGAGCTGCGGCTTGTTCGCCCCGGTCGTCTCCATCGCCTCGATCGGCCCGTCCTCGATCTCTTCGAGCTCGTCCGTGAACAGGCGACCGAGGTTGCCGACGGTGTCGGTGGCGATCGCGAGCGTCGCGGTCACCGGGCCGATCCCGCCGAGCGGGATGTAGATGAGCCCCCACACCAGCGCCGGGATGGCGCGGATGGAGGACATGAGACCGCGGAAGATGAAGTTAAAGGGGAACGGCGTCACGCGGCCGGAGCCGAGCACGCCGAAAAGCAGCGCGAGCGGGAACCCCATCACGGTGCCTGCGAAGCCCATCGCGAGGGTGATCCCGGCCTCACCGAAGAGCGGCGTCTCGCCGCCGAAGCCGCCCCAGATCAGGTTTCGCTCGTCGATGAACGCCCAGTAGTCGAGGAACCCGGCCGGCTCGATGAACGGGAACGCCGGCGTGAAGAACGGGAAGAAGTCACGCAGCGCGTTGAGGAAGTTCGGGAGGTAGTCCGGAATGTTCGCCGCGAAGAAGCCGACGGAGATGAGCGCGTAGTAGAACAGGCCGGCGAGGGCCGCGAGTCCGGCGAGAAACACCAGCGCGCGGACCCGACGCGCGAGGACGATCTCCTCGTAGCGGTCGCGGACGCTATCGCCGTAGCTCATTGGCCCATCCCCCCGCTGGAGACGCCGCGCTTCGAGGACGCGTCGTCGCCGGATTCGCTCGACGGGTCGGGACCGTCGTCGGCCTCGCCATCGGGCGCGAACATGCCCTCGGTGTCGATGTCACCGTAGATCTTGTCTATCACGTCCATGTCGAACTCGTCGCGGTAGCCGTCGAACACCTTCTTCCCGTCGCGGAGCCCGATGAACCGCTCGCCGAACTTCCGTGCGAGGTTCACCTGATGGAGGCTGATGACGGCGGTCAGGCCGCGGTCGGCGGCGGCCGTCCGGAGGTATCCCATCACCTGCTGTGAGGAGCCGGGGTCGAGGCTCGCGACCGGCTCGTCGGCGAGGAGGATCGTCGGGTCCTGGACCAGCGCGCGGGCGATCCCGACGCGCTGCTGTTGCCCGCCGGACATCTGCTGGGCGTTCTGCTGGGCCTCGTCTAAGAGTCCGACCGTGTCGAGCGCGTCGAGCGCCTGAAGCTTGTCCTCCTCGCTCTGTCGCTGGAAGAGCGAGTCAAGGAAGGTGTTGCGGTTGAGCGAGCCGGTGAGCGCGTTCGAGTAGGCGTTCATCTGCTCGATAATGTTGTGCTGTTGGAAGATCATCGCGATGTCGGGGCGGGGCTCGTCCACCGGCGTGTCGCCGATCCGGATCTCGCCTTCGGTGGGGGTTTCGAGCCCGTTCATACATCGGAGAAGGGTCGATTTCCCCGATCCGGAGACGCCGAGCACGATGACGAACTCTCCTTCCGGGACCTCGAAGGAGACGTCGTCAAGCGCGACGGTCTCGCCAAACCGTTTCGTTAGTCCCTCGACTGTGATGCTGCTCATTAGGGCAAAATGATGTTTCCGGGGGGTTTACGAAAGGTCTTCGAACTCGAGACCGAGTTCGTCGAGCACGGTCCGGATCATCTCGTAGTCGTCTATCGTCCCCTCCTGAACGCCGGTGAACCAGAGCGGCTCGCCGTCGTAGTCGTCGCCGTGCGAGAGGTCGTCCTCCCCGGCGTTCAAGATCGCCTCTTCGATCTCGCCTTTCACGGAGTTGTCCCAGTTAGACCGGGTCACGAGCGGCGCGCGCGGGATCGGGTCGGAGACCGCGAGCAGCTGGAGCTCGGTGCCGGACGACTCGATCTCGTCGCCGGCGCCGTCGTACTCCGCGGAGATGTCGACGAAGTCCTGCGACATCTCCTCGAACTGCCCTTGGGGCACGTACGGGGCGGAGGAGAACGCGCCGGTCGTCGCGGCCATCACGTCGTCGCGCTGGACCATCTGCTCGCGTGCGGTCGTGTGGTCCGAGTACTCCGCCTCGAAGTTGCCCGCGTCGCCGTCGGGGGCGTTTCCGATCTCGAGCCCGGCGTCCTGAAGTACCGTGAGTGGGACGAGCGTCCCGGACACCGAGAGGATGTCGCCCATGTAGATGAGCTCACCCTCAAGGTCGGAGAGCGACTCGATGCCGCTGTCCGGCGTCGTCGTGATCGTCGAGAAGTACTGGGCAGCGCCGTACGCGACCCGGATCCCGACGATGTCGAGGATGTCCTCGCCCGCGATGACCGCGGACGGGGAGATGTCGGCGATTTCGCCCTGATCGTTGCGGATGGCCTGAAGCGTCGCCGTGTAGCTCTCCGCGCGGCTCGCCTCGATTTCGACCTCGACCTCCGACTCGAGGTACTCGAACATCGGCTGGTACTGCTCCTCGATGGCGACGTCCGCCTCCGCCGGGTTCAACACGAACTGCGCCGTCGGCACGTCGTCGGTGCTGCCGGAGGTGCCGCCGTTGGAGCTGTTGCCGTCGCCGCCGTCACCGCCGCCGGAACATCCGGCGAGCGCGACCACGCCGCCCGCGCCCGCTGTTTTGACAAACGTTCGCCGGTTCGCCGACCACCTGTTGTCGGACATACAGGCGGTACTTTCGCTCGCACGACTAATCGTTTTCTATGTTTTCTATATAGATCATGAACGACCGTCACGGCCGGACGGCGGCCGACCGGCCGATCAGAACTCGCCCAACCGCGACTGGCCGTCGGTTCCGCTCCCCTCTCGGCTCCCGGCGCCGCTCAGTTCGGCCGCCCGAGCGATCGTCTCGAAGAAGCCGTCGCGCTGGCTCCGGTCGTACAGCGTCGCCGCCGGGTGGACGGAGAGCAGCACCCGCCGCGAGTCGCCGGCGAGCCGCGCGTCGACCACCTCGCCCGACTCCGAAGTGATCGCCACCGAGCGGTCGAGGAGGTGTTCGCTCGGCACCTTCCCGAGCGTCACGATCAGCGCCGGGTCCAGCCGGTCGATTTCGCTTTCGAGGTGGCCGCGGCAGTTCGCCAGCTCCTCCGTCGTCGGGTCCCGGTTGTCGGGCGGCCGGCACCGCACGCAGTTCGTGATCCGCACGTCCGCGCGGGCGAGTCCGGCGTCCCGCAGCGCGTCGTCGAGCACGTCGCCCGACCGTCCCACGAACGGCTCTCCCTCCTCGTCCTCGTTCGCGCCCGGTCCCTCGCCGACGAACAGCAGGTCCGCGTCCGTCGGCCCGACCCCGTCCACGATCCGGCTCCGGGACTCGACCAGCGCCGGGCACCGCTCGCAGGCCGGCACCCGGAGGTCCTCGTCGAGCGGGGAATCGGCGTCGCCGCCGTGTTCGCTCATACGCACGGCTCCGGGCGCGGGCGTCTAAGTCCCGTCGGTCGACCCGGAGCGCTCACTCGCCCGCCGCCGCCTCGCGGTGCGCGCTCGCGGCGAGCGACGCGATTCGGAGCGGCTCGCAGCGCCGGAAGCCGTCGCGGGTGAGTCCCCTGACAGCCGCGGCGGCGCGCTCGGGGTCGATACCGACCGCGCGGACGAAGCGGGGGTCGTCGGTGTCCGGTGCGTCGTCGCCCACGTCCGAGGGGTCGACCGCGACTCGGGCGGGGAGCGACCGGTACGCCGCGAGACGGTCGGCGAGCGCGTCGCCGTCGAACGCCTCGCGGAGCGCCGGTTCGAGTCCGGGACTCTCCTCGTAGCTCACGGCGTACACCGGTCGGTCGAGCGTCTCGGAGAGGCGGTCGAGGTCGAGGAGGTTGAACCAGGCCGGCGCGACGCCCGCGCAGGCGACGTGGCGAACGTCCTCGCGGGCGAGCGCGCGCCAGCAGTCGAGGACCGCGTCGGTGGCGTCCGTCCCGCCGACGGTACACCGCGCGAACGCGAAACCGTCCGGAGTCCCGTCGGCGCGGACGACGACGCCGGCCGCGTGGCTGGCGTCGCGGGCGTCAGAGAAGGCAATGCCGAGCGTCCGGCTCGGCGGGGCCACTCACGCGTCCTCGGACTTGATCTCCTGGAGCCGGTCGAGAAGCTCGTCGTTCGAGGCGCCGGGCTCGTAGTCGACGGACCCCTGATGGGTTTCCTGGGCAGCCTGGACGCCGTCGTCGTCGTCGAAGTCCGCGTCCAGGTCCTGATTCTCCTGTTCGGACTCGTCGTAGCTGCCGAAGCCCATATGTGTGTGAGACTAACAGGGGGTTACCCATAAATCCACGGGCGAGGGGGGATCCGAGCGTCGACCGCGCGGCGGCATCCGAACGCCGGCCGCGCGGCCGCGACTGTAGCCTTTTGTCGCTCGGGGGGCGAGTACGGGTATGGAGCCGATCACCGTCACCGCGGACGCGGAGGAGTTCACCTGTAACGCGTACCTCGTCGTCGGGGACGTGACGACGCTCGTCGACGCGGGAACGATGCCCGGCGTCGACGACGTAATCGCTGACGCGCTCGACGACGCCGGCGTCGACGGACTCGACCGCGTCGTGATCACCCACCAGCACCACGACCACGTGGGCGAGCTCGACGCCGTGGTCGACCGGTTCGACCCGCGGGTGTTCGCGTACGCTGACCACCCGCACCGCGACGTCGCGCTCGAGGACGGCGACGAGATACTCGTCGGCGACGAGGCGTGTGAGGTCATCTACACGCCGGGCCACGCCGACGACCACGTCTCGCTCGTCGGCGAGGAGCGGCTCTACTCCGGCGACGTCGTCGTCTACAACGACGGCGCGTTCTCGGACGGCTCGTTCGGCCGCACCGACATGGCCGGCCAGTCGCGCGAGCGCCTGATCGAGAGCCTCCGCGGGATTCTCGACCGGCTCCCCGACACCACCGCGGCGATGTTCCCCGGCCACGGCGACGTCTACCGCGCCGCCGACGGACCGGACACCGTCCGCGAGGTGATCGAGCGCGCGACCGAGCGCGCCGAGCGCCGCGAGCCGAAGTACCCCGACGAGTGACCGGGACCCGGATGTAAAAGCGAGCGACGAGAAGGCCGACCGCCAACGTCGGCGCGCGCCTCCGAGCGGGCGCCTAAGGCGGCCGCGAGGAGCGCGTGCGAGGGAGGCGGCGGTCCGGCGCGGCCCCGCCCGCGCCGGGCCGCCCGCCGAGGTTGGGGAGGAACGAGGCGCACGCGCGGCTGGCCGTCGAAACGAGACGAGAGTCCGCGAGAAGGGCCGGTTCCGGCCCGGAGTCGACCGGATTACGCCGCGCGGCGTTCGGTCGCTTTCGGGCGGAGGTTGGTGTAGCCGCACTTGCGGCAGCGCTCGGCCTCGGAGGCGTTGCGGGCGTTACAGCGCATACAGATCTGTCGGTCGAGCATGCGGCGTTCGGCGGCGTCGAATTTGGCCATACGGCTACTGGACGTGCGGTGCTGTAAAAGGTTGCGAGACGCCGCGGCGACCGCGGAAAGAACGGCTATCGAGCGAGAACCGGGGTCAGGCGCCCGCTTCGGAGAGGGCGGCCTCGATGTCCTCGCGCTGCGTGACGCCGACGAAGCGGTCGACGACGCCGTCGTCGTTCTCGACGATGAGCGTCGGGAGCGAGCGGACCTGGTACTGGTTCGCGACGTCCTGCTCCTCGTCGACGTCGACCTTCTGGAGCTCGAACGCGTCGCCGAGGTCCTCCTGAATCTCCTCCAGGATGGGGTCTTGGGTCTTACACGGGCCGCACCACTCGGCGTGGAAATCCAGCAGTCGAACGGTCATAGTCGGCGTCAACTATCGCCGGCCCGCGCATAAGGGTTTCCCACTCGTGCGTGCGCGCGACCCACGCGACCGGCCGACCGCGCGGCGACGGCGCTCACCGCGACCCGAGCAGCGAACGAAACGTTTAGAACGCGGCGACCCACAGAAACGGGTATGAGTGGTTCCAACTCCGGCGGGCTGATGTCCAGTGCGGGACTGGTCCGCTACTTCGAGAACGAGGACCGGAACGCCATCGCGATCGACCCCAAGACGGTCCTCGCGTTCTGCGTCCTCTTCGGCGTGTTCGTCCAGATCCTCTCGCTGACGGTCGCGTAGAGTCCCCCCGCGTTTCCTCGTTTTCCCGCCGAACCGACCGTGAACCGACCGACCGCGTAGCGCGCCCTTTTTCCACGCGCCCGCCCCACCGATCCGTATGAAAGCAGGCGTCATCGCCGTTCAGGGCGACGTGGCCGAGCACGCGGCTGCCGTGCGTAACGCCGCGGCCGCCCATGACGAGTCCGCGGAGGTCGTCGAGATCCGGGAGGCGGGGATCGTCCCGGACTGCGACGTCCTCCTCGTGCCGGGCGGGGAGTCGACGACCATCTCGCGGCTGATCCACCGCGAGGGGATCGCCGCCGAGATCGGCGACCACGTCGCACGCGGCAAGCCCGTGCTCGCCACCTGCGCCGGACTCATCGTCTGCTCGACCGACGCGAAAGACGACCGTGTCGACGCGCTCGGCTTGGTCGACGTCTCCGTCGACCGCAACGCCTTCGGCCGGCAGAAGGACTCCTTCGAGGCGAAGATCCCGGTGACCGGACTCGACGACCCCTTCCACGCCGTGTTCATCCGCGCGCCGCTCATCGACGACGTGGGCGCGGGCGTCGAGACGCTCGCGACGGTCGAGGGGCGCCCGGTCGCGGTGCGCGACGGGCCGGTCGTCGCCACCGCGTTCCACCCCGAACTCACCGACGACCCACGGATCCACGACCTCGCCTTCTACCCCGAGCGGGAGGTGGTCGCGTGAGCGATCCGAGCGCGGACGACAGCGAGGCGGCGGGGACCGACCCCGAGACCGACGAGGATCCGGAGGTCCCGTCCGAGGCCGTCATCGACGAGCTGTTCGCCACCATCGAGTCGCGGAAGAAGGAGCTGCCCGAGGGGTCGTACACCGCCTCCCTCTTCACCCACGAGAAGGGCGAAAACGCCGTCTTCGAGAAGATCGGCGAGGAGACGACGGAGGCGATCCTCGCGGCGAAAGACGACGACCGCGAGGAGCTCACCTACGAGAGCGCCGACCTCGTCTACCACCTGCTCGTGCTGTTCGCGATGAAGGACCTCGACGTCGACGACCTCCGCGAGGAGCTGCGCGACCGTTTTTAGATCCCCTTAGCGCTCCCGTTCGAGTTCGCGGTCGATGTCGTCGACCTCCTCGGTCTCCAGTTCCTCGCCGATGCGGCGCTCGAACTCCGCCTCGCTGATCTGCCCCTCGACGTACTGCTTCCGGAGGCGGTCCTGGCGACTGCTTCCGGCGTCGACCGACGTCGACGACGACCCGGAGCCGATCGAATCGATCGAATCGAGCGACGCGGAGTCGTCGTCGCCGAGCAGCCACGAGCCGGCCTTGTACGCGACGTAGACGATTCCAGCGAGGACCGCGAGCGAGACGATTCCGGAGATCACCGCACCGACGAGTCCGATGATGGCCGATATCACGGACAGTACGACGCTGATCCCGATCAGGATCACGAGCGCGATCGCGCCGTAGTAGAGGGCCTTCGTTCCGTCCATGCCTCGGGGTCGGGCTGCCGGGCGCAAATACCTTCTCCCGCGGACGAGGCGCCCGGTGCCCGAGAACCGGCGACCGCGATCTTTTGTTCTCGGGGCCGAACCTGACTGGAAGGACAGCACCGTGAGCGACACCGACTCGTCCGGGTCCGACGTGGGGACCGAACCGACTCGCAGAGCGATGCTTCGACGGACCGAACCGACTCGCAGAGCGGTGATTCGACGGACCGGACCGATCGCGGTCGGTGCTGTCGCGGCGACCGCCGGCTGTATCGACCGCGGGGGCGACGAGGCGAGCGAGAACCGCGTCGACCGCGATGTTGCCGACCCGCCCGTCATCGCGCACCGCGGCTTCGCGGCCGAGTACCCGGAGAACACGGTCGCGGCCGTCGAGGCGGCGGCCGCCGTCGTCGACCGGATCGAACTCGACGTCCGGCGCTGCGGTAGCGGCGAACTCGTCACCTTCCACGACGCGACGCTCGGGCGGGTGACGGACGCGACCGGCCGCGTGGACCGGACTCCGTACGAGCGGCTCGCCGACCTCTCCGTGGAGGGATCGGGCGAGCCGGTGCCGACGCTCGCCGAGGCGCTCGACGCAGTGCCGGCGGACGCGTGGGTCATGCTCGACCTGAAATCGCGGGGCGTCGCGGCGGACGCGGTCGCGACCGGCGCGGACCGCGGCCACGACCTCGCGGTCACCGCCGACGACCCCGCGGTGCTCGAGGCAGTGCGCAGGGCCGACCCGGCGGTTCCGACCGTCTACAGCGTCCGCGAGTCAGTCCCGGCGCGGCTCCTGCGACCCCTGATTCCGGGGCGTTCCGAGGGGACAGAGCTGCCGCGGTGGGCGTATCCGTCGCAGGACGTAGCGGGGATGGTCGAGACGGCGACAGAACTGGGCTGTGCCGCGGTGTCGCCGCGGTACGAGCTGTGTCTCCGGACGGACATCGTCTCGCGCGCGGCGGACGCCGGTCTTCGGGTGCTACCGTGGACGGTCGCCTCGGCCCGGGGGTACGAGGCGCTGGCGGCCGCCGGCGTCGACGCGGTCGTGTCGGATGTCACTCGCGGGCTTCGTGAGACGTGACAGCCGACCGGGAGTGTCGGCGCGCGAGGCGGCAGAAGTGTTATTCGTTCGGGTCTCGTCGCCCGAGAGGATGAATCGGGACGCCGACGCGGGCAAGGACGCGAGCGAGAGCGAGTCGGTCGGCGCGACCGGCAGAGCGTCGCAGGGGGTCGACCGCCGGACCGTCCTCGGCGCGCTCGCGGGCGCCGGGAGCGCCGGGGTCGCGGGCTGTTCCGGGTCGGAGCCGGACGACGCCGCGACGGCCGCCCTCGACCCGGACCGACTCGACGAGCTGGCGGCGCGGTTCGCGCCGACGCTGTACTTTGACGCCGAGGAGCCGTGGTTCCCGACCGACCCCCGCCCGTACGCGACCGAGGAGGACGGCGAGACGGTCGTCGACGGGTTCGCGGCGTTCGACGGCTACCACGAGCGGTACGACGAGGCGGGCGAGCCGCCGAATCCGACGGTGTTCTACAACGGGATGCGGTACGAGGACTCCCCGCTCGCGGTCGTCCAGTTCTGGTGCTACTCGGCGTTCGATCAGTTCACCGCGAACTTCCACTGGCACGACTGGGAGGTGCTCCACGTGTTCGTCGACCTCGACACGGGCGACCCCCAGCTGTACGTCGCCAGCTCGCACTCGCGGAGCGTCCCGAACAACGAGTTCCTCGATCCGGACCCGGACGTGGTCCCGCGAATCTTACCCGAACTCGGCTCCCACTCCAGCACGCTCTCGATCAACGAGATCCCCGACGGCTTCCGGCGCGTCGGCGAGGAGGGGCTCCTCGCCGACATCACGAACACGACGATCGACACGGTCGAGGACCTCCTGGGGATCCCGATCGCGTACGGACTCCCGCGCGACGAGGGGGCGCGGCTCCCCTTCGTCGTCCCCGAGTACGAGGGCGAACCGATCTACGAGCACCCCGACCTCCCCGCCGTCACCGAGGAGTCGCTGGTCGACGGCGCCCTGACGATACGCTCGCTCGACGCGCTGCGGTCGCCGCCGACCGACCTCCCGCTCCGCGAGACGGGGATCGCCTTCCGACACCGCGAGCGCTCGGTCGAGGACGGGACCGCCGACGGCGACGACGCCGCGCTCGCCGACGAGGTCGCCGAGTCGGTCGTCGAGTACGACCTCGTCGAGAGCGCGGAGCTGGAGGAGATCACCGCGTTCACCGGGCCGCAGCTCAGCTTCGAGTTCGCGGTCCCCGAGGCCGTCGAGGACGCCGTCGCGAGCCACATCACGACCACCGGCGTCCCGTGGGAGCAGCCCCGCTACGAGAACCCCGCGCTCGACGTCACCGCCGGGAACCACCGGTCGGAGCTGGCGGCCCGGTACGACGCCATCGCCGCCGAGGAGTCGTTCGGCGACGCCGCCGCCGGGGCGCTCGACTCGGTCGTCGCCCGGGTCACCCAGGCGACCGAGAGCGACGAGGCGCCCGACGGCGAGGGGCTGACGACGACCGACGCGGGCGTCGAGTCGTTCGTGCTGATCGAAAGCGATCCGGAGGCGGTCCCGACGTTCGCCGGCGGCGTCGCCGTCGCGAACGGCGTCCCCGAGGGCGACCACCGGCTCACGGTGAACGGCGCCGGGCGGACGCCCCACAGCGAGGAACTGACCGTCTCGGCGGACGACTCGGTGACGACCGCCGGCGTCGACGGCGAGATCCCGCTCGTCGCCCGCGAGAACGCGCGGAAGGTGGAGCTGTCGGACGCGGAGAGCAACGCCGACCTGACCCGGACGGCGATCGAGGACGACTTCGCCGGCCGGATCTACGACTCCGCGATCGACGGGAGCGACGCCGCCTACGTCCACGCCGGCGGCGCGTACACGACGGAGGTCCGCGACGCCGACGACGAGGTCGGCGCGTACCGCGTCAACCCGGACCCGGCGGGAACCGACGGCGACAGCTCGGACGACGGGGACGATGACGGCAACGACGGGGGCAACGAGGACGGGACTCCCGGGAACGCCCCGATCCGGATCGAACGTCCGGAGACGGGAGCGGCCCCGCTCGCCGGCTACGTCGCCGACGTGGCCGAGGAGACTCGGGCCGCGGTCGCGGCGGCGGCCGAGGGCGACGGCGGCGACGACGATGACGACGACTCCGGAAGCGGCGGTGGCAGCGGCGGAGGCGGCTCCGGCGGCGGCCCGTCGAACGCGGTCAACGGGCTGGAACGGGCCCTCGCGGCCGCGGTCGACCAAGCGAGGCGGGCCGAGGAGCGCGCCCGGGAGGGTGACGCCGAGGGCACGGAGCGGCAGTTGACGAATGTACTCGACCGGATCGCCCGGATCGAAGAGCGGCTCGCCGCTGCGCGAGAGGGGCTTCCGCCCGGACTCGCGAACGCGACCGGGAAGCGGGTCGAGCAGGCGACGAAGCGCGTCGAACAGGCGCAGAACGCCGACAAGCTGTAGACGAACCGCGCCTTCGAGGCGCCGGCGCCGTCCGTATCCCACCGTGTCACCGCGCACCAACGGATGGAAAGCTATAGGGCGCCGAATCGACCACGCACCTATAAGCAGATGTCTCAGGAGGGATACGACCACGCGACGGTCGAAGAACGCTGGCAGGAGGCGTGGGACGACGCCGACGTGTACCACGTCCCGGACGACGCCGAGGACCCGACGTACGTCCTCGGGATGTACCCGTACCCGTCCGGGAAGCTCCACATGGGCCACGTCCGCAACTACACGATCACGGACGCGTACGCCCGCTACCGCCGGATGCGCGGCGACGACGTGCTCCACCCGATGGGGTGGGACGCGTTCGGGCTGCCCGCCGAGAACGCCGCGAAGGAGCGCGACACCAACCCCCGCGACTGGACGTTCGACTCGCATCGACACGATGCGGGGACAGATGAAGTCGATGGGGTTCGGCTACGACTGGGACCGCGAGGTCACCACCTGTACCCCCGACTACTACCGGTGGAACCAGTGGCTATTCCGCCGCTTCCACGAGGCCGGTCTCGTCGAGCGCCGCGACGCCGAGGTGAACTGGTGTCCCTCCTGTGAGACCGTCCTCGCCGACGAGCAGGTCGAGGGCGACGACGAGCTGTGCTGGCGCTGTGATACCCCCGTCGAGACCCGCGAGCTGGACCAGTGGTTCCTGAAGATAACGGAGTACGCCGACGAGCTGCTGGAGGCGATAGACGATCTGGAGGGGTGGCCCGACTCCGTCCGCCAGATCCGAGCGCAACTGGATCGGTCGGCAGTACGGGAGCGAAGTCGACTTCGAGGTCAGCGAGGCGCGGAGCGCCTCGAACGGAGGCGACGAGGGGACCGAGCCGCGGGAGTACGGCGCAGTCACGGCCTTCACCACCCGGATCGACACGATCCACGGCGCGACGTTCTTCGCGATCGCGCCCGACCACCCGATCGCCGAGGAGCTGGCCGCGGAGGACGCCGACATCCGGCGGTTCGTCGAGGAGGAGGCCGACCCCGACGGCGACGAGCCGAACGGCGTCGCGACCGGCCTCACGGCCACGAATCCCGTCACGGGCGAGGAGATCCCCGTCTACGTCGCGGACTTCGTCCTCTCCGACGTGGGGACGGGCGCGCTGATGGCGGTCCCCGCCCACGACGAGCGCGACCACGCGTTCGCGACGAAGAAGGGCGTCGAGATCCGCCCCGTGATCGCGCCGGAACCGGACGACTGGGACGGCGAGACGGTCCCCGACGCCCCCGACGTGGAGGAGGCGGCGTTCACCGACGACGGGGTCGTGATCGACTCCGGCGAGTATACCGGCCTTGACAGCGAGACCGCGCGAGAGGAGATCACGGCCGACACCGACGGCGCGAGCGAGGCGACCCAGTACCGTCTGCGCGACTGGGGCATCTCCCGCCAGCGCTACTGGGGGACCCCGATCCCGATCGTGAACTGCGACGACTGCGGCGCGGTGCCGGTGCCCGACGAGGATCTGCCCGTCGAGCTGCCGGAGTTCATCAACACGACAGGCAACCCGCTGGACGCCGCCGACGAGTGGCAGGCGACGACCTGTCCGGAGTGCGGCGGGCCGGCGACCCGCGAAACGGACACGATGGACACGTTCGTCGACTCCTCGTGGTACTTCCTGCGGTACGTCTCGCCGGACCTCGAGGACGCCCCCTTCGAACTCGACCGCGCGAACGACTGGATGCCGGTCGACCAGTACGTGGGCGGCATCGAACACGCTGTGATCGGACCTGCTGTACTCGCGCTTCTTCACGAAGGTGCTGGCCGACGAGGAGGGGTTAGAGCACCGCGAGCCGTTCACCAACCTGCTGGCGCAGGGGATGGTTCAGCTGGAGGGCGAGAAGATGTCGAAGTCGGTGGGCAACACCGTCTCGCCCCAGCGGATCGTCGACGAGTACGGCGCCGACACCGCGCGGCTGTTCATGATGGAGGCCGCCCAGCCCGAACGCGACTTCGACTGGTCCGAGGAGGGCGTCAGGTCCACCCATCGGTTCCTGACCCGCCTCAACGACCTCGTCGAGGAGTTCGCCGCGGGCGACGTGGCGCTCGCGGGGGACGGCGACGCCGAGGACGACGCCGAAATCCCCGACCGCGACACCATCGACGACTACGTCGCCGACGAGACCGACGCCGCGGTCGCCATCGCGGGCGCGGAGTACGACGACCTAACCTTCAACGTCGCGCTCCGCGAGGCGCAGGAGCTGGTCCGCACGCTCCGGAGCTACCGAGAGTACGCCGACCCGCATCCGGCCGTCTTCGAGCGCGGCGTCGACGTCGCGGTCCGCCTGCTCGCGCCGGTCGCGCCCCACCTCGCCGAGGAGCTGTGGGAGACGCTCGACCGCGACGGCTTCGTCGCCGAGGCCGAGTGGCCGACCGCGACCGTCGACCGCGACACCGTCGAGCGCCGGCGCCGGCTGGTGACCAACACCCGCGAGGACGTGCGCGACATCATCGACGTCGCCGGCATCGACGACCCCGAGCGGATCGACGTCGTCGTCGCCCCCGACTGGAAGTACGACGCGCTGGCGATCGCGATCGACAGCGACGCCGACAACCTCATCTCCGAGCTAATGGCCGAGAGCCACATCCGCGAGCAGGGGGACGACGCCGCCTCCTACGGACAGGACCTCCAGGCGAACCGGGAGGCGTTACAGGAGACGCTCGGCGGCGACGCCGAGTACGACGCCTTGCGCGCGGCCGCGTGGCTGATCGAACGGGAGTTCGACGCGCCAGTGCGCGTCGAGCGCGCCGCGGACGCCGACGAGAGCGTGGTCCGCAAGGCGGAGCCGGGGCGTCCCGCAATCGACATCGTCGAGTAGCGCTCGGTCGACCTTTGAAATTACTGCCCGACCCCGGAAACGCTTAGTCGCCGGGGCGGCGCCCTCCGGTATGGACGATCCGTACGCCCCCGCGCGGGGCGCGCTCGCGGGCGAGGAGCTCGGCGGCGACCCCGCCGTCCTCGCCGCCCGCCTCGACGAGAACGATCCGCTCTCTTCGTTCGCGGACCGGTACCGGATTCCGGACGGTTTCCTCTACATGGACGGCAACTCGCTCGGTCCCGCGAGCGACGCCGCCCTCGCGAGCCTCGACCGCGTGATCGACGAGTGGCGCGACCTGCTGATCTCGGGCTGGACCGACGCCAACCCGCCGTGGTTCGAGGTCGGCGAGCGGCTGGGCGACGCGCTCGCGCCGTTCGTGGGGGCGGACCCGAAGGAGGTGGTCGTCGGCAACTCGATCACGGTGAACATCCACACGCTGGTCGGCACCTTCCTCGACGAACTGCTGGCCGGGAACGGGCCGGAGCGCGAGGGATTCAGGGCCGCGAACGGGGAGTGGGCGCCGGACGGGGACTCCGACGCCGACCCCGCCGTCCTCGTCAACGAACTCGACTTCCCCTCCGACCACTACGCGATCCGGGCGCAACTGCGGCAACGCGGGATCGACCCCGACGAGAAGCTGCGGGTCGTTCCGAGCCGCGACGGGCGAACGATCGACCCCCGAGACGTGGAGGCCGCGCTGGCCGAACACGACGACGTGGGGATCGTCTTCATGCCGACCGCGCTGTACCGGTCGGGCCAGCTGTTCGACGTGGAACGAATCGCCGCGGCGGCCCACGAGGCGGGCGCGTACGCCGGCTTCGACGCGGCGCACTCCGCTGGCGCCGTTCCGCACGCGTTCGACGAAGCCGGCGTCGACTTCGCGGTGTGGTGTACGTACAAGTACCTCAACGCGGGTCCCGGCTCGATCGGCGCGCTGTTCGTCCCCGAGCGCCACCACGGACTCACGCCCGCGCTGGCGGGGTGGTGGGGCCACGAGAAGGAAACGCAGTTCGAGATGAACGCGGAGTTCACCCCGGCCGACTCGGCGGGCGCGTGGCAGATCGGGACGCCGCCGCTGCTCGCGGCCGCGCCGCTCGAAGGCTCCGCGGAACTCCTCCGAGAGGCCGGTATCGAGCGCCTGCGCGAGAAGTCGCTCGCGCTCACGGACTTCCTCATCGCCCTCGTCGACGACCGACTCCCCAAAGTCTCGGTCGGCACGCCTCGCGACCACGCGTCCCGCGGCGGCCACGTCGCCTTAGAGCACCCCGAGGCCGAGCGGCTGAGCGAGGCCCTTACCGACCGCGGCGTCGTCGTCGACTTCCGGCCGCCGAACGTGGTCCGCGTCTGCCCCGCGGCGCCGTACACCTCCTTCGCCGACGTGCTGGAGGTCGTCGACGAGATAGAGGCGATCCTCGACTCGGGCGCGCACGAGGCGTACACGACGATCGAGGGCGGCGTGACGTGATCGGCGCGAGCGATTGTTTATAAACCGAACTGCGGTGGCGCGTGCCTGCGAGCGGCCGCCACCGGCGGCCGCGAGACAGCACGCGCGAGGGAGTCAGTCGCCGGAGCGAAGCGACGGCGACTGACGAGGCTGGGGAGGCGTGAGGTGCGGTGCGGTTGCGGTCGGGCGGGACACAAAGGGGCAGTCGCGAGGGCGGCGCAGGCGAAGAAAGGACCGCAAGGAGCGAGCGAAGCGAGCGACTGAGGACCGCAGCGAGCGTGCGCCGCCCTCGCGACTGGGGCTTTGGCGGTGTCGTCCGTCAGTCTGGTAGCAGCTATTTATAAGTGATCGGCTGGGACTTCGGAAGTCGTCACCGCACCGGCGACATTTTATAAACAGACGGCTACCTCTCCGCGCGAAATTTATAAGCAAACCACGTATAGCGACGGGCTTAATCGCCCGAGCGCCCAAGATCCACCGATCACATAATGGCGGAACCGTCGGGAATGGACGCGTTCGCGCACCTCGGGAGCGAGCTCCGCGAGGCGCTCTCGGACCGGGGCTTTGCCACGCCCACGGAACCCCAGCGCGAAGCGATCCCGCCGCTCGCCGACGGGAAGAACGCCCTCGTCCTCGCGCCGACGGGTACCGGGAAGACGGAGACCGCAATGTTACCCGTCTTCGACGCGGTCGTCGACGCCCGGAACTCGCCCGGCGACCAGCCCCGCGACGGAATTTCCGCCCTCTACATCACCCCCCTCCGCGCGCTCAACCGCGACATGATGGACCGGCTGGAGTGGTGGGGCGACCGCCTCGACGTGGAGGTCGCGGTGCGTCACGGCGACACCACCCAGTACGAACGCAGCAAACAGGCCGACGACCCGCCGGACGTGCTGATCACGACGCCGGAGAGCCTCCAGGCGATTCTCACCGGCTCGAAGATGCGCGCCGCGCTCGAAGACGTCGCACACGTCGTGGTCGACGAGGTCCACGAGCTCGCCTCGGCGAAGCGCGGCGCCCAGCTCACGGTCGGCATGGAGCGACTCCGCCGCGTCGCCGGCCCGTTCCAGCGCGTCGGTCTCTCCGCAACGGTGGGCGACCCCAAGGAGGTCGGGCGGTTCCTCGTCGGCACCGGGAAACGCGACCTCGACCACCCCGGCGACCGCGTGTTCGAGACGGTCGAGGTCGCGGCCGGGACGCGAACGGACGTGCGCGTCCTCGATCCGGAAATCACCGACCGCGACACGACCCTCGCCGGCGAACTCGCGGTCGACGAGACGACCGCGAGCCACGTGCGGACGATCCGCGAGATCGTCGCCGAGAACGAGTCGACGCTGATCTTCGTCAACACGCGGCAGACCGCGGAGGCGCTCGGCTCGCGGTTCAAGACGCTCGCCGAGAAGGAACGGGAGGCGGCGAGCGGGGGCGGCGCGAGCGACGCGGACGCCGCCCCCACCGAGATCGAACTCCACCACGGATCGCTGTCGAAGGAGGTCCGGATCGACGTGGAAGACCGGTTCAAGTCGGGCGATCTGGACGGTCTCGTCTGTACCTCCTCGATGGAGCTGGGGATCGACGTGGGTCGGGTCGACCACGTGGTCCAGTACGGAAGCCCCCGCGAGGTCGCCCGCCTGCTCGCAGCGCGTCGGGCGCGCGGGCCACCGCCGCGACCTGGTCTCCGAGGGGACCGTCGTGGCGCAGGGCGGCGACGACACGCTCGAAGCGCTGGCCATCGCGCGCCGCGCGGGCGAGGAGCTGGTCGAGCCGGCGAACATCCACCACGGCAGCCTCGACACGGTCGCCAACCAGGTCGTCGGGATCGTGATGGACGAGGGGGAGGTCCACGCCCGCGAGGCGTACGAGACGGTCACGAACGCCTACCCGTTCAGGGACCTCTCGGAGCCGCGGTTCCAAGAGGTCGTCCGCGAACTCGACGGGAACCGCCTGCTGTGGCTCGACGAGGAGACCGACACCCTCGAGAAGTCGGGCGGCACCTGGCAGTACTTCTACGCGAACCTCTCGATGATCCCCGACGAGTCCACCTACGAGGTGTACGACATGTCCTCGCGGCGCGGTATCGGCACCCTCGACGAGCAGTTCGTCGTCAACTTCGCCGGGCCGGGAGAGACGTTCGTCCAGCGCGGCGAGATGTGGCGGATTACGGAGATCGACGAGGAGGAGGAGCGCGTGAACGTGACGCCGATCCCCGACCCGACCGGCGAGGTTCCCTCGTGGGTCGGCCAAGAGATCCCCGTCCCGAAGCCCGTCGCGGAGGAAGTAGGCCGAATACGCGGGGAGGCCGCGGCCGCCTTGGAGGCCGGCTCGACGCCGGAGGCGGTCGCAGGCGACCTCGCCGAGCGGTACCCGACCGACCGAGAGACGGTCGCAGCCGCGCTGAAGTCCGTCGTCGACCACGTCGAGGCCGGCCACCCCGTCCCCACGGACCGCCGGATCGTGATCGAGGGGAGCGCGCGCACCGTCGCTGTCAACGCCGCCTTCGGCCACGAGGTCAACGAGACGCTCGCGCGTCTGCTCGCCGCGCTCGTCGGCCAGCGCGCCGGCTCGTCGGTGGGGATGGACGTCGACCCGTACCGGATCGAGTTCGAGGTCCCGCACGGCGTCGACCCCAGAACGTTCCGGGAGGTGCTGGAGACGACCGACCCCGACCGGCTGGAGGCGTACCTCGAGCTCGCGGTGAAGAAATCGGACGCGCTGAAGTTCACGCTCGCGCAGGTCGCCGCGAAGTTCGGCGCGGTAAAGCGGTACAAGGAGGGGCGGGGCCGGTTCGGCGGCGACCGCCTGCTCGCGGCGCTGGAGGACACGCCCGTCTACGACGAGGCGCTCCGCGAGGTGTTCCACGCCGACCTCGCCGTGCCGGAGACCGCCGAGCTGCTCGCGGAGATACAGGACGGCTCCCTCGCGGTCGAGATCGCCCGCGAGCGCACCCCGCTCGGCACCGCGGGTCGCTCGGCCGGTACGGAGTTCCTCGTGCCCGACAACGCCGACGCGGACGTGATCGAGACGGTCAGAGAGCGGATTCAGGAGGACCGCGTGATACTCTTCTGTCTCCACTGTGCGGACTGGAAACACACGACGAAAGTTCGTCGCGTCCGCGACCAGCCCGAGTGCCCCGAGTGCGGCTCTACCCGGATCGCGGCGCTCAACCCGTGGGACGACGAGACGGTCGCCGCGGTGCGCGCGACCGACAAGGACGACGAGCAGGAGCGTCGCACCGAGCGCGCCCACCGCGCCGCGAGCCTCGTCCAGACCCACGGGAAGCGAGCGGTGATCGCCTTGGCCGCCCGCGGCGTCGGTCCCCACAACGCCGCGCGGATCATCAACAAGCTCCGCGAGGACGAAGAGGAGTTCTACCGCGACGTGCTCCGGCAGGAGCGCGAGTACGCGCGCACGCAGTCGTTCTGGGATTAGCTCGCGCCGCAAGTCGAATCGGCTCGCGACCGGGCCGAGACCGACTCGCAGAGACTCCCGTTTTTAAGTGCCGGACGAACGAACCGGGCGGCATGGACCTCTCCGCCGCCGTCACGGCAACGACAGCGACCCTCCGTCGACGCCCCGCAGACGTCCTCCCCTTTACCTCCTCGGCACCGCAGTACCGGTTATCTCCCGGCTCGGCGTGTTCGCCGCGCTCGCGGGAATCTACGTCCACCTCGAACTCACCGGGCGGCTCGCGGCCGCCCGCGACGCGCTGGGCGGGATCGAACCGCCGCCGGAGACGCAGGACCCCGAGGCGCTTCAGGCGTGGGCCGAAGGGTTAGCACCCGCGTTCGAACCCCTGCTGACGCCGACCGTCGGGATCCTGTTCACCGCCGGCGTGCTCGTCACGGTTCTCCTCTCGATCCTCGTGTACGCCGTCGTCTCGGCCGGCCAGCTCTCGGCGGTGATCGCGAGCCTCCGTGACGAGCGCGGACTCGTCGGGGGGATCGCGGGCGCTCGGTCCCGCTGGCTCACGTTCCTCGGGCTGTACGTCGCCGAGCTGCTCCTCTGGATCGGCGTCGTCGCGCTCGGGTCGATCGCGGTCGGCGCGGCGTTCCTCGCGAACCCGTTCCTCGGCGCCGCCGTCGCGGTCGCCGCCCTGCTCGTCGGGTTCGTCGCCCTCGTGCTCGTTCGAATTCTCTTCGCGTTCGCGCCGGTGGCCGTCGTCGTCGACGACGCCGGCGTGGTCGGAGCCGTCGAGGGCGCGGGCGGCTTCGTGCGGTCGAACCCAGTCGACGCCGCCGCGTACCTCGTGGTCGCGATCGGCGCGCTGGTCGCCGTCGCGTCCGTCGCCTCCGGCGTCGCGTTCCTCGGCGGCGGCGCCGTCGTCGCGCTCGCGAGCGCGGTCGTCGTCGCGCCCGCGCTCGACCTGTTGAAGACCGTCCTCTACGGCGACTACCGCGGGACGGTCGACCCCGTCTCGCCGCCCGAGACCGGCGTCAGGACGCAGCTCGTCGGCGGTCTCCGGCGCGGGTGGCGCGAACTCGGCGGGTTCGTCCGGTCGACACCGGGCCACCACGTCCTCGCGGTCGCGGTCGCGATCGGGTTCGGCGCGGTCGGCTGGCTGGCCGCCGCGCCGTTCGCCGAGACGATCCCGGCCTCGATCGAGGGGCGGATCGCGGGACAGATCCCGCCCGTGGCGACGCTGACGTACTTCGGAAACAACTGGGGGGTCGCGATCGCGACCGCCTTCTCCGGGGTCGGTCTCGTCGTCCCTGCGCTCTCGTCGCTCGCGTTCAACGGTCTCGCGCTCGGCGCCACCGCCGCCTTGGAGCAGAACCTCCCGGTGCTCGTCGCGTTCGTGGTCCCGCACGGGATCTTCGAGATCCCCGCGCTCGTCATCTCTGGCGCGCTCGGGATCCACCTCGGCGTCGTCTCGTGGCGGGCGTTCCGCGGCCGCGCGAGCCGCGAGCGTTTCGCCGACGCCGTAGAGACCGCCTTCTGGGTGACCGTCGGGCTCGGGATCCTGATCGGCGTCGCCGCCGTCATTGAGGGGTTCGTCAGCCCGTACTACTGGCAGCTGTTCCTCTAGGCCGCACCCGAGCGGTCGCCCGCCCGCAGCCTTATTACCACGTACCCGAAGCGACGGTATGGAGCCGCTCGTCGCCGTCATCCTCGTCGGCGTCCCGCTCGCGTGGCTCGTCGGCTTCGCCGCCTACGCGTACGTCGACGCGCCCAAGCACGGAATGAATCCGCGAAAGTGGGCGCTCATCTCGTTCGCCGTCCCGCTGTTCGGCTTCCTCGCGTACGTCTTCGAACGCGACGAACTCGACTACGACCCCGAGACCGACCCGTACGCCGGGGGCGACGACGGCCGGACCGGCGGGTTCGCCGTCCACGAGTCGCGACAGGGAGAAAAGCGGCTCGGCCTGGCGGGAACAGAGGCGGACGACGACGACGCGGACGACGAGTGGGACGACCCGGACGGCGTCGACCTCTGACGGGACGACCGAACCAGATTCCGATCAGCACGGAGGCGGCAGCGGGCGAGACGACATTTAAACACCGGAGAGCGGATCGCGTCGACATTTATTAGGGAAAGTGCGGTCGGCGCGTGCCGACGAGCGCCCGCAGGGCGCGAGTCGCACGCGCGAGGGAGTCGCTCGCCGCAGGCGAGCGACGAGGCTGGGGAGGTCTGAGGTGCTGTGCGGGGCGGGACTCGAAGGGGCGGTCGCGAGGCGGGCGCAGGCGACGCAAGGACCGCAAGGAACGAGCGCAGCGAGTGACTGAGGCCCGCAGCGAGCGTGCGCCCGCCTCGCGACCGGGGCTTCGGCGGTGTTCGCCGTCAACCGGTAGTTCGTTATCTATAAGCGAGCGGCTGGGGCTTTGGAGGTGTTCGCCGCCGATTCACAATCAGCCATTTATAAACGGTCGCCGTCGGCGTTACCGTTCGACGAAAGCGATCAGTCGTAAAAGTCCTAAATCGCGTCGCGGAGCGCCGCTCGACGGCGGTCGAGGTCGAACGCGGCGTTGGGCGCGTCGAGCCGGTCGAAGAACGCGAACGCGTCCGCGCCCGCTTCCTCCGCGTGGCGGACCAGCGCCTCGATCGACGCGCGATTCAGCGCGAACGACTCCAGTTTCCCACAGCAGAGCGCCAGCGCGACGCCCGCCTCGCCGGACGGGAACGCGGAGTCGACCGCGGAGAGGTTCGGGTCGGCAGGCGCGCTACCTTCGAACCCCGCCTCGGCGGCCGGAACGACCCGCAGACACCGGGTACAGATCGCGGCCGCGTCGGCCGGGGCGTACTCGCGGAGCGCGGGCGGCACCGCAAACGCGACCGCGTCGGCGTCGCAGTGAGGACAGGACATATGTGGGAGAGGCGCCGCTCGGAACTTAAAAACGACTTCTCGGGAGTGCGATACGGGCCGCGAACGGGGACGAGGATAGAAAGGAGAAGAGATCGCAGAGAGAAAAGGGCCGACGCGCGGTGAGCCGTCAGTCGGCTGGCTCCGGCTCTTCGGTCTCCGCGGCCGCGACCTCCGCGGCCGCCTCGGCCTCCTCGGCGGCCTCCTCTTCCTCCTTTTTCGCCTTGATCTTCTTCATGCGGAATATCTCCTCGCGCTCCTGCTCTTCGAGCTTCTGCTCGATGTACTCCTGGTTCTCGTAGAGCGTCGGGAGCAGCGTGAACTCCAGGGCGTTCACGCGGCGCTTCGTGGTCTCGATCTCCGTGAGCATCTTCTTCATCGCCGTCTCGACCTCGGCGGCGAGGATGATCGATTCGAGCAGCTGCTCGTAGGCGTCGGCGGCCTCGTCGATCCGCGCCGAGGAGCCGAGCAGGCCGTAGCCGCGCTCGTCGAGGCTCTTTTGCACCTTCGAGGACTCGATCTGCGGGACCACGACGCCCATGATGTTCTTCGACTGGGTCGTGATCTCGGGGTGCTCTTTCAGCGCCGCGGCCGCGCCGCGGACGGCGACGTCGCCCTCCATCGCGCGGGCCATGTCGATCTTGCGCTGGGCCGTCTCGTAGTTCGCGGACACCTCCGACCGAACGTCCTGCGCCTGGTCGAGGATGTCCATGAACTCCATGATGAGTCCGTCGCGCTTCTGTTCGAGCGTGTCGTGACCGCGCTCGGAGAGCTCGATGCGGTCCTCGATCGCCATCAGGTTCTTGCGCGTCGGTTTGACGTCCTTGGCCATCTTGTTGGGGTACGGTTCCGCTCCGAAGCGGATAATTCTTTTCAGTCGTGACGTGCCCGCAGAGGAGATCGGCGTCCGCGCGCCGACGGAGCCGTCGGCCATAGATGATACATAAAAGGGAATCCCGGAAGGGATCGTGTGCCTCTGACGGCCGCGGGCGGTCGCTTCCGACGGTCGAGTTCGGAACGGCGACTCCCGCTCGGGTCCGGTGGGGCAGCGGCGGGGACGCGACCCGGTGGGACCCGCGGCGATCCGTCGGTACGGATCGCGTGACTCGTCCGGCGAGATTCGTCCCGCCCGCTCCGGCTACGCCCGTCGCCAGCCGGCGTAGCCGAGCAGGCCGGCGACGAGGAGCGCCAGCGTCGGAGCCAGCGGCGTCGGCAGCGAGCCGTCGGTGACGCTGCCTTCCGCGGGCGCGAGCGTGGCCGAAAAGCCCGACAGGTCCGCCCCGGACTCCCACTCGGCGCTCGCGGCGCCGGTCTCGGACGCCGGGGTCGTCGCGTCCGCCTCGACCGTCGCGTCCGCGAGCGCGTATCCGTCGGGTGCGACGAGCACGAACGGCCGGTCCGGGCGGAACTGGCTTTCGAACGGCTCGCTCACGACCAGTCGGTCCCCATCGACGGTCGCGAGGCTCGTCCAGGTCGCAGAGAGCCGGACGACGCCGGTTCCGTTCGCCGATTCGAACTCGGTCCGCACGTCGGAGACGCTCATCTCACGTTCCGTCTCTGTCGCGGTCCGCTCGGCGATCCGCGTCATCCGATCACCGAACCGGGCCGTGACGTTCTCCGGCCGCTCGCGCAGCTCCTCGAACGCCGCCTCGTCGTCGGCGTCGGCGAGGTCGTACGTCAGTACGAGCGTGACCGTCGCGTCGCCGTCGGCGTCGAGCGCGACGACGAACGCCGACCCCTCCTCGACCGCCGGCCCCGTTTCGGGACCGTCGAGCGCCGCGACGCTCGGAACGAGGAGCGCGCCGATCACCGCGATCGAGGCGACGGCGGCGACGGCGGTGACGGTCCGACCGCGGGAACGAATCACTCGTCGTCCTCCGCGTCGTCATCGTCGTCTTCCTCGTCATCGTCCTCCGCGTCATCGTCGTCGTCCGCGTCATCGTCGTCGTCCTCCGCGTCGTCACCCTCCTCGTCGGCGTCATCGCCGTCCTCGTCCGCTTCGTCGCCGTCCGCGTCATCGTCGCCGTCCGCGTCATCGTCAGCGTCTTCGTCGTCCGCCGCTCCGTCGGCGTCCTCGCCGCCCGCTTCGTCGTCGGCCGCGTCGAACTCGATCTCGAGTTCGCCGTCGCGGTCGCCGTCCTCGACCTCGATTTCGACCTCGTCGTCGGCCGGCAGCGTCACCGTGATCTGCCCGGCCGCGTCGGTCGTTCCGACGGACTCGTCTTCGACCTCGACGCTCGCGCCCTCGACAGGGGTGCCGTCGGCGTCGGTCACTTCGACCGTCACCGTCGCGCCCGGACCGGGGTCGCCGGAGACGACGGCGACGGAGAGGTCGTCCCCGTCGCGGTCGTCGTCTGCGTCCTCGCCGTCCGCGTCGTCATCGTCCTCCTCGTCCGCGTCGCGCTCGTCGACATCGACGTCGTCGGCCGCGAGCGTGCCGTCCGCGCCGACCTCGAACTCGATCTCCGCCTCGAACGCGCCCTTCACGAGCGTGACCTCCAACCCGTCGTCGACGGCCGGCGCGTCGAACGAGAGGGTCCCGTCCGCGTCGGTCGTCCCGACTCGCTCACCGTCGACGTAGACGGAGACGCCCTCGACGCCCTCGCCGTCGTAGGTCACCGAGACGTCGACGGTCCCGTTCTCGACGGAGCCGTCCACGGAGAGTCGGTCGCCGAAGTCGTCGTCGCGGTCGTCATCGTCGTCCGAGCCGAGCGTGATCTCCAGTTCGCCCTCCCGGTCGCCGTCCTCGACCTCGATGTCGACCTCGTCGTCGTCGGGCAGCGTCACCGTAATCTTTCCGTCCGCGTCGGTCGTCCCGGCGGCCTGGTCGTCGAGTTCGACCGTCGCGCCCTCGACGGGCTCGCCGGCGGCGGTCACGCGGAGCGTCACCGTCGCGCCCGGCTCGGCCGTGCCGTTGACGATTGAGATCGAGAGGGGAGTCTCGTCGGCGTCGTCGCCGTCGTCCTGCTCGCGCGGTTCCGTCTCCTCTTCGAACTCGAACACCTCACCGGTCTGGCCGTCGACGCTCACCTCGGCCTCGCCGGTCGTCTCCGGGCCGAAGAAGGTGAACTCGAACTCGTAGTAGCCGTCGTCCTCGTCGCGGTCGGCGGACCGAAGGGTCCACTCGCCGTCGGCGTCGGTCGACAGCTGTGCGGTGGCGGCCGTGAGCGCCTCGCTCTGTGTCACGTCGAAGCTCCCGTTGCCGGGCTGATCGCGCTCTATCTCGCGCGACCGCTCGCCGTCGTCGCTCTCGACCTCGATGGAGACGCCGCCGTCGACCTCCAGCGAGAACTCGCCGTCGCGCTCCCCGGTGTACTGCGCGAGCAGCGCGCTCGCGCCGGTTCCCGTCACGCGGGTGAGTCGCTCGCGGGCGTCCGCGTTGGCGTTCCGGTCGTAGCCCGCAGCGCGGAGCTCGATGTCGGAGGTGTCGTCGGCGCCGTCCGCGACCCGCTCGAAGCCGCGGTCGACCGTCCGGGCCTGCCCGGCGAGGACCGCGATCCGCTGTGCGAACTCGCCGCGATCAGATCTCGCCGTCCTCGTAGGCGACGCGGGCCTCGCGCTGGTCGGCGACGATCTCGTCGGCGCGCTCGCGGAGCGTCGCGGACCGCTCCGCGAGGAGCGCCGCGCGCTCGGACTCGTTCGCGTCCTCGAGCGCCCCGTCGAGCGACGACGCCGCCACGTCGCCCGACACCTCGTCGTCGGTGACGGCGATGATCGTCGCGAGCTGCTGTCCGACCGTCGCCCGCGACGCGCCGTCGCCGGCGTCGGTGTCGTTCGCGTTCTCGTCGCCCGTCGCGTTTCCATCGTTCGTCGCGTTCTCGTCGCCCGTCGCGTTCCCGTCCGTCTGTGCGGAGACGGTCGACGCGTCGAGACGTTCGGCCGTCGCGTCGGCGGCGGCGGTCGCCCCGAGCGCACCGCCGGGAACGGAGCCCACGAGGAGCCCCAGCGCCACCAGAACCGTCAGGAGTCGTGTGCCGTACATTACGGATGCGCCGACGGGCGCCACCCACATATACCGGTCAGACCGTGGCGGTCGGTTGCGCTCTGTTTCGCCGCGTTTCGCGTCGACAACCGACCGTTGCGCCGATTTGCGTCGGATTTCGCGGTCCCGACGCGAGACTATCTGTGGGTTTAACCCCGACCGCGGGAAACCGTACGCCAATGAGTCGACGCGATCGGACGACCGTCTCGATCGCGGTCCTCGTCGTCGCCTGCTGTCTGGCGGCGATTGCGGTCGCCGCTCCCGCGGGCGCGCAGTCCGCAGCGGTCCCGCAGACCGACGACCAGCCCGCCCCGGACAACACGATTACGCGGATCGATCTCGCCGCCGACGGCTCGGCGACGTGGGAGATCACCCTCCGGACCCGACTCGAAAACGACTCCGACGTCACGGAGTACGAGCGGTTCCAAGAGCGGTTCCGCGCGAACACGAGCCGCTATCTCGACCCGTTCGCCGAGCGGATGTCAGGCGTCGTCGCGGCCGCGAACGGCTCGTCGGACCGCGAGATGCGCGCGACCGACTTCGAGGCCGAGACCGGGATCCAGGAGGTCCCCCGCCGCTGGGGCGTCGTCAGCTTCCGGTTCACGTGGACCGGCTTCGCCGCGGTCGACGGGGACGCGGTCGTCGTCGGCGACGTCTTCGCCGGCGGATTCTTCATCGACGACGACGACGCGCTGGCCGTCTCAGCGCCGGACGGGTACGCGGTCGAGTCGGTCGCTCCGGAGCCGGACGACGCCGGCGACGGGACGGTCGAGTGGCGCGGCCGCGAGGACTTCGACGACGGCCGACCGAGCCTCCGGGCCGCACCGACGACCACCGGCGACGGCGGCGGCGAGGGGGAAGACGATGGCGGTGAGGGGGCAGGCGGCGGAGCCGACGCGGGCGGGACCGAAAACGTCGTCCCGCTCGCCGCGCTCGGCGCTCTCCTCGTCGCAGCGATCGGACTCGGCGCCTACGCAGTGCGGAGCGGTCGACTCGATCGCGACGGCCCGAAGGCCGCCGACGAGTCACTCGCCGGAGAGCCGGGACCGGGCGGCGACGCGGGGCGGACGGACGACGACGCGTCGCCGAACGGCGGTTCGAGCGCGGACGCCGCCTCCACCGACGAGCGAAACGCGGTCGACCCCGAACTCCTCACCGACGAGGACCGGATCAGGCGCGCGCTCCGCGAGCGCGGCGGACGGATGAAACAGTCCGAGGTGGTCGAGGCGTTCGGGTGGTCGAAATCGAAGACCTCCCGCGTGCTCTCGCGGATGGCCGACAACGGCGAGGTGGAGAAGCTGCGGATCGGCCGCGAGAACGTGATCGATCTGGTCGAAGACGAGGAGTAAGCCGCCGGCGCGGCCGCTGCCAGCGGGCGAAAAGTTGAAGAAAATGCCGATTCAGTCGGCCGCTTCGACGACTTCGCGCTCGGCGTCGTCCTCGCGGTAGTGCTCCTCGATGAACTCCTCGTCGATCCGGTTGAGGGCGTCCTTCGGCAGCATCGAGAGGAGGTCCCAGCCGATCGACAGCGTCTCCTCGATGTCGCGGGTCGTCTCGAAGCCCTGGTCGATGAACTCCGACTCGAACGCGTCCGCGAAGTCGAGGTACTTGTTGTCCAGCTCGGAGAGCGCCTCCCGACCGACGATGTTCACGAGGTCGCGGAGGTCCTCGCCCTCCGCGTACGCCGCGAACATCTGGTCTTTCACGTCGGCGTGGTCCTCGCGGGTGAGCCCCTCGCCGATCCCGTCGTCCATCAGCCGCGACAGGCTGGGGAGGACGTTGATCGGCGGCTGCAGGCCCTGACTGTTGAGGTCGGGGTCGACGTAGATCTGCCCCTCCGTGATGTACCCGGTCAGGTCCGGGATCGGGTGGGTGTCGTCGTCGCCCGGCATCGTGAGGATCGGGATCTGCGTGACGGAGCCGTCGCGGCCCTTGATCCGGCCCGCGCGCTCGTACAGCTGCGCGAGGTCGGTGTACATGTATCCGGGGTACCCGCGTCGGCCGGGCACCTCCTCGCGGGCCGCGCCGATCTCGCGGAGCGCCTCGCAGTAGTTGGTCATGTCCGTCAGGATGACGAGGACGTGGTAGTCCTTCTCGAAGGCGAGGTACTCGGCCGTGGTGAGCACCATCCGCGGCGTGACCGTCCGCTCGACGGCGGGGTCGTCCGCGAGGTTCATGAAGACGACCGAACGCTCCAGCGCGCCGGTCCGCTCGAAGTCCTCCATGAACTCGTTGGCCTCCTCCTGAGTGATCCCCATCGCGCCGAAGATGACGGCGAACTCGGAGCCGTCCTCGTCGTCGTCACCCTCCTCCTCTTCGGGCACGCTGGCCTGCCGGGCGATCTCGCATCGCCAGTTCGCTGTGCGGCTGGCCGGAGCTGGAGAAGATCGGGAGCTTCTGGCCGCGGACGAGCGTGTTCATGCCGTCGATGGCTGAGACGCCCGTCTCGATGAACTCCTCGGGGTACTCCCGGGAGTACGGGTTGATCGCCGCGCCGACGATGTCCTGTCGCTCCTCGGGGACGATCTCCGGGCCGTCGTCGATCGGGCGGCCGGAGCCGTCGAGCACCCGCCCGAGGAGGTCCTCGGTGACGGGCATCTTCATCGTCTCGCCCAGGAAGCGGACGGACGCGTCTCTGTCGATACCGGAGGTGCCCTCGAAGACCTGGATCGCGACCACGTCCTCCGAGGATTCGAGCACCTGTCCGCGCAGCGTCTCCCCCTGTGCCGTCTCGATCTCGACGATCTCGTCGTAGCCGATCGCCTCGTCGACCTCGGCGTACACGAGGGGACCGCTGATCTCGGTGATGGTTTGATACTCTTTCATGGTCAGTAGAGGCTCCGGAGCTCCTCGGTGATCTCCGCTTTGAGATCCTCGACGTACTCCTCGTAGTCCTCTTGGACGCCGATACGGTTAATCCGCGGGGCCGACTCGATGTCGACGATCTCCTCGACCGGGACGCCGGCGTCGAGCGCGTCGAACGCCTCGTCGTTGAACGTCTGGATCGTCGTCAGCATGAGGTACGTCTTCTCCGGCGGACAGAACGTGTCGACCGGGTGGAACGCGTTCTGCTGGAGGTACGCCTCGCGCAGGTAGCGCGCGACCTCCAGGGTGAGCTGCTGGTCGTCGGGCAGGGCGTCCTTCCCGACGAGCTGGACGATCTCCTGCAGCTCCGTCTCCTCGTCGAGCACGTCGACCGCCCACTGGCGCCGCTCGGCCCAGTCGTCGGCGACCTCGTCTTCGAACCAGGGGTCGAGCTGGTCTTTGTACAGCGAGTAGGACTCGTTCCAGTTGATCGACGGGAAGTGGCGGCGCTCCGCTAAGTCCGCGTCGAGCGCCCAGAACGTCTTCACGATACGCAGCGTGTTCTGGGTGACCGGCTCGGAGAAGTCGCCGCCGGGCGGCGACACCGCGCCGATCGCGGAGACGGACCCCTCCGTCCCGTTGATGTTCTCGAAGTAGCCGGCTCGCTCGTAGAACTGCGCCAGGCGGGCGGCGAGGTACGCGGGGTACCCCTCCTCGCCGGGCATCTCCTCCAGCCGGGAGGAGATCTCGCGCATCGCCTCCGCCCACCGCGAGGTGGAGTCGGCCATCAGCGCCACGTCGTACCCCATGTCGCGGTAGTACTCGGCGATCGTGATCCCGGTGTAAATGGAGGACTCACGCGCCGCGACGGGCATGTTCGAGGTGTTCGCAATGAGCGAGGTGCGGGCCATCAGCGGGTTGCCGTTGGCCGGGTCCTCCAGCTCGGGGAAGTCCTCGATGACCTCGGTCATCTCGTTGCCGCGCTCGCCGCAGCCGACGTAGACGATGATGTCCGCGTCCGCGTACTTCGCGAGCTGGTGCTGGGTGACCGTCTTCCCGGAGCCGAACGGCCCGGGGATCGCGGCCGTCCCCCTTCGCGATGGGGAACAGGCCGTCGAGGATGCGCTGGCCGGACACCAGCGGCGTCCGGGGCGTCTTCTTGTCGTTGGCGGGGCGGGCCTCGCGCACCGGCCACTCCTGCGTCATCGAGACCTCCTCGCCGTTGTCGAGTTCGACGACCGTCTCCGTGACGGTGAAGCTGCCGGCCTCGGCGGCGACGACCTCGCCGCCCTCGTAGTCCGGCGGCACCATGACCTTGTGGTCGATGGTGACCGTCTCCTCGACGACGCCGACGATGTCGCCGGGTTCGACGACATCGCCCGCCTCGACCTCCGGCTCGAACTCCCACTCCTCCTCGAGGTCGATACCGGGCGCGTCGACCCCGCGGTCGAGGTACGGACTGCCCATCTTGCCCTCCAGCACGTCCAGGGGACGCTGAACGCCGTCGTAGATGGCGTCCAGCACCCCCGGGCCGAGGTCGACCGACAGCGGCTCGCCCGTGTTCTCGACGGGTTCGCCGGGGCCGACACCGGAGGTCTCCTCGTACACCTGAACGGTCGTGAGGTCGCCCTCGATCTCGATCACTTCCCCCATGAGCCCTTCGTCGCCGACGTAGACGACGTCGTTCATGCGGGCGTTGAGATCGCGGGCGGTCACGACCGGACCGCTCACGCTCTGAATGACGCCGTTGTCTGTCTCGGCGTCGGTTGTGTCTGCTTTGCTCATATTAGTCGTCTTCCTCCATCAGATCGATACCGATGGCGCGTTTGATCTGGTCGCGCAGCCCGCCGCTGCCGGCACCGGAGCCGCCCAGCGTCACGAGGACCGGCTCGATGCTCCCCTCGACCGCCTCGCGGGTCCCCCGCGAGAGGTGGTCGAGGTCGTCGTCGTGCATCACGATGATGCCGACGCCCTCGTCCTCGAGCGTCCGCTCGACGGCGTCGTCGAGCTTCTCGTCCTTCTCGTCGTCCGGGACGTTCTCGAACGCCCGGACGCCGGCGAGGCGGAATCCGGTCGTGAACTCCGGGCTGCCGACGACCGCTATCTCCTGGCTCATGTTATCACCAGCTCCGATTCGATCTCGTCGGGCGAGAGACCGGCCTCCTTCCCGCGGGCGATCGCCCGGATGTTCTCCGTCTCGCGCTCCTTCGCGAGGATGTAGGAGATCACCGGAGTGACCGACACCGGGTGGATCGTGCCGAGCCGGTCGCCGTACGCCAACAGCGCGGCGTCGATCGCGTGCTCGAACGCGATGAGGCTGTCCGCCTCCTCGAGGTCGCGCAGCGCGGGACCCAGCTCCTCGCCGTACTGGCTGTCGCCGATGTACTCGACCAGCTCGTCGAGGTTCTGCGCCAGCCGCGCGAGCGACGAGCGGGTGAACAGGTCGCCCCCCTCGATGAAGTACGCCGCGGGGTCGATGTCCGCGCCCGAGCGGGCGAGCCGGAGCGCATTCGTCGCGTTCCGGAAGTCGACCTCCGCCTTGAGGAACGACTCGTACTGCCGGGTCGGCTCGTCGCCGCCGAGCCCCGAGAGGAGCCGCTCGTAGAACGCGCGGTCGATCGCGTTCTCTAAGGGCACCAGCACGTCCGTCTCCTCGTACTCGGCGTACGCCTCGCGCAGCGGCTCCCCGTAGATCGTGTCTTCGAGGACCTCGATCACGCCGTCGACCGAGTCCGCCTCCAGCAGCCGGCGGATCCGCCGGTCGTCGAACTCGCCGGCGCGGATCAGGTCGACCTCGACGGCCGACTGATCCGCGTCGGTGTAGACGCCGCGAATGACCGTCTTCACGTTCCAAGCGTCGAACTTCCGGAGGTACCGGGCGATCAGGTCGTACAGCGACCCCTCGCTCCAGTCGAGGATGGCGTCGAACTGCTCGGCGAGGTTCCGGTTCAGCGCGTACTCGATCAGGTCCACGCCGCCGTGGCGGCTGCCGAGCGCGTTGATCTCCGCGCCGTAGCTCGACTCCTCCATGAACCGGGCGATCTCCGCCGGTCCCATCCGGGTCAGCTTCCGGTACTCCTCGTCCCCGAAGAGGCTGCCGCGGCGGGCACGAACCCGCGCGACGACGTACTCGGGGTTCGAGCTGCCGGCAGCACTCATTGGTCGAACAGTCGCTCCGAGATGTTCTTCAACTCGTCGTCCCAGACGGACTCCAGGACCGAGTCGAACGTGTTGTTCACGCGAACGCGGGAGGTGTCGCTCTCGGCGACGACGCCGCCGAGGCAGTCGACTTCGCCGTCGACCTCGGCGTTGCGGTCCGCGACGAGGTCCTCGAGCAGCTCGACGTCCTCGGCACGGGTGTAGACGGCGACGTCCTCGTCGTCGTCGAACTCCGCGAGGCTCGCGTCGAGCAGGGCCTCGGTGAGCTCGCGGCGGTCGTCGCCGTCGAGACCGGCTATCGCCGCCTCGACGTCGTCGCGAACGTCCTCGAGGACGTCGCGGCGGGCGCCGAGCCGCTCCTGTTTGGCCTCGAGCTTCGCCGAGGAGAGCGTCTGTTCGCGCTCCTGGTCGATCTGGTCGTCGACCTCGGCGAGCCGCTCCTCGCGGATGCGCTCCGCGTCGGTCTCCGCCTCGGCGACGATCTCGTCGGCCTCGGCTTCGGCCTGTTCGCGGATCTCCTCCGCACGCGCGCGGGCCTCATCTTCGACGTCCTCAACGACAGTTTCCAAACTCATTGTAAAATGAGGTCGTTGTTACAGGAACAGGAAGACGACGACCAGTGCGAGGATGACGATCGTCTCGGGAAGGACCGTCAGGATGAGCCCGTTGACGAAGAGGTCATCGTCCTCGGCCATCGCTCCGACGGCGGCCGACCCGATACCGCGCTCCGCGTATCCCGCACCGAGCGCGGCCAGCCCGACGGCGAGAGCGGCGGCGGCGGCGGGGTTATTCAGCGTTCCACCGGTCGACAGTACGAGGTTCCCGAGTTCGTTGGTAGCTTCAAACATTGGTAGTAGTTGCTGTTGCTCGTCTCCGAACGGTTGCTATTTGCCCCTACAGGAGTCATAAAGCTTCCCAAAACGACCGAACGAATCCGGGAGAACGACGGGGAAAGCGGCGGCTACGGCGGTCAGATACCCGACAGAATTGCCGGGTTCGACCGCACGCGAAGCGGCGAGACCGACCGGCGGCCGACTACTCCGGTCGTCAGTCGTCGCGGGTGTACTTCCGGTCGCGACCGAACGGGAGGTACGCCCGCCCGCCGCCCTCGTAGAAGTTTCCGAAGAACTCCACGTATTCGAGGCGCACAGCCTGAATACCGGCGGACGTAATACCGAGCAGGAGGACGACGAAGTGTCCGACGACGGCCACGAGGACGCCGCCGACGAGGGCGAGGACGCCCACGGCGCTCGGGTCGAACGCGGTCGTCAGTCCCGAGAAGACCATCACGTACTCGCCGCCTTCCGCCACGGTGTGTCCCTGGACGTACGAGAGCTGTCCCGGCGTGAAGATGAAGTGGAAGCTCCCTTCGCCCTCACCGTCGATGTACGCGCCGAACGCGAGCAGGTTTACCGCGAGCGCCATCCCGCCCTTCGCGAGCAGGACGGCCATGAGCCGGGCGTACGAGATGGCGTTGACGAGCGGCGAGAGGAACTCGGCCAGCTCCGGCGGCTCACCGATCCCGAGTAAGACGAGCCCGAGACCGGCGGCCGCGCCGCCGGCGTAGCCGACGACGGCCGGAAGTCCGGCGAACGGGACCATCCCGAACGTGAGGAGGGGCACCGCCTCGAACAGGAAGTCGGGCTTGAAGCCGGCCAGGTGCTGGCTGAACACCCAGATCCACGCCCCGTTGAGAATCAGCAGCCACGAGCCGGCCTCGTACAGGGCGTGTTTGAAGTCGTGGTGCTGGTACGTGCTCACGAATGAGAGGACGTGTCCGGCGTTCAGGTGGACGATACCGAACACCACGCTGGCGACGAGGAAGGATAGTCCCCAGTTGAGGTCGGCGGGGGAGAGACCCTTCCCGGCGACCGGCCAGTGGATGCCCAGCAGCTGGTAGGCGTGATAGCCGAACACGTCGATGCCGAAGTAGATCCCGAACAGTATCGTGAATCCGCCGGCCCACATCGCGACCGAACCCAGCTCGCGGAACGCGCCCTCGTAGTTGGAGTACATGAAGTACCCGATAGCGGTGTAGAGGACCCCGTAACCGACGTCGCCGATCATGAAGCCGAACATCGCCGGGAACGTCAGGAAGACGAGAAGCGTTGGGTCGAACTCGGAGTACTTCGGCCGCCCGAATGCCTGAACGAGCAGTTCGAACGGACCGGCCGCGCTCCCGTTGTCCTGGACGACCGGCGGGTCGTCGGAGCCGTGCGCCGCGTGGCCGCCGTCGGTGGCGGCCTCGCGCTCGGCGGTCGCGTCCTCCGCGTCGCCGGCTGCGGTCGGGGCGTCGGACTCCTCCGCGCCGCCGGTCCCGTCGTCGACAGGCTCGGCGTGGTGGTCGCCGTCGGGCGTGAAGGAGGCGCGTTCAAGCTCCTCGACCTCGGCGTGGTCACCCACCGCGTCGACGACCGCCGCCTCGAAGTCGGGGTAGGTCTCGGTCGGCACCCACCCCTCGGCGACGAAAGCGTTCTCCGTGGTCGCGAAGGAGAGCGGCGCCTCCTTCTTCTCGGCCTCGATGGTGAGCTGCTCTTCGGCGCGAAGCAGGAAGCCGGCCGCCTCCGCTTTCACCGACTCCAGCTCGCTTTCGACGCCGTCGAGCTCGTCGCGGAGGTCGGCCTGCTCGGCCTCCAGCTCCGCGACGTACTCCTCCGGACTCGCGTCCGCGTCCGGCACGTCGAGCAGCGCGATGTCGACGCCGACGAGCGCGTCCTGAACGACGCCCTCGGCGTCTCGGTCGGCCGGTCGCGCGACGATGGCGAGCACGTCGCCGCCGACGAACACGTCGAAGACATCGACCGAGTCGGCCTCCGCGAGCGCCGCCTCGACGGCGTCGGGCTTCGCCTCGCCGACGACGACCTCGACGGAGTCGTAGCCGCGCAGGTACTCCAGGTCGATACCCAGCTCGGCGAACGGCTCCATCCGGTCGATCTCCTCCTGCCGGTCGCGGATCGCGTTCTGAAGTTCGTCGCGCCGGTCGTTGAGTTCGTTGACCCGCTCGCGGACGCGCTCCAGCTCGGCGACGAGCTCGTCGTCGTCCAGCGACCGGGCGACGTCGGCGTCGTCCTCGTCGACGTCGAGGATACTTTCGAGCGACCGGACCGTCACGAGCCGCTCGTTGACCGTCTCGGCGCCCTCGAGGGAGGTCCCCGGCTCGAATCCCTCGTACCGCTCGTCGTAGTCGGTGACGTGCAGGGAGTGGTGGGCGTACGCCGCCTCGATGACATCGTCGATGACGCGCTTCGAGCCCGTCACCGACACCCGGCTCATCCGCTCAGGCCTGAGCATCCACCGCCTCCTCGGCCTGGTCGTGAACCGCCGCCTCGAACCGCTCGACGGCGTAGTCGACGGCCGATTCCACCCGGTCGCGGGCCTCGCGTTCGAGCTCGTCGCGGTCGGCACGCCCCGATTCGAGGATCTCCTCGCGTCGCTCCTCGATCTCCTCGCGGGCCGTTTCGAGCCGCTCTTGGGCCTCAGACTCCGCCTCCTCCTCGGCCTCGGCGCGGATCTCGTCCGCGCGCTCTCGAGCCTCGGCGAGGCGCTCCTCGGCGTCCGACTCCGCGTCCGCGATGATCTCGTCCGCCTCCCGTTCGGCCTCCTTGATCGAGTTGAGCACCTCTGGTCTCGCCATGCTACTAATCGCCTGAAACTCTACAAGCGACGTATAAGGTGTTTGCGAAAGCCCGCGGGGGTTCGGAGGAATTCGGCGGCGTTTCCGGAGAGATTCCGGGGGGACTCGCCCGGTGCGTCGGCCGACTCCGGGCGTCGCCGCCTACATTTAAGTACCAGTCGCCGGACCCTCACCGTATGGCAACGGTGTATGCGGTCGCGTCGGCGAAAGGTGGCGTCGGGAAGACCACCACGACCGCCGCGTTGGCGACGATTCTGGCGGACTCGGGCGCCGACGTCGTCGCGATCGACGCCGACCTCGGCATGGCGAACCTCGCGGGCGCCGTGGGCGTGACGCCCGGCGAGACCACCCTCCACGACGTCCTCGCCGGCGAGGCGGAGCCGACAGCGGCGGTCCGCGCGGGACCGTCCGGACTCCGGGTCGTCCCGGGGGCGACCGACCTCGACGCGTACGCGGCGGCGGACCCGTCGGGACTTCGGCGAGTCGTCGAGGCGTTCGACGACGCGGATTACGTGTTCGTCGACGCGGGCGCGGGGCTGTCCCACGACTCGACGCTCCCGCTGGCGATCGCCGACGAGACGCTGCTCGTCTCGACGCCGGAGCGGAGCGCGCTCGGCGACACGGAGAAGACGCGACAGCTGACCGAGCGCCTCGGCGGCACGGTCGCCGGCGCCGCGATCACCCGGGTCACCGACGACACCGACGAGGTCGTCACGGCCCTGCTCGACGTCCCGGTCCTCGGCCGGATCCCGGACGACGAGGCCGTGGCACGCGCCGCGGCGTCGAACCGTCCCCTGCTGGCCGTCGCGCCCGACGCGCCGGCGACGCGCGCGTACCGCGACCTGGTCCGAGCGCTGACCGGCGCCGACGTCGACGGGGCGGGACTCGACGAACCCGCGGCCGACGCGGTGAGCGGAGGCGGGGACGGCGACGACGAGGACGACCGCGAGAGCGAATCGGCGGCAGCCGACGACGCGGTGATCGTCGACGACGAGCCGGAGGCGGCGGGCGATGAGGACGACGACGCGGTGATCGTCGACGACGAACCGGAGACGGCGGCGGGCGATGAGGACGACGCCGACGACAGCGAGGAAACGGATGAGCGGGACGACGCCGGCGACCGAGAAGCGGGGGAAGGAGCCGGCGAGGAGGGGTCCGAGTCGGACGACGGCGAAACCGCCGAGGACGATGACATCATTGTCGCCGACCCCGACGCGACCGGGGTCGCGGAGCCGGGCGACGGCGACGACATCATCGTCGCGAGCGAGAGTGAAGCCGGCGGCGAGACCACGGACGGAGACGTCGACGCGGCCGATGCCGACGACGGCGCGGCCGATACTGACGACGCGGCCGACGACGCCACCGGTACCGACGACGCGGCCGACGACGACGCGGCAGATGCCGACGACGGCGACGACGCCACCGATACCGAACGCGACGAGACGGCGAGCGAGTCGGTTGATGCCGATACCGACGAGGGCGACGGCGGCGAGGAGAACCGAATCGACGCCGAAGACGAGACCGACGACCGCGCCGCCGGCGAGGGACCCGCCGAGGGCGACCGCGACGGCGGGACCGAAGGCGACGACTCGGGGGCGATCCCCGACGCAGAGTCGGGCACGATTCCCGACGCGGACGAAACGGCTCGAACGACGGCGACCGAGCGGACCGGGTCCGGCGACGATGTCGACGACGAACTGGCCGGCAGCATCCCGTTCCGCGACGACGACACCGGGACGATGAACACCGTGCTGTCGGAGGAAGACGCGGAAGACGGCGGGGACGACGACGAGAGCGCGGACGACGAAGCCACTGAGGAGTCATCCGCGGACGCAGACGACGAGGAAGACGGAGGGTTCTTCAGCCGGCTACTCGGTCGGTGACCTCCGTCAGGCCTCCGAGGGAGCGCGGGCGCGGTCGCGGATCAGCTCGCGGATCTCCTCGGGGTCCGTGACCGCCGCGAGCTCCTCGCAGGAGACCAGGGCCGTGCCGTCGACCGACTCGCGCTTCTCGTCCTCCTCGGTGAAGTACACCGAGCGGGTCTGGGCCACCTCGCCGATGGAGGACATGATCCGGGCGCGCTTCTCGGCCGCGGCGGTGAACGCCGAGTGGCCGGTGAGCACGCGCGTCGCCGGGCTGTCCTCGTCCTCGGAGACGGCCTTGAACGGGGCGCGGGCGGTCGGGTGGACGGTGAAGCCGGCGCTCGTGAGCACGTGGAGGACGTGTTCGTCGTCCGGGTCCGCCTCGGGCGCCGACGGCGTCGGCTCCGAGTCGCGGACGTCGTCCGCGCCGTCGAGCACGTCGACCGGGCTGGAGAACGGCTGGTCGAACAGCTCCTCCAGCTGGATCGCCACCTCGATGGAGGCGTTCATCCCGTCCTCGTACTTCGAGACGGTGCGTCGAGAGACGCCGAGTTCGTTCGCGAGCCGGCCGAGCGACCAGCCGCGCTCCTCGCGCTCGTCGGCCAGCAGGTCGCCGTCGAGGCTGACGTACAGCCCGCCGGGGGCCGCGTAGATGAGCGGGGGCATTCCCTCGACGAACAGGTCGTAGGCGGTGTCGGGGTTGATCACCGGCACGCCGTGTCTGAAGTAGACGACGCCGGGCTTCAGCTCCTCGTCGCGGGTGCGGATCCCGATCACCATCGGCGTTCCCCTGAGGTACTCGCCGAGCCGGCGCATCTCCGCGCCGGTCTCCGCGTCGAGCGCGTCGACGTTGCCGAGGATCTTTAAGAGGAGGAGGTCCTCGTCGCGGCGGGCCGCCACGTCGAAGCTCTTGGGCCGGACCGCACACCGGTCGCTGACGAGGAAGCCCGCGTCCTCCAGCATCGCGGTGACGTTCCCGATGAGCGCAGTCCGGGACATACCCGAAGTTAGCGTCTCGCCGCATATATGCGTTGTGTCGTCCGTCCCCCGACGAAACGCCCGCCCGCCTGCGATTTTCCGCGTTCGGGGCGGGAAACGGTTAAATACTCGACCGGCGCCGCGAGCGCCTCCGCGGTCGGCGGGCGCCTCCTGGCCGCCCTCGAAAGGGGCTTGACCCGCCGCCGCGAACGCCGTCACATGCCGATCGTCGCCGTCGACGACACCGACTCCCGCGAGCGCGGGATGTGCACGACGTACGTGGCGACGCGGATCGCGGAGCGGCTCGCGGACGCCGGCGCCCGAGTCCGCCGGCGGCTCCTCGTCCGCCTGAACCCGGCCGTGAAACACAAGACGCGGGGAACGCCGCGGTCGCGCTCCACGTCTCCGGCGTCGACGCGGAGCGGGCCGAGGCGGTCGCCGTCGAGGCGGTCGAGGCGTTCGCCGCGGCGTCGGACCCGCGGACCTCGCCCGGCGTCGTCGTCGCCGACCGCGATGTCGACGGCGACCCGTTCGACCCGACCGGGGCACCGATTCCCGAGGCGGTCGCCGCGTTCGCCCGGCGCGCGCTCCGCGAACGACTCTCAGTCGCCGAAGCGGTCGAGTTGGCCGACGAACACGGGTTCCGACACGCCGCGGTCGGCTCGGCCGGCGGTGCCGACGGGGCGGACGAGGCCGGGGCGGTCGCGGGACGCGGGCGGATCGGCGCGCTCGCGGCGGTCGGCGCGCCGGCCGCGTTCGACGACTGGACGTTCGAGCGCATCTCCTACCGCGAACTCGACCGCTGCGGGACGCCCCGCGAGGTCGACGCCGAGAGCGTCTTCGCCGCCGCCGACGAGGGGTACCCGGCGGTCTGGGACACCGTCGACCGGGAGACGGGCGCCGCCGTCTGCGTCCCGAACGCCCCCGGCCCGATCCTCCACGGGATCCGCGGCGACGACGCGGCCGCGTGCCGGGCGGTCGCGGCCGCGATCGACGGCGAGCGGGTCGACCGCGCCGCGACGTTCCTGACGAACCAGGGCACCGACGCCCACCTCGCCCCCGGGCGGATCGGAGACCTCCGCGACGGCGCGGGCTACCGCGTCGCGGGCGTGGTGGCGAGCGCGCCGGAGACGAAACAGGGGGACACGTCCGCGTCAACGTCGCAAGCGACGCCGACCTGGTCGACGACGGCGCGGACGGCGAACCCGACGCCCGAGACCCGCTCCGCGCGGTCGCGTTCGCGCCCACCGGCCGGTTCCGGGACCGGATCCGGGCGCTCCGACCCGGCGACCGAGTCACGCTCTGCGGCGAACACGAGGTGCGAGCGGACGCGGACGGACCCGAAAGCACCCTGAAACTGGAGAAGTTCGCCGTCCGCGACCTCGTCCGGACCGCGCCCGCGGTGCCGACCTGTCCGGACTGCGGGCGCTCGATGTCGTCTGCCGGGAGAGATCAGGGATACCGGTGTCGCGACTGCGGGACGAGCGCGCCGGGGAAGGTCGAGGAGCCGATCGAGCGCGACCTCGAACCGGGGTGGTACGAGGTCCCGCCGAGCGCGCGCCGCCACGTCGCGAAACCCCTCGTCCGCGGCGGGTTCGACGCGCCGATCCACCCGGAGCGGTGAAGTGTTCCGGGCGAGAGCGGACGGACGTGACCGGAATCGTCTTCCACGCGACGGAGCGGCGCGACGCCGTCGTCGAGTTCTACCGCGAGCGGCTGAACGCGACGGTGCGGCTCGAACAGCCCGACTGTACGATCCTGGAGTTCGACGACTTCCTGTTCGGGTTCTGCGAGCGCGAGGCGGCCGACGACTGCGGCATCCTCACCTTCGTCTACCCGGACCGTGAGGGGGTCGACACCGCAAGCGACCGGCTCGGGGACGCGGTCGTGACGGGACCGCGAGAGAACGAGACGTATGACATTTACCAGTGTTTCGCCGAGGACCCGGAGGGCCGGACCGTGGAGTGTCAGGTCTTTCTGGACGACGGCGTCGACATCGAGTAGTCGTAGTGCTACTCGTCGAGGGCGCAGTAGTCGTAGTGTTACTCGTCGAGGTCGCGTTCGTCGCGCCACGCGGCCGCGCGCTCCGCCGCGGCCTCGCGCTCGTCGAACCGCACCCGCTCGTAGGCCGACTCGTCGGCCGCCTGCTCCATCACGTCGAGGCGGACGACGAAACCGCCGCTCGCGCGCTCCCGGAGCCTGACGGTCGCGTACCCGTCCGACCGCTCCCACTCGGTGACCGTGCCGTCCTCGCGCTCCAGCGACCAGCTCATACCCGGCCGGACGCGCCCCGCGGCTAAAGCGATGGGGTTCCGGGGCGCGCAGATCCGCGCCCGCCGCCCGCGCCCGCCGAGTTCAGTCGCCCGCACTCGGTGAACGGTCCGCGCTCGACGACCGCTCGGCGTCCGGCGTGGCGGCGTAGCCGCACACCGGACAGACCACGTAGCCGAGCGAGTCGTACGGGACCGACGTCGAGGGGGCGGTCACGTCGCACTCGGGGCAGTCGAACGTCGCGGCGTTCTCGGTCAACATGGTATTACATACCACATTGATAACCTTAGTTATGCGCCGCTTTCGGCCCCCTCAAGGCCATCCTACTTATATACCGAGACCGAACTCCGGCGCGTGACCGACGACGCACACGCGGGCGGGTCGGCGGAGAGAGCGTCGACCAAACCGCACGAGCGACGACGCGAGCGAACCGCGCAGCGGCTCGACGCGGTCGACGCGGCGGGGCTGGTCGCGTTCCCGAGCCGTAACCTCGAATACCTCACCGGCTTCGCCGAGGAACCCGGCGAGAGACACTTCTTCCTCGTGCTCCCGGCCGCAAGCGCGAGCGACCCGGAGCCGGCGCTGCTCGTCCCGGCGCTGTACGAGACGCAGGTCCGAGAGGCGACGAGCGTCGCGGAGATCCGGGCGTGGAGCGACGGCGACGACCCCGTCGCGGCGACGCGCGAACTGCTCGCCGACCGGGGACTCGACGGGGGACGGCTCCTCGTCGACGACACCATGTGGGCGCGGTTCACGCAGGACCTCCGCGCGGCGGCCCCGGACGCGACGTGGGGGCTGGCGAGCGAGGCGCTCGCCGACCTCCGAGTGCGGAAAGACGACGCGGAGTTGGCCGCGTTACGCGAGGCGGCCACGGTCGCGGACGCCGTCGTCGGCGACCTCCGCGAACTGGGGGCGGACGCGGTCGGCATGACGGAGGCCGCCCTCGCCGACTGGATCGCGGACCGACTGGCCGAGCGCGGCGGGCGCGGCGTCAGCTTCGAGACGGTCGTCGCGGCGGGCGAGAACGGCGCGAAGCCCCACCACGGCCACGGCGACCGAGAGGTCCGGGCGGGCGAGCCGGTCGTCCTCGACTTCGGGACGCGCGTCGACGGCTACCCCTCCGACCAGACGCGGACGCTCGTCTTCGACGGGGCACCGCCCGAGGAGTACGCGGAGATCCACGAGGTCGTGCGCGAGGCGCAGGCGGCCGGGGTCGAGGCGGTCGAACCGGGCGTCCCCGCGTCGGCCGTCGACCGCGCGGCGCGAGCGGTGATCGAAGCGGCCGGGTACGGGGACGCGTTCGTCCACCGGACCGGCCACGGCGTGGGGCTGGACGTCCACGAGGAGCCGTACCTCGTCGCGGGCAACGACCGCGCGCTGGAGCCGGGGATGGTGTGCTCCGTCGAGCCGGGAGTCTACCTCGACGGGCGGTTCGGCTGTCGGATCGAGGATCTCGTCGTCGTCACCGAGGACGGCTGCGAGCGCCTGAACCGGACCGACCGCGGCTGGGAGTGAACCGGACCGACCGCGGCTGGGAGTGACGGGCGCGAGACCGACGGGTCGGCGTCGAGTGGACGGCGGAGAACGCGACGCAAAGCGCGGAGACCGGCGTGCCGATCGTCGACACGCGAATACGGGAGTCGTGTGCCTGCGCCCCCAACCGGAAATTACGGCCGGATAATATAACAGTATTACCGAATTATTTTGGGTGTGTTCGCACAGTCGGACCGAGACTTGGGGGCATCCTCGCGGGGACGCGAGGGCTTGGCGACGGCGCGAGCGGCATCGAAACCATTAGTGTCGCCCGAGCGGAACCGCGACGCATGAGCGACACCGATGCGGACGAAGGGGACGAGGAGGCGGAAGCGGAGCCGGCCGTCGAGCTGGGCGAGGGACCGGACGTGGCCGGCGAGCCGGTCGCCCGCGTCGCGTCGCGGCTCACCTGGCCCGCGACGCGCAGCGACGTCCGCGAACAGGAGGGCGACGCCGAGCTCCGGACGCCCAACGGTCCCCGCGCGCTCGACGACGTGCTCGCGGAGAGCGAGGTCCCGCTGTTCGAGAGCCGGAGCGAGTTCGTTCAGGAAGTCGAAGAGGTCGTCGGCCGCGGTCCCGTCGCGACCGAGTAGGCCGGGGCACCTCCCCGACCGCGCCCGGCGCGGACTTTTTACTCGGCCGGCGCGGAGGGCGACCATGACGATTCCGTTCGACCCGCACGAGCTGGACCCCGAGGAGTACGGCGAGACGCGAGCGACGCTCTCGACCGACCACGAGTCGGCGATCGAGCGCGTCCGCGAGGTGTGCCTCGACGAGGGGTTCGGGATCCCCGTCGAGTTCTCGCCCTCGGAGCTGCTCAACGAGAAGGTCGACGCCGACCGCGACCCGTACTACGTCCTCGGCGCCTGTAACCCGTCGATGGCGAACCGCGCGCTCGACGCGACGGACGGCCGGATCGGCGGGCTGTTCCCCTGTAACATGATCGTCCGCGAGGTCGAACCCGGCACGCAGGAGGTGTACCACGTCTCGATCATGAAGATCGCGCGGCTGCTCGGTCTCCCGGTCGACGACGAGGAGATGGACGCGATCATCGACGACACCGGCGAGATGGTCGACGCGGTCTTCGTCAAACTGGAAGAATAGACGACTGCCGACCGCGACGCTATTTATAAATGAACGCTGCGACGACGAGAGTGATATATAAATTGGCGGTGGCGCGTGCCGACGAGCGCCCAGAGGGCGCGAGTCGCACGCGCGAGGGAGTCGGCCGACCGAAGGGAGGCCGACGAGGCTGGGGAGGCGTGAGGTGCTGTGCGGAGCGGGGCGGGACTCAAAGGGGCAGTCGGGAGGGCGCGGTAGGCGTTCACGAGAGCCAAGCTCTCGTGAGCCAATCAGAACGCTTTGCGTTCTGATGACGACGTAAGCACCGCAGCGAAGGAGCGTCAGCGACTGAGCGAGGAGCACAGCGAGCGTACCGCGCCCTCCCGGCTGGGGCTTTGGAGGTGTTCACCGTCGATTCGCTATTGATCACTTATAAAAGAACATCGAGAGCGGCGCAGGCGCTCACCCCACGAAGATCCTACCCGCCCGCCCCGACCTCATCCGACGCGTCGCGCTCCAGCCACGAGGTCGCGATCGACTCGAACGGCGCGGAGTACCCCATCAGCGTCGTTCCCAGCACCGCCATCACGAGCACGTAGCCGACCGCGAACGCGTTGATCGTCCCCGCGAGCGCCGGGTCGAACGTCCCCGCGTTCGCGCCGGTGACCGCGACCGTCGCGATGATCAGCGAGAACTCGCCGCGGGTGGTCATCCCGAGTCCGACCCGGGTCGACCGCCGCACGTCGAGGTCGAACGCGCGTCCGGCGAGGTAGCCGGTGATGACCTTCGTCGGCGTGGTCACGACGACCGCGAGCGCAACGAGGGCCGCGACGTCGGCGAACAGCGCGGGGTTCGTGACGAGTCCGATCCAGAAGAAGAACACCGCGGCGAACACGTCCCGGACCGGCTCCAGAATCGTCTCGATCGTATGCGCCTGGTCGGTCGCGGAGAACGCCATGCCGACGAAGAACGCCGCGACCGCCTCGCTGACGCCGAGCGCGAGCGCCGCGCCGGCGACGAACACGACCGTCGCCACGGCGCGCAGCACCACGAACTCCCGGTTGTCGGTCGCGACCAGCCGGTCGAAAAGCGGGGTGCCGAACTGGACGACCGCGAGCAGTCCGAGGATGAACCCGAGCGCGATTCCCACGTCGGTCGCGGCCGCGGCGACGTCGCCGCCGCCGAGCACCAAGGCGGACGCGACCGAGAGGTAAACGGCGATGAACAGGTCCTCGTACACCAGGGTTCCGAGCATCGGCTCCGCCTCGTCGTTGGCGATCCAGCCGAGGTCGATGAGCGACTTCGTTATCACCGCCGACGAGGAGATGTAGACGATCCCCGCGACCAGGAACGCCGGGAGGAACGCGCCGAAGACGAGCCAGCCGAGGACGAGTCCGGCCCCGAAGTTCGCCAGGTCGATCGTTCCCGCGGTCCCGATCGGGCGCCATCGGGCGAACAGCCGGTCAAGGTTGAACTCCAGCCCCAGGAAGAAGAGGAGGAAGACGATCCCCAGCTCCGCCCCGAGCGAGATGAACTCCGTCTCGGGGACGTAGACGGTTCCCGCGACCGGGAGCGTGACCCGACCGAGGACGAACTCCCCGAGCAACATCCCGACGAGGATGTACGCGGGGATCACGGACTGCCCGAGGCGGTTCGCGACCGCGCCGGCGACCGCGACCGCGACGAACATGACGCCGACATCGAGCAGCGCCACTACCGATCACCCCCGACGCAGTCGATCGCGTCGGTCGAGGCGACCGTGGTGACCGGGACGACCGGGGCGAGCGAGTCGGACGATTCGGGCGAGTCCGACGGTACGGGCGGGGCGGGCGAGTCGGCTCCGAGGGAGCCGCCGCTCATTCGGTGAGGATCTCCTCGAACGCCGCGCAGTTCTCGCGGGTGCCGACCCCGATGAGGGTATCGCCCTCGCGGAGGGTGGTCCCGGCGCCCGGGCTGTCGAGCACCTCCTCCCCGCGCTGGATGGCGACGATCGCGAGGCCGGTCCGGTTACCGATGTCGGCGCTCTTCAGCGTCTCGCCGACGAGCGGGGACCCCGGAGGTAGCTCGTACCACTCCAAGAGGATTCCACCGGGGAGCGTCGTCTCTTGGGTGTCCGGCTCGAACGGCTGGAAGTGCGCCCCCTCGATGATCGACCCGATCGTCCGCGCGAGGTCGTCGGAGAACTCGAACGCCTTCTCGGAGTCGGCATCCGGGCCACTCCGCCGGAACACCTCTCGCTTTCCGGTGTTGTGGATGACGACGATCATCTCCTCGCCGCCGCCCAGTTCGATCTCGAACTTCTTCCCGACCCCCGGAAGGTCGGACTCGGTGATCGTCATACGGACACGTGCGACCCCACGGTAATATGTCTGTACGTCGGGCGGGAGTCGCGCCCGGATCAGTCCGAGGTCCCGATCAGTCCGAGGCCCCGATCAGCCCGAAACCGCGTCCGACGGGCGTCAGCCGCGCACCAAACGCTAAGTGGGGTGGGTTCGAGGGAAGCGGTATGTGGCGCTCCCGAGGGAGTCGGGACCGGCGGACGGTGGTCTGTATCGCGTGCGGAGACTCGGTGTTGCGGGAGGACGCACGCGAGTACGACAAGGAGGGCGACCGCTGGAACCGACGCGACAAGGAGTTCGAGTACCTCTGTGCCGATTGCGACGACGAGATCTCTCACCAGCCCCGCGACGGACTCGAATCGCTGATCTGCTCGATCGAGTCGGACGAGCAGTCAACCGGGGAGTTCCTCGACCGCTACGTCGACGCCGTGGCGAGCGACGCCGCCGATCGAACCGGGACGGACGGCGCGGGGGAACGACCGGACCGCGACCGCTTCGGCCGCGACCGTTCCGACCGCGACCGTTCCGACCACGACCGCTCCGACCGCGATCGCTCCGACCGCGATCGCTCCGACCGCGACCGCTTCGACCGCGACCGATAATTCTACCTGTCGGGGCTCGGTATCCCGACCGTACGTATGGACGCCCTCCACGAAGTAGCCGCGGCTTCCCTTCCCGTTTCGAGCGCGGTCGGCGCCGCCGACCCCGTTCCGACCGTAATCGGTGCCGCCGCGCTGGTCCTCGGACTCGTGTTCCTCGCGTACGGCGCGAACGGGGCCCTCGACGCGGTCCGGGTCCTCCGAACGACCGCGACCGGTCCGTCCGGACTCGACGGCGCGGAGCGGCGGATTCGGGTCACTGGCCGGGCGGCGGCGGTCGACGAGGAAACGCTTCCGTCGCCGTTCGGCGGCGACGCGTGTCTCTGCGTCGACTACGACGTCTCCGAGTTCCGCAGCCAGGGGAAGGGGCAGTCGTGGGTCACGATCGACGGAGGCGAGGCCGGGGTCCCCTTCCGCGTCGACGACGGCGGGACCGGGGTCCGCGTCGACCCCGCGGCGGCGACGTTCTCGTTCGAGGTCGACGAGAAGATCAAGCTCGACGCCGGCGAGGAGCCGCCGGAGCGCGTCCGGGGGTTCATCGACGCGGTCGACGAGGTCGACGCCACCGAGACGGGGTACGAGATTGGCCCGCTCACGATCGGCGACGATCCGCGGCGCCGGTACGTCCAGCGGACGCTCCGCCCGGGCGACGAGGTGACGGTCGTCGGCGACAGCGAGGCGTTCCCGGACGCGCCCGTCGGCGAGGTAAAATCGCGGATCGCGGGCGGGGACCCGTTCGTCGTCTCGGACGCGAGCGCGCGGCGGACCGCGCTCCGACTGGTCGGCGGGTCGGCGGTTCCGGTCGTCCTCGGCGCGGTCGCGCTCGCGGTGGCGGGGCTGGCGCTGTCGCCCGTGGTGGCCGCGCTCGTCTGAGATTCGGTGTTCGCGAACCCCGCACTCGGCTGTGCGCCGAGCGCTCGTCTCCCCGCCCGACAGGCTCGTCTCCCCGCCCGACAGGCCTTTCTAACGGACCCGCGTTGGTGGAGGTATGTCAGACGACGAGCCGAAGCCCGGGTCCGCCGAGGACCAGGGCCCCGTGACGATCACGCCGGAGCTCGCGGACCGACTCGCCGAGAAGCGCGAGGAGCTGTTCGAGGAGTTCGAGATCCGCGACGAGTTCCCGAGCGAGGTCCTCCGCGAGGCGGAGGCGCGGACCGAGGGCGTCTACGAGGAGATCGAAGCCGAGATCGACGAGCGCGAGGACCTCCGCGACCTCACGACGTGGACCACCGACCCGGTCGACGCGCAGGACTTCGACGACGCCATCTCGATCAAACGCGAGGAGGGCGCCTACCGGCTGTGGGTCCACATCGCCGACGTGACCCACTACGTCACCCCGGACACCGCGATGTGGGAAGAGGCGGTCGAGCGCGCCAACACCGTCTACCTGCCCGACTACACGATCCACATGCTCCCGCCGGTGCTCGCCGAGACCGTCTGCTCGCTCGTCCCCGACGAAGACCGGCTGGCGCACACCGTCGAGATGGAGATCGACGAGGAGACCCTCTCGTTCGAGGACATCGACATCTACAAATCCGTCATCAACTCGGACGAGCGGCTCACCTACTCGGAGTGTGAGAACCGCCTCGAAGACCCCTCGCTCCCGCTGGGCGAGGAGAACACCCTCGCGTTCGAGCTCGCGGACCGCATCCACGAGCAGCGCAAGGCGGACGGCTCGCTCGTCTTAAACCCGCGCCGCGACCGCGCGCACACTATCATCGAGGAGTCGATGCTGAAGGCGAACAAGGCGGTGACGCACACGCTGATGTGGGACCGCGGCGTCGAGGCGATGTACCGCGTCCACCCGCAGCCGACCCCCGACCAGTGGAACGAGGCGCTCAAGGAGATCCAGGAGCTGGACGGCGTCTCCATCCCCGGCGACGCGTGGGGCGACGATCCGCGGAAAGCGGTCAACGCCGCCCTCGAAGAGTCGCCCGAGCGCCAGCTCAACAAGATCCAGCGCGCCGTGCTGAAGGTGATGCCTCGCGCGAAGTACATGAACGACCCGTTCGGGGGCCACCACGCGCTCAACTTCGACATCTACGGCCACTTCACCTCGCCCATCCGACGGCTCTCCGACACGATCAACCACTGGATCGTCCACGAGAACGACGTGCCCGAGAACCTCCTCGAGCTCTGCGACCACGCCAGCGACAAGCAGAAGGACGGCGAGACCGCCGAGCGGCTCTACAAGCAGTTCCTTCAGGAGGAGGGTCTCGACCCGCACGCGGTCAACAACCGCGGCGTCGAAGTCGTCGAGAACCCCGAGGAAGCGAAGCACACGGCATAGGGCACCGTCCGCGGAGCCAGCCCGCCGGGTCGGTTCGCCGGGCCGCTCAGTAGGCGCGGTTCGCGCCGACGCCGACCGCGTCGGTCTCGATCGCGTCGATCACAGCGACGAGGTGTACAGCAGCAGGCCGACGGCGACTATCGAGACGAGTAGGATCCATCCCACCATGATAGCCCCCATCTGACGGTGCGTGAGGTTCGTTCCCTCGAGTATCTCGGAGATGCCCATACGACGCCAAACTTACTCGGAGTATATAAGCGGACTGGGTCCGGGAGTGGTCGATCGGGACCGGAAAGTCCGTGCCGAGCCGATACCGGTCACGGGCGGAAGGCGATCGATTGCGGCTTTGCGCCGCTCACGACGTTGCTCGCGGCGCAAAAACACGGACTCGCGGGGGTCCCGCGAGCGAACGGAGTGAGCGAGTGGGACCAAGCGAGGGAACGACTGAACGACCGAAGGGAGTGAAAGAGTGGACTCGCGGGGGTTCGATCGACCCGCGCGGTAGAACCCACCGACGGCGCGGCCCTCATTGGCTCACCTCGCGAATGATACGACGGCGAACTTCCATGCGTTCGCGCTCCGACCGCTTGTCGTAGTGCTTCTCAAGCACGTCCTGTGTCACATCCATGCGGTCACTCACCACCTCGCGCGGGTACCCACCGTTCAGGTCCCGCGAAATCGCTCCCTTGCGAAGCGGGTGCGGAGAGACCGAGGACGGACACTTACTCGCAGTCTTCTGATCTGTCGCCTCGCACTCCTCGACGGCGCGATCGTGGGGACACTCGCCCCAAACACATGGGCGAGTCACTCGGTAGACCGTCTCGCGGATCGAGGTCTTCGACAGTCGACCGTACCTGGAAGTGAACATCGGGCGACGGCCGCCGTCGTCGAGCTGATCCTCGCGCGTCGTCGCGAGGTAATCCTCGATGACCGCCGCGACCTCCGGCCGTAGCCACACGTCGCGCTCGCCACGTTCGCCGTTTTTGAGAGGTGTCGACGGGGGACGGTGGCGAATCTGTATCGCCGGTTCGTCACGGTCGTAATCTTCCACGTCGAGCGCGTACGCTGCGCCCGAGCGCATCCCCGTTTCCCACAGCAACAGGAAGATCACGTGATCCCGACTCGCGTATCGGAAGGTGTCGAGCGCATCGAGAATCTCGCGGGCACGATCGTCTCGAAGCACCTCGTCGTTGACCTCGTCTCCGTCGCTGAGGTTCGGCATCGGAACTGACTCGCGGAGGCCGTCACTCACAGCGTCGATTCCCGCCCAGAAGTCGAGTGCGACCCGGAGCGTCGCGAGGTGATTCTTCAGAGTGACATTCTTGACCGATCCCTTCCGCCGGTTGAAGAACCGGAGAACTTCCCGGCCGGTCAAGTCGTTCAGGTTGTCGATTTCCCGATCCTCACAGAACTCGACGAACGGTTTCAGCCGATACTTGTGGTTCTGCCGGGTGTGATCCGCGATTTCCTCACTCCGACTTTCGAGATACATCTCAACGCCTTCCTGCGGCGAGAGGGGTTCGAGATCTTCGCTCACGCTGACCCCTCCGTATTCTTGGAGACCATCGATTCTGACCGATGGACGGGTATTAAAAAGAGAAGATCCTGACGCGGGCAGTGAAACTGAAAGTGGTCGAGTCCGGCGATTGTGTTGCGGTTCCTCAGTCGATCGGGGATTTCAAATCCCGGCGCGTAGTGGTCGAACATGGCTTTCGTGCTTGCTCACGGAAGCCCACGCGGACCCGCTGTCCCAGCAGCGGGGTCCGCTTTTGCGAACAATGGGACCCATCGGTAGCGACGGGTCCGCGAGAGTGCTTCCGTATCTGCTACAGAAAGACGGTCGTTACTTAATAGTTAGCCCATATAGGCTGTATCTAAGCCTATACAAGATATATTTCGTTCACACCCTACACAACTAACAGAACGCATACGAGATATTTTGGCAATGCGACCAACTCCAAGCTGGATGACAATGACGGACGTGATCATCTTGGAGTTTCTCGACGATCACGATCTAGAACTATCTCCGAAGCCGCTGTATCGTAATCTAACACGTCATGGCCACGATATAGGGTATTCAACCATCCGTGGACGGGTACGCGAACTCAAAGCTCGGGGAGTCCTGGATAAGGATAACGATGGATACTATGAAATCACCGAACGTGGTAGCGCTTTTCTCGCCGGAGAACTCAACGCAACTGAGTTGGAGAATAATCCATGAGTACCGTTGAAATCCTGTCTCTCGCTTTTGGCGCTGGTGCCCTTCTTTTAGCTGGGTATTCCCGATATAAACAGAGCAAGTCTGAATCTCGGCAACAAGAATTAATGCAAAAACAGGAACGGCTGGAAGACAGGATTGAACGTAAAGAAGAACTTCAGGAATTAGCAGATAAGATCTCAGATGTATCTGATTGGTTGTCTGAGCTTGAAAGCGGGATGTACGCACTCTCGCTCATCAGCCAAAAGAATGAGCAGTATCCCTCAGTGGACCGTATCTGGTGGAATCGAACAGTCCAACTTTGTAAGGATGCACTAGCCTACCGGCATTCTGTCGGCTATTTCCCTGCCTTTTCGCTTTCTGTACACTATTTTGGAGAAATGGGTGAAAAGATACCTGTTGAAGATTCCCGGGAGGCTATTCAAACGCAGCAAAGGCCGAGAATGCCAGCAATCGTATTAGAAATTGATGATGATGTAGATCATCTGCCCGAAGAGCAATCATTCACATTCCTACACGAATCTCTTGATGGATTGGGAAAATACAGACAGAGAAAAGCAAAAATTTCCGAAGAAGATTGGAATCTTTTTAATGAGTTTTCATCAATTACCCCGGAACAGATTGAAGACCTTCTGGACGATATTGCTGTGAGTTTGTTTTCAGAGGCGATTGAATCAGGCCCGAAAATAGAATTCGATCCAGAAGAGTTTGAGACGGTTGAACAGATGGCGGCATACATTTGCTCAGATACGATAGCGTACGAAGGACTTGACGGTGACTTAGAGGAGATGAGAGAACTAATAGAAGAGCTGGAGACTGTAGAAAAAGAGATCCGGCTTACCAGTTATTCATAGCTCAATAGTCAACTTGAGACTGGTTCGACGGCTCATTTATACCACATCGTATGTACGGGGGCCTCGATTCCGTCGTTCTAGGGTAACTGAACCGGTCCATGTTGAAGTGACACGGACGGATCGACCACGATCACCGCGGCTGCCACCCGCAACCTAACCGATTTCTATGTACCTCAAGTGCCGATCGCGCCGAGCGAAGTACATAGATCGCGGATCATGAATACATCCACGTCGGACCCCACGGGGTCGCGTCGAGAACCAGCTTCCGGCGGGTTTCACGCTCTCCCGACGAGTTCGTTCAGCGATTGTACCTCTCCGCCTTCTGGGAACCGAACGAGGTACGATCCATCGCCAACGCGCTGAACGTGCGCCTCGGCTTCTTTGATCGATCCATCCTCGGCGACAAGTCCGTCGAGCTTGAGGTGCTGCTTGTCGATCGTCACAGTTCCGCTCCCGTCGCGGTCAACGAGACTTTTGAAGCCCATCGACCCTCGCAGGCACGGTGGTTCACTTAAAGATATCTCTGAGTGACACTCGGGGACCGAAACATGGTATTAGCGAGGCTATTTCAGATTGAATTAGTGAATATGGGTGCCGAAATGTCGAGATTACCTGAATGAGTCGAACACGTGAATAGACAGACCGCAATACGATTCGCCGATTCATTCACCCGCCCGCCCGGCGCATACCTCTGTTTATACGCGTGTAATCTCGGTGTCAAGCCTGAATCCGTGGGGGCCACGTGGCTGGGATTCGGTTGAGGTTTGTTCGTCGGCACCTGTCGGCGCAGCGATCAACCGCAACCCAAACGAAGATCTTGGCTCTGTTGAAATCCTTAACAGCAGATAGGATCGGCGTGCGAGATTCAGAGGGTGAATATCGCAGGGAAGTTTTAGCAGTTAATCGGGAACTCGAAAAAGAGGTTTTCTTGCCGAGACCCCTTCCAATCCATCCGCTGTAGGATCTTTTCCGACTGATCGCAGAACCTGTCTTTTGACATATTCCGCTCGTCACTATCCCGGCGCGTCAAGAGATACAGTGGAAAGTTTGGTGGTTCAATCGTGAACTCATTCGGTGTCCCTTCAAGCTCCTGTCGTGTTCGCTCTAGTAATACTGTAGCACCTTTATCGAATAACAAGATGCTTGAGATCTCTTCATATTTCCCAAGAGCGATGCGAACAGATTTCTCCCCGGCATCGGGTACACCACTGTTGGGCGCGCCTGGGATGTTCACCCGGTTCGGATAGGCGATTTCACCGTCTTGGACGTAATCCAAGATTCTTTCTGCGGATTTTCGTAACCAGTGAGAGTCGCCGTTTCTGGCTTTATCTCGAATTTCACGGAAACACGTCCATGTTGTACTGACGGCGATTTCGGAGAATACCATATCCGCATACTCCTCAATACAAGCGGCTAGCCCGATCAAGGCTGAAGAATCCGCGAGAATCGGTTGAACTGTCATCCGTTCACTTGGTAAACTCTTCGGGATCTAACGACGCATACTCACGTGACTGCATATTGGACCGGATGCTTTCGAGTGCCGCGTCAACAGCTTCGGCATCTGGATCAATAGGGCTATCAGCGTCAACCGTAATTGACTGCTCCGGCATTGTAGGTACCAACTCGGCGTCTTCGCAACTTTTTCTGAGCGCTTGTAGCTCGCCAGTGTAGTTCTTTTCTAACGAATCCAAATCATTGACGGCCCCACCGATCAGATCACGCCTACTGGGACCGCTCGCAGTTTTTTCGGAAATACCGAGCGAGACGTACTTCCACGCGTGCGAATAATAGAACTTGAGTAATCGCCTGAATTTTTGAAACTGTTTCTGGGATAGGTCAGTTGCTTGACTGTCCAGATTGATGACAACCTGTCGGAGGAGATCTGTATACGCCGTGAGTGCGTTCTCTTCATCATCCTCAACATGGCTGTTTAGGAGAATCTGGAGATCCAAATCCCGCAGTTCTTCTTCAACGGTGTCCAAGCACTCAGCAGAGTTCTCGTTGAACTCCTCGGCACCCATGTCTAGTATTGTATCCAGAGATTTCTGTAACACTGCCGAGGCAACGTAGAGGTCCCGATATTCTTCAGGGGCGTAGCCGGTGTAGAACTCACGTAGATAGGATTTTGTTTCCTCTTGGAGAATATTCGTGAGCTCTATGTCACTCTTGAAAAAGTATCGATACTCCTCTGGAGATGGGTAGTCCCAAGAATTCCCAATGCTCGGCTCGTCAGGTGAAGGCAGATCGGCAAGCGCCTGTGGTTCAACAGCACCGACGGCGACATCGTTCTGACCACCACTGAGACTGGCACCATATTTGTACCAGCTGTATGTGATTGGGAGATCGAATTTGTCGACGGCTAAATAGAGCAGCTTGTTCAGCTTGATAGAGGTGAGATTATTGAGGTCTGCATCCTCATCATGGATCGCCACACCGAGACCATCCATGATATCAATAAGAATCTGATTCTCTTCCCAAGGCGAAGTCATATTGATCGCTGTATACTACTCATAGAGCCTACTTGTTAAAACTACGCTTCTACGACGGTCTTTGTCACGTGGTTCAATAATTGATTCTTGTGCTGATCTGCTGAATATGTGCCCTGTATTCAGCAGAACGCTGAGGACATATCACCGGTTGAGGATTTCAACAGAGCCAAACAATTTTCGTGCGCGCCTCCGGCGCGCGGCCGGTCTCGCGAAAGCCGAGGTGGTACCTTAACTGTGTGGCCTTAGCCACACCCCTAACCGCCAACCGACCCCCCGGTGTCGGTTCGGCGTCGACGAGCAGCTTGTCGAGCCTGGATCCGCGCTTGTGTTGCGGTCGAGATCGTCGCGAACCCACCGGTCGAGAAGGTCGATCGAAGCGAAAACGGCCGCGAAAAGAGGATCTGGATAGTGTTGCCACTCACGAGGGGCCGCGCTACCGGAGCGTCTGGCCTTTCCCCCACGCACTCCGCACCGGCCGGATCTTCGGTCCTGACGCGTCGCGGTAGTGCGAGACCGCTTCTTTCAGCCGCTCCGGATCACGACCCGCACCGACCCAGTACCGCTTGAGTCGCGTCACTAACTCCGACCAGGACTCGTCGGCAAGGTTCCCCATCCGCACGCGGAAGTGTGCCTCACGCTCGTCGATGTGGATCCCGTTCGCTTGGCAGAACGCGATCAGTTCGTCCGTCCGCTCGTCGAGGGACGCACGCTCGGCGTTCTGGACCGCGTTCGCCGCGGTCCCCATCGCCTTCCGCACGCCCTCACGTGCCGCGTCGAGCGCCTCAACAACCTGCTCCGCAACGTGGTGAGACCGCAACGCCACCGACCCCTGCTCGCGAACGACCATCTCCTCGATCCTTCGGAGGCCACGCCGGACACTGTCCGGATGCCAATCGTGTTCGTCCGCGATCTCCGCCGGCGACACGTCGCCGCCGTCCGCGACGAGCGTCTTGAGCGAATCCCACTCGACCGGCGAGAGTCCGTCTGCGAGCTGACGCACGACCACGTTCCGTTGATCGCTCTCGACGCGTTCGAGGTTCAGCGGCAGCACACGCGAACGGTCGACGGTCTCCGCCTCGAAGTACGCGTCGTCGACGAACGTGCGACCACTACCCGGTCCGTCGTCGTCAAGCGGCTGTGTGGGGAGCCCCGACTCGTTCAGCGTTGCGAGGATCGCCTCTTCGAGTTCGTCGGTGATCTCCGCGTGATCGACAGGCCGGAGCGTCTCATCCCACCGGCTCGACTGATACGACGCCTCGACCTTCGGGTGCGCGAGCGGGTGATCGTCCGGGAGAGACTCGGCGTTTCGCGCGTAGTAGTGCTTGAACTCCTTCGGAATCCGGTGATCGGGAAACGCCTCGCGGACCCGCTTGGGCCCGAGCGTCACCGTGTGGTAGTAGCCGGCGCGCTCCGTGTCGTCCTGTACGAGCTTCCGGTATCCAGACCGGTCGCTTTCGAGTAGGTGACCCATCCGCGCGAGCGGCCCCTCGCGAGAGTGGATCGCACCGGATACGTCCCGGTCGAGTCGGACGTACCGCGCCGCGTCGATCACGACGCTGTACTCCTCACGACGGTCTGTGAAGTACATCGGATCGAGTGTCACCGCGCCCGCCGCCCGATGAATCACCGTCTCGATCTCGTCGAACTCGACGTTCGACGCGTTCACCCGGACGTTCACCGCATCACCGAGATCCCACAGCGGCCGCGCGACCGAATTCCCTTCTTTTGATTCGAGTCCGCGCCACCGCGGCTGGATGAGCGCCTTCACCTTCCGCTCACCAACTTCGTCGTTCGCGACTGCGTTCAACCGGAACTCGCGCAGTGTGTCGAAATCGACACGCGTCCCGTCTGGTGTCTCGCCACCGTCCGGCGGCGCGAGCCCGGACTCCTGGTAAGAGAGGGTGACCAGCCACTCTTCGCCGTCGAGCGTGAAGCTCCCGCGCCGACTTCCGGTCGCGTCGACGAGCCGCGCAGCGCCGAACCACGCCCCGAGTCCCGAGTACACGTAGTTCGCCATGTACTCGTGTGGGGCCGTCTCGACCGCTTTCATCGCGAGCGGCCCTCGCGGTTGAGGTAGCAGCCGGCGCACTCGACACGACGATCGCGAGCGCGGACGGACGGGCGCTCGCGCCCGCACGTCTCACAGGCGCGGCTCACGCAAACACCACCACCAGGTTCACCGCGGCGACCGCGGCGCCGATCGTCGCGATCCCAAGCCCAATCCACCCGGGCGCCTCCAGGGCGGCGGCGGCCGTCGGCCACGCACCGCAACACAAGCCGACGACTGCGAGCATCGCAACCACCGCGGGCAACTCGCCCATCGCAAGCAACTCGCGGACGACCGGGTTCGCTTCGGCGTGCGGCCCGACCGCTCGGGCCGCGAGGATCGTCGTCGCCGCGTCGAGAACGCCGTGCGACGTGAAGATCGCAGCGGCCTCACCGTGCCGGTTCCGGGTCACGCGGACCGCCCCCGTTCGGCGTCGCGCTCCCAACGGAGCCGGGCGGCGTCACGGACGTGCTGCCGGGGCCCGCGAGCCGGGTCGTACAGACAACTCGCGCGGACGAACGGGCTCATCCAGACAGCCCTCCGTCCCACGGCTCGCCGGCGTTGCGTGCGGGGCTCGTTTGCGGATCCGGCGTGTCAACATCTTTCCCGGCCGCGCTCCCCTCGCAGATCCGCACCCACGAGTCGCACTCAGGGCACCGGTGCGCGAGATCCTCCCCGTCACCGTGGACCCGACCGAAGTTCGCCGGAAGGTGCGCACCACAGTGCAGACAGGTACTTCGGCCACCGTCGGGGTCGAGTCGGTTCACCGCACCACCCCCGTTTCACTACGAACGAGTCCAGACGGCGTCCGGGTGCGTCGAGAGTTGCGGTGAACTCTCTCAGCGATGGGAAGCGACGCTACATATACTAGCGAGCTAAACCGGCACGAGAACGCGCGAGACCCAACTCTCTGGTCCTGCGGAGTTGAGTAAAATTCAGATGGACTCGCGGGGATTTGAACCCCGGGCCTCTTCCTTGCGAAGGAAGCGATCTGCCGCTGATCTACGAGCCCGCATCACGAAGCAATCGCCGTTCGTATTTGTACCTTACCTTTCGGCGACCGGTGCGAGAGTGGCTCCCACCCGCTAACCGAACCGATTCGGTAGATCACCGGAGACACCGCGAAGCCGGCCGGCACCGACGGGGTTAGGTACCCGGCGAAAGAACGCTCTGGTCAGGCGGTCTTCGGTCGGTCCCCTCCCAAATAACGTTTCTGAGACGCGTTCCATATCCGTTACCCTTTTGCCCGCGGACGACCGAGCGTCTCGTATGTCAGACGCGACGGCGACCGACGCGAACGCCGACGTGGACCCGGCCGCGCTCGCGGCCCTCAAACACGTCGGGCTCGTCGGCGGTCTCTCCGAGACGAAGGTGTCGTGCGCGGCGCTCGGCGACCGGCTCGACGCCTCCACGCAGACCGCCTCCCGACGCCTCCAGACGCTCGAATCCGCGGGCTACGTCGAGCGCGACGTGGTCAGCGACGGACAGTGGGTTCGGGTGACGGACGCGGGCGAGGCCGCGCTCCGGGCGGTGTACGCCGACTACCGCCGGCTGTTCGAGTCGGATGTCGAACTCGCGCTCCGCGGGTCAGTCACCGGCGGGATGGGCGAGGGACGCCACTACATCACGCTGCCGGGGTACGCCGAGCAGTTCCGCGAGCGACTCGGCTACGACCCGTTCCCGGGCACGCTCAACGTGAACCTCACCGAGGAGAGCGTCCGCCGCCGCGGCGAGATGGCCGGTATCGACGCCGTCCCCATCGACGCGTGGGAGGGCGAGGACCGCACCTACGGCGCGGCCACCTGCTACGGGGTCACCCTCGTCGCGGGCGACGAGCGCTACGAGGAGGTTCACGCCATCGTCCCCGATCGGACCCACCACGACGACGACCAGCTCGAACTGATCGCGCCGGACCGCCTGCGCGACGCGCTCGACCTCGACGACGGCGACGGCGTGGAGGTCCGCGTCGAGCCGACGACCCGCGCGGACGACCCCGAGTCGACCGCTGTCGAGACGGAGGTCGCCTGATGCGCGCCGACATCGACCCTGACCCGAAAACTGGCGCGGGCGAGGACGCCGAGTCGGCCGAAACCGCCGAAACCGCCGATTCCGTCGAGCGCGCGCTCGACGCCTTCCGGGTCGGCAACCCCGTCTGCGTCCACGACTTCGCGGACCGCGAGGGCGAGACGGATATCGTCTACCCTGCCGGCGCGGTCGACGAGACCGCGGTCGCGCACATGCGCAACGACGCCGGCGGGCTGATCTGCGTGGCCGTGAGCGACGCGGTCGGCGACGCGTTCGACCTCCCGTTCCTCGCCGACGCTATCGACCACCCCGCGGTCGACGACGACCCCGACTACGACGACCGCTCCTCCTTTTCGCTCCCCGTGAACCACCGCGAGACGTTCACCGGGATCACCGACGCGGACCGCGCGAAGACCATCGTCGAGGTGGCGAACGCCGCCGGCCGCGTCCGCGACGACCCGATCGGCTACGGTCCCGAAGACTTCGCGGCTGAGTTCCGCGCGCCAGGTCACGTCCACGTGCTGCGCGGCGACCGCGACGGCCTCGCGGGACGGACCGGCCACACCGAACTCGGCCTCTCGATGGCCGAGGCGGTCGACGCCGCGCCCGCCGCCGTGGTCTGTGAAATGCTCGACGACGAGACCGGCGACGCGCTCGCGCCCGCCGACGCCGCCGCCTACGCGGCCCGCCGCGACATCCCCTACGTCGAGGGGGCGGCTCTCGTCGAGGCGCTTAAATAATCGACTGCCGCTGCGGTCGGCGCGCGCCTGCGAGCGGTCGCCCCCGGCGGCCGCGAGCCAGCATGCGCGAGGGAGTCGCGAACGCCCGCAGGGCGTGAGCGACGAGGCTGGGGAGGCGTGAGGCTGCGGTCTCGCGAGCGACCGCAGGGAGCGAGCGGGAGCACGGAAGTCGCAGCCCGCGCAGCGAAGCGAGCAGGAACGGCTTCCGGCGGTGCTGTGCGGGGCGGGACTCAAAGCCCCAGTCGCGAGGACAGCGCAGGCGACGCAAGCACTGGAAGGAGCGAACGAAGTGAGCGACTGAAGCGCGCAGCGAGCGTGCGCTGTCCTCGCGACTGGGGCTTTGGAAGTGTTCTCCGCCGATCAGTGGTTGAGTATTTATAAATGAGCGGCTGGGGCTTTGGCGGTGTTCGCCGTCGATCCCTCAGTGGACTCGGATCTCTGTTTCCTCGCGGCAGTCCCCGACTGGTTGTTACAGTTTTAAGCCCGCCGACCGCAACGCTCGACTATGGGATTCGACGAGATGGATGTCGACACGATCTGGAAGAACGGGGAGTTCCTCGACTGGGAGGACGCGACGACCCACGTTCTGACCCACGCGCTCCACTACGGGAGCGGCGTGTTCGAGGGCGTTCGCTGCTACGACACGGATCAGGGGCCCGCCGTCTTCCGGTGGGAGGAGCACCTCGACCGGCTGTTCGACTCCGCGAAGATGTACGACATGGACATCGAACACTCCCGCGAGGAGATCACCGAGGCCACGCTCGAACTCCTCGACCGGCAGGACCTCGAGTCCTGTTACATCCGGCCGATCGCCTACTACGGGTACGACACGCTGGGCGTCTCGCCGAAGGACTGCCCGACCGACCTCGTGCTCGCCGCGTGGCCGTGGGGCGCGTACCTCGGCGAGGAGGCGCTCGAAGACGGCGTCGACGTGATGGTCTCCTCGTGGCGGAAACACGCCTCCTCGCAGGTGCCGACGAACGTGAAGACGACCGGCCTGTACGTCAACTCGATGCTCGCGGGCGAGGAGGCGCGCCGCAACGGCTACGTCGAGGCCATCGTCCTCAACAAGGAGGGCAACGTCGCGGAGGGGCCCGGCGAGAACATCTTCATGGTCAACGACGGCGAGATATACACCACCGGGCCGGCCCAGTCCATCCTCGAAGGGATCACCCGCGACACCGTGATCACCCTCGCGGAGGAGCGCGGCTACGAGGTCCACGACGAGGCCGTCATCTCGCGCGGACAGCTGTACACCGCCGACGAGCTGTTTTTCACCGGCTCCGCCGCGGAGGTCACGCCGATCCGCTCGGTCGACGACACCGAGATCGGCGCGGGCACCCGCGGCCCGGTGACCGAGGAGCTCCAGAGCGCCTTCTTCGACCTGGTCGAGCGCCGCACGGACGACCACGACGAGTGGTTCACCTACCTGTAGCCCGCGTCACCAGCTTTCCTCGATCCGCGCCGCCGACTCTCCCTCGAACCGCTACTCGCCGGAACCGCTTCCCTCGGCTGCCGACCCCTCCGCGTCGCCCGGGGTCCCGTCGGTGCGGACGTGTCCGTAGCCGTCGGGGGTCCCGGTGCCGTCGCCCTCCGTCGGGTCCTCCTCGTGAACGGGGACCTGATGGGCCGACTCCGCGAACCCGGCGGAGAGGACCCGCGTCATCCCCTCCTCGACGGTCTCGCCGGTCTCCTCGATGCGCTCCGGCTCGACCTCGATGACGAATCCGGTGGTGATGTTCGGCGCGGTCGGCATGAATAAGACGATCTTGCCGTCGCGGGTCTTCTTCCCGGTCCGGAAGGCGGTCATCCGGATCCCGGGCCACGTCTCGATGTACACCGGGCTCTGAAGCTCGTCGGTGCCGGAGATGGCCGTCTCGATGGCGAGCTTCGAGGCGTTGTACACCACCCGAAGAGCCGGAATTCGGTTTATCGTGTCGTCGACTGCCGCCTCCGCCAGCCGGCCGAGCGTGGTCCGCATGAAGTACCCGACCGCGAGCACGACCGTCGCGAACACCGCGAACGCGATGACCACCCGGGAGACGGGTTCTAAGGGTCCCGGAATGATCGTCGGTTGGAGGTCCTCGATGAGCGGGATCGACGCGATGTACTGGTAGATCCAGCGGAGGACGAGCAGTAGAACGAGGAGCGGCGCCAGCACGATGAGGCCGCTGGCGAAGTCGCGTTTCCACGTGGACATCTATCGCATTGGTATGCGTGGGCGACCCTTAAGAGGGCTTCCACGCGGCGACGATGCCGGGAGTGGATCCCTCCGCGACGACGGACCGGGGTCCGCTTCCGCAGCTACCGTCCCAACACCGCCCGGAGCGCGAACGTCAGGTTCTCCTTGCGCTCGCGGACGCGCCGGTAGAAGTACGAGAGCCACTTGTCGCCGTACGGCGCGTACTGGTACACGTCGACTCCCTGCGCGGCGAGGTCCCGCTGCGCGTCCTCGCGGACCCCCATCAGCATCTGGACCTCGTAGTCGGCGCCGTGCTCGCGCGCGAGGCGGTCCGCCAGCGAGATCATCTCGGGGTCGTGGCTGCCGACCGCGATCCCGCGGTCGCGGCGCTCGAAGAGGGAGGTCAGGTCGTCGCGGTACGCCTCGTCGACGCGCGCCTTGTCCGTGTACGCGATCGACGACGGCTCGTCGTAGGCGCCTTTCACCAGTCGGATCTTGCCGGGGACGTCGACGAGGCGGTCGAGGTCGTCGGCGGTGCGTCGGAGGTTCGACTGGATACACTGGCCGACGCTCCACGGGTAGTCGGCGGCGATAGACTCGAATGCGTCGAGGGTGGCGTCGGTGGTGTCGGCGTCCTCCATGTCACACCAGACGAACGCGTCGAGCTCGTCGGCGCGGGCGACGATCTCGCGGTAATGCTCCTCGAACAGATCCGCCGAGACGTCCATCCCGATCTGGGAGGGCTTCACCGAAACGCAGGCGTCGAGACCGCTGTCGGCGACCTCGTCGAGCAGTTCGAGGTACGCGTCGGCGTCCGCGCGGGCGTCCGCGGGGTCGTCGTAGTGTTCGCCGAGCAGGTTCAGGATGACCGCGACGCCGTCCTCGTTCGCGGCGCGAGCGTGGTCGAGGGCCGCCGGAACGCTCTCGCCGGCGACGAACTGCCGGGCGATCGGGGGGATCATACTGAGAGTTGCGGACGGGGCGAACTTTACGTTTGGCGACTCGGCGGCGGTGGCCGCGAAACCGTCGCCGGAGCGACGGCGAACCGTCGGCACGGATCCGGAACCGTCGACACGGATCCGGGGTTTATAACACTCCGGGCGCCGCCCGTGAGGACATGATCGGTGCGCTCGTCGCGACCGCGTTCTGGGCGATGCTCCCGGCGTACGTCCCGAACAACGCCGCGGTGCTGGCCGGCGGGGACGCCCGATAGACGGCGGCCGCGAGTGGCGCGGCGCGCGGCTGCTCGGCGACGGGAAGACATGGCGCGGCACCGCGGTGGGGACCCTGGTCGGCGTCTGCCTCGCGCTCGGACTCAACGCGCTCGCGGAGCCGACGAGCACCGCGGTCGGCGTCGACCTCCCGACGTTCGCGCTCCCGGCCGCGTTCGCGCTCGCGTTCGGCGCGATGTGCGGCGACATCGGCGCCTCCTTCCTCAAGCGGCGGTCCGGCCGCGAGCGCGGCGCCGCGTTCCCGGGACTCGACCAGCTCGACTTCGTGGTCGGCGCGCTGGGACTCGCCTTCGTCGTCGACACCGACTGGGCGCTCGCGGTGTTCACGCCGCACGTCCTCGCCGTCGTCCTCGTGATGACCCCCGTCCTCCACGTCGTCACGAACGTCGCGGCCTACGCGCTCGGCGTCAAGAACGAGCCGTGGTGACCGGGGTCGGAATTCCGTTTTCGACTTGATACCCATCTGGAAGTTCAGTATCCGCGATTCTCTGATCGTGAACTGATCGTTCTTCCGTAGAATTCCCAGCGACGAGAACGGCAGAAAGATATATATGCTGGTGTGTCATACCATGGCACGCATGTCCAGTAGTGCACCCAGCTCGGACGACGACGTGTTCGACGAGTTCCTATCCGATCACGGCCACGAGACAGAGATCGTAGGCTGGGAGCGATCCTATAACAAGCTCCAGTGTCCCGAGTGCGGTGCGCTCCACGAGGAGGGAACGGCGCGGTGTGGGGTCTGCGACTGGCGGCCAAACTGACGCCCGCGGCGACACCGCGTTCCGCAAATTTTCTTTCCGTCATACTCCCCGGTAGTATTATGTGGAATTACTCGATAGTGGAGAGCATGCCGACCTGTCAGAACTGCGGCTCGTTCGTCACGACCGATTACGTTCGGGTGTTCACGCCGAACGAGGTCGATCGGCCCCGCGTCTGCCCGGCCTGTGAGGATCTGGTCCGCGACGGCGCCGACGTCCGCGAAGCGCGCGCGACGCGGAGCACCTGACGAACCGGCCGCGCGATGACGCGCCGGACCGTCGCGGTCGAACCGAGGCTCGCGTCGACGGCGGTCGAGCCACGGCGTTTAAGGAGAACCGGAATCTGGGAGTAATAATGACCGATACCACGGCGACGCGGCTGTTCGGGGGGCCGGGGAGCGGGAAGACGACCGCGCTCTTGGACCGCGTCGAAGAGATACTGGAGACCGAGGACGCCGACGTCCGCGACGTGCTCGTCGTCTCGTACACGCGCGCGGCCGCCGCCGAGATCCGGGAGCGACTCGCCGAGCGGCTCGACATCTCGCCGCGCAGTCTCCAGGGGAACGTGAGCACGATGCAGCGCGAAGGCGTACGAGCTGCTCGACCTCTCGCGGGGCGACGTGGTCGGCGAGGACGACAAGGAGGCGTTCTGCGAGGAGTACGGCATCGAGTTCGAGGACCAGCACGGCGGCGCCGGCCGCCGGACCGCGCGGTCGACGACCATCGGCAACAAGATCATCGCCACCTCGCAGTGGCTCCAGCGCACCGAGCGCGACGTGGCCGACTGGTACGACGTCCCCTTCCAGTGGAACGTCGAGGAGGTCCGGCTCCCCCCGAGGAGGACCCGAACGCTCAGGAGGGCAACAAGTACACCCCGACGTGGCCCTCCGACGACGAGCGGATCGACATCCCGGAGACGATCCGGGCGTGGCGCGGCTACAAGGGTGACAACGACCTCGTCGGCTTCGCCGACATGCTCGAACGGGTCGCGCAGCGCTCGCTCGTCCCGAGCGTCGACTACCTGATCATCGACGAGTTCCAGGACATCACGACGCTCCAGTACAACGTCTTCGAGGAGTGGCGCCCGCACATGCGGAAGGTGCTGATCGCCGGCGACGACGACCAGGTCGTCTACGCGTGGCAGGGTGCCGACCCCGACCTCCTCCTCGACACCGACGTCGACGAGGACGTCGTCCTCCCGAACTCCTACCGGCTTCCCTCGGAGATCCTCAACGTCGTCAACGCCGAGATCCGCCACATCGACAAGCGCCAGGAGAAGGACCTCCACCCGCGCAAGGAGGGCGGGACCGTCGAGGCGATCGAGTCGCCCTCGATGCTCGAACTCGTCCGGAACGTCCGGTACACCGTCGAGGACGACGAGGGCGACATCATGTGCCTGTTCCGGGCGCGCTACCAGATGTTCGACTTCATCGACGAGTTCATCGACCACGGGATCCCCTTCTCGATGCTCACCGACGGGCGGATGTGGACCGACCGGGTCCAAGACTACGTCAGCGCCATCGAGAAGGCGGAGGCCGGCGACCCCGTGAACGGGCTGGAAGCCCGGCGGCTCGCCGACATGCTCCAGGACTCGGCGTTCGGGACCCACGACCGCGAGGAGTTCTACGACTTCCTCGACGACCGCGAGGAGGCGGCCGACGCCGACGACGTCTCGCTGATCGAGGTCCAAGCCGACACCCTCGACGAGTACATCCCCTTCATGCCGGACACCGCCAGCGCCGACGACATGGTCCGGAAGGTGACGAGCTTCCAGCGCAAGTCGATGGGCGCGTACTTCGAGGGCGACTATCAGGGAACCGACCCGACCCGCGTCCGTGTCGGCACCATCCACTCGGCGAAGGGCCGCGAGGCCGACCACGTGTTCGTCGCGACCGACCTCACCGAGAAGGTGGTCGAGCAGATGGCCGCCTCCATCGACGACCCGACCGACGTCGACGGCGTCGAGGAGTTCACCAAGTCGACCAGCCCCGTTCCCCTGCTCACCGACAACGAGCGCCGCGTCTTCTACGTCGGGATGTCCCGCGCCCGCGAGCGGCTCGTGATCATGGAGAGCCTGATCAGCGGCGCGCCGACGCTCCCGATCAGCGTCCTGCTGTTCAACGAGCTCCGCGAGGAGCCGGCACAGGACCTCGTCGAGGAGGTCCAAGCGGAGCTGGCGGTGCCCGAACCGGAGCCGTGACCGGGGAGGACGCGGAACCGAGCGATACCCCGGCGCCGGACGCCGCCGATGATGCGTCCGCCGCCCTGCGGACCGACCTCCGCCCGGTCGTCGAGGCGGTCCGCGCGGCCGACGCGGCCGCGTTCGTCGCCGTCGGCGACCGCTTCGACGACGGCCTGCGCTACCTCACGCGCTTTTCCGGACCGGACCGACCGTACGCGCTGGTCGTCGTCCCGGGCAACGGAGCGACCGACGGGAGCGACGAGTCGACGGCGGAGACCGACGCGCTCGCCGGACGGGCCGTCCTCTGTGCCCCCGGGCTGTTCCGCGAGCAGGCGGACCGGGAGTTCGTCGCGAGCGCGCGCGGCGCGGCCGCGGACCCTGCGAGCGACGACAACCGGTTTCACGACAGGGTCGTCCGCGAGGTCCGGACCGAGAACGTCGGGGACCACGCCGGCGAGCGCGCGGCCGCGGTCGTGGACGACCTCACCGGCGGCGGGGACGGAACCGAGACCGGAACCGCCGACCGGGCCGTCCTCACCCCCGCGTCGGTCCCGCACGACGCCGCGGTGTACCTGGAGCGCGCGGGCAACGATCTCGGCGTCGACGGACGCGGTCGCGGCCGCCAGGGCGCGCAAGACGCCGGCGGAGGTCGACCGGATCCGGCGCGTCCAGCGCGCGGCGGTCGCCGGTCTCGCTCGCGCCGAGGCGGTCCTCGCCGAGAGCGAGGTCACCGATGACATCGACGGGGAGGCGGAAGCCGACGGGACCGCCGACGGCCGGCGACCCCCGCTCCGCTGGGCGGGCGAACCGCTGACGACCGAGCGGCTCCGCCGCGAGGTGAACGCCGTCCTCGCCGGTCGCGGGGTCCGCGACGCCGGCAACACGGTGATCGGCGCCGGCCCGTCCGCGGCCGATCTCCACTACGTCGGCGACGACCCGATCCGGCCCGGGGAGACGGTGTTGCTCGACGTCTCGCCGCGCGGCCCGGACGGGTACTACGGCGACGCCACCCGGACGTTCGTCGTCGACGGCGACGGCGGCTGGGAGCGCCGCGCGTCCGTCGCGGTCGAGGCCGCTCGGGAGGCCGCGCTCGCCGAGGTCGAACCGGGCGTCCCGGCCAAGACCGTCCATGGCGAGGCGGCCGCGGAGCTAACCGCGTACGGCTTCGACCCGAACGCGGACGAGGGGGAGACCGGATTCACGCATGGCACCGGCCACGGCGTCGGCGTGAGCCTCCACGAGTCGCCGTCGCTGTCGGGCGCCGGGGAACTCCGGGCGGGCCACGTCGTGACGGTCGAACCGGGCGTGTACGACCCCGAGATCGGCGGCGTCAGGCTGGAAGACCTAATTCTCGTCACCGACGACGGGTACGAGATTCTGGTCGAGTACCCGTTCGGTATCGCGCCGGTCGAGCGGGGGAACGGCGGGTAGCTACGACGGCCGTTTGAGCCTCCGACGCACCTTTTTGAGTCCCATCCGAAGGCCGATCCGCATGCCATCCGAGCCCTCCAACGGCAGTAGTGAGGCCGACGGGGCCGAGCCGCTCTGGCGTACCGAGACGAAGACACACCCGGCCGTCGCGGTGCTCCTCGTGACCGCGGTCGCGGTCGTCGCCGTCGCGGTCGCCGGGATTTCGCTCGTCGGAGCCGAGACGGCCGCCGCCGACGGGCCCGCCGAGTTGGAAACGAGCATCGTCACCGTGAGCGAGAATGGTACCGCCGAAATCGACGTCCGGACCGACGGCGCCGACGCGTTCGAGATCACCGTCGGCGACGAGGAGGCGGCCGGGTACGCGCTTCGCGCGACTGTGACGCCGAGCGACGACGGCGTCACGACGCTCGTCTTCGACCACGCCGAGACGAGCGGGGACGGAACGCCCCTAGCCGCCGAGGGCGACGCCGCGGTCGATATCGACCACGAGACGGCCCTCGACGAGCCGATCGATCCCGCCGGCTACGAGATCGAACTGTTCCCCGACGGCGGCGACGAGGCTGCCGACGTCGGCACGCTGATGGTCGAGACCGGTGGCGAGAGCGGCGAGGACGGTACCGGCGACGGAGACGCGGTCGAAGCCATCGACGCCGCGGACGTCGAGAACGCGGACGTCCTCATCGAACCGCGCGCGACCGCCGTCACGGTGCCCGTCGAACTCGACGACGGGGCGGCCGTCGAGATGCGGCTTCGGTCGGCCGGCAACGCGAGCACGAACTACATCAAGACCCAAGAGACGACGGTGACCGACGGAGAAGCGACGGCGACGTTCAACGCGAGCGTCGCCGAGCCAGGAGACCGCGCGACGCTGACCGTTCGCGGGAACGAGGCGCTCGACGACCCGGTGACGCGGGACGTGCTCGTGGTCGAGGACGTCGAGTCCCCCGAAAGCGGGGACACCGACGGCGGCGCTCCCGGATTCGGTCCCCTCGTCGCCGCTCTGGCGCTTCTCGGCGCCGCGCTCATCGCCCGAGTTCGGGAGTGACCGGACTCGCGAACCGCGTCGGGGTCGAGCCTCGACGCGCTCGCCGTGAGGACCCGTAGAGCCGAGCGCGACCCGCGGTCACCGCTCGTCGGAGTCGCTCCCGACCGCGACGGAACCGGAGTCGTCGTCCGTCTTGGGGGCCGATCCGTCGTCGCTGCGGAGCTGTCGGGGCAGAAGCCCGGATATCAGCCGCCGGAGTATCTGGGCGGGGTCGAGGAAGTACTGCGGGAGGACGACCATCGCGACCGCGACGACCAGCAGGCCGGCGCCGAGCGCGACCTCGCCAGCGATCAGCCGGAAGACGGCGTAGTTCGCGAGCGGGATGGCGAAGATCAGCGAGGCCGCCAGCCCGATCATGTCCAGCACTCCGAGTCGCATAGATGCCCCGTTGGATCCCGGGGGTCAAAAGGGCGCGGGACGCGGTCGGGCCGGCCGCGCGGCGGGAAGCAGGCGACCGATCAGACGGGGCGGACGGACGAGCCGGGGAGCCGGACCGACCGCCCGAAGCCAGAACCGATAACCGTCGCCCGCGCCCAGTTCAGGTATGTTCACCGGCATCGTCGAGGACACCGGCACGGTCCGCTCGCGGACCGAGACCGACGACGGACTCCGGCTGCGGATCGGCGTCGACGGGTTCGACGACCTCCACCACGGCCAGTCGATAAGCGTGAGCGGCGTCTGCCTGACCGTCGAGGAGTACGGGAGCGACGCAGCCGACGCTGCCAGCAACGTCGACGCTGACGCCGCCAACAACGTCGACGCCGACGCAGTCGACGCCACCGACGCCGGCGGCGACTGGTTCGAGGTGTTCCTCGCGAGCGAGACGGTCGCGAAGACGTACCTCGGTGACGTGCGCGAGGGCGACGCGGTCAACGTCGAGCGCGCGATGCCCGCCGACGGGCGGTTCGACGGCCACGTCGTCCAGGGCCACGTCGACACCGTCGCCGAGGTGACCGGGATCGAGCGCGTGGGCGAGGACTGGCGGTTCTCCTTCTCGATCCCCGAGGGGCACGGCGACTACCTCGTCGACAAGGGGTCGGTGACGCTCGACGGGATCTCGCTGACGGTCGCCGAGAAGCGCGACGGGGAGTTCGACGTCGCGATCATCCCGACGACGTACGACCTGACGACGCTCTCGGAGAAGTCGGTCGGCGACCCGGTCCACCTGGAGGTCGACGTGATCGCGAAGTACGTCGAGAACATGCTGGACGGGTACGCAGGAGCGGACTGAGGGGAGGAGCCGGCCCGCGGGGGAGCCGTCAGTCGTCGTGCGCGTCCTTCGCGCCCTTCACCGTCTCGCGGACCGCGTCGACGCCCTCGTCGTGGAGCAGATCGCCAACGACGATCACGTCGCTGTGGGCGGCCATCTCGTTGGCCGACTCGTAGTCGTGGATGCCGCCGCCGTAGAAGAGGGTAGCGTCGTCGAGCGCGTCGTGGGCGGCCGCGACCTTCTCCGTGTCGCCGAAGGTGCCCGAGTACTCGACGTAGACGATCTCCTGGCCGAACATGCGCTCGGCCACCTTCGCGTACGCCGCCACGTCGTCGGCGCTGAGGTCGCAGTTGGCCTCCGTCAGTTGGGCGACCGACGCCTCGGGGTTCAGCACGATGTACGCCTCGGTGTGGGTCCGGCTCCAGTCGAGGTCGTCGATGCGGACCCACTCCTTGTGCGCGCCGGTGATCCAGAAGGGACCGCCGGCGTTGAACACGGTCGGGATCAGGTAGCCGTCGAGCGCGGGCGAGTCGATCACGACGCCCGGGTTCGACGGCTCCTGGTACAGCGGCACGTCGTACTCCGCGGCGGCGTCGACGACGCGCGTCATCTTCTCCGCGGTGACGTCGAGGGTCCCGCCGATCTCGATCGCGTCCGTCCCGGTCCGGCAGACGTCCTCGAAGGTCTCGCCCGACCGGAGGTCCTTGTCGGGGTCGACCTTCAGGACGTGGTCCCAGTCGTCCCACGGGTTGGTCATCGGAAGCGACTCCACCGGCGGGAACCAAAAAGGTGCGGAACCTGTCCCGCGAGGGAACGACGCGAGAGACGAGGCTACAGCAGGTCGTCGATCTCGTCGTTCTCGAACGCGGCCGCCGGGTCGGGCGTCTCCTCGCGCTCGTCCCGGACCGCCTGCCGAGCGCGCTCCAAGAACGCCTCGACGCGCTGCGAGCGCTCGACGCCGGCGAGGAGGACGAGGGCGGCGACCCGGTCGGAGTCGAGCGGGAAGTCGCCGCCGCGGACCTGCATCGACCCCGTCTCCTCCTGGAGCCACTTGCGGGCCTTCTCCGAACCCTTCCGCGAGATCCGGTCCGGGTCGCCCGCGACCGCGACGAGGGCGGCGTCGGCGTCGGTGGCGCTCGGCAGCGAGAGACCGGTCATCACCGCGCTGCGGACCGCGCTCGTGACAGTGGTGACGTTCTCTTCCGGGTCCTCGGCCGCGGGCGCCGACGCGAACCCGACCGCGGCCATCCCGCCCGCGCGGAGCGTGTTGATCACCTCGCTGGTGTCGACGACGGACTCGCCGACCCCCTCGACCGCCTCGCCGGCGGCTAAGAGGAGACCGATCCGCTTCGCCATCGAGGCGTTGATCGCCTCGTAGCCGCCCTCCATGGACTCCCCCGAGGAGCGCCACGCGTCGTTGTCGAGCAGGATCGTCGCGTCCGCCTCGCGGACCAGCGTCTTGAGCGACCGGCCGGCGTTCACCTGGTACATCGTCCCCTCGTCGCGGCCGGGGAGGATACCGACCGCGTAGACGGGGACGTCGTACACCCGGTTCAGTTCCCGGACGAGGACCGGCGCGCCGCCGGAGCCGGTGCCGCCGCCGAGACCGGCGACGACGAACACCGCCTCGGCCGCCGCGGTGACCTTCGGCGCGAGCGCGTCCAGCACCTCGACGGCGTCCTCGTCCATCACTTCCGCGCCGAGTTCGTTGTCGCCGCCGACGCCGTGGCCGTTGACGCGCGACTGCCCGACGAGGACCGTTTCGAGCGGGAGGGGATCGAGGTCGGCCGCGGCCGTGTTGACCGCGAGCGCGTCGAGGACCGCACCGTAGCCGGCGTCGGCGTCGAACTGCGCGAGGGCGGTCGTGAGCTTGCCGCCCGCCTGTCCGACGCCGAGGAGGACTGCCTTCATGCGAGGACGTACCAGCCCCCGCGACAATACCCTTTCCCCGACGTTTAAGAGTGAAAGCGCGGCCAACCGGTCGCGTGACCGATCACGTACGGGACTCCGACCCGTCGGAGACGGGAACGGAGTCGGCTTCGGCGGAAGCGAACGGATCGGACGGTCGGATCGAGTCCCGGCTCCGCGCCGTCGAACGCGCGGTCGCGGGGAACGACGCGCGACCGGCCGACCTCGCCGCCGACGCGGAGGCGACGGCCGAGCGCGAGCGGCTCGAATCGCGGATCGCGGACCTCGAAGACCGCGTCGCGGAACTGGAAGCCGCGACGCAGGCGATCCGCGGCTACGCCGGGTCGGTCAGGGCCGTCAACCGCGAGGTCGAGCGCCGGGCCGACCTCGCGCTGGCGCGGGCGACCGAGGCCGAGCGAGAGAGCGACCGAGCCGTCGAAATCGACGGCGTCAGTCGAAGCGTGAGCGACGGGGAGAGCGCCGTGCCCTCGGAGAGCGCACTCGACGCCGCCCTCCCCGACGACCGACCGGCGTCCGGACCGGGGACCGGCAGCGACGGCGACGGCAGAAACGACGGCGACGACGGGGCGTGGGCGACGGACGCGCTGGACCGCCTCCGGGAGTCGCTGTGACCGGGCCGTGATCCGGGTGGTCCTCACCGTCCTCGTGGCGGTCGCGCTGCTGACGGCGTCGATGCCGGCGATCGAGACGGCCCGAGCCGCGACGACTGCGGAGCGGATCGGCGCCGAGACCGATCGGCTGGAACGCGCGATAGGCGGCGTCGTCGCCGGATCGACGCCCGTGAGCGATCCAGCGATGGCGGCGCAGACGACCGTCCCCGTCCGGGTTCCGACCGGCTTTACCGCGGCCGACCTCGACCGCGTCGCGCTCGTCGAATCGCCGGATCGGCCAGGCGAGGTCGTGCTCGCGTATCGGATCGACGGCCGGCCGGAGCGTGAGTTCCGGATCGGGACGGGACCGACGCGGACGGCCGTCGACCTCGTCGACGCTCCGATCGAACTCCGGCCGGGCGGGGCGAGCCGGGTTCGCATCCGATACGTCGACGACGGCGGGGCGACGGTCCGGATTAGCCGGATCGGGTGAGCCGTCGGAGAGAACGGAGAAATCGGCGCCTGAGCGAGCGATCTTTTATATACTATACCGCGGCCACGCCCGCTATGAACCTCGATCTCACCGCGCGAATCGCCGACGGCGTCGGCGAGACGCCGCTGCGGGCGCTCCCGTGGGTCGACGAGGCCCCCGGCGAGTGTCGGTGCGACCTGACGTTCCGCGAGCCTGTGGGGACGGGCGTCGAGGACCGAGCCGTTCTCGCCGTCGACGCGGACGACTGTCCCGGTCGCGGCGACCTCGCAGCGAGCGCGGACTGCCTCGCGACCGTCGTCGCGGCGCTCAGCGACCGCGATGTCGACGTTATCAGAACTAGACACCGCGGGCGAGAGCGGTCCTACGCCGACAGCGCGGCCGACCTTCTGGTCGCGGCGGGGCGGTTCCGCGAGCGGATCGAGTTCCACGAGGAGCGGCTCGCAGACCGAGTGACCCGCGATCCGCTCGGTGCGGCGAGGGAGGCGAGCGGACGCGCCGGGGCCGCAAAGCGGATCGCGACCGAAACGGGCCTGCTGTCTGCGAGCGAGGAGATCACAGGGGGAACGGTCGAAGCCGACGAGGACCCCGACGTGGAGGAGACCCTGCGGGCGCACGTCGGTCCGACGGCCGCGACCGCTCGCGTCGCGGCCGCACCGCCGCCGAGCGCGACGCTGGTCGACCGCTGGACGGTGCCGACCGGGGCGACAGTCCGGCTTTACGAGGGCGACGACTCGCTCCGGACGTACCACCTCACGCCGCCGACCGCCGACATGGACGCCGAGAGCGTGGCGACGCTGGCCGCCGCCCGGGAACGGCTGCTCGACGACCCGGCCGGCGGCGACAGGGCACCGGGGCGGGCGGTGCGAGCGGCGGCGGACCCTGGCGATCCGGTCGCGGATCTCACGGAGATCCTACGGCGACACACCCACGGCTACGGCGCGTTCGAGCACGTCTTCGCGGACGACAGCGTGAGCGACGCGACGGTGACGGCGCCGGTCGGGGAGAACCCGCTGCGCGTGGTCCTCGACGGGGAGCGGTGCCGGACGAACGTGCGGCTTCCCCCGGAGGGGGCCGCCACGCTCGCGTCGCGGCTCCGGCGGTCGAGCGGCCGGGCGTTCTCGCGGGCGACCCCGACGCTCGACGCGACGATCGAGTCCGAGACCGGTCGCGTCAGAGTCGCCGCGGCCACGGCGCCGGCCAGCGACGGTCTCTCGTTCACCTTTCGGCGCGGCGACCCGAAGGCGTGGACGCTCGCTCGGCTAGTGTCCGTCGACACGCTCACGCCCACGGCGGCCGGGCTGTTGTCGGTCGCCGTCGAGCGGGGCGTGACCGGGCTGATCGCCGGCGGCCGGGCGGCCGGGAAGACGACCGCCCTCGGGTCGCTGCTGTGGGAACTGCCCGCCCAGACGCGAGCGATCGCCATCGAGGACACGCCGGAACTCCCCGTGGATGCGCTCGCCGACGCCGGACGGGACGTCCAGCGGCTCCGCGTCGGGGACGGCGCGGAACTCGCGCCGGCTGACGCGGTCCGAACGGCGCTCCGCATGGGCGGCGGCGCGATCAGCGTCGGGGAGGTGCGCGGCGAGGAGGCGGAGGCGCTGTACGAGGCGATGCGCGTCGGCGCCGCCGGAGAGACGGTGCTCGGGACGATCCACGGCGAGGACCCTGCGGCGGTCGAGGAGCGCGTCGTCACAGATCTCGGGGTCGCCCGCTCGTCGTTCGCCGCGACCGATCTGATCGCGGTCCTCGACGATCACCGCGTCGAGTCGATCGTGGAGGTCGGCGACCACGACGGCGGCGTGAGCTTCGATCCGCTGTTCGAGCGGACAGAACGGGGACTCGTCGGAACCGGGCGGATCGACCGCGGCGAGAGCCGACTGATCGACGGGCTCGCGGAGCCGGACGAGTCGTACGCGGCGGTTCGGGATGCCGTCCACCGTCGGAGTGACCGAATCCGCGAGGCGGTTCGAGCGGGACGGATCGCGCCGAGGCGGTACGCCGGAGGCAACGAGTCCGGCGATGGGAGCGGTGGACCCTCGAGGGGGAACGATGACGGAGAATCCGTCGGGGACCGCGGGCGAGTCGACCGCGTCCGAGGAGCTACGCCGTGCGGTCGCGTTCCTCGGATGGGACGCCTCTGCGGAGTACGTCGTCAGCTTCGGGTACCGTGTCGGCGTCGCGGTCGGCGCGGTCGTCACGGTCGTCGCGGGAGTCGTCGCCGGCGCGGTCGCCGCCGCTCCGGCGGGGTTGGCCGCCGCCGTCGGCGGGGTACACGCGGTCCACCGGGCGCCGGTGTGGCTCGCCTCGCTCCGGCGGACGCGGGCCCTCGGCGCGGCGCCGGGACTCGTCGGGAGACTCGTGTTGCGGATGCGACTCGACCCCTCGACGGAGCGCGCGGTGGAGTTCGCCGCCCGGACGGGCGACGGGCCGCTGGCCGCGGCGCTCTCCCGCCGCGAGCGCGGGAGCGCGGACGGCCCGACGAGCGGACTTCAGGCGTTCGCCCGTGAGTGGCGTCCCTGGTTCCCGGCGATCGATCGCGCCGCTGCGCTCGTCCGAACGGCGGCGACCGCGCCGCCGGAACGCCGCGGGCGGTGTCTGGACCGCGCGCTCGACGCGACGCTCTCGGGGACGACGGACCGGCTCGCGTCGTTCGTCGGCGCGGTACGCGGACCGGTCTCCGCGCTGTACGCGTTCGGCGTGTTGCTGCCGCTGGCGCTCATCGCGCTGCTGCCCGCGGGCGCCGCCGCCGGCGTCGCGATCGGTCCCGGAGTCGTCGCCGGCCTGTACCTCGTCGCGCTCCCCGGCGGACTGGTAGCCGCCTCGGCGTGGCTGCTCTCGCGTCGGCCGGTCGCGTTTCCGCCGCCGGAGATCGGCGGCGATCACCCCGACGTACCGGATCGGCGCGGGCGAGCGCTCCTCGTCGGTTGCGTCCTCGGTGCTGCGGCGGCCGTCGTCGCCGCGCGGGTCGTCGCGACGTGGGCGTGGCCGGTCGCCGGGGTCGGCGTCGGCGTCGGGAGCGCGCTGTTCGTCCTCGCGCGGTCCCGCCGGGCGGTGCTGTCGGACGTCCGCGAGGTCGAGCGGGGACTTCCGGACGCGATGACCGTGATCGGCGGCGACGTGGCCGAAGGCGTCGCCGTCGAAACCGCGGTTGCGAACGCCGGCGAGCGACTCGACGGCGCGACCGGCGACGTGTTCGAGCGCGCCGGACGCCGCAGCGACACGCTGCGGGTCGGTATCCGCGAGGCGTTTCTCGGGCGGGGCGGACCGGCGGAAACGATTCCGTCTCCCAGACTCCGCGGTGCGATCGCGCTGCTCGCCGTCGCCGCGCGAGAAGGCCGTCCCGCCGGCGACGTCCTGTTGGAACTCGCGGACCAGCTGGAGTCGCTCCGTGATCTCGAACGCGACGCTCGCCGCCAGCTGGCGACCGTGACCGGGACCCTCTCGAACACGGCAGCAGTGTTCGCGCCGCTCGTCGGCGGGGCGACAGTCGCGCTCGCGACGGGAATCGACGCCACCGATGTCGGAAGCCTCGGCGCCGGAGCGGCCGCGGGTGCGGACGCGCTCGGCGGGGGCGGTCTTGGCGCGGAAGGCGGGATGACAGCCGGCGGAGGCAGTGCGGCCGGCGGGAAAAGCGGTGCGGCCGGCGGCGCGGGAGCGCTGTCGGTCCCGGTGCTCGGACGGATCGTGGGAACGTACGTGCTGCTGCTCGCCGCGCTCCTCACCGGATTAGCGACCGGCTTGGAACGCGGATTCGACCGGACGCTGGTGGCCTACCGTATCGGCATCGCGCTGCCGACCGCCACCGCGACGTTCCTCGTCGCGTTCGCCGGCGCCGGACTCCTGTTTTGAGGGTTCGACGCCGGGAACGGGACGGAGATCGAGAGCCACCGTTCCCGGCGATCATTTATATGCGAAGCCGCGGCCAGCCGCCCCATGTTCGAGACGAACCTCGACGCCACGTACGCGTGGCTCGGCCTGGCCGTCGTGAGCGTCGCGACCGCCGGCGTGGCCGCGTCGTTTCCCGCCTCACCGCCGCCCGACGTCGACGGCGTCGCGTACACCGTCGACTCTGTGGCCGACGGAGAGTACCCCGCGACAGCCGAACACGGAATCTCCGCGGATCGGATCCGGCTCACGGACGGTTCCGTCTCGCTCGGCGACGAGCGGGGGACGGCGCGGGCGGCGCTCGACGCCCCGCGGATCACGCCGGTGATTCGTCCGGGAGCGACGGCGAACGTGACGACTGACGCGCGGCTTCGACGCGTGCTCGACGGCGTTCCCCCCGGCGCCGCGTTCGACGATCCGGCGTCGTTCGCGGCGGCGGCCGAACGCGCGAGAGCGACCGACTCAGAGTGGATCACGGCCCCGGACCGGATCACGGTCCGGCGGGTCCACTACGGGGAAGTCCGGGTCACGCTCGTCGGGTGATCGCGCGTGTCACGAGACCGTTCGATGTCGAACGCACCTGGGACTGCCGAGGATCCGACCGCATCGTTCACCGCTGCCGACCGCGCGGCCGTCGAACCGATCGCCGCGCTCGTCGCGGTGATGGTCGTCGGTCTCGCGCTGGGGCTGTACGCCGGCGTGCTCGACGACGCCGCGCCCGACCGATCCCGGCAGACCGCGGAAACGGCGCTCGATCGCACCGAGCGGGCGATCGCCGTCGGGGGCGTCGTCGATCCGAGTCGGATACGAAACGCCGAGGCACCGGGGGCGGCGACCGCGGTCGAACTGGAGGCGGACGGCGAGCGGTGGCTGGTCGCGTCGGGTCCGGACGCACCGGGACCGCCGGGGGTCCGGTCGCCGGAGGCGGTCGCGGTCTCAGAGCGACGGGTGACGGTCCGGGTGGCGCCCGGAAGGAACGTGCGCGGAACGCTCCGGGCGGTGGTGTGGCGGTGACAAGCACCGTCCTCGACGTGACCGTGCTGCTGCTCTGCGTCTCCGCCAGCGTCGTCGCGCTCGGTGCGAGCGACACCGGGGGTCCCGACGGCCCGACCGCGAGCGACGCGGCGGACCGGCTCGTCACCGAGACCGCGACCGTGACGTACTCCGACAACGACGCGCCGAACGGAACGCGACGGGTTCACGCGACCCGTGCGGAGCTACTCGCGCTGCTCGTCGATCGGGACGTGGAGGGCGCGTTCGACCGCCGGGCCACCGAGTCCGTCCGAACTGGTCTCGGGCCGCGGACGCGGGTCGACGTAACCGTAGAGACCGACGGCGAGTCCGGCGCAGGTGACGCGGACGATTCGGCGGGAGACGGGGGAACGTGGAACTCCTCGGATGCTCCGACGGCGTGGGGCAGGCGGGCGTCGTATCCGCACCCGATCGTCGGCGAGGCGATCCCAACGTGGGGCGTCGACGGACGAGAGCGAGGAGACGACACGGGCGGGCCCCGAAACTCGGTCGCCGTCGGACCCGAACCGCCGCGGAACGCAAACGTCGGCGTCGCGGTCGTCCGACAGCCGGTCCCGGAGCGTGTCGACCGAAAGGATGGCGGGCACGGAGCGTCGGAAACCGTCGTCCGGATCGTCGTCCGGAGGTGGTGAGCGTGGGGAGCAAACGCCGCGATCGGTCGCGAGAGGGGCGGCACCCGCAGACGTTCGTCGTCGACGAGCGAGCGCGAGTCCCCTTCGCGCTCGTCGGCATACTGTTGCTCGTGACGAGTTCGGCGTACGCCGCGGGCCTCGCCGAGCAGGGACTCGTCGGTGAGGACCGTCGCGTCGAACGCGCCGTCGAACGAGTCGAGGCCGACGCCACGGCCGCGCTCAGGAGCGCGGCGCGGGAGGCCGCCCACGACGCGGCGGCGGAGCCGGTGACGCGCGCGCCGAAGGGATCTGGACCGGGGGCGCACGCAGTCCGCGAGGGGTCCGCGTTCGAGGACGCCTTCCGGATCCGGCTCGCGATCGCCGGATCCGAGGCGCTGAGCGCGGTCGAGAGCGACATCGGCGGCGTCGAGGCGAACGCCTCGCTCCCGGCCGTCGAGTCGGCGGACGAACTCGCTGCCGCGCGCGATCGAGTCCGGGTCGAACCGGCCGCCAACGGGACCGCGACGCGGGTGACCTTCGAAGGCGTCGCGACGACCGCGACGCGGAACGGCCGGACCGTCGTGAACCGGACGCGACAGCGGACCGTCACCGTCGCCGTACCGACGCTGGCCGCCCACGAGCGCACCGAGCGGTTCGAGACGCGCCTCGATCGCGGACCCGTCGAGGGACCGGGACTCGGTCGACAGATCACCGCGAGTCTCTACGCGATGGCGTGGGCCCGCGGCTACGGGCAGTACGCCGGCGCGCCCGTCGAGAACGTCGTCGCGAACCGCCATGTGGAGCTGTCGACGAACGCCGGAATCGTGCGCGTCCAACGAGACGTGTTCGGGACCAGCGACCCCGACGCGCGCGGCGGCGTCGCCCGCGCGACCGCCCGGACGGGCGTGACCGATCTGCTGTCGCCGACGGGCGTTCACGAGGCCTCCTGGACGGACGCCGTCCTCGGAGCGCCGACGCCGACGAGGGGGAGCGACGGAGGGGATACGGCGTCCGGGGGAGACCGGACCGCGAGCGAAGACGCGGCGTTCGACCCCTCGACGGATCCGACGGACGAGACCGCGTCGGTCGAGGTCGGGCAGGCGGCCGACCGCGCCGCGACCGCCGTCCACGACGACCTCGCCGAGATCGTGCGACGGAGCCATCGCGTCGAGGCGACCGCAGAGACCGAGACGACGAGGATCCGCGATGGGGGGCGCGTAGACCCGGATCGTCCCCGGTCGCTGCTCGCGGAACCCTGGCGGCGGATCGACTCGTCGCGGACGGAGCGGATCCGCGTCGCGGACGGGAGCGATCCCAGGTTGGGGATCGACGGCGAGACGGTGTCGGCCGGCGAATCGGTGTCGTTCGGCGGCGCGACCCGGGAGGTCGTCGTCGAGCGCGCGGCGACGGCGACGTGGGAGCGACGAATCGTCGAACGGGGACCGAACGGAACGGTACAGGACGTGAGTGTCGACCGGACCGTGACGCGCGACGAGGCGACGGACCGGTACCGCGTCCGCGTCTCGGTGACCGGAACGTACGCGCCGCGGGACGACGCGCCAGACAGACAGACGGCGACGTTCGGCGCGTCGGACGGCCGCGACATCGACGGGCCGGATCTCGCTGACACACCGGCGGCCGCCGGAGCGGACCTGAACGTCGAGACGGACAGCGACATCGACCGGCTGGCGCGCGACGCCGTCGAAGACGGGGACGAAACGCGGTCGACCGTCGTGTACGGCGACCGCTCGGGCGCGGACCTCGATCGGATCGCGGCCGACGTGTCGTCGCTGTCGGAGCGCGTCCGCGACCTGAACACCGAGGCGTCGATGGCCGACGCCGCGGTCGGCGAGTCGACTCCGTACCAGGACCTCGCGGCGACCGTGCGCGACCGTCGCGACGCGCTCCGGGACGCTCCCTCGAGGTACGACGGCGCGGTCGACCGCGGACGTGTCGCCGCTCGCGGCGCGTACCTCGACGCCGTGATCGAGGAACTGGAATCGGCGGCGGATGACAAAGAGGCGGCGACGGACGGCGTACTGGACCGAGTGAACGACGCGTTCGGCGGACCGCCGGTGGGCGAGGTGATCGCCAGCCGCGAGGCCGCCCGCGATCCGGGGACCTACGCCGTCGGCGACGGGGGACCGGGCGGCGAGGTCACGTTCGCGCCGGATGGGTCTCCCGGCTACCTCCCGCGGACGGCAGTCGACGGCGAGCGCGTCGAGGGCGTCGACGGCACGACGACGCGGCCGCTCGCGACCCGGAACGTGAACTACGTCACGCTCCCGTACAGCGACGTCTCCGGCGGTATCGCCGATCGGATCCTCGGCACCGACGACACGGTCCGTCTCGGCGTCGCCGGACGGTCGCTCCTCGCCGCCGACGAGGCGCTCGCGGCGGCCGACGACGACGATCTGCGCGACGATCGGCGCGCGCTCGCCGGTCGGATCGACGCCTCGCTGCGGCGCGTCGACGACGCGCTGGCGGAGCGACTCGCGGACCGTACCGACCTTTCTCGCGAACAGCGACGGGTGGTGCTGGACAACGCCGCGGCCGAATACGACTCGCTCGGCGACAGAGCGGCCGCGGTCGGCGAGGGCGAGTATCCGGACCGCGTCGCGAGCGAGGCGGCCCGAGTCGGATCGCTGTCGAGAGCCGAACGGATCGGTCTCGCGGCGCATCTCCGGGTCGAGACGCGGACGGCCGCGGGACGCGATGCGGTCCGGATCCCCGCCCGCTTCGTCGACGCGACCACGTCCGCGTCGCGGACGATCCGCCGAGACGAGGTCGAGTCGGCGATCGAAGGCCGCGCGAAGGAGGCGGTCGCATCGGTGCCGGACGACCGGGTTCCGAAGCCCGTTTGGAGCGTCGGAGCGGGACTCCCGGTCGCGCCCGTTCCCGGGTACTGGGTGGCGACGGTCAACGCGTGGAACGTCCAGGTGCGCGGCGAGTACCCCCGGTTCGCTCTTCGGGCGAACGTCGGGACGCCCGATCGCCCGTTCGAGTACGTCAGGACGGAGGGCGAGGTCAGCGTCGACGTGAACGGCGAGACGGTCGCGCTCGGCGCCACGGAACCGGTCGCGTTCGAGACGCGGACGGTCGTCGTCGTAGCCGTCCCCGCCGGGCCGCCGGGCGTCGGCGACGTCGACGGGACGCGCGACGAGACGTCCGGCGGGTGGCCGTGTCCGGGACCGCTGACCGCGTCGCCGGCGGCGGAAGACGAGTGTGCCGGGACGTGAGGAGCGGGACAAGCGGAAGTGCCGAACGGCCGGAACGCGTCCGACCGCAGGCGTTTTGAGACGCGGCGACCGAGTGGGAGTATGTTCCACGAGGTCGTCGACGGCGGCGAGCCCGGACCCGCCGTCGACGCCGACGAGCCGGCGGCGGCGGACCTGCTCGCCGCCTTCGAGGCATTGGTGTCAGAGGCGGCGTCGGGCTTCGAGACCGACCGACTCGTCGGTGAGATCGGACTGGCCGAGGCGGATGCGACCGCCGTCCGCGACGGCGAGATCGAAGGAATCGCGGTCGCGGACGCCGCGGCCGTCCTCGCGGCGGCGAATCCGGACCGCGACGCCGACGCGATGGTCGCTGAGGTCCGCGACCACCTGCTGATGGGGATGGCGACCGCCGTCCTCGACGTCGACGCGATCGCCGCGAAGATCGACGCCGACCTCACCGGGCAGGAGGTCCAGCAGGCGTTGGAGGGCCGGACCACGATGACGATCGGACAGCTCGCCGAGATCCTCGCGGTCATTGAGCGTCGGAAGCCATGAGGGTCGTCGTCGTCGGCTGCGGCTACGTCGGACTGGCGCTGGCGGAACAGCTCGACGCCCGCGGCCACGCGGTGACCGGCGTCCGGCGGTCCGACGCCGGACTCGACACGGTCGACGCCCTCGGTCCAGACGTCGAGGCCGTCCGTGCGGACGCGACCGACCCGGGGTCGCTCTCGGCGCTGCCGGACGCGGAAGCGGTCGTCTTCGCGGCCAGTTCGGGCGGGCGCGGCGCCGACGCGGCGCGGGAGGTGTACGTCGACGGCCTGGCGAACGTCGTCGACGAGTACGGCTCGCGGGCCTCCCCGCCGGACCGGTTGGTGTACACCTCCTCGACGGGCGTGTACGGCGACCACGACGGCGACTGGGTCGACGAGGAGACGCCGGTCGAACCCACCACGGAGAAGACCCGCGTCCTCGCCGAGGCCGAACGGATCGCGACAGCGCGAGCGGCCGACGCCGGGATCGACGGGACCGTCGTCCGGTTCGCTGGACTGTACGGTCCGGGTCGGTACCGACTGGAGCGGTACGTAGAGGGACCGGTGACGGCCGGGTATCTGAACATGGTCCACCGCGACGACGCCGCGGGATCGATCCGACACCTGCTGGAGGAGGATCGCGCGCGAGACCGGGTCGTCCTCGTCGTGGACGACGAGCCGGTCGACAAACACGCGTTCGCCGACTGGCTCGCGGACACCTGCGGCGTCCTGCGTCCGGAGAAGCTGTCGAAGGACGAGCGGATCGCGGCGGGCGACCTGTCCTCGGCCGCGGAGCGCCGGATCCGGACGAGCAAGCGGTGTTCGAACGCGCTGCTCCGCGACCTCGGCTACGAGTTCGCCCACCCGACGTTTCGATCGGGATACCGCGACGCCGTGCGCGCGTATCGGGCGCGGACCGAGTAGCGCGCCTCGTCTGAACGGCGGCCGCGTCGGCACGGAGTCGCCCGATCACGTTCGGTTCCGTCGGTTTCAGTCGGTCGGAACGGCAACGAAGCTTCATGTATCGGGAGCGATTGGCCACAACGTATGCGAGCGATGAGCGCGGCCGGTGACGGATTCTCGCAGGCGGAAGCCGTGCTTCGAGAGAACCCGGAGATCGCCGTCGGCGTGGCGCTCGTCGCCCTGATCACCGTCGCGGTCGTCCTCGTCGTGCTCCGCGCCCGACGCACGCCGGGCGTCAGGTTCCGACGGCTTCTGGCCGACGAAGAGGAGATCACGGTGCTGATGGCATCCGAATCCGGATCCGGACGCGATGTCGGCGGCCGTCGGGGTGGCCTCCCTCGCGGACCAGGTCGACGTCGACGCGACCGTCCAGTACCCCGGGCAGATCCGCCACCAAGAGAACCGCGCGTTCCGGACCGTCCTCGACCTCGAACTGGAGCCGATAGAACACGTGAGCGACCTGGCGGCCGAGGCGGTCGTCCTGGTCGATCACAACGAGCCACGGGGGTTCGCCGGCGCCGACGGCGTGTTGCCGATGGCCGTCGTCGACCACCACCCCGGCGACGGCGCAGGGGAGTCGTTCACCGACGTGCGGACCGACTACGGCGCGACCGCGTCGGTCGTCGCCGAGTACTTCCAAGACAACGACGCGGTCCCCGTTCCGCCCGATAAACACGCGAGCGAGACGGGGAGCGACCTAACGCTGTCGACCGACACCGCGACGGGGCTGCTGTACGGGATCCTGGCCGACACGAAACACCTCACCGTCGGCGCCAGCGAACCCGACTTCGCGGCGGCCGCGTATCTCTACCCCGGTGTCGATCAGGACCGACTCGATCGGATCGCGAACCCCGCTGTCGACGCGGAGGTACTGGAGGTGAAAGCCCGAGCGATCGCTGGACGGCGCGTCGAGGGATCGTTCGGGGTCGCCGACGTCGGCGGGGTGAACAACGTCGACGCGATCCCGCAGGCCGCGGACGAGCTGATCCAGCTGGAGGGGGTTAGCGCGGTCGTGGTGATCGGCGAACGGGAGGGGACGGTTCACCTCTCCGGACGGTCGCGAGACGACCGAGTTCACATGGGGAACGCGATAGCAGCGGTGCTGGACGACATCGACAACGGGAACGGCGGCGGACACTCCCGGATGGGCGGCGGAACGATCGAACCGGAGATCGATCCCACGGGAGAGGAGGAATCATCGACCGTCGACCGTGACGCGCTCGCGGACGGACTGTTCCGGGCGATGGCCGGCGACGTGTGAACGCAGATTTAAGTTCCGGGTCGCGGAGAGTCCGATATGAGCATCGCTGACGGGGTCGACGACGGCTGGCTGGCGCTCGTCGGAGTGGGTGCCGGCTACGGGATCGCGGTCGGTCTGGTGTTCCTGCTGTTCTTCGTCGCGCCGTATCTGGCGGTCGCGGCGCTGTAGCGGGAGCGTTCCGATCGCGGACGGAGAGACAAAAAGCGACTCGGGGGCGGAGAACGGCCGGGACTGAATCAGGCGAACGCCAGCGAGTCGTCGGCGCTCGTCTCCTCGTCCTGCCGGAGCTTCTCGTGGGCTTCGAGGAAGTCGTCGAGCGTGACCTCCGTGCGGTCGTCGCGGATGGCGAACATCCCGGCCTCCGTACAGATCGCCTTGATGTCGGCCCCGGAGGCCTCGGGGGTCAGATCGGCCAGTTCCGCGAAGTCGACCCCGTCGGAGAGGTTCATGTTTCGGGTGTGGATCTGGAAGATGATCTCGCGGCCGTCGGTCTCCGGTTTGGGAACCTCGATGAGCCGGTCGAAGCGGCCGGGACGGAGGATGGCAGGGTCGAGCATGTCGAAACGGTTCGTCGCGGCGATGATACGGACGTCGCCGCGCTCGTCGAACCCGTCCATCTCGGAGAGCAGCTGCGATCATCGTCCGTTGGACCTCGGCGTCGCCCGACGTCTTCGAGTCGGTCCGCTTCGAGGCGATCGCGTCGATCTCGTCGATGAAGAGGACGGCGGGCTGGTTCTCGCGGGCGACCTCGAAGAGGTCGCGGACGAGCTTCGCGCCCTCGCCGATGAACTTGTGGACCAGCTCGGAGCCGGCCATCTTGATGAACGTCGCGTCCGTCTCGTTGGCGACCGCCTTCGCGAGCATCGTCTTGCCGGTTCCGGGGGGACCGTACAGCAGGACGCCGCTCGGGGGAGTGATACCCACGTCTTCGAACATGTCGGGGTGTTCGAGGGGCATCTCGACGGTCTCGCGGACCTCCTGCATCTGGTCTTCGAGCCCGCCGATGTCGGCGTAGGTGACATCCGGCGAGTGTTCGACCTGCATCACGCGGGCGCGCACGTCCGTCTCCTTCTCCAGCTTCTTGACCACCGACAGCGAGTTGTTGACCGCGACGCGGTCGTCGGGGTCGAGCTTCTCGCGCAGCTCGTCGGTGATCTCGGTGAGCGCCTCCTGGTTGTTGCCGTGCTGTTTGATCACGGCGCCGTCGGGCGTTATCTCTTGGACCGTCGCCACGAACAGCGGGGACTGCTTCAGCTTCTTGTTCTCGTGGGTGAGCCGTTCGAGCTTCTGTTGGTACTTGTTGTTCTCCGCGTTGGCGTCGAGGAGTTTGTCGCGCATCTCCTCGTTTTGGGACTCGAGAACGTCGAGCCGCTCCTGTAAGGAGTCGATCTTCTCCTGTTTCGACGCCGAGCCTTCGTCGTAAGGCATGTCGACGTCGTCGACCGTGTCGCTCATTGTGTTTATTAAAGCGTCTCGCGGATAAGAGGCTTCGGGTGGGGGAACGACACCGCCCGTTTCACCGGCGTCGACGGCGGACGGCGTCGGAGCGCATCGCCGACAATCCGAGGAAGTCCGGGAGGTATAATGCCCCATGGTAATTAAAATGGATAGTAAATATTATCACTCGGCATGCCAAGGATCGAGACACGCATGAGCACGACCGATGCCGTCACCGCCGACGACGGGACCGCAGACCGCTGGGCGGCCGTTCGCGACCTCCCCCCGAGCGCGAAGCTGGTCGCGAAGGTACTGGACTACAACGACACGCTCACCCAGAGCGAGCTGGCGGAGGAGACGCTGCTCCCGCCGCGGACCGTTCGGTACGCGCTGTCGCGGCTCGAAGAGGAGGGCGTCGTCGACTCTCGGTTCTCCTTCACGGACGCGCGTAAGCGGCTGTACTCGCTGGGGATCTGAGCTCGCTCGGCATCTGAACGCGGACGGCCGATCGCTTATACCCGGTGCCGCGCCAGTCGGCCCGTGGTCTCGACTACCGCCGTCAAGCGCGCGCTGTCCGCGCTCGCGACGCGCACCGACACCGCGAGACGCCCCTACGTCGCCGTGATCGACGAGGCCGACGCCGCGCGTTCCGATCTGCGCCGCGCCGCCGGGTTCATCGACGCCGTCGGTCTCGACCGACTCGCGGAGGCGGTCGACGCCGCGAATCACGCGGGCGACGAGGCCGCCGCCGAGCGCGGACGCGACGCGCTCGCGGCGTACCGGGCGTTTCGACGGGCAGCAGCGGACGGATCGGCAGACCACCGTGACCGTACCGACCGCGACACCGAGACGGAGCGGAGGTGCGACCACTTCCGCTCCGGCCCCGGAATCCCTAAGCCGGACACCGGCCAAGGCACGGACAGATGACACGGGTGATCCACACCGGCGACACCCACATCGGGTACTCGCAGTACCACTCGCCGGTCAGACGCCAGGACTTCCTCGACGCGTTCGAGACCGTGGTCGACGACGCGGTCGACGACGGCGTCGACGCCGTCGTCCACGCCGGCGACCTCTTCCACGACCGCCGCCCCGAACTCCGCGACCTGATGGGGACTATCTCCGTCCTCCGTCGGCTCGACGACGCCGGAATTCCCTTTCTCGCCGTTGTCGGCAACCACGAGTCGACGCGGGGCGGCCAGTGGCTCGACCTCTTCGAGCGGCTCGGACTCGCGACCCGGCTGGGCGACGAGCCGGTCGTGGTGGGCGACACCGCCTTCTACGGACTCGACCACGTCCCCGTCTCGCGGCGCGACGACCTCGACTACGCGTTCGCCGACCACGACGCCGAGTACGCCGCCCTCGTCGCGCACGGTCTCTTCGAGCCGTTCGGCTACGCCGACTGGGACACCGAGACCGTGCTGACCGAGAGCGACGTCGCGTTCGACGCGATGCTGCTCGGCGACAACCACACCCCCGATACCGCGCAGGTCGCCGACACGTGGGTGACGTATCCGGGATCGACAGAGCGCGCGAGCGCGAGCGAACGCGAGGGGCGCGGCTACAACCTCGTCGTCTTCGACGCCGACGCGGCGGGCGGCGACGACCGCGTGGAGATCCGGCGCCGGGCGCTCGACACGCGCCCGTTCGTCTTCGTCCCCGTCGAACTGCGCGAGGGGGAAGGCGAGTCCCGAGTTCGCGAGCGCGTGCGCGAGTACGACCTCGTGGAGGCGGTCGTCCACGTCGAGATCACCGGCGAGGGGGATCCGGTGACGCCGGCCGCCGTCGAGGAGTTCGCGACCGACGAGGGCGCGCTCATCGCGCGCGTCACGGACCGGCGCGAGGTGGAGACCGACGGCGAGGTCGACGTGAGCTTCGCCGACCCGGAGGACGCCGTCCGCGACCGACTCGACGAGATGTCGCTCTCGACCGCCGCGCGCGACGTCGAGAACGCGGTCCGCGCGGACACCGTCCCCGACGCTAACGTCCGCGAGACGGTGAAACGCAGAGTCGAGGAGCAGCTTGACGAGGAGGGGGACCTCGATGCGTTCGAGCCGGTCAATTCCGCCGACAGCGACTCCGACGAGCAGCCGGACGCTGACGAATCGGACGCTGACGGATCGGATGCTGATGAATCGGACGCCGATAGAGCGGGACCCGGTGAAGCGGACGCCGAGTCCGATCCCGCGGAAACCGCGGACCCCGACCCGGCGGCGACCGACGGACAGGTCTCCATGGAGGACTACCTGTGAAGTTCGACCGCGTCCGCCTCGCGAACTTCAAGCCGTACGGCGACACCGACCTGCGGCTGACCGAGGGAGTGACGGTCATCCACGGTCTCAACGGCAGCGGGAAGTCGTCGCTGCTCGAGGCCTGTTTCTTCGCCTTATACGGGTCGAAAGCGCTCGACGGCACCCTCGAAGACGTCATTACCAATGGCGAGGAGGAGACGGAGGTCGAACTGTGGTTCACCCACGACGGCGTCCCCTATCGCGTCGAGCGGCGACTCAAGTCCTACGACGGCCGGATCGACCACCAGTGTACCCTCGAATCGACCGACGAGAGCGACGTGACCCGCGACGGCGCGCGAGCGGTTCGCGAGTTCGTCACGGAGCTGCTGCGGATGGACGCCGAGGCGTTCGTCAACTGCGCGTACGTCCGGCAGGGAGAGGTGAACAAGCTGATCAACGCCACCCCGCGAGAGCGACAGGACACGATCGACGACCTGCTCCAGCTGGGGAAACTGGAGGAGTACCGCGACCGCGCCGGCGACGCCCGGCTCGGCGTCGAGGACGTCCTCGAGAACCGGCGCGGTCGACTCGATCAGCTCGACGAGCAGATCGCGGCGAAGGAGGACCGCGACCTCCACGGGCGGCTCAACGAACTTGAGAGCGAACTCGCCGAGGTCGCAGACGAGATCGACCGGTACGAGACGCAACGGGAGCAGGCGAAGGAGACGCGCGAGACCGCCGCGGAGACGCTGTCGACGCACGCGGAGAAGCGGGAGAAGCTGGAGGCGGTCGAGACCGAGATCGACGAGATCGAAGCGGCGATCCGGAGCGCCGAGCGCGAGCGCGACGACCACCGCGACGCGATCCGCGAGAGCCGGGAGCGGATCGACGAGATCGAAGCGGCGATCGACGAGCGGCTCGACGACGCCGGCCTCGACGCGGCGAGCGAGGAGGCCATCGCCGAACGTCGCGCGGAACTCGACGACCGAGAGGCGGAGATCCGCGAGGATCTCGACGAGGAGCGGGTGAACGCCGAGGCGCTCCGCAATCAGGCGACGAACCTCGCCGGAAAGTCCGACGACCGCGTCGAGCGGGCCGGAGAGGTCGAAGAGGAGGCAGACGACCTCGCCGAGGAGGCCGAGGCGGCCGCGGACGAGGCCGACGAGCGCGAGTCCTCGATCGCGGGACTCCGCGAGGAGGCGGAGACGCTGCGCGAGCGGTTCGCGGCCGCCGACGCCGACGTCGACCGCGACGGCGTCGGCGACGAGCGCGAGCGGCTCCGAGAGCGACGGGGCGAGGTCCGCGAGCGGATCGCGGAGCTGTCGACGGAGCTAAAGAACGCACGCGAACGCGTCGAAGAGGCAGAAGAGCTGCTCGCGGCGGGGAAGTGTCCGGAGTGCGGCCAGCCGGTCGAGGACTCGCCGCACGCGAGCGGGATCGACGATGACCGCGAGCGGGTGGCGGAGCTCGAGACCGAACTCGAAAGCGCCCGCGAACGCGAGAGCGACCTCGACGATCGGATCGCGGAGCTGAACGAGCTCGCGGCCGCAGCGGACCGGCTCGACGAGATCGACGAACGGGTCGAAACGCTCGAAGGGCGGGTCGAAGAGAAGCGCGCGGAGGCCGAGCGGAAGCGAGACGCCGCGGCGGAGAAGCGCGAACGCGCCGCGGAGCTCCGCGAGGAGGCCGAGGAGACCCGCGAGGTCGCCGCGGAGAAGCGCGAAGAGGCCGAGGGGGCCGCGGAGCGCGTGACCGAACTGGAGGAGTCGCTGTCGGCGATCGACGACGCTCGCGGGGCGGTGACGGAGATCGAAGAGCATCTGTCGGCAATCGCGGACGCGGAAGACGAGATCGAACGTCGTCGAGAGAAGCGCGAGAGCCTGACGGAGGTGAACGACGAGCGGCGCGACCGCCTCGCGGACAAGCGCGAGCGACGCGACGAGCTCGCGGATGCCGTCGACGAAGACGCGGTCGAGAAGGCGAAAGAGCGGAAAGAGGACGCCGAGCAGTACCTCGAAGAGGTCGCCGGCGAACTCGACAGCCTCGACGAGCGACGGACGGAGCTCCAGAACGCGATCGGCGGGGTGAAAGGCGAGATTCGAGAGCTGGAGGAACTTCGCGAGGAGCGCGAGGCGCTCGGAGAACGGGTCAGGTCGCTCGAGAATCTTCACGAGGAGACGAGCGAGCTGGAGTCGATGTACGGCGACCTGCGCGCAGAGCTCCGCCAGCGCAACGTTACCGAGCTGGAACGCACGCTGAACGAGACGTTCGATCTCGTCTACGGCAACGACGCCTACTCGCACATCGAGCTGGACGGCGAGTACGTCCTCACGGTCTACCAGAAGAACGGCGAGCCACTCGACCCGGAGCAGCTCTCCGGCGGCGAGCGCGCCCTGTTCAACCTCTCGCTGCGCTGTGCGATCTACCGGCTGCTCTCGGAGGGGATCGAGGGCGCGGCGCCGACCCCGCCGCTCATCCTCGACGAGCCGACCGTCTTCCTCGATGCCGGCCACGTCTCGCGGCTCGTCCGGCTCGTTGAGGAGATGCGCGGGTTCGGCGTGGCGCAGATCGTCATCGTGAGCCACGACGACGAGCTGGTGGGCGCGGCCGACGAGCTGGTCACCGTCGAGAAGGACCCGCGCTCGAACCGGTCGACCGTCCGCCGGGAGGACGCGGCGGAACTCGACGTCGCCGAACTCGCCGACGACTGAGCGCCCCCGCTGCGCCGGTTCTTTTTATAAGCGTTCGATGACAACGCGACCGGCAGAACTCCGCGGCGACACCGCCGACGGGGACCGCGACGACATCCGACCTCCCGCGTCGGCGCGTGCCTGCGAGCGGCCGCCCTCGGCGGCCGCGAGTCGCGAGGGACCGGAGGTCCCTCTGGCAGCCGGCGCGTAGCGCCGGCGACAGCACGCGCGAGGGAGTCGGTGATCCGGAGCGAAGCGGAGGACCACCGACGAGGCTGGGAAAGCGTGAGGCTCACGCTCGGCCGATCGAGGAAACGGACGCAAACAGCCGCGGACGGCCACGAACCGCGCTTATAAGTGGAGGATCAGTCGCCGTCGCGCTCGTCAACCCCACCGCCCTCGCCGCCCTCCGACCCACTCCGCAGCAGTCCCATCGCCTCGATCGCGACCGTGGTCGCCTCGTAGCCGCGTCGCCCCGCGACATCGACCTCGTCGACCAGCCCGGCCGCACGGAACTCCGTGATCGCGCCGTGGAGATCGGACTCACACATGTCGGCCGCGTCGAGCAGATCGATCGCGGCGATCGGTCCCTCGTCGACGACCACCGCGAGCAGGCCGAGCGACCGGTCGTCGCGGACCGCCCCGAGCGTCCGACGGACGGGTTCCGGAACGCCCGAGGCAGCGGTCGCCAGCGCCGACTCGCCGTCCACGACCCGGAGGTCGTCGTTGTCGACGTACCGCTCCGCGCCGGTGGCGGGGTCCCGCACACGACTCGACTCGGCGGACCGTTTCACGAGGAGGTACGTCTCGCCCTCGTCGTTGCGAACCGTCTCCATAGGTGAAAGAGCGCGGGCGTCGGACATTACGCTTCCGGGGGCGTCGGGTCGGTATCGGCGTCCGGCTCGTCCGTCTGCTCGTCGGAGTCCGACCCGTCGATCCCGTCTCGCGAGCGCTTCCACGCTCGGTACGTCTGGTAGGTCCGAACGCCCGCTAAGAGCCCGGCGACGAAGAGGGCCACGCCGATCCGCGACCGGCCCTCGAAGAACCACACCATCGGCCCGAGCGCGACGAGGAGGACGGCGGCGTTGGCGTAGACGACGGCGACGACGAACGCGCGGAGAGTCGCCTGGTCCACCTCGCTCCCGCCCTCGAAGTCCTCGTCGCCGTCGTCGTCGAACGACTTCACCGAGGGGGCCTCGGGGATGTCGGGCGTCATCTCCCGCTCGGCGTCGGAGCTCTCCCCGAAGGAGACCTCGCCCTCGTCGTCCTCGTCGAGGCTGAACACGCCCGGGCGTACGCCGCGCTGGGGCAAAGGGGTTCCGTCCGAACGCGCGGGTACGGCCGCGTACTCACCGCCGTCGCTGCGAACACGTCCGAAGCAGGGTCGGAAAGCGAGCGTGGGGACCCGGTCGGGCCGCGATCAGACCGCGTCGGCGAGCCGCACCGTTCGGCTCGCTTCGACCCACGCGAGGGGGTTCGTCGCGTCGAAAAGCACCACGTTCCCGTCGTCCTCGTACACCTCCACCTCGTCGTCGACCGCGTCGGAATCGGCCGGGCGAGCCACCTGGGGTTCGGAACGTGGGTCCGAAGACATAGACCGTGGTAAGTCATCACACATTAAATGCTTTTCCGTGGCGGGAGACCTCGCCGGACCCGAAAGCCGAGTTTTTTAGCCGGGTGCCGCCGAAGGACGGGTATGACTCAGTCGGGGCTGTCGGACTTCTCGTCGAGCGGAGACGCGAGCGAGGGGACCGACGGCGACACGGAAACCGAGCGAGAGGCTCTGGCCGCACAGGAGGCGGCCGTCGTCGCCGGCGGCGGGCGGGGGCGCGTCAGCGACGTCGTCGACGTCGACGAGGCGAAGTTCCCGGAGTCGACGGGGACCGTCGAGCTGATGATCACCCAGATCGACTACGCCGTCGAGGGGTACGGCAGCGACGAGTATCCGGTCGTCCACGTGTTCGGTCGGAGACCGGCCGAGAACGTCGACGACGACGTCGACCACGACACCGTCGAACACCTCCGCGTGCTCGGCGTCGAGCCGTACTTCTACGTCCCCACGGCCGACCTCGACCGCGACCCCGTTGAGGAGTACGACGTGGTGATCGGAACGCGCGAGGAGAACGCGGAGGGAGAGCCGTACGAGAGCATCCGCGGCGAGCCGCTCACCCGGATCGTCACCCGGACGCCCCGCGACGTGGGGAACATCCGCGACGACTTCGCTACGAGCTTCGAGGCGGACATCCTCTTCCCGAACCGCTTTCTGATCGACAACGGGATCAACGGCGGGATCCGCGTCGAGGAGCGCCGCCTCGATGACGGGGAGGGAACGATACAGGTTCACGAGGGGCACCTCGAACCCGCCGAGGTCGACGCGGAGATGCGGGTGAACACCTTCGACATCGAGGTCGACGACCGACGCGGCTTTCCCGAGGACGGCGAGGAGCCGATCATCTGTCTCACCAGCCACGACTCCTACGACGATCAGTACGTCGTCTGGCTGTACGACGCGCCGGTGACCGAGATCCCGCCCCCGGAGGATCTCCCCGACTACGAGGGGATCGTCGGAGATGAGAGCGGGGAGCTCGACTTCGAGGTCCGCACCTTCGAGGAGGAGGCCGCGATGCTCGACGCGTTCGTCGAGTACATCGACGACACCGACCCGGACCTGCTGACCGGGTGGAACTTCGAGGACTTCGACGCACCGTACGTCCTCGATCGGCTAGAGGTTCTCGACGACGGGAGCGAGTACGACCTCGACGTCGACCGCCTCTCCCGTATCGGGGAGGTGTGGCGCTCCGGCTGGGGCGGTCCCGACGTGAAAGGGCGGGTCGTCTTCGACCTGCTGTACGCCTACAAGCGGACGATGTTCACGGAGCTGGAGTCGTATCGGCTCGACGCGGTCGGCGAGCGCGAGCTCGGCGTCGGCAAGGAGCGGTACACGGGCGACATCGGCGATCTCTGGGAGCAGGACCCCGAGCGCTTACTGGAGTACAGCATCCGCGACGTGGAGCTGTGCGTCGAGATCGACCGGAAGCAGGACGTGATCGCCTTCTGGGACGAGGTGCGAACCTTCGTCGGCTGTAAGATAGAGGACGCGCCGACGCCGGGCGACACCGTCGACATGTACGTCCTCCACAAGGCGTTCGGGAAGTTCGCGCTCCCGACCAAGGGCCAACAGGAGTCGGAAGATTTCGAGGGCGGCGCCGTCTTCGACCCGATCACGGGCGTCAAGGAGATGGTGACGGTCCAGGACCTGAAGAGCCTCTACCCGATGTGTATGGTGACGATCAACGCCGGCCCCGAGACCAAGGTCGATCCCGCAGAGTACGACGGGGAGACGTACGTCGCGCCCAACGGGACTCACTTCCGGAAGCAGCCGGACGGGATCATGCGCGAGATGGTCGACGAGCTGCTCTCCGAGCGGGAAGAGAAGAAGGCGCTCCGGAACGACCACGACCCCGGCACCGAGCCGTACGAGCAGTACGACCGACAGCAGGCCTCTGTCAAGGTCATTATGAACTGCTTCACTCCGGACACCGAAGTCGTGACTCCCGACGGCGTTCGGTCGATTACGGACTTGGAGGTCGGTGACGCCGTGTACTCGCTCGAACCCGATACGGAGGAGATGGAGGTGAAGACCGTCGAAGAGACCCACGCGTATCCGGATTACCGGGACGAACTCGTCGACATCGAAACGTCGAAGATCGACTTCCGGGTGACGCCGAATCACCGGATGCTCGTCCGGAAGAACGAGACGAACGGGATCACCGAAGACGGGTACAGTTTCGTGGAGGCGGGCGACCTCGACCGGGCGACGAACTACGAACTGCCTCACGACTGGGACGGACCGGACGGCGAACGGATCAACGGGGTCGATCTGACCGAACTCGTCGACGGCGAGTACGAGGTGTGGGTCCGACCCAGCGTCCACGGCCACACGTTCACCGCTGAGCTTGACTGGACGCCGCGGCGCGTGCCGAAGTCGGACGTCGGCGAGACCGGCTACGTGTTCACGGCGGCCGAGTTCGAGGAACACCGCGAGTACGTCGAGTCGGTGTGCGAGACGAGCTACGTTCACCGCGAGTCCGGACGGAAGTGGATTCCGCGGACCTACGACGGAGACGACTTCCTCGAACTGCTCGCGTGGTACGTCACGGAAGGGAACGTGTACACCTCCGAAGAGAAGCGGTTCGGCGACAACCTTCGCGGCTCCGCGACTACGATACAGATCGCACAGGACGCCGTGGCCGACGGCGGCGACTCCGACCACGAGACGATCGGCCAACTCCTCGATCGGATGGGGCTGGACTACTACGTCGACGACCGCAGTTATCAGTTCACCTCGGAGCTGCTCGGCGACCTCCTCCGGGACCGCTGCGGCGACGGGAGTTTCGAGAAGCGGATTCCGGACCGCGTATTCGAGGCGACGAGAACGCAGAAGCGCGCGTTCTTGGAGACCCTGATCGACGGTGACGGTAGCCGACAGACCGGGTCGTGGCGGTACACGACGTCAAGCGAGCGGCTTCGGGACGACGTGCTCCGCCTGTGTGCCCACCTCGGACTCACCGCGAGCTACAACCGGGACAGCGGGAGCTGGCGGATTTACGTCACGGAAGACGCGAAGAACACGCTTCGAATCGCACCGGAGCGGAAGTCGAAGCGAGGCCGAAGACGGTGTCTACTGCGTGACCGTCGAGGACAATCACACGCTCCTCGCAGGGCGGAACGGGAAGTTCCAATTTGTCGGCCAGTCGTTATATGGAGTCACGGGATGGGACCGGTTCCGGCTCTACGACAAGGAGGGCGCGGCGGCCGTCACGGCGACCGGTCGGGAGGTCATCGACTTCACCGAGGAGGCGGCAAACGAACTCGACTACGAAGTCGCATACGGCGACACTGACTCGGTCATGCTTTCGTTATCTGATATGTCGAAGGAGGAGGCGATCGAGACCTCCTTCGAGATAGAGGACCACATCAACGAGCGCTACGACGACTTCGCGCGCGACGAGCTAAACGCTGAGTTCCACCGCTTCCAGATCGAGTTCGAGAAGCTCTATCGGCGGTTCTTCCAGGCGGGCAAGAAGAAGCGGTACGCGGGCCACATCGTCTGGAAGGAGGGGAAAGACGTCGACGACATCGACATCACCGGCTTCGAGTACAAGCGCTCGGACATCGCCGGCATCACGAAAGAGGTCCAACAGAACGTCATCGAGACGATCGTCACGGGCGACGACATCGACGAGGACTTAGAGGAGGTGAAAGAGTACCTCGTGGACGTCATCGCGCGCGTGCTCGACGGCGACATGGACCTCGACGAGATCGGGATCCCCGGCGGGATCGGCAAGAAGCTCGACGCCTACGACACCCCGACCGCGCAGGTCCGCGGCGCGAAGTACGCGAACCTCATGCTGGGGACGAACTTCGGGAGCGGGTCGAAGCCGAAGCGGCTGTACATCGAGAAGGTCCACCCCGACTTCTGGGCGCGGATGGAAGACGAGAAGGGACTCGACCCGCAGCGGGACGCACTGTACGGGGAGTTCAAACGCGACCCGGACGTAATCTGTTTCGAGTACGCCGACCAGGTGCCCGATGAGTTCGAGGTCGACTGGGAGAAGATGCTGGACAAGACCCTGAAAGGCCCCATCGAGCGCGTGATCGAGGCGCTCGGGATGTCGTGGGAGGAGGTCAAGACCGGACAGGAGCAGACAGGGCTCGGCTCGTTCATGTAGTAGAGTCGTGTCTTGGAAATCAGTTTTCGGTCGTTGGAAAAATTCTTAACGGATTCGAGAGTTTTGACGGGTAGATGCGTAACCATTAACCCCCTCAACCCCTACCGTCAACGTACGAGGCACGAGAATACATATGGCTACTCTCGAAATCAACGATCTTCACGCACGAGTGGCGGAAGAGGGCGGCGAACGCATCCTTCTCGGGGTCGACCTGACCGTCGAGTCCGGCGACATCCACGCGCTGATGGGTCCCAACGGCTCGGGGAAGTCGACGCTCGCGAAGGTCATCGCCGGCCATCCCGCCTACGAGGTCACCGACGGCGAGATCCTGCTCCACCTCAGCGAGGAGGACGTCGCCGACGTCGACGCCGATCTGGACGACGAGGACTACCACTGGGAACTCCTCGAGCTGGAGCCGAACGAGCGCGCCGCGCTCGGTATCTTCCTCGGCTTCCAGTACCCCGCCGAGATCGAGGGCGTCACCATGACGAACTTCCTCCGACAGGCCCTCAACGCGAAGGCGGACGAGCGCGAGGAGCTGTTCGAAGAGGAGGACGAGGAAGCGGCGGAAGCCGAAGAAGACGAGGAGGGGTACGAGACCTCTCCGATGGAGGGTCCCGCGGACGACGGCGAGATCGGCGTCGCCGAGTTCCAGGAGATCCTCTCCGAGAAGATGGAGCTGCTCGACATGGACGAGAAGTTCATGCAGCGCTACCTCAACGCCGGTTTCTCCGGCGGCGAGAAGAAGCAGAACGAGGTCCTCCAGGCCGCGATGTTAGAGCCGAGCGTCGCCGTACTCGACGAGATCGACTCCGGGCTGGACATCGACCGCCTGAAGGACGTCTCGAAGGGGATCAACGCACTCCGCGACGAGCAGGGCACGGGCATCCTCCAGATCACCCACTACCAGCGCATCCTCGACTACGTCGAGCCGGACCACGTTCACGTGATGTTAGACGGCGAGGTCGTGAAAAGCGGGGGCGCGGAGCTGGCCGAGAAGCTCGAGGACGAGGGGTACGACTGGGTCCGCGAGGACGCCTTCGAGGCAGCGTAACCGAATGCGGGCACGCGACACACGTAAACACGGGAATCCGTAACAATACACTATGAGTTCACAACAGGACGACCTCAAGGAGACAGACACCGAGGCCCGCTTCGAGTTCAAGAAGGAGGAGAAGTCCGCCTTCCAGACTGAGAAGGGTCTCACCGAGGAGACGGTCCGCGTCATCTCGGAGGACAAAGACGAACCGGAGTGGATGCTGGAGCGCCGCCTTCGCGCGCTCGAGCAGTTCCAGGAGATGCCGATGCCGACCGACTGGCCCGGCCAGCCGGACCTCTCGGAGATCGACATCAACGAAATCGTTCCGTACATCCGGCCGGACATCGACAAGCGCGGCGGCGCCGACGACTGGGAGGATCTCCCCGAAGAGATCCAGGACACGTTCGACAAGCTGGGCATTCCGGAGGCCGAGAAGAACGCGCTCTCGGGCGTCGGCGCGCAGTACGAGTCCGAGATCGTCTACCAGAACATGCAAGAGCAGTGGGAGGAGAAGGGCGTCATCTTCTGTGACATGGACAAGGCTGTCCAAGAGCACGAGGAGATCGTCCGCGAGCACTTCATGACGAAGTGCGTCCCCCCGAGCGACAACAAGTTCGCGGCGCTTCACGGCGCCATCTGGTCGGGCGGCTCGTTCGTCTACATCCCGGAGAACACCACCGTGGAGATGCCGATTCAGGCGTACTTCCGGATGAACTCCGAGGGGATGGGCCAGTTCGAGCACACGCTCATCATCGCCGAGGAGGGCTCGGAAGTCCACTACATCGAGGGCTGTTCCGCGCCGAAGTACTCGGCGTTCAACCTCCACTCGGGCGGCGTCGAAGTGTTCGTCGGCGAGGACGCCCACGTTCAGTACTCGACCGTCCAGAACTGGTCGAAGAACACGTACAACCTCAACACCAAGCGCGCAATCGCCGAGAAGGGCGGGCGCATGGAGTGGATCTCCGGCTCGATGGGATCGAAGGCGACGATGCTGTATCCGTCGACGATCCTGAAGGGCCGCGGCGCCTCCGACAACCACATCACCATCGCCTTCGCGGGCGAGGGCCAGGACATCGACACGGGCGCGAAGGTGTACCACAACGCGCCCGACACGAAGTCCACCGTCGAGTCGAAGTCGATCGCGAAGGACGGCGGCCGCACCAACTACCGCGGTCTCGTCCACATCGCGGACGGCGCGGAGAACTCCTCGACCGCCGTGGAGTGCGACGCGCTGATGTTCGACAACGAGTCGACGTCGGACACGATGCCGTACATGGAGATCAACGAGTCGAAGGTCGACGTCGCCCACGAGGCGACCGTCGGCAAGATCGGCGACGAGGACATCTTCTACCTCCAGTCGCGCGGTCTCGACGACGACGACGCCAAACAGATGATCGTCTCGGGGTTCATCGAGCCGATCACGGAGGAGCTGCCGATCGAGTACGCCGTCGAGCTGAACCGGCTCGTCGAGCTGGAGATGGAGGGTTCGCTCGGATAACATGAGCACGCAAGCAATCGAGAGCCTCTCGGAGGACACGGTACGACGCATCGCAGACGAACGCGACGAGCCCGAGTGGCTCTTGGAGACCCGCCTGAACGCGCTTTCGGCGCTGGAGACGGCAGAGCTTCCCGACGTCATCCAGACGCCGGGGCGCCGCTGGACCGACCTGGAGTCGCTGGACTTCGAGGCGCTCGTCGACCCGCTGAACCAGGCTGACGAGACCGAGCGGACCGCGGGCGACGACGACGTCGTCGTCCTCCCGTTCACCGAGGCGCTCGACGAGTACGGGAACGTCATCGAGGCGAACTTCGGCTCCGTCCTCGACCCCGAGCACAACTACCTCACGGCGCTTTCGGTCGCGCTGTTCACCACGGGAACCTTCGTCTACGTCCCCGAGGGCGTCGACGTCGAGGACGTGACGGTGCGCGCGGAGATGAACTCCCGCTCGCTTTTCAGCCAGACGCTCGTCGTCGCCGAGGAGTCGTCGTCGGTGACGATCCTCGAATCGATCGAGACGGGTGACGGCGAGGTCGCCGACGACCGGTACTTCTCGAACCTCGTCGAGGTCGTCGCGGGCGAGAACGCGAACGTCCAGTTCGGCTCGCTCCAGAACCTCGACGACGACTCGTACACCTACTCGCTGAAGCGCGGCGTGACCGACACGTACGCGACGGTCGACTGGATCGAGAGCAACTTCGGCTCGAAGCTCACCCGCTCGGACATCGAGACCGAGCTCAACGGCGACGGCTCCGAGAGCCAGATCGTCGGGACGTTCTTCGGCACCGACGACCAGCACTTCGACATCAACGCTCGCGTGTGGCACCAGGCGGAGCAGACGACCGCCGACCTCGTCACGCGCGGCGTGCTCGACGACGTCGCCCGCTCCGTTTACGAGGGGGTTCAGGACGTCGGCGAGGACGCGTGGAACACCTCCAGCTACCAGCGCGAGAACACGCTGATGCTGTCGGACGACGCCGAGGCCGACGCGTCGCCGAAGCTGATCATCCACAACCACGACACCGAGGCCTCTCACTCCGCAACGGTCGGACAGGTCGACGCCGAGGACCTGTTCTACTTAGAGAGCCGCTCGATCGACTCGCGGACGGCCCGGAACATGCTCGTCGAGGGCTTCTTCGTGCCCGTCTTAGAGGAGATCGCGGTCGACGAGTTCCGCGACGACGTCGAGGAACTCGTCTTGGAGCGCCTCCAGTAGGCCGTCGGCGCTCGGGGGTCGCCCGCCGAGCGGATTTTTTCGACCCCGCCTCACCCCGTAGCGACCGGTCCGCGAGGGGAACGGCTTAAGAGCGACGGCGCCCGAGACGGAGGTATGCGAACCCGTGTATCGCGCCGTCTCGGGTGGTCGCGGTGAGCGTGAGCCAGCGGGTCGCCTCCGACGACCAACTCGCGCGGCTGCTCCAGATCGGAATCGTGCTCGAAGAGGTCGTCGAAGCGCGAACGCACCGCCACTACCAACAGCTGGACGCCGAACTCGACGAGGAGGTGGAGACACTGCTCGCGGACGCGGCCGAGGAGTCGGCCGACCACCGCGAACGGCTGGAGGCCCTCATCGAGGGGTTGGGCGTCGACAGCGTCCCGTTCGGCGAGATCGAGTCGCTGGTCGACGCCCGCTACGGGCGGACGCGACCCGAGGATTTCGACGACGTGTTGTACGACCAGCTGTGCAACGAGGAGACGGCCTACAAGTTCTACGACGACCTCATCGAAGCGATCGAGGACTCGGACGTGACGTTCTCGATCGACCGCGAGGAGCTGCTCGCGACCCTGACGACGATCCGCGACGAGGAGGCCGAGGGAGTGCGCGAGGTCACGGAGGTCATGGAGCGCCGATGAACCGGGCAGACGAGTCGCCGACGAGCGCCGACGGAGGACAGCCGTGAACACCGCAGATCAGTACCTCAAGACGATATACGTCGTACAGGACAGCGAAGACGGTCCCGCATCGACCGGATCGATAGCCGACGCGCTCGGCGTCAGCCCGGCCAGCGCCAACGAGATGATCGGCAAGCTCGAAGAGCGCGGGCTGGCGGAACACGAGAAGTACAAGGGCGTCAAGCTCACCGACGACGGGATAGTCCGGGCGAGAGACGCCCTCCAGACCTACTGTATCATCGAGCGGTTCCTCGCGAACGTCCTCGCGGTCGAGGACTTCCAGTCCGAGGCCCGCGAGCTGGAGGCCGTCATCGACGACACGGTCGCGGAGCGGCTCGACACGATCATCGACCGCCAGCCGGAGTGTCCGGACTGCTTTGACCCGGAGACCGACGCCTGCGCGTGTCTGGAGGTCGCGCCGACGCCGGTCGAACCGGAACAGCAGTAGAACTCACGGGGGGTCTCGGTCCCTCTCCCCTTAGACGCCGGTCGAGTAGCGCAGAATACCCGCGATTCCGCCGAAGGCGTCGAGCAGCTGTTCGCCCTTCTCGAAGTCCGTCGAGATGAACTTCGTGTCCGTCCCGCGCTGTTCTGCGATGGCCATCAGGTGTTCGATGACGTCCTCGCGCTCGTCGACCCCGGCCTCCTCGCCGCACTCGCTACACTCGTGGTCGGGCGTCGAGTGTCGCGAGTCGATCACCTCGTACTCCTCGTGCTCGTTCGGACACTCGTAGACGACGACGTCGGAGCGGAGGTCCTCGGAGATGAGCAGGCGGTCGACCGACCCCATGATCAGGTTCCGGCGGGTCTGTTCGAACCCGTACGTCGCCTCCTCGCCGGTGTTGAGCTTCTCGAAGAACTCCTCCATGTTGCGTTTGTCCTCGACGATCTCCTGGTCGGCGAGCACCTCGCTGGCGTTGTCGACGAGGTCCTTCAGTCCGGACTCGTCCGTGTAGGCCACGTCGAACTTGCCGAGGACCTTGTCCTGTAGCTCGTGGTGGAGGTAGTCGCCGTCGAGGAACTCGTCTTTCGTCGGCGACGGGCCGCCGACCAAGATCCCGTCCAGCTCGTGGCGCTTGTCGACGAACAGGTCGTCGGCCATCCCCGCGACCTCCTGATAGAAATTGTCGATGGCTTCGAGGCGCAGGCGGGCGAACCGCTGTGCGGACTGCCCACCTTTCCGCTGTTTGCCGGGGACGAGCGAGGAGGCGGACTTGACCGGCTCGACGCGTTTCCCCTTCAGCCAGCCGACGTTCGCCTCGCGGCGATCGAGGACGATGAGCCCGAACAGCCCGGAGTCCTCCAGCATGTGTTCGAGCGGCTCGGTGAGGAACTCGGAGTCGCAGTGGTAGCGGAACGACTCCACCGGCTGCGGGGGCGACTCCAGCGTCCGGGTGACCATGTCTGTCTGCCCGCCGCCGGCGTCGATGGCTCCCGAGAAGATCACGATCCCGTTGTCGGGCGGGAAGGTGTCGTAGTAGCGCAGACGGTCCTTGATCGACGTCAGCGCGTCCTGAACGGCCGTCCGGGTCTGCTTCGACTTGATGTTCGACGCCTCGCTGTGTTCCTGGGTGACGTGGGCCACCACGTCGGAGATCTGCCTGTCTTCGGGGATGTAGATGGTGACGAGCTGGGTGCCGGAGCCCTCGTACTCTTTGAGCTCCTCGATGACCTTGCGGAACTCGTACTTCCGGCGGTCCTCGTTCGCCTCCTGTGCGTCGCTGCTCATTACCTACAGTTCGCCCCCGTGCGGGTAAGTAAGCTTTGACCTCCGGGCTGTACCCGGCGAGACGCCCCGTGTCGGCGGCGAGGACCCGCGTCGGCTGGGGACCGTATCGCCTGGGGTCGCTACGCGTAGTGCGCTTCGAGGTAGTCGACGATGTCGTCGCTCTCGTACATCGTGACGCCGCGATCGGTGTCGACGAGGTACGGGATCTGGTCTTCGCCGCCCGCGGTGAGCTCGTCGTGGGTCACCTCGTTGGTCACGTCGCCGCCGACGCCGCCCGGGAGCCGCGGGTTGTGCGTGACGTAGGAGACGCCGAGCTCGGAGAGCGTCTCGCGGACCTTCGCGCAGTGCGGACAGCCTTCCGACTGGTAGAGTTCGAGCATCGGTCGACGGTACGGCCGCCGGAGCAAAACGGTTTGCGGGGACGACGCGCCGTCCCGGAGTCGCGTCTCCCGACCCGGCCTACATCGACTCCGGCGCCTCGACGCCCAGCACGTCGAGCGCGTTCGCCATCGTGTGTTTCGCGGCCGCGACGACCGCGACGCGGGCGTCGCGCAGCTCGTCGGTCTCGGCGGTCACGACCGGGCACTCGCGGTAGAAGGCGTTGTACGCGTCGGCGAACTCGCGGGTGAACGTCGCGATCGTGTGCGGCTCCAGGTCGTCCGCGGCGGCCTCGATCGCCGCGGGGAAGCGCGCGACCTCGCGCAGGAGGTCGCGGGCCGCGTCGGTCTCGAGGGCGCTCGCGTCCACGTCGAGCGCGTCGAGGTCGACGTCGCCGTCGGCGTCTTCCGTCACGCCCGGCACGTCGATCCCGGCGGCCGCGGCCTCGCCGAGGATGCCGGCGCAGCGCGCGTGGACGTACTGGACGAACGGGGCCGACTGCGCCTCGAAGTCGAGCGCGTCCTCCCACTCGAAGGTGATCGCCTTCGCGGGCTGTTTCGAGACGATGTCGTACCGGACCGCGCCGATCCCGACCTGGTGGGCGATGCGCTCGACGTCCTCGTCGGTGAGGTCGTCGTCGCGGATGCGGTCGTCCATCCGGGACTCGACCGCCTCTCGGGCGCGGTCGATCGCCTCGTCGAGCAGGTCGTCGAGCATCACGCCCGTTCCCTTCCGGGTCGACATCTTCCCGTCGGGGAGGTTGACGTACGAGTAGATGACGTGACCGAGGCGGTCGGCGTCGTTACCGAGCAGTTCGAGGGTCGCGTCGAGCTGGTCGGCCTGCAGCTTGTGGTCCTCGCCGAGGACGGTGACGGCGCGGTCGTAGTTGGCGAACTTCCACTCGTGGTGCGCCAGGTCGCGGGTGGTGTAGAGGCTGGTGTCGTCCGAGCGCAGGAAGACGAGGTTCTTGTCGATCCCCCACTCGTCGAGTTCGAGCTGCCACGCGTCCTCCTCGTAGACGGCCTGATCGGTCTCCTTGAGCCGCGCAGCGATATCGTCGGTGGCGCCGTCGCGCATGAACCGCGTCTCCTTGACGAACTCGTCGAACTCGGCGGGGAGGCGACCGAGACACTCCTTCATCCCGCCGAGGACGGTGTCGACGACCTCGCCGACGCGCTCGTACGTCTCCTCGTCGCCGGCTTCCAGCCCCTGGAGGATTGACTGGATCTCCGCTTCCGCGGCCTCGACCGCGTCGGCGTCGGCCTCCTCCAAGAAGGCGTTCCCCTTGCGGTAGTAGCGCACGAGGTCGTACTCCGCGCGGTCGCGCGCGGGCTCGGCGTCGAGGTCGTCCTCGTCGAACCGCTCGTACGCCCACGTGAACACCGCCATCTGCCGGCCGGCGTCGTTGACGTAGTAGTGGCGGTCCACGTCGTAGCCCGCGTACTCCATGAGGTTCGCGACGGCGTCCCCGACGATGGGGTTGCGCGCGCGGCCGACGTGGACCGGCCCGGTCGGGTTCGCGCTGGTGTGCTCGACCACGACCGAGGTGTCCCGGTCGGGGAGCGCGCCGTAGTCGGCGTCGACGGCGGCCGTGTCGAGGGTGTCCGCGAGGTAGCGCTCGTTCGCGTGGAAGTTGACGTACGGCCCCGCGGTGTCGACGCTCGCGACGTAGTCGGCGCCCTCGACCGACACCGCCTCGGCGACCGTCGCCGCGACGTTCGGCGGCGCGTCGCCCACCTCGCCCGCGAGTCGGAAGGCGACGCTGGAGGCGAGCGTCGCGTCCATGTCGTCGGGCGGGCGTTCGATGCCGAGGTCGTCGGTCGGGAGGTCGAGTTCGGCGAGCGCGTCCGCGAGCGCCGCCTCGACCTCCGACCGGAACTGCCTGAACATACCGTCCGTTCGACGGGCGGGTTAAAAGGCCCTTCCGAAGCGGCTCGGCGGGCGAGGCGTGGGATCGACGAGACAGAAGTGAAGACACTCAGGACTGCGGTGGCGCGTGCCTGCGAGGCCGCATTGCGGCCGAGCAGCACCGCGCGAGGGAGTCGGTGGTCCGGAGCAACGCGGAGGACCACCGACGAGGCTGGGGAGGTGTGAGGCGCGGGGCTGTGCGGTGCGGGGTGGGACTCAAAGGGGCAGGCGCGAGGACGAAGCACGGCGCAGTAAGCACCACAGCGAAGGAGCGAGCAACGCGAGCGACTGAACGAGGAGCACAGCAAGCCGCGCGAGTCCTCGTGCCTGGGGCTTTGGAGGTGCTCTCCGCTGCTCTCTGGTCAATTAGTTATAAATGAGCGATCGAGACTTCGGAAAAATCTCCCTCGAAAAAGCCGGCAGCGTGAGCGTACTCCTATGAGACGATCTCGTCGATAAGCTCGCGCGCGCTCCGCCGGACCGCCTGATCGCTCTCGATAGACGGCTCCCACCCCAGCGCGGAGAGCTTCTCGATCGACAGCCGCATCTTCGGCACGTCGCCGGTCCAGCCGCGGTCGCCGCCGGTGTAGCTGTACGCCGGCTCCACGCCCAGCTCCTCGCTCACGATGTCAGCGATCCGGGTCACCGAGGTCGTCGTCCGCGTCCCGAGGTTGTAGACGTTCAGGTCGTCGTCCGCGTGCTCGACGACGTGCTGGATGGCGTCGACGCACTCGGAGACGTCCGATGTACGACTTCTCCTGGCGGCCGTCGCCGAGGATTTCGAGTTCGCTCGGGTCGGCGTCCAGCTTCTCGATGAAGTCGGGGATCACGTTGCCGCGCTGGCGCGGGCCGACGATGTTCGCGAAGCGGAACACCCACGACTGAACGCCGTAGGAGTGCGCGAACGTCGAGATCAGCGCCTCGTCCGCGAGCTTCGCGGAGCCGTACACGGAGATGGGCGCGAGCGGGGCGTAGTCCTCAGGCGTCGGGCGCGGCGCCTCGCCGTACACCGTCGACGAGGAGGTGAAGGCGAGGTTGGTGACGCCGACCTCGCGCATGCGTTCGAGGACGTTGTACGTCATCGCGGTGTTGTCCTCGAACAGCGCGCGGTCGTCGTCGTAGTTCGTGTCGGTGTACGCCGCGAAGTGGAAGACGATATCGAGTTCGTCGGTGACCGCGCGGGCGACGTCGTCGGGGTCGGTGAGGTCCGCCTCGACGAACTCGGCGCCGTCGGGGACGCGGTCGCGGGTCCCCTTCGAGAGGTCGTCGGCGACGCGGACTGTCGCGCCGCGGTCGAGCAGGCTCGCTGCGAGGTGGCTCCCGACGAGACCGGCGCCCCCGGTCACGAGGACGCGCGAATCGGCAAGGTTCATACCGGCCTGTCGGCCGTCGCGGATAAGTACGTACGGGATCGGTCGAAGCGAGATTCGGCGGAGGGTACGGGGGTTCGGCGTCTCTCGCTCGGCGACGGTCTCGACGGTTCGCGGGGAGGTTCGGCCGTCGGAGGTCAGACGAGGAGTTGGATGTCCGCCTCGGCCATGTCCTGGAGGGCGGTCGCGGCGCCGACGCCCGTGGTGACGCCGTCGTAGAAGTCGTCCTCGTCGTACCCCATCAGATCGATGGTCATCTGACAGGCCTGGAACTCCACGCCCATGTCGAGGCTCGTTTCGAGGAGCTCCTCGATCGTGGCGGTGTCGTTGTCCGCGATCTTCTTTTCCATCATCTTCGTCGTCACGCGGTCCATGCCGGGAAGCGCGGCGACGGCGTTCGGGACGGGCATGTTGGGGTTGCCGACGGAGCTGAGCTTGAGGTTCTTCGAGCGCTCCTCGTGGAGGATCTCGAGCCCCCAGAACGTGTGGAAGACGGTCACCTCGTAGCCGAACGCGGCCGCGGTGCTGGCGAGGATAAGCGGCGGGTACGCCATGTCCAGCGTCCCCTTCGTGGCGATGATGCTCATCTTCTTGCCGCCGTCGTCGGTGGTCTCGGCGAGCGCGGCCTCGAGCTCGTCGACGCGCGCGGCCAGCTCCGCGCGCGAGGGCGCCTCGCCGGCCGGAACGTCCTCGGTCGGCGCCTCGTCGGCCGGCACATCCTCGGTCGACCCGTCGGGTGTGTCCCTCCCCATCGTTACTCCGTCTTGCGGACGTAGTGTTTGTACACGTCGTCTCCTTCCGTCTGGTCGACGAGCTCGACGCCCTCGGTGCCGTCGGCCCAGCCGTCGATGTCGCTCATGCTTCCGGGGTCGGTCGCCAACACTTCGAGGACCGCTCCTTCGGCCAGGTCGTCGATCGCCCCCTTCGTCTTCACGACCGGCATGGGACACGATGCGCCTTTCACGTCGAGCGTCTCCGCGATGTCGTATTCGGCACTCATATGGTATCTGCTCCGTTGATTTGTATTGGAGCTACCACACAATATTATTGCGACAGTTAAAAGAATGTTGTTTCTTGGGTGTATTACGAACGACTGCTTTACCTAAATACACCCATTAGCGGCCGAAATGCGTGTTCAGCCCTGTATACCTCGTTGAGTCGATACTCTGTATTGTATATTGTTCGAACTACTATCCGAACGCTTTTTTACACCCAACTGGTAGACGGGGTGTACAAGATGGACGCCGATGACTTCCCGACGCCGAACGTCGAAGTGGAAACGGTCGCACCGAACGAACTGAAAGATCGAATCGACGCGGGCGAAGACGTCACGCTCCTCGACGTGCGAATGAGCGCCGACTACGAGGAGTGGCGCATCGACGGCGAGAACGTCACCTCGATCAACGTCCCGTACTTCGAGTTCCTCGACGACGAGGTCGACGACGACGTCCTCGACCGGATCCCCGACGACCGCGAGGTGACCGTCCTCTGCGCGAAGGGCGGCGCGAGCGAGTACGTTGCGGGCACGCTCGCCGAGCGCGGCTACGACGTCGAGCACCTCGAAGACGGGATGAACGGGTGGGCGAGGGTCTACGAGACCGTCGAGGTCGAGCGCTACGACGGCGCCGGCACGCTCCTCCAGTACCAGCGCCCCTCGTCGGGCTGTCTCGGCTACCTCCTCTACGACGACGGGGAAGCCGCGATCATCGACCCGCTTCGGGCCTTTACCGACCGCTACCTCGACGACGCCGACGACCTCGGCGTCGACCTGAAGTACGCGCTCGACACCCACGTCCACGCCGACCACATCTCCGGAGTGCGCGACCTCGACGACGAGGGCGTCGAGGGCGTCATCCCCGAGGCCGCGGTCGACCGCGGCGTCACGTACGCCGACGAGCTGACCACGGCCGAGGACGGCGACACCTTCGCGGTCGGCGACGGAACGATCGAGACCGTCCACACGCCCGGTCACACGACCGGGATGACCTCTTACCTCGTCGACGAGAGCCTGCTCGCGACCGGCGACGGGCTGTTCGTCGAGAGCGTCGCCCGCCCGGACCTCGAGGAGGGCGACGAGGGCGCGCCAGACGCCGCGCGCACCCTCTACGAGTCGCTTCAGGAGCGCGTCCTCTCGCTGCCCGACGACACGCTCGTCGGCGGCGCACACTTCAGCGATACCGCCGAGCCGGCCGACGACGGTACCTACACGGCGCCGATCGGCGAACTCGTCGCGGAGATGGACGCACTCACGATGGACGAAGACGACTTCGTCGACCTGATCCTCTCGGATATGCCCCCACGGCCGGCCAACTACGAGGACATCATCGCGACGAACCTCGGCCAGAACGCCGTCGACGACGAGGAGGCGTTCACCCTCGAACTCGGCCCGAACAACTGCGCCGCCAGCCAGGACTCGCTCGCGGGTGACTAACGACGCCGATGGTTGTTGACCCAGTACCCCTTCAGGCTGTCGCCGAGCTGTTCCCCAACGGGATCAGCCGGTACGCCGTCGGCGGGCTACTCGTCGGTCTCGGGACCGTCGTCATCTACGTCGGGACCGGTATCCCGGCCGGGGCGAGCACGTTCCTCGAGTCGACGCTGTCGTACGTCTCAGACCGGTCGCGGTTCGGGCGGTACGTCGCCTCGCGGGACTGGCGGCTCGTGTTCACGGCCGGGATCGTCCTCGGCGGACTCGCGTTCGCCGCGACGTTCCAGTCCGGCGTAGTCACGACCTCGCTGTACGAGCCCGGAACGACCGGCCGCCTCTACGAGGTCGCCGGCGTGACGCTGTGGGCGACCGACGTCCAGCCGTGGCGGCTGTTCTTCGGCGGGATCCTGGTCGGGATCGGGACCCGGATCGGCAAAGGGTGTACGTCCGGACACGGCGTCTGCGGCGTCGGCTCGGCGTCGAAGACGTCGCTGATCGGCGTCGCGACGTTCCTGACCGTGGCGATCGGGACCGCGCAGGTCGTCGCCGCGTTGGGGGTGAGTCCGTGATGTGCGAGACGCGAGCGAGGCGAGGCGCGAGCGGAATGAGCGCCTCGCAGGGCGAACGGCGAACGGACGTGAGCCGTGAGCAGCGAGCGTCTCGAACCGCGCAAACGGGAGCGACCGGAGGGAGCGACACGTGAGCGCCGACCGCCATCCCCTGTTCAAGCCGCTGATCTTCGTCGGCGGCCTGATATTCGGGTTCGGACTCGGGTTCAGCCACATGGCGCGGCCGGAGGTCGTGTTGAACTTCCTCCAGTTCGACGATCTGGGGCTCCCGTTCGTGATGTTCGGGGCCGCGATCGTCTCCGGGGTCGCGTTCGCGCTGCTGCCCCGGCTCCGGGACGCCGCGCCCCTCACGGGCGACCCCTACGAGCGGCGCCTGAAGCCGTTCGACCGGAACGTCCTCGTTGGCGGCGCCGTCTTCGGCGTCGGCTGGGGGCTCTCCGGGATCTGTCCGGGCGCGGCGTACGCCAGCCTCGGCGTCGGAAACGTCGCCATCCTCTGGGCACTCGCCGGGATGTTCGTCGGGGCGTACGCACAGGGCTACTGGCGGAGCCGGAGCGGGGCCCGCGACGGCGCCGCGGCGGGCGCGGACTGACAACCGGCTCGATGGACCCCGCACTCATCGCCCTCTTCGTCGGCGCGGCGCTCGCCAGCCTGTTCATGGCGTGGGTGATCGGCGCCGGGTCGAGCGGCGCGACCCCGTTCGCCCCTGCCGTCGGCGCGAACGCCGTCGGGACGATGCGCGCCGCCCTCCTGGTCGGCGTCTTCGGCTTCGCCGGCGCCGTCACCCAGGGCGGCAACGTCTCGGAGGCCGTCGGCAGCGGCCTCGTCGGCGGGATGGGTCTCCCCGTCGCCGGCGTCATCCTCGTCCTCGTCCTCGGCGCGGGGCTGATGGCGCTCGGTATCGCGACAGGGATTCCGATCGCGACCGCGTTCACCGTCACCGGCGCCGTCATCGGCGTCGGCCTGGCGCTCGGCGGGACGCCGGTCCCGTCGAAGTACCAGCAGATCGGCGCCGTCTGGGCGCTGACGCCGCTCGTCGGCGGCGGCATCGCGTTCGGAATCGCCGGCGTCCTCCCGCGGCCCGGCGTTCCCGAGCGGTACAGCGTTGCGGCCCTCGCCGGAGTCGTCGGGGCCGTACTCGTGAACGTTCAGTTCAGCTTCTTGGGCGAAGGGACCGCGTCCGGCACCGTCCGCAGCCTCGCACAGGGCGCGCTGGCGGTCGACGGCGTCGCGTCGGCGGGCGCGATTACCGGTCTCGCCGCGCTGGCGGTCGGGGTCGTCGTCTGGTGGGACATCGCTCGCGACGAGGAGGGAGGCCTGCGGCGGGTGCTGCTCGCGCTCGGGTCGCTGGTCGCGTTCTCCGCGGGCGGGAGTCAGGTCGGGCTGGCAGTCGGGCCGCTGCTCCCGCTGCTCGACGAGGTGGGGATGATCTCGACGACGGCCGTCCTCGTGGGCGGCGGGCTGGGGATGCTGGTCGGTTCGTGGACGGGCGCGCCCCGGATGATCAAGTCGCTCGCGCAGGACTACTCCTCGCTCGGGCCGCGGCGTTCCATCTCGGCGCTCGTCCCGTCGTTCCTGATCGCGCAGCTGGCCGTCCTCCTCGGCGTCCCGGTCTCGTTCAACGAGATCGTCGTCAGCGCGATCATCGGGAGCGGCGCGGCCGTCGGCGGCCGCGACGCGGTAGACGCGCGGAAGATCCTCGTGACGGTGGGGGCGTGGGCCGGGTCGTTCGCCCTCTCGTTCGCGCTCGCGTACGCCGCCGCGGCGCTCCTCTCATAAATGGAACACACCGCGGCGTCGATTATTAAATCATTCACAGCGGTGGCGCGTGCCGGCGAACGCCCGAAGGGCGTGAGCCGCACACGCGAGGGAGCGGTGAGCGCTCGGAGAGCGCGAACCGCGAGGCTGGGGAGGCGTGAGGTGCCGTGCGGGGCGGTGCGGGGTGGGACTCAAAGGGGCAGCCGGGAGGACGACGTAGGCGACGCAAGTACCGCAAGGAGGGAGCGGTAGCGACCGACTGAGGAACGCAGCGAGCGTACGTCGTCCTCCCGGCTGGGGCTTTGAAGGTGTTCGCCGCCGATCCACGGTCAGTTATTTATAAGCGAGCGGCTGGGGCTTTGGAGGTGTTCGCCGCCGATCCACGGTCAGTTATTTATAAGCGAGCGGCTGGGTTTTGGAGGCGTCCGCCACCGATCCGCAGTCAGTCATTTATAAACGAGCGGCTGGAGCTTCTGAGTTCGTCGACCGCAGCGCCCACCGACGGTCCGCCGGCCCTCCCCACACGAAAACCTCTCTATAAGTTATCGGTACTCCGACCGAGGTTACCGGAATATAGTATTGTACACTAACCCCAAAACCATTATAGGTACGAGGCAGGTAGAGGAGAGTGAGCAGAAATGTGCCAGAAGCGAAATACTGAACTCGGAAGTGAAAGTGAGAAGCGATGGCAGGAGTAGAGATACCCGCGTGGGACCCGGAGACTGCCCTGCTTATCGGCGCGATCCTCGTGGAAGCGTTCGTGTTGTACGTCGGCTACGGCGGCCTCGAACGGCTCGTCGGCCCCTCGCTGATGCGGCTCCTCGTCGGGGGTGAGGCCGATGCTCGATAGCTTCCTCGGCGGCCCCGGAATTCTGGGGACGAGTCCGGAGATGGCGGCGCTTTTCGTCGGGTTCGGTCTCGTCGTCGGCGTCCTGTTCGGGTTCTTCGGCATGGGCGGGTCGTTCCTCGTCACCCCCGCGCTGCTCATGCTGGACTACCCGGCGCCCGTCGCGGTCGGGAGCGGGATGGCGTTCGTCTTCGGGACGGCCGTCATCGCGACCCTGAAACACCACGACCTGGGGCAGGTCGACTACAAGCTCGGCGCGATCATGATCACCGGCACGACCGTCGGCATCGAGGTCGGCCGCGCGAGCGTCTACTACCTCGAATCGCTGGGCCTCGCGGGCGGGGTCATCAGCGTCGCGTACGTCGTCCTGCTCGGCGGCGTCGGCGCGATGGTCACCCGCGACGCCCTGACGGGCGGTGGCCGGGGCGGCGGCGGGGACGGCGGGGACCGAGGGGACGGCGGCGGCGGCGGCGACCACGAGGCGGCCGACAGGGAGCTCGACGAGTACGAGATACCCGAGATCGCGAAGAAGATACAACGAACGGTTCGGATTCCGCCGATGGTGACGCTCCGCGGCGACGTCCGCGTCTCCGCGTGGGTGATCACGGCCGTCGCGTTCGCGACCGGCGTCCTGTCCGGCTTCCTCGGCGTCGGCGGCGGCTTCATCCGAATGCCTGCGATGATCTACGCGATCGGCGTCCCGGTGCCCGTCGCGGTCGGGACGGACCTCTTCGAGATCGTCTTCTCCGGCGGTCTCGGGAGCTACCTCTACGGGCAGGGCGGCGGCGTGAACCTCGGCATCGTCGCGCCGCTCCTGTTCGGGAGCGCGCTCGGCGCGCGCGTCGGCTCCGCCGCGACCGCCGTCGTCGACGCCGACGGTATCAAGGTGTACTTCGGCGGAATGTTACTTATCGGCTCCATCGCCGTCGGCATCGGCGAGGTCGGCTCCTACCTCCGCAACCCGACGCTCGAACTGCTCGGGCTGGTGCTCGTGGTCGGCGCGGCGGTCGTCGTCGCGTTCGCGGTCCTCTACACGACGATAACCTCGCTCCGCGTGACGCGCCAGCAGCGGACGTCCGCCGCGGACTGACCCGCGCTTTCGCCGTCGATCCGCGGCACCAGTGTTGTGTGTTTGTGTCATAACCGCCGCGTGACTCCGGTCTCTGCGACCTGACGGAGACGGCGGACATCGAGTCCGGCGTTCGACGCCGACGCGTACAGCCGAGCGGGGAGTCGGCGAGCGGTCTCCCCGCTCACAGTCCCTCTTGCCCGCCCTCCTGTGCGAGGAGGACGACCATCGAGAGCCCGGAGATGAGGAGGAGGATGAGCGTCGGCACCACCGCGTACTGGTACAGCGCCGACTCCTGCGCGCGCCAGATCTGGGTGACGATCGTCTCGAATCCGGAGGGGCGGAGGATGAGCGTGACTGGCAGTTCCTTCATCGTCGTGAGGAACACGAGCGCGGCGCCGGCGACGATCCCCGACCGCGTGAGCGGGAACGTGACCCGCCGGAACGTGCCCAGCGAGGACTCACCGAGGGTCCGGCCGGCCTCCACGAGCCGCGGGTCGACCTGGAGGATCGACGTCCGGCTCGACCCGACCGCCTGCGGGAGGAAGCGCACGACGTACGCGAAGATCAGTAGCGGCAGCGTCTGGTAGATCCACGGCAGGTAGCCGGAGCCGAAGTAGACGAGCGCGAGCGCGAGCACGATGCCGGGCACCGCGAAGCCGACGTACGTCGCGCGCTCGAACAGCGTCGCGAGCCGGGAGTCGTGGTTGGCCGCGAAGTAGGCGATGGGGATCGCCGCGAGCGCGGCGACGACCGCCGCGGCCGCGGAGACCGAGACGGAGTTGAGCACCTGGATCGGGTCGAAGGCCATCGAGGGTCGGCGGCCCGACTCCGACCGGACCAGCCACAGCCCGAGGATCCACAGCGGCACGAGCAGCGCGACCGCGGAGACCCCGGCGGGCAGCAGCGTCGCCGGCCACCGGAGCCGCCCCAGCGACACGCGGTCCTCCGTCCGGCCGGCGTCGTCCCCGTGCGAGGAGGCGTCGGAGCGGACGAGCCACTCCAAGGCGAGCACGAACAGCACGACGACGAGCAGCTGCAAGGAGAGCAGCGCGGCGTAGTCGCTCCCGAAGGAGTTGTACTCGACGTAGATTTGGCGGGTGAACACCGACAGCCGCATGATAGAGGGCGTCCCGAAGTCGGAGACCGCGTACAGCGCCGCGAGCAGCGAGCCGGCGGCGACCGCGGGGCGGATCGCGGGCAGCGTCACGCGGCGGAACGACGCCAGCCGCCCGTGGTTCAGCGTCCGCGCCGCCTCCAGCAGCGTCGTGTCGAACGACAGCAGCGCGGCCCGCGTCGTCAGGTAGACGTACGGGTACGTGTACAGCGTGATGACGAGTATGGACCCGTGAAGGCCGTATATCTCCGGGATCCGCTCGATCCCGAGCGGCGCGAGGACCTCGTGGAACTCGCCGCGCGGCCCGAACGCGGAGACGAACGAGAACGCGCCGACGTAGCTCGGGACGACGAGCGGGAGCGCGGCCGCGACCGCCCAGAACCGCCGGAACGGGAGGTCGGTCCGAGCGGTGAGATACGCGAGCGGAACGCCGATCGCGATCGAGAACGCAGTCACGCCGACCATCAACAACAGGCTGTTGAGGACGGTGTCCGCGGTGCGGACGCTGAGGGTGAGTTCGACGGCGCGCGCGGGGTCGACGGTGACCGCCTCGATCACGAGCCACGCGAGCGGGAAGACGAGCGTTGCCGCGATGGCGGCGCAAAGCAGCGTCAGCCCCAGCGGTAGTCGGTCCTCCCCGTCGGTCAGCCGGTCGCGGATCCGGGTTATCGGGCTCATGGTCCGGGAAGCGGTCGGTTGGTCGGAAGATGGACGCAACCGCCGTTAGGGGTTCCGATCCCGCCGCGGAGGCGCGGCGGCGCTCCCCCCGAACGCGACCGACCGCGTCCGGCTGTAGCCCGCCGCAACCGACCGCACTCCGACGGATATATTAATTTAGGGTTGCCTAAAAACCACATGGAACTGACGCGGCGCGACGCGGCGGCGGCGCTGGCCGCGCTCGGCGCGAGCGGCGGGGTCGCGCTCGGCGCGCGGTTCGCCGCGGACCGCGGAGAGCGCCCTGAGGAAGACGGGAGTCGCGACGGCGACGACGCCCCGGCCGACGACGAGGCGGTCCGCGAGACCCTGACCGCCGTCGCGTCGGTCGTCTACCCCTCCGAGATCGCCGGCGTGAGCGAGTTCGTTGAGGGGTTCCTCGCCGGGCGGCTCGACGGCTCCGCGCACGCGACGGGGGTCCGCGAGACCGTTGCGGAGCTGAACCACCTCGCGAACTCGTGGCACGGCGCGCCGGTCGCCGACCTCGACCCCGCGGACCGCGACCGGCTCCTCCGGGAGGTCGGCGCCGACACCGCCGAGGAGGACCCCGAGGGGACGACCGCAGAGCGGGTCCGGTACTACGTCGTCAACGAGCTCCTGTTGGCGCTGTACGCCTCCCCGACCGGCGGGGAGCTGGTTGGTATCGAGAACCCGCAGGGCCACCCGGGCGGCGCGGAGAGCTATCAGCGGGGGCCGCAATGAGCGGCGCCGAGAGCGTCGGCGACGAGCGGTCGGCGCCCGACGGGGTCGACCGCACGCCCGTCACCGACGCGGACGTCTGCGTCGTCGGCGCCGGCCCCGCGGGGGCGCTCGTCGCCGACCGGCTCGCGGGCGAGCGCGAAGTCGTCGTGCTCGACGCCGGGCCGCGGTTCGACCCCGAAGACCGGCTCGCCAGACAGGAGCGGGCGATCCGCCCGTTCTACGACCGCCCGGACGTCTGGGACGTGGGCGGCGAGCGCGACGCCCACGAGAACGCCGGCGACCGGTTCTACCCCCTGAACCACGCCCGCGTGAAGGGCGTCGGCGGATCGACGCTCCACTGGCAGGGGATGGTGATGCGGCTCCACGAGGACGACTTCGACTCCGTGAGCGAGCGCGGCGTCGGCGCCGACTGGCCGGTCGACTACGCGGACCTGCGGCCGTACTACGCCGAGGCGGAGCGCGAGCTGGGCGTCGCGGGCGCGTCGGACAACCCCTACGCGCCGCCCCGCGAGGAGCCGCATCCGATGCCGGCGTTCGAGCCGTCGTACAGCGACTCCCTCTTCGCCGAGGCCTGCGAGTCGCTGGGGATCGACATGCGACTCGGTGCCGAACGCGCGCAACTCCGAGCCGTACGACGACCGCTCGCCCTGCGTCGGCTACGGCACCTGCCAGCCCGTCTGCCCGAGCGGCGCGAAGTACGACGCGACGGTCCACGTCGAGCGCGCCGAGGCGGCGGGCGCGACCGTGATCGACCGCGCGCCGGTCGAGCGGCTGGAACACGACGGCGACGACCGGGTGACCGCGGCCGTCTACGCGACGCCCGACGGGGAGCGGCACCGGCAGGAGGCGGACGCGTTCGTCGTCGCCGCCGGGGGCGTGGAGACGCCGCGGCTCCTGCTCCTCTCGGCGTCCGACCGCTACCCCGACGGGCTGGCGAACGGGAGCGGCCACGTCGGCGAGTTCTTCATGGATCACCTGTTCGCGGGCGCGGGCGGCACACTCGACGAGGAGACGAGACAGAACCACGTCGGCTTCTACACCAGCGCCTGCGACCAGTTCTACGACGAGGCCGACGAGCATCAGGCCCCGTTCAAGCTGGAGTTCTTCAACTACGCCGGCCCGTCTCCCGTGGAATCGGCGCTCACGGGCGACGACTGGGGCGACCCGCTCCGCGATCGCCTGCGGGACGAGTACGGGAACCACGTCGCGATGGGCGCGCTCGTCGAGCAGCTCCCCGACGCCGACAGCCGCGTGACGCTCGCGGGCGACCGCACCGACGACCGTGGGAACCCGGTCCCGCAGATCGAGTGGACCGTCGGTGACCGCGCGCTCGACACGATCGAACGGGCGAACGAGATCCAAGTCGAGGTGCTGGAGGAGCTCGGCGCCGACGTCGAGTGGGTCTCCGGCCCGGACGCCACCGGTCCCGCCTACCACCACATGGGGACGACGCGGATGAGCGACGACCCGGATCGGGGCGTCGTCGACGCCGACTGCCGGACCCACGACCTCGACAACTGCTGGATTGCCTCCAGCTCCGTCTTCCCCACGAGCGGCGCGATGAACCCGACGCTCACCATCGCCGCGCTCGCGCTTCGCGTCGGCGACGACGTGGCCAGCTGGTTCGCCGACGGCGCTTGACGGCCGGCTTGCGGACAGGTCGTGACGGCCGGCTACCACTGAATTTAGGTAAACCTAAAAACTCAAGTGCGTGCGAACGGAGAGTCGGGTAATGAGCGACTCAGCGCACGCGACGAACGGGTCCGCGGCCGCGGTCGAGAACGGCAGTGAGGCGGCCGCGACGAGCGGGAGCGACGCGACGGACGACGCGGACACCGCCGCCGACGGCGGCGAACCGTACACCTTCGACGACCTCAGCGTCGTGATGGGGACGTACAACGAGGAGGAGGCCATCGCGACGGTGCTGGAGGACATCGACGAGGTGACCAACGGGAAGGCCGAGGTCGTCTGCGTCGACGGCTCCTCGGACCGGACCCCCGAGATCGCCCGCGAACACGGCGCGCGCGTGATCGAGCAGGAGCCGCAGGGGTACGGCGTCGCCGTCCGCGAGGCCATACTGACCCCGGACCGCCCCGTGGTCGTCACGACCGACTGCGACGACACCTACCCGATGGAGGCGCTCCCGGAGTTCCTCGCCGAGATCAACGACGGCGCCGACGTGGTGAGCGGCGACCGGCTCTACCACGGCGCCGAGGCGATGCCCGCGTTCAACCGCTTCGGCAACCACGCGTTCGCGGCGCTCGCTTCCCTCCTGATGGGCGAGCGCGTCCACGACACCACAACCGGGATGCGCGCGTACCGCCGCGACGTGGTCGAGGAGATCGGCTGGACCGAGAACACCGGTCTCTCCGCCGAACTCCTGATCCGGCCGCTGATGCGCGGCCACGACGTGCGCGAGCGACCGATCCGGTACGCCGAGCGCCTCGGCGAGACGAAGCTCGACCCGATCGGCGGCGGCGCCGCCATCGCGAAGTCGATCGTCACCGTCTGCCTCGAAGAGCAGCTGCGGCGCTTCTGAGGGCGCTTCCCTCTCGACGCGGTCGTCGGACGGCGGTCCATCTACTGTGGGCACAGTAGGCCGCCGCCGGCGACGTTTTTGAACTCGTGAGCGACGGCGCCGACTATTTATAAATGAACGCGGCGGTGGCGCGTGCCTCCGAGTGGCCGCCGAAGGCGGCCGCGAGGAGCACGCGCGAGGGAGTCAGTCGCCGGAGCGAAGCGACGGCGACTGACGAGGCTGGGGAGGTGTGAGGTGCTGTGCGGAGTGGTGCGGGGCGGGATTCAAAGGGGCAGCCGTGAGGGCGAAGCACGGCGACGGAAGCACCGCAGCGAGTGAGCGGAGCGAACGAGCGAGGAGCGCACCGAGCCGCGCGAGTCCTCGCGGCTGGGGCTTTGGAGGTGTTCACCGCCGGTCCGCTGGCGGCTGTTTATAAGCGAGCGGCTGGGGCTTTGGCAGAGTTCACCGCTGCTCTCTGGTCAATCATTTATAAGCGAGCTGTTGCGGATTTAGAACTGCTCTCAGCCGATCTGCTGGTAGCCGTTTATAAGCTGTCGTCGTATTAGTCGCTCGCCTCGGCCCGCGTCTCGAAGACGACCCACTCGGAGTGCTCGTCGGGCTGGTCGGGGAGGTAGGTCCCCTCGCTCCCGCAGTCAGTGACCAACCGACACACGGATCGCTCCGGGGGCCAGACGACCTCGACGTCGCCCTCCCCGCCTCCCACCGCCTCGCCTCCCACCACCTCGTCATCGTCGGTCCGAACCGTCGCCTCCTGCCGGTAGGTGAACGTCGAGCCGTCGGGCGCGAACAGCGTCACCGTGAGGATCGCCACGTCGCCCGCGGGGTCGACCGAGACCGATTCGTTGGGCGCATCGGCCAGCCGAACCCCGTCGCTCCCGATCGACCACTCGACCGAGAGCGGGTCGCCGGCCTCGGGGTCGGCCACGGTGTACTCCGCCCGCCCCTCGCCGCGACGCGTCTCGACCCGGACCCGCGCGCTGTCGACGCGCTCGGGGACCCCGACGGTCGTCTCGGCGTCGGCCCGCGAGCCGGAGCGCACCTCGATCGGCTCCAGCTTCGGCGTGACCCGGTCGGCGGGGTCCGAGGTCCACACGCCGCGGTAGCCGTACCGGTAGATCGTTCGGTTCGGGTAGGCGTCGAGGACCGCGAAGTCCTCCTCCGGGTCGCGGTCGAGCGCGTACACCGCGTCGCCGTCGAGTCCCGGGCCGTTCCGGAGCTCCTGGAACGGATGGCCGAGCCACTCGCCGTACGGGGTCGGGACGAACACCAGCGCGTCGGTGAACTCGGTCTCGTCGAACGGCGCGTACGCGGCCTCGTGTTTGGCGTCGACCGCCGCGTTGCGCTCGATCGGGTCACTCGCGGCCGTGACCGCTGCGCCGGACGCGACGACGAGCGCGACCGCGACGAGGACGGCGACCGCGGCCCGCGCGCTCCGTTCGGAGCCGGTCCGCGCAGCGATGGCGGCGCGAAGCCGCGGCAGCGCGCGCGCCGCGGCCGCGACGCCGAGACCGCCGAACACCGACAGCGGCACGAGCAGGTCGAAGTGGTAGAACGGGCCGAACAGCGCGGCGAGCCCGTCGGTCGGGTCCGACAGCGTCGCGAGCGCGTTGTGCGTCCCCCAGAAAAAGAGGTTCCCGACGACGACCGAGACGGCCACGCCGGCGAGAAGCAGCGCCGCGGTCCGCCGGAACGACAGGGTGCCGGTTCGCTCGCCGTCCCCGCTCGGCTCGGCCGAGTCGGCCGAACCCGTGGGGTCCGCCCCCGCGAGGTCGACACCCGCGCGCCACCGCCGGACCGCGACCGCGCCGCCGACGAACGCGAGCAGCGTCCCGAGCGGCCCGGCCGCGACCCACCGCGTCGCCAGCTCTCGCAGCGCGTAGCCGTTCGATTCGAGCGCCAGCGGCAGCGTGTACTCCACCGAGTGGCCCAGAATGCGCCGCTCGCCGAAACCGGGACCGTCCATCGGCGCGAACGCCTGGTACGGGAAGGTGAGCGGCGACCCCGTGATCCGGAGGTTGTACGCGAGCGTCACGCCCACGAACAGCGTCCCGAACAGCGCCGTCAGCCCGTGTCTGCGGACGGGATCCGGGAGCGACGAGATTCCCAGCCCCTCGGCCGAAATCGCCGACCCGACCCGCCACAGCGCGTGGCAGATGAACGGCGCCGCGAAAAGCACCGCGGTGAGCGGGCGCGCGAAGAAGGCGATCCCGATCGCGGCGCCCGCGACTCCGGCGGCCGCGGTCGACCCGTCGCGGACGCTCCGGAGGTACGCGACCGCGAACAGGAGGTTGAAGAACGTCGTGGGCGCGTACGAGAGGAACGTCGCGCCCGTGAGGATCGCCATCGGCGACGCAGCGAACAGGACGGCCGCGGCGACTCCCGCCCGCCGACCGACGGTCATCGCGCCGAGCAGGTAGACGAGCGCGGCGTTGCCCGCGGCGATCACCGCGAGCGTCACCCGCGGTTCGTCGAAGAGGGCCATCGATATCGCGTACGTCGCCGCCGGAACGGGGCTGTACTTCGGGTAGAGGCGCCCGCCGTCCTCGACGAAGAACCACGGGTGGAAGGCGTCGGCGAGCGCGCCGGCGTGGAACTCCAGTTGACCGCCGAGGAGGAGCGCGGCCTGCGTGAGGTAGACGCCCTCGTCGTGGTTCGCGGAGTGGTGCGAGAACAGCGTCGCGGCGACCGCGAACGTCAGGACCCCCGCGGTCAGCGAGACGCAGACCACGGCCGCGGTCGTCCGGTCCGCGCGAGCGAGCCGCTGGCGAGACCGGGCCGCGAACCGCGCAAAAAGCGACGAGTCGGAGCGGGACGACACGGAACGAGACGCGTCAGATGTTGACGCCGGCCTCGCGCATGAGGTCGACGGTCGCCTCCAAGTCGGACAGCTCCGTCAGGTCGATGTCCGGCACGTCGAGCTCGTCGATCGTCGGGAGATTGCCGACCGGGTCCACGTCGGGGATGAGCGGGTACTCGAACGTCGAGCGCGCGAAGTAGTCCTGCGCCTCCGCGGACAGCAGGTGCCGGACGAAGTTCCCGGCGAGCTCGGTGTCCGTGGCGGTGTCGACGATCGCGGCGCCCGCGACGTTGAACACCGCGCCGGCGTCGCCCTCGGTGAAGCCGGTGTCGATGGTCGCCTCCGGACTCCCGTCGAGGACGCGCTGGATGTAGTAGTGGTTCGTGAATCCGGCGTCGACGGTCCCGTCCGCGATCTCCTCGCAGACGCGGAACTCGTTGTTGTACGTGGTCGCCCCCGAGTCGACGACGGCTTCGAGCCACTCGCGGGTGGTCTCGTCGCCTTCGAGGATCCGCATCGCGGTGACGAACGCCTGACAGGAGCCGTAGGAGGGCGCCCACGCGAGGTCGCCGTCGAACTCCTCGGGGAACGCCATGATGTCGCTGGGTACGTCCGAGGCGTCGTACTCGCTGCTGTCGTACGGGACCGTCCGGGCGCGGCCGGAGGTGCCGATCCACTGGTCGGTCCGGAACTCCTCGCGGACCAGGTCGCCGACATCGCTCGGGATCGCCTGCGTGCGTCCCTCGCTCGCGAGGGCGCCGAGCGACCCCGAGTTCACCGAGTAGAACACGTCCGCCGGCGACCCCTCGCCCTCGTTGATGATCGCGTTCACGTGGTCGGTGGAGGAGGCGTACCGGACCTCCAGGTCGAGGTCGGGATACTCCTCGTCGATGTACTCGACGAGCGGGCCGACGAGGAACTCGTTGCGGCCGGAGTACACCGTCAGCTCGCCCGAGAGGTCGGGCATCTCGGAGATCGGCGTGCCGCCCGGCAGGCCGCGCCCCTCGCGACCGGAGCCGATCTGGCCGATCGACGACTCCGCGCCGCTGTCGTCCGTTTCCTCGCTTGTACAGCCCGCGAGTCCGACCGCGCCGACCGCGGCGGAGCTCGCGAGGAACCGTCTCCGGTTCACCTTCGTCTCGGTGTGATCGTGAGTCGTCATGTGTTTTAGGTCCCCCTAAATCCTCTTAGTCGTGTCGGTTCAGTCGTCCGCGACCGCCGGCGTCCGGCGGATTGCGTCGAGGCAGTCGAGCCAGTCGCGCATGTACTCGCCGCAGTGGTTGAGGAACGCGCCGTTGTTCCACTCGGCGAAGTCGCCCTCGGCGAGCGCGTCGGCCATCGCGTCGAAGACCGCCGCGTACGAGTCCGCGTCGTCACCCGCCTCGTCCTCAGACGGCTCTGCCGTCTGAGCGGCCCGTGGAACCTCCGGTTCCACGCTGTCTATCACCTCCCAGACGTGTTCGTTCAGCTCCAGCCCGGCGACCTCGTTCGCGAGGTCGTCGAACGTCGAGCGCGGGGCCTTGTTGTGCTCACACAGCGGGTCGCCGTTGTAGATCCGCTTGCCGAGCACGTCGCAGGCCCGCTTGAGGAACAGGCCCGACCAGATGTCGTCGAACCGACCCACGTCCCACTCGTTGTCGTCCATCGGCAGCTGGTAGAACGCGGGGATCACCTCGCGGCGGAACGCGAGGTTCATCGAGCAGACAGTGAGGTAGTTGCCGCGCTCGGCGACGAAGTCGTTCCCGAAGTCGTCGGCGGTCGTTCGCGTCTGGGCCTGCCCTTCCAAGTCGCCGTCCATCAGGATCCGGACCGCGTCGAGGTCGGGGACGTTCGTCCAGAGGCCCTGCGAGGCGACGACCTCGCCGGACTCGACCGCGACCGCGTCCGTCTCGACCGTCTCGTCCATCGCGGAGTAGGGGTAGCCGCGCGGGTAAAGCTCGTGCTCGTCGGCGTTCCGGTAGAGGACGTTCACCCAGTCCTCGTCCGAACTGACCCGCTCGATCTCCCCCTCGAACGCGAGGTTCTCCATGTGACGGCCGAAGTAGTCGGCGTCGTCGTGCGGGAGCGTGTCGTCGTCGATGAAGATCCCGTACTCGAAGGAGTCGTCGGCCCACATGTACAGCAGCCCGAAGCTCGTCTCGGCGTGGCTCGCGGCCGGGACGACGTGGTCGTACTCCGCGACCCCGTTCGCCTCGTACCACTCCTCGCGGCGGGTGCCGTCGAACACCTCGCCGGAGACGCCGAGGTCGTCGAGCATGGCGCGCATCTCCGAGACGTCACAGAAGTCCTCGGTGACGAGCACGAAGTGGAGCCGCGAGACGTCGAAGCCGTGTTCGCGGGCGTTCTCGACGTACGCGCGGACGCACTCGTACTCCCGTATCGTCGGGACGATCACGCAGATGTCCGGACCGTCGCGGTCCGAGGCGGTCGGGTTCATACTCGGTTGTTTTTAGGGTTACCTAAAAAATTAGCGGTCCGGAGACGGCCGCGTCGCGGCCGCGTCCGGCTCTCGCTCCGACTCGTCGGGCGCGCGGGTCACGGAGAAGTCGAACGCGCCCGCGACGAGGCCGCCGCCCGCGAGCGTGACGGCGTTTTTCAGCGCGTGGTCGAGCGCCGCCGCGGCGAGCGCGGTCTCGGCCGGGATCGGCGTGGTCGCGACGACGATACCGGTGAACGCCGCCTCGTACAGCCCGATCCCGCCCTGCGAGAGCGGCAACACCTTCGCGAGGTTCCCGGCCGAGACGGCGAGGGTCCCGACGACGAGCAGCGTTCCGGGGCGACGCTCCCCCCGAATCCGCCCACGAGCGCCGCGAGGACGAGGACGGCGGTCACGGCATCCGCCCCCCACACGACGCCGCTCGCGAGGAACACCCGGACGACCGCGCGCCCGTCGGCGGCGACGACGCGGACGGCGGCGCCGAACCGGACCGCGGCGTCGACGACCCGCGAGAGCCGAGACCCCTCGACGCGGTCGCGGAGGGCCGGGCCGAACCGACGGTCGCTCCTCGCGACCGCGACGGCGCCCGCCGAGAACAGCGCGGCCGCGAGCGCGGTCCCCGCGGCGGCCGCGACCGCCCGCCCCGACCCGTCCGGCGCGACCGCCCGCCCGTCGACGAGCAGGGCCGCAAGCTGCAGCGCCACCAAGCGCGCCGAGCGCGACCAGGTCGAAGGCCCGCTCGACCGCCAGCGACGCGACCCCCGTCGGATACGGAACCGCGCGCCGGTCGTTCAGCAGGTACGCGCGCACCCCGTCGCCGGCCCGCGCGGGGACGATCAGGTTCGCGGTCTGGCTCGCGAACACCGTCGCCGTGAGGAACGCCGTGCGACACCGGTACCCCATCGGCGCGAGCACGTCGCCGTACCGCCGCCCGCGGACCGGCCACGAGGCGAGGTAGACAGCGAGGGCCGCGAGGAGGAGCGACGGGTCCGCGGCGACGGCCGCCTCGACGACGGCCTCGACGTCGAGGGTCCGCGTCAGCACCGCGCCGCCGACGGCGAGGACGAGAACCGTCCCCGCGACCGCGAGCGATCCCCGAGGGAGACGCTCGCGGAGGCGACGGAGGCACTCGCGGAGCCGAGCGACGGCGACGCGTGGGTTCATCCATTCGTTTAGGCCGCCCTAAAGAATAAAACGCTGGCGGTTCGCGGAGGCGAAACGGAGGGGTACGGACCCAGCCCGGCGCAACACGTTTGTTCGTTAAACGCGAAATACCACGCATGAGCGCGAACGAGGCGGACGCCGACGCCGCGGGCGACGACGTGCGGATGTGGCTCGTCGAGCGCACCTACTCCGACGACGAGCAGAATATGGTGATCCTCACGTACGCGACACCCGACGGCGAGCGCTACTTCCGGAAGGAGCGCGCGCTCACCTCCTACTCCGACGTGCGCGACACGACCGCCGCCGTCGACGCCGACCCGGCGAACGTCGGGAGCGTCGACGACCCCGCCGACCGCGAGCGGTACGCCGCCGAGGCGAGGCGGATGGCCCGCGCGCACGACCCCGACGACGTGATTCGAGTCGCGTCCCGAGCGGCCTCGCGGGTCGCGTCCGGGTCGGACTCGCGAGCGGGTCGCACCGACACAGCCTTTTCACCGCGCGGTCCCAACGCTTGCCCGATGCGAGCCACCCTCGAAACGCTCGGAATCGCCCTCCTCGTCGGCGCCGCGCAGGCCGTCCTCGGCGTCGTCGGTCTCGCGGGACTGTTCGCGCTGTCGGCGCCCCTCTCCGTCGCTCCGTGGACGCTCGTCACCAGCGTGTACGCGCACGGATCCGTCGGCCACCTGCTGGCGAACGCCCTCGCGCTGCTGCTCGTCGGTCCCCTCGTCGAGCGTCGAACGACCCGCCCGCGGTTCCACGCGTTCGTGATCGCGACGGGCGCGCTCGCGGGCGTCGCACAGGTGACCGTCGGGAGCCTGCTCGGTCCCCCGGCCGCCGTGTTGGGGATCAGCGGCGCAGTGTTCGCGCTCGGCGGCTACCTGCTCGCCGGTAACGCCGTGAGCACGACGCTGTTCGACCGGTTGCGGCTCTCCCCGCGGCTCCAGCTGCTCCTGTTCGGTCTCGTCGCCGTCGTCCTCACCGCGACGACGGCCGCGCCGGGCGTCGCGCTCGTCGCGCACGCCACCGGCGCGTTCTGCGGTCTCGTGGCCGGTCGCGTCGGGCTGCTCGACGCGCGGTAAGCGGGAGGCGGACGCACCGGACGGAGGAAATCGACGGCGCCGTCGCTGGCCGCGTCGAAAAACGAAAGGGGTGAAAGAGAAACGCCCTAGCGCTCAGTCTTCGAGAACGATCTCGATGCTGACGTCGTTCGGCACTTGGACGCGCATGAGCTGACGGAGCGCGCGTTCGTCGGCGTCGATGTCGATCAGACGCTTGTGGACGCGCATCTCCCAGTGCTCCCACGTCGCCGTCCCCTCACCGTCCGGGGACTTGCGCGACGGGATCTCGAGCGTCTTCGTCGGCAGCGGGATCGGGCCCGACAGGGCGACTCCCGTCGAGTCCGCGATCTCGCGGACGTCGTCGCAGATGTCGTCGAGGTCCTCGGGGCTCGTGCCGGCGAGGCGGACGCGTGCCTGCTGCATCGATTATCGCTCGTTGACTTCGAGCACCTTGCCGGCCGCGATGGTCTGCCCCATGTCGCGGATGGCGAAGCTGCCGAGCTCCGGGATCTCGCCGGACGGCTCGATGCTGAGCGGTTTCTGGGGTCGCACGGTGACGACCGCGGCGTCGCCGGACTTGATGAAGTCCGGGTTCTCCTCGGCGACCTCGCCCGAGGACGGGTCGATCTTCTGATCGATCGACTCGATCGTACAGGCGACCTGCGCCGTGTGGGCGTGGAAGACCGGGGTGTAGCCGGCCGTGATGACCGACGGGTGCTCGCATGACGACGACCTGCGCCTGGAACGTCTCGGCGACGCTCGGCGGGTCGTCGGCGGGACCACAGACGTCACCGCGGCGGATGTCGTCCTTGCCGATGCCGCGGACGTTGAACCCGACGTTGTCGCCCGGCTCGGCCTTGGGCACCTCCTCGTGGTCGGATCTCGACCGTCTTCACCTCGCCGCCCACGTCGGACGGCTGGAAGGAGACGTTGTCGCCGGTGTTGAGGATCCCGGTCTCGACGCGTCCCACGGGGACGGTCCCGATGCCGGAGATGGTGTAGACGTCCTGGATCGGCAGGCGGAGCGGCGCGTCCGTCGGCGGCTCGGCCTCCGGCAGGTCGTTGAGCGACTCCAGCAGGGTCGGCCCGTCGAACCAGTCGGTGTTCTCGGACGTCTCGGCGACGTTGTCGCCCTCGAACGCCGAGATCGGCACGAACGTGGTGTTGTCGGTCGCGAAGCGGACCTGGTTGAGCAGGTCCTCGACCTCGCTGACGACCTCCTTGTAGGAGGACTCCTGGTAGTCGACCAGGTCCATCTTGTTGACGCCGATGATGAGCTCGTTGATCCCGAGCGTGCGGGCCAGGAACACGTGCTCGCGGGTCTGGGGCGCGACGCCGTCGTCGGCCGCGACGACGAGCACCGCGTTGTCGGCCTGCGAGGCGCCCGTGATCATGTTCTTCACGAAGTCACGGTGACCCGGACAGTCGACGATGGTGAAGTAGTACTCGTCGGTGTCGAACTCCTGGTGGGCGATGTCGATCGTGACGCCGCGCTCGCGCTCCTCGGCGAGGTTGTCCATCACGTAGGCGAACTCGAAGCCGCCCTTGCCCTTCTCTTCGGCTTCCTCGCGGTGCTGCTCGATTACGTGCTCGGGGACGCTCCCCGTCTCGTAGAGGAGGCGACCCACGAGCGTACTCTTGCCGTGGTCGACGTGGCCGATGATGGCCAGATTCTGATGCGGTTTGTCACTCATGGGGTAATCACGCGCTAAGGCGCTCTGTGAGTAAGTTTCGGTTGATTCCACTAAAACGGTTTCGATACGGGATACAGAGTATCGCGCCGCTGTCCGGCGATTCTCGACAACGCGGGGCACGCCACGACCTCGCACAGCGGTCTCGACCGGCGCTGCGGACTACCCCAGTCGCCCAACGTCGCCCAGCACCGCGCTCGCGGTCTCGGGACCGCCCGCGCCGCGGCCGGAGATGTTGAGCCGGCCGGCGTGAGAGGTCTCGATCTGAACGATGTTCTGCGTGCCGGAGACCGCGAGCGTCCCGTTCTCGGGCACGAGCCGCGGCGCGACCCGGACCGTCTCGCCCGTCGCCTCGCCGATCAGCCGCACCGTCCGCCCGTCCTCGGCCGCGAGGCGGAGCGCGGAGCCGGGCACGTCGCGGATGCCCTCGACGTCGGCGTCGTCGAGGGTGAACTCCCGGGCGTCCGCCGGGTCGTCGACCGCGCCGAACGAGAGGACGTTCGCGAGGATCACGCACTTGAGCGCCGCGTCGGTCCCGTCCACGTCGAAGGAGGGGTCCGCCTCCGCGACGCCGAGGTCCTGCGCCTCCGCGAGCACGTGGTCGTAGTCGAGGCCCTCGGCCGCCATCCGCGTCAGGATGAAGTTCGCCGTCCCGTTGAGCACGCCCCGGACCGCGGTGACGTGGCCGGGTTCGATGTCCTCGACGGTCGACACCGCCGGGATCGCGCCGCCCACCGTCGCCTCGAACCGGATCTCGCCGGCGCTGTCGTCGACGGCCGCCCGCAGGTCGCCGAACCGCTCCGCGACCGGTCCCTTGTTCGCGAGGACCGCGTGGCGGTCGCGCTCCAAGGCGGCGGTCACGTGCGAGAAGCCCGGCTCGGCGTCGCCCAGCGTCGTCGGCGTCGCCTCCACGAGGGCCTCGTAGTCGGCCGCCAGCGCGTCCGCGGGGTCGTCGTCGCCGACGATCCCGCGTTCCGCCTTCCGGGCGACGACGGCGTCGGGGTCGACGCCGACTGCGTCGTCTCTGCCGGCGCCACTGCCCCGGCCCTCCGTCCCGTCCGCGACGGCCGCGCTCGACGAGTCCGCGACCGCGACGACCTCGTGGCCGTACTCGTCCGCCAGTTCGACGACCGAGCGCCCGACCGCGCCCGCGCCGATCACGGCGAGTCTCACGCGTCCACCCCCGTGAGCGGCTCGACGACGCGGAGCTCCTTCTCGGCGGCCAGCTCGCGGACCGCCGCGAGCGCCGCGTCCGTCTCGCCCGCGCGGGCTTCGAGCCGGAGCCGCGCGCTCGACGCCTCCTCGGTCCCCTGCGGGGCCGCGAGCGACACGTCCGCGACCGACGCCGACTCGCAGGTCTCGATCCGCGAGAGCGTGTCGGAGAGATCGGTGTCGATGAGGTGGCCGAAGAGGAGGATGGTCACCTCCTCGGCGTAGCGCTCCGTACCCGCCTGCATCACGTTCACGCCCTCACTGCGGAGCGCGTCGACGATCTCCTCGAACCGGTCCGGCGTCGCCTCGAAGTCGACCTCGACCGGGATCCGCCCGCGGGGCGTCTTGTTCCCGCGCTCGTGGTAGATCGACAGGAGGTTCCCGCCGTTGTCCGCGATCGGGTGGAGCGCGGCGAGCAGCTGTCCCGGTTCGTCGACGAGTTCCAGCCGCACCGTGTGCGTCGAGGGCGTCGCCGAGGCGCGGCCGCCGTCGGGAGACGGTCCCGAGTCGGCCGGATCGGAGTCGTCGACCGCGTTCTCAGGCGCCCCGTCCCGACGATCGCTCACGCCGCCACCTCCGGCGGCGCGCGACCGTCGAAGCGGGACGGGCGCCGGCACGGACCTGTCCCCGACGTGGAGCGATGGTTCGGTTGCTCCGTCGCGGTACACCGGGGGGAGTCGTGCCCGTCTGCGATACCCGAACGGAGTCGGACGATCCGGTATAAGCCTTCGGCGGGGGCAGGCGTTGCCTCGCTCTCGTGCCTGCCAACGCGGCACACGGTGACGGGGGAGACCGAGGTCGAGGAAGCGAGGATCGGCCGACCGTGGGGGGCAGATGCGCGTCGAGACGGTCACAATTATGTGACGGGAGGCTGTCGCGAGGATGTGAACTCCCTCCCCGCCGTTCGTCGACAGCCGCGACGCGATCGCTCGCACCGGATCGGCCGCCGTCGCCCCGAGGTGAGGTAGCGATGGGGGACGACGGACTGAGCATTAGCGGGCCGAAGACGATGCGCGGCGCGGTCATCATGCTGATCATCGGTCTCGCGGCGACCGGGTACGGCGCGTACGACTACACCCAGCAGTCGAACGCCGTGGACGACGCCGTCGAGGTCGACGCGACGATAACCGAACTGGACGTGGAATCGACCTCGACCGGAAGCAGTACCGACGTGAGCTACCGCCCGACGGTGCGGTTCACCTACGAGCACGACGGAACGACCTACGAGAGCACGAACGTCTTCCCGTCGGCGATCTCGTCGAACTACGACACCGAGTCGGCGGCGCGGTCGGTGATCGAGGAGTACGCCGTCGACGAGTCCGCGACCGCGTACGTCGATCCGTCCGACCCGGACGGGGCGTTCCTGAGATCACAGACGTCGAACGCCCCGCTCGTCGCGGTCGCGGTCGGACTGATCTTCGCACTCGTCGGCGGGCGGTCGGCGATCCGGTAGATCCGTCCTACCATCCGATCCGTCGCTACCATTCGGTAGATCCGTCGCTGCCGGTTGAGCGCGCCAAAAGAACCGAAAGAGACCGCAGAAGGTCCCAGACCGCCGCGAATCGCAAACCGCGGACCGCGTCGTCGACTTAGAAGTAGTCGATCGACTGCGGCAGTTCGAGCTTCATCCCCTTGCGCTCGCGAATCTCCATGATCTTCTCGCGCTGGAGGTTGTCGACGAGCACGCGGAAGCCCGCGTTCTCGGTGTTCCACGAGGCGCGGCCCTCGGTGGCCGAGCGGATGTCGGAGGAGAAGCCGATCATCTCCTCGACGGGCGCGATGCCCTCGACGACCATCAGGTCGCCCTCCTGGTACATGTCGTCAACGCGGCCGCGGCGACCCTGGATCTCGCCGGACGCGGCGCCCATGTGCTCCGAGGGCACGTCGATCCGGACGTCCTGAATCGGCTCGAGCAGGCGGACCTCGCCGTCGATCAGCGCGCGGTGGACCGCGTCGCGGACCGCCGGGATGACCTGCGCGGGACCGCGGTGGATGGTGTCCTCGTGGAGCTTCGCGTCGTGGAGACGGAACAGCGACCCCTGGACCGGCTCGGCGGCCAGCGGGCCGTCGTCGAGCGCTTCCTGAAGCCCCTCCAAGACCAGCTCCATCGTCTCGTTGAGGTGCTGGATCCCCTTCGTGTCGTCGATGAGGATGTTGGTCCGGTGGATGTCCTCGACGTTCTGGGAGGTGTCCTTGTCCATGCCGGCCTCCTGCAGCGCCTCGCGGCGCTCCAGTTCGGGCATGTCCATCGAGACCTCGCCGAGCTGGATGGCGTCGACGATCTCCTGGTCCATCGGCTCGACGGTGATGTAGAACTTGTTGTGGCGGTTCGGCGACTGCCCCTCGACCTCGCGGGAGTTCTCCTGGGGCTGCTCGCGGAACACGACGATCGGTTCGCCGGTGATGACCGGGATGCCCTGGTTGTCGCGGATCCGCTGGGTGATCACTTCGAGGTGAAGCTCACCCTGTCCGCTGATGAGGTGCTCGCCGGTGTCCTCGTTGATCTCGATCTGGATCGTCGGGTCCTCCTTGGCGACCTGCTGGAGCGTCTCGATGAGCTTCGGCAGGTCGTCCATGTTCTGGGCCTCGACGGACTTCGTGATGACCGGCTCGGAGATGTGCTCGATCGACTCGAACGGCGTCATCTCCACGGAGGAGACGGTGGAGCCGGCGATGGCGTCGCGGAGGCCGGTGACCGACGCGATGTTCCCGGCCGGGACGCGATCCACCTCCTCGCGCTCGGACCCCATGAACAGCCCGACGCTCTGGATGCGGTTCTTCCCGGCAGTCCCGGAGACGTACAGCTCCTGACCCTTCTCCAGCGTTCCGGAGAAGACGCGGCCCGTCGCGATCTCGCCCGCGTGCGGGTCCATCGAGATGTCGGTGACCATGAAGACGACCTCGCCGTCCTCGTCGACCAGCCGCATCGTGTCGGCCAGATCGGACTCGGGGTCGCCGCGCCAGATACGCGGGACGCGGCGGGGCTGGGCGTCTACCGGGTTCGGGAAGTGCTCGCAGACCATGTCGAGCACGACGTCCGAGAGCGGCGTCCGCTCGTGGAGCTCCTGCCGCTTGTCGTTCTGTTCCAGCTCCATGATGTCGGCGAAGTCCATGCCGGTCCGCTGCATCGAGGGCATCGAGACGCCCCACTTGTACAGCGCGGAGCCGAACCCGACCGTGCCGTCCTCGACGGAGACGGTCCAGTCCTCGGGGATGTCGTCCATGTTCTCGGCCATCCCGCGGATGAGCTCGTTGACGTCGGCGATGACGGACATCAGCCGTTCCTGCATCTCCTGTGGGCCTTCCTGAAGCTCCGAGATGAGGCGGTCGACCTTGTTGATGAACAGGGTCGGCTTCACACCCTCGCGGAGCGCCTGCCGGAGCACCGTCTCCGTCTGGGGCATCGCGCCCTCGACGGCGTCGACGACCACCAGCGCGCCGTCGACCGCGCGCATCGCGCGGGTGACGTCGCCCCCGAAGTCCACGTGGCCCGGGGTGTCGATGAGGTTGATGAGGTGGTTGGTGTCCTCGTACTCGTGGGTCATCGAGACGTTCGCCGCGTCGATGGTGATCCCGCGCTCCTGCTCGTCCTCCTTCGTGTCCATCGCGAGCTGCTCGCCCGCGGTGTCCTCGGAGATCATGCCGGCGCCCGCCAGCAGGTTGTCGGAGAGCGTCGTCTTCCCGTGGTCGACGTGGGCGGCGATGGCGATGTTCCGGATGTGCTCCGGGTTGTCCATCAGCCGCTCACATTCCTGAACGATCTTCTTGCGTCGGCCCATTATACCGAGTGTTACCGAAAGGAGGGTCAAAAGGGTAGTGTTTCGTCGCGGCCGTTTCGCCGGTGATCACCCCCGATCCCCGGCGATTTCGTGTCGACTGGTGTCACGGAACGAGAGGCGAAGCGGTCGGTCTCGGGGTCGTCGACGCGACCCGTGACCGGCGGAACCGCCCGCGAGCATCGGCGCGGTTTTAAGTTCCGACTCGGGAAACGTGAGGCATGAACGAGACGCTCTCACGGCTCGTCGACAGCGGCGTGGTCGCGGTGCTGCGCGGGGTGCCGGCCGACCAGCTCATCGAGATCGCGGAGGCGCTGCGCGAGGGCGGCGTCACCGCCGTGGAGATCACCGCCGACACGCCGGACGTGGCCGAGAAGCTCGGGGAGGTTGCCGGCTCCTTCGGCGACGAGGTCGTGGTCGGCACCGGGACGGTCCTCGACAGCGAGACGGCGAGAACGACCCTGATGGCGGGCGCGGAGTTCGTCGTCTCCCCGAGCCTCCACGAGGACGTCATCGAGACGCTGCAACCGGTACGGCGCCGTCACCGCGCCCGGCGTGATGACCCCGACCGAAGCGATCCGCGGCTACGAGGCCGGCGCCGACTTCGTGAAGGTGTTCCCCGCGAAGACCGTCGGCCCGGACCACCTCGGCGCGATGAAGGGACCGCTCGGGCAGATCCCGATGATGCCGACCGGGGGCGTCGGCCCGGACAACGCCGCGGACTACATCGACGCGGGCGCGTTCGCGGTCGGCGCCGGCGGCGCGCTCGTCGACTACGACGCCGCCGAGCGCGGCGACTACGAGGCGATCACGGAGACCGCCCGCGAGTTCACCCGCGTCGTCGAGGAGGCGCGGGCCGAGGACTGACGGGCACTTCCGAGTCGAATCCGTCCGAGAAGTTGGGAAGCGCTACGTCGGAATGGAGTTTCGTGACGGGTATCCGAGGGCCCCGCCAGAACGGGTCGATCGAGTGAACTTACTTGTGCTTGCGTGTCGCTAACGCGTGGTATGAACCCAGAGGAGAGACCGGACTTCCTCACGGAAGACGACGAAGAGAACGTGAAGCGCCTGGTAAAATACGAGACGCACCTCTCGTATGAGATCCATCAGGAAGTGATTGCGGAGAACCCGGAGTTGGCCGGGGTCATCACCCCGAGCGACTTGCTCCCGAAGGTCGACGACGCCCTGAAATGGGGCAAAGACAAGTTCACAGACGGCGATAAGGAGGAGCCAGAGGAACGCTGACGGACTTCGAACGGGACCCGTTCGAGAGCCGTTAACGGGACAATTCAAGAGCGATCTAACAGCGGTTCAAGCGAGGTTGGGTCACATGAAGTCGGCGATTCCGGACTGCTTGTTCGTGTCGTCCTCGAATATCGACTCCAGCGACTGGTCTAACACCTTCAGCCGCTGTTTCGTGTAGGGCCGACAGTCGAATCGTTCCGCCACCTCGATGGCGGTGTCGACGTACTTGCTCACCGACCCCTCGTGGACCGTGAGGTTCACGCGGCCGCCGCACTCGCGGCACTCGCCGGTCAGGGGCATCCGACGGTACTTCTCGCCGCAGTCGAGACAGCGTGTCTCCTGCCGCGAGAACGCCCGGAGGTTCCCGATGATGTCGGGCAGGAAGTGGTACTCGATCACGCGCTCGGCCACGTCCGTCTCGTCGACCGCGCACAGCTTCCGGGCCAGCTCCAGCTGCGCGTCCATCTTCTCCATCATGTCGCCAAGCGTCTTGTACGCCGACAGGTCCGGGCCCATCGCGATGTCCGTCGTGTCGTGGGTGTGGTCGAACCCGTGGTACTCGTCGTCGGTCCCGAGCGTGTCCTCGCCGATCTGGATCAGCTCCTCGACTTCCTCCGGGTCGGCTAGCTCGCGCGACGCCTCGTACAGCTCCAGCGGGTACTCCCGCACGATGTCGACGTTGTGCGCCTCGTCGTCGATCTCCGAGGGGTCGATCCGCGAGGACATCACGAGCGGGGCGTCCATTCGGCCGCCCCGCTGGTCCGGCAGAAATTCTTTCGAGAAGTTGAGAAGCCCGTCCATTAAGAGCATTACACAATCCTCGTCACCGTCGCAATTCCGGCGTTTCGCGGCGTGAAAGTACGGATGAGCGTATCCCACCGCGGCCGATGTGAAACCTACTACTCTCCCGACAGTTGCCGCGCTCGTGTGCGGCGCCATCCCGAAGACGAGCTCGCCGACGAGGTCGTCGCGCTCGTTCACCTCGTAGAAGCGGTCGAGCCCGTAGAACTGTTCGAGCAGGTCGTCGACGAAGTCCGCGGTCTTGAGCATGTGCTCGGCCGCGCCGTCCGAGAGGACGATGTCCTGGACGCGGAGTTCGACCACCTGGTCGTCGTGGCGCAGCGGCTCGTCGTCGATGTCGGTCTCGTACCCCAGTTCGCGGAAGTGGTCCGCGGTGACGTCGAGCTCCTCGGGCCGGACCGCGGTGACCGGGAGATCGGTCATGTCGTACCGGACCGTGCCGTCCTTGAACGACGTGACGCCGTTCTTCGCGCGGAGGACGCCCTTCTCGATCGGCTCGGGCGTCTTGTTCCGCGAGGTCAACCCCTGAACGCCCTTCAGGATCTCGAAGGCCGACTCCCGCTCGCCGACCGTCTCCAGCGCAGAGCGGTACGCGTCGTTGACGTCGACCTCCTGGTAGCTCGCGGCCGTCACCTCCCACTCGCAGTTCGGGCACTCGACGCGGCCGGCCTCGTCCGGCTCGCAGACGGTGCCGCAGTCGTTACACTCGTAGTGCGGCTCCGTGTGCGTCTCGCAGTCGGGACAGATCGCGGCGTAGGTGTGCTCGCCGCAGTCCGGGCAGACCCGGTCGGAGACCTGAAGCTCGTGCCGTCCCCGGTGGCCGGTGTCGTCCATCACGTTCGCGGCCTCGGCGACGTCGCGCTGGGGGCCACCCGCCTCGTTGATCGGGAAGAGGGTGTGGACCGCGGGGGACAGATCGCGGCTCTCCGACTTCTCGGGCCGTCCCATCCGGTTGCCGATCCGGGTCGGCGCGCGTTCGCGCACCTCGAACGGGGCGACCTCGTTGACCGCGCGGACCGCGTTCTCGCCGTCGGCGTAGCCGCGGGCCGCGGCCGAGAAGTCGTCTGCGTCCCACTTCTTGCGGAGTCCGTCATCGATCCCGAGCGAGCGGGCGAGCGGGCGCCACGTCGGGATCCGGAGCGCGTCCGGCGTCGCAGCGTGTTCGATCAGCAGCGACTCCAGCGCGTCCCGAACCGCGTCGGTGTGCTCGACCGCGAGGACGCCCTCGACGACCTCGCCCGCGGCGACCGCGTCGGCGAGCGCCTCGAACCCCTCGACAGAGATATCGTGCCAGAGGTAGGTGTACTCGGGGTGGAGCGGGCAGTCGTACTCGCGCGCCCACGCGAGCGCCTCGTCGACGTCGGGGTGTTCGAGGTCGACGTGCGGGTCGTCGCGCAGCGCGCGGACGTCGGCGCCGGCCGCCTCGAACTCCTGGACCCACCACTCGGGCGCGTACGACGCCGGCGCGAGCGGGTGGTTGTTCTCGACGAACTCCCCGTAGTTGACGAGGTACTCGCCCAGGTCGAGCACCTTCTCGATCCCGTTGCGGATTTCCTTGGCCTCCTCGGGGTCGTCGATCCGGCGGACCTCGCCGTTCGCGAGCCGGACCGTCGGTCCCTCGATAGAGTCGACGGGGACGACGCCGTGGGCCTTCCCGGGCCGCTCCGTCTTGATCTGCGTCCCGGCCGCGAGGAAGTCGTCGACGATGTCGCATCGTGGCCGGGTGGACCCCGCCGGTCGCGAAGCCGTGGTTGCGCGCGCGACCGTACCGGAGCCGGAACCCACCCACTTCGCTCGGGTGGGTGAACACCGGCCGCCCCGCGATGAGGTCCCGGAGGAACTTCTGTGAGGAGTCGGCCCGGAGCGGTCCGGCCGCTCCGTCTTCGGTCGAGTCGTCGCCGGCGGTCTCGTTCGCTTCCGCGTCGCTTTCGGCGTCTTCGCTACCTTCGTCGTCGGCTTCCGAGTCCGATCCGTCGCCGGCAGCGTCCCCGTCGCCCGCGCCGTCCTTCCCGATCGTCCCGTCGATCAGGTCCTGGAGCCACGGCCAGTCGACCTCGTCCAGATCGCGGGTGTATCGCTGGATCTTCGGGGCCTTCAGCGCGATCCCCTCGGCGGCGACGAGGCACATCCCGCCGCGCGCGGAGTTGGTGTCGACTCGTTCGAGATCGCGGAACCCCGAGACCTCCTCGTCGCTCGTCGCCTCCCCGTCGAGCATGACGGGGATGTGCTTGGCGATGAACTTCGACTCCTTGTCCTTCGGCGTGTACTGGAGCCCGGTGTCTTTGTCGTATAAGGCGATCTCCTCGGCGTAGCGCTCGACCTCGACGTCCCGGGGCTTGTACTCGTCGACGCCGAGCAGCGACCGGGCGTAGTCGGCGACGAGCACCGACAGCGCCTGCGCGGTCCCGCCCGCCGAGCGGATCGGGCCGGCGTAGTAGACGTTGACGAACTCGGTGCCGTCGTCGTTCTCCAGCAGTTCCACGCGGTCGATCCCCTCGATCGGCGCGGCGACGACCCCCTCGGTGAGCAGCGCGACGGCGGTCCGGACGGCGCCCTCGATCTTCCCCTCGCGGGAGTCGTAGTCGCCGACGTTGCCGTCGACGAAGTCGGTGACCAGCTCCAGGGCCGCCTCCTCGCGGGACATCTCGCCCTCCAAGTCGCGGACGCGCTCCGCGACGCCGTCGATCCCGAGGATGTTCTCGACGCGGTCGGCCATGTCGCGGGCGACCGGGATCTCGATCTCCGGCTCCGGATCGCGGCCCTGCTCTTTGGCCGTCTCCGCCACGTCCCACGCCTCGTCAAGCCGCTCCTCGATCCGCGCGAAGTAGCGTTCGTCGTCCGGTCTCATCGCGCGTCGATCGCGGGGGCCGCGGAGTGCGCTCGTCGGCTCACAGCCACAGGTCCAGATCCGTGGCCTCGTCGTGCGAGCGCTCCAGCGGCTCCGCGAACGCGCGCAGGTGACACTCGCCGGCCCAGACGGTCGCCGAGTCGAGGTGGCCCGCGAGCGCCTGTCCGCTCGGCCGCGAGAGCACGACGTGGGTGTGCGCGAACACGTCCCCTTCCAGCAGCGAGACGTTGCCCACGCAGGCGGCCACCTCCAGCGGTTCGTCGAACGTCACCGAGCGGTACTCGGTCTCCTCCTGGTCGTAGAACCAGACGTCCGCGTCCTGGACCGCGCCGAGCGCCGTGAACCAGCCGGCCTCGACGTCCTCCGCGCGGGCGAGGCTCTCTATCTCCTCGCGCCAGTCGGCGCCCGTCTCGAACCGCGCGACGTACTCCGCCGTGGGTTCGACCTCACGATGGTACATAGAGACGCTCCACGGGTGCCGGGGGCAAAAAGGCTTCAGTCGGACCGAGCGAGACCGGCAGGTATGATTTGGTATAGCGGTATGAGATTTAACCAGCGTCGAGAGGGACGCACGAGAGAATCGACCGAGGATACGTTATGACGCGTCTGAACCGCTAAAACGTCCCATTATCGGCGAACAGCGATGCGACTCGCGGAACGGAAAGAGAGGAGAAGAGCGTCGAGCTCGAGCCGTCTCAGAACGGGGCCTGCGGGCCTTCGTCGTCGCCGCCGTCGTCGGTCGTCTCGCCGGGGAAGGAGGGAGACATCCCGCCACCGCTGCTGGTGCCGCCGAGGTCGCCGTCGGCGCCGGCCGCCGCGCCGGTGTCCGCGTGGACCGTCTCGATCTCGGGAATCTCCTTGACCATCCGGGACTTGATCGCCTGGATCGTCATCGGGGAGATACCGCAGCCGGAACAGGCGCCGCCGAGCTGGACCGTGACCTCGCCCTTCTCGCGGTCGAGGTGGGCGATGGCGGCGCTCCCGCCGTGGATCTGGATCTGCGGGAAGTTGCGCCGCAGGAAGTTCGTGATCCGCTCGCGGAGGTCGTTGTCCGCGTCAGTCGTGTCCGTGCTCATGCCTGCGAGTTGGCGGTCGGCGGGCTTATGCCTTTGGTTCGGGCGGATGCGGACGGGCTACGCGCCTCGTCGCGACTCTCACTCCGGACGATCGACGCCGAGGGTCCGGTACAGCTCGGACTCGATCCGCTCGACGTACTCCTCCAGCGTCTCCTCGAACGTCTCGTCGTCGACCGCGACGGCGCCGCGGATGCGCTCGCGGGGGTTCTCCGGGAGTTCGACGCGGAACTCGCCGTCCTCGTAGAACGGCTCAGACTCGTTGAGCACGGTCTGGTCGATACCGTGGATCAGCTCCGAGTCGTACCGGTCGTTCATCTGGTTGAACGCGTTCTTGTACGCCCGCTGGAGTTCGTTGAAGTAGTTGGCGTACTTGTCCTCGAACTTCTCCGGGTCGAACTCGTCGGCCATGTCGCGAGCGAGGGTCTGGCGGGAAAAAAGGCGGTCGATCGCCGCCGAGACGCCGAAATCGGTGGAGAGCTCGTGCCGTAGGTCAGAGAGGAGGTTGGAGCGGCGCGGCGATAATAAATTGTATTTCGCTATATAGAATCTGCTGGTCGCAGTTCACCGGCGGGTCGGGGGGCGCATCGCGAACCGCGAGGCTTCCGTCGATGACGCAATTCGGCGGCGAACTCCCGAACAACGAGCTACCGGACAACGAGGGGCGGATCCGAGACGGCTCGAAAAAGAAAACCGGACCGCGGCGACGACCGCGCTACTACAGGTCGAAGCGGTCGAGCTTCATGACCTCGCTCCACGTCGCGGCAAAGTCCTCGACGAACTTCTCCTCGTCGCTTGCGTACACGTCCGCGATGGTGCGGAGCCGCGCGTTCGACCCGAAGATGAGGTCGGCGCGCGTCGCCTCCCACTCAACCTCGCCGGTCTCGCGGTCGCGGATCTCGAAGACGTCGTCGTCTTCGGTGACCGCGTCCCACTCGTACTCCATATCGAGCAGGTTCGCGAAGAAGTCGTTGGTGAGCGTTCCGGCCCGGTCAGTGAAGATTCCGCGGTCGGAGTCGCCGTAGGTCGCGCCGAGCGCGCGCAGGCCGCCGGCGAGCACGGTCATCTCGGTGGCGGTCAGGTTCAGCAGGTCCGCCTTGTCGACCATGAGGTCCTCGACGTTCTCGTCCGCGTCGCCGAGGTAGTTGCGGAAGCCGTCGGCCTTCGGCTTGAGCGCCTCGAACGACTCCTCGTCGGTCTGCTCTTGAGTCGCGTCGACGCGACCGGGTTCGAACGGTACCTCGACGTCGTAGCCCGCGTCGGCCGCGGCCTGCTCGACGGCCGCGGTCCCGCCCAGCACGATGAGGTCGGCGAGCGAGACGCGGACATCGTCGGACCGCGACTCGTTGAACTCCGCCTGGATATCCTCGAGCGTCGAGAGGACGTCGGCCAGCTGCTCCGGCTCGTTGACCTCCCAGCTCCGCTGCGGTTCGAGGCGGATGCGGGCGCCGTTGGCGCCGCCGCGCTTGTCGCTGTCGCGGTAGGTGGACGCCGCCGCCCACGCGGTCTTGACGAGTTCACCGACCGACAGCTCGGAGTCGAGGAGCTCGGACTTCAGCTCCGCGACCTCCGCGTCGCCGATCGCGTCGTAGTCGGCGTCCGGCAGGGGGTCCTGCCAGAGCATCGTCTCCTCCGGGACCTCGGGACCGAGGAACCGCTCCGGCGGACCCATGTCGCGGTGGATGAGCTTGTACCACGCCTTCGCGAACGTCTCCTGGAACTCGTCGGGGTCGTCGCGGAACTCCTCTAAGACGGCCCGGAAGTCGTCGTCGTGCTTCAGGGCGACGTCCGTCGTGAGCATCATGATGTCCTCCTTGTCGGAGGGGTCCGCGACGCCGGGCGCGGCGTCGTCGAGCTCGTCGTTCTTCGTCGTCCACTGCCAGGCGCCGCCGGGACCCTTCTCCGGCTCCCAGTCGTAGCTGAGCAGGTTGTTGACGTAGCTCATGTCCCAGACGGTCGGGGTGGCGTTCCACGGTCCCTCGATGCCGCTGGTGATCGCGTCGGGACCCTTCCCCTCGCCGAACTCGTTGTCCCAGCCGAGACCCTGGAGGTCGATGGGGGCGTCCTCGGGTTCGGGACCGAGGTTGTCGCCGTCGTCAGCGCCGTGGACCTTCCCGAACGTGTGGCCGCCGGCGATGAGGGCGACGGTCTCTTTGTCGTTCATCGCCATCCGGCTGAACGACTGCCGGATGTTCTTCGCCGAGCCTTCCAGATCCGGCTCGCCGTTGGGACCCTCGGGGTTGACGTAGATGAGGCCCATCACGGTGTTGCCGAGCGGGGGTTTCAGGTCGCCGTTCTCGTCGAAGCGCTCCTCGGAGGTCACCTCCCACTCGCTTTCGGGACCCCAGTCGACGGCGTCGTCGCCCCGGAAGTCGTCCTCGCGGCCGCCCGCGAAGCCGAACGTCTCGAAGCCCATCGACTCGAGCGCGACGTTGCCGGTGAGGACGATGAGGTCGGCCCACGAGAGCTTGCTGCCGTACTTCGTCTTGACCGGCTCCAGCAGCCGCCGGGCCTTGTCGAGGTTCACGTTGTCCGGCCAGCTGCTGATCGGCGGGAGCCGCTGGTGACCGCCGGCGGCGCCGCCGCGCCCGTCGAGCGAGCGGTACGTCCCGGCGCTGTGCCACGCCATCCGGATGAACAGCGGTCCGTAGTGCCCGTAGTCCGCCGGCCACCACTCCTTCGAATCGGTCAGCACGTCTTCGAGGTCGGATTTGACCGCCTCGAGGTCGAGCTCCTCGAACTCCGCCGCGTAGTCGAAGTCCTCGCCGTACGGACTGACGTCGGCGGCGTTCTGATCGAGTAGCTCCAAGTCCAACTGGTCCGGCCACCAGTTTTGAGTATTACTAACCATCAAGAAATGGTCGGTCCTCGCCGCTCATAATATTGTCTAATTCGGAGAGGGAAACATCGTTATAACGGAGGGATTGTATCGAAATAATGAAGTTCTATTTGTGGATCTGCGAAGTCAATGCTGTGGACCGCAGCGTCTGTCTTCGGGGTTCGAGGAACCAAGGGACGGCAGTCGGAGCGCAGGCTGTTCGGGAGCCTGACAAGTCAGGACGAAACGGGGTGAATCACAACCGCGACCGCGAAGGGCTGTCAGTCACGGCGAGTGCGACGCGTTCTCGTCGGACCGCGAGTGCGACGCGTTCGGCGGTTCAACGTCAACTGCGATCCGCTCAGCGATTCAGCGTGTGGATCGCCTGCCCGCGCGCGTTCTCGGCGGCCTCCATCACGGCCTCCGCGAGCGTCGGGTGGGTGTGGACGGTCGCCGCCACGTCCTCCAACGTCGCGCCCATCTCGATCGCGAGCGCGACCTCGGCGATCAGCTCCGAGGCCTCCGGCCCGACGATCTGCGCGCCGAGCACGAAGTCGGTCTCGTCGTCGGCGACGATCCGGACGAACCCCTCGGTGTGGCCGGTCGTCATCGCCCGCCCGGAGGCGTTGAACGGCATCTCGCCGACCGCGGGGTCGAAGCCGGCGTCTTCGGCCTCGCTCTCGGTCATCCCCACCGTACCGATCTCGGGGTCGGTGAAGGCGGCCGCGGGGATCGCCTGCTGGTCCATCGCGGCCGGCTCGCCCGCGATAACCTCAGCGGCGACGATCCCCTCCTTCGAGGCCGCATGCGCGAGCATCGGATCGCCGGCGACATCGCCGACGGCGTGAATGTGTTCGACCGCCGTACGAGTGCGGTCGTCGGTGTCGATGAACCCTCTCTCGTCCGTCTCGATCCCGGCATTCTCCAGGTCGAGACCGTCGGTGACCGGCTGGCGGCCGACCGCGACGAGGATCTTGTCGACGCCGTACGACGACTCTTCCCCCTCCTCCGTCTCAGTGTGGAGGAGGTAGCCGCCGTCGGGCGCCTCCGACCACTCGCTCGCGCCCTCACCGAACTGGAACTCGACGCCCAGCTCCTCGGCGCGCTTGCGGACGATCCGTTTCACGTCGTCCTCGTAGGGGTCGAGGATGTCGTCGAGCATCTCGACGACGGTCACGTCGGCGCCGAGCTTGGCGTACGTCGTCGCCAGCTCCATTCCGATGTAGCCGCCGCCGACGATCCCGAGCCGGTCCGGGACGGTGTCGGCGTCGAGCGCGTCGGCGGAGCTCCAGACGTGGTCCTCGGAAAAGTCGAAGCCGGGGATCTGGATCGGCCGCGAGCCGGTCGCGACGACCGCGTGTTCGAACGACAGCGTCTCGGACCCCTGCCCGTCGCCGCCGTGCGCGACGCGGACGGTGTTTTCGCCGACGAACGAGGCGGTCCCCGGAACGAGGTTCACGCCGTTGGCCTTACAGAGCTTCTCGACGCCACTCGTCAGTCGGTCGACGACGCCGTCCTTCCACTCGACCATCTTCCCCATGTCGACGGCGGGGTCCGCGTGGACGCCCATGAACTCCGCGTTGCCGGCCTCGTGGGCGAGCCCGCTGCCGGTGATCAGCGCCTTCGAGGGGATCGGCAGCCGCGGTTGAGACAGGCGCCCCCGTAGGCGTCCTTCTCGACCAGCGTCGTGTCGAGTCCCTCCTGTGCGGCGCGGATTGCGGCGACGTAGCCGCCCGGTCCCGCACCGATAACCAGTACCTCCGTTCCCGTGGTGACGTCTCCGACGACCATTATTCGTTGAGTAGCAGCAGGGGGTTTTCTAAGTGTTCCATGACGGTGTTCGCGAACTCGGCCGCGACCGCGCCGTCGACGACCCGGTGGTCGATCGACAGGGAGAGCGGGAGCGTCGGCGCCGGGACGACCTCGCTTTCCCCGTCGCGCTCGCGCACGACCGGGCGCTCCTCGATGGCACCCAGGCCTAAGATTGCGGTCTCGGGGTAGTTGATGATCGGCGTGGCGTACTCGCCGCCGATGGCGCCGAAGTTGGTGATGGTGAACGTGCCGCCCTTCATCTCCGCGGGCTTGAGCTTGCGCTCGCGGGCGCGGGAAGCGAGGTCGTTCACCTCCTCGGCCAGCTCGAAGAGTCCCTTCTCGTCGACGTCCTCGACGACCGGGACCATCAGCCCGGCGTCGGTCGCGACCGCGATCCCGAGGTTGTACTCGCCTTTCAAGACGATCTCCTCGTCGTCCTCCCGGAGCTCGCTGTTGAGGTACGGGTGTTCCCTCAGGCCGGCGACGATGGGCTTCATCACGAACGGCATGTAGGTGAGCTTCACCTCCGCCGCCTCGGCCTTCGGCTTCAGCTCCGCGCGCGCCTCCACGAGTGCGTCGACCTCGGCGGTGTCGTGGTGGGTGACGTGCGGCGCCGTGAACTTCGACCGCTCCATCTGCTTCCCGATGGTCCGCCTGACGCCGCGGTAGGGGACGGTCTCGTCGCCCGAACTCGCTGAAGCGGCGTCCGTTGCGACCGGCTCCGCGCCCACGTCGGCGGCGGCCGGTTCCGTCTCGGGGGGCGACGACGCCGACTCCAGCGCGTCGGCGTACGCGTTCACGGCCTCGGCGGTGACGAACGCCTCGCCGTCGCGGGTCTCGTCGGTCGGCACGTCGTCGAGGTCGACGCCGCGGTCGCGCGCGACCTTCCGCGTCGCGGGCGTCGCGAGCGTCGTGTCGCGGCCCGCCGGCTCGGGACCCCCGGCAGAAGTCGTCGCCGAGGCGTCGGCGGAGCCGTCGTCGCCGCGCTTGCTGACCGCGGACTTCCGCCCCGCCGATCCGGTATCGGTCGGCGTCGGCGCGGGTCGCGGTTCGGGACCGTCGTCCGGACCGTCCGCATCGGCGGACCCGGCGTCGCCCTCGGCGTGCGCTCGCACGTCGGCCTCGGTGACGCGACCGCCGGGACCGCTCCCGTCGACGGCCGCGACGTCGACGCCGAGCTCGCGGGCGAGCCGGCGGGCCGACGGCGGCGCGAAGGTGCGCCCGGAGGGCGTGTCGGGTTCGGTTTCGGACTCGGCGGAGTCCGCCTCGGCCTCGTCGGCGGCCGCGTCCGGTTCCGGCTCCGTCTCGTCGGCCGTGGCCGAGTCGGCTTCCGGTTCGACCTCGGTCTCCGCGTCGTCGCCGGCCGCGTCGTCGCCGGCGACCTCCTCGTCGACGCGGAACGAGATGATCACGTCACCGACGGGGACCATCTCCCCTTCCTCGACGAACAGCTCCTCGACGACGCCGTCGTAGCTCGACGGCACCTCGACGAGCGCCTTGTCGGTCTCGACCTCGGCGACGGGCTGGTCCTCCTCGACGCGGTCGCCCGGCGCGACCAGCCACGAGACCAGTTCGCCCTCCGCGACGCCCTCGCCCACGTCCGGCAGCTTGAACTCCTTGACTGTCATGCGTCCCCCTCCTCGGCGGTCACGCGTCGCCCCGCGACGGTCGTGTTAGCCTCCTCGACTGTCATGGGTGTATCTGCGGCGGTCATCTTAAAATTCGACCGCCTCCAGGATTCCCTCCTCGATGCGCGCCGCGGACGGGAGGTAGTAGTCCTCCAGCGCGTACAGCGGGTACGGCACGTCGAATCCGGCGACGCGGCCGATCGGCGCCTCCTGGTGTAACAGCGCCTTCTCCTGGAGGATCGCCGTTATCTCGCCGCCGAGTCCGCCCGTCTTGGGCGCCTCGTGGACGACGACCGCGCGGCCGGTCTTCTCGAACGCCTCGACTATCGCCTCGCGGTCGAGCGGCGAGACCGTCCGGAGGTCGACCACCTCGCACTCGATCCCCTCCTCGCCGAGCGTCTCGGCGGCCTCCAGCGTGGGGCGCGTCATCGCGCCGTAAGTGAACACGGCGACGTCGTCGCCCTCGCGCCGGGTGGCCGCCTCGCCGATCGGCACGGTGTACGGCTCCTCGGGGACCTCCTCGCGGAACGCCCGGTAGATCAGCTTCGGTTCGAGGAAGATCACCGGGTCGGGGTCGCGGATAGACGCCGCGAGCAGCCCCTTCGCCTCGTAGGGGGTCGAGGGGACGACCACCTTCAGCCCCGCCTCGTGGGCGTAGAACGCCTCCTTCGACTCGGAGTGGTGCTCCGGCGCGCGGATGCCGCCGCCGTAGGGAGCTCGCAGCGTCATCGGGAGCGTGAATCGGCCGCGGCTGCGGGCCCGGAACCGCGACATGTGCGAGACGATCTGGTCGAATCCGGGGTACATGAACCCGGAGAACTGGATCTCCGGGACCGGTCGCATCCCCATCGCGGCCATCCCGACCGCGGTGCCGACGATGCCGGACTCGGCGAGCGGGGTGTCGATCACTCGGTCGCCGCCGAACTCGTCGAACAGGCCCTCCGTCGCGCGGAAGACGCCGCCGTTCTTCCCGACGTCTTGCCCCATCACGACCACGTCGTCGTCCTCGCGCAGTTCGGTGTGTAACCCGTCTCGTACCGCCTGTACCAGCGTGAGGTTCTGTGTGTCGGTCATTTACTCCTCCAAGAACGCCGCGTCGCCGCGGTCGTCGCGCAGCGCGGCGAGCGCCTCGTACTGTCGCTGCAGTTCGGGCGGCATCTCCGCGTAGGCGTGCTCGAACAGCTCCCGCACGTCGGGACGCGCCATCGACTCCGCCTCGTCGATGGCGTCCGCGACCCGCGCCTCGACCGACGACTCGATCTCCGCGACGCGCTCGTCGTCGAGGACCCCCTCGTCGCGGAGGTACGCCTCCAGCCGCGGGATCGGGTCCTTCGCCTTCCAGCGCTCGACCTCGTCGTCGTCGCGGTAGACGGTCGGATCGTCGGCGGTCGTGTGCGCGCCGAAGCGGTACTGGACCGCCTCGATGAGCGTCGGCCGCGGCCGGTCGGCGTCGGGGTCGCGCGCCTTCTCCAAGGCGGCCGTCGTGACGCTGTAGACGGCGAGCGGGTCCATCCCGTCGACCTGAACGCCGTCGATGCCGTACGCCTCCGCCTTCTGCGCCAGCGTCGCGCTCCGGGTCTGCCGCTCGCGGGGCACGGAGATCGCCCACTGGTTGTTGTTACAGAAGAAGACGGTCGGCGTGTCGAACACGCCCGCGAAGTTGACCCCCTCGTGGAAGTCGCCCTCGCTCGTCGCGCCGTCGCCGAAGTAGCAGATGAACGCGTCGTTCTCCCCGCGGAGCTTCGAGGCCCACGCGGCCCCCGTGGCGTGGGGCACCTGCGACGCGATGGGGACGGCGACGGGGAACACGTTGACGTCCGGCGGCGCGTTGTTGCCGTCCTCGTGGCCCATCCAGTAGAGCAGCGTCTGTTTCAGCGGAAGCCCGTGGACTAAGGCGGCGCCGTGTTCGCGGTACGACGGGACCATCCAGTCGTCCGCGTCGAGCGCGTACGCCGACCCGATCTGGGCGCCCTCCTGGCCGGAGAGCGGGGGGTACGTCCCCATCCGGCCCTGCCGCTGGAGGCTCACCGCGCGGCCGTCGAAGTGACGCGCCAGCCGCATGTGCCTGTACATCTCGACGAGCGAGTCGTCGTCGAGGTCGGGGACGTCGCCGACGACCTCGCCGTCCTCGTCGAGGACGCGAACCGTATCGTCGTACGCCCTATCGAACACGGTCACGGTCGAACCCACCTTCGCATGTGCGATCCGTCCACCGCCCGGGTAATATCGTTTTCGTAAATAATTTATTATACTCAGAAATAGCGGCTTCGCTCTGAGAAACCGTCCATCAGACGGGGAGAGAATCGGACGTTCCTGAACAAACCACGAGGAGTTCGGCAATATTTTCGCCAAGATGTGCGTTTCGCGGGTCAGTAACGGACGAACAGGAAGGTTTTCGTCAACGGATCGCCCGCGGAGACGACGAGTCGCGAGTCGCGGCACCGCGGCTTAGCGACAGAAGACAGAACGGTAGAATCGGCGGAGGAGGCGACGCGAGGACGGAACGATAGAATCGGCGGAGGAGGCGACGCGAGGACGGAACGGCGCGTTACCCGAGCCGGAAGGACGGCTCGTCCGGCTCGCCGTCAAGGTCCTCCAGCTGGATCACCTCGTCGTCGCCGTCATCCAGCTGCTCGCGGAGGTAGTTGACGTACCGCTTGTGCTCTTCGAGCTGCTCGCGGAGGTGTTCGGTCTCGAGCTCCAGGCGCTCGTGTTCGCGGACGAAGCTCTTCGGGACCTCGATCTTCGGGGGGAACGACTCCCCTCCCTGGCCGGTGCTCTCCAGTTCCGCCTCCGGGATGACCCGGACCTGGCCGTCGTGGGCAACGAGCGTGTCCACGTAGTCCCGGAAGACCGCCGACAGCGAGATGTCCCGCTCCTCGGCGATGTCGCGGAGGGCCTCGAACGCGCCCTCGTTGACGCGGAACGAGATCGTCTTGTTCTTGTTGCCCATTACCGGACCGTTCGTTCCGCATCTCACTTAAGCGTTTGTCAGACGGTGCCAAGAACGAAATCCGTGTTCGACGATCGGGTCGCGCCGACTACCGCAGATCTCCGCGGCGCGCCGGCCTCCTCACGGCTCCGGCGTGCCGGCCGGATCCGTCTCGTCTGCGGTGGCGTCGTCGAGCGCGGCGTCGTCGTCCGCGGACTCGCCGTCCGCAGGCTCGTCGCCCGCGAGTTCGTCGCCGCTCTCGTCGAGGTCCTCGAGCGCCGACAGCGCGGCGGCCTTGTACGTCTCGGGGTCGTAGTCGTACTCCTCGCGGGCCATCCGCGCGTACTCGTTACCCTCGTCGTCGAACGCGGCGACGCGCTCGACGGTGCGACGGGCGGTCTCCGCGACCCAGCGGTCGCGGGTGGCGGCGTCGACCTCGGTGATCGACTCGGGGCGGACGGAGACCCGGACCGTGCCGTCGTCCGTCTCGTAGGTCCGGGGCTTCCCCACGACTGCGACGTAGGCGGGCGGCTCCAAGTCCCGGAGTTTGGAAGCGGCCTCGGGCTGGTACTGGCCGGCGTACACGAAGAACGTGCCCGTCGGGTCGACGATGCGGCCGCGCCAGTACTCGCTGTCGTCGCCGACGTCCTCCTTCTCCGTGAGCGTGCCGACGAAGAACACGCGGTTCGAGGACTCGCCCGTCGGCAGCAGCGCGTAGACGGGGGCGCGCTCGTCGTCGGACTCGGTGAACGTGAAGCCGGCGTCGTTGAACTCGGTCGCGAACACGCGCCGGGCGACCTCTCGGGTGGGTGCGGATTGGCTCATTTTAAATCGACCTCGCTTCGATCAGCGCGCTTTCAACGTCGACCGTACCGGGATCCTCCATCTCGTCGACCAGGACGTACCGGCCGAAGGTGGGACCGGTGACGCGGTAGTAGCGGCCGAGCACGTCCTCGCCCATCTCCTCGGCGACGACGGTGGTGTCGAGCGCGTCCATCGCCATGTCCTTGGCCGCTTCGAGGGTCATCCCGGTGAGGTCCTCGGTGGCCTCGCGGTCGAAGATGACCTCGGTGACGGTCTCGCCGTCGTCGAGGACGCCCTTGATCCGGAGGTCGAACTCGCCTTCGACCTGGCCGTGCTCGGAGCAGCGCCCGTTCTGGAGGACGCGCGTACAGTCCTCCTCGGGGCAGCGCTTGATGAGTCCGGAGCCGGACTGGATGTCGACGAGGGCGCCCTCGACGGTGTCGGCGTTGTCGCCGACCTCGATCTCCTCGTCGATCTCGGTGATACCGGTCGTCCGGTTGAGCTTCACCGAGTAGCTCCCCTCGTACTCGTCGGTGACGACGTTGGAGAGCTCGTACGCCTGTCCCTCCTCCAGCTCGGGGAGGTCGGAGGTCTCGAAGGCGACGAACTTGATCGTGCCCGACTCGTCGCCGAGGAGGCCGACCTGCGAGATGGAGTCGCTGCGCGGCTCCCACAGGTCGACCAGCTCGACGCGTAAGTCGACCCACTGCTCGTCCTCGTCGATGTCGTTGACGAGGACCTCCTCGCTGCCGCCGCGGCCGAGCTCGTCGCGCTCCATCCCGGCGTCTTCGAGGTAGCTGTTGGTGACGCTCCGGCTGGCCTCGTCGAGGGGGACGCGGTACTCGTCGACGAGCGTCTCCAGCCGCTCCTCGACGTCGTCGGGGTCGACGTCGGTGTGGTCCGAGAACTGTTCCGCTATCGCTTCCGCTTCCTGTCGCAGTTCGCTCATGGGGTGTCTCCGCCTCCGGTCTTGTTTCGGTGGGAGGCGTACGACGGTTGGTTCCTCACCGTATTAAAACGCCCGTAACCGCGGTGAAAGTGAACTGAAAGGGAAGTAGAGGCATCCTTCCGGCAATCCGTCGAATTGATGCTCACACGGCTTCAGAACGAGACAACGCTGACGGCGGGCGCGTCAGACGCCCGTCAGCCGTGCGCGGGCTTCGTTTCGAGTGGAACCGTACCACGGTTCGGAGTCGCATGGGATCGCATCGAACGGCGGAGCGGAAACCTATCGGCGGCGTCAGTCGTCCGCGTCGGGGAACGGCACCTCGATCAGGTCGCCGTCGTCGGGCAGGATACACTCGCCGTCGAACTCCTCGCGGGCGTCCCGGCGGATCGGTCGCGCGTCGGCCGCGTAGCGCGAAGAGATGTGAACCAAGGCGAGCCGCCTCGCGTTCGCGCGGGCCGCGATCGATCCCGCCTCGCGGCCGGTGGAGTGCGCCGTGTCGCGGGCGCGGTCGGCCATGTCGTCGGCGAAGGTCGCGTCGTGGATCAGCAGGTCGGCGTTCTCGGCCGCCTCGACCGTCGTCTCGCGCGGGCGCGTGTCCGCGGTGTACGCCAGTTTGCGACCCGGACGCGGCGGGCCGACGACCTGTTCGGGTTCGACGACCGTGCCGTCCTCAGTCTCGACCGACTCGCCCTCGTGGAGGCGGCCGAACTTCGGCCCGACGGGGACCCCCAGCTCCTCCGCCTTCGGGCGGTCGAACCGCCCAGGGCGGTCGTTTTCCTCCAGGACGTAGCCCTGAGACTTCGTCCGGTGTTCCGTCTCGAACGCGCGCACGACGTACTCGTCGGCCTCGTAGGCGACCTCGCCGGGCGTGACCGGCTCGATCCGGACGGGAAACGCCGGGTCGTGGCCGACAGCGTGGACGAGGTCGTGGAGGTGGTCGCCGGTCCGCGGGGGACAGTGGACCGTCAGGGGGTCGGTGCGGTCGTTGAAGCCGAGCGTCTGGACGAGACCGGGGATCCCGAGGACGTGGTCGCCGTGGAGGTGCGAGACGAACACGCGGTCGACGGCGAACCCGGTGCCGCTGCGCATCATCTCGCGCTGGGTGCCCTCGCCGCAGTCGAAGAGGAAGCGATCGCCCTCGCGGTTGACGAAGACGGCGCTCGCCGCGCGCTCGACGGTCGGGACGGCACCGCCCGTCCCGAGGAAGGTGACGCGAAGAGACATGGCAACTCGTCGGGGCGGCGGTTGTAAACCGGTGTCGATGCGGCCGGGACGAACCGCGCGGCGTCCCCGGCTTCCGCGCCGTCCGCGGCCGACACCCACATGTGTCCGGCCGCCCGAACGCGGACATGCGAGAGCCGATAGCCGCCTTGGTCCGACAGGAGGGGTGGCGCGCGGAGGGGGCGGCCGCCCGCGTCCACTACGAGGGCGGCCGCGACCGGTTCGCGGTGGAGTTCTACGCCGAGACCGACCGCGTCCTCTACTGGACCGTCCCGACCGACGACGACGAGGAGGGGACGGCGTCCCCGATCCCGCGCGACGCCGTTCCGGACCCGCTCCGGCGGCGCGTCCGCGAGGACCTCGACGAAGCCGGTATCGACCCCGCGGTCGAGCGGCGCGGGCTCTGAGTCCGTCTCGCGGTCGTCGGGTCCGCGGCCGACGTGCGCGCCGGTCGGAAGCCCGGCCGAACGGGGTAGTCGCCACCCCGCAGCGAACCCGACGGACGAAATACGCCGAACGGACGCCTGTTACCGGCGTTTTCTGCCGACGTATTTCGGTTCGAAGGAAACCTATTTGCCCGCCTACCCGATACGAGTGCGTGATGAGTGGCGTCGACTGGGAAGAAGACGATCCCTTCGAGGAGCAGCGGGACAAGATCGAGAATCCGATGAAGCGGCTGTTCGTCGAGTACGGCCGCGACTACGCCCCGCAGGTGACGGTCGGCATCCTCGCCAGCGTCTTCGCGCGGCTGCTGGACCTGCTCCCGCCCCTGATGCTCGGTATCGCCCTCGACACGATCTTCCGCAGCGGCGGCGAGGCCCAGTTCGACGAACAGATCCCGTTGGTGTTACTGCCGGACGCGTGGCTCCCGACAGCGCAGGTCGACCAGTTCTGGTTCACGATCGCGGTGCTGGCCGGGGCGTTCCTCTTCGGCGCCGGGTTCCACTGGGTCCGGAACTGGGGGTTCAACGCGTTCGCGCAGAACATCCAACACGACGTCCGGACCGACACGTACGACCAGATGCAGCGGCTCAACATGGACTTCTTCTCGGACAAACAGACCGGGGAGATGATGTCGATCCTGTCGAACGACGTGAACCGGCTGGAGCGGTTCCTCAACGACGGGATGAACTCCGTGTTCCGCCTGTCCGTGATGGTGGTCGGGATCAGCGTCCTCCTCTTCTGGATCAACTGGCAGCTCGCCCTGGTCGCGCTGTTGCCCGTTCCCGTCATCGCCGGGTTTACCTACCTGTTCATCAAGATCATCCAGCCGAAGTACGCCGAGGTGCGGTCGACAGTCGGCAAGATGAACTCCCGGCTGGAGAACAACCTCGGCGGCATTCAGGTGATCAAGGCCGCCAACACCGAGTCCTACGAGTCCGAGCGCGTCGACGACGTCTCGTTCGACTACTTCGACGCCAACTGGGACGCCATCGAGACGCGGATCAAGTTCTTCCCCGCGCTCCGGGTGCTCGCCGGCATCGGCTTCGTCCTCACGTTCATCATCGGCGGGCTCTGGGTGTTTCAGGGACCGCCCGGCCCGTTCACCGGCGAGCTCTCCAGGGGAATGTTCGTCGTGTTCATCCTCTACACCCAGCGGTTCATCTGGCCGATGGCGCAGTTCGGACAGATCATCAACATGTACCAGCGCGCCCGTGCCTCGTCGGCCCGCATCTTCGGGCTGATGGACGAGCCCTCGAAGCTGGAGGAGGACCGCGACGCCGAGGAGCTCGCCGTCGACGAGGGCGACGTGGTGTACGACGACGTGAGCTTCGGCTACGACGACGAGACCATCGTCGAGGACGTCGACTTCGAGGTCGAGGGCGGCGAGACGCTCGCCCTCGTCGGTCCCACCGGGGCCGGCAAGTCGACCGTGCTCAAGCTCCTCCTCCGGATGTACGACGTCGACGAGGGGGAGATCCGGATCGACGGCCAGAACGTCAGCGACGTGACGCTGCGGTCGCTGCGCCGCTCGATCGGTTACGTCGGGCAGTCGTCGTATCTGTTCTACGGCACCGTCCGCGAGAACATCACCTACGGCACCTTCGACGCGACCGACGAGGAGGTCCGGGAGGCCGCGGAGGCCGCCGAGGCCCACGACTTCATCGAGAACCTCCCCGACGGCTACGACACGATGGTCGGCGAGCGCGGCGTGAAGCTCTCCGGCGGCCAGCGTCAGCGGATCACCATCGCGCGCGCCGTGCTGACCGACCCGGACATCCTCATCCTCGACGAGGCGACCTCCGACGTGGACACCGAGACGGAGATGCTGATCCAGCGCTCGCTCGACCGGCTCACCAAGGATCGGACGACGTTCGCGATCGCCCACCGGCTCTCGACTATCAAGGACGCGGACACCATCCTCGTGTTGGAGGGCGGGAAGATCGCCGAGCGGGGCACCCACGACGAACTGCTCGACAACGACGGGCTGTACGCGCACCTGTGGGGCGTTCAGGCCGGCGAGATCGACGAGCTGCCACAGGAGTTCATCGACCGCGCGCAGGAGCGCACCGCGCGGATCGTCGAGGACGCCGAGAGCGACGACGACTGAGCGGGCCCGCGCGAGCAGGCGGGGCGACGCGCCGCTCGGAGCGAGCCGTCACGGCGGGAGACGACGGCCGAGTCACCGCGGGAGTTCGGACCACTCGTCCGCGGATGCCTCCGGGGATGCCTCGCCGTGGCCGAGCGCGTCGAGGACCGCCTCGCGGACCTCAGACGGGTTCCGGAACTGCGTCTCTTCGCACCCTTCGAGCAGGCTGTCGAGCCGCGCCGTCGACGTCGGGGTCTCCAGCTTCGCCGCGCCGTACTGCTCTATCAGCTCCGCCGCCGTGACCGGGTAGCGGTGTTCGCGGAGCGCCCGCTTCAGCGGGCCGAACGTCACAGCGGGAGCCGGATCGTGCGCCTCCGGTTCGTGTTCCGCGTTGTCACCGCTCATGCGGTCGCGATCGGCGGGGAAGGCAATAATACCCCGGGAGCGTTCGCTCGACGATGACGGACGCGAGCGCCGCGAGCGGCAGCGGCGTCGACGGTGACCGCCGCCTATACCACGCCGCGCGTCGAGGTGTCGGTATGCGCCTCAGCGAGGTCGCCTGGACCGACGTCCGCGACGCCGACGTCGACGTCGCGTTCGTTCCGGTCGGCAGCACGGAACAGCACGGGCCGCACGCCCCGCTCGGCACAGACACGCTGAACGCCGTCACGGTCGCCGAGAGCGGCGCCGACGCGTACGAGGGGTCGGGTGGCGAGTCGGGAGCAGACCGCGGCGAGGTCGCGGTCACGCCGCCGATCCCGGTCGGCGTCGCCGAGGAGCACCGCGCGTTCGACGGGACGATGTGGGTCTCTCCGGAGACGTTCCGCGCCTACGTCCGGGAGTCCGCCGAGTCGCTCGTCGCCCACGGGGTCGATCGCGTCGTGTTCGTCAACGGACACGGGGGAACGTCGAGGCGCTCGCGGAGGTCGCCCGTCGGTTCTCGCGCGACCCGGACCACGAGGGGTACGGCGTCGCGTTCACGTGGTTCGAGGCGGTCGGCGACCACGCGAGCGACATGGGCCACGCGGGGCCGCTGGAGACCGCGCTGCTGCGCGCGACGAACCCGGACCTGGTGCGGGAAGAGCGAGTCGACGAGGCGGGCGCGGGCGCCGCCGACCGGTGGGGCGAGTGGGTCGCCGGCGTGAACCTCGCACACGACTCGGACGAGTTCACCGACAACGGCGTCGTCGGCGACCCGCGGGAGGGCGACGCGGAGCACGGCGAGATCCTGCTCGACCGCGCGAGCGACGCGCTCGCGGAGCTGGCGGCCGCGGTCGTCGAACGGAACGAGAGTTAAAAGACGCGGCGCGGTCGCTACTCCTCGTCGTCGTCCGCCGCGTCCTGGAGCGCCCCGCGGATCGCGGGGACGGTGCCGGTGAGGGAGGCTACCTCGTCGGCGGCGCCCTCGATGTCGCCGACGAGCGATTCCAGCTCCTCGATTTCGTCTTTCAGGTCCTCGGCGTCCTCGAAGGCGTCGGCGCGCTCGCCGAGGACGTACGCCTTCTTCGCCGAGCGCACGCTGTCGACCGCGTCGCCGGCGTCAAGCGCGGACTTCAGCCCGTTGAGCGCGCCGAGCACGTTGTCCGCGTCCGTCTCCCACACCGCGTCCGGGTCGGGGAGCTGATCGCGCGCCGCCGCGAGGTGCTCTTCGACCTCGGCGCGGGTCTCCTCGGCCGCCTCGCCGAACAGGTCGTCGTCGTCGAACGTGGACTGGCTCATACTCGGACCGTCGTGCCCGCACCTTTTAAAAACGTGCCCGAAAGCGGAAGTGAAACCGGCGGTGAGGGCGGGTCCGTCGCCGGATCGAGTGGATATCGCGTTCAGTTTCGGTTCGCCGGGAGGGCCGGAACGCGGAGCGGGACCGAAAAGCGGGCCGGAGATCCGAGTCGGCCGGCGACTCAGATGCGGACGAGCAGCTCCGCCGCGATAAGCGTCACGAGGAGACCGAGGACACCCGCGAGGACGGCGAGCGTCCGGAGCTGTTCGAACACCGCTTCGGCGTCCGGCGTCGCCGCGAGGAGGGACGGGCGGTCGCGGGAAGGGGACTTCGCGTCGGAATCGAGGCCCGCGTCGGGGGCGGTGCCGGGGTCGGCGGTGGGGGCGGCGTCGGAGGCTGGACCGGCGTCGGTCTGGGGGTTCGGGTCCGGCACGGTCGATAGTTCGAGCGGGAGGACCGTTAAAACCGACTATGAAGGGACAGTACCGGTATTTAGCGCTCCGGAGATCAGGACCCGTTCCACGGCGCCGCCTCGAAGTCGACGATCCGCTCGCCGCGGTCGAGCGCGTCGATCCGGGCGATCTGGTCGTCCGTCAGGTCGATCCCGCGGGCGGCCCAGTTCTCCTCGACGTGGCCGAAGTCGGCCGCCTTCGGGATCGGCGCGACACGCTCCTTCGAGAGCAGCCACGCGAGGCTCACCTGCGCCGGCGTCGCGTCGTGAGCCGCGGCGATTTCCCGAAGCACGTCGACGTCGGCGACGCGGTTGCGCGCGATCGGCGAGTAGGCCACGAGCCAGTGGTCGTGCTCGACCGCGTACTCACGGAGCCGCTCCTGTTGAAGCAGGGGGTGACACTCCACCTGGTGGGCGAACACGTCGTGCGAGAGGCCGTCGATCGCCTCGTCGAGCTGGTCGGGCCGGAAGTTGGAAAGACCGATCCGGTCTACCACGCCGTCGTCGACGAGGTCGTCGAGCGCAGGCAGCGTCTCTTCGGGGTCGTAGCTGTTGATCGGCCAGTGGACGTACAGCAGGTCGAGCGAGTCGACGCCGAGCCGGTCGCGGCTGGCTCGAGCGGTCTCGACGGCGTCGTCGTACGAGAGGTTGTCCGTCGAGAGCTTCGTCGCGACGAACAGGTCGTCGCGGTCGACGTCGGTGCGGTCGATCCCCGCCGACACCGACGCCTCGTTGTCGTACCCCTGCGCGGTGTCGACGTGGCGGTATCCCGTCTCGATCGCGTGTGCGACCCCCGAGGCGCACTCCTCGCCGTCCGTCAGCTCGTACGTCCCGTACCCGAGTCGGTCGAAGGCGTCTGCCATGGCCTCTCCTTCCGGCGGTCGCGGGAAAAACCCGACCGTTCCGGTGGACGACCCGGCCGTTCCGGTGGATGACCCGGCCGTTCCGGTGGTCGCAGGGATCCGACCGATCGGGTGACCGAACGGGAAGTCGTCTCGCTGTGCGCCGCGTGGGGATCGAGCGCGGCCCTGTGCCGGCTGAGTTATCGAGAGTGAGATCTGGCGAGGAGTTATTATACCGTTCGGGATGCTTCGAACGGGTACATCATGGACAAGGGACCGATCGCCAGGGTTCGGTCCAGCTACGGCACACGGCTCGCGCTGTCGCTGGTCGCGGTCATGGGGGTTTCGGTGGCGTACGGGGCGATAGTGTATCTCAGGGCGACGGAGCTCGGCGGGGCCGGAGCGGAGGTCCGTTCCGGACTCGTCGGCATGTCGCTTCTGACGGTGATCGGACTCGCGCTCATCGGGGTCACCGTCGGCTCGAACACGGTGATCGCGCTCCGACAGCTCACCGGGAAGGCCGAGCGGATGGCCGAGGGCGACCTCACGGTCGAGCTTGAGTCCGGCCGGCCCGACGAGATCGGCCGCCTGTTCGGCGCGTTCGACGAGATGCGCGGCTCGCTGCGCTCGGAGATCGACGACGCGGAGCAGGCCCGCGAGGAAGCCGAGCGGGCCCGACAGGAGGCGGACGCGCGCGCCGAGACAGTCGAGCGGAAGGCGACGGAGTACGAGGCCGCCATGCGCGCGCTCGCCGACGGCGACCTGACGCAGCGGGTCGACCCGGACAGCGACAACGAGGCGATGGCGCGGGTCGGCGCCGCGTTCAACGAGATGGCCGCGGAGCTGGAGGGAACCGTCGCCTCGGTCGCGACCGTCGCGGAGGACACCGCCGACGTCGCCGGCACGGTCGACGACCGGACCGACAGCCTGCGGGCGACCACCGGGACCGTGAGCGAGGCGGTCTCGGAGATCGCCGAGGGGGCGCGGACGCAGCGCGACGACCTCCAAGCCGCGACGGACGAGGCGGAGAACCTCGCCTCCTCCGCCGAGGAGGTCGCCTCGACCGTCACGGACGTCGCGGAGACGGCGGAGCACGCGGCCGAAGTCGGCGAGGAGGGCCGCGAGGCGGCCGAGGAGGCGCTCGCCGAGATGGACGCGGTCGAGGAGACGACCGCGGAGACGACCGCCGAGGTCGAGGCGCTCGCCGCGGAGGTCGAGGAGATCGGCGAGGTGGTCGACACCATCTCAGAGATCGCCGAGCAGACGAACCTGCTGGCGCTGAACGCGTCGATCGAGGCGGCCCGCTCCGGCGCGGACGGCGCCGGCTTCGCGGTCGTCGCGGAGGAGGTGAAGTCGCTCGCGGAGGAGACCCAGGAGTCCGCGGGCGAGATCGAAGCCCGGATCCACGCGGTCCAGGAGCGCGCCGAGACCGGCGCCGAAGCGATGGCCCGCACCGAAGAGCGGATCTCCGCCGGCGTCGACACCGTCGAGACGTCGATCGACGCGCTCGAACGGCTCGCGGAGGCCTCCGAGCGGACGGACACGAGCATGACCGAGATCACGAACGCGACCGAGACGCAGGCGGACTCCGTCGACGCGGTCGTCGGCCACGTCGAAGACGTCTCCGCGATCAGCGCACAGACCGCGAGCGCGGCCGGCGACGTGACCGGCGCGGTCGACGAGCAGGAACAGACTCTCGGCGCGGTCGAGAACGCCGCCGGGTCGCTGTCCGAGCGGGCGCGCGCGCTCAGGCGCGCCGTCGACGGCTTCTCGTTCGACGCCGACGAGAGCGAGATTTCGGGGGCAGTCGGCGCCGACGCCGGGACGGGGGGCGAGACCGCCGTCTCCGACGGAGGCGAGTTCGAGTTCGGCAGCGCGCCGAACGAGGGCGACGCCGAGGGAGGTGATTCGAGATGATCGTCGACACGGCCGTCTGGGCGTGGCTCGGAGTCCTCGCGATGGGCGCGGGCACCGTCCCGCCACTGTGGCGCTGGTTCGCGAAGTCGGGAGAGGGCGACTCTCACGCGCTCCACTACGCCACGCTCGCCGGGGTCACCGGCGTCGCGGCGCTGGCGTACCTGGCGATGGCGCTCGGGTTCGGCGTCGTGTCGACCCCCGGCGGCAACCTCGAAGCCGCGCGGTACCTCGACTGGCTCGTGACGACGCCGCTTCTCATCCTGTTCCTCGGCCTCCTCGCGCGGCCGCCGCGCCGGGTGCTCATCGGGCTGATCGGGGTCGACGTGGTGATCATCGCGGGCGGCGTCCTCGCCTCTGCGACGACCGGGACGACATCGTGGGTCGCGTTCGGCGTCGCCGGCGCCGCCTACGCCGCGCTGGTGTACGGCCTGCTCGTCACGCTCCCGCGGTCGGCGTCGGCGGAGGCGGACCGGGTCACGGCCGTCTTCGGGACACTCCGGAACATCACGGTGGTCCTGTGGACGCTGTACCCCGTGGTGTGGCTGCTCGCGCCGACCGGGTTCGGAATATTGACGCCCGCGACGGAGATGCTCGTGTTCGTCTACCTCGACGTCGTCTCCAAGGTGGGGTTCGTCGCGGTCGCCGTCGCGGGCGCGGACGCGCTCGACCGACTCGGGGTCGGCGATGCGAGCGACCTGGCGGCGGCGTTCGAGTCGCCGGACGCGGCCACCGCGGAGCCGAGCGACGACTGAGCGGGAATCGCGGTCCGTTTTTCGAGCTACTCCGGTTCCGAACCGGTCGAATCGGTGACGAGATCCTCGTAGCGCGCGCCGGTCTGTTTCAGCGTCTCTGTCGAGTAGAGCCGCTCGTGTGAGAAGGGGAGGTGGTCGGCCGCCAGCTCGTCGATCTTCGCGTCGACGGCCTCAGCCTCGCGGCCGTGGATCATCGTGAACAGGTTGTACTCCCACTCCTGTTCGGGGCGACGCGGCCGGTGGTAACAGAGGGTGACGTACGGGAGGCTCCCGACCGCCTCGCCGCGCTCGTCGAGCTCCTCGTCGGGCACGTTCCAGACCACCATACAGTTGTTCGTGAACCCGGTGACGACGTGGTTGACGACACAGCCGATGCGCTTGATACAGCCGTCAGCGAGCAGTCGCTCGACCGCCGCGAGCACGTCGTCGACCCGGGCGTCCACCTCGCTCGCCACGTCGGCGTAGGGGGTCGCGGACAGCGGGAAGCCGCCTTGGATCGCTAAGAGGAGGTCGGCCTCCAACGGGGAGAGATCGCCGCGGGCGTTCTCGGAGATGCGGGTGGCGGAGACGTCGGTCGAGGACGTTTGCGGGTCGCTTCGCTCCCCGCTCGCGGAGTCCGAGGCGCTTCGCGCCTCGCCCGACTCCCGGGCGAACCGATCGCCGTTGACGACGGGGAACTCCAGGTCGATGTAGTAGTCCGTGAGCATCGGGAGGGCGAGCACCTCGCAGCCGGTCCGCGCCTCAATCTCCTCGAGGATCGCGTCGCGCGTCTCCCGGGAGCCGGCGGTGACGACGAACCACTGGTTCCACTCGTGGTCGCGGCGGTAGTTGTGGTTCACCTGCCGGTAGCCGTTGATCACCTCCGCGACCTCGTCGAACCGGTCTTCGGGCGCGCGAACCGCCGCGAGCGTCGAGGAGCCGATGACCGGGGGGTTGAGGACGGCTCCGAACCGGCGGAACACGCCGCGATCGCGGAGATATCGGACGCGGTCGAGGACCTCGTCGGCGTCGATGTCGACGCCCGTCTTGGCCGCTATCTCGCGGGCGATCCGCTCGAACGGGCGCGACTCGACGGGGAAGCCGCTCTGGTACTCGTCGATGAGGGCCGCGTCGACCGCATCGAGGTCGGCCCGCCAGTCGGCGTCCAGACTCATTACGTCGAGTTGGAGTCGCGACTACGTACGGGTTTCGGAGACGGTTCGAGGGGCTCAGGGGATCCGGACCGATCGGTCGTCAGCGGGGGCGATGGAGTCAGTCATCGGTGGGGACAGGGGGAGTCCGTCGTCGCCGGACGCGTCAGTCGTCTGCGGGAGCCTCGCCCGGCGTGGGCGCGAACGCCCGGGCGCTCTCCTCGAACTGCGCCGTCGAGCAGCCGCCGACGGTCGCGGCCTGTTCGAGCGTCAGCGTGCGGGAGCGATACAGCGTGAGCGCGGTGGCGACGGATTTGGACGTCATCGGGAACAACCGTTCAGTAGGTGGACGAACATATAACTCTAACGCCTTTTGGGGCGCGTTACAGAATATGATACGCATATAGTTGCGTGTATTTGGACTATACTGTCTCAAAAGAGAATGTTCGTCCGATTATTGTGTGCGATCGTGTGTCACGGGACTGGCGCAGGACGGCGGCTCACCGGTGTTCGTCGCTCGCGCGCGTCGCCTCGGCCTCGTGTCGGCGGCGCTGGAGTCGGTCGGAGGCGTTCCCGTCGCGCGGGAGGCGAGCGGGAGACTTTTCGTTCGAGGTCCCGAACGAAGCGTATGGCTCAGGCGACCCAGGAGTTCGGCGAGTGGCCCCTCAAGCGGCTGATGACCGAGGTCTGCGGCTCCGGCCACAAGTCGGCCGACGACCTCACGCGCGCACAGGCGACCGAGGCGTTCGAGCGCATCCTCGCGGGCGAGCCGGACCCGACGACCCTCGGGGCGTTCTGGCTCGCGAACCGCTGGAAGCGGAACACGCCCGAGGAGCTCGGCGCGTACGTCGACGTGATGTGCGAGCGCGTCGAGTACGCCGAACCCGACGCCGACCCCGTCGACTGCGGCGCCAACTACGACGGGAAGGGGCGGACCGCGATCCTCGGCGTCGCGGCCGGGGCGGTCGCGGCCGCCGCGGGCACCCCGGTCGTCGTCCACTCGGGCGACCGCGTCCCCACGCAGAAGCAGGACGCGTACAAGCACGTCCTCGACGAACTGGGCGTCCACACCGAACTGACGCCGTCGGACTCCGCCGACATGGTCGACGAGACCGGCTTCGGCTTCTACTACCAGCCCGCCTTCAACCCCGCTATCGACGACCTGTTCGACCGCCGCGACCAGATGGGCGTCCGGTCGTTCGTCAACACCGTCGAGACGCTGGCGAACCCCGCGGGCGCGTCGGTCCACCTCGGCTCCTTCTACCACCTCGCGTTCGCGAAGAAGGTGGTCGACACGTTCGTCGAGAGCGAGTTCCACGACCTCGACCGCGTCCTGATGTTCCAGGGCATGGAGGGGTACGACGACGTGCGCCCCGGCTACACGAAGGTCGCCGAGTGGGACGCTGCGGAAGACAGCGACGCGGATGGAGCCGACGACGCGGATGGAGCCGACGGCGGCGAGGCCGGCAGCGAGGGCGCCTCCTTCGACGACTTCGATATCGAGACCGCCGAGTACGGGATGGACCTCGAAGAGGAGGACCTCGCGGTCGACGACGTCGCGGCCGACTCGGCCGCGATCACGGAGGAGGTGCTAGCCGGCGAGCGCGACGGCGCCTTCGCGGACGCGGTCGCGGTCAACGCCGCGCTCCGGATCTACGCGGGCGAGGACGCGGATTCGATCGAGGAGGGCCTCGACGCGGCCCGCGAGGTCATCGACGACGGCTCCGCGCACGAGGTTCTGGAAGCGCTGCGGGAGTTCTGAGAGCGACGGTACCCTCGAATCTCTGTTTTTAACTGCCGTCTTCTGCCGACGGATCGAGGTAGGCGATCAGGGCGGTTGTAACGCGCTCCGTGAACTCGTCCGTGACCGTTCCCTGAGTTCCGACAACGTGGATCTCGTCTTTCAGCGTCGCTACTGACCACGGCAGGACGTGACTCTGCGTACTCGGTTCGCCCCGAATCCACGCCTCGCTCGGTACCGCGAAGCTATCGGAGTGGTGTGATTGCGTGGTGAACGCGATCGCGATCGACTCCTCGTTTCGATACGGCAGGCGCTCGGCCGACACGACCAGCCACGGTCTAGGGTTCGCGTCGCCTGATTTGAACGGGTCAGGGGCCCACACGACATCGCCTTGCGACGCCATCTACGCGTCCCCGTCGTCGCGCTCCTCGATGGGGTCGACCGCGGCCTCCATCCACGCGTCGACCTCCTCGTCGGAGAAGCCGCCGTCTCTCGCGTCGACAGCGGCGGCGCCGAGGCGGGCCGCCGAGGCGGTCGCGTGTTCTGCGTCGGCGATTTTCCAGTACTGACCGCGATGGGTGACGAGTCCGTGCCGTTCGAGTCGCTTGAGGGTAGGTCCGACGCTTCCCTTCGGGACGTCGACGCCGTCGATGATCTCGCGCTGACGGAACGCCTGATCGGCGTTTTCGAGCAGGAATCGGTGTATCTTCCCTTGCGTCGTATCCGGTCCAAGGTCCACCGTCCCCTCCTGCTCGTCGATCGTTTGAAAGTCGTCCTTCGAGATCGGCATCTTGAGTATCAAATTGTATCTGGTTGTATTAAATCTCATCGGCCAACCGTGGTCGAACCCGCCGACAGGTGAGAAGCGGTTAGTGCGAATCGACAGGAGAAGAGTCAGTAACTCCCTCTAAATCCCAGCCGCTCACTTATAAATGGCTGATAGTGGATCAGCAGCGAACTCCTCCAAATCCCCAGCCGCTCGTTTATAAATATCAGATAGCGGATCGGCGGTGAACACCGCCAAAGCCCCAGCCGCGAGGCGGGCGCACGCTCGCTGTGCTCCTCGGTCGTTCGCTTCGCTCACTCCCTGCGGTGCTTACTTCACCTGCGCCCGCCTCGCGGCTGCCCCTTTGAGTCCCGCCCCGCACGGCACCGCACCTCACGCCTCCCCAGCCTCGTCGGTCGCCCGTCGCTTCGCTCCGGGCGACCGACTCCCTCGCGCGGTGCCGTTCGCGGCCGCCAGTGGCGGCCACTCACGGGCACGCGCCACCGCATCAGTTCTTTATAAGCGTCCGTCGAGACGATCCCGCTCGTTTATAACTCTCGTTCGGGTGCCGGCGGCATCGCCCGCTTGTGTGCGCTGTGCTCGTAGAGGTCGACCACGCGGCCGACGGCCTCGGCCGGCACGTCGAGTTCGCGGACCGTCGCCGCGCGAGAGAGGCCGCCGTCGACGTGGACCGCGAGGATCGCGTCGACGGTGTCGTAGTCGAGTCCCATCTCCTCGGCGTCGGTCTGGCCCTCCCACATCCCCGCGGTCGGCTCCTGCGATCACCAGCTCGCGGGGGACGCCGACGTGCGCAGCCAGCTGGCGCACCTGCTGTTTGTAGAGGTTGCCGATGGGGTTGCAGTCGACCGCCTGATCGCCGTACTTCGTGAAGTAGCCCGTCATCGCCTCGGCGCGGTTGCCGGTGCCGAGGACGACCCGATTTTCGGCGTTGGCGACGAAGTAGTTCAACACGGCACGGGTGCGGACGTAGACGTTGCCCGCGGCGGTGCGGTCGTCGGCCGCCTCGGGAAACGCGTCGAAGAACGCCTCCGCGATCGGCTGGATCTCGACCACGTCGTACTCAATGCCGAGGTCGTGGGCGACGCGCTCCGCGTCGCTCATCACGTCCGGGTCGTTCACCGACGAGGGCATCGTGATCCCGTGGAGACCCTCCTCGCCGAGCGCCTCGACCGCGAGGTGGGCGGTGAGCGTCGAGTCGATACCGCCCGAGAGACCGAGGACCGCCCCCTCGGCGCCCGCGTCGTCGACCACGTCGCGGATGAACGAGACGATGCGCTCGCGGGTCGCCTCCAGCTCCTCGTCCGAGAGGCGCAGGTCGAGCGGGGGGTCGTCCGACAGCAACACCGACTGCTCCGGGGTCTGACTCATAGGGTGACGCAGGGACCGAGGCGACTAATACCTCCCCGTCGGCGCGGGGAACTGGACGCGCGTCGGGTTCTACAGCAGTCCTTCCGCTCTGGCCAACAGCAACCCCTCCAGCGTCGCGTCGTTCGTCGGCGGCTCGCGGGCGACCTCCAGCGCCTCGTCGATCGGGACCGACCGGGGAGCGAGGAACTCGTTACTGTCGTGGTCGACGTCGACCGGCTCCAGCCCCTCCGCGAACACGTAGCCGCGCTCGTGGCGCAACACGCCCGTCGAACACCACACCTCCTGGAGCAGCGACGTCGAGGACGGCTCGAAGCCGGTCTCCTCGGCGAGTTCGCGCGCTCCCGCCTCGGTGTAGGACTCGCCGGACTCGACGATCCCCGCCGGCAGCTCAAGCTGGGTGTTCCGCACGGTCGGACGGTACTGCTCGACGAACAGTACCCGGTCGTCTGCGACCGCGACGATCACCGTCGCGGGCGACAGCTCCGCCCAGTAGTACTTCTTCTCCGTCCCGTCGGGCTGCTCGACGCGGTCGTAGCCGCCGACGAACCACCCCTCGTCGTACTCGACGACGACCTCTTTCACCGGCCACTCCGGCTCGCCGGGCAGCGAGTGGTTGCGGCCGTCGGAGAACGCGGGGAGGTCGCGGAGGTCGGCCGCCGGGGCGTCGGGGTCCGATTGTTTATCGGTCACGGGCGGACCACCTCCGCGTGGTACACCTCGCCGTCGCGACGCACCCTGACGCCGGTCTCCGTCGAGGCGTTCGGCACCTGCTGGGTGAGCGCGTCGACTTCGTCGAACGGCGTGTGCGTGAACCACTCCTTCATCCCGTACGGGCCGGTCTGGTACCCCTCGGAGCGCCCGTCGTCGCTCTCTATCGCGCCGATGAGATACGGGTACCGCCGGTCGGAGACGTTGTTCACGTCGGCGGCGGTGCCGTTCGTCTCGATCGGTTCGACGGTGAGGTAGTAGGGGTCGCCACTCCCGAGATAGCTCGGGAGCGCGCCAAGCGCGAGCAGCGCGACGACGACCAGGGCGATGGCAATGAAGAGATTCCGGGTGACCCGGCGCATGGTCGCGGTAGGGGGCGGCGGGGAATACCGGTTTCGACCGCCGACGCGCTTTAGCCCGCTGCGTCCCTTGCTCCCGCATGGAGTACCGGTTCGAGCTGGCGCTTTGCGCCGCGCTCGAATCCCCGGACCGCGTCGTCGCCCGCCAGCTCGGCGCGGGCGTCGAGACCCCCGGGGCGCGCATCGTCGACGTCTGTCTGCTCACTCCGGGTCCCGGCTTCGACGACCGCGCCGCGATCAGCGCCGAGCGCATCCCCGACCCGGCCATCGAGGCCGCCGTCGGACCGGGCGAGGCGGTCCCCGTCGCGGACGCGTTCAACCTCCCGCCGGACCGGGCCGCCGCGGTCGTTGAGCGCGCGGTCGAGGTCGGCTACCTCGAACGCGAGCGCCGGAACGGGCGGCCGGTCGTGCGCGCGACCGCGCGCTACCCGGACGACTGGGTCGGCGACCTCGTCGCCGTCGAGAACAAGCCCGACCTCGGGACGCCGGGCGATCTGGAGGCGCAGCTGCGGTACGACGCCGCGCTCGGACTCTTCGACCGCGTCGTCCTCGCGACCGCCTCCTACGTCACCCGCGCGCACCTCAACCGGATCCCGGAGGCGGTCGGCGTCTGGCGGTTCGATCCCGAGACGGGCGAGCGCGAGGTGGTCCGCGAGCCGACGCCGCTCAACCCGGAGGCGCCGGGGGTCGAGATCAGGGCGGAGCGCCCCTCTCGCACGAACGTCGCGCTCGTCGACCCGGAGTCGAAGGCGCGAAAGCGGCGGCGGATCGCCGAGCGCGCGTACGGGAAGGGGTGGCGTCCGGAGCCGCCGGCGTGCGCGCACGGGGAGGCGACCGCCGACGGGCGGCCCCGCTGCGCGCAGTTCGACCGCGTGGTCGATCCCGGCCGCGAGTGCGGGAGCGGCTGTCCCGCCTTCGACCCGGCCGACCCGCCGGAGGCGGACCGAGAGGGACTTCGAGACGAGCGGACGGCGTGGGTCGCGGCGCCCGAGGGAAGCGGGCCGCGCCGACAGTCCGGGCTCTCACGGTATCTGTGAGAACGCTTATACGGCGAGGACGGGTGTTTTCGGGTATGGACGAGATCGAAGACGTGTTCGTGGCGCGACTGATGTCGACGGACCTCCACACGGTGACGCCGGACACGCTGGTCGAGGACGCGGCCGCGGTCCTGCTGGAGAACGACATCAGCTCGGTGCTGGTCGTGGACGACGACGGGAGGCTCGTCGGAATCTTAACCTCGACCGACTTCGTCGACATCGTCGCGAAGAGCCAGCCGAAGGCCGAGACGACCGTCGAGCGGTACATGACCGCCGACCCGATCACGGCGAGCGCGCAGGACGACGTCGCGGCGGTCGCCGCGACGATGCTCGAACACGGCTTCCACCACGTACCGGTCGTCGACGGCGGCGAACCGATCGGCATCATCACCACCTCCGACTTCGCGGCGTACGTCTCCTCGCCGGAGTCGGTCTCGGCGTAGCGCGCTCGCGGGACCGGTCGGGGTCGCCGCTCGCGTCCGCCACCGCTCGCCGACCGTCCGCGACCGCGACAAGTGCCGCCACTTCCTGTGGTCGTATTACCCCGGAGCGCGTAGCGAGGGGCGTGTCCGAACACCTACATCTCAACCTCTTCACCATGAGCTCGGTCGAGCACGTCTCGCCCGGGTCGTGGCGGTATCCCGGCGACCGGTCGGCCGACTACGCCGACCGCGAGTACTGGACCGAGGTCGCGCGCACGGCGGAGCGGGGCGGCTTCGACGCCGTGTTCTTCGCGGACGTACGCGGTATCTACGACGTGTACGGCGACGACCGCGAGGTCGCCGTCGAGAAGGCGGTCCAGACGCCGGCGAACGACCCGCAGCTCGTCGTCCCCGCGATGGCGGAGGTCACCGACGACCTCGGCTTCGCGGTGACGCGCTCGACGACGTACAACCACCCTTACCAGCTCGCGCGGGAGTTCTCGACGCTCGATCACCTCACCGACGGCCGGATCGCGATCAACGTGGTCACCTCCTACCTGGAGTCGGCTGCGGCGAACCTCGGACTCGACGAGCAGATGGACAAGGAGACGCGCTACGAGCGCGCCGACGAGTTCCTCGACGTCTGTTACAAGCTGTGGGAGGACTCCTGGGAGGACGACGCCGTCGAGGTCGACCGCGAGTCCGGCCGGTACACGGACCCGGAGAAGGTCTCGGCGATCGACCACGAGGGCGACCACTTCTCGGTGCCCGGCCCGCACGGCTGCGAGCCGTCGCCCCAGCGCACCCCCGTCGTCTACCAGGCCGGCTCCTCCGACTACGGGCGGTCGTTCGCCGCACGCAACGCCGAAGCCGTCTTCGCCAGCCAGCCGACCGAGACGGGCGTCCGCGAGTACATGGAGGACGTGAAGTCGCGCGCGGCCGACGCCGGTCGCAACCCCGAGAGCCTCCGCTTTTTCATCGGCGTGGTGCCGGTCGTCGGCGAGACGGAGGCGCTCGCGGAGGCGAAGTACGAAGAGTACAAGCGCCACGTCGACGTCGAGGCGACGCTCACGCTTTTGTCCGGCTTCCTCGACATGGACCTCTCCGAGCTCGACCCCGACCAGAAGGTCGAACACATCGAGACGGACGCGATCCAAGGGACGATGAACGCGTTCACGAAGGCCCAGCCCGACCGCGAGTGGACGGTCCGCGAGGTCGCGGAGTTCTGCGGTCTCGGCACCACCTCACCGAAGATCGTCGGCACGCCGGAGCAGGTCGCCGACGAGCTACAACGCTGGCACGAGGAGGTCGGGGTCCACGGGTTCAACGTCAAGGAGGTCGTCCGGCCCGACTCGCTCGTCGACTTCGTCGACCTCGTCGTCCCGGAGCTGCGCGAACGGGGCCTCGTTCCCGAGACCGACGCCGAACCCGCGGGGGAGACGCTCCGCGAGCGACTCCTCGGCGAGGGGCAGTCGCGGCTCCGCGCGGATCACCCCGCCCGGCAGTAGCGCGAGGACGAACTTCCGCGCGGCGACCGGGACCGAGGCGCAGTCGGGGGATTCGTCGGCCGTGTTAGCGAACTGTTGTGAACGAATTTCCGCGGTCTAATACGACAACGCTGCCGCCCCCGGCACGCTTAAGTGTCTACCGCCGTTTGTTTCAGGTGACGCTTCGCTTGGAGGGCCGAAGCGTCAGCGGGGACCTACAGAACGACACGCTCGTGCCACCTTTTCCCGGCACGGGCGTGCCGTTCGTTCCTTTACCTACCGAGCGATTCGCTCGCACAGCGCCGCGTCGACGTGTCGCGCGCGGAAGTCAGCCATTAGAGTCGCTCGCCCTGATACTCGCCCTCGTACGTCCCGTCGTGATCGGCCTCGGCGAGCACCAGCTGGGCGATGCGGGCACCCGGTTCGATCTCGATCGCGTTCCCCACGTCGAGTCTCCCCTCGCCGACGCCCTCGTAGCCCGCGTCCCAGACGGCGGTGTCGAGGGTACAGGCGTTCCGCAGCAGCGTCGAGCGCGGGAGGACGAAGCCGATCCGCCCCTCCGGGATCCGCACCGGCTCGCCGTACCGCACGACGTACGTTCCCCGGTCGAGCCGGTAGCGACCGTCCTCCGGCTCCAGCTCGCGGCGCTCGCCCACGCGCTTCCCGTCGCGCGCGAGGAGTCCGGGTTCGGTCCCTTCGAACACCGCGTCGACGGTGAGGTCGACGCCGTTCGGCTGTCGCTGCGCGTCGTCGAGGTCGGCGCCGGCCGCGGTGAGCGCCGCCGCGACTGCGGCTCCGGAATCGAACATACGCGTTCGGAACCGCGGGCGAACCTAAACGGTGTCGCCCGCGCCGCGCGCCGATCGCGGTCGAAGCGGCGGGTCTCGCCGGGACCGGCGAGACACCCGAATTCGACCGCTTCAGACATTTAATGACCTAAAACACTCAGCAGGGCTACGTATTTCACGGTGAATGATACCACACGGAGATCGAAGCGAACGTTGCCGGAGCGCGGGATCTAACACGGTCGATCTTCGGGAAACTCGCGGGTTTTATATCCACGGGAGAGCCATCTTCGGGTGATATGGGACAAACGATTACGGAGAAAATCCTCGATGACCATCTCGTCGAGGGCGAGCTGACGCCCGGCGAGGAGATCGGCATCGAGATCGACCAGGTGCTGACGCAGGACACGACGGGGACGATGGTGTGGCTCCAGTTCGAGGCGCTCGACCTCGACGAGGTTCAGACGGAGCTGGCCGCGCAGTACTGCGACCACCAGACGTACCAGTTCGACTTTAAGAACACCGACGACCACCGCTTCCTCCGCTCCGCGGCCGGCACGTTCGGCGCGTACTTCTCCCGGCCCGGCAACGGGATCTGCCACCAGGTCCACAAGGAGAACTTCGCAGCGCCCGGCAAGACGCTGCTCGGCTCCGACTCGCACACACCGACTCCCGGCGGACTCGGCCAGCTCGCGATCGGCGCCGGCGGTCTCGACATCGCCGTCGCGATGGGCGGCGGTCCCTACTACGTCGAGATGCCGGAGGTCGTCAACGTCCACCTCGAGGGCGAGCTGCCCGAGTGGGCGACCGCGAAGGACGTGGCGCTCCACCTGCTCGGCGAGCTGACCGTCAAGGGCGGCGTCGGCAAGATCTTCGAGTACACCGGTCCCGGCGCCGAGAAGCTCGACGATCCCCGAGCGCACCACGATCACGAACCTCGGCACCGAGCTGGGCGCCACCTCCTCGATCTTCGCGACCGACGAGAAGACGAAAGACTGGCTCGCGCGCCAGGACCGCGAGGAGGAGTACGTCGACCTCCAGCCCGACGACGACGCGGAGTACGCGGAGACAATCGAGGTCGACCTCGGCGAGCTCGAGCCGCTCGTGGCCGCGCCGTCGATGCCCGACAACGTCGCCCCCGTCAGCGAGTATGAGGGCACCGACGTCGAGCAGGTCATCGTCGGCTCCTGTACGAACGGCGCCTACGAGGACATCCTCCCCAGCGCGAAGATGCTTGAGGACCGCGAGGTCGCCAAGCAGACCGAGATGATCGTCGCGCCCGGCTCGAAGCAGGCCTCCGAGATGCTGGCCCGCGAGGGCTGGACCGCGGAGATGATGGCGGCCGGCGTCAACTTCTCCGAGGCGACCTGCGGCGCGTGTATCGGCATCGGTCACGTGCCCGCCTCCGACTCCGTCTCGCTGCGCACCTTCAACCGCAACTTCGAGGGTCGCTCCGGCATCGAGGACGACTCCGTCTTCCTCTGCTCGCCCGAGGTCGCCACCGCGGCGGCCATCACCGGCGAGATCGTCGACCCGCGCGACCTCGCGGACGAGCTGGGCGACCTCGAGGCGCCCGGCCTGGAGATGGGGACGAAGTACGGTCCCGGCATGGGCCAGGACGACTCCGACATCATCTCGCCCGACGAGGCGATCGACGACGGTCTCGTCAAGGGCCCGAACATCGGCGACGTGCCGCTGAAAGACGACATCGACGTGGACGGCGGTGAGGCGCTCCTCAAGATGGAGGACAACATCACCACCGACCACATCATCCCGGCGACGGCGGACATCCTGAAGTTCCGCTCGAACATCGAGAAGCTCTCCGAGTTCACGCTCTCGCGCGTCGACGACACGTTCGCCGAGCGCGCGCTCGCCGCCGACGGCGGCGTCCTCGTGGCCGGCGAGAACTACGGCCAGGGCTCCTCGCGCGAGCATGCCGCTCTCTGTCCGATGTACCTCGGCATCGAGGCTGTCTTCGCGCAGAGCTTCGCCCGCATCCACAAGGCGAACCTCTTCAACTTCGGGATCGTCCCGCTGGCGATCGACGAAGAGACGTACGAGAAGATCGACCAGGGCGACGACCTCGAAATCGTCGACGACGTGCCTGCGGGCGTCCGCTCCGGGCAGGAGGAGTTCACCGTGAGCGTCAACGGCGAGTGGGAGTTCACCGCCGACCTCGACGCCTCCGAGCGCGAGCGCGACATCCTCGCGGCCGGCGGCAAGCTCTCGTGGGTCAAACAGCAGCACGCGGACGACGGCTCCGGCGCGGCGCCGGCCGACGACTGAAGCCGCGACCGACGACGCCGACAGCTCGGTCGGAACCCGATTCTCCCGTTTTTTCAATCGTCGCCAGCGGCGACGCCGGAGTCACCGCTCTCGCCGACCCACGCCCCCTGCGTGAAGTCGACGGCGTCGTTCCACTTCGCGACGATCGTCGTCACGGCGAGGTCGCCGCTGATGTTCGTCATGGTCCGCAGCCGGTCTAAGATCGGGTCGACGCCGGCGACGAACCCGACGACTTCGAGCGGCAGCCCGAGCTGCGTCAACACGAGCGTCAGCATGATGAGTCCGGTCCCTGGCACGCCGGCCGCGCCGACGCTCGCCAGCACCGCGACGAGGACGACGGTCACCTGTTCGGCGATGGAGAGCTGGACCCCGACGAGGTTCGCGGCGAAGACCGCGGCCACGCCCTGATACAGCGCGGTGCCGTCCATGTTGATCGTCGCGCCGAGCGGCAGCGAGAAGCTGTACACCCCCTCGTCGATGTGGAAGTTGTCGTCGGCGTTCGCCATCGTCACCGGGAGCGTCCCGCTCGACGAGCGGATCGACAGCGCGGTGATGAGCGCGTCGCGGCCGCCGGTGAGGAACGCGGTCGGCGACTGTCCGGCGAGCAGGCGCACGATGATACCGAGATGGACAACCGCGATGTGTGCGACGACGGCGATGACGAGCGTCGCGATGAGCAGCGCGAACGGGACGATCGCGTCCACGCCGGCCTCGCCGAACACCGCCGCCATCAGCGCGAACACGCCGATCACGCCGTACTCCATCACGCCCCAGACGACCTTGAACATCGCCTCGGCGCCGGCCTCCGCGAGGTTGTAGAACGACTCGACGCCGTTCCGGATGTCGGGCGAGTCGGTCGACTGCTCAACGAGCGCCAACGCGATGCCGAACACGATGACGAAGAAGATGGTCGGGAGGATGTCGCCTGACGCCATCGCACCGATCGGGTTCTCGGGGACGATCCCCAGGACGACTTCGACAATGTCGGGCGCCTCCGCGGTCTGCGCCTCTGCGTCGCCCAGTTCGAGGTTGACCCCCGGGTCGATGAGGTTCGCGACCAGCAGTCCGAAGCCGACCGCCGCGGCTGAGGTGAGCGCGTACAGCCCGACCACCTGTCCGCCGATCTTCCCGAGGTTACTCGGCGAGAGCCGGCGCGCCCCCATCAGCAGCGTGAACACAACGATCGGCACGATCAGCATGCTCAACAGGTTCACAAACAGGTCGCCGAGCGGCTGGAGCGCGGTCGCGGGCTGACCCACGGCGAGCCCGAACAGCGACCCGAGCACGAACGCTACCCCGATCCGATAAACGATCGGCACCGCGCGATACCGCTGCCACGATCGCGTGATTACGTTAGCCATTCCGGGAGGGAATCGGGAGACGAGCGTCAAGTAGGTACCGACCACACCCGACGTTCGCCGTGACCGACGACGCCGTCGGTACGGACGGAGGACACCCGGAGGTAACCGTCGGAAGAGACGCGGGGGAAAGAGAAGACGCCGTCCCCGAAGTCGGCGTTAGCGGGCGGCGGCGGCGACGCGCTCGCGCTCCTCCTTCTGGGCGATGGAGTAGGAGCGCTCGGCGTCGTAGTCCGCGGCCGTGGTGAGCTCGTTCGCGAGCGCCTCGGCGGCGGCGGTCGTCGACTTGTACGTCGCGTTGGCGACGCCGTCAGAGATGAAAAGCAGCGCCTGATCGACGCGGCGCTGGGGCGCGACGTCGACCGCCTTCGGAACGGAGATGCCGCCGTACTTCAGGCGGACGGTCTCCTCGCGGGGCGCGGCGTTCTCGACTGCCGTCACGAGAATCTGGGCCGGGTTCTCCTCGGTCCGCTCGTGGATGATGTCGAAGGCGTCGCGGACGATCCGCGTCGCCTGCTGTTTCTTGCCCGTGTTCTCGTCCGTCTGCATCAGACGGTTGATGAGGCGCTCGACCAGCGAGATCTCGCTTTTCTTGAACTGCTTGGACGCGTGGCGGCCCATCGTGTGCGCGATAGGCGTCACGGTCATGTATCGCTTCGTCGAGGGGTCCTCGTAGGCGATCTCGGTGACATCCCAGACGCCGAACAGCTTGGCGTTCTCGTTTGCGGCCTCGCTGGACGCGGGCGCGTCCGGGTCCGGCTCGTCAGCGGCGACGTCCTCCTCGGACGGCGCCTCGGTCTCCTCACCGCTCATCTGACCGGTTTCTCCGCGTTACCGCGAACCAGTTCGATCATCGACACGCCGTTGACCTTCTCGACCTTGTAGTTGACGCCGGAGAGGTCGCCCATCGCGCGACCCTTCGCGCCGCCGATCCCGGCGATCGTGACCTCGTCGTGCTCGTCGATGAACGAGATCGCGCCGTCACCGGGACAGAACGCGGTGACCTGCTTCCCGTTTTTGATGAGCTGAACCCGGACGCACTTTCGGATCGCCGAGTTCGGCTGCTTTGCCTCGATGCCGACCTTTTCCAGGACGATGCCGCGCGCCTGCGGGGCACCCTCCAGGGGGTCGGACTTCTTTTTGAGCCCGCGCTCGCGCCGAGCGTACTCGGAGTCGGACCAGCGGCGCTTCTGCCGGTCCTTTTTGAGCTTACGGGCCGCGTACTTGCCGTTCGCCATCGTACGCTTACTTCCGAACGGAGCTACTTAAGCGTCGTCTTTCTCCGTCGAGAAACGCCCTCAGATCCGTCGAGAGGTACCGCTTGGGGAATCTGAGGGCGTTTCGGTGGATCAAACGACAGGCGTAAAACAACGTTGAGCCGATAAGCCGCCGCGAGATGTCGTCGTTCCCGCGGTTCACACCGACAACTCGATCCCGGAAACGCCCGGCATCGTCGCGGGCAGGCCGGAACGGCGCGCCCTACGTCAGCTGAACGTCGTCGACGTCGTAGTGCCGCTCCGCGAGTCGGCGGGCGGTTTCGATGTTCGCACCGTCCGCGCCGATGGCGACGCCGCGGTCCGCCTCGGGAACCTCGACGTAAGCCACGCGGTCGTTCTGCTCCGAGATCGTCACGGCGTTGACCGCCGCGGGCGAGAGCGCGCTCGCGACGAACCCCGCCGCCGTGTCCGCGTCCTCGACCAGATCGACCGACTTGCCGAGCCGGCGCTCCGCCTCTTCGACGGTCTCTCCGCCCTGACCGATCGCGGCGGCCATCTCTCCGGCCGGGACCACGAACACGAGTCGCTCGCTCTCCACGAGGCAGTCGGTCGGCGTGACGCCGGTCAGCTCGTCGAAGCGACCGATGTAGCGCCGCGCCTCGTCGGAGAGCTCGACGTACATTAGTCGTCGCTCACGACGCGTGACCCCATCCGGAGATCGACGTCGCCGGTCCCCATCGAGATGGGCTTGCCGGCGATGACGTTCTCGATGACGCCGTCCAGCTCGTCGTACTCGCCGTGGATCGCGGCGTCGAGCAGGTGGTTGACCGTCACCTCGAACGCCGCGCGTGCGAGCACCGAGTCCTTGTTGCCGGAGATGCCGTGCCGGCCGATGGACTCGATCTCGCCGTTGTTCGTCATGATGTCGGCGACGAGCATGAGGTGCCGGACGTTCACGTCGTCGAGCCCCTGCTCTTCGAGCGTGTTCTTCGTCTCGTCGATGATCGTCTCGCGAGCCGCCTCGACCCCGAGGTTGCGGTAGATCTCGTGGATGTTGTTACAGGTCGTCCGCGAGGCGTCGACGCCCTCGATCGCGAGGGTGTCGCCGAACGCCGACCCCTCGGTGTAGAGGACGAACTCCTCGTCGCCGTCGATCTCCTCTTTGCGGATGACGACGCGCTCGATCTCTTCGATCCCCTTGAAGACGATCTCCCGCAGGCGCTCGACGAGCTGGAGCAGCTCGCGGTAGCTCGGCTCGTTCGGCCCGAACTCGACTACGGTTCCGGCCTGTCGAGCGTCGACGCCCAGCGCGTCCTCGATCGTCTCGGCGATGATCTCCGCGACCTCCGTCGGGTCGGAGTGGGTCGGCCACCGCTCCAAGAGGGTGTCGTCGTTCAGATCGATCCGGACCAGCATGTCCGCGACGTTGGTCGAGACGTCCCCGAGCGCGAGGATGCGCGTCGCCTCGATCGACCAGACGACCTCGTGGGCCTTCTCGCGGTCGGTCGCGTACTCTCCGTCGAGGTGGACCGTCATCATCGGCGTGTCCGGCGTCTTCCGGGCGTCCACCAGCTCGATGAGCCGCGGCAGCCCCTGCGTGACGTCGATCTCCGCGACGCCGGCGTAGTGGAACGTGTTCATCGTCATCTGCGTCCCCGGCTCGCCGATCGACTGCGCCGAGACGGTCCCGACCGGGTCGAGGGGGTCGACCCGGGTCTTCTCGTAGCGGTTCACGACGCCGTCGACGATGTCGGTCGCCTGCTCGATGGAGACCTCACCGCTCTCGTCGGCCTTGCGGTCGAGCGCCTCGTACACCTTCGTCTTGAGCCGGCGGGGAAGCTCGGTCGCCTCCACGACCGCCTCCATGTCGTCGGTGACGCCCTCGTACTCAGTCATCCGACTCCACCTCCAGTTCGGCGGCCTTGTTCAGCCCCGGACCGGCGTGCTCCGAGAGGTTCGTCGGCGGCTCGCGCTCGCCGAGGAACCGCTCTTTCTCCTCGCTAGACGCGAACTCGGCGTCGACGACGCGGTCGACGATGTTGTCGACGTCGATCCCGTCCTCCTCGCCGGAGGAAACCTTCACCGGCGAGGTGCCGTCCTCGCCGAACTCGAACTGGATGATCCGACCCGAGGTGTCCCGGACCGTGCCGTCGTACTGCGCCTCCAGCTCGGAGAGCGCGTTGATGAGCCGGCGCTGGAGGTAGCCGGACTTGGAGGTCCGGACCGCCGTGTCGACCAGCCCCTCGCGGCCGCCCATCGCGTGGAAGAAGAACTCCTCGGGCGTGAGCCCGCCGCGGTAGGAGTTCTCCACGAAGCCGTGCGCCTCCGAGGAGAGGTCGTTCGGCCGGTAGTGCGAGAGCGTCCGGTCCTCGTAGCCGCGGTTGATCCGCTCGCCGCGGACCGCCTGCTGGCCGACCGATCCGGCCATCTGCGTCAGGTTCAGCATCGAGCCACGCGCGCCGGAGCGGGCCATCACGACCGCCGGGTTGTCGTCGGCGAAGTGCTGGTCGGCGATCTCACCGGCCGAGTCGCGGGCCTTCCCGAGCGTCTGCATGATCTTCATCTCCAGCGTCTCGTCGACGCCGCGGCCGGGCAGCGACTCCAGCTCGCCGGCCTCGTACGTCGCAATTAGCTCCTGGACGCGGTCGTAGGCGCTCTCGATCGCGTCGTCGACCTGCTCTTCGGCCTCTGGCGGGATCGACTCGTCGTCGATCCCGATCGAGAACCCGAAGTTCATGATCGCGCGCATCGCCAGCGACGCGATCTCGTTGATGAACACGCGCGAGCGCGTCTCGCCGTACTCCTTCGTGAGCGTGTCGACGACCTCGCCGCCGAACGCGCCGACCGCGTCCTCGTCGATGGTTCCCTCGATCAGCTGACCGTCCTCGATGACGACGTCGTCGCCGGCCGAGGAGGTGAAAGAGAGGTCCAGGTCGTCGGGGAGCAGCTCCGAGAACAGCGTCCGGCCGGTCCAGAACTCGCGGCCGTCGTCGTCGACGCCGTCGGCCTCTGGCAGCTCGTCCACGCGCGTCGCGCGAAGCAGGTCCAGCGCCTGCGTCTCCGTGAACTCGGGGTTCGAGTGCGTGAGCAGGTAGGTGCCGGAGATGTGGTCCTGAATCGCGCCGATGATGTTCCCGCCGAACCGGGGCGAGAGGATCTGCTCTTGGACGCGCATGAGGACGCGGGCCTCGGCGCGGGCCTCCTCGTTTTGCGAGCGCGTCGCATGTTCATCTCGTCGCCGTCGAAGTCGGCGTTGTACGGCGGACAGACGACGGTGTTGAGCCGGAACGTCTTGTACGGCATCACCACGACCTCGTGGGCCATGATGGACATCCGGTGGAGCGAGGGCTGCCGGTTGAAGATCACGATGTCGCCGTCCACGAGGTGGCGGTTCACCTCCCAGTCCGGCTCAACCTTCTCGGCGAGCTCCTCGCAGTTCTTCTCAGTCACCTTCAGCCGGCGGCCGTCGGGGCGGCGCACGTAGTTGGCGCCGGGGTGGGCCTCCGGCCCGTTCCGGACGTACTGCCGCGCCTCCTCGACGTTGCGCTCGGTGACGTTGAGCGTCTGGGTCATCTCCATTGCGACCCGGTCCGGCACGCCGACCTCGTTCAGCGAGAGCGTCGGGTCGGGCGAGATGACGGTCCGGGCGGAGAAGTTGACGCGCTTCCCGGAGAGCGACCCGCGGAAGCGTCCCTCCTTGCCCTTCAGCCGCTGGCTGAGGGTCTTGAGGGGGCGGCCGGAGCGGTGGCGCGCCGGCGGCGTCCCGCTGATCTCGTTGTCGACGAACGTGGTGACGTGGTACTGGAGCAGCTCCCAGAGGTCCTCGATGATCAACTGCGGGGCGCCCGCCTCGCGGTTCTCCATGAACCGCTGGTTGATCCGGATGATGTCGACCAGCTTGTGCGTGAGGTCGTCCTCGGAGCGCTGGCCGTTGTCGAGCGTGATGGAGGGGCGCGTGGTGACCGGCGGGACGGGAAGCACCGTCAGGATCATCCACTCCGGACGGGAGTGCTCGGAGTCGATGCCGAGCACTTCGAGGTCCTCGTCCGGGATGTCCTCGAACCAGTCGCGGATGTCCGAGGGCATCAGCTTGTTCATGTCCTCCTCGGTGAGGTCGACGTCGAGCGCCGTCTCGATGGCACGGCGGTCCTCCTTGCGCGGGCGGAACTCGCCGGCCATGATCTCGTTGACTCGATCGAGGGCGATGTCGGTCTCCTCGGCGAGCTCCTGGGGCGAGGTGCCCGGGTCGTCCTCCTCCTCGTCGGGCTGGCATCGCGGCCGCGATGCGCTCGGAGTAGTCGCCCGAGAGCACGTCCTGGACCTCGTAGTAGGTGGTCGGCTTCTCGTGTTTGATGTCCGCCTGCGGCTCGCCGCAGAACGGGCAGGTGGACGCCTTCCGGGCCTGCCGGACGGCGGCCTTCAACACGTCGTGCTCGTCGTCGCCGAGCTCCTTCGCCCGCTCGTAGCGGTCGCGGAACTCGTCGCGCTGCGCCTCGTCGAGGGCGAGCTTCCCGCACTCGCGGCACGTCGAGCGGAGCAGTCGCCGGATGAGCTTCGTGAAGCCCACGTGGATGACGGGCGCCGCCAGCTCGATGTGGCCGAAGTGGCCGTTACAGGAGCCGGAGTGAGACCCGCAGGTCCGACACTCCAGGCCGGGGTCGATGACGCCCAGTCGCGGGTCCATCAGCCCCATGTCGATCGGATAGCCGTCGTCGTCGTACGTGTCGGCCGTGATCACCTTCGTCGCGGACATGTCCCGGTACGTCTCCGGGTCCATGAGTCCGAAGTCGATCCCGCCGAGCACTTTCGGTGTTTGCATTGACATCTAAATCGCGTCCTCCAGTTCGAGTTTCGGTCGGATGCCGAGGGCGATCATCTCGTCGAGCAGCAGCTTGAACGCGTAGCTGACCTCCAGCTCGTGGATGTCGTCCTCGTCGCCCGTGACCGGGTCATACACGCGGCGCTGTTCGCGGTCCTCGACGGCGACCAGCCCGGTCTCCGCGGAGACGTGGACCGTCTCGGCGTCGGAGGACTCCAGCAGCCGCTCGTTGAGCACCATCGACGCGCCGTGGCCGATGATCGTGTCGCGCTCCATCTCTCCGACGCGCAGCCCGCCCTCGCGGGCGCGCCCCTCGGTCGGCTGGCGCGTGAGCACCTGGACCGGCCCGCGCGAGCGGGCGTGGAGCTTGTTCGACACCATGTGGTACAGCTTGTGGTAGAAGATCGTCCCGACGAAGATCTCGGCGTCGATCTTCTCGCCGGTGACGCCGGAGTACATGACCTCCTTGCCGGAGGACTTGAAGCCGTGGTCCTCCAGTCCGCCCCGGAGCTCCTCCTCGTCTTCGCCCTGGAACGGCGTGCCGTCGACCCGAGAGCCGCGCAGCGAGCCGACCTTCCCGCCGAGCATCTCCAGCACGTGGCCGACCGTCATCCGGGACGGCAGCGCGTGCGGGTTCATCACGAGGTCCGGGACGACTCCCTCCTCGGTGAACGGCATGTCCTCCTGGGGCGCGAGGTGGCCGACGACGCCCTTCTGGCCGTGTCGGGACGCGAACTTGTCGCCCAGTTCGGGGACGCGCTGGTCGCGCACCTTCACCTTCGAGAGCTTGGAGCCGTCCTCGCCCTCCATCAGCGTCACGGTGTCGACGACGCCCGACTCGCCCGAGCGCATCGTCACGGAGGTCTCCCGGCGCTTCTGCGGGGAGAGTCCGCCCATGTCGTCCGGCTCCTCGAGGAAGCGCGGCGGGCTGGTCTTGCCGAGCAGCACCGAGGACTCGTCCACCTTCGTCTCGGGGTTGACGAGTCCGTCCTCGTCGAGGTGCGTGTACGCGTCCTCACCGCGCGCGCCGCGCACATCCTGGTCCGGAATCTCGAAGCGGTCCTCCTGACCGCCAGGGTAGCGGCGCTCCTCGCCCTCGTACGTCCGGAAGAAGTGCGAGCGGGTGAGCGCGCGGTCGACGGAGCCCTGGTTCATCACCAGCGCGTCCTCGATGTTGAACCCCTCGTAGGACATCACGGCGACGACGAAGTTCTGCGCCGCCGGCCGCTTGTCGAAGCTGATCTGGTCGGAGGTCTGCGTCTTCACCATCGCAAGCTGCGGGTAGTGAAGGAGGTGCTGACGCGTGTCCGGCCGGATGCGGTAGTTAGCGGAGGGGAGTCCGAGCGACTGCTTCATCATCCCCGCACCCATCGTAATCCGGGGGCTGGCGTTGTGCTCGGGGTACGGGATCATCCCCGCGCCGATACCGAAGACGAGCTGCGGGTCGATCTCGAGGTGCGTGTGGTCGTCGGTCACGTCCTCCTCGTCGACGGCGACGAGGATGTCCTCCTCCTCCTCGGCGTCGATGAACTCGACGTAGCCGCGCTCGACGAGGTCTTCGAACTCGACATCGCCGCGTTCGAGCGCCTCGATCTCCTCGTCGCCCAGCAGCGGCTCGCCGTTCTCGACGACGATGAGCGGGCGCCGTGCCCGCCCCGCGTCCGCGTTGACGATGACCTCGCGGGTCCGGTCTTTCACCGAGACGTTCACCATCTCGCTCACGTCGCCGCGGCGGCGCGCCTCGCGGATTTGTTCGGCAAGCTCGTCGGGGTTCTCGTGGGTACCCACGAGGCTCCCGTTGACGTACACCTTCGCTTCGCGTTCTGCTTGTGCCATATTAGTCGTCCGCCGTCTGTCGTTCGACGCCCTCGATGCCGGGGATCCCCTCGACACCCATCGACGCCAGTTCTCGTTTCAGCCCCTGTTCGTCCTCGACCGTCTGTGACAGCTCCATCGCCTGCGCGAAGTTCTTCACGAGCCCACAGTTCGGTCCCTCCGGCGTCTCGGAGGGACAGATACGACCCCACTGGGTCGCGTGAAGGTCCCGCGCCTCGAAGTGCGGCTGCGACCGCGACAGCGGCGACCGCAGACGACGGAGGTGCGAGAGCACGCCCATGTAGTCCGTCCGGTCGACGAGCTGCGAGACGCCCGAGCGCCCGCCCACCCAGTTCCCGGTCGCGATCGGGTGTTCGAGCCGCTCGGTCAGCACGTCCGAGCGGACGACCGTGTTGACGGTGAGCTGCCGGTTCCGCATGTTGGCGCGTTCGAGCTGGTACTTCACGTCGCGCGCCAGCTTGTTCAAGGCGGTGCGGAACAGGTCGCGCATCAGGTCGCCGGAGACCTTCAGGCGCTTGTTCGCGTAGTGGTCCTTGTCGTCGGCCTCCCGGCGATCCAAGGCGAGCTCGAAGCACGCCTCGGCCATCCGGCAGAGGTAGTACGCCTTGTTGATCCGCACGTCCTCCTCGTCGACGCCCTCCTCGTGGAGGTGCGGGAGGAGGTAGCGGTCGATGACGTAGTTCGCCCGCTTGAGCTGGTAGTTCTTCCCCTGTCCGGAGGCGACGCGCTCGCCGAGGGTCTCGATCGCCCCCTCGGTCGTCTGGACGTCGGCCTCCTCTAAGTTCTCCAGCATGAACTTCACTATCTCGGGGTCGTCCGAGACGCGGTGGACGATCTCCTCGTCCGACTCCAGCCCGAGCGCGCGGACCAGCGTCACGAAGTCGATCGAACCCGAAACCGAAGGGAACGACACTTCGAGCAGTCCCTCGCGGTTGCGCTCACAGAGCACCAGCGCGCGGTAGCCGCGGCGCTGAGAGAACGTCTTCGCGACCTGGATCTCGTCGCCGTACTTCGAGTCGTACTCGGCGAGAATCTTGTTCGGCGCCAGGTCTTCCGAGGTCATCAGCACGCGCTCGGAGCCGTTGACGATGAAGTAGCCGCCGGGGTCGACGGGGTCCTCGCCGATGTCGATGAGCTCCTCGTCGGAGAAGCCCGCCATGTTACACTTGTTCGAGCCGACCATGATCGGCATCCGGCCGACCTTGGTCTCGGTCGTGTCGACGACCTGCTCCGGCTCGTCTTCGCCGCCGCGCACGATGGACATCTCCATGAACACGGGCGCCGAGTAGGTGATGTTGCGAAGCCGCGCCTCCTGGGGGTACAGCAGCTCCTCGGAGCCGTCGGCCTCGCGGACACGCGGAGTGACCATCCGCACGTCGCCGAGCTCGACGTACACCGGCTCCTGCCCCTCCTTGTCGCCGATGTCCGTCTCGATCGTCTCCTTCTCGTCGACGACCTCCTGCATGCCGCGGTCCAGGAAGTTGTTGAACGAGCGGAAGTGGTGTTCGGCGAGCCGTTCGTCTGAGAAGTATTCGCGTGAAACCACGCGTCGGTCTTGCCTATTCATGAGACGACCAGTCGGTACACGACCGCCTCGTCGGTCGTGCGGGAGTTTCGAACGATCTTCACCACGTCGCCGACTTCGGCCTCGTCGGGGAGCGCGGGATCCGTGCGTTTGATCTTCGGTAAGTCAGTCTTCTTCACGTCGTACTCCGCCAGGACCGACTCGACATCCTCGGGGTCGTCGAGGAGCACGTGGTCCGGGACGAGTTCGTGTTGGCTTACGTCTACCATGGGTGCTGGTGGTGGGGAGAAGCTATCACGAGATACTACAGATACGTATATACGCCAGCGGCATAAGACTTACCAAGCGTCGCCGCGCGCGGCTCACGAGTCGGGGGCGTTCGACACTCCCACACACGCGAGGTTCCCACAAAAGGATACCGGACGAGACCAGCGACGCGGCCCGCCGACCCCCTCGTCGGCGCCGCCCAGAAGCCGAAATTTCCTGTCACGGACCCGCACCCTCGTCGGGGATGACAAGCCTTATTTGCCAGACAGGGGTACGAACTGATGCGACAAGCCCGGATGGTGTAGTGGCCCATCATACGACCCTGTCACGGTCGTGACGCGGGTTCAAATCCCGCTCCGGGCGTCCCCCGTTTCGGGGGCAGTCGCTGTTTGCCCGGATGGTGTAGTGGCCCATCATACGACCCTGTCACGGTCGTGACGCGGGTTCAAATCCCGCTCCGGGCGTTCCTGTCGACGCCGACTACGAGCGAGGAGCGATAGCAACGAGCGAGTCCGGCGTCGACGAACCCAGATGAAGGGATTTGAATCTGAGGACGAGCGAACGCAGTGAGAGAAGTCCTCCGGGTTCAAATCCCGCTCCGGGCGTCTTTCGCTGCCGCAACAACGAACGAGGAGCGGTAGCGACGAGTGAGTCCGGCGTCGAGAAACGGTGTCCGCCTGCCGAGCTACAGACCCAGTTCCGACCGGAGATCCTCGACGAGCGTCTCCGTTTTCTCGTCCGGCTCCTCGTCGGTGTCGACGGGGGTCCGGCCGTCGTACGTCTCGTGGACCATCGAGACGCCTTCGGCGAGCGTGTCGAGTCCGTAGCCGCCTTCGAGGACGTACGCGTCGGCGGCCCCGACGTCGTCCGCGAGCGACCGGATCCGGTCGGTCAGCAGCGCGTACCCCTCCGAGGAGACGCGCATCCGCGAAATGGGGTCGTGGCGGTGCGCGTCGAAGCCGGCGGAGACGAGCAACAGGTCAGGATCGAACCGCTCGACCGCGGGCGCGACTGCCTCGTCGACGGCGTACAGGTAGTCGGCGTCTCCGGCGCCGGCCGCCAGCGGGAGGTTCACCGTCGTCCCCTCGCCGTCCCCGTCGCCGGTCTCGTCGAGGGCGCCCGTGTCCGGGTACAGGCCGTCCTCGTGGATCGAGGCGTAGAGGACGTCGTCGCGGTCGTAGAAGATGTCCTGCGTTCCGTTCCCGTGGTGGACGTCCCAGTCGAAGACCGCGACGCGGTCCGCGAGGTCCTCGTCGAGGACGGTCTGGGCCGCGACCGCGGCGTTGTTGAAAAAGCAGAACCCCATCGCGTCGCCGGTGACGGCGTGGTGGCCGGGCGGGCGACCGATCGCGAACGGCGTCTGCCGCCCGGTCAACCCGTTGACCGCCTCGCGGGCCGCCCACTGGGCGAGCCCGGCCGAGGTGAGCGCCGCCTCCCACGTCCCCTCGCTGGCGACGGTGTCGGGGTCCCAGCTCCCGCCGCCGTCGGCCACGAACGACTCCAGTTCGTCGACGTAGTCGGCGTCGTGGACCGCCGTGATCGCCGCCTTCACCGCAGGGTCCGCCTCGGCGTACTCGACGCCGTGCCGCTTCGCCAGCCCGCGGCGGATCGCGCGAAGGCGGTCCGGGTTCTCCGGATGTCGCTCGCCGGTGTCGTGTTCGAGACACCGCTCGCTGTAGCCGAACCGCATCTACTCGAACAGCGCGAAGTACGTCTCGATGTCCTCGGCCTGTACGGTTCGTCGGTCCGCGTGGCGGGCCAGCGTCGCGGCCGCGCTCGCGACGTTGTTGGCGTAGTCCTCCAGAATATCGGCCAGCGCGATCCGCGCGTCGACGCCGACGCGATACCGGTCGTCGATACGGAGCCGAGCGATCCGGTCGATGGGCGCGACCGGCAGCGTGAGGTCCTCCCGGGCGACGACCTGTTCGACGCCGAAGTCCGCCGCCATCAGCGTCTTCCGGCCGTCCGCGGTCGCCCGCTCGGCCGCGTCGACGGCCAGTTCCGCGCCGTGCGATTGGATCCGTCGGGCCAGCTCCTCGGCGGCGTCCGCGCTGACGCGGAGTTCCCCCGCGTTCCGCCGGATGATCCCGTCGACCGGCGCGAACGGCAACTCGACACTCATACACACAGACGCGTCCGTGTATCGTATAACGCTTTCCGTTACCCGCACCGCCGCCGGATCCGGACGAGGACCGGTCGCGTCAGAAGACGTCGTCCGCGTCGATGGTGCCGTCGCGCTCCGGGCCGCGGACGGTTATCTCCTCGCCGAGCCGGAGGCTCGCGTCGGTGTCGACGGTCCTCGTCTGCTGACCGTCGTCGAGCACGACCGGGTCGCCCGTCTGGACCACCGTCCCGGTGAACTCGACGTCCTCGCTCGACCGTTCCGTCGTCGCGGCCGCGGCGCCGCCGCTCGCGCCGCTTCCGTCGTCGTCGGACTCGCCGGCGACGGCCTCGGCGGCGGCCTTCTGTCCGTCCTCGGCGAAGGCGCCGAGTCCGGTCTCGCTCGCGTCGCGGTCGGCGCTATCGGCGTCGCCGCTCCCGCCGGCACCGGATCCCGACGCCCCGTTCGCGGCGCCGGCCGCCGCCTCGCTCTCCCCGTCGAGGACGGAGACGGTCGAGCGCCAGTTCGCGGACGCCTCCAGGTCGTCCTGCCACCCGTCCTGGATCTCGACGTCGGTGAAGACGACGCGGTCGGCCAGATCGATCTCGCGGTCGGCCTTGTCGCCCCACAGCGCGACACGGATCTCCCCCGTCTCGTCTTTGATCCGGACGTTCCGGACCTGTCCCTCGCTGCCGTCGTCGCGGTCGAACGTCCGCACCGGGTCGGTTTCGATGACGCCGCCGCCGATGTCGACGGTCTGGCCGATCTCGAGGTCGGCGATGTCGGTCGTCTCCGGGACGTACTCGACGTCGTCGTCGACGCGCTCGACGGTGCCGCGGTCGCCGACGTGAAGCTCCAGGTCGCCGTCGCGCTCGCGGACGTAGCCGTCGCCGACCTCGACGACCTCGCCGGCGTCGAACTCCTCGGCGAGGTCCGCCTTGTCGTCCCACAGCGTGATCCGCACGCGTCCCGTCTCGTCGCCGACCGTGAGGTTGGCCACGCGCCCCTCGCTGCCGTCGTCGCGGTCGAACGTCCGGATCGAGTCGGTGTCGAGTACCTGTCCGACGAGGTCGACGTCGGACGCGCCGAGCGTGAGATCCTCGACGCGGTAGGTGTCGAGCACCTGGACGTCGACCTCGGCGTCCTCGTCCGGTTCGACCTTGTCCGCGCTCACCTCCAGCCCGCTGTACCCCTCCTTGGGACGACCCATTACGCGGAGCACCTGCCCGACTTCCAGTTCCTCCTCGGCGGCCGCGGCCATGTCGTCCCAGAGCGCGACCCGGACGGAGCCGGAGGCGTCGGCGACGTCGACGTTACAGACGCGGCCCTCCTCGGCCTCCTCGTCGTCGCGCTCGAAGGTCCGAATCTCGCCGATGGCGGTCACCTTTCCGAGGAACTTCACCTCGTTCATCCCCGGTTCGATGTCCGCGATGGTGTCGGCTTCCTCGTCGCGCAGCTCGTGCGCGATGAGCATCGCGGCGGTCTCCTCGTCGGCGAGCCCGCCCATCTGTTCGACTTTGTCCTCGACGGCGGCCTCGAACTCCTCAAACTCGACGTCGGTGTCGAGCTCGTCGTACACCTCCTCTATGGCTCCCATACGCGTACCTCCGTGGTCGGAGAGTTCGCGCATAAGCGTTGCCGTTGCCCGGAGTTCGTTCCGGATCCCGACCGGTCGGCCGGGCGACCGACCCGGGTCGCGCTCGCGGCTCGAAGACGTCTCATAGGCGTTCATGGGTCCCATCGGTACAAAAGGTGTTCATCCCGCGCGGAGTGCGTGCGGACCGCAGGCACGCGGCCGCCGGACCGTAACCGTCTTAAGTTCTACCGCGATACGTAGAGATGAGTCCTGGTAGGGTAGTGGACTATCCTCTTGGCTTGCGGAGCCAGGGACCGGAGTTCAAATCTCCGTCAGGACGTTTTTCGAGGCACCAAACGGCGAGCGTAGCGAGCCGTGCGTGCCTCGAAAACTCCGCGGAGATTTGAGCAGGAAAGTCGCAGCGGCCGAGCGAAGCGAGGCCGACCGTCTTTCCGAGTTCAAATCTCCGTCAGGACGTTCACTTTGCGGCTGTCTCACTTCGTTCGACAGCCGCTGCGTTCACGTCCTGACTTGCCTCACGCTCGCTTCGCTCGCGTGAGACTCCGTCAGGACGTTCTATAATTACAATCTCACGACGGTTGCGAGCAGTGTGTAGGTCCTACGCGACATACTCAGTCAGTTATGGTTCGGAAGGCGGTGGCGCGTGCCTCCGAGTGGCCGCCGAAGGCGGCCGCGAGGAGCACGCGCGAGGGAGTCAGTCGCCGGAGCGAAGAGAAGGCGACTGACGAGGCTGGGGAGGCGTGAGGCTGCGGTGCGGTTACAGTCGGACGGGACTCAAAGGGGCAGCCGGCGAGGCGTGCGCACGCTCGCTGCGCGCCTCACTCGGTCGCTGTCGCTCCCTCGTTCGGTGCTTACGTCGCCTGCGCACGCCTCGCCGGCTGGGGCTTTGGCGGTGCCCGCCGCCGATCGGTAGTTGATTATTTATAAGCGAGTGGCTGGGGATTTAGCTGTGTAGGCCATCGATTTGTGGTCAACTATTTATAAGCGAGCGGCTGGAGGTTATGCGGCTGTCATCGCCGTTCCTCAGTTCGCTATTTATAATCGGGTAGTCGGAGATTGAGCGGAAGTCACCGAACCAGAATCGACTATTTATAAACTTCCGATCGCCCGTGTGACGCCCTGTACCCTTGCTCAGCGGACGAACCGAACCACTCACTCTACCTCTTAATCGTGCGGGTGGAAGCGGTCCATCGCCCGGCGGACCGCGTCGGTGTCACCGATGAACGTCACGTAGTCGCCGATTTCGAGGACGCTGTCCGCCGAAGGGACGTGGTTCTCGCCGTCGCGGCTGACGACAGCGACGAAGGTGCCGTCGGGGATCTGCGCGTTGAGGTCGCGGATCGTCTTGCCAGCGAGCTTCTGGGAGGTCACCTCGACCTCCTGAACGTCGTGGCTGTCGCCGAGCTCGTTCATCCAGTGGGTGAGCGCTGGGCGCTCGATCTCGTCGTCGATGGCGACCGCGGTCGCCGTCGACGCGTCGATACCGGTGACGCCGATGCTGTCGAAGGCGTCGACGTTGTCGGGGTCATTCACCCGGGAGTACACGGACTCGACGTCGAACTTGGTGATCGCGAGCTGACACGCGAGGAGGTTGATGTCGTCGTCGCCCGTCGTCGTGATGAACCGCTTGGCGTCCTCGATGTTGACGCCGCGGAGCGCCTCCGTGTCGCTGCCGTCGCCCTCGTAGACGGTGAACCCGTCCGAGCGCGCGCGCTCGGCGACATCCGGGTCGTCTTCGACGACGACGACGTACTCGCCCCTGTTCTCCAGTCGTGTGGCGAGCGCCTGGCCGACCCGACCCCCGCCGATGATTATCGTGCGCATTGGTGACACTCCGAGGAACTCGCCGATCTGTCGCGCGAACCCCGCTTCGACGAGGACGGTCGCGAAGATGACCGCGAACACTGTGCCGACGAGCAGCTCGCCGGCCGCGACGCTACCGGCGAGCTCCAGCTCGATGGCGAACAGCGTCGCCACGCTTGCCGGGATGATCCCCCGCGGCCCGACGCTGGCGATGAACAGCCGCTCGGGCCGGGTGAACCGCTCGACGCCGAGGGTCGCGATGAACGCGCCCAGCGGCCGGAGGACGAGCATGATAACGGCCACGATCGCGATCACGCCGACGCCGAGCGCGGCGATCGCCTCGACATCGATCAGCGCGGCGAGCGAGATGAACACGAAGGATAGGACGATCGTAGTCGTGTTCTGCGCGAACTTCTCTATCTCCTCGCGGTTGTCCAGATCGAGGTTGCCGAGGAGGATCCCGCTCGTCGCGGCCGCCGCGATGCCCGCCTCCGCGGCGACGGCCTCGGCAGCCGCGAACGACCCGATAGCGGCCGCCAGCACGAGGAACTGCGACGCCTGCACGTCGCGTTCGGGGACGAGGTCGCTGTCCAGCAACACGTAGATGACGACGGTGGCGAGCAGGCCCGCGGCGATCCCGACACCGAACCGCTGGAGGAAGGATAGCACCGTCGAGGGGACGCCGAGGTCGTCGAGCAGCAGCGTCTCGAAGATCACGACCGCGACGATCGCGGCGGTCACGTCGTTGACGATCCCCTCGGTCTCCAGTGCGGTCGCGACGTGGTCCCGCACCCGGACCACGTTGAGGATCGGGGTGATGACGGTCGGGCCGGTCGCCACCAGCAGCGCCCCGATCAGCAGCGCGACCTCCCACGTGCCGTCCGTGAAGACGCGAACCGCCGCCGCGGTGCCGAGGAACATCACGACCGCGCTGACGGTCACCAGCCGGAGCGACACCGTCGACGCGCGCCGGATCCGGTCGATCCGGAGCGCGAACGCCCCCTCGAAGACGATGATCGCGACGCTGAGTCCGACGATGATCTCCAGCCCGTCGCCGAACGTCTCCAGCGTGACGAGGCCCAGCACCTCCGGACCCAGCACCACCCCGATCGCGAGGTAGAAGATGACGCTCGGCACCCGAAGGCGGTGAGCGAGTAGCTGTACCGCGAGCCCCGACACGAGAATCACCGCGATCACCGGCAGCAGGCTACTGGACACGTCTACCGGCGGTATGCCCTCCGCCCCCCTTAGTGTACTGGTGGATCGGTCGCGTGGACTGTATAGTCGACCCGATCGGCTCGACCGACTCGACCGACTCGACTCCTCCGGCCGGCTCGACGCGACGGCCCGGCCGTGATATTGATTCACACACGCAGAGAACTATTAATTCGGTTCCGTCGCTCGGTGAGAACGCGCCCGGTCGGTCCCCCACCGCCGGGTGGTTACCCATGACCGTCCGCGACCCCATCCCGACGTTCGCCCCCCGCCGGAACGTCCGGAAACGGGTCCGCGGACCGGTCGCCGCTCTCCTCGGCACCCTCGCCGCGTGACCCCGACGGGAGACGGCCGACTCGTGCCCGAAGCGAGCGCCGCCTTCCCTCGGACGTTCCCCGACACCGCTCCGTCGCCCGCAGACCGCATGACGCGGTCCTCGGCGACCGAACCGACTCGAACCGCGAGGCGGACGCCTCGCGCCGCGACCCACATCCGACGATGAATCCAGACCGATCCCCCTCCAGACGCACCGTCCACCCCGATCTGTACGCGAATCCCCGCCGGTCGGCGGCCCTCCCGTCACTCGGCGTCGAGATTGCCTTCGCGGCGCTTCCGGTGTTGACGGTCGTGGCCCTCTCGTTCCCGACCGCGGCCGCGGTCGCGCTGGCGGCCCTCTGCGGCGCGGTCGCCGGCGCGGCGCTTCACCGGCGGTACCCGAGCGCGGTCGACCGGACGGTCCGCCTGCCGGACGACGAAGGCACCGTCCGAGAGACCAGATCCGCCCGCCGCGGGCGATGATTCCCTCCCCCGCTGACCGCTCGCCTCCACTCCCCCGCTGACCTCTCTCCTCCACTCCCTCGCTGACCGCTCGCCCTCCGCCGGTCGCGGAACTCGCCATTTATCAGTCGTCGCCGCCGACCGCGAGGCGTGACCGACCGCGACTCCGGGCAGAACGGAAACGCGCGCGACACGCCGTCCGCGTTAGCCGCGATCACCGCCGGCGCCGCGCTGTTCAACGAGGAGCGGTTCCTCGCGGCCCACGACGTCTGGGAAGGCGAACGGCGACCGCCGGACGGCGGCGATAACGACGGCACCGAGCGGCTGCTCCGGGGGCTGGCGGCGACCGCGGCGGCGACGCAGGGCGCGATCGACGGCGACCGCTCCGAGACGATCGAACACGCACAAGCCGCCGTCGCGGCGCTGAACGGAGTCGCCGACCCGCAGGGGGTCGTGATCGAACCCGTCCGCGAGTGGGCGGAGCGACTCGCCGCGGCCCCGAGAGACGTGGAGTCGGCGAGCGCGCCGCGGATTCGCGTCGGCGACGAGACGCCGGGTTTCGACGGGCTGTCGCTCGTCGGGGCGGGGATCGCGGCGCCGGCGCTGGCGAGGACGGGGGAGCCGGGCGACGCGGAGGCGCTCGCGACCGCGGCCGACCTCGCGCGCAAGGAGCGCGGGACGGGTCGGACCCGCTTCGCGGAGCTGCTGTTCGCGTACCTCCGCACGCCCGACGCGCGGCCGCAGGTGGCCGCCCGGCTGCGCGATCACGTCGATATCGAGGAGCGGAAGCGACGCGACGTCGACGGCCTGTTTTAGGGCGCGTTATCGCGGCGGCGCGGGCGACGGCCAACCGGATCGATCAGGCGTCGTCGCTCGGCGCGTCGGGGTCGGCGGGGAAGTTGGGTTCCGTGGGCGCGTCGTCGTCAGCGGCGGGCGCGTCGGAATCGGCGGCGGGCGCGTCGGAATCGGCGGCGGAGGGGTCCTCCGCCGCGTCGACGTCGCGGTCCGACTTGGGTTCGCCCTCGAAGGTGTAGTCGCCGGAGTTGTCGGCCGGGTCGTAGCCGAGCGCCTCGCGGGCGCGTTCGATCGAGTAGTAGCGGCGGTCGTTGTCCGAGATGCCGTAGACGATCTCGTAGCCGTAGTCGGCCCGCAGACACCGGTCGAACAGGTGCGCGCAGTCGCGGTGCGAGAGCCACATCGCCTGCCCGCGCTCGTACTCGCGGGGCGGGTGGTCCTTGGTGAGGTTCCCGATGCGGACGCAGACGACGCTCATGCCGAACTCGTCGTGGTAGAAGCGCCCGAGCGACTCGCCCGCCGCCTTCGAGACGCCGTAGAGGTTGCCGGGGCGGGGGAGTTCGGTGCCGTCGAGCCGGTAGTCGTCGTCGGAGCGGTACAGGTCCGGCGTGCGCTCGTCGGTCTCGTAGCCGCCGACGGCGTGGTTCGAGGAGGCGAACACGAACTTCTCGACGCCGGTCTCGGCGGCAGCGCGCATCATGACCTGCGCCCCGTCGATGTTGTTGCGGAGGACCGAGTCCCACGGCGCCGTCTTCCGGGGGTCGCCGGCGAGGTGGATCACCGCACCGACGTCGGCGACCGCCTCGCGGACGGCGCGCTCGTCGGTGATGTCGGCGACGTACCGGTCGGCGTCGGTGATCCCCTCGGGCACCTTCGCGGCCGGGAGCGGCTCCCGGTCGAGGAGTCGCCACTCGTAGTCGTCGCCGAGACCGCGGAGGATGGCCTGTCCCACCCGTCCGCCGGCGCCCGTCAGCAGGACCGGCTCGTCCATTCGACTCTACGTGGGCGGGAGAACGGCATATATGACACGGTTCGACCGGTACGCCCGGGTCCGGGTCGCAGATGCGGGATACCGGGAGGAGAGTCGGAGCGAGACCGCCGGAACGAGGCGCCTACAGTTTCTGTCGCGAGACCTTCACGCCGGTGGGAGTGACGATGATCTGGTCGTCGCCCTTCTGGACGATGTCGCCGTCGACCTCCTGGACCACCTGCCGAAGCTCGTCGTAGACGTGTTCTATCGTCCGGTCCGACGTGGAGTGGCGGGTGATGTCGGCGATGACGAAGTCGCCGTCGTAGACGGCGTCTTTGATCGGGATGATGTCACTCTGATCGCCGATTTCGGCGAAGTGTACCTGCGTACCCGTCTCCGCGTGCGCGTCGGCGAAGTCGTCCGTGTCGAGCTCGACGTAGTCGTCGACGGAGCGGCTCCCACTCCCGCCGAGGATCTTGCTCATGATGCCCATACACACCACACGACGAGGTCGGACATTAGTTCTTACGTCAGACACAGTCAGTCCAGCCGCTCCTGCCACTCCTGGACCCGCGAGAGCAGCTCCACCGGGGGGGTCTCCGCGACGTCGACGTCGCTCAGCTCCTCGATCACGGCGCGGGTGTCGGGGTCGAGGCGGTCGGTCTCCGCGGTCTCCGCGGGTTCCGCGCCCCCCACGTCGTCGGCCGCGGCCGACCCGGAAGTCGTCCCGTTTCGACCCGTTTCCGAGGCCGAGGCGTCGGCCGCCGTCGCTCCGCCCTCGTCGCTCCCCGAGAACGATCCCGACGAGAGGTCGAACACGACCTGCTGCGTGCCGCCTCCAGCCTCGCCGTCGAGACCCTCGCCGGCGTCGCTCCCACCCCCGCGCGACCCGCCGCGAGCCTCGATCGCTTTCTCCTCGCGGAGCCGGTCGAGGACCTCGTCCGCACGGGAAACGACGGGGTTGGGGACGCCCGCGAGGTCGGCGACGTGGACCCCGTACGAGCGGTTCGTCGGCCCGTCGCGGACGGTGCGGAGGAACGTCACCTCGCCGTCGCGCTCGTCGACGGCGACGTGGACGTTCGCGACGCGCGGGAGGTGGTCCGCGAGCGTCGTCAGCTCGTGGTAGTGGGTGGCGAAGAGGGTGCGCGCGCGGACCTCGTTGTGGAGGTACTCGGTCGCGGCCCACGCGATGGAGATGCCGTCGTAGGTGGCAGTGCCGCGGCCGACCTCGTCGAGGATGACGAGCGAGTCCTCGGTCGCCGAGTGGAGGATGTTCGACAGCTCCTGATCTCGACCATGAACGTCGACCGGCCCTGCGCCAGCTCGTCGAGCGCGCCGACGCGGGTGTAGATGCCGTCGACGAGTCCAACCTCGGCAGCGCGGGCGGGGACGAACGAGCCGGCCTGCGCGAGCAGCTGGATCAGCGCAGCCTGCCGCATGTACGTCGACTTCCCGCTCATGTTCGGGCCGGTGACGATGAGGAAGCCGCGCTCCGCGTCGAGCCGCAGGTCGTTCGGCACGAAGTCGGTCGTCCCCTCGACGACGGGGTGCCGGCCGGCCTCGACGTCGAGCCGGCGCTCCTCGGTCAGTTCCGGGCGCGTCCAGTCCCGGCGGGCGGCGTGGGTCGCGAGCGAGGCGAGCGCGTCGAGTTCCGCGACAGCTCGCCCGGCGTCCTGGAGCAGCTCGGCGCGCTCGGCGACGCGCTCACGGAGCTCCTCGAACAGCTCGTACTCCAGCTCGCCGCGGGCCTCCTCCAGTCGGAGGACCTCCCGCTCCTTCTCCGCCAGCTCGTCGGTGACGAACCGCCTCGAGTTCTTCAGCGTCTTGATCTCGCGGTAGTGCTCGGGCACCTGATCCGCGACCGACTTGCCGACCTGGATGTAGTAGCCGTCCGTCTTGTTTCGGTCGACGGTGACGTGGCTGAGTCCGTGCTCGCGCTTCTCGCGCTCCGCGAGCCCGTCGAGCCACGAGTTCACCGACTCGTGGCGCTCGATCAGCTCGTCCAGCTCGTCGTCGTACCCCTCCTTCAACAGCCCGCCGCCGGTCTTCGCCTTCGGCGGGTCCTCGGCGAGCGCCTCGGCGAGCTCCTCGCGGAGTCCGGCGGCGAGGCCGCGGTCGACCCGGTCGAGGACGGCGGCCGCCGGGGAGTCGGCGAGGGCGGTGCCGTCGATCGCGTCCGCGAGGTCCGGGAGCAGCGCGAGCGTGTCGCGGACGGAGAGCAGTTCGCGCGCGCCCGCGCTCCCGCTGGTCGTGCGCGCCGCGAGGCGTTCGAGGTCGTACGCGTCGCCGAGGACCTCCCGGATCCGGTCGCGCGCGAGCGCCGCGGACGCCAGCGCCTCGACCGCGTCGAGCCGGGCCGCGAGCGTCTCGCGGTCGCGTCGCGGGCGGGTGAGCCACTCGCGGAGCAGCCGCCCGCCGGCGGCCGTGACCGTGTGGTCGACGGTGTCGAACAGCGAGCCGTCGGCGTCGCCCCGCATCGTCTCCGTGATCTCGAGGTTGCGCTGCGTGGTCGCGTCCACGTCGACCCGGTCGTCGGCGCCGTAGGCGGTCAGGCGGGTCATCGAGGCCAGCACGCCCGCGCCCGTCTCCTCGACGTACGAGAGGACCGCGCCCGCGGCCCGGACCGCGAGCGCCGAGTCCAGTCCGACGCTGTCGGTCGTCTCGCGGCCGAACTGCTCGCGTACCGCGTGCTTCGCGCGCCCCGTCGCGAACGCCTCCGCGTCGAAGGCGGTGACGCGTCCCGAGAGATCCTCGCGGACCGCGGCGAGCAGGCCGTCGTCGTTGCGCACTCGCGGCCCCGGGAGCACCTCAGCGGGGTCGAACCGGTAGAGTTCGGCACGCAGGTCGCCCCCGTCGTCGACCGTCGTGGCGAGGAACCGCCCCGTGGTCACGTCGGCGAAGGCGAGTCCGTACGGGCCGTCGGCGTCGGCGTCTCCGGTTCCGCCGGTCGCGCCGGTCGCGCCGGACTCCTCCTCCTCGCGGACCACCGCCGCGAGGTAGCGCGCGTCGTCGTCGCTCGTTTCGAGGACCGTCCCGGGAGTGACGACGCGGACGATCTCCCGGGCGTGGCCCCCGTCGTCGGTGTCGTATTGGTCGGCGACCGCGACCCGGTAGCCGCGCTCGACGAGAGCGTTCACGTACGGCGTCAGCTCCGAGAGCGGCACGCCCGCCATCGGGTACGACGAGCCGTGAGAGGACTTCTGTGAGATCGAGAGGTCCAGCTCGTCGGCGACCAGCTCGGCGTCGTCCGCGAAGAACTCGTAGAAGTCGCCGCACTCGCATCGCGAGGACATCCGCGTCCGTCTCCGCCTTGAGATCGAGGAACTCCCCGACGATCCCCGTTGCCATATGTCCGTACTCCCGCCGTGCGCGGCTAAAACCCTGCGGGTCCGCGAGCGGACGGCGACGATCGCCGGACGGTCGGCGGGAGCGGGGCCCGGCGGCCGTAGTTACAAGCTCCCACCGCGCGTAGGCAGGGTATGGACGCGTCGGGCGGCTCGCTCGTCGACCGGATCCGACAGCCGGAGTACACCGGCGAGAACCGCTGTCTCCCCTGTACCGTCGTCAACGTCGCGATCGGAGTCGCGCTCGGCGCGGCGGTCGCCGTCGCCGTCGCCCCGCTCGTCGGCGCGGCTGCGACGACGGTCTCGCTCGCGGCGGTCTGGCTGCGCGGCTACCTCGTGCCGGGCACTCCTGAACTCACGAGGCGGTACCTCCCCGAGCGGGCCCTCGCGCTGTTCGGTAAGGAGCCGGCCGCGGCGCGGGCGTCGGCGGGCGCGTCCGCGTCGGGCGGGGAGCCGTCCGAAGACGCCGCCGTGGACCCGCGGTCGTACCTGCTCGCCGCGGGCGCCCTCGTCGAGACCGACGACGGGAGCGACCTCACGCACGCGCCGTGGTTCGCGTCGGCGTGGCGGTCGGCGCTCGACGACGCGCGGGAGGCGGGCGACGTCGCGGCGGTGACGCGGCTCGCCAACGTGGACGCCGCCGACGAGCCGCACCTCTCGGTCGAGGAGCGGGGGAACGCGGTGTTCGCCGCCGTCGACGGCGATCGGATCGGCCACTGGGTGTCGCGTCCGGCCTTCCTGGCGGACGCCGCCGCCGACCGCGTGCTGCGCGCGAACGACGACGGGTGGACCGACCTCCCGCAGCCGGCGCGGAGCGAGGTGCTCGGCGGGCTGCGGCTGTTCGTCGAGGAGTGTCCGGCCTGCGAGGGCGAGGTGACGGTCGGAGAGGAGGTCGTCGCGTCCTGTTGTACCGCCCGCGACGTGGTTGTCGGGCGCTGTGAGGGGTGCGAGGCCCGGATCTTCGAGCTCGACCCCGCCGCGCTCGACGGGGCCGAGTGACGGCTAGCGCGGTACGGGGCGTCCCGCCCGGGGCCGTCGAGTTGACCGTACCGGGCCACTCGCCCGCGTCGCAGCCGCGCCGACGGGGGAAAAGGAGCGGAGCGTCAGTCGTCGGTCCGCGTTACTGGTCTTTCAGCCACTCCTTCGCTTCCTCGTTGCTCGCGAACGCGCGGAACTCGAACTCGGGGGCGATCGAACTCAGCTGTTTCTCGACCTCCTCCATCTCCATGCTCGCGATCGCGGAGTCCGCGTACACGCCGGCGCCGCGCGTCACTCCCTTGTCGATGAGGTCGGGGACCCACTCCTCGCCGAGCCATTGCTTGTCAGCGTCGTCGTGTGCGGTCACGCCCGCGGTGTTCACGATGTACTTGTCCGCGTTCCGGTCCGCGATGACCTCCTCCCAGCGCCGAGCGCCCTCGCGGAACGCCTCGCCGGCGGCGTACTCGTCCCACGTGAACACGGGGAGGTCGAGCGACGCGTCCCACTCGACGGTGTAGATGTCGGTCTCCTCGATCACTGTCGTCGATGTTGCCATGCTTACAATCGGCCAACACTTCCTGAAAAGCGTTCTCCAGCAATTATCATACCGGAGATTTTGAGAATAGCTGCGTTCGAGACGGTGTTCACAAACCACCACTTACACGGCCACAAAACCCTGAATTACTTCCGATTCTACATCGCTCGTGCTGCGTTATCCGCTCTGGTAATTTCACCGTCAATTTAACCACCGCCCCGGGGGAGAGGTTCGTATGGCAACCCGATCGAACGGATCTGAGGCGGATGACCCTCCTGAATCGGACGTACAGGCGGAAATCGGCGAGACCGTAGAGCAACTGCTCCGGATCTCGCAGATCGTCTCGAAAGGGTCGAACGAGGTGACCGAGCTGACCGAAGAGCAGTCAGCGTCCATGCGGGAAATTTCCGAGGAGGTGTCGAACCTGTCGGCGACGGTCGAGGAGATCGCCGCCAGCGCCGAGGAGGTCGAGACGGTGAGTAGCCACGCCCAGGAGCTGACTGAGGAGGGGTGTACGGTCGCCGAGAACGCGATCGACGCGATGGAGACCGTCGAGTCGGCCAACGACGAGGTGTCCAAGACCGTCTCGCGGCTCGAAGACCGGATCGGGCGGATCGACGAGATCGTCGACGTGATCGACGACATCGCCGACCAGACGAACATGCTCGCGCTGAACGCCTCCATCGAGGCGGCCCGGGCGGGCGAGGCGGGCGACGGCTTCGCGGTCGTCGCCGAGGAGGTGAAGAACCTCGCGGAGGAGTCACAGCGGAACGCGGAGGACATCGAGGAACTGGTCGACGAGATCAAAGCGGACACCCACGAGACGAGCGAACGGATCGAGAACGCGAGCGACGAGGTCCGAACGGGTCTCGACCGGGTCGACGAGACGGTCGACGTGCTCCACGATATCGACGACGCGGTCACCGAGGCCACGGAGGGCGTCGGCGAGGTTGCCGACGCGACGGACCAGCAGGCCGCCTCCACCGAGGAGGTGTCGTCGATGATCGACTCGGCGGCCGACACCGCCGACGACGTCGCGGCCGAGGCGGAGCGGATCGGGGCGGCCAACGAGGAGCAGACCGAGAAGATCGACGAGCTGGGCGAACTCGTTGAATAAGTGCGGTTTCGCCGGTCGGAGCTCGGTCGCCTTCCCGGGACGCGGATGCGCTCGCCGGAGTTATCACCGAGACGGGCGTACCACCGCCCGATGGTCGCGCTCGACGCCTACGCGTTCGTCTTCGTCGCCGGGCTGATCACGGCGCTGGCGACCGGGATCGGCGCGGTACCGTTCTTCTTCTTCGACGCCATCAGCGAGCGCGGAAACGTGGCGCTGTGGGGGTTCGCGTCGGGAATCATGCTGTCGGCGTCGCTGTTCGGCCTAGTACAGGAGGGACTCGCGGAGGGAACCCCCGCGGAGATCGGGATCGGGATGCTCGCGGGTGTCGTCCTCGTCGTCGTCGCGCACGACGTGTTGACCGACGCCGAGATCGACCCGCGGGAGTACGAGGAGGCCGACTTCAAGAAGCTAATTCTGATCCTCGGCGTGCTGACGGTCCACAGCTTCCCGGAGGGGATCGCGGTCGGTGTCTCCTTCGCAGACCTCGGGCTGGAGGGGGGCACCGCGCTGTTCGGCTTTACGGTCCCGCTACTGGCCGTGTTCATGACCGTCGCCATCTCGATCCACAACGTCCCGGAGGGGACGGCCATCTCGATTCCCCTCCGATCGATGGGAGTCTCGAAGTGGAAGATGGTGTGGTGGTCGGTGTTCTCCAGTCTCCCGCAGCCGATCGGGGCCGTGATCGCGTTCGCGTTCGTGCGGTACGCCCGCGAGTTCCTCCCGTACGGCTTCGGCTTCGCCGCGGGCGCGATGATCTACCTCGTCCTCTCGGAGTTCATCCCCGAGGCGCTGGAGACCGGTTCCGACCTCCCGCACGGCGGCAGGCGAGTCCTCGTGGGCGGCATCGCGCTCGGCGCCGCCTTGATGATCCCGCTCGCGTATTTATAAGCGACCGAGGGCGACGACGAGATATTTAAATGAGCGTCGCCGGCGGCGACGATTGTTTATAAAGAGCAATGCTGTGGCGCGCGCCTCCGAGCGCCCATCGGGCGCGAGGAGCACGCGCGAGGGAGTCGGCCGACCGGAGGGAGGCCGACGAGGCTGGGGAGGTGTGAGGTGCGGTGCGGTTGCGATCGGGTGGGACTCAAAGGGGCAGTCGCGAGGACGCCGTAGGCGACGTAAGCACCGCAGGGAGCGAGTGAAACGAGCGACCGAGGAGCGCAGCGAGCGTACGGCGTCCTCGCGACTGGGGCTTTGGAGGTGTTCTCCGCCGATCCGCAGGCAACTGTTTATAAATAGCTACCCGATTCGACGCCTCACTCCTCGCCCAACACGGTCGGGTTGACCGCGCCCGGTCCCTCACCCACGTCGTAGCCGCGCCGGACCGCCTCGGTCATCTCCTCGACCGCGGCGCCGACCGCTCCACGAATCGACTGTCCTCTCGCCAGCCGCGCCGCTATCGCACTCGACAGCGCGCAGCCGGAGCCATGGGTCGCGTCAGTGTCGATCCGGGGCGTCTCGAAGCGGTCGACGGTCGGGTCGGTCCCGTCACCGCCCGCGCCGTCGGCCTGAACGAGCGTGTCGACGACGACGTCGCCGTCGACCGACCCGCCGTCGAGGTGACCGCCCTTCACCAGCGCCGCGTCCGCGCCGAGCGCGACGAGGTCGCGCCCGGCCGCCTCGGCGTCGGCCGGGGTCTCGACCGGGTCGCCGGTCAGCACCGCGGCCTCGTCGGCGTTGGGCGTGACGAGCGTCGCGGCCGCGATCAGGTCCTCGTAGGCGTCCTCGGCGGCGGGCGAGAGCAGTCGGTCGCCGGTCGCCGCGACCATCACGGGGTCGACGACGACCGGGGCGTCGGCGTCCGAGGCGTCGGCGTCCGAGGCGTCGGCGTCCGCGACCGCCTCGGTCACCGTCTCGACGATTTCGGCGGTCGCCAACATTCCCGTCTTGACCGCCTCGACGGCGAAGTCGTCGGCGACCGCCGCGTACTGGCTCGCGACATGATCAGCGGGGACCGGGTGGACGTCCTCGACGCCCCGCGTGTTCTGTGCGGTCGTCGCCGTCACGACCGAGGTCCCGAAGACGCCGTGCGCGGTCATCGCGGTCAGGTCCGCCTGGATTCCCGCCCCGCCGCCGCTGTCGCTGCCGGCGATCGTCAGCGCGACCGGCGGGTCGACCGGATCGTACTCGGACATACGCGGTGGTAAAACTTAGTTGTATTAATTGGTAGTGGTTTGGGATCGACGCGGACGGTCCGCACGCCGGGCGATCGCCACCGTGCGCGTCGCGCCCACGCTGCCGTCGCCGAACGACCTTTTCGGCTCCGCGGCGTAGCGGGGGCATGGCAACCGACACCGACGCCGCGGCCGGCGCCGACGAGCGCGAGGCGATCACCGTCTACTCCGACTACGTCTGCCCGTTCTGCTTCCTCGGGCGGCGGTCGCTCGCGAAGTATCAAGAGACGCGCGAGGAGCCGCTCGACATCGACTGGCACCCGTTCGACCTCCGGGCGGGCCAGCGCGGTCCCGACGGCGAGATCGACCACGACGCCGACACCGGGAAAGATGAGGAGTACTACGAGCAGGCCCGCGAGAACGTCCGCCGGCTCCAAGAGGAGTACGGCGCCGAGGAGATGGAGCTAGAACTCGCGAGCGACGTCGACTCGCTGCCCGCGCAGATCGTCTCGGTCCGCGTGCGCGAGACCGCGCCGGACGCGTGGCTCGCGTTCGACGAGGCCGTCTTCGACGCGCTCTGGCTGGAGGGCCGCGACATCGGCGACCGCGACGTGCTCGGCGATATCGCCGCGGACATCGACGGACTCGACCCAGAGGTCGTCAACCGCGCGCTCGACGACGACGACCTCCGCGAGCGCGTCACCGAGCTGTTCGACGCCGCGAGGCGGCAGGGCGTCACCGGCGTTCCAACGTTCGCGTACGACGGTCACGCGGCCCGCGGCGCGGTCCCGCCGGAGCAGCTCGAACGGCTCGTCGAAGGGGTCTGATCGCGGGTCGCCGAACGGCGACACCGACGGAACCCCTGCGGATCAGTCGTCCGCACCGGTCCCGGAGCCGGGACACTCCCCGTCCGCGTCGCCGCTCGGTTCGGCGGCGTCGCCCCGGGGGTCCACGAGGCGATACGCGAGGGAGACGGAGCCGAACGCGAGCGCGAAGCCGGCGACGACGTCGGTGAGCCAGTGGATACCGAGGTACATCGTCGCGACGACGACCGACAGCGAGAGCCACACCGCGACCGGCGTCCACAGCGGGTAGTCGTCGCGGGTCAGCACCGCGAACGTCCCCACGGTGACCGCGAGCGAAGTGTGAAGCGAGGGGAAGACGTTCGTGTTCACGTTCACCTCGCTCGCGAGGACCATCACGTCGGGCTGGTTGGTGAACAGGAGCGGCGTCACCATGTCCGGCATCACGTTCCGCGGTCCGTAGGCGAACACCGCCGTGTACAGCGCCAGCCCGATCGCGTAGTTGAGCGCGTACGCGACGAGGACGCGCCTGAGCGTCGCCGTCCGCGGAAGCGCGAGGTACGCGACCACCGGGAACGCGAGCAGGAACGCGTAGCCGTACACGTACACCCACGAGAAATACGCGGTCAACGCCGGGACAGCGAACGTCGCCTGAACCCACGCGACGAACCCGCCCTCCAGCCCGTAGATGAGCGCCGTCGCCTGGATACCGAACAGCTCCGAGACCGACTGAAGCGAGCTCCGGCCGATCGCGCTGGCGAGCAGCACCGCACACAGGACCGCGACGGCCCGGCGCGCGTCCCACAGCCTCGCGCGAAGCCCGCTCCACGCCTCGCGGAGCCGGGCCGGCCCGACGATCGCGACGCTCGCAACCGCCAGCATCGTCCCGACCCACGCCACGACCGACGTGAGGACGGACAAAAACGGCGTCATTGCCCCCGCGAGAGCAGCCGTCCCTCGTCGTCGAAGCGATATCCGATGTCGCGAAGCTCCGCCCTGGCGGCCGCGACGTCCAGCGATCCCCCGTCGTCGAAGAACGGGTGAACGGGGTCGGTCTCGCCGGTCCACGTCAGCGATTCCGGAACCGCGTCCGCCGACGCCGCGAGCGGGGAGGTCGCCGCCTTCGCGTACCCGTTGAACGCGTCCTCGACGACCGCGGACTTGTCGATCAGCCGCGCGATGACCGCGCGGAAGCGAGGGTTCGACAGCGGGCTCCGCCGCACGTTGTACCCGACGTGATAGAACGCCGCCGATCGGCCGCTCACGAGCCGGGCGTCGTCCGAGCGGCCGATCCGCGGGACCGACGCCGGACCGAGGTTCGAGGCGGTCGCGTCCGCGAGCCCCTCGGCGACCGACTCCACGGCCGAAATGTCCGACGGCAACACCTCGATCCGGAGTCGATCGAAGGCGGGCTTCCCGTGGTATCTGGACGGGATTCCCGCACGCGGGTCCGTCGTCTCCTCGGCCGCCTCGGCGTCGTCGGGCGCCGGGCGGACGAGGAAGTGGTCGGGGTTCCGTTCGAAGACGACCGACTCCCCCGCGGTCGCCTCGACGAAGCGCAGCGGACCGCTTCCGACCGGCTCGGGGTTGTTCGAGACGACCGCCTCCGTCGTCTCGAAGTCGAACTCGAAGCCTGCGATCGTCGCCGCGTCTGTCCGGTCCGACCAGACGTGTTCCGGGAGTATCGGCGCCTGAAGCGCCCGAGAAACGGCCGTCTCGTTGACGTCGGGGACGGTGAGACGAACGGTCGCGTCGTCGAGGACCCGCTCGTCTTCGACGAGGGAGCTCCGACCGCGGAATCGCGGGGTCGGAACCGGCGTCTCGACGTTCCCCAGCGACGTGTCCCGGAAGAACTCGTAGGTGAACGCGACGTCGCTCGCGGTCACGGGTTCACCGTCGTGCCACCGAGCGTCGCGGAGCGAGACGTCGACGGCGTCGTCGTCGACCCGCTCCCAGTCGGCCGCCAGCCACGGGACGACGGACTCGCCGTCCGCGCGGACGAGCGGGTCGTACAGCAGCCCGGTGAACGTACCGTACTTCCGGTACTCCGCGGCGATCGGGTTCCAGTTCTCGGTGATGCGGTCGTCGGTCGTCACGAGCCGGAGGACATCTCCGCCGCCGTCGTCCGCATCGGCTCCGTCGCCGTCGTCCGCGTCATCTGTGTCGCCCGGCGTCGTGTTGCCGCCCGTCGTGTTGCCGTCCATCGATCCGTCGGCGCCGGAACCACCGTCTCCCGAACCGGTGTCGCCTCCCGAGCCGGCATCGGGAGCGACCGCGTCGAGTTCGAGGAGTCCGGTGACCGAAAGCGGCTGGCGCCCCTCCGTCCACCCCTCGAACCGGTTCCCCCGGACGGCGGTGAGCGCGTCGGGAAACGCGACGACGGAGAAGGGTTGGAGGTCACACACCGTCTCTTGGAGCGCGTCGACGGCGTCGTCCCGTTCGTCTCCCGATACCCGGCGCTGTCGGTCCAGCAGGTCGTCGACCGCGATCTCCGTGAGACCGAAGGGGTTCTGCCACCCGGATTCCGCGATGAACTTCGAGTGGGTCAGGCCGTACAGCGCGTCCGGGTCGAACGGCTCCGTCTCCACGAACTGCCCGACGTAGATGTCGAAGTTCTGGTTGATGAGCACCTTCCGCCAGAGGTCGGTCTGCCCGACGGTGTTGAGTCGGACGTCGATACCGACCGCGGTCAGGTGCTCTTCGAGCTGTCTCGCGATACGGATCCCGTTGGGGTCCCCGTCCGCCGGCGTGGTATTGATCTCGAGGACCATCTGCGAGTGAGGGTCCCGTCCGGCGATGTTCTCAGTACGACCGAGACAGCCGGCGCTGGCGGCCGCGAGGCCGAATCCGGCGAGCGCCGCGCGTCGGCTGATCGGTCGCGTCATCCGTTCGTCTCCCCTTGTTTTCAGCCAACCGGTATATCTCTTCTGTGCTGTTTCCGCCCCCAGACGGCGCGCCGACACGATCGACCGCTTCAGATCACGTCCATCAGCGGGAGCGCCAGCCCGACGGCCCACGCCGCCAGCCCGGCGACGACGACCGGCCGGTCGGCGGCCGCCCGTCCGATGGCGACGACGCCGAGCGCGGCGAGGAGCGCCACGCGGTGGACGATGAGGTCGGGCGGGACCGCCACGCCGAGCGCGGCGAAGTCGGCGACGAAGCCGCCGCCGAGGCCGACGACGACGGCCAGCGCGGCGGCAGCCGGGTCGGACCGCGGCGCGCGCCAGACGACCAGCGCGGGCAGCCCGAGTGCGAGGACGAGGTACAGCGGCGCCGCGATCGCCTTGGGCGACGCGCCCGGCAGCGCCGCCTCCAGCGTCACGCCCGCGACGCGGACGCCGACGAGAACGGTGCCGAGCGCGAGACCCAGCGTCGCCGCGGGGGCGTGTCGCCCCGCGTCGGAACGGAACCGGCGAAGGAGGTCGGCGGCCGCCTCGCGGGTCCGCCGACGGAGCAGCGCCCCGGCGAACGCCGCCGTCGCCGCCAGTTCGATCACGGAGAGCCAGCCGTCGCTGCGGCCGCCGTCGATACCGCGGTACTCGCGGCTGACGTCGGTCGCGCGGTCCGACTCGATGAACTCGTCCTCCAGCCGCGTCGCGGGCGCGTCGATGTCAGGAACGGTGTGACGGAGCCGGAACCAGTCGTAGTACTCTTCGTGGGCCTGTACCGCGGTGTAGCTGCCGTCGGGCGACTCGTAGGCGCGGAGGTGGTCGCGGACCCCGAGATACGTCCCGTCGTGGAGTTCGAACGTCTCGGTGAGCCACGCGCCGCCGGTCGGTCCCTCGACGTACGAGTAGCGGAGCGAGCTGTGGGCGTCCTGCCAGTCGCGGCCGACGAACTCGCGGACCTGATCGTCGTCGGCGGTCGCCTCGCTCTCGTTCGGCCTCGTCTCCTCCCACGTCGCGTTCGAGCCGCCCTCGATGGCGGCCCGCGTCGTCTCGGCGTCGGCGTGGAACACGACGTTGATCGCGAGCGTCCGCCCGTCGACCGTCGTGCTTCGGCTCGTGTACGGCCAGAGCCGGTAGTCGCCGTCGACCTCGATGAGACGGTCGTCGGCGACGTCGTCGACGGCCGGCTCCTCGGTCGCCCCGGCGAAGAACCCGGAGAGAACGAGACCGACACCGACGACGACGAGGAGGGCGACGACGACCCGAGCCCGTTTCATGCGGGCCACGAGAACCGCGGAACACAAACCTGTTCGGGTGGCGTCCACGCGCCGCGACGGGGGAGTTCGGGTGGAGTCGGCACGCCGCGGCGAGAGAGTTCGGGAGGGGCGGTCACCACGTCTCGACGACGCCGTCGCGAACGTCCTCCGCGCAGCCCTCGCAGTCGGGGTGACCCGACTCGAAGCAGGCCGGGCGCCCCTCGGCGTCGACCGGCACGGTCCGGCGCTCCGCGTGGCGGCGGCAGACGATGCGGGCGCGGCCGTCCGCGTCGGTCGGGAGGTCGAACTGCGCCGCGGCGGCCGCGTCGCCCTCGGGGTCGTCGCGCCCCTCGGCGTAGGCGCGTTTGGCCTCCTCGAACTGCTTGCCCGCCTTCCGGAGCTTTTGGCGGATGACGCGTTCGAACCGGTCGTCCATACCCCGCCGTTTCGGCGCGCCGGATATAGGTCCGTTGGCGGGCCGAGCGGGGAACGGTCCCCGGACGCCCCTCGACGGCGACACCGCGAGGAACGCCGTCACCGCGCCCCCGGGAAACCTTGATGGGACGCCCGAGCGATCGGTCGCGTATGTCCGACGACTGTATCTTCTGTTCGATCGTCGCCGGCGACATCCCGGCGCGAACCGTGTACGAGACCGACTCGGTGCTGGCGTTTCTGGACGCGAACCCACTCGCGCGCGGGCACACGCTAGTAATTCCCAAGTCCCACGCGCAGCACGTCGGCGACCTCGACGCCGCCCTCGCGAGCGACCTGTTCGAAGCGGTCGCGTCGCTCACGCCGAAGATCCAGGACGCGGTCGACGCCGACGGGGCCAACGTCGGTGTCAACGACGGCGAGGCGGCGGGCCAGGAGGTTCCCCACGTCCACGTTCACGTGGTTCCGCGGTTCGAGGGCGACGGCGGCGCGCCGATCCACGCCGTCGCGGGCGCCCGGCCCGACCTCTCGGACGACGAACTCGACGCCGTCGCCGAGGACGTGGCGGCCGCGATAGACGGGTAGGAACGCGACCGAGTCACGCACCGCGCCGCCGCTCGGCTTCGCTCTTTTTAAGAATCGGCTCCGGCGAGACCGGGGCATCCAGGCGACGACGCTCGCGCTGGTCGGGGCGACCGGCGGCGCGGGGACGACGCGGACCGCGGTCGAGCTGGCGGCGACAGGCGCGCGCGACGGCGACGACGTCGCGGTTGTCGACGCCGCGTTCACGACGCAGGGGCTCTCCGAGTACGTGGCCGGGCGGATCGACCCGGACCTCACCGCGCTCCTCACCGACGATCCAGACGCCGCGCTGTCGGCGGCGGCGTACCCGATCGCCGGAACGCGCGAGGACGCTAAGCGGTCGGGGGTCGGCGCCGGAAACGGGGCGGACGGCGGGAGCGACGCGCCGGACCTCCCGGGACGCGTCGACGCGGTGCCGGCGCGGGCGCCCTTCGAGCGCGTCGCGCGGGCGAAGACCGCGGAGGCCGCCCGGAAGCTGGAGCGCCGCATCGACGAGGCGGCGACGACGTACGACGCGGTGGTCGTCGACGCCGCGCCGGCCGGCTCGAACGAGGCGGTCGCGGCCGCGACGAGCGTCGACCGCGCGGTCGCGGTCAGGCCGGCGACGGCCCACGGCAGCGACGCGGCACAGCGGCTCCGCGGGCGAATCGCCGACGTGGGCGGGAGCCTCGACGCGACGCTCGCGGTGGAACGACCCGGAACCGGCGGCGGAGGCGACGGAGAGCGCGACGACGGCGACGCCGGGGTCGTCCGCGTGCCGGCCACCGACCCCGAGGTCGCGGCCGCGCCGACCGCGGCGACGGGAGACGACGCGTACGCGCGGGCGATCGCGGCCGCCTACGAGACCGCGTTCGACACCTCGCTCGGCGTGGAGTTCCCGGAGAAAGGGCTGATCGAACGGTTCACGCCCTGAGAGAAGTCGAACCTCAGCGGAGCCCGTCGGTGGAGCCGAGCGCGTCGCCGAGGGGGTCGTCGCCGCCGAGTCCGTCCCCGAGCGGCGCCGACCCGGCGACCTGCGCGTCGACCGCCTCCGCGACGGCGTCGACGGGGTCGTGCGTCTCGACGTACGTTGCCAGCGCGAAGTCCGCCTCGTCGCCGCCGGTGAGTTCGACGGCCTCGCTCCGGGAGGTCCGGCCCGCGAGCCAGTCGCGGACGACGTCGCACCCGGTCGGTGAGAGCGGACAGATCCCCGCGACGCCGCACCGGTGGAGCGCCTTCGCGGCCGTCATCGGGGAGACGCCCGCCTCCCGCGCCGCGTCGCCGACGCTCCGGCCGGCGGTGTAGGCGTCGACGAGCGTGGCGGTCGCCGCGGGCGTACACGGGAGCGACTCGGCGTGGTCCGACAGGCGATCGACGAGCGGCGTCTCCGTGTCGTCCGCGAGCGCGACCCCCCGATCGCGCTGGCGCGAGGTCACCTCGACCCCGGCCGCGATATCCGACAGCGTCATGCGAACCGATGGGCCGCACGGATGGTTAAAACCACCGTACTGCGGCGCCGTCGACCGTCGGGTTACCGACCGGTAACCGGTCGGTTCGAGCGTCGCGATCGGGCCGATCGACCGCCGATCCACCCGGGTTTAAGTAAGGGATCGGGCCGGAGTTCGACGTGTGATGAGTGACGCACGCTCGACCCGCGTTCGTTCGCCCCGTACCGAGACCGACGACGTCGCGACGACGGACCGCGCCGCGACCGCCGACCGCGCCCGGGCGGCCGACGAGACCGCCCGCGACGAGACGGCGGGCGGCGAGACCGCGTCCGCCGACGAGACCGGCGACCGCGAGACGTGTCCGGAGTGCGGCGGCCGCACGCGCGTCGAGGGCGCGGAGCGCGTCTGTACCGACTGCGGGCTGGTCGTCGATGCCGACCGGATCGACCACGGCCCGGAGTGGCGGTCGTTCGACGACGACGACGCGAACCCCAAACGCACCGGCGCGCCGCTGACGCGCTCCCGCCACGACCGCGGCCTCTCGACGGAGATCGGCCGGTCGACGAAGGTGAAGGGGCGCAAGCGCCGGCGGCTCGCCCGGATGCGGACCCAGCACAACCGCGCGCAGATCTCGACGAAGCGCGACCGCAACAAGGTGTACGCCTACACCGAGATACGGCGTCTCACCGGGGTAATGGGACTGCCAGACAGCGTCCGCGACGCCGCCTGCGCGCTGTTCGACTCCGCGCAGGAGGAGAGCCTGCTCCGCGGGCGCTCGCTGGAGGGCTTTTCGGCCGCCTGCGTCTACGTCGCCTGCCGCACCGCCGACGTGGCCCGCACGGTCGGCGAGGTGTGCGCCGAGGCGAAGGCGACGGAGGACGAGCATCGGGCCGCCTTCGACGCGATGAACCGCGAGCTCGGCCTCCCGATCGCGCCGAGCGGTCCCGCGGAGTACCTTCCCCGGTTCGCCAGCGACCTCGGCTGCGACCCCGCCGTCGAGCGCCGCGCCGGCGAACTCGCCGAGCGCGCCGTCGAGGAGGGGATCGCGAACGGCCGCAACCCGGTCGGCGTCGCGGCCGCCTGCCTCTACACCGCGGCCCGCGAACTGGACGCGGAGTACACCCAGCAGGAGGCCGCCGACGTGGCCGACGTGACGCCGGTGACCGTCCGGCGGACGTACGTCGACCTTACCGACGAGTGAGTCGGAGAAACACCGACGGGAGATCCGTCGGTTCGTGACGATCCGCCGAGCGGACGCGGCGGCGTCAGCGGGGGCCGGTCGCCGCGAGAGGGAGCGTCGGCGACCGGCGGCCGATAGCGGACAGGCGGTGTGGAGGGCAGGGAGGGCGCCCCGACCGCCCGGCGGGCGTCACGCATCTAAATCCAAGTCCGGGGGATAGTTCTACGTTAGCTGTCGACAGTACGGATAGACCGAACAATTGGTTCGAATCGGACGAATCGCGGCGTACGTGTCGACCGGTTACCGTTTCCTCGACCGCCCACGCCGGGAGACCTCCGTCACCGACCGTCGATCTTGTGCTTGAACGCGAAGAAGACGCGGCGACCGGTCTCAGTGAGCCGCACGGTGTCGGAGCGCCCGATGTCCTCCAGTTCGACGTAGCCGCGCTCGCGCAGCGGCGAGAGGACGTGCGTCTCTAAGGCGCGGTACTTCGCGGTCCGGCTCTCGCCCGCCTCGCGGAGGAACGACAGCTCGCGCTCTCGTGCCCACTCGATCAGGTTCCACTTGTCCGTGGTCAGGCTCCCCTCGGCGCGGTCGTTGAGCCGACCGAGCACGGCGACCTGGTCGGTCGTCGGGGCGTCCATCGGATAGATGGGCAGGTCGACGGTGCGCTCGACGCCCTCGGTGAGCGGCTCCTCGCGCCGGTCGTGGCGGTGCCGTTCGGGCTCGACGCTGTAGGGGCGCGCGCCGACGATCATACAGGCCATCGCGACGCCGACCGCGGCGATCCGCGGCCCGGTCGAGACGTTCCCGAAGAGGCGGTCACCGTCCTCCGCGCTCGCTTGGTGGCGAGCGGCGACGGTCGTCGTCACGCCGAGCGCGTCGTACACGTCCGCGAGCGCGACGGGGATGGGTCTGACCTCGGCGAACTCAGCGATCGCCGTCCACGCGTCGCGCTGGTAGTCGGTGAGTTCGTCGGGGTCGACGCGGGTGGCGTCGGGGTCCGAGGCGCTGGCCGCCGCGAAGTCCACGTCGCCGCGGGCCCCGTCGCGGTCGGGGGCGTCGACGAGCAGGTACGCGACGTCGGCGCCGTGGCGGCGGAGGGGTTCGACGATCCGGTCGCGCTCGTAGCCGAGCGGGACCACGTGAACGCGGCGTTCGGCGACGCTGGGGACCGAGGTGTCCATACCGGCGTTGTCCGCGGCGCTCGGTTGAATAGTCCCACGGAGCGCTCGGGACCGATCACGAGCCGTGGGGTCACGTACCACGAAAACCGTTAAGCCCGGCTGTCGCTTACGAGGCGACATGAGCGCTGACCGGTCCGCCCTCCGGCGGGCCATCGAGCGCGGCGAGCAGGACGGCGGCGCCATCGAGTTCAAAGAGCGGCTGACGCGGGAGGTCCACCTGGCCGACGGGCGTATGGAGTCGCTCGTGGCCCAGCTCCGCCACCGCGTGCTCTCCGGCGACGGCGAGGCGACCTACGTCCTCGGCGTCACCGACGACGGCGGTTTGGCCGGGATCACGCCCCAGAGCTTCTCCGAGACGATGGACGTGTTGTCGCTTCTGGCCGACGAGGCGGACGCCCACATCGCCGACGTCGAGACGTGGAGCGCCGGCGACGGGGGCGACGCCGAGGAGGCGGGGCTGGTCGGGCTGGCCACGCTCCGCGACGGCGGCGTGTTCGAGGCCGACGAGGACCACCTCGTGGTCGGCACCGCCGGCCACGTCGACCACGGGAAGTCGACGCTCGTGGGCACGCTCGTCACCGGGCGCGCTGACGACGGGCAGGGCGGCACGCGCGGCTTCCTCGACGTCCAGCCCCACGAGGTCGAGCGCGGCCTCTCCGCGGACCTCTCGTACGCGGTGTACGGGTTCGCGGACGACACCGACGAGCCGGTCCGCATGGACAACCCGCACCGCAAGGCCGACCGCGCCGGGATCGTCGAGGAGGCGGACCGGCTCGTCTCGTTCGTCGACACCGTCGGCCACGAGCCGTGGCTCCGGACGACGATCCGGGGACTGGTCGGCCAGAAGCTCGACTACGGACTCCTCGTCGTCGCGGCCGACGACGGCCCGACGAAGACGACCCGCGAACACCTCGGGATCCTGCTCGCGACCGAGCTGCCGACGATCGTCGCGATCACGAAGGCGGACGCCGTGAGCGACGACCGGCTCGCCGCGGTCGAGCGCGAGGTCGAGTCGGTGCTCCGAGACGCCGGACAGACCCCGCTGCTCGTCGACCGCCACGGGGTCGACACCGCGGTCGCGGAGGTCGGCGACGGGGTCGTCCCCCTGCTGCGGACCAGCGCGGTGACGAAAGACGGGATCGAGACGCTCGATCACCTGTTCGAGCGCCTGCCGAAGCGCGCGACGCCAGACCGCGAGACCTTCCGGATGTACGTCGACCGGAGCTACAAGGTGACTGGCGTGGGGGCGGTCGCGTCCGGGACGGTGAACTCCGGGACCGTCGAGACCGGCGACGAACTCCTGCTCGGCCCCATGCCCGACGGCTCCTTCCGCGAGGTGGAGGTGCGGTCGATCGAGATCCGACTACCACCGGGTCGACAAGGCGACCGCCGGCCGCATCGTCGGCGTCGCGTTGAAGGGCGTCGACGAGGCTGAGATCGAGCGCGGGATGGCCCTGGTGCCCCGGGACAGCGAGCCGGAACCGGTTCGCGAGTTCGACGCCGAGGTGATGGTGTTGAACCACCCGACCCGGATCCAGGAGGGGTACGAGCCGGTGGTTCACCTCGAAACCGTCTCCGAGGCGGCCGCGTTCTTCCCGGAGAACGGACGGCTGCTCCCGGGCGACACGGGCCGAGCGCGCGTCCGGTTCAAGTTCCGGCCGTACCTGATCGAGGAGGGACAGCGGTTCGTCTTCCGCGAGGGGTCGAGCAAGGGCGTCGGAACCGTGACGGGTGTCGACGGGGCAAGAGAGGAAGCGTCGCCCGCCGATCGGTAACTCCCGAACCGAGTATGGTCTTCCATCGAGTACGCGCGCGAGTCACATTTGAGCAGCGGATACCGAACTTCGACCGTCGAACTCCGAATCCTGTCAGTCGAGTTGCTGATTCGGACGACGTTTGCGGGCATCGGGATGTACAAAAGGACAACACAGCGAACAGAGGTGACCATACGAACAGAGTGTCCCAAAATACTTATTAGAGAGAAACAAGAGTTCGGCTGTATGCGTCGACAACACACACAACGCATTTCGCGACGGAAGGTCCTCGCCGGCGGGGCAGCTGGCACCTCCCTCCTGCTTGCCGGATGTACCGGTGGCGGAGACGGTGGCGACGGCTCCGACGGTGGCGACGGCGGAAACGGCTCCGACGGCTCCGACGGCTCCGACGGCGGGAGCGCCCCGACCCTGTACTTCTCGCAGGTGAAGGGACCGCTCGACATGGACCCGATCGTCATGAACGACGTGCCGTCGGCCCAGATCACGGGGCAGATATTCGACGGTCTCTACGAGTACGGCGACGGCGTCGGCATCGAGCCGAAGATCGCGGCCGAAGAGCCGACGGTCGAGCGCGACGGCACGCGGTACATCGTCCCGATCCGCGAGGACGCCGAGTTCCAGAACGGCGACCCCGTCACCGCGGAGGACGTCATCCACACGATAACGGCCCCGGTCGAGGAGCAGACGGAGAACGCCTCAGAGGTCGACATGGTCGACACCGCGGAGGCGATCGACGAACACACCGCGCAGTTCGACCTGTCGTACCCCTATGGCGCGTTCACGATCGCCATGGTCCGCAGCGTCGTCAACGCCTCCGTCCGCCAAGAGGACACCGAGGCGTACAACCAGGACCCCGTCGGCTCCGGTCCGTTCCAGCTCGTCGAGTGGGAGCCGGAGGACTACGCGACCGTCGAGCGGTGGGACGACTACTGGGACAGCGATAACCTCCCGGAGATCGGTACGATCGAGTTCGACCCGATCGAGGAGCAGACGACCCGCGTCACCGAGCTGGAGACGGGGAACGTCGACATCATCGAGACGATCCCGCCGCAGCTGTACGAGACCGTCGAGGGGAACCAGAACGCCTCGGTCACGGAGTCGCCCGGCGTCGGGTACTTCTACCTCGCGTTCAACTGCGCCGACGGTCCGACGAGCGATCCGCTCGTCCGGGAGGCGGTCGACTACTGCTTCTCGATGGATCAGGCGGTCTCGAACTTCGTCGAGCCGTCCGGCGTCCGCCAGTACGCGCCGTACCCGTCCTCGATCTCCGAGGAGTGGGATTTCCCCGTCGACGAGTGGTCGAACATCCCCCACGATCAGGACCTCGAGGAGGCGCAGGCGCTGTTCGACGAGGCGGGCATTCCGATGGACTACGACTGGCGGATCATCGTCCCGCCGGACGACATGCGCGAGCAGATCGGCATCTCGATTGGCGACGGGCTTCAGAACGCCGGTTTCGAGAACGTCCAGGTCCAGCGGCTCGACTGGGGGACGTTCACCGAGGCGTACCAGAGCGACGACGGGCCGAACAGCGAGGACGACTACAACATGTACACGCTGGGCTGGTCCGGCTCCCCGGACCCGGACGCGTTCGTGTACAACCTGCTGAGTCAGGAGACGAACGGCGTCAACAACGGGACGTTCCACGAGTACGATGAGGCGTCCGAGATGCTGACGCAGGCCCGCGAGTCCGCCGACCGCGAGGAGCGCCGGCAGCTGTACATCGACGCGACGACGACGCTGCTCGAAGGCCGCGTCCACCTCCCGGCGTACAACCTGAACAACTCCTACGGCGTGCGCAACGTCGTGGAGGGCTTCAGCTCGCACCCGATCTCGTCGGAGGTTCAGGTGGACGACGTTACCGTGTCCCGGTAATTCGGGCGGAAAACGAACGCGACGAATCGAAACGGAAACGCGACGGATCGCGGCGCGGATACGGCCGTCCACGGCCGAACGCCAGCCCTTCGGGTGGCCATCGGTGCGTTCGGCGGCCGGCTGCGGCCACCGTCTTGATGCGTCGGCGGGAGCGAAACGGATAAGCGACAGCAAAGACCGAATCGAAGCAACGAGAGATCCACGACAGTGAGTTTACTTCGGTACACACTCCGGCGGTTCGCACAGGCGATACCCGTACTGATAGGTATCGTGACAATAACCTTCTTCCTGGCAAACCAGATCCCCGGCGACCCGGTCGAGATCATGCTGGGACCGACGCCGGCACAGGAGCAGGTCGAGGCGATCCGAGCCCGCTACGGTCTCGACCGCCCGATATACGTGCGGTACTTCACATACCTCAGCGGCGTCGCGACTGGGGATCTCGGGCTCAGCATCTACTACGACCGGCCGGTCCTCGAGATGATCATGCTCCGGCTCCCGGTGACGCTGCTGCTCATGCTGTCCGCGTTCGCGTTCGCGATCGTCACCGCGATCCCGCTCGGCGTCATCTCGGCGAAGCGGCGGAACGAGCCGGCCGACCACGTCTCCCGGATCGTCTCGCTGATCGGCGTCTCGACCCCGTCGTTCTGGATCGGGCTGGTGTTGATCATCGTCTTCGCGTTCTACCTCGGGTGGTTCCCCGCGCGGGGACTCGTCCTCCCGTGGGCCAACCCGGCGGACGTTCGGGGGGCGGCGACGCAACTGGAGGTGCTTCGGCAGTCGGCGCATCACCTCTTCTTGCCGATGATCGCGCTCGGGACGCTCCAGATGGCGCAGATCACGCGGATCGAGCGCTCGTCGATGGTCGACTCGCTTCAGGGCGAGTACGTCAAGCTCGCCCGGGCGTACGGCGTGCCCGAGTCGACGATCGTCCGCAAACACGCGTTCCAGGTCGCGCAGCTCCCGGTGATCACCATCATCGGTCTCGGGCTGTCGACCGCCCTCGGCGGCGCCGTCCTCACGGAGACCGTCTTCGAGATACAGGGGATGGGCCGGCTGATCATCACGGCGATCAACAACCAGGACTACGAGCTGATCATGGGGACGACGCTCGTGTTCGGGATCGTCTACGTGATCGGCGTCATCGTCACGGACATCACGTACAGCTACCTCGACCCGCGGGTCACCTACGGTGAAGACTGATGTCGATCAACAGCGCAACTTCGGACGACGACACGCCGGACGGAGGCGACGAGAGCGGCGGACCCGACGAGGTGGAAGCCCGGGTCGGCCTTCGATACACCCTGAAACAGGTCCGACAGGACACGACGGCGCGGATCGGGACCTACATCGTCGGGTTCATGACGTTCGTCGCGGTGTTCGCCGCGTTCGACTACTACGTCCTCAACTACGCGATCGCGGAGGCGGTGCTGTACAACCCGGAGACCGACCCGGATCAGGTGCGGCGCCTGCTCCCACCGGTCGGCATGGAGAACCAGTTCGGGCAGGGCGTGCTCGAACACCCGCTCGGCACCGACCACCGCGGCCGCGACCTGCTCTCCCGGACCATTTACGGGACCCGGATCGCGATGACCGTCGGGTTCCTCGCGACGGCCATCGGACTGGGCGGCGGCACCGTCATCGGCGCGGTCTCCGGCTACTACGGCGGCTGGATCGACGACGTGCTCCAGCGCGTCACGGAGACGATCTACGCGATCCCGTTCCTCGTCTTAGTCATCGCGTTCATGACCGCGTTCGGCCGGAACCTCACGTTCGCGATGATCGGCGTCGGGATCACGGCTATCCCCGTGTTCAACCGGCTCATCCGGTCTCGCGTGGTGTCCATCCGCGAGGAGGACTACGTCGAGGCCGCCCGGGCCGCCGGGGTGAAAGACCGGAACATCATCTTCCGGCACATCATCCCGAACAGCTTCGCGCCGGTGTTGGTCCAGGCGACGCTTCAGGTCGGGGTGAGCATCCTCATCGTGGCCGGTCTCTCGTTCCTCGGCTTCGGCGCGCAGCCGCCGACGCCGTCGTGGGGACAGATGCTGTCGGCCTCGCGGGGGTACATGCTCCCCGCGCCGACGTTCAGCATCTTCCCCGGAATCGCCATTCTGATCACCGTCATCGGCTTCAACATTCTCGGCGACGGTCTCCAGGACGCCCTCGATCCGCGGATAAACAACTGATATGAGCGAACCACTACTCAGCGTACGCGATCTCAAGACACAGTTCTTCACCGAGGACGGGACGGTCCGCGCCGTCGACGGCATCTCCTTCGACGTTCACGAGGGAGAGATCGTCGGGCTCGTCGGTGAGTCGGGCGCCGGAAAGTCCGTCGCGACCTCCAGTATCCTCCGCCTCGTCGACAGTCCCGGCGAGATCGTCGGCGGCGAGATCGAGTTCAAAGGCGAGACGATCTTCGGACTCGAAGAGGACGACGACGGCGAGTTACGACCCCGCGACGAGATGCTCACCGAAGAGGAGATGCGGAAACAGATCCGCGGCCGGGAGATCGCGATCATCTTCCAGGACCCGATGGAGTCGTTGAACCCCGTGTTCACCGTCGGGGGACAGCTCCGGGAGTTCATCGAGATCAACCGCGACCTCGACCCGGACGAGGCAAAGGAGGAGGCGATCGACATGCTCCGGGAGGTCGGGATCCCGGCGCCGGAGTCGCGGTACGACGAGTACCCGCACCAGTTCTCCGGCGGGATGCGACAGCGCGTGCTGATCGCGATGGCGCTCGCCTGTCAGCCCGACCTGATCATCGCCGACGAGCCGACGACCGCGCTCGACGTCACCGTCGAGGGCGAGATCCTCGAGATGGTGACCGACCTCCAAGAGAAGTACGGCACGTCGTTCATCTGGGTCACCCACGACATGAGCGTCGTCGCGGAGATCTGCGACCGCGTCAACGTGATGTACCTCGGCGAGATCATCGAGCAGGCCGAGGTGGACGACCTGTTTTACGACACGAAACACCCGTACACGTCGGCGCTGCTCGACTCGATGCCGCGCCCCGACCGGACGGTCGACGAGCTCAGGCCGATCGAGGGGGTGATGCCGGAGGCGATCGACCCGCCCTCCGGCTGTCGGTTCCACTCCCGGTGCCCCGAGGCCCGGGAAGTGTGCCGCGAGGTCCACCCCGAGCCGCGAGACCTGAGCGAGGAGGGCGAGGCGCTCCACACGGCCGCGTGCGTGAAACACGACGCGTTCGACGTGGGGTACGACGAGAGCCCGCCGATCGACACGCAGGCGACCGGCGGCTTCTCCGCCGGGTTCACCGAGACCGGAGGTGAGGCGGAATGAGCGAGGTCGGTCCGCCCGAGTCCGACCCCGAGGCGCTGCTCCAGGTTCGGAACCTCCAGAAGCACTTCGACAACGAGAGCGGGCTGCTGGCCGGCGTCGAGCTCGACGACGAGTTCCCGTACGTCTCCCGGTCGTCCTCCGACGTCCGCGCCGTCGACGGCGTGAGCTTCGACATCAAGGAGGGGGAGACCCTCGGTCTCGTCGGCGAGTCCGGCTGCGGGAAGTCGACGCTCGCGCGCACCGTCCTCCGGCTGCTCGAACCGACCGACGGGAGCGTCTACTTCCAGGGCGAAGACCTCGCGTCGCTGTCCGGCGAGCCGTTGCGGCGGATGCGGAAGGACATGCAGATGATCTTCCAAGACCCGCAGTCGTCGCTCGACCCGCGGATGAAGGTCGGCCCGATCGTCGAGGAGCCGATGAAGGCCCACGATATGCTCGACGAGGAGGGGCGCGAGGCGCGCGCGAAGGAGCTGCTGGAGAAGGTGGGACTTGACCCGCAACACTACAACCGATACCCCCACGCGTTCTCCGGCGGACAGCGGCAGCGCGTGAACCTCGCCCGGGCGCTGTCGGTGAACCCCGACTTCATCGTCTGCGACGAGCCGGTGTCGGCGCTCGACGTCTCGATCCAGGCGCAGGTGCTCAACACGATGGAGGAGCTACAGGAAGAGTTCGACCTCACCTACCTGTTCATCGCGCACGACCTGAGCGTCATCCGCCACATCTCCGACCGCGTGGCGGTGATGTACCTCGGCGAGATAGTCGAACTGGCCGACAAAGAGGAGCTGTTCGAGAACCCGAAACACCCGTACACGAAGGCGCTGCTCGACGCGATCCCGGTGCCCGACCCACGAAGCGGCGGGCGGAAGGCGCTTTTATCCGGCGACGTGCCGTCGCCGATCGACCCGCCGTCGGGCTGTCGGTTCCGGACGCGGTGCCCGAAGGTGATCCAGCCGGAGGCGTACGACATGACCGACGAGGCCTGGCGGAATGTCGTGGAGTTCCAGCGGGCAGTCGAGCGCCGGGCGTTCGAGGAGACGGATCCCGAGGTACTCCGAGACCGGTACTTCGACGAGGCGACGCCGAGCGGCGACGCGGGCACCCTGCTCGACGAGGCGCTCGGCCACATCGAGCGCGACGAGTTCGAGGACGCCGAGCGACTTCTCACCGAACGGTTCGCGGACGAGAGCGTCTGCGCGACGGCGAACCCCGCCTACGAGCTGGAATCGGAGCTGGGCGACGACCGCCACTACGCAGCGTGTCACCTGCGACGGGACGAGGCGGTCGCGAGCGCCGTCGACGAGCGCTCGCTCGACGGCGCGGCGCGTTCCGGCAGGCCGGAAGCCGACGACTGACCGCGCTCGCTTTTCTGCGGTTCGAGTCCCGGAGAAGCTGATCGCGGCGCGGCGCTCTCTGACGGCTACCGGATCCGTATCTGCGTGACGGCCTCGTGGCGTTCGTCGGCGTCGGGGACCGGGACGAACGCGGTGATCGTGTGGTCCCCGCGCTCGGCCCGGACCGAGCGATCGAGACCGTCGTCGTCGGTGCGGCGGAAGCGGCCGTTCCACGTGGCGGTCGCCCGCTTCGTCTCGCCGGCCCGGAGCGACAGCGCGGACTCGTCGGCGCGCACGTAGCGCCGCTCGTCGGTGGCCTCCGTGACGCCGTCGACCGCCCACCCCCACGAGCGGCGGGTGGACGTTGGGACCTCGATTGGGACCGGCAGGCGGTTTCGGATCGCGACGGTGATCGCGACCGGCTCGTCCGGCGCGTACTCGGCGGCGTCCGTGCTGACGGTCACCTCGATCGCTCGCCGCGCCACCGCCCGCGGCACCACGCGGCCGAGGGCGGTCGAGAGGTAGTTCTTCGTCTCGTCGAAGCCGGTGCGGTCCGTCTGACTGTCGTGGCGTCTGTCGACCATGTGAGTCTCTGAAAGCGGGAGATCGGAACGTCGGCCGCCGTTCGGGTCGCCGTACGCGTGTCGCGGTACTAAGCGTTCGGGTCAGCGTCGGGCGACGGCGCGGCGTCACCGGAACGCGACGGGCCGTCGTCGGCCACCGCGACGAGTTTCATCAGGGGGTAGCCGTCCTCCATCTCCATCCGAGTCTGGACCGCGACGCCCTCGTAGTCGATCCGCATCTCGACGTCCATCAGCGAGCCGGTGAGTTCGGTGTAACCGTTCTCGTGGTCGATGGCGTCGGCGACGCGGTCGTCGTGAATGGTCACGTCGACCGCCTCGCAGTACGGTTGGTTCTCGATTGCCTCCGCCATCGCGGACTCCAGGCTCCGCGCGCTCGACGGGCTGACGGGCGTGCCGGCGAACTGGTGGTACAGCGAGCCGAACTTGATCCCGGCCTCGAAACACGCCTGCTGGGCGTCGGTTGCCATGCCGGAACGCGGCCGCGAGCGGGCAAGAAGGTTCGGACGGGAAGCGGAGGGTGCGTGCCGAGATGTGGGAGGCGGCCCGCGGTTATCGGTCGGTGACGAGAGGGAGTATCCCGCCGTCGTCCCCGGAGTCGTCGTCGCTCGTGTTGTCGTCTCCGGAGTCGTCGTCAGTCGTGTTGTCGTCTCCGGAGTCGTCGTCAGTCGTGTTATCGCCGTCGTCGCTGGTACCCCCGTCGTCGCTCGTGTTTTCACCGTCGCTCGTCCCGTCGTCGGAGCCGTCGGAGTCAGTCGAGCCGTCGGCGCTCGTTCCGTTCCCCTGATGGATCCCCTCGTCGAAGATGTCTGTCTCGATCGTCTCCTCGTAGGTCAGCGCGTCCAGCGGGACGGTGAGCTCCTCGCCCGAGGGGAACTCGACCACCGCGTAGAACTCGATCCGGAGGTCGCTTACCTGGTGGCCGTTGTCCGACTCGTCGAGGTGGGTGACCCACCACTCGTCGAGGCGGTCGTTTCGGAGCGCAGTGGAGATTTCGACCGTCTCCGAGCCGTACGAGGGGATGACGTACTCCTCCTCAGTCGACCCGGAACCCATCTCAACGTCGTTCATCGTGACGTTGTAGCCGATCTCAGAGACCACGTACGGTTCGAGGTTGGGATTGTACACGTCGAACTCCATCTCGATCGGCGTCTCGGCGTCGCTCACGGTCCCCCAGCGGCCGCGCGTTTCGTTGACGTAGAGGACCGGGTCGTCGACCAGCGCCGAGTCGGCGTTGACCGGGCGGGTCTCGTCGGAGGTGAACGCGCCGATGAGGTCCGTCTCGATTTCGCGGGTGCGGGTGAGGTTCGCGCTCCGACCGAGGAGGTCCGAGGTGACCGTCGCGTCGATGGCGACGGTCGTCCGCTCGTCGTTCTCGACGTGGCTGGTCCACCACGGCGGGATCGCGTCGTTCTCCAAGGCCGTCTCGAACGCGAGCGAGGAGTTCCCCGAGGCGACGCCCACGCCCTCGCGACCGCCGGCCGCCATCTCGACGTCGTTCATCGAGACGGTGTAATTGATCGAGACGCCGTCGAGGCCGACCCCGATCGGGTTCGGGTTCGAGACGACGAGGTCGGTCTCGACGACCGTCGTCTCGTTCGTCACGTCGCCGAAGGAGTTGTTCACGGCGGCGACGCTCGGGACGCCGAGGGCGCCGAGCGCGAACGCCCCGCCGACCGCGGCAGCGACGACGAGCAGCCCGACGACGGCGATCCGGAGCTTCCCCGCAGTGAGCGCCGAGACGATGCCGGTCAGAGCCATATCGGCGTGTTTCGAGCGCCGGATAAAGTCGTGTCGCTCGGGAGTGACCGCGAACCGAAGGCGTTTGGTGCGGCGCGCGGAACGAGCGGGTATGAACCACCTCCGCGTCACGGGCGGGCGAGTGCTCCGACCCGACGGTCACGTCGAGCGGGCGGACGTCGCGGTCGACCGCGACGAGGGAACGATTCGGGCCGTGGGGTCGCCGAGCGAGGTCGACGAGGCGGTCGGCGGGACGACCGCCGAGACGCTCGACGCCGACGGCGGCCTCGTGATCCCGGGGCTCGTCAACGCGCACACGCACGTCGCGATGACGCTGCTGCGCGGCTACGCCGACGACAAGCCGCTCGGACCGTGGCTCCGGGAGGACATCTGGCCGGCGGAGGGCGAACTGACGCCCGATGACATCGAGGCGGGCGCCGAACTCGGCGCGCTGGAGATGATCCGGTCGGGGACGACCGCGTTCGCGGACATGTACTTCGCGATGGACCGCGTGGCCGAGGCCGTCGACCGCGCGGGGCTGCGCGCGCGACTCGGTCACGGCGTCGTGACGGTCGGGAAAGACGACGCGGACGCCCGTGCGGACGTCGAGGAGAGCCTCGCGGTCGCGCGCGACCTCGACGGCGCCGCGGACGGTCGGATCCGCACCGCGTTCATGCCCCACTCGCTGACGACGGTCGGGGAGGAGTTCCTCCGCGAGGGCGTCGCGGAAGCCCGCGAGGCGGGCGTCCCGATCCACCTCCACGCGAACGAGACGACCGACGAGGTCGATCCGATCGTCGACGAGCGCGGGGAGCGACCGATCGCGTACGCCGCCGAGGTCGACGCGCTCGGCCCGGACGACTTCTTCGCGCACGGCGTCCACGTCGACGACTCGGAGATCGACCGGCTCGCCGAGGCGGGGACCGCGGTCGTCCACTGCCCGGCCTCGAACATGAAGCTCGCGAGCGGGATGGCCCCGGTCCAGCGCCTGCGCGAGACGGGCGTAACGGTCGCGCTCGGCACCGACGGGGCGGCCTCGAACAACGACCTCGACGTCTTCGACGAGATGCGCGACGCCGCGATGCTCGGCAAGCTGGCCGCGGACGACGCGAGCGCGGTCCCCGCGGCGGCCGTCGTGGAGATGGCGACGCGGGGCGGCGCCGACGCCCTCGACCTCCCCGGCGGCCGGATCGAGGAAGGCGCGGCCGCCGACCTCGCCGTCGTCGACCTCGACGCGCCGCACCTGACGCCGGTCCACGACCCGGTCTCGCACCTCGCGTACGCGGCCCGCGGGAGCGACGTGCGCCATACGGTCTGTGACGGCCGAGTCCTCATGCGCGACCGCGAGGTTCTGACGCTCGACGCCGAGGCGGTTCAGGAGCGCGCCGCGACCGCCGCGAGCGACCTCGTTGACCGCGTCGAATCGGCGTAGCGCGCAGCGCGAAGCGCGACCGAACGCGACGCGCAAAGCCGACCCACGTCGGCAGTATTTAAATGAAGAATCCGAGTCTGACGTGCGGCTTATAAATGAACGCGCGGTGGCGCGTGTCGACGAGCGGCCGAAGGCCGCGAGTCGCACGCGCGAGGGACGCGGCGAGCGACGGGGCGACCGAAGGGAGCCCCGAGCGAGCCGCGAGGCTGGGGAGGCGTGAGGTGCTGTGCGGTCGCAGTCGGGTGGACTCAAAGGGGCAGCCGCGAGGCCGACGTAGGCGACGCAAGCACTGGAACGAGGGAGCGAACGCAGTGAGCGACCGAGTGAAGCGCACAGCGAGCGTACGTCGGCCTCGCGGCTGGGGCTTTGGAGGTGTTCGCCGTCGATCAGCAGTCTGTTATTTATAAATGAGTGGCTGGGGCTTTGGTCGTGGTCATCTCGAGACTCCCCCCGGATACAACTGCGTAAACGTATCGCGCGCGAGCGAGGTTCGACCCGAAACCGGGGGCGAATCGGGGGGCGATCACCCTCAAAACCGCCACCGAACCCCGATCTGCCAAAACAGACGCCTCAGCTCCGTTAACCCGGATACAAACCGGATTAAACCGCGTTAAGGGACGTCTCTATTTATACGGATAGGGGAATTGGACCCGAGTGGACATGAGCAAACGCACGACAGCCATCCTACTGATCGCGGTCGTCGCGCTCGGCGCGATGACCGGTGTTGCGGCCGCCGACGGCCACCTCGGAGTGGCGGTCGAGCAAGACGCGGACGGGACGTCGACGGTCACGGTGACCGATAACGGCACCGCCGTCGAGAACGCCACGGTCAACGTAAGCGCCGTCGACGCGGAGAACGAGTCGTACGCGGGAGCGGGCGAGTACGAGACGGACGCGAACGGCACCGCCGGCCTCGAAGCGCCTGAGGAGGACGTGACGGTCGAACTCACGGCCACCTCGGGTAACGAGACGGCCTCGACGACGGCCGACCTCGAAGCCCCTGACGGCCTCGAACTCGACGTCGACGACGACGAGAGCGAACCCGTCGTCACAGTCACGAACGACGACGAGGCGGTCGAAAACGCCTCCGTGAACGTCACGACCGTCGACGAGAACGCCACCTACGCCGGCGCGGGCGACTACGAGACCGACGCCAACGGCACCGTCGACCTCCCCGCCGCCGAGGAGGACGTGACCGTCGAGGTCACCGCCGAGTACGAGAACGAGTCCGTCTCGGAGACGGTCGAACTCGAAGCGCCCGACGGTCTCGAACTCGAAGTCGACGACACCGACGAGGAACCGACGGTGACGGTGACCGACGCCGACGAGGGGGTCGCGAACGCGACCGTCGACGTCGCCCTCGCGGACGACGCCGACGAGAACGCGTCGTACGCGGGGACGGGCGACTACCAGACCGACGAGAACGGCACCGTCGGTCTCCCCGCCGCCGAGGAGGACGTCGCGGTCGACGTGACCGCGAGCTACGACGACCGGACCGCCTCGACGACCGTCGAGCTGGCGGGCGGCGAGGAGGAGGAAAACGCCTCCGAGGAGACGCCGTTCGGTCAGCTGATGCGCGACTTCATCGAGAACATCAGCGACCGCGAGGGCGGCATCGGCGCCGCAGTCTCCGACTTCGCGACGGAGAACAACCCCGGTAACGCCCCAGACCACGCGGGCGGTCCCGGCGGTCCTGACGACGCGGACGGCAACGAGACCGACGAGAACGAAAGCGCGCCGGGGAACGCCCCCGACCACGCCGGACCCGACGGCGACGAGGACGACGAGCGCGGCCCGCCGGCCCACGCCGGTCCCGGCGACGACGCGGACGAGGAAAAGGAGGCTGAAGAGGACGAAGCAGAGGAAGACGAGGCTGAAGAAGACGACGAAAGCGATGACGACGCGGACGACGACGAGGACCAAGACGACGAGGACGACGGCGAGAGCGGCCCGCCGGACCACGCGGGCGGTCCCGGCGGTAACTGACGTTCCGACGCAACGAGCGTCGGACGGCGCGGGCGGTGATAGCTGACGACGGGCTTTTTTGCGGACGCGGTCCGGTGTCGGCAGGGTTTAGTGCGCCGTGAGCGAACCGAGAGGTATGAGCGAAACCGCGTATCCGCCGGTGTCACAGCACCTCTCGGACGTCGAAGCGGCCCGAGAGGAGGGGCGCCGGAAGATGGACTGGGCGCTCCAGCACATGCCGATACTGAACGCGCTCCGCGAGGAGTTCGTCGACGAGCAGCCGCTCGAAGGCGAGACGATCGCGATGGCGATCCACGTCGAGGCGAAGACGGCGAACCTCGTCGAACTCCTCGCCGAGGGCGGCGCCGAGGTCGCGATCACCGGCTGTAACCCCCTCTCGACCCACGACGACGTGTCGGCCGCGCTCGACGCCCACGAGTCGATCACCTCCTACGCGGTCCGCGGCGTCGACGACGAGGCGTACTACGACGCGATGCACGCCTGTATCGCGCACGGGCCGACCATCACCGTCGACGACGGGATGGACATGGTGAAGCTGGTCCACGAGGAGTACCCGGAGCTGATCGACTCCATCGTCGGCGGCGCCGAGGAGACGACCACCGGCGTCGACCGCCTGCGCGCGATGGACGCCGACGGCGAGCTACACTACCCCGTCTTCGCCGTCAACGACACGCCGATGAAACAGCTGTTCGACAACGTCCACGGCACGGGCGAGTCGTCGCTCGCGACCATCGCGATGACGACGAACCTCTCGTGGGCCGGCAAGAACGTCGTCGTCGGCGGCTACGGCCAGTGCGGGAAAGGCGTCGCCAAGAAGGCGTCCGGCCAGAACGCGAACGTCATCGTCTGCGAGGTCGACCCCCGGAAGGCGCTCGAAGCGCACATGGAGGGGTACGAGGTGCTCCCGATGACGGAGGCCGCAAAGAAGGGCGACGTGTTCATCACGACGACGGGCAACCGCGACGTGATCACCCGCGAGCACTTCGAGGAGATGAACGACGGCGTGCTGCTCGCGAACGCCGGCCACTTCGACGTCGAAGTGAACCTCGATCACCTCGACGACCTCGCGGTCGACCGCTACGAGGTCCGCGACGGCGTCGAGGGGTTCGAGATGCCCGACGGCCGCGTGCTGAACGTCATCGCGGAGGGGCGGCTGGTCAACCTCGCGGCGCCCATCTCGCTCGGCCACCCGGTCGAGGTGATGGACCAGAGCTTCGGCGTCCAGGCCGTCGTCGTCCGCGAACTGGCCGACAACGGCGACGCGTACGACGCCGGCGTCCACGACGTGCCCGACGAGCTCGACCGCGAGGTCGCGGACATCAAGCTCGCCGCAGAGGGCGTCGAGTACGACGAGCTCAGCGACGAGCAGCGCGAGTACATGGGCAGCTGGGAGCACGGGACGTAGGCGGGCAGCGACGAGCCCTGAGAAAAGCCTTTGTGAGTCTGCATACAACCGTATACACATGTCGAAGAGCATCCGCCTCTCCGAGGAGGCCTACGAGCGGCTCGCTGCTCACAAGCGCGAGGACGAGACGTTCTCCGACGTCGTTCTCCGGCTCGCCGGCGAGCGATCGCTGCTGGAACTTGCGGGTATTCTGAACGACGACGAAGCCGACGCGCTCCGTGAGGCCGTCGAGGAGCGACGTGAACGACGCGCCGCCGAGCTAGAGGACACCGCAGATCGGCTTCGGGAGGCGTAGCGTGCTGCTTGACACGTCGTTCCTCATCGATTTGATGAACGGAGACGAGGACGCCGTCGAGAAGGCTCGGGAACTGGAGACGGAACTGGTCCAACAGCGCATCTCCTCGATGACGCTGTTCGAACTGTACTACGGCATCGCCCGAGCGACCGAGTCAGAGAGCGAGCGTCAAAAGGTCGAAGACATCCTCGCCTCGAAGCCAATCCATCCGGCCGACACCGCCGTCATGCGGAAGGCCGGCCGACTCGCAGGTGAGCTACAGAACGAAGGGGCGCCTGTGGGCGACGGCGACGTGATCATCGCCGCCACTGCCGAGGTCGTCGACGAACCGGTCCTGACCCGAAACGTCGAGGATTTCGAACGACTGGACGTAGATATCGAAAGCTACTGAGGCCCGACTTTTGAAAAATGGCGCGCGCCCGTGAGCGGCTGTTAAGCCGCGAACGGCGTCGCGCGAGGGAGTCGGTCGCCCGAGCGAAGCGACGGGCGACCGACGAGGCTGGGGAGGCGTGAGGTGCGGTGCTGTGCGGGGCGGGACTCAAAGGGGCAGCCGCGAGGACGGCGCAGACGACGTAAGCACCGCAGCGAGCAGCGCGAGCGAGGAGCGCAACGAGTGTGCGCCGTCCTCGCGGCTGGGGCTTTGGAAGAGTTCACCAAGCCGTCGGCAGGAACAATTTATAAGCGATCGACAGCAGCCTCGGTCCAGTAGCGTACTCCACCATCGCCGACAACAACGTACGACCGACCACAGACACCGACTTCGTCCTCGCGCCCTTTTTGAGCGACAACCCCCTACACGTATCAGTGACAGTCACGAGCGTCCACAACCCGAGCCACCGCGAGGCCCTCTGGGAGCTGGAGGACGCCTTCGAGCGCGGCGACCTGATAAGCGTGTTCGGGCGCTGTACCGTCAGCTACGAGGGGCGCGCGGCCTCCGACCTCGGCGCCGGCGACCGGCTGCTCGTGTTGAAGCCCGACGGCGCCGCCCTCGTCCACACCGACGAGGGGCGCCAGCCGGTCAACTGGCAGCCGCCGGGATCGGAGCATCACGCCGCGGTGCGCGAGGGACGGCTCCGCGTGCGCTCGACCAGAGACAACCCCGACGAGACGCTGACGGTCCGCTTCGAGCGAGTTCATCAGCTCTCCGCGATGGCCGTGACGGGGGGCCGCGACCTCGAACTCCACGGGAGCGAGGAGGACCTCCGGACCCGAATCCTGGAACGTCCGGACCTCGTCGAGCCGGGGTTCGAACCCCGGGAAACCGAACGCCCCTCCAGCGCCGGCCCGATGGACATCTTCGGCGTCGACGCCGACGACACCCCGGTCGTCGTCGAACTGAAGCGCCGCCGCGTTGGCCCGGACGCAGTCGGGCAGCTCGCGCGGTACGTACGGGCGCTCAAGGAGGAGCTGGGAGTCGATGCCGAGAGCGATGCCGACGACACCCCGGCAGTCCGCGGAATCCTCGTCGCGCCGTCGGTCACCGACCGGGCCGCGGAGCGGCTCGCGGACCGCAGGTTCGACCACGTCGCGCTCGAACCGACGCCGGCGGAGTGATGCGAGCGGCGTGTCAACGCGGGCCGCGATCCGACTGAACGCCGCCGTTGACCTCCGAGGAGCCGCCGAAGACGCCTCGCTATCGAAGGCTTTATCGCCGCAGCGGCGGCTACATCGGACAAGTAGCCATGTCTGACAAACCCGCCTCTATGTATCGGACGATCGACAAGCCGTCGTACACCCGCCGCGAGTACATCACGGGCATCCCCGGCTCGAAGATCGCCCAGCACAACATGGGCGACCTCACCGCGGAGCCGGACGACTACCCCGTCCAGATCAGCCTCCGCGTCGAGGAGGAGCTTCAGGTGCGACACGGCTCCTTAGAGAGCGCGCGCCTCTCGGCGAACCGCCACCTGATCAAGGAGCTGGGCGAGGGCAACTACAAGATGACCCTCCGCAAGTTCCCCCACCAGGTCATCCGAGAGAACAAGCAGGCGACCGGCGCCGGCGCGGACCGCGTCTCCGACGGGATGCGGCAGGCGTTCGGCAAGCCGGTCGGCACTGCCGCGCGACTCAACAAGGACGACGTGGTCTTCACGGCGTACTGCGACATCGAGCAGGCGTCCGTCGTGAAGGAGGCGTTCCGCCGCGCGTACAACAAGCTCTCGCCGCCGTGCCGGATCACGGTCGACCGCGGCGAAGAGCTGCTCGTCTCGTAGCGACCGACCGCGTCCCCGTCCGCGAGGCGGGTTCTTTTCCGTGCGACCGCTCCGCGTAGCGTCAGCGCCGCTCCCGCGTACGTGCGCCGGTACGGGTCCCGAGCCGAACTCCTGAAATACCTCGCTCGCGTACCGGACGGCAGTGTCACAGCAGCTGGCCGAGGTCGAGACGCTGTTCCTCCACGAGTCGCGGAGCGACTACACCGTCGTGGCGAACCGCGACGGCAACCGCGTGCTCCGCGGGCGGCTCGAACTCAAGGAGACCACCGCCGGTCCGCGCCCGGGGAAGTTCCGGGTGATCCGCGACGGCGAGGACCACCCCCGTCAGCCCGACGAGTTCGTCGACCTCGCGCGGGCGGCCGACCGCATCCGCATCTCCGAGCAGACCTCTCCGGAGAACCGGACGCGGCTGAAGGAGATGCTCGACGGCTACCAGCTGGAGGCGACGGCGGTCCGGACCTGTCGGCGCTGCGCGAGCGACGGGCGGTACGGTCCGATCACCTCGGAGGACGCGATCGAACACAACGGCGAGCTGATCTGCCGGGACTGCGCCCGCCGGGAGCTGGAGCGGGAGCTGTCGTACAAAGGCGAGTTCACCGGCGCGGCCGAGGAGCGCCTCGAAGAGCTGCTGTACGAGTCGGGAGACCTCGACCGGATCGTGAGCCTGCTTCAGGGCGGGCTGGATCCGGATCTCACGAAGTACGACGAGGTGTCGGCGAACGTCGACGACGTCTCGCCGGTCCGGACCGAGGACCTCGACCTCCACCCGGACCTCTCTTCGCACCTCCAAGGCAGGTTCGAGGAGCTGCTCCCGGTCCAGAGCCTCTCCGTGCGGAACGGCCTGCTCGACGGGAACGACCAGCTCGTCGTGAGCGCGACCGCGACCGGGAAGACGCTCGTCGGCGAGCTGACCGGGATCGACCGCGCGCTGAAGGGGGACGGGAAGCTCCTCTTCTTAGTCCCGCTCGTCGCGCTCGCGAACCAGAAACACGAGGACTTCGAGGACCGCTACGGCGACCTCCTCGACGTCTCTATCCGCGTCGGCTCCTCGCGGGTGAACGACGACGGCAACCGCTTCGACCCGCACGCCGACGTGATCGTCGGCACCTACGAGGGGATCGACCACGCGCTGCGGACGGGCAAGGACCTGGGCGACGTGGGGACGGTCGTCATCGACGAGGTCCACACGCTGAAGGAGGGCGAGCGCGGCCACCGCCTCGACGGCCTCATCTCGCGGCTGAAGTACTACAGCGAGAACCGGGTGGAGACGCACGCGGGGTACGACGGCACCCAGTTCGTCTACCTCTCGGCGACGGTCGGAAACCCGGAGTGGCTCGCAGAGCGCCTCCGAGCGACGCTCATCGAGTACGAGGAGCGCCCCGTCCCCATCGAGCGCCACGTCACCTTCGCGGACGCCCGCGAGAAGGCGCAGATCGCGGACAAGCTCGTGAAACGCGAGTTCGACACGAAATCGTCGAAGGGGTACCGCGGGCAGACGATCATCTTCACGAACTCGCGGCGGCGCTGCCACGAGATCAGCCGGAAGCTGCGGTACGACTCCGCGCCGTACCACGCCGGGCTGGACTACGGGCGCCGGAAGAAGGTCGAGCGCATGTTCGGCAATCAGGACCTCTCGGCGGTCGTCACCACCGCGGCGCTGGCGGCCGGGGTCGACTTCCCCGCCTCGCAGGTTATCTTCGACTCGCTGGCGATGGGGATCGAGTGGCTCTCGGTCCAGGAGTTCTCCCAGATGCTCGGCCGGGCCGGGCGCCCCGACTACCACGACCGCGGCCGCGTCTACCTCCTCGTCGAGCCGGACGGCGTCTACCACGGGTCGATGGACCGCACGGAGGACGAGGTGGCGTTCACCCTCTTAAAAGGCGAGATGGAGGACGTGGCGACCCACTACGACGAGACCGCGGCCGCAGAGGAGACGCTCGCGAACGTCGTCGTGGCCGGCAAGAAGGCCAAGCGCCTCAACGACCGCATGATCGGCGAAGTCCCCACCAAGCACGCGCTCGGGAAGCTGCTGGAGTGGAACTTCATCGACGGCTTCGAGCCGACACCGCTGGGCCGCGGCGTGACGCGGCACTTCCTCGCGCCCGACGAGGCGTTCTTCATCCTCGATTCGGTCCGGAAGGGCACCGACCCGTACGACATCGTCGCCGACCTCGAACGGCGCGACGACGAGGAGTGACCGGCGCGAAGCGCAACGAAACCCTTTAGCGGCTCTTCGGGGTACGTAGGAGTGCGGGGCCGTGGGGTAGTGGTATCCTCGCTGCCTTGGGTGCAGTGGACCTGAGTTCGACTCTCAGCGGCCCCATTTTACCGATCGACGAGGGCATACGTGGTAGGTTCAATTATAAATAGCCGTGAGCGGCGGCAACGATTACTTATAAACTGACGGGCGGTGGCGCGTGCCTGCGAGCGGCCGACAGGCCGCGAGCCAGCACGCGCGAGGGAGTCGCGAGCAGGGAGGGACCGAAGGTCCCTCTGGCAGCCGGCGCTACGCGCCGGCGACGAAGCGAGCGACGAGGCTGGGGAGGGGTGAGGTGCGGTGCCGGACGGGGCGGGACTCAAAGGGGCAGCCGGGAGGCGGGCGCAGGCGACGTAAGCACCACAGCGAGCAACGCGAGCGAGGAGCGCAACGAGCGTGCGCCCGCCTCCCGGCTGGGGATTTGGAGGTGTTCGTCGCCGATCTACGACCGACTATTTATAACAAGCCGCTGAGACTTCGGAATCCTTCACCACACCGCCGATCACTCCTCAAAAACGATCTCAAGCCAAGTCAGTCAGCGACTGCTGTTCGTACACGTCTGGGTCGGCAGGCGGCGCATCCCGGACCTCGGGGAAGTACTCCCGAAGCTGCCGGGCCAGCTCCTCACCGAGGCGGACGGGGACCGCGTTGCCGATCTGTTTCAGCACGTCGGTCTTCGTCCCTTCGAACGCGAACTCGTCCGGGAACGTCTGGAGCCGCGCCATCTCGCGGGGGGTGAGATAGCGGTCCTCGGTCGGGTGAATGAAGACGTTCGTGCTCACCGTCAGCGACGGCTCGTCGGGGTGGAGCCGGCGGAGGTACGTCCCGTAACGCTTGACGATCTCCGGCTCGTGCGGGCAGGTGTCGGTGTCCTCGCAGTCGCACTGATACTTCTTCGTCTTCAGGCGGTCGGGGAGGTCGCGGTAGTAGCCGCCCGGCGGGACGTGGCGGATGCGTTTGAGCGTCTTCTCCTGCGTGTTCGCGTACGTCATGTTCGGGAGGTCGTCGCTCGCGTCCGCGAGCGCCTCGCCCGCGGTGCGCCAGCTCCCCTCCGGAGTCGTCGGCTCCGGGAACCGGATCGGGACGTCGCGGTCGGTTCCCATGAAGAAGATCCGGCGGCGCTTCTGGGGGACGCCGTACTGTTCGGCCTCCAGCACCCGGTATTCGCACTTGTAGCCGTGGGCCGCGAACTCGTCGACGATGAGGTCTTTCACGTACCGGTCGTCGCTGGTCTGGCGGTTGATCAGGTCGCGGACGTTCTCCATCAACACCAGCCGGGGTTCGAGGACGGAGACGACCCGGAGGAACTCCTCGAAGAGGGTGTTCCGACGGTCCTTCTCCATCTCGTCCAGCTCGATCTGCTCGTTGTTGAGCCGGCTGAACCCCTGACACGGCGGCCCGCCGATCACCACGTCGATCCCGTCGGGTTCGTAGCCGGCGTCCGCGACGGTCTCGCGGATCGCCGGGGCGTCGAGCTCGCGGACATCCTCCTCGATGAACTCCACGTCGGAGAAGTTGCGGCGGTAGGTCTCGGCGGCCGGCTCCCACTGGTCGCTCCCGAGAGCCACGTCGAAGCCGGCCCGCTCGAAGCCTAGGTCGAGACCGCCGCAGCCGGAGAAGAAGCCGGCGACGACAGGGGCGCCGGCGCTCGCTTCAGTCGGGGCGTCAGACTCGGAGACGGAATCGCCGTCAGCACCCACCGACATCACCTCGCCCGGACTCGGGCGCGCGTACTCGATCCATTTGCCACTCGGTTCGCCGCGGGCGCATAAAAACGTCACACCTCGGGCGGTGAAGCGCCGGGTCGTCCTCGCCGGGCGGTCAGGCGCGTCGCTCGCGGATCGCCTCGGCGAGCTTCTCGGCGGAGATGTCGTCCGACACCGAGGAGCGGTCCCGGACCGCGCGACCTAGATTCGAGCGACGCGAGCGGGGAGAGACGTCGACCGGCGGCGTCCGCCCGCGGCCTTTCGAAATCCTTTTGTCTCGAATCGGCGTTGGTGCGAGTGCGAGCCGCCTTAGCTCAGACTGGGAGAGCACTCGACTGAAGATCGAGCTGTCCCCCGTTCAAATCGGGGAGGCGGCATTTTCCTGCGAACTTACGAGGGAGCCAGCGACCGAGTTGTGAGCAGCGAAAATGCTCCCGACCCGATTTGAGCAGACGAGTCGCGAGCCCGAGCGAAGCGAGGGCGAGCGTCTCGGCGAGTTCAAATCGGGGAGGCGGCATACCTTTTCAACGCGATCCGCATTCGTTGGTCACGCCTGAAGATCGAGCTGTCCCCCGTCCCCGCGAGCGACAGCGAGCGGGCTGTTCGCGACTCACTCGCCGATCCTCGACGAGGGGACCCGCCGCGCGACGGAGTCGAGCGCGTCCGTCCGCGAGAGCACCCACAGACTGCCGACCCACAGGAGCAGTGTCGGCACCGGCGAGTGGCCCGTCGTCGGGAGCGCGACGCCGACGATCCGGTCCGAGAGCGGCGACAGCGGCGGGATTCCCTTCGGGGTGGTGACGTCGATGAGGAGGTGCGAGCAGTAGGCGACGGCGACCGCCGCGCCCGCGGCGCGGTGGCTCCCGCAGGCGTCGACCGCGTACCAGACGCCGACTGCGACCGCCGCGAGCGCGAGGAGCGCGGGCAGCGAGTGGGTGATCCCGCGGTGGACGAAGGGCCAGCCGAGCGCGGCCGGGAAGAGGAAGTCGACGTCGGCGACGAGCCCCGCGACCGCGCCGACGCCCGGTCTGTCGAACAGAATCGCTCCGAGCGCGGCGCCGACGAGGGCGTGGGTGGCGAACGCGGTCGCGAGGAACGCGGCGGTGACGAGCGTCACGGGCCGGGCTTTCCCGCGGCCGGGCCTTAGCTGTTCGCCGGACCCAGCGGCGCCGCGCACTCGCGGCAGTAGGCGAACTCGGACGCGTTCTCCGCGCCGCACTGCGGACAGGTAGCGAGCGCCGCTCCGGCGGCGTCCGGATCCGGCGGGTCGCGGTCGTAGACGGGGTCCTCGGTGTAGCGGTCGATCTCTCCCTCGCGTCGCTTGCGGCTTCGCTCGCGGCCCTCCCGGAAGATCCCGGCGAGGACCCGAATCCCGACGGCCAGCGCGAAGAGCAGCAGCGCGCCGGTCGCGACGAGGGAGATCGTGCTGACGTCGACCATGGGACCGCTACGGGCCGAACACGTAGATAGTGTGGGGTGTCAGCACGGAACGTGGTAGTGGTGGGTTCGGGCGTCGATCCCGACTCACTCGTCGCCGACGAAGACGGTCGCGAGCCGGTCGCCGCAGTGCGGGCAGTTCAGCGTCTGCCACGTGTCGGTGTCGAGGTCGCCGAACGGTTCGGAGCGGCGGGCGTCCGCGGCGGCGACGCTCGCGCCGCACGTCTCGCAGTCGTAGGTGTCGGCGTCGGTCATTCGAGGGGCGGGTACAGGGCGGTCGCCGCGAGGATCCCCGCGGTCTGGCCGATACCGACGAGCGCGACCCCGGCGACGACACCCGTCGCGGAGGCCGCGAGCGCGGCGGCGGCGGCACCGGCGACCGAACACGCGGCCGCGAGCGCCGGCACGGTCCCGGCGCCCGCGAGCGTGACCAGCGTCCCCGCGAGGATGGCCAGCTTCCACGCGCGGAGGACGCCCGTCGCCATGTCGCGCCACGAGGCGGCGACGAAGGCGACGAGCAGGAGACCCATGACGACGTGCGCGACGAACAGCGCGTGCGCGGAGACGACGCCGAGGACCGCCCCCGCAGCGACGCCCCACGCCGCCGGGACCAGCAGCGCGGGACCGTTCTCGCGGAGCGTCAGGGCGGGACCGGCCGCGCGAGACGTGCGAGACACGCACGGCGCTTTCGCGGCCGGAAGGATAAACGTCAGCGTCGGAAAACGCCGTCGGTGGGGCAGTCAGAGAAGACGACGTATCGGTCGAGATAGCATTGGAAATTCATCGTACGGTCAATGTAACCCAGCATATCCGAAGTTTTTGAAGAAGAACGTCCGCAGAGAGACGTGGTAACTGTACACTCGCAATCCTTATGCCCGGCCGGCGCCTCACTGTAATCGCAATGGCGACCGGAAAGGTTGATTTCTTCAACGACACTGGCGGCTACGGATTTATCGAGACTGACGACGCGGACGACGACGTGTTCTTCCACATGGAAGACGTCGGCGGTCCGGACCTCGAAGAGGGCCAGGAGCTCGAGTTCGACATCGAGTCCTCCGAGAAGGGCCCCCGCGCGACTAACGTCGTTCGGCAGTAAGCCGATCCGAAAGGTGGGTCGGTCCGGCTGACGCCGAACGCGACTCTGACACACGGTACCAAACGTTTTCGTCCGCGTCACGGGCTTCGCGTCCGCCGCGGCCGTATTTTATCACCGACCAGCGCTCCGCTTGCCGCGTGTGCCGCCCGTCGCGTGGACGGCGTTGGCGATGGACCTACAAAATCGACGGGAGCGGCCGCGCTCAGATGTGCTGCCCGAAGAGACCGCGGCCCTTCGTCACCTCGACGTCGCCCTCGACTTTCGTCTGACAGGCGAGGCGAACGTCGTGGTTCGGGTGGTGCGGCGGGAACCAGAGGCGGGCGCGCTCCTTTTTGCCCGGCTCGCTGACCTCGCCGTCGACCTGGACCGCACAGGAGCCGCACGACCCGCTCCCCCGACAGTTGAGCTGCTCCATCTTCCCGTTGTAGACGGAGAGACCGGCCTCCTTGAGCACGTCGCGTAAGACGGCGCCCTTCTCGCACTCGATTTCCTCGCCCTGATAGGATACGGTAGGCATGTGTGTACACGGTACGGGAGCGATCCACAAAGAGCCTGTGTCCGCGGGCCGCGACGACCGAACCGGGCGCTTGACCGGCGCCGTCCCGCGATAACGGCCGTGTGCCGAGCGTCGGACGCCGACGGGGCGTTTTTTACCCTCGGAACCGCAGGGTGGCACAATGGGACTCAGGTGTCTGCTCGGACACGACTTCGGCGAACCCGAACTCCAGCGGGAACGCGAGGAGGACGGCGACGAGGTCGTCACGACCGTCAAGGAGGTGAAGACCTGCGCTCGCTGCGGCGAGACGCAGATCGTCAGCGAGAATACCGAGGTGACGACGATGGAGCAACTGGCCGACGAGGCCGCCGCGAACGCCGCCGGGGCAGGTGCGGCGGACGAGGGTGACCGCGGGACCGCGGGGGGACCGGCGGCGTCGGGCGAGGGTGAAGCCACGGTCGACGCCGATGGGACCGCGGGCGTCGGCGCGGCGCCGGGACGCGGCGACGCGGACGAGGCCGCGGGCGCCGGTGACGGGGTGACGCTCGACGAGGAGCCGGGAGCCGGGACCGACGACGCGGTAATCATCGACGACGGACCGTCTGGCGACGAGGGGACCGAAACGGCCGACGCCGGGCCGGATCCGGGGGAGGTCGAGACCCCGACGGGACCGGCAGATGGTCCGGACGCCGCGGGCGAGTCGGCGTCGACGGGACCGAGCCGAGCAGACGAGGACACCGAGCTTTTGGACGCGGGCGAAGGGTCGGCGTCCGGCGGGTCGCCCGCGACTGACGCCGAACCGGAGTCCGCGTCGAGCGACGAACCGGAGTCCGCGTCGAGCGACGAACCGGACGCGGAGAGCGACGACGGCGTGATCCTCGACGAGGACGGGGAGTCGGCCGGCGACCGGGAACGAGGAGCGTGGCCGTCGGTCGACGAGGCGGACGCCGACGCCGACGAGCGGGCCGCGTGGCCCGACCACGGGGGCGAAGACGAGGGGTTCAGCGCGGAGGTCGGCGAGGGCGGCGAGGCCGACGTGGAGTTCGGCGGCGGACTCACCCCGGAGGCCGCGGAGGGGCGAGACGGGGAGTCGGCGGAGACGGAGTACGTCGAAGCGCCGGACGACGCGGAGGCCGTGGCGTTCGACGCGGGCGGTGAGGGCGGAACGGGGATCACCCGCGGGGAGAGTCCCGACCTGGAGACGGCGGGCGGAGACGAGCCGTCGGAGTACTACTGTCCGGAGTGCGGTATGGTCCGAGCCGCGGACGGCAGCTCCATGCGCGCGGGAGACATCTGTCCGGAGTGTAAGCGCGGGTACGTCGACGAGCGGCCCCGATAGTCCGACGAGCGGCCGGTAATCCGGTAAAAGGCCGCGTCGGCGGCCGAGCGGCCGTGACGAAACTGGTTTACGCCGGCCTGTCGAACGGTCGCGGCATGAAGCAGTACAAGATGCGCCGCGGCGAGCATCTGGACGACCGGATGCCGGACCTGAAAGGTTCCATCGAGGAGTACTTCGGCGATGTCACGGACACCGAGGAGTACGACGGCCACGAGCTGTACGTCGTCGAGGACCCCGACAACCCGGTGTTCAAGCGAATCGTCGCGGGCGCCGCCGAGTACGGGAGCAAGAAGGACAAGCTGGCGGTCCACTTCGAGGAGCGGCCCGCCGAGGAGGTCATCGCCGAGGGGAACGCCGACGCCGCCGCGGACGCCGTCGACGCGAAAAACGAGTTCTTACTGGAGGCGACCGGCCGCGACGCGAAGTCCCGCCGCGACTCGCTGAAGCGCGAAGTCGAGGACGACGCGCCCGACTACTGATTGGATTCGCCCGCCGTCGGAGCCGCCCTTCTCTCGTCGAGAGCCTCTCGGAGCGTCCGTAGCGCCTCGCTCGTCCGACCGGCAGCCGTCGGAACCGGAGCCTCGCGGCCGTGAGAGTGTCAGGATCGATCGGTTAAATGTTTATTCGGATTTGAGTTAAAACTTCGCTACACTTAACTCGGTCGGAGACGAAAGGCGTGTATGAGCATCGAAACGGTTGTACTGGCGGTCGGCACCGAAGACGAGAAACGCACCGAGCGGCTCGCAGAGGAGATCATCGCGCTCGCGAAGCCGGCGGACGCCGAAGTCGTGTTGACCCACGTGTTCGGTGAGGAAGAGTTCGATGAGACCCGCGCGAAGCTCGGCTTCGACGCGGACGGCGAGAACTCGACGCCCGACGCGGTCGCGGAGCGACACAGGACCACCCGAGAGCTCTCGGAGATCCTCTCCGCGGCCGGCGTGCGACACTCGGTCCGCGGCGCGGTCGGCGACCTCGCGGACGAGGTCGTCGAGACCGCCGAGGGCCTCGGAGCCGACCGCGTCGTCGTCGGCGGCCGGCGCCGCTCGCCGACCGGGAAGGCCGTCTTCGGCAGCGCGGCGCAGAAGGTCATGCTCTCGGCGCCGTGTCCGGTGACGTTCGTCCGCGAGACCGCCTCGTAACGCGATTTCGCTGGAGTCGGCTCGTTTTTTATTCCCGCTCGACCGCGCGAAGCGTCCCGCTTAAGTGAGACGGGTCCGCCCTTACACCCGATGTACTACGTGGGCGTCGATCTCGGGGCGACGAACGTCCGGGCGGTCGTCGGCGACGAGACTGCGGCGATCCTCGGCTCCGCGTCGCGAGACACCCCGCGGGGACCGAACGGAATCGCCGTCACGGAGGCCGTCTTGGAGGTGATTCGAGCGGCCAGCACGGACGCGGGGATCGCACCCAGCGAGGCGGTCGCGGCCGGGATCGGCTCTATCGGCCCGCTCGACCTGGCGGAGGGGATCGTCCAGGGTCCCGCGAACCTCCCGGACACCGTCGAGCGCATCCCGCTCGTCGGCCCGGTCGGCCGGCTGCTCGACACCGACGAGGTACACCTCCACAACGACACCATCGCGGGCGTCATCGGGGAGCGGTTCCACTCCGAGCGCAACCCCGACGACATGGTGTATCTCACCATCTCCTCGGGGATCGGCGCCGGCGTCGCCGTCGACGGCAACGTGCTCTCGGGGTGGGACGGCAACGCCGGCGAGGTCGGCCACATGACCGTCGACCCGCACGGGTTCATGACCTGCGGCTGCGGGCTGGACGGCCACTGGGAGGGGTACTGCTCGGGGAACAACATCCCGAAGTACGCCCGCGAACTGTACGAGGAGGACCCGATAGAGACGAGCCTCCCGGTCAAGGACCCCGACTTCTCCGCGGTCGACGTGTTCGAGGCGGCAGGCGAGGACACGTTCGCCGACCACGTGATAGATCAGGTCGCCCACTGGAACGCCATGGGGATCTCCAACGTCATCCACGCGTACGCCCCGCTGGTCGTGAGCGTCGGCGGCGCGGTCGCGCTCAACAACCCCGAGCGCATCCTCGACCCGATCCGCGAGAAGCTCCCCGAGATGGTGTTCATCAACGTCCCGGAGGTGCGGCTCACCGACCTCGGCGACGAGGTGGTCGTGAAGGGCGCCCTCGCGAGCGCGCTGACGGGCGGGACGGGCGACCGCTCGCGGGTCAAGAGTCCGCCCTGACGGGCGGGAGACCGGAGCGGCGAGTTTCGCGGGCTACTGCTCGAACTCGGTTAGCTCCGGGTCGACCTCGGGATCGACCGCGTCGCGCGTCTCGAGGTACGTGTCGCGGTACCGCCGGATCTTGCGGAGGAGCACGTAGCCGAACGCGCCCTGGAAGACGAGGACGAACCCGAACAGCGCGAGGACCTGCGGGAGACCGAGCAGCTGCGAGGCGACGGCTGTCACCGGGCCGACGAGCGTGTTGTACAACGCGTGGATCGCCGCCGCGAGGACGAGCCCCTTGACGATGATCGGGCCGCGGTGCTCCGGGTTGAACTTCGCCAGCCCGAGGTAGTAGCCCGCGAACGCCGAGTAGATGACGTGACCCGGTCCCGCGAGCGCCCGGAGCGCCGCGATGCCGTCGCCGGCGCCGAGCGCCGCGATACCGACCGTCAGCTCCGCGAGGTCGACGTTCTGGGCGATGTACACGAAGTTCTCGATGACGACGAAGCCGAGACCCGCGATGGCGCCGTAGACGGCGCCGTCGATGACCGCGTCGAACCGGGCGTCGGTGTAGGCGTACAGCCGCACCGCGAGCAGCTTCACCGACTCCTCTATCGGACCGACGACGACGAAGAAGAAGACGACGAGCCCGAAGAAGCCAAACGGCTGGAAGTACGGCTGGAGCAGGCTGTTCAGTATCGCCGCGAACGTCGCGGTGAGGATCGACAGCAGGAACGTCGCCACCAGCAGCGACAGCGGCTCGGCGGTCGTGACGTCCGAGACGTACACGTAGGCGGCTAGGCCGAGCGCGGGGATCACGGAGAGACCGAGGAGGATCGCGATGGCCGGGTCGAACAGCAGCCCCAACCCGAACGAGCCGAGGATCGCGAGAAGCCCGACGAGCGCGACGAGGACGATCCCGGCCTTCGCCGAGCGCGTGAGCAGCCAGTACAGCGCGACCGACAGCCCGTCGAGGGAAGTCCGCTCCTCCCAGGTCGCGACATCGTAGAGGTCGCGGTCGTCGTCGGCCCGGGACGCGATTGGGTCCTCCTCGGATGGCATGCGAGCCGATTGCTCCCCCGGTGACTTAATTGATGGGCGGCATCTGGGAGTCGGACGTAGTGAGGGGCGGAACGGCGCGACCGCGACGCGGCCGACAGGATTGAAACGGCGGCGGCCGAAGGCGGGGTATCGACTTCGATCCACGGGTCCAGCAGGCCCTCCGAGAGGCCGGACTGGACGCGGACGCCGTCGCCGACGCCTCGGACCGCGCAGCCGAACTCGTCGCCCGCGACGCGGACCGCCTCCGGACGTTCTTCGACGGCGACGGAGCCTACTACTCGGACATGGAGATGGCGCACAGCGCGGATGCGATCGAAGAGCACGCGACCGCCGACGTCGACCTGTTCACCCACGGGAGCGACCTCCGCGGCTACCTCTCGCTCGACGGGTGGGGCGTCCCCGTCGAGGGCGGTCGAATCCTCCGAGAGAGCGAGGACGGCGACGAGCCGGTCGTCGTCGAACTCTCTCGGCGACACGGTGAACGACCGGATTCGGTTCGCACGCGAGCGCGAGGATCTCTGACGATGCCGCGAGCCCGCGTTCGCGGCATCTACGCGACGGCGCTCACCGCGCGCCTGCTCGATTCGGGCCACGAGGTCGTCGACGCCTCGCCGCCGATCCGGCGGCGCTTCGACGCCGCGTTCGGAACCGAGCCGCCGGACGTCCGGATCGGGACGAGCGCGGACCGGCAGGGCGTCGGCGCGAGCGGCGATCCCGACGCGGTCGACGCGGTCCGCGAGGTCCTGACCGGCGCGGGCCGCGACGCGCTCGCGTGGCCGGACCCGACCCCGACCGGCGCCGTTCTCGACGGCGAGGTGACGGAGACGCTCGGCGGCGGCGCGGTGGTGCGGCTTCGCGTCGGCGACGGCGATACCGCCGAGGGGTACCTCCCGTACGGCGACGTCGACGCTCGGATAGAGTCCGGGGATCCGGTCCGGGTTCAGGTGCGCGAGTCGGCGGCGCCGTGGACCGATCGCCGCCCAGAACTCGCCGGGGAACTGCGGGTCGGCGGCGACCTCGTCGCGCTCGAACCGGGGTCGGGGACGCGGGTCGACGCCCGGGACGACGAGGCCGCGCGAGAACTGTCGGGGATGCTCGACCTGCTCGAACTCGAACCGCCGGCGGGGTGGCGAGCGGTGTGGCAACCCTCGGCCGTCGACGCCGACACGGAGGCGTTGACCGCCGGACTCGACGCGGCGGTGGACGCCGCTCAAGAGCTGCGCGCGGCGACCGACTCCGGCGAGGGGAGCGGAGTGGCCGGAGACGACGCCGACGGCGACGGCGAGGGCGAGGGCCTCGGCGTCCTCGACGACAGAGGCCGGCTCCGGGACGCGCCGGTCGCCGCACCCAACGCCGGCGTCTGGGTCTGGTTCGGCCGCGAGAGCCGGTCCGGACTCGACGACGCGCGCCGGACCGCGACCGCGACGATGCCGGGCCACCACCGCGTGAAGGCGGGGTCGGCCGACGCCTCGGCCGGGGTCGACCTCGCGGAGGCGCTCTGTGATCCCGACCCCGACGCGGAGTTTCCGTTCGCGGTCGTGAGCGACGCGTTCGGCCCGCGCGAGGGCGACGCGCTCCGGATCGACCACGGGAAGCCGGACGGGCGGCTGATCACCCTCGGCGAGGGGACGGTCACGGCGGTCGACGTCGACGGGACCGTCACCGTCGAGCGCGAGATGACCGGCGGCGGAAGCTACGACGGGCTGGGGGTCGCCCGCGAGGCGGGCGACGTCGCCGAGACGAGCCTGAAGGAGGGCCGCTGGTGGTACCCGACGACGTACCGCGGCCGCGACGGGACCGTCCGCGGGACGTACGTCAACGTCTGGCACGCCGGTGGAGGTGTTCCCGGACGCGGCGCGCTACGTGGACCTCCACGTCGACGTGGTGAAACGGCCGGACGGTCGGGTCGAGCGCGTCGACGACGACGAGCTCGACGAGGCGGTCGCGGCCGGAACGGTCCCCGGGGCGCTGGCGGAGAAGGCGCGGAGCGTCGCGTCGGCGCTGGAGAACGCGCTCTGAGGCGGACGGCGGCCCGAGATATGCCGCCCGAGCCGGTCTCGACTCGGTCGTTTCGAAATCCAATCACTTCGATGCGTTACAATAGCATTATTGTTCATCGTATACACGGTGCGGACGGAATGCGTGAGAAACGATCACAGCAAACGTTTGACGGAGCGACGCGGCGGGGATTCCTCGGGAGCGTGGGGGCGCTGGTGGCCGCGGCGGCCTACTCGGGGAGTGTGGGGGCCGACGCCGCCGCACGGGTAGCCAACGACGCGGACGACCCGATCCAGACGGTGGAATCGCCCGACGGGTCGATCGCGGTCACGGTCGACGTCGCCGACGGGGTCCCGACCTACGAGGTGGCACGCGGCGGGGAGACGTACGTCGGGCCGTCGACGCTCGGATTCGACTTCCAAAATCAGCCGGCGTTCGGCGCGAGCGCGGGCGGGTCGGACGGGCCGGTGACCGTCACGGGCACCGAACGCGAGTCGGCGACCGAGGAGTGGAAGCCGGTGTGGGGCGCCTACGAGTCGGTGTCGGCGGAGTACAACGCCTTGAGCGTCGGTCTCTCTGACGCCGTGGGAGACGGGTCCGAGGGTTCCGACGACTCCGGCACAGCGGAGAACGGCGACGGTTCCCGGAGCGCGACCCTCCAGCTTCGCGTCTTCGACGACGGGGTCGGGTTCCGGGTCGTCCTCGGCGAGGGATTCGCGGCCAACTCGGAGAAGGCGGTGATCGCGTCGGAGAACACCGGCGTCGACTTCGCGGACGACTACACCGCCTGGTGGATCGAGAACGCGGCCACGAACCCGCGGTTCGAGCAGGAGTACGCGGAGACGCCGCTCTCGGAGATCCCCGGCGGGAGCGAGGACCGGCGACCGAACGACACGCCGATGAGACTCGGGGCACACACGCCGCTCACCGTCGACGCGGGCGACGCGTACCTGAGCGTCCACGAGGCGAACCTCGACGACTACGCGGCCGCGACGCTCGCGCCTCGGAGCGACGACGGCGGGACGGCGTTCGCCACCGAACTCACGCCGCTGCCCGACGGGTCGAGGGCCTCGGTCGACCTGCCGGCGGCGACGCCGTGGCGGACGATTCAGGTCGTCGACCGGCCGGGCGAGCTGATCGAGTCGCAGCTGGTCCCGTTGCTCTCCGACCCGCTCGACGAGTCGGCGCTCCCGACCGCCGGGGGCGAGCCGGACACCGACTGGATCGAACCGCGCAAGTACGTCGGCATCTGGTGGACGATGATCGCGGGGCAGGCGAACTGGGAGTACAAGACCGACGACGAGATCGCGGCGGGAGAACAGAATCCGGCCGCCTACATCCACGGCGCCCGGACCGAGCGGATGAAGCGGTACATGCGCTTCGCGAGCGAGAACGGCATCGACAGCGTCCTCGTCGAGGGGTGGAACCAGGGGTGGGACACCTATCCCGGGAACGGCTCCGGGCTCGCGTTCGGTGTCGACGACTCTTACCCCGACTTCGACGTGCGCGAGGTGACCGAGTTCGGGGCGTCGCTTCCCGATCCGGTCGAGATGACGGCCCACAACGAGACCGCGGGCAACATCCCGAACTACGAGGAGGCGGTCCTCGACGGAAGCCCGTTCGCCGAGTACGAGTCGGTCGGCATCAGCTCGATCAAGAACGGCTACGTCGCGGACGAGGGGCTCGGCATCGACGGCGACGGAACCGAGGCGACCCACAACCACCACAACCAGCTCGCGGTGAACCACCATCGACGGGTGATCCGCGAGGCCGCCGCGAACCGCCAGCTGCTGGAGATCCACGAGGGGATCAAGCCGACCGGCGAGATCCGCACCTACCCGAACGTGGCGAACCGCGAGGTGGTGAAGGCCCAGGAGTACGACGGATTCACCCAGTTGGGGTCGAACGTCGGCCGCGACCACCACGTCACGCTCCCGTTCACGCGGAATCTCGCCGGCCCGGTGAGCTACCAGCCGGGCATCTTCGACATCACCTTCGGCGACGACCGCGGCGACCAGATCCAGACGACCCGGGCGAAACAGCTCGCGATGTACCCGACGTACCTCAGCGGTCTCCAGATGGCCGCCGACCGGATCGAGGGGTACGTCGACGAGACGTTCGTGGTCGGCGAGGCGCTCCAGGCCGCCGCCGGCGACCGCGACGGACTCGTCACCGACGACTCGTGGCGGGACGCGTTCGGGACCAACTTCGTCGCCGTCGACCCCAACCGCGCGCCGAGCGGGTCGTCGGTCTCCTACGCGGTCGAGGACGTGCCGAGCGCCGGGAGCTACGAACTCCACCTCCGGTACGCGAGCGACGCCGAGGAGAACGCCGGCCGCGTGATCGACGCCGGGAACCCCCGGGCGACGCTCCGCGTCAACGACGAGACTCGGACGATCGAGCCTCCCTTCACCGACTACTGGGACGACTGGCAGGTGTTCACGACCGAAGTCGAACTCGACGCGGGCGACAACGAGGTCGCGATCGAACTCGACTACGAGGCGGACGACAGCGGTTTCACCGGCGACGTCGGGGGGTTCAACCTCAACACGGTCGCCGTTACCGAGCCGGGGGCGCCCTCACCGGTGCCGGCCGAGTACGAGGGGTACACGCCAGAAAACGAGAACTTCGACGCCGAGCCGGCGTTCGGCTTCATCGAGTCCGTCCCGGCCGCCGGCTGGGACGAGACCCGCGTCGTCGGCTCCGCGATCGGCGACTACCTCGCGATCGCTCGCCGGCACGGCGACGAGTGGTACGTCGGCGCCATGACCGACGGGAACGGACGCGCGGTCGACGTGCCGCTCGACTTCCTCGCCCCCGGCAACTCCGGTGGCGCACCGGGTCGCGGCAACGGAAACGGTCGCGGCAACGGCAACGGAAATGGCAACGGCAACGGCCGAAACGGCCCGAAGTACGTCGCCGAGATCTACTCGGACGCGGTCGGGACAGGCGTCGACACCGACCCGACCGGCGTTCGTATCGACGAGGCGATCGTTACCCCGAGCACGACCCTGCTCGCGTCGCTGGCGCCGAGCGGCGGGACCGCGGTCAGACTGCGTCCGGCCCGAGGCCGCGAGATCAACCGGCTTCCCGAGTACGAGCGTCCGGAGCAGACGATCTCGGTGTCGATCGCCGACGAGGCCGATCTCGGGGAGTCGTTCATCACCGGGACCGGCTCCAACGACGCGCCCTTCGTCGGGGGGACCACGGTCGAGGTCGTCGTCGACGGCGAGACCGTCGCGCTCGACAACGTCCGGCTCCCGCCGAACGCGACCGACGAGACGGTCGCCCTCGGCTTCAGCATCTCGCGGATCGGGACCTTCGACGTCGTCGTCCGCGAGGCCGACGGCGGCGCCGAACTGGCGTCGGGGAGCGTGACGGTCGCGCCCGGCGACGTCGTCACCGAGTTCACTGACCCGCGGGGCGACGACGACGGACCCGGGGAGTACACCTATCCCACGAGCGGTGATTTCGAGGAGGGCGCGTTCGATCTGCGCTCGTTCCGCGTCTTGGAGACCGACGAGGAGTACCGGTTCGCGTTCGAGGTCGAGAACCTGTACGACACGTTCGGCGGCGACTTCTCGCCGCACTACTTCCTCGTATATCTGCGCGATCCCGAGGCAAGCAGCGGGCGGACGAGCGCGCTCGACGACCTCGGACTCACCGCCGAGTTCGCCCAACCGTGGCAGTACCGGATCGACGCGAGCGGCTTCGGGAGAGCGATCACCGACGCCGACGGCGGAGATCTCGGCACGCCGGGAGTGTTCGTCAGCTTCGACGCGAACACGGCGGTCGTCTCGATACCGAAGTCGGCGGTCGGCGGCGACCTCTCGGGATGGGAGGTGGTACCGGTCGTCGGTTCGGAGGACCGCGGAAGCCTTCGATCGGTCGCGGAGGACGCCGGCGGCTACGTCTTCGGCGGCGCCCGCGAGGGCGCGGTCGGCAACGCGCCACGGGTGATCGACATGATCACGCCCGAGGGCGTCAGTCAGGCGGACGCGCTGGACTACGACGCCGACTCGCTCGCGTCGCTCCCGTTCACGTCGCTGTAGGAGAGAGGGAGAGAGCCGCGCGGCGGGACGCCCCCGTCGCGTTCAGAAGTGGTTCGCGGACTCGGTCTCGTGTTTGAGTTCGCCGCCGCGGCCGCCCTCGACCGTGGAGGCGCCCTGATCGCCGGAGGAGGCGGTCCGCACCGTCACGTTGTCGACCTCGTCGAAGTCCATGATGAGGTCGCGGCGGATGTTGTCGGCGGTGATGTTCGAGATGCCGCAGCCGGAGCAGGTGCCGCCGAGTTCGACGACGACCTCGCCCGTCTCGGGGTCCGCCTCGCGCACGACGCTCGTGCCGCCGTGCATCTGGATGATCGGCATCTGTCCGACCATCCACCGCTCGACCCGGTCCGCGAGGCTTTCGTCGCTCTCGTCGCTCATTACCTCCCATACAGCGCCGACGGTATGGAAAGTTGCGGTTTAGGAGTCGGCTTCGGCAGCGAAAGGAACTGTGTCATCGTCGATGAGACGAAACGGAGCCGGGAGGGACCGCGATCGGTCGCTATCGTCCCCGGGTCGCTATCGGTCGGGTCGTCCCCGGGTCGCTATCGGTCGCTATCGTCGCTCCGGTCGGTCGACTCGCCGGACTGGCTCGGGAGCCGGGTGGGGTCGGCCGCGTCGTCGCCGTTCATCGAGTCGTCGCGTTCGAGCAGGTAGAGGAGGGGACCGAGCGCGGTCAACACGAGGACGCCGGGCAGGGGCGCGTCGGGGACGAGGATCAGGGTGACGAGGCTCGCGCCGCCGGTGAGGACGACGAGCGCGGCCCAGGTCGCCGGCGTGCCGAGGTCGACGCCGACCCGGAGAGCGTCGCGGTAGACGGCCGCGGCGATCAGCGCGACGGCGACGCCCCCGCCGCCGGCGACGAGCGCCGTGGTGACGGACATACGAGCGGTTGGGCCGAGACGCGAAAAAGGGTGTCGCGAGCGACTGCGGGGAGAGAAGAGGTTGGGGAAGAGCGCGACGGGGAGGCGAAACCCGGAGAGACTACGGCGCCTCGCCGGTCTCGATGCTGAAGGAGTCGCGCGGGTAGGCAACGCAGGTGAGCGTGTATCCGTCGTCGATTTCGGCCTCTTCGAGCATCTGCTGGTTGTCGTGCTCGACGAAGTCCTCGGAGGGACCGTCCGTGATCTGGCCGGCACAGGAGACGCACTGGCCCTGCCGGCAGGCGTACGGGAGGTCCCATCCCTCGTCTTCGCCCTGTTCGAGGATGGGCTGGTCGTTGGAGAGTTCGACCGTCTCGCCCTGCTTGACGAACTCGATCTCGAAGTACTCCACCTCGTCTTCGGGGATGTCGCCGGGACCGGAGCTGGCGGTCCCGCCCTCTTCGAGCTCGCCCTCCTCGCCGTCGCCGCCGGCCGGGATGGCGCCACCGCCGCCACCGCCGCCGATCGCGCGGTTGCCCGGCTCCGGGAACTCCGTCTCCGGGACCGCGGCCGCGCGGCGTTCGAGCACTTCCTCGGAGATGTCGGTCGTGGGTTCCCACCCCGTTCCTCTCACCGAGGTGACGAGAACGACGAGCAGCGTCGCGACCGCCGCGAGCACGATCGCGGGCGGGTTCGCGACGTTCGCAATGAGCGGATTAAGCATACGAACCGATATGGAGAGGTGGCATAAGGCCGTTTTGATCGATCCAACGGCGTGAGACCCCCGACGGCGGGGACCGGACGACGCGCCACGCCGCGGAGCGGTCCATTTATCGGCCGAGCGGTCGACGGGACCCCCATGGAAGTGAAATCGCGGCACCACCTCCGGAGCGACGAGATCACGGCGATCCGCGAGGCGGTCGCCGACCACCTCGGGGTCGACATCGACGGCGACACGTTCGAGTTCGTGGAGTTCGTCGACGCCGGCTACGAACTCGTCCTGGTCGACGGCGACCCCGCCGTCTTCTACGTCGACGACGACGAGCCGTTCCTCACCGTCCGGGGCGCGAACGACTTCGACCCGGAGACGGGCGTCGTCACGGTCGACGCGGGCGCGGTCTCGTTCGTCTCCGACGGCGCCGACGTGATGCGGCCGGGCATCGTCGAGGCCGACGAGGCGATCCGCGAGAGCGATCTGGTCGTGATCGCCGAGGAGTCTCACGGGAAGGTGCTGGCGGTGGGGCGCGCGCTCGTCGACGGCGACGAGATGGTCGGGGACAGCGGGAAGGTCGTCGAGTCGATCCACCACGTCGGCGACGACCTCTACGAGTTCTCGGTGTGAGCGCGGCGGGGACGGCAGCGGACGGCCATTTATAAATAGTTCTGCGGTGGCGCGTGCCTTCGAGCGGCCGCCCTTGGCGGCCGCGAGGAGCACGCGCGAGGGAGTCGCGGCCGCTTTTTAAGCGGCCGCGACGAGGCTGGGGAGGTGTGAGGTGCTGTGCCGTGCGGGGTGGGACTCAAAGGGGCAGTCGCGAGGACGAAGCACGGCGACGCAAGCACCGCAGCGAAGGAGCGCGAGCGACTGAGCGAGGAGCACAGCGAGCCGCGCGAGTCCTCGCGACTGGGGCTTTGGCGGTGTTCACCGTCGACGCAGTAACTTCTATTTATAAACGACCGATCGAGGTATCGACACTGTACTCGTCGACACTATCCCGATCGTCTCCGCGATTGCTCCGCGCATTTTAATCGCCTCGCCCGCAAGTCCCGACGTAATGACCGCGATCCGGGTGGTAAGCTACAACGTCCGCTACGCCAACCGCGGCGATCACCACGACGGCTGGCACGACCGGCGCGACGCAGTCGGGCGACTCGTCCGATTTCACCGACCCGACGTCGCCGCCTTTCAGGAGCCACTTCCCGAGCAGCGCAGCGACCTGCGCGAGCGACTCCCCGAGTACGAGTTCGTCGGACGCGGCCGCGAGGAGGGCGGAGAGGGAGAGGGGTGCCCGATCGCGGTGCGGAGCGACCGCTTCGAGGTCCTCGACAGCGACACGTTCTGGCTCTCGGAAACTCCCGAGGAGCCCTCGACCGACTGGGGCGCCGCCCACCCGCGGATCGCGACGTGGGCACGGGTGCGCGACGTCGACGGCGACACCGCGCTCCGCGTCGTCAACACGCACTTCGACCACGTGAGCGCGGACGCGCGCCGCGAGTCGGCCCGCCTGCTCCGCGAGCGGATCCCGGAGACAGCGGGCGGAAGCGAGACCGAATCCGACGGATCGACGCCGGTCGTCCTCGTCGGCGACCTCAACTGTACGCCCGGCTCCGACCCGCACCGGATCCTCGTCGGTGACGACCCCGAAACCGACGGAAACACCGCCGGGATACCGACCGAGGACCGCGTCGTGCTCCGCGACGCCGCGACCGCCGCCGACCTCCGACACGGCCCGGCGACGAGCCTCACCGACTTCTCGCAACTCATCGACGGGCGTCGGATCGACCACGCGCTCGTCTCGCCGGAGCTATCCGTCGAGGCGTTCGCGACGCTGGCGGACCGCGACGACCGGGGGCGGTACCCGTCCGATCACCTGCCGATCCTCGCGCGGGTGTCGCTGTAGGAGCGCGCTACTCCCCGTCCCCTTCCGTCTCGTCCTCGGTCGCCTGCTCCGCCTCTCCGTCTTCCTCCTCGGCGTACTTCTCTAAGATCGTCTCGTAGCCGCGCTTGGCGGTCTCGTACGTCTCGCGGAGGTCGGTCACGGGCGTCTCGCTCGCGTCGACGCGGAGGTCGTTGTAGTACGGGTCGTCGGTCTCCTCCTCGGTGTTACACACGATCAGCGCCGCGGACTGGACTTCCAGGTCCTCGCGCTTGTCGCCGCCCGCGGCGTGGCCCGCCGCGAGCGCGTCGATCAGCCGCTCGGCAAGCGGCGCGTCGCCGTGCGCGTCCGACTCGTAGGCGACTGCGGTGGCCTCTATCACGTCCTCGCCGGTCAGGAGGTTGCCCGCGACGGTGTAGTTCTGGCCTTCCCGGTGGCCGTACCAGTCGTTACACTCGTCGCCGGAGAACGCGAACGTGCCGTCGGCGTCGACGCCGTGGAGCTGGCGCTGGGCGCTCCCCTCGTCGGCGTTCAAGAGGGCCTCCAGCGCGTCGTCGACCGCCAGCCCGTCGCCGAGGTACTCGATCCCCTTCCGTCCCAACTCGACGTTGACGAGCGACTGGGTCGCCACCGCACCGTCGGACGACGCGAACGGACAGAGGGTTCCCACGCCCGGCAGGCGGGTGGTCACCGCCACGCCGAACCGGGTCTGGTCGCCGCCGTCCTCGTCGGTGTACCGCTCGCGAACGCAGATGCTGAACGTCACACGGGTCCTGCGTCCGCGTCCCGCAAAAGAGTGCGCTCCGGGGCCGATGGTTCCGGTTTTCCGACGGCGTGAGGGCTTACGCGAGGTCCGCGACCATCGCCGACACCGCCGCGACCTCGTCGTCGTTGATCCCGTGGCCCATCCCGTCGTAGATCCGCTCGTCCACGTCGGCGCCGAGCGCCTCCAGCACCGCGGTCGTCTCGTGGACCCGCTCTTCAGGAATGTGCGGGTCGGCGTCGCTACAGCCGACGAACGCGGGCGTGCCGGCGAGGGGACCCGCGTCGCCGTCCGTCGACCTCTTCCCCTCGTCGGCGGTCGCGTCCGCGAGGTAGTCGTCGACGTCGATCGACTCCCCGATCAGCCCGCCGCTGAAGACGGCGAGTCCGCCGTACCGGGTCGGGTTCCGGGCGACGAACTCGCTCGCGAGACAGGCGCCCTGCGAGAAGCCACCGACGAGGACGCGATCGCGAGCGATCCCGGCGTCGACCGCGCGGTCGACCGCACCGCCGACCGCCCGGAGTCCGGAGGTCCGCCCCGGCTCGTTGTCCGCGACCGGCGAGAGGAACGAGTTCGGGTACCAGGTGTTGCCCGCGGCCGCCGGTGCCAACAGGGCGACCGCGACGTCGCCGGCGAGCTGCTCGCCAAGATCGACGACGCTGCGGGCGGTCGCGCCGCGGCCGTGAACGAGCACGAGCGCCGCGTCGGCGTCGTCGAGCGGCGTTCCGGCCGTGACCAGCGGCTCGTCGCCGTGCGGGTCGTCGCCCGCGTGCGACCCCGGAGACCGGCCGGCCATCTCAGACCCCCACGCCGGCGTCGGCGTCGGGGAGATCGTGTTTGTTCACCGGGAGACCCAGCTCTTCGAGGGCGCCCTCCATGTGCCGGTCCTGCGCGAAGTCGGCCCCATCCTCCTCGCGGAGCCGCTGCGCGGTCGCGAGCACCTCGCCCTTGCGGTCGTCGGGAATCTCGTACTTGTCGGCCGACAGCTCGATGACGAGTCCGTTGTTGTCCTGGGTGTAAATCGAGTGGAAGATGCCGCGGTCGAACACGTTGTACCCCTTCCCCGCCTCTTCGAGCGCGGCCATGATGTCCTCGTACTCGTCCGGCTCGACGCTGAAACACAGGTGGTGGACGGCGCCCGTGTTGACGCGCTGCCCGCGCGCGGACGCCCGCTCGTCGCTCACGAACACGGTAAGGATCCGACCGTCGCCGGTGTCGAAGAAGAGATGCGTCTGCGAGGGGTCGTCGAGGTTCGGCTGCCGCAACACGAGCGGCATCCCGAGCAGATCGCGGTAGAACGCGAGCGTGTCCTCCTCGTTGCTCCCCCAGACAGTGATGTGATCGGTGCCGCTGGTGTGGAACGGTGCGTCCGGACGCTCCGACGTGACCGGAGCCGGGTTCTCGTCGCTCATACCAGTACGGAGGCGACCGATCCGTATAAAAGCGAACGGGACGGGAGCGTGCCCGGCTGACACCGATGTTATCGGTTCCGACCTCGGTCGGCGCGTTCAGCCGCCGTACTCCGCGCGGAACCGGTCGACGAGCCACCGGGTCGCGCGCTTGCGCTCCCCGTCAGGGACGTAGACGAAGGGGATGGGGCTGTCGAACGCGCGCTCGCCGTACAGCCCCCAGTCGCCGGCCGACCGCGTCGTCCCGCCGTACGCGATCGGAATGTCGGCCAGCTCCGAGGGCTCGTACTCGGGGACGTACGACCGCTCGATCCACACGTCGTGAACCGGAACGCCCAGTTCGTCCGCAAGCTCGCGTTCGAGGCGGTCGTCCCCCGAAACGAGCCACTCGCCGAACGCCTCGCGGTCGACATCGATCCGGTCCGCGTAAGCGATCCGGTGTTTCCAGCAGGTCGTCGGGAACCGCCGCGAGCGGTACCGGTCGTACAGCGTCGCGAACGTGGTGTCCGGTCGGTCCCGCGCGAGTCGGCGCAGCCGCTCGGCGACCGTGTTGTCGTCGATCTCCTCGTCGAGGATACCGTCCACCGTCACCGGCGGGTCGCCCGTCAGCGCGGCCGCCCGCTCGGTGAGATTGCGGAGCAGCGCGTTCGCGTACACCGACTTGTGGTGTTGCGTCACCCACATGTACAGCGCGATCCGGCCCTCGAGGTAGTTTCCGAGCGTCGAGAGCGCCTTCTCCGAGAGTGCGAGCCCCTCGTCGGGGTGGGCCGTGTAGGCGTCGACCATGCGGTCGGTGTCGAAGTTCAACACGTTCGCGCCCGTCATCCAGTTGTCCCGGGTGATGTAGTCGAGGCGGTCGACGTCGACCGGCGAGTGGAGCAGCTGCGCGCCGAGTCCGTGCTGCCACGGTCCTCCGCGTTCGTACACCAAACTGTATCCCAGGACGTACGCGCACACCTCCTCCGGGTCAACCGACAGCGACCGGAGCGCGTCACCGAAGCGGTCGAGTATCAACACGCAACCCAGAAGTTCGTGCGGACTTGCCTCGCGAATCGGGGTTTCGCCAAGTCCGGCCTCCCGGAGCGACGCGACGAAGCCGCGCGCGGCGAGTCGGTCCCGAAGCTCCTCCGGATCGAGGAACCGTTCACAAACGTGCGAAAACGGGGGATGACCCACGTCGTGGAGCAGACACGCACACTCCAGCGTGGACTGGATCTCGTCTAACGTCTCCGGCGACGTCTCTCGGGTGAAGTACGGCTCCTCTCGGAGGTTGTCGAAGACGCGACGACCGAGGTGGTAGACGCCGAGGCTGTGTTCGAACCGCGTGTGATTGGCCGCCGGATAGACGAGATGCGTCGCCGAGAGCTGTTTGACGTACCGAAGCCGCTGAAACGCCGACGTGTCGATCACGCGATCGACGACCGGATCGGCGAGTTCGATGTATCCGTGGACGGGGTCTTTGATCTGTGTAGTCATATGCGGGTGGATGCGGTCACTGCCGCCAGATAGGCGGTGCGACGCCGAGCGCCCGAACGACGAACGGGTAGCCGAAAGCGATAGCCAGCACAAGCGCCATCGATGCCACAAATCCGAGACCACCGAGAGCGCTATCGACGACCGCCAACGCGACGAACACGGCGACGAACATCACCGCCCAGTGGGGAGCGAGCTGTCGCACCTTCTCCGGCATCGAAGCCATGTCCGCAGTAGTGGTCCCGCCGAGTAGTGGCTGTCGGTGGAAAGCCGGGCGACCGCCGATCAGTACCGCGACGGAATGAACGCCATTCCGGCGAGCATGATCGACGACAGAACCGAGAGGATGAGCACGCGCGAGAGACCGCTGTTGTACTGATCAAACCGGTCTATCTCAGCGACCTGTGCCTCGTACGCCTCGATATCCGTCGACATCCGAAGCGTCGAGGCGTCGGGGAAGTGCGCGATGTAGTCCGTGTCGCCGAGCGTCACCGTCGACTGTTGAGCCACTTCGATCGTCTCCGTCTCGGTGGTCTCCCACACGAGCACGGCGCCGTCGGCCGTCACCTCGTCGACCGTAACCGTCTGCCCGTTGTATTCGAGCGTCTCACCCGTCGCGACCGAGCGTTCCTCGGGCGCGGGGAAGTACTCGTCGACGGGCACCAGCGTCCGCTCGCCGGAGTCATCTGTCACCGCGACGTACTCACCGTCGTCGAGCGTCACCGTCTCGTTTTCGGCCGTGTCGTCGGCCTCGAGGATCGCCTGCCGGTCGAGCACCTCGACGAGCGTGAACTCGGTGGCGTTCTCGCCGGCGATCTCGACACGCCAGTCACGGTCGCCGACCGAGACCGTCGACCCGTTCGTCCACGTTTCGGACGCCTCCGCCGTGAAGTTGCGCTCAAGCGTGCCGGAAATGATCATCTGGCCCTCATCGTTCTCGCTTTCCGAGATGTCGGTCACGACGTACGATTCGTCGTCGACGGGAATTGAGTCACCCTGAGAGACATCAACCTCCGGGTTCTCCAGCGCTATCTCCGGACTATCGGCCGTCGCGGTCAGCGCACCCGCCACGCCAGCGATGGCGAGGAACAGCGCGACGAACACGGCTACAGCGCGTCGTTGCATAGTTCACGCATGGGTCACCCGGTGTTTAACGGTTACTAAGCGGGTCAGTTCGCGAGACCAATCCGGGATCGAATCCCGAGCAGAAACAAAAGCCAAGGGCCGGATTTGAACCGGCGTTGGGCGGCTCTGCAGGCCGCTGCGTCTGACCGGACTCTGCCACCTTGGCGCAATCGGACGTACCGCTGTCGAGCGTTTAAGCTTAGCGGTCGCGTGTGGGACGGCGCGCCCGCTTTGGACATGAAAAAAGCCCACGGACGGAGCGTCCGTGGGCTGTGTTTGGGAGGATACCTCCCGTATGAGTGGACAGGCGGCGACTCGTGGTTCCCAGAGGATCGCTCACTCCAGTACTTCACGATACGCTGGTAGGCTTAACTTCCGTGTTCGGAATGGGTACGGGTGTTTCCCTACCGCTTTGGCCGCCTTTATGCCGACTCTCGGATTCGAACCGAGACTCTCTCTTCCGGGCGAGAGACGCCTGTGTCGGTCTGGTTCGGTACCAACCGTGTATATCGTGCGATCCAGTTACCGCCTGAACTCATGCGAGTCGTGGCGCGTCAGCGCCAATGAATGTGGCTCGGTCTGTTAGTTCTCGTGGGCTTAACACCTCGTTGCCTCGGTGCGTACACCCCGAGTCTATCGAACTCGTCTTCTACGAGTGACCTCTGTGGTACCTCTTTTCCATGTGGGTTTCGAGCTTAGATGCGTTCAGCTCTTACCCCGTGTCGCGTGGCTACTCGGCATCTGCCCTTCCGGACAACCGATACACCAGTGGCGACCAAACGTAGTTCCTCTCGTACTATACGTTCGTTCACGTCAGGTACCTCACACCCCCAATAGATAGCAGCCGACCTGTCTCACGACGGTCTAAACCCAGCTCACGACCTCCTTTAATAGGCGAACAACCTCACCCTTGCCCGCGTCTGCACGGGCAGGATGGAGGGAACCGACATCGAGGTAGCAAGCCACTCGGTCGATATGTGCTCTTGCGAGTGACGACTCTGTTATCCCTAAGGTAGCTTTTCTGTCATCTACGGGTCCCATTCCGGAACCTCGTAGGTTCGCTAGACCACGCTTTCGCGTCAGCGTTCCTCGTTGGGAAGAACACTGTCAGACCATCTTGTGCTCTTGCGCTCTTCGCCGGATTCCCGACCCGGCTGAGATGATCTTCGGGCGCGCTCGATATCTTTTCGAGCGCGTACCGCCCCAGTCAAACTGCCCGGCTACCGGTGTACTCCTCCCGGAGTGAGAGTCGCAGTCACCGACGGGTAGTATTTCAATGTTGACTCGGTGGCGTGCTAGCGCACGTACCTGTGTAATGTCTTCTACCTATGCTGCACATCGGCGACCACGTCTCAGCGACAGCCTGCAGTAAAGCTCTATAGGGTCTTCGCTTCCCCTTGGGGGTCTCCAGACTCCGCACTGGAACGTACAGTTCACCGGGTCCAACGTTGGGACAGTGGCGCTCTCGTTTATCCATTCATGGCAAGCCGCTACTGAAGCGGCAAGGTACTACGCTACCTTAAGAGGGTCATAGTTACCCCCGCCGTTGACGGGTCCTTCGTCCTCTTGTACGAGGTGTTCAGATACCCGCACTGGGCAGGATTCAGTGACCGTACGAGTCCTTGCGGATTTGCGGTCACCTGTGTTGTTACTAGACAGTCGGAGCGCCCGAGTCACTGCGACCTGCTCCTCAGAGAGCAGGCATCCCTTCTTCCGAAGGTACGGGACTAACTTGCCGAATTCCCTAACGTCGGTTCTCCCGACAGGCCTTGGCTTGCGCTGCCAGAGCACCTGTGTCGGATCTCGGTACGGACATTATGCTTGCCTTTTCACGGGCCCTATGTACGGCTGACTTTCGCTATTTCGCGCTTCGCTCGCTTCGTGCCGTGACGGCGTCCACGAGTTTCCACGATTTGACCGGGCGAGTGCCCGGCTCAGCGTTCCACACGGCGTCGGCGTTTACTGCATAATGGCGCTGGAATATTAACCAGCTTCCCGTCGGTGTAGTCAAGTTGTGGTACACCTTAGGACCGGCTAACCCTCGGCTGAACGGCAGTGCCGAGGAACCCTTGCTCTTCAGGCCGTCGAGGTTCTCACCCGACTATCGCTGCTACTGTGACCAGGATTGTCGTTACTGGACGGTCCACACGAGCTCTCGCCCGGGCTTCCGTCCGACCAGTACGCCAACCTACGCGGTTGCCCCTGTCAAGGGCACGGCCAGGTCTCGGTGGTAGATTTGAGCCCCGATCATTTTGGGCGCCTCAAACCTCGGCCGGTAAGCTGTTACGCTTTTCTTAGCGGGTAGCTGCTTCTAAGCTCACCTCCCGGCTGTTTAGGGCTTGAGACCACCTTCGAATCGCACTTAATCTACACTTTGGGACCTTAACCCGGCTCTGGGTTGTTCCCCTCACGGTACACAGGCTTACCCCGCGCACCGGACTCCCTTCGTCTACAGCGCCTGCGGGTTTGGAGTTCGACAGGATGGCCGACTCCTCTCGGAGGCGGGTCATCCAATCGGTAGCTCTACCCCGCGGGCTACCTCGGAAGAGGTCATGCTTCGACATGTTTCGGTTGGAACCAGCTGTTGCCAGGCTCGATGGGCCTTTCACCCCTACACACGAGTCACGAGAGGGTATTGTAGAACACCAACTCTAACAGGCCTCCACGTGGCTTTCGCCACGCTTCACCTTGCTCGCGCGTAGATCGCCTGGTTTCGGGTCGCACCCAATTGACTCCCCGCGCTTGAACACGGTGGCCCTCACACGAATGTGCTGCGGCCGTATCGGTTTCCCTGCGCCTTCCCCGGTTCACGGGTTAGACTCGCCAATCAAGCGCACTCCCTGGGTCGTTTTTCAAAACGCACGACACGACGCCGGCTCGTCTCTCTTCCTACTAGAGAATCGCTTCTCGGTCGTTTTGAGAGACGCCTTGTACGCCCTGTCGCTCGATCGCCAGCTGATTTCAGGCCCTATTGCACCGCCCTTTTCGGGGTGCTTTTCAGCGTTCGCTCACGCTACTTGTTCGCTATCGGTCTCGAGGAGTGTTTAGCCTTCTCAGGGGATGCCTGAGTTGTTCACAGAGGATATCCGACCCCTGCTACTCTGGTATTGACGCCGACGGTACTGTTCTCTCATACGGGGTTGTCACCCTGTTTCACGCTCCGTTCCAGGAGACTTCTGAGAGAGTGTCGCGTCTTGGTTGTCAACCCGAACACCACATTGGTCCGAAGACCTTCGGTTTGGGCTGTGTCGCGTTTACTCGCGGTTACTGACGACATCGCGGTTGCGTTCTTTTCCTTCCCTTACTGAGATGTTTCAATTCAGGGAGTTCCCTATTGCGCGTGGCAATTGTAAAACGGATTCCGATTCGGAGATTCCATGTTCTTTCCCTCCATGCGGGTCCCATGAGCTTTTCGCAGCTTGGCACGTCCTTCGTCGGCTCTCGAGCCGAGCCATTCACCAGCTGGCACAGTAGCCAGTAGCGTGTCAGCCAACTCTCCAGAGGAGAGTGCTGACGGTGTCAAGTGACATAGTGTCACCCGACTGTATATGGTTCACTGACGTTCCACGAACTCGGATGAGTTCAGTGGACGTCTGGATTGCACGTATACACGGTTGTCATTGAATCGCCCCGGGTGTGACGGGGCGTTCGTCGAACCCTTCCCATCCGCGGTTTCCCGGGATGGGCGGATCGGTCGTCGTGTTCGAATCGAGTCGCGTCTCCCACTTAAGGGGACGGATTCGCTTCGAACGGACATGGACTCACTGGGATTCGAACCCAGGGCATCCTCCTTGGAAGGGAGGCACTCTACCGCTGAGCTATGAGCCCACCTTCCCTGGTGGGAAGGTCTGGTATGTGTTGTGTGGGCCGTGGTCGTTCTGCGGTGTCCAAGCCGGTGGTGGGCGGACGGACACAGGCCAATGCGAATGAGTAGTGACCGTCTGAAAAGACGGTCGTAAGGTGAGCTCGCCCAGAGGGCGAGTCTCGGGTCGGTGGAGGTGATCGAGCCGCAGATTCCCCTACGGCTACCTTGTTACGACTTAAGCCCCCTTGCCGAAGCCCAGATTCGACGTTCGTGGAACGCCTCATCCGGACCTCACTCGGGTGCTTTGACGGGCGGTGTGTGCGAAGGAGCAGGGACGTATTCACCGCGCGCTTGTGACACGCGATTACTACCGAATCCAGCTTCATGTGGGCGAGTTGCAGCCCACAATCCGAACTACGATTGAGTTTCTGAGATTACCGTCTCCTTTCGGAGTTGGAACCCTTTGTCTCGACCATTGTAGCCCGCGTGTTGCCCAGCACATTCGGGGCATACTGACCTACCGTTGCCCGTTCCTTCCTCCGTGTTAGCCACGGCGGTCTCCCGACTGTCCCCAGCTACCTCGCGGTACTGCTGGCAAGTAAGGATGCGGGTCTCGCTCGTTGCCTGACTTAACAGGACGCCTCACGGTACGAGCTGACGGCGGCCATGGACCTCCTCTCTGAAACTCGGACAAGGTCATCAACCTGGTCGTCATTATTACAGTCGATGCTGGTGAGATGTCCGGCGTTGAGTCCAATTAAACCGCAGGCTCCTCCGGTTGTAGTGCTCCCCCGCCAATTCCTTTAAGTTTCATCCTTGCGGACGTACTTCCCAGGCGGTCTGCTTAGCGGCTTCCCTACGGCACAGCACCCACTCGTAGTGGGAGCCACACCTAGCAGACATTGTTTACGGCCAGGACTACCCGGGTATCTAATCCGGTTCGAGACCCTGGCTTTCGTCCCTCACTGTCGGATCCGTTCTCGCGACGTGCTTTCGCCATCGGCGGTCCGTCCAGGATTACGGGATTTCACTCCTACCCCGGACGTACCCGTCGCGCCTTCCGGTCCCAAGCCACGCAGTTTCTACCGGGCGCCCACCTGTTGAGCAGGTGGATTTCCCGATGGACTTGCGCGGCCAGCTACGGACGCTTTAGGCCCAATAAGATCGGCCATCACTTGGGCTGCCGGTATTACCGCGGCGGCTGGCACCGGTCTTGCCCAGCCCTTATTCTGGTACCACCTTACGGTACCGAAAAGCACAGGCGCTATGCCTGTGGATTCTGGGATCCCCCTATCGCACTGTCGTGGAGTGTAAAGGTTTCGCGCCTGCTGCGCCCCGTAGGGCCCGGAATCTTGTCTCAGATTCCGTCTCTGGGTTCTCACTCTCATGACCCATACCGATTATTGGCACGGTGGGCCGTTACCCCACCGTCTACCTAATCGGCCGCAGCCACATCCTTCGGCGCCGGAGCGTTTGGCATACCACTCATTCCAGTGGTGGTATGGTATACACTATTAGCCTCAGTTTCCCGAGGGTATTGTGTTCCGAAGGGTAGTTTGGCCACGTGTTACTGAGCTATTCGCCACGAGTCTGAACTCGTGCGACTAGCATGGCTAAATCGGATCCCAATAGCAATGGCCTCCGGCAGGATCAACCGGAATGAATATCCTTCGAGCCTGATTCCCGGCTCGAAGGGGGTGTTGGCGGGTGTCAACGTAGTGTTGACACACCATTGCATTGGTCTGTGTGGTGTCCGGGTCCAACCAGCGGCTTGGATGGCACCGAACGACCACGGCTCACATCAGATCGCCGCTTACGCCGGAGCGCAGGGGGCGCGATCCTCATCCTTCGCGGACCTGAACGTACTGTTCGACGGGTCATAAACCCATCGACTAGTTCGGGTCCAGCGAAACCGGGCCGGGTTGAACGGCCCGAGTCCGCGATGCGTTCTTCGCATTTCTTCAAATGCCCCGGTTGTATTTAACCCCGTCGAACCATCTCCGCCACGTCATGCGGTTTCATGCCGAGAAGAAGCGGACAACCGACCGGATCGAACCGAATCGGAGACCGTTTGTCTGAGATGGCATCTCTGCGCCGACGCAGTGATCAAGCCCGAGACGTTCTGCTCGACTCGCACCGAAAACGAGAGATTGGAACCGGAGCGTTCGGATGGGAACTACTCCTCGTCGAGGTACTCGATACCCTGCTTTGAGACGTTGGCTTTCGTGATATCGCTGAGGTCGTTGAGCCAGAAGTCGTCGTCCGCCTCGTCGACTTCCGGGGCACTGTCCTTCCAAGCCCAGCCTTCGTACTCGTGGACCTTTCGGGTCCCCTTTTCGCGGAGGCGGAGCGTCGTTCGCTGCGCCTCCTCCTCCGAAGGAGCCGGCTCAAGCGTTCGAGCCGCTTTGAGTGCCGCCTGACGCGGCATATTTCCCGAGAACTCGCTCGGTTCCGAGCCGTCTTCCTCTCGAAGGGCAAAGTTTCGCTTACCGTCTTCACGTACCATGGTTTTGCCTCCGTGTGACTCCAGCACATAGTGTGTAATAAATATATCGGGAAAATGAAAGCTGTCCGGCACAATATTTATATACTACCTCGGTCGCTGGTAGCGGTTTCGGGCCCGACGTGAGAGGAACGACGTTCGGATCCGGCGCGGGTTCGCGGGATGTCGACGGCGTGCGAGACGACGAGTGAGGGGTAGTATCGGTAAACAACACTTATGTGTCTGCTATGGCGAACTGCGACAAGCACACCCGCGATGGTCCGCAAAAAGAAGCTCAGCCCCAGTGGCGCCAAGGACGACGAGGGGGAGTATCACAACGTCCACGTGAACCTCCACGAAGACGAGCTCGCCGTCGCCGGCATGGACATCGGCGACGAGGTGTTCGTCCGGGTCCGAGACGGCAAGATAATCATTCAGAAGGCGGACGCCAACCCTGAGCAACTCGAACACGACTTCTGACGCGGATCGCGGGAGTTCGCCGTAGCTTCGCCGCCGAGCGACCGCGGCGCGGACCGCGGTCGGCGGATTGATTGTCGCTCGTGACGAGACTCAGACGATGGGCGCGTACGATTCTGTTGAAGCCGGCGCTGTTCCGGCTTCCGGCGGAGACCGCACACGGACTGATTCATCGACTGCTCAGCGGCGTCCAAGGAACGCCGGTCGCCGCCGCGCTCGCCGATCGATACGCCGTCGACGACGAGCGGCTCGCGGTCGACGCGTTCGGATCGGCGTTCCCGAACCCCGTGGGCGTCGCCGCCGGCTTCGACAAGAACGCTCACGTCCCGCGAGCGCTGGCCTCGCTCGGATTCGGGCACGTCGAAATCGGTGGGGTCACCGCCGAGCGCCAACCCGGGAATCCCCGGCCGAGACTGTTCCGACTCCCGGAGGACGAGGCGCTCGTCAACCGGATGGGGTTCAACAACGAGGGCGCGGACCGGGTCGGGAGACGGCTCGACCGCGACCCGCTGCCGGACGTACCGGTCGGGATCAACATCGGGAAATCGAAGTCGACGCCGCTCGCCGACGCCCCGGACGACTACCTGTACACGTACGAGCGCGTCGCGGACGCGGGCGACTACTTCGTGGTCAACGTCTCCAGCCCCAACACGCCCGGACTCCGCGAGCTCCAGGACCGCGCCGCCCTGGAGCGTATCCTCGGAACGCTCGACGACGCCGGCGCTGATCCGCTTCTCGTGAAGCTCTCGCCGGACCTGCCGGAGCCGGCCGTCACGGACGCGCTCGGGGTCGTCGACGAACTCGACCTCGACGGCGTCATCGCGACCAACACGACCACGTCGCGGCCGGACTCGCTGCGGAGCCACAACCGGGCCGAACGGGGCGGTCTCTCCGGGAAGCCGATCGAATCGATCGCGACGGAGCGGGTTCGGTTCGTCGCGGAACGCACCGACGTTCCGGTGATCGGCGTAGGGGGAGTCTCCGACGCCGCGGGCGCCTACGAGAAGATACGGGCGGGCGCCTCGCTGGTCCAGCTGTACACCGGACTCGTCTACGAGGGGCCGGGACTCGCGCGCGACATCAACGAGGGGGTTCTCGAACTGCTCGAACGGGACGGGTTCGACTCGGTGGAAGACGCCATCGGGGCGGACCTGTGACCGAGCCGGAGCCGGACGGAAGAGCGGGGAAGCCTACGCGTCGTTGCGGACGATGACGACGACGCCGTCCGCCTGAAGCAGCTCGCCCTCGCCCTGATACTGCCGCTCCTCTTCGACCGCGAACTCGTCGCCGACGAGCGTGACGCCCGCGACGCGGAGTTCGTCGCCGTCGAGTTCGTACTCGCCCTGCGCGAGCGCCGCCTCGATGTCACCGACCTGGTCGCCGTACTTCGGTCCCACGGTGGCGTAATCGAGGTCGATACCCGTGATCACCGTTTCGACGGGCGCGTCGCCGTCGGGGTGGACCGAGAGGTCGTCGACGCTGGATCACGCCGGTGATGTCGTCCTCGAAGCCGCGCACGTCGGCGTACACCTCGACCGCGTCGAGCGCGGCGGTGAGCGGGAGCTGGTTCTCGCTTTTGTACTTCCGGAGCGCGCCGACGACGGCCGTCGCGGCGGTCCCGGCGTCGCGGTCGGCCTCGACCCCCAGCGACTCGGGCCAGTCCGCGAGGTGGATAGAATCGCCCGCGCCGTCGGCGAGGGCGGCCCCCTCGGCGTCGGAGGTGCCGGCGGGTGCGTCGGCCACGGCGTCCGCGTACATGTCGTGCCATAGCTCCTCGGAGACGTGCGCGAGGAGGGGCGCGAACAGCTTCAGGAACCGGCGGTGCGCGGTCCGGAGCGTGTACGCCGCCGCGTCGTCCTCGCGCTGTTTGGCGATCTCGAGGTAGTCGTCACAGAACGTGTTCCAGAAGAAGCTCCGGAGCTGGTCCCGCGCCTTCGAGAACGCGCGGTCCTCGAGCAGGCCGGTGAGCCGCTCGACCTCGGCGTCGAGCTCGGCGAGCAGCCAGCGGTCGAGCTCGCGGAGTCCGTCTTCTGGCTCTGTCGGGAACGGCTCCGGCGCGAGCGACTCGACCAGCTTCGAGGCGTTCCACAGCTTCCGGATCAGTTTCTCGCCCGCGCGCAGGTCCTTCTCCTTGAACGGGAAGTCGTCGCCGACGGCGGTGCCGGCGGCCCAGTAGCGCGTGGCGTCGACCGGGAACTCCTCGAGGACGGCCTCCGGCTCGACGACGTTGCCGACGGACTTCGACATCTTCTCGCGGTTCTCGTCGAGGACGTGCCCGTTGATCATCGTCTCCTCGAACGGGACCTCGCCGGTGTGCTCGTAGCACTTGACGAGCGTGTGGAACAGCCAGAAGCTGATGATGTCGTGGCCCTGCGGGCGGAGATCGAACCGGTACAGCTCCGGGTGCTCCATCGTGAACTCTTCGGCCTCCTCGTCCCAGTCCCAGCCGGCGTTGATGAGGGGGGTGAGACTGGAGGTGGCCCACGTGTCGAGCACGTCGTCCTCCGGTTCGAACTCCTCGTGCCCGCACTCGGGGCAGGCGTCGACCGGCGGATCGTCGGAGAGCGGGTCGACGGGCAGGTCGGCCTTGTCGGCGACGACGACCTCGCCGCAGTCGTCGCAGTACCACACGGGGAACGGGATGCCGGAGGAGCGCTGGCGGGAGATGAGCCAGTCCCACTGGAGTCCCTCGACCCAGTGCTCGTACCGAGTGAACATCTTCTCGGGCGACCACTCCATCTCCCGGCCGACCTCGAGGTACTCGTCGGTCTTGTCGAGCATCTCGACGTACCACTGCTCGGTGACGAGGAACTCGACGCTCGTCCCGCAGCGCTCGTGGACGTTGACCGTGTGGGTGATGTCGCGGCGGTCGAGCAGCGCGCCCGCCTCGTCGAGGTCATCGACGATGGCCTCGCCGGCCTCCGAAGAGTGTAGCCCCTCGTACTCCTCGGCGACGTCGGTCATGTGACCGGACTCGTCGATGGCGACCCGGAGGTCCAAGTCATGGACCTGGTACCACTCGATGTCGTTCTGGTCGCCGAACGTACAGCACATCACGATGCCGGAGCCGGTGTCGGTGTCGACGCGCTCGTCGGCGATGATCGGCACCTCGTGGCCGAACAGCGGGACCTCGGCGGACTCGCCGACCAAGTGTTGGTTCTCGTCGTCGTCGGGGTGGACGAAGACGGCGACGCAGGCCGGGAGGAGTTCGGGGCGCGTCGTCGAGATGACGAACTCCTCGGCGTCGCCGCCGTCACCGCCCTCGCTCCCGGCGACGGTGAAGGCGATGTCGTTGAAGTGGCTCCCCTGCTCGTCGTCCTCGGTCTCGACCTGCGAGATGGCGGTCTCGCACTCCGGACACCAGATCGCGGGCGCCTTCTCGCGGTACTCGCGGCCCTGGTCGTAGAGGTCGACGAACGAAAGCTGCGAGACGCGCTGGACCCGCGGCTCGATGGTCTGGTAGGTGTGGTCCCAGTCGACGGAGACCCCGAGCGACTGCACGTTCTCGGTGAACTGCTCCTCGTAGTCGGCGCAGACCTCGCGGCACTTCGCCTGGAACTCACGGCGCTCGAACTCCTGATGGCGGATGTCGAGCTCGTCCTCCGTCAGGCGCTCGGAGGCGATGCCGTTGTCGTCGTAGCCGAACGGGAAGAACGTCTCGCCGCCGTTCATCCGCTCGAAGCGCGCGACGAAGTCCTGGAGGGTGAACCCGTACAGGTGGCCCATGTGGAGGCTCCCCGACACCGTCGGCGGGGGCGTGTCGATGGAGAAGACGGTGTTCGGGTCGACCGGGTCGTCGTCGGGGTAGGCGTACGTCTCCTCGTCGACCCAGCGCCGCTGCCAGCGCGGCTCGACGGCGTCGGGGTCGTACTCACCACTGGGCATTTCGGTCACACGTTCCGCCGGTTCCCCCTTAACGGACTCGGTTGTGCGGGGCAGAGGCGCACGACGGGGCGGCCGACCGCGATCAGACGCGGTCGTCGAGGTCGTGTTCGGCCGCCATCTTCGACGCCTCCGCCGCGAACCGCTCGATTTCGTCGTCCGGACTCTCGCCGAGCGCGGTCTCCTCCACCTCGCGGCCGGCGGTGATCCCGTCGCCGGTGACGAGCCGCTGTTCGGCCAACTCCTTCGTGCTGCATCCGCTCGCCGTCCTCGGTGGCGTAGGTGAGCCGGACGAGTCCCTTCGAGTCGAACTGTCGGTCGACGAGCCAGACCGTGGTCATACGCGGCGATGGGTGCCTGCGACGCTTAAAAAGGACGGTCGGACCGTGGGCAGATCAGGGAGCGACGCCGACCGTCAACAGCGTTCCCCACGTGCGGTAGCGGTCGACCATCGCTTCGCGCGTCTCGTAGTCCTCGGTCGGGAACTCGTCGGCGTCCGGAATCTCGACCTCCCGGTCCGGAATCGCGTCCTGCTCGGCGACGTACAACCCGGCCTCGCGGAACGCCTCGCGGTACTCGGCGCGCGACCACAGGGTCATGTCCACCGAGATGTACTCTTGCCACTCGTGGCTCGTCTCGCTCTCTTCGAAGAAGTTGACGGCGCAGTAGAAGGTGCCGCCGGGGCGCAGCACGCGCCGGACCTCTTCGAGCGTGTGGACCGGATCACTCGCGTAATAAAAGGCCTCCATCGAGAACACGTGGTCGAGGGAGTCGTCGGCGAAGGGGAGAGAGTCGAAGTCACCGACGGTGAAGCCGACCGCGTCGTCGTCGGTGTACTCGCGGGCGTTGCGGGCCATCTCCGGGGCGCCGTCGAGACCGTAGCCGCGCCCGATGCCGCGCTCGCGGAGCGCGCGGAGCGCGTAGCCGGAGCCGGTGCCCAGATCGAGGACGGCGTCGCCCGCCTCAACCGGCATCCGCGCTAAGACGTGTTTCGCGGTGTGCCAGTGGCGGTCTTCCATGCCGCGGTCCTTTCCCGTCGCCGCCCACTCGTCGAACTCCTCGCGAACGCTCATAGGGGAGTCGACGGGCGGACGGGTGAAAATGCGTTCGGAGCGGGGCGGCTCGAACGGAGGGGGAGTCCGTCGCGGCGTCGAGTTCCCAAATCCGCCGCGCCGACCGCGAAGCGGGGACGTTTTATTCGCCGCCGGCGCGTGGACGTGGTATGAAGCGGCCGAAGTCGCTCCGCCGTCCGACGTTCCGGCTGGCGGACTCTGCCCAGCAGGCCGTCGGCGGGTTCCTGCTCGCGGGACCGTTCGTCGTCACCGAGGAGGTGTGGGTGCTGGCGGCCGGCATCCACTGGATTCAGGGCGTTGCGACCGCCGGGATCGTCGCCCTGATCGGCTACGCCGCGCTCTACCGCGCCGACACCGACCGCGACCCGGACGGCGAACAGGAGATAGCCGGCGTCCCCGCCCGGTTCCTCTCGCTGATGATCGTCGCGTTCGGCTCCGTGCTCCTGCTCGCGGTGCTGTTCGACGCGCCCGACACGTTCCTCATCGAGGAGGGGGTCGTCGGGAGGGAGCTGTGGGCGACGACGCTCAAGGCGGTCACGGTCGGCGCGGTGTTCAGCGTCGTCGGCGCGGCGACCGCCGACAGCGTGTTCTGAGCGGGAGGTTTCCGGACTCTCGCGGACCGTCCTCACAGCACGACCGAGACGACCGCGAAGAGGATCAACACCCCGGCGATGTCACAGAGGTTCGTCACCACGGGGATCGTCGTGTCGTCGGGGTTGAGTCCGACCCGATAGGAGATCTCGACCGCGGCGACGCTGGCGACGACCACGAGGACCGCGAGACACAGCCCGGAGACGAGCGATATCAGCAGGACGCGGCCGAGCGCGAGCGACCCGCCGAGCGCGAGTCCGATGGCCCACGCGGCGACGCCCACGGCGCCGAAGACGGTCGCCGCGAGTCCGAACACCGCGCCCGCGTTGGCTCGGAGGGCGGGGTTCGACGGACTGAACTCGTAGGTCCCCAGGTACAGCTGGGTCGTGAGCCGCGAGCAGGTGATCGACGCGAGGTTGCCGGCCGTCCCGATCTGGACCGGGACTAAGACGAGAAGCGCCGGGTACCGCAGGAGGATCTCCTCGTACGTCTTCAAGACGGTCCCGGAGACGAGCTGTAACACCGACAGCGCGGCCAAAAGCGGGATCATCGTGCGGACGATCCGCCAGATCGACCACTCGTCGATCACCGTCGATTCGGGGTCGGTCACGACACCGCCCCCACGACGGCGACCCCGACGAGGAGGAAGAACACGCCGAACACGTCGCCGAGCGTCGTGACGACCGGCCCGATGACGTTGTCGGGGTCCAGCCCGCGCCGGTAGCCGACGAAGATGACTGAGATTAGCACCGTGATCATCAGCACCGCCGAGAGGAAGCCGGCGACGGCCATCACGCCGACGAGCTGGAACAGGCTCCCGCCGTCGCCGAACAGGACGAGCGTGAGGTAGGTGACGACTGCGATGAACACCGAGACGGTCATTCCGTTGAGAAAGGACGCAACGATCGCGTTCGTGAGCCGCCGGTCCAGCCGGAACCGCGGCTCGATGATCCCCTGATGCAGCCCCGTCGAGAGCCGCGCGCCGAGCGAGCCGTACACCCCGCCGCGAGTGGCGAGAAACGCCGGCAACAACAGGAGCAGTCCGGGGACCTCCGCGATGTTGGCGCGCATGGTCTCGGAGGCGAGTATCGTCCCCGCGAACAGCCCGGCGATCAGACTGACCGCGATCACCGGGAGCGCCTGCCGGTAGATGTCGCGCGCGGAGTCGTGCCCGGGCATCGAACGCACCGACGGCGGGCGGGGCAAAAAAACCGACCGCCGCGAGGGACGGCCGTCACCGGGGTGCGGATCGGCGTCGCGTGCGTGTCACAATCTCCAGACGAAACGCCGGGGAGTTCCGAACGACTGCGGGCGAGCAGCGACCGAACGGGACGAGCGGCGACCGAACGCGGGCGAGCGGCGACCGAACGCGGGCGATCGACCCGCCCGCGTCCGACGGTCTCGGACGCGTCCGGCCCGCACCGTTAAGTCGATCCGGCGAGTTCCGATCCCATGGACTACTCCCTCGCCGTCGAGAACGGGCCGGAAACGATACCGGGCGGGACCGGACTCCTGCTCGTCCACCCGAGCATCGGCGAGACCGACCGGATCGACACCGACTTCTTAAAGACCGACACCGACGCGTTCCTCGTCGTCTCGACCCGGACCACCGCCCGCGAGGTCGAACAGAAACTGGAGTACTACGACGTCGACGAGACGAAGGCGACCATCCTCGACACGCTCTCCGTCGAGCGCGGCTACTCGCGGCGCACCGCCGACGACGTCTACTACGTCTCCGCGCCCGACGACCTCGACGGCGTCGTCGACCGCGTGGAGCGGTTCCTCACCGAGAACGAGGGGAAGCGACGCGTCTCGGTCGACTCGCTCACCGAGATGGCCTACTACGCCGACGACGACGCGGTGTACGACGCCGCCGCCGAGATCCTCGCCCTCCTGGACGAGCACGACGCGGTCGGCATCTTCCACCTCTCCGAGGAGGTCCACGAGGTCGCGACGCTCGACCGGTTCCGCGAACTGTTCGACGGCGTCATCGACCTCGACGGCGAAGGGAACGTCGTCGTCGACGTCTGAGGCGGGGGCCCGCCGCGGCCCGCCCTGAGGCTCCCTACTCCTCGTCGTCGACGAGCGCCGCGAACGTCTTCTCCGCCCACGCGACGGCGTAGGGCGCCCCGCGCTCCCGGTACGCGACCGTGTCGAGCGCGCCGTACGGCGCCGGGAGGTCGAGTTCGTGTTTGACCGCCGAGCAGGCGTACTCCGTCGCGTCGGAGAAGTCGCTGTCGCCGCGCGCGACCTCGCCGGAGAGATCCCCGAGCCGACCGGCGAGCCGGTCGCCCGCGTCGACCCACGCGTCGAACAGGCGGGGGAACTCCCCGTCCCACGACGCGAACTCGTCGCGGGTGTGGAGACCGACCCACGCGTCGAACAGCGCGTTCGCGACCTGGAAGACGTCGGTGGGACCGAACCCGGTCGTCGACGCCCCGGTCTCCGGGTCCGGGCGGCGGATCGCCGCGTCGAGGTCGCGGTAGCGCTCGCCGAAGAACGGGAGGAACGACTCGGGAAGACCGGGAGAGTTGTTGCCGTTCGCGGCGTCACCGCCACCGACGGCCCCTGAAGCCGGCTCGCAGCCGATCTGGACCAGGCGCTCGGCGACGAGGAAGGCGAGGAAGTCGTCGGGGGTCCCCTCCGCACGCCGCTTGACGAGGACGGCCGGCGGGTCGGTCTGTGCGGTCCGGACGACCGTCCCGTCGCCGGGAAGCCCGACGGTGAACGCCGGGCCGGCGTGCTTTCGGAGCAGATCGGGTACTTCCGCCGGGAGCCACTCGGCCGGGTACGACGCGGGATCGAGCGCGTCGGCGAAGAGACCCAGATCCTCCGCGGCGGCCGGGGGGAGCGTCTCGAAGTCCGACTCGACGTCGAGGACGGGCGACCCCGGCGCGTACCGGTCGCGGACCGCCGCGAGGTCGTCGTCGAGCGACCGGGTCGAGAACATCAGCCGAGGACGTACGAGAGGATGATGAGCACCGAGAGGACGGCCGAGACGCCGACCGTGCCGACCACGATCTTGGTTGATTTGGACATGGTCGTCCCTGCGTCCGCCGGTCGTTAAAATCAACCGGTCCGCGCCAACCGTGCGGCGCCGGTCGCGCGCGGAACCCTGTCGGGTGCGGCGACTGGGCAGCGACTGAGCGGCGGCGATTTTATGTCGCCGGACGAGAGTGCGGAGGTATGCGAGTTCGCGACGCGGTCGAGACCGACGCCGCGGCCCTGGCGTCGATGACGGGGCGCCCCCGCGGCGTGGTCCGCGACATGATCCACGACCGGTCGGTGCGCGTCGCAACGACTGCCGAAGTCGCGTCCGCGGAGAGTGCCGACGACGGGGGGCCGACACCCCCGCCGACGCGGTCGGCGGGTTCGTCGCGTTCGACGCCCGCGACGGGGTCGTCCACGTGACCAACGTCGAGGGGAACCCAGACGCGGTCCGGCGGCTGTTCGAGGAGCCGGTACGGTTCGCGGCCCGGGAGGGAATGAGCGTCGAGGCCGTGCTCCCGACCGACGGGACCGCGGACGACGCGGCCGAGACTGTCGGGTTCGAGGCGGTCGGCTCCGGCCCGCGGATCGACGGCGCGTCGACGACGCGGTACCGGTTCGACCCGGACGAGAGCGACTGAGAGCCGGGGGCGCTTCGGTCAGTCGAAGCGGCCCTGAACGATTTCGAGCGCCTCCTCGCGGTCGTCCCAGTCGACGAACACCGCGACGGAGGTGGCGCTCGTGATCAGGTCGATGATGTTGATGCCGGCGTCCGCGATGGGCGCAATGATGTCCTGGATGACGCCCGACTGGTTGGGGAGCTCACCGCCCGTGACGCGGATCACGGCGATGGGGTCGGCGACGGTGACGGAGGAGAGCGCCTCGTCGGTGACGACGGACTCGTGGAGCAGCGCCTCGGCGGTCTCGGCGACGTCGACGTCGACGTAGAAGGTGACCGAGTCCATCCCGGAGGCGACCGCGTCGATGTTGATCTCCTCGGCGCGGAGCGCGTTCGACAGCTCCGAGAGGATCCCCGGTCGGTTGCGGATCGCTCGGCCCGCGATGGTGAGACACGCGAGTGGCTCCTCGCGCATGTCGATCAGGCTCTCGAACTCGCCTTCGATCCGGGTGCCCCCCCGGAGGAGGTCGCCGTGCTGATAGTGGACGACGCGGACGTCGAGTCCCTCGTCCTTGTACGAGAGCGCGGAGGGCGCGACCACCTCGGCGCCGCGGAAGGATAGGTTCCGCAGCTCGTCGACGGTGATCTGGCCGACGTTGCGCGCGCCCTCGACCACCCGCGGGTCGCCGGTCATCACGCCCTCCACGTCGGTGACGATCACGACCTCGTCGGCGTCCATATAGTTGCCGAGCATCACGGCGGTCGTGTCGGAGCCGCCGCGCCCGAGCGTGGTGACGTTACCCTCGTGATCCTCGGCGAGGAACCCGGTGATGATCGGGACGACGCCGTCGAGTCGCTCCGCGATCTTCCGCGCTCGCCGCTTCGTCTCCGCGACGTCGACCTCGCCGCGCTCGTCCGTGACCACGGGCCAGTCCGGGTGGCCGGGTTCGAGGAAGACGGCGTCGACGTCCCGGACCGACAGCGCGGCCTTCAGCATCCGGACGCTGGTGCGCTCGCCCATCGAGACGATCTCCGCGCGGTCGGCGTCGTCCGTCTCGAAGGTGATGTCGTCGAGCAGTTCGTCGGTGGTCGACCCCATCGCGCTCGCGACGACGGCTATCTCGTGGCCGGCCGCGACTGCGCTCGCGACCGAGTCGGCGGCGCGCTCGATCCGGTCGCCGCTCCCGAGGCTCGTGCCGCCGAACTTCGCGACTACGCGCATACGGATCCCTCGCTAAGGGACCGGGGAAGTCGATCCCCGGTCGGTCGACGGGGCGAGAACGAGACGGCGCGGCCCGGACCGAGACCGGAGTCCCGGCCCGGTCGGCGGAAGCGATCGGTAAACATGCGACTCCGTAGCGGAGGAAGCCGGATAACAGTACCTTCTTCGACAAGGGTCGCCCGAACCGCCGAACCGCTCGAAGAGACGGGCGCACGGCGGCGAAAACGGAACGGACGATCACCGGGATCAGCAGCCGGCGGTCAGGCCGGGGGAGAGGACGGGTGCTGGAGGACGGGAAGGCCGCTACTCGTCTTGGATGCCCCACGCGTCGGGCATCTCGATGACGTACCGGCCGTCCTCCTGGAGGGAGATGATGTACTCCTGTCGGTCGTACAGCTCCATCAGGTTCAGCTCGTACTGCCCGGGACTGACGATGCGGATGCTCTCGAACTGGTCGTTGAGCTCGTCGCGGAGCGCGTCGATGCCCGGCTGGGGCTCCTCCTCGGCCGGCGGCGGCTCGGCGGGGTCAACGTCGCGGCTCGCGCGGTCGAGCTCGTCCGGCGACACCACCTCGGAGCGCGCGCTCGCCTGCGCGGTGTCCTCGTCGCTCCGGTCCGCGATCTGTTCCGTGCCATCGGTTTCGGGCGACGGTTCGGCGCTCGCGGGCGCGTCGCTCGGCGGCGAGTCCGCCGGGGTCGCGTCCGCGGGAGTGCCCGGAGTCGGGTCGGCGGCGCCGTCGTCCGGGACCGGCTGATCGTCCGGGGCCGGCTGATCGTCCGGAACCGGCGGCGTCCGGTCGGACGTGTCGGCGGCGGAGCCGGACGGGTCAGCGGCGGACCCGGACGCCTGACCGGTCTCGCCGCCGGAGCCGGCGTCCTCGGTCGCGCCGGCGGGCTTGAACTGGAACTTGTTCCCGCCGCAGTCGGGACAGCCCGACAGCATCTCCTTGGAGCCGTCGGGGAACGTCCGCCCGCAGGAGGTACACTGGTGGGGCATCTACTTGCGGGAGACGAGCGTGCTGATGAGGTTCTCGTCTTTGTGGAGTGTCTCGATGCGGTTCGCCGGGCCGATCACCGTGAGCTTCTGGGTCGACTCGCGGCCCATCAGCTTGTCGAGGAAGCTCTGATCGCCCGCCTCGGCCTTCGGGTACGTCTCTATCTCGATGCCGGTGAAGTCGTCGGGGCTGATCTCGGTCATCGTCACCTCGATGAGCCGGGACTCCTCGTCCGGAGAGAGCCCCTCCTCGAGGATGACGATGTTGCCGTCGCGGACGCCGTCGAGGATGAGCCGGATCTTCTCCATGCTCGTGAGCCCCTCCATCCGCGCGCCGCTTATCATGTCGATCCGGACGCCGTCGTCGGCGTCGTCCGGGTCGTCCGCGGCGTCGACGTTGGCTTTCGGGCCGGGCATCAGCCGAAGTACTCCGCTATCTTGGTGTACACTTCGTCCATGTTGTCACCCTCCAACGCGGACAGCGGAATCGTCTCGTGTTGCGGGAAGGCGTTCGCGATCTGCTGGACGTCCGACCCGGGCAGGTCCGTCTTGTTCGCGAGGATGAGCGCGGGCAGGTCCTGCGACTCGATGATCCCGATCAGCATCGTGTTCACCTGCGTGAACGGGTCCGTCGTGGAGTCGAGCACGTAGATGACGCCGTCGACGTCCTCGCGGAGCCAGTCGCATCGCCTCCGCGACGCCCTCGGTCGCCTCGCGCGACCGGCGGACGGCGTCGTCCTTCTCCATGTCGTGGTCTAAGAACTCCTTGTAGTCGACCTTCGTCGTCACCCCGGGGGTGTCGACGATGTCGATGGTGACCGTCCGCCCGTTGCGTTCGATCTCCACGCCCTCCTTCCGGCGGGCCCGGCGAGTCTCGTGGGGGATGTGGCTCTCTGGGCCGACGGCGTCACCCGTCCAGTCGCGTGCGATCCGGTTTGCGAGGGTCGTTTTACCGGCGTTCGGCGGTCCGTAGATCCCGATCCGCTTGGGCTCGTCGGCCGCGAACAGGCCGTCTGTGACCCGCGATATGCTGTCTCTGAGATTCGTGAGCAGTCCCATCCTGACCTCCAGTCCGTGTGGTTTTCCCGAACACCGCGTTCGTTTCCGCGACGCCGTTCGATCCGACGCTCGACGCCCGTTCGGGGAATTACGGTAGGGTCCTCGCCGTGGTCACTTAAGAACTGCGTCAGACACCGCCGATCCGGAGTGTCGGCGGCAGACGAACCCGAAATTCGGGGGAAAAAGGGATCGGGGCGTCGGGGTTACTCCTCGTCGCTTCCGTGTTCCCCGTCGCTCCCGGCTCCCCCGCTCTCCCCGTCGCTCCCGGCTCCCCTACCCTCCCCGCCTCCCCCGCCCTCCCCGCTGTCTCCGCTCGCGGCGTCGAGGAAGACGATCGCGCCGCCGAGCAGCGCGAGGTTCTTCAGGAAGTTGATCTTGTTGCCGTGGCGCTGTTTCCCCTCCATCGTCCAGAAGTCGTGGATCGCAGGCGTCGTCCCGAGGAAGAAGACGACGAGCGCGCCCGCGGCCGCCCGCGGGAGCCGCCAGAGGACGATACCGAGGTTGGCGACGAACAGCATCCCGGTGACGAACGGGACGAGGAGGTCGGGCATCGGGACGCCCTTCTCCTCGGCGACGGCGACGCGCTTGTCGTTGTTCTTGAAGCCGTCGACGGCCATGTACGCGAGGACGCCGCCGTACAGCGATCGGCCGAGCAGGGACGGGGCGTCGTTGCTCCGGTCCGGATCTGATTCCGACGCGGATTCGTCCGCCATTCAGACCACCTCGATCCGGCTGACGTTCGCGTCGACGCGCCCGACCGTCTCGTAGGTCGACCCCTCGTCGCCCTCGCCGTCGACGCGCCGCATGATCCGTCCCTCCACGTCGTCGCGCTCGTCGGGCACGTCGAACAGGCCGGAGCCGCAGACCACGTTGCCGTCGTGGACTGCCCACGTCTCGATTATCTCGTGGGGTTCGCCGGGGAAGGAGACGCGCTCGAAGTCGCGGCCGAAGTTCGTCGACTCGAACAGGGCGACCTCGTGGTCGTCGTTCACCCACGCCGGGGGCGCCTCCTCGCCGCCGCAGAAGATCACCCGGCCGTCGTGGACGAACACGCGGCGGATGTACGAGAAGTCGCTGCCGGCGTCGAGACGGTCCCACGACTCGCCCGCGTCGGTCGTCCGCCACAGGCCGCCCTCGCCGACCGCGTGGCCGAGACCGAGGTTCTCTAAGTCGTGGTCGAGGTAGCCGGTCGCCGCCAGCCACACGTCCTCCGAGATGGGGAGCACCTGGTGAACGTCGTCCACGATGGCGTCCCGGCGGTCGGACCACGTGCGGCCGCCGTCGCGGCTCACGTGGATCCCGCCGGCCTCGACGCCGGCGATCAGGTGCTCGGGGCGATCGGGGACCGCTTCCAGCGCGCGGAGCCGGGCGTAGTGCGGGTCGATCGGCGACTCCCAGTGGCCGCGGGAGGGGAGCTCGCGGAACCCCTTCTGCTCGGTCCAGGTCTCCCCGCCGTCGACCGAGCGGAAGACGTAGGGGTCGTTGGTGCCGGCGTACAGCGCGCCGTCCGCGGTCGCGAGGATCGACCACACCTCGCTCTGCCCGGCGTGCCAGAAGCGGTCGCCGAGCGGGACCTCCAGGTCGGTCCAGGTCTCCCCGCCGTCGACCGAGCGGTACGCGCCCGTCGAGGACGCGACGAAGACGCCCTCGGTGTGATCCCACGACTTCACCGCGGTGACGACCCCGCAGTCGAGGACGGGGTCGAGTTCGTCGCGCTCGAAGGGGACGTCGTCGGTTCGGTACAGACCGGAATCTGTCCCGATCAACAGTGTCATATCCGTGTGTCAGCCGGGCGCATAATAAAGTTTTACCAATCTGTAAAACGCTAAGTGGCCGGGCCACGACGGGGCGTTCATGCCCGCGCCGCACGCCACGGTCCGCCCGACCGACGCCGCGTACCTCGACGAGTCGCCCTCGGGGGAGGTCGGCGACCGCGAGTCGCCGCCCGAACTCCCGACCGAACTGCTGAATATCCCGTGGATCGACCCGCACAACCACGCCCACACGCTGTCGTGGGAGGACCGCGAGCGCTACGCGCTCTCCGGCTGCCGCTCGATGGTGATGGTGTCCTCGGGGTACCACTGGACCCCCTACAAGCCCGTGGAGGCCAGCGACATCCGCTTTTTGTGGGACGACGCGATCAACCGCCGCCAAGCGATCGAGCGCAACCACTTCTTCGAGGCGAAGCTGGGGCTCGGCGTCCACACCGGCGTCCGGATAGAGAATCCCGACGAGCTGCTGGCGGCGATGGACGACTACTGCGCGCTCGACGAGGTCGTCGCCGTCGGCGAAACGGGCGTGACCCCGACCCAGCACGTCGAGCGCTGGGATATCGACGAACAGCAGGCGGTCGTCCAGGCGCAGATGGAACTGGCCGACGACCACGACCTCCCCGTCCTGCTCCACACGCCGAACACCACGCCCGAGGCGAAGCGCGAGTACCGCGACGACCTCGGCGTCACCCCCGGCTACGAGAAGAACGCCGGACTCGGAACTGAGCCGGTCCTCGACGGAGAGAACCCGGCGCTCGAAGCCGTGAAACGGGACGTCGAGGCCGCGCGCGACGCCGGGCTCGACGAGGAGCGCGTCGTCGCCTCGCACGCGGACGCGGACAACACTGCGTATCTCATGGACGAGACCGACTGCTACCTGAGCTACACCATTGGCCACTCGTGGCTCGTCGGCGTCGACGCCGCCGACGTGGCGGACGCCATCGACGAGTACGGACCCGAGCGAGTCATGATCGACACCGACACCGCGAATGTGCTGCGCACGGACCCGTACGCGGTGAAGCGCGCAATCTTCGAGCTGTACCGCTACGGCATCGACGTCGACGACATCCGGACCGTCGTGTACGAGAACCCGCGGGACGTGTTCGGGCTGGCGGAGTAGGCGATTTAAATTGGTTCGCGGTGCGGTGGCGTCGCCGGCGGCTTCGCCGCCGGCTGCAAGAGGCGCGTCGCGCCTCCCTGCGTGCCTGCGAGCGGCCGCCAAGGGCGGCCGCGAGCCAGCACGCGCGAGGGACGCGGCGAACGCGAGCGGCGCAGCCGCGAAGCGTGAGCCGCGAGGCTGGGGAGGCGTGAGGTGCTGTGCGGAGCGGTGCGGGGTGGGACTCGAAGGGGCGTCCGCGAGGACGACGGCGCGCGACGCAAGGACCGCAGCGAGGGAGCGCGAGCGACCGAGCGAGGACCACAGCGAGCGCACCGAGTCCTCGCGGCCGGGGCTTCGACTGGGTTCTCCGCGGTAACCTCGGGCGCGTATTAATATATCCTAAGTCAGCGAAAATAAATCTCGTGTCGACCGCTACTCCGTCTCGAACTCGGTCGTCAGTTCGCCGACGCCCTCGACGCCGACCGTAACTGAATCGCCGTCGCCGAGCAGCACCGGCGGCTCGCGGTAGACCCCCACTCCGGGTGGCGTGCCCGTAAACACCAGGTCTCCGGGTTCGAGCGTGAACGCCTGACTACAGAAGGAGATCAGGTCGTCGACGCCGAAGATGAGGTTCGACGTGGACGACTCCTGCAGGCGCTCGCCGTTGACCTCGGCGAAGACCTCGAGGTCGTGGGGATTGCCCACCTCGTCGGTCGTGACGAGGTCCGGCCCGGTCGGGGCGAAGGTGTCGAGGCTCTTCCCGCGGACCCACTGGCCGTCGCCGTGCTGGAGGTCGCGCGCGGAGACGTCGTTGCCGACGGTGAAGCCGGCGACGTGGTCGAGCGCCTCGTCGGGGTCGACGCGGCGGGCGCGCTCGCCGATGACGGCGACCAGCTCGGCCTCGTAGTCGACCTTCTCGGTGTACTCCGGGTCCCAGCGGACCGCGTCCTCCGGGCCGACGACCGACGTTGGAAACTTCGAGAAGAGGACCGGTTCGTCCGGAATCTCGTTGTCGCCCTCCTCGGCGTGGTCGCGGTAGTTCAGCCCGACGCAGACGACCTTCTGCGGGTCGTCGACGGGGGCGGCGCGGTCGAGGTCGGCGGGGTCGCGGAGACCGACGCCGGTCGACTCGGCGTACTCGACCGCGAGGTCGGCCTTGCGGCGCCACTCCCAGTCGGCGAGGAGGTCGCTGGTTCGGTCGGGCACGTGGACGCCGGCTGCGGCGCCGGCGTCGGCGAGGTCGACGACGCCGTCGTCGGTGGCGACGCCGGGCCACGGTGTCTGTTCGTCCGTCGTTCGGTATTGGCCGATTCGCATGTGAAGTGAGAGGGTGAGTTCGGTTGGTGATGTGAGCGTTCGGTCCGGCGTTACGCGTCGATGCCGGCCTCGTCGAGCAGGCGCTCGCCGGAGGCGACGAACCGGTCGAACTCCTCGTGGACCTTCGGGTTCGTCAGCTCGCCGTCGCGCTTGACGACCTCGCCGTCGACGAGGACGGTGTCGATGTGCGAGGGGTCGGACTGAAACACGACCGTCTGGACCGGGTTGTGGCAGGGCGCGGTCATGAAGTCGTCGGCGTCGAACAAGACGAGGTCGGCGCGCTTGCCGGGCGTGATCGTCCCGATCTCGTCGTCGAGTCCGAGCGCCTTCGCGCCCTCGATGGTGGCCATTTCGAGGGTGTCGCGCGCGGAGATGCTCACCTCGGTGACCTCCTCGTCGCCCTCGAGGACGGCCTGATTGTCGAACATGCGCTGGAGCTGCATGCCGATCCGCATCTGGCTTCCCATGTCGCCGCTCACGTTCGAGCAGACGTCGACGCCCCACGCCGGGCGGCCGCCCGCTTCGATCACCTTCCCGGTGACGGGGATGCCGTGGCCCATCTGGATCTCGACCTCCGGGGTCGACGAGAAGGAGACGCCCTGCTCGACGGCGTGGTCGATGTCCTCCTGCGAGAAGTGGTTCCCGTGCGCGACGTTGACGTCCGGCCCGAGCATGTCCTCGATGGTGCCGAACCCCTGGTAGTCGTCGCCGTACACCGACGAGGGCCACAGTGCGGCGCCCATGTGGATCGTCGAGAGCGCGTCCAGGTCGCGCGCCAGTTCCAGGTCCGCCCGGGCGGTCTCGTCGGTACAGAAGTCCGGTCCTCGAAGCCCGAGCGCGAGGCTGAGAAGGTCGTCGTCGCGGATCTTCTCCTCGTGAAGCTCTCGGATGTTCTCCTCGGGGAGGCCGACGTCGCTCTCGAACCACCATTTCGCCGCGTCGTCGCCCGGCGGGCCGTAGGTGTACACCGCGCGCAGCCCGGTGTCCTTCAGCGCGTCGACGGCGCGCTCGCCGTGTTCGAGCGTGTTGGGGTACGACCAGTCGAGGGCCGTCGTCGTTCCCGTGTAAATCTTCTCGAACGCGCCGTAGAGACCGCCGAGATACATGTCCTCGGGCCGGTACAGCCCGGTGATGTTGCCGAGCATGTCGTCGAAGTACTCGCCCATGAGCGACCAGTCGCCGGCGATCCCGCGTACCTGCGTCTGCGCGAGGTGGATGTGCGAATCGACGAACCCGGGGACGACGATCTGGCCGGCGGCGTCGATCTCCTCGGCGTTCGACGCCGACAGCCCGGTCCCGACCTCGATTATCTCGCCGTCCTCGATCAGGACGTCGGCCTCGTCGAACTCCCCCACGTCCGGGTCGAGCGAGACCACGGTCCCGTTTCGCACGATCGTTTGTGTCATGTTCGATAATAGGGTTTGACCAAGAGGTTAAAAGTTTACCGGGCGGTAAAGAAACTGCGATCGGAGCAACCGTATTATGTACCTCAGGCGTAGAGTATCGGTATGAGCGAATCACAGGGCGGCGTCGACGAAGCCGGCGTCGACGATACCGCCGCCGACGAGGAGGGCTCCGAGACCGGCGCCGACGAGGACTCCTCCAATGGGACGGTGTCCTCCAAGGACACGAAGGAGGTGATCATGGAGGCGACGTTCCGCGCGCTGAGCAAACACGGGTACAAGGACCTCCGGATGCGCGACATCGGCGAGGAGATGGACCTCACGCGGCAGGTGATCCACTACCACTTCGACGGGAAGTACGACCTCATGTCCTCGTTCCTCGAACACATCATCGACCAGTACGAGGGGAGCGTGGTCGTCGAGGGCGACGCGGACCCGCGGACCGAGCTCCGCGCCCGCGTCGACCAGTGTCTGTTCGGTCCCGAGTTCGAGGAGTTCAGCCACTGGGACCGGATGAAGGTGTACCACGAGCTGTACACGCAGGCGCAAAACGACGGCGACCACCGCGAGGTGTTCAACGAGCACTACGAGCGGCTCCGCGGCAGCATCGTCGAGGTCGTCGAGGAGGGGATCGAGGAGGGGGTCTTCCGCGACGTCGACGCCGAACGGATGGGGCAGCTGGTGACCGACGTCATCCACGCCGCCCGCGGTCGTCGGATATCGCTCGGACACGAGGACGCGCCCGAGGAGGCCCGGAAGGCGATGGACGAGTTCATCTTCGAGTCGCTCGAACGGACCGAGTAGCGAACCAGCCATGTAGCAAACCGGCCGAGTATCGAACCGGCCGACGGCAGGCCGGGCCGAGGCGACGGCGGCACTTTTGCGACCTACGAGTCGTCGACCGCGACGAGCCGGGGATCGGTTCGATCGCGGCCCTCGCGGAGTCGGTGGGAGCCGTCGAACCGGACCCGATCGCTGGGAGAGAGGTCGCCGTCGGCCGCCTGCGCGATCAGTCGGACCTCGCCGAACCGGACCAACGCGAGGTGGTTCGGCGCGCCGACGTCGGGCGGCGTGGTCTCGACGGTCGTCGTCGCGACGACCGCCCCCGTTTCGAGTCGAACCGTCGAGTCCTCGGTCGAGGAACGGCCGCAGTCCGGGCAGCTGCGCCGGTCGTAGTACCAGCGCCGACCGCAGTCGACGCAGACGAAGGCGTGGTCGGCAGGGAGGTCGTCATCGGTCGAACCGCGCACTCGCTCGTTCGAGTCCGTCACGCGCGCAACACCGTACAGACGCTGTTGTTCCCGAAGCCGGCGACGTTGATCGCGAATCCCGTTTCCGCGCCGTCGACGCGCCGGGTTTCGGGGAGGTCGCCGCGCAGTTGCCACACGAGCTCGACGATCTGCGAGAGTCCGGTCGCACCGAGGGGGTGGCCGCGGGCCTTGAGTCCGCCGCCGGGGTTGACCGCGAGGTCGCCATCGAGCGCGGTGTCGCCGTCGAGCGTTGCCTCCCAGGCGGTTCCCGTCTCGTAGAATCCCAGCTCCTCGAGTTCGATTAGTTCGAGAACCGTGAACGCGTCGTGGATACAGGCGACGTCGACATCGTCCGGGCGGATCCCGGCGCGGTCGAAGACGCGGTTGCCCGCGGTCCGGACCGAGTCGATAGAGAGTGGGTCCGGTCGCTCGGCGACGGCGTGGGTCCCCGTCGCGCTCGCGATGCCGGCGACGCGGGGGGCACGGGAGACCTCGGAGTCCGGGTTGGCCGCGTCCGCGACGGACTCGTCGTCACCCCGATCGCCTCCCCGCGTCAGAACGACCGCGGCGGCGCCGTCGGACATCGGACAGCAGTCGTACAGCCGAAGCGGCGCGGCGACGACCGGGGAGTCGAGCGCGTCGGCCACGTCGATCGACTTGCGGAACTGCGCGACGGGGTTGTCGACCGCGTTGCCGTGGTTCTTCGCCGCGACCGCGGCGAGGGCTTCTCTGGGTGCGTCGTGACGATCGAGGTAGGTGCCCGCGGCGAGTCCGCCGAAGGAGGGGAGCGTGATCCCCTGCGCGTACTCGCGGCGGTGGACGAGTCGACTGATCGCCTCGGTGACGTCGCGCGTATCGCCTGCGGACATCTTCTCTGCGCCGACGACGAGCGCGACGTCGGTGCGATCGCTCTCCGCGCCTCCCGCGGCGCCGCCTTCGATACCTTCGACCCCGCGGTGGAAGGCGCTCGCACCGGTCGCGCTCGTATTTTCGATCCGGTCCGCAGACGCGCCGTCGAGACCGAGGGCGGCCGCGAGCGCGTTCGCGAGGCCCGCGCTCTCGTCGAGCGCCTCGGCGAGGGCGTTGCCGAAGTGGAGCGCGTCGACGTCCGCGGGGTCGACCGCGGCGTCCGCGAGGGCGCGCTCGGCGGCCGCGGCGGCGAGGTCGGTGAGCGAGCGCCCGGAGTCGCTCTCGAACGGGGTCATCCCGACGCCGGCGACGCGGACGCCGGTGGAGCCGGTCGCGCTCGGGTCCATCAGCTGTCGCCGTCCGCGTCCGCTCCGTTACCGTCGGCGTTCGTGTCGTCCGCGTCCGCTTCGTTACCGTCGGCGTTCGTGTCGTCCGCGTCGTCGCCGAACACGCCGAGTTCCGCGAGGCGGTCGATCTCCGCCTCGGAGTAGCCGCGTTCGCGGAACACCTCGCGGTTGTGTTCGCCGAGCAGCGGCGGCGGGAGTTCGAAGCCGCTCTCGGCGTTGCGGAACTTGAGCGGGTGTTCGATCACCGGCACCTCGCCGAGCTCGGGGTGTTCGATCTCGGTGACGGTGCCGCGGGCCTCGATCTGCGGACTGTCGAGCGCCTCCTCGACGCTGTACACCGGGCCGGCGGGGACGCCGGCGTCCTCGGCGATGACCTCGATCCACTCGTCGGTCGTCTTGTTCGCGAGGGTGGTCTCGATTTCGGTCTCCAGCTCGTCGAGGTGTTCCACGCGGTCGGCGTTCTGCTCGAACCGGTCGTCCTCGGGGAGATCCGGGCGGTCGAGCGCCTCGCAGAGCTCGCCCCAGAGCTTCTCGTTGAGAATACAGATGTTGATGAACCCGTCTTTCGTCTCGAACGTCTGGTACGGGGCGAGGACGGGGTCTTTCGTCCCCATGCGCTTCGTCTCCTCGCCCGCGAACACCATCCCGGCCTGCTTGGTGAGCCACGGCAGCGTGGCTTCGAGCATCCCGAGGTCGATGTACTCGCCCTCGCCGGTCAGTTCGCGCCGGTACAGCGCGGTCGTCGCACCGAAGGCGGCCCACATCGCCGTGATCAGGTCCGTCATCGGCAGGCCGACCTTCACCGGCTGCCGGTCCGCTTCCCCCGTGACGCTCATGATCCCGCTCATTCCCTGAATGAGGAGGTCGTATCCGGACCGCTCACGCCACGGGCCGGTCTGTCCGAACGCCGAGATCGCGAGGTAGATCAGGTCTTCGTTGTGTTCGGTGAGCGTCTCGTAGTCGACGTCGAGCCGCTCTGCGGTACCCGGGCGGAAGTTCTGGATAAAGATGTCCGCCTCCTCGACCAGCTCGTACAACGCCTCCTTGGCGTCGTCGTTCTTCAAGTCGAGTTCGAGGCTCTTCTTCCCGTAGCTCAGCGTCCAGTAGTACGGGGACTCGCCCTTGATGAACGGGGGACCGGAGTGACGGACCGCGTCGCCGTAGCCGGGCTGTTCGATCTCGACGACCTCCGCGCCCTGGTTCGCCAGCATCGCCGAGCAGAAGCCGCCGGTGACGAACGTCGAGAGGTCGAGGACGGTGACCCCCTCCAGGATCTTCCCGCCGTTCGAGGAGTCGCCGATTTCCCCGCTCGTGGAATCGTCGGTGTCAGAATTCTCGGTGTCAGAGCTGTCGGTGTCGGTCACCGAATCACCCCATCTGACGTGCGCATTCGTCGCATAGGTGTGAGTACAGTTTGTTTACCGGATGGTAAAACTATCGGCGTCGACCGTGATATTCCCGGGTTCGTCGAGGGGCGTCCCTTAACTACCGGTTCCGATGGACAGCGACTACAACGGGTCGACGTTGATTCGAGGTTCCTCCCCCACCCCTTCGTTTCGGGTGGAACCCGGATATATCGAGGGTGGTTGGCCATCGTCTGACGGAGATTTGTGTTGGAGCGGTAAATATCTCTGTCCCCACAGACAAAAATAATAACTTTACTACTAATATAATCTAGAGAAAATTGTCGAGGGCACTATTCGAAGGAGTGTATATTAAAACCACCGGTATGAATAGCCACCCCTACAGCCCCCCACCACCCATTCCCCGTTCCACCCGAAACAAAGGGGTGTGGGGGTCCACCGGATCGAGCCTTTCGATACGACGGGAAACAACGGTGCGGGAGATGGACGACCTGAGAGGACGACCAACGACTGACGGGACGACCAACGACTAACAACGACGGGGCGACCGACGGGACGACCGACGACACGAGGTAGTCGAGACACCGAACGCGGAAGAAGCGATAAACGCGAGGGAAACGACGAATGCGACCGTCGGAACCGCCGATAGCGACTTCTATACCGCGGGGAACTCCACGTACCGGGAAACCGGTCGAGACACGGCGTCGTTCCAGCGGAAATTCTCCCACATTTTCCACTCTTTTGTCGATCCGCACACGCCGCCGATAGGGTCGAATACCCCTCATTCGACTCGAACTCTCTCCGAGGTGACCCGTCACTCCGTGGCAGAGAGGACGGTTTCAACTCCAGAGAGGAACACTTTTGTACCGTCTCTTCATCTGGTTCGAGTGTATCAACTGGACGTGGTCGGTCCCCCAATTCGACCACTGGTCCGTATTTCCGACGGGAGACGGCGTGAGAACCGACTTATCTGGCTGTCTCCACCTGAAATGGAGGGGTTCACATGGACGAAGGCGATCACACACCGCGGGCTGACGACGGCACCGAACCGGACGACGGCGACGGCCCAGATCATAGCAACGACTCCGAGACCAGCGACGCCACGGTCGGAGACCGTGATTCCGACGGTCCAACTGAAACCGAGCTTGACCGCGGTGACGACACTGACCTCGACGCCGACTCCAACTCCGACCTTGACGCCGACGCCGACTCCGACCTCGATGTCGATGTGGAGTCGGATATCGATTCCCCGAACATCGAATCCGTCGGATCCGACACGCCGTCGTCCACCGGGGCGAACGACCGCTTCGACGCGGATCCCGATCCCGATTCCGATCCGACTCCGCAATCCGATCCCTCGTCCGACGCCGCACCCGAAACGACGGGGATCGACAACGGTGGACGCGACCGGTCTTCTCCCGACGTCGACCTCGACGAGGTCGTTCTCGACGACGACGACGAGAATCAGGGACTGTTCGACGACCTCCTCTCCGGCGAGCCGATCTTCGAGAACAAGGAGGTACTCCGACCCTCTTACACGCCGCACGAACTCCCGCACCGCAACGACCAGATCAACCGGATGGCGACGATCCTCGTCTCCGCGCTCCGCGGTGAGACCCCTTCGAACATTCTCATCTACGGGAAGACGGGGACCGGGAAGACCGCCTCGGCGAAGTTCGTCTCACAGGAACTGGAGTCCACGTCCCAGAAGTACGACGTCCCCTGCGAGGTCGAGTACATCAACTGCGAGGTGACCGACACCCAGTACCGCGTCCTCGCCCAGCTCGCGAACACGTTCATCGAGGAGAACCAGAGAGTGATCTCCGACCGTCTCGACCGCCTCGAAGGCCTCCGCGACGACGCGACGGACACCGACGGAGACCCGAGCGGTGACCCGACCCCCGCCCTCGCCGGCACCGAGTTCGACTTGGTCGAGGAACTCGACGACCGTATCGAGACGCTGGAGGAGGACGCCGACGAGATGGAGGAGGTCCCGATGACCGGCTGGCCCACCGACCGCGTCTACTCGACGTTCTTCGAGGCGGTCGACTACCACGAGCGCGTGGTCGTGATCATGCTCGACGAGATCGACAAGCTCGTCGAAAAGAGCGGCGACGACACGCTGTATAACCTCTCTCGGATGAACTCCGAGCTCGACCGCTCGCGCATCTCGATCATGGGGATCTCGAACGACCTGAAGTTCACCGACTTCCTCGACCCCCGCGTGAAATCCAGCCTCGGCGAGGAGGAGATCGTCTTCCCGCCGTACGACGCCAACCAGCTCCGGGACATCCTCCAGCACCGCGCCGACACCGCGTTCAAGCCCGACGCCCTCACCGACGACGTGATCCCGCTTTGCGCGGCGTTCGCGGCGCAGGAGCACGGCGACGCCCGCCGCGCGCTCGACCTTCTCCGGACCGCCGGCGAACTCGCCGAGCGCTCGCAGGCCGAAATCGTCGCGGAGAAGCACGTCCGGCAGGCGCAGGACAAGATCGAACTCGACCGCGTCGTCGAGGTCGTCCGGACCCTCCCCACCCAGAGCAAGATCGTCTTGTTCGCCGTGATCCTCTTGGAGAAGAACGGCGTCCACAACATCAACACCGGCGAGGTGTTCAACATCTACAAGCGGCTCTGCGAGGAGATAGACGCCGATGTCTTAACCCAGCGGCGCGTCACCGACCTGATCAGCGAACTCGACATGCTCGGCATCGTCAACGCCGTCGTCGTCTCGAAGGGCCGCTACGGGCGGACGAAGGAGATGGGACTCTCCGTGCCCGTCGAGGAGACCGAGGCGGTCCTCCTGTCGGACTCGCGGCTCGGCGACATCGAGAACGCGCAGCCGTTCGTTCAGGCGCGGTTCGACAACTAACGCCGCCCTGGCACGTTACGCCGCTGACGACCCCTCGCGAGCGTTACGTCGCTGAGACCTCTCGCGAGCGTTACGTCGCTGACGACCTCCCGACGAGTGCTACGCGGCCGGAGCGAACGAAACGAGTCCCGATTCCGCCGCCGGAAGGCCGCTTCCGACCGCCCCCGTTATCGCCTCGTTCAGCTCCACCTGCCCAGTCGCGATCAGGCGGATGTACCCTAGATACGGGACCCGGAGGCGGGCCACCCCGTCGACCCACTCGGCTTTGACCGGCGGCGAGAGACCGCTGGCCTGGTCGTAGGCCCCGTTGTTGTCCCCGAGCGTGACGTACCCGTCGTGGGGTGCCGGACAGTTGGCGAGGGATTCGCAGTCGACGGCGTTGTGATACTCCTCGTCGGCGCGGTCGTACCAGTTCTCTCCTTCGGTAACGTGGAACATGGCCCGGTGGATGATCGGCGACCCGGTCCGCCCCGGCGGCGTGTATATCATGACGGAGCCGTAGGATCCGAACGTCCGGTAGTCGACCGTCTCCCCGGCCTCGTGGGTCACGACGCCGACGCCGTTTTCGGCAGCGTCCGGCGCGAGCCGTCCGGGTTCGGTGACGAACACCAGATCGCCGACCTGCATGTTCGGCTCCATGCTACCCGACTCGACGGCCACCATCGGCGGCCAGACGCCGCTGACGCCGAACAGCAGCAGCCCGACCAGCAGGACGACGCCGACGCTCGAGAGCATCTCCCGGAGCCACATCAACGCGCCGTCGCGGTCGTGACGGAACCGGTACAGCAGCGACTCGTCGGCACCGTTCTCCGGCGCTTCGGAACCCCGAGATCGCCTCTTGGGAACGGTCTCTCCCCCGATGTCCGAGGAAACGTCGTCGACGTCGGAGGGTCTGTCGTCAGGTTCTACCTCCTCCGCGTCGGATCCGGACTCCGCCGCGGGGTCCGGTTCGTCTCGCTCCTCGGTCGGGTCATCCGGCTCGCCGACCGGCCCGGTCTCGGCCGCGGGGTCGACCTCGCGGTCACCGTCGGGAACCCCGTCGTCAGGTTCGTCTGGCGTCTCGCTGTTCGATTCGTCTGGCGTCTCGCTGTTCGATTCCTCGCGACTCTTCTCGGACCCGCCTTCCGTCCGCTCGTCTCGATCGGCCGACTCGTTCGCGTCCGTCGGCCGATCCCCTTCGTCCATTACGACGCCATTGGCGGGTTTCGTTCATAAGCTTCCGGGTGCGGACGCCGACCTCGATTCCGGATCACGACCGGCGACCCAGTCCGACGCCTCCGGAACGGTTTTGGCTGCGACCCCCGTTTCGAGTAGCGTGCCGCTGGAGTCGAACGCCCGCATCGCGAAAGCCCTCGCCGAGCGCGGCTACAACGCCGAGCGCGAGGCGATCACCCTGCTCGCGGGCGCGACCGACCCGGCCGCCGCCGTCGCGGCCGCGGTCGACCACGCCCCGGACGAGGCCCTCCGGATCACCGCCGACCACGTCCGCGAGGCCACCGTTGACACCGAGAGATCCGCGGCTTCACCCACGGAAACCGGACAATCTCCAGTCGAAACGAAGGGGTCTACGGGTCACGGAGTCGGAGGGACCGAGACGGCGTCCGCGGCCGCGACGGCGGACGGCGAAACCGCTGCGGCCGCCGAATCCCCCGATCCCACGGCTCCCGACGCCTCCGCGACTGCCGACCCCGAAACTACTGACTCTCTCGCCGCCAATCCCGAACGCTCCCGCGACTCCGAACGCTCTCGCGGCTCCGAACCCTCCCGCGATCCCGACCTGCGCGACCTGGAAGTCGGCAACGACATGACCGGGCACAGCACGGGAACCGGCGAGTACTCTGACTTCGTCACGACGTTCCGCGACCGCTACGAGCGGCTCTCGAAGATCCTCCGCGGCCGCGTCAACCACCGGCCCGCCGAGGCGATCGCGAACATGCCCGGCGGCAGCGACGCCGCGATGATCGGGCTGGTCAACGACGTGCGCTCCACCAAATCCGGCCACTGGCTCGTCGAGCTGGAGGACACCACCGGAACGTTCCCCGCCCTCGTGATGAAGGACAAGGGCCTCGCCGACGTCGTCGACGAGATCCTGCTGGACGAGTGCGTCGCGGTCGAGGGGACGCTCGCCGACGACGCCGGCATCCTCTTCGCCGACTCCCTTCACTTCCCGGACGTCCCCCGAACCCACCGCCCCGGCGGGGCGGACCGCCACGTCCAGGCCGCGCTGATCTCCGACGTCCACGTCGGTAGCGACGAGTTCATGGCCGACGCGTGGCACAGCTTCACCGACTGGCTCCACACGCCAGAGGCCGACCCGGTCGAGTACCTGCTGCTCGCGGGCGACATGGTCGAGGGCGTCGGCGTCTACCCCGACCAGGACGAGGAGCTGGAAATCGTCGACATCTACGAGCAGTACGAGGCCTTCGCGGAACTCCTCAAGGAGGTGCCCGCGGACACGGAGATCGTGATGATCCCGGGCAACCACGACGCGGTCCGGCTCGCTGAGCCGCAGCCCGGGTTCAACGACGAGATCCGGTCGATTATGGATGTCCACGACGCACAGATCGTCTCGAACCCCGCCACCGTCTCGGTCGAGGGCGTCGAGGTACTGATGTACCACGGCGTCTCGCTCGACGAGGTGATCGCGGAGCTGCCCGAGGAGAAGGCGAGCTACGACGAGCCGCACAAGGCGATGTACCAGCTCCTCAAGAAGCGCCACGTCGCGCCGCAGTTCGGTGGCCACACCCGCGTCGCGCCGGAGGAGCGCGATTACCTCGTCATGGAGGACGTGCCCGACGTGTTCCACACCGGCCACGTCCACAAGCTCGGCTGGGGGAAGTACCACAACGTGCTCGCGGTCAACTCCGGCTGCTGGCAGGCCCAGACCGACTTCCAGAAGTCCGTCAACATCGACCCCGACGCCGGCTACGCGCCCATCCTCGATCTGGACACCCTCGAAATGACGGTTCGGAAATTCTCGTAGCCGGACCGCCGAGACGACCGCTGAGCCGCCCGCACGCGTTAGCGGTCGATCTCGACCCGTCCGCTCGTCGCGTCGTTGAGCCGCTCGCGAAGCGCGTCGACCTCCGCGACCGGAACCCGGAGGTCGAACCGGACCCGCTCGCCGTAGTCGGCGTCGAACTCGACGCCTGTCGACTCGATCACGCCCCGGACCGTCCCCGAGTCGTCGTATTTGGTCTCGACGACGAGGGTGCGGTGCGGGCGCTCCTCGATCACGCCGGCCTCGTCGACTACCTCCTTCACCGCGCGCGAGTAGGCGCGCGCGAGTCCGCCGACCCCGAGGTTCGTCCCGCCGTAGTACCGTGTCACGACCGCGACGACGTTCCGGATCTCGCGCTGCTGGAGGACGTTCAGCGCCGGCTTCCCCGCCGAGCCGGTCGGCTCGCCGTCGTCCGACGAGTACTCCCTGAGCATCGGCTCCGACCCCGGCGCGCGCTCCGACGGCTCGCCCGCGGGGACCCGGTACGCGGGCACGTTGTGGGTCGCGTCGGCGTACTCGCCCCGAACCGCCTCGACGAACGACTCCGCCGCCTCGACCGTGTCGACGGGCGCGACGTGCCCGAGGAACTCCAATCCCTGGACCTCGAACCGCACGGTCGCGCGCTCGGCGACCGTCCGGTACGCGTCGGTCACGGCGCCTCCTCCTCCTCCTCGTTCCGTCTCTCCTCTTTCCCTCTCTCCGCGTTCCCTACTCCTTCCTCCGCCGTTTCTCCCTCCCGCCGACGCGCGACGACGCTCGTCGGCGGCGCAAGCCGGTACAGCGCGAGGTAGGCGCCGACCCCGACGACCTCGACGATCGCCGCGGCGACCGCCAGCGGCTCCGCCGCGAGCGCCGCGAGTGCTCCGGTCCCGTGCCACGCGAGGAACCCGCCGAGGAACGTCCCGAGCGTGCCCGCGCCGAGCGCGTACAGCCGGCGGTACTCGCCCGCGCGTAGCGTCGCGACGGCGACCGCAACCGCGAGCGCGCTCCCCGCGATGAAGAAGTAGGGGCGCGCGTCCGGCGGCGATCCGAGCCGCGGCCACGCCCACAGCAGGTGGACCGCCGCGGCGACGACCGCGGTCTGGACCGCGATCCCGCGGAGGATCCGCTTCCTCGGCGTGTTCCGTCCCTCTGACGCCTCCCTCGCGGACTCACCCGTCATTCCTGTGACCCCTCGTTCCCGCGCCGCAACATCTTATTCCCACGGGTGGTTACCGCGCGCGTCGGGCCACAGCGGGTACCAGTAGGACTCGTCGTCCTCCAGGCCCAGCTCGCCGTCGAGGACCGACTGGAGCTTGAACTCGACCTGCTGGTTCCGGTCGCTCGTCCCCTTCGGGGAGAACGGGTAGTACGCCCCGCGCCGGAACGAGTAGATCCAGTAGGCGTCCGTGCCGTCGCGCTCGAAGCCGAAGACGGCCGCGAGCAGCCGCGACCCGAACCCCTCCTCGATGAACTGGTCGGCCGCGAAGTGGACGCTCGTCACCAGATCCTCGGGGTCGTCGTCTTCGAGGACGAACCACTGGTAGCCGTGGTCGTCCTCGTGGCGGTGGAACCCCGTCCCGGTGTCGATCTCGCCGGCCTCTAGAATCGCCTCGACGGTCTCGACCGCGTCGTCGAAGCGGGTGCTGTCCACGCCCGAGAAACACAGCGCGGCCTCGCCGCAGTGGTCGTAGCCGAGGTCCGCCTCCATCGTCATGTACGCGGTCGACATCCCGAAGAGGTCCTCGGGATCCGCCTCGCGGGTCGCGTCGGTCTCGGCGCTGGTTCCGAGTACGGCCCGGATCGTGTCAAAGATGCCCATCTGGGCGGGGCTACGGGCGGCGGGGTTTAGGGCGTTTCTCTCGACGGGTCCGCGTTGCCGCCGCGTCTCTCCGGACCGCCGCGTCGCCGCCGGCGAGTCACTCCTCGTCGTCGACGTGGTCGAGGTACGTCAACACGCCGCGCGTGTTCAGGCTCGTGTTCGCGCGCGCCCGCTCCGGGTTCCAGTAGTCGATGTCGCGGCTCGCCGCCTCGAAGTGGTCGACGACCGCCTCGTCGTCGTCGAGTTCGGCGCGCTTCTCTCGGACCCGCTCGACCCACTCGACGAACGCGCGCTTCGCCTCGCCGATCAGGTCCGCGTCGCAGTCCCGCGGCCCGAAGTGGCCGAAACAGAATCGTGTCCGGGTCGAGCTCCTCGATCAGCCGGATGTCGTCGAGACACTGCTCGAAGTCGAACTGCGGCGGCGGCGAGGTCGGGGTCATCGCGTCGATCTCGGGGACGTAGATCCCCGCGGCGTCGGCTGAGAACACGACTCCCGCGTCGGGATCGTGGTAGACGGCATGGTGAGGGGCGTGGCCGGGCGCCTCGTGGACGACCAGCTCGCGGTCGCCGAGGTCGATTCGGTCCCCCTCGCTCACCCCCTCGATCCGGTCCTCGGGCACCGGCTTCGGCTCCGCGTAGTACTCCCACTGCTCTTCGACCGCCGACTTGGTGCCGGCGACGAGCGCGCCGGGGTCGACGAGGTGGCGGACTCCCTTCTCGGGGACCCGGACCGACGCGTTCGGGTAGCGCTCCGCAAGGTACCCCGCCCCCCCGGCGTGGTCGAGGTGGGCGTGGGTCGGGAGGATCCACGCGAGCTCCTCGCGGCCGATTCCGATCGCCTCGATGGTCTCGAAGAGGGCCTCCCGGTTCGCCCCCGTCCCGGTGTCGATCACGATTGGTCGCTCGGCGTCGTACACGTAGACCGCGCCGTACTCGTCGGTGTCGAACATGCCGGTGTCGTGGACGTACAGGTCGTCGACGCCGCGAACCGGTTCGAACTCGCCTGCGCGCATACCGGAGGAGGAACCCGGGGGCACTTCTAGCGATCGGTCCGCGAAGCGATCCGGGGGGCGCTCGCGACGACCGCGGCTCCGGACGAGCTCTGTCCGTCCGGGCCGGGGCTTATGGTCGCGCCGCCCGAGAGAACGGTATGCGAGTGCTCGTCACCGGCGCGACCGGGTTCGTCGGGAGCCGACTCGTCCCGACGCTCCTCGCGCGCGGCCACGACGTGGTCGCGCTCGTCCGCGACGCCGACGGCTACGCGCCGCCCGACGGCGTCACCGTCGTCGAGGGCGACCTCCTGGAACCGGAGACGCTCCCGCCCGCGTACGAGATCGACGGAGAGCCGGTCGACGCAGCGTACTACCTCGTCCACTCGATGGACGGCGGCCCGGGGTACGAGGAGCGCGACCGAAACTGCGCGAGAAACTTCGCCGAGGCCGCGTCGGAGGCGGGTATCGGCCGGATCGTCTACCTCGGCGGACTCGGCGAGGACCGCGACGAGCTCTCCGAACACCTCCGGTCGCGACGCGAGGTGGAACGGATCCTCGGGGAGGGAACCCCGGCGCTCACGACGCTCCGGGCCGCGATCATCATCGGCGCCGGCAGCGCCAGCTTCGAGGTGATCGCCGGGCTGGCGCGGCGGCTCCCGGTGATGGTCACCCCGAAGTGGGTCGACACGCTGTGCCAGCCGATCGCGATAGCCGACGTGGTCGCGTACCTCGCGGGCGTCCTCGACACACCCGAGACCGCGGGCGAGACCTTCGAGATCGGCGGCCCGGAGGTGTTGACCTACGCCGAGATCCTCCGCCGGACCCGGCGACAGCTCGGCGGTGGCCTCCGGATCGTCAGGGTGCCAGTGTTGAGCCCGGAGCTGTCCGCTCGGTGGCTTCGACTCGTCACCGACGTGAACCCCTACCTCGCCCGGTCGCTGGTCGAGGGGCTCCGGAACACCGTGATCGTCGAGGACGACCGGATTCGGGAGCTCGTGTCCGTCGACCGCACTCCGTTCGAACTCGCGGTCGCGCGGGCGCTGACCGAGTCGCGCGACGCCGAGGAGTCACGTCTGAGCGCGCTGCCCGGGGTCTCGCCGTGAGCCGCGAGTACGGCGAGACGTGGGTGTACGAGAGCCTCGTCGGCGGGATCCCCGGACTCGATATCTCCCGCACCTTGGCGGTCGCGCTCCAGTTCGCGATCTTCGAGGTCGGCGTGGTGGCGCTCGGCTGGTACTACGGGACCTGGGACGCCGTGGCGGCCGGGACGGTCGCGGTCGTCGTCGCGGCGGTCGGCAGCGTCGAGATGCGACCGGCTCGGAGCCAAAAACCGGCTGCTCGGGACGCCGGCGGAGCACAAGCGGCTGCTGTTCGGGTCGAGCATCGAGATCGTGTTGGGTGTGCTGGCGTTCATCGCGCTGGTGACGTACCTGTTCGCGTGGGACGGGGCCGCGGGACCGACGCTCATCGACCGGCTGTTCGGGCCGGAGCCGCCGCTTCCCGTCGTCTACCTCACCCTGCTCGTCCTCTGGGACCTGACGTACCGCATCGGCACCTCGTGGTGGAGCGCCGTCGTCGCGCTGTGGCGCGCGGTCCACGTCGACCTCCCGCCCGACGAGCGGGCGACGGTCAGGCGGCTCGACGCCGAGAACATCGGCTTCTCGGCGGTCCAGCTCGCGCTCGTGCCGTTCCTGCTCACCGAACCCGTGCTGCTCGGTGCGGTGGTCGGCCACGTTCTTGCGGTCGCGGTCGTCTGTACGGCGGCGATATGGCTCACCTAAGCGGGTCACTCGCGAGAAGCGTCGCTATCGGCGTTTGAGAACGGAGTCAGAAGGCGCGGCGTCGCCGCGGCCGCGTCACTTGCCCTGAACCTCTTCGAACTTGTCGAGGAGTGCCTCCGTGGAGTCGCCCGAGTCGTAGGTCAGGGAACCGGAGTACTCGGGCCGCTCCGCGTCGAAGTCGGCGTCGACTTCGCTGGTCTTCTTCTCGCGACGCTCGTGTTCGGCCTCGTCATAGGCACCCATTGACATGGTACACCCACACTTGGCCGTTTCCTGTTATATACCTGTCGGCAAATGTATCATAAACCGTGAACGATCCCCCTCCGTTCACCGGATCGATTAACCTCGCGGCGTGACACCGTACGCCCGTGGCACAACCGCTCCGTTTCAGGCGCTCGCCCGGCCGGTGGAGTCCGGACCGCGTCCGGTCGCAGATCGGCCGACCGCTCGACGAGAACCTCGGAGCGGCCGCCGGCGCCCCGTGGTTCGCTCCCCCGCCGGACTACGAGGCGCGCCGGTTCGACATGGACGACGGATCGTTCGCGCTGTTCTGCTGGACCGACGACGACGCCAATCCGCCGCCCGGCGCCGACGGCGGGCCGGTCGGGTACTGGCTCGGGAACACGGAGACGCCGAGCGAGCTGTGGCGGACGGAGAAGTATGGGTTCGACGAGGCGCCGTACCCGGTCTCTCGGTGGGCGCAGCGGGAGCTGCTCGCCGGACTCCACGACGACGAGCCGTGGCTGGCCGACTACCCGCACGTCTCGTGGTACTTCCTCCCCGTGTTCTGCTCGAAGGACGGCGCGGCGACGAGCCGGGCGTTCTTCCGCGACCACGCCGCCGGGTTCCCGGACGCGACCCGCGAGGCGGGGACCGGATTCGTCGAGGAGACGCTCCGGCCGGGAACGCTCGACGACTACCGCGAGACGATGGCCGGGAAGCTCGGCACCTCCGCCTCGACGGATCTCGTCCGGATGAGTGCGGCCATCGCCGAGTTCACCGCGGCCCGGATCCTCACGGAGGCGGGGTACGATATCACCCCCGAAATCGAGGTGACGACCGGTCACTCCCTCGACTTCCGCGCGACGGACCCCGAGACGGGCGCCGGCCAGCTCGTCGAGGTGACGCGCCCGCAGCCGACCTCGGGGCGCTCGGCGAACGACCCCGTCGCGGCCGTCCGCGACACCGCCGAGACGAAGACGAGTGGACAGCTCGCGGCCCACGCCGGCGGCGTCACCCTGTTCGTCGACTGCTCGTCGTTCCCCGCCGACGAGTGGGCCGCCGTGCGCGAGGCCGAGCCCGCGGTCCGTCACAAGCCCGCCGTCGTGTACCGCGCCGAGCCGGACGGCTCGGTCGAGGGGTATCAAAAGGGGTCGGTTCCGCTCGACCTCTCCGGGGTCGTCGATCCGGTGTCGTAGCCTCGCGGTTCTCTGTCGCGCGGCCGTCCCCCGCGGATCGGCGGCGCTCCGCGGTCGGGCTTCGAAAGAAAGGTGTACGGAGTCCGCGCGGTTCGCCGCGTCAGAACGAGACCGGCGAGGGTCCGTCCTCCGCGTCGGTGGTCGGGTCGCGGTCGGAATAGAACCGCCGACCGACGCCGCGGTGACAGACGCCGGCCCGGAGCGTGGTGAACACGTCCTCCGCGTCCTCGAACGTCTGGTCGCCGAACCGCTCTAAGACGTCGCCGAGCCGCTCGGACCCGTTCGCGAGCTCTACGGTCGCGTTGCCGTGAGCCGCGATGATCTCCTCAGAGGTGGTCGGGTACTGGTGCCGTTCGAGTCGGTCGTCGACGCCGTTCAAGCGCATCAACGAGTGGAAATCGCCGATGGTTCTTAATGATTGTCCATGTACGACCTTAGTCGGAGAGAATACCTTATACTGCCTTATATTAAACCGAGCGGCTCGCTCCGAACCGCCGCCGCTTAGTGTCGGGCACGCCTGTTCACGTCTATGTCCGCGGATTCCGCCCCTCCCGACGGTCCCGTCGTCGCCGACCTCCACGCGCACACGACCGTTTCGGACGGCACGCTGACCCTCGAGGAGGTGCCGGCCGCGGCGCACGAGGCCGACGTCGACTGGGTCGCGGTCACCGACCACGACCGGATCCATCCGGGTCTCGACGCGCCGGTCGTCGAGCGCGACGGCGTCCGGATCGTCCGGGGGATCGAACTCCGCGTCGACGCCGGCTTCGAGCGCCTCGACCTCCTCGGTTACGGCGTCGAACACACCGACGCGCTCGCCGCGGAGATCGACCGCCTCCAGCGCGACCGCCGAGAGCGCGGCGCCGCCATCCTCGACGCGGTCGAGGAGCGGCTCGGCGTCGACCTCGACGTCGAACCTCGGGCCGGGCTGGGGCGACCACACATCGCCCGGGCCATCGACGAGTCCGACGCGCCGTACGACTACGCGAGGGCGTTCGACGAGCTGATCGGGAACGATGGCCCGTGTTACGTCGCGCGCGAGGTGACGCCGCTCGACGAGGGTCTCGATCTGCTCGCGGACGCCTGCGCGCTCGTCGGACTCGCCCACCCGTTCCGGTACGAGCGCGTCGACGAGGCACTCGCCGTCGCCCGCGAGTCGCCCGCCATCGACGTGGTCGAGCGCTTCTACCCGTACGGTCGCGCCGTCGACGACGCGCGGATCGACCGCGTCGCCGCCGAGAGCGACCTGCTCAGGACGGGCGGGACGGACGCGCACGAGCGGACGCTCGGCGAGGCGGGGCTGACGCGGTCGGCGTTCGAACCCGTCCGCGAGCGACTTCCCGAGCCGGTCTCGGTCAAGGAGTTCGCGGCCGAGGACGCTCCCGCCGCGGCGCCCGACGAACAGCGTTAAGCCCGCGCCGGCCGGAGTGGCGCGCATGCGGTGTCACTACTGCGACCGGGAGGCCACGTACGAGGCGGAGCAGCGCGGCGTGGTCGTCGGGCTCTGCGAGACCCACTTCAAACAGCGGGTCGAGGAGCTCGCGGAGTCGGACGAGCTCGCGGAGCTTCGCGACCGGATCGACATCGAGTCGTCGGAGTAGCGCGGCGGTTGGCTCCTTTCCGCCGAGCGACCTCCGGGCCGGGCCGAGTTGCCCGCGACCGAGACGAACGCTAAAAGTCCGCCCGGGACCAACCGGTTCTGCATGGACCTCACCGACCGGCCGCGCCGACTCCGGACCGACGGCGTTCGCCCGCTCGTCGCCGAGACCGACCTCTCGGCGTCCGACCTGGTCGCGCCCGTCTTCGTCGACGCGACGACCGACGAACGCGTGCCCATCGAGACGATGCCCGGCCACGAGCGCGTCCCGGTCGACGAGGCGGTCGACCGCGTCGCGGAGATCAGCGAGACCGGCGTCGAGTCCGTGATCCTCTTCGGCGTCCCCGAGTCCAAGGACGCGTCCGGGAGCCGCGCGTACGCCGACGACGGCGTCGTTCAGCGCGCGATCCGGCGGATCGACGCGGAGACGGACGTAACGGTGATCGGCGACGTCTGCCTCTGCGAGTACACCGACCACGGCCACTGCGGCGTGATCGAGGAGACCGCCGAGTCGGACCCGACGCTCACCGTCAAGAACGACGAGACGCTCGACCTGCTCGCGCGCACCGCGGTCTCGCAGGCCGACGCGGGCGCCGACGTGGTCGCGCCCTCGGCGATGACCGACGGACAGGTGAAGGCGATCCGCGAGGCGCTCGACGACGCGGGCCACGAGGACGTGGCCATCCTGAGCTACGCCGCGAAGTACGAGTCCGCCTTCTACGGGCCGTTCCGCGACGCGGCTGACGGCGCGCCCGCGTTCGGCGACCGCCGGCACTACCAGATGGACCCCGCGAACCGCCGCGAGGCGCTCCGGGAGGCGCGGCTCGACGCCGAGCAGGGCGCGGACGTGTTGATGGTGAAACCCGGGCTGCCGTACCTCGACATCGTCGGCGACCTGCGCCGGGAGTTCGACCGCCCCATCGCCGCGTACAACGTCTCGGGCGAGTACGCGATGCTCCACGCCGCCGCGGAGAAGGGGTGGCTCGACCTGGAAGCGACCGCCCTCGAATCGCTCACCGCGCTCAAGCGCGCGGGCGCGGACCTGATTGTCACCTACTTCGCCGAGGACGTGGCCGAACACTTATAAATAGAACCGAGCGGGAGTCGACGGGCTCGTTTACTTATCCACTGTGGCGCGTGCCGACGAGGCTGGGGAGGCGTGAGGTGCGGTCGCGGTGCGGTTCGGGGCGGGAATCGGGTCGTCCTCACGGCTGAGGCTCCGCACCGCTCGTCGTCACCGCTTTGTATTGGCTCGCCGAACCGGAGTCCATGTACGTCGAGTTCGACCGCGACACCTGCGTCGGGATGTTCCAGTGCGTCGCCGAGTGGGACGCCTTCGAGAAGAACCTGAACGACGGGAAGGCCGATCTGGCGGGGAGCACCGAGGAGGAGGATGACCTGTTCGTCGTTGAGGTGCCCGACGACGAGGAGCTCGACGCGAAGTTCGCGGCGCGCTCGTGCCCGGTCGACGCCATTGAGGTGTACGACGACGACGGCGAACAGGTGGTGTGAACGGTTCCGTGCAATCGGTTGGTTGCTTATAAACTGGTGCTGATGTTTCGATCCGGGTGAACGCCTGCGCCCGCCTCTCGGCCGCCCCTTCGAATCCCGCCCCGCACAGCGACCGCACCTCGCGCCTCCCCAGCCTCGCGGTTCGCGCTCTCCGAGCGCTCACCGCGTCCAGCGAGAATCAAAGATTCTCTGGCAGCCGGCGCTACGCGCCGGCGACCTCGCGCGTGCTCCTCGCGGCCGCCTTCGGCGGCCACTCGCAGGCGCGCGCCACCGCGGATCGTTTTATAAGGTGTCCGTCGCCGTCGACGGTCGCGGCCGCGCTCGTTGTCTCCCGTCATCGCGGTCTTCCGACGGTTTAAATCGGGTCGGCGCCCAGACTCCGGTAATGGAACCGAGTTCGCTCTCCGGGCTCCCCGCGGGCGTCGGCGAGGCGCTCGAAGCGGAGGGCGTCGCGGAGCTGTACCCGCCCCAGCAGGCGGCCGTCGAGGCGGGCGTCACCGACGGCGAGAGCCTCGTCGCGGCGGTCCCGACGGCCTCCGGCAAGACGCTGATCGCCGAGCTGGCGATGCTCTCCTCCATCGAGCGCGGCGGCAAGGCCCTCTACATCGTCCCGCTGCGCGCGCTCGCCAGCGAGAAGAAGGCCGAGTTCGAGCGCTGGGAGGAGTTCGGCGTCACGGTCGGCGTCTCCACCGGCAACTACGACTCCGACGGCGAGTGGCTCGCGAGCCGCGACGTCATCGTCGCCACGAGCGAGAAGGTGGACTCGCTCATCCGCAACGGCGCGCCGTGGATCGACGACCTCACCTGCGTCGTCAGCGACGAGGTCCACCTCGTCGACGACTCGCACCGCGGTCCCACCCTCGAAGTGACCCTCGCGAAGCTCCGCAAGGTGAACCCCGGACTCCAGACGGTCGCGCTCTCCGCGACCGTCGGCAACGCGGACGTCATCGCCGAGTGGCTCGACGCCGAACTCGTCGAGTCCGACTGGCGCCCCATCGAACTCCGGACGGGCGTCCACTTCGGCAACGCGATCAACTTCGACGACGGGAGCCAGCGCGAGGTGCCCGTCGAGCGCGGCGCGGACCAGACCGCGAAGCTCGTCGGCGACGCCCTCGACACCGAGGAGGACGGGCAGGGCGGCTCCTCGCTCGTCTTCGTCAACTCCCGGCGCAACGCGGAGTCGTCGGCCCGGAAGCTGGGCGAGGTCACCGCCCCGCGGCTCACCGGCGACGAGCGTGACCGCCTCCGCGACCTCGCCGAAGAGATCCGCGGCGTCTCCGACACCGACACCTCCGAGGACCTCGCGGACGCGGTCGAGCAGGGGTCGGCGTTCCACCACGCCGGCCTCGCGAGCGAACACCGGAGCCTCGTCGAGGACGCCTTCCGCGACCGCCTGATCAAGTGCGTCTCCGCGACGCCGACGCTCGCCGCCGGCGTCAACACCCCCGCCCGCCGGGTGATCGTGCGCGACTGGCGGCGCTACGACGGCGAGTTCGGCGGGATGAAGCCGCTCGACGTCCTCGAAGTCCACCAGATGTGCGGCCGCGCGGGCCGCCCCGGACTCGACCCCTACGGCGAGGCGGTGCTGCTCGCGAACGACGCCGACACGCAGGAGGAGCTGTTCGAGCGGTACGTCTGGGCCGAGGCCGAGCCGGTCCGATCGAAGCTGGCGGCCGAACCCGCGCTCCGGACCCACGTCCTCGCGACGGTCGCCTCCGGCTTCGCCGCCACCCGCGAGGGGCTGCTCTCCTTCCTCGATAACACCCTCTACGCGACCCAGACCGACGACGAGGGTCGCCTCGCCGCGGTCACCGACACCGTCCTCGACTACCTCGAAGTCAACGGCTTCGTCGAGCGCGACCGCGACGGCGGGAGCGAGGGTCTCGCCGCGACCGGGATCGGCCACACGGTCTCGCGGCTTTACCTCGACCCGATGAGCGCGGCCGAGATACTCGACGGTCTCCGAACCGTCGTCGACGGCGCGGAGGCGACGCCCGACGCCGGAGACGGCGACTTCGTTCCGGCGGATGAGGCCGGTCCGGGTCTCGACCCGGACGCCGATGCGGACCCCAGCGCCGACGCGGACGAACCGGGATTCACGACGTACACGCGGGCGGGCGACGACGAAGAGCGCGAGGCCGACGCGGAGTCGAACGAGGAGACCGAAGCGGATACCCCCACCGTCACCCCCCTCGGTCTCTACCACCTCGTCAGCCGGACCCCGGACACCTACGAGCTGTACCTCAAGTCCGGCGACCGCGAGGAGTACACCGAGGTCTGCTACGAGCGCGAGACGGAGTTCCTCGGCGACGTGCCCTCCGAGTACGAGGACGTGCGGTTCGAGGACTGGCTCGCCGCGCTGAAGACGGCCCGGCTCCTCGAAGACTGGGCGAACGAGGTGGACGAAGACCGGATCGCGGAGCGCTACGGCGTCGGCCCGGGCGACATCCGCGGGAAGGTCGACACCGCCGAGTGGCTCCTCCGGGCGGCGGAGACGCTCGCGGGCGACGTGGAGGGTATCGACGGCGACGTGGTCGTTCAGGTGCGCGAGGCCCGCAAGCGGCTGGAGTACGGTGTCCGCGAGGAGCTGCTCGATCTGGCGGGCGTCCGGAACGTCGGTCGCAAACGCGCCCGCCGCCTCTACGAGGCCGGCATCGAGAGCCGCGCGGACCTCCGGGAGGCCGACAAGGCGGTTGTGCTGGGCGCGCTCCGCGGCCGCGAGCGCACCGCCGAGCGGATCCTAGAGAACGCCGGCCGCGAGGACCCCTCGCTCGACGGCGTCGACCCCAATCGGTCGGCCTCGGCGGCGGCGACCGCCGGCGCGGACGCCGACGGCGACGGCGACGGACAGGCCAGTCTGGGTGATTTCGGGTGACGGATCCCGCGGTCGACGCCGACGGGGCGCCGGCGCCGGGCCCCGCGGTCCGCCTCGTCGCCGGAACCTTCGCGATCGCCGACCTCGACGCGTTCCTCGCCGACCTCGACGAGATCGCCGCGGAGACCGGCGCGGTCGTTCAGGCGTTCGACGCCGACCTCGTCGTCTCGGCGACGCAGCTCCGCGAGGCCGCACGGCTCGCCGCGCGGGCGATCGCTCGCGGCGAGGCAGTCGCGCGCGACCCCGGCGTCGAGATCATGCTGTACGCGGCCGGGAGCCGGCAGATAGACCGCGCCCTCAAACTCGGGGTCTCGGAGGGCGAGCGCTCCGCGGTCGTTCTCCTCACCGACTTCGGCGACGTGTCCGGCTCCGATCGCTCGGCCGCGGACCTCGACGCGGCGAGCGAGGCGATCCGCGCGCTCGCCGTCGATTCGGCTGACGACCCCGACGGCGACGCGATCGGAGTCGGATTCGACGAGACCCGCGTCCGCGAGTTCTACGGCGTCACCGATCGCGAACTCGCCGCGACGAACGGCGACCTCGCCGATCTGGTTCGCGAGCGCGTCGCGCTGCTGGACGTCGAGAAGTGACGATCACCCCTTCGTTTCAACTGGAAACCGCGGGACGGGGACACCTCTGCGTTCCAGCCGAAGCGAAGACGGCAGAAGTAGTCCATCCTGGATTCGAACCAGGGTCGTTGCCCCCAGAAGGCAACAGGATTGGCCACTACCCCAATGGACTGCGTACTCACCGATAGCCAGTACGTGTTTGTAAGCGTTGCGCGTTGCGGCCGCCGTGCGATCGGTTGACGGTGTCGCCCCGCGCCGGCGGTCCGCGGTCGCGTCCGACCGTTTTCGGTCCGCGGTCGTGTCTCCCCGCCTGCGGTGTTGACGCCGTCGCGGTCGCGATGAGACAGATCTTCGCCGTTCGGGGATCGCGTTCGTGCGTACATCGACGCGTTTTACACGACCCAATCCGCACGAAGCTGTATGTACGTCGGACGATTCGTCGTCGTCGCGCCCGGCATCGGCGGCTACCGCGTCTCCTCGCGCTCGTTCCCGAACCGCCGCGTCCGCGACCGCGGCGGGACGCTCACCGTCGGCCCGACGCCGGACGCGCCGGAGACCGACAACCCCTACGTCTCGTACAACTGCGCGCGAGCGGTCGAGACCCCGACCGGGGAGCCGCTGGCAGTCCTCGGAAACGGCTCGCACGTCGACCCGATCGCGGAGAAGCTCGAACGGGGCTATCCCGCCCGCGACGCGCTCGCGTCGGCGCTGCTCGCGCTCGACTTCGAGAAGGACGACTACGACACGCCCCGGGTCGCCGGTGTCGTCGGCGCGGAGACGGCGACGATCGGGACCGTCCGCCGCGACGCGCTGCTCGTCGAGACCGTCGACGAACCCACCGTGGTCGCGACCTACGAGACCGACTCCCCCGAGCCGTACGACCTGACCGCGACCGACGCCGCGTCGGCCGCGACCGAACTGCTGGCGGCCGACCTCGAACACCCGGTCTGCGCCGCGGGCGCGACCGTCGACGCCGACGGCGTCTCGCTCGCGTTCGACAACGGCGACGACTGACCGAGCGGCCTCGCGGGCGACGCGCCGGAGGCGGCCGACCGGTCGCGACCGACCGCATTTCCGGCTCCCGACGCCTTTTGCCTCCCCCGTCCGACTGACGCGCATGGAGCGCGTCACCGCGGCCGACTACCAGGACATCGCGGTCCCGTCCGACCCCCGAATTTCGCCGGACAGCGACCGCGTCGCTTTCGTGCGCCGACAGCCGAACGACGACGACAGCTACGAGACGACGGTGTACCTCGTCGACGTTGCGGGCGACGGCGACCCGCGCCGACTCACCCTTCCAGAGGGGTCCGACGCCGAACCGCGCTGGAGTCCCTCCGGCGACCGGATCGCGTTCACCTCCACCCGCGGCGCCGCCGACGACCGCCAGCAGCTGTGGGTCCTCCCGCTCGACGGGGGCGAGGCCCGCCGCGTCACCGACGTAGTCGGCGGCGTCTCCTCCATCGCGTGGTCGCCCGACGGCGAGCGGATCGCGTTCGTCCAGTCGGTGACCGCCGACGACCGGGAGACCGACCGCGACCTCGCCGTGCCGGACGACTACGAACCCGACGAGCACCCGGACCCGCGCGTCATCGACCGGACGGTCTACCGGGCCGCCGAGCGCTACTTCGACGGCCGCCGCCCCGGCGTGTACGTCGTCGACGCGGACGCGACCGTCGGGGGCGTCACGGACCCCGACCCGGCCGAGTCCGGCGCAGTCACGCGGGTCACCGACCGCGACGCCGACTTCGCCGCCCCGTCGTGGGGCGACGCCGACACGCTGTACTACACCGAGTCGGTCGGTGACGACCCAGACGACTCCGTCGAGATCGCGATCCACGCTCACGATCTCGCGGCCGACGAGGCCGAGCGCGTCCACACCACGACCGGCTGGGGAGCCGACCTCGCGGCGACCGCGGGCGGCCGCGTCGCGTTCACCCACGCGGAGCCGGACCAGGTGTCGATCGCAGCCGACCGACCTCCGCGTCCTCGACGCCCAGTCGGGGGAGGTCACCGACCTCACCGGCGACCTCGACCGCGGCCTCGGCCGGGGGACCGCGCCGCAGTGGGGACCGGACGACGAGACGCTGTACTTCGCGACGCCGGACGAGGGGAAGACGGCCCTCTGGCACGTCCCCGCGGACGGGAGCCGAGAGCCGGAGCGCCTGCTCCGGCCCGGCACCGTCTCCGCCGCGACCGTCGGCGGCGAGACCGACGCCGGTCCCGAATCGGTGACCGTCGCCTTCGCCGCCAGCGAGTGGGACCACCCGGGTGACGCGTTCGCTTACGACGCCGCGGCCGACGAGACGACCCGCCTGACCGAGCTGAACGCCGACTACCTCGACGAGCGGGCGATCGGCGAGCCGGAGGCGCTCCGCTTCGAGTCCGACGGCGTCGAGATTCAGGGGTGGCTGCTGACACCGCCGGAATCCGGCGCTGACGCCGACTCCGCGGGTGCTGACGCCGACGCTGCGGAGGCCGGCGACGCCGACGAACGGTACCCGCTCGCGGTCGAGATCCACGGCGGCCCGCACGCCATGTGGTCGACCGCGGGGACGATGTGGCACGAGTTCCAGACGCTCGCGGCCCGCGGCTACGCCGTCTTCTGGTCGAACCCCCGCGGCTCGACCGGCTACGGCGAGGAGTTCATGCAAGCCATCGAGCGCGACTGGGGCGCGGTCACGCTCCGCGACGTGATGGCGGGCGTCGAGACGGTCGCCGACCGCCCCGAGATCGACGCGTCGAACGCCTTCGTCACCGGCGGCTCCTTCGGCGGCTTCATGACCGCGTGGGCGGTCGGCCAGACCGACTACTTCCGCGCGGCCGTCTCCCAGCGCGGCGTCTACGACCTCACCGGCTTCTACGGCTCGACCGACGCCGCCTACAAGCTCGTCGAGGGCGACTTCGACACGGTCCCGTCCGAGGAGCCGGCGTGGCTCTGGGAGCAGTCGCCGACCGGCCACGCCGACGCGGTCGACACGCCCACCCTCCTGATCCACTCCGAGGACGACACGCGGACCCCGATCTGTACGGCGGAGCTGTACCACCGGATCCTCCGCAAGAACGGCGTCGACACGCGATTCGTCCGGTACCCCCGCGAGGGTCACGAGCTGTCTCGGTCCGGCGAGCCGGCGCATATCGTCGATCGCATCGAACGGATCGTCCGCTGGTTCGACGGCTACTCCGAGCACCATGACGCGGACCACGCGCTCGACCGCCCCGAGGACGACGGGCTGACCGCGGGCGAAGAGTCGGACGGGGCGGAGGAATAGGCGTCTTCCTCCCTGAAACGGACTCAGCGCTCGTCGGGGTCGAACGCGTCGATGGCGTCGTGGACGTCCGCGACCCACTCGTCGAGGGCGTCGTGGAGGCGGCGCTTCGCCTCGGGAACCGGGATCGCGGTGTATTGGTAGACGTACCCGCCGGAGTCGAGCAGTCGGCGGCGACGCTCGACGAGTCCCTTCTCGCGGAGCGTCGACAGCGACCGGTTCACGTTCGACCGGTCCCGGTCGAGGGCGTCGGCGAGCTCGGAGACGGTGCTGCCCGGGTACTCCAACAGCGCGAGATATGCGCGGCTCTCGTGGTCGCGCACGCCGAAGACACAGGAGAGGACGTGCTCGAACGAGGGAGACCGGTCGCCGACGAGGTCCTCGATTTCGGGGTCGCTCATGGAGATCGGTTCGCCCGCAGCGAGGTTAAATGTCGGTTTCCGTCCGTCCGCCGCGTCACTCCTCGGTCGCGTATCCCATCTGGTCGATACAACCCCGCATCCCCGACTCGTCCGCGTGCCGGTGGAGGTTCGTCGGCGTGTCGCAGTGGTACGTCTCCCCGTCGTACCGCAGGGCGACCTCGTGGGTGGCGCCGGCGACCTCGACGTCGACGAGGATCCGCCGGCCGTCGTTGAGTTCGTCGATGAGTTCGTCGACGGACAGCTCGCCCGCCTCGACCCGGAGTACCTCGTTCATGGGTTCGATTCGGCGGTCGGCGAGTTAAAGCCGACCGATGTGTCTCGGCGCGGCCGGACCGCCATCGCGGCCCGCCCGCTGCGGTCGCGTCCGCCCGGTGCGCTCACCTGCTGCGGTCGCGTCTGCCCGGCGCACGCCCCCGTCACGTCGTCGTAGAGTCCGGGCCGCCCTCCTCGGCGGGCGGCTCGACGCCCTCGGCGGCCGCGACGTCGTCGGTCCGCTTCTCGGTCTCGACGTGCCAGCGGTCGATCTCGGACTCGTAGTCGCCGAGCACCTCGGAGACCTCGCTTTTCAGCTCGTCGTCGTTGACGTTCACCTCGAAGACGAACGTCTCGCCGTCCTCGGCGCGGGCGACCTCCTGGATGTTGGCGCTGACGAGCTCGTTGTCGAAGTAGTACGGCGCCATCTGGGTCATCACGTTGCGGTAGACGGCGTCCTCCACCTTGCGGAGCGCCTTCCGGCTGGCCGAGTCGGCCGCGCGGGCGACGTGTTCGATCGACTCGCCCCAGCTCTCGCGGGCGCTCTCGGTGTCGTTTTCCTCGACCTTCTCGTAGGACTCCGTGAGCTTCTCGCCGGCCGTCTGGAGGTCGTCGCCGGGCGACTGCCCCGCGCGCTCGCCTTCCCCCTCGTCGACGGACGCCTGCGCCGCGGTCTTCTCCGAGACGTCCTCGTCGATGCGCTCGTGGGTCTTGGGGCGCCACTCGTCGAACTCGTAGTAGGCGTCGCCGTCGACGCCGACCTCCCGGAGCGCGAGGGCGATCCGCTCGCCGTGCTCGACGACGTCGCCCCAGTCGCCGCGCACCTTGAAGCCGGAGATGCTCTCTTCCATCGGATGGCCCGGGGTAGGATACGGACGCGTATAAATCTCTTCGCGTGTCGCGGCCGGAGACGCCGCCGCTCTCGCGGCCGACGCCCTTTTGCGGCCGCCGCGGGAGGCGTTCGCATGGGCTACCGCGTGGTCGACGTCGACGCCGTCGAACCGGAGCCGGACCGTCCCTGCGAGTGCCGGAAGCTGTCGGATCCGGGCGGACTCGACGCCGTCGCGATCAACCGCTTCCGCGCCGCCCCGGGCGAGCAGCTCCCACTCGCGTACCACGCCCACGAGACCCAACAGGAGGCGTTCTACGTGATCGAGGGGACGCTCGCGGTCGAAACGCCCGCCGAGACCTACGAGGTGCCGACCGGCGACCTGTTCGTCGTCGACCCCGGACACCCGCAGCGCGCGTACAACCCGGCCGACGCGGCGGGACCGGTGACCGTGCTGGCGGTCGGCGCGCCCCCGGCGACAGATGACGTCGTCGTCCGCGACTCGCCGGCCGCGGATTCGGATTCGAAAAAGCGCTAAACGCCGAGGACGGAACTCCTCGACTCGGCGACGAGACGTTCGGAGGCGGCGCGATCGGTTACGCGGCGTTGCCCTCGGGTAGTTCCTCCTGCTCCTCCGGGGTCTCGTCGCCCTCGCCCAGGTCCGGCTGCTCGGTGTCGCCGGGACTCGGACTGTGAATGTCGCTGCCGAGCGCGCCCCACACGAGGTACAGCATCGTGGCGACCATCAGCACCGTCACGGCGACGCTGACGATACTGACCGCGGAGACGTATTGGAACATGCCCGGGGGTCGACGGCCGGGATGTATCAACGTATCGGCTCGGATCGCGTCCTCCGGCGGTCGCCGGGCACGTGGCGGCTTCCCGATTCGCCACGTTTTAAGGCCGTTCCGGGCTGGATTTCGGACAATGACGATCGAAGACCGCGACGACGCGCACCTCATCACGCACGCGCTGGCGACGGACACCCTCTCGCGGCTGCGCGACGTCGAGACCGAGCAGGTCGCGTTCCGAAAGGGGCTGGTGAAGCTCGGCCGCATCTGCGGCTACGAGATCATCGACGGCGCGATGGAGACGGAGTACGTCCCCGTCGAGACCCCCTTAGAGGAGACGACCGGCGAGCGCGTGAAGGGACTCGACGACGTGGTTATCATCAACGTCCTCCGCGCCGCGACCCCGTTCGTCGAGGGGCTGTTGAAGGCGTTTCCCCGCGCGAAACAGGGGGTCATCTCCGCCGGCCGCGACGAGGAGGCGGGGATGACCGACGATGGGGAGTTCCCGATCACCATCGACTACGTGAAGCTCCCCGAGATCAGCCCCGACGACACCGTGATCGTCGCGGACCCGATGCTCGCGACGGGGTCGACGATGGTCGCCGTCCTCGACCACGTCCTCGACGAGGCAGACGACTTCGAGGACCTGTTCGTGCTCTCCGCGGTCTCCGCGCCCGCCGGTCTCGTCCGCGTGAGCGAGTCCGTTCCGGAGGCGGATCTGTTGACGGTCGCCATCGACGACCACCTCGACGACGACGGGTTCATCGTTCCCGGACTCGGCGACGCCGGCGACCGCGCGTTCCGGACGGTCTGAGGGCGAGGCGACGGCCGCGACGCTCGCCGCGACGTACTTTTAAGAGCCGCCGCCGCGACCGGGACGACATGAGCGACGCGCCGACGACCGAGCCCTGCGACGCCTGCGGCGAGCCGACGACGGACGCGCTCTCGCGTACCGTCCGGCTGAGCGTCGACCGGGCGAACATCGACACCCAGCGCCTCTGTCCCGACTGCTTCGCCGACTGGATCCAGCGCTACCAGGACCGCCTCGGCTCCGGTGACGACGGGGGCGACGACAGCTCCGAGATCATCGTCGACTGAGGTCGACGACCGCCCGGTCCCTTCGCTTCCGCCGTCGACGGCCGAACTCCTTCGTTTCGGCCGGCAACGTCCGTTCCGACCGCCCGTCTTAAGCCGCGGCGGAACGGACCTCGACGTAATGGATCTCGCCATCGACGCCCCGGTCCCGGCGGCGCCCGACTGCGCCGTCGACGGGACGTGGCTCGCCTGTATCGAGTGCGACGAGACGTTCGCGCCCTTCGAGGCGGTCCGGTACACCTGCGACGAGTGCGGCGGCCTGCTCGAAGCGCGGTACGACGACCCGCCGACGTTCGACGAGTTCGGCGCGGGCGCGCCCTCCGAGGGTCCCGACCGCGGCGTCTGGCGCTACCGCGAGGCGCTCCCCTTCGACCTCGGCGTCACGCTCCCCGAGGGCGACACGCCGCTCCACCGCGTCCCCCGCATCGAGGAGTCGGTGGGCGTCGAGGCGCTCCGGATCAAACACGAGGGGATGAACCCCACCGGCTCGTTCAAGGACCGCGGGATGACGGTCGGCGTCCGCGTCGCGAAGGAGCTGGGCGTCGGCGCGCTCGCGTGCGCCTCGACCGGAAACACCTCGGCCGCGCTCGCCGCGTACGGCGGCCGCGGCGGCATGGAGACGCTCGTCCTCCTCCCGGAGGGGAAGGTCGCCGCCGGGAAGATCGCGCAGGCGAGCCTCCACGGCGCGCGCATCCTGGAAGTCGACGGCAACTTCGACGCCTGCCTCGACATCGTTCAGGAGCTGGCCGCCCGCGGCGAGGCGTACCTGCTCAACTCCCTGAACCCGTTCCGCCTGGAGGGCCAGAAGACGATCGGCTTCGAGATCTTAGAGGAGTTCCGCGACGACTACGGCGCGTTCCCCGACCGGATCGTCCTCCCCGTCGGCAACGCTGGCAACACCGCGGCGCTTTATAAGGCGTTCCGCGAGCTTGTCCAGGCGGGCGCGCTCGACGTCGACGAGGTCCCCAAGCTCACCGGCGTCCAGGCCGAGGGGGCCGCGCCGATGGTCGAGGCGATAGAGGAAGGGAACGACGAGGTCCGGCGCTGGGAGGAGGTGGAGACGCGCGCGACCGCGATCCGCATCGGCAACCCCGTCAACGCGCCGAAGGCGATCCCCGGGATCCGCAACACCGGCGGCACCGCCGTCGCCGTGAGCGACGAGGCGATCACCGACGCCCAGCGCGACCTCGCCGAGGAGGGCGTCGGCGTCGAGCCCGCCTCCGCTGCGAGCCTCGCCGGGCTCAGGAAGCTCCGCCGCGAGGGCGTCGTTGCGGACGACGAGCAGGTCGTCTGCCTGACGACCGGGCACCTGTTAAAAGACCCCGACGCCGCCTACGAGGCCGGCGGCGACCCCGAACCGGTCCCGAACGACGTGGACGCTGTCGTCGACCACCTGCGCGAGTAAAATCGGTCCAGAGGGGTGTCAGAATCGAATTTCAACTGCTCGACTTACAATCGACCAACACCGGGACCAGCGAACAGATCGAGATCAGCGAGGAGACGTACGATCGGCTCTACCGACGGAAGATCGGCGACGAACCAGTTGACGCGGTTCTCGAACAGCTACTCGATCAGAGCGAACCCGATCGAGACGACGAGTCGGACGGTGAGTGACCGGGCCGCTCGGCAACTTGACACCTTCAGTTATAAACTGAACCGATCGTGAGGGAAGCCGCTCGCAAACAGCCGGTTGTTCTTGTGTATCGCTCGACGCGCCCTACTCGTCCGCGCGCCCGTCGGCGCCGTCTAGCGTGATCTCGGTGATCTCGACGATCCGGTCGTCCGCGAGCAGCTCATCGAGCGCCGCGTCGGGGACGGCCGAGTCGAGGTTGTAGACGGTGAGCGCCTCCCCACCCTGCGTCTCGCGGCCGTTGAACATCCCGGCGATGTTCACGTCGTGGTCGCCGAGGACGGTGCCGATGAGACCGATGACGCCCGGCTCGTCGGTGTTGCGCGCGACGAGCATGTGGCCGTACGGGACCGCGTCGACGCGGAACCCGTCGATACGGACGATACGGGCGTCCTCGCCCGCGAACAGCGTCCCCTCGACCGCGATCTCGTCGTCGCCGTTGCGCACGGTGACGCGGACGAGGCTCTGGAAGTCGTCGGTCTGTCGGGTCTTCGACTCCGTCACCTCGATGCCGCGCTCCTCGGCGAGCCGCGGCGCGTTCACGGCGTTCACCTGCCACTCCAGGGGTTCGAAGACGCCTTTGAGGGCCGACGCCGTGACGAGGTCGACCTCCTCCGCGGCGATGTCGCCCTCGTAGGTCGTCTCCACCTCCGTGATCCTGCCGTCGAGCAGCTGCGCGGCGACCTTCCCGGCGGTCTCGGCCACGTCGATGTACGGCTCGATCCGCGGGAACGCGCTCTCGTCGACGGAGGGCGCGTTGAGCGCGGTCAGGACCGGCTCGTCGTCGAACGCCGCGAGCACCGCTTCCGCGGTGTCGACCGCGACGTTCTCCTGGGCCGCCTCCGTCGAGGCGCCGAGGTGCGGCGTCAAGACGATCTCCTCGACGTCGAGCAGCGGCGAGTCCTCGGGGAGCGGCTCCTCCGCGAAGGAGTCGAGCGCGGCGCCCGCGAGGACGCCGTCGTCGACCGCTTCGGCGAGCGCGTCCTCGTCGACGATGCCGCCGCGGGCGCAGTTGATGAGGTAGCCCCCCTCGAGCTGGGCCAGCTCGGTCTCCCCGATCATCCCCTCCGTCTCCGGGAGGAGCGGGGTGTGGATCGTCGCGAAGTCGCCGGCCGCGAGCGCGTCGTGGAGGTCGTCGACCAGCTCGGCGCCCATCCGCTCGGCGCGCTCCTCGGAGATGTACGGGTCGTAGACGACGAGATCCATCCCGAGCGAGTCGAGCCGCTTGGCGACCTCCTGGCCGACGCGGCCGAGACCGACGATGGTGAGCGTCTTGTTGTTCACCTCGGTGCCGAGGAACTCCCCTTTCGCCCACTCGCCGCCGACGAGGCGGCCGTGCGCCTGCGGGATCGAGCGCGCGACGGCGAACGTCATCGCGACGGTGTGTTCGGCGGCGGCGCGGACGTTGCCCTCGGGCGCGTTCGCGACGATGACGCCGTGGTCGGTGGCGGCTTCGATGTCGATGTTGTCGACGCCGATGCCGGCGCGGCCGACGATGACGAGGTCGGAGGCGGCCTCGAAGACGGCCTCGTTCACGTCGGTTCCGGACCGCACGATCAGCGCGTTGGCGTCGGCGACGGCGGCGAGCAGCGCGTCGCCTTCGGCTTCGTAGTCGGTGACGACCTCGTGGCCGGCGTCTCGGAGTCGGTCCAACCCCGCGTCCGCGATGGGGTCGGTCACGAGTACCTTCATGCCGAAACGCACCCGCGGCGCGGGGTTAACGCTTTCCGAATCGCGCCGTTTTGCCGCCCGGACGGATCCGCGCTCGTGGGTATAGACCCCTCTGTTTCCGGTGGAGAGTACGCGTTCGTGTACACTCTCCGCGTCGGTCCTGTGTTCCCTCCTCGTCGGTACTGCCTTTTATACGCGGCCGCATGTCCGGGACATGGACCTCACGATCGCGTTCGTCGGCGTCGGCGCCATCCTCGCGCTGACCGCGGTGAGCGCCTTCTTCTCCAGTTCGGAACTCGCGGTGTTCTCCGTGCCGACCCACCGGATCGACTCGCTCGTCGCGACCGATGTCCCGGGCGCCCGGGCGCTGTCGGCGCTGCGCGACGACTCGCACCGCTTCCTCGTCACCGCCCTGGTGAGCAACAACGTCGCCAACATCGCGGCCGCGTCGGTCGCGACCGCGGTGTTCGTCCGGTTCGGCTTCTCGGGGGGCGAGGCGGCCACGGGGTCGACGCTCGTCACCTCGCTTTTCGTCATCGTCTTCGGCGAGATCGCGCCGAAGTCGTACGCGGTCGCCAACGCCGAGACACACGCCCTCCGCGTCTCGCGGATCGTCGTCGCGATCCAGCGCGTTCTCCGCCCCGTGCTGTACGTGTTCGAGGCGCTCTCCGGCGTCGTCAACCGCTTCACCGGGGGCGAGTCGGACATCGAGTCGTACCTCACCCGCGAGGAGATCGCGACGCTCGTGCGCTCCGGCGAGGCGGCGGGCGCGCTCGACCCCGACGAGGGCGCGATGATCCGCGGCGTCCTCGATCTGGAGACCACGACCGTCGCCGCGGTGATGGTCCCCCGGACCGACGTGGTCGCGCTCCCGGACACGGCGACGCCCGCGGACGCGCTCTCGCGGGCCGCGAGCGAGGGCGTCACGCGGATGCCCGTCTACGGCGAGAACCGCGACGACGTGGTCGGCACCGTCGACGTGCGCGACGCGATCCGCGCCGACGAGACCGGCGCCGACCTCGCGAGCGCGCTGCGGGAGCCGACGTTCGTCCCCGAGACGAAACCCCTCGACGAGCTGTTCGCGGAGATGCGCGCGAGCGAGGCGCGGATGGTGATCGTCGTCGACGAACACGGCGCGGTCGTCGGAATCGCGACGCTGGAGGACCTCTTCGAGGAGGTGGTCGGCGAGCTGGTCGGGCGGTGGGAGACGGACGCCGTCGACGTGGTCGCGCCCGACGCCGCGGTCGTCCGCGGCTGGACGACGGTGTCGCACCTCAACGAGACGCTCGGCCTCTCGCTGCCCGCGGACGCGGGCGCCGAGACCGTGGCGGGACTCGTCACCCGACAGCTCGGCCGGCTCCCCGCTGAGGGCGACCGCGTCACGGTCGGCGACGTCACGCTCGCCGTCACCGGCGCCACCGCGACCCGGGTCACCCGAGTCCGAGTCGAACACGCCGACGAGAACGGGTTCGCGGCCGACGTCGACGGAGCCGCCGACGGATCTGGCGGCCTCGCGTGACCGTCGTCGCCTCGCGTGCCCGCCTTCGCCCCGCGTGCCCGCCTTCGCCCCGCGTGCCCGCCGCCGTCGGCGAGGAGCGACGCACGCGGTAACCGAACACACATAACACAACATACATCTGCCTCCGACGGGTCCCAACAGACACGTTCTCGATCATGGTGAGCCGTTGGGCGTGTGGCCGATGCGATTTCGTCGCGTGGACGCGGGACCGTTCGGAGATGGCCGAAGTGACGGGGTCGCACCTGCTCGCCCACCACTCGGACGCGCTCTCGAAGTCCGACTTCCGCGTGAGCTGGGACTGCCCGTACTGCGCCACCGCCAAGACCGCCTACGACACCGACGGCGCGGTCGCCGAGTTCAAGGCGCACCTCCACGACCACGTGGCCGATCGGATCGCCGACGGGGTTCACGTGGCGGACCAGATGGGGTGGGACGGGGTCGTCCGCGTCGACGCCCCGCCGACCGGCGGCGAGGCCGACGCGCTCCGGGCGCACTTCCACGGCGCCGCGGGACTCGTCGTCGCCGTGACGCCGACGCCGGAGCGGCTGGTCCGTACGCTCGACGAGCGCCTCGCGTCGTGGCCCCGCCGGACGGTGATCGTCAGCACCGGCGAGTACGACTTCGAGGCGACCCCCGACGTCGACTTCGAGGGTCTCGACGTCGAGATCGTCGAACTCGACCCCCGCCTCTCCCCCGACGAGGTCGGCGAGACCGTCTCGCGGATCCTCGACGCTAACCACGAGTCCGGCGAGCGCGTCTCGCTGGAGGTAAGCGTCTTCCACCAGATCGTCGCCGCCTTCGACGTCGAGCGCGCGGTCGCGTTCGTCCGCATGCTCGCCGCGCGCCTCGACGATGCCGGCGGCGTGTTACAGCTGTACGTCGACGCTGACGCGGACCGCAACGTCGCCACCGTCCTGAACTTCCTCGACGAGACGATCGACCTGACGGTCGCCGTCGACGACGGTCGGTTCGTCCGTCGGCCGTAGACGCCGCCACTCGGACTCTCTGCCGCCCTTCCCCCGCCTACCCTTCGTAGCTCTCCGTGTAGTCCGCGGGCCAGCGAACGTATACGTACTCGACGTGGCGGTCCGCGGCCGCCTCCACGACCGCCCGCTTGAACCGTCGTAACACCGCTCTGGCGCGCTCGCGCGCGCTCTCGGAGACCGTCCCGTCGCTCGCGAGCGACCGGAGCTTTCGCTCGACGTCGACGCCAAGCGAGGACTCGGCCGCGCCGTCCGGTGGGGCCTCCTCGGCCGGAGTCTCCCCGACCGCGTCCTCCGAGACGATCCGCGGCAGGTACGCGGCGGCGAGGTCAGCCACCAGTCGGTCCCGGTGATCGAGCGCGTCGACCAGCCACTCCACCGCGGTCGACCGGTCGGCGGCGGTCGGGTCCGCGGCTTCGAGGAGTTCGCAGTACAGCCACGCCGCGTACCGCTTGGTCTCGGCGTCGACACGCTCTCGCGACCCGGGGGTCGTACCCCCGTTTCCTCCCGCCCGGTCGCCAGCGGTTCGCTCCGTCGCGACCGATCGGAACACGGCGAGCAGGCCGTCGGCCTCGAAGGGTCGCTCGGTGAGGAGGCGGTCGCGCACGTCGCCCGCGGGAACTGCCCCCGCCTCGGCGATCACCGTGGCGACGGATCTCGCGGCCGTCCGCCGCACCGCCTCCGAGGGGTCCCGTAGCGCCCCGATCAGTACCCCGGCCGCGTCCCGTCGGTCGAGTTCTCCCAGTCGGTCGACGGCGGTGAGGCGAAGCCGCTCGTTCCCGCGCCGCGCCGCGAGCGCGAGCAGTTCGACCGCGTCGTCGGTGTCCATCGCGACGAGCGCGTCGGCCGCGGCGCCGCGCACGAGGTCGTTCGGCGCGTTCACCAGCGGCCGGACCGCCTCGACCGTCTCGCCGCCGACCCGCGCGTATCCCCTGACGGCCCGGGCGCGGACCCGCGCGTCGTCGTCGTCGAACGCCTCGCGGAGTCTGGGTGCGGCGCCCTCACCGCCGACGGCCGACAGCCCGGTCGCGCCGAGCATCCGATACGCGGCCCGGTCGTGCCCCAGCCAGCGCGAAAACGTCTCGGCGGCGCCGCGTCCCGCCTCCTGCTTCCCGTCTCCGTCGTCGTCGGAGCCTCGCCGTTCGGCGATCCGCCGCGCCAGCCGGTCGACGTGGTCGTCCCCGTGGAAGTATAGCGACTCGATCGCCGCCGCGCGGACGGCCTCGTCGGGGTCGTCGAGCGCGATATCGAACAGCTCTTCGACGATCCGACCCGCGTCGGCGCTCATCGAACTGGAGGGATTACCGAGCGCCTCGGCCGCCTCGCGCCGCGTCGACGCGTCGAACCGCCGGTCGAGTCGCGCCAGCGCCGGGGGACGACCCCCGTCCGTGCGACCGCGGCCGTCGTCGCGGTCGGGACCGTCGTTCCGGCCGCGTCCGGCGCCGCCGCTCTTCGCCGACCCCGCGCCTCCCGCCGTTCGCGGCCCGTCGTCCATCTGTGAACCCCTCACCGATCCGGTACGTTAAACGTACGGCCGCGGCTATCAGCGGTGAGAATCACTCGGGAGACGAAGGTCACCTCGGCTCATCCGAGACCGAACTCTCGGACGACGGCGTACTCCGGTCCCGACTCGGTCAGCGTCGATTTTATCAGTCGGACCTCGTCGACCGAGAACGACCCGACCTTGGGGTCCTCGTCGTCGAGCGCGTCGCGGACCGCCTCGGCGCCGGTCGCGTTCTCGACGCGGGCCAGCGTGACATGTGGCGTGAAGTCGTGGTCGGTCGGGTCGACGCCGAGCGCGGTCGTCTCCGCTTCGAGGGCGTCGTGGAGCGCGGCCAGGTCGTCGCCGCCGCGGTCGAATCCGGTCCAGACGACCGAGATATATTCGCGGTTCGGGAAGACGCCGAGGCCGGTGATCGTACATTTAAAAGGGGCGACGGCGGCGCGGTCGACCGCGCGCTCGCCGGCTTCGATCACGTTCTCGACGGTGGGGGTGTCGGGGTCGCTTCCAACGTCGGATTCAGGCACATCGCCGAGGAACTTCAGCGTCACGTGCGCCTGTTCGGGGTCGACCGGGTTGACTCCGGACGCGTCCGCGAAGGGGGCTTGGGCGTCACCGATAGCGGGCGCGAGGGCCTCCGGGAGGTCGACGGCGAAGAACGCGCGCATTATCGAATATGGATCGATCGCGTTTGCTTATAAATCGTTGATGACGTGGGGAACGGGGTGGAAAAGCCTGCCGCTTGTTTATAAGTACCAATCAGCAGATCGACGGTGAACACCTCCAAAGCCCCAGTCGCGACGACTCGCGCGGCTCGCTGCGGTCCTCGGTCAGTCGCTTCGCTCCTTCCCTGCGGTCCTTGCGTCGCCGTGCTTCGTCCTCGCGACTGCCCCTTTGAGTCCCACCCCGCACAGCACCGCGACCGCACCTCACGCCTCCCCAGCCTCGTCAGTCGCCTCCGCTTCGCTCCGGCGACTGACTCCAGCGAGGGACCGGAGGTCCCTCTGGCAGCCGGCGCGTAGCGCCGGCGATCTCGCGCGTGCTCCTCGCGTCCTTCGGACGCTCGGAGGCACGCGCCACCGCGGATCGGTTTATAAGCGTTCGCGGAGCGTCTCGGCGGTCGCGTCGCCGACGCCGTCGACGTCGGTGAGGTCGTCGCAGGAGGCGTCGCGGACGTTCTCGACCGAGCCGAACCGCCGGAGGAGCCGGCGGCGGGTCTGGGGACCGACGCCGGGCACGTCGTCGAGGACCGTCTTCACCTCGTCGCGGACGGTCTGGTGGTAGGAGACGGCGAAGCGGTGCGCCTCGTCGCGCACGCGCTGGAGCAGGTGAAGCTCGGGCGCGTCGTCGTCCCACCGCCGGGTGCCCGTCGGGGTGACGACCAGCTCCTCGGCCTTCGCGAGTGCGACGACGGGCACGTCCCAGCCCGTCTCCGCGAGCGCGTCGCGGGCGGCCCCGAGCTGCCCCTCGCCACCGTCGATGAGGAGGAGGTCGGGGTCGGGGCGGTCGTCCTCGCCGTCGAGCGCGCGCTCGGCGCGCCACCGGATCAGCTCGCGCATGTTGGCGTAGTCGTCGTTACGCTCGGTGAGCTTCTTCCGCCGGTAGTCGGCGGTCTCCGCGCTCCCGTCGACGAAGCACACGTCGGAGCCGACGACGGCGGTGCCCTGCGCGTGGCTCACGTCGAACCCCTCGATCCGGGCGGGGCGGGAGATTCCGAGTCGCTCGCCGAGCGCGCCGGCAGGGTCGTCGCGCCCGCCGCGCTTCCGGGCGTTCTTGAGGGCGAGTTCGACGAGCTTCGCCTCGCGGCCGGCGCCGGGGACCCGGACCGCCACGCCCTCACCCTCCAGCCAGTCGACCACGTCCGGGTCGGCGGGCCGCTCGGCGAGGAGGACCGCGTCCGGGAACTCCCGCTCGGCGTAGTACTGCGCGAGGAACGCCGCGAGGACGGCCGCGGGGGTGTTGGCGTCGGGGTCCGCCTCGTCCTCCTCGTCCGCTCCCTCCCCGCTCGCGTTCTCCACCGCCGCCGCGTCGAGTTGGTGCCGAGTCCGGTCGACCAGCTGGCCGCGCTCGCTGTGGAGCCGGGCCACGCGAGCGGTGTCGCCCTCCACCGCGGCCGCCAGCACGTCGACGGTGCGGTCGTCGGTGCGGTCGCTGACGGCCTCGCCGCCCTCGCCGTGGAACGCCTCGACCGCTTCGAGGCGGTCGCGGAGGTTCGCGGCGCGCTCGAACTCGTTCGCCTCGGCCGCGGTCTCCATCCGGCGCCGCAGGGGATCGGCGAGAACGCCCGTCTCGCCCTCGAAGAAGCGCCGCGCGGCCGCCACGTCCTCGGCGTAGTCTTCGGGGGATATCTCGCCGGTACACGGCGCCGAGCAGATCCCCATCTCGTAGTCGAGGCAGGGCCGGTCGCGGCCCTCGTACTTGTGGTCCGAGCAGCCGCGGAGGCCGTACACCTCCCGCACCGCCTTCACCACGGTCTCGACGCGGCCCACGTCGGTGAACGGGCCGTACGCGACCGCGCCCGCCTCGGGGTCGCGGGTCACTTCGATTCTGGGGACCTCGTGGTCGGAGAAGGCGACCAAGGGGTACGACTTGTCGTCTTTCAGCCGGACGTTGTACCGCGGGCGGAGCCGTTTGATCAGGTTCGCCTCCAAGAGCAGCGCCTGCGTCTCGGTGTCGGTGACCGCGAACTCGATCCGGTCGGCGCGCTCGACCATCCCGCGGATCCGGCCCGAGCGCGGGTCCGCGTACGACCGGACTCGATCGCGGAGGTCGAGCGCCTTCCCGACGTACAGCGTCGTCTCGCCCTCGCGGAACTGGTAGACCCCCGGCTCCGTCGGGAGGTTTCCGGCCCGCTCGCGCACCGCGTCGGCGTCCATCGGTCTCGGATCGCCGTAGCCGCCGAACGCGTTTGAACGCTGCGGGCCGGGACGTTCTCCTCCCGCTCCGTCGTGAACTCGGATTATCAAACGTGAACACCGGGGCGTGCGGTTTATGATGCCGGTTGTGAGACGGTGACGTAGACATGACGGGACTTCGCGAGCGTCTGCGGAACGTATTCGGTCGGGGGAGCGACTCCCGGTCGGTCCCCGACGGGGGCGTCGTCGTCGAAGACGCCCCCGATTCCGACGGGCCGACGGACAAGGCACCCGGCGACGCGGCCGCCGGCGAGGAGAACGGTGACCACGCGGTCACCGACGAGGACGGCGCGGACCGGACCGGAGCCTTGGCCCGTGCCGGCTTCGCCGAGGTGTTCAACGCCACGGGGGTCCCGACGTTCATCCTCGACGAGGAGGGGAACGTCGCCGAGTGGAACGAGTCGCTCGCGGCGCTCACCGGTGTCGAGCGCGCGGACGCCCTCGGCCACGACTACGCCTCGGAGCTGTTCTACCCCGACGGCCGGCGTGCCGACACCCTCGCGGACAAGGTGCTCGACGCGCCCGAGGACGCGGACGAGGTCCACGGCGTCGAGCGGTGCGGCTCGGCGCGGACCCGCTACCGCGACACGAGCACGATGGTCGACCGCCACGGCGACGAGAAGCACATCGAGTTCACCGCGACGCCGATGTACGACGGTGACGAGCTGGTCGGCGTGACGGAGGTCGTCATCGACCGCACGGAGAACGTCAACGAGCGCGACGCCACGGGCGAGCTGGTCGCCGAGGTCCGCGAGACCGCGGAGGCGATCGGCGACGGCGACCTCGACGCCCGCGCGAGCCGTCGTGACTCGTTCGAGCACCTCGGCGAGGACCTAGTTCGGGTCATCGACGTTGTCAACCGGATGGCCGAGAACCTCGACCAGCTCTCCTCGGGCGTCCACGAGAAGGCGCGCGACCTCGACGCGACCGTCGACGAGGCGAGCGCCGCGGCCGCCGACATCGCCGAGAACGTCGACGAGCAGAACGAGCTCCTCGAAGAGAGCGTCTCCGAGATGCAGTCCTTCTCCGCGGGGATGGAGGAGGTCGCCGCGACCGCCGATCAGGTCGACTCCGCCGCGGTGGCGGCCGCCGACGCCGCCGACGAGGGGCTTGACGCCAGCGAGGACGCGCGCCAGGCGACCGAGGACGTCGTCGAGATCGGCGACGAGCTGGTCGAGAGCGTCGGCGCGCTCTCCGAGCGCATGGACGACATCGAGGAGGTCATCGAGGTCATCTCCGACGTGGCCGAGCAGACGAACCTGCTCGCGCTGAACGCCAACATCGAGGCCGCCCGGGCCGGCGACGGCGGCGACGGTTTCGCGGTCGTCGCCGAGGAGGTGAAGAAGCTCGCCGACGAGACCCGCGGCTACACCGAGGAGATCACGGAGAGCCTCGACAAGCTCCAGGCGCAGTCTGCCGAGACTACGACCGCCGTCGAGCGCTCCCACGACCGCATCGAGGACGCGGGCACCGAGATCGAGACGGTGCTCGACTCCCTCGAAGAGATCGCCGACGCGGTCGACGAGGCGGCCGCGGGCGTCGCCGAGGTCGCGCGCACCACCGACGATCAGGCAGCGACCGTCGAGGAGCTCACCTCATCGCTGGAGGCGGTCCGCGAGCGGTCCGACCGCACCGAGGAGGCGACCGACCGCATCGTCGACGCTACCGACGACCAGGAGGCGGCCGTCGACGAGCTGATCGCCCGCGTCGAACAGCTCGACGCGCGGTAACGCTCCCGCCGCTCCGCGATCTCGCGACCTCCCCGTCTTGGGTCCCGTCTCTTCCCGACTCCGTCCCGTCTCGAACTCCGCCGCTTTTCTCCCGTCCGCGCTTCGCGCCCCGCCGAACGTTACCTCCTCAGACCCCAGAAACTGTCTGTCTGTCACGCCGCCCGGACCGCTCGGTGACCCCCTGTTCGGGAACGGCCTCCTCGTGAGCGAGGGCGAGACGTGGCAGCGCCAGCGAACGCTGGCGAACCCCTCACTCGCGGCGCGGTCGCGAGCCACAGTACGCCTGCTGTCTCAACGCGACCCCCATCGCCGGCGTCTGCCCGACGCACGGGCCGGTGGGGCCGCACCATGCGGTCGACGAGCCGAGCGGGGTCGACGACGCGTAGTCGGTCTCGACCGTCGTCCACGTATGAATTAGTACCCCCACGGTCGGCGCGTGCCGACGAGCGCCCGCAGGGCGTGAGTCGCACGCGTGAGGGACGCCGCGAGCGGAGCGAGCGGCGAGGCTGGGGAGGCGTGAGGCGCGGTGCTGTGCGGTGCGGGGTGGACTCAAAGGGGCAGCCGCGAGGACGAAGCTCGACGACGCAAGCACCGGAACGAGGGAGCGTCAGCGACCGAGTGAGGAGCGCAGCGAGTCGCGCGAGTCCTCGCGGCTGGGGCTTTGGCGGTGTTCGTCGCCGATCCCCACTTGATCACTTATAGATCGACGCTCGCGGCGACCTCCCGGTACTCCGGGTCCCACACGTCGATCGCGTGGACCCGCCACCGGATCGGGTCGAACTCGGCGTCGACGAGGTCGGCGACCGCGCCCGGCTCCGGATTACCGCCACGCGCCAGTGTGATATGTGGCACGTACTCGTTGCCCTCGATCCCCTCCACCGCGCCGAACGCTTCACAGAGCCGCCGATGGAGCCGGACCAGTTCGTCGCTCTCGACCGCCAAGTAAACGACCGGCCGCGACCCCGATTGCGGCGCGTCGAAAACCTCGATTCCGGTCACGGAGACCTCGAAGGGGTCGGTCCCGCGGAGCGGACGGCGGAGGCGCTCGCGAAGGCGGTCGAGGGCCTCCTGCCGGGGCGGGGGGTCTCGCTCACCTGTTCCCTCGCCTTCCTCGCGGTCCCCGCTTCGGACGTCTCCGACGCCGAACCGCTTACAGACGAGGGTGTGGCGGTCGCGCACCCGGTCGAACCCCGTTAGTTTCGGGTGGAGATCGGCCGCGAGCCGCTCGACCGCGGGCGGCAGCGGGACGTTGAGGCTGAACACGTCGCCGTCCGCCTCAGATCCGATCGGTGAGGTGCAAGGCGATCACGACGACGAGCGCGATCCCGATCAGCGTCGGGAGGGCGTCGAGCAGCCAGAAGGCGATATCGAGGACGGTCCCGACGATCTCCAAGAGAAGCCATACGACGACGAGGAGCAGCACGACCTTCAGAAGGTCGTCGGTGTCGATCTCGGCGCGGTTCATGCTCCGAGGAGCGCGCGGCAGCGGTAAAAATCCGGTGGCTGGCGGCGAGCGAGTTCCGTGAAACGCCCTACGCGATCTTCTCGTACTGCTCGGAGAGCTTCTCGGCGGCCTCGTCGAGCAGCTCCGACTCGTATTCGTCGAGGTCCCACTCGACGACCTCCTCGACCCCGCTCGAACCCAGCTTCGCGGGGACGCCGAGAGCGGTGTCGTCGTAGCCGTACTCGCCGTCGAGCACGACCGAGCAGGGGAGCACCTCGCCGGTGTCGTTGAGGATGGCCTCGACGGTGTGGGCGACGCCGGTCGCGGGCCCCCACTGCGTGGCGCCCTTCCGGCTGATCACGTCCATCGCGGACTCTTGGAGGTCTTCGAGGATCTCCTCCTTCTCGTCGGCGTCGAACGACGGGTCGCGGCCGTTCACGCGCACCTTCGAGAAGACCGGGGCCTGCGCGTCGCCGTGCTCGCCGAGGATCGTCGCCTCGACGTTCTTCACGGGCGCGTCGAAGCGCTGCGAGAGGACGTAGCGGAAGCGCGCGGAGTCGAGCCGCCCGCCGAAGCCGACCACCTTGCCGCGGTCGCGGTCACCCGCCTCGTACAGGTGGCGGTTGAGCAGGTCGACCGGGTTCGAGGTGGTGACGGTGACGAAGTCGTCGTTGTGCTCGGCGAGCGACGAGCCGATGTCCTCCATGATCGGCGCGTTGTCGCCCGCCAGGTCGATCCGCGTCTGGCCCTCCTTACGCGGGATGCCGGCCGTGATCACGACCACGTCCGAGCCGGCGGTGTCCTCGTACTCCCCCTGCCGGACGGTCGTGTTCGAGTCGTAGGCGACGCCGTGGTTCGCGTCGGCGGCCTGTCCGATCGTCGTCTCGCGCTGGTCCGGGATGTCGACGAACACCAGCTCGTCGACCACGTCCCGCAACGCGAGGTTGTAGCCGGCCGCGGCTCCGACGGTCCCCGCCGCACCGATGACGCTGACCTTTGTCATACCGTGAACTCGGGGTCGGGCGGCGAGTAAACGTTTCGGAACCTCACGAACGTCCGTGCTTATCTCGGGTCGTCTCTCCCCCGGCCCGTCGCGAAAACCCTAACTCCGGCGGCCGCACACTTCCACCCAGTGCCGACGTTCCGCTACCCGTGTCCCGGCTGTCGGACGACGAACAGCCTTCACGACGCCGACTGCGAGTTCGAGGGCGTGAGCTGGCCGACCGTCGAGAAGGCGTACACGGATCTCCTGTCGGTGCTGTCCGCGGAGCCCGACGGTCTCTCGGAGGCGACACTGCGGGACGCGATTCCGGCGGACTGGGGCGGACTCCACAAGGCGGCGCTCGGCGCGCTTCAACGCGACCAGCGCGTCGTCGAGGACGGCGACCGGCTCCGCCTGCTCACCGCCGCCGAGTTCAAGGAGCGCGTCTCCGAGCCGACCCGCGAGCCGATGCGGACCGTCTACGAGCACGGCTCCGTCCCCGGCTGTCACGACAACGCCGTGTTCGCGATGGTGGCGTGGTACGAGATGGTCGGTCTCTCGTGGCCCGAAACGCGCGAGAACGTGATCGAGTGGCTCCACGAGTCGGGCGCGTGGGACCGCGGCGGCTTCGAGGAGTCGACCCCGGGGGAGCTCGTCGACGCCAAGCGCCACGTGTACGACGAGGGGTACGGCTGGAAGGAGAAGGGACAGGCCGCGAAACGCGTTATCGAGCGCCACCTGTAGCGCGGGTCGGTTCCGGACCCCGCGTTAAGCGCCGGCTCTCCACCCCCGTGGCCGCGGCGTTCGGACGCCGAACCGGGCGATGGACCGGCGGACCGCGCGAGCGACGGGCGCTCCGTCGCCGCACGACAGTTTTACGCGCTCCGTCGCCGTCGTACTCCACACATGGCTTTCGACCTCGTCCCGGCGTGGCCCGCCGTCGGATCGCTCGCGGGCGGGGCGGGGGCGCTCGCGCTCGCGTGGGCGATCCGCGAACACCGCGGTCGCCCCGGCGTCGACTGGTTCCTCGGCGTGTTCGCCGCGCAGGCGACGTGGTGCTGCTCCTACGGGGTTGGGCTGCTCGTCGCGGACCCGACGCTCCGGGCCGCGCTGGAGGCGACGATGTGGCTCGGCGTGATCTGGACCGGGATCGCCTTCCTCGGATTCGCCCTGGAGTACACGGGCCGGAGCGACGTGGTCCGGAGCCGCCTGTTCGCGGCGATCGCCGGGTTCGGTCTCCTCTCCTCTGTGCTCCTCGCAACGAACCCCCTCCACGGCGCGTTCTGGACCGAATTCGGGCGCGACCCCGCCTTCGGCGTCGAGACCGTCTCGTACGCGTTCGGCCCGTGGGCGTACCTGACGGTCGCCGTCGAGACCGTCCTCGTCGCCAGCGCGGTCTTCCTCCTCGTCGACACGCTGCTCAGCTACGGTCCCCTCTACCGCCGGGAGAGCGCCGCGGTCGCGCTGAGCTCGCTGCCGCCGGGGTTCGCCCTGGTCGCGTGGACGCTGGGGCTCGGTCCGGTCCCGCAGCTCCAGCTCGCGCCGATCATGTTCGTCCCGCATATGATCCTCGACGCGTACGCGTTCGACCGCGCGGAGATGTTCGACCGGAACCCGACGACCAGCCGCGCCGCCGAGCGCACGGCGATCGACGACCTCCGAGATCCGGTCGTCGCGCTCGCGCTCGACAGCCGCGTCGTCCGGCTCAACCCCGCCGCCGAGGCGGTCCTCGGGGTCGACGCCGAGACCGTCCGCGACCGCCCGCTCGCCGACTTCCTCGACTTGCCGGTCCGAATCGGCGACGGCGGCGTAGACGAGCCGAGCGGCGGCGAGTCCGGCGCCGACGAGGACGCAGCCGGCGGCTCCCGCGAGACGGTCGAAATCGACGCCGTCGCCGGCACCGGTCGCCGCACCTACGCGGTATCGGTCTCCCGGCTGACCGACCCGAACGGGACGCACGTCGGGTACACGGTCGTCCTCTCGGACGTCACCGAGCGCGAGCGGCGCCGCCAGCAGCTGGAGGTGCTCAACCGAATCCTCCGCCACAACCTCCGCAACGACGCCGGCGTCGTCCACGGCTACGGCGAGATCCTCCGGGACCGCCTCGAGGAGCCGGAACTGGTACGGATGGCCGACGCCATCGAGCGCCGCGCGGGCGCGCTGACCGCGCTCGGCGAGAAGGCCGGCACCGTCGAGCGGCTCCTCGCGGACACCGACCCCGAACCGACCGACGTCCGCGACCTCCTTGACTCGGTCGTCGCGGACGCCCGCGAGCGCGACGAGGACGCCGCCGTCGAGCTGGCCGTCGACCCCGAGGACGGCGGAGAGGTCGACGTCGACTGGACCACGCGCGTGCGACCCGATGCCCTTCAGGCGGTCGTCGAGAACACCGTCGAGAACGCGATCGACCACCACGACGGTGAGGGCACCGAACGAGACGACGGCGAGACGTGGGTGCGGGTCGCGCTCCGTCGTGAGGAAGCCGACGACGAGGGCGACGCCGCCGGCGACGACCGCTTCGTCCTCACGGTCGAGGACGACGGCCCCGGCATCCCCGATCACGAGGTCGAGGCGGTCGAGTCGGGGCGGGAGACCGCCCTCGAACACGGGTCGGGGCTGGGGCTGTGGGTCGTCGCGTGGGGCGCCGCCGCGGTCGGTGCCGACGTGACGTACGACGACCGGGAGCCGCGCGGGACGCGGGTGACGGTGTCGATCCCGGTCGTCGAAGGGGAGTGACGCGGGCGGAAAACGGAGCGGTCGCGGTCGACTTCCTAAAACGTCGAATTCGGCCGATTCAGTCGCTCTGAATGCGGGGGGCTAGCATGAATGTCACATTTCCAAGTCCCTCTGCGAAGCCGTAGTGGAGCTTGACGGGGAACTCCTCGCCGAGTTCGACGGTGACCTCGGCGTCCGAGGGGATCGCCTTGTTCATGTCCTTCAGGTAATCGAGGCTGAAGAGCGAGTCGGCGGCCCCGGCGCTGAGCGCGATGAGGTCCTCGCGGTCGAGCTTGAGGTTGACGTCGTCGGTGTCGCCCTCGGCCTCGATGAAGAACGCCTCGTCGGTCTCGTCGACGCGGAGGCGGATGTGGTCGGAGACCATGTCGGCGGCCTTGATCCCGCGGTCGAGCTGTGCGCCCTCGACGACGATCTCGGAGGCGAGATCGAGGTCCGGGATGTCCGGCTCCTGGCGGATCGAGTCGGGGTCGATGAGCGCGAGAGTGTAGGATAGGCCGTCTATCTCGATGTGGAGCTTGCGGGTCTCCTCGTCGAGTTCGAGGTGGATCAGGTCGCCCGAGTTCGCCATCCCGGCGATGTCCTCCAAGCGGGCGAGGTTGACGCCGATGACGCCCCCGTCGGCGTCGTACGACTCGAACGCGGCCGCCTCCAGCGTGAGGTCGACCATGCCGACGTTGGCGGGGTCGACGGCGCGGATGGAGAGCTCCTCCTCGTTCAGGCGGATCTTACACTCGTCGACCAACACGCTCACCGAATCGAGCGCGTCCTGAAACGTCGACGCGCCCACGATGGCCTTGAACATATACGTTCAACTTGGGCGGTATCACCTAAAAAGGCACCCGATCGGAGCGGCGACCGGCCGCTCAGAGCGACCGGATGAGGCGGGCGACGACGACCGCGAGCGTGACGACGGTTCGCCACAGTCGGAGCCGTTCGAGCCGATATTCGCGCCCGTCGGTCCCGTCGGACTCGTCGTCCCCGCCGTCCGGTTCGGGGTCGCACTCGCAGGCCGCGTCGCCGTCGATCCGGTCGGGCGGCGGGTCGGTGGCTCGGTCCGGTTCCTCCCGAGGCTCCCTGTCGGTCGCCGCCGGTTCGCGGGACGGGTCGATCGCGTCGCGGTCAGTCGCGCTGCGATCGGTCGCGTCGCAGTTCGGCGTCTCGTCGCGGTCGTTCGGCTTCGGTTCGCTGTCGGTGCTGTCCGCCGTCGGTAGTGACTCGTCGATCATCGGTCGAGTCGGCCGGTGTCCGGCCGTACGCGACCCTACGAGATTAATTTATAAATAAACGAGCCGAACGCAAGGTGGAACTGAAACTCGTGTGGACGGGCGGCTCTCCGAATGGTCACCGCCGGCCAGCTCCCTCACCTGTCTCAGATCAGTGGCTCGACGAGCTCGCGCCCCTCGGCGAGTAAGTCGTCGACGGCGGCCTCCGAGTCGGACTCCGCGTACACCCGCAGCTTCGGCTCGGTGCCCGAGGGGCGGACGAGCAGCCACGAGCCGTTCTCCAAGAGGAGCTTGAACCCGTCGAGGGTGACGACCTTCGCAACGGGGGAGCCGCAGACGGACTCCGGGATGTGGTCTTCCAGCTCGTCGAGGACGCCCGCCTTCCGGTCGTCGGGGCAGTCGAGTGACACCTTCCCGGCCGCGATGTGGCCGTGTTCGTCGAGCAGGCGGTCGACGCGCGCGTCGAACGGCTCGGCGGCGTGGGTCGCGGCCGCGAGCAGCGCCATCAACACGCCGTCCTTCTCGCGGACGTGGCCGCGGAGGGTGAACCCGCCCGACTCTTCGCCGCCGAACAGCGCGTCGTGCTCGCCCATCGCCTCGGCGACCCACTTGAAGCCGACCGGGGTCTCGTACACGTCCTCGCCGTGCGCCTCCGCGACCCGGTCGACGAGGAACGTCGTCGAGACGGTGCGGACCGCCGGGCCGGAGTCGGTCTCCAGCAGCCGGTCGTAGCAGGCGGAATAAAAGAGGTTCGCGTCGAGGACGCCGCGCTCGGGCGTGACGACGGCGATCCGGTCGGCGTCGCCGTCGTTGGCGACTCCGAGGTCCACGTCGCTTTCGGGGTCGGTGACGCGCTCGGCCAGTCCCCCGAGGTGTTCCGCCGACGGCTCGGGGGAGTCGCCGCCGAAGGTCACGTCGCGCTCGCAGCGCAGGCGGACGACCTCCGCGCCGGCGGATTCGAGCAGGGCGTCCGTGACGCCGCGCCCGCTCCCGTGCGATCGCGTCGTACGCGACCGTGAGTCCGGAGAGGTCGACCGCGCCGCTCCCTCCGTCGGTCCCGCCTCCGGCAACGCGCCCCACCAGCTCTCGGGCCGCGTCGGCGTGGTCGCTCACGAGGTCGAGGCGTTCGACCGCGCCGCGCTCGGCCTCGGGCAGGAGATCCGGCTCCGCGAGCCGGTCGACGATGTCCTCGGTCACGTCCGGGAGCGCGGGCGCGCCGTCGTGCGGGATGAACTTCACGCCATTGTACTCGGGCGGGTTGTGCGAGGCGGTGACCATACACGCGCCGGCCAACCCCCGGTCGACGATGGCGTGGGCGATGACGGGCGTCGGCGCGTCGCGCTCGGGGAGGATTACGTCGAACCCGTTGCCGGCGAGTACCTCCGCGAGGCTCTCCGCGAACCCCTCCGAGGTCTCGCGGGCGTCGTACCCCACGGCGACCGGTTCGTCGCGACCCGCCGCCGCGAGGTGGTCAGCCACCGCCTGCCCGACGATCCGCACGCGCTCGTCGGTGAAGGTGTCGAGCGTCGCGCGCCAGCCGTCCGTGCCGAAGGCAATCTGGTCCATGTCGACCACGTCGGCGGCGGGGACAATAATGTCCGGTGTCAATCGCGAGGCTTGCGCCAGCGAGCCGATAGCGACTGTTTATAAATAAACCGCGGTGGCACGTGCCGGTGAGCGCCGCAGCGCGGCGCGAACAGCGAGGGACCGAAGGTCCCTCTGGCAGCCGGACGTAGTCCGGTGACCGCACGCGCGAGGTCGCCGGCGCTACGCGCCGGCTGCCAGAGAATCTTCGATTCTCGCTGGAGTCAGTCGCCTCCGCTTCGCTCCGGCGACTGACGAGGCTGGGGCTTTGGCGGTGTTCGCCGCCGGTCAGCGGTCAGCCGTTTATAAACGATTGGCTAGAACTTTAGAGGAGCGAAGCGCTCCTGAGTGTCGGTGGGAACCGCCGCCGCCCAGAAATTCGCATCCGGTCCCCGTCGATCGTCCCCGTTTTTATTATCTGGTCCCGAACCCGGCGTATGACCCGAATCGTCGCCGTCTCCGGTAGCCGGAGCGCGGACAGCACCACGCGGGCCGCGCTCCGCGTCGCGCTCGACGCCGCGGCCGACGCCGGCGCGGAGACCGACATGATCGACTTGGCCGCCGTCGACCTCCCACTATATCACCCCGACGAGGGCGCGCAGGGCGACAGCGAGGCGCTCAAACGGCGCGTCCGCGAGGCGGACGGCGTCCTCGCGGGCACGCCCGTCTACCGCGGCTCCTACTCGTCGACGTTCAAGAACTTCCACGACTTCTGCGGCTCCGACGAGTACGCGGACACGGCCGTGGGGCTGCTCACGACCGCGGGCGGCGGCTCCTACGGCGGGACGCTCGAACACCTCCGGTCGACGTTCCGGAACGTCCACGCGTGGACCGTCCCCCACGAGGTCGGGATCCAGGGGGCCTCTTCCAAGGTCGAGACGGGCGCGGCCGCCCCCGGCGGAGAACCGCGGATCACCGACGAGGACCTCCGGCGCCGCACCGAGCGGCTGGGTCGGGTCGTCGTCGAACACGCCGAACGGATGCGGGAGTGAGGGCGCGACGGTCGCGCCACCGACGCCCCGCAGTCGCGCCACCGACGCCCCGCGCCCTCTCCCCCGACGCCCCGCCAACCCGTCGGGCTTTTGCCCGGCTCGCGTCTACGACCCCCATGACCGAACCGGGTGACGACGACCGTGTCCGCTAACCGGAAGGGAGATCGCCGCGAGCGGGAGCTGGTGAACGACCTCGACGAGGCGGGGTTCGCCGTGATGCGCGCGCCGGCCAGCGGCTCCGCCACGGAGCGCGAGCTGCCGGACGTGCTCGCGGGCGACGGCGAGACGTTCTACGCCATCGAGGCGAAGTCGAGCGCGGGCGACCCCATCTACCTCACCGGCGAGGAGGTGGAGGCGCTTTTGTTCTTCGCGCGGAACTTCGGCGCGAAAGCCCGGATCGCGGTGCGGTTCGACCGCGAGGACTGGTACTTCTTCCACCCCGGCGACCTCTACACCACCGACGCCGGCTCCTACCGCGTCAAAAAGGAGACGGCGCTCGCCGACGGCACCGACTTCCCCGAGTTCGTCGGCGAGACGGAGAAGGTGACGCTCGCGGAGGTCGGCGACGGCGACGACGCGAACGCGACCGACCCGGAGACCGAGGAGCGCCGGGCGATCTTAGAGGCCGTCCGCGACGGCCACATGCCGGTCGAGGACGCGCTCGACGTGCTGTGACCGCCAGGGGAGCTCGGTTCTCAATCGGACTCGCTCCTCGCGTCCTCGGCGTACTCGTTCAGGTCGTCGGCCAGCGTCTCCGCCTGCTCGGGAGTCAGCCGAACGCGGTCGGCGTGGGGCGGTATCTCGTCGACGCCGACCGTGTCCAGTTCGACGCTCAGCACGACGCAGTCCGGCGAGTCGTCCGCGACCGCGACGTCCACCACCCCGTCGAGCGACAGGGCGGTCTCGTGGGTCTCGACTGCCGCGGCGACGAGGTCGAGCGTCGTGTACGCGTTCACGGTCGTGATTCGGTTTGACATGGGTTGCGTGGCGGGGGTGAGTCTCAGTCGTCGGCGGTCGGTTTGGTTCGAGCCTGCTCCTCGGCGGCGACCCCGTCGGTTGTCGGCTCCAGCGCGACCGCGCACTGCTTGTAGTTCGGTTCGTCCGAGCGCGGGTCGGTGACCGGTAACGTCAGCTCGTTCGTCGCGCCGCGGTGGATCGGCAGCCAGACCGTTCCGGCCGGGACGGCCGTATCGCTCGTCACGCGGACGGAGATCGACCCGCGGCGAGAGGTGAGACGTGCGGTCTCGTCGGCCGCGATCGCCGCCTTTTCGCCCGTTTCCGCCTCGCCCGCTTCCCCCTCGTCCGCGGGGCTCGCTTCCCCGGCCGATTCCGCCCCGCCGTTCAGGCGCTCGACGGTGTCCGGGTTCACCCGCGCGACGACTGCGGACTCCGCGTCCCCGTCCCGCGACCGGATCCCGGTGTTGTACCCGTCGGACTCGCGGCCGGTGGTCAGGGTGAGCGGGTACGACTCGTCGGTCGGTTCTGGAACGCCGGCGTGCGTCCCGGTCGAGAACCGCGCGCGGCCGGAGGGCGTCCGGAACGACCAGTCGCCATCGTCGTGGTAGCGGTACCCGCCCGCCGACTTCGCGGACGGCGCGGGCCAGCGGACGGCCCGCTCCTCCTGGAGTCGGTCGTACGAGACGCCGGAGCAGTCGGCGTCCGTCCCCGCGGTGAGCGCGGCGAACTCGTCGAACACGGCTTCCGGCTCGGTCGCCGGGAACAGCCCGGGGACGAGCGCCTCTCCGATCGACGTGATGATATCCAGATCCGTCCGCACGGCCGGCGCGAGGTCCGAGGCGGGGCGGACGCGCGAGATCCGCCGCTCCATGTTCATCGCCGTGCCGTCGGACTCGCCCCATGTCGCCGCCGGGAGGACCACGTCCGCCAACTCGGTGGTGTCGGTGTGGAAGGCGTCCTGAACGACGAGGAACGTCTCCCGGAGGCGTTCGCGGGCGGCCGAGGCGTCCGGGAGGCCCGCGGCCGGGTTCGTCGCGACGGCCCAGAGGGCCTCGACGGAGCCGTCGCCGATCGCTTCCGTGATCCCCACTGGTCCCGGACCGGAGTCGTCCGGGAGGCGCTCGACGGGCACGTCCCACGCCTCTGCAATCGTCCGCCGCTCGGCCGGGTCCTCGAACGAGCGCATCCCCGGCCACGACCCCTTCGACGAACAGACGCGCGTCCCCATCGAGTTCGCCTGTCCGGTCAGCGAGAACGGCCCGCTCCCGGGTCCCATGTTGCCGGTCGCCAGACAGAGGTCGATCAGCGCGCCAGCGGTGTCGGTCCCCTGCGCGCTCTGGTTGACGCCCATCCCCCAGTAGGCGAGCGTCGGATCGCGGAGCGCGTCGGCGAGCGCGTCCACGGTCGCGAGGGAGACGCCCGCGGTCGCCGCGGCCGACTCCGGATCCGGCAGCGACTCCCGGAGCGCCTCGAAGCCGGTCGTCGCCTCCTCGACGAACGCTTCGTCCACCTCGCCGCGCTCGACCACCCGAGCGAGGACGGCGCGGGCCAGCGCGAGGTCAGTCCCCGGGTCGGGCGCGACGTGACGGTCGCCCGCCTTCGCGGTCTTCGTCTCGACGGGGTCGACGACGATAAGCCGGCTCTCGCCGTCGGTCGCGCTCTCGACTATCCACCGGAACAGCACGGGGTGGGCCACGGCGGGGTTGGCCCCCCAGACGACGTGGGTCGTCGCGTCCTCGATGTCGTCGTAGGTCGGCGGGGGCGCGTCGCTGCCGAACGCGTCATTATACGCGGTCACCGCGCTCGCCATCCACAGGGTCGTGTTCGCGTCGTAGTGTCGCGTCCCGAAGCCGCCCCGGGCCAGTTTCCCCAGCGCGTACGCCGCCTCGTTCGTCTGCTGCCCGCTCCCGAGGACCGCCAGCCCGTCGCGGTTCCGGTCGAGTACGTCGCTGAACTCGTCGACAATCCGCGAGAGCGCCACGTCCCACGTGGTGCGCCGGAGTTCGCCCTCCTGCCGGACGTACGGCCGCGTCAGCCACTCGCCGTCCGGGTTCTGGGTCTCGCCGATGCCGCGGGAACACGCGAGACCGCGGTTCGTCGGATGGGCCACGTCGCCGCGGACGCCGTCGATCCCGTACCCGGAGTCGACCCGTCCCGTGAGGTGGCCGCAGCCGACCGCGCACCGCATACACGTGGTCGGGACGGGGTCGTTCACTCCGCACCCCGCTCCGTCTCGTCGTCCGCCGCGTCCGCCGGGAACAGCTCCGGGGCGACGTCCATCGACGCCACCGGGGCGGTCGACTCCCCGTCGGCGCCCGCGCGGATTTCCTCGCCGGTACCGACGCGGGCGACCGCTTCGGCACGGTCACCGCCCTGCTCGGGAGTCGCCTCGGCGGTCGGGTCAGTCATCGCTCTCGGTCGCCAGCGGCGTCCCGTCCACGTCGGTCGGCGCGGGACCCTCGCCGTCGGCGAACGGGTACCACGACCGCTTCGCGTCGGTGAGACAGGGGTCCTCGTAGTCGGTCTCCTCGGGTTCGGCGAGCTCGACGAGCGCCTCCTCGCCGGTCTCCTCGACCCACTCCCTGAACGTCTGTCCCTCGGTCCGTCCAGCCGCGAACGCGTTCAGGAGGTTCCGCAGCAGGCCGGGCACCTCGTCGGCCGGGACGCGCTGTCTGATCCACTCGACGAAGGAGGGGTCGGCGCCGATCCCGCCGCCGACGCCGACGTCTATCGCCTCGACCATCTCGCCGTCCTTCCGCGCGCGCATCCCCTGGAAGCCGATGTCCGCGGTCATCGCCTGGCCGCAGTCGGCCGTACAGCCGGAGTAGTGGATCTTGATCTGCTCGACGTCGTCGGGCAGGTCCACGTTCGCGCGCAGCCAGCGGAGCATCGCCGCCGTCCTCGCCTTCGTCTCCGTCAGCGCCAGCGAGCAGAACTCGGTCCCGGTACACGCCATCGCGCCCCGGGTGAACACGTTCGGCTCGGGGCTGTGCGTGTCGAGCAGGTCGGCGTCGAGCAGGTCGTCCAGCTCCGACTCGGGGACGTCCAGAATCAGCGGGTTCTGCCGCCGGGTGAGCCGCATCTCCCCCGAGCCGTGTGTCGCCGCGAGGTCGGCCAGCCGGACCGTCTCCTCGGCGGTCAGGCGTCCGATCGGCACCGCGAGACCGACGTAGTAGTCGCCGTCGGTCTGCTCGTGGACGCCGACGTGGTCGTGTTTGCCCTCCGACGGCGCCTCGCCGGCGTTGTACGTGTACTGGTCGCGGAGGTTCTCCCCCTCGCGCCGGAGGTCGAAGTCGACGTACGACTCCCCGAGGAGTTCGCGAATCTCCTCCGTACCCCAGTCGTCGACGAAGAAGCGGCTCCGATTCTTCTGACGGTTCTCCCGGTTCCCGTGTTCGTGGTACAGCTCGACGAACCCCCTGGCGACGTCGTACGCGTTCTCGGGCGCCACGAACACGTCGAGGCTCCGCGCCTTCCGGGGTTCGCGCCCGCCGAGACCGCCGCCGACGCGGACGTTGAACCCGCGCAGTTCGTCGCCGTCGACCGTCTTCGCCGCGGGTTCGAGACCGATCCCGTTGATCGAGTCCTGCGCGCAGCCCTCGCGGCAGCCGGTGACGCTGATGTTGAACTTCCGGGGCATGTTCGCGAGGTCGTCGTCGGCCCGGAGCTTCGACGTGATCTCGTCGAGCACCGGCTGCGCGTCGACGAACTCGTGTTTATCCCGGCCGGCCACCGGACAGCCGGAGATGTTCCGCATCGTGTCGCCGCCCGACGAGCGCGACGAGAGACCGACGCCTTCGAGCTTCTCCCAGATCGCCGGGATGTCTTCGAGCTTGAGCCAGTGGAGCTGGATCGACTGGCGGGTGGTGAGGTCGATCCACGCGTCGCCGAACTCGGGGTTCGACACCGGTCCCCTGGCGTACTCCGCGGCCACCTCGCCGACCGCGCGCAGCTGTTCGGCCGTGAGGAGGCCGTTCGCGTTCGCCAGCCGCAGCATGAAGTAGCTCTCCTGTCCGGACCGCTGGTGGAAGACGCCCCAGAACTTGAACCGCGAGAACCACATGTCGCGCTCCTCGTCCGGGATCGACTCCCACCCCGTCTCCGCGAACTCCAGGATCTTTGCTCTGACCTCGTCGCCGTACATCCCGTCTTTCCACGTCTCCTTCTTGTTCGTCACGCGCCCCCACCCGAGTTGATAAATTGGCGTGTTATTGCCGAGTTTTTGAGTATTTGGTTCATTTGTCTCACTCTCGAATGTGTATCGTGGCATATAGTGTTGTTCGTTTAATAAATACAGAAATTATGGTGTTTTGATCGACAGAGCGGTATCCCGTTCGCCCGCGGCGGATAATTACGACATATCTACGAAGAATTCATTTTCCGCAAAGCGATCGCGCTCGTAGGTTGGATATCGAAACCGAGCGGTCTCAGCGCGATATCGATTAAGGATCCTCCATCGATTGATGTTCCTTTCACTGATATCGCGCGAGACGCCCGCAACGCCCGATACACGATGGTCTTTGATTACAAACAACAGTTATCTGCCGCACGGGCCACTGTGTACTCAGTTAGAATGTCCTTTGATAGCGACGGGCACGGAACCGACGATCGATCAGTTCGACCGCCACCGGTTCGAACATGACGGAACGGCAACCGACCACCTGTATGCGGTGCGCGGTCGGCTGCGGGTACCTCCAGGAAGCGGCGGCCGACGACCGGCGCATCGTCGACGTCTCCGGGGACCCAGACCATCCGGCGACCGGCGGTCTCAACTGTCAGCGCGGGGTCGACGAGACCGAGAACCCGGGTGAAGAGCGGTTGACGCAGCCGCTCATTCGCCGCGGCGGATCCCTTCGACCGACGGACTGGGACACCGCGCTCGGCGTCGTCGCGACGCGGCTCATCGAGGCGATCCGCGAGAGCCCCGACAACGTCGCGGTGTTGGGAAGCGGGCAGCAGACGAACGAGGCGGCGTACGCGCTGGGGAAGCTGGCCCGGGGCGGCTTCGGGACCCGGCACTACGACGCGAACACGACGCTGTGTATGGCCTCGGCGGTCGCGGCGTACTCCCAGGCGTTCGGGAGCGACGGGCCGCCGCCGACGTACGACGACGTGCCCATGGCCGACACCCACGTCGTCTGGGGCGCGAACCCCGCCGTCGCGCATCCCGTGTTGTACTCGTGGATCGCGAACAGCGCCGCCGCGGGCGACGGCGAACTGATCGTCGTCGACCCCGTCGAGACGCGGACGGCGGCCGACGCCGACGTCCACGTCCGGCCGGACCCCGGCACCGACCTCGCGCTGGCGCGGGCGGTGCTCGCGCGGGTCGTCGACACCGGCGCCGTCGACGAGCGGTTCATCGACAACCACACCGACGGCTACGCCGAGACCGTCGAGTCGCTCCCAAGCGTGACCGACGCGGCGGCGACCGCGGGCGTCCCGGTCGAACGCGTCCGCGACATCGCCGACGCGCTGGTCGCGGACACCCTCGTCTACTGGGGAATGGGCGTCAACCAGAGCATTCAGGGAACCGGGACGGCCCGAGCGATCATCGACCTCTGTCTGGCGACGGGGAACATGGGTCCCGGGACCGGGCCGTTCTCGCTGACCGGGCAGGCGAACTCGATGGGGAACCGCGTCTGCGCCTCGAAGCGGACGTGGCCCGGCCACCGCCCGTTCGACGACTCGGCTGCCCGGCGCGCGGTCGCCGACGCGTGGGACGTGCCGCTCGGGCGGCTCCCGGACTCCCCCGGTCCGGGATTCGTGCGGATCATCGACGAGCTCGCTCGCGACAACGTTGACGTCTGCTGGACGGTCGCGACGAACCCCGTCGCCGGAATGCCCGACGCCGGCCACGTCGAGCGCGCGCTCGACGACGCGTTCCTCATCGTCCAAGACGCGTTCCGGTCGGACACCATCGAGCACGCCGACGTGGTGTTACCGGCGGCGACGTGGGGCGAGTCCGAGGGGACGACGACGAACATGGAACGCCGCGTCTCGCGGGTCACCGCGGCGGCCGACCCGCCGGAGGGAGTCCGCCAAGATATCGACATCATCGCGGCGATCGGCAACCGGATCCACCCCGGTCTGTTCGACGACCCGCCGCTGGCTCCGGCCGCGGTCTTCGACGAGATCCGCGAACTCACCGTCGGGTCGACGGCCGACCTCTCCGGGGTCTCGTACGACCGGCTCGCCGACGAGCTGGCGGTTCGCTGGCCCGCCCCGACCGCAGAGGCGGAAGGCGGCTACCGGTACTACGACGACGGTGACTGGTCGTTCGACACGGACTCCGGTCGCGCGCAGTTCTCGACGGTCGCGCACAGCGAAGTCCCGGAACCGGTCGACGGCGAGTATCCGATCACGCTGACGACGGGCCGGGCCGACGGCGTTTACAACACCGGCGTTCGGACGCGGGACGACGACGGGGTCGACGTGCCAACGGCGCGGGTCCACCCCGAGACGATCGCTCGGCACTTGGAGGCGTTCGACCGGGGCGAGACGGTCATCACCTCCCGCAGGTCCAGCGTTCGCGTCGAGGTCAGCCCGAACGACGACATTCCGCCCGGGATGATCTGGCTACCGATCCACAACGGTGCGATCAACGAACTCACGCTGTCCGCGGTCGACCCGGACTCAGCCGAACCGAACCTCAAGCAGTGCGCGGTACGGATCTCGGCACCGGACCGACGCCGGACACACGACCGCGAACTTGTCGCTTCGGAGTAAACCGTCGCCGCTGTGCCGCGGAGCCCTCTCGTCTCGTCATTAGAGTCCGATCCCCGCAGATCCGGATTTTGACCATATAATGAATAATAGCCCGGTATATTATTTTGATTTGTGAATCTAATCGAGACATTTCACCGCACAAATAAATTTCTTCTTTGAAAACACGAAATGAGGGTGCGTCGAAACACCGCTTTTGCTATTACCCGTTCTCTTGCTTATTCTCGTATATATGTTCACCAGTTATCTTATTAACCCCGCGTTCATGCCTTGTTGACGTGAATAACCGTAAGTTCAGAAGGATCGATGCGGCAGAAGACGAGGAACCGACACTCGGAGCGAAATACCCGCACGCACGGTCGACGCTCCGGCTCACGTCGCCGATTTCACCGTCTACCGCGACCGGCCGCCGGGCTGCGAGCGTTTCCGAGGGGTGGTGTGCGTGAACAGTCCGATCCGGATGACGAAGTACCGGACGCTGCTGCTCGCGACCGTCGGGTTCAACTTCTCCTTCCTGATCTGGTTCTCGTTCGCGCCCTTCACCGGGCCGATGGCCGAGGAGTTCGGGCTGTCGCTGGCCGAGATCGGTGTCTTGGCGAGCGCGGCGATCTGGCTCGCGCCGTTCGGACGGATCCTCACGGGGTGGCTCTCGGACCGGTTCGGGGCGCCGACGATCTTCGCCATCGTGCTGGCGTACGTCGGCGTCTTCTCGATCTGGAGCGCCTTTGCCGAGTCGTACGCGACGTTCTTCGTCGCGCGGCTGATCGTCGCCACCGCGGGGATCACGTTCGTGATCGGGATCCAGCACGTCTCCGAGTGGTTCGAAGCGGAGGAGCTCGGCACCGCCGAGGGGATCTACGCCGGGATCGGCAACGCCGGCGCGGCCGGGGGCGCGCTAATTCTCCCCCGGGTGTTCTCCTCGGGGTGGAGCGGGCCGATCTTCGATACGAACTGGCGCGCCGCGTTCTTCTACACGGGCGTGGTGTCGATCCTGCTGGCTGGCGTCTACTACGCCTTCGGCGAGGCCGCGAAGAGCAGCGAGAAGCGCGCGTCGACGAAGGAGAAGGCGGGGCTGCGAGAGTGGGTCTTCACCGCGACCAGGTACGGCACGGTGGTCCTCGCGCTCGCGTACGTGATGACGTTCGGGCTGGAGCTGTCGATGAACGGCTGGCTGGCCACCTACTACCGCGAGGGCTTCAACACGCAGAACCTCGTGTTGGCGTCGACGTTCGCCGCGACGTTCTCGGTCGCCGCCGGACTGCTGCGCCCGATCGGCGGGTACGTCAGCGACCGGCTGGCCCGGGCCGAGCGGAACATCATCCCGCTTTTCACGGGTCGCTACCGCGAGCAGTGGACGTTCGTCTCGCTGTGTTTCGTCGTCCTCGCGATGTTCGGGATGACGCTCGCGGGTCTCTCTGGCCGGGTGCTCGTCGCCGTGGGCGCCGGGTTCCTCGTCGGGATGGGCTGTGCGTTCTCCGAGGGGGCCATCTTCGCGCAGGTACCCGCCATGTTCCCGGACAGCTCCGGCGCCGTGGCCGGCGTCGTCGGGGGCGTCGGCACGGTCGGCGGGATCGTCTACCCGCTGGTGTACGCAGCCCCGTTCCTGCCGAACCTCCACACTGGCTACGCGATCGTCGGGGTTTCGATGATCCCGATCGTGTTGCTGGCGGCGTGGGTGTTCCAACCCCGGATCGCCGAGCGGGCGACCGACGACGGGTTCGTGGGCGAGAGCGACGGGGCGCCGGTCGCCGACGACTGAGGGTTCGCCGGTCGCAGCCGACTAAGGGGGCGGGTCTTTTTCGGTCGGAGCTGCCCGCCGCCGGACCGCGGACCCCCTCGCTTATCCCTCGCGGCGCCGAACCCGGTCACGAATGAGCGAGGACTTCGGCCTGCTCGAACCCGCGGACCAGCCCGGCGACGAGTGGGAGCAGCTCGACGTCTCCGACACCGAGTCCGACCGGATCGCCCGGCGGCAGGACCGCGAGTTCGACGAGTTCCGCAAGCGGATCAAGGACACGGAGCAGTTCAAGCTGCAGGAGTCGGTGTTCGACGACGCCACGCTGGCCGCGGTGTACAAGCTCGTGCAGGACGGCTACGTCGACGCCTTCGGCGGGCCGGTGTCCACCGGGAAGGAGGCGAGCGTCTTCGAGGCGCTCGGCGGGCAGGCGGGCGAGCGGCCGGAACCCGGTTCCGAGGCTGCCGGCGGCGGACCGGAGGGGGTCACGCCCGAGCGCGAGGTCGCGGTGAAGGTGTACCGGATCAACTCCTCGAACTTCCGGCAGATGCGCGACTACTTGGAGGGCGACCCGCGCTTCGAGGGGATCGCGAGCGACAAGAAGGCGGTCGTGCTGGCGTGGACGCGCAAGGAGTTCGCGAACCTCGAACGCGCGCGGAAGGCCGGCGTGCGCGTGCCCGAACCGATCGCGGTCCAGCGCAACGTCCTCGTGATGGAGCTGGTCGGCCACGCCGAGGAGCGCGCCCGTCGGCTCTCGGAGGTCGATGTGGAGAACCCCGAGACCGCCTACGAGGTCGTCCGCGAGTACATGCGTCGGCTCTACCGCGCCGGACTGATCCACGGCGACCTCTCGGAGTACAACATGATCATCCACGAGGGCGAGCTGGTGATCATCGATCTCGGACAGGCCGTGACGGTCCACCACCCGAACGCCGGGGAGTTCTTAGCGCGCGACTGCGAGAACGTGGCGGCCTTCTTCACGCGACAGGGGATCGACGTCGACCCCGACGATCTCCGCGCGTACGTGACGGAGCCGGAGCCGGACCCGAGCGGGGAGCCGGAGTCGGGTGCGGAGCCGGAGTCGGGTGCGGAGCCGGAGTCGGGCGGGGAGCCGGAGTCGGGCGGGGAGGCTGAGGGGGAGTCGGGGGCGGGAGCGGACGAGACGTAACCGGTCGACGCTCCGGCCCGCTCTCGGACTCAGCAGTCGCGGGCGTAGATCGCGGTCAAATACGCCTCGTCGGCGATATCGGTCACGCCTGCGTCCACCTGCTCGAACCCCCGCGCCTCGTAAAATCGCGCACCGACGTCGTTGTCGGCGAAGGCTTCGAGTCGAACCGTCTCGACGCGGTCCGGCAGCGCGTCGAGACCGCGCTGGAGCAGCGCCGTCCCGACCCCCTCACCCCACCGGTCCGGGTGGACGTAGATCGCCTTCACGCCGGCTTCCCCGGGACCGACGAACGATTTCGTGTTTTCCGCGCCCCAGCGCACGTCGACGAATCCTCTGACCGTTCCGTCGACGACGGCGACGAAGACGGCGCTGTCGTCGTCGCTGAATCCATCCGCCCACTCCTCGACCTCCGCCGGCGTCGGGTCGACCGTCATCGCGTCGAGCACCGCGTCGGGGAGGATCCCGTCGTACGCCTCCCGCCACGACAGGCCGTGCGCCCGGATCAGTTCCCGCATCTCCGCGTCGGTCTCGGGAGGGCGGATCTCCATGGTCGCGAGTCGGCGGGCTGTGGTAAAACGACTGGGCCGGTGTGGCCGAGCGTGTCACCCCCGATGAACGCTTATCCGGTTCCACCGGCTATTGGGAACGAACCGATGGGATTCTTCGAAACGGTCGGCCGACGGGTCGAGAAGTTCAAACAGACCGCGATGGAAGCGGCCGACGAAACCGCAGCGTACCGGTGTCAGTCGTGTGACGCGCGGTTCGACGCCGACGCCGACCAGTGCCCGGAGTGCGGTTCGGCGGAGATCACCCCGACGAAGGCGGGAGAGTGACTCCCTCGCGTGCCGGCTCAGGCGATTCCGAGCAGTGAGATTCCGAACGCGGCCCCCGCGACGAGCGCGACCGTCCACGCGGCGATTCCCGCGGTCATCCAGCCGCCGATCGTCCGGCGACGGCTTCCGGCGGCGAGCGCGAGGAGCGCCGCGAGGTGGACGCCGGTCAGCACGGGCGCCGCGAGCGAGAGCCCGGGGAGTCCGTACCGGTCCCAGACCCTGCGTGCCCACTCGCGACGGCGATTCGTCGCGTCGTCGTCGTCGGCCGCCGGTTCCGGCCGTCGCCGCTCGCGCCACCGAGCGATCCGGCGGTGAGAGAGCAACAGCGCGTAGACGGACCCGGCGTTGCCGGCGAACGCGACGACCCCGGTGGTGACGGGATTTAGCCCGACGCCGATCCCGACCGGTATCACGACGAGGATTTCTACCCACGGCAACGCGGCGAACAGGAACACGAGACCGTACTGGACCACGCCGCCGGCGTCCGCGATGGCGGCGCCGACGTCGACGAGGAGGGGGATCTGGTGAAGGGGGACCATCGATTGCCGCGACGTCCGGGCCGGTCAAATACCTTCTGTCACCGAAAGCGCTCGTCCCTTCGCGCGTCTCGATTCGACGAACGAAATACAGTTTTCAGGAGGTAGCTGCCCAACATTTTTGTTCTCACGGCTGGACACGCGCAGTGATGCGACGTTCGCCCTCCCGGCGCCGGTTCCTCGCTGGAACCGGTGCTGCCTGTACCGCCGCACTCGCCGGTCCGCCCGTCTCACCGTCGGACGCGTCCCCGTCCACGGCGACGAACGAGCAACTCGGGTCCGACGTCGAACGACGCCTCGACGAGGCGGTCGAGGCGAGCCTGGCCGAACACGACGTTCCCGGTGCCAGCGTCGCCGTCGTCTCGGACGGTTCCCCGCCCGTGGCCAAGGGGTACGGCGTCGCCGACCGAGAGACCGAGGCTCCGGTCGATCCGGAAGAGACGGCGTTCCGGATCGGCTCCGTGTCCAAACCGGTCGTCGCGACCGCGCTGATGGACCGTATCGAACGAGACGAGATCGACCCCGACGCCGACGTCAGCCGCCGTCTCGACGTCCCGGTAGACGCGTCCGAGGACGAACCGGTCACACTGACGGATCTCATCACGCACCGCGGCGGATTCGAGTCGACGAACCGCGGGATGTGGATCCCGGACGAAGGCGATCTCCGATCGCTGGAGTCGTATCTCCGGAACGATCCCCAGAAGCGCGTTCGAGCGCCGGGGCGGATCGGGTCGTACTCCAACTTCGGCTACGCGCTCGCGGGACAGGTGCTGGCGGCACACGCGGACGAACCGTTCCACCGGGCGATCGACGAGTCCCTCCTCCGGCCGGCCGGGATGGCCGACAGCAGTTTCAGCATAATTCGAGGTGGAGCCTCCGACCTCACGGAGCGAGAGCAGCGAGCGAGTAGGTCGATGAGGGGACCGACAACGCACGACGCAACCGCACGACGGTAGCTACCTGATTCCCCAATATATAAGAACCGTTGGATAGTAATCTGAAACATGGAGGTGCGTCGAACTGCGCCGGTCAAACTTGTTGTTCCCGATGAGCGGTACGACGACCTCCACGAATCCGCGCGACAGTTCCTTCACTGTGCGAATCGTGCCGCTGAATTCTGTTGGGACGACGACTCCTACGCCAACTGCGTTACGGCGGACTCGACCGCACGGGACGCGCTCTACGAACAACTGCGAGAGGAAACTGATCTTACTGCGAACCTCGTTCAAGCGGCTATCCGTCGTGCCGTCCAAGCGACGAAAGGATGCGTCGAACGGTGGAAACAGGGCAAGCGGGTGAGCCAGCCGGAGTTCACGTCGTGGAGCATGGTCTACGACAAGCGAAGCGCGACGTTCTACCGCGACCGTGTGTCTCTTTCGACTGTCAACGGACGCGTCGAGTGCGACTTTGAACTTCCGGCGGACAGCCCGACTCCCTACGAACAGTACGTTCTCTCGGAGGACTACGAGTTCCGGGCGAGCACACTGCAATACGACAAGGCGACTGACGAGTTCTACTTCCACATCACGACGCGAAAGTACGATACCGACGAGTCCGAGGTTTCGGCAGATACCGAGCACCAAACAGTTCTTGGTATCGACCTCGGCGTCAACAGCCTCGCAGTAGCTTCGACCGGAACGTTCTGGCAGGGCGACGAATACGATCACTGGTGCCGTGAATTCGAGAAGCGACGTGGTGAGATACAACAGCGCGGGACGCAAGCCGCGCACAACGCCCTGCTTCGTCTCGGAAAGCGCGAAGAAGCGTGGCGGAAACAGTACATTCACTCCGTTGCCAACGAAATCGTCTCGGAAGCTGTTGATCACGATTGCGGTGTTATTGTGTTTGAGGACTTGACCGATATCCGAGAGCAACTTCCACAGGCGAAGTGGCACCACATCTGGGCGTTCCGACGGCTCGCCGAGTACGTCGAGTACAAAGCGCCCGAACAGGGCGTCTCCGTGAAGCAAGTTGAGCCGACCCACACGTCCCAACGCTGTTCTCGAACGGACTGTGGGTTCACACACGAATCGAACCGTGACGGCGAACACTTCGAGTGCCAGAGGTGTGGCTACGAGGTCAACGCAGACTACAATGCAGCGAAGAATATCGGGCTACGCTATGCCCGAAAGCGGAAACACAGACTCCGTTCCTCGCCCAAGTCGGGGAGCGGAGACGCACCAGTAGACGTGCGTGTAAATGGTGGGACGTTGAACGGCAAGAGTCACCAGCCCATTGCTGGCGACTGATTGCTGGGAGTCCACATCAAAGCCCTACCCTCAGCGAGCGAACCCCGTATGGGGTGAGCGAAGTAGGGTAGGGTAGTTTACACAGCCCCTTCCGGATTCGATGGCGGACGCGCACGCGACCGGGTACGGCTCCACGGGAACGTATCGAGAGGGCGAGTTCCCGCTCCTCGGGCTGCGGCCGGCCGGATCGATGTCGGCGACGGCGAGCGATATGGGGCGGTTCCTCGAACTACAGCTGAACGGCGGTGAGGTAGACGGCGAGCAGGTTCTCGAACCCGGAGCGATCGACGCGATGCACGAGCGGTGGGCGACCCACCACGACCGGCTCCCCGGAATGGCGTTCGGGTTGATCGAGAAGTACCACGGAGACGTCCGAACGCTCTGGCACAACGGGGCGACGCTCTCGTTTTACAGCCACCTCGTGCTCGTCCCGGAGTACGACTTCGGCCTGTTCGTCTCGTTCAACGCTCCGGCCGGGAGCGCCGCGGCGACCGACGTGGTCGACGAACTCCTCGACGAGGTACTCCCCGCGCCCGAGACGACGTCGCTTACGCCCGACGGACCGCCGGCCCGCGCCGACGAGATCGCGGGCACGTACCGATCGGTACAGCGCTCGCACACGTGGCACGACCGGGTGACGTCCGCGCTGAACGCGGCCACTATCGACGTTCGCTTCGACGAGGACGGCACGCTCATCACCGAGCAGGGTGCCACGACGGATCGCTGGATCGAGATCGAACCGCTCGTCTTCGAGCGAACTGACGGAAGCCGCCGGATCGCGTTCGGCGAGGAGGGCGGCGAGGTTCGATACCTGTTCCACGGCGGCAGTCCGACGGCGCTGGCCCGAGTAGATGGACTCGATCGGCTCTCAGTTCACGGAGTTCTGGCCGTCGGAACCGTTCTCGGAGCGATGTTGGCGCTCGCCGGCTGGCCGGCCGCTGCGCTGTATCGGTGGCTTCGGAGGGACGGCGACAGCGGGGTCTCCGGTTGGCGGACCGCAGTTACGGGCGATGTCGTGAGAGCGAAACTCCTTGCGGCGGGTTCGTTCAGCGTCCTGTTCGCTTCGGTGTTGTCGATCGTCGTCCACTTCCTCGCAACGCCGCTTATGGTGCTTTCGGACCCGCCGGCCACGTTCCAGCTGTTGTTCGTTGGAACGGGTCTCGGTGCGGTAGGGACCATCGCGAGTACCGGCGTCGCCGGGTACAGCTGGACGAGCGAGCGGTGGGACCTGTTCGAGCGGATTCAGTACGCGCTCGTCGCCGGCTCGCTGCTCGCGGGCTGCTGGCTTCTCTGGTACTGGAACCTCCTGCTCCCGCCGGGGGTGATCTGATTCCGAGAAGGCGGTCTACTCGGTCCGTTCGTCCTCGCGATAATGACGCAGGAACCGTGCCCGGCGGAGTTCGAATCGAGAGCTAAATCGCCGGCGAGAACCGTTATACCGGCACACACCGCCCGCGGCGGAACACGCTTAAAAGGCTCCACCGGGTAACTCGTGGTATGCAACACGTGACGGTTCCGCAGGACCGTATCGGCGTCGTCATCGGCGCCGGCGGCGAGACGATGCGGGAGATCGAAGAGCGGGCGAACGTGCGGCTCGACATCGACTCGGAGTCGGGGAGCGTCGCCATCGAGGAGCGCGACGACCCCGTCGCGGCGATGGTGGCCCCGGACGTGATCAAGGCGATCGGTCGCGGCTTCAAGCCGGAGACCGCGCTGTCGATCCTCGATCACGACCTCCGGACGCTCGATCTGATCGACCTGTCGGAGCACACCCGAAACGACAACGACCTCCAGCGCAAGAAGGGCCGGATCATCGGCGAGAACGGTCGGACGCGAGAGCTTATGGAGGAGCTGTCGGGCGCGAACGTCGTGGTTTACGGGTCGACCGTGGGCGCCGTGGGCCAGCCCGAGGAGCTTGAGGTCGTTCGCCGGGCGGTCGGGATGCTGCTCGACGGGGCGCCCCACGGCGCGGTGTACTCGTACTTGGAGCGCATGTCGAACGAACTCGACGACGACGTAAACTTCAACGCGCCGCAATAATTGGTGTTCGGTGGTGACGTGGTCGTCGTCGGTTGTTTATAAATAACTACTTCTGGCGGTGCGGTGTACACCTCCGAAGCCCGAGCCGCTCGCTTATAAATACCTAACCGCAGATGGATGGCGAACACCTCCAAAGCCCCAGCCGCGAGGACTCGCGCGGCTCGCTGTGCTCCTCGCTCAGTCGCTCGCGCTCCTTCGCTGCGGTGCTTGCGTTGCCGTGCTTCGTCCTCGCGACTGCCCCTTTGAGTCCCGCCCGCCCCGCACCGCACCTCACTCCTCCCCAGCCTCGTCGCTGGCGGTCGTCGCTTCGCTTCGACCGCCAGCGACTCCCTCGCGCGTGCTTCTCGCGCCCTGCGGGCGCTCGCAGGCACGCGCCACCGGGGGTCGTTTATAAACAACCAACGTCCAGTACTTGATCTGGCGTTCTATAAAAAAGGCCGTGTGAACGCACCGCACACCGGCCGATACTCCCCCACCGTGTTGCGGTTTCGCACGAACCGAGCGAAGGGTTTATATAGAATCACAAACAATCAATGGTTGTAATGTCACAGCGTCAGCGGATGGGCAACCAGCCCATGATTGTACTTTCTGAAGAGTCGCAGCGCACCTCCGGAAAGGACGCGCAGAACATGAACATCACGGCCGGCAAGGCGGTCGCGGAGTCCGTCCGCACCACGCTCGGCCCGAAAGGGATGGACAAGATGCTCGTCGACTCCGGCGGGTCCGTCGTCGTCACGAACGACGGCGTCACCATCCTGAAGGAGATGGACATCGACCACCCGGCGGCCAACATGATCGTCGAGGTCAGCGAGACGCAGGAGGAGGAGGTCGGCGACGGCACCACCTCCGCGGTCGTGGTCGCCGGTGAGCTCCTCGATCAGGCCGAGGAGCTCCTCGATCAGGACATCCACGCGACGACCCTCGCGCAGGGGTACCGACAGGCCTCCGAGAAGGCCAAGGAGATCCTCGAAGAGGAGGCTATCGACGTCTCCGCGGACGACTACGACACGCTCGTCGAGATCGCCGAGACGGCGATGACGGGCAAGGGCGCGGAGAACTCCAAGGATCTCCTCGCCGAGCTCGTCGTCGACGCCGTCCTCGCGGTTCAGGACGACGACGGCATCGACACGGAGAACGTCTCCGTCGAGAAGGTCGTCGGCAGCTCCATCGACGAGTCCGAGCTCGTCGAGGGCGTCATCGTCGACAAGGAGCGCGTCGACGAGAACATGCCCTTCGCGGTCGAGGACGCCGACGTCGCGCTGTTCGACGGCGCCATCGAAGTGAAGGAGACGGAGATCGACGCCGAGGTCAACGTCACGGACCCCGACCAGCTCCAGCAGTTCCTCGACCAGGAAGAGGAGCAGCTCCGCGAGATGGTCGACCACCTGAAGGACATCGGCGCCGACGTCGTCTTCGTCGGTGACGGCATCGACGACATGGCCCAGCACTACCTCGCGCAGGAGGGCATCCTCGCCGTCCGCCGCGCGAAGTCCGACGACCTCAAGCGCCTCGCCCGCGCGACCGGCGGCCGCGTCGTCTCCAACCTCGACGACATCGAGACGGACGACCTCGGCTTCGCCGGCTCCGTCGCCCAGAAGGACATCGGCGGCGACGAGCGCATCTTCGTCGAGGACGTCGAAGAGGCGAAGTCCGTCACCCTCATCCTCCGCGGCGGCACCGAGCACGTCGTCGACGAGGTCGAGCGCGCCATCGACGACTCGCTCGGCGTCGTCCGCACGACGCTGCTCGACGGGAAGGTGCTGCCCGGCGGCGGCGCCCCCGAGGCCGAGCTGGCGCTGCAGCTCCGCGACTTCGCCGACTCCGTCGGCGGCCGCGAGCAGCTCGCCGTCGAGGCGTTCGCCGACGCGCTGGAAGTCATCCCGCGCACCCTCGCCGAGAACGCGGGTCTCGACCCCATCGACTCGCTGGTCGACCTCCGCTCCCGCCACGACGGCGGCGAGTTCGGCGCCGGTCTCGACGCCTACACGGGCGACGTGATCGACATGGAGGCCGAGGGCGTCGTGGAGCCGCTCCGCGTCAAGACCCAGGCCATCGAGTCCGCCACCGAGGCGGCCGTCATGATCCTCCGCATCGACGACGTCATCGCGGCCGGCGACCTCAAGGGCGGCGGCACCGACGACGGCGGCGACGACGGCGGCCCCGGCGGCGCGCCCGGCGGAATGGGCGGCGGCATGGGTGGCATGGGCGGCATGGGCGGTGCGATGTGAGCTTCGCGTAGGCCACACCACACACTCACGCCGACCGCAGCCGCTTCGCCGAACCGTCCGCATACCGACCGTCGCGTGCCCTTTCGGGCCTCGACGACACGCGATTTTTATCGACGACTCGATCGCCGAGCGTCCCGCTTGTCGCTCGATCGCGTTACCCGTTCGCCCCACATCGAACCGCGCTACCGACCCCCACATTCGGCTCGCGCGACACGAGGATAACACTCGCGTAACCACGGGACGGCGGTGTCCGCGAGCGGTTAAGTGACTCCCGCCCCTCCAATCTATCGACGAGGTTCTCACGTTCACCATGCCACAGCAGAAAGCCGACTACGCAGACGACACGGAGATCGACGCGGAACTGGACCAGCTCCCCGACGACGAGACAGTCGAGGAGACGGTCGCGAACCTCGAGGAGCGCGGCTTCGACGTGATCGTCGTCGACGACGCCGACGAGGCGCTGGAGACCGTGAAATCGCAGATCCCCGACGGGGTCTCCGTGATGAACGGCCACTCGACGACGCTCGAAGAGATCGGGTTCGACGAGTTCCTGAGCGGGGGCGACCACGAGTGGGAGAGCCTGCCGGACCAGATCTGGAGCATCGACGACGACGCGGAGCGACAGACTGCGCGACGCGAGTCGCAGACGGCCGACTACTTCCTCGGCGGCATCAACGCGGTCGCGCAGACGGGCGAGCTAGTCGCCGCCGACCTCTCCGGCAGCCGTATCGGCGCGTATCCGTTCGCCGCGGGCAACGTCGTCATCGTCACCGGGATCAACAGAATCGTCCCGACGCTCTCGGACGCCTTCGACCGGCTGGAGTCGGTCGCGTACCCGCTGGAGAACGAGCGCGCACAGGAGGCGTACGGCGTCGAGTCCGCAGTCGCCAAGCAGCTCGTCTACCGCCGCGAGACCGAAGAGGGCCGGACGACGGTCGTCCTCGTGCGCGAGCAGCTCGGCTACTGAGGATCCGCAGTTACACGTAGGCGCGTCACACGCCGACGCTCCACACGTCAACGCGCCACACGCTTCTTTCCCCCCTTCGACGACCGCGAGCGACGCCGCCGTTGACGCCGGGAACGCGAGACCGCAACTCGTTTTCGGCCCCTCCGAGAAACGCCGCGTAGGTCCCATAATGACGCCCAAGTCCGCAGACCTTCGGACGGACGCGCGCACCCTCCCAGACGGACGCACCCTCGCGTACGCGACCGCCGGCGACCCCGACGGCCGACCGGTGGTCGTCCACCACGGCACGCCCGGGTCGCGGCTGTTCGGGGCGCTGCTTTCGGGTCCCGCGGCCGAGGTCGGCGTTCGGATCATCGTCCCCGACCGCCCGGGATACGGTCGCTCGTCGCCGCCCCCGGAGGAGTGGTCGTGGGAGGACTGGCCGGCCGACCTCGGCGAACTCCTCGACGCGGAGTCGGTCGAGCGGGGCGGGTCCTTGGGGTTCTCCGGCGGCGGTCCGTTCGCGCTCGCTGCCGCGAGCGACGACCGAGTGGCTCGGGTCGGACTGGTGAGCAGCGTCGTCCCGCCGGCCGAGAACACGCTCGCGACGCTCGCGTCGGTCCCGTTCGCGCTGCGCGCGGTGTTCCGGGTCTCGAAGGCGATCGCGTCGGTCTCCGGGCCGAGTGCGGTCGTCTCACAGTACACCGACCGATCCGTCTCAGACGCGGTCGCCGACGCGGTGGCGGCCGACTTCCACGAGGCGCTCGCCCCCGGCGCACGGGCGGTCGAACGCGAAAACCGGGCCTTCGCGAGCGCGTCGCTCGACCCGGATCTGCCAGACACCCCGATCCGCGCCTGGCACGGCACGAGCGACGAGAACACGCCGCTTCCCCCCGTTCGGGCGCTCGTTCGGGAGCACGGCGGGGCCCTGGAGACCGTCGAAGCGGATCATCTCGGCACACTGCTCGACTGCCAGCGGGCGGCCTTGGAGTGGGCCGGCGGGGCGGAGTGACCGCTCCCTGGTTCGAACCCTCCCTCGGCACAGCACCGCCGCTCGCGGAATTGCTCGCGGCGGTGACAGCGGGCCGGGAGGGATTCGAACCCCAGTCGCTCCCGTTCGCTCGCTGCGCTCGCTCACCTCCCGCTCCCTGGTTCGAATCCCTCGGCGTTTTCACTGCTCCCGTTGGTCGCAGGAAAACGGGCCGGGAGGGATTCGAACCCCGACCGTCCGGTTAAAAGCCGGACGCTCTCCCTAACTGAGCTACCGGCCCAGGCGAATCGGCGTAGGGTCAGCCGACGGATAAACGTTTAGAACCGCGGTAGGGGTCGGTCGTCCGACTCGAACGCGTCACGGCCGCTCGCCGTCGGGTCTCGGCGGAACTACTCGTCGTCCGCGAGGTACTCGTCGACCGCGTCGGCGACGATCGCTCCCGGCTCGACGGTCTCCATCGAGGCGCGACGGCGCAGTTCGACGTAGGTGTCCGCCGGAAGCCGAAGCTGAAGCCGGCCGAGTTCGACGCCCGCGTCGCGGACCGCGGTCTCGATGTCGGTCCCGTCGTTGACCGCCGAGGCGATCGCGCGCACCTCCCGGACCGTGAGGTCGCCGTCGATCGCCGCCCACGCAAGCAGGTAGCGGTCCCGACCGCCGAGCCGCGCGACGTGCTTCGCGGCGCTCGGCGCGATCCGCCCGTTAGCGACCTGTCTGCGGATCGCCTGCGGGAGGTCGTGGACCCGCGCCCACTTGCGGATGAACGCGACGGAGACCTCGCCGCCCGCGCGCTCGGCCGCCTCCTTGTACGACCCGACGCCGCGGACGAGCGCCGCGCAGGCGGCGGCGCCGCGCAACATTAGGACGTTGTCGTCGTCGCCCACGTCGCCGGCCGCGAACCGGGCCACCGTCTCCGCGGCCTCAGCGACGCTGTCGGGGTCGTTCGGGTCGAACCCCACCGCGTCCGCGGCCCGGTCGCCCGTCACCGCCGGGTCCGACCGGACTACCGGCTCGCCGACCGGCGACCGCCGGTCCGCGCGTGACTCCTCGGTCATACCCATCCCTTCGGGGCCGCGGATATAAACGCCGGGCACCGGGGCGGAACTCGCCAGAACGAGGGACGCTCGGCGACGGTCGTCGGACCTTACTTCACGGTCCGGGCCGCCGCGTCGCCCTCGTCTCCCCCGTTCGCCCCTCGCGCGTACAGGACGTACGAGTATACCACGGTGACCGCGGCGGTCGCGAGCACCGGCCCGACGAGGAAGTACACCGCGTACCTCCCGAAGAGGAGACCGACGACCGCGATGGCGGCCGAGAGCTTGAACAGCCGGGCGCCGAGCGCGTGGGTCCGGTCCCACACGGCGTCGTCGCTGAGCGTCCACGGCGTGCGGATCCCGAGGAACCAGTTCGGCTCGACGTGGGGCAACACGGTTCCGACGTAGTAGAACAGCGCGGCCCCGCCGGCCACGGCGAGCGTCGTCACGTCGACCGCGTAGCCGAGGTTGACGGCGAGCACGGCGAGGTGGATGGCGACGAGGAACGCGGTGAACACGACGACGAACCGGTCGTAGTGGACCCGGAACGCGGCGACGTTCTCTCGGAGGGGGTCGATCCGCGGAAGCAGCGCGAACAGCCCGATCAGTCCGGCCGCAAGCCCCGGGACGAGCCACATCCCGAGCGTCCGGGAGAGCGTTCCGGTCGGCTCACCGGCGCCGTTCCATCGCGTCACCATCTGTTCGGGGAGGTTCGGTGCGACCGCGAGGCTGGCGGCGCCGGCGACAGCAACGAGGAGGGCCGCGACGCCGAACCGGAGCCGCGTGGAGAGTCGGGAACCAATCATCACCCGAATATCTACGCGCCAAATTGATAAAACTACGTCCCCGATCCGGCGCGTCGGGGGCTGTAGAACCCGATTCCGCTTCGACGTGTCTCCGAACGCCTCGACGAGACCCGCTCGTGTTCCTCTGTGCCAACTGTTCTCGGGCGGCCTTTGCGGAGCCGATTCCCGCTCTGGGCCGTCTCCCGTGGGAACCGCCCCCGAAGGGTCCATGCGACGCAACCCTTACGCGTCGTGACCGTCAATCACGGGGTATGACCGACGAACGCGACGACGACGGCCACGAGTTCTCCTCGGGGCAGGGCGTCGACGCCGACTACGACGCGTTCACGCTGGACCCGCCGGAGCTGGGCGAGGACCCGAGCCGCGTCGATCCGGTCGACTCCCGGGCGCTGACCGACGAGCTGGACCGCCGGAACATCGGTAGCGAGGACGTCGACGTCGAACAGCTGATCGACGTGGGTCTCTCGTACATGGGGATCAACCGCTTCGAGGAGGCGACCGAGACGTTCGAGCGCGCCGCTCGCTTCGCCGAGGATGACTCGCTGGAGGCCCAAGAGGCGCGGGTGAACAAAGGCGCCGCCCACGCCCAACTGGAGGAGTTCGATCAGGCCGTCGGCGCCTACCAGGAGGCGCTGCGCATCGACGAGGAGTCCGAGCACGCCGCGACCGCCGAGACCAACCTCGCGTACGCGCTCTGGGAGTCCGGTCGGGGCGAGCAGGCGCTCGAACACGCCGAGCGCGCCGTCGAGACCGACCCGCGCTTCGCCGAAGCGTGGTACAACCGCGGGTTCCTCCTGGTCGAGCGCGGACTCGCCGAGGACGCGGTCAAGTGCTTCGACAACGCGATCCGGCTGGGATACCGCGACGCGGGCGTCCTCGAGGAGAAGGCGCGGGCCCTCGAAGAGGCCGGCGAGCACGAGCAGGCCGAGGAGGTCGCCGATCAGGCCGAGGAGCTCCGCCGCGAGACCGAGGAACAGCTGATCGAAGAGCAGACTGGTCAGGCGCCCGGTCCCGGCGGACAGGGCGGTCGACCCGGCGAGCAGCCCGGCGCCGGCGGTCGGGGCGGTCGACCCGGCGAGCAGCCCGGTGCCGGCGGTCAGGGCGGCCGTGGTCGGGGCGGACAGGGCGGCGGCCGGAGCGGGCAGGACGGCGAAGCGGAGGGTCCGGAGCGAGAGCTTGAAGGCGAGGGTCCCGAGGGCTTCTGAATGCTGCTGCGCGAGCGCGAGACCGCCGAGGGACGGCTCGTCTCCGTCTGCGACCCCGACTGCCTCGGCGAGACGTACGAGGACGGTCCGGTCACGCTCACCGTGAGCGAGGAGTTCTACGGCGGCGACGACGCCGTCGAGGCGACCGCCGAGGAGGTTATCGCGGGGCTTCAGCGCGCGCAGGTGGCGAACATCGTCGGCACCGAGTCGGTCGGCGTCGCCGTCGAGGCCGGTCTCGTCGACGAGGAGACCGTCTTGGAGTTCGAGGAGACGCGGCACGCGCAGCTGCTCTGGCTGTGAGGGCGGTACGGCGTCGGGTCGGGTATCGTCCGGATCCGAACCGGCTAAGGGCGCGCGCGACGAGGCGAATCCGATGAGACGACTCACGCGGAGCGAACTGGCGTCGCGGGTGGGACCGCGGCCGCCCTCGGACGCTTTCTGGCGGCGCGCGATCGACCGAGGCGAGGCCGCGCTCGGCGTCGGCGCGGACGCCGTCGCCGACGCGAACGAGACCGGTGAGGGACCGGCGGAACCGCTCGACACGGGCGACATCGTCGACGTCGACGACCACGCCTTCGTCGTCGTGGACGTCGACCGGACGGACGCGGGAGGTCGGATCTACCGGATCGAGCTGGTCGCCGACCGCGACGAGGACTGACGCCGGTAGCGAACGGAGTCCCGACTACAGGTCTGCGACGTCCTCGATGGCGTCGGTGAGTTCCGTCACACTCTCGACGGTGTGCTCGCCCATGTGGCCGATCCGGAACGTCTCCTCGCCGATGTCGCCGTAGCCGTTCGAGAAGGCCATGTCGTACTCCTCGCTGACTTCCTCGATGGTCGCGGCCACGTCGATGTCTCGGGTGTTCTCGATGCAGGCGACCGTCTGCGACTCGTACCCCTCCTCGGGGAACATCGCGAAGTGTTCGTCCGCCCAGTCGTGGACGTATTCCATCATCTCGCGGTGGCGCTCGTCGCGGGCGCGGTGCCCCTCGTCGAGCATGTGTTTCATCTGTTTGCGATACGCTAACATGATCGGGATCGCGGGCGTCGAGTGGGTCTGCCCCTTCCGGTCGTAGTAGTCGATGGTGCGGCGGAAGCCGCCGTACCACGAGGAGTCGCCCTTCTCGACCTCACGGTCGTAGGCGTCGTCGCTGACGACGCAGACCGCGAGTCCGGGGGGCATCGCGAACGCCTTCTGGGTGGACGCGAAGATGGCGTCGATGCCGTGCTCGTCGATGTCGACGTAGTCGCCGCCGAGCGACGAGACGGCGTCGACGGCGAAGTAGGTGTCCGGGTACTCCTTGAGGACGTCGCCGATCTCCTCGATCGGGTTCCGGACCCCGGTCGAGGACTCGTTCAGCACGCCCGCGACCATGTCGTACGCCGCGTCGGCGGACTCGATCGCCTCGCGGACGTCCGCGGGCTTGACGGCCTCGCCCCACTCGTACTCCAGTCGATCGACGTCCTTGCCGAGGCGCTCGGCGACGTTGGCGTAGCGCTCGCTGAACGCGCCGCAGGTCGGGACGAGGACGCGCTCGTCGACGAGGTTGAGCGTCGTCGCCTCCCAAAACTCCGTGCCGGAGCCGGTGAGGATCACGACCTCGTGGTCGGTGCCGAGGAACTCCTTCGTGTCCTCGACGATGGTGGTGTACAGGTCGGTCATCCGGTCCATCCGGTGGCCGAACGTCGACTCTGTCATCGCCTCGATGACGTCGTCGCGGACCTCCGTCGGGCCGGGGATGTACAGCGTCTTCTCGTCGTAGTCGTCGCGGTATTCTCGTTTCTTCGTCACGGGATCCACCTGTTGGATCGTACCGCGTCGCGCTGGGGTATGGACCTTGTGATAGATTCAAAAGGCGCGGAGGTTGCCGCGTTGACGCCCGAGAGCGGACCGGCTTCCGGAAACGGCGCTCTCGCCCGGATCAACCGGGTTTATGAGAACGCAGGAGAGAAAGAGCGTATGATACACGCCCGAGGAGTCACAACCGCCCGAGGTGGTCCTCCGTGAGCGGCGACGAGGAGCTGGCCAAGGACCTCGGCCCGCTCGCGGCGCTCACGATCGGGATCGGGACGATGATCGGCGCGGGGATCTTCGTCCTGCCCGGCACCGCGGTCGCGCTCGCCGGGCCGCTCGCGGCGTTCACGTTCGTCCTCGGCGGCGTGATCGCCTTATTCACCGCGCTGTCGGCCTCCGAACTCGGCACCGCGATGCCGAAGTCCGGCGGGGCGTACTTCTACGTCAACCGCGCGCTCGGTCCCATGTTCGGCTCCGTCGCGGGGTGGGCGAACTGGCTCGGACTCGCCTTCGCGTCCGCCTTCTACATGTACGGTTTCGGCGAGTACGTCAACGCGCTCGTCGGACTCGGCCCGGTCGGTATCGGCTTCGTGACGCTTGAGGCGGCGCAGGTGATCGGACTCGCGGGCGCGCTGCTTTTCATCGCGGTCAACTACTTCGGCGCGAAGGAGACGGGTGGTCTCCAGATCGTCATCGTGATGTCGCTTCTGGGTATCCTCGCCGTCTTCACCGTCGTCGGCCTGCTGAACGCCGACATGGAGTCGCTGCGACCGCTCGCGCCGCCGGGGACGACGAGTCAGGTGCTCCCGGTCACGGGGATCATCTTCGTCTCGTACTTGGGATTCGTCCAGATCACCTCGGTCGCCGAGGAGATCGAAGAATCCCGGGCGGAACCTCCCGCTCGCGGTCCTCGGCTCGGTCGTCATCGTCACGGTCGTGTACGCGCTGTTCCTGCTGGTGCTGCTCGCGGCGGTGCCGAACGAGCTGGTCGCGAACAACGACACTGCGGTCGTCGACGCCGCCAGGATCCTGTTCGGCAACTACGAGGTGTTCGGCTACTCGCTCGGCGCCGTCGGCGCCGGCATGCTCCTGATCGGCGGGCTGCTCGCGACCGCCTCCTCGGCGAACGCGTCGATCCTCTCCTCTTCGCGGATCAACTTCGCGATGGGCCGCGAGAAGATCGTCACCCCGAAGCTCAACGAGATCCACGAGCGGTTCGGCACCCCGTACAAGTCGATCGCGCTCACCGGCGCGCTCATCCTCGTGTTCCTCGTCGCCGGGGGCGTCGAGTCGCTGTCGACGATGGGGTCCGTCCTCCACCTCATCGTCTACGGCCTGCTCAACATCGCGCTCATCGTGATGCGCGAGTCGGAGGTCGAGGGGTACGATCCCGACTTCGAGGTCCCCTTCTACCCGTTCGTTCCGGTCATCGGCGCGGTGTCGTCGTTCGCGCTGATCGTCTATATCCGACCGCAGATCATCGCGATCTCGGCCGGACTCGTCGGGTTCGCCGTGCTGTGGTACCTGCTGTACGCCCGCGGGAAGGTCGAGTCGCGCGGCGTGTTGGGGACGTGGATCCTCGACCGGTCCGACGAACTCCCCAAGCCCGCGGTGTCGGCCGCGACCTCGGTCCAGCCGAGCGGCGGCGACTACCGCGTCATGGTGCCGCTCGCGAACCCCAAGACCGAGGAGCACCTGATCACGCTCGCGTCCGCCATCGCCAAGCAGCGGAACGGGACTGTCGTCGCGGTCAACATCGCGAACGTCCCCGACCAGACCTCGCTCGAGGCGGCCCGCGACCGCGGCGCCCACGAGGCGGCACACGACCTGTTGGACCGGGCCCGCGACGACGCCGAGACGTTCGGCGTCGACGTGGAGACGCACGTCGTCCTCTCGCACCGCGTGTTCGAGGAAGTGTTCGACGCCGCGCGCACCTACGGCGCCGACATGACCGTGATGGGCTGGGGCGAGGACTCCCACGGGGCGCCGGGGCGCGCCGAGTCCGCCGTCGACGAGCTGGCGTACTCGCTCCCCTCCGACTTCCTCGTGTTCCGCGACCGCGGGTTCGACCCCTCGCGGATCCTCGTGCCGACCGCCGGCGGTCCGGCTTCGGACCTCTCGGGCGCGGTCGCGAAGATGCTTCAGGCCGAGTTCGACGGCGAGGTGACGCTGCTCCACGTCGCCGAGGACGACGAGGAAGCGGGCCGAGAGTTCCTCTCCGAGTGGGCCGACGCGCACGACCTCTCGGATGCGACGCTGCGGATCGAGACCGGCAACGTCGAGACCAGCATCGAGCGCGCCGCCCGCGACGCGACGATGCTGATCATCGGCGCGACCCAGAAGGGGCTGCTCTCGCGGCTGGTCCGCGGCTCGCTCGTGTTGGACGTGCTCGGCGAGGTGAACTGTTCCGTGCTGCTCGCCGAGCCGCGCAGCGATCGCGGGTTCCTCGACCGGCTGTTCGGGAGCGGCTCGCGGTCGAACGACGTCACCGACGCGACCGAGACGCCCGCCGAGACCGGCGTCGAGCCGGAGCCCACGACGCCCGAGATCGACGAGGAGTCGGACGCGAGTGAGGAGTCGGATGCGGGTGAGAAGTCGGACGCGAGTGAGGAGTCGAAGTCGAACTGACGCGGCGGTTCTCTTTTTAACCGGTCGAGAGCGTAGCGGTGCGGAAGCCGGCCGAACCGTTCCGCGTTACCCCCAGTGCCAGAAGTGGTTGCCGTCCTCCTCGACCGGCTCGGTGCGCTCCCGGAGGTCGGCGACGTCCTCGGCGGTCGGTTCGTGGTCGTCGGGCAGTTTCTCCATACAGTCGAAACAGAGGAAAAACTCCGAGCCGTCGGTGAGTTCGAGCATCAACCCTTGGGTCGACTCGAACGCGAAGTTCCACAGGTCGCCGATCCCGCCGGCGATCCTGACGGACCGCTCGCAGACGTCGCACGCCTCGGAGGCCATATGAGTGTCCTACTGGGTCCGCGGGGTAAGGCGTGTCGCCTCGATACGTGTACATCGTTGTTGGTTGGGCAGACGTGACCGGCCGCTACTCGGTGAGTGCCTCTTCAGCACCAGTCGTTTACTTATAAATGGCTGTCAGCAATCTCACGGACGACACCTCCAAAGCCCCAGCCGGCGAGGCGGGCGCACGCTCGCTGCGCTCCTCGGTCGCTCACTCCGTTCTCTCCCTGTGGTGCTTGCGTCGCCTGCGCCCGCCTCGCCGGCTGCCCCTTTGAGTCCCGCCCCGCACGGCACCGCACCTCACGCCTCCCCAGCCTCGTCGGTCGCCCGTCGCTTCGCTCCGGGCGACCGACTCCCTCGCGCGGTGCCGTTCGCGGCCGCCAGTGGCGGCCGCTCGGAGGCGCGCCACCGCATCTATTTATAAACAAACGTCGCCGCTCACCGCGTTTCGACCTCGATCACGTGCGCGTCTGCCGGGTCGAATCCGACCGTGACCGCGCCGTCGAGGGGGTCGACGGCCCGGACGAGCAGTTCGCGGTCGCCCCAGTCGAGCGTCACGCGCGTCGTCTCGCCGAGGAACTCCGCGCTGGCGACGGTCGCCCAGAGGGCGTTCTCGCCGGCGGGGCTGGCGCTTTCGGGGCTTTCCCCCCGTCCGCGCTCGCGACGCGGAGGTGTTCCGGGCGGACGCAGAACGCGATCCGGTCGCCGACCTCGGGGAGTCCTGCGGCGCCCCCGTCGCTCCCGGTTTCGTCCCCGACCGCGACGCGGAGCGTCTCGTCGCCGCCGTCGACGTCGACCGCGAGTTCGCCCGCTGCGGGCGCGTCGATCACCCGTCCGGCGAACACGTTGTTGTCGCCGACGAACTCGGCGACGAACCGCGTGGCGGGCTCGCGGTAGACGGTCCGCGGGGGAGCCACCTGCTCGGGGGTCCCGTCGTTCATCACCGCGACGCGGTCGGAGACGGCCAGCGCCTCCTCTTGGTCGTGGGTGACGTAGACGGTGGTGATTCCCAACTCGGACTGGATCCGCTTCACCTGCGCGCGGAGCCGCTCGCGGAGCCGCGCGTCGAGCGCGCTCATCGGCTCGTCGAGGAGGAGCACGTCGGGACCGGGCGCGAGCGCCCGCGCCATCGCGATCCGCTGCTGTTGCCCGCCCGAGAGGCTCTCGGGGTCCCGGTCGGCCGCGTCGGGGAGGTCGACCAGTTCGAGCAGTTCGGCGACGCGCTCGTCGCGCGTCGTCCCCTCGGGCGGGTCCGCGAAGTTCAGCCCGTACGCGACGTTCTCGCCGACGGTCATGTGCGGGAACAGCGCGTAGCTCTGGAACACGACGCCCACGTCGCGGTCCTCGGGGGGCACGCCCGCGACCGACTCGCCGCCGAACCTGACCGCCCCGGTGGTCGGCTCCTCGAACCCCGCGATCAGGCGGAGCGTCGTCGTCTTCCCGCAGCCGGAGGGACCGACGAGCGTGAAGAACTCCCCCTCGCGCACTCGGAGGCACACGTCGTCGACCGCGGCCGTCTCCCCGTAGCGCTTCGTCACGCCGTCGAGTTCGACCGCGACGGGGGCGTCCGCGTCGCCCGCGTCCCCCGCCGAATCCGCCGGCGGCTCAGAGTCCACGGTGCTCACCTCCGAGCCGCTCGATGACGACGAAGCTGAGGCCGGTGACGACGAGGAGGACGACGCCCATGGCGGTCGCCGGTCCGAGCCGCCGCCCGATGAACCGTTCGATCGCGACGGGCATCGTGTACGCGTCGGCGCCGGTCGCCAACACGACGGTCGAGGTGAACTCGCCGATCGAGACCGCGAACGCGAACGCCGCGCCCGCGACGACCGCAGGCCAGACGAGGGGCAGCTCCACGTCGCGGATCACCCGCGCCCGCGAGGCGCCCAGCGCCCGCGCGGACTCGACGAGAGAGCGGTCCAACCCGGAGAGCCCGGGCGAGACGATGCGCACGACGAACGGGTAGCCCGCGACCGCGTGCGCGACGACGATTGCTGCCGCCCCGCTCGCGGCGATCCGCCACCCCCCGATCTCGACGCCGAACACGAGTCCCCGGAGGAGTCCGAGTCCGACGATAATTCCCGACACCGCGAGCGGGGCCATCGCGGCCGCGTCGACCAGCGTCCGCCCGCGGTACCGTCGCGTGGTCAGGACCGCGACGACGACGCCCATCGGCAGCGCGAGCAGCGTCGCGGCCGTCGCGAAGGCGAGCGAGTTGCGAATCGCGGGCCACGGCCGCACCTGAAACGCCGCCCCCGTCTGCTGGCGCTCGACCAGGAACCGGTAGTGGTCGAGCGTGAGCGCCCCGTCACCGCCGGTCATCGACGCGAGGACCATCGACGCGATCGGCGCGAGGAAGATGACCCCGGCGACGACGACGTAGGCGGCCAGCCCGGCCCGCGGCAGCAGTTCGCGGAGCGTCGGGGCGGACGGGACCAGCGAGCGCCGCGGCAGGGGACGCGCCCCCCGCGTGCTCGTCGCGTTCCGGGCCTCGTACCGGAGGTACGCGAGGAGGACGGAAAGCGAGATCACGAGCTCGACGACCGCCAGCGCGGCGGCCTCGGCGTAGCTCAGGTCACGCACGAGGCGGTAGACGAACACCTCGACGGTCGCCAGCTGGAACCCGCCGAGCGCGAGGACGATGGGGAAGGTCCCGAACGTGAACACGAACGTGAGCGCCGCGCCGGTCAGCACGGCGGGGTACACCTGCGGCGCGACCACGTCGACGAACGCCCGCACCGGACCGGCGCCGAGGCTCCGGGCGGTCTCGACCGCGCTCGCGTCCACCGACTCCCACGCCGCGGTCGTCACGCGCGCCACGAGCGGCGCGTTGTAGAACGCGTGGGCGATCACCACCGCTTCGAGAGTGAACATGAGGTCGACCGGCGGGAGTCCGAACGCGCCCAGCGCGGCGTTTAACGTGCCGTTCTCGCCGAACGTGGCGACGAACCCGACCGCGACCATGATCGACGGGAGGACGAACGGGACGATTGTGAGCGAGCGCAGCGTCTTCCGGCCGGGGAACTCGAAGCGCGCGAGCAGGTAGGCGGCCGGGAGGCCGAGCGCGACGCTCGCGACCGTCGAGAGGACCGCCTGATACGCGGTGAACCCGACGATCCCCAGCCGGCGCTCGGGCGAGAGCAGCGCCCGCGCGACCGCGATCGGGGAGTCGCCGGCGAACAGCCGGGCGATCTCGCCGAAGTAGAACGGGTCCGTGAGGATCTCGCCGAAGACGCCGAGCGTGAGTGCGCCGTCGACGACGACCGCCTCGATCAGGACGGTCGCGGTCGGGTAGTAGAAGGCGACGACGAGCGCGGCGCTGGTGAGGACCGCGAGCGCGGTCAGCGCGTGGGACTCGACGCCCTCGCGGAGGCGGCTCACCCGACCCGCGTGATCGCCGTCGGCTTCCGTCACGTGCTCTCCCCCTCGTCGCGCACGCGGCTTAGTTCCCGGCGAACTGCCGCTCCCAGGCCTCGACCCACGCGTCGACGGAGCCTTGGAGCTCGTCGTAGGTGAACGTCACCGGGTCGGCCGGCTCCTGTGCCAGCTCGGCGTAGTCGCTCGGCAGCTCGGCGCCGTCGGTCGCCGGGAACGCGACGTTGCGCTGGGCGATCTCTCCCTGAACGTCCGGCTCCAGCATGAACGACATGAACTGCCGAGCGAGGTCCGGCTTGTCGGCGTCGGCGAAGACGGCCATCCCCTCGGGGTTCGCGTACGCCTGATCGTTCAGGAAGCGGATCTGGTGTTTCTCGAGGTCCTGGCCCTCCATGTCCGCGAACACCTGGTCGGTGGAGTAGGAGACGACCATCGGAGCCTCCCCCTCGCTCCAGGCCGCGTACGCGTCGTCCCACGTCCCCAGCACGCGCACGTCGTTCTCCTGGAGGTCGGCCCAGTAGTCGAGGTAGTCGTAGTCGGGGTCGCCGTCCTCGCCCGAAACGGTCTCCCCGTCGCCGTCGCTCGCGACTCCGCCGTCGCCGAAGCGGCTGATCGTGTGAAGGAGGAACGCGCGACCCGTCGCGGAGCCGCCGGGGTTCTGCGCGATGAGCGCGCCCGCGTGCTCGTCGTCGAGCAGGCCGTCGAACGTCTCCGGGGCCTCCATCGTCGTCCCGTCGTACACGAGGCTCACGTAGCCGGTGTCGAACGGGACCGCCCGGTCGAACGGGTCGAACTGGAGTCCCTCCCTGACCGCGTCACTCCCCTCGACTTCGCCCGCCTCGGCGAAGAGGTCGTCGTCGAGTTCCTCGTCGACGCGCACGAGATCCTCCGTCGTGAGTCCGACGTAGAGGTCGGCGTCGATGCCCGCGCCCGAGGCGGCGCGCTCGACGTAGTAGTTCACCTCGTTGTCGGGGGTCGCCCACTCCAGCTCGGCGTCGTACCGGCTCTCGAACTCCTCTTTGAGCCACTCGCCGGGACTCACGGAGGGCGCGTCGATGAAGTTGGTGTAGGTCGCCACCGTCAGCGTCGGAGTCTCGTCGCCGCCGTCTCCGTCGCTGCCGTCGGCGGCGTCGCCGTCGCCCGTCTCGTTCCCGGTGCCGTCTCCGCCGTCGCCCCCGTCGTCGACCCGCTCGGCGCTACAGCCGGCGAGCGCGGCGGCCCCCGCCGCCCCGGCCGCCGTGAGGAACCGCCGTCGGGTGTGTGGCCGGGCGTGTCGCCGCCGCGTCTCGCTCTCGTCGGTGGTCATCACTCGGTTGTTGTACCCGGTGGTTACATAAGGGATCCGTCCGCGGTCTCGGCTCCGTCCCCGAATGCCGTTCCTCGTCGATTTCGCCGCTCAGACCGTCGACACCCATTTACTCCGTGACGACCTCTCGGGCCTATGGATGAGAACTTCGCGGCGCGTTCGACGCGCACCACGCGGCGGCGGCTGCTCGCCGGCGGCGCGGCGATCGGACTCGCCGGTCTCGCCGGCTGTCTCGGCGGTCGCGACGGCCCGGTTCCGGAACCCGGCGTGACGAGCGACCGGATCGACGACTGGCGACAGATCGACGAGTCCGAGAGCACGGTGTTCGAGGGGTCGTACGGTCCCGTCACCGTGCGAGCGCTCGAGCACACGCGGATCTACGAGTACGCGCCCGTCGCGGACGCGCTCGCCGAGACGATCGACGCGTCGGGGTCGCCCGTCGTCTTCTTCGCGACGCGGATCGACCTCCGGCCCGCGCTCGACCAGCTCCCGGCCGGCGTCGGCCGCGACCGGGTGATGAGCGAGGTGGAGACGGCCGCGACTGACGCGTTCCGCGCACAGCTCCGGAACGCCGGCATCGAGAACGTCGAGATCGTCGAGGAGGGGACCACCACCGTCCGTTCCGGCCACACCGCGACCGCGTGGCGGCTGACGGGCGAGTACCCGATCGACGGTGGCATCCCGCTCCCGACCGGGTCGACCGCGGAGATCGACCGCTCTCTCGAAATCGAGGCCCGGCTCGGCGTCTGGCACGACGGGACCGACGTGCTCGTCGCCGGCGGCGCGTACCCGACCGACCCGCTCATCGAGGTCTTCGACGAGGCGCTTCCCGACTCGGTCGACGCGGAGACCGCCGTGACGGAGCTCGCCGACGCGGAGGCCGCGGAGGCGCTCGCGACCGACCCCGCCGCCTACGACGAGGACGTCTCGCAGCTGCTCATCTCGGTGGAGTGAGGGGGTGGGGGTCCGGATTTTTCGGTTTCGTTGAACTCTATCATTTATAAATAGACGGTGCGGTGGCGCGTGCCGACGAGCGCCCAGAGGGCGCGAGTCGCACGCGCGAGGGAGTCGGCCGACCGGAGCGAAGCGGAGGGAGGCCGACGAGGCTGGGGAGGCGTGAGGCTGCGGTGCGGTGCTGTGCGGGGCGGGACTCAAAGGGGCAGTCGGGAGGGCGGCGCAGGCGACGTAAGCACCGCAGGGAGCGAGTGAAACGAGCGACTGAGGAGCGCAGCGAGCGTGCGCCGCCCTCCCGACTGGGGCTTTGGAGGCGTTCTCCGCCGATCCACAGCTGATTATTTATAAACAAGTGACTGCGTCTTTGGAGGCGTTCACCGCGTAACCCCTCGTTTCGTCTCGAACCGACCCGTTTAATCGCCGGCCGCGACTTCCCTTCCGTATGAGCCACTTCCCCGAGTTCGAGGTGATCCCCGCCGTCGACGTACAGGACGGCGAGGTCGTCCAGCTGGTCGGCGGCGAGCGCGGGACGGGCAAGCGCTACGGCGATCCCGTCGCGGCCGCCGAGCGCTGGATCGAGGCGGGCGCCGAGACGCTCCACCTCGTCGACCTCGACGGCGCGTTCGAGGGCGAGCGCGTCAACGCGGCGGCGATCGAGTCGGTCGTCGAGAGCGTCCCGGACGCGGTCGGTCTCCAACTGGGCGGCGGGATCCGGACCGCCGAGGGCGCGCGCGACCTCCTTGATCTGGGACTCGACCGCGTCATCCTCGGCACCGCGGCGGTCGAGACGCCCGAGATAGTCGCGGAAATCGACGAGATCCACCCCGGGAGCGTCGTCGTCAGCCTCGACGCGAAGGACGGCGAGGTCGTCGTCTCGGGCTGGACCGAGGGGACCGGTCTCGATCCCGCCGAGGCCGCGGCGCGCTACGAGGAACTGGGCGCCGGGGCGATCCTCTTTACGAACGTCGACGTGGAGGGGCAACTGGAAGGGATCGACCGCGAGGCGGTCGCGAGCGTCGTCGAGGCCGTGGATATTCCGGTTATCGCATCTGGTGGGGTGGCGAGCGTCGAGGACGTTGTTGACTTGAAGGAGGCCGGCGCGGCCGCGGTCGTCGTCGGCACCGCGCTGTACGAGGGCGAGTTCACGCTCAGAGAAGCGCAGGAGGCGGCGGACGAGATTTAAATAGTGAACTCTGCGTTTGTCGTTATTGCCCATAATAACACGAAACTGAAATTTTAAATATATTTATATAGTTGCGGTCCCTCAGAGGGTGTGAGTAAAGGTATTATGTCACAAAACGATCTCTCGCGACGGACCGTACTGCGGAGAGGTGCTATCCTCTCGACATCTCTCGGGTTGGGCATGTTACTGATGACTGGTCAGGCCGCGGCGATGAACAAGGCGGAGCTGATCGAGGCGATGGCGAGTGAATCCGGACTGAGCGCGTCCGACGCGAAGCGGGCGCTCGAGGGGTTCACCGTCGCGACGACGAACGCCTTACAGAAGGGTGACAGCGCGGTGTTGGTCGGATTCGGGTCGTTCAGCATCTCGAAGCGCTCCGCCCGGACGGGGCGAAATCCGCGGTCCCGAAACGGGCCCGTGGACGGGTCGCCGGTGACGTTCGACGTCTGCCCGGAGTTCGCGGCCGCCCTCGATCTCAATCCCGGCAAGGGCGACGCGGCCAGCGCGAAGTGCCGAGACGCCGACGTGGTGATCGACGCGGCGTACATCGCGAGCGAAACGGGGCCCGACTCGCGCGAGGGGCTGTCGGTGGCCGACGCGGAGCGGGCGCTCACGGCGTTCGTCAGCGTGGCGACGAAGGCCCTGAAGAAAGGTGATCGGCTGTCGTTGGGCGGCGGAGGGAACGACGATAACGGGTTCGGCACGTTCAGCATCTCGAAGCGGTCCGCTCGGACCGGACGAAACCCGCAAACCGGAAAGGAGATCCAGAGCACGGGGAAGAACGTAGTCAAGTTCAAGGCGGGTGCCGAACTCTCGAAGGCCGTCAACTGAAATCCAGGCGCGTGTGACGGTTGATTCGTCGGATATCGGGTGAATTCAAACCCTTGGGAATCGTTGGTGGACACCGCCAAAGCCCCAGCCGGGAGGGCGGCGTACGCTCGCTGTGCTCCTCGCGGCCGCCTTCGGCGGCCACTCAGAGGCACGCGCCACCGCACCGGCCATTTATAAATAATCTCTCGACTCTCCAATCACGGCCGCTCCTCTGTCGCGAACTCGAACCCCGCCACACCCGCAACCGACTTACGAATCCCCCGCGACGGGCCGGTATGAGCGACCACGACCGGACCGCGGCCGTCACCCGCGAGACGAGCGAGACGACGATCGAACTCACCCTCGCGGTCGACGGCGACGGCGACAGCGAGGTCGACACGGGGATCGGCTTCTACGACCACATGCTCGAATCGTTCGCCAAGCACGGCCTCTTCGACCTCACGGTCCGCTGTGACGGCGACCTCGCGATCGACGACCACCACTCCGTCGAGGACGTGGCGATCTGTCTGGGCGAGGCGTTCGACGAGGCACTCGGCGACAAGCGCGGTATCCGGCGATACGCCGACCGGCGGGTCCCCCTCGACGAGGCGGTCGCGAGCGTCGTCGTCGACGTCGCCGGGCGCCCCTACTACGAGTTCACAGGCGAGTTCTCACAGGAGTCGGTCGGGGAGTTCACGAGCGTCATGGCCGACCACTTCGCGCTCTCACTCGCGCACAACGCCGGGCTGACGCTCCACGCGACGGTCGAGAAGGGAGACAACGCCCACCACGAGGTCGAGGCGCTGTTCAAGGCGCTGGCGCGCGCGCTCGACGACGCCACCCGCCTCGACGAGCGCCGGAGCGGCACGCCCAGCACGAAGGGGAACTGTAGCTCGGCGCCCCGCGGTCCGGCGCCGTCCGCCGCCGCACTGCCCGCTGCCCGAATCGGATCGTCCCGCCGATCGCTTATCCCCCCGCGAACTGTTGGCACGGACGTATGGAACTCCGCTGTGAGGGCTGCGCCGGCTGCTGCGTCGACTGGCGGCCGCTCGACCCGGCCGCCGCCGGCTCCGACCGCACCGGACCCCGCCCCCCGCTCGACGACGTCTACGACCTCGCGCCGCTCACGCGCGACGAGGTCGCCCGGTTCGTCGACGACGGTCTCGGCGACGCCCTGGTTCCCCGGCTCTTCGAGCCGGCCGACCGCGACGAGGTCGTCCGGATCGACGGGGTCGACCTCGCCGCCGTCGACGACCGTCCCGTCTTCGTCGTCGGCCTCCGGAAACCCCCCAAGCCGGTCGCACCGATCGGGACCGACGAACCGCGCTGGCTCGACGCCTGCGTCTTCCTCGACCCGACGACGCTCCAGTGTCGGATCCACGGCGCCGACCGCTACCCCGACACCTGTTCGAGCTACCCGGGCCACAACCTCGAACTCGGCGCCGAGACCGAGTGCGAGCGCGTCGAGGCCGCCGGCGGCGGCGACCGCCTCCTCGACGACGACCCGCCCGCGGATCTCCCCGCGCCGGCGTTCGGCCCGCAGGCGCTCGGCGCGACCGTGTTCGCGTACCCCAACCCCGACGACCTCGACGGGGTCGTCGCCCGACTCCGCGACGGGGTGGCGACCGCCGACGACCGCGCCCGCTTCGCCGGCGCCGCCGTCGGCTCCCGCCCCGGGTCGCTGTCGGTCGCTCGCGACCGCATGGCCGAGGCCCGAGAGCGCGCCAGGGGGGCGGACTCGTGGGTCGGGGCAGCGGTCCGCGAGTGGACCGACCGGGCCGGCGAAGACGGCGACCGCGTCGCGCTCGACGCGACTGCCCCCGACTCGCACGATTCCGACGCGATCGCCCCCGACTCGCACGGTCCCGACACGAGCACCCCCGACGCCCGCGACCGACTCGTCCGCGAGGTCGAGGACGACGCGGGCGCGCCGAGCACGCCGGGCTGGGGGGAGTGAGCCGCCTCGCTACGCGCCCTCCCCTCCGACGCGCCGCACCGCCAGGGCGCCCTCGCAGACGCACTCGCCCTCGCACTTCGGACACTCGTCGGCCGAGCGCTCGATCGGGTCGCGGTGGACCGTTTCGTAGCCGTGCGCGTCGAACAGCTTCTCCGGCGAGTCGGCGCCGCCGTGGTACCACGAGTCCGCGAGGAACAGGTCGACGCCGCGCTCCGCGCCGACTGCGTGGAGCCGTTCGAGCAGCCGGCTCCCGATCCCTCGACCGGTCGCCTCCTCGCTGACGTACCCCATCTCGAGGTGGCCGTACAGCCCCGCCGACGGGAGCAGGCCGGGGTCGTCGAAGAAGTACATCTCGTCGGCGACGGCGGCCGGCTCGTCGAACTCGCGGAGCGCCATCACGCCGAGGATCGCGTCGTCGGGATCGCTCTCGCCACCGGCCTCCTCCCCATCTTCGGCGCCGCCCTCGACCGCGACCAGCACGTGGTACGTCGGGTCGTCGAGACCGAGGTCGACGCCGTAGGTGCTCCCCTCGCTGAAATGCGAGGTGATGAGCGCCTCCAACGCCTCGGCGTCGCCCGGCTCCGGGTCGCGGATCGCGATATCGTCCATCACCGGAGGGACGCCGTCGCCGACCAAGAGCGGTGTGGTGTCGGAATCGGTCGCCTCCGGTCGGAGCCGGTCAGGCCCCGCCGATTCCCGGCCGCCAGACCCCCTGCCGCCGGTCGAGCCACGCGACGACGACGACGTGCGGCAGCGTCAGTGCGGCGATGGCGACCAGCGACACGGCCAGCAGGTCGCCGGGCGCCGCCACGCCCGCGGGCACGCTCGCGCCGACCGCGACCACGACGAGGAACCCGCCGAGCGTGAGCGGCGCCGCGTCGCGGCCGAAGCGCGCGAGCGCCCCGACGGCGTCGCCCGCGGACGCCGCGCTCGCGGCCTCGGGGTCGACGAGGACGAGCCGGCCGACGTGGCGGAGCGCGTGCCACAGCGCGAAGTACACCCCGATCGCGAACACCGGCGCTGCGAGCAGGAACCACGCCCAAAGCACCGCGAGTTCGCCGACGTCGCGGCGCCAGCTCCTCGGATTCCTCCCTGCCTGGACCCGGCGGTAGCCGAGACCGACCGACGCCAGCGTCGCGGCCGCCATCCCGGCGCCGACCGCGATTCGGACCGCGGGCGCGAACAGGGGGTCGACCGCGGTCGCGGCCGCGCCCGGACCGACGAGGAACAGGCCGACGATCCACTCGGCCACCAGCCGGTACTCCTCGGGGTGGGCTAGAGCGGGACGCCCATCGGGAGGCCGCCGCGGACGACGAGCGCCAGCCACCGCTCCGCCGACGAGGGCAGGTGGTCGACCCCGGCGATCGCGAGCGTCGCCACGTCGCCCTGTCCCCAGTGGAGCCACGTGAGAGCGATGAACCCGACGAACGCCGCGACGGGCGCGAGGAAGAACGCCGCGACGACCGCGCCGCCGAGGACCGCGTAGACGACCGACACGACCGCGATCGACCGCCGGAACGAGACCCCCGGCGCGGCGCGCAGGGGGACGAGGTGGTCGACCGCGCCGTGGGCCATCCCGACGACGAGGGTGCCGAGCGCGAACGTCGCGACGCCGAACTCGACCGGAAACAGAGGGGTCACGGCGCCGATCGGCAGCAGCGCGGCCAGCGCCAGCGCCGGGCGTCGCGCGAACCACCGGTCGACGCGACCCTCGGCGGATTCCCCCTCTGAGTCGAGGTCGCGCACTTCCGCGGGCCGGGACTCGCCTGCCCTCGTCGACGCCGACGACGCCTCAGTCATCGACCACGTCGGGGTCCGGGTCGGTCGGGGGTTCCGGTCCGGGAACGTCACGCTCCGCGTCGCCCGACCGGGGAGATTCCGCAACCGCCCGCCCCCGTCCGTCGTTCCAGTCGAGCACCCACTCGAAGAGGACGAGACCGTTGACGGTCATCACCCCGGCGGCGGCGAAGAACAGCATCTCCTCGATCGGCAGGCCGAGCACGGCAACCCCGGTCGTGTACTCGGCGGAGAGCCGCCACGTCCCCATCGCGATCGCGATCCGGTCGGCGATCCAGAAGTACGCGGCCGGCAGCAGCGTCGCCGCGAGCCAGATCCGCGGCGTCCGGACGAGGTACCCCCCGCCGACCGCCCACTGGAGCGCGACAACGGGACCGACCCACGCGATCAGCCCGCCGAGGTAGCGGTACGAGGGACCGAGGGTCACGAGCCAGAGCCCGCCCGCGACCATCGCAGTTCCCGCGACGACGCCCGCGACCCGCGGTTTCCGGTCGAAGTCGCCCTCGCGGAACGTCGGGTCGAACCCGAGCAGGTGGAGCGCGAACGCGGTGACGACCGTCTGGACCGCGAAGAAGAGGTACTCGCCGAGCGGGATCGACAGCGCCCGGACAAGCACCGCGCCGTCGGCGTACGACCACGCCCCCCGTCGGATCATGTAGCTGATCCACGGCGTCGTGTAGAGGTACGCGATGGCGACGAGGATCGCGATCCCGACGGTCGCGCGTCGCCGCCGCGTCGGCTCGTACCGGGGCGCGAGGTACCACAGCAGCCCCAGCACGGGAAGGCTGAAGACGAGGTGGAACTGGAGATACGTCAGCGTCGGCAGCATCGGATCACCCCGGCGAGGACGCTCATAGCGATTCGTTCGCCTCGCCGTCGATTAACCCTTGAGCCAAACATGATAAGGTATCGGCCGTGGTCCGCGACGCCGGGGTCGACGCCGTCGGCCGCCCGGCTCGCGACCGGTTCTCACTCCGCGTCCGCGAGCACGCCGTGCGCCTCCAGCACCTTCCCGAGCCGGTACATGGAGGCGACGACCGAGTCGCAGACGGGTCGCACCGCGGACTTGGGAACGAACCCGACCGCCAGCCCCGCGACCTCCAGCATCGGGAGGTCGTTCGCGCCGTCGCCGACCGCCACCGTGTCGGCCATCGGGACCCCGACCTCGGCCGCCAAGTCGGCGAGCGCGTCGTCCTTCGTCCCCTCGATGAGCGGTCCCTCCGCCTCGCCGGTGAGCGCGCCATCCGCCCCGGTCGGTAGCCGGTTGGCGACGATCGTGTCGACCGCGACGTCCTCCCGGGCGAGCGCGGCCTCGACGCCGCGCTCGAACCCGCCCGTGAGCACGGCGACGTGGTGGCCCTCCTCGCGCAAGCGCTCGATGAGGCGCGCGGCGCCGGGACGGATCCGGACCGCGTCGAACGCGTCGGCGGCGTCCGCCGCCGAGAGGCCCTCCAGCAGTTCCGCGCGCCGGTAGAGGCTCTCGGCGTAGCTGAGCTCGTCGTTCATCGCCCGCTCGGTGATCTCGGCGACCTCGTCGGCGACGCCCGCCCGCTCGGCGAGGAGAACCGTCATCTCGGAGTCGGAGAGCGTCCCGTCGAAGTCGAACGCGATGAGACTCATGGCACTCGCTCGTCGCGGCGGGACCTTGAAGCGCGCGGTCGGACGCGAGTTTGACCGGAGTCACTCGCCGTCCGCGTCGGCGAGGAACTCCACGTCGCCGGCGATGACCGCGCTCGCGATCACCCCGACGCCGACGAGGACCGCGACCCCGAGGGTGGTCACCGTCACCGAAATCGCGGACCCGCCGACCGCGACGCCGACGAACGCCCCGACGGTGCCACCGACACCGCCGGCGATCACCGCAAGCGTTTGCGCCTCTCGCATAGGTGTCGATTCAGTAACACGGCTTATAAGCGTTCGTGCCGGGTTCTCTCCGGTGATAACGCCGGGTGTGCTCTCCGAACCCGTTCGGGTCCCGTCTCAACGCGGTCCCGTCTCAACGCGGGTACTGTCGGCCGAGGTCGATGCCATCGTCTGCCGATTCGCTCGTTTCTGCGTCGTCGTCCGCCTCGTCCGAGCCGTCCTCCTCGCCGCCCGGACTCACGCTCCCCGTCCGGTAGCCGGCCATGTCAAGGGTGACGTACTCGAAGCCGAGGTCGGTGAGGTGCTCGTGGACGGCGTCGGCGAAGGCGGGGTCGAGCGCGCGCTCCAGCTCGTCGGGCGCGATCTCGACGCGCGCGAGGCCGTCGTGGTCGCGCACGCGGAACCCCTCGAACCCCCACTCGCGGAGCACCCGCTCGGCCTTCTCGACGCGGGTCAGCCGCTCCTCGGTCACCTCCAGCCCGGTCGGGATCCGCGAGGAGAGACACGCCATCGAGGGTTTATCGGCCACGGAGAGGTCGTAGGACTCGGCGATTTCGCGGACTTCCGCCTTCGAAATCCCGGCGTCGAGCAGCGGCGAGAACACGTCCAGTTCCTCGACCGCGCGCAGGCCGGGGCGGTGCCCCTCGCCGGGATCGTCGGCGTTCGTCCCGTCGCAGACGACCTCGATCCCCAGCTCTTTGGCGGTCTCGTACATCCGGCCGAGCCGCATCGTCCGGCAGTGGTAACAGCGGTTGCCGTCGTTGGCGACGAAGTTCGGGTCGTCCAGCTCGGAGAACGTCACCGTTTCGTGGCGGATGCCGATCTCCTCGGCGACGCGCGTCGCGTCGTCGAGCTCCGCCGCGGGGAGCGTCTCGCTTCGGGCGGTACACGCCACGGCGTCGTCGCCGAGCGCGTCCGCCGCGAGCGCGGCTACCACCGCGGAGTCGACGCCGCCCGAGAACGCGACGAGGACTCCGTCTCGCTCGCCGAGCGCGTCCCGGGCGCCCGCCGCCTTCTCCGCCGTCTCGGGGGCGAGCGACCCGTCGCCGACGGCTCGCGCCTTCTGGCTCATGGCCGGCGTTGGCGGTGAGCGCGAAAAAGCCCGTCGCACGCGGAACCGACTCGGCGGCGGCCCGCGGTCGCACGCCGCCGATCCCCGGGAGCGACCCGCACGCTTTACACCGTTGCCGCGATACCGGCGAGTAGATGGAGCTGGAGGCGATCCCCGGCGTCGGCGCCAAGACGGCCGCGGCGCTGCGCGAACTGGACGACCCGGCCGCGACCGTCGAGTCCGGCGACGTGGCCGCAATCGCCCGAGCGCCGGGCGTCAACGAGGCCCGCGCGGCCCGCATCGCCCGCGGGGCGATCCGACGGCGACACGACGACGACGGGCGCGTGCTGGCCACCGACCGCGCCCGCGAGCTGTACCGGGAGGCGATCGACCTGCTTCGCGAGCGCACCGTCACCGACTACGCGGCGAAGCGCTTGGAGACCTTCTACCCGAGCGCGTCCGCCTCGCGGGTCGCGGAGGCGCAGGCGTTCGCGGCCGACGCGACGGCGCGCGACCCCGACCCGGCGGTCCGCGAGGCGCTCGCCGACTGCGCACCCCTCTCGGACCCGCCGACCGTCCGCGTCCGCGACCGCTGCCTCGCGACCGCCGACGCCGAGACGCTCGCGCGCGCCGAGACCGAGATGCCCGAACTCTCCGTCGAGACCGTCGAGGACGCCCGCGACGTCTCCGAGCTCGGCCGCTCGTACGCCTCCGTGATCGTCTTAGACGAGTCGTTCGCCGGGCTGGACGTGGAGGGCGACGTGAGCGTGCGGCCGGACGCCCTCGACACGCCGGCGGAGACGGTGCCCGAGCGGCTGCTCGCCTTCTTCGCGGAGAACCGCGAGCGGCTGGAGGCGGCCGCGGTGGTCCACGAGGCGGCCGCGGCCGCCGGCGACCCCGTCTCGGGCGGCGACGACGACGCCGAACCCCCGGTCGACCTCGACCGGCTCCGCGACGCGCTCTCGCGGCTCGACGACGACGGGACCATCGCCGGGGACGCGGAGCTGGACCGCCTGACGGCCGCCGTCGACGACCTCGACGCCGCGGTGTCGACGGCGGCCTCGGTGGCCGACGACCGGCTGCGCGAGGCGATCCGCGAGCGCGACGTCACCATCGAGGGGACCGACTTCCTCTCCCTCGTCGAGCAGGGCGCCCGCGTCGACTCCCTGCTGGACCGTGAGCTGGCCGACGAGTACGACGAAGCGGTCGACGCCGCCCGCGACCATCTCGCGGACGCGCTCCGACTCGAGCCCGAAGAGGCGGAGCTGGCCGAGCGCGTCTTCGGCGGCGACCCCTCCTTCCCGGTCGACCACGACGAGAGCGCGGTCTCGCGGCTCCGAACCGAGCTCTCCGCGGCGCGGGACCGCCGCGCGGCGAAGCTGAAGGCCGACCTCGCGAGCGACCTCGGCGACCTCCGCGAGCCGGTCGAGGAGCTGGTCCGCGACGCGCTCGAACTCGACGTGGAGCTCGCGATTTCGCGGTTCGCGCACGACTTCGACTGTACGCTTCCGGAAGTGGTGAGTCCGGACGAGGGGGATGCGGACGCCGACGGCGACGCGACGAGGGGGTTCCGCATCGAGGGCGGCCGCTCCCCGATGCTCGATGTCGACTTCGCGGAGGTCGAACCCGTCGACTACGCCGTCTCGGGCGCGACCCTCCTGTCGGGGGTCAACTCCGGCGGGAAGACCTCCACGCTCGATCTGGTCGCCCTGGTCGTCGTGCTCGCGCAGATGGGGCTACCCGTGCCCGCCGAGTCGGCCACGGTCGAGCGGTTCGAGGAGATCCACTACTACGCGAAGTCACAGGGCACCCTCGACGCGGGCGCGTTCGAGGCGACGCTGCGGGACTTCGGCGACCTCGTCGACGGCGCGGACGGTCGGCTCGTCCTCGTCGACGAGCTGGAGTCGATCACCGAACCCGGTGCCTCCGCGAAGATCATCGCCGGCATCCTAGAGGCGCTCGACGACCAGGACGCCACCGCCGTCTTCGTCTCGCACCTCGCCCGCGAGATCCGCGACGCCGCCGACTTCGCGGTCGCGGTCGACGGCATCGAGGCCGCTGGGCTGGTCGACGGCGAGCTCCGGGTGAATCGCTCGCCGAAGAAGGGCCACCTCGCGCGGTCGACGCCGGAGCTCATCGTCGAGAAGCTCGCTGACGACCGCGGCGGCGAGTTCTACGGCGACCTGTTGGAGAAGTTCTGAGGGGGCGGGTGCGGGCTGGGAGTCCCCGTTCAACGGGGCGACACGCACAGGTGTGTCGGTCGCACCTTCATCGATCCTCGCCGAGCCAGCGCGTTCGACCCTTCCGCTCCGTTTTCGCGCGCTCCCCCGCTTCGCGGATCCGGTCGGCCTGTTCGTCCGAGAGCAGCCCGAACCCGTCATCGAAACCGTCGTCGCACCGCTTCGACAGCAATCGTTCGAGGACGTCGTTGTAACTCTCGCCGCTCCGGCGGCGGCGATCGAGGTGTCGTTTCACCCGACCGGTCACTCGGATCTGCTCGTCCGCCGTCGCCATGTCACCTTGACTGTGGCGTCGACGCGATTTGAACGCTGGGATGAGGAGGGTACGTCGGTTCGAACGAATTTCAAGAGTCGATATCGGTCACCACCACGCTCATGTCGATCCCGTCGAAAGCGTGGCGTATGCCAGCCGTGTCCCCGTTCGGCGTCCTCCTCTTCGCGGCGCAGGTCGGCGTCGGCGTTCCGGTGTCTCGCTTGCTCCCCAACCGTGACCGCGCTCGTCGCGTGGCCGTCGGTCTCGCGGTCGCGACGCTCGGTCTCTTGGTGCTGTTCCGATTCGGCGTCCTCGCGACGGTCGCCGTCGACCTGATCGCGCTCCTCGTCGCGGCGAGGATCTCCGAGCCGTCCGGTAACAGGCCGACGACAGGGTAAAATCGGGGTCGGTCGCTTTCCCTCTCTCAGTCGTCGTCGGCCACCGCCGGCTTCCGACGATCGTCGCGCGGGCCTTCGAGGTCGACCTTCGGCAGCATGTCCCGGAGGTAGCGCCCGGTGTGCGAGTCGTCCTCGCGGGCGATCTCCTCGGGGGTGCCGCTCGCGACCAGCTCGCCGCCGCCGTCACCGCCCTCGGGACCGAGGTCTATCACGTGGTCGGCGTTCTTCACGAGGTCCAGCTCGTGTTCGATGACGACCACGGTGTTGCCGGCGTCGACGAGGCGGTGGAGCACGTCGATCAGCTTGCGCTCGTCCTCCTTGTGGAGACCCGTCGTCGGCTCGTCGAGCAGATAGAGCGTGTCGCCGGTCGCGCGCTTGCCCAGCTCCTCCGCGAGCTTCACGCGCTGCGCCTCGCCGCCCGAGAGGGTGGTGGAGGGCTGGCCCAGCTCCATGTAGCCGAGTCCGACGTCCTTCAGCAGCTTCAGCCGGCGTTCGAGACCGCGGTGGCTCTCGAAAAAGTCGTGGGCCTCCGCGACGCTCATGTCGAGCACGTCGGCGATGGTCTCCCCCTTGTACTCCACGTCGAGCGTCTCGTCGTTGTAGCGCGAGCCGCCGCACTCCTCGCAGGGGACGTACACGTCTGAGAGGAAGTTCATCTCGATCTTCACGGTGCCCTGCCCGCCGCACTCCTCGCAGCGCCCGCCCTTCACGTTGAAGGAGAACCGGCCCTTCTCGTAGCCGCGGCGCTTCGAGAGCTTCGTCTCCGCGAACAGCTCACGGACGTGGTCGAACACGTCCGTGTACGTGGCGGGGTTCGAGCGCGGCGTCCGCCCGATCGGCGACTGGTCGATGAGCCGCACCGTCTCCACCTCGTCGAGTCCCTCGATCGCGTCGTGCTCGCCGGGGTCGACCGAGGTGTTGTCGTTCATCTCGCGGGCGAGTCCCTTGTAGAGGATGTCGTTGACGAGCGTCGACTTCCCGGAGCCGGAGACGCCGGTGACCGTCGTCAGTGTGCCGAGCGGGATCGGCACGTCGAGGTCCTTCAGGTTGTGCTGGCGGGCGCCGCGCACGACGAGCTCGCCGTCGGCGTCGCGTCGCTCCTCGGGCACCGGGATCTCCTTGCGGCCCGCGAGGTAGTCGGCGGTCACCGACTCGTCGGCGTCGACCACGTCGTCGAAGTCGCCCTGCGCGACGATCTGCCCGCCGCGCTTCCCCGGGCCGGGACCCATGTCGATGATCTCGTCGGCGCGCCGCATCGTCTCCTCGTCGTGTTCGACGACGATGAGCGTATTTCCGAGGTCCCGAAGCCCTTCGAGGGTGTCGAGCAGCCGGTCGTTGTCGCGCTGGTGAAGGCCGATCGACGGCTCGTCCAGGACGTACAGCACGCCCACCAGCCCGGACCCGACCTGCGTGGCGAGCCGGATGCGCTGGCTCTCGCCGCCGGAGAGCGTCGACGCCTCGCGATCGAGCGTGAGGTACTCTAGGCCGACCTCCTCCATGAAGCCGAGCCGCGCGCGGATTTCCTTGAAGATCTCCTCGGCGATCGTCGTCTCGCGCTCGTTCAGCTCCGCCTCCATGCCCTCGAAGTGCTCGCGCGCCTCGGCGATCGACAGCTCGTTCACGTCGGTGATCGACGTGCCCGCGACGAGGACGTGCCGCGACTGCTCCTTGAGGCGCGTCCCCTCGCACTCGGGGCAGGTGGTCACGGCCATGTACTCCTCGATGTGGTCGCGGGCGCGCTCGGAGTCGGTCTCGACGTGGCGGCGCTCTAAGTTCGGGATGACGCCCTCGAACCGCTCCGTCTTCTCGCGGGTGCCGTTCTTCGTCGTCCACTCGAAGTGGACCATATCGTCGGTGCCGTAGAGGAACTGCCGCCGAATCGACTCGTCCAGCTCCTCGAAGGGCGCGTCGAGGTCGACGCCGAAGTGGTCGGCGACGTTGTCGAGCTGGCGCGAGTAGTAGGTGCGGTCGTAGCTCCACGGCTCGAACACGTGTTTGAGCGGCTTCGAGGGGTCCTCGACGACGAGGTCCTCGTCGACCTCCTTCGTCGAGCCGATGCCCTCGCACTCGGGACAGGCCCCGTACGGGCTGTTGAAGGAGAACGAGCGCGTCTCGATCGCGGAGAACTGCACGTCGGAGTTGGGGTTGCCCAGCTCCTCGGAGAACTCCACCACGAGCCGGTCGTCGCCCTCGGCGTCGGCCGCGAGCGACCCCGTCGAGCGCGCGTTCGACGCGAACGGCACGTCCTCGGGCGGGTCGGGGACGATCAGCTTGAGGGACCCGCCGGCCTCCTCCAGCGCGGTCTCGACGGAGTCGGTGATCCGCGAGCGCGCGTCGGGCGAGACGGTCACGCGGTCGACGATCACGTCGATCGTGTGGTCGTAGTTCTCGTCGAGATCGGGGTCGTCGAGGGTCAGGTCGACCGGTTCGCCGTCGACCTCGACGCGGCTGTACCCGTCGCTCACCAGCTCCTCGAAGCGGTCCTCGAAGGCGCCCTTCTGGTCGCGGACGACCGGCGCCGCGACCTTCGCGCGGGTGCCCTCGGGGAGGTCGAGGATTCTGGTTCACCATGTCCTGTGCGGACTGCTCGCCGACCTCCTCGCCGGTGACGGGGTCGTACTGCGTACCGATCCGGGCGTACAGCAGGCGGAGGTAGTCGTGGAGCTCGGTGACGGTCCCGACCGTCGACCGGGGGTTGTTCGCGGCGTTCTTCTGGTCGATCGATATCGCCGGCGACAGCCCCTCGACGGACTCCACCTGCGGCTTGTCCATCTGCCCGAGGAAGTTGCGGGCGTACGCGGACAGCGACTCGATGTAGCGGCGCTGCCCCTCGGCGTAGACGGTGTCGAACGCGAGCGACGACTTCCCCGACCCGGAGAGCCCGGTGACGACGGTGAACTCCTCGCGCGGAATCCGGACGTCGAGGTCCGCGAGGTTGTGCTCCTCGGCGCCGCGGACCTCGATGTAGTCCTTGCTCATTTCTACTCCGCTGTTGCGGGCGCGCGCGGGAATACTCGTCGGTCTCGGGGGTGGTCCTGCCGGGGACTCGCCGCGCGGCGCCCCCTCAGCGCCCGACGAACTCCGCGGGCGGCGAGAGGTTCCGCCGGCCGCCGAAGGTGACGAGGAAGAGGACGGCGAGGCCGAGTCCGTACGCCGCCATCAGCGGGACCGTCGCGAGGAACATCGTGATCACGTCTGCGGGGGTGAACACCGCCGCGATCACCATGATCCCGATCGTCACTTCGCGCCAGCGCTCGCGGAACACGCGGTAGGGGACGCCCGCCTTGTTCGCCAACACCATCGCGATCGGGATGTCAGCGAGGAAGCCGATCCCGAGCGTGGTGTAGATGACGAGCCAGAGGAAGTCGCTCACCTGATAGGTGATGATCATGTCGGCGAGGCGCGCGTCGGTGACGAGCCAGCCGATGAGTCCCGGCGCGATGTACGCGTAGCCGAGCGCGAAGCCGCCGATCATCCCGGCGCCGAGCGCGCCGGCCCACAGGTACACCTGGTGGACACGCCCGGCGACGAAGCCGCGTTCGCGGAGCGCGGGCCACGCGTAGTAGAGGACGAGGGGCAACGCGGCGAAGATCCCGAGGATCACCGAGAACTTCACCATGAACACCAGCGCCTCGACCGGGTGGAGCGTGATGATGTTGATCCCGCCTTCGACCTCCGCGGGCACGCGCCGTTCGAGGTCGCCCCGAACCGTGCCGAGCCCGCCGAGGTACAGCCACATGAACGCGGCCGCCATCACGGCGCCGAAGACGCCGACGATCCGGAACGACCGCGTGCGCAGCGAGTCGAAGATGAACCTGAGGTCTTTGTAGTAGCCGCCGATGTCGTCTTCCGCCTGCTCCCCGTCGCCGTCGGTGAGTTCGGCGAGGAACGTCGAACTCGCCCGCGACCCGCGGTTCCGGACGGATCCCATCAGCCCGCCGCCGTCGTCCTCGCCGCCGGTGGCGGCGCTCGCGTCGCCCTCCGCGGCGTCGCCGCCTTCGCCGTCGTTCGCCTCGTCGAAGCGGTCGAGGATCGCCTGCGCCTTCTCCGGTTCGTCGTCCTCCATCGCGGCCTGCGCGAGCGCGAGCGACTCCGCTTCTTCCATCTCGGTGAAGGTGTCGACGGGGGCCGCCCGCACGCCCGCGGCGTCGAGTTCGCTCACGTCGATCGCCGTCGGGTCGCCGTACTGGTAGCCCGCGCTCGTGGTGTCGAGGTCGGTGTACACCGCCCACAGCGTCGCGACGACGGCGAACGCGAGCGCCCACGCGACGGCGTAGATCGCAAGGGCGGTCCCGGGGTCGACGCCGAGTCCCTCGCCCGCGGCGAGGAACCGCCGACTGCTCCCCGCGAGCCGGAGGAGGTCGTTGACCGCGGTCCGGCCGCCGTACTCGTAGAAGCCGTACACGAGCGCGCCGCCGAGGACGGTCACGCCGCCGACGACGTTCCAGTGGTTCCAGACCGCGCCGAGCACGTCGACCCGGTCGGAGCTCCGCTTGGCCGTGACGACGAGCTTCGCGAGGTAGAGGCTGAAGCCGTACAGCGCTGTCAGCGGGAACGCCCACAGCAGCTGTGTGAACGGGTCTGGCGGCGAGAAGAACGCGCCGAAGACGAAGATTGCGACGACCGCGTAGCGCCACTTGTCGCGGAACGTCTCGTACTGGACGATTTCGGCGTACGACAGCCCGGTGACGAGGAGCGGCATCTGTCCCGCCAGCCCGAAGGACAGAGAGAGGAAGACGATGAACTCCGTCCACATCACGATCCCGTAGGTGGGCTGGATGTCGGCCTCCAGTCCGAACTCTGCGAGGAAGCCGAACATCAGCGGGAAGAACGCGAAGACGCCGTAGGCGACGCCGGCGGTGAACAGCCCGGCGCCGAGCAGCGCGAGACCCGCGAGCTTCCACCGGGCGACGGGAGATTGGGGCCACATCCCCCGGGCGCGGAGCTCGTCGCGGGTGACGTAGATCAGCGGCGGAATCGCGGTGATCGCGCCCACTATCAGTCCGATCTTCGCCTGGAGGAGGATCACCTCGAACGGCGTCGTCGCGATGATGTCCGCCTCCGCGGCGACCGCGGGGCTCATGTTCGACTCCGTGACGTCGCGGAGCCAGTCCCAGATGTACACGCGGAGCGCCCAGAACGTCAGGATAAAGCCGGCCAAGAAGACGAGGAACACCTTCTGGAGGTCCTTCTGAATCGACCGAAGGAACGCCTTCGCCGTGTCGCGGCCCTCCGCGATCGACCGCTGGGTGTCCTCGTCGAGGGCGCTCGCCATACGGAGGGCGAAGGCCGTCGCCGTTATCAACCTTTTCGACCGCGGGCGATTCCCGCGGACGGTTCGCCGGTCGCCACTTCGAACCCCACGGCACCCCATCGGTCGCGCGGGACGCCGCCATCCGAAAAGGTTGATAACCGCCCGGTCGCGTAGGGAAACTGAATGGACGACTCGGACCGGTCGCGCGACGACGACTCGGCCGCCGCTGACGGGTCGGCCGACGAGGACAAACCCGAAAGCGACGGCGCCGTCGACGGGGGGTCCGAGAGCGTCGAGTCCGAGGTCGAGTCAGAGATCGAATCCGAGGTTGAGCCCGCGGCGAGCGACACTGAGTCATCCGACGACGAGGCGGCGGACGCGTTTTCGGGCTCGGAAGAGGTCGTCGAAGCCGAGGACGCGGGACGGTCCGACGCCCTCGATGACGCCGACTCCGCCGACCCTGCGGACGCGGACGCCGACTCCGCCGAGACCACGGACGACGCCGAGAGTCTCGGCGACGGCGGCACGCCGGCGACGGCCGCAGACACACCGGCCGCCGCCGAGACGGCCGTCGAGGACGAGCCGTTCGAGGGCATCGAGGGACCGGAGACGGACGAGGAGATGCCGCTGGCGGCCCACATCGAGGAGATGATGCGCCGGCTCGCCGTCGTGTTCCTCGTCGGCGGACTGGCGACGCTCGTCGTCGTCACCGAGTCGACGGAGCTCATCAACTACTTCTGGAGCTACCACATCCCGGCGCCGATGGAGAACCGACCCCGGCTGTACGGCCCGCTCGAACTCCCGCTCACCCGGTTGAAGGTGGCCGGACTCGCGGGCGTCGTGGTCGGGCTTCCGGCGTTCGTCTACCAGACCTACCGGTTCATGAAGCCCGGTCTCTACGAGAACGAGCGGCGCTACTACCTCGCGGCGGTGCCGACCAGTCTGGTCCTCGGCGGGATCGGGATCGCGTTCGCGCACTTCCTCGTGTTGCCCGCGATGTTCTCGTACTTCACCACCTACACCTCCGACGCGGCGACCATCGCCTTCGGGCTCGCGGAGACGTTCAGCCTGATCGTCGTGATGCTTGCGCTGATGGCGTTCGTTTTCCAGATCCCGCTTTTCATCATGCTCGCGATCATGATGAACCTCGTCACCCGGGAGTGGCTGGAGGCGAAGCGGCTGATCTTCTGGGGGTCGTTCCTCGGGATCGCCTTCCTGTTTAACCCCGACCTCACCGGGATGGCGCCGATCATCGTGACGCTCACCATGATCGCCCTCTTCGAGGGGACGCTCGCCATCCTACGCTGGACCGGGAATTAGCCCCGGTACTCGCTCCTTCGAAAGAGTCGGACCGAGTTACGACACTTCTCTACCTGTCCTGGTTGAGCGGTTCGCGGTGGAGTACCTCGCCCTCGCTGAAGACGACGGCGGCCAGTCTCGGCTCCGTGTCGACAGCGACGCTCGTCTCGTCGCCGGCGGTCACCTCGTCGGCGTCGGAATCCCACGGGCGCAGTCCCTCGGTCGCGGGTTCCACGACCACGTCGACGCGGTCGGCGTCAAGTGCGTCACCGCTGACGTGAGTGAACGTCACGACGCCCCCCTCATCGTCGTCAGCCGGTTCATACACGACCTCGAACGTCGCCTGCGGGGGGATCACGTGCTCCGTCACGGTTCGGGTCTCGTCGCCGGCAGTCCACTCGACAGTAATCGTTGTGCCGGCCGACAGATCGCCGAGCGACAGCGTCTCCCCGCCAGTCAGTTGGTCCGTCTCATCGGCGGGCTGGGCTGTTGCGGGCTCACCATCGATCAGCACCTCGAAGGCATCGGCGCTGCGGCGAACCTCGCCGACGTAGCGGAGCGTCGTCTCCGATCCCTCGTTGTCGCCCCCGCCTCCGTCATTGACGATGAATCCGCGGCGGGGTGCCGCCGAGAAGTGACCCACGGAGCTGGTCGCCGACCCGTTCTCGAACTCGGTGTGGACGCTGACGACCACGGTGTCGTCGAACCCAACGTCGTCGACCGTGATCGTGTCCCCCGCCGTTAGCTCGTCATGTTCAGCCGCAAACGCCGACTCCTGATCGCGTTCCCGTCCCCGCAATTCGCCGGCACCGTTCACCGACACGCGCAGCCGCTCGGGATCGGCAGGCTGTTCGCCGACGTACTCGATCGTCATGGTCTCGGAGTCGGCATCGTAGGTCGCTGCGACCGCCTCGCGCGCCGTGGTCGTGCCGCCGAGATGGTGTTCGCGGTCGCCGCCCGTCCACACGAGTCGGACCCGCGAGAGCGGCGGCACCGGAGCGCTGAACGAGTCGTCGGGACCGAACTCGTCGAGTTTGTCCGCGGGCTGGACGTCGGCCGGGGTGCGACCGACCTGAAGCTCCAACTCCGACGCGGGAAGCGTCCGGCCGCCTCGGTGCTGGACCGTAATCTCGCCGGCGTCTGGGTCGTACTCGATAGACGCACGCGTGTTCGGAACGACCTCGTGTTCGGCGATGACGACCGGATCGTCCGGTTCGCGCCACTCGACTGCGACCGTACTCCCCAGCGGGAGCTCGCCGAGAACCAGCTCCTCGTCGCTCGAGAGGGTGTCGTGTTCGTCGGCGAACTGCTTGTCGGTTGGCTCGCCGTCGATCAGCGTCACGAACGCGTCAGCGGGACGAGACTCTTCGCCGTCATACCTGACCGTGGTTCCGTCCTCGGCGTGCGAGTGGATCCACACTTGCGGGGGGCGGGCGCGGTAATAGACGAGCGAGCCGCCGCCCGACGGTTGCTCAACGTCGAACTCCAACTGTACACTGTCGCCGATCGACACGTCCGTGACGGTGACTGCGTCGCCGGGTTCGAGCGTGCCGTCGGTGAATTCGTCTCCGACCGTTTGGACGCCGTCCCCGCCGCGGTGGACCAGCCGAAGGCTGCCTGCGTCGGCGGAGCGCTCGGCCTCGTAGGCGAGTTCCACCGTCTCGGCCTTCATATCGTAGTCAAAGGCGAACGCCTCGCGGTCGACCCGTTCGCTGGCGTACGTGTCGTAGACGTTCGCGTCCGGGTCGAACCACCGCAGCGTGACGGTTGCGATCAGTCCGGTCTGGACAGTGATCTCATCGCCCGCCGTGAATTCCTCGCCGTCGAGGACCGTGTCGCTCACCTCCTCGCCGTCGTGCCACACCTCCAGCTCGTCGACCGGCACCGACTCGCCCTCGACGTGCTCGAAGGTCACCGTTCCCGCAGCGCGGTCGAACTGCGACCGGACGCGGGCGTCCGGCGACGCCTCACGGTCGAGTTCCGGCGGGGCCTCGACGACGGCGTCGACGAGCACGACTCCGTCGGTTCGGGTGATCTCCGTCTCGACCGGGACGGCGGGATCGACGGTACGCACGAGTCCCTCGACGGTCTCGTCGTCGACCTCGTCGACGTCATCAGCCGGACGGATCACGTATGCGTTCTCCGCCGTTCCGTCGAGGTCCCTGAGGTCTTCAGGGGCGGTCTCGAAGCCAGCGGCGAACGCGTCGACGTCGCCGGGGACCGCGAGCGGAAATGGACCGCCGGCGGCGTCCGGGACCAAAAGCACCATTTCGAATCCACCAAGCCGAGGGAGGGCGGCCGCGCCCAGCGGCGATTCAGCGAGGCGGTCGGCCTCGTCGGCGGCCGCGCGGCCGGCGGCGCGAGCGGCTTCGATCCGCCGGTCGCTCGCGTCGTCTTCCGACGAGTCCGAACGACCGCGAGGACTCGGCGAATACCCACTGTCGGTCACGGCGGCCGCCACGCCGTCGCCGGTGACGAACGCGGTCTCACCGTCATCGGTGAGTCTCCAGCCGGCAGGGAGTTCGTCCGTCGTCTCGACGTCCGCGGGGGCGTCGTCGCCCGACTCCTCGCCGGTCTCATCGCCCCCCTCGCCGACCGCGATCGTCTCACCGCGGTCGAGTCGGTCGAAACCACCGGCCGCCGTCACCAGCTGAACCCCACGGTCGGACGGGGTGACCGCGACCGTCGCAGACAGCTCGTCGGCGTCGACGTCGAGCCGCTCGGTCGCGGAACGGGCGCGGTAGCTCAGCTCCTCTGTCGTGTCGGCGTCGATGCGGTCCGCAATGACCGTCGCGTAGGTCGTCGACAGCGCGTCGCCCGCCGGAACCGGGAGGAAGGCGTCGGCGAACGGGGCCGAATATCGAGGTCGAGGTCAGTCGGTCGGCCGGAAACGCGCGCGTCGGTTTCGGGGGTGAGAACACCTGTCAGCGCTGCGAGCGTCAGGGCGCTTCCTCCGAGGAAGCGCCGACGGGAGGGACGTACCATACGCAGATGTTTCAACGCTGCGATAAAAAAACGGTCGATGATACAAATCACCGTTGTAGTCTCCAAGTGGCGGCCGCTCCCGTTGTGCCACCGCTGGCCGTCGGCACGCGCCGCCGCTCCGTCGATACGCATTTGTCCGCGGCGAAGCGATTGCCTCGGTATGGTCCTCAGTCTCGTCGTTCCAGCCGCGGTCGCGTTCGTGTTCGCCGCGCTCGCGGCGTACGTGGGTGCCCTCCGCGCGCTGGAGGTTTACTTCGATCCGAACCAGGACAGCGTTTTCCTCATGGACGACCGCGACCCGCCGCAGCGTCCGTGACGCCGCGGTAGCTGCGGCGGCCACGACCCCGCCCGGCGGATCGCTCCCTCCGGGCCGCTCCGGTCCTCACGCCCCGCCGAGCAGTTCGACGAGCAGCGCGTTCTGCGCGTGCATCCGGTTTTCCGCCTGATCCCAGACGAGGGCGCGGTCGGATTCGAGCACGTCGTCGGTGACCTCCTCGCCCCGGTGCGCGGGCAGGCAGTCGATCACCTTCGCGTCGGTGCCGGCGAGCAGGTCCGCGTTCACCTGGAACCCGTCGAAGGCGGCGAGCTTCTCGTCGCGCTCGTCCTCCTGTCCCATCGAGATCCACACGTCGGTGTACACCACGTCGGCGCCGTCGACCGCCGCTTCGGGGTCCGTCGTGGGCGTCACGTCCGCCCCGAACGTGGCGGCGCGCTCGAAGACCGCGGGGTCCATGCCGTAGTCGGCGGGCGTGGCGACCTCGACGTCGATCCCGGCCATCGCGGCGCCGACGACGAACGACTGCCCGACGTTGTTTCCGTCGCCGACCCACGCGACGGTTGCGTCCTCGCCGACCCTCTCCCGGATCGTGAGGAGGTCGGCCAGCGTCTGGCAGGGGTGCGCCTCGTCGGTGAGTCCGTTGATCACGGGACAGTCGGCGTACTCGGCGAGCACTTCGACGTCCTCGTGGTCGAACAGTCTCGCCATCACGCCGTCGACGTACCGCCCGAGCACGCGCGCGGTGTCCTTCAGCGGCTCGCCGTGCCCCAGCTGGATGTCGTCGGGACCGAGGAACATCGCGTGGCCGCCCAGACGGGTCATCCCCGTCTCGAAGGAGACGCGGGTGCGCGTCGAGGGCTTCTCGAAGATCATCCCGAGCGTCGCATCCGCCAGTCGGGGGTCGGTCTCGCCCGCCTTCATCGCGGCGGCGCGGTCGAGCAGGGCGTCCAGTTCGGCTGGCGTCACGTCGTCGATGTCGAGGAAGTCGTCGGTGGCGAGTGGCATCGTTGGATTGTGGGTGTGGTACGTGGTGTCGTTCGAAAACGGTGGGTGTCGGGGCGTCTACGGGGTCAGAGTCGCTCGCGGCAGACCTCGGTCAACACGCGCACGGCGCGGTCGAGGTCCGGGAGCGGCAGCCGCTCGTCGGGCGCGTGGTCCAGGTCGGAGTTGCCCGGGCCGTAGGTGACCATCGGGCAGTCCCACGCGGCCGCGAAGAGGTTCATGTCGCTCGTGCCGGTCTTCCGGAGCAGGCGCACGTCGCCGCCCGTCGACCGGATCGCGACGCGGAACGCCCGCGCGAGGTCGGTCCGCGGGCTCTCCATCACGGGCGGCATCGGCTCGCCCCACTGGACCGAGCCGGTCGACAGCTCCGCCTCCGACAGCTCGTGGATCTCGTCGACCGGGCGCGAGGGCGGGATCCGCAGCTGAACCTCCATCGTCGTCTCCACGGCGAGTCCGTCGTCGCTCAGCCCGCCGTCGATCGAGATGGGCTTGGTCGTCACCTGGTCGAAGACGGCGGTCTCGGAGTCCTCCGGCGTGAACGTCTCCTCGACGCCGTGCCACCAGTCGATCGCGTGCTGGATCGCGTTCGGCTCCGGCCGCGAGGAGTGGCCCGACTCGCTGGTGTTCACGTACGTCCCCTCCAGCAGGCCGCGGTAGCCGAGGGTGATCCCCTGCCAGCCCGACGGCTCGCCGTTGACCACCGCCTCCGGGGCGTCGCGGTCGCCGATGAGGGCGCGCGCGCCGCCGGAGTCGACCTCCTCGCGGACGACGCCGACGAAGGAGACCCCGGTCTTCACCGCCGCGACCGCCATCGCGACCAGCGGTCCCGTCGCGTCGACCGCGCCGCGTCCCCACAGCACGGGGTCGCCCGGCTCGCCGGCGCGGACGTCGGACGGCTCCGGCAGTTCGCCCTCCGGCGGCGCCGGCCGCACCTCGACCGGGATGTCGCCGGGGACGGTGTCGACGTGCGAGGTGAGGAGGACGGCGTCGTCCGCCGGCGCGCGGACGTTCCCGACCTCGTCGACCCACGCCTCCCGCCCGTTCGCCTCGAAGAAGTCGACGAGGCGCTCGGCGGCCCGCTCCTCCTCGCCCGACGGCGAGGGGATCGAGACCATGTCGTACAGCAGCTTCCGGGCCGCCGTGTCGCAGGCCGCGGGGTAGCCGCCGCCGGCGACGACATCGGCGTCGTCGGCCGCGGTCGACTCGCGTTCGGATCTCTCCCCCTCTGACTCCTCGCCCTCCTCTGCGTCGCGCTCCTTGCCGGCCGCCATCAGCCGATCACCTCGGCTATCGCGTCGACGACGGTGTCGGCGTGCTCGCGCTCTATCGTCAGCGGCGGGAGCAGCCGCAACACGGTGCGCCCCGCCGGGAGCGCGAGGATCTGGTGATCGATCGCGAGGTCGCGCAGCAGGCGGTTCGACCCGCGGCGGACCTCGACGCCGATCATCAGTCCGTCGCCGCGCACGTCGCGCACGTCGTCGCCGAGACGGTCGCGGAGCTCGCCGCGGAGGTAGCTCCCCATCTCGTCGGCGTGCGCGGCCAGCCCCTCGCGCTCGATCACGTCGAGGGTGGCGCTCGCCGCGGCCGACACCACCGGTCCCCCGGAGAACGTCGAGCCGTGGTCGCCCGAGTCCTCCGCGATCCAGTCGCGACACAGCGTCGCGCCGACCGGCAGCCCGCTGCCGAGTCCCTTCGCAGTCGTGAGGATATCGGGGACCACGTCGTGCTTCTCCGCCGCCCACATCGAGCCGGTGCGGCCGAGCCCGGTCTGGATCTCGTCGAGGATCATCGCGGCGCCGGCCGCGTCGGTCGCGTCCCGGACGGCCCGGAGGTAGTCGGTCGAGGGGGGGTTGATCCCGCCCTCGCCCTGAAGTGGCTCTAAGATCACCGCGGCAGTCTCCTCGTCGACGGCCTCGCGCATCGCGTCGGCGTCGCCGTACTCGACGAACTCCACGCCGCCCGCGAGCGGGCCGAACCCCTCCTTGTACTTCTCTTTCCACGTCGTCGCGAGCGTCCCCATCGTCCGGCCGTGGAACCCCTGCGTGGTCGCGATTATCTTCTCGCGACCCGTCGCGTGCCGGGCGAACTTCAGCGCGGCCTCGTTCGCCTCTGTCCCGGAGTTACAGAGCCAGACGTCGTCGAGGTCGCCGGGCGCGACCTCGGCCAGCTGCTCGTATAACGCCGTCCGCGCCGCGTGCGGGTACGACGCCTGGACGTACATGAGATCTTCAAGCTGGCCCGTCGCGGCGTCGACGACCTCGGGGTGACAGTGCCCGACCGGCGTACAGGCGTAGCTGGCGCCGAAATCGAGGTACTCGGTGCCGTTCGCGTCAGTGAGGTAGACCCCGTCGCCCGAGGCGATCTCGATAGGCTTCTCGGAGAAGACGAAGCCGCTCACGCGGTCTCACCTCCTTCGACCTCGGCGTCGTCCCCCTCGGCGTCGCCTTTGTCCGCGGCGTCGCCGTCGGTGTCGACGCCGCCGAGCGCCGACCGCTCGAGCGCCGTCCCCTCGCCGCCGAGCGCCGACCGCTCGAGCGCCGTCCCCTCGCCGCCGAGCGCGGCGACGACCGGGTCGCGGACGTTGGCGTCCGCGATCACGACGCGGCCGGAGCCGCCTTCGAGCGCCTCCGTCGCGGCCATCACCTTCTTGCCCATGAACCCCTCGGCGGCCTCCTCGACGGCCGCCAGTTCGTCGGGCGTCGCGGCCGCGTCGATGCGCGTCTCGGGGTCGTCCGGATCGGCGTACACGCCGGACACGTCGGTCAGCAGGACGAGGTCGGCGCCGAGCGCTCCCGCGATCGCCGCGGCCGCGCGGTCGGCGTCGGCGTTGACCGGGGTCACCTCGCCGTCGCCCTCGTCGCCCGCCATCGGCGGCGAGACGACCGGCGTGTAGCCGTCCGCGAGCAGGCCGGTGAGCAGGTCGGCGTTCACCGACTCGATCTTCCCGGAGTGGTCCCCGCGGCGGATCTTCTTCTTCCCGTCCTCGACGACGCGGACGGCCGACTTGCGCGGGCCCGGAGGAGCCCGCCGTCGACGCCGCTCAGCCCGACCGCGTCGACCCCGGCCGAGCGGAACTGTGCCGTCAGTTCGGTGTTGAGCTTGCCGGCCATCGCCATCGAGAACGCCTCCATCGTCTCCGCGTCGGTGAACCGCCCCGTGACGCCCGAGGCGGACTCGACGTACTCCGGCTCGATCCCGAGCCGTTCGAGCGTCTCGTCGACGACCGTCGAGCCGCCGTGAACGACGACGACCGCGCGCCCGTTGGCCGTCAGGTGCGCGACGTCGCCGATCGCACCGGCCGGGTCGACCGCCTTCGCGCCGCCGACCTTGACGACAACGGGCGGCTGATCGGCGGCCTCATCTTCGCTCATGGCGATCCCACCGGGTGAAGCCCGTCGAACTCCAGGCCGGCGGTCTCGGGCAGTTCGAGCGCGACGTTCGCCGCGTGGACCGCCTGTCCCGCTGATCCCTTGGTCATGTTGTCGATCGCCGAGAAGACGACGACGCGCCGGTTCCCGGGGTCCAGCTCGAAGCCGACCTCGCCGTGGTTCGTCCCGGCGACCGACTTCGGCTCGGGGTAGCGGTAGACGCCGCCCCCGCCGGAGACGATCCGCATGAACGGCTCGTCGGCGTAGGCGTCGCGGTACGCGCCCCACAGGTCCCCCTTCGAGACCGGCTCGTCGGGGAAAACGTGGCAGGTCGCGCTCGCGCCGCGGACCATGTCGACCGCGTGGACGGTGAAGGAGACGGAGAGACCGAGGTACGCCTCGATCTCCGCCTCGTGGCGGTGGCCGGTCGGCGCGTACGGGCGCACGACGCCCGACCGCTCCGGGTGCGAGGAGGCCGCGCCGCCGCCGGCGCCGCCCTCCGAGGACCCCACCTTCACGTCGACGACGACCTCGCCCGCGTCGGGACCGAGCGCGCCCGCGTCGACCAGCGGCTTGAGGCCGAGGATCGTCGCGGTCGCGTTGCAGCCGCCGCCGGCGATCAGATCGGCGCCCGGGAGGTTCTCGCGGTTGATCTCCGGGAGCGCGTACTCGGCGCGCTCCAGGTACTCCGGCGACTCGTGGCCGTCGTACCACTCGTCGTAGGCGTCGGTTTCCGGCAGCCGGAAGTCGGCCGAGAGGTCGACGACGGTGTCGGCCGCGTCGAAGAACTCGTCGATCCGGCCCATCGAGACGCCGTGGGGCGTCGCCGCGAACAGCACGTCGACCGACTCCAGGTCGTCGGGATCGGAGAAGCGCAGGTCCAGCCCGCGCAGGTTCGGGTGCGAGCGCCCGACGGTCATGTTGTCGGCCGACCGCGAGGTCGCCTGAACGACCTCGAAGTTCGGGTGGCCGGCGAGGAGCCGCAGCAGCTCGCCGCCGGTGAACCCGGTGCCGCCCACGACGCTCGCGGTGTACGTCTCCGCGGCCGCTTCGTCGGTCTCGGCGTCCGCGGTCACGCGTCCACCCCCGCAACTTCTCCGTCGGCCAGCGCCGCGGCCTTCGCCTCCAGCCAGTCGACGACCCGCGCGGGGACGTCGACCTCGGTGGTCGAGTCGAGCGCCTTGAACTCGACGGTGTGGTTCACCTCGTGGACGGTGTACTCGCCGGAGCCGCCGGTCTCGGCGGGGTCGGCGTCCGCGTCGACTCCCACCTCCATCAGGTCGACGCCGAGCATCCCGCCGCCGACCGCCTCGGAGGCGCGCTCGACCAGTTCGGTCGCGCGCTCGTCGAGTTCGAACGACGCCGTCTCGCCGCCCTTCGCGGCGTTCGTGAGCCAGTGGTCCGACGAGCGCGTCATCGCGGCGATCGGCTCGCCGTCGACCGCCAGCACGCGGATGTCGCGGCCGGGCTTGTCGACGAACTCCTGGACGTAGAACACCTTGTGCTCGTAGTGGCCGAGCGTCTCCTTGTGCTCTGAAGATCGCCTCGGCGGCGTTGCGCGAGTCGATCTTCGCCATCAGCCGCCCCCACGAGCCGGTGACCGGCTTGAGGACGCAGGGGTAGCCGAACGACTCGATCGCCTCCAGCGCGGCGTCCTTCGTGAACGCCACCTCCGTCGCCGGGGTCGGGATATCGGCCTCCGCGAGCGCGAGCGAGTTCTTCGCCTTGTCGGCGCAGACGTCGCCCGTCTCGGGGGAGTTGATCACGGGAACGCCGTAGCTGTCGAGGAACTTGGTCGCGTACAGCGACCGGCTTGTCGACAGGCACCGGTCGACGACGATATCGAGGTCGTCGACGGCCGCGGTCGTGGACTCCAGCCCGAACCGCTCCTTGCGGACGTCGATCTTCTCGACCTCGTGGCCGCGGTCGCGGAGCTCGCCGAGCAGGAGCTTCTCGTCCTTCCGGATCCGCGAGTAGAGGATCCCTATACGCATATCGACCACTCGCGTGTCGCGGCCGTGGCGGTCGTCGCCATTACTCGCCCCAGTCCTCCTCCAGTTCGGGCGCCTCCTCCAAGACGACCGGATCGAGCGAGATGACCTCCAGCTCGCTCCCGGTGACCGGACTGTCGATGATCTCGCCGACCTCGACGTCGGCCGGAATCTCGATCTCCTCGCCCGTGATCGGGTCCTCCGCAGTCAGCGTGTCGGTGTCGCTCGTCATCGTGCCTCGTTCTCGGCGGCGGGAACCCATAAAGGTTCCGAACTTACCAAATAGTTTACACTAACTAAAGCGCCGGCTATCGAAGAGAGACGAGCCGAAAGCGGCCGACCGAACGAGTGTATCAGATCTGGGTAACTTGTTCGTCCCCTCGCGGGAACGGAATCGCGACCGGCGGTCGCCGCTCGACCGCCGACCGCGACGGTCGTCGCCGTCGGTCGGGCTGCGGCGGTCGGTTCGGCGTCCGTCCGCGGGTTCTCCTGAGACCGGTCCGCGGGTCAGACATACGCTTCCACCTCCGCGTCGAGCGCGTCGGCCGCCGCCGCGAGCGCCTTGCGACGCTCGTCGAGCGCCGTCGCGTCCGCGTCGATTCCGGCGGTCCCGGCCGTCGAGATCCTCGGCGACCGCCGCGGGGGCGGGACCGCCGGCGGAGTCGCGGCTCGCGACGCTCGCGGCCGGATCGAGGACGCGTTCGACCTCCTCGCGGGACACGCGCTCGAAGAGGGACTCGCCCAGCACGGCGCGTGCGGCCTCGTCAACTTTTGCGGCGGCCGTCGCCGGGTCGTCCCCGTCTTCGACCTCGGGCGCGGCGCTCGCGACGATCTCGTGGGCCGTCCGGAAGGGAAGGCCGCTGGCCGCGAGCAGGTCTGCGACCCCGGTGGCCGTCGAGAAGCCCTTGCCCGCGGCGGCCGCGAGCGCGTCCTCGTCCCACTCGGCTGTCGCGACCGCGCCCGCGGCGACCTCGGTCGCCTCCCGCACGTCGCCGGCGATCTCGAAGACGCTCGCGTGGGCGCGCTGGAGGTCGCGGTTGTAGGCGCGCGGCAGCCCCTTCAGCAGGCTCAGCGTACCGGTCGCCTCGCCGATCGCGTCGCCCGCGACGCCGCGGGTCAGCTCCAGCGTGTCGGGGTTCTTCTTCTGGGGCATGATCGAGGAGGTGGAGGCGTACGCGTCCGCCAGCTCGACGACCCCTTTGTTCGAGAACACGATCAGGTCCTCCGCCAGCCCCGACAGCGTCGTCGCGAGCGTCGCGAGCGCGGTCGCCGACTCCGCGAGGAAGTCGCGCGCGGAGACGGCGTCCATCGAGTTCCGGACAGTCCCGTCGAACCCGAGCAGCTCGGTGGTGCGGTCGCGGTCGACGTCGAACGGCGTCCCCGCGAACGCTGCGCCGCCGAGCGGCGACCGGTTCACCCGGTCGTACGCGTCGAGCAGGCGTTCGGTGTCGCGCGCCAGCCCGCCCTCGTACGACAGCAGGTAGTGCGCGACGGTCGTCGGCTGGGCCGGCTGGAGGTGCGTGTACCCCGGCATCACCGTCTCCGTGTGTTCGCTCGCGACCTCGACGAGCGCCTCGCGGGCGGCGACGGTCGCCTCGACCGCGTCCAGCAGGTCCTCGCGCAGGCGGTAGCGGATACAGGTCGCCACCTCGTCGTTGCGCGAGCGGGCGGTGTCCGATCCGGCCGCCGTCGGGACCGATCCGGTCGATGACGGCGGTCTCGATCGCCTCGTGGACGTCCTCTCCGTCCGGGAGCGCGCCGTGGCCGGCGGTCTCCACGTCGTCGAGCGCGGCGAGTATCTCGCCCGCGACCGCGCTATCGACGATCCCCTGTTCCGCGAGCATCACCGTGTGCGCGCGGTCGACCGCGAGGTCCGCCGCGAAGATAGCCTCGTCGGCCGCGAGGCTCGACAGGAACTCGCGGGCCGGACCGCCGCTGAAGCGGTCGCGGCGGACGGCGGTGTCGCCCTCGTCGGCGCCGCTCGCTCCCGCATCGGCGTCCGTCGCGGCGTCGGGATCGTCGTCGGTCATTTAGCTCTGATCGTCGATCTCGTCGGTCTCGTTTTCCTTGCCGGAACCGTCCGTCGCGAGCTCGGGCTTCGAGACGCTCGCTTTCACGTCGTTGGCGAGGCGCTCCTGGAGCCCGTGGTACTTCGCGACGCCCGTCGCGTCGGACTGCGCGATGCCGGCCACGTCCTCGGTGTTGAACGAGGCCATCTCCTCGGAGTAGACGGCGTACTCGGAGTCGCGCGCGACGACGCGGCAGTCGCCGCCGGAGACTTTCACGGTCGCCGTGCCGGTCACCACGTCCTGCGTCTCGTCGACGAAGGCGTTCAGCGCGTCGACGACGGGCGCGAACACGAGCCCCTCGTAGGCCTTCTCGGACCACTCCTGTTCGATCCCCTTCTTGAAGGAGCGCTCGTTCTTCGTGAGGACGAGGTCTTCGAGGGCCTGGTGAGCGGTCAGAAGCACGGTCGCGGCCGGGTGCTCGTAGTTCTCGCGCACCTTCAGCCCGAGCATGCGGTCCTCCATCACGTCGGTGCGGCCGACGCCGTAGCCCCCGGCGTACTCGTTGAGATGCTGGATCAGCGGGACCGGGTCCATCGCCTCGCCGTCGACCGCGACCGGGACGCCCTCCTCGAAGGTCACCTCGATAGTTGTCTCCCCTTCCGGCTCTGCGGTCCACTCGTAGATGTCCTCCGGCGGCTCGTAGTCCGGGTTCTCCAGCTTCCCGCCCTCGACCGCGCGCGACCAGATGTTCTCGTCGATGGACCAGACGCCGCCGTCGCCGGCCTCGACGGGCAGGTCCTTCTCGGCGGCGTAGTCGATCTCCCACTCGCGGGTGAGACCGAGCTCGCGCACGGGGGCGATCACTTCGAGGTCGGAGCCGCGCCAGACGGCCTCGAACCGGAGCTGGTCGTTCCCCTTCCCCGTGCAGCCGTGGGCGATGGCGTCACAGCCCTGCTCTTCGGCGACGCCGAGGATCGCCTCGGCGATGACGGGGCGCGCGAGGGCGGTGCCGAGCGGGTAGCCCTGATAGCTGGCGTTGGATTTCACGGCGTCGAAACAGAGATCCGCGAACTCCTCTTTCGCGTCGACGACGTGAATGTCGAGTCCGAGCGCCTCGGCGGTCTCCTCGGCCTCGTCGAACTCCTCGGTCGGCTGGCCGACGTCGACGTTGACGCCGATGACCTCGTCGTAGCCGTACTCCTCTTTCAGCAGCGGTACGCAGACGGTCGTGTCGAGTCCCCCACTGAACGCGAGTGCAACGGTTGCCATTACCAGTGTACACCCGACCTATACCCTTAAATTCAGCGGTTTTAGTTCTGGAAGAAATTGGCAGAGCGGTCGCTCACGGCGACGAGAGTCGAGACTCTCCGGAACGAAACGGCGCGAACGCGACGAGGGATGGAGATTACTGGCCCGAGAGGGGCCGTCGTCGCGCCGCGCCGGAAGCCGGTCGCGGCGGTCGGACGCCTCGTCGCGGTCGCAGGGCTCGTCGGTCTCGGAAGAGGACGGCGTCGAGACGAGCCGCTGCGGTCATCTCGTGGAGATAGGCGTATTCGGGTATAAAAAAATTCCGTAACTCACGTCAGAACGCGGCGCGTGGTCAGCGGCCGCGTCCGTGCTGCACGCGTTCGCCGCCGTCTCGGTACCGGTCCATAGCTCTCTGTCGCCGTACACCGGGTTCATAGTTCGTTTTACGTCCCTCTCGGGCATAACCCGATCTCATGGGGGCAAACGACAGGGTCAGACGGCGGTGTCGAGTCGTGACGGAACCGCGCCGCGACAGGGGCGTCACGCTGTACGGGTCCGGCGGCCGGATATACCAGGTCATCGACGCGGCCGAAGGCGTCCGCGGGCGGCTGGACGGGCTTCGCTCCGGAGACGTGGTCGAGGCCGTCTTGGAGCCGGTCCGCTGCCGGGGTGACGGCTGGCGGATCGCGCGCATTTGCGAGGCCCCGTCGTCCGCGTCCCCGCCTCGACGGTCGGAGCCGGACGCGGACGACGGCAGCGTCACGCGGTCGCGTCCGCGGTAGCAGCGCCGTTCCCCGTCGTCTCTCGTGCCCGCGCCGGTGGCGCGGTCGCGGGCGCGTCTCGGAACGCAACTCGCGGGCCTCCGAGCGCGCGACGGCGCCGACTCAGATCGCCTCTCGGTACGCCTCCAGTGTCTTCTCGACGTCCGCCTCCGTGTGCGCGTAGGAGGTGAACTGGCACTCGAACTGATTCGCCGTGAGGAACACCCCCTGCTCTTTCATCTCCTGCCAGAACACGCGCTCCCAGCGGTCGGTCGCGGCCGCGGCCACGTCGGCCCCGTTCTTCGGACAGGAGTCGTAGCGGTCGCAGTCGGGGTCCTGCCGGCAGCCGCCCGCACAGCAGTCGTCCGGGTCGTCGGGCGCCTCGCGAGTGAACACCGTCTTGAACATCGAGTCGGTGCCGACGACGGTGTACTCGGGGGCGCGCTCCGCGCAAATCTCCGCGATCCCCTCGCGGAGCTTCCGCCCGAGTCGGTTGACGTGTTCGTACACGTCGTTCTCGGCGGCGTACTCCAAGGTGGCCTTCCCGGCGGCCATCGTCACCGGGTGGCCGGAGAACGTTCCGGACTGGAACACGTCGCCCGCGGGCGTGAACTCCTCGATGATCTCCGCTTTCCCGCCGATCGCGCCGACCGGGAAGCCGCCGCCGATGATCTTGCCGAACGTCGTCACGTCGGGGGTGACGCCGAACTTCGACTGCGCGCAGCCGAGACCGCCGACCCGGAACCCGGTGATCACCTCGTCGAAGACGAGGAGCGAGCCGTAGTCGTCACAGAGGTCCCGCAGCGTCTCGTGGTAGCCGTCGATCGGGGTGACGATTCCCTTGTTGGCTAAGATCGGCTCGACGAGGACAGCCGCGATCTCGTCGCCGTGTTCCGCGAACACCTCCTTGGCGGCCTGCGGGTCGTTGAACGGGATCGGGAGGGTGTGCTGCGCGAACTCCTCCGGGATCCCCTTCGTCGACGGGTGGTGATCGTCCGGCGACCCCTCCACCAGCGTCGACTCCTGTGCGCCGTGGTAACCGCCCTGCATCACGACGATCTTGTCGCGGTCGGTGTGGCCGCGGGCCAGTCGCACCGCCGAGACGGTCGCCTCCGTCCCGGAGTTGACGAAGCGGATCGACTCCACGCTCGGGACGTGTCGCGCCACGAACTCGGCGTGTTCGACCTCGATCTCCGTCGGCGCACCGTACATCGGTCCTTCCGCGACGTGCGACTGGATCGCCGCCTCGACCGGGTCCGGCAGGTCGTGGCCGTACAGCAGCGGGCCGTACCCCATCACCCAGTCGACGTAGCGGTTACCGTCGGCGTCGATCACGTGGCCGCCGTCGCCGCGCTCGATGAAGAACGGGTGCGGCATCGTCGCCCGGACCGAGGAGTTGACCCCGCCCGGCATGACCGACAGCGCGCGGTCGTACAGCCCGCGCGAGCGCTCGTGGTTCATACTGACCGGTTGGAGCGTCGGGCTGAAAGTAGTTGCCGAACCGTCGTCCGGTTCGGCCCGTCAAAAAGCGTCTCCCTTGTTCGTGTCGCCTCCGCTGGTCGCGCGCTGTCCGCTTACACCGCCTCCGGACCGGTCGCGCCCGTGCGGACCTGAAGCGCGTCCTCGACCGGCATGATGAACACCTTGCCGTCGCCGGGCTCGCCGGTTTTGGCGGCGTCGGCGATCGCCTCCGCGACCTCGTCGGCCGGGATGTCGGCGACGACGACCTCCACTTTCACCTTCTGGTGGAGGTCGACGGTGAACTCCTCGCCGCGCCACTGGCCCTTCTTCGCGGGCTGAGAGCCGCGGCCGGAGACGTTCGTTACGGTGAGCGAGGGGGCGTTAACCTCCGCGAGCGACTGCTTGATGGCCCCGAGCTTGTCGGGACGGACGACCGCGGTGACCATCTTGATCTCCGTGCCCGTCTCCTCGCCGCCGTCGGCGCGGGGGACTCGTCGGTCGTGTCGACGACGGAGGGACCGCCGTCGGTCGCGACGTTGGTCTTGCCGAACTCGGGGTACGTCTCGACGCCGTGCTCGCTGACGTCCAGCCCGTCGCGCTCGTGGTCGGGGGTGACGCGGGCCTGCCCGACGGCCTTGAACGCGCCGAAGACAACGGCGGTCGCGACGACCGTCCACGCCGTGATGACGACGACGCCGATGACCTGCGAGACGAGCAGGTCGACGGAGAAGCCGTCGACGTGGATGAACGGCAGCGCGAGGACACCGATGACCCCCGCGGAGCCGTGAACCGGGAAGACCGCGCACACGTCGTCGATCTTCATCTTGTCCGAGACGAACTCGAAGACCAGCGGGAGCTGGAGGCCGCAGATCAGCGCGACCGCGATTGCGCCCCACCAGGTGATCGCGTTGGCGGTCCCGGTGACGGCGACGAGTCCCGCCAGCACGCCGTTGGCGACGTACAGGGTGTCGACCTTCTTCGTGAGGTACATCGAGCCGAGCGCCGCACCGACCGCCCCGGCGCCCATGCCGAGCGTCGTCGTCAGGGAGACGCGGCCGACCGCGGCGTAGCCGCCGAGCGCGAGCTCGCCCGACTCGGTGACCGAGAAGACGGTCGCGGTCGTCCCGACGTTGAAGCCGTACCAGCCGAACGCCAGGATGAGGGTGCCCAGAACCGCGAACGTCATCGAGTGACCGGGGATGACGTTCGTGGAGCCGTCCTCGGCGTAGCGGTCCATGCGCGGTCCGAGCATGTACGCCGCGGTGAGTCCGGCGATGCCGCCGACGCCGTGGACGATCATCCCGCCCGCGAAGTCGGTGAAGCCGAGCCCGGCACCGCCGAGGAAGCCGCCGCCCCAGGTGATGCCCGCCACGACCGGGTAGATGACCGCCGAGATGGCGACCGTGTACGCCACGTACGCCCGGAGCTTCGCCCGCCCGGCGACCGCGCCGGAGACGATCGTCGCCGCCGTCATCGCGAAGACGGCGCCGAACAGCCAGCTGTTGACCCACTCGCCGTCATTGAGGGCCGTCGCCGGGGAGAAGCCGCCACCGGCGGCGACGCTTTCGATTCCGAACCCGATCAGGAAGTACACCAAGACGCCGACGCCCCAGGTGAGGAGGTTCTTCGTGAGCTGGTTCGCGACGTTCTTCGCGCGCACCTGCCCCGCTTCGAGCATCGCGAAGCCGGCGTGCATGAAGAAGATGAGGAAACAGACCACCGCGACCCACATCAGGTTCACACCCTCCGCGAGGACGCTCGGGTCGATCGAGGCGAGTACGCCGCCCGTCACGCCTCCGCCACCTCTACTGAACGACTGTCCGGTTCATGCTTCGTTTCGCTCGTGTTCATGTGCTGAATCACGTTTCGACTCCCGGGAACGGCTATACATAAACGTTAGAGTTGAGTTTCACAAAAAATCTGCTTAATAATACAGCGGTCGTCCGATATAAGGATGTAGCTATGGAATATAAGGATGTTTCCTCGGGTGTTTCGCGGCAATCGTTGCGCTCGAAGACAACGATCGTTGTGTAATATTTCCAATCATTTCGTTACGATCCCCCGTCGACGGCCGTTTCCGGGCCATGCGCGGCCCCTTCTGGCGAGTATTGCCACCGCGCTGTCCCGCGATCGGACGCGGTACGGACTGTCCGTCCCGAATTCGGGTGATACGGACCTCGTCGACAGAAATTAACGTTTGTCAACCAGTATCTCGGTCGACCGATCGGATCGATCGATCGACGGCGGGTTCGACGCGACACCGCCGATTGATTCCGGGGAAACCCGGCTATTCGGGCTTCAATCCCTCGTTCTGGACGCGCATCACGGCCTCGCCGTCTGCGAGGTTCGGCGCGTCGACGAGGCGGACGATCCGCTTGTCGCCCTTCGACTTCCGGAGGTAGATCCGGAACGTGGAGGCGTGACCCAGGATGTTGCCGCCGATCGCCTGCGTCGGGTCGCCGAAGTAGGAGTCCGGATTCGACGCGACCTGGTTCGTGACGAGGATGGCGGTGTTGTACAGGTCGCCGAGCCGCATCAGGTCGTGGAGGTGTTTGTTGAGCTTCTGCTGTCGCTCCGCGAGTTCGCCTCGCCCGACGTACTCCGCGCGGAAGTGCGCGGTGAGCGAGTCGACGCAGACGATCCGAATCGGCCACTCCGTCTCCTCGTGTTCGCCGGCCAGCTCCTTCGCCTTCTCGGCCAGCAGGATCTGGTGGTTGGAGTTGAACGCCTTCGCGACGTGGATCTGGTCTAAGAACGCGTCGACCAGGTCTTCCAGCGCTTCCTCGTCGCTCGGGGTGCCCTCGATCTCGCGGCGTTCCATCTCGTCGGCGAGGATCTCGTCGTCGAGTCCGCGGACCATGTCGTCGATCCGCTCCGGCCGGAACGTGTCCTCGGAGTCGACGAAGATACAGCCGCCCTCCAGCCCGCCGTTCTCCTTCGAGAGCTGGACGTTGACGGCCATCTGGTGGGTGACCTGCGACTTCCCGGACCCGAACTCGCCGTACACTTCCGTGATCGACTGCGTCTCGATGCCGCCGCCCAGCAGGTCGTCGACCTCGTCGATCTGCCAGGAGAGCTTGCCGATCTCCTGACGGCGTTCGAGTACGGTCGCGCCCGTCTCGAAGCCGCCGACGTCGGCGGCCTCACGGGCGGCGTTGATGATGTCGCTGGCGGACGACTCGCCGATGTCGGCGGTGTTCGACATCTCGCCGGGGCTGGCGACAGCGATCGACTGGTAGCTCTCGAATCCGTTGTCCACGAGCTTGTCCGCGGTCGCCGGGCCGACGCCGGGGAGGTCCTCGAGTTCGTCTTCAGGCATGTACACGACCCTTGTTCGCCATCGGGTATAAAGGCTGGTTTACACCCCAGTGAAAGTGAAGTCTGGGAGGCGCCGTCCCTCGGTTGCGGCTCGCTATCTCTCAAAAGCGCTCGCCGGGGCGACTCGGTCCACCGGGCGGTGAAACTGGTCGGCGGTCCCAAAAACGGTCCTCGACTGTCAAAACCCCACGCGGCGGACGTAGTCGAGGTCGCGGATCTCCACGAGCAGGTCGCCCGGCAGCTCGGCGTCGGTGATCACGTACAGCTTCGGGTCGTCGGTGAACTCGGGGTCCTCGCTCAACACCTGCCGGATCGAGACGTCGCGGTCGGCCAGGATCGAGGTCACCTCGGCGACGATCCCGGCCTCGTCGGCGGCCGCGACCTCGATGGTGAGCACCGTGAGATCCAACACCGGGGCGAGATCCATCAGACTCGGGATCGACGAGATGTTGGTGAAGATGCGCTTCAGTTCGGGGTCGGCGAGGATCGCGTCGGTCGTCGAGTCCACGACGCGCCGGTCGACGTCGAGTTCGCGCGCGATGCCGGTGTACGGGATCTCGATCCCGCCGGAGACGACCCGCCCCTCCTCGTTGACCGAGAAGCCGCGCTCCAAGAACAGCCGGATCACCGCCTGCTGGCTGGGTGACCCCTCGAACTTCTCGAGGATCTCGTCGAACATTCGTCTCCCGATGCTCGCCGCGCGCTGTTAAATTGGCGGGTGCGTCGCCGGCGGTCGGGCGGTGTGGGAAGCGAGGGCGACGGCGGATCGACCGCGGGGACGCGACCACTTCCGCTCCGCCACCCGACCCCTTTTGGCCGGTGGCGCCGAACCACACCCCGTGTCAGAGTCGCCGCACCTGCGGTTCTTCCCGTACGAGGAGCCGTACCCGAACCAGCGCGAGGCGATGGACAGGGTCGCCAACGCGCTGGACCGCGGACAGGACGTGCTGTTCGAGGGCGCGCCCGGGACGGGGAAGACCCTCTCTGCGCTCGTGCCCGCGCTCGAACACGCCCGCGAGCACGACCGCACGGTCGTCATCACGACCAACGTCCACCAGCAGATGCGGCAGTTCGTCGAGGACGCCCGCGCGATCACCCGCGAGGAGCCGATCCGCGCGGTCGTGTTCAAGGGGAAGTCCTCGATGTGTCACATCGACGTCGACTACCAGGAGTGTCAGACCCTCCGCGACACCACCCGCGAGATGGTGGAGACGGAAAACGAGGTCCGCGAGCTGGAGTCGCGGCAGCGAGAGCTGCTGGCCGAGAGCCGCGAGGGCGACGCGAGCGCCGCCGAGGCCCGCGAGGCGATCATGGAGGAACTCGACGAGCTGGAGGGCGAAATCGACGAGTTCGAGGCCGCGAACGTCTGTGAACACTACCGCAACAACCTCACCCGCGACACCGAGGAGTTCTTCGGCTGGCTCTTCGAGGACGTCCGGACTCCCGACGACGTGTACGAGTACGCCGACGAGCGCGAGCTGTGCGGCTACGAGCTGCTGAAGGAGGGAATGGAGGGCGTCGACCTGGTCGTCTGTAACTACCACCACCTGCTCGACCCGAACATCCGCGAGCAGTTCTTCCGCTGGATCGACCGCGACCCGAGCGAGATAATCACCGTCTTCGACGAGGCGCACAACATCGAGGACGCCGCCCGCGACCACGCCACCCGGACGCTGACGGAGAACACCCTCGACGCCGCGCTCGACGAGCTGGCCGACAGCGACGATTCCCGCGCGGCGCCGGCCGAGAACGTCATCCGGGCCTTCCGCGACGCCCTCGTCGAGACGTACGAGGACGCGCTCGGGTTCGGCGGGGTCGACGAGAACTGGGAGGACGTCTCGATCGCCAACGACGACCGCCGCGACGACCTCACGCTGGCGTTCCTCCGCAACTACGAGGGGAACGGCATCGACGCCGAGACCGAGCTCGCCGTCCAGCTCGGACAGGCGGTAGACGAGGAGTACGAGCGCCGCTACCGCGACGGAGAGGCGACGACTCGTTCGGAGTCACAGACGCTCGCGGCCGCCCGGTTCGTCTCGACGTGGATGGACGAGGGGGCGGAGTTCGGGCAGTACCCGGTGGTCTCCGTCCGGCGCGACGCGGGCACCGACGAGGCCTACGGGCGGGCGGAGCTGTACACCTGTATCCCGCGGAGCGTCACCAGCGAGCTGTTCGACGAGGTGGCCGCCTCGGTCCTGATGAGCGCGACGCTGCGCCCGTTCGACGTGACGAAGGACGTGCTGGGGCTGGAAGATGTCGCGTCGATGGCCTACGAGATGGGCTACCCCGAGGAGAACCGCCGGACGTTCGCCGCCGACGTGCCGCCGCTTTTCGCCTCCGACCGCAACGATCCGGAGACCCAGGAGGCGGTGGCGTCGCTGCTCCGCGACGCGATCCGGTTCACGCCCGGCAACACGCTCGCCTTCTTCCCGTCGTACGCGGAGGCGGAGCGCTACCACGAGCGGCTCACCGGCGGGAGTGTGGGAAGCGGTCCGGGCGGCGGCAGCGACGCGAGACGCGGGTCGAACGGGGGCGAAGACGCCGACCTCGGTCCGATCTACCTCGACGGTCCCGGCGAGGACGAGGAGCGGCTCCGTAGCGAGTTCGTCGAGAGCGACGGCGCCGCGCTGTTCACCTCCCTGTGGGGGACGCTCGGCGAGGGGGTGAGCTTCGACGGCGACGACGCCCGCACGGTCGTCGTGGTCGGCGTTCCGTACCCGCACCTCTCGGACCGCACCGAGGCGGTCCAAGACGCCTACGACCGGGCGTTCGCCGACCGCGACCGCTCCCGCGACCCGGGGTGGATGTACGCCGTCGAGATCCCGACGATCCGCAAGACGCGGCAGGCGCTCGGCCGGGTGATCCGCGGCCCCGACGACTTCGGCGTCCGGATCCTCGCGGACCGCCGCTACACGACCGCCGACATGGGGAAGTACTCGGTCCGGTCGGCGTTCCCCCCGGAGGAGCGCGAGGAGCTGCTCGACGTCGACCCCGAGAAGCTGAAGTTCGCGACCCTGAACTTCTATCAGGACCACGACGCGTACGACGGGCCGCCCCCGTCGCCGTGAGGCGGTCGCGCGGGACCACTCGCCGCGACCTCACCCCGGCATCGACGCGAGCAGGATCGAGACCAGGAGCAGCACGCCGATGAGCAGCGTCGTGACCACGGCGTGGATCAGGGTCATCGCGGCCACGAGCCGCCGCGGCTGCTCGTAGCTCCACCAGAACATCGTCCCGTCGACGAGGAGCGCGGCGAGGAGGATGAGTCCCGCGGGGAGTTCGAGCGCGTTCCCGACGACGCTTATCACCGCGGGCAGCGGGCCGATGTAGAGGGCGCGCCGCGGGTCGACGTCGCCGAGGACGTTCCGGGCCGCGACGTGCGCGGTGATGGAGAGGAACAGCGCCAACAGGACGGTCGTCCCGAGCACGGAGACCGGTGTCACCGTCTGTAAGAGCATGGCCGGTCTACGGGTCGAGGAGTAAAAGTGGTCGCGGAACGCGTCCGCGGCGCCGCCGTTTCGAAGCCGTGTCGCCGTCGCTTCGAGTTCTCGTCGCCGTCGTTTCGGGTTCGCGGCGTCAGTCCAGCAGTCCCAGCCCGTTCAGCTCCTCGACTATCACGTCGACGGCGTCCTCGGCGTCGACCGGGCTGGTGCCGCCGGTGACGACCACCTTGCCGCTGCCGAACAGCAGCGCGACGACCTCCGGCTCGTCGAGCCGGTAGACGAGCCCGGGGAACTGCTCCGGCTCGTACTCGATGTGTTCCAAGCCCAGCCCGATCGCGATCGCGTTCAGGTTCAGGCTCTTGCCCAGATCGGCCGACGTGACGATGTTCTGGACCGTTATCTCCGGGTCCTCGATCGGGATCTGAAGGGCGCGAAGCTCTTCGAACACGATGTCGAGGCTCTCGTGGACCGCCTCGATCGAGTTCGCCCCGGTACAGACGATCTTCCCCGACCGGAAGATCAGCGCGGCCGACTTCGGGTCGGTGGTGCGGTAGACGAGTCCGGGGAACTGCTCGGGGTCGTAGTCGGCGCCTTCGAGGTCCATCGCGACGCTCTGGAGATCGAGCTCCTGTCCGATCCCCGTGGAGGCAACGACGTTCTCTACGGTGATCGTCTCCTTCGGATCGGCCGTCATTACCTCCCTTCTCGCCCGAACGCCGTAAAAAGGTGGCTGGTCGGAACCGCCACGCTATTGGCGTCGCCGCGCGGAGCCGTCGGCGTGTACTGGCTCGAACTCGCCGGCGAGACCGACGCGTTCGCCGCCCGCGAGGCCGCGACCGCCGCGACCGGCGTCGACCTCCTTGCGCCGGGGATCGCGCGGACCGGCGGTATCGACCGTTCCCACGCTCGCCGGCTCGCGTACACCCGCGCCGCGCACGAGGCGGTCGCCCGCACGGACGCCGACGTCGACGCCGCGGCCGCCGCGCTCCGGGCGGCGTCGCTCGACCGGTCCGGGAGCGTCGCGGTCCGCGCCCGGAACGTCCGGGGAACGTCCGGAATTTCGACCGAGGCGGCCGAGCGCGAACTCGGCGGCGTCCTCGTCGACCGCGGGTTCGACGTCGACCTCGACGACCCCGACCACGTCCTCCGCGCGCTCTTTTCGGCCGGTGCGCGCGCCGAACACGACGCGATAGCCGGCGCCGACGGCGGCGACGCGGATCTCTGCGCGCTCGGGTGGGTCGCGGTCGAGGCGGCCCGCGACTTCGCGCCGAAGCCCACCGACCGGCCCTTCTTCCAGCCGGGGAGCATGGCCCCGGCGGACGCCCGCGCCTACGCCAACCTCGCGGGCGCCGCCCCCGGGCGGACCCTGCTCGACCCGATGTGCGGCACCGGCGGTCTCCCGCTGGAGGCCGGCCTCGTCGGTGCGGACGCCGTCGCCTGCGACGCGCAGTCGAAGATGGTCCGCGGCGCGCGGGAGAACTTCCGGGAGTACTTGGACGGCGACGGACTCCTCGACGCGGGCGCGACCGACGACGCCGAGCGATCTCCCGACTGGCACGTCGCGCGCGGCGACGCGACCGCGCTCCCCGTCCCGGACGACGCGGTCGACGGCGTCGCGTTCGACGCCCCGTACGGCCGGCAGTCGAAGATCGCCCGTCACGAGCTCGCGGACCTCGTCGCGGGCGCGCTCGACGAGGCCGCTCGGGTCGCGCCGCGAGCGGTGATCGTCGCCGACCGAGACTGGCGCGGTCCCGCCCGCGAGGCCGGCTGGACCGTCGACGCGGCGTTCGAGCGCCGGGTTCACCGGTCGCTGACGCGCCACGTGCTGGTGTTACGCCGTGGGGACGCGAGCGGGATCGCGGCGACCGAGACCGCGATCCGGGCGGAGGAAACCGAGATCCGGGCGGACCGAGAGTGAACGCTCGATCGGCGGAATCGCTCCGATCGCGCTCTCGCGCGACAAGTTTCAGTTTCGCCCCGCCGCCGGGCAACGGTTAAGTGCGCGGCCTCTCGTGGTACTCGCATGACCGGGGACGGCGGGGACATGCTCTCGTGGGACGAGTCGGTGTTCCGCGACGAGTCGGTGTTCGAGATCGACCACGTCCCCGAGACGTTCCGCCACCGCGAGAGCCAGCTGGAGAACCTGAAGTACGCGCTCCGCCCCGCCGTCCGCGGCTCCCGCCCGCTCAACACGATGGTCCGCGGCCCGCCCGGGACCGGTAAGACCACCGCGGTCCAGAAGCTGTTCGGCGAGCTGGGCGCCCGGACCGAGGTGCGGACGGTGCGGGTCAACTGCCAGGTCGACTCGACGCGCTACGCGGTGTTCTCCCGGCTGTTCGAGGGGATCTTCGAGTACGAACCTCCCTCCTCTGGCATCTCCTTCAAGAAGCTGTTCGGCCAGATCACCGACCGCCTCGTCGAGGAGGACGAGGTCTTGGTCGTCGCCCTCGACGACGTGAACTACCTCTTCTACGAGAACGAGGCCTCGGACACGCTCTACTCCCTCCTCCGCGCCCACGAGGCCCACTCCGGCGCGAAGATCGGCGTGATCGTCGTCTCCTCGGACCTCGGTCTCGACGTGATCGACGACCTCGACACCCGGGTCCAGTCGGTTTTCCGCCCCGAGGAGGTGTACTTCCCCGTCTACGACGCGACCGAGATCTACGACATCCTCGCCGAGCGCGCCAAGCGCGGCTTCCACGAGGGCGTCATCGGGGACGCCGAACTGGAGCGCGTCGCCGACCTCACCGCCGACAGCGGCGACCTCCGGGTCGGGATCGACCTCCTACGCCGGGCCGGACTCAACGCGGAGATGCGCGCCTCGAAGACCATCTCGGAGGAGGACGTCGAGGAGGCGTACGACAAGTCGAAGCACGTCCACCTCTCGCGGTCCCTCCGCGGGCTCTCGGAGTCCGAGCGCGACCTCGTCCGCGTCCTCGCCGAACACGACGGCGAGCGCGCTGGCGCGGTGTACGACGCGTTCAACGACGAGACCGACCTCGGCTACACCCGCTACTCCGAGATCATCAACAAGCTCGACCAGCTCGGCGTGATCGATGCGGAGTACGCCGACGTCGACGGTCGCGGCCGCTCCCGCGAGCTCTCGCTCGCGTACGACGCGGAGGCGGTGTTAGACCGGCTGGAGTGAGCGGTCTCGTCCCGTTCCGGTGGGCCGCGTCCCGCCCGTCCGCACGTCGCCGACGCCTTTTCAACGACCCCGCCCGCACCCGAGCGTATGAAGACGAGCGGCGGGAGCGACGCGATGAAGCGACGCGCCGGGGAGTCGGCGGCCGAGAGGGTGACCGACGGCGACGTGGTCGGCTTGGGGACCGGGTCGACGACGGCCCACGCGATCCGGCGGCTCGGCGACCGGGTCGACGCCGGCCTCGATATTCGGGGCGTCCCAACCTCCTTCGCGAGCCGCGAACTCGCGACCGACCGCGGGATTCCCCTTCTCGACCTCGACGAGGCGGTCGGTCCCGACGGCCCGGGGATCGACCTCGCGATCGACGGCGCCGATCAGGTGGCGACCGGCGGTGAGGGATCCGAAATCCCCGAGACCGGCGGAGCGCTCGTCAAGGGCGGCGGCGCGGCCCACGCCCGCGAGAAGCTCGTCGACGCCACGGCCGACCGGTTTCTGGTCGTCGTCGACCCCTCGAAGGAGTCGCCGCGGCTGGACCGCTCGGTTCCGGTCGAGGTGTTGCCCGCGGGGCGCACCGCGGTCGCCGCCGCGGTTCGGGAGACGGGCGGCGAACCGACGCTGCGGCGCGCGGAGCGGAAGGACGGTCCCGTGGTGACCGACAACGGGAACCTCGTCCTCGACTGCGCGTTCGGCGAGCTCGCCGACCCGGCCGCCCTGTCGACGACGCTGTCAGCGATTCCGGGCGTCGTCGAGCACGGACTGTTCGTCGGGCTGGCGGACGAGATCCACGTCGGCACGGACTCCGGCGTCCGGGTCGACGAGGTATGACCCTGCCGAAAAACGACGACACGACCGATAGCGCGGCCGCTCGGCGGTCGGCGTTCAAATAAAGTGAAACGGAAACGAGTTCCGTCTTAGAGGTCGCGCGGCTGGACCGTCTTCCGGTCGTTGGCCTCGGCGCGGCGCGCGGCGTCTTCGAGCAGCTCGTCCACTTCGTCGTCCAGCGCGTCGTAGAAGTCCGAAGCGACGTTCTTGTCGTCCAGGGCTTCCTTGACGGCCGCTTTGACAATAAGGTCTGCCATGCGACCGGGCCTACCCGGTGATGGTTAATAAGAGTTCCTGAATTCGACCGCGAGGGGCGCCGTGCCGCCGGTTCGCGGGGGTGCGCGAACACAAACCCTTATAAATCTTGTGAGATTCCTGTCTCCGAACCGATTCGAATCCGATTCGAATCTGATCCGAACGCGACCCGAACCCGCCCCGAACTCGGCTCGACCGCGTCGCGCGACCGGTCGACGGACGCCGAACCGACAGGTTCGACCGGGTCCGCCTCCCACGGTCGCCCATGCGAGAGACGTTAGCGGCGCTCGAAGCGGGCGAGATCGGCGTCGAGGAGGCGGAGTCGCAGCTCGCGGGCTACGCGACCACGGACGCGGGGCGGTTCGACGCCGCCCGCGAGCGACGGCGCGGGATCCCGGAGGCGATCCTCGCCGAGGGGAAGACGCCGGCGGAGGTCGCCGCGTTGGCGACGACCGCGCTCGAAACGACCGGCCGGGCGCTGGTGACGCGCGCGAACGAGGCGACCGCGGCGGCGGTCGCGTCTACGGTCGGCGACGGCGACGCGGACGCAATGGTCGACCGCGACGACCGGACGGGGACCGTGGTCGCGCACGCCGCCGACTTCGAGCCGCCGTCGCTCGACGCCGCGGTTGCGGTCGTGGCCGCCGGCACCGCGGACGCGCCCGTCGCCGGCGAGGCGGCGGTCGTCGCCCGCGAAATCGGAGCGACGGTCGACCGGGTCGACGACGTGGGCGTCGCCAACCTCGACCGGATCTTGGACCAGATCGATCGGGTTCGCGAGGCCGACGCCGTCGTCGTCGCGGCCGGTCGCGAGGGCGCGCTCCCGACCGTCGTCGCCGGACTCGTCGACGCCCCCGTGATCGCGCTCCCCGTCTCGACCGGCTACGGCGTCGGCGGCGAGGGGGTCGCGGCCTTGGAGGGCGCGCTCCAGTCTTGTTCCGTGCTCACGACCGTCAACGTCGACGCCGGGTTCGTCGCCGGCGCGCAGGCCGGCCTGATCGCTCGCGCGGTCGACGCGGCGCGGGCCGAGTGAGCGGATCAGGTCTCCGCCGACCCGGCCGGACTTCGGATCCCGGAAACCGGGCGAATACCGGCAGTCGACGGGGTCGAAAAAGGGTATTTGTTCGTCGAGTCCGTATGGTAGGCGCCGACGTACGTCGGTATCACATGCCACGCTGTGACCACTGCGGGTCGCACGTCTCGGACCGCTTCGCTCGCGTCTTCGCGGACGAGCACGGCGACCTGAACGCGTGCCCGAAGTGCTCCGCGAACGCGGGCATCGCCGAGGTGTCTCGCGAGCGGACGCAAACCGGGGACTGACCGGTCGGACGCCGGTCGAAGACCGAGCGCACCGAGAGCGACGGCTCCGTCTGCCTCCGGTTCGGGCACATCCGCACACACTTTGCGCTCGCGCTCGCACGGCGTCCCGTGGCCGACCACCACGTGTACGTGATCGAGTGCGCCGACGGCACCCTCTACACCGGGTACACGACCGACGTCGAGCGCCGCGTCGCCGAACACGACGCCGGAGAGGGGGCGAAGTACACCCGCGGGCGGACGCCCGTCACCCTGCGCCACGTCGAGTCGTTCGACTCGAAGTCGGCCGCGATGTCGCGGGAGTACGCCATCAAGTCGCTGTCGCGGGCGGAGAAGGAGCGGCTGATCGACGGCGACGGGGACGACGGAGGCGAGGGCGGCGCCGCTGAAGGAGACTGAGCGCCGCCCGGTCTCACTCCACGAGCCGTTCGATCTCGGTGACGAGGATGCCGGTCGCGCCGACGGACCGCAGCTCCGAGATGGTCTCGAACACGTCGCGCTCGTCGACGACGGCGTGGACCGCAACCATCCCGTTGCCGTTCTCGTCGGCCTCCACGTCCATCACGGTCGGGCCGCCCAGCCCGGGGATCACCTCCTTCACCTCGTCGAGCCGGTCTTTCGGGGCGTTCATCATCAGGTAACGCCGGCCGTCCGCCGCGAGCACGGACTCGAAGGCGGTCACCACCTGCTCGACCTTCGGGTCATCGACCACGTCCGGCCGGGCGAACAGCCGGACGGAGGAGTCGAGCACGTCGTCGATCACCGCCAGCCGGTTGACCTTCAGCGTCGTCCCCGTGGAGGTGATGTCGACGATGGCGTCGGCCATGTCGACGTGGGGAGTCAGCTCCGTCGCGCCCGTCACGGTGACCACGTCGGCGTCGACGCCTACGCGGTCGAGGTACGCGCGGGTGACGTTCGGGAACTCCGTGGCGACCGTCCTGTCGGCCAGATCCTCGACGGCCGACACGTCGCCGTCCTCGGGCGCCGCGAGGACGAGCCGACAGGAGCCGTACCCCAGGTCGAGCAGGTCCACGAGGTCGCCCTCGGCCGCCGCGGCCGCGTCGTCGACGACGCCGCCCGACTCGGCCGCCTGGTCGAGACCCGTGACGCCGAGGTCGGCCGCGCCGTCGCGGACGTACTCGGGGATGTCGGCCGCCCGCGCGAACAGCACCGTCACGTCCTCGTCGACGGTGTCGGCGTACAGCTGACGGTCGGCGGTCTCCTCGACGTGGAGTCCCGCGCGCTCGAGGAGCGAGAGCGTCGGCTCGTGTAGGCGGCCCTTGTTGGGGACGGCGATGCGCATACCCGTAGCGTCGCGGGGACAGGGGGAAACGTTTTCGTCCTCGGTGCTCCGTCCGTACGCATGGACGAGGAAACGGGAGCAGCCCTCCTCTCGCTCGCTATCGGCGTCCCGATCGCCGGCGCTCTCCTCCTGTCCGGCACCGTCTCCGGCGCGGTTCTCACCGGACTCATCGTCGGTACTATCGCGGTGTCGTTCGTCCTCGCCGATCGGATCGACGACGAGGAAGACGAGACCGCGACCGACGCCGAACCGGACCCGCTGGAGTCGCTTCGAGACCGCTACGCGCGCGGCGAGCTGACGGAAGACGAGTTCGAGCGCCGGGTCGAGCGACTCCTCGAAACCGAGGACCGGTCCGCGGCCCGCGACCACCTCCTGGACGAGAGCGACGATGCGGTCGAGACGGAACCGGTCCGCGAGCGCTGACGCGGAGGACCCGGTCGGCTCACACCCCTCGTTTCACTACCCAGTACGCGACGGGGAGACAGCAGGCGAACGCGACCGGCCAGACGATCAACTGCGAGACCGGATCGGGCGGCGAGACGAGGCTCCCGGCGACCAGCCCGCCGATTCCGGCGACGGCGACGGTCGCGGACGACCGCTCCCACCGGGACGGCGGATACGCGCGGGACCGCCCGCGACGCCACCACACGAGGTAGTAGACGAGTACGATACCCGAGAGCGGCGCGAAGACGCCCCAAACGCCCGGATGATCGCTTCCGCGGGCGTGCGAGTCGAAGTTGATCCACATCCCGAGCGCGACCCAGACTACGGGGAGGAGGAGCACTCCAACCGCGGCGGCGGGCGTGAGTTGGAGGGACACGGGTGGGCGTTCCGGCGGGCCGGTAGTCAGTCTTCCCCCGTGAGGGATCGGCGCGGAGGGAGGTCCGTCTCGTCGACGCCGCGGTCGACCCGAAAACATACGGGCGCGCCGCGAGAGGGGTCGGTGTGACGAACTCCCTCCTCTCCCGTCTGGGCGAGCGCTACGATCCGGACCCGCGAGCGATGGTAGTCTGCCTGCTCGGGTCCGCGTTCACGCTGGCGATGCTCGCCCCAATCGCCGACCCCGCGAATCCGTACCACGCGTTCGGCGTCGCCGGAACGTCGTTCGCGCTCCTGGTCTCGGCCGCCGTGCTCGTCGGCCGCTGGCGACGGGAGACACCGAGCGGCTGACCGGCGGTCTCGCTCGACGGGGACCGCCCGGATGGCGTCCGAGCGCCCGCCGCGCCGCTCAAGTGTCTCGCCGCCCAACGACGCGTATCGTGAGCGACGCCGACTCCCCCCTCTCCGAGGATCGTCCGACCGTCGACCGCCCCCTCCGCGTCGACGCCCCGTTCGAGCCAGCGGGCGACCAGCCGGAGGCGATCGAGGGGCTGGTCGAGGGGTTCGAGTCGGGCGCGAAAAAGCAGACGCTGCTCGGCGTGACGGGGTCCGGGAAGACGAACACCGTCTCGTGGGTCGCCGAGGAGCTGGACCAGCCCACCCTCGTCTTAGCCCACAACAAGACGCTCGCGGCCCAGCTGTACGAGGAGTTCCGCGAGCTGTTCCCGGACAACGCCGTCGAGTACTTCGTCTCGTACTACGACTACTACCAGCCGGAGGCGTACGTCGAGCAGACGGACACGTTCATCGACAAGGAGATGTCGATAAACGAGGAGATCGACCGTCTGCGCCACTCCGCGACGCGCTCGCTGTTGACCCGCGACGACGTGATCGTGGTCGCCTCGGTCTCGGCCATCTACGGGCTGGGTGACCCGCAGAACTACCGCGACATGGCCCTTCGGCTGGAGGTCGGCGAGGAGATCGGTCGCGAGGAGCTGCTCGCCCGGCTCGTCGACCTGAACTACGAGCGCAACGACGTGGACTTCACGCAGGGCACGTTTCGGGTGCGCGGCGACACCGTCGAGATCTACCCGATGTACGGGCGGTACGCGGTCAGAGTGGAGCTGTGGGGCGACGAGATCGACCGGATGATCAAGGTCGACCCGATGCACGGCGAGGTCGTCTCGGAGGAGCCGGCGGTCATGCTCCACCCCGCCGAGCACTACTCGATCCCGGACGACCAGCTGGAGCAGGCGGTCGCGGAGATCGAGGATCTGATGGAGAAACGGGTCAGCTACTTCGAGCGCCAGGGCGACCTCGTGGCGGCCCAGCGCATCGAGGAGCGCACCACCTTCGACCTGGAGATGCTCCGCGAGGCGGGCTACTGCTCCGGGATCGAGAACTACTCGGTCCACATGGACGACCGCGAGTCCGGCGACGCCCCCTACACCCTGCTCGACTACTTCCCCGACGACTTCCTCACCGTGATCGACGAGTCACACCAGACGATCCCCCAGATCAAAGGCCAGTACGAGGGCGACAAGTCGCGGAAGGATTCGCTGGTCGAGAACGGGTTCCGGCTCCCGACCGCCTACGACAACCGCCCGCTCACCTTCGAGGAGTTCGAAGAGAAGACGGACCGCACCCTCTACGTCTCGGCGACGCCGAGCGACTACGAGCGCGAGACCTCCGACCGGATCGTCGAGCAGATCGTCCGTCCGACCCACCTCGTCGACCCGAAGGTGGAGGTGACGGGGGCGACGGGGCAGGTCGACGACCTCCTCGAACGCGTCGACGAGCGGATCGAGCGCGACGAGCGCGTGCTCGTCACCACGCTCACCAAGCGGATGGCCGAGGACCTCACGGAGTACCTCGAGGAGGCCGGCGTCGACGTGGCGTACATGCACGACGAGACGGACACCCTCGAACGCCACGAGATCATCCGCGACCTCCGGCTGGGCAACATCGACGTGCTCGTCGGTATCAACCTGCTTCGGGAGGGACTCGACATCCCGGAGGTGAGCCTCGTCGCCATCCTCGACGCCGACCAGGAGGGATTCTTACGCTCCACCACGACGCTCGTCCAGACGATGGGGCGGGCCGCCCGCAACGTCAACGGCGAGGTCGTCCTCTACGCCGACGAGGTGACCGACTCGATGGAAGAAGCCATCGAGGAGACCCAGCGCCGCCGCGAGATCCAACTGGAGTACAACGCCGAACACGGCTACGAGGCGACCACCATCGACAAGCCGGTCAGCGAGACGAACCTCCCCGGCTCGAAGACTGACACCTCGAACGTGAGCGTCGGCGACGTGGAGAGCGCCGAGGAGGCGAAAGCACAGATCGAGGCGCTCGAAGACCGGATGGATGAGGCCGCGAGCAACCTGGAGTTCGAGCTGGCGGCCGACATCCGCGACCGGATCGCGGAGCTACGGCGTGCCTTCGAGCTCGACGCGGGCGACGATGGTGTTCCGGCGCCGGCGATGGACGAGTAACGGTCGAAATCGCCCCCACGAGCGGCGTTCGAGACAGATCGGACCGACGACCTCCCGCGTCGCCCCGACCCCGATCCGATTCTCAGTCCGCGTCACTGTGGGGGCGGGGTTTTTACCTCGCTGCGTCACAGTCGGGCATATGTATCGTCGCGCGGTCGTCGCCGGCGCACTCTCCCTCGCTACCGCCGGGTGCGTCGATCGCCTCCACGACGTCGCCGCCTCGACCCCCCGCGACCTCGGCGTGCGGAGCCGGTACGTCGACGGCAACCCGATGGTCGACAGCCGCAGCGTCCTCGCACGCCCCGAAGAACTGCTGACGCACGCGGCCTCGTTCCGGTCCGCCTCGGCGGCTCGGGGCGCCCTCAAGCCCGAGGCAACCGAGTCTCGGCGATTCGTTGAGCGCACGGAGTTCGTCGGCGACGGCGGCGACGCGATCCTCGTGATCGCCCAGCGGCTCACGGTGCCCGAGGCCAAACTCCGACTCGGCGGGATCAGTCGCACGGGCGACCACTCTCTCCGGATCGCCGTCGACCAGGGCGGCGTCCGCGGCGAGGTCGAGACCGAGGATCCGGTCGTCAAGACGCTTCTGATACGACTCACCGACGAGCGCGGGCCGCCGGAGCGGGTGATCGTCTCCATCGGCGGCGGTCGCGCCGGCGTCACGGTGTGACTGTCGGGGCTTCTTCAGCGCGCCGAGCGCGACCCCGGCCGCGACTCCGTCCCGCGATCGTTTTGTGGTCGGAACGCGTCCGACCGTCTATGTCACTCCGCAGTCGCCTCCTCGGATCGGCCCTCCTCGTCGCCGCCGTGGCCGTGTTCGCGGCTACCGTTTCCGTCGCGCCCACGGTTCCTCCCGAATCGGCGACCGACTCCGTATCGCTCATCGCCCCCACGCCGTACTCCTTCATCGCCACGCCGCCCCTCCTCGCGGTCGGGTCGGTGCTTCTGGTCGGCGGCGTCGCCGCGCTCGCGGGTGCCGACCTCTCGGCACGCGCGACGCTTCTCGCGCCCGCCCTCGGCGGGATGGCCGCCTTCGCGGTCGTCGCCGGCGCCCTCGCCGCGCCCGCGGCGGTCCTCCCCGCGCTCGTCGACCTGGAGACGCTCTCGGCCGCGATCACCGGGCGGCGCGGCGAGATCGCGCTCGGTACCGTCGTCGGGGCGACGGTCGCACCGGTCGTCCGCGCGACCACCACGGAGGACACCGCTGCCCTCCTCGCCGGGTCGGTCCTGCTGCTCGCGGCGCTCGCGGCGGGGGCCTCGGACCCCCTCTCGCTGGTCGGCGGCGGCGTCGGCGGCGCGGTCGCCGTCGCCCTCCTCTGGGCGGTCGACCCCGAGCGCTGGCGGCCGTGACCCGGGGCTGCCCTCGCTTGTCTCCCGCTGCGTCGACCGCGCTGCCAGCCGATCGATCGCCCGGCCGCTCGCGTTCGGTCTCCAGCTCGATGTCGCGGTCGGCCTCGCGGGTCGCCGCCTCCTGCTTGGCGAGGTCGACGTTGTCCGAGTCTCACGTTTCGTCGGTCTCTCGCTCGCGCCCGGCTCCGGATTCGCGCTTCTCGCCCAACTGCTCGGCGGAGCCCTCGCAATTAGACTAACGTGGGGCTTGACGCCGCCAGTTGGGTACCGTAGCGACCACCGGTAACTGGGGATCACCGCTCAGTCCCCGTCTCGGCACCGCCCGTTCGTGGATCGGAGGAGCGGCTCCGCTCCCCTCGTATGAAAGTGAACTTGTTGTACTACAATTTTGTTGGTAATACTTATAACAGTGGAGTCTGTGTGGTCCGATACGGTTCACACGGCTAACCTCACGTTACGCTGTAAGACCGTCTCCCGAGCGACAGCGGTCGGACTCACCAGACTGATGTAGACAGTGGCAGCGGCAATCCAACGCAATCGGTCACGTTTGAGATGGCCAACGATGAGTGAAAGCGAAAACGCAAACACGAACGCCAGTACAGGCACAGATATAGAGACGGATATCTTCTCGGAGAGAACACAGCTGAAACCCTACGAGTACAGCGAGTTTCTCGACTACGTCGAGGCGATCCGGAACAGCTACTGGGTACACACGGAGTTTAATTTCGACGGAGATGTCCAAGACTTTAAGGTCAACACGTCTCCCGCTGAGCAGACCGTTATCAAGCGGACGATGTTGGCTATCGCGCAGATCGAGGTGCAGGTGAAGACGTTCTGGTCGGACATCTACGAGGAGATGCCCAAAGCCGAGGTCGGGAATGTGGGAATGACCTTTGCGGAAAGCGAGGTGCGGCACATGGACGCCTACAGTCACCTACTCGATGTCTTGGGAATCACGGACGATTTCGAGCAGGTAACTGAGGAGCCGGCGATGAAAAAGCGGATCGAGTATCTCGATGAGTATCTAGAGAAGAGCGAGAGTGACGACGAACGGGAGTACGTGATGAGCATCCTGCTGTTCAGTACGTTCGTCGAACACGTATCGCTGTTCAGCCAGTTCCTCATAATGACGAGCTTCGACAAGCACGAAAAGAAGTTCAAGGGGATAGCGAACGCTGTCGAAGCCACCAGCAAAGAGGAGCAGATTCACGGTCTGTTCGGGGTCGAGTTGGTGGAAACGATCAGAGAGGAGAACTCGGACCTCTTCGATGATGAATTCGAGGAAGATGTCCAAGAAGCGTGTCAGCAGGCCTACGAGGCAGAGGTGGAGATCCTGGATTGGATATTCGGTGACGGGGAGTTGGAGTTCCTTCCCAGAGCGCATGTCGACGCGTTTCTGCGAGACCGATTCAATCAGAGCCTCGAAAACGTCGGCGTGGAACCGATATTCGAGACGGACGATGACCTGCTTGAGGAGACGCGCTGGTTCGATGAGGACATTATGATGACGAAGGATAACGACTTCTTCAGCAAGCGGTCGACCACGTACAACAAACACACGCAGAGCGTTACCGCCGAGGACATGTTCTAACAATGGCACAAACAGCACTCGACAGCGTTGCGGAACAACATACAGAACCGTTCTACTGGCTGAACGAGGACAGTAGGGAGTTTCTCAGAGAGGGATACCTGCTTGAGGGCGTCGAAGCGGAAGAGAGAATCAGACAGATAGCGGAGCGCGCCGAAGAGATCCTGGGTGAGGAGGGCTTCGCGGACAAGTTCTACGAGTACATGAGCCGCGGCTTCTACAGTCTCGCCAGCCCGATATGGTCGAACTTCGGACTGGACAGAGGCCTTCCTATCAGTTGCTTCGGCAGCTACATGGAGGATAACATAGAGAGTATTCTCTACACCCAAGCTGAGGTGGGTGAGATGACCAAGCAGGGCGGAGGCACGAGCGGGTACTTCGGTGATCTGCGGCCGCGGGGCAGTCCGATAACGAACAACGGCAAGAGCAACGGGAGTTACAGTTTCACAGAGCTGTTCGATACGATCATCAACGTCATCAGCCAGGGCGAAACCCGGCGGGGGCAGTTCGCCGGCTACATCGATGTCGAACACGATGATCTGGAAGAATGGCTCAATATCAAAACCGAAGGGGACCCGGTACAGGACATCTACTACGGCGTCATCATCGGTGACGACTGGTTTCAGGCGATGATCGACGGCGACGAAGAGAAGCGAGAGACCTGGGCGGACATCATCGAGGCCCGGATCAACATCGGCGTTCCGTATATCATCTTCCGGGGGAACATGAACGAGGGGAAGCCACAGGTCTACAAGGACAAGGGGTACCAGATAAACGCGTCCAACCTGTGTACCGAGATAGCGCTCCCGGCCACGGAGGACGAGAGCTTCGTCTGCTGTCTCTCAAGTATGAACGCTCTCCACTACGACGAATGGAAGGACACCGACGCAGTGGAGACACTGACGCGGTTCCTGGACGCCGTGATGGAGGAGTTCATCCAGCGCACGGAGGGAGTACAGTTCATGGACCGGGCCGTGCGGTTTGCGAAGCGACACAGAGCGATAGGGATCGGCGTCCTCGGTTGGCACAGCTACCTCCAGAGCAACATGATCCCCTTCGACAGCATGGAGGCGATGGAGAAGAACGGGGAGCTGTTCCGGACGATCAAAGAGCGGAGTTACGAGGCGAGCGAAGCGCTTGCCGATGAGTTCGGGGAGCCGGAGGTTCTCGAGGGCTACGGCAGGCGGAACACGACGACGATGAGCGTGGCTCCGACGAAATCGAGCAGCGTCATTCTGGGCCAGGTCAGTCCGAGCATTGAGCCGCTGAAATCGAACTACTTCGTCCGAGACGGTGCGAAGCTAAAGTCGACGCAGAAAAACAGGTTCCTTCAGGCGATACTGGCGGAAAAGGGCAAAGACACCCGGGAAGTCTGGGACAGCATCGCAAACAAAGACGGGAGCGTTCAACATCTCGAGTGTCTGACGGACGAAGAGAAGGAGGTGTTCAAGACGTTCGCCGAGATACCGCAGATGGCGATCATCAACCAGGCAGCACAGAGACAGAAACACATCGACCAAGCACAGAGCGTGAACGTCTCGATCGATCCGAGCGAAGTGAGCGTCAAGGAGATCAATCAGCTCTACATAGAAGCTTGGAAGAAGGGAGTCAAGAGCCTCTACTATCAACACAGCGTGAACGCCGCACAGAAATTCAGTCGAGATATTCTCGAGTGTAGAGCCTGTGAGAGCTGATCGCTACTCGTAGCCGGCCCGCCTCCCGTCTCAGTCACTCCGTCTCCGACTCCAGATCGATGTCCCGGTCCGCCTCGGTGTCGACGTCTTCGGGCCCGGGAACGTCAGCGATCCGTGCGGCGCCGGCGGCGCGACCGCGGTGGCGCTGATCTTCTCCGTCGACGACGTGTGACGGCCGTGAGTCGGGGTCACGTTCCCGGTCGCTCGCTTTCGGTCTCCAGTTCGATGTCGCGGTCGGCCTCGCGGGTCTCCGCCTCCTGCCGGTCGAGGTCGACGTCGCGGGCCGTGTCCGCGTCCCGGGTCTCGTCGGTCCGGAGGTCGCTGTCGGCCACGGTGTCGAGCTGTTCGAGGGCGCTCTCGATGTCCTCCAGCCCGAGCAGCTTCTCCGTCTCCTCGTCGAACTCCTTGCCCTCCAGCCCCTCCATCTGCTGGACATCGGAGCCGGAGAGTGCCTTGCCGTAGCGGCCGACGAGGCTCGTCAGCTCCTGCGGGAGGACGAACGTGGTGGACTCGCCTTTGCCGATCTCTTCGAGGGTCTCCATGCCGCGCTCGATGATGGCGCGCTCGCCCATCGACTCGGCGGAGCGGGCGCGGAGGACGGTCGAGATGGCGTCCCCCTGCGCTTCGAGGATCTGGCTCTGTTTTTCCCCCTGCGCGCGGATGATGTTGGACTGCTTGTCACCCTCCGCCTGCTCGACAGCGGAGCGGCGTTCACCCTGCGCTTCGAGGATCATCGCGCGGCGGCGGCGCTCGGCGCCGGTCTGTTGCTCCATCGCGCGCTGGACCTCTTGTGAGGGGCTCACCTCGCGGACCTCGACGGCCTCGACGCGGATCCCCCACTCGTCGGTGGGTTCGTCCAGCTCCTCGTTGATCCGGTTGTTGATGAGCTCCCGCTGCGAGAGCGTGTCGTCGAGCTCCATGTCGCCGATGACGGCGCGGAGGGTGGTCTGGGCGAGATTCGAGACGGCGTTCTTGTAGTCGTCGACCTCCAGAAAGGCCTTCTTCGCGTCCATCACCTTGATGTAGACGACCGCGTCGGCGGTCACCGGGGAGTTGTCCCGCGTGATCGCCGACTGGCTCGGCACGTCGATTGTCTGGGTCCGCATGTCGAACGCGTACGTCCGCGAGACGAACGGCGGGATGAGGTGGACGCCCGGTTCGAGCAGCTTTCGGAACTCGCCGAAGACGGTGAGCGCCTCTTTGTCGTAGGCGTCGACGATTTCGACGGCGCTGACGACCGTGACGGCCGCCAGAAGCACCGCGAGCGCCGCGACGCCGTAGACGAGGCTCTGCCCGAGGAGGGCGACGCCGACGAGGAGGGCGACGCCGAGCGCGAGGTACTGCCAGACCCCGTCCGGGATCTCCGCCAACAGCTCCTCCATCTCGGCGGACTCGCCGCGCGGACCTTGTGTTCCCATACGCGGAGTTACGGGCCGACGCTGTTAACGGTTGGCACGTGTTCGGCTCCCGACCGCGTCGCGCCCGCCGATCTCTCCTCCGGCGACGCCGGAGTCACCGCTCTCGTCGACCCTCCGCGTCCGCCACCCGAACCGGTTCGGCATATCCGAGGAACCGGAAACGCCCGCGGACGCCGGCCGGCTTTAACTACGCAGCGGCGAAACACGGGTCCATGCCATCCGACAACGGGGACGACGGCCGAAAGTTCAGCACGCGAAGCGTTCATGCCGGGTCTGACGCTGACCCGACCACGGGCGCCCGCGCGACGCCCATCTACCAGACGACCGCCTACCAGTTCGACGACGCCGACCACGCCGCCGATCTCTTCGCCCTCGAAGAGGCCGGCAACGTCTACTCTCGGCTGATGAACCCGACTAACGCCGCCCTCGAAGAGCGGATCGCCTCCCTCGAAGGCGGCGTCGGCGCGGTCGCGACCGCCTCAGGCATGGCCGCGCTCGACGTGACGACGTTCCTGCTTGCGTCCGCGGGCGACAACATCGTCTCGTCGTCGGCGCTGTACGGCGGCACCTACACCTACCTCACCCACTCTGTCGAGCGCCGCGGGATCTCGACCCGCTTCGTCGACCCGCTCGACTACGAGGGGTACGCCGAGGCGATCGACGAGGACACCGCCTACGTCCACCTCGAAACCATCGGGAACCCCGCGCTGGTCACGCCCGACATCGAGCGGATCGCGGAGATCGCACACGACCACGGCGTCCCGTTGTTCGTCGACAACACGTTCGCGACGCCGTACCTCTGCCGGCCGCTCGACCACGGCGCGGACCTCGTCTGGGAGTCGACGACGAAGTGGCTCACCGGCAACGGCACCACGGTGGGCGGGGTCGTCGTCGACGGCGGCTCGTTCCCGTGGGCCGAGCACGCCGAGAAGTATCCGGAGATCGCGCAGGACAACCCCGCGTACCACGGGATCAACTTCGCCGAGCGGTTCGGCGACGCGGCGTTCACGTTCGCGGCGGTCACCCGCGGCCTGCGCGACCTGGGCGACCAGCAGTCGCCGTTCGACGCGTGGAACACGCTCCAGCAGACGGAGTCGCTCCCGCTGCGGATGGACCGCCACTGCGAGAACGCGGGCGTCGTCGCGGAGTACCTCGAAGGCCACGAGGACGTGGCGTGGGTGAACTACCCCGGTTTAGAGAGCCACGAGACCCACGAGGAGGCGAGCGAGTACCTGGAGGGCGGCTACGGCGGGATGCTCACCTTCGGACTGGAGGCGGGCTACGAGGCAGCGCGGGCGACCGTCGAGGAGGCCGACCTCGCCTCACTCGTCGCGAACGTCGGCGACTCGAAGACGCTGATCATCCACCCGGCGTCGACGACCCACCAGCAGCTGACGGACGAGGAGAAGGAGGCCGCCGGCGTCACCGACGACATGGTGCGCCTGTCGGTCGGTATCGAGGATCCCGCGGACATCGTCGCCGACTTAGAGGCCGCCATCGAGGCGGCGACGGAGTAGTCGCGACCGAGTAGGCGGCGACGGCGCGGGAGACGCGGCCGAGTCCCCCGCTCGCGCTACCCCTCGAACCCCTCTTCCCACCGGAACGTCCCGTCCCGCTGGATGACCTCGCCGTCGACTTCCATCCGGGAGTCGGCGCTCACGTCCGTGATCATGTCGACGTGGACCGCGCTGTCGTTGCCGGACTCGCCGTCGGGCAGACAGGCGTCGTAGGCGCGGCCGACCGCGAGGTGGACGGTGTCGCCCATCTTCTCGTCGAAGAGGATCGAGTCGGTGAAGCGGTCGATGCCGCGGTTCATCCCGATACCGAGTTCGCCGAGCCGCCGGGCGCCGTCGTCGGTGTCGAGGATGTCCGCGAGTGCGTCCTCGCCCGCCTCGGCCGAGAAATCGACGACCTCGCCGCCCTCGAACGAGAGGCGGACGTTCCGGACCCGGGTCGCGTCGATGGTCATCGGCACGTCGAAGAAGACCTCGCCCTCGGTGTCGTAGGGGGCGGTGAACACCTCCCCCGAGGGGAGGTTGTGGGAGTCGTACGCGACGGAGGCGGCGGAGTTGACGGCGGTGCGGCCCGCGATCGACATCGTCACGTCGGTGTCGGGTGCGTCGTCGCGCTCGGTGACGATCCGGACCTCCTCGCCCGCGTCGAGGATCTCCTTCATCCGTGCCATCTCGTCGGCGAGCGACTCCCAGTCGCGGAGGACGGCCTCGTACACGAACTCCTGGTACTCCTCGTAGGCCATCCCCGCCTGCTGGGCGAGAGAGCGGGTGGGGTGGACCGTCGACACCCAGTCGGTGTCCATCCGCGCCTCGCGGACCCCTTTTCGGGCTTTCGCGTACGCCTGCCGGGTCGGGCGGTCGATGTCCGCGGTCGCGGTGGTGTTGCGCCCGCCGCCGATCCGGAGGTAGGCGTCGGCGGCCTCGAAGATCGCGCGGTCGACCGCCGGGTCCGAGTCGAAGTCGTCGGCGTCGACCGCGGCGTCGTCGTTCCCATCGCCGTCGTCGCCCTCGCCGGCGACTCTCGCCTCGACGCCTTTTAAATAGGCGCGCGAGACCTCGTCGGAACCGTACAGCGTCGTGACGTTCGCCCCGCGCTCGCCGAGCGCCTCGGCGACCGCGACGCCCAGTTCGTGGGCGTCCTCCGCGACGCTGACGACGACGTCGTCGCCGGTCTCGACCCGCGCGCTCCAGTCGACGAGCACCGCGGCGTGCTCGCGTACGCGTTCGTCCATTACGTGGTGTGTGGCAGGGGGGCGGTAAATCGGTGCCGGGACGGTGAGCATCGTTCAGCCGTCTCGGAGATCCGTTTCACGCGGACGGCGATACACGGCTTCGGTAAACCGGTCCCCGGCGTGCGTCGTGGTGGTCGTTCCGGTTCGCTCGAAGCCTCGGCGCTCGTAGAACGCTCGGGCCCGCTGATTCTCTACGAGGACGCAGCAAGCGACCCCGCTCACGTCTGCCGGGAGCGTGGCGACCGCTTTCTCGATGAGTCCCGTGCCGATTCCCTCGTTCCACTCGGCGGGCCGAACGTGAATGGCCTTCAGCTCCGCCTCGGACGCCTCGACGAACTCCGCGGTGTCTTCCGATTCCCAGGAGAGTTCGGCGACGCCGACGACCGTGGCATCGCTGACGGCGACCACGATGACTTTCTCCTCGTGTGCGACGGTCGCCCGTACGAACTCGCGGAAGCCGTCGGAGCTCTCAGCATCCCAATCGAGCGCCGCTGGCGGGAGTATTCCGCCAAACGCTTCGTTTCGACTCCGACGCATCACCTGATAGATCTGGGCAGCATCGGACGGGCTGGCACGACGCGTCGTCAGATCGCGGGGCACAGGCGGGTCTCAGTCCCCGCTCACAAAGATATTCTGGCGTGAACGCCCCGCCCTCTCCAGCGACCAGCGGTTTCAACGGGGTCAGGAACACCGCCAAATCCCCAGCCGTTTGCTTATAAATGAGCAACTGCGGATCGGCGGAGAACACCCCCAAAGCCCCAGCCGCGAGGACTCGCGCGGCTTGTTGCGCTCCTCGCTCAGTCGCTATCGCTCCTTCGCTGCGGTGCTTACTACGCCGTGCTTCGTCCTCGCGGCTGCCCCTTTGAGTCCCACCCGACCGCACAGCACCTCACGCCTCCCCAGCCTCGTCGGTGGTCCTCCGCGTTGCTCCGGCCACCGACTCCCTCGCGCGTGCTGTCGCCGGCGCGGAGCGCCGGCTGCCAGAGAGACCTCCGGTCCCTCGCGACTCGCGGCCGCCGAGGGCGGCCGCTCGCAGGCACGCGCCACCGCGGATCTATTTATAAGGTAAAAGTCCGTCAGACCGCGGTCGAGCGACCTACTCCAGATCGAGCAGCGTCGCGATCTCGTCGAGGTACTCGTCGTAGATCCCGACCGCGGACTCGATCGGGTCGGGCGAGGCCATGTCGATACCGGCGAGTTCGACCACGTCGAGGGGGTAGTCGGAGCCGCCCGCCTTCAGCATCTCTCGGTAGTCGGCGGCCGCGGACTCGCCCTCGTCGAGGACGCGCTCGACGATGGCGGCCGCGGCGGAGATGCCGGTCGCGTACTGGTAGACGTAGAAATTGTAGTAGAAGTGCGGGATGCGCTGCCACTCTCGCTCGATGCCGCCCGTCAGGTCGGCGGGCGCGTAGTAGTCGCCCTTGAGGTCGGCGTACATCTCGTCGAAGGCGTCGGGGGTGAGCGCGTCGCCGGCCTCCACGCGCTCGTGGATCCGCTGTTCGAAGGCGGCGAACATCGTCTGGCGGAAGAGGGTGGAACGGAAGCGTTCGAGGTACTCGTCGAGGACGTGCGTCCGCAGTTCCTCGTCCTCGACCGTGTCGAGCAGGTGGTGGGTGAGCAGGGTCTCGTTGACGGTGGAGGCGATCTCCGCGACGAAGATCTCGTAGCTCGCGTCGTGCCACGGCTGGGCGTCGCCCGCCAGCTCCGAGTCGCATCGAGTGGCCGAGTTCGTGGGCCAGCGTGTACATCGAGGCGATGTCGTCCTGGTAGTTCATCATGATGTACGGCTGGGTGTCGTACGTGCCCGAGGAGAACGCGCCCGAGCGCTTCCCACGGTTCTCGTACACGTCGACCCACCGCGACTCTAACCCCTCGGCCAGCCGCTCCTGATAGGCGTCTCCGAGCGGCGCGACCGCCTCGATCACCCACTCGCGGGCCTGCTCGTACTCCACGTCAGGACCCTGGTCGCCCGTCAGCGACATGTAGAGGTCGTGGCTCTGGAGCTGGTCGACGCCGAGCGCCTGCTCTTTCAGCTCCGCGTGGCGGTGGAGCACGTCGAGGTTGTCGTCGACGGAGTCGACGAGGGTGTCGTACACCTCGACGGGGACGTTCGAGCCGTCGAGCGCGGCGGCGCGCGCGGAGTCGTAGTCGCGGATCTCGGCGCTCGTGACGTGTTCGCGGACCGCCTTCTCCAGCGACGTGCCGACCGTGTTGCGGACGCCTTCCCACTCGTCGTAGAACGTCTCGTGGACGCGCTCGCGGAACTCGCGGTCCGGGTTCGTCTGGAGCTTCGTGAAGTTCGCCTGCGTGATCTCGACGTCCTCGCCGTCGGGGTCCTCGACGACGCCGTAGGTCATGTCGGCGTTCGTCAGCATCGAGTAGATCTCGCTCGGCGCGTCGGTGACCTCCGAGAGGTCCGCCAGCACCTCCTCGACCTCGCTCGACCGCGTGTGCGGCTTCTTCCGCAGCACGTCGTCGAGGTAGTGTTCGTACTCGGCGAGGGCCGGCTCGTCGTCGACGAACGCCTCGACGTCGGACTCCGTGAGCGTCTGGAGCTCCGGTTCGAGGTAGGAGATCGTGCTCGACGCCTCGGAGCCAAGCGACGACGCCCGCGCGGACATCGCCTGGTACTCCTGGTTCCGCGTGTCCTCGGCGCTGCGCAGCCGGGCGTACGTGGTCACCTGCTGGAGCTCGCGGAAGATCTCCTCGCGCAGTTCGAGCAGTTCGAGCAGGGTCGCGGCGTCCTCGGTGACGCGCCCCTCGTAGTCGCGCAGCTCGTCGATCCGGTCGGCGACCGTCTCGCGGGCCGCCTCCCACGCCTCGTCGTCGGCGTAGATGCCGTCGAGGTCCCACTTGTACTCGGCGTCGATCTCGGACCGCTCGGGAACCGAACTCATACCCATCGAGTCGGTCCCCCGCACACTAAGCCTTGTCAAACCCCGCGCAACGAGCCGATAGGCGTGCGGAACGTTACCGCTCCCCCGACCCGTCGTCGGCGCCCCGGTCAGACGCCTCCCCCTCGGCCCACGCCGCGAGGTCGACGACGAGCACGAGCGCGTCCTCGCCGTCGGGGTAGTAGCCGCCCACCCGCCGGATCGGGTCGAACCCCTCGTCGGCGTACAGCGACCGAGCGGGGTCGTTCCCCTCGCGCACCTCCAGCCGCGCGACGGCCACCCCGGTCGCGCGGAGCCGGGCCAGCGCCGACCGCAGGAGGGTCCGCCCGATCCCCTCGCCCCGGGTGTCGGGGTGGACGGCCAGGTCCTTGACGTGGCCGATGTCGCGGCCGTGGTTCGGCGTCCGGTCGGCGACGACGAACCCGACGACCGCGCCCGCCCGTTCGGCGACGAGGAACGCCGGCTCGTCCAAGAGCCGCTCGAAGGCGTCGTGCGGCCACGGGTCCGTAAAGCAGGCGCGCTCGATCCGGACCACCGCGAGGAGGTCGGCGCGCTCGGCCTGTCGGATCGTCACGTCGGCGACGCTCACGGGCCGGGTTGACGGTCGCGGGGAATAAACGCGCCGGGTCGGAACCGCGTCGGTGGTGCGCCGGCCAGCCTCTCACCCGTCGATCCAGGGTTCGTCCGGGTCGGCCTCCGCCGGACCGGGGGCGCACACCTCGAAGCACGCGCCCTCGGGCGGTCGGAGCCGCCGCCCGTCCGGGAGACCGACGGGACCCTCGGACTCGCAGCGAAGCTCGACGCTCCAGCCGTGCGACTCGACCACCTCGCGGACGATGTCCAGTCCGTAGCCGGTCCCGTCCGCCCGGGTGGTGAACCCCGAGTCGAACACCGACTCCCGGTCCCCGGGGTCGACCCCGGTGCCGTCGTCAGCGACGAGGAACCCCCTGTCGGTGGCGGTGACGAGGACGGTGAGCGGGTCGTCGGTCGGGTCGGGTTCGCTGCCCTCGGTCGGGTCGGGTTCGCCGCCCTCGGTCGGGTCGGGTTCGCCGCCCTCGGTCGGGTCGGGTTCGCCGCCCTCGGTCGGGTCGGGTTCGCCGCCGCCGGTCGGGTCGGTCTCGGACTCGGCGATCGCTTCCGGGCCGCCGTTGGGGAGTTCGGCCGCCGAGCCGTCCGGCTTCGCGTGTTCGGTCGCGTTGCGGAACAGGTTCTCGAGGGCCTGTCGCACCCGGCCGCGGTCGCCGCACACCTGCGCGTCGCGGGCGACGACCAGCTCCGCGTCGTCGTCGCCCTCGGCGGCGGTCTCCCAGGCGTCGCGGGCGACGCTCGCGAGCGCGAACTCGGTCGGCTCGTCCATCCCCGTCCCCTGTCGCGCGAGGGTGAGCAGCTCCGAGACGAGCTGGTCGATCCGGTCGACGGCGCGCTCGCCGCGTTCGAGCGGCTCCGTCTCGCCGCGCAGCCGCGCCATCTCGATGGAGCCGCGGATCACGGACAGCGGGTTCCGGAGGTCGTGCGAGACGATGCTCGCGAAGCGGTCGAGCCGCTCGTTTCGGTCGGTGAGCCGCCGTTCGCGCTCCTTCCGCTCGCTGACGTCCCGGGCGTTGATGAGCAGTTTGCCGACGGGGCTGTCGGCCGGCAGCGACCGGGTCCGCGACTCCAGCCAGACCCAGTCGCCGTCCGCGGTGCGGTAGCGGTACTCAAGGGTGGGGGAGGCGTCCGGCTCGTTGAGCGCGCGGTAGAACCGCTCCGTCACGCGCTCGCGGTCGTCCGGGTGGACGTAGCCGAGCGGGGAGCGGCCGACCGTCGACCCCTGCTCGTAGCCGAGCACCTCCTCGACGGACGGGCTCTCGTAGACGACCAGCCCGTCGTCGTCGACGACGGTGACCAGATCGCTGCCGTACTCTAAGAAGGCGCGGTAGCGCTCCGGGAATGTCCGGTCCGTGTCGACCTGCCGGACGGTGACGATCCGCCCGCCGAACTCCGGGGCCAGCTCCTCATCGACGACGGACTCGACCCACGCGTAGCCGCCGCTCGCACGCCGGATCCGGTGGGTGACCGTCCGGCTCGTCGCGACCGCCGACAGCGCGTCCGCCACCGGCTCGCGGTCGCTCGGGTGGACGCGGTCGAGGAGGTCGCTCCCGACGAGGTCCTCGCGCGCCACGCCGACGACGTCCGGCACCGACGGCCCGGCGAACAGCACCTCGCCGTCCACGGCGACGGCGAGGAGGAAGCGATCGGCCTCGTGGGGACGCGCCGCGCCTTTCGCGGGCGTTACGTCGACGTCCCCCGAGGACCGGTCGCCGTCGGCAGGGGGAACCGACGGCGGCCCGGACTCGGCGCGGTCCTCCGGGCGGGCCGCTCCGTCTCGGGCGCCGCTCGGCGCGTCGACCGCGGATCGGTCGTCGGTGTCGGGGGACTCCCCCTCGTCGGCGTCGCGGCCGCGCGTCGACGTGTCGGATGGGCGGAGGGTCACGGTCAGTTCTACCGACGGTACGGACGCGGGGTGATAAAGCTGCGCGCCGCGAGTCTCAGAACTGATAACTAAAGGGGATCGACCGGCGGATACGGGTGAGGGAGAGCCGTCGTTCCCCGCGGCTTTCTCACGTGCCGCGAACGCGCACGTCGATCGGTTCTCGACCGCCGCGAAACCTCACAGTTCGTCGACGACGGTTCCCTCGGCCCACGCGGCCTCGAACCCGTCGCTCACGCGGGTCGCGAACCCGCGGTCGCGCAAGTCGAGCATGCCGAACAGCCGGTCGGGCGCAAGCGGGTCGGCGACCTCCAGACACACCTCCTCGCCGTCGATGAGGTAGAAGTTCCCGTACGCGTCGTCCGTGATACGCAGTTCGAAGGGTCCCTGCGCGATCGTCAGCGTCGCGCGGTCCTCATCGACCGCGGCGCGCGCGTCGTCGAACACGTCCGGCGAGAGCAGCACGGAGACGTCGACGCCGCTCCGGACGACGCCGAGGAGCCGGTCGAGAAGCTCCGGTCCCTCGCGGTCGACGTCGAACTGCGCGGAGACGTCGGTGGCGACGACGACGATCGACTCCTCGGCGGCGTCGATCCGCTCGAAGAGCAGGTCGAGGGAGTCGTCGGCGCCGACCGCAGCGGTCCAGAACTGGTCGTCGGTCGTCTCGGCGTCGGCCAGTCGGTCGATCAGCTCCGACTTGCCCGACTCGTACGTCTCGATCCGCTGCCGTAGCTCCCGCCGCTTCGCCTCGACAAGGCGGTCGACGGCGACCGCCGGCTCGACGGGCGCGTACCGCTTTGGCTCGCGGTCGGTCTGGACGCGGACCAGTCCGCGCGATTCGAGGCCGCCGAGCGCGTCGTAGATACGCCCCTTCGGCACCTCGCTCTCGTCGGCGACGGCCGCGGCGGTCCCGGTCCCCAGCGCGAGCAGCGCGCGGTACGCCCGGTCCTCGTAGCTCGACAGGCCCAGATCGCGAAGCGACTCCATGCCCTCCGTAGGCGCGGCCCCCACAAAGCGTCGGCGCTCGCCGTCGCCGATCTATATAAAAAGACGGAGTGACAACGCCCGTCCGTTTCGTCGATCGCTCGCGGCGTCCGGTGACGCTTTTCGTCTCGAACTCCGGTAACGCCGTCTGTATCCGACGAATATCCGAGTTCGTCCGTCTCGAACACGTCTCCGTCGCCGACGGATCCTCTCCGAAAACGGATACATTGTTGTCACGGGTTCCCGAAGGGTATTACGTCGCAGTCCCGTACGCGGACGCAACCAACATGAGTCGAATCCGGACCGTCGCTGTCCTCCTTCTCGTCGCGTCCCTTCTCGCGACCGGAACGGTCGTCGCGCAGCAGGCCAACGACACGGTGCGCGGCGACCCCGACATCGAGGCGTTCGCGCCGGAGACCGCGTTCGTCCCCGGCGAGGAGTCGACGCTCCAGGTGAACCTGAACAACCGCGGCGACATCGATGAACAGGGGGCCGACAACCTCGAGAGCGAGGTGGTGACCGCCCACGAAACGACGGCGCGGATCCTCACCGGCGACGCGACGAATCGGGAGGTCCCCTTTGACGTGCGGACCGGCGAGCAGACGGTCGGCGACGTCGCGCGCGGCGTCACCGGGCCGATCGAGTTCACGGTCGTCCCCGACGAGGACGCCGAGCCGGGCGTCTACCGCGTCCCGATCCGGCTGGAGTACCGGAACGTGGAGAGCGCCGAGGTCGACGACGGCAACACCGTCCGCGACGAGGAGATCACGGCCGAGACGGTGACGGTCTCGGTGGAGATCACCGACCGCGCGCAGTTCGCGGTCGTCGACGTCGACGGCGTCGTTCAGGCCGGCGACAACGGTCTCGTCGACGTGACGATGCGGAACGTCCAGAACGAGACCGCCCGTGAGGCCTCCGTCGCCGCGAACCCGGTCGACCCCGACCTCTCCTTCGCCACCGACGCGGGCACGACCGAGACGTACGTCGAGTCGTGGGCGCCGGGCGAGAACCGCACGTTCACCTACCGGTTCGCGGCCGCGGGCGAGGCCACCGCGCGGGCGTCGACGCTGGAGTTCGAGGTCGACTACCGCGACGCCGAGCGCGCCAACGCGGCCGCCCGGACGGTCCGGACGGGCGTGACGCCGCTCTCCCAACAGGCGTTCTCCGCGGAGGGGCTGAACAGCACGCTGCGCGTCGGCGAGGACGGCTCCTTCTCCGTCGAGGTCCGCAACCGCGGTCCCCGCGACGTCGAGAACGCGGTCGTCGTGTTCAGCAACGAGGCGCCCGCCCCCGACGGGGTCGGGCAGGAGACGGTCCAGTCGGACCAGAACATCGTCCCCCGCTCGACCCGGGACACGGTCGGCGACCTCGCGGTCGGCGAGACGGCCACCGCCACGTTCGACGCCGGTCTCCGCACGGACGCGAACCCCGGCGAGCGGACGGTCAACGTGGCGGTCCGCTACCGCGGACTCGGCACGGACGAGGGGGTGAGCGCGAGCGAGCGCGACAACGGCACCGTCTCGCTCGTGTCGACGGGGTCGGCCGGCGACGTCATCGTCTCCGACACACTCGACGTCGTCGTCGACGTCGCGCCCGAGGCGGACACCTTCGCGGTGTCGCCGGCGGAGCCGAACGCCACCGACCCGTCGACGGTCACGCCGGGGTCGACGGTCCGGTACGACGCGGTCGTCCGCAACACCGGTCCCGAGCCGATCACGGACGTCCAGGCGAAGCTGTTCGTCGACTCGCCGCTCTCCTCGTCCGACGACGAGGCGTTCGTCACCTCGCTCGACCCGGGCGAGGAGACGACGGTCAGCTTCGAGGTCGCGGTCGACGGCGGCGCGACGCCGAAGACGTACGCGGCCGCGGTCGACTTCCGCTACGACGACGCGGACGGCGACGAACAGCTCTCGGACACCTACCGGCTGCCGGTCGAGGTGGTCGAAGACGACGAGGGCGGGGCGCTCTCGTCGCCGCTCGGGATCGTCGCCCTGCTCGGCGCCGTCGCGGTCGGCGGCGCCTTGGTCTGGCAGCGCGGTCAGGTGAGCCGGGCGATATCCGACTTCCGCCGTCGGCTCCGCGACCGATAGATGGACCCCGTCACCCGGCTGTTCGGCGCGATCACCGACCGGGTCATCGAGCAGCCGCGCCGGGTCGTGATCGCCTGTCTCGTCGTCACCGCCCTGTTCGCGCCCGGCATGGCGCTGTTGGAGGCGAGCGCGGGCAGCGACCAGTTCACCGACGGGCTCGACGAGGCGGACGCGCTCGACCGCGTGAACGAGCGGTTCGAGCCGGCGTTCGGCGGCGACGAGCCGACAACGCAGCTGATCCAGCGCGACGTCAACGTGCTCGACCGCCGCGGCCTCCTCGACATGCTGGCGACCGCCGAACGGCTCTCGGACCGCGACGGGTTGCGGGTGACGGACGTCTCGGCGCCCGCGATGGACGTCGCGGCCGAACTCGACGAGGACGCCGACACCCCGGCGGCGGCCCGCGACGCGATCGAACGCGCCAGCGACGGCGAGATCGACGACGCGGTCGACGCCGCGGCCGAAGACCCCGGATTCGCGACGCTGCTCGCCGACGACTTCAACCGCGAGTCCGGGACCGCCTCGGCTGCGCTCGGCGTCGTCAGCCACTCGTTCCCGGCCTCGGCCGACACGCAGGCGATCCAGCGCGAGGCGCAGACGATCGCCGAGGAGGCCCCGGGCGACGTCACCGCGTTCGGCGGCGGGATCGTCGACGGCGAGTTCGAGCGCGTCATCTTCGACTCGCTTGCCATCGTCGTGCCCGCGGCGCTCGCCGTCATCCTCGGGCTGTTGGCGTACGCCTACCGCGACCCCTTCGACTTCGTGCTCGGCGGGATCGCGCTGCTGATGACGGTCGTGTGGACGTTCGGCTTCACCGGCTACGCAGGGATCGCCTTCTCGGAGGTGCTGATCGCGGTGCCCGTCCTCCTCCTCGCGATCGGGATCGACTTCGGGATCCACACGGTGAACCGCTACCGCGAGGACCGCGCCGCGGGCGCGCCGCCGGAGTCGGCCATGCGCGGCGCCCTCGGGCAGCTCGTGGTGGCGTACTCGATCATCGCCGGGACGACGATCATTGGCTTCCTCGCGAACCTCACCAGCTCGCTGCCCCCGCTCCGGGAGTTCGGCGTCGTCGCCGGGCTGGGGATCTGTTTCACGCTCGTCATCTTCGTCGGCTTCCTCCCGGCCGCCAAGCTGGTCGTCGACCGCTGGCGCGCCGAGCGCTCGCTGCCCGAGTTCGGCTCGCGCCCGCTCGGCTCCGAGGAGTCGACGCTCGGCCGGTTCCTCCCCCGACTGTCCGCGATCTCGCGGCCCGCGCCCGCCGTCTTCCTCCTCGTCGTCCTCCTGATCTCCGCGGGCGCCGCGGGCTACGGCGCGGGTGTCGACACGACCTTCGAGGACGACGACTTCCTCCCGCCGAGCGAGCAGCCGGACTACGTCGACTACTTCCCCGGGCCGCTCCAGCCCGGCGAGTACACCGCGACGGAGACGATCAACTTCCTCTCCGACAACTTCGCCACGAGCGAGGACGACACCGTCACGATATACGTCGAGCGGCGCATGACCAGCGACGCGGCCCTGCGCAGCCTCGCGCGCGCCGAGCGCGACCCGCCCGACACGTTCGTCACCGTCGACGGCCGCGCCAGCACCGACAGCGTCCAGAGTGCGATCGACGGCTACGCCGCGGAGGACCCCGAGTTCGCCCAGCTCGTCGACGAGTCCGCGCTCGACGACGGCCGCCCGAACCGCAACCTCGACCGGATCTACGCCGAGCTGCGCGACTCGCCGTACGACGACTTCACCGGCGAGTACCTCGCGGACGACAGCCGCTCGACGCGGGTCGTGTACGCCGTCGAGTCCGACGCCAGCGACGCCGCGATCACCGCCGACGCCCGACAGGTGGCCGACCGCTACCGCGGGGACGCGACCGCGACCGGCCAGATCGTCGTGTTCCAGGCGGTCGCCGACACGATCTTCGAGTCCGCGATCGTCTCGCTGGCGGCCGCGCTCGGGCTCTCCGCGGTGTTTCTCGTGATCTTGTTCTGGCTGCTGCTCGGCAGCCCGACGCTCGGGCTCGTCACGCTCGTCCCGGTGACGGTCGCCGTCGCGACGCTCACCGCCACGATGCGGCTCGCGGGGATCCCGTTCAACGCGATCACCGCAACGATCCTCGCGATCACCATCGGACTCGGGGTGGACTACACCGTCCACGTCGCGCACCGCTTCCACGACGAGTACGCTCACGGCGGCGACGTCGACGCCGCGGTGGTCACCACGCTCCGCGGGACCGGCGGCGCGCTCACCGGCACGTGGGCGACGACCGCGCTCGGCACGGGCGTCCTCGTCCTCGCTATCACCCCGATCCTCGGCCAGTTCGGGCTGCTCACGGCCGCCAGCATCACGCTCGCGTACCTGGCGTCGCTGATCGTCTTACCCCCGGCGCTCGTCGTCTGGGTCGCCGTCGTCGAGCGCCGCCCCGGACTGCTGTTCGTCGGCCGCTTCCTCGACGCCGCCGACGTGATCTCGACTGACGAGGGCGACGCGACCGACCGGGCCCGCACCGACGGGGGAACCGACGCGTCGAATGTCGCCGACGACGCCGACGCGTTCGAGCGGTAGACGGGTCCCCGACCGCCGGACGACGATCTGAGTCAGAAGCGTTAAACGCTCGCCGCGGATACCCGGTCGTGAGGGCGCGTAGCTCAGCGGACAGAGCACTTGGTTCCGGACCAAGATGCCGCGGGTTCAAATCCCGTCGCGCCCGTCTGAAATTAACTCGGTCTGGTGTAATCTAATTCTAGCCAGTAGGCCGCCCTATAGCCTACAAAATCGGGTTTTAGACTCACAAAGAGTCCGAGAAAAACCTGCGATAAATTCGCTCTCAAAACTGCCCTCTCGCAGTCCTGCGATTTGCTCCGCAAATCGGGGTGATCTGCGGTGAGTCTTTCCGACGACTCAACTGGGACCACTCTGTCCGCTGACGGTCCGGGTGAGTTCTGGTGCGCGTTCTGTAACCAGCGGTGTACCCGGAACTCGTCGAGCAACCTCGAGTACGGGCACGCCCTGGACTGCCCGGAGCGTCCCAGCGAGCTCTCGAATCCCGACGAGAAGTGAACCGGCCAGCTGCGCGCCGGTCCATCTCCCCACGGCTCCGGCACGATCTCGTTCGCCCCCTCGACCTGACACTCGTCAGTCTCTCCAAGCGGTCGGCGACCTTGTGGTCCGTGAGGTCCGCCGGATGCGGACCGAACGGCGCCGACCGCGCACAGGCGACCGAAGGTCGCCAAACGAGCGGCGGTGCTGTCGAGGTCGCGGAGCGGTCGCGCACGCTTGGAGGTGAGCGATGAGCGCCCCTGACGAAGGGGGTGCGTCTTGGCCTTCCAAGGAGACTAACTCTGTAACGGCTTCTCTCACCGGATTAGAGGAAGACGCCGATCCCGTCGTCGAACGCGTGAGCGATTTCGCGACCGAGTACCCACAACTGGCCGATCAACCGCTCTCCGAGACGCACGGGCGAAAGCTTCGGCGTATCCTCACGGAAGCCGAGTGGGAACAGGAGTTCGTCGACCCCGACCAGCCGTTCGAGGACACCTTCGCCGTCGAATCGCTTCGCTCGCGCTCTGCCGGGACGTGGCTCGACGCCGTTCACGCCTTCCTCCGCGCACATCACGAGTACGAGGGTATGATGGCCCGATTCGAGGATCGAGAAACCGGCGACGAGTTCGACGTTCCGCTCACCGACGCGTGGGGGAAGGACTACAGCAAGAAGCAGTATGCTCGCGCTCGCGCGCTCCAGCGACAGATGTCCGGTGGCAAACGCCCGTCCGGTGGTGAAGCCGTTCCTGCGTGGGACGACCCGATAACCGTGATGCTCACTCTGACCGCCTCGTCAGTCCCTGACGGCGACCGCCTCCCGCCTGTCGAACAGATGGACGCGATCCACGACGCGTTTAGCTACGGCGGCGTCCGCGATACCCTCCGCAACGTGATGGAGTATCACCTCGACCTCGACTCGGAGCAGTGGGGTTACTGGCTCCAGGCCGAACCGCACGGAATGGGTACCGCCGCGGACCCCGACAAAGACGCCGGTCTCAATGCTTGCTACACTCATATTCACGTCGGTGTCTACTTCGACGGTGCTGGGTTCGATGACCTCCGTCCGGTCGCTTCCGAGTTTGAACGAGTCATCGACAAACACCTCGAAGTGTGCGACCCTGCCGGCTGGTCAGCTCACGACTACGACGCGATCGACGATTACCTCCAGGATGATGACGGCTGTATCTCGATGAACGCAGACGTCGGTAACCTCGGCTCGTACCTCGCCGCGTACATGGGCGGCTACACTGAGGACCTGCTGGACAAGCCGATCGAGTACATCGCGTGGGGCGCCGTCTACTGGTCGGCTGCTCGCCAGCGGACTACCCGCTCGCAGACCGTGAATCAGGCCATCCGCGCCGATCGGTGCGAACAGCGTGCGGAAAACGAAGAGTCCGGACAGGTCGACGCGCACGGCGAGCGCATCCGCTGGGACGACGGCCGTGGCGCCGATGTCGTCTGCTCTTGCTGTGGTTCTCCGTGGACCGTCGACCAAGACCAGCTCGACGGGCCCCCCGAGACCGAACCCGCCCTCGACGACGATCTCCGTTGGGCCGCTGACGCAGCTGCTCCGGCGCCGGAACCGGACCCGGATCGGTCACTTGCCGAACGGTGGCCGAGTGCCGACAGCGCATGGGCCTACGGAGAATCCCCGCGAAAGAGCCTGATTCGCGAGCGTGTTCAAGACTACCTCGACGTACACGGCCGAAACGTCTCTCTACCCTCGATGCTCGCGCATCTGAACATCGACCCGGCTCACAAGGAGTTCGTCGGTGAGATATTGGATGGTGAAACGGAACCCGACTCCGAGGCGTTCGACCGTCGCTCGACGGAACCCGCGTTCGGCTACGAACTGAAGGCGATCGTCGACGCCGACGGCAACGAACACCAGCCCGGCGGCGGCGGTGTCGACATGGTATCACTAGAACTCCCGATAAAGAATGTTATCCAGAATACTCGGCTCCGGCACGATCTCGTACAGGGCGAAATATTCCGAGATGCTCGGACAGGAATTGCGAGCCATAATCCGAAGGTGATTGCTGCGAAATTCGTCGGAGACGGGATTACAGACCCAGAGATTATTGAGAGTCTCCTTATCGTCGAGGACTATCATGCTTCAAATCCAACAATGGGCCGGAATAAACGGAGAGAATGTATGCTTCCTCCATGTGAGTGAATATTCTGGTCGGCTCATGTTGGCAGAAAATATAAAACCGCATCGTGAGCACTAATCTATATGACTATTTCATCTACTCAACTTGAGACGTGGACTAACCAAGGGGCGGTTCAAAATTCTAAGCGAACCTATTCTTCCATTCAAAATGCTGTTGAACAGGACAGGTATGGCTTAGGACGGGAAGATTTCGAACACTCATACGAGATTCATTTACAGGGATCTTACGCTAATGACACCAATATATACGCATCAAGTGACGTTGATGTTGTGGTAAGAGTTAACATGCCATTTCAAGAGGGTCTCTCAGACTTGAGCCGCGAAGAGCGAGAACGTTTCTGGGATGAGTACACTGATCTCGATTACGAGTGGGAGAACTTCTATAAAAGAGTAAAACGGTCTCTCAGAGGATACTTCGGCAGAGAAAATATCGACAGCAGTGGCAAAGCGATAAAGATTAAATCAAACGATGACACTCCGATACCACTCGATGCTGACGTAGTTGCCTGTGCTGATTACAGGAATTATACCTACTTTGGTCCTGATGGCACAGAGGAATATACGACTGGTATGTTTTTCAGACCTGGAGTCGGCCAGCCCTCCATTGTCAACTATTCTAAGGTACATCGGGAAAATGGGACGAAGAAGAACAAAGACACGAACGGAAGGTACAAACCGACAATCAGGATGTTCAAAAATGCTAGAGAATGGAGTGTACGGAATGAAATTGCCCCAGAGAATATTTGCTCATCGTATTATTTAGAGGGTCTATTATACAATGTACCAGATGAACTCATCGATCAAAACGATCTACAGGATCGATATCAGGACATTGTTGAATGGCTGAAAGTCGCTGACATAGGCGAATTTCCTGAACAGTCTGAGATGTACCCGTTGTGTCACCCACTTGAATCAGAGCGATGGTCAGTATCGAACGCAAATGCGACTGTGAATATGTTTGAGCAAGTTTGGGAAGCATACTGATGCACCCGTACTCAATAGTTGGCGCAAGGTGGAGAAAAGTCGGGTATTTAATGTTCACCGCCGTTCTGTTGAGCAGTTTTCTTCAAGAAACTCTCATAGAATTATTCGCCATTCTTCCATTCTTTACAACGTCTCTTGTCCCGCCTGGCTTACCAACTTTTGCAATATTCACTGCTATATTCTTTGTATGGGATCGCTACCTCTGGCATTTTCCGCTTGTATCCAATTTCACATCACCTCCCGATCTTCGCGGGACCTGGAAGGGTGGACTCACATCATCACATGAGCAAACACGTCTTGGTGAATTTGAGATGGATACCGATGAGGTTGAACAACAAACGTCTGAGGAAACTCCCATAATGGTAATCGACCAAACTTGGTCCAATATCAAAGTAACAATTGATTTTCCGCATTCAGAGTCAATAAGCACGACAGCATCTGTTATACGGGACAGAACCGATCCAGTACTCCGGATTAACTATAGAAACCATCCACGAGGAGATTCACCCGATGGGGTAGGTATTCACGAAGGGACAAACGACCTACGGTACCGAACACATGAAAGTGGGGATATCTTGGAGGGCAAATACTATACTGATGAGAACCGAAATAATCACGGTCACGTGGAATTTCAGAGAGTTGATTACGATCGCATTCGGGACGAACTAACATTTTTCTAACATTTTTAATCACACTTACATACTGTATACTTTCACTCTGCCTTCTGTTCTGTTTTATTTTCCAACTGTCGAATCAAACAGTTGGAGATGTCGACTGAAAACCCGACGCCGCCTGACGGTTACGAACGGTTCGAAAGCAACGACCCGGACAGCGATGTTCCCACGGTGGAACTCGAACCCGGTGAGGTGCTGGACGGACTCGTCCTCGACCTGACCGAAGGGGAAGGCGACTACGGCCCCTGGTACCGGCTCAAGATCAAAGACGAGAGTCGCGGAGTCGTGCGGTACTTCGCGAAGGACGAGGTGAAGCGCGCAGCTGCGCAGGACCGCATCGAGGTGGGCGAACAGATCTGGGTCGCGATGGCCACCGACGAGGTGACGCTGGAACGCGACGACGGCTCGACCCACGACTACAACCCGACGAAGGTCGCGTTCCCGGGTGGTTCCTGATGGCGTCGTCGTACTCGCGCTCGATGTCCGACACGCTCTCGGACTACACCCACCTGCGGACGCTTCCCGCGCTGCTGTCGGTCGTGTTCGTCCTCGCCGGACTCTACCAGTTCGGCGGGATTTCCGAGGTCATGCTGACGTGGCTCGACTACACGCTGACCGCCGAACACGCCACGTTCATCTCGCTCGCTGCGTACGTGATCGCCTTCGCGAGCAGCGAGACCAAGCAGTTCGAGAGCTACGAGCGCTGGGAACAGATCGCGATCGCAGCTGGGCCGCTCGTCATCGTCGCCTACCAGTACGTCCCGCAGATCGCTGACATCATCAACACGAGCAGCAACCTCGGCCCGATCCTCGCGTTCCTCGCGACGGTCGTCGCCTGGGGCGTCGCTGTTCGGTAACCACCCTCGACCCTCAACTTATGAGTTCCAATCATGACGACCCGACTAGCTGTACCGCTTCGAATCGCCCTCCTGATGGGTCTGATGTGGGCGCTGACGGTGATCGTTCCGACCGCCCTGCTCATCTGGGCCGCCGGACCTTCGTAAAAGGTCTCGGCGCTGCTGGCGCTGCCACGATCGGCCTCTCGGTCGACAACGGTTTCGCACAGGACGCTAAGGCGATCGCACCGCTGATCGGCGCTGGCCTCGTCGCCGGCTCCGTCGGTGTCGGCTGGGCGCTCCGCGAATTCGAGGTGGTCGGCGCTGACGCTCCGGCTGAGGGCCTGACTGCTGACGTTCTGAAACAGGATGTCTACTCCGCTGCCCGGAAACGAAAGTCGACGAACGCCAGCACCATAGTCGATAACAACAACATCATCGACGGCATCCGGCATACGGCCTACACGGAAGCAAAAATCGCTGCCATCGAGCAGCTAAACGCTGGCGCAACTGAGTCCGAGGTACTATCTGCTGCTGAGGACGCGGCGATCTCTCACTTCACGACTATTCAGAAGAATATGCTGGATAGCTGGAATGAGGGGATGAACGAGTTCTCACAGCTACGGTCTGCCCTGAGCAGTCACCCTGATCTGTCCGTCTCGGACGCCTTCACAGCCAACGCGGTCGACCAGAACACAAGCTCGTCCTACAATTGGTCCTTCCAAAGCTGGAAGAGCAACGAGACGAATACTGTAACGCTGTTCGACGGCACGAACTACGACGTTCAAACGCTCGTCATGGCGATGGAGGCGAGCAACGACAGCACGTTCGACGGTAAAGGCGACCTCGTCAATACAGACCGGAGTGGCAACATCGACGTTAGCAGCGGTCAAATCGCCATTATAGCCAAAAACCCAAATGGCGATAATGTGACCTACCAGAGTGTCCCGAAGTGGAATGAGGTATATTCTGCTCTCGAAACTGCCCAATCTGATGTGCTGAACGGCATCTCGACGTGGGTAACGAACGTCTACGGCGACGTTCAGAGCGGCGATATCGAGATCTCCGACCTCGTGACGCCGAAGGAACGCGCGGCGATGATGGCCGAGGAGGAAGGCATGAACCAAGCGATTGCCGATCTCATTGCTCTCAACATCCCGGTCGACGCGGAACGCGAGGCGACCATCACCATCGAGAACTCTGGCGCGAAGCTGACCGGCACGTTCGCGCTGACTGACTCGTCGGACGGTCCGATCGAGTCGGGCACGACGTACGACCCGTCGAGCTTCTCCGGCGACGTGTACTTCACGACCGACATGAGTCTCGTCGAGGGCGACTGGTCCGCGATCAACACGAGCGTCGACGGCGGGACCATCACGATCACCTCGGAGCCGTACGAATCGACCGCGATCGAGGTGACGACGACTGCCGGTGAAACTGTCTCCGTCCCTGCCGGTGACTGGTCTGCGGTCGACGGCGCCACGGAGTGGACGTACGACGCCTCGGACGACCTCGAAACCAACATCACCGAAGTCGACTCTGCGCGCTTCGTCTCGACTGCGACTGAGACGCAGTACGAGACGCTTCAGCTTGATGGCTCGTTTACCGTCAACAAGCTGACGAACACGCAGTCTGGCGAGGAAGTGACCTCGACGACGTTCGAGAACTCCGAACCACAGGACGACTCGAATTACATCACTCAGGAGGAGTGGGACGACCTCGAAGAGCAAAATCAGAAGCTGATCGAGAAGTACGAGAACGCACAGTCTGGCGGTGGTATCGACCTCGGGCAGTTCGACATGTTCGGTATCCCCGGCGAGATCGTCGCCGTCGTCGTAGCCGCGCTCGTCGCGCTCGGCGTCCTGAGTAACTGACCACAATGTTCCCCCGACTTCTCCTTATCGCGCTCGTGGTAGTGGCGTCGCTGTCCGGCGCTGTCGCCGCACAGGACGCCCCGAACGCGACCGCCGAGAACGCGACGGCTGGTGAACAGGTGAACACCTGCTCTGAGGAAATCACGTCGACGCTCCGGCTCTGCTCTGCCGACTACGTCGACGGCGAAGCCGTGCTGCTGCTCGACTCTGACACCCGCGACCGGGTGACGGTGACCGAAGCGGTCGCGCTGACTGAGTCGCGCGAGCTGCGCCGAGACTCGTTCATCGTCGACGGCCGCACGGAGATTCGGATGTCCGTCCAACCGTCGAACGGACGCGCCGGAGTGACGATCGACGATGGCTCCACGCTGTTCGGCGTCCCGCTCGAAACGACCTCGACCATCGTCGCCGGACCGTTCACGGCCAGCGACGCGCAGGCCGCCGGTCTCGGCGGCGGCGTCGGTGTCGCCGTTGTGACCATCTTCCTCGTGGCAAAGGTCGTCTACGGACGCAGCGAGGAACCTGAGAGGTTAGCATGAGAGACGCACCAGAACCCCGACCCGAACCGCCTCGCCACGTGAAGATACTCGACTGGCTCCACAGCCACGTGCCTGAACTCGCCGTCGGTGTGATCGCGCTCGTCGGCCTGTCCGCGATCGTCGGGTTCGACCTCGAAGTGCCGCGCTTCTGGTACGTGTTCGGCGTCGCCGCGGTCGGACTCTCGCCGCTCGGATTCCTAACCGGGAACAAGGTCGTCTCGTGGCTCTACAATCCCGCGTGGGTCTACCTGATCGACCTCGACGCCCGCGTTCTCGACGGCGGGATCTACCGTCTCCCCCTGGAGGACTTCCGCGAGCTCGAAATCCTCGACGATGATGAGTTCGTCAACTCGACGTACGACCTCACGCAGCTGTCCCCGAACCTCTACGTTGGGAAGCAGGTCGACCTCGAAGACATGACCGTCGTCGGCACCTGGCGCGGAACGCTCGACGACCGCGACCTCACCCGCGCGCTCCGCGCCGTCCACGAGTGCCGCGGCCAGCTCCAAGACGACGCGCAGCGAGGATTCATCCTCGAAAGCTCCGCGTTCGTCGTGGTCCGGCGCGCGACCCGGAACACGGTCGAGCGTATCGTTGAACTGTTCGAGGATGGGTCGCTTCCCGACTCCGGCGAAGGGATCGAACGCGCCGTCGACCAGGAACTCAAAGAGTTCGGCCTCGACGACGCCTCGGACTCAGACCTCTCGGACCTCGTCGACGACGAGGCGATCGACGAGATGGAACACAAATCCGGCTTCGACTTCTCGACGCCGGAGGACCCGGACGAATCTCGAAACGGGCACGCCGAATCCGCCGAGGTGAGCGCGGATGTCTAACTCGGACGAGGGGATGCTGACCGCGGCGAAGCTCGCGGAACAGCTCTCCGGCCGCATCGACACGGATCGGGACCTCGACCCCCGAGCGGGAATGATCGACCCAGACGACGTGTCGGCGTCGGTGTTCCTCAACGACCTCGACCCGGAGCTTGTCCAGGACTCGCAGCTGCTCGACCTCGTCGACCGGACCCAACAGTCGCGGAAGGCGTCGGAAGCGATTCGGTCGGGGAACTCGCTGCTGCTCTCGCACCTCGTCGGCGTCACCGAGCAGGACCTGGACGGCTCCGCGCTCCGGCTCCCGCTGCGGCTCGACGACGTGATGACCAATAACGACGCGACGGCGTTCATCGGCGGCGCCGGCAACCCGAACACGGGGAAGACGAACCTGATGGCGCTCCTGGCTGAACTCCGCTCGGCGACCGTCGACGATCTCCTCGTCATCTCGAATTCGCGGACGTGGCCCCGGACGGACCTCGTGGTCACGAGTGCGCACGACCTCGCCGTCACGTGCATCGAGCATCGCGATCGTCCGAAATTCGTGTTCATCGACGAGGGCTCGACGCACTTCGACGCGCGGACCAACTCCTACGAGGTCGCGGCGCAGTTCTCTCCGCTCGCGAAGCGGATGGCGAAGATCAACGTCGACGTCTTCGGAACGGTGTTCCACACGGGCAAGGACTGCCACCCGGAGCTAAAGCGGCTGTTCACGACGGCGTACTTCAAACACTCGAAGAAGGAGGTCGATTTCTTCGCCGACTGGCCCGCTGACGCTGATAAGCCGACGAACCAGCTGTTCGGCGGGACCGTCGAAAATCTCGAACCAGCCATCGCGGAACCGGACCCGGACGATGCCGCTCCGTGGAACTGGAACCTTGAACCCGACTTGTTCTCTCTCGACCTCGACTGGCCCGATCTCCTCGACGAGCTGCGTAATCGTGGGCCGTCGTAATGGCTCTCATTATTATCGAATTACTAACGCCCTCTTTCATAATCTTGATTTCACTAAAATGTTCCAATTACACATTGTCGTGTCCCAAAATTTAGTGACGCTATTCTGATATTCTGATTAAAAATTCAATAGATGTTACAAGTCCGCCGAAAGCTACGCCAGTAAGATATAGAGACAATCGTATCGCGTTCACTATTTCTCCCTCAACAAATACTTCTAATAATGTTGCGGCTACAACAAACCCAGCACCTGAAACGAATAGAGATATCATAAAAATGCTTAGATTTTTCTCTAGTGGGAACCATCTTGAAGAACTGCTTTCTTCGGTATCCTCTTCGTCTCCCATGGCTATTCCTCCTCTTCTGAATTATTCGGATGTCTTTCAATTTCAATAGTTATTTTATAACCGCTATCTTCCAGATCCTTCGCAGATTGTAAGACCTCTCCCACATCTTCATCAAATTCTTCCTCTTTGACCATCATGGTAAGTGCTTCTCGGACAACCTCTTTCTCTTCCTCTGATGCGGATTTCTTTTTAAAAAATTTCTCTCTAAAACTAAAATAATATACAATCAGCAACAAATAGAAGCCGGATGCTATTATACCGATTATTGGAAGATTTTCTAGTAGGACACCAGTCATGTTTCTATGTTGGAGTAACACATTATATAAATAATGATGTGTACCCTCGCTGATCACTACTCAGGTATCCAACAACTTCTAATGACCGATTAGTTATAGAACGCCGATCCACCCTTCCACCCACTCACCCATTTCAGTGGGCGGGAGCCTGCGCGACCCCTCCTTGTGGGGGGTCGCGCCATTTACATTATAGGTTGTTTTTCCAATAGTCCGACATTACGACATTACTGCTGTTGGTCGACACTACTGTGATATTTGAATTACCAAGATAATCTTCAAAATTTTCACAATCGGCAGGGTCTCCAGAGATTTCAAACAGATCTTCAAACTTTTTTCTTCCAGTAATGTCTGTGAACATAAAACACAATTTCATTTCTGCTCTTTCTGGTCTTGTAGCGTTGAGTTGCTCAGATGTTAAATTCTCAATACTTATTGATTGACCAGCCTTCCCAACCGGCGTGTTAAAAGTTCTATAAGATAATTCGGTGATGTATTGATCAGTTCCGTCAGACTCACTTATTGTATTCACTCCGGGTGTTTTGTTTTCTATAGCTGTTTCTTTTTGGAAAAACTCATTGTCCGATTTATATTCTCCCGAATACAAAAACAAATGCATATTCAATGCGGGTCCATTTCCGATATTCTCCATATAAAGAGACATATTGTTTTTTGTAATACTAACACGTTTAATGAATAAAATTGGGTTTTCGGTCGCTTCAGATATCTCCGTCTGCCTTTGTATTAGTTCTTCTTGAGTTTCTTGTAATTTGTATTGTTCAAGATACAATAAAACCAAAAGAGTGGATAGAATCACACTAAATAGTGCTTCATTTGATCCAATATAATTCGCGATATCTGTACGTAACTCTCCTCCAAAAAGCAGAATGTCCAATATGAGAACGGATGTTGACAAGCTGATTGTTAGCAGAAATTTATTTGAAGATTTGAATTTATTGTACAAGTATGACACGAACTTTCCAAAGATCCTTATAGCGAATTTAATCAATTCTGTATGGTTACTACTCATTTAGATCACACTTCGATAGGCCATTTTTGTAAGTGTCCGGCATCAAGATCACCGCGTAGATAGGCGAGACCCCAACGTGTGATCTCATACATGTTTTCATTTTGTATAATTGGAGCAATTAACTCCCGTTCAACTAAACAAACACACCTTTGGTTTATGTATTCAGAATCCATTTTGAGTTGCTGGAACTCCATTTCTTTTGCCATTGTAGAGGGTGACGCCCATGATTCCTCCGCTAAATGTTCTAGAATCCGCTCGTCAACGGTGTACATCCACCGACCCATCCGACGCATCTGACACATTTATGCCTCGTCCTGAGTCTCACCAGCGCCTTCACTTCTCGATACCTCCGCGTTCCCGTTCTCTGCCGCGTTGTACTCCCCCTTGAGATACGCCTCACCCTCGTCGGTCAGCGTGTACATCCCGTTCCCGACCGCGTACAGTAGTCCGTGATTCGCGAGCTTCCTGCTCCGCTGGCCTACGTACTGCGAGCTGTACGGAATCCGGGGATGCTCCGCGATCTCGGAGACGGACATGTAATCCTCGTCGGACTCGACGAACAGCTCTAGAATCCGCTCGTCGAGGAGAACCATCCACTTCCCGGATTTTCGCATACCTGCTATCGAGGGCGCGACATTATATAATCCGAGATAAGAAACGTTCGCTACAGGGACAAACTATATTTTGGTAGCCTCAGAATAGCAGGTCGTAATGAGTGATGATCCCCGACTGATCGCGGCGGCCGACGCTCGCGATCTCTCCAGCTGCGAGGTGTGCGGCGCCTCCATCGACCCCGACCCACCGGACGGGTTCACCAGGTACGCGCGACAGGTCGCGGGCTACCTCGACCACTTCGCCGAGAACCATCCGGATCACCCGATCCTCGACGCCCCGGAGGGATTCCTGTGAGCGACGATCTTCAGTCAATCTCGCCCGCGGACGCTCGCGATCTCCACCTGGAAGCCCTTCGGGACGAGGCGGCCGATTGGACGTATCGGTCCCATGAGAGCCACCTCCGCGCCTTCATCGAGTGGTGCGAGGAGGAAGGTGAGATCGAGGACATGAACCAGCTCACCGGTCGCGATATCTTCCACTTCCGTCGCTGGCGACGGAATGGTGGCTACTCGAAGGGGATGGACGACGAGATCGCCCCGCGTACTCTCGCGTCCGCGCTCACCGTGGTTCGAGTGTTCATGAAGTTCTGTGGGCAGATCGAGGCTGTACCCCCGGACTTCTACGAGCGGGTCGATCTTCCGTCGCTCACGAAGGACGACCAGGTGAGCGATTCGACGATCCAACCCGAGCGCGTCCCTGAGATCCTGAAGTATCTCGCCAAGTACGAGTACGCGTCCCGCGACCACGCGGTCTGGGCGCTCGTCTGGCACACGGGGATTCGACTCGGCGGCCTTCGCGCGCTCGACCTCGGAGACGTTCACCTCGATGTCGACGAACCTCACATCGAGCTGGTCCACCGGCCCGGAAAGGGAACCCCGCTCAAGAATCAGATGGACGGCGAGCGGGTGAACCGGATCAGCGACCGCGTCGCTGAGATTCTCCAGGACTACATCGACGGTCCCCGCATCGAGAACACCGACGACCACGACCGGAACCCGCTGTACACGACTCGGGAGGGACGGCTTTCGCCCAGTGCTGTTCGGATAACGTTCTACCGATGGACCCGCCCGTGCGCTATCGGTGTCAAGTGTCCCCACGGTGAGGACCCGGAGACCTGCGAACACACGCAGTACACGAAGATGAGCGGCTGCCCGTCCGCTCGGTCACCGCACGACGTTCGGAAGGCGCGGGTCACGCGCTACAGGAACGACAACGTTCCGCGGGCGATCGTCTCGGACCGACTGAATTCCTCCGAGGACGTGCTCGATCTCCACTACGATCGCGCCTCGGACCTCGAAAAGGCGGAACGCCGCTGGGAGTTCCTCGAATGATAAAAACAATGTCACTAAACACAACTCGACTCGGCGCAAACCGAGTAAACGAAGACCCGTCGCGCCCGTATCGCTGAATTACGTTCCTGAAACACAGGAATGCGTAGACTTCCTTTTAAAGAAACTCATCATCCCGCGGATCCAGTTTGTAATGCCACATCACGGGGGTCGCCTCCGTCCGGCGAGACAGGTAGGGACTGACACTTGGTGGACGCGACCGTCGACTGTTTGCCATCAACGCCGTCTCGAGTGTTCGACTGGGTGGTGTGAATAGCCGAGTGAGTTCGCGACAGACGAGAGTTGCCGAACCCGCATGGACTTCCGGTGTCAGAGGTGTGAGTCGGAAACGAACGCAGATCACAACGCGGCGAAGCACATCGGGATGCGGTACGTTGGGGCCAAGAGTCGTCTCAGCGGACGGACTACAGTCAATTCGCCCCGAAGTCCGGAACGGTGGCGCCGAGTGGGGGATCAACCGCCCAGCCGGACGGGTTTGGCTGAGTTCTCGGATGAGGCCTTTCCTCAAAGCGACGAAGATGCTTAGGATGGGATATTCATCCGGAGCGGTATTGAGATGTCCGTATCGAAGAATATTGGAAAGTATCAAAATTATAAACTGTTTTTATATATGGCTGATATCTGAAACTTGGATGGCGACCTTAAACCAGCAGAGTGAGAGTCTGTTTAGCTTCGATAACCAAGACATGATGGTGTTTATACTGATCATGTCTCTCCACGGGTTACAGATGATGTTCGCGGAGCTGCTTCCGTCCTTCTCTCTTGGTGGTTTGGAGCTCGAACTCGGGCCGTTCCTCTTCATATCCTACACGCTCGTCTTCCTCTTTCGGTCCTTCTGGGCGTGTCTAGCAGTCCCGGTCGGAGGGATCGTCTTCGGTGAAATACTGATCGGTGATTTCAGCGCATTCGGTGCGGTCGAGAGCCTGCTCATGATCACGATTTCGCTGTACATCGCGACGACGATGATCACCGACCCGGAAGACGTGAAGTGGCTTGCGGTGTTGGCGGTGGTGGCTAAAGGACTGGAGGAACTCGCCGCACAGTTCATAGACGTCGGGAAGTTCTACGTCGGCGTCGAGTCGCTCGAAGCCATCGAGTGGCTCCCGGAGACAATCTGGGCCGTCGAGATCGCGGGTGCAACCACCCAAGTCATCATCGCGGGGTTCATCTTCGGTGCACTCCCAATGATGTACTTCTATCCACGGATGCGCGGGAAGATTGAGCCGCTGCTCGGGATGGAGTCGGTCGAGGGTCACCCGAGTGGCAAGCGGATCAACGGGGATACGATCAAGGGACTCCTCGCGTGGGTCATCCTGACGCCGATCGCGTTCGTCTTCGAGGCCTTCAGTGAAACCAGCGGAGCGTTCCTCGTCTTCGAACCGCAGTTCGTCGAGGCCTACGGACAGGTCTTCCTCGCAGTGCCGATTTTCGCCGCCGCGATCGTCGCGTACGCCGTGGTGTACCGCCGCCAGCGGGCCGCCGCGTAATCATACTGCCTCTTTTTAGTACTCAATGAATCCAATCACGATCACCGTCGATGACCTGACGTTCAGATATCCGGGGAGCGACGACCCGGTCTTACAGAACACGAACGTCGAAATCGACTCCGGAACCTTCACCGCGATCATCGGTGGCAACGGGAGCGGCAAGACGACGCTGTGTAAGGCGTTTAACGGACTTATCCCGCATTTCTTTAACGGGACGTTCGAGGGGACGGTCAGCGTTGGCGGCACCGTGACGACCGAAAGCGATGTCTCGGAGCTCTCTCAGATGGTCGGCTACGTATTTCAGGACTTCGAGAACCAGCTCGTTCAGCCGATCGTCTTCGATGACGTGGCGTTTGCCCCGAAAAACCACGGATTGGAAGACTATCGAACCCGTGCGATGAAGGCGCTCACGGCGGTTGGGCTTGAGGATGCCGCCGATCGGTTCATCTGGGAACTCAGTGGCGGCCAGCAACACTTGGTTGCGCTCGCGGGCGTCCTCGCGATGGATCCAGACTTCATCATCGTCGACGAGCCGGCGGCCCAACTCGACCCCCACAACGCTCGAAAAACCTACGACCAGCTCCGGGAGATCCAGCGAAACTCAGATGTGGGCGTGATCGTGATCGAACACCATACGGAGTTCATCGCCGACTACTGCGACCGGCTCGTCATGGTCGCCGACGGCGGCGTGGCGTGGAACGAACCGGTTGATGTAGGACTGAACCGGGTCGGCGAACTGCTCGACGCGGACATCCATCCGCCACAGGTCACGCAGATCGCCCGGGACCTCCCGAACGGAGACGGAACCCTGCCGAACGGTCGGTATCCGGTGACGGTCGAGGAGGCCGTCGATACCTTCCCGACTGACACCCCTGAACGGAGCCACCGGGCGACGCCAGACGGCCGCGGCTCCGCCAAGAGGCTCATCAACGTCCGCGACGTGACTCACGGCTACCCCACGCTCCGTGAGGGCCGAAAGACCGTCCTCGATGGGTTCGATCTGGAGTTGTATGCCGGGAATCGGGTCGCCCTAGTCGGTGCTAACGGGACGGGGAAGTCCACCCTTCTCCGGCTCTTGACTGGCCTCGAATCCCCCGACTACGGGACAGTCACCGTCCTCGGCGACGATACGAATGACACGCTCCCCGAGGAACTAGCCGAGGAGACGGTGTACATTCATCAGAACCCCGAGGAAATGTTCGTCGAGGAGACGGTCCGCGAGGATATCGCGTACTACTTGAGAAGTCGGGACGTTCCGGAGATCGACGAGCGAGTCGACGATGTAGTCGAGTTCTTAAACCTCGAAACCATTGCCGACCGGGACGGTCGCCTCTTGAGCATCGGCCAGCAGCGGCGGGCATCGCTCGCCATCGGCTTAGCGACCGATCCCACGATCGTGTTGCTCGACGAGCCGACCGGAAGCCTCGACCTCGAGAGCCGTCGCGAGGTGACGCAGATGCTTTCGCGGTCAGCGTCCAGGACGGAAACAGTCGTTATTGCCACGCACGACCTCCAACTGGTGGCCGAATGGGCCGATCGAGTCATCGTGCTCGGCCCGGACGGCATCCTCGCTGACGAAACGCCACAGTCGGTGTTCGAACGACCCGAACTCCTAGATCGGGCACATCTCCGGCCACCGCAAGTGGTCGAACTTAGCGACAGGCTCGGGATCGATCCCCTCTCGTTGACGACATCTGAGATCGTCGATCAGCTTCGGACGGGGGAGGTGCGATAATGGGGTATCTCGACGCGATCCGGAACATCACAATCGCCGACATCAAGGTCGACCTCATGCGGACAGCATACGACAACGAGGACGCGCTGTTAAACAAGTTTGACCCGCGTGTCGTAATCATCTGGTCAGCAGTCTTTGTCATTGTCCCTTGGTTCTTCTACGAACCAGAGCCGCTGTTCGCCATGCTCGTGGCCTCGTTGCTCTTGGCGTACCTCTCACAGACCAGCATCTACCTTCTCGGCCTCCTGATATGGGGGAGCCTCTCGAACATCGGGTTTATTGTGCTCATTAGTTCCGTCGTCTACTGGTGGCAAGGGGGATCGGGAGGCCTCCGAGGCGCGGTCGTTGACAACAGCGTCGCGCTCCTCCCGTTCACGATGAAACTGACCGTCATCTCAGTCGTGAGTCTGGCTGCCTTCTCAGCGATGAGCCCGAAGAAACTCGCCAAGGGAATGTTAAGTCTCGGCGTTCCTCGGCCACTCACCTTCGCGATCGCGTACGGGTACCGAATGATGCCGGTTCTGCTCGAGGAGTACCACGACTTGGTCAACTCCCTTCGACTCCGAAACAAACCCCCGGAGAGTTCCGGTCTGCTGCGGTGGCGATACTACCTGTACCTGTTGAAACTCTCGATCAAGGCGTTCTATCCGATGGCGTTCAACGTCGCGAAACGCTCCAGAGTCACCGTCGAGGCGATGGAAACCAAGGGATTCTCCCATTCACTGGGCGACGAAGTCAGTCGGGAACTCAGACTTGGCGACCTCGAGATCATGCCGCGTGACGTGACGTTCATGCTGGTGTCGCTCCTGTTTGTCGTCGTCGTTGCAGTGTTCCTCTGAGCAGATCCGACCGATCTTCCGCGTCGTGGCCTCCGGGTTCGACGCTCGCTTGAGGTGTTCCGGATCGATCGGTGCCCGTCCACCCGTCCGTCTCATTGCTCGATAATTCACCTTCGAAGATCCGATCCAGAGGGCTACGCAAGCACCTCGTTGATCTCGACGAGTTCGATAGTCGCATCGTCAATGCTTGCTTGAAGCGCCGGAACCCGGTCGGTCAGTTCGTCGGGGCGGTGGCTGTCGCTTCCGAGGACGAACTCGACGCCGTGGTCCTCGAACCGAGAGAACATCGACGGATTCGGGTGGAGACGCCCGAGCGATCGGTTGATCCGGCCCGCGTTGACCTCTGGAACGGTCCGCGAGGCGGCCAGCGCTGTAGCGACACGGTCGTAATCGTTCGGGCGGGAGTGGCCGCGCAGCGTCTCCAGTCGCTCGGGGAGGTCGAGATGTCCGAGCACGTCGAACAATTCGGACTCTACCAGCGAAACGACGGCGTCGTAGTAGCGTTCGACCGCCGCCCGGCGGGCTTCGGCGCTCACGTCGACGTACGGTGCGTCGCTGGTGTAGTCGTACTCGCCGGCAAAATGGACGCTACCGACGGTGTAATCGAAGTCGGCGGTTCTCAAGAACTCCCGGATCGCGTCGACATCACGTTCCACGTAGCTCATCTCGGTGGCGTCGTACAGCGACACGTCAACATCCGTGCGTACTGTCTCGATGAGTTCGCGTCGACGCTCGTAGGTTTCTACGAGGTCGTATTTGCTCCGCCGACCGAACGCATCGGCGGTCACGATACAGTGGTCAGTCAATCCGATCCCGTTGAGCCCGGCGTCCTCGGCCGCCCCGACCATCGTCGAGAGATCGGAGCCGTCTGAGAAGGTCGTATGCGTGTGGATATCTGTCTGCATCAACTATCCTTGGACACGTTGTAGAGCTTCTGTCCGTCGAGTTTCGGTACGACGTCACGGCTATCCACGTCCAGCGCGTATTCGTAGAGGTCGGTTCGCTTGATTCGGGGTCTGCGTTCATATTTTGGTCCCTTTGAGAACTCGACCATCTCGAGGTAGACCGACAGTTCGCGGTCAGTCGGCGGGTCCTCGAACAGATGCCGGGCGATGAACAGGGCGCCGGCGACATCTTCCGGTGACGGTTTGCCGCCGGAGCCGGCGGCAACGAAGTACGTCTTCCCGTCCCGTTCACGGAGATGGTCGGCCAGCGCGACGCCGTTAGTCAGCCCGCCGACGTAGATATCGACGTCGTCGCTCCCGGCCAGTCGGAGATCGGTGACTGCGTTGCCGCCGTTCGTGGACGTCATCGCCGTCGGACGTCCCGCTACGTCGACGTCTTGGACGAAACTGGGGGAGTTGAAGAAATCGTAACCGGGTTCACCCTGATACTCTGGACCGGAGCCCCCGCCGATCCTCGCTCGGGGATTGTCCCGTTTGAACGCCGGTTCATCGCCCCGGTCTTCGGTTATGTGGATGTATTCAGCACCGTTGGCGAACAGTTCGGGAACGGTTGTTGAGAACTGTGCCACGTCGACAACGATGTAGTTCCCCGGGTTCGGGTCCTCTGGTATCTGTGCCCGTGCGGGGATCATTCGGTCGATAGGTAGTGACTCGGCGACCCCGTCCGTCAGTGGATTCATGTTAGCAGAACGACCCTCACAGCGCTTGAGTGTAACTAAGAGATCTATTTGTCGCTCCGGAGACCACCCTAGTAGCGGGAGGTTCTATACGCCGGATCGCCAGTTCTGTTGCCTGTGACTAACACACGCCGGGGACCGTATCACGTACCGGCGACAGCGTCCCGCTTTCCGGCGAGGACATACAGCTGGGGATTTCACCGAGACAGATCAATAACATATTTTGATAATTAAATAACCATTGGTAATTACTGGTAGCCAGCGAGTGTGCTTCAAATATTGTCGAGATACCCTCGACGCTGCTCCATTTTCTCACGTTGACTCCGCCGGTCGTAGTGTTCGTTGAGAACGCCCGGTGTCACGTTCGCCCGGTCGCAGACTCCCGTTTCGGGCACGTCACTCTTTAGTTTGATCCGGACGCGATGAACGTGGTGACGGAGCTTGGATGCGAAGAGATGGAGCCCGTTGAACTCCTCTCGAAGTTTGTATCGACTGTGTTCCTTCGTCGCCATCGCTCGATTCGTTAGCGTTCGAAGATTCCGATAGATCGTAGCGCGGGCGTGCCCGGTGCGTTCGGTGAGCTCAGCCGCGGTCCACTGTTCCTCACTACTGAGATAGTACAACACGTTCAACATCGACGACGTAAGCAGATGGGGAAGTCAACGTGTGGGTTCGATTTTGTGAGCGACTGAAACACCTCTACACACCGAGCGTCCACTGGTTTGGCAATCGTCTGGTTGCCGACCTCCTCCTTATAAACAAGATCGAGCCGTTCCAAGCTTCCGAGCGCTCGTGAGACCGTTGATTCGAGATAATCCAATTCATCAGACAGATCTTGTCTGGTCTTTGGTAAATCGAGATCGGAGAGAATCCGTAACTCTATCTCATCTATCGTGTTGTCTCATATTTGCCCATGACCTACTTAAGCACGTGAGCTATTTTGAGACAACACATAAATTATCCTACTGAATAGGAATACAAATATGGTATGTTGTACTCATAACTAGATGGAAGTTTCCTATACTATTTGACTACTGGAGATACACGGGATATTTCAGGAGGATTTAGTCTCCATATCATCTGGGGATCGCCTGAGTGGGTTGTGATGAGAGGATGTGTGAAACTCGGAGCGATATTTAAACATTGGGGCAACACCATCCTCCCAATAAAAAGGGGAGAATCTCAACTTGTGAACGGTTGATGGAAATGTGGGCCCCCTTCTCTACGAAGAACCGGTAGACAGTTCCTCAGAGGGTAGTTTCGTATTCCGCCCGGAAAGCATGATAGCCCGATTCCTCCTCTCTGTGTACATATAAGGAGTAGTCCTTGCCCCAAGAGTTTCTGTAAAATACGCAAATGTGCTGATATGCTTCCAAGCATCGCATCTGCCGCAATTGGAACCGCACTCGGTGGATTCGTCGCAAATCTGGTGTGGAAGCAGTTCAAACACACGCAAGAAGGAGATGATGAAGAAGATGAAGAACCCCGGAAAATAACCCACACAGATGTCTAGACTGCCTTCCGACAGAAACTAGACCACCGAGTCACCCAACTCGGACAACCAAGACACCTGTGAAAGAACGGGGGTTCAAGCCCTTTCCTGGAAAGTAAACTACCCCACCCTACTCGCTCGCTCCTTGAGGTCGGAGGCTCCAGCTTGTATTATGCTGAATGCCACAGCCTTTCCGTGTGGCACGTCTTGTGTGCGTATGTCGATAACTACTGGCGATTCTGTGACGCTTGAGTACACTGGCAAACTAGGCGATGGGACCGTGTTCGACACCTCCAAGGAGTCAGTCGCCGAGGAAGCCGGCCTTGCCGAAGCGCAGCCCGACCGCGAGTATACACCGCTGACGGTCGAAATCGGTGGCGGACAAGTGATCGAGGGGATGGAGGAAGGGCTACTCGGATTGGAAGCTGGCGAGACAGAGACGCTGACCATCCCGCCGGAGAAGGCCTACGGGCAGCCCAGCGAGGAGAATATTGAGGAGTTTGAGACTGAAGAGCTCCGAGAGATGCTCGGTGGACAGCTCCCTGAGGAGGGAGCCTATCTTGAAGCCCAAGACGGCAGCCAAGGCGAAATCATCCACGTCGACGAGGATGTCATCCGCGCGGATTTCAACCCGCCGCTTGCCGGGGAGACGCTGACGTTCGATGTCGAAATCATCGAGACCAACTAAGTCCCACGGAGCGCCCGCCACTTCGCGGCGACGAACCCCGAGAGGATGAACACGAATCCGACGACAGTTGCGGGCGTCACTTCCTGCCCGAGCACGATCCAGCCCGCCAGCGCCGCGAACACGGGAATCACGTACTCGATGAAGCTCATCTCGATGGGACCCAGATCCTCGAGGAGCGTGAAGTACAGCAGGAAGCCGCCGACGCCGGCGACCGCGGAGAGGTACGCGAGTGCGCCGAGCGCGGACGGCGTCCACGTGGCGGTCGCGAACGACTGGCCAGGGAGGACGAGCACGGCGGCGTGAAGGACGACCGCCCCGACGGCCATCATCCACGCCTGCGTGGAGAGGAACGGCATCGACGGCGAGCGGCTGTGGGTGACGACTGCGGCGACGGCGAACGCGAGCGCGGCGGCGAGCACGAGCGCGACACCGAAGACGCTGTCCGCGAGGTTTGCCGGGTCGGGGTTGGCGATGATGACAACGCCGACGAACCCAAGGGAGACGCCGAGCGCGGTGGCGGCGGTGAACTCCTCGTCGGTGGCGACGAGCCGCGTGAGCGCGGGTGTCACCACGGGAACGAGACCCAACAGCACTGCGGCGACACCGCCCGTGACGTACTGCTGGCCGGCGAAGAGAAACGCGTGATGGGCGCCGATGATGAGCGCGCCACCGACGAGCACGTAGACGTAGTCATCCCGAGTCCGGGGGCGGATGTCCACGCCGGCGACGAGCACGGCGGCGAACAGCAGCGCGGCAGCGACGTCAAAGCGCACGGCGGCGAACGGGACCGCGGGGAGGTTTACGAGCCCGACGTCCGTCGCCATGAACGCCGTCCCCCACACTGCACACAACAACAAAAAGCGGCCGGCCGTCCGGGAGCGACTCATTCACGCGGAGGTCGCCGCCAACGACGAAAGATGCGTCGAACCGCGTTCGCTATGCGTCTTCGAGAGCGTCGTAGATGTCCCGGTTCGTATCGCGGTCGTCCGCCGTGACCCGCCGAACCAGTTCCCGCCGGATGTCCTCCATCTCGTCGTCAAGCGGGGAGGTCGTTTCTGCGCCTTCTTCGGTGGCTATGCCTGAACAGACGCTTCGCAGGCCGGTAATCGTTCGAGTCCGTCGAATCGCCGGTCAACTGATCGAGCCCGTACCGGACAACACCGGCGGGAGTGTCGGGGTACTCCGCGACGACGTCGTCTTCGTGTAGCTGTTGCCATCGATGAGAGAAACCGGTCAAGCGGATCTATCCTCGACGAACCGTTTCGGGGCCACCGAGCGGATGATCGTCGATACCCGAACAGAGAGACCACTGACAAGCAGGAAGCCAACGAAAATCACGCCGAATCCTGCGAGCGACAGCACGGAGAGGGTCTCTCCGAGCAGCGCCCATCCGCCCACTGCGGATACGATCGGCACGAAGTAGAACAACAGGTTCGCTCGGGTCGCATCGGTCTCGTCGATTAACGCAAAGTACGCGAGGTACGCGATAGCGCCCGAAAACACACCGACGTACAGTAACGCGGCGACCGCGACAGGCGGCACCGAGAGCGAGGCCACAGACTCACCAGCGCCGACACTGAGGACGTGCGAGAGGACAGCAGCCAGCGGAACCCCCCAGACGGTGCGGGCGGTACTCGACAACGTCGCATCGGCACGGCGAATCGCCACCGCACCGAACGCACTCGTCACCGCGGCCGCAAAGAGGAGCGGGACGCCCAACCCACCACCGAGTATCGCCGACGGCGACGGATTCGCCACAAGGATGACACCGAGCAGTCCAACCCCCATCCCGACGACGGCGCGGCGGGAGAGTCGACTATTCGTAAGCAGGAGACCGGCAAACACCGGTGTCAAGATCGGATTCAGGCTGAAGATGACGGCTGCCACTCCGCTCGTCACGTACTGTTGGCCGACGAATAGCAGCGCGTTCGTCAGTCCGATCACCAGCCCGCCGGTCGCGAGGATTCCGGCGACGTCGCCGACGGTCCGCGGACGGAGTTCCGCACGCGAGAGGTGCGTCATCGCGAACACGACGAGGACGACGGCCCCGATATCGAATCGAACGGCGACGAAGAACAGCGGTGGCAGGTGTGCGAGGCCGGTCTTCGCCGCAACGAACGTCCCGCCGAACAACAGCGCAGAGACGACAAACAGCAAAGCAGACCGTCGAGTGAACACGTTACCGTAACACCTCAGTCTTACTGTCACGCGAACGGACAATTGGAGGCAGCATCTCAGTCACAATTCAACGAAAGTCACCCAGACATATAACGAAACTCAGAAAATATTCGGCGTTGAGAAACGTTCGCCCATAGTGACAGCATTTCATGACGTGAAACTCACGCGGGGAGCGAAGCCGGTTTATCCGCGAGGGGATAGAACCGTGTATGGAGGCGCCGCTCGAAGAGATCGAGTTTCTCGCCCGCTCGAGTAACCGCGTTGAGGTACTCCAGCTGCTGGCGACCCGGCCCCATACTCGAGGAGAACTCGCGGCGACGACCGGGGCGTCACAGGCGACGCTCGGTCGCATCCTCGAAGACTTCGCTGAGCGGTCGTGGGTCACGCGGGAGGGAGGGAAACACGTCGCAACCGCTACGGGGGAGCTGGTGGCAGACGGGATCGACGACCTCGTCGCCGTACTGGAGACTGAGGGCAAACTCCGTGATGTGGTCGCGTATCTTCCCACGGCAGAATTCGGATTCGACCTCCGTCATCTCGCCGACGCGACGGTCACAGTACCGAGTCGGACTCGACCAAGCGCGCCCCTTCAGCGCGTTCTTGAGGGCATGGACGGTGCGAGGACCGTGCGTGCGGTCTCGCATACGCTAAACGAGCAGAGCCTCGCGACAGCCCATAGTGGGGTCACCGGAGGCCACCAAACATTCGAGGCCGTGCTCTCGTCAAGCACGCTCGAGGCCCTCGCAGCCGAGGATCAGCTTTGGGCGCAGGTGCGAGCGCTCGCCGCCCACGACGACGCAGCGATTCGAGTCGCCGACGGGAACGTACCGCTTTCAGTCACGATCGCCGACAACACGGTGTACCTACTCGTTCGCGACGAGGGTGGGATCCTCCGCGCGGCGATCCACACCGACGACTCGGCGGTTCGCGACTGGGCCGCAGAGACGTTTTCGGACTACTGGGAGCACGCGACGCCATTTGATCCGACGCTCTTCGAGGAGTGATCTATCGGCGATCCGGTCTACAGCTCAGAGATTACCCTCGGTCAGCACGGGCCGGCGAGTCACCGTCGGGTTCACCCATGAACCCGGCGCACAGCGACGTGACGCACGGTAGCCGGCTGAGCATCCAAAGCGCGACCGGTCACCCCAGACCGTGATTACGAGGGTCGACGCCACGTTCGCCCCAGACCGTGATTGCGAGGGCCGACGCCACGTTCGCCCCAGACCGTGATTACGAGGGCCGACGCCACGTTCGCCCACAGCAAGTGTGCTGTACAGTTTCAGGGGCGAAGATTCAGGGGGTCGGCTGCTCCACCTCTACAGAGAATCTGAGCTATGGACGACCACAAAGATACAACTGAAAATCCCCCGGGAGGGGAACACCAGCAGGACGACAGCAGCCACCAGCACGAGCACGCTGGACACGAGGGCGAAGGACACGACCACGGTTCACACGAGGGCCACGGTGAGGGGCATGGCGGGATGCCACGAGGGCCACGAGCAGATGTTCCGCCGGCGCTTCTTCGTCTCGACCCTTTTGTCGATCCCCGTCCTCCTGTACAGCGAAACGCTGCAAGAGTGGATCGGGTTCTCTGTCCCCTCGTTCCCGGGTAGCGAGTGGATCAACCCCGTCTTCGCGGTCATCGTCTTCGCGTACGGTGGGGTTCCGTTCCTCAAGATGGCGGTCCCGGAGCTGAAAGACCGTGCGCCGGGGATGATGACGCTGATCTCGATGGCAATCTCCGTCGCGTTCGTCTACAGTCTCGCGAGCGTGATCTTCCCCACGCAGTCGGCGTTCTTCTGGGAGCTCGTCACGCTGATCGACATCATGCTGTTGGGCCACTGGATCGAGATGCGGTCCGTACGCCGGGCCTCGAGCGCGGTGGACGAACTGGCGAAACTGATGCCCGATACCGCCGAGCGCATCACAGAGGACGGTGACAGCGCGGGACGGAGTCCCGCGGGCAACCGGACGCAGTCCGGTGACACCGAGGAGGTTCCGGTGAGTGAACTCTCCGAGGGCGACCTCGTACTCGTCCGGCCGGGTGCGAGCGTGCCCGCCGACGGCATCGTCGAGGAGGGTGATTCGGACGTCAACGAGTCGATGATCACGGGCGAGTCGAAACCGGTCTCGAAAGACCCCGGCGACGAGGTCATCGGCGGGACCATCAACGGCGACGGCAGCCTCCGCGTCCGCGTCGGGGCGACGGGCGAGGAGACGACGCTCGCGGGCATCATGCGGCTCGTCGAGGAGGCCCAGCAGAGCAAATCAAAAACACAGGTGCTGGCCGACCGCGCGGCCGGCTGGTTGTTCTACGTCGCGCTCGGGGCGGCAGTCCTGACAGCCGTCGCGTGGACGCTCGCGGTCTCGTTCGACGCGACCGTCATCGAGCGCGTCGTGACGGTCCTCGTCATTGCCTGCCCGCACGCCCTCGGGCTCGCCATCCCCCTCGTGGTCGCGATCAACACGTCGCTGGCGGCTCGAAACGGGATGCTCGTCCGCGACCGCATCGCGATGGAAGAGGCGCGAAATCTGGACGCCATCATCTTCGACAAGACGGGGACGCTCACCGAAGGCGAACACGGCGTCGTCGACATGGCAACCGTCGAGGGCGTGGAGGAAGTCGACGCTCTCGCGCTGGCGGCAGCCGTCGAGAGCGACTCCGAACACATGATCGCGCGAGCCATCCGCGAGGCCGCCGCCGAGCAGGATCTCACCGCGCCTGACGCGACCGACTTCGAGGCGATCAAAGGCCGAGGAGTTCGCGCGAACGTCGGCGGAAACGAGGTGTACGTCGGCGGGCCGAACCTGTTGACCCAACTCGATAGCGAGATACCCGACCATCTCCAGCGCTTTGCTGACGAGGCGGGACAGAACGCCCAGACGGTGGTGTATCTCGTTCGCGACGGAGAGTTGATCGCCGCGTTCGCGATGGCTGACGTAATCCGTGCGGAGAGTTTCCGTGTCGTCGACACCCTCCACGATCTGGGCATCGAGGTGGCAATGCTGACTGGCGACTCCCAAGACGTTGCTAACGCCGTCGCGGACGAACTGGGCATCGACACGGTGTTCGCGGAGATCCTCCCCGAGGACAAAGACGAGAAAGTTCAGGAGCTTCAGGACCAGGGCAAGCTCGTGGGGATGGTCGGCGACGGCGTCAACGACGCACCGGCGCTGACCCGGGCTGACGTTGGCATCGCGATCGGAAGCGGCACCGACGTCGCGGTCCAGTCGGCCGACGTCATCCTCGTCCAGAACAACCCGCTGGATGTGGCCCGACTCGTGAAGCTCAGCACGGCGAGCTACCGGAAGATGCAGGAGAACATCGTCTGGGCGGCCGGCTACAACGTCTTCGCGATTCCGCTTGCAGCAGGCGTGTTGGCACCGATCGGAATTCTGCTGTCCCCGGCTGTGGGTGCGCTTCTGATGTCGTTGAGTACCGTAATCGTCGCGATCAACGCACAGCTACTCCGCCGCGTGGACCTGTCCATCCCCGAGCTTCCAGGCGGGGCACCAGCTACGGAGGTATAGCCCGCTGACTGAGGCCGTTTGGCTACTATAATTTTTATGACACTCCTCGGTTCGTCGTGATGGGACGCCTCTCGAATGGGCGCTCTCAGGCTGCTCGGTAGTTCGCTGGACCGATATCACCTTCCTCCTCCCCGAACGGGTGTCCGAGGAACTGCCCGTCGCCGAGTTCGACTATCGGATCTTAGCTTGTCTCGCCAGGCAAGCAAGGCGCGTGTCGCGGAGTTGGCTCCCGAGTCCGTTCACGTGTCGTCAGAGCGACGTGTGCCCTTCACGGTTACAAGGAGCGGGAGATCGACATCGGATTCAAATCGCCAGGTTCCGTCCGCGTCTTGAACCATCTCTGGCGCGCGCTGAATCACCGAAAACGGATGCTCGTGGACGAATTCGAGGTCGATACCCGCCTCGATGAGCGCAGTCAGGATTTCACCCAGTCCGTGCGTCCACTTGTGCGGTGGCTCATCCGACGACGTGGCCGGCGTCTCAGTCGAAAAGTACGGGTTCTCGATTGTAATCGGGTCGTCGTCAGCACCAAGATCATCCGAGAGCGCCGTCGCGATCGGGTGGTGTTCCGCCAGGTAGAAGACGCCGCCCGGCTTCAACAGCGCAGCGACGACCGACGCCCACTCGTCGATATCCGGCAGCCAACAGAGGACGCCGAAGTTCGTGACGACGACGTCGTAGCGCTCGTCGTGGGCGGTCGGCAGATCGAGGACGTTCGCTTGGATGAACTCCGCGCGGTCCGCCAGCCCGGCTTCAGCGGCGAGTTCTCGTGCGACAGCGACGGATTCGGCGGAGATATCGACGCCGGTCACTGTTGCTCCCTCCCGGGCCCACGAGAGCGTTCGGACGCCGAGATGTGACTGTAAATCGAGGAGTGATTTTCCCTCCACGGCGCCCAACTCGTCACGCTGGACCGGGAGCAACGCCGAGTCGCCGTTCAAGAACGCCTCAACGGAGTCAGCAGACTCGATGTCTGGGTGATCTGCTACCATCTGCTCCCAGTGTGTGCGATTTGCCGCGACATACGCGTCCTGCGGGGACTCCGGGTTTGCCATCAGCCCGTCCTGTGTGAGAACCGCCTGATATACTTTCTGACCGTTCAGGTTCACCACCCGAGCAACCGAGATAGGAATCTACTGCTCTGCTGAATCCGCAGAGTGCGACGGGATAGTGTCGCTCGAAAGGAGGAAGCGAAGCGGAAGAGCCGAATGTGTCCAACCTACTCTTCTGCTTCGTTAAGTAACCATGTCGCTGGCTCAAAAGCGCCGTGCCGCCAGTCCAACGGCGGTGAGTGATCCGACTGGCCACGAATTTCCCGGCTGGAAGCATGTCACAGCTGGCTCGGACAGCATTTCCCGCTCCCTCAACGCTGTACCGGTCGTTTGAGAGGGTGCCCATGTCGGTATGGCGCAGATTCCTTCGGGAGTCCACAAACAGGGATGTCACGCAGGCGACGACACCCGGCATCGGGCTAGTTCGCCGGAATCGCTTCTTCGCTCTATACCGCTCTATAGCGTTATATCTCGGTTTCGAGTAACGACTATACTGCTGCCGCGCGCATCCCGAACTGTGAGCCACCACACCGGTAAGTCGACCCACCGAGTCGCGTTCGTCTGTGTACAAAACGCGGGACGGAGCCAGATGGCGGCAGCGTTCGCGGAGCGCGAACGAGACCGCCGCGAGGCGGGCGATCGGATCGAGATCATCACCGGTGGGACGCGACCCGCCGACCGCGTTCACGACAGCGTCGTTGAGGCGATGAGTGAGCGAGATATCGACCTCAGTGACCGAACGCCGCGAGAGGTGACGCCCGAGGAGCTACAGGCGGTCGATCTCGTCGTCACGATGGGCTGTTCGGCGTCGGACGTCTGCCCGGCGACGTGGAACGGCGAGAGCCGCGACTGGGGGCTCGACGACCCGCACGAGTGTCCAATCGAGGAGGTCCGCGAGATCTGCGACGAAATCGAGAGACGGGTCATCGAGCTATTCGACGAACTGCTGTCGGAGACGGCGTCCGTGGAGTGAAACGGGCAGGAGAGTATCGGCTGCCGATTGGCTAATGGTTGACGCTATCATGCTCGATCGACGGCGATCACCGACAGCGACCGTCTAGTGGCAGCGTCGCCGCGAGCGTGGCAGGGAGAGGACCGATGGACACGGCAGAGAGCGGACGTCGGATCACTACCGATCAGAAGCGAAAATCGTGACCGAAGCGGAGTCCAATGACAGCTCGGCGAATATCCACGGAGTGTTCCTCAAGAGGGCGACCGACATCATCGCCGATGATCGAGTGGGCTCCAATGAGGCGCTCGACGCGATTGAATCGCCAGCCGCGTGCGACAAGTTCCTCCCCGAACAGCCGCTGAACGTCCGGGTAGTCTGGAGAGTCAGAAATCGATATTTTCGGTGCGAATCGCAGCCATCGCGGCGGTGTCGGCCACAGATCGACCGGAATCGGCCGCTCGTCGCAGATGAGAGAGTGCGGTCGACAGTCCGACCGCCGTGGACACCGACCACGAGAGCGTACCGTCGTACAGCCGTCCTTCGATCACCTCGATGTCTTTGATGACATCTTCGTGTCGGCCCCGCGCCTGTCTCGCCGTCGTCAGGTCGCCGTCAAGGATAGCGGTTACCGCGTCATCGATGGCGCCCGCAACGTCGTCGGCCACGGTACACAGGTCTTTGGCCACGTCATCTGGAACCGGCTCGGGCAGTTTCTCCCCGGTGTCTGCGATCCGAGTCGCCTGGTCTATGACGGTTTCGAGACCGTTTCCGGCCTCGTAGTAGGCGAACAGTTCCGGCCGAGAGACGTCCAGCGCGTCGAGCTCGGCGTGAGAGATCAGCGACCGCGAGAAGTGCCGCGTGACCATTTGCACGGAGCGGCGCGCTTCGTCAGCACGGTCACGAATTCTCGCGTCTGTGTCAACTGCGTCGATAAACGCCTCGGTCGCGTCGCGGAGGAGCGAGACGACCGTGTACTGGAGCTGTACGATCGACTGACGCACGGAGACGGATGAGGCGTCTAGGAGATGTCTGATCGTGATTTCGTCGTCCGACTCACTGAGAACGTTCGTCCCGACCAGACCCCGAACCGCTGACCGGACGGCCTTGCGCTCCGCGTCGGAAAACGCACCCGCCCGACGCAGCCGTATTGTCTCGAACCCGACCGCGTGAGCCGTTCGAACCGCGCGCCGGACCGCCTCGGGACCAACGTCACCGATGTCGATCGTCGCGGCGTCCAGCGAGTCGACATCCGTGTCCGAGGATCGAATGAGGATCGATCCGTCACGATGCGTGTACAGCTGTAGCTCCATCCCGACCTCGAAGCCGTGGCTCGTGGCCCACTCCTTCGGAATCGAGACGGTGAAGGTACCGCCGCCGACCTCCTGTAGTTTCCTCGTCTCCATGGTCAGTAGATCAGTTTCGGGTCGCCGTCGTCCATGTACAGCGTCCGCGCGGCGATGTTGACGGCGTGATCGCCGACCCGCTCCAGATCGCGGATCGTGAGCAGCAGCCGCGACACGTCGTCGAGCAGCCGCTCGATCTCCCAGCGGTCGGACTCGCCGGCGATCAGTTCGCGAACGACGGCCTCGCTGGCGTTCTGACACGAGGCGTCGAGCTCGTCGTCGCGCTCGGCGATCGCTCGACACGCCGCGGAGTCGGCGTCGACGTAGGCGTCGAGCGCCTCCCGGACCTGTCCGCGGGCCGTCTCACCGATCGTCTGAATCTGGACCTCCACGATTTCGTCCGAGCTACCGGCGAGCGCGTACCGGGCGAGGTTCGTCGCGAGGTCGCCGATCCGCTCTAAGTCCGTGAGGATCTTGAACGACGCGGCGACGAATCGGAGGTCCGAGGCGACGGGCTGTTGGAGCGCGATCAGGTCGATACAGTCGCTTTCGAGGTCGAGGTACCGCTGGTTGATCCGTTCGTCGCCGTCGATCACCTCGCGGGCCAGTTCGTGGTCGTCGCGTTCGAGCGCGTCGAGCGCCCGGGAGAGCTGATCGAGCACCGCCGTCCCCATCGACTCGACCTCGGACCGCAGCTCGGCCAGCGACTCGCGGTACTCTTTGCGGGGCACGGCGATCACCCGAACTTCCCGCTGATGTAATCCTCGACGCGCTCGCTGTTCGGGTCCTCGAACACCTGATCAGTTTCGCCGTACTCGACGAGTTCGCCGCCGGTGAGGAAGACCGCGGTCTGGTCGGAGATGCGCGCGGCCTGTTCCATGTTGTGCGTGACGATGACGACCGTGTACTCCTCGGAGAGGTCCTCTATCAGGTCCTCGATCTTCGCGGTGGCGATCGGGTCGAGCGCCGACGCGGGCTCGTCCATGAGGATGATCTCCGGGTCGACGGAGAGGCAGCGAGCGATGCAGAGCCGCTGCTGTTGTCCCCCGGAGAGACCGAGCGCGTTGTCGTCGAGCCGGTCGTTCACCTCGTCCCAAAGCGCCGCGTCGCGGAGACAGCGTTCGACGAGCCGATCGCGCTCTTCGTCGTCGCTCCTGTTCAACAGCCGAGCGAGCAGGCCCGTGTCGATGTCCCCGTGTTTCTCCGGGCCGTACGCGATGTTCTGTCGGATCGACTTGGGGAAGGGGTTCGGCGACTGGAACACCATTCCGACCCGCTTCCGGAGTTCGACGAGGTTGACGCCGTCCTGGTAGATGTCCTGGCCGTCGAAGCGGACCGTGCCGTCGATCTTCGCGGAGCTGATCCGGTCGTTCATCCGGTTGAGGCTCCGGAGGTACGTCGACTTCCCGCAGCCGGAGGGACCGATCAGCGCGGTGACGCTCTGTTCGGGGATCTCCATCGAGACGTCTTTCAGGGCGTGGTCGTCGCCGTAGTAGACGTCGAGGTTCTCGACGGTCATCTTGGCTTCGCCCTCGAACTCGTACTCTCGCCACTCGTCTCGCGTCTGCTCGACGCTTTCGCCGGTGGTCGTCGTGAGTGGCTGGTCGGTGCCTGTCGTCGCGGTGTCCGTCTGGGTCTGTGGGTTTTGGTTCTCGCTCATTTTTGATCAGGTGTGGCGGAGCCGGCGGCGGAAGTAGTAGCGCGTTGCGATCCCGATCGCGTAAAACGACAGGACGATGATCAGGAGGATCAGTGCGGTCGCCCACCGAAACTCGTCCGCGTTGCCAACGTTGCTGCTGGCGCCCACGCCGGCCGAAATGAGGGCGTACAGTTGGTAGGGTAGCGCCGACGTCGCCTCCAGGAGCGCCGGGTTCGCGACGAACGGGGGCGCCGACGTGAACTGGAAGCTGCCGAGGACGTCGACCGTCTGCGAGCCGGGGACGAACGTCCCGCCGGCCATCGTCAGCAGGATCGGGGCCGTCTCGCCCGCGATGCGGCCCACGCCGAGGATGACGCCGGTGACGACGCCCGGGAGCGCCGCCGGCAGGACGACGCTCCGGATCGTCTGCCACTTCGTGACGCCGAGCGCGGCGCTGGCGTCGCGGTATTCGTCCGGGACCGAGAGCATCGCCTCGCGCGACGTGATCACCACGAGCGGTAGCAGCATGAAGCCGAGCGTGATCATCCCGGAGAGCAGCGACTTCCCGTTGCCGAACCGCGGAATGAGGAAGGCGAACCCGAACAGCCCGAAGACGATGCTCGGGGTGCTCCACAGCCCGTTGGTGGCGACCTCGACGACCTGCGTGAACCGGCCGCGCTCGGCGTACTCGGTGAGGAAGACCGCCGCGCCGACCCCGAGCGGAACCGCCAGCAGGACGGCCCCGATCACGAGCCAGATCGTGCCGACGATGGCGGGCAGCACGCCTTGGAAGTCGTTGAAGAGGGCGACCCCGTTCATCACGAACGGAACGGAGACCGGGAGCGTGACCGACACGCCGAGGATCGTCGCCTGCGGTCCGGTGCCGAAGCCGAACTCGGCGCCGTTGAGCAGGCCGGGGACCCCCTGGACGACCACGAAGGCGACGAGGATGAAGAGGAAGGCGACGATGGAGAGCGCGTTCAGGTAGACGAGCACGTACGCGCCCATGTGACGGCCGCGAGCGCCGAAGCCGCCGTACGCCTTCGCCGACGCCCACCCGCCGTACAGCGCGCTGAACAGCGTCGCCGTCGGGACGAGGAACCCGGCGGTGATCGACGCCTGCTGCGCCCAGTCGAGCCGCCACACCCACTCCGGGCCGATGACGCCCGTCAGGAAGACCAGTCCTATCAGCGCGAGGAGACTCCCGAGGGGAAGCGTCGACCCGACGTCTTCGCGCGGGAGGACGGTGACCGCGAAGGCGGTGCCGCCGGCGACGACGGCGCCGATCACGCCGATCGTCGGGCCGAGGTCGAGCGTCTCACTCACCACGCCGCCGCCGATTACGACCCACGGGATCGCGGCGCCGAACCCGGCGACGAGACCGGCGCTCGGGTCGGGGTCCGTCTGGACGTAGCCGAACCGCGACCCGACGCCGAAGGCGATCACCGCGACGCCCAGCGCGGTCAGCAGGCCGCCGAGCAGCGTCAGGGTCTGTACCCTGGCGACCGTTCCGCTGAGGCTGATCCGTCCGAACATCGCCGTGATGGCGAGGACGAACAGGACCGCCGAGATCACGACGGCGACCCCGGCGACGGCGTCCGTCTCGGTCGTCTCCTCTTCGATCAGCTCCCCGCCAGTCTGGCTCGCACCGGCCATCAGATCTCACCCCCGAGTCGCTTGTCGCATCCGCCACTCGATGTACTGAGCGCCCACGGAGATGACGAGGACGGTGATGAACAAGATTACGCCGGCGACGAACAGCGCGTCCATCTGGAGACCGTCGGCCTCGCCGTAGTTCCGAGCGATGATCGAGGTCAGCGTCTCCATTCCGTAGAAGACGTTGGCCAGCGGCTCCGTGAGACGAGGCACGCCGCGGAGCATCACCGTGGCCGCCATCGTCTCGCCGATGGCCCGCCCGACGCCGAGCAGGACCGCCGCCGAAACGCCGGAGAACGCCGCCGGCAGGGTGATCGAGGTCATCGTCTGCCAGTCGGTCGTCCCCAGCGCCAGCGACCCGCTCTTCATCGACTCGGGAATGCTGCTCAGCGCGTCCTCGGCGACGGAGACGACGGTCGGCAGCGCCATCAGTCCGACGACGATCCCGACGAACAGGTACGACCCCTGTCCGGTCGTCTGGAACTGGTCGGAGGCCCAGGGACTCAACACGGTGAACCCGATGAACCCGTAGACGATCGAGGGGATGCCGGCGAGGATCTCGACGCCCGGTTTGACGACCTCTCGAACGGGGGCGGGGGCGATCTCCGAGAGGAACAGGGCCGCCGAGACCCCCAAGGGCGCGGCGACGGCGGACGCGATGAGCGTCACCATCACCGTTCCGTGGATCATCGGCACCATCGAGTACCGGATCGGCGGGGAGACGGCGTCCCAGTTGGACTCAATGAACATCCTGAGTCCGGGAACCGTGAACCCGTACACCGTCGCGCTCTCGTACTGGATCACCGGGATCGACTCCCGGAAGATGAAGACGACGATCAGTCCGAGGATGAGGATCGTCGACACCGTCATCATCAATGCGATGACGTACGCCGTTTCCTCTTGGTAGCGGAACCAGCCGACCGCCGACGAGGCGAGGAAGGCGACGAAGGGGACAATCGTCCAGTCCGACACGGCCAGGAACCCGACGAGCGCGCCGAAGAGCGACAGCGCCATCACCGAGATGATCGCGAGCGCGGCCGGCTCGGTCTGGTCGACGAACTCTCGCGTCTTGCGGATCTGCCCGCTGATAGCGCCGTGTATTCGTCCGCTCTGGGAGTCCGTTACTGGTGCCATGGCTTTGGGATGAGTGGCATTTGCGTTTTGGGTGTCTCGTAGAAATTGGTGTTTCAGGGTGTCCGGGGGCACGGTCGACAGCTGGGCGGTAGTCTGCGCGCACCGCGACGGATCGTGTCGCGGTGCGCGACCGGAGATCGGGTCGCGCTACGGCGTGAGGAGGTCTTCCGTGGCGACGGACGAGACCTGTTCTTTCATCGATTCGAGGTCGCTCGTCGGGAGCGGGATGTAGTTGTTCCCCTCGACGAAGACGGTCTGTCCGAACTCGTTGAGGAACATGTTGACGAACGCCGCCTCCCGCCGGTCGTACCCGCCGCCGTCGGGGTTGCTCTCATCGATGAGCGTGTACATGTGGAGGTCGCGGTTGAGCGGGTAGCTACTGTCGAAAATCGTGTTCTCTGCGTCTCGGCTGGTCTCGTACAGCGTTCCGTCGAAGTTGATCGCGATGGGCGTGACCTGGTCGCTCGTGAACGCCAGCGCCATGTACGCGATGGCGCCCTCGTTCTGGGCGACCGCCTGCGCGACCTGCTGGTTCTGCCCGAATCGGGTGTCGACGCCCGGCATGGCGGCGTCGGCGCCGCCGAGCATGTTCAGCCGGAACGAGGTGTCGGTGCCGGATCCTTCGGCGCGGCCGATGGCGTAGATCTCCTGGTCGTAGTCGATACCGTCGATCTCGTTCCAGTTCGTGATCTCGTCCTGGTAGATCTGACGGATCTGATCGCCGGTCAGCTGGCTGACGCCGGCGTCCGAGACGTCGGAACTGACGACGACCGGCTGGCCGTCGCGACCGACAACGTTGTCGACGACCCTGTTTTGCGCCTCCTCCTCGCTCCAACCGAGCTCGGCCGTGATCGGGCCCGAGGAGTTACCGATGTCGACGAGCCCCTCGGTGACGGCCTCACAGCCGGTCCCCGAGTGACTCAGACCGACCGTCGTCGGGAACGGCGGTTCGGAGCGCTGCTCCGTCGGCTCGAAGCCGAACTTCGAGGCGAAGTAGTCGGCGATGAGCATGCCGTCGGCGCCGTCGGACGAGAGCTCGTCCCAGCCGGGGACCGACCCCTCGTCGTTCGCACCCCAGTACTCGCCGTCGCTCGACGGGGCGTTGGAGTTCCAGTACGAGCTGCCGGTGTTCGAGATCGGGTACACCGTCGACGAACCCTCGGCGTTGAGTAGCGAGCTGTCACCGCTGGAGCTGCTGTCCTCGCCGTCGCCGCCGTCGCCACCGTCGCCGCCGTCGCCACCGTCGCCGCTATTGCCGCCGCCGCTACTACCGTCGCCACCGTCGTTGCTCTGTCCGCTACAGCCGGCCAGGCCGGCCGCCCCGAGCGCTCCCGAGGTGATGAGGACTTTCCGCCGCGATACACTACCGTCGGCCCAGTTCCGGTCGGACATCACCTGAAGAGTCTGGAGTATCTAATAAGGTGGTTTATATTTCTGGTATGATGAGGTACGTATAAATCACAGAAACGCAGTACCGGACCGGTCTGGTATGTACAATCGTTACTCCTACATATCTCTCCGTACCGTTCCGTTGGGTACCGGCCGCAAATGATCTGTTCTGACGGAAGGTATACACCAGCCTGTGAAAAACGGCGGTGTATGACCGAATCCGCGCCGGTAGAGGCCCCACTCGACGAACTGGTCGAGACCGCCGTCGACCAGACGGGCGAGGACCCGGAATCGATTCGCACGTGGCTTGAGCCGTTCACCGACGACGGGGCGGTTACGCCCGCGGCGGTCGAGGCGACCGTTACCGACGTCTCCCAGGTACTCGCCACCGCCGAGACGCGCGTGGACCTCGCGACGCGCGCCCACGAGAGCGCGAGCGACGCCGCCGCCGACGTCCCGGACCTCGATATCGTCGCCGTCCGACGACGCGCGTTCGAGGAGCGGCTCGCCGACCTCCGGGCGGACGTCGAGGCGCTCGGCGGAGAGCTCGGATCGGCGGCGGACGACCTCGACTCGGCCGCGGACGTCTATGAGGCCGCGGTCGACCTCCACGAGATCACGACCGGCGCACGGGAGATCGTCCGAGTCGCTCACGACCTCGAAACCGAGCTCGAAGCGTTCGAAGCGTGGCTCAGCTCGGCCAACAGACGACACGACGCGCTCGTCGACGAAGTCGAGAGCGCCGAGGAGTCCGCCGCGGCCGTCGCCGAGACCGTCGAGGCGCTTCGGGCCGCAGACGCCCCCGAGCAGGAGCGCTGGTTCGACGCGACCGTCCAGACGCGCGTCCTCGAGGTCGCCGTCGCCGACCTCCGGGCGGAAGCGGCCGACCTCCGCACGTGGGCGGAGGGCGAGGGGGTCTCGTTCCCGGACGATATCGAGACCCGGATCGACGAGGTCGAGCACGAGGCGGCGGCGAACGCCGAGGCGCTCGCGGACCGACCGAGTTTAGACGCCCGGTTCGCCGACCGGCTCGAAGCGCTCGAAACGGAGCTGGCGGCCGTCAGTCCCCCCGTCGCGTGGGGGCGCGTCGACGAGGCGGTCGCGACGGCGCGCGAAGGCGTCTCCGGCGATCCGAGCGGGGACTGACGCCCGGTCGACGGGACCGCCGACCCGTCCCGGGCGACCGGTCGGATCGGACGACCGGCGCGGTCGGGGTCGTCAATTCGGGGGGTCAGTCGTTTCATCATGAGAGACCACAACACGAAGATGTGGCTCGTAGAGTTTCCGCCGCGACCGTGATCGCCCTCCTCGTGGTTCTCGCGGGATGCGGAGGTATCGTTCCCGGAGGCCCGGCTTCGCCGGCGGAATCCCCGCCGACCGATTCCCCGTCGAACTCGAGCGTTACCCCTGACGAGACCTTCGCGGACGACGAGTTCCCCGAGGGGTTCTCCCGATCGGAGATCGACATCACGACGGCCCGCGAGCGCTCCGTCGCGTACCTTGGGACGCAGCCGGTGTCGGGAGTCGCTCTCGAACGGTTCCGTCCCGGCGCGTACGCCGACTACCAGTACGAGGCGACCGCGACGCGGACCCGGTTTCGGCTCGATGTCCACAACGGGTATTCGGACGTCACTCGGAGCGACATCTACGTCGACTCACGCGTCCGGTACAGCCGCAGCGGCCGGAACGGACAGGTCTCTTTCGACGCGACGAACGGCTCGGTAGCCGAGACCAGACTCCGAGCGGCCGACTCAATGTGGGCGGTGGTCTCCCACGTGCTGACCGTCGGCGAGTTCCGCGCGGTCCGAACCGTGTGGGCCGACGGCGAACGTCGGATCCGATACGTGGTCACCGGCGTCGTGGTTCAAAACGCCACCGCCGTCGAAGGGCACCTGATCGTCGACGAGGAAGGAGTCATTCGGGAGACCCAACTCCGCTACGTCCGAGCGGGCGAGCCGAAACGGTTCGAGTACGCCCTCTCGTCTCGTTCGGACCGTGAGGTTGTGCCGCCCGCCTGGCTCCCCGCAGCGAATTCGAATCGCACCTCAGAGACGGATTCAAACGCGAAATTACCTCCGCTCGCCCATCTCCCGGGGTCCCGTCCGGGGCACGCCATACCCGAGTTATTTTAATACAGAAAACAACGATTTAAATATCGGTGAGGACTCATCTCCCCCGAGCGAGAACGGGTACAACGGACCGGTCACGACGAGTATGTATCCCACCGGTTGGCTTCTGACGCGTCCGTTCACCTATTATAAGCGTTCAAGCGGCGGTCACAGAATAGTCCGAACGAGCCACAGATGTCCACGGACACCAACTGGACGCCGACAAACGACGAGACGACTGGACGGAAATCGGTGGGTCCCGCGTTCACCGGTCTGGTACATCAGGTCGACAGGCGGTCGTCGGGTCCCGACCGGGTCACGGTGTTCCCGGCTGACGCGACCGACGACGAGCGGCTGTCGGCGTGGGTGACGGTGGACATCGATTCCATCGTCAAGCCCGAATGCTTCCGATAACTGTCCGGATGTACCGCGACCGCGGCGGGCGAGACGGTCGAGGGGCCCGACGCTGCCGACCCGGCTCGATTCCGACGCCCCGTCCACCGCCGACTCGGACGGTTCGATCGACGCCGGCTCGGACCCCGACGGTGAGGAACCAGGCCGAGGTGGTTCCTCGGTGGGCGTGAAACGGCGGAAGTTCCTCGACACCGCGCTGGACCGAGTCGCCCTCGGGGCCGTCGTTACCTCGGTCGTCGAGCCGTCCGACCTATGGTCCGTGGTGCTGTCCCTTTCTGCGGGCGAGCCGGTGCGGCCGACGCCTACCGACCCGGGGGGTGCGGTCTCTCGGAAACGGACCGCGGACGGCTACGCGATGACCTACGAGTGGACGGACCGGCCCGGGCGGGAGTGGCGCCTGGAGTTTCCGGTCGAGCGGTCCGCGTACAGAGAGGCGGTCGATGAGGCGCACGGATACCTGAGCGGCTTCGAAGCGGCGAAGGTGAGCGCTCACGCCGAGCGGCTCACGGCGGCGCTCTCCGACGCAAGCGCGACGGACGAGTACGCTCGGCGGTCGCTTCCCGAGTCGGTCCGTCTCGAACGGGCGATCGGGCTCGTCCACTCACTCGAATATGCGAGAGACGTGGAATCGACGGGAGCGTCGGACTACATCCGAACCGTCGAGGAGACGCTCGTCGACGGCTGCGGCGACTGCGAGGACCTCACGTACCTGCTGGTCGGGATGCTCTCCCAGCCGGCGTTCGGCTACCGGACCGCGATGGTGATCCTCCCCGGTCACATGCTCGCGGGCGTTCACAGGGACGACCTCCCGCCGGCGTACGCCGACGCGCCGACCCTCCCGGGAGGGACGTACGTCGCGATAGAGTGCGTTTCGTCCCGCCCGGTCGGCGACTTCCGAGACGACCCCGTGCTAGCGGTGTACGGTGACGGCGTCGAGTACGTCGACCGGTCGGCAATCGCGGACGCGGGCAGGGAGTTCCTCCGGGACCCGACGCAGTTTCAGACGGTCGCCGACGCGTCGGCGGAGCCCCCGGGCTGACCGGGGCAAACGTATTGAATACAGACGATTTCAACAGAGCTACCCATCTTTTTATCCGCTATATATTAAAATATATCACTATTAATTGGGGTTCTTGTGGTTAGCCTATCACCGGTTACTCATGGAATCGGCTGTGCTCCTCAGGTGTCCAATTTGTAACGCTGTTCGCGCACTCGAAGGTCGACGAAGCGAGTACTCAAAACAGGACCTGTACTCTCGCGTGAAGACCCATCTACGTGGTCACAATCACAATGAACCCAAAATGGCGATTCGAAAGTACGGGATAGTTTCTAACGCTACTGAAATCGTCGTTCCCTCAGAGAATCATCAGCAACTCCCGATCGAAGAGTGGACGGAACGCGGCGACACATGGCTCCCGGACGGTTCCCTGTCCGGTGGTGAAGGCTCTCTGTCAGCACCCGAATCGTCAGTTGAAATCTCGTCTCTCTAACTCGATGTCGAGGAGTAGCCAACTACAATCAGGTGTATCCGAAAGATGAGTGTTGCTCTCTCATTTGTAAGGTGTCTTTTCCACTGACTCAGAGATGATAGGACGCTTCCAATTTCGCAGATTCAGAAATCGGTCCATGCGGGTGATTCCGTGACCGAGAGAGACCTCACGGACCCAGAGTACTACCTCAACAGGGAACTCTCCGAGCTGGCGTTTCAGGAGCGCGTCCTCCGAGAGGGAATGGACGACCGGAACCCGCCGCTCGAACGGCTCCGGTTTCTCGCCTTCTTCACCAAGAACACCGACGAGTTCTTCATGAAGCGCGTCGGCGGGCTCAAACAGCAGATCGATGCCGGTGTGACCAAGACGACGCCGGACGGCCGGACGCCAAAAGAGCAGTGGGTCGAAGTACTTGATACTGTACGCCCGCTCTTTGGGCAGCAGTCAGCATACTGGCAATCCGTTCTCAAACCGACGCTTGTTGACGAAGGAATCGAAATATCGGACACCCGATGAGCTGTCCGGAGAAGATCAAGAACAGCTACGGACATACTTCGAGGAGTCTATTCTTCCGACGTTGACGCCGCTCGCCTTTGATCCCGCTCACCCGTTCCCGTTTATCTCTAATCTCTCTCTTTCCCTCGCTGTTCTCTCGTCGAACGGGAGTGATGAACCGACGTTCACCCGGATCAAGATTCCTCCGAATCAACCCCGCTTCATCAGCGTTTCCGGCGAGGCTGACAGGTACGTTCTCATCGAAGACCTCATCGAATGTAATCTCGATTTATTACTCCCGGATCTCGACATTCGTGACGTCTCGAAATTTAAGGTGACTCGAAACGCCGAGGTGCGGCGAGACGAAGAGGTCGCCGAAGATCTCGTCGATATGGTCGAGGACGTTATCGAACAGCGACGCTTCGCAACGGTGGTTCGGCTAGAGGTCGACGCCGATATGCCCGACGGGTCGCTGGCGATTCTCAAAGATCAGCTCGGGGTAGACGACCGAGAAGTGTTCCACCGTGAGGGACCGATCGACTTCGAGGACTTCTTCGAGCTTATCGACCTCGATCGTCCGGACCTCAAACCCCCGGCGTGGTCACCCAAGCCCCATCCGCGACTGGGCCCACTAACGAGCGACACCAGGGACGAGAGGACGGGTATCTTCGATGAAATTAAGAGCGGGGATATCCTCGCGCATCACCCGTATCACTCGTTCGAGGGGACGGTTCAGCGGTTCCTCAACGCGGCGGCAACCGATCCAAACGTGCTCGCCGTGAAAGCGGCCATCTATCGAACGGCGAGCGACTCGAAGGTCATTCAAAGCCTCATTAATGCCGCCGACAACGGAAAGCAGGTCGCGGTGATGGTCGAACTCAAGGCCCGGTTCGACGAGAAAAACAACCTCGAATGGGTTCGGCAACTAGAAGAGGAGGGCATCCACGTTGCGTACGGGACTGTGGGGTTGAAGACTCACACGAAGACGGCGCTCGTCGTGCGCCAAGAGGACGATGGCGTTCAGCTCTACTCTCACATCGGAACCGGAAATTACCATTCCGGGACCGCGAAAGGGTATTCCGACGTGGGGTTGTTGACAGCCGATCGAGACATTGGGTTCGATCTCACGAAGGTCTTCAACTTCTTTACCGGACCGACACTCGACGATCGCTTCCGGAAGCTCTTGATCGCACCCGTCACGATGCGTGAGCGGTTCACGGAGATGGTCAGACGAGAGGCCGATCATGCTCGTGCCGGCCGACGGGCACGGATTGTGGTCAAAATAAACGGCCTTGAGGACCCGTCGATGGTCGAGGAGCTCTATCGTGCCTCGATGGCTGGTGTCGAGATCGACTTGATCGTTCGAGACATCTGTCGACTCCGCCCCGGTATCGAAGGACTCAGCGAGAATATCAGCGTCCACTCGATCGTCGGCCGATTCCTCGAACACGCTCGGATATTCTATTTCGAGAACGGAGGCAGTCCCGAGTGGTACATCGGGTCCGCCGACTGGATGACCCGGAATCTCGACTATCGAGTAGAAGCGGTCACGCCGGTCGAAGACACGCAACTGCGCGAACAGCTCCGGTTCATTCTGGAGGCGTCGCTAACGGATAACCGCCGTCGATGGGTGATGCGAGAGCGACGGAACCTACGAGTCGGTCTCTTCCGACGACGATCCGGTTCGAGACATCCAAGAGATACTGATGGCAGCTACGGAAGCGGCACTCGACCGCGGCTACGGTCCGGGAATGATCGTCGATACGGATCTGATCGAGGAAGCGCTTCTCATTGAGGATGTCACGGAAATCGAGACAGACGCTAGATCCGAGGCGTCGGACGGGGCCGTTCCCGATGCCGATGAAATACGGACCCACTCGGACGGGGGAAGCGTGTCTGTGTTTGACGCATACTCCGATCACTGGTATCGTCCCGATAGCGAGACGTACGACTGGGCTGTTCGGACGGCGGAGGGTGAACGACGATACTTCAAAACGCGTGACGGAGCACGGAATCGGCTTCAGACCGAGTACGAGTGATTCCGGTCAGAACACTGTGTTATCACTCTATCTATTAGGAGTTCTAAGTGGAGTCTCTCAGGCGGGATCGACAATTTTCGAGTTGGCGCGTTCTTGGTGCGTCTTCGCCTCTACGGTGAGGAATTCGTCGTTCCGGTAGTCGTACGCGGTGAGCGTTCCGCCGTAGACGCAGCCGGTATCGAGACCGACGGCGTGTTCCCGCTCTACCGGATGGTCATGAACGGTGTGGCCGAAGAAGACGCGGTAGGGTCCGTCGTAATCATCGTACCAGAACGGTCCGTCATACCCATCACCGTGCGGGGAACGCATCGTCAACAACTCTTCGACGGTGTGGTCTGCGAGCGGCCGTTGGGGATCGATACCACCGTGGACAACGAGCACGTCGTCGAACGAGATGGCAACCGGAAGTGATTCGAAATACTCGCGATCGCCCTCGCGGAGCCAGTCCGGGTTCTTGTCGCCGCGCACTATCTTCTGCTCGTTGTTTCCGCGGACGCTGACGAGACGCAAATCCTCACGGACGAGGTCAATAACACCAGCACTGTCCGGTCCTTTTCGGACGAGGTCACCAACAAAGACGACAAGATCGTCCTCAGCTAACTCGAGCTTTGAAAGGAGTTGTTCAAGGATTTTCCGGCTTCCGTGAACATCGCCGACAATGTATATCTCTCCATAGCTGTCGGCTTCGAACCGTTCGTGTTGTGCTTCAACGTCGGTACCGAACTGAGGGTCTGTGTTCATGTGGTCAGGTCTAGAGCCGAAGCAGTTTACCTGGGAGTCGGGCTTCAAGCCGATCTAGTTTCCTCCCGAATTAATCAGTTTGTAATAGTAGACCATACTGCTATGTAGTTCTCGGTGAGAAATCATGCCCTTCAGTGCGGTCTGGCGTCGGTTTGGGTGGGAAATACGGTGAGACTACGTTTCCCCGAGAGGTTCGTGACTCAAACGAAACCTCGCCTCAGATAGATTCAACGCACCACTTCACGAACAATCCAATCCCGGACCAGTGAGATGTGTTTGTGGTCTCAGATATCTACCCGGCGACGTGGAACGGCGAGAACCGCGACTGGGAGCTTGACGATCCTCACCACCGTTCGATCGGGGACGCTGCACGAGATCCGCGACGAGATCGAAGACCGAGTCGGTGCGCTGTTTGACGAACTCCTGTCAGAAACACCGTCTGCGGAGTGACGCGATTGACAGGGTCGTCAGCTGGGACAACCCTCTTGACATCCGCTAACAGCAGCCGCCGTCGTCGGTACCGCAGACGCTGCCGTAGTCGATCTCGGTCTCGTCACACGCCGAAAAGAGGGGAAGTGGCGGATGTATCGCGCTACGCTGCGTGCGAACGCCGTCCTCGTCGCCCTCGACGGCTCGCGGTCGCTCTAAGAGGGAGAGTGCGCCGGCTCAGAGCAAGTCAGTGAAGATGGTGTGAAACTCAAATCAGGAGCCGTGGTACCGTGACGTTCGGAAGGGTTATGCCCTCAAAGCCTGTACGTTCATTCGCAATGGCAAACGGAAAAGTTGATTTCTTCAACGATACTGGCGGCTACGGTTTCATTTCGACTGACGACGGCGATCTCGACGACGATGAGGACGTGTTCTTCCACATGGAGGATGTTGGCGGCCCGGACCTCGAAGAGGGTCAGGAGATCGAGTTCGATATCGAATCATCCCCCAAGGGACCCCGCGCGACGAACCTCGTCCGCAACTAACGACTACTTCTGCCCTCGTTTGTAGCGATGGCCGAAAATCTGTTCTTTCAGCCTCTTAGCGCCTAGTCAGTACTCTCTACCTGTGATGGACGCAGCACACCCGTTCACTGAGCCCGATTGACATCCTCCTCCGCCTATAGGCGGAGGAATCCCGAGCGGTGGGAGTTTCAGGTTCCAACCATGACTCCGCCACTTCACGGGCATGGACAGTTTACACTCGACCCCCCGGGGTGTGGTACCGTCTCCAGTCCGTGATCGTCTTTCACCGTGCGACTTCGATCACGGCTTTGGGTCCGCCTAGAGCGTCCGATCGAGAAACGCTCCGATCAAATCCGGTCCAACCGGCTGATCGCCGTCGAGGGTCGAGTCCGCATCCACATTCTCGCTGACCTGTGGTGTCGTGGTGAACCGGTGTTCGGGCCGTGGCTCCGACGTCAATACGTTCATCGCCGTCCGCTCTGAATCGGCCCCCCAGACGTGGCCGAAGTCCAGCAACTCGTAAAACGATGCGTCGACGCCCTGTGCGGCCAGTTCGTCGAACAGACGCTGGCTCTGGCCCACGGCGACGACGTCGTCTTCGCGACCGTGGAGAAGGAGAAACGGCGGAGCGTCCGCCGTGACATGTGCGATCGGGCTGGCCAGCCGGGCGCGGTCGGGATTCTCTGCGACCGGCCCGCCGAGTAAGAGCGCCTCGACGGTGTCCGCCTCTCCCGACAGTTCACAGAGGTCGCTGATACCGTACCAGGACACGACGGACTGGACGTGTCCGGACGCGGCGGGTGCGACGGATGGTTCGACGACTCGGTCCGAGTAGACGTCTCCAGCGAGGTCCGTGATATCGTCAACGACTCCGGCGAGCGCCGCCAGATGTCCCCCGGCCGAGGCGCCCCACGCCGCGACGGCGCTCGGTTCGAAGCCGTACGCGTCGGCGTTCGCGCGGAGCCACCTGACCGCTGCTTTCACGTCGACGATCTGATCGGGAAAGACGCCGTTCGGGGTCGTATTTTCCGGATCGACACTGAAGGGCACGTCCGTGTTCTCCGGAATTTCTGCCAGCCGGTAGCTCACACTCGCCGTCGCACACTCCCACTCGGCCGCGAACCGCTTGAGATCGGGGGCGTTCTTCCGAGTCTCGAACACCCAACCGCCTCCGTGGACGTACACGAGCAGCGGTATCGGTCCCACGGCATCAGGAACGTGGAGGTCGAGTTTCAGATCGCCGGTGTCGCGCTCGGCGTACGTGATGTCTTCGTGAGTGGTGACAGCGGGAACTGCGATGCCCCTGTCGTTCCCATTGCTCTCGTCACTCTCGTCGCACCCATCGCCCCTGTCCGGGTTCGACTGATCGGCCATCTTGGCCGAGACAACGGTCGAACCGGACCTAATAGTTTCCCGTTGGAACGACAGTCGGGTGTGTTGTTCCGTTTCTCCCTCCTGAGGGGCAGTGTTCAGATAAGGATTGAAAAGTGAGGCAGTGTGTTTTCAAAGAGATCCATGCCCGAAAACGACCGCTTCGACGGCTGTTTAGACGATATCAACTTAGACATTGTGGAGCGAGAGGCACACCGAAACTGTTGATGAAGCTCAGTATTCAGCTTCATCTCGTAGCCAGCAGAGGTTCCCTCAACAGTACCAAGAAGAGGGTAGCCATCCACGATCCGATCGTCAGACTACGTGCGGAGTGGCGTTTCTAATGCCTCATCGATCGACATCTCACCGGCCGCAAGTTCGAACGTCTCACCGTACGTACTCTCAGCCCCGAGCGTCGCGATCAGTGTCCGGGCGACATCTTCTCGCGGAATCTCAATCGCGTCTCTATCGAGATTAGTACCAGTTTTGATTCGGCCGGTACCATCTTCGTTTGTCAACGGCCCAGGCCGAACAATAGTGTACGTCAGGTCGCTCTGTCGGAGATACTCGTCGGCCTCTCCCTTTGCGCGGAGATACTCCCGTAACGCCTCGGGGCTATTCTCAGGCTGATCGGCATTAATCGAACTGAGCATCACAAACCGTTCTACCCCCACGGATGCCGCCTCATCAATGAGGGCAATCGCGCCGTCGCGGTCAACACCCCACACATCTTCACCACCCGATCCCGCAGCGAAAATGATCGCGTCGACCTCTTCAACAGCGTGAGAAACGTCACCGGTGAGATCCGCAACAACCGGCTCAGCACCCAAGTCCCTGATATCTGGTGCTTGTGACTTCACGCGCACCATCCCCTGAACGCTGTGGTCGCTCGCAGCGAGGAGACGGGTCACGTGTTGGCCGACTTGGCCATGCGAACCGGCGACGAGAACGTTCATACACTCGCTGTTCGGTCAGTATCGCCAAGAAGGTGGCGTCAACGGAAACGACTGAGAAGAGCCAATAGAGTATTCCGAATTGTGAGCCGAAATATGCCATACTGGGGTGGGATAGCTGGATACCAGCAGAGTTCGCCATAACAACTAACAGCTATCATACATATCTATCGATATGCCAACTGAATCGGTCAACGGGGCGGAGTTGTACTACGAATCGGATGGTGACGGGGTACCGGTTGTCTTCCTCCACGGCGTGTTGATGAGTAGCCGGTTCTTCAGCGAGCAGCAGCCTCTCAGCGACGAGTATCAGGTGATCACGCTCGATTTCAGAGGCCACGGTCGCTCCGAAAAGACCGAAACCGGACATACGCTGTCACAGTATGCTCGTGACGTGGAGGCGTTCCTAGACGCACAGGGCCTTTCTGATGTCGTCTTAGTCGGCTGGTCGATGGGGTCGCTCGTGGCGTGGGAATACGTGCGCCAGTTTGGGACAGATCGATTCCGCGGCTTTGTGAGTGTCGAACAGCAACCGCTTGATCTCGAACAGCAGGGGTACGACCACGGTGTATTTGGATTCGATGAGCTCCGTGGTCTCATGGAACTCGCACAAACGAATCCACACGAATTGGCTTGGTCCTTCATTGATGAGATGCTTGTCGACGAACCAAAGTCAGTTGAACAGACACTCTTCGATGAGATTACCCGAGTTCCACCGCCGATCACGAGCGCAATCCTCTTCGATCAGTCAGTACGCGACTACCGAGAGGCGGTCCCCGACGTGGATGTTCCAACACTCGTCTGTCTTGGTGAAGACGAAACGATGGTAGAGAACGGTGGTGTCGAATACGTTGCCGAAAAGACGCCTGTCGCCGATAGTAAGCGATTCTCTGAGAGCGGACACTGCCCATTCCTTGAAGAGCCTGACCAATTCAATCGGGTCGTTTCGTCATTTATCGAAGCCCACTGTCGATAAGGGTCTGGCAACGACACATATCGGATCTCATGTAGTGTAGTACCGCGCTCAATCTTGATCGGGACGATCTCACCGATCACACCACGCTCTACAAATCGTTTGATCGGCTCAAAATGTGGGTGTGGCGGGTGCTGCTGCGCGGAAACGCGCTGTAGTACCCACAGTCTGGTCACGGCACTCTCGTCAGCACGTTCTTCGACCGGCGACGTGCGTCGTCGTACTTCCGACAGCGGACAAAACAGCCGATAAAGACGCTGAGAGCAGAGATATTGGCTTATATGGGGTTGCTTGGTGTTCTTGACGTTCACATCACAGCTCGGTGGAAGCATGATACGAAGACCGGACGCAGATCGTCCGGCTAAACGCGGACGACCTGTAGTCCGTTGCTGCCGACAACGGCTTCCAAGACTGGCATCTCGAGTACGAAATCGCCGCATCTGACGTGGAATTCCTTGTTCATTCCCCCGGCTCGTCAGCCAAAAGCACCCGTAAACAACACGCTCAGCCGCACAAACGGCTACTCTCAGTGGTGGATGGCCGAAACATCGTATTCGACAGCGAAGCCCTCGCTCGCCGACACCGTCATCGATCGTATTGAGACGCACTTGTCGCGTGAGAACGATGCTGCGTCCGCGACGATCTGAGGTCTCGAACGCTGCGTTATTTATGATCTGTATTCGTATGTTTCTCTATAATACTCAAGTATTTAGAATAACTGTCTGTCAGTCAATTCGCCGTGATCGACTGATTTACTCGTGTGTCACCACTATTTGTAGTGTTGTTGGTTTATAACGCAATCTCGCCTAATACTCTATCTAAATGGGGTTTCAGATAGAGTAGTAGTGACATATATTGGTCTAATAGTAAAAATAGCTCAAAAACACAACTACATTCTGATAGCATAAAATTCTCATCTCATTTCCCGGATTCAACGTATATGCGCCCTCAATGGCCTTATGCGGTAGGATGAGATTTGTGGTGGTGACCACCTGAGAATACCCTGTCACTGAGATTGTGTGCTGTGACGATCTTCAGTTCCGGTAGAATCTCGATCGATATCCATTAGTATAAATTTTCTTACTATCCTTTCAAACTGGTATTTTAACTTAAAGAGTACTACCTCTCCCTACGCGGCTCACGCTCCGTCGCGGTCGCTCACCGGCCGACCCGGCCCGCCGTCGGTCGTGACTTCGGCGGTGGACCGGTCCGGGGCCGGTGAAAGATAGATTTAACACGTAGAGCGGTGACTTGCGAGCATATCGATGGAGTCACTCTCGGAATCCGTCGTCCGCGTCGACGTGCGGAACATCGGTGGGATCGACGAGGCGTCGGTCACGCTTCCCGACGGCGTCTCGATCCTGACGGGGCGCAACGCGACGAACCGGACGTCGTTTTTACAAGCGCTGATGGCCGGGTTGGGGAGCCGGCAGAGTTCGTTGAAAGGCGACGCCGAGGAAGGCGAAGTCACGCTCGAACTCGGCGACGAAACGTATACGCGGACGCTACGGCGCCGCGGCGACTCCGTCGCCTTCGACGGTGATCCGTACCTCGACGACCCCGAACTCGCCGACCTGTTCGCGTTCCTGCTGGAGACCAACGAGGCGCGACGGGCGGTCGCGCGCGGTGACGACCTCCGCGAGATCATCATGCGTCCGATCGACACGGACGCGATCGACGCGGAGATCCGCGAGTGTAAGCGCGAGCGCGACGAGCTGGAGTCCGAAATCGAGAAGCTCGATAGCCTCGAACGCGACCTCCCCGATCTCGAAGCGGACCGCCGTGAGAAGGTCGAGGAACTGGAAGCGGCGCAAGAAGAGCTCGAATCGGTGCGCGAGGAGCTCGACGAACTCGACACCGGCGTCGAGGAGAGCCGGACGCGGAAACGGGAGATGGAGGAGGCGTTCCAGCGCGTCCGCGACGCACGCTCCGACCTAGAGGACCTCGAGTTCGACCTCGAAACGGAGCGTTCGACGCTCGCGGAACTGAACTCCGAACGGGAAGAGCTTCGGGAGACGGTCGAGGAGGCGGAGTCGCCGGAGGAGAGTCCGGACCGGCTCGCGGGGCGTATCGACGAACTGCGCCGCCGGAAGCGCTCCCTCGACGACGACGTCAACGAGCTCGGGAGCGTCATCGGCTTCAACGAGGACATGGTAGACGACTCTGGGATCGATATCGATGTCGATGAGGAGGCGGCCGGCGACGACCCGACCGACGCGCTGACGGCGGGCGACCGGACGGTGTGTTGGACCTGCGGGTCTGAGGTCGAGACCGAACAGATCGAGGCGACGCTCGACCGCCTCCGCGAGCGCCGGTCCGAGAAGCTCGACGAGCGCAACGAGGTCCGCGCGGAGATCGAGAAGCTCACCGACCGACAGTCGTCGCTCCGCGAGGCGCAACGCGAGGTCGAGCGCGCCGAGGAGCAGCTCGACGACGTCGAGGCGGAGATCGAATCGACCGAGTCGCGGATCGCGGACCTCGAAGAGCGGATCGAGTCGAAGCAAGCGGAGATCGAGGAGCTGGAAGCGGCGGCCGAGTCGGTCGATGTCGACGGCTACGACGAGGCACTGGAGCGACACCGCGAGGCGAACGGCATCGAGCTCCGGATCGAGCGACTCGAAGACGAGATCGACGAGATCGACGACGAGATCGCGGACCGAGAAGAAGCGATCGAGCGCCGCGAGGACCTCCGGGCGGAACGCGAGGAGCTTGCCGACCGGCTGACGGAGCTTCGGACCCGGGTCGACCGCATCGAGGAGAACGCCGTCGAGGAGTTCAACGAGCACATGGAGACGGTCCTCGACATCTTGGCGTACGAGAACCTCGACCGGATCTGGATCGAGCGCCGGGAGACGGAGGTCCGCGAGGGGCGCCGCAAGGTCACGCGGACCAAGTTCGACCTACACATCGTCCGCTCGTCGCCGGACGGCACGGCCTACGAGGACACGGTCGACCACCTCTCGGAGAGCGAGCGCGAGGTGACTGGACTCGTGTTCGCGCTCGCTGGCTACCTCGTTCACGACGTCTACGAGACGGTCCCGTTCGTCCTGCTCGACTCGCTCGAGGCCATCGACTCGGACCGCATCGCGCGCGTCGTCGACTACTTCCGGACGCATGCCGACTACCTCGTCGCCGCGCTCCTGCCGGAGGACGCCGCCGCGCTCCCCGACGAGTACGCCTACATCGAGAGCATCGACTGACCGGGCGCGAAGGAGGGCCTCCGGCCGCGAGCGGCTTTTATGGGTTTCCGAACGGGTCGAAACCGACAGACATTACAGACGTACGACTGTAACGCCATGCCGTTCGCAATGACAGAACGCACGCCGACGACGCGACCCTCGGTGTGAGACACCACGGCCGGAGCGGACGCGTGTCGGAGGCGATGTGCCCCGCGACGCTCGACCCGCAGTTACAGTTCGAGGGCGGTCGATTCCTCGGCCACCTCGACCAGGTACGTCCCGGGTTCCACGACGTGGCCGTCTCGGGGTTTGTAGTACCCGAGGCGCCGCGCGGGGACCGGTATCTCGACCGTTTCCGACTCGCCCGGACCGAGGGAGACGCGATCGAAGCCGACGAGCGATCGCACGGGCCGCACTCGAGACGCGTACCGCTGACGTGCGTACACCTGAACCGTTTCCGTTCCGGCGCGGTCGCCGACGTTCGCCACCTCGACCGCAACCCGAACCGTCCGCTCGGCGGACGCGTCGGTCCCGTCCGTCTCCGCCGGTTCCACCCTCGTCTCCAGGTCTCGCGTCTCGAACGTCGTGTAACTGAGTCCGTGGCCGAACGGGAACAGCGGGTCGTACGAGTCTGGGTGTTCGTCCTCCCCGATTGGAGTGGGATGCGCGAGGGCGTCGTGGTGTTGCGGGAGGTCGCCCTCGTCACGCGGCACCGATATCGGCAGGCGGCCGCTCGGGTCGTTCTCGCCGAACAGCGTCTCCGCGACCGCAACGCCCCCTTCCGTCCCGGGGAAGTACGCCATGAGGAGAGCCGGCACGTGGTCGGCCATCCAGTCGACGATCAGCGGCCGGCCGGTGACTAAGACCCCGACAACCGGCGTCCCGGTGGCGTGTACCCGTTGAACGAGGTCGCGCTGCGCCGCCGAGAGGCGGAGGTCGCGCCGGGTGGGCCAGCGACCGGTCTCGGAGCCGGCCAGTACCTCCGGCCCGAACTCGTGGATGTACCATCCCTCGCCGAGCGCGAGGACGGCCACGTCCGCCTCGCTCGCCGCGTCGACCGCCTCGTCGACGTCGACCGGTTCGTTGAGCGTCGTCCCCGGCGCGTGGGTCACGTCGCCGCCGGTCGCCGCTTCGATCGCCTCTCGGATCGTCTTCCCCGGGAGGCCGTCGTCGCGGGCGGCGCTCCACCCGCCGAGCTGGTGGACGCGGTCGTCGGCGTTCGGGCCGCCGACGAACACGTCCTCGTCGCCCGTAAGGGGCAGTATCCCGTCGTTTTTCAGCAGCGTCATACTGTCGCGCGCGGTCTCCAGCGCCCGCTCGCGGTGGGCGGGCGCGCCCAGCGTCTCGACGGCGTCCGCCTCGTCGACGGCGTCCTCTGGGGCCTCGTCGAACAGCCCGAACTCGAACTTCAGTCGGAGGACGCGCCGCACCGCTCGGTCGAGCGTCGCCTCGTCGAGGTCGCCGCTGTCGACGAGTTCCACGAGCCGCCGGGCGTGCGGAACGCCGCCGACCGACGCCACGTCGACGCCCGCCTCCCGGGCCTGTTGGACGCCGTCGGCGTGGTCGACCGCGGTGCGGTGGTCCTCGTGGAGGTGCCGGATCCCGTTCCAGTCGGAGACGACGTGTCCCTCGAACCCCAGTTCCTCGCGGAGCAGTCGGTTCAGATGCGCTTCGGAACCGTGCGAGGGTTCGCCGTTGATCGAGTTGTACGACGGCATCACCGACTCCACGCCCGCTTCGAGCGCCCGCTCGAACGGGGGCACGAACGTGTTTCGGAGCTTGTACTCGGAGACGTCGACGGGGGAGGCGTCCTCGCCCCGCTCCGGCTCGCCGTACGCCGGGAAGTGCTTGGCCGTCGCGACGACGCCGTCGGGGTCGTCCAGGCCCTCCCGCTGGTATCCCCGGACCTTCGCGGCCGCGAGCGCTCCCACCAGGTGCGGGCTCTCTCCGAACGTCTCGAAGACGCGTCCCCAGCGAGGGTCGCGTCCGACGTCGACGGTCGGCCCGTAGTTCTGGTGTGCGCCCGTCGCGCGGACCTCCCGCGCCGTCGCCGCGGCTCCGGCTTCCACTCCCTCCGGGTCCCACGTCGCGGCCGCACCGAGCGCGTTCGGGAACACCGTCGCACCGGAGATGTACGCGTGCCCGTGGACCGCGTCGACGCTGAACAGCAGCGGTATCCCCAACCGGGTCTCTTCCCGGGCGTACGTCTGGAGCTCTTCGACCGCCGCCGCCGCCTCCTCGGGAGTCGTCGCGAGCGCCCCGCCCCAGCCGAACGGGGCCGCAAATCCGAGGTGGTGGTCGTCGACGGCCGCCTTCACGTCGTCGAGGTCGTGGGCCTCTCGGAGCCGTCCCGCCCACGTCCCGGTCACCTGCCCGGCCTTCTCCGCGACCGTCATCCGGTCGAGAAGGTCGTCGATCCGCTGGTCCGTCGATGCGCTCTCCCGCCGGTAGGTCGGCGGATCGGCTCGATCGTCCATGGCCGACACCTCCCGGCGGCACTATTTAAAAGTACTGCGCCGGCCGGTCTCGCACGAGACGCCGGGCGGGGTGGACCCGCTCCTCCGGGCGGCACCATCTCGCGCCGCGGCTGTTCTCCATTACAGAACCCCGGTTGTTCTCTCGGATCTCTGAAACGTCCCCGCGATGTACCCGAAATAAGCCGCAGAAACGGTTTGAAAACCCCGATCTGGGCGGGTTTCTGCCCGTCTATGAAAAATATTGTTCTGTAACCGAGAACACTGTCGTCGCTCTCGCAGTCGCGGAGGCGTCCCTGTGACGGCGCTCCTCGGGACGGACGCGCGGACACCCGAATCATTAATATCTGGGATCGAGAGGGTGTCGGTGATGGGAACCACTCCAGACGGCGGTGTCTCCGAGACATCGACCGAGCGACGCGTCGACGACCTTCTCGACCGGATGACGGTCGCGGAGAAGGCAGCGCAACTCGGCTCCGTGAACGCCGACCGAATTCTAACCGAGGAGGGTGAACTCGACGAGGACGCCGTCGACGAGCACCTCTCGGACGGGATCGGCCACCTCACGCGGGTCGGCGGAGAGGGCGGGCTTCCCCCGAGGGCGGCCGCCGAGCGGACGAACGAACTCCAAGAGTACCTCCGGGAGGAGACCCGGCTGGGGGTTCCGGCGATCCCCCACGAGGAGTGTCTGAGTGGGTACATGGGTCCCGCGGGCACGACGTTCCCGCAGATGATCGGGATGGCGAGCACGTGGTCGCCCGACCTCCTCGAATCGGTCACGGACACGATCCGCGACCAGCTCGAAGCGATCGGCACGACGCACGCGCTCTCGCCAGTCCTCGACATCGCTCGCGACCTCCGGTGGGGCCGCGTGGAGGAGACGTTCGGCGAGGACCCGTACCTCGTTGCGTCGATGGCGTGCGGCTACGTCGAAGGGCTCCAGGACGGCGGCGACGGCGTCACGGCGACGCTCAAACACTTCGCGGGCCACGGCGTCGGCGAGGGTGGGAAAAACCGAAGCTCGGTCAACGTCGGCCGCCGCGAGCTGCGCGAGACGCACCTGTTCCCGTTCGAGGCCGCGATCCGCACCGCGGACGCGGAGTCCGTGATGAACGCGTACCACGATATCGACGGCGTGCCCTGCGCGAGCGACGAGTGGCTGCTGACCGAGGTGCTCCGCGGCGAGTGGGGGTTCGACGGCACCGTCGTCTCCGACTACTACAGCGTCGAGTTCCTGCGGAGCGAACACGGCGTCGCCGCCGACGAGCGCGAGGCCGGCACGACCGCCCTGGAGGCCGGCGTCGACGTCGAGCTCCCCTACACCGACTGCTACGGCGAGCACCTCGTCGACGCCGTCGAGGCCGGCGAACTCGCCGAGGCGACGCTCGACGCGGCGGTCCGCCGGGTCCTCCGCGCGAAGGCCGACGCGGGACTGCTCGACGACGCAACCGTCGACCCCGCGGCGGCCGACGAACCGTACGGCACCGACGCGGCCCGCGAGCTGACCGAGCGCGCCGCCCGCGAGTCGATGACGCTGTTGAAAAACGAGGGCGATCTGCTCCCGCTCGCCGGCGCTGAGACCGACTCGGTCGCGGTCCTCGGGCCGAAGGCCGACGACGCACAGGAGCTCATGGGCGACTACGCCTACCCCGCCCACTACCCCGAGGCGGAGGTCGAACTCGACGCCACGACGCCGCTCGACGCGGTCCGCGAGCGCGCGGACGAACACGGCTTCGACGTGACCTACGAGCGGGGCTGTACGACCACCGGTCCCGAGACGGACGGCTTCGATCGGGCCGCCGACGCGGCCGCCGACGCCGACGTCGCGCTCGCGTTCGTCGGCGCCCGCTCGGCCGTCGACTTCTCGGACTCCGACCGCGACCGCGTCAACAAGCCCAGCGTCGCCACCAGCGGCGAGGGGTGTGACGTGGTCGACCTCGGACTCCCGGGAGTCCAGCGCGACCTCGTCGAGCGCGTTCACGAGACGGACACGCCGGTCGCGGTCGTCGTCGTGAGCGGGAAGCCGCACTCGATCGAGTCGATCGCGGAGTCCGTTCCCGCGGTCGTACAGGCGTGGCTCCCGGGCGAACGCGGCGGCGAGGGGGTCGCCTCCGTGCTGTTCGGCGAGCACAACCCGGCCGGGCACCTCCCGGTCTCGATCCCCCGTTCTGTCGGCCAGCTCCCGGTCCACTACAGCCGGAAGCCCAACACCGCGAACGAGGAGTACGTCTACACGGAGACGGACCCCCTGTTCCCGTTCGGACACGGTCTCAGCTACACCGACTTCGAGTACGGCGACCTCTCGCTTTCGACGACCGAACTGCCGCCAGCCGGCGCCGTCACCGCCGAGGTCACGGTCGAGAACGTCGGCGATGCCGCGGGCCGCGACGTGATCCAGCTGTACGCCAGCGCGGAGAATCCCGATCAGGCCCGCCCCGTTCAGGAGCTCGTCGGGTTCGAGCGCGTTTCCCTCGAACCGGGCGAGACCGCGCGCGTTGCCTTCGAGGTCGACGCCACCCAGCTCGCGTACCACGACCGCGACATGGATCTCGCCGTCGAGGCCGGTCCATACGAGCTCCGCGTCGGTCACTCCGCGGCTGACATCGCAGACACCGCGGCGTTCGAAGTCACTGGGACGAAGGAGGTTCCGGAGAACGGGCGGACGTACTTCGCCGAGACGCGGGTCGCGGACGACGAGTAGTCCCGGTCTCGGGAGTAACGGAGTTCGTCCGAATCCCGGCGATCGCCGCTTTTGCGCTTCGCGGAGCGTTCGAGGCCGTTAGACGACGACGGTGTCGTTGACGAGCTGTCCGATCTCGTCGATGTCGATCGCGATCCGGTCGCCCTCGGCGAGCGTGAACGACTCCGGCGGCACGAGCGCGGTCCCGGTCAGCAGGACGACGGTCTCCGGCAGGTCGTTGTGTCGACGGAGGTAGGAGACGAGGTTCTCGCAGGTGGTCGCCATCTCGTTCGTCGACGTCGAGTCCTCGAAGACGGTCTCGCCGTCCCGCTCGATCGTGAGCGTCATCCCGAGGTCGTGCGGGTCGTCCACTGTCTCCGGCGTCGCCACGCACGGGCCGACCGAGCAACACTGGTCGTACACCTTCGCCTGCGGGAGGTACAGCGGGTTCTCGCCCTCGATGGAGCGGCTCGACACGTCGTTGCCGGCCGTGTACCCGACGACCTCTCCGCGGTGGAGTACGACGCCCAGCTCCGGTTCCGGCACGTCCCAGGTGGAGTCGCCGCGGATCCCGACGGCGTCGTTGGGACCGACCGTCCGCGAGGGGGTCGCCTTCAGGAACAGCTCGGGCCGCTCGCTGTCGTACACGTCGATGTACACCTCCGGCTTCCCGCTTTCCGCCTCGCGCGCCTGCTCGCTGATCTGGTACGTGACGCCCGCGGCCCACACCTCGTCGGGGACCACCGGGAGGAGCACGTCGTCGGTGTCGAGGGCTACCGACTCCGCGTCGGCGATCCGGTCCCGAGCGATGGTGTCGATGTCCGCGCCGCACGCGTTCGCGGCCCGAGCGAGTTCGGTGAAGGAACCGAGGTCGTCCGACGCCGTCGAGAGGTCGTACGCATCACCGTCGTCGACGACGACGAGCGAGTCTGACCCCACGCTGTGCTTTCCGCCGGGGAGTCGATAGTACCGCATACCATACCGATGCGCGGTCGCCGTTATAAGAGTACCGCCGGCGCGCTCTCGGTCCGAGAGACCCCTTGCCTTCCGGCGATATCGACCGGATACGCGCGCCCCACACCGCGACTGCCGGCGGCGAGAGCTCCCGGTTGTGTCGGTGAACGTACCGCTGACTGTGTCGTACGGAAGTGGCGTCCGGGCGTCCTCGACCCGGCCGCTGTCGGGTCGAACAGCGTCGATCGGAGATCCGCGTGCCCGACGAAACCACGGTCAGTCGAACACCGCCTGACAGAGTCAGGCGAGCCTACCCCGGCTACGCCGGGTCAAACAGCGTCTCGCCTTCGACCATGTGATCGCCGACCGCGTCGAGATCCAGCGTGAGACCGAGACCGGGTTCCTCCGGGATCTCCATACGCCCCTCCTCGATGAGGTCGTCCTCCTCGACGAGATCCTCCCACCAGCCGAGCTCGTAGGAGTGGTACTCGAGCGCGAGCGAGTTCGGGATGGCCGCGCCGACGTGCGCGGACGCCATCGTGCCGATGGGAGAGGAGACGTTGTGCGATCGCGACCGGGATGTAGTACATGTCCGCCAGGTCCGCGATCTTGCGGGTCTCTCGCATCCCGCCGACCCGCGGCAGGTCCGGCGCGACGATGTCGACGGCCTGCGGTTCGAGGAGGGTCCGCTGGCCGTGCTTCCGATAGACGTTCTCGCCGACCGCGATGGGGGTCGTCGTCGACTTCGTGACTTCCTCCTGGACCTCGTGGTTCTCCGGCGGGACGGGGTCTTCGAGCCACCACACGTCGTACTCCTCCAGCGCCTCCGCGAGGCGCTTCGCGGAGCCGCCGGTGAACGACCAGTGACAGTCGAAGGCCACGTCGGCCTTGTCGCCGACCGCCTCCGTGGTCGCCTCGACGATCTCGACCTTGTGGTCGATCTCGGGGTTGCGGAGGTGGCGGTTGGCGCGGTCCTTCTCGTGGCCGGACGGCACGTCGAGGTCGAACTTGATGGCGTCGTAGCCGAAGTTCTCGACGACGCGCTCGGCCTCGGCGGCGCAGGCCTGCGGGTCCGCCTCGTTCTCCGTGTGGAGGTCGCAGTACACGCGGACCTCGTCGCGGTACTTCCCCCCGACGAGCTGATAGGCCGGCACGTCGAGGAGCTTCCCGGCGGCGTCGTGGAGCGCGATCTCGATGCCGGAGATAGCCGAGATGACCTTGCCCGAGATCGACCCCTCGCCCGACATCTTCTGGACGAGGTGCTCGTAGAGCCGGTCGATGTCGAGCGGATTCTCCCCGACGAGGAACGGCTTCATGCGCTCGATGATCGCGGTGTCGCCGCCGCCCCAGTAGGACTCGCCGGTGCCGACGACGCCCGCGTCCGTGTAGACGCGCACCAGAATCCACGGGTAGTTGCCGTCGACCATCGTCGTCTGTACGTCCGTAATCTCAGCGTCACGGACACCCCCCCGTGAGTTCGTGATGTCCATCGTCTCCGCCGAGAGGTCCCGCATGGTGTACTCCGCGTTCGGGTCGCGGAGCTTCTCGTAATCGACCATTAGCGTCTACGTATTCCTGAAGCTGATAGTAAAGGTTGTGGATGCCTCAGCGCACGTTCGCGGGGCAGGGACCCGAATCCCGGTACGCATGGAGGTCCCCTCCGACCGCGACCCCCACGTATTTACCCGGCGACGCGCATCGTTCGCGTATGCCAACGGACTCCGAACCCCCACTCAGCGACGTCGACCCCGACTCAGTCGCCCCGGGTGACGTCGACGAATCGGCGGTGCGTGCGGCCCTCGCCTCGTCCAGCCCGATGGTCCGACAGCGCGGGCTCGAACTCTGCGAGGCGCTCGCCGAGGCTGACGCCGACGCAGTCGGACTCCCCCTCGACGCCGTCGCCTCCCTGCCCGACGACGACAACGCCACTGTCGGGCTGCGCGCGATCAGCGTCCTCGACGCCGTCGCGGAAGACACACCCGGCGCCCTCGACGGCCGCCTTGACGGGGTCGCCGCCGCAGCCGGGAGCAACATCGTCGACGTCCAACTGACCGCCGCGACGCTCCTCGGCAAACTCGTCGTCGAGCGCCCGGCCCTCGTCGCCCCGCACGTCGGGGCTCTCGTCGCGGGGCTCCGCGCGACCGAACCGAGCGAGGACACCGAGGAGTACGCCGAGTTCGTCGACCACCCGGCGACGCGGCAGACGCTCGTCGAACACGACCGCGAGGAGCGCGAGCGCCGCGTCTCCGCGCGCCGAACGCTCGCCAACGTCGCGGTGGCGGTCACCGAGACGGCGCCGGAGAAAGCGCTCGACGCCGTCGACGACTCCGGCGCGTTGGTCGCCGACCTCGGCGCACTGACGGACGACGCCGACGCGGGCGTCGCCGGCGCCGCCGTCGACGCGCTCGGCCACCTCGCGGCGACGGACTCGGACGCGGTCGACCTGGTCGCGGACCGGCTGCTCGGGGCGCTCTACCACGATCGGTCGTTCGTTCGAGCGCGGGCGGTACAGGCGCTCGGCCGCCTCGGGGACCCCGACGCCGCGCCGAGGCTCTCGGCTGTCGCCGAGGAGGACGCGGACGAAGACGTGCGAGAGATCGCGGCCGAGACGGCGGCGTTCCTCGAAGCGGCGTGACGCTCCTCCGGGAGCGGTGCGGTCCTACTCGTCCATCGCGCGCTTCGTACAGTACCGGTACATCCCCGCGAACCCCGCAAATCCGCCGCCGACGAGAACGGCGTCGATGACGAGGATGGGCCACGCCTCGTCGCCCGGCGAGACGACCAGCGCGGCGAGTCCCAGCATCAGTCCGCAGGCGATCAGCACTGCGAGCACGACCTTCATCTGTGCTCTGTGGGCACAGACGAGGTCGAGCAACGTCGATGTCTTCGACATGGTTTCCGATCGCGGACGACGGGCAAAAGTCCAGCGGTGAGCGGCGCGGCCCGATCGGTCCGATACCGAGACGGACGCTCAGGGCTCGGGCACGCGCCCCCGCTCGTCGGGTATTCCGGAGCGCTCGCGGAAGAACGCGGTGAGCGCGTCCCGCCAGCGCTCCGCCTGTGCCACCTGCTCGTCGAACCGCTCGCCGACGTGGCGGAACCGACGCTCGTCGACCCGCCCCTCGAGTTCCGCCCACCGATCCCGGAAGCGCTCGACCGCCTCGGCGCCGGCGTAGCAGTTGTCGTAGAGCCGCTGGACGACGGTCGTCCCGTCGTCTAGCTCGTGGTCCCACGGGACGTGGTGGAAGAAGAGCAGGAACTCCTCGGGGCACTCCTCGACGGACGCGAACCGCTCGGCCACCGGGTCCCGGTACTGCGCGGCGTAGCCGCTCCCGCTCGCGGTACGGTCGACGCCGATGCCGTCCTCGGTGGCGCCGTGGTATCCCGGCCACTCCTCGGGGGAGGGTTCGTAGTGGTTCTCGAGGTACTCCTCGCCGTTGTGGATCATGTGGAGCAGCCCGAGTCCGCCGGTCTCGTAGTCGACGCAGGCCTCCCACGAGTCTCGGAGGATCGACGCGACCGCGGCGACGACCTCGCCGTCGCCGCCGAACGTCTGTCGCGCCCACTCCTCGGTCACCGCGGCCTCGTCCGCCTCCGCGTCCCACGCGAGGCGGCCGAACGCGTACAGGTTCGCCTGCGCGAGGTAGTGCCCCGTCCAACTGTGGTCCTCGCCCACGCTGCCGACCCCCACGACGCCCTCGCCGGACCCGCGGAACAGGTCGGCTACCGGCGTGTCGGGACCGTTCGCGTGCGTGTCGAAGTCGAGGATCTCTCGCCACATCGGGAGGTGGGAGGTCGCGTGGACGCCCTGTCCCGTGTACTCCTGTGTGACCTGTAGTTCGAGTCCGAGGTCGGTCTCCGGCATCGCGCCGAACAGCGACGAGACGGGCTCACGGGGCTGGAAGTCGATCGGCCCGTTCTTCACCTGGACGGTGACGTTGTCCGCGAACTCGCCGTCCAACGGCTCGAAGGTCTCGTACGCCTGTACCGCGCGGTCCTCGTGGGAGCCGTAGACGAACGCCCGCCACCAGACGCGGCCGCCGTGGGGAGCCAGCGCCTCGGCGATGGCGTTCGCGCCGTCGACGTGGTCGCGGTCGTAGTCGTACGGGCCGGGCTGCCCCTCCGAGTCCGCCTTCACGAGGAAGCCCCCGAAATCGGGGATGAGGTCGTACACCTCGTCGGCCTTCTTCCGCCACCACTCGCGGACGCCCTCGTCGAGCGGATCTGCGGTGTCGAGGTCGCCCACGAGCATCGGCGCCGCGAAGTTCACCGAGAGGTACGTCCGGATCCCGTAGCGGCGGAACGTCGCCGCCAGTCCGGTGAGCGATTCGAGCCGCCGCGATTCGAGCAGCTGCCATCCCTCGAACGCGTCGAAGGCCTCGTTCGCGCTCGCTCGGGGGGGCTTCGTCGTGTTGACGTTGTTGAGGACGACGCCGTTGATCCCGACCGACGCCAGCAGTCGGGCGTAGTCCTCGTACCGCTCCCGGAGGTCCGGCAGCCGCTCCCAGTCGAAGATGGACTCCCCGCCGTACCCGCGTTCGACCGAGCGGCGGAACGGCGTGTCCCACTGGTCGAGCAGGCGGTGTGCGTGGTCCGGCTCCTCCCGGACCGCGAGGTCGTCGATCGGCTCACCCGCGTTCAACAGACGGAGGAGGTGGAAGGTTCCGTACACCAGCCCGCGGTCGGTCGGCGCGGTGACGACGGTACAGTCCGCGTCGTTCCACGAGACCGACCGGATCAGGTAGCCGCCGTCCGCCAGCCCCTCGATCTCGGATCGGGGGACGCTCTCGGCCACCACCGCCATGTCGTCCGGCGTGCCGACGGCGAGGAACCCGTCGACCGTCGTCGGCGGGTGCTGCCAGAGGTGCGGCTCTCGGTCGAGCAGCGACGGGAGCGCCCGGCGTAGCTCGTCGCGGACGGCGCTGCGACTCCGGCGACTCCTCGGCGACGTACGCGTGACTCACTCGGTCCCGATACGTCTCGCGGCGGGTCCCGTCGTCGACGCCGTCGTATCGAAGCCAGCAGTCGTCGTAGTGGTCCATCGATAGCGAGGTGATGCGTCGGCGGACATAACGCTAGTGGTCGTCTCGCGACTGCGGTACCGATCGGCCAGTGGCGGCACGGAACGGCGGAACTGCGAGTGCGTGTGACTGGAGACCACCGCGGCGGCCGGGACGAACCCCTTTTCGAGTCTATCACGTTCTTCCCCAATGTTTATGTCCTATTACGATAACAAGCGCTACGTAATGTCAGCCGATAGCGAGGGGGACACGTACGATCAGGTAGTGAGTCGACGAAAAATACTCTCCGCCGCCGGGGCGTCCGGGGTGGCGGCGCTCGCCGGATGTAGCGGCGAAACCGGCGACGGCTCGGACGGCTCGGACGGCTCTGACGGTTCCGACGGTTCGGACGGAACCGACAGCAACGGGGACACGGTCCACCAGGCGACGTACGCCAACGCGTACACCGGGAACCCGAACGACCTCCACTTCAACACGTCCGGGATACAGAACTACCGGTGGCCGGCGGGGCGGTCGGTGTTCGCGCCGTTCATGAAGTACTCGTTCAACGAGAGCGAGTTCATCCTCGGCGCGCTCGACGAGCTGGAGGTCGACGGCGAGGAGGTCACGCTCACGTTCCGCGACGACCTGACGTGGGACAACGGCGACGAGTGGACGACCGACGACCTCGACGTCCAGCTCCAGCTCGCCGAGGCGTCGGGGAGCTCGCTGTGGGGATACCTCGACGACTACGAGATCGTCGACGACAAGACGGCGCGGCTCCTCCTGTCGAGTCCCACGAACCCGCAGATCATCAAGTTCGAGCTGACGAACTACCTCGTGGACACGAAGGCGAGCACCCACGAGCAGTGGCTCGACACCGACATCGACGAGTTCCTCCGGTGGGAGTGGGAGGACCCGGTCGCCAGCGGCATGTGGTCGTTCGTCAGCAAGGACCAGCAGGCGTTCGAGTTCGAGCGTAACCCCGACTTCTACAACGCGGACAACGTCAACTTCGATCGCTTCATGATCGAGAGCTACGGCGGGAACACCGCCCAACACCAGGCGCTGATCTCCGGCCAGGACGTCGACGGCGCGCCGAGCCTGTTCTCGCCGCCCGAGATCGTCGACCAGTTCCCCGACCATATCGAGGAAGTGAACATCCCGGCCAAGTGGGGGTACGGGATCGTGTTCAACCACGACAACGAGCACTTCGAAAAGCGCGAGGTGCGGCAGGCGGTCGCCCACGTCATCGACCGGGAGGCCATCGTCGAGAACGCCGGTCCGCGCTCGAAGTTCGTGACCGAGACGCCGTGCGGCATCGCGCCGAAAGACCAGGAGTACTGGCTGGACGACTGGTACGACGACTTCGAGACGTACGGCGCCGGCGAGACGCAGTCGGAGGAGGCGACCCAGCTCCTCGAAGACGCCGGCTACACCATGGAGGACGGCACGTGGGTCGACGAGGGCGGGAACACCATCGGCGGCGACTACCTCTCGCCGGCCGGGTGGACCGACTGGACGACGATGACCCAGACGGTCGTCAGCCAACTCAACGAGTTCGGCTTCGACTTCTCCATCAGCACGCTGCCGACGAACGACTGGTTCAGCCGCTACTCCAACAGCAACTTCGCGATGGGGAGCCTCTACTGGCTGCCGGGCGGCTCGCGCTCGTCGTTCCCGTACTTCCCGCTGCGGTACCAGCTGTGGGAAGAGGAGATCGGCGGCGGGCACGGCTACCGCGAGAAGGCGCAGTCCGAGCAGACGATCCCCGGCCGGGACGGCGGAGAGATGACCCTCACGCCGCTCGACGTGGTCGATCAGATCGCCCAACAGCCCAACGACGAGGAGTCCCGGCCGTACGTCCAGCAGGCCGCGTGGCACAACCACATCGAGCTGCCGTTCCTCGGCTTGGTGTCGAAAAACGAGCAGTCTTGGACGACGGACGACGAGTGGACCATCGCGTCCGAGGACAACCCCAACCGCCAGGTCAAGTGGCCGCAGTTCTGGTGGGTCCACGAGGGCGACCTCCAGTACCGTGGCTGAGAACCGCGACCGGTCTCTCTCACGTTTCCCATCATGAAATACTATCTCAGACGGACACTCCGGATCCCTGCGACCATCCTCGCAGTGGCGACGCTCACCTTCGGCCTGATACGCCTGCTTCCCGGCGGCCCGTTCACGCAGCTCCGGATCAACCTCCTCCAGCAGGGGGTTCCGGCGGAACAGGTCGACGCGCGCATCGAGGCCCTACAGAACATCAGGCCTGACGCACCGCTGTGGCAGCAGTACATCGACTACATCGTCGGCGTGTTCCAGCTGGACCTCGGACAGTCGATATCGCTCGGGGACCCCGTCGTGGCGGTCCTCGCCCGCGCGCTTCCGTGGACGGTCTTTCTCGTCGTCACGTCGACGGTGTTGATGTTCGTCATCGGCGTGGGTATCGGCGCGCTACAGGCGTACTGGGAAGGGTCCCGGTTCGACAAGACGGCGTCCGGCGGGTCCATCTTCCTGATGTCGGTCCCGTACTACATCTTCGCGGTGCTTTTCCTGTTCTTCCTCGGGTTCCAGCTCGGCTGGTTCCCGACCGGGGACGCGGCCGCTCGGAGTGTCGAGGCGGGATTCACGCTCCCGTATCTCCGGACCGTCCTCTACCACGCGGTGCTCCCGATAGCGGCGTTCACCATCGGCGGCATCGGGTCGACGGCGCTGAACATGCGCGGGAACAGCATCCAGGTACTGGGCGAGGAGTTCGTCGAGGTCGCCCGCCTGCGCGGGCTCTCGGACAACCGCATCGCGACCAGCTACGTCGCCAAGAACGCGATCTTGCCGATGTACACGGGACTGCTTTTACAGATCGGCTTCCGGCTGGGCGGGACCGTCGTCCTCGAAGAGATATTCTCGTACCCCGGACTGGGGTACTACCTGATCCAGGCGGTCAACGCCAACGACTACCCCCTGATGATGGGGTGTTTCCTCGTGATCACGGTGACGCTCGTCGTCGCCGTCTACGTCGCCGACCTGACGTACGGACTCATCGATCCGCGCATCCGCGCAGGTGATTCGAATGCCTACTGAGGAGGGGTCCGACGCGTCGTCGAACGACCTCGACTGGCGTTCGGTCGCGTCCGACGAGGAGATCAGTTCCCGCGACCGCGCCGCGGAGTTCTACCAGCACTCGATCAAAGAGCCGGCCCTCGTGGCGTGGGCCGACTCGCGGACGCGGCTCGGACTCGTCATCCTGAGCGCCTACGTCCTCATGGCGCTCGTCGACGTGTTCGGACTCTGGCGGGACGCCAGCCCGAACCAGTCGACCGACCGGCTGCTCCCGCCGTTCCAGTCGCTCGAGTTCCCGCTCGGCACGACGCAGTCGGGCGTCGACCTGCTGGCGCTGATCATCGACTCGACGCCGTTCATCCTGCTGATGGTGCTCGCGGGCGGCGTCTGGGCGACCAGCCTCGCCGTGATCGTCGGGACCGTCTCGGGGTACAAGGGCGGCCGCGTCGACACCGTCATCACGTCCGTCTCGGATTTCTTCATGGCCATTCCGGGGCTTCCGCTCGTCATCGTGCTCGCGATCACGCTCAGCCCGGAGAACCCGATCCTGCTCGGGGTGATCCTCACGATCAACTACTGGGCGGGACTCGGTCGCTCCATCCGGTCGCAGGTACTCTCGATCCGCGAGGAGAGCTACGTCGAGGCGTCACGCACCATGGGAACCGGCACGTTCCGGATCATTCGGAAGGACGTCCTCCCGAACATCATGCCGTACGTGATGATCAACTTCGTGCTCGCGGCGCGGTACACCATCTTCGCGTCCGTCGGGCTGTACTTCATCGGCGTGCTGCCGTACACCGGCCAGAACTGGGGCGTCACGCTGAACAACGCGTACAACCAAGGCGGCCTGTTCACGACGGAAGCGCTCCACTGGCTGCTGGTCCCGATCGTCGCCATCGTCGGCCTGGCGTTCGGGCTCATTCTCCTGAGTCAGGGAATGGACCGGATCTTCAACCCCCGCGTCCGCACCCGGTTCTCCGGGGAATCCGAATCGATCGAGGAGGCAGACGACGACGCGACGAACACGGGGCTGATCTGAATGGACACTAGTAACTCAATCCAGCGGACGGCGGTCGACCAGGCCGCCACCGATCCGGTAATCGAGGTAGAGGACACGAACGTGACGTTCAACGACGGCCACACGTACGTCCTCGACGACGCCAACGTCAGCATCGATCGGCACGAGGTGCTCGGCATCGTCGGTGAGAGCGGGAGCGGCAAGTCGATGTTCGCGTCCGCGCTGCTGGACGCCATCCCGGACCCCGGCGTGCTCAGCGGGAAGATCCATTATCACCCCGAGAGCGGAGAGACGATCGACATCCTCGAACTAAGCGACGAGGAGCTCCGTCAGTTCCGCTGGGAGGAGGTCTCGATGGTGTTCCAGGGAGCGATGAGCTCCTTCAACCCGACCATGAAGGTCGGGGCGCACTTCGAGGAGACGCTGAAGGCGCACGACAAGAGCGTCTCGGAGGGGTTGGCCTTTGCCCGAGAGCTTCTGGAGAACCTCTATCTGGAGCCGGATCGGGTCCTCGGATCGTACCCGCACGAGCTCTCCGGCGGCATGCAACAGCGCGCGCTGATAGCGTTGAGCATGGTGCTCGACCCGGAGGTACTCGTGATGGACGAGCCGACCGCCGCGCTCGACCTGTTGATGCGAGCGGTCCATCCTCACGCTGCTCGAAGACCTCCAGGACGAGTACGACCTGACGATCGTCTTCATCACGCACGACCTCCCGCTCGTCGCGTCGCTGGCCGACCGGATGGCGATCATCTACGCGTTCCAGTTCGCCGAGATCGGACCGCGCGACGACATCATCCAGAACTCCGGCCACCCGTACACCCGGGCGCTGTTGAACGCGACGCCGAACCTCGACGCGCCGCTGTCCGAGATGCAGCCCATCGAGGGCGAGGGCCCGGCGCCGATCAACGTGCCGTCGGGCTGTCGGTTCCACCCGCGGTGCCCGCTTGCGACCGCGGAGTGCCGGACCGACGACCCGCCGCTGGTCTCGCACGACGACAACGAACACCGGTCGGCGTGCCACCACTGGGAAGAGGCCCGCGAGGAGATACCCCTCAACTTCGGCGAGGACGCTCCCGACATCGAAACGCCGAACATCGACGACGGCGACGAGGTGCGCGATCGGTCGGCCGCCGGCAGGCAGCCGCTGCTGTCGCTCGACGACGTCGAGGTCCACTTCGAGGAGGAGCAGGGACTCATCGAGGGGTTCTTCGGCGACCCGCAGGTCGTGCGGGCGGTCGACGGCGTCTCCCTCGACATCGAGGAACAGGACCTCGTCTGCCTGCTCGGCGAGAGCGGGTGCGGGAAGACGACGCTCGGCAAGACGATGATCGGCCTACAGGAACCCACCGGCGGCTCCATCGAGTTCCGCGGGCAGGACATCCAAGAGGCCAAGTCCGGCGGCGGCGACGTCCCGTACGACGAGATCCGGAGCGCGCTCCAGATCATCCATCAGGACCCGGGCAGCGCGCTCAACCCGAACCGACGCATCGTCGACGTCCTCTCCGAGGCGCTCCGTCACACCCACCCTGACAGCGACCGTACCGAGCGCCGCGCTCGGATGGTGTCGCTGCTGGAGCGCGTCGGGATGACGCCGGCCGACGACTTCTTAGAGCGGTATCCGCACCAGCTCTCGGGCGGCGAGAAACAGCGCGTCGCGCTTGCGCGCGCGCTACTGATGAACCCGGAAGCGATCCTCGCCGACGAGGCCATCAGCGCGGTCGACGTTTCGCTGCGCATCGAGATCATGGACCTCATGCTCGAACTGCAAGAGGAGTTCGAGACCTCGTTCCTGTTCATCTCGCACGACCTTTCGAACGCCCGGTACTTCGCCGAGCACGGCAACGGTCGGATCGCCGTGATGTACCTCGGAGAGATCGTCGAGATCGCGTCGGCCGAACGGCTCATCCACGACCCGCGTCACCCCTACACGGAGGTGCTGCGGTGGGCGACGCCGAACCTCGACCTCGACGAGATGGACAGTTCCGGACCGCCGCTCCGCGAGGTGGACGTGCCGGATCCGGTCGACCCGCCGTCCGGGTGCCGGTTCCACACCCGCTGTCCCGTCGCCCGCGAGGCGTGCCGCGAGGAGAAGCCGGAGCTTCAGGAGGTCGACGACGGCGACGGGCAGGCGGCGTGTTTCCGCGAGGATCCGAACCATCACTACTGGAACAGCGAGCCGCTCGACGGCGCCGAAGCGGACCCGAAGGTAATGAAGTAGCCGTCTGGGCGCCCGGCGCCGTGCGCGGTCTCTCGTTTCTGATTTCGGCCGACAACAGGATTATTACCCGGACGCTGTAACGGTAACTCATGACACGATACGTGCCGAACTGCGACGACGGCCGACTGGCCCTCGTCTCGGAGTCGGGAGACGACCGCCTCGACATCGGCGCGGTCGACGACGTGATGGCCGCGATCGGTGACTCGACGCACGCGATCGAGTACGACCAGAAGCAGCGCACGCAGCCGTGGCTGGACACGGACGACGGAACGCTGGAGATCGACGTCTCCGAGGCCGTGACGACGCTCCCACACACTCCGGAAACGGTCGACGAACTCCGCGAGTACGACATGGACACGGAGCGGTACGGCCTGCCGCTCCGGACCGTCATGTTCGCGAACGAGGTGCTCGACATCCTCGACGCGCAGGGGAAAGACGCGTCCGCGGCGTCCGAGTAGGTCCGGCGTGGCTCCCCTTCGACGACCGAGCTACGACACCGAGACCGTGGTCTCCGTCTCGGCGGCCTCGTAGATCGCTTCGAGGGCGCGCATGTCGACGAGGGCGTGGTCGCCGTCGGGGTAGATCGGTGCCTCGCGGAGCACGCGGTCGGCGAAGTAGTCGAACTCCTCGGTCATCTCGTCTCGCATTACGTCTCGCCGGCCGTCGGCCACCTCCAACTCCCGACCGTCGCTGGCGAGCGTCAGCGTCTGCTCGGGCTGGCCGAGGAAGGTCGGTTCGAGGGTCAACTCGCCGCCGGTGCCGACGACGCGGAAGTGGCCGGTGTACGCGGCGTGTTGGCCGGCGGTACAGGCCGCCTGCGTCCCGTCGTCGAACCGGACCGTGAAGGCGGCGTGTTGGTCCGGCACGTCGTCGAACGCCTCGTCCGCGGACCGCATCTGGGCGGTCACGCTGACGGGGTCGGCGTCGAGGACGAACCGCGCGGTGTTGAGCGGATAGATCCCCAGGTCCATCACACTCGCGCCGTACCCGACGAGGTCAGGGTCGAGGCGCCACTGGTCGGCGTCGCCGGAGACCGTCTCCAGCATCTGTTGGCTCATACTTCCGTGGACGGCCACGGGGTCCCCGATGGCGCCCTCCGCGATCAGCTCGCGCATCCGGCGGACCTGCGGGTCGGTCTCCATCCGGTATGCGACCATCAACGGGACGTCCTCGGTGGCCGCGACGAGGCGTTCGGCGCGCTCGCGGGTCGACTCCACGGGCTTCTCACAGAGGACGGCCTTCCCGTGTTCGGCGGCGGCCTCCGCGTACGGCAAGTGGAGCGCGTTCGGCGTACAGACGTAGGCCGCGTCGTACTCCTCGGTCGCCTCCCCGTCGGTGAACTCCTCGTAGCTGAGCGCGGCCTCGACGGTGGGTATCTCCGCCGCGGCCGCGGACGCCTTGTCGCGGCTGCTGCTGACGAGGACGGTGGTCTCACAGAACTCCGAGTCGGCGACCGCCGGGATGGCCTGCTCGCGGGTCCACCATCCGAGGCTGATCATCGCGATACGAAGCGTTCCGGAATCCAACCGTTCCCAGTCCCGAACCCTGACGCTGTCGAGGTACTCTGCGGCCGACATGGATCGAACTCCGTAGCTGTCTGTAAAAGTGTATTGGACGGCACCGAATCACACGAACCGTAAGAGTAGTATGGGTCGATCGCGATGTGTAACACGTGTCTGAGCCTAACCGAAACTACGTCGGCGGAGAGTGGGTCGCCTCGGAGACGGGAGAGACGTTCGCGGTTCACAACCCCGCGGCTCCCGACGAGACGGTGGCGAGTTACCAGCAGTCCGGCGCGGCGGACGCCGTCGAGGCGGTCGACGCGGCGGTCGACGCCCAGGACGACTGGGCGAGCACGCCCGGCCCGGAGCGCGGCCGGATCCTCCGGCGGGCGGGGACGGCGCTCGCCGACCGGAAAGACGAGATAACGACGATGCTCGTCGAGGAGGAAGGGAAGGCCCGTCCCGAGGCGGCCGGTGAGGTACAGCGCGCGATCGACATCTTCCACTACTTCGCCGGGAAGGCCTCCGACCTCGGCGGAACGGTGAAGGGGTCCAGCAGCCGCGACACGACCCTCTACACGCGCAAACAGCCGGTGGGCGTCGCGGCCCTGATCACGCCGTGGAACTACCCCATCGCGATCCCGGCGTGGAAGCTCGCCCCCGCGCTCGCGGCGGGCAACTCCGTGGTGATCAAGCCCGCGAGCGCCGCCCCGGGCGTCGTCCTCGCGGTCACGGAGGCCCTCGACGAGGCGGGACTCCCCGACGGCGTGCTCAACGTCGTCACCGGGCCGGGAAGTTCGGTCGGCAACGAGTTCATCACGAACGAGGGGACCGACGCCGTCTCCTTCACCGGTAGCGGAGAGGTTGGCGAGATGGTCTACGACCAGGCGACGGACGCCGGTAAGCGGGTCCAGACCGAGATGGGCGGGAAGAACCCCACGCTGGTCGCCGACTCGGCGGACCCCGCCGAGGCGGCGGAGATAGTCGCGACTGGCGGCTTCGGGACGACCGGCCAGTCGTGTACGGCGTGTTCCCGCGCCGTCGTCCACGAGGACGTGTACGACGAGTTCGTCGACGAGCTCGTCGACGCGGCCGAGGCGATCGACATCGGTCCCGGTCTCGACCACGAGATGGGACCACAGGTCAGCGCCGACGAGCTGGAGTCGACGCTCGAATACGTCGACATCGCCCGCGAGGAGGGCGCAACGGTCGCGGCGGGCGGCGGGAGACCGACCGGCGACGCGGTCGAGACCGGCCACTTCGTCGAGCCGACCGTCCTGACCGACGTCGACAACGACGATACGATCGCCTGCGAAGAGGTGTTCGGCCCGGTCGTCGCCGTCATCGAGGTCAGCGACTTCGACGAGGGACTCGAAGTCGCCAACGATGTCGAGTACGGACTGTCGGCCAGCGTGGTCACCGACGACCACACCGAGGCCAAGCGGTTCATCGACGAGATCGAGGCCGGCGTCGCGAAGGTCAACGAGAAGACGACCGGACTCGAACTCCACGTCCCCTTCGGCGGGTTCAAGCGCTCCTCCTCGGAGACCTGGCGCGAACAGGGCGACGAGGGACTGGAGTTCTACACGATCGAGAAGACGGTCTACGACAACTACTGAGACGCTTCCGTCGGTCCGCGGCCCAGCCTCGCGGTCCCGCCCCGCGTGACCGGTCGCCTCCGTCCCACTGACGGCCGAACCGACCGCTTTCCGAGAGCCGAGTTTTATACGTGCGGGGTCCGTCGGCACGCCCATGGAAGACGCGTTCGTAGCCATCGACGACGTAGACCAGAGCGCCGACATGCTTCGAGAGGCCGCGGCGTACGCCGCCGGGGCGGGCGCCGACCTGGTGTTGTACCACCCGCTGACGCCAGAGCAGTTCGAGGAGTCGCAGACGGCCCTCGACGAGATCGGTCGCAGGGAGAACAAAGACTACGCCGACGAGGACGCTCGGACCGTCGCGAAGCAGTTCGTCGACGACGTCGCGCGCGAGGCGCTCGCCGACTTCGACGTCGAGTACACGGTCGTGACAGACGTGACCGAGGAGATGGAGGCGAGCCGGATCATCGAGCTCGCGGAGAAGCGCGGCTGCGACCATGTGTTCACCACGGGACGGCGGCGGTCCCCGACCGGCAAAGCGATGTTCGGCGACACCACCCAACAGCTCATCCTCAACTTCTCCGGGTTCGTCACGGTTCGCACGGACTGACCGAGAAACGGTCCCAGCGGTCCGTCTCTCGGTCGGGTGGGTTCCGCCGACCGCGGCGTTTCAGTTCCCGCGCCCCGGGCCGTTTCCGGCGTTTCCGTTGCCGCTGTTTCAGTTATTCCCCTTTCCGTTCCCCTTGTCACCGCCCCGGCCGGGCGGCGACAGTTCGACGGTGACGGTGTCGGTGTCGTCGTCGACCGTCACCGTGGTCTCTCCGGAGAGGGCGCCCTTCTCGGCGGTGATCCGGTAGTCGCCCTTGAATCCTCGCGTGGCGTACGTCCCGTCGCCGTCGGTCTCGCCGGTCTCCTCTGTCCACCACTCCCCGAAGACGAGGTCGAGGTACTGCTCGCCGTTCTCTCGGAGCGTCCAGTCGGAGTCGAAGTACGCGCCGGTCGGCCGCCAGTGGTCCTCCTCCCAGAACCCCCACGAGACCACGCCCTCGACGCGCTCTTTGCTGAACAGCGCGGTCAGGAAGTCGCGGGTGTAGTCGACCTGTACCGCCACGTCCTGCGCGTTCCGCCGGTCGTGGATCTCGATGTCGAACTCGGTGACCAGAAGCGGGAGGTCGAACTCCGCGAACTGGTCGATACCCCCGAGGAGGTTCTCCATGTCCAGCATCTGGCCGTACTGCTGTTGGTGGTGTCCCATGAAGCCGATGCCGTCGACGGGGTAGTCGTTCTCGACGAGGTGCTCGACGTAGTCGAGGTACTGACCGCGCTGCCACTGCCCGCCGAGCGCGCCCATCTCGTTGGTGTACAGCTCGGTGTCGGTGGTCTCGTCCGCGGCCGCCCACCACTCGTCGACGGCGTCCCAGCCGAGGTCGGGGTCGTCCCGGAAGTTGGACTGCCAGATCGGATGGTTGTCGATGTCCCACTCGGCCACGTCGCCCTCGAACTCAGCGGCGTGGTCGGCGATCTTCTCGGCGATGGCCTCGCGCTTCTCGTCGGCCGGCAGGTCCGAATCGACGTTCATCCCGCCGCCGCCGTCGGTGCCGTACTCCTCCCAGAGGAGGTGGTGGCCGCGGGTCGGGATATCCCGCTCGTTGAGCCAGTCGAGCGTCGCCCGCGTGTCGTCGTTGTCCGTGTCCCACACGCCCTCCCACGCGGGGAACTTCAGCCCGTTCTCGACGACGGCCTTGTTGAAGTTCTCTGAAGAACGTCTCGCGGTAAATGGCGTCGTCCTCGGTGTCGCCGGTGACGTGTTCGACGGAGACCGCGCTCCCGAAGTCGAACTCGTGTTCGACCATCTCCACGTCGACGGCGGCCCCCTGGATCGGCTGACCGCCCGGGTTCAGCACCTCGACCTCGAGGTCCGCCTTCCGGTGTTGCTCGATGCGGTCGCGGGCGTCGGCGCGCCACTCGGCGTCCTCGGCGCGCCCCTCGTACTGATACGGCGGGAGCGTGTCGAGACCGACCCCGCCGTCGGCGCCGCTGTAGTCGAGGAGCGCGACGCCGCCCACCTCCAGCGTCTGTTCGACCCCTCCGACCCGCAGTTCTAGGGCGAGCGCGTCGCCGCCGGCCGGTTCCTCGCCGACCTCGACGGGGAAGAAGTAGCGCAGCCACTCCCCGCGGGGATCCACTTCGGCGCCTCGGTCGACGAAGTCCTCGCCGATCGCCGCTCCGTCGCCGTCGACGTATCCGAACCGGGCGCTCGCGGCCGCCGCGTCGTCGTCGCTACGCACCCACGCGACGCCGAGCAGCCGGTCGCCCGCTTCGAGGGCGTGGTCGCTCACGACGCCGCGATACGTCGACGCCGCCGGATCGTCGCTGCCCGGTACGTCGAGTCGCTCCGCTCGCGTGTGCGGCACGCCCTCGACGTTGACGTCGAACGCCGTCTCCGTGCCGTCCCCGACGAGCGAGAACGCGTCGACGGCGTCCGCCTCCGCGTCCCCGTACACGAACTCGCCCGCGGGGAGCTGTTTGTTCTGTCTGCTCGATGCTGTGAGATCCGCCTGTAGCGCCTCTCGGTAGCTCGAATCCGGGTCGGCGGCCACCGTTCCGGCCACTCCGGAACTGGCTGCCGTCGCGGCGCCGAGCGCACCGATCGCTTTGAGGAACCCCCTCCGCCTGCTCTCGTGGCTGTTGAACTCTCTTGACATGGAGTATGTTCACTCCACTCACACCAATGTTGTTTATATCATTTAATCATTTGGTACGTTGGATTATCTCTCCTTCCGGCGTAGCCGTACCCAGTGCGTTTCCCAGTTCGGGAGGAGCCGATCCTCACGCGCTCACGCAATCACTATTGTGGAGGACCGTGAACGCGACGTATGGACACGACAGTGATGCTGCCGCCGCGTCCCGACCGTCGGTGGACGCTCGCCCGGCAGCTCGGCGTCTCGACCGCCGTCGTCAGGTTCTGGGGGGAAGACGAGTGGTGGACGTACGACTCGCTTCTCCGGTCCAAAAACCGGTTCGCGGACCACGGGCTCTCGCTGGACGTCGTCGAGGACCGCCCGCCCATGACGGACACCGTGCTCGGGCGAGAGGGGCGCGACGAGGAGATCGAGACGGTCAAGCGGCTGGTTCGAAACATGGGCCGGGCGGGCATCGACGTCTACTGCTGGGTCTGGACGGAGAACCCCGTCGGAGTGCTCCGCACCGCCGACGAGGTCCCGCTGCGCGGCGACTCGCGGACGACGGCCTACGACCACGAGCAGGCGGAGCGCGCGCCGGAGCACCCCGTCGACGTGACCGAGGACGAGCTCTGGGAGAATCTGGAGTACTTCCTCGACGAGGTCGTTCCCGTGGCCGAGGAGGCGGGCGTGAAGCTGGCGCTCCACCCCGACGATCCGCCAGTCGACTCCCTGCGGGGCGTCCCGCGGCTGGTCAACTCGGTGGGGAACGTCGGGCGTATCTGGACCTCCACGACAGCCCGAACCACGGGCTGACGTTCTGTCAGGGCAACTACGCCGCGATGGGCGCCGACGTTCCCGAGGCGATCCGGCAGTTCGGCGATCGGATCCGACTTCGTCCGACTTCCGGGACGTCGACGGAACTCCCGAGGAGTTCGTCGAGACGTGGCAGGACGACGGTCCCACCGACATGCTCGCCGCGATGGAGGCGTACCGCGAGGTCGGCTTCGACGGGCCGATCCGCCCCGACCACGTCCCGCGGATGCTCGACGAGGGGCACCGCGACGACGCGCAGGCGGGCTACACCGACATGGGGAGGCTGTTCGCGATCGGGTATATGGAGGGCCTCTTGGAGCAGACCGAGGGGTAGGAACCTGAGAGGGACCCGACGAGCAGCCGCGGTCCGAGCTTTTATTGTCGCGCTCGCGGCAGACTCCGGTATGGGATTCCTCGACGAAGAGTACTTGCTGGAGTCCGAGGCGGCGGTCGACCTCTACGAGTCGATCGCGGACCTCCCGGTGGTCGACCCGCACAACCACATCGACCTCGCCGAGGTCGTCGAGAACGAGCCGTGGGACGACATCTGGGCGGTTGAGGGGGCGACCGACCACTACGTCTGGCAGCTGATGCGCAAGCGCGGCGTTCCCGAGGAGCTGATTACGGGTGACGCGAGCAACCGCGAGAAGTGGGACGCCCTCGCGGCGGTAATCCCCGATTTCGCCGGCAACCCCACGTACGACTGGATCCACCTCGATCTGAAGCGCCGGTTCGGCATCGAGGGACCGCTGAACGCTGACACCGCCGACGAGATCTGGACCGAGACGAAACGACAGCTCGCGACCGACGCGATGCGGCCACAGCAAGTGCTACGAGACATGAACGTGGCAGTCCTGTGTAGCAGCGACGACCCGACCTCGCGGCTGGCGTACCACGAGCGCGCCGAGACGGAGGTCGAGGGGGTCGATATCCGACCGACGTGGCGGCCCGACCGCGCGCTGAAGGTCGAGACCGCGGCGTGGGAGGCGTTCGTCGCCGAACTCGACGCGGTCACGGAGACCGCCGTCGACGACTTCGGGGGATTTCTGGACGCGCTCGCGGAGACCCACGACTACTTCGCGGACCGCGGTTGCGTTGCCTGCGACGTGGGCGTCGGCACCGACCCGGTGTCTCGGCCCGTAAGCGTTGAGCGCGCCGCCGACGTGTACGCGAAGGCGAGCCGGGGCGCGAGCCTCTCGGACGCGGAGATCCGCGACTACAAGGCGTATCTGCTGGAGTTCGTCGGCGAACTGAACGCCGAGGCTGGCTGGACGACCCAACTCCACGTCGGCGCCGTGCGGGACTACCGGGAGTCGCTCCACGAGGACCTCGGGGTGAACGCGGGCGGAGACGTGTCGACCCCGGACGTCGATCTCGTCGACGGGCTGGACCACTTCTTCGACCGCTTCGACGGGGAGACCGAGATTGTCGTCTACACGCTCGACCCGACGCACTACCCGAGCCTCACCGTCGTCTCCCGCGCGTATCCGAACGTGAGCGTCGGCCCGGCGTGGTGGTTCAACGACAGCCCGATGGGAATCGAGAACCAGCTCGAACGCGCCGCGTCGGTGGACCTACTCGCGAACCACGCCGGGATGGTCAGCGACTCGCGGAAGCTCGTCTCCTACGGCTCGCGCTTCGAGATGTTCCGCCGGTCGCTCGCGAACGTCGTCGGCAGGATGGTCGAACGCGGTCGAATTCCCGCCGACAACGCCGAGCGGCTCGTCGAGCACGTCGCGTACGACCGCCCGAAGGAGCTGTACGGGCTGTAGGAGCTGTGCGGTGTCGACCACGCGCGGACCACCGATCACACCGGTAAGGTAAAGTGTCGCTCGCGGGTCGGTGGACACGTATGACGGGCAGACTCAGCGGCGACACCGCGATCATCACGGGGTCCAGTCAGGGGATCGGAAAGGGAATCGCCGAGCGCTTCGCCGACGAAGGGGCGAACGTGGTCGTGAACTCGCGCTCGCAGGAGCGCGCCGACGCAGTCGCCGAATCCATCGAAGCGGACGGCGGTACCGCCATCGGCGTCGAGGCGAACGTTACCGACGAAGACGAGATGGCGGCGCTCGTGGAGACGACCGTCGAGGAGTTCGGGAGCCTCGAGGTGATGGTGAACAACGCCGGCGTCACGACGCTCGGCCCCGCAGAGGAGTTCGATATCGACGACTGGCGCGAGGTCATCGACGTCGACCTCGTGGGGACGTTTGTGGGCTGTCAGGCCGCGGGGCGACAGATGATCGAACAGGAGGCGGGCGGCGCGATCCTCAACATGTCCTCGCTGATGGGCGGTCGCGGCCTCCAACTGCGGTCGCCGTACTGCGCGTCCAAAGCGGGCGTGAACAACCTCACGCAGACGCTCGCCGTCGAGTGGGCCGAACACGACGTCCACGTCAACGCGCTCGCGCCGGGGTTCATCTGGACCGAGATCACCGAACAGACGCAGGGGTCGGCGGGGTACACGAACGACGACATCCGCGACCGCACCCCGCTCGGTCGGTTCGGATCGGTCGAGGAGATGGCCGAGTGCGCGCTGTTCCTCGTGGGCCGGAATAACTTCGTCACGGGCGAAGTGCTGTACGCCGACGGCGGCTGGCAGGCGTACGGCTGGGGCGCGGGCGACCAGTAACGGTCTCGTTCGCGTCGGTGTTCCGGGCGACGCGCCGACATTCTGAAAGACAGAACGACAAAACCGGCGTCCGGCCGATTCCCATTACAACCGTATGAGTGTAATTCTCTCTGCGAGAATCGGCATAAATCGACGGAAAACGGCGCGGCACGCGCACAGACTCCACATCTCGGCGTGTGAACCCCGCCATCTAACCGTTCTGAATACCAGAACAACCTCAGTAGTTGATGTTCAGTTCGACGACGTTAGCGGCGCTGAGTACTCTTTCGGGGAGTTTCCCGTGGAGATCCTCGTCGCTGACCCGGCTGGCTGGTGCCGACACGCTGATTGCGCCCAACACCTCGTCCGAGGAGTCCTTGACCGGGGCCGCGATACAGCGTAACCCTTCGAGCCGCTCGCCGTCGTCGATCGCGTACCCGCGGTCGCGAACTCCCTCTAAGGCCTCGAACAGCTCCTCTCGAGAGCCGACGCTACGGGGAGTCTTCCGCGCTAACCCGCGCCGATCGATGATCTCCTCGACCCGGGACTCGGGCAGGTACGCGAGGATCGCCTTTCCGAGCGCGGTGGTGTGGAGGTGGGTCCTGAGTCCGGCGTAGGTGTCGAGGTCGACGGCCTCCTCGCCTTTCGACCGCATCAGGTACACTCCCATCCCTTGCTCCTCGACGAGGAGGTTTGCGAGTTCGCCGGTCTCGTTTGCGAGCGACTTCACCTCGGGCTCTGCCACCTGATAGAACTCCATCGACTTTCGGGTGGAGCCGCCGACCTCGAGGAACTTCAAGCCGAGCTGATACTCGTCGCCGGTCTTCAGCACGTATCCGTGCTCTCGAAGCGTCGTCAGGTGATTGTGGACCGCGCTCTTTCCCATCTCCAGCCCGTCTGCCAGCTCGGTCACCCCACACGGTCCGCGCTCCATCAGTTCCTCGACCAGCGCGAGGGTCTTCTCGGTCGTTCGCACCGGATGTTTGGCGTCCATACTGATTGATCAGTACACACATCGGTCATAAGTGTTCTGGATGGCAGAACGAAATCCGGGATTGCCCGGCCCGGTACCGTTTTGTGCGCTTCGACGGAGTTGTCGGCATGGATTGAGACCGTTCGACGCGGCGCCCTGTCGCGTCGCGAGCGACTGCGGGGATCCGACTCGACACCGCCGACCTGACCGTCGCCTACGTGGGCGGCGGGAGCCGGCAGTGGGTCCCGAACCTCGTACAGGACCTCGCGCTCTCGTCGTTCGGCGGCGAGGTGCGGCTTTACGACCGTGACGTCGAGAGCGCCGAGCGAAACGCCGAGTTCGGCAACTGGGTCCAGGAGTGCGACGCGGCGGCGGACGCGTCCCGAACTCGGTTCCCGTACGCGTCCCGAACTCGGTTCCCGTACGCGTCCCGAACTCGGTTCCCGTACGCGTCCCGAACCCGGTCTCCGTACGCGTCCCGAACCCGTCCCCGTGTTTCATTAGGGCGGGAGCCGTCGGAGCAGCTATGAGTACGGCACAGCCGACCGTCGTCGTCACGGGTGCGCTCGGCGGCGTCGGACAGTGGGTCGTCGACCGGCTCGCCGGCGACTACGAGGTCGTCGGCCTCGACCGGTGTCTCCCCCCGGGCGACGGACCCGAAGGCGCGTCGTTCTTCGAGGTCGACCTGACCGACCAGGGCGAGACGAGCGAACTGATCGCGAGCGCGGATCCGGACGCGGTCGTCCACCTCGCGGCGATACCGGACCCGACCGGACACGCCGGCTCGCGCGTGTTCACGAACAACACCGAGAGCGCGTACAACGTCCTCGACGCCGCCGGCCGCGCGGGCGCCGATGTCGTGTGGGCCAGCTCCGAGTCCGCGTACGGGTTCCCGTTCGCGGACCGCGTCCTGAGACCTGAGTACGTCCCCGTCGACGAGAGCCACCCGCTCCGTCCCGAGGACGCCTACGGCGTCTCGAAGGTCGCCGGTGAAGCCGTCGCGCGGGCGACCGCGCGCCGTCACGGCGTCTCCGTCGTCTCCGTGCGGCCCTCGTGGGTCCAGTACCCCGGCGAGTACCTTACGGGGCAGAACCGCGAGGCGTTCGATCTCGACGAGCTGGCCGCGCGCTCGACCGCGGACCCGCCCGACGGCGGCATCGGGAACTTCTGGTCGTACGTCGACGTGCGCGACGTCGCGTCGATGGTCGAGGCCGCGCTGGACGCCGATGTCTCGGGTCACGAGGCGTACCTCTGTCACGCCGACGAGAACTACCTCGGCGTCGACACCGCCGACCTCTTCGACGCCCTCTTCGCGGACGCGCCGCCCTGCGACACCGAGGGCGACGAGTCCGCGTTCACGGTCGCGAAGGCCGAACGCGACCTCGGCTGGACACCCGAGCACACGTGGCGCGAGGCGGCCGACGAGGAGGTCGACGGGCCGGCGTTCGGTTAGGGTCCGGGCGCTTCGCGGGACCGACGGACCCTCACGGGAGCAGGTCGAGGGGGTCCGCGAGTCCGCGGTCGGCATCGTCGAGCCACCCGACAAACGCCTCGAACAGCGCGGGCGAGTTCCCGGCGTCGTGGAACAACACGACCTCGTCCGACCGCTCGGCGTCGCTGACGGCCGCCTCGAAGCGCGCTCGGAGCTCCGAGACGTCGTCCGTCTCCCAGTCCGCGACGTCGAGCGTCCACGACCAGTCCGCCCGAGTCGGACCGCGGTCGATCCGGTCCGGCCCGGTGAATCCCCGCTCGCGGAGGACGCGCCGGAAGTCGCCGGCGCGGTCGCCCCCGTCATCGCCGTACGGGAACCGGAACAGTTTGGCGGGGCGCGTCACCCCGGCGCGGTCGTAGACCCTCTCGATGCGGCGCTCCGTTCGCTCGGTCTCGCGGACGAACGCCGCTTCGGACAGGTCGGACGCGTGCGGGTGCGACCACGTGTGGTTCCCGAGGTGGACGCCTGCTCGGACGGCCCGCGTCGCGTGCTCGGGATGACGGTCGAGACGTCGCCCCTCACAGAAGAGGAGCGCCGGCACGTCGCGGGCCGCCAGCGCGTCGAGCTTCTCGTCGAGCGTCGCCGAGGGCGCGTCGTCGACGGTGAGGTAGAGAGTCATCTGCGGTCTCTTGCCGTCCGACGCGTCGCGCCCGGGCGTAGTAAGGTGGCGCCAATCGACGATCGACGAGTAAGAGTTATGTGACCGTCGAACAACTACTCGGGTATGCGTTCGACATGCCCCAGGTGTGGCGACACAGTCGCGAGAGACCACGGCTCGCTCGTCTGCCGAAACTGCGGCCGTACGCTGCGCCACGGCGCCGACTGACCCCCCGGACTCCCGCAACGTTTGGATCGTGGTCGTCGCGCTCGCGTCGCCCCGGAGCGTTCCGTCAGTACATCGCCTCGCGGATCTCGTCGTCGAGGTCGTCGAACCGGTCGAGGTACTCGCGGCGGTCCTCGCGGAGCGCGTCCCGAGCCGCCTCGAAGTCGTCGACGCGGTCAGCGACCGCGAACCGATCGATGTCGATCCCCGGTACCTCGCTCGGGACGGTCAGCCCGAGGTCGTCGTCGCGCTCCCACTCGATGCGGTTCCGGGCCGCTCCTTCCAGCACGGCGACGGTCTCCTCGACGCCGACGTCGAGCGGGTCGTCGGTCCCCACCGCGCCCGTGTTGATGACGTAGCTCTCGACGTCGAGGTCGGCGATGAGGTCGCGGAACCGGTTCCCCTCCTCGCCCTCGGAGCCGACGATGAACGGGTTGGTGCCCACGACTCGGATCGGCTCGCCCACCCGCGAAGGGTCCCCCGCGCTCGTCTCTACGGACTCCCCGAGCATGAACGCGACCGCGGCCTGCTCGTGGTCGAGGTGGGCGATCGGCGGCATGAGCGGGTTCCGGGTGATGAAGAACACCTGATCGACGCGGTCCAAGTCGATGCCGTCCGCGGAGCTCTCCAGCCGGTCTCGTCGGATAGTCGCCCGGGCGTTCCGCCCGTACCGTGGCTCGCCGAAGTGGACGGTGCCGTCGTCGTCGACGGCGACGTTCTCCAAGACGGCGCTCTCGTCCGTCGCGGCGCTGTGTAGCTCAGGCTGTTCCTCCGCCTCGAGTCCGCTGGTCTTCACGTAGAGACCGCCGCCCTCGCTTCCGGCGACCGTCCCCGAAGGGAGGAGCCCGCAAACGTCGTCTTGGATCATCTCGACGCCCTCCGGGTCGTCGAGCCAGAGGCCGTGGCTGGTCAACGTCGACTTCCCCGTGCCGGAGAGACCGAGGAACACCTGTCCGACTTCGCGCGTGTCGTCCCCGTCCGCAAGCGTGACGCGCTTGCTCCCGGCGTGGAGACCCAGCCCGCCCTGTCGCTTCGTTCGGTGCATGAACAGCCGGAGGAACGACTTCTTCGCCTCACCGGTGTAATCGCTGCCGAGGACCGTCGTGACGCCGCGCTCGGGATGAACGCGAATCCGGGGATCGTCCGTCGCGTCGGGCAGTTGTACCGTGACGAACTCCGGCGTTCGATCTGGGGCCGGTTCGAGGAGCTTCGCCCACGACAGCGCGATCCGACCGTACTCCGCGGGGAGGAACAGCCGGCACACGTACGAGGCCTCGGCGTGCCGACCGACGACTCGGTCGACGCAAACGACGTCGTTGTCCGGGTCGTTGACCCACTCGACGCCGCGCGCGAACACGTCGTAATCGTCGTCGCCGAAGTCGTCGTCGACGGCGTTCGCCGTCGCGTCGGCGCTCCGCGACCGGTACTCGCTCACGTACGACGGAGACCCGTGCTCCGTCGTCACCTCATCGTCCGCAGCCAACTCGCGTAACTCCGCGAACGTGGGGTTGTACGTGACGTGACTCGCCGTCGCCGGGTCCGGATAATCCGCAGGCTCCGGGACCGCCTCGTGGACGCTCATACGGCACACCTTCGCAAGTGGAGTAATAAGCGTACTGAATGGTAGAAACCTTCCACCGGCGGCGGCGGTTCGTCGACGGGGTTCGACCGACTCTCGGGTCGTGCTCGCCGCGGCACCGGGAGGTCCCCGATCGGTCTCGTTTCCCCTCTGTGCGAGGAGACCGTTCTTCGGATCGCACCGGACGGTCTCGGCCGGCTTCGCCGACTCTATTTAATATAATAACTGATACATTCCCAAAAACATACAAAATATTATAAAACCTCGTCGTCTCCCAGTCGACCGCCTCCTCCGGAATCGACTCCGACCCTCGTCGACGGCGGCTGAGGCTCGCCGGGGACCGCCTCGGCTCGGCCGCGCTCCGGGCGTTCGACCGGCCGTGTCATCGATATTTTTGTCACGTTCGGGGGGTAACTCCGGATATGACCACTGAAGCGAACGAGACGAACACGAAGGTCGCCAGGGTGATCCGGAAGTACGATCTCGATAGCATGGGCGCGACCTTAGAGACCGCTTGGACCGGGGAGAACGGCGAGCGGACGAGCCTCCGGGACCTCGCCGACGAGTTCAACGAGGCCGTGTTAGGGGCGGCCCTCCGCGACGCCGACGCCTCGTCGCTCTCTATCGATGTATCGAGCGCGTACGAGGCTCTCCGCGGGGAGTCCGGTTCGGCTGCGAACTCGGGCCCGTCGACGCCTCGAACGGGAAGGCATCGACGCCGACGAGCTGAGCGAGGACTTCGTCACGCACCAGGCAGTCCACACGTACCTCACGCAGGCGCGTGAGGCGAGCCTTCCGGCGGCGGACGAGGACGCGGCCGCCCGGAAGGCCGAGACGATCGAGAAGCTTCAGGGACGGACCTCGGCCGTCGCCGAGTCGGCCATCTCCTCGCTCGCGAACGCGGACCGACTGGACCGGGACGATTACGACGTGCTCGTCGACGTCCGCGCCGTCTGCCCGCGCTGCGGGACCGACACGCCGGTCGGGGAACTGCTTCGACAGGGTGGATGCGGCTGCGCGACCGACGGCGAGACGCCCGACGGCGACTGAGCCGAGGACTCGGCACGTCCGGACGGGTACCCCTCCTCCGGACTCCCACCCAATAATATCATATTTCGTAGTAACATTAGTATCTGATAATACGACAAATCCGTCGTCGCAGCCCACTGTCTCGAACCCTGTCAGTCATACGCCGTACCCGGTCCGCTATCCGTCACCTCCGACGGTGACCCCGGTTCCCGCTCGCAGTCACTCGTCGGACGCGGAGACCACGTCGTCGTCGCCCCTCGGCGCCTCGATATCGACGGTGTGGCGCGTGTGTCGCACGTGGGTCCGCGCCCAGCGCCGCGCGGGCCGCTCCGAGAGGAATCGCTCGCCGTCCGGACAGCGTCGACACCGAACGACCCACGGAGTCACGCCGTCCGGGTAGTGGCCCGTGTGACGCTCGTGGTCGAGCGCGAACTGCTCTATCGCGTGCCCCCCCGCTTGGAGTTCGTCGAGCTCGCGGTCGAGATCCCACTCGCGGTCGCAACGCGCACACGAGACGGTCGGTACCTCGGTTTCGCCGTCGGGAGACGTGTCGTCCGTCACGGCTTCGTTTCGGTCCGCGGCCACTTGAACGCGGCCACGCCGCCGCGAACGGGACGCGCCGCGGTCGGTTCGGCCGACCGGCGAGGTCACGCCTTGCGTTCGAACTCAGGGTCGAACATCCGCGCCGACATCGGCGCCGGATCGCCCTCGGTGAGGTTGTACGCCGAGAAGTCGGCGACGCCCGCCTCGCGGAGCAGCTCCTCGTCGTAGAAGCTGTTGCCCGTACACTCGGCCGGGTCGCGCGAGAGGATCTCGAGGACCGCGTCGGAGACGACCTCCGGGGTGCGCCAGTCGTCTTCGGTCCCGAGTCCGAAGTAGCGGGTCGCGCGCGTGTCGATCGTCGTCACCGGCCAGAACGTGTTACAGCCGACGTCGTCGCTTGCCAGCTCCTCGGCCAGCGAGAGCGTGATGAACGACATCCCGAGCTTCGACCACGCGTACGGCGCCTTCCCGGGCGAGCGGTCGGTCACGACCGGCGGCGAGTTCGACAGCAGCCACGCCTCGTCCTGTGCCGCGAGGTGGTCGGCGAACGCGTGCGCGACGAGGTGGCTGCCGCGGACGTTCACGTCGGTCAGGAGGTCGAACCGGTCGGCCGGCAGGTCGGCCACGTTCGCCAGCTGGATCGCGCTCGCGTTGTTGACCACGATGTCGACCTCGCCGAAGCGATCGATCGCCTCCTCGACGACCGCCTCGACGCGATCCTCGTCGCGGAGATTGAGTTCGAGCGCGAGTGCCTCCGCCCCGCGGTCGCGCACCTCGCGCGCTGTCTGCTCGATCGATCCCTCCAGCTCGGAGTCGTCGTCGTCCGTCGTCTTCCCCGTCGAGACGACGTTACAGCCTTGGTCGGCCAGCGCGAGCGCGATCTGCTTGCCGATGCCGCGAGTCGTTCCCGTGATGAACGCCGTCGAACCCGAGAGGTCCGGAGCCGCGAGTGTCATACGCTCGGATCGGCCGACCGAACTATAATTCCCGGTGTCCGAGCCGAGAAACCGGGCGACCGGTTCGGCGGGGACCGAGCGACCCAGCGGCCGGAATCGACCGACGCCACCTGCCGGACACAAACCACTTGACCGGGGGGCGCGTCGCCCAGCACATGAGCACTCCGGCGACCAACTCGGACCAACTCGAATTCGGCGTCCTCGGCACCGCGGGCATCGCCCGCAAGGCGGTGATCCCGGCGATCGCCGCGAGCGACCACGCGGTCGGCGCGGTGGCGTCCCGGGACGCCGACCGCGCGGAGCGGTTCGCGGCCGAGAACTCGATCCCCCGCAGCTACGGCTCCTACGAGGCGCTGCTCGGAGACGACGCGCTCGATGCGGTGTACGTCCCGCTCCCCAACGGCCGCCACGCGGAGTGGACCAAACGCGCCGCGGACGCCGGGTTGGACGTCCTCTGTGAGAAGCCGTTGGCCGCGGACGCTGACGAGGCGCGGGGGGTCGTCGACCACTGCGACGAGCGCGACGTCACGCTGATGGAGGCGTTCATGTACCGCTACCACCCCCGTACCGAGCGCGCCCTCGCGCTCGCGACGAGCGAACTCGACGACGTTCGCACGGTGACGGCGACGTTCCGCTTCCCGCTGTACGACCGCCCGAACGACGTGCGCCTCAACCCCGACCTCGCGGGCGGGTCGCTGATGGACGTCGGCTGCTACCCCGTCTCGCTGGCCCGGACGGTGCTCGGGACCCCCGACCGAGCGTACGCCCACGCCGGCGACACCCGGGACGCCGGCGTCGACACCGAGCTCGCGGGCGTGTTGGAGTACGACGACGGTCGGTCCGCCCGAGTTGCCGCCGGGTTCGACACGCAGCTCGTCCAGCGCTACCGCGTCGACGCGACGAACGGCTGGGTCGAGGTCGAGCGGGCGTTCGACGCGCCGACCGACGAGGCGGTGGAGCTGGAGTACGAGATCGACGGCCGACGCGGCGTCGAGACGTTCCCCGCCGTCGACCAGTACCGGCTTCAGGTCGAGCACTTCGCGGACCGCGTCGCCGACGAACACGCTCCCCTGACCGACGGCGAAGCGGCGATCGCGAACATGCGAGTCATCGACGCGCTCGCCGAGAGCGCCGCCGACGGCGGTCCCGTCGACTGCTGACGCCGCCCCCGCTCGGCCCGCCGACCGCCGCGCTGGACGCCACCGCTCGCTCGACGTCCGTTACCGCAGCGCGTCGAGGTCGAACTCGAAGGCGGCGACCGGCACTTCGAGGTCGTGTTCGACGAGCACCGCGGGGTGGAGCTCGCCGATCACGCCGACGCGCTCGCCGTCGACGACGACGTCGGCGGCGCGCCCCTCGATGAACGAGGGGTGTTCGGTCCGCGGCGTCGCCAGGTCGGCGTTGAAGTCGTCACAGAGCGCCTGGAGCCGCCCCTTCGCGGCCTCGTAGGAGGCGTCGCGGCGGGCGACCGCGCCGGCGACGTGTCGGGATTCGGTGACGCCCGTGTCCGCGTCGTCGTCGCGCTCGGCGACGAAGCCGACCTCGGCGACGTCCTGCGGGTAGGCGTTGTGGGTATTTCGCTCCAACAGCATGACGAGCGACGGGAGCGCCCAGGTGCGGAGCTGGGTGTACTCCTCGCTGTACGGCTCCGTGATCTCCGCGGGGTCGCCGCCCCCGAAGACGCCCGCGCCGTCGGCCGCGGCGCCGCCGGTGCCCGGCTCGATCCGCATCCGGTCGTAGTTCTCGGTCCCGCTCGTCATGTGGAAGTTCAGCAGGTCCTCGAAGCCCAGCCCGACGAGGCTGGTTCGGACCGCGTCCTCCAGCCGCGAGCGCTCGTGGCGCCCGCCGACCGTGCCCACGTCCGGGTAGCGCGGCTCCAGGTTGTCGAAGCCGTACGCGCGCCCCACGTCGTCGACGAGGTCGAGCGGGTGGAGCACGTCGACGCGGTACGGCGGAATCGACACCTCGTAGGTCACGTCCTCGCCGAGCGTGTACGAGGCGTCGAGTCCGGCGCGCTCGAAGCAGTCGACGACCTCCTCCGGCTCGAAGTCGACGCCGAGCAGCGTCTCGATCCGATCGTGCGAGACGGTCTTCTCGTCGACGTCGAGGTTCGGGCGGACGAGTTCGGCCCCGTACTCGCTCGGGTGGGTCGCGCCGTCGGCGTAGTTCACCTCGACCTCCTCGATCGTCGCGCCGCGGGCCGACAGCGCGTAACAGATGATGTTCCACATCCTGTCGATCGTCCACTGGTCGGTGCCGGTCAGCTCGACGAACAGCTCGCGGGAGCCGGTCGTCACCTCGGTGCGCTTCCCGTTGATGACGGGCGGGAACGAGAACAGACCGAGATCGTCGTAGATAGCGGGATAGCGGTCGAGGTCCTCAACGAGGTCGGCGTAGGTCGTCCCCGTGTCGTGTTCCTCCAAGACCTCGGCGGGAGTCAGCTCGTCGTTGGCGTCGAGCGGGACGAACGTCTCGCCGTCGGGGTCGACGCCGCGGTAGGTGATCGACGGCTCCGCGCCCTCCTGGAGCGGCGCGCCCTTCACCATCGCGAGGTCGTGGACCCCGATTGCGCCCTTCGCGCGGCCGCGGCCCATCGTCGCGTGGAGCTTCTCTTGGAGCTGGATCAACGACTCCAGCGCCGCCTCGTCGAGGTCGAGTCCGCGGACCACGGCGCCGGTGACGTACGGCCGCTCGTCGGGGACCGACTCGTCGACCTCGATGGTCCACTCCGGATCGTTCGTGTTCGGGACGTAGACGCCGCGCGCGTCGCCGTAGTGGTAGCGCAGCGATCGGGCGACCCCCTCGACGGAGAGCCGGTCGAGTCGGTCGGGCGCGAACTCGAACTGGAACTCGCCGTCGTCGGTCTTGCCCTCGAACTCCAGGCCGAGACCGAACAGGTCCGCCTTGAGTTCCTCGTCCTCTTTCTCCTCGTGGCCGGTCAGCTCGCGGAGCTCGTCGGGGTCGACGTCGACGACGGGCATCAGTAGCTCACCTCCGCGTTCCGCAGGAAGTCGATGTCGGCGAGCGTCCCGTGGAGGTCGCGGATGTCCTCCGCGCCCGTCGTCAGCATCGCCAGTCGCTCCAAGGCGAGACCCCACGCCATCACGTCGCAGTCGACGCCGAGCGGGCCGGTGACCTCCTCGCGGAAGACGCCGGAGTTGCCGATCTCGATCTCCTCGCCCGTCTCCGGGTGCTCGCCGAACAGCTCGAAGGACGGCTCAGTGTAGGGGTTGTAGTGCGGCTTGAACCGGATGTCCGTAATTCCGAACTGGCGATAGAACTCCTCGAAGGTCCCCATCAGGTCGCGGACCGAGAGGTCCTCGGCCATCACCCACCCCTCGATCTGGAAGAACTCCAAGAGGTGCGTCGGGTCGAGCGTGTCGTTGCGGTACACCTTCTCGACCGAGAAGTAGCGCTGCGGCGGCTCAAGCTCCGCGCCCGCGACCCCGGAGAGGTAGCGCATCGACAGCGACGTGGTGTGGCCGCGGAGCGCGACCTCGCGGGCGAACTCCTCGGACCACGGCGAGTGGTAGCCGTCGCCGTCCTCGCCCCAGCCGTCGCGGTGGGCCGACTCGACGCGGGTCATCAGCTCGTTGGGAATCTCTTCCATCGGGTCCACGTCGAGCGCGAACCGGTCCCAGTGGGTCCGCGCCGGGTGGTCCTGCGGCATGAACAGGCAGTCGTTGATCCAGAAGTCGGCGTCGGCGTGGGGACCCTCCATCTCCTGAAATCCCATGCCGACGAGCACGTCCTTCACGCGGTCGGCGGTCCGCCGGAGGACGTGCTTGCGGCCGCCGCGGGCCGTCTCCGCCTCGGCCTCGACGTTGTACTCGGCGAACTCCGCGTCGCGCCACTCGCCGCTGGCGAGCAGCTCGGGCGTGAGTGCGCCCACCGTCTCGGTCGCTTCGACGCCCGTCATCAGCGCGTCGACGCCGTCGTCGGTGAGCGTCACCGTCCGGGTGACCGACTCCGCGACCGCGATCAGTCCCCGCGAGTCGAGCTGGTCGATCACCGCGTCGTCGACGGCGAGATCAGCCGCGCTGCGACTCTCACCGTCGGCGTCCGTGAGCGCGGCGAGCGCCGTCGCCTCCGGATCGTCGTCGGGGTCGGCGTCGGGGTCAACCGAAAGTTCGCCGCCGTCGACGCTCCCGAAGCCCTTCCGCGCGAAGTTCGCCAAGGCGATGTCGACCTCGGGTCCGTCCAGGTCGGCCCCGTCGATGACCGGGCCCATCGAGACCGGCTCGGCGTCGGCGCCGGCGTCGAGACCGGCCCGGTAGAGCCGCGTCTCGGGCAGCCCCGCATCGACGTAGGCTCGTCCCTCGTCGGTGAGTTCGAGCGTCTCGTCGGTCACCGACCCGACCTCGACGAGGCCCTCCTCCGCCAGGTCGAAGGCCGCGCCCGCGACCGTCTCCGGCTTCAGGTCGGTCTCCGCGGCTATCTCCGCCACCGTTCGTTCGTCCGTCGCGCTCGCGGCCTCGAGGACCGCGAGCTGTCGTTCCGGGAGTCGCATTCGAGTTGTCTCTACACGCGTGCGGCTGGTTGGTAACGGTTCCGGGACCGGGACGCCACGCCAACCTCGTTTCTGATAAATTGAACAACCTATTTTTATACTGCTTCGACGAGGACCCGCGTATGAGCAGCGCAACGACCGAATCGAGCGATTCCGATTTGGAACCCGAGACGACTCGCGTCCCCCACGGCGGCGACGGACCGAGTCCCAGCCTCGCCGTCGTCGAAGCGATTGCCGACCTCGCCGGCGTCGACTCTGTCGACCTACACGAGGAGGGCGTCGTGCTGTACGAGCACGTCGACCCCGACGCGCTGGACGCGCTCGTTTCCGGCGGGTCCGGCGACGACATCGACGTCTCGCTCACCGTTGCGGGCTACGACGTGCGCGTCGGTCCCGAGTCCGCCGTCGCCCGGCGGTCGCGGAACTGAGGCGCGGACCCGACTCGGCTCGCCGCCGCCCGCTACTCCGATTCGGCCGATCGTTCGCGGAGCCGCGCGATCCGGTCGCCGAGCGGCGGTTGGACCTCGAACCACGTCGACCAGTCGCCGGTCTCAGGCTCGATCCCGCGACGCTCCGCGACGCGCTCGAACGCGTCCGCGACGCGGTCGGCGCCGACGGCGTCCGCGGCGCGGGCGTCCGCCGCGTACTGGACCCGACGGCCGGCCCAGAAGGAGACGAGTCCGACGGCGACGACGGCAGCGAAGCCGGACCCGAACGGGACGAGCGTCGTGACGACCGCCGTCAGCAGCGCCAGCACGCCCCCGACGGCGACGGCGCGGAACTCGGTGTAGTACGTCGTCACCCGACCGGCCTCCGCCGCGAACAGCCCGACCGCGACGTCCTCGTCGAGGTCCGTCAGTACGTCCTCGGTGAGGAACAGCACCCGTCGACGGGGCGGTCCCCGGACCCCCACCTCCGCGGGACCGGCGGCCGAGTCGTCGTCGCCGACCGCTCCGCCTCCGCTCGCGCCGTCCCCGTCGACGGATTCGATCGCGATCCGGTCGACGTCGAGTCCGCCGGCCTCCGCCAGCGCCGCGATCTGTTCACGCTCCGCCTCGGTCGGCTCCCGCAGGTCCCGAAAGCGGTCTGCCGCGTACAGCGGTCCAACCGAGACCGCGAGCGCGGCGACGACGGCGACGCCGACGAGGAGCGCGACGCTGATCATCGCTCTCGACGACGGGGCGGCCGGAGTAAAAAGGCCCGGTGTCGCGGCGTATCTCCCGCTTTGCCCTCATCCCTCCTCACTCCGGGACGCGTCGCGCGAGCGCCCGGACCGCCGCCGCGGCCTCGCTGTCGGGTGCGGCGTCCGCGACCGGTCGCTCCGCAGCGACGGACCGCCCGACGCGCGGATCGGCCGGGACCACCTCGACCGGCGCGCCGAGCGCGTCGCCGATCGGGTCGACCGGCGGCGGCTCGGTCACGCGGTTGACCGCGCACCCGACCAGCCCGGCGTCGAGCTCGCGCGCGAGTTCGCGGGTCCGGATCGCGTCGGCGAGCGCGAACGCCCGCGGCGAGACGACGAGCAGGCAGGCGTCCGCGACCGCCAGCGGCACGCCGGCGTCGGCGCGGCGCCCCGCGGGACAGTCGAGGACGACGGTGCCGAACTCGCGCTCGACCGCGGCGACTGCTCCATTCAGTCGCGTCAGGTCCGCGGCGCGCGCGCCGGCCAGCGTCCGCCCGCACGGGACGATGTCCACCGGCCCGGGGCGGACCGTCTCCATCGGATCGGCCGTGCCGGCCAGCACGTCGTGGAGGTCCGGGCCGCGGCCGTCCGGGAGGTCCGCCATGCCGAGGTCCGCGTCGACGACGACCCCGTCGAGTTCGGCGGCGACGTTGTACGCCAGCGTCGTCTTCCCGACTCCTCCCTTCCCGCCGGCCACCGCGAGGATCACGCCAGCGCCTCCAGCGCCTCCGTCGGCACCTCGCTCTCCTCGGCGCGCTCCGCCAGCGCCGCTGCGCGGTCGCGGATCGCCTTCAGGCGCTCAGCGTCGGCCGCGACGCGCTCGTCGAGTCCGTCGACCGCGTCGAGACCGCCGGCCTCCTCGACGACCGCCGTCGCCGTCGCGAGGTCGGCGTCGGTCAGCCGCTCCGCCCGATCGATCCGGGTCTCGACGCTCGCGAACCACGCGTCTATCTCGTCGGCCGTCGCCGTCCGTGATGTCGATTCCGCGGTCGCCGCCCGGCCCGAGTCGCTTCCGACCGTCGACTCGACCGCCTCTGCGCCGCCGCCGGCTTCGCCCCCTCTCCGATCGACTGAGTTTCCGTTCCGGGCGGTCTCTCCCGCGCCTCGCCCGGCTTCTCCGCGGTCATCGGGGTCGATCGCTCCCGTGACCGCTCGCCGCGGCGGGCAATGGGTTTCGAGGTCCCGTACCGCCGCCCGCGCGAGGTCGGATCCGGTTTCGTCCGCCGCACGAGTGTCTTTCTTGCCCGGATCGACGGATTCGACGCTCGCGATCTCAACCGGCGGCTCGACCGCGTCCGCGAGCGCCGCGAACCCGAACGTCTCGCGCTCGCCCGGGCTGACGACCGCCGTCACGCCCGCGGCGTCCCACCCGGCCTCGGCGACGCCGCCCCGCCGCGGCGGGAGAACCGGACCCTTCAGCCGACTCTCGATCCGGACCCGTCGCGGGACCGCCCCGTCGTTGCGCACCCGGAATCCGACGAGCGACGCGTCCCCCTCGCGCTCGACGGACCAGTCGAGTTCCATGCGCCGGATCCCGCGGAATCGCATTTAAGCGTCGGGGCGGCCCAAGACGCTGCCCGAGTTCAGCGTTCGTCCGCTCCGTCGGAGCCGCAGGGGCTGCCAGACGCGTTGGACGTTCCTGACGTACCTGACGCAGCGAACGTTCCTCCCATACGAACGTCCATGGTTCGGAGCAGCGACCGCGCGCTCCGCTCGGACGCGGCGACCGCCCGCGCCGCGTCGCCGCGCAGTTCGACCGGGGCGTCGAGCGCCGCGATCCTGACCGCCGCGAGCGACGCCGTTATCGGGTCCCCGTCGTACGCGTCCGGTCCCTCACCGGCCGCGCTCGGGTCGCCGGCCGGAACGACCGCGAGCGCCCGCCGGAACTCCGGATACATTGACTCGGCGAGCTCGCGACGGGCTTCGCGCCGTCGGTTCCGAAGCCGATCGCGGAGCCGTAGCCGTCGCCGTCGCTCGTCGCGGGCGCGGGTCGCCTCGGCTCGCGCGCGTTCGAGCGCCTGCTCGGCCGCGATCGCTTCGGTCTGTGCGGCCGATAGCTCCGCGGCCGCCGCCTCGAGGTCGTCGAGCGCCTCGTCCGCGTCGGCGTCGACCGCGCGGCGCGCCCGAGCGTCGCCGCGGAGCGCGGCGACCCGTTCTTTCAGCCGCTCTATCTCACCGGTCGTCTCCGCGACCCGTCGCCGCGCCGCGGTCAGGTCGACCGGTTCGACCTCTATCGCCGCGAGTTCGGCTTCGATCTCGTCGATCTCCGCCGCGAGCGACGCTGTCTGCCCCTGCGAACGCGCGGCCGCCGCGAGCTGGCGTCGGAGTCCCGCGTCAGTGGGTACCCGTCCGAGTACCGCGCTCGGCTTCGGACGGGCTTCGACGGTGGCAGACTCGTTTTTCCCGTCCGCTCCGACGGATTCGTTTTCGCGGTCCTCGCGGTCCGGCTCCGACGGTGTCGGCCCTGCTCCGGTCACAGCTCTCGGCCGCGCATGGCGTCCGGGTCCGGATGCTCCGTCCCCGCGGCGAAGGCGGCGTACGGCGTCGCCTTCGCGGACCGATCCGCGTAGGCCGCGGCGGCCTCCCGCACCGGATCGTCGACGGCGACGAACTCGTTGAACGGCTCGGTGCGTTCTATCTGGACGTCCCCGCCGTGTGACTCCCGCAGCCGCAGCGCGAGGAACGCGGCGTACACCGTCTCGTCGAGCAGCGCGGCCCGCCCGAACCGGCGGGCGACGACCGATTCGTGGCGGCGACACAGGTTTCGGAGACCGGTTCGAGCGGCCGCCGAATACGTCACGACCAACAACACGGCCGCCGCTGGTCGATTTTGGAATTTATTCGTTCCGAACCGGAACGTTTCAGCCGGCTTCAGCGACCGCGTTCCGGCCGCGTTCTCTCGATCCAGCGATCAGAAGTTAGAACCGCTCGACCTCGAAGGCGGGCCGATCGCCGTCGTCCGGATCGGCGTCGACGTCACTCACCGCGAGGACGCGCTCGCGTGCGGCCGGCTCGGATGGCGCGACGACCACGGTCCCGTCGACGGGGTCGTCGCCGACGGCCCGGAACACGTCGTCGTCGCCGTCGAACTCGGTGGCGTACGTCCGAAGCACGGCCGCGACGCGCCGCTCGGTGGCCGCGAGGTCGGTCTCGCCGTTCTCGAACTCGCGGAGCGCGTCCTCGACGTTCCGTATCGCGGAGATCCGGTCCATCTACGTCGTCCGCAGGTGGCCCTGCTTGGGCTCGTACACTTCGCCTTTCGTCCGGAGCTTCTCGATCTCCCCTTCGGCCTTCCCCGGATCCATCCCGATCTCGCCGGCGCGATCGAGCACCTCGTCGACGGGCGCGCCCTCCTGGTACTCCTCCTCGATATCGGCGATGAGGCCCTTGATGTTCTTGATGCGGTCGCGCTGGCTCTTCGAGGTGCCCGTCTCGACCACGTCGGCGTCGAACTGCCCCGTCTCCGGGTCGACGCCGATGTCTTTGAGACACGACTCGACAATGTCAGTCGCGCGGTCGGCGTCCTCGCGCTCGACGGTGTCCGAGAGCCGGACCCGCGCGCTCGCCTCCGAGAGCCGAACCATCGCCTCCAGCTTCCGGGCGGTGACCGGCACCGGCGCGTCCTCGTCGGCGCCCTTCGAGCGGAGGTCGACGTAGAACTCCTCTATGAGTTCTTTCGCCTCCTCCGTCATCGTCGGGTAACAGGAGCGCTTCGCGTGGGCGACGTACTTTCGGAGCAGCTCCGCGTCGATCTCCGGCGCGACCTCCTCGGTCACCTCGGCTACCTGTTCCGACGTGAACTCCGAGCTGGCCAGCTCCTCGCGCTGGGTGTTGAGCTCACCGGCGTAGTTCGTCTTGATGATGTGTTGCGCCAGCCGGGAGTCGTGTTCCGGGTCCGGGCTGTCCGTCACGGTGAAGATGAGGTCGAACCGCGAGATGAGCGCGGGTTCGAGGTCGATCTGTTCGCCGATCGGCTCGTACTGGTCGAACCGGCCGTACTTGGGGTTCGCGGCGCCGAGCAGCGAACACCGCGCCTTCAGCGTCGCGTTGATCCCCGCCTTCGAGACCGAGATCTTCTGTTGTTCGAGCCCTTCGTGCATTGCCGACCTATCCGACGAATCCATCTTATCTAATTCGTCGACAGCGGCTATCCCCTTGTCTGCGAGGACGAGAGCGCCGGCTTCGAGCGACCACTGCTGGCCGTCGCCGAAGTCGTCGCGGACGGCCGCCGCCGTGAGACCCGCCGCGGACGATCCCTTCCCGGACGTGTACACCGAGCGAGGTGCGATATTTTCTACGTACGAAATCATCTGCGAGTTGTGTGAGACGATCCCGTTCGAGACGTAGTTGTGGGCTCCTTCGACTTCGAGATCGTACACCCACTCATCCTCGGGTTCGACTCGCTTGATGGACTCGATCCGATCCCAGCGAATATCGCTCTCAGCGAGTCGGCCGAGCGCGGCAACGTCGTGTGCGGTGGATCCGCCGTCTGTTTTGGCGAAAGCGTCGGTATCGCCGTCGATGGAGGACCCACACGCGTCCTCGAATGCGTCGACAATTCGTCTGAGGGCGTCCCGACTCGGATTCCGGTTTCCGGCCTCGTAGTGTCGGTACGTGCTCCGCGGTACACCGCACTCGTACTGTGTCAATCCCAGCGACTCACGCAGCCGACGAAGCGTCGGTCCAACGTTCGGGATCACGTCCACGTTCGTGTTTTGATCCGTTTCGAGATGCTCCTCCGCTGCGGACTGTTTTCGTTCGGTAACGAACCCGATCTTAGTGACGTAGCGGTCGAATTGTGTACCGCTGATACGGAGCCGGTTGCTTCCGTTGTGCCGCTCGTGTAACTGGGATGTGATCCCATGTTGAAGCAAGAGCGACCGGACTCCTTCGAGAAGCTCCTCGCTCATCGACGCGACGGTTATCTCACGTTGCGACGCAGAGACGTGACCTTCTCCCTCGATGATTCCCTCAACGAAAGCCGCGGTAATTTCGTCAGAGGCGCCTGCGATTCTCGACGGGACCCGCTGCTCCGCGGAGCTTTTCAGTAGCGCTTCATCGATCTCGTTGAGGAAACTGACGAACTCGCCGGCGGAACACAGTAACTCCCGCGCACTCTTGCCATCGTGCGGCTTCCTAGTGGTCGTTTCGAGGTTAAGGTCGCGGAGCGTGTTGCGGGCGTCTTCGAGGACCTCCTCGTCGTTGTTCGTGATCGAAATGAATCCCGAGTGATCGTCGCGTTTCTCGACGTAGCCCTCGGCAACGATGTATCCGACGAGACGGGAGAGCGCTGGCGTCCATCGTTCGGGATCGTCAAGACGGACGGCGTTGTGCGACTGTGCCTTTCGAAAATCGACGTCAAGCGTGTCGTCGTCGTCCACGTCGAGCCGGGCGGGTGCCGCCACGAACTCGCCTGCTTCCAGTTCCTCGGCACGGACCGGAGCGAACTGCCCGTCCCGCTGGATGAACAGCGGGTGGGAAGGCGTCACGTCGAGTTCACGGCCCGACGCCGTTTCGACCCGATACATCTCTGCCGGCGCCTCTCTCTTCCAGACTTTCGTCGCGCGGGAGGTCCCGACAGTGCCGTTCTCCTGAAGTGCGGGAATCTCGAAGTCGACACTATCCCAGACGCCGTCGTCGACTGTCTTCGGATCGTCGAGGTTTCGCTCGACCAGCTCGCGTATCAGCACTTCTCGTCCATCGTTGAGGACGACCTTCGTGCCGCCATCGAGACACTTCCCCGTACCCGGATCCCCGATCAGGAGCATGTGGAGGTCGCCCCGGATCCGCGAACCGTCGGGCAGGTGCTTCGTGACGCCGGAGAACAGCTGGAGGATCATCGCGAGCTTCTCCTCCTCGTAGCCGTAGATGGCGGGGGCGATGGAGCCGACCATCGCCTCGTAGATGTCGTCGCGCTCGGAGAGCTCGATGATGTCGCGTTTGTCCGCCTCGGTGATGTCCATGTCCTCGAACTCCTCGTCCTCGATGGAGATGGAGACGCCGTCCATGTACAGGTCGAAGATGGCGGACTTCTCGTTGCCCTGCTCGACCTGTTCGATGTGGAGGACACCGACGCAGGTGACGTGGTCGCCGGGGCTCACCTCGCCGGTGATGTCGTCGATGATGTCGACGTCGAGCGACTGGGGCGTCTCGCCGCCGCGCAGCCCCTCCGGCGACTCCTGGATGCGGAGCTTCTGGGAGTCGACGAACTCGGACTGGTCGAAGTTGACGCGGAACGGCCCCTGTCGCTCGCAGCCCTGACACTCGTGGGGTTCCTGGAAGCCGCCGTCGGACTGCGGGATGTACGTCATCGTGCCGCAGCGCTGGCACTCGAAGGCGGCCTCGGTCACCTTCGGGCGCACGTCGGTCGCCTTCCGGACGATGCCCTGAATAGAAACGAGCTTGCCGATATGATCGTCGTGGACGCGGATCCCGCGGATGTCGACGCTCTCGGGGAGATCCTCGATCCGGACGTGCGCGCGACCGAGACTGACGTCGGCGGGGAGGTCGTAGAGCCGCAGCGCCTCCTCGGCGTACTCGCGCATCTGCTCGGGCTTGTTCAGGAAGTCCTCGGCGAGGTCGCGGTCGAACTGAAAGAGGTCGTCGTAGGAGACGTACAGCGAGCGCTGCTCGTTGGGGTACCGCTGCGCGAGCTGTCCGATCTCCTCGCGGTAGTAGTTGCGATAGAACTGAATGAACCGCTCCGTGAGGTCCTGGGTTCCGGCCTGTGCCATTGCGACGCCACTTCGTCGCCATCACGTATGAACCTCCGGTTCGGGGCGGACGTGGTCGGTTCGGCGAGGGGGTGGTCGAGTAGAGCGGGCGGGTCGGCTGCTCGGCTATGCGCGTCCGACGAAGGTTGCGTCGGCGGAAGTGCGCCCCTCGTTGAAGGAGAGCACCTTCGCGCGGATCACGTCGCCCGGTTCGAGTCCGCCGGGGATGTCCTCGGTGAAGACGACGAACCCTTCGACCTTCCCGACGGCGACCTCCGAGCCGGAGTGGTGGTCGGTCAGTTCCGTCACGCCGAACTCGTAGGTCTCGCCGATCTCGACGGGCGCGTCGCGCTCTTGGGCCGCCTCGTGGGCGCGTTTCGACTCGCGCGCATCGGCGGACGGAGCGCGGAGGCGGCGGGCGAGCACGAACAGCGCGAGCAGTGCGACCGCGACGGCGAGACCGATCACGATCGGCGACGAGGGGATCATACCCGTGCGGTCGGCCGCGGTCACCTAAACGATGTGGGTCCACGGCGGCGACGCCCCGACCGCCGACCGGGACCGCGAACGCGACCTCGGGAGCGACTCAATCCGTCGCGCCCGTATGAGAAACGCCTTTGCCCTCGAAGCCCCCCTCTCGATCCGATGCGACACAGCCGCGGTTCCCGACGACTCGCGCACGGGTGTGGTGTGCCGTGAAGGTCGCGGACGCGGTGCCGGAGTTCGCCGACGCCTTCGGGTTCGACGAGTTCAACCGGATCGCAACGGGAGGCGCTCCCGGGCATTCTGGAGACCGATCACAACGTGGTCGCGTCGGCGCCGACGGCCTCCGGGAAGACGGCGCTCGCCGAGCTCGCCATCTGCCGGACCCTCGCGGCGGGCGGCACCGCCCTCTTTATCGCCCCGCTGCGCGCGCTCACCAACGAGAAGGAGAGCGAGTGGGAGCGCTTCGAGGAGCTGGGCTACTCCGTGTACGTCGTCTCCGGCGAGCGCGACCTGAACCCGCGCCGCGCGGAGCGCGCCGACGTGCTGGTGACGACCCCCGAGAAGGCCGACAGCGCGACCCGGAAGCACGACTCCGCGCGCTACTCCTTCATCACCGACGTGGACTGCGTCGTCATCGACGAGGTCCACCTGCTCGACTCCGAGAAGCGCGGTGCCGTACTCGAAGTGACCGTCTCGCGGCTCCGCCGGCTCCAGGACCCCCGCGTGGTCGCGCTCTCGGCCACGATGCCGAACATCGACGACGTGGCGGAGTGGCTGGACGCGCCCGCGGAGACGACCTACGCCTTCGGCGACGAGTACCGCCCAGTCGACCTCGAAACCGGCGTGAAGACGTACTCGCACGGCTCGAACGCGTTCGCCGACAAGTACCGCCGGCTCTACCGCGCGCTCGACCTGGCCGAGCCGCACGTCCGCGAGGACGGACAGGCGCTCGTGTTCGTCTCCTCGCGGCAGGACACGGTCCAGGCCGCGAAGAAGGCGCGCGACGAGATCACCGAGCGGGACATCCCGATCGACTCGCGAGACGACTACGACTTCCACAACGAGGCGAAGGAGCTGACCAACGACACGCTCCGCCAGTCGGTCACCGACGGCGTCGGCTTCCACCACGCCGGGCTGGGGAAAGACGACCGCGACCGCGTCGAGGAGTGGTTCAAGCAGGGGAAGATCAAGTTCCTCTTCTCGACGTCGACGCTCGCGTGGGGGGTGAACCTCCCCGCGCGCTGCGTCGTCATCCGTGACACAAAGTACCACGACCCGCTGGAGGGGGAGACCGACATCTCGCCGCTGGACGTGCTCCAGATGCTCGGGCGCGCCGGCCGGCCGGAGTACGACGACGTGGGGTACGGCTGGGTGGTCTGCGACCGTGCCGACGCCGACAAGTACCGCAAACTGCTGCGCGAGGGCAAAGAGATCGAGTCGCGGCTCGCGGCCGACCTTGAATCCCACCTCAACGCCGAGATCGCGATGGGGACGATCCGCGGGCTGGAGGACGTGATGGCGTGGCTGGAGACCACCTTCTACTACGTCCGGGCGAAATCAGAGCCGGACGCGTACGACTTCCCGACGCTCCGCGACCGCGTGCGCGACACGCTCGAATCGCTCGTCGACGACGGGTTCGTCGCGGCCGACGACGACCTCGCGATCGAGCCGACCGGGCTGGGCCGGCTCGCCTCGAAGTACTACCTCCGCTTGGACACCGCCCGCCGCTTCCGGCGGCTCGCCGACCGCGAGACGCTGACGGTCGACTCGGTGTTGGAGACGGTCGCGTCGGCCGGCGAGTTCGACTCGGTCTCGGCGCGCTCGGCCGAGTCGGACGCGATCGACCGCATCCTCGACGGCCGCGACACGGATCTGGAGGACGGCCACCGCAAGGTGTTCGCGATCCTGCTCGCGGGGATGGCTGACTCGATCCCCTCGGACCTCCGGTCGGACGCGTGGGTGATCCGGCAGAACGCGCTCCGCCTGCTCGCCGCGCTCGCGGAGTTCCTCGACCGCTTCGCCGGTCCCCGCGCCGCCAACCTCGCGCGCCGCGTGGAGGCCCGCGTCGAACACGGCGTCTCCCGCGAGGCCGTCGCGCTCACCGCGGTCGAGGGCGTCGGCTCCGGTCGCGCCGAGCGCCTCGCGGACGCCGGTCTCACCTCGCCCGCCGACGTAGTCGACGCCGGCGCGAGCGAACTCGAAAACGCCGGCATGAGCGACTCCGTCGCGGAGCGGGTCATCGACGCCGCGCGCGACTGCCCCCGGATCGATGTCGACTGGGGGGACTTCCCGGAGGCCATCGCGGTCGGCGAAAACGAGATGTGCGAGGTCTCCGTCGCCGCCGTCTCCGGGAGCGCACGCGCGGGGATCCGCGTCACCGTCAACGGCGTGGAGATGACCGCGACGACGACGTACCTCGACGGGGAGGCGACGGTCCCGGTGGGCGTGTTCGGCCCCCCCGACGCCGACGAACTGGAGTTCGTCGTCGAGGTCGTCTTCCCGGACCTTCCACTGTTGCCCGTCACGGCGACGCGAACGGTTCGGGTGGAGTAGGGACACCTACGGGGCTGTGGCGCGTGCCGGTGAGCGCCCGAAGGGCGCGAATCGCACGCGCGAGGGAGTCGCTGGCGCCGGTGGCGCCAGCGACGAGGCTGGGGAGGCGTGAGGTGCGGTTGCTGTGCGGTGCGGGGCGGGAATCAAAGGGGCAGCGCGAGGCCGCCGTAGGCGACGCAAGCACCGCAACGAGCGAGCGGAGCGACCGAGTGAGGTGCGCAGCGAGCGTACGGCGGCCTCGCGGCTGGGGCTTTGGAGCTGTTCGCCGCCGATCTACTGTCAGTTATCTCCTCATCGCATCGCCAGTGTTTGTCGTCACGCGCCACACATTCCTCTTAAACCCCCGCAACGACCGCTTTTCACCCATACCGCGGCCAGCCGTCCCATGCCGCAACGACTCCGCGTGCTCGCAGGCGACTGTCAGGTGACCGACCGCGGCGACCGCACCCGCACGCACCGCGGGCGCGTCGTCGTCCTGATCAAACCGGACGACACGACGCTCGTCCACGACGCCGACGGCTACCAGCCGGTCGCGTGGCTCACTCGGCCCGAGAGCGTGGTCGTCGAGGGCGACGGCGACGGGTTCACCGTCACCGCCCGCGACGGCTCCCGGCGGCTCCGGGTGGCCTCCGAGGAAGCGACCGCGTGCCGGGCGCTCCCCGTCACCGAGGCGGGGGTTCCGGTCGGGACCTGCCCCGACGACGGCGGGCCGCTCGTGCGCTCGCGCGGCGACGTGGTCTGTCTCGACTGCGAGACGCGGTGGGGGCTGCCGGCGGGCGCGAGCGTGACGGACGCGACCTGCGACGACTGCGGCCTGCCGAAGATCCGCGTCGAGCGCGGCGAGCCGTTCCACCTCTGTCTCGACCCCGCCTGCGACCCGATGGAGGACGCCGTCAGCGACCGGTTCGACAGGGCGTGGGACTGCCCCGACTGCGGGGGCGACTTGCGGGTCCGATTCGCGCCCGGCCGCGTCTACCTCGGCTGCGAGAACGACCCCGACTGCGAGACCACCTTCTCGTTCCCGGCGGGCGTCGTCGTCGACGAGTGCGACTGCGGGCTTCCGGTCTTCGAGACGGCGGCCGGACTCGGCTGTTTGGACGGGACCTGCGCGGTCGGCGGGCACACGACGAGCGGCAAAACGGAAGATAAGCGGCCGAACGACGCGTAGCTGGCGCCCCTCCCGGTCTACTCCGCGAGCTGCTGGCGGCCCGGCGCGATGAGGCGGTCGAGGTACTCCGCGAGCGCGCCCTTCGCGTCCGCGGGGTGGAGTTCGCCCGACTCCAGGTCGGCCTCCAGGTCGTCGTAGGCGTCGTACTCCAGGTTCCCGCCGTACTCCTCGGGGCGCTCGACGGTGACCGCGTCGAACCGCGGGAACACGTGGTACTCGAACACCTGGAGGACAGGGTTCTCGCGCTCGGCGCCGTCGTCGGTCGGTTCGGGGTTGGCCGTCGGCGGGCAGTAGGCGTCGTTCACCTTCGACTCGATGTCCTCGCGGGAGTCCTCCATCGAGATGGTGACGCCCTCGCTGGAGGACATCTTCCCGCGACCGGTTCCCAGGTCGGCGATGAGCGGCGTGTGGAGGCTCGTCGGCGGCTCGCGGTCGATGCTCGGCAGCACGTCGCGCGCGAGCATGTGGACCTTCCGCTGTTCCATTCCGCCGACCGCGATGTCGACGCCGAGGTACGGGATGTCGAGCGCCTGCATCAGCGGGTAGACGGCCTGGGACACCTTCACGGAGTCGCCGGAGGTGATCTCGGCCATCGCGCGCTCGGCCCGCGCGAGGGTGGTCTCAAGCTCCAAGGCGTGGAGGTCGAGGGTGTAGTCGTCGTCGAGCTGGAAGTCGGAGCCGAGGACGAACTGGGTGTTCAGACTCGTCGAGCCCGTAGGCGATGAACTGGTCGCGCATCCGCTCTGCGGTGTGGCGGATCTCCTCGAACGACCCCTTGTCGTTGAGGTATGCGTGTACGTCGGCCAACAGCACGGTCACCTCGAACCCGGCCTCCTGGAGGTCGATGAGCTTGTTCGCGGTGAGCATGTGACCGATGTGGAGCACGCCCGAGGGCTCGTAGCCGACGTACGCCCGCTTGCCCTCGGGGTCGTCGGCCAGCGCCTCGATCTCCTCTTCGGTGACCACCTCGGCCGCGTTCCGGGTGATCAGCTCGTGAGCGTCCATACGTCCGACTGTGCGTTCCCGGACATATGACTTCTGGATGCGTGTCGACGGATTGCGCGGAGCGCCGCCAACGCGGCCGTCGGCCGCTCACTCTTCGGTCTCCGGGAGCGTCCCCCCGCGCTCACTCCTCGGTCTCTGGCAGCGTCCGCCCCGCGCGGTGTTCGGAGATGATCCGGTCGATCCGCTCGGCCTTCTCGTCGCGCCGTCGCTCCTCGGCGCGCTTCTCCCAGTCGTCGACGGCGGCGGCGAGGTCCTCCTCGCTCGCGACCGCCAGCTCGTCCACCTCGCGGACCGGCACCACGTCGGCGGGCACTACCGGAACCGCGCGCTCGAACAGCACCTCGTCGGCCACGTCCGAGATCTTCCCGTCGCCGCGGATCACCGCCCGCGGCTCCGTCTCGGCGAGCCGCTCCGCGGTCCGGCGGCCCGCCCCGGACGCGTCGCGCAGGTAGACCACGTCGCCGTCGACCAGCCCGTACGCCTCGTCGGCGTCGTCGAGCGCGTCGAGTGTGAACTGCTCGACCACCTTCACGCTCACCAGCCCCTGCCCCTCCGCCACGTCGCCGAAGTTCGAGTGGTCGAGCCGCCACAGCTCCTTCAACGTCTCCACCTTCCGTTCGAGGTCCTCGACGCGCTCCTGTGCCTCGTCGCGCTCGCGCTCCAGCCGGTCCGCCTCGCGTTCCAGCCGCGAGACCGCCCGCCGGGTGCGCGCCTCGATCCGCTCTTCGCGTTTCGCCTCCTCCAGCTCCGACTCCAGCTCCGCGATCCGCTCGTCACGCTCGTCGAGGTCGTCCTCCAGCGACTCGGCGTGCGACTCCAGCCGGTCGACGCGCTCGCGGAGCCGCCGGATCGTCTCCTCCTCCTCGGTGCGTTCCGGCTCCGTCGGGTCGGTCTCTTCGTTGTCCTCTCCGTCGCCGTTTCCGCCGCCGCCGTCGTCCTCGCTCAGCTCCTCGATGACGGCCTCGACCGACGAGCCGCCCGCGACAACCCCGGCGATCACCGCCCCGCGGTCGAGTCTGGGCGGCGTCTTCGCCGCGATCCGCTCGAACTGGTCCTCGTGGTCGTCGAAGGCGTACAGCGCGGCCGCCAGCGCGTCCCGCTCGTGGTCGTTCGCGTAGCTCGCCTCGCGGGTGCGGTGGAGCTTCTCGTCGACCGGGAGGTCGGTCGTGGGCTGCCACCCCGCGGCGTCGAACGAGCGCCGGAACTTCTCGACGGTCTCCGGCATCGGCTCCACGTCGGCGGCGACGATGATCGGCCGGCCCTGCTCGACGATCCACTCGGTCACCTCGGCGGTGTCGCCGGTCCGCGAGGAGTATAACGCGTGGACGGTGCCGTCGAGTCCGACGACCGCGGCAGCCGTGGTGGTTCCGGGGTCGATCCCGACGATGACGCGGTCGCGCCGCTTCACCAGCGGCTCGTACTCGATGCCGTCGCGGCGCTCGCGCTCGACCTCGACGCGCACGTCGCCCGCCCGCGAGTTCGAGACGGGGATGTCCTCGGGGCGCGCCTCGACCGTGAACGTCGCGTTCGCGTAGCCGCCGTACTTCTCGGTCACCTCGCGCTCGAACGACAGGTTCGACTCCTTCAGCTTCGACTGGACCTGTCGCGTCCGCTTTTTCACGTTGCCGTGGATCCGCCGGGTGTAGCGGTCCTGACTCCACCCGCCCTTTCCGGTGGAGCGCCCGCGGGACACCTTCACGGTCGTCTCGTCGGTGAACGCGGTCACCTCGTGGCCGACGTTGGCCGCGGCGAGCCGCGCCGCCGCCTCCGCCTCCTTCATCGGCTCCTTCCCGTAGGGGATCCCGTGCCGGGAGGCGACCCGCGAGAGGGGTTCCGGGCGCTCCGCGCCGGTCACCTGGACGAGCCGGGTCCCGTCCGGAAGCGACCGGAGGAACCCCACCAGCTCACCCTTGTCCGCCGCCAGCTCGTAGGCGTTGTCGGTGGCGACGTAGAGGGGTTCGCGGTCGTCGATCAGGCGGCAGAGTTTCCGGAAAGAGACCACGTCGCGGGTGATCCGGGCCATCGGGCCGTCCGCGTCCGGGGCGTCCGGGTCGTCCTCGTCGACGGGGTCCAGAACCACGAGCGCGTAGGAGGGGCTGTCGCCGCGGACGTCGCCGCTGTGGACGTCGACGCCGAACACCGGCCGGTCGCGGGCGCGGATGGTCCGGGTTGTCACGGACCGAGGTAGGTCGTTGCCGCGTATATACCCCACGCCGGGGACGCGGTCTCCCGCGCCGAGGAGGGAAGAATTAGAGAATGCCGGACTCGTCGCCCGCCTGCTGCCGCCGGCCGCCGATGACCCGCGGCGTCCCGCCGGTCTGGATGATGTTGAACGCGGTCATCAGGTCGGACCGCGAGATGAGACCGACGAGTTCGCCGTCGGCGTCGACGACGGGAAGCCGCCCGACGCCGTGTTCCTGCATCGTCTGGAGCGCGGTCAGCGCGTCGGCGTTCGGGTCGGCGGCGACGATCTCCGTCGCCATCACGTCGTCGACGCGGTAGGCGTCGCGCTCCACCTCGCGGACCGACCGGGCGTCCTCTAGGGTGACCATCCCGACGAGTTCGTCGCCGTCGAGGACGGGGTAGCCCGTGTGACGCTCCTCGAACATCCGGTTCATCAGGTCGGCGACCGAGGTGTCCTCCGTCACCGTGTGGAGCTCCTCGCGGGGCGTCATGATGTCGGTGACGGTGACGCCCTCGAAGGCGGCCTTCAGGGTCGTCTGCTGCGCCTCGCCGGAGGCGGCGATGTAGACGAAGAAGGCGAGCACGATGAGCAGCAGCTGGAAGGTGAACAGCCCGATGATCCCCATCAGGAACGCGAACACCTTCCCCACGGAGGCGGCCCGCTGGGTCGCCTGCGCGTGCGGTTGGTTCCGCGCGAGGAGCGCCCGAAGGACCCGGCCGCCGTCCATCGGGAACGCGGGGAGCATGTTGAACACGGCGAGGACGACGTTCAACAGCGCGAGGTAGCCGAACACGAAAAGGACCGCGTCGGCGCCGCCGGGCGCGACGAGGACGACCCCGTAGCAGGCGACCCCAACCGCGACGCTGACCAGCGGGCCGGCGATCGCGATCCAGAACTCGTGTCTCCAGTCCTCGGGGAACTCCGCGAAGCTGGCGAGCCCGCCGAGCAGCCACAGCGTGATCGACTCGATCTCGTAGCCGTAGCGCATGGCGACCAGCGAGTGGCCGAACTCGTGGAGCAGCACCCCGACGAACAGCCCGACCGCGGCCGACAGCCCGAGGATCCACGGGGTGTTGCCGGCCGCGACCGCGGCGGTGTCGATCCCGAGTCCGGCGGTCTCGTTCATCACCTCGGCGATGGTGTCGACCTCGCCACCGATGAGGTACGCGAACAGCGGTAAGACGAGCAGAAACGTCCAGTTGAGCCTGATCGGAATCCCGAACGCGCTCCCGACCTTGATTCCACGCATGCCATCGGGTTCGGTCGGTGATCGGTTAAGTCACGGGGTCCGGTCGGTGATCGGTTAAGTCACGGGGTCCGGTCGGTGATCGGTTAAGTCACGGGGTCCGGTCGGTGATCGGTTAAGTCACGGGGTCCGGTCGGTGATCGGTTAAGTCACGAGGCCCGCTCGGTGAGCCGTTAAATACCCGGCTCGCGTCACGGACGCCATGAGCGACGCAGGCGATCCCGACTCGGTCGTGAAGCACGGCGACGAGGTCTCGTACGAACCCGTCGAGGCCGCCGAGGGCCTCTCGAAGGGCGTCCTCCTCGACGAGTCCGACGGCGCCCCGAACTTCGCGATGCGGCGGTTCGAACTCGCGCCGGGCGCCGAGGTTCCCCGGCACACCAACGCGGTCGAACACGAACAGTACGTCCTCGCCGGCGAGTACGTCGTCGGGATCGGTGAGGAGGAACACGCGGTTTCGCCCGGCGACGCCCTGTTGATCCCCGCCGGCGTCGAGCACTGGTACCGAAACGAGGGCGACGAACCCGGCGCGTTCATCTGCGCGGTGCCGAACGGCGACGACAGTATCGAACTCGTCGAGTAGGCGGCGGGCAGTCGCCCGCGCGCCGCGGCCAGGGAGAGAGGGGCCGACTACTCCAGCGTGCCGACGCGGTCGGCGACGTAGCCGAACTGGTCGCGGTAGCCGTTCGGCGAGAGCAACACGGGGTAGAAGGGCTCGTCGGCGAGCAACGGCTCGCCGTCGGCGGCCGCGAACCGCTCGCCGGACTCGACGCGCTCGAAGTTACGCGCGAACACCTCGTACGCCTCCGCCTCCGGCTTCGGGATCCGTTCGCGGAGCCGGAACACCGAGACGTCCTCGCGGCCGCCGGCGTCGAGGACGTCGTCGGCGCCGGGCGCGGAGATGGCGCCGGTCGCGGCGAGGAACGCGCGGGCCAGCCAGTAGGCGTTGTCCGCGGCGGTCTCAGAGCCTTGGAGACCGGCCTCGACTTCGAGCGTGTGGGGGTGTTCGATGAGCCGCCCCTCGGTGAACGCGTCGGTCTGGATCACGGCGTCGACCGGGAGGTGCGGCGCGACCGCGCGGGTCACCTCGTCCATCGAGTCGATGACGGCGAACGGCTCGGCGTACGACTGCGTCGAGTGGATCGCGAGGGTCGTACACCCGGCCAGCGCGTCGAGCAGCTCGACCGCGAGCCGCACCTCGTGGGCCTCTCCGTCGGGATTTCCCGGGAACACTCGGTTGAGGTCGGCGTCGAGGTACCGCTCCCCGGCGTCGAGCGCCGCCTCGTTGGCGACGATCAGCCGCACCGGCCGCTCGGGGTCGAGGTCGGCGTCGAGCAGGCGCTCGACGGCGCGGGCGCCGCAGGGCTCGTTGCCGTGGATCGCGCCGACGACGGCGACCTCCGGCTCCCCGTCGCCCAGATCGTGGACTTCCATACGAGGTACAGGTGCGCGGCGGATAAGTGGCGTTCGGTCGGCGACGGTCGCCGTTCCGTCCTGCCCGCGCCGACTCATCCCCTCAGTGCTCCTCGTCGACCCGCTCCGCGTACTCGTAGTCGGCGGGGTACGCCGGGGGACGCGCGTCGTCGAGGGCGATCCGCCAGTCGTCGACCGCGGTCGGATCGTCGAGCGCGCCCCGGAGCGTCGCCCGCACGTCGTCGACGTCGACGCCGTAGAAGTCGCTCGGGACGCCGTCGAGGTACTGGAGCGCGGTCTCGAACAGCGACCGCATCCCGGCGTCGTTCTCGAAGTCGACGCGCTTGTACGCGCCGGCCGCGACCTGGACCATCCCGTGGAGGAAGGCGCTCTCGGCCGTGCCGCTCCCGTAGTTGTACCACTCGCTTTCGAAGCAGTCGTGGCTCTCGTGGTAGGCGCCGTCGTTGAACAGCCGCACCCCGTGTTCGGTCGCGCGCCGCAGCGTCGCGTGTTCCCAGTAGCCGCCGACCACGTGTGTGTCGGGCGAATCCCCCGACGACTCTCCCGCGTCGTCGGGCCTCGCAGACGACTCGTCCGTCGCCGCGGCGGGACCGTCGCCCGCGTGCCACCCGGTCGGGTTCCCGAGCGGCGGGGCGACGCCAGGGTCGCGGGTGTGGTCGTCCATGTGCGCGCCGTTCGCGCGGGAGCGACCTAACCGTTTCGCGGCGCGGAAGACGGCGCTGGTTCGCGGACGGATCGAACCCTTCTTTCCTCCGGTCGCGCTCACGTCAACCGAATGGACGCCGGACTCCTCTCCGCGCTTGCCGCCGCCGTCGTCTGGGGCGTGTACCTCTTCGCCCTGAAGCGGGCCTTCTCCGGCTACCCGCCCGCCGCGCTGACGGTGGCGATCAACGTCGCTGCGGTCGGCTGGTTCCTCGCGGGGACCGGGATCACGGTCGGATTCAGCGACGCCGCGGCCGGATTGACCGGACTCGTCGCCCCCCGACGGTTCGCCGTCGTCGCCGTCACGAGCCTCGGGACGGCGGCGGCGTTCGTCCTCTTCTTGCGCGCCATCGAGGACGGAGCGGTGTCGTACGTCGCGCCGATCAACAAGATCGTCCCGATGTTCGTCCTCCCGCTGGAGGTCGGGCTGCTCGGACAGGTGTTGACGCCGATCCAGGTCGCCGGCGTCGTCGTCACCACGCTCGCGGTGTACGTCGCGAACTACGAGCCGGGCGACTTCTTCGCGCCGCTCGCGCGGGCCACCCGCTCGCGACCCGCGCAGCTGGCGCTCGCGAGCGCGGCCTGCTACGCGGTCGCCGACGTGGGCAAGCGTGTCGCGCTTCAGGAGCTCGCGATCCCCGGGACGCTGTGGGTCCCGCTGCTGCTCGTCGGCGTCGCGGTCGTGCTGCTCCCCGCGGCGGTCCGAAACCCCATCGACGTGACTCGGCGAGACGTGCCGAAGTTCCTCGCGGTCGGCGCGCTCGTCGCGCTGGGCGAACACCTGACGACGGTCGCGTTCGCGGCGCTGCCCGCGAGCGTCGCCTCTCCCGTGATCAACACGCAGGCGATCGTCGCGGTCGTCCTCGGGGGCGTGCTGCTCGGCGAGCGCCACTTCCGGATCCGGCTCGCCGCGGCCGTCCTCGCGGTCGTCGGCGTCGCGATGATCGCGGGATAAGTGGGCGCGCAGGGTGGGGAGGCGCGGGATGAGGAGACGCGGGATGAGGAGACGCGGCTGAGTCCCATCGAGCGCGGCGAGGCGCTCCGTCGCACACAAGGCCCTCGTTCCGTGGGAAAAAGATCACGGCGAGCGGCTCGGCGGCAGTCCGGAGCCCTTCGTGAACAATCCCGCTCGCCATCCCGAGGTCGACACCGGCAACCGCGCCCGCTCCAGTCGGAAACAGGAGCGGCTCTACAACCTCTTACAGCGGCTGGAGGACAAAGTCGCGCAGGGCGCCCTCGAACCCACCGACGTCCTCCGAGAGACCTTACAAGCGGTTTCCGAGTTGGAGTCGAAGACGGTCGAGTTCGAGTCCCCGTCTGCCGCGCCGTACGAGCTAATCGCGGACAAAATAGAGCGGTACATAACCGAATCCGGAAACGGCGAGCGGCTTCCCGCCGTCGTCGCGGGCATCGTCCGGACGTACTACGACCACGCGGGAGGGGAGGACTGGCGGGTGGACTGCGAGCACGCCAACGTCTCCGACGAGTTCTCGAACGCGGCGGGCGACGTCGAAATCTTCCGCGGTGACGCGTTACACAAAGCGATCGAGGTCAAAGACAAGCCGGCCACTCGAAGCTCCGTTCAACACGCCGTCGAGAAGGGCCGGCTGAACGAGCTCGGGGAGTATCTGTTCGTTCTGGGTGCCGGGTTTCGCTCCGGCGAGGAGCGTGACGCGCGGCAAGCGGCCGAAGACGCGCCCATCGAACTCATTTTTATTACTCCCGAAGAGCTTCTGGGGACGCTGAAGCTCGTCGACGACGCCGATCGGCTCTCCTTCCTCGAGGCGGTCGGTGAGTTCCTGAACGACATGCGAGCGAACCAGTCGAACAAGAGGGCGTTCACGGAGTTAGTCGATTCCATCGACTGATTATGTCGTCTGTAACCGATATAATGTAAATAACGGATACAACCGAACCGGACAGACGTCGTGTCTCTCATCGGCGAAACCAAACTTCGAATACTGCGTCTCCTCGATGACGCCCCGTCTCACGGGTACGAGATACACAAGGAGATCGGCGTCACCACGTCGACTATCTATCAGCACCTCAACGAGCTCGAAGCGGCGGGGATGGTCGAACCGCACTCCGTCGACGGCGACACGCGAAGCCGAACGGAGTACCGCCTCACCGATGACGGGCGTCAGTTGCTCGATCTGCTCTCACAAGACGAGTAGTAGAGTGATGTGGAACGCACGGGTGAGATCACGCGAGTGGGGCTTGTGGCTCAGGCGACCCTCATGATGGTTTCCGGCCGTTCATCGGAACTCCCACACGACATCTGCGAACCCGAATCGGAGGCTTAAACCTTCATCAGGGTATTTGTCCCGAGTGCGTGCGAGGGTAGCCAAGCCCGGAAACGGCGGCGGACTCAAGATCCGCTCCTGTAGAGGTCCGTGGGTTCAAATCCCTCCCCTCGCATCGCCGGGGTCCACCCCCCGTGATGCGGAAGACGCTCTCGGAGCGCTCTTCCCTCGCAAAACTTCACTCGAACGCCGCGAGCGACTGCTATTTAAAGATCGGTGCGGTGGCGCGCGCCTCAGAGCGGCCGCCGAAGGCGGCCGCGAGGAGCGCGTGCGAGGGAGTCGGTGGTCCGGAGCGAAGCGGAGGACCACCGACGAGGCTGGGGAGGCGTGAGGTGCTGTGCGGGGCGGGCCTCGCGGCTGGGGCTTTGGAGGTGTTCACCGTCGATCAGTAGCTACCCACGTGTAGCCGCGGCTCGGGCTTTGGAGGCGTCCGTGATCGATCCCGATTCACCGGTTTGTCGGTGACCCCCCGGCACGACGCAGGCATCTCTCACGCCGCCACGACCAACCTCTCAACAGCGTATTGACACGTCCAGAAAAGACACGAACGTCCAGCAAAATACGGGGTCCGAAACGGTTTTGACCCGGCCTGCCGGACGGTCGATATGCCAGCAGATCCCGACACGGGGTACGACCCCTCGCTGGGTCGGAAGTTCGTGTTCGTCACGGGCGGTGTGATGTCCGGGCTGGGCAAGGGCATCACCGCCGCCAGCACCGGGCGCCTTCTCGCCAACGCGGGCTTCGACGTCACCGCGGTCAAGGTGGACCCCTACCTCAACGTCGACGCCGGGACGATGAACCCGTACGAGCACGGCGAGGTGTACGTCTTAAAGGACGGCGGCGAGGTCGACCTCGACCTCGGCAACTACGAGCGCTTCCTCGGCACCGACATGACGTTCGACCACAACGTCACCACGGGGAAGACGTACGAGCACGTCATCGAGCGCGAGCGCGCCGGCGACTACCTCGGCAAGACCGTCCAGATCATCCCCCACGTCACCGACGACATCAAGCGGCGGATCCGCGAGGCCGCCGAGGGGTCGGACGTCTGTCTCGTCGAGATCGGCGGGACGGTCGGCGACATCGAGTCCATGCCGTTCCTCGAAGCGCTCCGCCAGTTCGCCCACGAGGAGGACGACGAGGACATCCTCTTCACCCACGTCACGCTCGTCCCCTACTCGAAGAACGGCGAGCAGAAGACGAAGCCTACCCAGCACTCCGTGAAGGAGCTTCGTTCGATCGGGCTTCAGCCGGACATCCTCGTCGGGCGCTCCGAGGACCGGCTGGACCCGGAGACGAAAGAGAAGATCGCCTTATTCTGCGACGTGCCCACGGACGCCGTCTTCTCGAACCCGGACGTCGAGGACATCTACCACGTCCCGCTGATGGTCGAAGACGAGGGGCTCGACGAGTACGTGATGGAGCGGCTCGGCCTCGTCGACGAGGCGCTCCCGAAGGAGGACCGCTCGACCGAGTGGCGCGACCTGGTCACGCGCGACCGCGACCGGGAGATCGACGTGGCGCTCGTGGGCAAGTACGCCCTCGAAGACGCGTACATGTCGATCCACGAGGCGCTGAAACACGCAGGAATCCAGACGGGGACCGAGGTGAACGTGCTGTGGGTCGACGCCGACGAGACCAGCGCGGAACACGAGAAGCGCCTCGCCGCGGCGGACGCCGTCGTCGTCCCCGGCGGGTTCGGCTCCCGCGGCACGGACGGGAAGATCGAGGCGATCCGCTACGCCCGCGAGAACGGCGTGCCCTTCCTCGGACTCTGCCTGGGCTTCCAGATGGCCGTCGTCGAACACGCGCGCAACGTCCTCGGTCTCTCTGACGCCCACTCCGCGGAGATCGACCCCGACACGCCCCACCCGGTCATCGACCTGCTCCCCGACCAGTACGAGACGGAGGATATGGGCGGGACGATGCGGCTCGGCGCCCACGAGACCGACATCGAGCCGGGCACGCTCGCGGCGCGGGTGTACGACGCCGACGCCTGTACCGAGCGCCACCGCCACCGCTACGAGGTGAACCCCGAGTACATCGACGCGCTGGAGGCGGACGGACTCGTCTTCTCCGGGCGCGCGGACAACCGGATGGAGATCCTCGAACGCCCGGACCACCCGTTCTTCTTCGGCACGCAGGCGCACCCCGAGTTCCGGTCGCGCCCCGACCGCGCGAGTCCGCCGTTCGTCTCCCTCGTCGAGGCGGCGCTGGAATCGACGGACACAACCGAGCGGAACGCGGACGTGAGGCTATAGATGGTCGAGACGGAGGAATTCATCGCGGAGGCGAAAGCGGAGATCCGGGAGGCGATCGGCGACGCGAACGCCGTGATCGCCCTCTCGGGCGGCGTCGACTCCTCGGTCGCGGCGACGCTCGCGTACGAGGCGGTCGGCGACCAGCTCACTCCCGTCTACGTCGACACGGGGCTGATGCGGAAGGGGGAGACCGAGGAGATCCGCGACACCTTCTCGTTCATGGAGTCGCTGCGGGTGATCGAGGCGCAAGAGCGCTTCTTCGACCGCCTCGCCGGCGTCACCGACCCCGAGGAGAAGCGACACGTCATCGGCGAGGGGTTCATCGACGAGTTCGAGACGGTCGCGCGCGACGTGGGCGCCGACTACCTCGTTCAGGGGACGATCTACCCCGACCGCATCGAGTCGGAGGGGAACATCAAGTCGCACCACAACGTCGGCGGACTCCCGGAGGTCGTCGACTTCGAGGGGATCGTCGAGCCCGTGCGCGACCTGTACAAAGACGAGGTGCGCGAGGTCGCCCGCGCGCTCGGTCTCGAAGAGATCATCTCCGAGCGGATGCCGTTCCCCGGTCCCGGACTCGCCGTCCGGATCGTCGGCGAGGTGACCCCGGAGAAGGCGGCCGTTGCCCGCGAGGCGACCCACGTCGTCGAGGAGGAGCTGGAGGAGTACGACCCGTGGCAGGCGTTCGCCGCGGTCCTCGGGAAGGCGACGGGCGTCAAGGGCGACAACCGCGTCCACGGCTGGGTGGTCGCGGTGCGCTCCGTCGAGAGCCGCGACGGGATGACTGCCCGCGCACAGGAGCTGGACTGGAGCACGCTCCAGCGGATCCAGAGCCGGATCACCGGCGAGAACGAGAACGTGGCGCGCGTCGTCTACGACGTGACCCACAAACCGCCCGCGACGATCGAGTACGAATGATGGCGGGGACCCACGCCCGGCCCGACGGCGGTCGCGCCGCGGGCCCGCTCGCCGTCGTTGCTGGTTCCGACGAGAACGGTCTCGGCGAGGAACTGGCCGCGCTCGGCGTCGAAATCCGCCGCATCGACGGGCTCGTCACGGCGACGAAGCTCGAAGAAGCGGGGATCGCCGACGCCGCCTACTTCGTCCTCACCGACGTCGAGGAGGCGACCGGGATCCCGGTCGCGAAGGAGCTGAACCCCGACGTTCGGGTCGTGACGTACGCGAGCCGGTCGCTGCCGGAGTTCGTCGCGACCGTCGCCGACCTCGCGGTCGACCCCGCCCTGCTGGACGCCGCGACGGTCGCCGAGGAGCTGACCGGCGACGAGGAGGCGAGCGACGCGGACGCAGACGACCCACAGACCGAGCCGTGACCGGGGACGACGAGTCGACCGAGGACGGTCCCACGACCGTCCCGGTCACCCTCTACACCCGCGAGGACTGCTCGCTGTGCGTCGTCGCCCGCGAGACGATCGAGTCGGTCGCGGCCGACCTCGACGGCGTGACGGTCGCACTCGACGAGGTCGACGTCGACACCGACCCCGAACTGGCCGAGGAGTACGGCGAGCGCGTCCCGTACGTGCTGGTCGACGGCCACCCGGCGTTCAAGTACGAGGTCGACGAGCGCGACCTGCGGCTGAAGCTCTTGGCGGCGACCTGACCCGGAAAAAGCCGCGACCGACCGCGACGGACCGCTTGCTTCTACTCCTGCTTTTCGACCGTCTCCGCGCCGGGCGCGTTCGCCTTCACGCGCGTCACGGCCTCGACGGCGTTCGACCGGGAGGCGTACCCCTCGCCGGAGTCGGCGAGGACGTTACCGTTGCGGTGGCGGAGCCGCCAGCGCCACTCCTCGGCGGCGTCCTCGTAGATCTCGAACGCCGCGCTCCCGGCCGCCAGCGCGCTCGCGTCGGGCGCGTACTCGCTCACGCGCTCGACCGCGTCCGTCGCGTTCGACTCCGAGGCGTACCCCTCGCCGCCGTCGGCGATGATGTTCCCGTTGTCGTGGACGAGCCGCCAGCGCCACGAACCGCCTTTGTCCTCGTAGGCCTCGAAGGTCGCCTTGCTCTCGCCGTCGCCCGCTCTCCCCTCCGCGTCCTCGTAGTCGGGGAATTCGAGCCCGGCGCCGCCCGCGTTCGACCTGACGCTGTCGAGACCCTGTTGGGCCTTCGACCGGGAGGCGTACCCCTCGCCGGAGTCGGCGAGGATGTTCCCGTTCTCGTGGACGAGCCGCCAGCGGTACTCGCCGGCGGCGTCGCGGTACACCTCGAACGCCGCGGGGTCGATCCGGAGGTAGTCCGCGGCCGCGACGTGGTCGCGGAGCTTCGAGAGCGCGCGCTTCGCGTTCGACACCGAGGCGTACCCTTCGCCGGAGTCCCCGACGACGTTACCGTTGTCGTGACGGAGCCGGAAGCGCCACTCGTCGGCGCTGTCCCCGTACAGCTCGAAGGTCGCCTGACTCTCCGGGACCACGTCCTCGTCCGGGATGGCGACGTCCGGCTCCGCGGCGTCTGCCGGCTCCGGGCCGTCGTCGGCGGCGACCGCCTCCGCCTCCGCGACCGGGGTCTCGATCCGGAGGAGGCCGGCGCCGAGCGCGTTCCGCCGGACGCTGTGGAGGCCCTGCTGGGCCTTCCCGCGGCTGCTGTACCCCTGTCCGGACGAGGCGATGACGTTACCGTTGCGGTGGCGGAGCCGCCAGCGGGGCTTCCCGCCCGCGTCCTCGAACAGCTCGAACCGGGCCTTGCTCTCGCGCAGCGCCGCGGTCTCCGCCCGGGCCGATTCGAGCGCCGACTCCGTCTCCGACAGCTCCTCGCGGGTCGTTTCCAACTCCGACTCGGTCGCGTCCAGCTCCGCGGTCGTCCCCTTGGCCGCCTCGGTCGCCGCGGCCGCCTCGCCCCGCAGCCGCTCGTAGTCTTCGTACACCGGATCGGAGAGCAGCGGGACGACCGTCCCGGCGAGACCGATCAGCAGCAGTCCAACGCCGTACACCGTGATCACGGTCGGGTCGCCGGTCGCGGTGAACCACCCGTCGGGGAAAATGTTCACGAACCACACGACGCCGAGGACGCTGACGGCCGTCCCCAGGTAGCCGAGATAGGTTCCGGCTCGCCGGAGCGGGAAGCGGATAACTGCCCCGAGCATGACGAAGGGCGGCGCCAGCGCCGTGAGCGCGTACGCGATCCCCCGCGTCGTCGACTCCGAGCCGGTGAGGGAGAACAGCGCGACGCCGGCCAGCCCGAGCAGCACCCCGAACCCGAACAGCCAGTAGCCGTTCACCTCGTCGTTCGTCGTCGGCGTGCCGATCCGCCGCTCGTACAGTCCGCCCGTTTGGTCTGGATCGTTATTTACCATATCTGAAACGACTCCGCCCACCCGTTTATAAGTGAGGGCGGATATCGCGATTCGGCGACGGACTCCCCCGACTACCGCGACCCGAGCGTTTACCAGCTAGACGCTCCCTTGTAGGGTATGTACCTATTTCGAGGCGGTCGCGTGGCGGACGCCGCGGGGACCCGCGAGGCCGACGTGGCGGTCGCGGACGGCGAGGTCGTCGCGGTCGGCGATCCGGCGGCGGTCGACGACGCGGTCGCGGAGTTCGACGACGGCGAGACCACCGAGGTCGACGTCGGCGGGCAGGTCGTCGCGCCCGGACTGATCGACGCGCACGTCCACGCCATGATGGACGGCCGGCCGGACGTCGCGACCGCGGTCTCCGACAGCGACTACACCGCGAGCTACCGGACCGCGAGCAACCTCGACGCCGCGGTCTCGGCCGGCGTCACGACCGTTCGCGACCTCGGGAGCCGCGGGACGCTCGCGCTCGACGCCGCGGAGGCGGTCGCCGCCGGCGACATCGACGGCCCGCGCGTGCTCGCCTGCGGCCGCAACGTGATCATGACCGGCGGCCACGGCAACTGGTTCGGTCGCGAGGCCGACGGTCCCGCGGAGGTGCGGAAGGCGGCCCGCGAGCAGCTGAAGGCGGGCGCGGACGTGCTCAAGTCGCATGGCCACCGGCGGCGTCCTCACCGAAGGCGCGGTGACGGGCGCGCCCGAACTCACCCCCGAGGAACTGGCCGCGTTCACCGACGCGGCCGCGCCGACCGACACCCCCACCGCGGCCCACGCCCACGGCGAGGAGGGGATCAAAAACGCCGTCGAGGCCGGCATCTCCAGCATCGAACACGGGACGTTCATGGACCGGGAGGCCGCCGAGATGATGGCCGAGCGCGGCACCTACTGGGTGCCGACCGCGAGCGCGCTCCGCGGTATCGTCGAGCACGGCGTCGAGGCCGGTATCCCCGAGGACGCCGTCGCGAAGGCGGAAGACGCGGCGAACCGCTTCGACGACGCGTGGGACCACGCGCTCGACGCGGGCGTCCCCATCGCGATGGGGACCGACGCGGGCACGCCGTTCAACTTCTTCGAGGAGATTCCGCAGGAATTGGCGTACATGGTCGACCACGGCCTCTCGCCGGAGCGGGCGCTGGAGGCCGCCACCGTCAACGCCGCCGACCTGCTCGGACTCGACGACGTCGGGCGCGTCAAGGAGGGATATCAGGCCGACCTCGTCGTCCTCGACGCCGATCCCACGGAGGACGTGACGGCGTGGCAGGACCCCGAGGCCGTGTTCGCGCGCGGCGAGCGCGTGGAATAAGAGAATTCAGTCTGGTGGCAGCCTTTATAAGTAACCGAGCGGCGTCGCAGTCGAGTGTTTATAACTGAACGACGATTCTGCGGCGAACGCTTCGAAAGCCCCAGCTGCTCGTTTATAAATGACTGACTGCTGATCGTCGGTGAAGGCCTCCAAAGCCCCAGTCGCGAGGGCTCGGTGCGCTCGCTGTGCTCCTCGTCGCTCGTTTCACTCGCTCCTGCGGTGCTTGCGTCGCGCGCCTTCGCCCTCGCGACTGCCCCTTTGAGTCCCGCCCCGAACCGCACCGCAACCGCCGGAAGACGTTCCTGCTCGCTCACTACTCGCGGCTTCGCCGCTCGTTTATCGAGGTGCTCGCTCCGCTCGCACCTCGCACCGTTCGCTGCGCGGGCTGCGACTTCCGTGCTCCCGCTCGCTCCCTTCGGTCGCTCGCGGGACCGCACCTCACGCCTCCCCAGCCTCGCGGTTCGCGCTCTCCGAGCGCTCACCGCGTCCCTCGCGGGCGGTTCGCGGCCGCCGATGGCGGCCGCTCACCGGCGCGCCGACCGCACCGCGCGTTCATTTATAAACAGCTGTTTCCGCCGATCTGCGTACCCGCCCGCGGAGCGACACGAACGGTCGATTTTAACCCGAGTAGCCGCAAGGATTGGTCGATGACGAGCGCGCACTCCGGGTCGTCGGCCCGGCACGCGGACCCGGACGAGAACCCCTACGTCGAGGACCCCCCGACCGACTTCGACCCGGTCGACGACCTCTCCGAAGACGAGGCCGCCGAGCAGGCCGAACTGCTCCGGGCGGCGGTCCGCGAGCACGACCACCGGTACTACGTCGAGGCCGCCCCCCTGATCTCCGACGAGGCGTACGACGCGCTGTTCGCCCGGCTGCGGGACCTCGAAGACGCGTTCGACCTCCCGACCGAGAACTCGCCGACCGGACAGATCGGCGGCGAGCCGCTCGACGCGCTGGAGACGGTCGAGCACGTCGCGCCGATGCTCTCTATCGACAACGCGACCGACGCCGCTGCGGTCCGCGAGTTCGACGAGCGCGTCCGCGAGGGGCTGGCCGACGCGGCCGACTCCGGCGACCTCTCCGGGTTCGAACCCGACGACCTCGCGTACGTCTGCGAGCCGAAGTTCGACGGCCTCTCGATCGAGGTGGTGTACGAGGACGGCGAGTACGTCCGCGCGGCCACCCGCGGCGACGGTCGCGAGGGCGACGACGTCACCGAGCAGGTCCGCACGATCCGGTCGGTGCCCGGGCGCCTGCGCGGTGACGACCATCCCGACCGGCTCGCGGTCCGGGGCGAGGTCTACATGCCCCGCGACGCCTTCGAGGCGTACAACGAGGCGCTGATGGAGCGCGGCGAGGAGCCGTTCGCGAACCCTCGCAACGCCGCGGCCGGCACGCTCCGCCAGCTCGACCCCGCGGTCGTCGCCGAGCGCCCCCTCGACGTCTTCTTCTTCGACGTACTCGCGTGGGAGGCGGACGATGATGGTCCCGAGCGCCCCGCGCGCCACCGCGACGCGCTCGACGCCTTCGAGTCGCTCGGTCTCCGCCGGAACGACCGAGTCGCGGTCGTCGACAGTATCGAGGCCGCGATCGACTACCGCGACGAGATACTGGCCGTCCGCGAGGACCTGAACTACGCGGTCGACGGCGTCGTGATCAAGGTCGACGCCCTCGCGCACCGCGAGGCGCTCGGGACCACGTCGCGCGCGCCGCGCTGGGCGTTCGCCCACAAGTTCCCGCCGCGGACCGCGACGACGACCGTCGAGGGAGTCACGGTTCAGGTGGGCCGCACCGGGCGGCTCACGCCCGTCGCCGAACTGGACCCCGTCGACGTCGGCGGCGTCACCGTCTCGCGAGCGACCCTCCACAACCCCGCCGAGATCGAGGCGCTCGGCGTGAACGTCGGCGACCGCGTCCGGATCTACCGCGCGGGCGACGTGATTCCCTACGTCCCGGAGGTCGTCGAAAAGCGCTCCGAGGGGACCTACGCGTTCCCCGACGCGTGTCCCGTCTGCGGGGCCGACGTCGAGCGGGACGGTCCGCTCGCGTTCTGTACCGGCGGACTGGGCTGCTCCGCCCAGCTGGAGCGGGCGGTCGAACACTGTGCGCGCCGCGACGCGCTCGACGTGGAGGGGCTGGGTCCGGAGCGGGTCGAACAGCTCCGCGAGACCGGACTCGTCGAGTCGCTGCCGGACCTCTACGACCTGACCGCCGCGGAGCTCGCCGAGCTGGAGGGGTGGGGCGAGACGAGCGCCGAGAAACTGATCGCCGAACTCGACGCGACCCGAGACCCGCCGCTCGACGACTTCCTCGCCGGGCTGGGGATCCCCGACGTGGGCGCGACGACGGCTCGGGCGCTCGCCGCGCACTTCGGGACGCTCGACGCCCTCCTCGACGCGGACGAGGCGGCCCTCCGCGACGTCGACGACGTCGGTCCCGAGGTGGCCGCGTCGATCCGGACCTTCCTCGACCGCGAGGAGAACCGCGCGGCGATCGACGGGCTCCGCGAGCGCGGCGTCGACCCCGAGCCGTTCGAGACCGACGCGGCCGACGGACCGACCGACGCGCTCGACGGACTCACCTTCGTGTTCACCGGTTCGCTCTCCGTCCCGCGGAGCGAGGCGCAGGCGCACGTCGAGGCGCACGGCGCGTCGGCGACGTCGAGCGTCTCCGGGAACACCGACTACCTCGTCGCCGGCGAGAGTCCGGGGCGGTCGAAGCGCGACGACGCGGCCGCCGAGGACGTGCCGGTCGTCGACGAGGACGAATTTGCCGACCTGCTCGAAGCGCGCGGCGTCGACTGGCCGCCCGAGGGCAACGAGTAGCGGCGAGTCGATTCTCGGCGGAGCCGTTCGAGAAAAACTGTCCGGACGAGTCGGTGAAACGATCCGACCGGAGTCAGACGAGCGGAACGATCCTGGAGACGATCAGCACGGTCACGAGCCCGGTCACCGAGATGATCGTCGTGAGGGCGGTCCACGTCTGGAGCGTCTCCCGCTTGGTGAGCCCTCCGATCTCGCTGACGAGCCAGAAGCCGGAGTCGTTGAACCACGAGAAGATGTTCCCGCCGGCGCCGATGACCATCACGAGGTAGGCCGGGTGGACGGTCAGCTGGCCGGTGAGCGGCGCCATGATCCCCGCGGCGGTCAGCATCGCGGCCGTGGCCGACCCCTGTGCGACGCGCACAATCGCGGCGATGAGCCAGGCCGTGATCAGCAGGCCGATACCCACTTCCTGGAGCGCGTTGGCCAGGTAGTCACCGATCCCGGAGGCGGCGAGCAGCGCGCCGAACGCCCCGCCGGCCGCCGTGATCGCGGCGATGTTCCCGCCGCTCTGGAGCGCTTTGGTGAGTTCGTCGCTCCACTCGCTCTGGCTCATGTCTTCGAAGCGGTAGAACGTGTACGCGGCCGCGAGCGCGGCGATCGTCAGCGCGACGTTCTTGTTCCCGATGAAGTCCGTGACCGGTTGTACCGAGGCCAGGACCGGAAACAGGTCTTGGAACGTGTTGACGAACGTCGAGGACGCGATCAGCAGGACCGCAAGCAGGATCGGTGCCAGCGACTCGATCACTCCCGGAAGCTCGCTGGTCGGTCGGTCCGCGACCTCCTGTAGCTCGTCCGTCGAGGTCGACATCGTGTCCCGCAGCGGGATGTCGAGCCGGTTGTTGATCCAGCGTCCGTAGACGAGTCCGGAGACGATCGCCGCCGGGATGGCGACCGCCAGTCCGACGACGATGGTCGTGAACAGGTTGCTCCCGACCTGATCGGCGACCGCGAGCGGGCCGGGCGTGGGCGGGACGAACACGTGCGTCGTCGCGGCCCCCGCGCCGACGACGACGATGAACAGCGTGTAGTCCCGACCGACGCGGGCGCGCATCGACCGGGCGAGCGGTGCCATGAGGTAGAACACGCTGTCGAAGAACACCGGAATCGCGAGCACCGAACTGCTCCCGAGCAGCGCGATGTCCGAGTTGCTCTCGCCGAGTACGCCTTGGAACCCGCGGACGATCCGCTGTGCCGCGCCGCTCTCTAACATCCCTTTCCCGATTATCGCGGCCATCAGGATCGGTATCCCGATCCCCGCCATACCGTTGCCGAACGCCGTCGCGACTTGGCTGCCGGCGTCGGCGGCTGTGAAGTCGGCGACGAAGATCGTGTTTACCACGCCGACCAGGAACGCCGAGATGATCAGCCCGATGAACGCCGGGAGGTCCAGCCACACCAGTAGGGCCACCACAATTATCAGGCCAATTATGAACGTTAGTAGCGGACTGTGCGCAAACTCGACAGCTGCCTGAAGTGGTATCGGAACCATACCGATGAGGTATGTATGATATTATCATTTAAATTTTTCCACGGGGACAGATCTCCATTTATAGGCGTTAAAACGCCCAAAAACTGCTCTCTTTCTCCCGCGTACCGGTTCGTCTCGCTTGGCGAAAAGCAGTCAGAGAACTACGAATTGATCTTTATTACTTTTGAGCAAACACTTCTGACGGCGGAAGACAGGTATGTTCTCCGACATAGTCTTCGAGTGAGCGGGCGTCGCGCATCTCGACCCACAACCCTTTATCAACTCACGCCGGAACCGGAAGGCATGACCGCGATCGAACTGCGCGGCGTCCAGAAGGAGTTCGCCGACGTCACGGCCGTTCGCGACCTCGATCTCACCGTCGAAGACGGCGAGGTGTACGGGTTCCTCGGGCCGAACGGCGCCGGTAAGTCCACGACGATCGACATGCTCCTCGACCTCGTCCGCCCGACTGCGGGGACGGTCCGCGTCCTCGGTGCCGACGTCGCGACCGACGGGGTCGAGATCCGCCGGCGGACCGGCGTGCTCCCGGACGGCTTCTCGGTGTACGACCGGCTCTCCGGGCGAAAACACGTCGAGTTCGCCGTCGAGTCGAAGGGCGCGGGCGACGACCCGGACGCGCTGCTCGACCGCGTCGGTCTCGACGGCGACGGCGACCGCTCCGCCGGCGAGTACTCGAAGGGGATGCGCCAGCGGCTCGCCCTCGCGATGGCGCTCGTCGGCGACCCCGACCTGCTGATCCTCGACGAGCCCTCCTCCGGTCTCGACCCGGCCGGCGCCAAGGAGATGCGCGAGATCGTCCGGACGGAGGCCGACCGCGGCGCCACCGTCTTCTTCTCCTCGCACATCCTCGCACAGGTCGACGCCGTCTGCGACCGCGTCGGCATCCTCCGCGACGGCGAGCTGGTGGCCGAGGACTCCGTCGAGGGCCTCCGCGAGGCAGTCGGCGGCGAGGAGACGCTGGAGGTCGCGGCCGCGGGCGCCGACGACGACGCGGTCGCGGCGGTCCGCGCGCTCGCCGGCGTCTCCGGCGTCACCCGCGACGGCGACGACTTAGTGGTGAACTGCGCCAGCGACGCGAAGACCGACGTGATCGCCGCCTTGGAGGACGCCGGCGTCGCGGTCGACGACTTCCACACCCGCGAGGCGTCGCTGGAGGATCTCTTCTTGGCGTACACGGAGGGCGACGCGGCGAATGAACGCGTCCGGGACGAACAGGTGTCGACTCCGTCCTCAGGAGATTCACCGGGAGATGACGCCGTAAGTGAGGGGGTGAGCGACCAATGAGTGTGATTGCGATCGCAAAAAAGGACTTCCGCGACGCGGTTCGATCCCGTTGGCTACTCGGCTTGACTCTGTTGTTCCTCAGTCTCGTCTCTTTCGTCGCGTATCAGGTACGACCGCCGGCCGGCGAAACTGTTTCCTCGAATGCGTTCCTGAACGCGCGGCTCATCGGATTCATGGTCGGAACACTCGTGCCGCTTACCGCATTAGTCATCAGCTACAACGCGATCAGCGGCGAACGCGAGTCGGGGTCGATCAAGCTTCTGCTCTCTTTGCCGAATTCCCGGGCTGACGTGGTTCTCGGAAAGCTCGCAGGTCGATCGATCGCCTTCTCTCTGTCTGTTATCACCGCGTTTGTCTTCCCTGCCCTACTGCTTGCGGTCGGCCCGCTTGAGCTTGATTTGGTGAAGTTCGCAGCATACGTCTTCTTCGCCTGTCTGCTCGGAAGCTCGTTCATCGGAATCGCCGTTGGGTTCTCTGCGGCAGTGTCGACGCAGACGCGCGCCCTCATCGGCGGACTCGCGATATACGTGCTGTTCATCCCGGTCTGGTCCGTCGCAGAAGTCCCGCTATCACTCTGGCTGACTGCCGCGGACCCATCGTGGCTCCCGATCACCGGCCAGGAACTGTACACGCTGCTCAGAGTCGGGCGACCTTCCGGTGCGTTCGGGGTCATCACTGATATCCTACTTCAGTCCGGCGAGATAACGGGAACTCAGCGGCGGATCCAGATATCTGCGGCAGCGATGATGGTTTTCTGGACTCTCGCACCCCCACTGGCCGGACTCTGGAAGTTTGAGACTGACGACCTGTGAGAGTTAGTGTGCGCTCCTGACCCGCTTGCTCGTCTCGAAAACGTAGCTCGGGCGGGTTCGAACCGGAGAAAGACGGTCGTCTCGCTTCGCTCGACGCTGCGTCTTTCAGGGTTCGAACCGCCCTCGCATACCTGTGACTCACTTCGTTCGTCCCAGAAATGGGCTCGGGCGGGTTCGAACCGCCGATCTCAGCCTTGTAAAGGCCGCGTCATAACCAGCTAGACCACGAGCCCTCACCGAAACAACCCCCCGAGAGCGGAAAACGATTTCCTTCCGCGACGCGAACCTCGACCGTGAACCGCCGCCTCATCGGGGTCGCGGCCGCCCTCGCGCTGATCGCCCTCGCCGGAGCCGCCGTCGCCGCGACGAGTCCGGCCCTCCTGATCACCGGCTACGACACCGCCACGGTCGAGGCCGTCGACGGCGACACCGGCGAGTCGCTCGCGACCGTCGACGCCCGAGTCGCGGACGGCTTCGTGAAGCGGTACGTCGGGCTCTCCGCGACCGAGGAACTCGACGCCGCCGAGGGGATGTTGTTCGTCCACGCTGACTCCGCGGAGCGCGCCTACGTGATGCGCGACATGGCGTTCGCGCTCGACATCGTCTTCGCCGACGCGAACGGAACCGTCACGACGATCCACGAGGCAGCGCCGGAGTCGCGGCCGCTCACCCGCTACGAGGGGACCGGGCGGTACGTCCTCGAAGTGCCGCGCGGGTGGAGCGACCGCCACGGGGTCGACCCCGGCGACCGACTGGTGATCGAGGACCGCGAGCGCGCGTGACGACCCCGCGATCCGTCGCGACCCGCCGCGGACCGCCGACGAAACCGCTTTCAGCCTCGCAGGCGTCGCTGCGGGTATGACCGGACTCGCCCGCCGGGTCGCGTGGAACCTCCGCCACCGCTGGCGGCGGATCTTCGCGCTCTGCGTCGTCGGCGTCGGTGTCGCCGCTCCCCTCCTCACCAACCTCTGGTGGACCCTCCCGCTCGTGTGGTTCTTCGGTCTCGGCATCGCCCTCCCCGTCCTTCACACTCTGACGAAGCCGGTCCCGGACGCCGACCCCGACGACCGCGAGGACGCGACCGGCGACCCCGCACTCGACGCGCTCCGCGAGCGGTACGCCAACGGCGAGATCGACGAGCGGGAGTTTGAGCGCAAACTCGACCGCCTGCTGGAGACCGAGGACGCCGAGACGGTCGACGATTCGGCCGACGGCGACGTCGCCGACCGTGTCCGAGGCGGCATCCGCCGGGAGATGGAGCGGATCCGGGAGTGACCGATCGACGTTCCCCGCCGCGGGTGCGACCGACACCGTTTTGCGGACCGACTGCGACCCGGTCGAACGTGTTCGAACCGACCGACGGTTGGCCGACACGCGGCGCCGCAGCGCGGCCGAGAGGTGCGTGAGATGTTCCCCGAAGCCCTCCGCTACCCGGTCGCCGACCGAGCGCGGCTGGACGGCACCGCGAAGTGCCTCGCGGCGCTGCTCCTCGGCGGCGCGCTGCTCCGGATTGCGGCGAGCCTCTGGCCGGACTGGGCGCTGCTGGCGCCGCTGCTGCTGGCCGTCAGCCCGCTCGCCGCGTTCCTCGGTCTCGTCGGGGGCGTGCTCGCGGGCGACGGGTTCCCGTCGGTCGCGACGGGGACCACGGCGCGACTCGCCGGACGGCTCTTCGGCGTCGCCGCCGTCTATCTCACCCCTGCGGTCGTCACCGTCGTCGGCGTCGGCTACGTCGTCGCGACCGGAACGATCCCGAGCGCGCTGAGCGGCGTGGGACTCGCGACGCTCTCGACCGTCGCGCTCCTCGTCACGGTCGTCTGCGCGTACCTCTTCCCGTCGGCGGCGGCCGTGAGCGTTCGCGAGGGACTCCGCGCCGGCCTCCGACGGGACGCTCTCCGCGGGACCGCCTCCAGTTCGTACTTCCTCGCGTGGGTCGGCGCGACGGTCCTCGTGGTCGTCGCGTGGACTGCGCTCGCGACGACGGCCACGCGGAGCGTCGCCGCGCTCGTCGCGCTCGCGTGGAGCGCGTACGCCCACGTCGCCGCCGCGGCGCTGCTCACCGAGGGCGTCGGCCGGACCAAGTACTGGTGACCGGGACGAGCGAACCGTTCGCAAAAAAACCGCGTCGACGCGTGACGCCGGTCAGAGATCGATCTGCTCGGCCGCGTCCTCCATCGACCGGTTGTGGAGTGCCTCGCCCGTGGCGCGGTCGAAGAGGTGGACCGCGTCCTCCGGGATCCGCGCGGTCACCGTGTTCCCCTCACTGACGCGGTTGAACCCGTCTATCGTCGCGACGAGCGCGTCCGCGTGCTCGGGGTCGGCGTCGGGGTCGAAGTGGAGGTACACCGTGTTCTCGTCGCCCATCGGTTCGACGACGTCGACGGTGGTCTCGAACTCGTGGTCGCCCGCCTCGTCGACAAGCTCGACGGCCTCGGGGCGGATCCCCAAAACGAGGTCGGTCACGTCACCGATATCCGACCGGATGTCCTCGTCGATCGGGTACTCGAAGGGGTCGGCCACCAGCCGGTCGCCCTCCAGCGTCACGTCGAAGAAGTTCATCGACGGCTCGCCGAGGAAGCTCGCGACGAACTGGTTGGCCGGCTCGTGGTAACACTCCAGCGGCGTCGCGACCTGCTGGAGCTCGCCCGCGTCGAGGATGGCGATCCGGTCGCCCATCGTCATCGCCTCCGTCTGGTCGTGGGTGACGTACACCGTGGTCACGCCGAGGTTGTTCTGGAGCCGCTGAAGCTCGGTCCGCATCTCCGCGCGGAGCTTCGCGTCGAGGTTGCTGAGCGGCTCGTCCATCAGGAAGACCTCGGGATCGCGGACGATGGCGCGACCGAGCGCGACGCGCTGCTGCTGGCCGCCGGAGAGGTCGGTCGGCTTTCGGTCGAGCAGCTCCGAGATACCGAGCATCTCGCCCGTCTCGGACACCATCTGGTTGATCTCGTCGTCCGGGAGGTCGGTCGACTCCTCGAGACCGAACGACATGTTCTGCCGGACGCTCATGTGCGGGTAGAGCGCGTACGACTGGAACACCATCGCGATGTTCCGGTTCTGTGATTTCACGTCGTTGACGACGCGGTCGTCGATGCTGAGCGTGCCGGCGGTGATCGTCTCCAAGCCGGCGATCATCCGGAGCGTCGTGGACTTCCCGCAGCCGGACGGACCGACGACGACGAGGAACTCGCCGTCGTCGATCGACATCGAGACGTCGTCGACCGCGACGATCTCCTCGTCTCCGTCCTGGAACGTCTTCGTTATCGAGTCGAGTTCAAGCGTTGCCATATCTTTGAGTTGTGGTCGGTGTCGTGTAGTCGTTTTCGCGCCGCGCCGCGCCGCAGTCCGCACGCCCCCGTCTCGGGCGACGCCCGTCGCCGGACGAGTTCGGCGTGCGGGTCACGCCGCCACCCCCTCGGCGAACTCCTCGCCGAACAGGATGTACACCGCAAGCGTCGGCAGCGCCGCGAAGAACGCTCCAGCCATCCGGAGCGCGAAGTCCTGCCCCTCCAGCGAGGTCCCGAGACCCGCCAGGATCAACACGACGGGCGCCGCGGGGCTCGATTCCGTCGAGACGATCACCAGCGTGAAGAGGAGGTCGTTCCAGATCTGGGTGAACTGATAGATGAGGACGACCGCGAACATCGGTCCCGACAGCGGGAGGACGATCCGCCGGTACACCCGGCGGAGCGTCGCCCCGTCGAGGCGGGCCGACTCGATCATCTCCTCGCTCATCGTCTTGTAGTACGTCCGGAACAGGAGCGTACAGATCGGGATCCCGTAGGCGACGTGGGTGATCACCAGTTCGATGATGCCGGCGTAATCGTTCGGAATGCCGAGCGCCCAGACGAACGAGAGCGCCTCGCCGAGCTGGACCCACTGCGACCAGAACTGGGTCAGCGGGACCAGCACGGCCTGGTACGGGATGAATATCCCGGCGATGATCAACATCAGCACCACCGCCTTGTACGACTTCTTCCACGTCGGGATCGTCAGTCCGTACGCGGTGATGCTCCCGACGAACGCCGAGATAACCGTCGCGGGCACGGCGTACAGCAGGCTGTTCCCCATTCCGCGAAGCAGGGCGTCGATCGCCGACCCCCACTTCTCGAAGGTGAGTCCCGACGCTCCCGGTGGAGCGAACGGCGCCGTCTCGACGATCGCCGTGCCGGTCTTGAACGAGGTCACCAGCCCCGACTCGATGGGGACGAGGTAGAAGGCCGCCGCCAGCAGCAACACGATGTACAGCGCGGCGTCCTCGATCGTCACTCCCTCGAGATTCCAGCGGACATCTGTCGTCGCACCGCCGTCAGTTCGAAGTTCTCCGTCACTCATAGGTTGTCCCTCCGGTACTCGTACACGAGGTAGGGGCCGATGACGCCGAGCGCCATCGCGAACAGGACGATGGCGATCGCCGACCCGTACGCCCAGTTGAGGTTCGCGTACGCCTCACGCACCATCTTCGTCGCGAGGATGTCGGCGCCGTTCGGCGGCCGGTACCCCCCCGACAGCGAGTAGAGGAAGTCGAAGGCCTTCATGCCGAACACCATCAGCACCACGGCGGCGCTGATGGTCGCGCCCTTCAGCTGGGGAATGATCACGCGCCAGTACATCTTCAGGGTCGACGCACCGTCGACCTTGGCGGCCTCGTAGTGTTCGCTCGGAATGGCTCGAAGCCCGGCGAGGTACACGACCATCGCGTACCCCGAGAACTGCCACATCAACGCGAAGATGATCGCGTAGAGGACGATGTCCTGGTTGCCGAGCCAGCTCACCGGACCGAGTCCGACGGTGCCGATGACGCTGTTTGCGATCCCGTTGTTGTAGTTGTATATCCACAGCCAGAACTGCGCCGTCACCACGAACGAGAGGCTCATCGGCAGGAGGTAGATCGTCCGGAACGTGTTCTCGAATCGGATCCCCCTGTCTATCAGGATCGCCAACAGGAGACCGACCACGAGCGTCCCCGCAGTGAACGCGACGAGCAGAATGAGCGTGTTGATCGCGGCGTCGACGAACCCGGAGTCCGCGAGCGCCCGGGTGTACATCTCGAGGTCGAGGTCCGTGTAGTCCGGCGCGTTCTCGAAGCGCTGGTAGTCGGTCAGCGAGATCAGCAGGTTCCAGATGACCGCACCGTAGACGAACAGCCCCATCAGCAGGAACGGCGGCAGCCAGAAGACCGACGACTCGATGAAGTCGCTCCCGAAGTGCCGGTCCAGCGCCGCTTCGACACGAGTCCGGAAGTCCCGGTCTGGTTCGGGCGCGGACCCGGCGGCGCCGTCGTTCACGACGCCGCCGTCCGTGCGGACCGCATCCTCGTCGTCCCCCAAGGAGGGCCTGATCGTCCGGTACAGTCGACGGTAAAAATCGAGCATCTGGTCGTGCTCAGTTCGACACCGCGTCCAGGAAGCCGGTCGTCGCCGCGTCAACGTTGTACGGGCCGGTGAACTCCGAGGAGATGACGTCGTTGAGCGCCGTCATCGTCTCGGAGGGGACGCCGAGTCCGTGCTGGAGGTTCGGCGGTCGGTACTCTGCGTTCGCGAAGTCCTCGGCCGTCTCCTGGAGGTACGGACCGAACTCGTCCATGCTCACGTCGGTCCGGGTCGGGATCGAACCCTTGTACTGGTTGAACGCGATCTGGGCCTCCGGACTGCCGGCGAACGCCGCCCAGGTCTTCGAGGCCTCGGGCGTCGGGTTGTTCGCCGGGTAGATGAACGAGTCGAAGTGGAGCGTGTACATCCCCTCCGTGCCGGGGAACGTCTTGAAGCCCCAGTCGTCCTCGTAGTCGAAGTCCTCGGCGTTCCGGAACGCGCCCGCCGCCCAGTTACCCTGGTGGATGAAGGCGGCGTCGCCGTTGATGATGTTCTGGTTCGACTCGGTCAACGCGATCGAGGACGCGTCGTCGCTGATGTAGTTCTCCAGGATCTCTGCCGTCGTCTCGAACGCCGACCGGACGGCCTCCTCGTCGCCGTTGCCCTCGAGGAAGTCCATGTACGGCTGGTAGCCGCTCTCGCCGAGCAACACGGCGCCCCACAGCTGGGTAGTCGTCCAGGTGCCCGCCATCGCGTGGGTCATCGGGATCGCGTCGGTCTCGTTCGAGACCGTCTCCAACGCGTCGATGAGCGCCGAGGGGCTGTCGAGCGAGTCGATGTCGACCCCCGCGTCCTCGACGACGGAGACGTTGTAGAAGAGGCAGTTCAGCCGGTGCGACCCGAGCGGCACGGCGCGGTAGCTGCCGTCCTGCTGGTGGAGGTCCATTGCCTCCTCGACCATCACGTCCTCGAAGTCGTTCTCGTCCCAGACGTCGTCGACGCTGCCGAGGACGCCTTGGTAACGGAGCAGGTTCGGGCCGGGCCAGCCGGCGAACGCTCCCGGCGGGTCGTCGCTCTGGAGCCGGTTCGCGACCACGGCGTCGAGGTTCTGGTTACCGCCGCCCCCGATGGGGTTCATATCGAGACCGGTGTCGGGGTGCGCCTCGTTGAACGCCTCCTCGAGCGCCTCGGCCGCCGCGGCCCCGTCGCCGCCGGTCCACCCGTGAAGCACCTCGACCGGGTCACCGCTGCCGTCCCCGCCGTCGCCGCCGCCGGAACAGCCGGCGATCCCCACGGTTGCGAGGCTTCCCGCGCCAGCTACGTAGTGGCGACGGGTGAGTCTGTTCTCCGAATCTGCGTTGTTGTCACGTGACATGTACTCACTCGTTCGGATGGGCCATACTTAACGATTGATGTTCATTTACTCGATGTATTATTAAAAAACACAGACAGGTTCAAAGCGCCGAAAGGAGGCTATAAGTCCGCTTGCGGCGGTGAAATTGACTGTCGGACCGTCGTCGACACCCTAATTTTAAACGATTCGTATGGGGGCGATCGTAACGAATTGACGGCCGACTCCGGTTCGGGGCGCGCTCTCGGCGCTGCCGTCGAGAGTGCCCCGTCTCGGCGCGCCGACCGACCGATTCTTGACCGCGCGGCCCCCACTCGACGGTAATGCAGGGACCGCTGTGGATAGACACGCACGCGCCCGCCCTCGACGAGATCCGGCAGGACGAGGCTCGCGACCGCCTGCGCCGGGCCGTCGACGAGCCGATGAACCTCGTCGTTCAGGGACCGCCGGGGGTCGGGAAGACGGCGGCGGCGCGGGCGCTCGCCGACGCGTCGCACGCCGACCCGGACGCCGACCTCATCGAGATCAACGTGGCCGACTTCTTCGGCCGGACGAAAAAGGAGATCCGGACGGACCCGCGGTTCGAGGGGTTCCTCGAAGGGCGGAGCAGCATGGCGAAACGCGACATGATAAACCGCGTGCTGAAGGAGTCCGCGTCGTACGCGCCGATGTCCGGCGAGTACAAGACGGTCCTGTTGGACAACGCGGAGGCGATCCGCGAGGACTTCCAGCAGGCGCTGCGCCGCGTGATGGAGAAGCACCACCGGACCACCCAGTTCGTGATCGCCACCCGCCAGCCCTCGAAGCTCATCGCCCCGATCCGGTCGCGCTGCTTCCCGGTCCGCGTCCGGTCGCCGACGACCGACGAGACGATCGACGTCCTCGGGACGATCTGCGACCGGGAGGGAGTCGAGTACGACGGCGACGGACTGGAGTTCGTCGCCAGCGCGGCCGGCGGCGACCTCCGGGAGGCGATCCTCTCGGCGCAGGCGACCGCGGTCGAGGGCGACGAGATCTCCATGTCGACCGCCTACGAGACCCTGGGCGAGGTCGGCGACGACGACGCGCTCCGCGAGGCGCTCGCCGACGCCCGCGCCGGCGAGCTGAAGGACGCGCGCTCGACGCTCGACGACCTCCTCGACGAGGGGTACGACGGGCAGGAGCTGCTCCGCGAGACGCTCCGCGTCGCCCGCGCCGGCTCCGAGTACGGCGGCGACGACCTCGCCCGGCTCCACGCGCTCGCGGGCGAGGCCGACCTCGACATGTCCGACGGGCTGGACGACACGACCCACCTCGTCCACCTGCTCGCGGCGTGGGCCGCGGGGCGGACCGAGCTCTCGCCCGCGCTGCGGGACGCGGAGGTCGGTCCGTGACCCGAACGCCGCCGCTCGCCCGGTTCCTCCCGTTCCCGGTCGTCGACGCCGCGTGGGACTTGGCGCTCGTCCCAGCGCTCGCGGGCGCCGTCGCGCTGCCGTTCGTCCCGCCCGTCGGCGCCGCGCTCGTCGCGCTCGCGCTCGGGGTCCTCTGGTTTCACCGCGACCCCGAGCGCGACCAGCCGACGGGCGACGAGACGGTCGTCTCGCCGGCCGACGGCACCGTCTCCGTGGTGCGCGAGGAGGGCTCGCGGCTCCGCGTCGGCGTGTTCATGAACGTCACCGACGTCCACGTCAACCGCGCGCCGCTCGCCGGCGAGGTCCGCGAGGTCCGTCACCGCCCCGGCGCGAACCGCCCGGCGTTCGACAAGGAGTCGGACCGCAACGAGCAGGTCGCCGTCGACTTCGGGGAGTACGAACTGCTCGTCATCGCGGGCTGGTTCGCCCGCCGGATCCACCCGTCGGTCGAACCCGGCGACCGCGTCGAGCGCGGCGACCGCGTCGGCCACGTCTCGTTCGGCTCGCGCGCGGACGTGGTGTTGCCGGCGGACGTGACCCGCGAGGATCTGCTCGTCACCGAGGGCGACAGCGTCCGCGCGGGCGAGACGATCATCGCGGAGCGGCCGGGCGCGGCGTAGAATAACGTATCGCGCGCGAGCGACGCCCCGGTTCGGGCATACGCTTTTGTTTCGCGGCGGTGACGTTTCCCGTGTATGTCAGACGAGACCATCCACGAGTCGAGGCGGTCGCGGACGCGACAGGGGCTGGCCACGTACCTTCGGCGGATCGCTCGCGCGCTGGGACGGGGCGATCCGGTGCCGGTCGACGAGGCCGGATCGGTGACGGTCGACGCGGCCGCGACCGGCGACGTCGAGGTCGAACTCGAACGTCAGGAGGGAACGGTTCACTTCGAGGTCGAGATGGAGTGGCCCGACGAGGCGGCCGCCGTCGACGAGGACGCGGCCGCGAGCAAGGCGACGTTCGAGCTGTACGCCGACAGCGCCGACCAGTTCCGGTGGCGGCTCCGCCACGACAACGGCAACATCATCGCCGACGGCGGCGAGGGGTACGCGGACAAGCGCGACGCGAGGTCGGGGATCGAGAGCGTCCAGCGGAACGCGCCGGGCGCGCACGTCGTCGATGTCTCGCGCGACGAGGAGGCGCCGGACGAGGGCGGCAGCGACGCCACCTTCGAGCTGTTCCGCGACAACGCCGACGAGTACCGCTGGCGGCTCGTCCACGACAACGGCAACGTCATCGCCGACAGCGGACAGGGGTACGCCTCCAAACAGAAGGCGAAACAGGGGCTTCGAAGCGTCAAGTCGAACGCGCCCGGCGCGGTCGTCGACGAGACCGACGAGTAGCCGTCGGCAATCGGCTCCCCGCCCGTGCCGGCACGACCGACCGCGGACCGCACCGCTTATTCGCCGGCCCTCACTACCTCGGGCCGACATGGACGCGCTCGACGCCAAGTACCCGTTCTTCGCGAGCGCCCGCGAGGCGGTCGCGGAGGCCGCGGTGTCGCTGCCGGAGCTCGTCGCGGCCGACGCGCCGGCTGTCGAGCGCGCCCGCGAGCGCGTCGAGCGCGCCCTCCTCGAAGGGACGGTCGCCTCCGAGAGCGGCGCGTTTCCGGGCGAGTCGGCGTACGACACGCAGGCGGAGCTGCTCTCGTACCCCATCGCGCGGATCCTCGTCTCCCTGCTCGACTCCGACCCCGCCATCGAGAAGTACGCCGCCGCGGAGGCGGCGACCGCGATGGAGCGGATCCGCCGCGACCTCGACACCGACGACGAGCTGCGGTCGGTGTCGTCCGCGACGGTCGCACTCGACGACCTGCTCGCCGAGTTCGACCTCGCGGCCGCCGTGCGGCCCGACCCGAGCTCCCCGGCCGGCGTCGGCAGCGCGGGCGGCGGAGGTTCGGGAGCCGGCAGCGGCGCGGCGGCGGTCGGGAGCGGCGCCGGCCGCGACCCGGACCGCTACCGGATCGACGTCGGTCCGTACCTCCGGCTCACCTCGCCCGAGTGGGGCGACTCCTGGCGGCTCGTCAACCGTGCGCTCGCCGACGGGGCGGTGCGCGTCTCCCGCGACGAGCTGCTCGCGGCGCTGGAAGCGGCCGTCGAGGACCGCGTCGCCGATGGGCTGCCCTTCGAGCTGGCGGCCGACGAGGGGATCGCCGAGGCGCTGGAGTCGCGCGTCGCCGACCTCCGCCGGCTGCTCTCCGAGCGGACGTACGCGGAGCCGCCGGATGTCGTCGCGCCCGCGCTGTTCCCGCCGTGTATGACGAACCTGATCGAGAAGGCGGAGCGGGACGCCGCGCTCTCTTCGGCCGAGTCGTTCGCGCTGATGGCGTTCCTCGTCGGCATCGGGATGACGCCCGACGAGGTCGTCGCCTTCTGCGCGGACACGAGCCTCGACGCCGAGGGGATCCGCTACCAGACCGAGTACCTGACCGACGAGCGGGGGACCCAGTACCCGCCGCCGACCTGCGAGACGCTCGCGAACTACGGGATCTGTCACAACGAGGACGACCACATGCAGGTCGCGGCCGATCCCCTCTCGTACTACGAGAAACGGGTGGCGGCGACCGACGAGGTGACCGACTGGCGGGCCGGTCGCGAGACGGACGAAACGAGCGAGGCGTGAATCCGATACGTCGCCCGAGGAGGGCGGAGAAGGAGCGGACGACGGCCCGGCGTCCCTACGACTCGTCGCCCGTGCGCATCAGGTACGTTCCGACGCCGGCCATCAGCAGGACGAACCCGGCCAGAAGCGCGACGAGCGCGAGCGCTCCCGCCTCCGGGAGAGCGCTCGATCCGCCGAAGGTAACCCCGATACCGACCAGCCCGGCGATGAACACCGCGGCCGCCGCCAGCGAAACGGTGATCTGCCGACGGAGCTCCGCGTCGATTTCCATGGCTGCGGCTTCCCGTCGCCGCTAAAAAAGGACTTCGATGGGCGCTCCGCCGGGTGCGATCACTGCGCCGGGTGCGATCACTTCGCCAGGTGAGTGATGTCCCGCCGCAGGCTGTACCCGCGCGGCACGCCGACGATTTTGAGACAGTCGCCGCACAACACCCGCTCGTAGTCGCGGTTGGTCTCCTTTTCCAACAGGGAGACGTCCGCGAGCGGGAACACCGACTCGCACCGATCGCACTCCGCCTTGTCGCCGTCGACGATCTTCATCGCCTCTCCGTTTCCGAGATCCGTATATAAACTCGCGGACGGCGTTATCACTCCGGATAGCGGGTCCGATAAAAATTGGGTGGTCGGGAGTCGATCGAGGCGGTCGGCGGGTCGACGGTTCTCCGGCGTTAGCCGAAGAGCTCGCCGAGACCCTCGCCGCCGTCGCCGTCTTCCTCGTCGTCGTCGTCGGCCGCTTCCTCGGCGGCGTCGGCCTCGTCGGCCTCGTCGTCGTCGTCAGCCTCGTCGGCGGACGCGTCGGCGTCGGCGGAGCCGCCCGAAGCGGCACCGGCGGCGGGGGCCGCGGCGGCCGTCTCGATGGCGTCCTCGATGTCGACGTCCTCCAGCGCGGCGACGAGCGCCTTGACGCGGGACTCCTCGACGTCGACGCCGGCGGCTTCGAGCACGCCGGTGACGTTGTCTTCGTTGATCTCTTCGCCAGTCTCGTTCAGGATGAGCGCAGCGTAAACGTATTCCATTTGTGTGTACCTCGTGTTATCCGAACATCGCGCCGAGTCCGTCGCCGCCGTCGCCGCCGTCGTCGTCGGCGTCGTCGTCGGTCTCCTCGGCGTCTTCCGTCTCTTCGTCCGCCTGTTCCTCCTCCTCGTCGGCGTCGTCGTCGGCCGGCTCCGTCGCCGGCGCGGTCTCGACGCCCTGGAGCTCCTCGGGGAGCGCCTCCTCGTCGTCGATCTGCGTCGCGAGCGCGCGCAGCTGGGCGTCGGCCTTCCCGATCAGGTCGGGCACGACGTCCGGGCTCTCGATCTCCGCGAACAGGCCGACGGACTTCGCCTCGCCGGACGCCTTCGCGAGAAGGGTGCCGGCGGTGGCGGCCGTCGGGTACGCGGCGTTGACCGAGAGGTTGCGCGCGGCGGCCGCGGCGGACTCGATGTCCGCGCGGTACTCGTCGACGTCGAGTTCGAGCTCGTCCGGCTCGAACAGCACGCCCTCGGAGTAGACGGCGCGTAGGTCGAGACCGACCTCCTTCGGCTCGATGCCGAGCTCGACGAGGACGTTCGCGAGGTCGTCGTCGACGACCTCGCCCTCCTCCAGCACGGTCGAGTCCTCGGTCACCTTGATCGAGCCGTCCTGGATGCGGGCGGCCGCGCCCACGGTCTGGAGCTCGCCGACGAACGGTCCCGGGTCGACGCCGGTGTCGCCCTCGGGGATCACGATGTCGTTGGGGGCCACCTCGCCCGCGTTGATCGGGGCGGGGGTCTTCGAGGCTTCGAGCTGCTTGAAGAGACCGAACGGGTTGTCGTTGGTGCCGACGAGCGCCACCTGGCCGCTGACGTACTCCGTCAGCGCCTCGACCCCGTCGTCGACCTCTTCGAGCGCTCGGTTCGTGAGCGTGTTGCGGCTCATGCGGACGGCCGCCGAGCCGTGAAGCTCCCGGCGCATGGCCTGGAGCTGCCGGCTCGGAATGCCGGCCACGCCGACGATCCCGACGGACGCGTACGAGTCGATGAACTCGACGAGTTCGCCGACCTCCTCGCGTTTCCACTCGGGGATCGTCTCGGTCTTGCGGACCGAGCTCATACGGGCACCTCCTTCGCGGGACCCATCGTGGTCTTCACGTAGATCCCGTCGATGTTGAGCGGTCCCTTCTCGAGGTCTGCTTCGAGTCGCCGGATGATGACATCGATGTTGTCCGAGATCGCGTCGGCGCCCATGTCCTCGGCGCCGACGCGGGTGTGGAACGTGCGCCGGTCGCGCGACCGGAGCTGCACCGTGTTCTTCATCCGGTTGACTGTGTCGACGACGTCGTCGTCCGGCTGCAGTGGGGTAGGCATCTTCCCGCGCGGACCGAGGACGGTACCGAGGTACCGACCGATGTCCTGCATCAGGCTGGCTTCCGCGACGAAGAAGTCGGTATCGTCGGCCAGATCCTTTGCGCGGTCGTCGTCGTCTCCGAGGTCTTCGAGGTCGTCGCTGTCGAGCACTTCGTCAGCGACCTCCTCTGCGCGGACGGCGGTTTCGCCCTCCGCGAAGACGACGATCTGTGTCTCCTGCCCCGTTCCAGCCGGCAGCACGACGGACTCGTCGATACGGTTCGACGGATCGTTGAGGTCGAGGTCTCGCAGGTTGATCGCGATGTCCACGGTCTCGCGGAAGTTCCGCTCGGGCGCATCGTCGAGTGCGAGGGTTACGGCCTCTTGTATTGTGTCTGCCATTTTCACCTCCGTAGTACGCAGGTCGCTCCTACGGGTCAGTGAAACAGGCGAAGCCTGTCTCAACGGAGAGTGGTTCATCGGAGGGTTAAAAGCGTCGAACCGCTTCTCCCCGTGCGAACCCGCGACAGGGCCGTTCCGCGGCGGTCGCGCGGTCGATCCCGGTGCCCTCGTTCGCCGCCGCCGCCGCGACGCGGATTCGACGAGCGTCGAACGGCGAAACGTCGGATAGGGGAACCCTTTTGACGGCGCTCGCCGACCCATGAGGTAATGACGCAGGGTGGTCCGCCGTGACGATGGACGACCGTATCGAGGACCTCCGGGAGCGCCGCGAGCGGGCGGCGAAGGGCGGGGGCGAAGACCGGATCCAGTCCCAACACGACAAAGGGAAGATGACCGCCCGCGAGCGGATCGACTACTTCCTCGACGACGGCACCTTCCACGAGTTCGACCGGTTCCGAACCCACCGCAACCACACGTTCGGGATGGAGGAAAAGCAGATCCCGGGCGACGGCGTGGTAACCGGCTACGGCGAGGTGAACGGACGGAAGACGTTCGTGTTCGCGCACGACTTCACCGTCTTCGGCGGGTCGCTCGGCGAGGTGTTCGCCGAGAAGGTGTGTAAGGTGATGGACAAGGCGATGGACGTGGGCGCGCCCGTCGTCGGCCTGAACGACTCCGCGGGCGCCCGCATTCAGGAGGGGGTCGCCTCCCTCGGCGGCTTCGCGGAGATATTCCGGCGCAACACGGAGGCCTCGGGCGTGATCCCGCAGATATCGGCGATCATGGGACCGTGCGCGGGCGGCGCGGTGTACTCGCCCGCCATCACGGACTTCACGTTCATGGTGAAAGACACCTCCCACATGTTCATCACCGGGCCGGACGTCATCGAGACGGTCACCGGCGAGGAGGTGAGCTTCGAGGAGCTGGGCGGCGCGGTCACCCACTCGTCGACCTCCGGCGTCGCGCACTTCGCCGAGGAGAGCGAGGAGGAGGCGCTCGATAACATCGCCCGCCTGCTGTCGTACCTCCCCGCGAACAACGTGGAGGACCCGCCGCGCGTCGAGCCGTGGGACGACCCCGAGCGCGCGGACGACGAGCTCGCGGAAATCGTCCCCGACGCGCCCCGGAAGCCGTACGACATGAAAGACGTGATCGGCAGCGTCACCGACGAGGGCTCCTTTTTCGAGGTTCACGAGAACTTCGCGAAGAACGTCGTCGTCGGCTTCGCCCGCCTTGACGGCCACTCCGTCGGCGTCGTCGCGAACAATCCCCGCGTGAACGCCGGCACCCTCGACATCGAGGCGAGCCAGAAGGGCGCGCGGTTCGTCCGGTTCTGTGACGCCTTTAACATCCCCATCGTCACCTTCGAGGACGTGCCCGGGTTCATGCCCGGCACCGACCAGGAGCACAACGGGATCATCCGTCACGGCGCGAAGCTGCTGTACGCCTTCTCGGAGGCGACCGTCCCGCTGCTCACCGTCATCACCCGGAAGGCGTACGGCGGCGCCTACTGCGTGATGTCGTCGAAACACATCGGCGGCGACGTCAACTACGCGTGGCCCACCGCGGAGATCGCGGTGATGGGACCGAAGGGAGCCGTCAACGTGCTCTACCGCGAGGAGCTGGCCGAGGCGGACGACCCCGACGCGCGCAGACAGGAGCTCATCGACGAGTACCGCGAGGAGTTCGCGAACCCCTACACCGCCGCCGACCGCGGCTTCGTCGACGACGTGATCGAGCCGACCGAGACGCGCGCGCGCCTCATCCAGGACCTGAAGATGCTGAAGGGGAAAAGCTCGGATCAGCCCGCGAAGAAACACGGCAACATCCCGATCTGATGGCGGTCGACGAGGAGGCGGCCGACGGCGAGGCGGCCGTCGGCGAACGGACGGCTCCGGAAACGGCCGCGCTCGCCGGCCTGTCGATCCCCGACGACGCCGGCGACGACGAGGCGGCCGCCATCGCCGCCGCGGTCGCGGCGCACCTCAGAGACGGCGAACTCGCCGCCGCGGCCGCCGCGAGCGACGCGGACGACGGCCGCGACGAGGACCGGTGGGGACTCGCCGCGCGGATCGATCGGCTTCACCGGCGCCGGGTGCGCGTTCCCGCGGACGCGCCGACGGACCCGTGGACGGCGGCCGGCCGGAGCGACCGGTTCTGAGCGGTCGGTCACGCTACTCCTGCGGACCCGATCGAGAGGACCAAAACTACTTGGGTTTCTTATACATCGAACGAAACCGCCGGAGGCAGAGATGTCCGGACGCGCGCATTCCCCCGACAGCGCGGCGTCAGACCGTCGCGCCGTCGACTCGGCCCTGATTCAGGGCGCGTTCGCAGATACGTCCGCTGACATATATATCTGTGGTAAAGAGTCTCGCAGTTGGTCGTTCAGCGGGGTCCTTCGTTGCCGGCCGACTCGTTAGCAGATCTCTCATCGCCCGCGGTCTCGCTGGTCGACTCGCTCTCGTCGCCGAGGCTCGTCGGTCCGCCCCGGCCGCCGAACAGGCGGTTGAGTACGGCCGGGACGACGACCACGAAGGCGAGGAGCGCGCCGATCCGGATCGGCAGCGATACGTCGGTGGCCACCGTGAGTCCGAGGTAGACGGCGGCGCCGACGAGGACCGACGGCAACACGTACGGGTTTCCCGCGTCGAGCATACCTCATTGTGGCGCCCGGGACCCCCTTAACCGTCCCGGCACGGACCGAGTACTCGTCTCGTCACGGACCGACAGAGTTTGGTAGCAGTTCGTGGAAGAACCGACAGGAATGTTCGATAAGGTTCTCGTGGCGAACCGCGGCGAGATCGCGGTCCGGGTGATGCGGGCCTGTGAGGAGCTGGGCGTCGACACCGTCGCCGTCTACAGCGACGCCGACAAGCACGGCGGCCACGTCCGGTACGCGGACGAGGCGTACAATGTCGGGCCCGCCCGCGCGGCCGACTCGTACCTCGACGGCGAGGCGGTCGTCGAGGCGGCGCGGTCGGCCGGCGCCGACGCGATCCACCCCGGCTACGGCTTCCTCGCGGAGAACGCCGACTTCGCCGCGCGCGTCGAGGCCGCCGACGGGATCACGTGGGTGGGTCCCGAAAGCGACGCGATGGAGCGGCTCGGCGAGAAGACCCACGCCCGCCGCGTGATGGACGACGCCGACGTGCCGATCGTCCCCGGGACGACGGAGCCGGTCACCGAGGTTGAGGCCGTCACGGAGTTCGGCGACGAGCACGGCTACCCCGTCGCGATCAAGGCCGAGGGCGGCGGCGGCGGCCGCGGGATGAAGGTCGTCGAGAGCGCCGACGAGGCCGCAGAGGCGCTCGAATCCGCCAAACGCGAGGGCGAGGCGTACTTCTCGAACGACTCCGTCTACCTCGAGCGCTACCTCCAGACCCCCCGCCACGTGGAGGTCCAGGTCGTCGCGGACGACCCGGCCGCGGGGTCCGGCGACGCGAGCGGCGACGCCTCGGTGACCGAGACCGACGTGGTCCACCTCGGCGAGCGCGACTGCTCGCTCCAGCGCCGCCACCAGAAGGTGATCGAGGAGGGTCCCTCTCCCGCCCTCTCCGACGAACTGCGCGAGAAGATTGGGGAGGCCGCCCGCCGCGGCGTCGCCGCCGCGAACTACACCAACGCCGGGACGGTCGAGTTCCTCGTCGAGGAGGACCCCGAGCGCGACCCGTCGGAGCCGCTCGGCCCGGACACGCCGTTCTACTTCCTCGAAGTGAACACCCGAATCCAGGTCGAACACACCGTCACGGAGGAGCTGACGGGGATCGACATCGTCAAAGAGCAGCTCCGGGTCGCGAGCGGCGAGGGCCTCTCCGTCTCGCAGGACGACGTGGAGCTGGAGGGCCACGCGATCGAGTTCCGGATCAACGCCGAGAACGCCGCGGACGACTTCCAGCCCGCCAACGAGGGGTCGCTGGAGACGTACGACCCGCCGGGCGGGATCGGCGTGCGCGTCGACGACGCGCTCCGGCAGGGCGACGAGCTGGTCACCGACTACGACTCGATGATCGCGAAGCTGATCGTGTGGGGCGGCGACCGCGAGGAGTGTCTCGCGCGGTCGAAGCGCGCGCTCGCGGAGTACGACCTGGAGGGCGTCGTCACGATCGTCCCCTTCCACCGGCTCATGCTCGACGACCGGCGCTTCGTCGACGGCACGCACACGACGAAGTACCTCGACGAGGAGCTGGACGCCGACCGCGTCGCCGACGCGCAGGAGCAGTGGGGCACGGAGTCGGTCTCCGCGAGCGACGGCGACGACGACGAGGTGACCGAACGCGAGTTCACCGTCGAGGTGAACGGCAAGCGCTTCGACGTCGAGCTGGAGGAGCGCGGCGCGCCCGCCATCCCGGTCCCCGAGAGCGGGGGAAGCGGCGCGGGAGGTCAGCAGCGACCCCCGCAGGCGAAATCCGACGACGGCGGCGACGACGCGGTCGACGTGGCCGAGGGCGGCGAGGCCATCGACGCGGAGATCCGAGGGACGATCCTCTCGGTCGACGTGGCCGAGGGCGACGAGGTCGCCGCCGGCGACGTGGTCTGCGTGCTCGAGGCGATGAAGATGGAGAACGACGTGGTGGCCGAGCGCGGCGGCACCGTCGCGAGCGTCCACGTCGGCGAGGGCGACAGCGTCGACATGGGCGACGTGCTGATCGTCTTGGAGTAGCGCCGAGCGCACTCGGCGGTAGTAGTTTATAAACGGGTTTCGACCGCCGAGACGGTAGCGTCGACCCGTCTTTTCTGATAAACGATGGGTGTGGCCGCTTTAGACCGCCGACAGCGACGTGATATTTAAATACTGAGCGGCGCGGCTGGGGCTTTGGCGGTGTTCTGCTTCACGACCAACCACGCATCCGTCTCGATCCGACCGACGGGATTTAACCGACCGCCCGAGAAGGAATCGGCATGGAGCCGGTCGACGACTGGCGCGCGGCGATCGCGGAGGCCGGAGAGCTGACCGGCCCGATCGCCGCGGCCATCGTCGAGGCCCACGGCGACCGCGGCCAGCGCGCGATCGAGGCCGTGGGTGAGGGACGGGTGAAGGAGTACCGCGATTTCACCGTCGTCGTCGGCCACGAGGACGAGTACGTGATCGAGGACGGCGAGTGTACCTGCGCGGACGCGACGTACAACCTCGACCCCGACGACCCGGACGAGCGCTGCTGGCACGCCATCGCGGTCGACGTGGCCGACGCGATCGACGCCGTCGACCACCACGACATGTGGTACTCCGAGGTCCGCGAGTTCCTGTGACGCTGTCCTCCCGCCCGTGAGCCGCCGGTGTCGCGAATCTCCCCTATCGAATCAGCCGCCGCTCGGCCGCGTGAATCGCCTGTTTTCACGAATCTCGGTCAGAGAGTCGAAAACGTTTACAACGGCGGCCGGTCTCCCCTACGGTATGGCGGACTGTCCACTCGCCGACGACTGCCCCAGCTTCGACGAACGGATCGAGGGGATGGGGTGCCAACACTACGGCAACAAAGGCGGCGCGGAGTGGTGTAACCACTACGACATGCCGATCTACGAGCTGAAACAGCAGCCGGTCCAACCCGGCGAGGCGGTCGTCGTCGAGGTCGACGACATCCACGAGAGCGGCGCCGGCGTCGGGCGCACCGACGACGGGTTCATCGTCCTCGTCGACGGTCTCCTCCCCCCGGCGCGCGCCGAGGTCAAGATCCATCGGGTGAAATCCAGCCACGCGACGGCGGAGAACGTGATCGAGCGCCTCCCCGACGACCCGGACGCGGAGGAGTCCGACGCCGAGACCGCGGACGGCGACGCGGACGCCGACACAGACGACGAGGAGCGTAGCCGCCGCGACCGCACGGACCGCGAACGGCTCGGCAGCCGCGAGAACTTCTGGGGCAAGTGACGGCTCCCGGGGCAGCCCCGCCCCACGGACAGTCCGGACGCCGTCGATTCCCGCCCGACCCGCTCTTTCCCCACCCGCGCCCGCCGCGCGAAACCGCCGTTTTTTGACCGCCCGGCCCGTCGGTGAGCCTATGGTGGCAGACGACGAGCGGCCGGACCCGGCGGACGTCGACGCCGACTCGATCCTGGAGCGGGCCGGGTTCGACGCCGACGAGAGCGTGCTCACCCGCCGGCAGGCGGAGGTGCTGGCGCTCCGCGAGCGCGGGCTTCGCCAGTCTGACATCGCGGACCGGCTCGGCACCTCTCGCGCGAACGTCTCCAGCGTCGAGGCCAGCGCCCGCGACAACGTTGAGCGCGCCCGCGAGACGGTCGCGTTCGCGGAGGCGCTGTCGGCCCCGGTCCGCGTCGAAATCGAGACCGGGACCGACCTCTACGACGCGCCGAAGCGCGTGTACGACGCCTGCGACGAGGCCGGCGTGAAGGTGAACCAGACGGCGCCCGAACTGATGAGAGCGATCGGCGACCGCGCGGGCGACGCGGTCCGCGGCCGCGAGGTCCGTCGCCGGCTGTTCGTCACGGTCGCGGCGGACGGCCAGATCCGGGTTCGACGACCGTAGCCCCCGACCGCTCGGCCGTTTCGACGGCTCCGACTCACTCCTCGTCGATCCGCTCCGCGACGCCGACGAGCGTCGCGCCCGCGGTGACCGTCGCTTCGTGGGCGACAGAGTACGCGATCCCGTCGCGGTCGGCGCGCGCGACTTGGAGCGTCTCGAACGTCGTCGGGTCGAACACCTCGCCGACGCGCTCTCCCTCCGTCACCCGGTCGCCGACGGCGAGATCTGGTTCGGGGACGAACAGCCCCGAATCCTCGGCGATGACCCGTCCGAGGTGGTTGCGCGCGACGACACCGTCCCACGGATCGGGGTCGCCGGAGAGCAGCCCTTCGCGCCTGAGGACGCCGAACATCCCCCGAACGCCGGTCTCGACCGCCGCCGGAACGACCTCCTTGCTGTGGGCGAGTTCCGGCGTGATCGTCGGAATCTCCTCGCGCGTGGCGGCGACCCGGAGCTTCCCCGCGAATCCGCGCTCGTCCCACTCGGTGTCCGCGTCATCCCCGGCCGCCTCCGCGAGCAGGAGGTCGGTGCCGAACGCCTCCGCCAGCCCGCGACAGGCCTCGTCGCCGCGCATGTACACCGTATGCGTCGCCATCGACGGCGAGCCGGTGTGGAGGTCGACGATCGCGTCCGCCTCGCTCGCGAACGCCCAGAGGCGGGCCGCCATCCGCTCGTGGAGCGACCCCTCCGCGTCGCCGGGCCAGCAGCGGTTCATGTTCGGCTGTCGCGAGTCGAGCGACTCCGGGGTCGTGTACGAGACGCGATCGAAGGTGAGCGGATCGGCGACGGGCACCGTCACGAGCGTCCCGACGAGGTCGACGGCCGCCGGTTCGCTCTCTTCGTTCGATTCGTCGCCGACGAGCCGGTCGTGGAGCCGCCGGAGGACCGCGGCGCCGTTCACCTCCCGGCCGTGCTGTGCCGCCTGCGCGTACACCACGGGCGCGTCTCCGGGCGCGTCGAGTTCGGGACCGTCGTCGCCGTCGACGAGTTCCCCCTCGCCGTACGCGTGGACCGTCGTCCGGATCGGCACTCCCGAGGGGAGCCGCGCGAGGGTGAGGCTGCGACTGGTGTCCGATGGTCCGGATCGGGGCGGCTCGGAGTTATACGTCCGGGGTCTGGCCGCGGCATGGTCGTCTCAGACCTCGGTGTCCGGCGGTCCCGACCGCGGACGCTAAGGCCGTGGCCCCCGCACCGCGATCCATGCGGGTCACCCTCCTCGGGACGGGCGACACGACGGGGACGCCGACCGTCGGCTGCGACTGCGACACCTGCGTTACGGCCCGCGAGCGCGGAGTGTCACGGTCGCGCTTCTCCGTCCACGTCGCCAACGAGCGTACCGGCGAGTCGCTGCTCGTCGACTTCAGTCCCGACTTCAGACAGCAGTTCCTCGCGGCCGACGTTCCCCTCCCGGACGCCGGTATCGTGACGCACATCCACTTTGACCACCTCGACGGGTTGGGGAACGTCTACCGGCTCGTCGACGGGCTTCCGGTCCACGCGCCCTCGGAGACCGACCCGGCTACCGACGAGAGCGTCGCGGAGACGATCCGCGACAAGTACGACTACCTCGAAGACCGGATCGGCGTCCACGCCCGCGACCCGTTCGAGCCGTTCGAGACCTGCGGGTTCGAGGTGCGGTTCGTCCCCGTCGATCACCCGCCGCTCCTGTGTTACGGGGTCGTCATCGAGGACCCGGAGACGGGCGCGAAGCTCTCGCTCACCGGCGACACCAGCTACGACGTCCCCGAGGCCTCCCGCGAGGCGCTCGCCGACCCGGACCTACTGCTCGCCGACGCCATCGTCCCGGCCTCGCTGTGCGAACACCACCCGATCGGCGGGCGCCACGAGGGGCCAGACGGCGTCCCGCGGACGTTCGGCACGAAACACATGACCCGGGAGGGGGCGCTCGCGCTCGCGGAGGACCTCGACGCCGACCGGACGCGCCTCGTCCACCTCGCGCACTACTACCCCGCCGACGAGGCGTTCGCGGAGCCGCTCGCGGTCGACGGCGAGGTCCACGAGCTGTAGCGGGGGCGCGGATCCCCCGAACTGTAGCCTTTTGTCTCGGTAGCACGTACCACAGTTGAGGTGTCCATGAGGGATCGAATCCGAAGCGCGCTCGACCGCCTGGAGCCGCCGCCGCGCGCGGTCGACTGGTCGCTGTTCGCCTTCGTCGTCGCCGAGGCGGCGAGCGCCTGAGCCACGGCCACGGCGCGCCCGCGCGGCTGGTCGCGCCCGACCGGCGGGGGTTCCAGTGGGTGAAGTGGGTGACGCGCGTGGAGGTCCGCTCCGAGTACGACCTCGGGAAGTGAGTCGTCACGCTGGTGAGCGGGTTCGACTGACCGCGCTCGTCGTCCGGGCGGCGACCCGACTACTCGTACTCGCTTCCGACGACCTCGCGGATGCGCTCCGCGGTCACCGGGCCGACGCCGTCGACTTCCAGTAAGTCGTCCTCGGGCGCGGTCATCACGCCCTCGACCGTACCGAAGTGTTCGAGGAGGGTCCGCGCCGTGACCGGGCCGATGTCGGCGATGGAGGAGACGACGTACTCCTGCTGTTCCGCCCGGGTCTTCGTCGTCTTCTCGCCGTGGACGCTCACCTCGCGGTCGCGCGTCTCCTGCTCCCGCTTGGCGACCGTCGCGAGCAGTTCGGTGGTGTCCTCCTCGCCTTCGGTGCGGAGCACGCTCACGTCGAAGTCGACCGCGAGCGACGCGAGCGCGCCGCGGATCGCGTTGGGGTCGATGTCGCGCTGGCCGTAGAGGTTCGTCCCCTCGACGATCATCACCGGCCGGGCGTACGCCCGCGAGAGCTCGCCCACCTGCTCGAACATCGAGCGGTCGGAGTCGAGCATCGAGTCGACGAAGTCGGCCGCCGACTTGCGCTCAACGGCGACGCGGTCGGAGAGCACGTAGTCGCCGACGGAGAGCGTCTCCAGCCGGGTGACCAGGCCGTCGCGCGTCGATAGGTCCTTCGCGATGGAGGAGTCCAGCTCGCGCTGGTCGACGACGACCTCGACGCCCTCGTCGACGCCGGCGGTCGCGATGACGCCGTCCTCGTCCGCGTCCTCGTCGCCCTCGGTCCCTTCATCGTCCATCTCGTCTCCGCTGGTCCGGGCCTCCTCGGCGAAGTCGGTGAGTCCGGCGTCGGCGTCCTCACCGTCTCCGCCGTCCGCGTCGGCCGCCTCGTCGCCCCCGCCCGCGCTCTCGTCGACCTCGGCGTCCGCGTCGCTCCCGTCTTCGGACCCCCCGGAGAACGCGTCGAGTCCCGCCTGCCCGTCGTCGCCGACGGTCTCCTCGATGTCGTCGGTGGCCTCCTTCAGCTCGGCCAGCTGGCTGGCCATCTTCTTCTCGCGCCGCCGCGAGATCCAGAAGAACGCCTCGTCGCGGGTGTCCTCGGCCATCAGGACGACCACCTTCCCCTCGGCCTGCCGACCGGTCCGCCCCTTGCGCTGGATCGAGCGAATCGCGGTCGGGACCGGCTCGTAGAAGCAGACGAGGTCGACCTCGGGCACGTCGAGTCCCTCCTCGGCGACCGAGGTGGAGACGAGCACCTCGAACTCGCCCGCCTTGAACTCGTCGAGCGTCTCCTGCTGCTGTTTCTGGCTCATCCCGTCGGAGCCGTCCTTGTCGCCCTGGCCGACGAACTTGCGGGTGTCGAAGCTCGCGGAGAGGAACTCCACGAGCGCCTCGGCGGTGTCTCGGGACTCGGTGAAGAGGATGGCGCGCTCGCCGCCGTTGATGCCGAGCGTCTCGGCCAAGAGGATCCGGGCCTTCGAGAACTTCGGGTGGAGCCCGTCGAACGACTCCGCCTTCCGCATCGCTTCTCTCACTTTGGGGTCCGCGACCATGCGCTGGCTCGCCTTCGAGGCGCCCGACGAGCGCGCGGCCTCGCGCTGGCGCTCGAAGTAGCGCCGGACGGACTCGACCGACTGGGTCTCGACCAGCTCGGTCGCGCGCCGGAGCTTCATCACCTCGGCGTGGGTGGACATCCCCTTGTACCCGTCCGACTGGTCGTTGTCCATCATCTGCTTCAGCTTCCCCCGCATCTTGTTGAGGTCCTTCTGCGAGAGGTCGGGGTTCGTCGTGTTCGTCACGCCGAGCTGTTTCAGCTTCTCCAACCGGTCCGTGATCACCTCGTTGAGCGCGTCGCGGATCTCGAGCACCTCGTCGGGGAGCGTCACCTGCTCCCACTGGACGTCGGTGTCGTGGGTGTACTCGTCGACGTCGGCGTCTGCCTCGGTCATCACCTCGACGTTCACCAGCCCGAGGTTCTCACAGACCGTCTCGATCTCCTCGGTGTCGCCGCCGGGCGAGGCGGACATGCCGGTGACGAGGGGGTCGGCCGCGTCGGCGTGGTAGCGCTCCGCGATGTAGACGTACGCGTAGTCGCCGGTCGCGCGGTGGCACTCGTCGAAGGTGAGGTGGGTCACGTCGGAAAGCGAGATCCGGTTGCCGACGAGGTCGTTCTCGACGACCTGCGGGGTCGCGATCACGATCCGGGCGTCCTCCCAGACCGCGGCGCGGTCGTCGGGCTTCACGTCGCCGGTGAACACGACGATCTCCTCGTCCGGAATCGAGAGCGCCTCGCGGTAGAAGTCCGCGTGCTGCTGAACGAGGGGTTTGGTGGGGGCTAAAAAGAGGGCTTTCCCACCCACTTCGTGGAGCCGCTCGGCGGTGACGAGCAGGCTGACCGTCGTCTTGCCGAGACCGGTCGGGAGACAGACGAGCGTGTGTTCGTCGGCGGCGGACGCCGCCAGCTGGAGCTGGTAACGGCGCTCCTGGAGGAAGTCGTCGACGAGCAGGGGTCTATCGATGCCGGCGGCCTCGGTCGCCATCGACGGCTCTTGACCGGCACCGGCCTAAAGCCTTCGCGAAGCGGGGTGAAAGTTATCGGTCGCCGGACCGCTCCTCTCGGAGCTCCTCCGGCACGTCCTCGTCGACCAGCTGCGCCCACTCTGCGAGCCGGTCGCCGGATCTGGTCTGCGTACTCATCACGCGACGGATCTCCGTGGTACGCCTTAACAGTTTCTCCGATTCTACACGATTTGCCATGGTTAGGTCGGGTCCGCCTCTCGCCCGGCCGCGACACGTACCGGTTTGTCCTACCCGCGACACGTACCGGTTTGTCCTACCCGCGACACGTACCGGTTTGTCCTACCCGCGACGCGCGTTGGTTCCGCTCGGACCGACTCGCACGCCTTTTACCGCTCACGCGTCTCGGACAGGCATGAGCAACCTCGACGAGTTCCTCGCAGGCGAGCGGCTCGACGACGTGGTCTTCTACGTGAGCGACGCGTACCTCGACGACGACTCCCGACTCCGGGAGGTCGGGTCTGAGACGGACGGCGGCGTGCGCCTGATCCTCGACGGCGAGACCGGGCGGTCCGCGTTCCAGGCCGGCACGGGCATGGGCGCGATGGAGTTCGCGAAGACCGCGATGGACGCCGAGGGCGAGATCGCGCGCTCGCTCGACGACGGGGCGTGCCCGTTCGCGGACGACGGGGACGGCGACGACGCGGGCGACGGTCCCGACGGCGACCACGAGATCCGGTTCGTCTTCGCGTTCGCGGAGGCGCAAAACGAGGAGGTCGGCGGTCTCTACGCCGAGGGCGACGTGGTCCACGCGTACGCTCACTGTACCTGCGGCGAGAGCTACTCGCACAAGTGGGTCATCGGCGAGCGCGACGACGAATAAGATCGGCAGCGTGCGTGACGACTGAAAGACGAGTAACCGCGCGGCGGCCGCGCTCAGTTCGGCGCTACTCCTCTCCGGGCGCGTCGTCTTCCGGCACCGCGCCCTCGACGAGCGACTGATCGCCGTACCGCTCGCGGAGGTCCTTCTTCGAGAACTTCCCGGTCGCGGTCTTCGGCACCTCGTCGATGAACTCCACCGCGTCCGGCACCCACCACTTGGGGTACTCCTCGCGGAGGCCGGTCTCGATCCGCTCGACGAGTTCCTCGCGGTCGACGCCGTCGGCCACGACGACGAAGGCGACGGGACGCTCCTGCCAGCGCTCGTGGGGCACGCCGACCACGGCCGCCTCGCTGACGCCGTCGTAGGCCATGATCGCGTTCTCCAGCTCGACGCTTGAGATCCACTCGCCGCCCGACTTGATCACGTCCTTCGTGCGGTCGACGAGCTGCATGTAGCCGTCCTCGTCGACGGTGACCACGTCGCCGGTCTTCAGCCAGCCGTCGACGAACTCCTCCTCGCTCGCCTCCGGGCGCTTGAAGTACTCCTTCGTCACCCACGGGCCGCGGATCCGGAGCTCGCCGAAGTCCTCGCCGTTCCACGGCACCTCCTCGCCGTTCTCGTCTATCACCTCGAACTCCAGACCGGGCGCGACGAGGCCCTGTTTCGAGCGCTTGTTCACCTGCGTCTCGTAGTCGGTGTCGCGCAGGTCGCTCTTGAGGTGCGAGACGGTGCCGATCGGCGACAGCTCCGTCATCCCCCACGCGTGGAGCACCTCGACGTCGCGCTCGTCGTACCACTCGATCAGCGCCTTCGGCGCGGCCGCGCCGCCGATGATCACGGTGTCGAGCGTCGAGAGGTCGACGTCGTTGCCCGCCTCGACGTACTCGCGCAGGCCGAGCCACACCGTCGGAACGCCCGCGGAGACCGTCACGCCCTCCTCCTCGATCAGCGCCGCGAGGTCCGCGGGGTCCGGCGAGGGACCCGGGTAGACGTGCTTCGCGCCCGCGGCGGCCGCGGTGAACGGCATCCCCCACGCGTTGACGTGGAACATGGGGACGACGGGCATCACCACGTCGGAGTCCTCCATCGGGATCCCCTGCGGCGTCTGGGAGGCCATCGTGTGGCTCCACAGCATCGACTGGGTGTACTCGACGCCCTTCGGCTTCCCCGTCGTGCCGGAGGTGTAACAGAGACCGGCGGGCTGGTCGCCGTCGAGGTCGGGCCAGTCGTACTCGGTCGAGTAGTCGCCGATGAACTCCTCGTAGGCGGGCGCGTCGAGCGCGTCGATCCCCTCCGACCCCATCGCGACGAAGTCGACGCCCTCGAACTCCTCCGCCCCGTCGGCGGCGCCCGCGATCTTCTCGGCGAGCGAGGGGTCGACGAAGATTATCTCGTCGGCGGCGTCGTCGACGATGTACTGGATGTGTTCGTCGGGCAGCAGCGGGTTGATCGTGTGGAGCTGTGCCCCGGTGTTCGGGACGCCGAAGTACGTCTCGAAGTGCCGAGTGTGGTTCCAGCAGAACGTCGCGACGCGGTCGCCGCGCTCGATCCCGTGGTCGTCTAGGGCGTTCGCGAGCCGGGCTGTCCGGTCGGCGTACTCGGCGTACGTGTGTCGCGTGCGCCCCTCGTGGGTGCGCGAGACGATCTCGATGTCCGGGTACAGTCGCTCCGCGCGCCACATGAACGGTCGCAGGGTCTGAGCGTGTCCGCCTGGCATACCTCACACACCACGGAGGCGGGAACTATGAACGTTATCATGATTGATCATGGCTATTCGCGGGTAATCCGGGAACGTCTGTCCCGCCTCGACAGTTCGTTTATAAGTGGTTGATTGCGGATCGATGTCGAACACCGCCGAAGCCACAGCCGCTCGGCCGTACGTTGGTGGCTCTTATAAATAGACGATCAACACGAACACCGCCGAAGCCCCAGTCGATGAGACGGGCGCACGCTCGCTGCGGTCCGCAGTCGTTCGCTCCGCTCACTCCTTGCGGTCCTTGCTTCGCCTGCGCCCGTCTCATCGACTGCCCCTTCGAGTCCCACCTCGCACAGCACCTCACGCCTCCCCAGCCTCGTCGGCCGGTCTCCGCTTCGCTCCGACCGGCCGACTCCCTCGCGCGGTGCCGTTCGCAGCCGCCGAGGGCGGCCGCTCACGGGCACGCGCCACCGCACAGACGCTATTTAAAAGAGACAGTTTATCCCCGAAACAGGCTCGCGTGGACGGGCGCGTGGTCGGAGTCCGGTCGGGGGTCGTCGCCGTCGTCGCCGCCCTCGTCGGAGACGGCCCGGCCGTCGACGCCGTCGACGAGGAAGTCGCGGACCGGCGGGCCGACGTGTTCGGGTTCGACGAGGAACGCGTCGTGGCCGTGGTCGGAGTCCACCACGTGGTGCGCGACCGGGACCCCTGACTCGCGGAAGGCGTCGGCGAGGGAGGCGGACTGCTCGACCGTGAAGTGCCAGTCGGCGGTGAAGCTCAGCAACAGGGCCTCGCCCTCGAAGGCGGCGAGCGCGTCGGCGTCGGTGCCGTGGCCCGCGGCGAGGTCGTACTCGTCCATCGCGCGCGTGAGGTAGAGGTAGCTGTTCGCGTCGAAGCGGTCGCCGAACCCCTCCGCCTGGTAGTCGAGGTACGACTCCACCTCGCGGTACGGGAAGAAGCCGGCCGTCGGCTCCGGCGGCAGCCCGAGGTCGCCGTCCTCGCGCGTCAGCGAGTCGCGGCCGGCCGACCGCCGCCCGAACTTCCGCTCCATCGACGCCTTCGAGAGGTACATGATGTGCCCGATCTGGCGGGCGATGGCGAGCCCTTCGGTCGGGTCGGGCCGGTCGTCGCCGTAGTAGTTCCCCTCGTTCCAGTCCGCGTCCGCGCGGATGGCGCGGCGCGCGACCGCGTCGAGCGCGAGACGCTGTGCGTCGAGGCGCCCGGCGGTCGCGATAGCGACCACGCGGTCGACGTCGTCCGGGTACCGCTTCGCCCACTCCAAGGCGTTCATCCCGCCGACGCTCCCGCCTACGACCGCCCGCAGCCGCCCCACGCCGAGATGGTCGAGCAGCCGCCGCTGCGCGCGCGCCCAGTCCTCGACCTGGACCGGCGGGAACGCCGTTCCCCACCGGTCGTGGTCGGGCTCCTCGCGCAGGTCGAGGTCCGCGGGCCGCTCGCTGGCCGGTCCCGTCGTCCCGTAACAGGAGCCGGGGACGTTCGCGCAGACGACGTAGTGCTCGGTCGTGTCGATCGCCTTCCCCGGCCCGACGACGTCGTCCCACCACGCGCGGGCCTGCCCCGCCTGTCCGGCTCCCGTGGTCTCCGCGTCCCGTTCCGGCTCGGGCGACCGGGCGACGTTCTGGCTCCCGGTGAGCGCGTGGCAGATCAACACGACGTTGTCGCCGTCGAACTCGCCGTGGGTCTCGTAGGCGACCTCGAAGTCGGGGACGGACTGCCCGCACTCGAAGGTGAACTCGCCCAGCGAGGCGACGCCGTGGTCGGTCGGGACGGCGCTCATCCGTTCACACCCCTTCCTCGCTCGCGGAGTCCTCGGCTCCGGCTCGCTCCGTCGCGGCGCGCTCGCCCGCGGCCAGCCCCGCGTCGAGGTCGGCGATCACGTCCTCGGGGTCCTCGATACCCACCGAGAGGCGAAGCATCTCCGGGTAGACGCCGGCGGCCCGCTGTTCCTCGGCGTCCATCTGCGCGTGCGTCGTGGAGGCCGGGTGGATGACGAGCGTCTTCGCGTCGCCGATGTTCGCGAGGAAGCTCGTCAACTCGACCGCCTCGCAGAACGTCTTGGCGGCCTCGTAGCCGCCGTCGACGCCGAAGGTGACCATCCCGCCGAAGCCGTCGAGGTACTCGGCGGCGTTGCCGTGGCTCTGGTGGTCCTCGAACCCGGGGTAGCTCACCCAGTCGACGCGGTCGTCCTCGCGGAGGAACTCGGCCACCCGCCGCGCGTTCTCGCAGTGGCGCTCCATCCGCAGCGGGAGCGTGTTCAGCCCCTGGATCGTCTGCCACGCGTCGAAGGGCGACTGCTGGCCGCCGGTCGGCCGCACCCCGCGCTGACGGACGACGTTGGCGAAGGCGGCGTCGCCGAACCGCTCGACGAAGTCGATCGGGAACGCGGGCGACTCCCCGTCCAGTTCGTCGTAGTCGGCGTCGGGGTGGTCCCACGGGAACTGTCCCCCGTCGACGACGACCCCGCCGACGGTGGTGCCGTTGCCCGTGATCCACTTCGTCGTCGACTCCCAGGTGATGTCGGCGCCGTGTTCGATCGGCCGGCAGCAGTACGGCGTCGCGAACGTGTTGTCGACGACGAGCGGCACCGCGTGCTCGTGGGCGATCGCCGCGAGCCGCTCGAAGTCGGGTGTGACGAGCGAGGGGTTCGCGATCGTCTCGACGTGGACGAACGCGGTGTCGCCGTCGATCGCCTCCTCGTAGGCCTCGTAGTCGAGCGTGTCGACGAGCCGCGCCTCGATCCCGCGGCGGTCCGCGATGCTGGTGAGGTACGCGGCGGTCCCGCCGTACATCTCGGAGCTGGCGACGACGTTGTCGCCTGCGCTCGCGAGTACGGTCGTTATCGCGTCGAACGCGGCCATCCCCGAGCCGGTCGCGACCGCGTCCGACCCGCCGGAGAGGTCCGCCAGCCGGTCCTCCAAGACGTTCACCGTCGGGTTCGAGAGCCGAGAGTAGATGTGACCCTCCGCCCGGAGCGCGTACATCTCCGCCGCCGTGTCCGCGTCGTCGAAGACGTACGACGTGGTCTGGTGGATCGGCGTGGCGCGGGCGCCGGTGGTCGGATCGGGCTCGGCGCCGGCGTGGAGACTCCGGGTGGAAAACCCACGTGTCATGTTTGTTGCTCATACGTCTACGCACTTCTATAACCGTCAGTTACGGCAATTGATGCCCCCATTCGGATTCGTCCCGCCGAAGCGTGCGTTTATGACCGATCGGGCGCCAACCGGTGGTAATGGCAGTCGCCGCCCCAGTCCCCGACCTCGCCGACCGCGCGACCGACTGCGCCGACCGACTGCGCGAGGCCGGCCGGGTGCTGCTCGCGTCGCACATCGACGCCGACGGGATCACGAGCGCCGCGATCGCGTCCACCGCGCTCGCGCGGGCCGGGATCGACCACGAGGTCGTCTTCGAGAAGCAGCTGGACGCCGACTCGATCGCCGGGATCGCCGCCCGCGAGTTCGATGTCGTCTGCTTCACCGACTTCGGCTCCGGCCAGCTCGACGTGATCGCCGACCACGAGGAGCGCGGCGACTTCGTCCCCGTCATCGCCGACCACCACCAGCCCGCCGACCGCGACACGCGGTACCACCTCAACCCGCTGCTCGAAGGGATCGACGGCGCGAGCGAGCTGTCGGGCGCCGGCGCGAGCTACCTCCTCGCCCGCGCGCTGGAGGGACCCGACGGCGACAACCGCGACCTCGCCGCACTGGCGGTCGTCGGCGCGGTCGGCGACATGCAGGACTCGGCGGACGGTCTCGTCGGCGCCAACGAGGCCATCGTCGCCGACGGCGTCGACGCCGGCGTCCTCGACGCCAGGACCGACCTCGACCTGTACGGCAGACAGACCCGGCCGCTCCCGAAGCTGCTGGAGTACGCTTCCGACGTGAAGATCCCGGGGATCACCAACGACGAGGCGGGGGCCATCTCCTTTCTCACCGATCTCGACGTGGACGCGAAACGCGACGGCGAGTGGCGCCGCTGGGTCGACCTTGACGCCGCGGAGCGCCAGCGGGTCGCCTCCGCGCTCATGCGCCGCGCGGTCGCCTCCGGCGTCCCGTCCGACCGGATCGAGTCGCTCGTCGGCACCGCCTACACGCTGGTCGACGAGGAACCCGGCACCGAACTGCGGGACGTCAGCGAGTTCTCCACGCTGCTCAACGCGACCGCGCGCTACGAGCGCGGCGACGTCGGCCTCGCGGTGTGTCTCGGCGACCGCGGCGACGCGCTCGCCGAGGCGCGCCGGCTGCTCCGCACCCACCGGAAGAACCTCTCCGAGGGGCTTCAGTGGGTCAAAACCGAGGGCGTCACCCACGAGGAGCACCTCCAGTGGTTCGACGCCGGGTCCCGCATCCGCGAGACCATCGTCGGCATTGTCGCCGGCATGGCGGTCGGCTCGCCCGCGGTCGACCGCTCGAAGCCGGTGATCGCCTTCGCCGAGGAGAGCGCCGAGGAACTGAAGGTGTCCTCGCGCGGCTCGCACGCGCTCGTCCGCCAGGGACTCGATCTGTCCGCGGTGATGCGGGAGGCGAGCCAATCGGTCGGCGGCGACGGCGGGGGACACGACGTGGCCGCGGGCGCGACCATCCCGATCGACGAGCGCGACGCGTTCCTCGCGGCGGCCGACGAGCTGGTCGGCGAACAGTTGAGATAGCGAAAGCGGAACGGCGAACGGTTTGCGAAGCGCGCGTCGGGCGGCGGTGTCAGACACCGGCGAGGCGTTGAGGCACCAGCGGAGCGCTCAGGCCTCGCCGAGGTCGCGGAACATCGCGCGGTAGTCGTCGGTCGACAGCGACTCGCCGAGGTCGTCGATGTCGGCGTCCAAATCCTCCAGCCGCTCGACGAGTTCGGCGTACGCCTCGTTCCCCTCGCGCTGGGCGGCCGGCTTCTGCGAACTCAACACGGCGCGCTTGCTGGCGAGCGCGGCGGCCTCTCGAACGAGGTCGTCGTACTCGCTGCGCGTCAGGAGTGTGTCGATGGCCGTGAGCAGCTTCGAGCGACTCACCGGCTTGGTGAGGTACAGATCGAACCCCATGTCGATGATGTCGAAGTCGGGTTCGACCGCGGTGACCATCGCCACGCGGCAGTCGTACCCCTCCTCACGGATGTGGTCTAAGACGTCGTCGCCGCTCCCGTCCGGGAGCCGCCGGTCGAGGAGCACCACGTCGACGGCGGCGTCGACCCGGTCGATCGCCTCGGCGGCGGTCTCGGCGACGTCGACGGCGTACCGCTCTTCGAGGAAGCCGGCGTACAGCGCCGCGATGTCTGGCTCGTCCTCCACGACGAGTATCGACGGGTCGCTCACCGTCGATCACCGCCGGGAGCGACCGGACACGCTTCACCGGGCATACACGAACGAGCGGCATGTCGAGAGATAAAACTGTCGCCGTCCGTTCGCCCGATGTCCTGAACCGTCTTTTATATACTCCGGCCGTCAAAGGGGAGACGAATGTCAGAACTCGTCTCCACCGGGGTCGAGGGGCTCGACTCCATTCTCACCGGCGGCATCACCGAGCGGTCGACGGTCCTCGTCTCCGGGAACCCGGGCACCGGCAAGAGCATCTTCGGAATCCAGTACCTCCATCACGGCGTCTCCGAACACGACGAACGCGGCGTGTACGTCTCCTTCGAGGAGGACGAGGCCGACATCCGCGGCGCGGCCGAGTCCGTCGGCTTTGAGGGGTTCGACGAGATGGTCGACGACGGCGACATCGTCATCCTCGACAAACGCGAGATGCTACGCGAGACCGACTTCTCGACCGCGGTCGACCGCCTGCTCGACACCGTCGAGGACGGCGACTTCGACCGGCTCGTCCTCGACTCGCTGTCGATGTTCCAGCTCTTCTTCGACGCCGAACAGGAGAAGCGCACGTACCTGCTGAAGTTCTCGGACATCCTCAAGGCGAACGGACTCACCTCGCTGCTCATCAACGAGCAGGGCGCGGTCTTCCCCGACACTGAGGTGGGCTTGGAGAACTTCCTCACCGACGGGAACATCTACTTCATCCAGACGCCGACCGACTCCGGCGTCAACCGCTACGTCTGGGTGGCGAAGATGCGGAAACAGGACATCGACACCGACATCTTCCCCATGGAAATCGGACAAGGAGGGATCACGGTCCACGAGCGCGCGGGCGGCTTCTCGATGATGGGCGGCTCCGACAATCAGCCGTCGTTCTGACGGTTCGGGGGCCGGCCGGCCACCTTGTTACTCTCTCGACGAGAGGTCGCGCCAGACGTCGTCGAGGCGGTTCTTCACCGCCGACCGCTCCTCGACCTCGACGGAGAGTCCGTCGCGGAAGTCCACCTCGACCCCGTCGACCTTCCGGCGGTACACCTTCACGCGCCGGTGTTCGTCCGAGAGCGGCCGGTCGTGTAGCTCGAGGAGGTCCGCCTCCTCCAGCTCGTTTATCCGTCGGTAACACGTCGCTATCGGCACGTCGAGCTGGTCGCTGAGGTCCTGCGCCGACTTCGCGTCGCCCGTCGCCGTCAGGATGTCCGTGTTGTATTTGTTACCGAGTACGGTGATCAGATCGTCCCCCACCATTCACGTTATCGAGATTGATTTTTATGGCTTATAAGGATACCGGTGATTGCCCAGATCGGCGAACCTCCGGCTTCGGCGTGCGGGGCGGGACCACGACCGCTTCGGCGACCCGCTTCGACGACCCGCCTCGCCGAACCGTGTTATCGCCGCTGATACCCGCTCCCGTGGGTTTATTACCGGCGTTCGAGCAGGAACGGTATGGAGCTCATTGAGGGGTTGTATCTGATGACGACCACCGTTCTGGCCGGCGCGAGCGCAACGCTCGTCGCGTTCGCGGTCGCGGCGTACCGGTCGTCCGGCCGCACGGCGATGGCGTACCTTGCGGTCGGCTTCGGACTCGTCGTCCTCGCGGCGGTCGGCACGCCCGCGGCCGCATTTCGCACGGAATTCGGCAACCCCGAGGCGCTGCTCTTGGTCAACACCGGCCTGCTGGCGGCGTCGATGGCGCTCGTCGCCGGGAGCCTCGCGGTCTACGAGCCGGGAACCCAGGAGTTCGTGATCCCCGAATCGGAGCTGTCGCGGCTGCGCGACAGGTAAGAAGAAAACGCGAAGCGCAAGACGCCGCCTCTACACCTCGGTCGCGGTCGTCGGGCTGCTGCTTCGGTTCTTTCCTCGTTGCCACCGATCGTCGACACCGTGTCCCGGCTCTCGTGGTTCCGCCCGTCATTCTGGGTGGCAGCCGCGTTCCCGCCAGATCCAGCGCTGAGAACTCCGCTTCGATTTCGTTATTTAATTCTGTAACTATAAAAATCAAATAAACACGAAAACCGCATGACTGGAGTTGTTTATCAACTCGGATAACCAGGGACGTGATCTTAAGTAGGAAATCCTCATCGCTATCGATAACGCCCGCCGGGCAGGCCGGGGGCCGACGCAACACACAATGTTCGAAACCATACTGGACGAGGAAGAGCGCGGTCAAGTGGGGATCGGGACCCTCATCGTGTTCATCGCGATGGTGCTGGTGGCGGCGATCGCCGCCGGCGTCCTGATCAACACGGCCGGATTCCTCCAGACACAGGCGGAAGCAACGGGCGAAGAGAGTACATCACAGGTGAGCGAACGGGTTCAAGTCGTCAGTCAGTCGGGAGTTGTTGCTACCGACGCTGCCGGTTCCGGTGAGAAAGGTATCGGATCGCTCGAGTTCGTTATCGCATCCGCTCCCGGTGCTGGTAACGTCGACCTCGATGAGGTGACCGCGGAGTTGGTCGGAGCGGACGGACAGGAGACTTTCCAGCTTCAGGACGATCCACCGGTCACGAACGTGAATATCTTCACTAGTTCACAAAGCGACAACGTGTTAACAGACAATAGCGACCGTGCTGAGGTTTCGGTCGACCTTGAAGCGCTGAGCGATCAGTACGAACTCACCGAGGGTGATTCGATCACAGTGACGTTCACGACCGCGTCCGGCGCATCGACGACGACCGAAATCCGCGTCCCGACTACGCTAGTCGGTGAGGACGGCGACTCGGTGAGGCTGTAACAATGTTCGAGTTCATCACTAACGACGACCGCGGTCAGGTTGGTATCGGCACGCTCATCGTGTTCATCGCGATGGTGCTGGTCGCCGCCATTGCCGCGGGCGTCCTGATCAACACGGCTGGGTTCCTCCAGTCGCAGGCGGAATCGACCGGCGAAGAGAGTACGGACCTCGTGTCCGAGCGGATCGAACTGACAAGTTCTGTCGGGATTGTCGGTGACGCAAATGCTGGCACCCTCAATGAAACCCGTCTGAGGGTCACCGGCGCGCCCGGTGCCGATGACATCGACCTGACTGAGACGACGATTCAGGCCGTCGGGCCTGGTGGACAGGAGAACCTCGTGTTCACTAATCGCGCGTTCGATGTCCCTGACGCCGGACAAGATTCGGTGACGATTCAGCAAACAATTCCTAACGATAGTGAGAGCATTCAGGTTCGGCTTGGTGAACTCACTGAAGACGATATAACCCAGCTAACTCTACGTGACACGACCGCCGGTCAGGATCTTGCGGTGGTTGATGTGAGTACTCTCAACGAAGACGAAATCAACGAGATTTCTGTCTCGGCGACCGAAGTAATCGTTGGTAATGACATTGAGGCACAACTCGATGGCACTAGTACTGACTCTAGTGCGATCACCGTCGAAGATGTCGAACCACCCTTCGGTGCTGATGGGAGTTCACTCTCTAGCGGTACTGACGGAGTCTCGATCCAGGACGCTATCCGTACGGACAATACGGAGATTCAAGTCGCTTACGCGGCTAGCGACACTAGTGGTTCTAGTGACTTGGTTGTCTACAACGCTGATAACGGAAATGAAGTTATCGAAACGATAAACTTTGGCTCCACAACCGCCGTCAACGACACAGCCACTATCGATCTGACCGGGGTAGATATAAGCCAAGGTGACACCATTACCGCTCAGGTAACCGGTGACCAGGACCCGGGGACAGATCCCATCGCAGAATCCAGTACAGATGTTACCGCGGGGCTTGGGGTCAACCAAGTCGCCAATCTCAACCCTGGTGAGTTCGCGGTCGGTTCTGACGGAGCGTTCCGGAACGACGCTGTCATTAATGATCAGCAGCAGTTCACGATCCTCCTGAACCCCGCATCGGGCGCCTTCTACGACTCGTCCGACGCGGAGCCGTTCGGCGAAAGCGACGAGGCCACGCTCGACATCGTCTCGCCAGCTGGCGCGGCGACGCAGGTCGAACTGACCGCCCCCGATCTCTTCAGCGAGGACGGCGAAGCGGTTCGCCTCTAAGCGCCGACGTACTGACAGCAAACCGCTCCCACCGTGGAGGCCGGCTCCGCGTGGGAACCTGCCGCAACACCTATTTTACGGCGCGCGCTACCACGACCCATGAGTGACGACGAGGCGCTCCCGACCGACCCGGACGAACTCGACTTCACCGACGACGAGAACGTCGTCGAGATCGGGGAGGGCCGCTACGTCGTCGGGACGAACGGCCGCCCCAACGTCGGCCGGTCGCGGGGGCAGCGCCGCGCGCCGCCCGACGACGACTCGGGGTTCACGACGGCTGATCCGGCGAACCCCGACGAACGTCGGCCCGCGGGCGACGACCCGCGGGCGAGCGCGGCCGGTCCCGGCGTCGGCGAGCGGGGCCAACCCGCCAGTGGGCAGCCCGGCTCCGGCCAACCCGCTGACGGGCAACCGCCCGGTGATGGACAGCCGCCGCCGAACGCCGCGCAGGGGCAGCGCCGAAACCGGTCCGCGGCGGGTGGCGACGCGGTCGACCGGCAGGCGGTGAGCCGGTGGCTGGCCGACTCCTTCGACGGCGACGGATTCGCGTACGGCATCGACGCGACGCTCCACGCGAACGGCGACACCACCCGGCAGCGGATGGTGTCGAACGACGTGACGGCGACGTTCGACACGCTCATCTCGTGGTTCGCGTCGAACGCCGGCCCGAGCTCGCCGACCCCGGAGGCGATTGGCCTGCTGCTCGCGGCCTCCGAGACGACGGTGGATATTCCGCCGGTGATGATAAAGCGGTTCGCGGCGAGTCAGGGGCTCTCCGCGAGCGACAGCATCGGCGACTTGGTTCGCGCCGCCGAGGACGCTGGCGGGTTCCGGATCGACTGATCCGGGGAACGGGAAGCCCTACAGCAGGAACAGTAGCGCGGCCCCGATCAGCGCGAATATCGCGTATATCCCGACCATCACTTCGCGTTTTAGTGAGCTCCCGAGCGGCTCGGCGGTGAGCCGTCGGATCGGCGGCAGGATCGCGATCCCGGCGAGGATCAACGGGAAGGCGGTGACCCCCTCGTCTCGGATGAGGGTGAGCGCGACGACGACGGTCCCGTACCCGACGACGTAACAGCCGCGCCGCCAGAGCTGCTCGCGGTCGCTGAGGTCGGCCATGTCCGCGAACCCGTCGGAGTCGCCGGTATTGCCGCCGCCTCCGCCGCCTCCGGAGACCTGCTCTGCCTGTCGCTGAACGTACTCGTCCAGCTCCTCGGCCGCGTCCTCCGTCTGCGGGGCGCCACACTGTGCGCAGTACCGGGCCTCTTCGGCTATCGACGCCTCACATCGGGGACACGATGGCATCCTGATCGAAAGCGTACGCCGGCCGGGCTTAATTCTTCGGGGAACGGTCGAACGACTCCCCCGACGCAGTCGGTCGTTCTGTGGTTTGTTCGGCCTTTTCCCGCCCGCTCTGTTCACAGATGTGATAATCGGGTGGGTACGCTTTAGTCGGTGAACGTCGGAGCGATGAACAACTGACACGCTCCGTCCTCTCCGGAGCCAAGGACACCCTCCACGCCACGATGATATCTAAATCCGACGACGATACGGATCGGTCCGAGCGGCCGACGGCGGCCGCAGACAGCGGTGAAACCGCCGCAGAGAGTGCCGACGGAACCCTGTCTTTCCGTTCTCGACAGGTCGGAACCGTCCGCGTGGGACTGACTATCGTCTCCGTCCTCCTCGTCCTGTTCGCTGTCGCGGCCGTGGGTCCGGTGGCAGGACTCTCGATGGGTGACTTCGCGTCATCGGACGACACCCGAGGCACCACCGCCGTCACCGCCGATCTGACGGATCGGACCGGTCCGGCGGATCGTCACGAACTCAGCGGTTCGTTCTCCCGTCCGACGTACACCGGTATCGCGGGTGACCCCGTTGATATCAGGTACACGGCCAGCAACTCCAACGGAAGCGCGTACCTGCTGATCGGTGGGAATCGACTTACCGATACGAGGGAGTCTATCGGGTACACCGACGTCGTGAAACTGGACGGAGATTTTGACGGAACGATCAACACACGACTTCTCGGAACCGACGAGGGGACCGCCGCCAGTTGCCGCGAGGCCGACTGTGACCTCGAGTTCCGCGATGAGGACGGTAATCTCCTTGGAGAGGATCTCGATTCGCTTCGGAGCGCGACCAGTGCCGGCGGCCTCGCTCGTCCGCTCGTCCCCCAACGGTACCGACTCGCGATCACCAACGGAACCTTCGTCGTCGAGGATCCGGGAGTCGTGACTCCGGTCGAGACTGCGGCCTCGTCGGATCTCCTGTTGACGAAACCGACGTTCCACGACGAAATTGAGGTGTTCACCACTGCTGATCCGGATGATATCGAAGACGGAGGCGGCGACAGCGAATCCCTTAGTGCCCTCGAACAGAACGGTCTCGACCGCAGCGCGGTGACGAAAGGAGACCGCGTCGTCCTCGGCTTCGAATCGACCGGCATATGGGGGGCGCTGTCGCACTTCGCCGACGAAGAAGGCGAGGATACGCTTCAGGCCGGTCAAGAGGTCAACCACTCCGTTCTGACAAACATTTTAGATGCTGAAGAAGGTGTCACCCTCCGAGTTCGACAGACGAACCCGGGCATGAACGAGCCACGGTCGAAACTCGATCTCGCCGACGCCGACCCCGAGGACGTCACGCTTCTCTTGGCCGATGCGGAGGAACTGGATACCGGTGACTCGGCGCCGGGCCGGTTCTACCTCGTCTTGGACACGAGCGACGGAGGGGCGTTCACTGAGGCTCCGGAACCGGGCGACGAGTACGCGGTCGAGTTTGCCTTAGAGGGTACTGAGGGACAACGGTATGCGTTCGCCGACGACAGCGGGGAGCCGCCAGCGCCGTTCGAACCGAAACAGGAAGTTCCCGAACAGTTCCCGTACTGGGAGACCTCCGACGGGACCGTAAGCGCGGAGGCGTCGTTTTCGATCCAGGAGCGGTACTTCGAGTACGACCACGTCACCGACGACGGCGAGCTCCTCGTCGAGGCCTCGGGCGGAGAAGTGACCGGGACGACAACGATCCTACCGCCGATCGAAATGTCTGCCACCTTCGTCGACGACGAGCGCGATGAGCGGTTCCGGTCGGAGTCGCAGTTGGAGGTCTCCGACGGTAACTTCTCTATTGGCGCCGATCTCGGGGACGCCGATCCGGGAACTCGTCTGAACTACGAGCTGTACGAGGGGACGACGCTCCGCGACAGCCGCACAGTGGTCGTCGTTGACGACACCGACGACCCGGATCGGCTCGCGATCGAGAGTGTCCCCGAGAACGTCACCGTCGCGAAGGGTGGGAACCTCTCCGCGCTCGGGATCGAAGTCCGCAACGCCGGCGGACTGGAAGGAGAGGGAACGCTCGCGCTCGATGTCGACGACGGAAACCTGACGACCACTCGCGAATTGACGCTGTCGTCGAACGAGTCGCGCACCCTCGGCTTCCCGTCTACGACCACCCGTCTCGACCTCGGTGAGTACCCCTTCACGGTCACGCTCGAAGAGGACCGTCGGAACGGAACGTTGATCGTCGCGGAGAACCCAGCGAGGACGACGATCGACGACGATGATGGCGAGGGCGACGGAAACGACACCGACAGTTCGGCGGATTCTTCAAATACTGACCAGAACTCCACAGACACCGACCAGAACTCTACTGATGATGACTCAACGGGGTCCTCAAACCCCGACGGGAACTCATCGGACCCGGCCGGTGACTCCGGCGGTTCCGACGGCGAGGACGAGTCAACGACCTTCCTCCCGTTCGGGATCGGCACCCGGGAGACGTTCGTCGGCACGGTCGTCGTCGGTGCGATTCACATCCTCGGCCACTGGGTGTAACTTCCAACGTCTCTGATTACTGATGTCCTCGTCTGCGACTACGACCGCGGGGATCCGCTTCGACCGTTCGACCGCTTCTCCGTCTCTCCTGTCTATTCTCATCGCTGAGAACCGCGGGGGAGCGATTAAGTGGTCGCCCTGCCCCGCTTCAGACAACAATGGCTACGCGGGTACTCATCGCCGACGACTCGGAGTTCATGCGGAACCTCCTCCGGGAGATCCTCGAAGGCGAGTTCGAGATCGTCGGAGAGGCGGAAAACGGCGTGGAGGCGGTCAACATGTACGAAGAGCACGGCCCGGACCTCGTGATGATGGACATCGTGATGCCGATCCGCGACGGGATCGAGGCGACGACGGAGATCCTCGAAGACAACCCCGATGCGACGGTGATCATGTGTACCAGCGTCGGGCAGGAGGAGAAGATGAAGGCGGCGATCAAGGCGGGCGCGGAGGGGTACATCACGAAGCCGTTCCAGAAGCCGAACGTGCTCGACGCCATCGGTTCGGCGGTATAATGCGGGTCGACGTCCGCGCGCTCGGCGCCTGTAACCGCCTCGCGGAGCAGGGGGCGAAGCAGGCCGCCGGCGCGCTCTCGGATCTCACCGGGACCGATCTCGCGGTGGAGGTGACGGGCGCGAGCGTCGCCAGCGGCGAGGACCTCGCTGAGTCGTTCGCGGGCCGGGAGTCCATCGGCGTGAGCGTCGGTCTCCGCGGCGGGCTGGACGGCGAGGCGGTCCTCGCGTTCGACGCCGCGAACGTCGACGCCCTGCTCTCGCTTTTGCCCGGCGGGGCGTCGATGGAGCGGAGCGCGGTGACGGAGGTCGGCAACATCGCGCTCGGTGGTTTCCTCGATGGCTGGGCGAACTACCTCGGGAAGGCAATCGACATGTCGCCGGCGCGCTACTTCGAGGCGGACGGCGCGGCGGTGCTGCCGGACGGCGCGCTCGCGGGCGACGGCGTGTTCCTCTTCGAGAGCCGTCTGGACGCGACGACGACCGACCTCGACTTCTCCATCTACATGTTGCCCGATTCGGGACCGTTCCGCGACCTCATCGTCGGGAAGACCGCGCCCGCGGCGACGGCCGGCGGCGAGGCGAACGGCGGCACGACGAGCACGGCGGTGCCCTACGAGTCGCTGTCGACGTTTTCGTCGCTGGCGAAGGAGGGGTCGGCGAACGCCGCCGACAACATCGCGATGATGACCGGGCTGGAGACGAGTGTCGACGTGAGCCGGCTCCGGTTCGTCCCGCTCGCGGACGTCCCCGCGGAGGTCGGTACCGAGCCGCACGCGGGCACGGTGTTCGAGCTTCAGGGGGAGCCGAGCGGCTACCTCGCGATCCTCTTCGAGGAGTCCTCGGCGGCGGCCGTCGCGGACGCGATGCTCCCGATGGACCCCGACGAGCCGCTCGGCGACATGGCCGAGAACGCGCTCTGCGAGCTGGGCAACGTGATGACGAGCGGGTTCATTGACGGGTGGGCGAACGTGCTCGGCACGACGATCACCCACTCACCGCCGGAGTTCGTCCACGACATCGGCGCGTCGACGATCAGCCCGCTCGTCGCGAAGCTGAGCGAGCGACAGGACTACGGGTTCGTGATCGACACCGCGATCCGGACGGAGGGGATCCAGGCGCGGTGTGACGTGTACGCGCTCCCCGACGAGCGCGAACTGGCCCGGGCGCTCGACCGGCTCTCGGAGTCGTGACCCGCTCGCTCTCCGACGATCGGCCGGACGATTCGGCGGGGAACACGGGGAGCGACGGCGACGCAGTTGCCGACGCGGAGCCCGCCGCCGTCACCGGTGGGGCGGCAGCCGATGATCCCGACCGGATCAAGGTCGGCGTGGGCGAGCTCGCGGTCACGAGCGACGATGCGATTCTGACGACCAGCGGGCTCGGTTCCTGCGTCGCGGTCGCGCTCGCCGACGAGCGGGCGGGGGTCCGCGGACTTCTCCACGCCATGCTGCCCGCGGGCGACGGGCGGACCACCGCGGTCTCGCGGCCCGCGAAGTACGTCGACACCGGGATCGACTCGCTGATCGCGGCGCTCGACGACGCCGGCGCCGACCCCCGACGACTGGAGGCGCGGGTCGCCGGCGGCGCCGAGATGCTCGATCTCACCGACGCCGTCGGCCCGCGGAACGTCGAACGGGTCGGCGAGGTGCTCGACGCGGCGGGCGTTCCCATCGTCGCCAGCGACGTCGGCGACGCAGTGGGCCGGACGGTCCGATTCGGCCCGAACGGCCGCCTCGTCATTCGGGCCGCGGACGGGTTCGAGCGGGCTATCTGACCGCGGTTCGGTCACCGATCCGGACCCCCTCTCCTCCAGATATCCCTCGTTTCGGGCCGGACAACGAGCGATACTCACTTCGTGACGTGCTTTCTCACGGTTGATATTTTGAGGGGTGAATTGAAGTAGCTTCTGCGGGTCGTAGACGATAATGGGCCTCGAACTACCGGTGTGGGGAGCTCCAACCGCCGCCTGGGCAGTCGCCACGCTGGGGCTCGTCGGTGCGAGCGTCCTCGACAGGTTCCTCGACGACGACGGATCCGACGACGACGGTTCCGGTGGTATGGGTGGCGACGACGACCCCTTCGGCGGCGACATGGGCGGCGGAGGGATGGGCGGTGGCGGTGGCGGCGGGATGGGCGGTGGCGGCGGTGGCGGTGGTGGTGGCGGCGACGGTTTCGACGACTTCGACGGGATGGACGAGTGGGACGACGAGTTCGACGAGGGTGGTGGCGGTGGCGGCGGTGCCGCTACCGACGAGCTCGAAAACCGGCTCGACGAGCTGGAAAACGAGGTTGCCTCGCTCTCCTCGACCGTCTCGACGGTCCGGTCGGAAAACGAGGAGATCTCCGCCGCGGTCGACGACATCGAGGAGGACGTCCGTAACCTCCTCGACATCTACGAGATGGTCACCCGCGGCATCAACCCGTTCGTCGACGACGGCGGCGGCTTCGACAGCGTCGAGGGCGGCGGCGAGGGGTCGTTCGGCATCTTCGACGACGACGAGGGCGGCGAAGAGAAGGACCTCGACGAGGACGTCGCGAACGCGGACGCGGACGGGTTCTTCGACGACGACCTCCTCGACGAGGAGGAGGAGGAGGCGGACGGTTTCGACGACGAAGCGGACGACGAGTTCGACGACCTCGACGATGATCTCGACGACCTCGACGATGATCTCGACGGCGACGACGAGTTCGACGACCTCGACGACGAGTTCGAGGAACTGGACGACGACAGCACGGACGACGCCGCGTCCGAGACCGAAACGGCGGACGACGGAGACGACATGAACGACGATGGAAAGAGCTTCAGCGAACTGAAAGAAGAGTACGACTCCGGGGAGGCCGACTGGGCCGAGGAGGGCGACGACGCGGACGACGACCCGTTCGAGGACGGGGACGACTCGTTCGCCGACCCCGGCGACGAAACGGACTCGTTCGACGACGAGACCGCCGACGACGGCTTCGGGGGCGACGACCTCGAGGGCGGCGCCGAGGACGACGGCTTCGACAATTTCGACGAACCGGCGGACCCGGAGCCGGCCGGCGGCGAGCCGGACCCCGAACCGGCGGCCGGTGCCGACCGGCAGTCCGGACGCGACCGGCAGCCCGGCGGGGATCCCGCCGAGGCCTCCGGCGGCTTCGAGTACGTCGGCGAGGACGACCTCTCGGGGGGAAGCGGCCGCGGCAAGCCGTACCTCACCGAACTCCCGGGCGACTACGTCGGCGACCTCCTCGTGATGGAGTGGCTGGAGTTCCTCGTCTCCGAGAGCGACGTCACCGACGCGGTGCGCGCGATCAACTACTACGAGCGGATCGAGTGGATCGGTCCCGACGCCGCGGCGCGGCTCCGGGACTTCCTCTCCGGGTTCGGCACGATCGACCGCAACCTCGTCGACCGGCCGGGCACCGACCGGCTCGTCCGCGAGCACCACACCCGCAGCCTCCGGTACGTGACCCAGCTCAACGGTACCAGCAGCCACACGGTGCTTCTGGACCGCTGGGACGACCTGGCCGGCGGATCGCTCGTCGGCGGCGGCCCCGTCGGCGGTCGTCGCGGCGGTCAACGGGGCAGCCGACGCGGCGGTCGGGCGGACCCCGGCCGCGACGGTCGCGACGCCCGAAGCAATCGCAACGACCGCAACGACCGGCCGCCGGCGGACCGCAACGGCCACGAGGCGTCCGGACGTAGAGACGCGCCCGACACCCGCGAGCGACGCACGAACGGCGCGGACCACGCCGACGACGCGGCGGATCGCGGCGACGCGCGACCCGAGACCGACGCGGACCGCCGCGACGGCCACCGCGACGACCGGCGCGACCGGAACGGTTCCACCCGACCGATGAACGACCCGAATCCCCGTTCCGACCGCGCCGATCCGGCCGACGGAGGGTGGGGAGATGGGCGTTAGCGTCTCCGCGTCCACGGCCATCATCGTCGCGGGGCTGTTCTTCGCGTTCACGACGTTCTACCCCGTGGCGGCCAACGGGCTCGACCGCGTCTCCGACGCCCAACACGGCATCAACGAGCGCGCGCTCGAACGGCAGAACACGGACTTCGCGGTGACGAACGCGACCTTCGACAGCGACACCCTCACGGTCAACGTCACCAACGAGGGGTCGGTCGGTCTCGTCGCCGACGACGCGACGCTGGTCGTCGGCAACGAGTACGTCGACGTCGGCGGGCCGAACGCCTCTACGACCGTCGACGGCGACGGCGACACCGCGCTCTGGCTCGGTAACGAGACGCTCACGGTGACGGTCACACAGGACGACACGGCGACGGAAATCGGAGACGGCACGCGCGTCGTCCTCGTCGTCGAGTCGGGCGTCCGCGACGCCGCGACCGTGACGGAGGTGAGCGCGTAGATGGCCAGCGTTCCCGTCTCGCACCTCATCTTATTCATTGCGAGCCTGGTGATCGCCGCCGGCGTCGTCGGCACGATCACCACCGGCGTCGACCGCGTGAGCGCGGCGGTCGACGACGCCGGTCTCGACGCGACCGAACAGCTCCGGACCGACGTGACGGTCATCTCGGACCCCAGCGCGGGGGTGTACAACGCGAGCGGTGACGACAACGTGACGCTGCTGATCAAAAACACCGGCACCTATCGGTTGGCGCCGGACGGGTCGGACCTCGACGTCGTCTTCGACGGCGCGTACGTCGAGCCGGGCGCGACCTCCGGGACGCTGGTCTCCGCGGACAACGCGAACGCGTGGGGCCGCGGCGACGTGCTCCGGCTCACGATCGACACCAACCAGATCGACGGGTCGGACGGGCTCGCCGACGGCGACCACCGGGTGTTCCTCTCGGTGAATGGTGACGAGGAGCTGTTCCAGTTCCGTGTGGAGGGGGGAGCTGAGATGCCCCACGACAACCTCCTCTCCCTGGGTCTCGGCGACCGTGACCGACTCAACAAGGAGCTGGGCGGCGGCATCCCCCGCGGGAGCATCGTCCTCATGGAGGGCGACTACGGGGCCGGCAAAAGCGCCATCTCCCAGCGGTTCGCCTACGGGCTGGTTCAGGAGGGCGCCTCGGTGACGATGATGTCGACGGAGCTCACCGTCCGCGGTTTCATCGACCAGATGCGACTCGCTGGAGTACGACATGGTGAAGCCGCTCCTCCAGGAGGAGCTGCTCTTCTTGCACGCCGACTTCGACTCCGGCGGCGCGTTCTCCGACGGCGACGGCGAGCGCAAGGAGCTGCTCAAGCGGCTGATGGACGCCGAAGCAATGTGGAACTCCGACGTGGTGTTCCTCGACACGTTCGACGCCATCTTCCGGAACGACCCCACCTTCGAGGCGCTCGTCCGGAAAAACGAGGAGCGACAGGCGGCCCTGGAGATCATCTCCTTCTTCCGCGAGATCATCTCGCAGGGGAAGGTGGTCGTGCTCACCGTCGACCCCTCCGCGGTCGACGACGACGCGATCGGTCCGTTCCGCTCTATCGCCGACGTCTTCCTCCAGCTTGAGATGATCGAGGTCGGCAACGACATCCGGCGACAGATCAACGTGAAGCGGTTCGCGGGCATGGGCGAACAGGTCGGCGACACGATCGGGTTCTCGGTTCGTTCCGGAACCGGTATCGTGATAGAGAGCCGCAGCGTCGCCTAACACATGAGCCGGAGACGCACAGTCGGTCCGGGCGACCGGACCGCGACCACCGCGACGACGGGGCGTGGGAGATGACCGAACACGGGACCGCCAAACCGTCCGAAGAGCTCCGAAAGGCCGCCATGCGGCGGCCCCACCTCCGGGAGCACCTCCGCGAGTTCAAGCAGATCACCGGGGAGTTCCCACAGTTCATCGAGGAGCCGAAAGACGAGTACGAGTCCGCGCGCCCGAACGTCATCTACCCGGTCGGCGGTCCCATCTACAGCCACATCTACGGCGACCTCGGTCAGGACACGAAGTACTACGCCATCGAGCCGGAGGTCACCGGCCCGCAGGTGGAGGTGCTCAACGAGGTGAAAAACCGGCTGCTCACGGCCAGCGGCCAGCACACCGCCCCCGACAACGAGGCGGAGTACGACGACCTCATCGAGGAGCTCCTTGAGGAGGTGACCCACGTCGACGACACCGCCTCCGGCTGGCGCCGCGGGCTCTCGAAGATCCGCAACTTCGGGAAGCTGTCGGTCACCGAGGAGACCTACGAGAACATCCGGTACCGGCTCAACCGGGACATCGTCGGGCTTGGTCCCCTCGAACCGGTGATGCGCGACCCGGCCAACGAGGACATTCACGTCATCGGTCCCAAGGAGTGTCACGTCGACCACGGCACCTTCGGGATGCTGGAGACGACCGTCGACTTCGGCACGCCCCAGGAGTTCGACAACTGGCTGCGCAACATGGGCGAGCGGATCGGCGACCCCCTCTCCGACTCCGACCCCATCGTCGACTCCACGCTGCCGGACGGGTCGCGTATCAACATCATCTACTCCGACGACGTGTCGCTGAAGGGGTCCTCGCTCACGATCCGGCAGGGCGAGGAGGTGCCGCTGTCGATCAACCAGATCACCAACTGGGGGACGCTCTCGCCCGAGCTGGCGGCGTACCTCTGGCTCTGTCTGGAGAACGAGCAGACGGTGTTCGTCGTCGGGGAGACGGCGTCCGGGAAGACGACGACACTGAACGCCATCCTTTCGTACATCCCGGACGACTCGAAGATATACACCGCGGAGGACACGGCCGAGGTCATCCCGCCGCACAGCACCTGGCAGCAGCTGTTGACCCGCGAGGGTGGCGGCGAGGGATCGTCGGACGTCGACATGTTCGACCTGGTCGCCGCCGCGCTGCGGTCGCGCCCCGACTACATCATCGTGGGGGAGGTCCGGGGCGCCGAGGGACGCATGGCGTTCCAGGCGGCCCAGACGGGGCACCCGGTGATGCTGACGTTCCACGCGTCCGACATCGTCTCGATGATCCAGCGGTTCACCTCTGAGCCGATCAACGTCCCGGAGACGTTCATGGACAACGCCGACGTGGCGCTGTTCCAGAACCGCGTGAAACAGGGCGACAAGGTTCTGCGTCGGGTGACGAGCGTTCAGGAGATCGAGGGGTACTCGAAGGAGATGGAGGGGGTCGTCACCCGCGAAGTGTTCAGCTGGGACCCCGTCGAAGACGAGATCGTCTTCCAGGGAATGAACAACTCCTACGTGCTCGAAGAGCAGATCGCGACGCTGTTGGGCTACGCCGACACCCGCGACATCTACGACGACCTGGACTTCCGGGCGGAGCTGATCGAGCGCATGATCCAGGAGGGAATCTTAGGCTACCACGAGGTGAACGACGCGATCAACTCCTTCCAGCGCGACGGCGTCGAGGGACTCCCCTTCGACATGCACCGGAACACGAGGTAGCGACGATGAGGGCGAGCAAGGCGACAGAAGTGAGCAAAGCGACGGGGGTGCGCTAACGATGGCGGTAAAGGAGATGGGCGACGGGCTCGCGACCGCCGCAAAGCTGACCTCCGAGGTCATGGAGTCGTACGACCAGCTCGACATCTCCAAGCGAAAGTACGTCGGGCTGGTGCTGATTCCGGCCGTACTCATCTTCCTCGCGAGCGTCGTCGGGCTGGTCGCGCTCCCGCTCCCGATCGCCGCCCGGGTGCCGATCCCGATGTTCGGCGCGCTCGTGCTGTTCGCGGCCGTCATCTACCCGAAGATCTATCTCTCCAGTTTGGAGACGAAGATCGACAACCAGCTACACCTCGTGATGACGCATATGACGGTGCTGTCGACGACGAACATCGACCGGATGGAGGTGTTCCGGACGCTGGCGAAAGAGGAGGAGTACGGCGTCGCCGCCGAGGAGATCGGCCGCGTCGTCCACCTCGTCGACACGTGGAATCAGAGCCTCGACGACGCGTGTCGCCGTCGGGCACAGGAGGTCCCCTCCGACGCGATGGCCGACTTCTTTGACCGCCTCGGCTACACGATGGGCGCGGGGCAGTCGCTGGAGGAGTTCCTCGTCTCTGAGCAGGACGTGATGCTCGCGCAGTACGAGACCCGCTACGAGTCCGCGCTCTCGAACCTGGAGGTGATGAAGGACCTGTACATGTCGATGATCCTCTCGATGACGTTCGCGCTGGTGTTCGCCGTCGTCCTCCCGATCCTCACCGGCAACGACCCGACCGCGACGGTCGCGGCCGTCATCGTGCTGTTCGTGTTCGTCCAACTGGGCTTCTACGCGATGATCCGCGCGACCTCGCCGTACGACCCGATCTGGTATCACCCGGACGAGCGCGCCCCCGGCGACCTCAAGCTGTGGGGCTCTTTGATCGGCGGCGGCGCCCTCTCGCTCCTGCTCATCGGGATCACGGCCGCCGGGATGTTCGGGCACGGTCCCGGGCTGCCCGGACTCCTCTTTTTCCTCGACGACGTCCGGCTGCCGCTGTACCTCGCGGTCCCCATCTCGCCGCTCATCATCACCGGGGTGATCCTCCGGAACGAGGAGCAGGCGATCACGGCCCGGGACGGCGAGTTCCCCTCGTTCGTGCGCGCGCTCGGGGCGACCGAGAGCGCGAAGCAGTCGACGACCACCGACGTGCTCACGACGCTGCGCGACAAGAACTTCGGCGAGCTCTCCGCCTCCATCGAGCGACTCTATCGCCGGCTCAACATGCGGATCAGCACCGAGGGTGCGTGGCGAGCGTTCACGCGTGACACGCGTTCGTACCTCATCCAGAAGTTCTCCGAGATGTACCTCGTCGGTCGGCGGATGGGCGGGGACCCGAAGATGCTCGGCGAGCTAATCTCGAAGAACATGAACGCCGTCAACCAGCTGCGCGAGCAGCGCCGGCAGGCGGCGATGACGTTTATCGGGCTGCTGTACGGGATCACGGCGGCGGCGACGTTCGCCTTCTTCATCGGGTTGGAGGTCGTCGCGATCTTAGCGGACCTCACCGCCGACTTCGGACTCGAGGAGATGGACATGGCCCAGATCGTCTACCCGGGCGCCTACGACATCCCGCTCATCGAGTACCTCCTGTTGACCGTCGTGTTGTTCAACGCGGCGCTCTCCTCGCAGATGATCCGCCGGATCGACGGCGGCAACCCCGCGAACGGCTACATCCACTTCGTCCTCCTGACGTGGCTCGGCGCGGGCACAGCCATCGCGACGCGGACGCTCGTCAACGCGATCCTGTCGATCTAACGCGTGAAGTCGGCGTCGCCGCTGCGCGGCAAAAGCGCACCGTTGTGGCGGAAATCGCACCGCTGCGGACGGGTCAGATCGACCGTCCGCGGCTCCGGCAGGCTTTAACGCACCGAGCGGTAATTCCCGGGTATGGACTGGAAGACAGATTGGGGGTTGCGTGGACGGATGGCGTTCACGATGTTCCTCCTGTTCGCCCTCTACGTCGTGTTTGTCGGCGCCCTCGTGACGTTCCTCGACGTGGGTAACATGACGATCCTACTCATGCTCGGCGGGTTCTCGCTCGCCCAGTACTTCTTCAGCGACAAGCTCGCGCTGAAGAGTATGGGCGCCCGCGAGGTCGATCCCGACGAGTACCCCGACCTCCACCGGCGGATCGAACGGCTGAGCCAGCAGGCCGACCTGCCGAAGCCGACGGTCGCGGTCGCGAACACGCAGGTGCCGAACGCGTTCGCCACCGGTCGGAACAAGAAGAACGCCACCGTCGCGGTGACGACCGGCCTGCTGGAGAGCCTCGACGAGGACGAGCTGGACGGCGTGCTCGCCCACGAGCTCGCCCACGTCAAGAACCGCGACGTGATGGTGATGACCATCGCCTCGTTCCTCTCGACTATCGCCTTCTTCATCGTGCGGTGGGGCTGGCTGTTCAGCGGCGACAACCGACAGGGTGCGCCCGTCATCGTCGCGATCCTCGTGTCGATCGTCGTCTGGGTGATCTCGTTCCTGCTCATCCGCGCGCTCTCGCGCTACCGCGAGTACTCCGCGGACCGCGGCGCGGCGCTGATCACCGGAAAGCCCGGCGCGCTCGCCTCGGCGCTGATGACGATCGACGGCCGGATGGACAAGGTGCCCAAGGAGGACCTCCGCGAGGAGGCGGAGATGAACGCATTCTTCATCATCCCGATCAAGGCCGGCTTCGTCGGAAAGATCGCCTCCACACACCCGTCGACGGAGAACCGCATCGAGCGGCTCCGCGAGCTGGAAAAGGAGATGGAGACGGCCTGAGACGGATCTGAGTCGAAATATTCAGTAAATCGGTTATAATAGTGGGCTTTGCTGAAATCCTCAGTAGTGATAGATTCTGTCCGGATTCCGGTCAATCCAGACGAACGGTGTATCACAGCGGGTTGTCATCTGCTGAGGATTTGTCAGGAACGTGGTGCTGGATATAGCGGACAGGAGGGGCATTTTTGAAAAACGATACCTGATGCTGAGCAGAACATTCCTGAAGTTACCTTTTTGGTGTGTGCCACTCCACGCGGCTGTATGGCTGAGTGGGAATACAAAATCGTGGAACTCTCGAAGAAGGGATTGTTTGATAGCCCGCAACCGACCGAAGCAGAGCTCAATGAGCTGGGCGAACGGGGGTGGGAGTTGGCGACGGCACTTACGAAGTCAAAAACTGGACTCAGTGGACGACCTAGTGGGCGTACCAATAAGTTAGTATTTAAACGACCAAAGTAGTGTGTAGCTCTCCCGTTGTAGGGCCACGAGGTACACGATTCGTGCCTGGATCTCGTACAGGTATCGCGCCTCTAAAAATTGGGATAACTTCGCCAGTCAATTCGTACCCTTCAGCGACCGGATGTTTCAGACGATAATGTGTCTGAAGAAGAGTGTTTTAACAGAGCCAAATCGTTGAGAGGGGATCGACGACGAACCACCTCCGAAGCCCCAGCCGCGAGGGCGGCGCACGCTCGTTGCGCTCCTCGTCACTCGATTCGCTCGTTCCTGCGGTGTCGCCGGCGGCTCCGCCGCCGGCTTTCCGTGGCGCGTAGTGCCACGCTACTTACGTCGCCTGCGCCGCCCTCGCGACTGCCCCTTCGAGTCCCGCCCCCGCACGGCACCTCACGCCTCCCCCGCCTCGTCGCGGCCGTTTTTAAACGGCCGCGACTCCCTCGCGCGTGCTGTCGCCGGCGCTACGCGCCGGCTGCCAGAGGGACCTTCGGTCCCTCGCGACTCGCGGCCGCCGGGGGCGGCCGCTCGCAGGCACGCGCCACCGCAGTTCGAATTATACACGGTCGCGCCGCTCGTCGGTGTGAGCGGACTGAGGGGAGTAAGCCCCCTTCGGTTCATCCCGACATTCGGCTGAGCGTCCGCGCCGCGGCCGGACTACCTTGTGGCGCGGACTTGCACCGGCGAGGATTCGCCGTTCCATCCGTTCCCGCCCGTCGATCCTCATCGGGTTAGCTCCCTTCCCTTACGGGTCGGTTCGCGCGAATCACGGGTCGGGGCGGGGGGTGTCGTTGCTGTTCCAGAGCCAGCCGTCTCCGACTCCGGGCGTGTGCCCGGTCGCCTGTCCGGCCGGTGGGGGGACTTTCCTCATGCCAGAGGCACGGGAGTCGGGCTCCCTCTGTCCGTTTCGGCCTTTTGCCCGCCGGCGAATAAGCGGTTCGGTCGGTCGACTTTCTCCGCAGACGCCGCGAGAGCGGTGCCACAAGGGAAGCGTTCAAGTCGTCAGCAACGTAATAGACTTCCATGTCCGAGGCTCAGACCGTTCAGCTGTCGTACGACGACGGTGCACGAGCGGTCGAACTCGCGCGGGAGGCGGTCGAGTCGTTCGTCCAACACGGACAACGCGAACAACCCGGAAGCATGCGCGAGGCGTTCTACGCCCGCACCGGCGCCTTCGTTCGCCTCCAGTCGACCCGCGGACGCGGCCGCCTCCGCGGCTGCGCCGGCGCGTGGGAGACCTCCGACCAGCTCGGCCACGCCATCGTCGAGGCCGCCATCAAGGCGGCGTCCGACGACTCCTGCGGCTCCGAGGTGGAGCCGAAGGAGCTGGACAACATCACCGTCTCCGTGTTCGTCGTCTCGAACACCGTCCTCACGAACGACCCACTCGAGGATCTCAAAATCGGTACCCACGGCGTCGCCGTCGACAGCGGCAACGCCCACGGCTGGCTCTACCCGACGGTCCCCGTCGAGAACGGCTGGTCCGGCGCCGAGTTCCTCTCGCGCGCCTGCCGGAAGGCGAAGCTCTCGCCCACCGCCTGGCAGGAGGAGGACACGATGGTGACGCTCATCGAGGGGCAGGTGTTCCGAGAGCGCGCCGACGGCGGCGCCGTCGAGGAGCTGTAGCGGTCCAGCTGTCCTCTCCGGTCCCGCGTCCCGACGGTCCCGAACACGAATTCTCCCCCGCTCGCGCCTCCGATTCGCTCCCGCTTTACTTCCTCCGACCCGGCTCCTCGCGACCCCTGAGTTCTTAGGCCATCCTAAAAATCGGTGGCTTTTTGATGTTTTAGGTTAGCCTAATCTGTATGAGGCTCCCGGTCAACGCACACGTTCGGCCCCCCGACGGCGGTGATCCGCGATGACCGTCGAGACCCACGTCGATCGCGCTCGTGATCGGGTGGCCGCCGAGCGCGACGGCGCCACGGACGAGCGACGGGCCTACGAGCGGTTCGGGTCGGCCGTCGCGTCGATTCCCACGGCATCCGATCCGACGGCTTCCGACGACGAGACGGGCGTCGGCGCGGGACCAGAAATCGGTGCGGGGACAGGAGTCGGCACGGGAACCGGCGTCGGTGCGGGACCGAGCGCCGGCGGCGTTCGCGCGGCCGTCGGGGGACGGAACGCCTCGTCGACCGACAGCTGTCGCCGGGTCCGCGAGGCGTTCGCCGAGACGGTGCGGTCCCACAGCGTCGCCGACCTCGACGCCGACGAGCCGCTGTTGGCCACGATCCGCGAGGAGCTGGGCGACGCCGTCGCGGTCGCGCTCTCGCCGAAGACCGACCACGAGTTCACCCCGCGGGTCGCGTCCGCGATCGGCTCGGCCGTCGACGACCGAATCGCGGAGCTCGCGGTGTTCGACCGGACGCTGGAGCGCGAGGCGGCGTCGCTCCGGTCGGCCCACGAGGCGATCCGGGAGATCACCGACTGGCTGGCGACCGCGGACGAAACGCCCCTCTCGACGCTCGGGTTCGACGATCTGCGCCGCCGCCACGGGGCGCTCGCCGAGCGGATCGAGACCTGCGAGTCGCTGCTGGCGGACCGACAGGCCGACCTCGACCGGACCGCCAGCCGCGGCGCGTCGGTCGGGATCCGACACCGGTCGGTGACCGCGTACCTGTACGCCGACTTCCCGGTATCGTACCCCGTCCTCTCGACGGTCGCGCGCCTCGTCAAGACGCTCTCCGAGTGCCAGCGAGCGGTCCGCGACCATCTGACGCGGAGGGCGTAACCGTGTCCGACTCGCCGCGCCGCGCCCGAGCGGACGGCTGGGCGTGGGCCTGCCTCGCCCTGTTCGGTCCCGGCGACGAGAGTCCCGACTCACCGAACGACGGGGCGAGCGACGACGAGGCGCGGGACGACGACTCGACCGTCCCGGAATGACGCGCGAGACGGAGTACCTGCTCGCGCTGTACATCGCGGAACACCGGTCGTCGCCGCCGGTCTCGCCGGGACGGATCGCGGACGCGGTCGGGCGCTCGCCGGCGGCGACGACGGAGATGCTCCAGCGGCTCGACGACCGCGGGCTCGTGGCCCGCGAGCCGTACGACGGCGCGGCGCTCACCGACGCTGGGAAAGAGCGCGCCGCCGACCTCCACGAGACGTACGTCGCGCTCTCGTGGTTCTTCCGCGACGCGCTGGGACTCGACGCCCACGAGCGCGAGGCGATGGAGATGGCGGGACTGGTGAGTCCGACGGTCGCCGACCGGCTCGTCGAACTGCTGCTCGACGACGTGCCCGGCGAGCCGCCGGACCCCGGAGCGCTGTCGCTCCCGCGGTCGGACGCTGACTGAAAAGTTCGAGTGGGGTGCGGTCGCCGGTCGCCGAATCGTCCGGGCGACGACCTTCCGGCGCCGCTCAGTTCGTCGCGGAGTCGACGACGAGCGAGTCGTCTTCGAGGTAGTGTTCGATGTGGTGGGCGTGCTCTTCGAGCGTCTCCAGCTGCTCGCGGAGCATCTCGCTGGTCGCGTAGTCGCCCAGGCCGTCGGCGAGCGCGACGTGTTCGCGGTAGCTCTCGATGATGTCGCCCATCATCTCCAGGTCGTTCGCGAGCGACGTCCGCACGTCGTACACGTCCTCGTCTTCCGGCTCCACGGTTGCCTCGTCGGCGAGCGTCGTCATGCTCGCGTGCGGCACGCCGCCGAGCGCCTGGAGCCGCTCCGCCAACTCGTCGGCCGCGGCCTCGACGTCCTCGTACACCTCTTGGAGGAACACGTGGACCTCGAGGAACTCGGCGCCCTCGACGTTCCAGTGGTGTTTGTGGAGCTGGTGGTAGAGGACGTACGCGTTCGCGAGGTCGCCGTTCAGCGCCTCGATTATCTGTTCCGCCTTCTCGGTGTCGAGCCGCAGCGCGTTCTCGTCGACGGTCCCGGCCCGCTGGCGAGTGGACTTCTGGGTGCTCATTACGTCTCGAACCACGCGCTCCCTCAACTTATATCTTATCAATAAACAAACAACTTTTCGTGTCGCCTAAAACTCGATCGTATGGCGGTGCTGTGTGCTATACGATACGATCCGGTCAAAAAGATATGCTGTTTGAAACTACCGATCGCTCCCGTATCCAACCGCCTCCGCGTCGGCGAGCGCCCGCTCCGTCGCCGCCGACAGGTCGAACGCGTCGCCGTCGACGACCTCGCCGTCGCGGATCGCCGGCTCCATGAGCGACTCCGCGTCCTCGGGTCCCGAGCGGTCCGCGAGTCCGACCGCGTGGGCGCCGTCGGCGGTGCGGTAGACCTCTTTCGCGCCCGAGAGCTTCCCCGCTTGGCCGCCGGCTCGCCGTCGACGGCCACGAGGTCGAGCGCGAAGTCGACGGGGTCCGCGTTGGAGACGTAGCCGCCCACGCCGAACCCGTCGACGACGTCGCGCAGCGCGCGGAGGTCCGCGGGACCGAGTCCGCCGGAGACGTACACGTCGACGTCCTCGTGGCCGCGCGCGTCGAGTTCCCACTGGACCTCCCGGACGATGTGGCGGAAGTCGCCGCGTCGGGACCCCGTCGTGTCGAGGCGGACGCCGTCGAGGTCGTCGCCGAGCGTCTCGACCGCACGGAGCACCTCGTCGACCTCGTCGGAGTAGGTGTCACACAGCGCGATCCGGGGCGCGTCCTCCGGGACGCCCTCGTCGTAGGCGCGCCACGCGGCCTCCTGTGCGCCGCGCCCGAAGCAGATGGCGAGCGCGTGCGGCATCGTCCCGGACGCCTCGCGGCCGATCAGGTTGCCGGCGGCGACGTGCGAGAAGCCGTCGAACCCGCCGACGAGCGCCGACCGCTCGACAGCCGCGGTCATCGCGGGATGGACGTGGCGCGCGCCGAACGAGAGGATCTGCGACTCCGGTGCGGCAACCCGGCAGTCGAGCGCCGCCGTCGCCATCCCGGACGCGTGCGAGAGGAACCCGAGGAGCGACGTCTCCAGCCGCGCGAACGCGAGGTACGGTCCCTCGATCCGCATCACCGGGCCGCCGTCGAACAGCCGTCCCTCCGGGATCGCGTCGACGTCGACGTCGCGGCCGGCCAGCAGCTCGACGGCGTTGCCCAGCCCGGCGAACAGCTCGAACTCCCCGTCGGGGAACTGGTCCGCGGTCACCTCGGCGATGACGCGGGGGTTCCGGCCCGCCGCCTCCAGCGCCGCCTCGGTCCGTTCGAAGTACGCGTCGGTCGCGCGCCCCTCCCGGACCGCGGCCGCGTCGACGATGTCGAACTCGCTCATGCCCGGTGATTCGCCCGCGGGGACGAAAAGCCACCCGTGTCGCGGCGGACCCGCAACGACCCCGCTCCGGGAACCGGCGGCTTACGTCGCCCTGCGCGCGGACAGCCCCAGCGCGGCCACGAGGGCGACGAGCGCCGCCGCGACGCCGAACCCGGGCGCGCTGTTGCCGGTGCTGTTGCCGTCGCCGTCGTCCCCGTCGTCGCTCCCGTCACCGCCGTCGCTTTCGTTTTCACCGCCGTCGGCGTCGCTCCCGTCACCGCCGTCGCTGCTCCCGTCGCCGTCGTCGCCCCCGTCACCGCCGTCGCTCCCGTCTGCCCCGTCGGTGGCTGGGAGCGCGAGGTCGGCGTCCGGTCGGAGTTCGAGGACGCCCTCGGGGGACGGCGCGTGGGTTATCGTCACGCTCGTCCCGTCGCGCTCGACGCCGTACGCGCCGGGGAAGTCGCTGTCGTCGCCGATGGTGTACACGGTCCCGTCTGCGTAGTCGCCGTCGCCGTGGGCCGTCAGCATCCGGACGTAGGCGTCGCGGAACGCCGCGGCGTCCGCCTCGGTCTGCCACTCCGTCGCCCAGACGTAGCCGTCGCGGTCCCCGTTCCGGTAGGGGTACAGCTCGTCGCCCGCCCACCCGTCGGTCACGGGGTGCGCGTAGTTGTAGGTCGCCCGGGTTTGGAGCTGTGCGTCAGTTTGGAGGTGGATGTTGTAATTCTGTGCGACGGATCGCTCGGGATCGAGAATCGAGTACTCGTATCCGCCATCGAACTGTACTCCAGCGCTCTGGTACCAGAACATCACGAACATCGACGCCTCGCCCGCGGTCTCCGCGCCGTCGACACCCTGGTCCGGGTACGTCTCCCACCCGCCGGTCGCGGCGTCCTCGAAGCTGACGTTGCTCGTCTGGTAGTCGGGGTTCCGGTGGATGACCTCCGCCGTCGACCCCGGGGGTCGTTCATCGTCTCGTTGACGGCCGCCCACCCGCCCTCGTCGACGAGTTCGCGGACGTAGAGCGCGCCGTCGCCGTACGGCTGGAGGACGGTCTGGAGGATGCCGACGTTGTAGCTCGTTGAGCCGCCACCGCCGCCGCCCTCGGGCGCCTCGGCGCAGGTCCAGTTGTCCGCACAGCGGGCTGCGTACCGCTCTTCGACGTGGACCGCCTCCCCCTCGACGATCCCGTCGACCGCGAGGTCCCCGTCCTGGGTGACGCCGACGTAGCGCGGGTCGGTGAGGTCGTGGTACTGGTCTTCGCATCGCGTGGAGCAGCTCGTGGGCGAGCGTCGAGGGGTCGATGTCCGGAGACTCGCCGTCGGGGACGACGATGACGATCCGGTCTTCGGCCGGCGAGTAGAAGCCGGAGACCGCGCCGCCGAACACCGAGTCTATCTCGTCGTTGGCGTTCGTCTCGTCGCCGACGACGAACAGCGCCCGCCACACCTGGTCGTTCCAGCGCCGGAACGCCTCGGAGCTGTTCCCCCCGCTCGCGGTGTCGTCGGAGTACTCGCTCCGCGAGACCGTCTCGATCGGCACGTCCTCGCGGAAGGGGCGCTGCCGGACGTGTTCGACGCGCGCCATCGTCAGGTCCGTCAGGGCCTCCAACTGCGTCTCGTTGAGGCCGTCCGTCTCCTCGAAGTCGACCGACTCCTCGTAGTGGGTCCCGTTCCAGCAGCCCACCAGGTCGGTGCCGTCTCCCGGCCCGCACTCGTCGGCGGACGCGGAGGGCGTTTCGCCCGGCGCTGCCGGCCCGCCGCCGGACGCGGAGGGGACCGAGCCGGCATCCGGGGCCGCGGCGGCGCCGGCGGTGAACGCGACACACAGGACGGCGACCGCGGCGACGGCGGCGGCCGCGGTCGAGAGGGTGAGGACCCGTCGCATACGAGTCGTATCGGACGCCCCGGTAAGTAGTTTGTCGGTTCCTTCGGCGTCGCGGCCGGCGGATTTTTCGGTCCGGTTCGGCCCTCCGCGACGGACCGCCGCCGACGTGATCGGGGACCGGGACGACGGTTTTTGAGGAGCGCGCTCTAACCCCCGGTATGGCGTTCGATCCGACCAAGACCGCGGTGGTCGTCGTCGACATGGAAAACGGGTTCTGTCACCCGGACGGGAGCCTCTACGCCGAGGCGAGCGAGGCGGCGATCGAGCCGGTGACGGCGCTCGTTGAGCGCGCCCGCGACGCCGGCGCGTCCGTCGTCTACACCCGCGACGTACACCCGCCGGACCAGTTCGACGACACCCACTACTACGACGAGTTCGACCGGTGGGGCGAACACGTCGTCGAGGGGTCGTGGGACGCCGAACTCGTCGCCGACCTCGACGTGCGCGACGACGACCGCGTCGTCGAGAAGCACACCTACGACGCCTTCTATCGGACCGATCTGGAGGGGTTCCTCGACGCGCACGGGATCCGCGATCTCCTGATCTGCGGCACGCTCGCGAACGTCTGCGTCCTCCACACCGCGGGCAGCGCGGGACTCCGCGACTACCGTCCGGTCGTCGTCGAGGACGCGCTCGGCTACATCACCGAGGAGCACCGCGAGTACGCCGTCGACCACGCCGACTGGCTGTTCGGCGAGACGGCGACCCGCGACGAGATCGCGTTCGACTCCGAGTAGGACCCGAACCTCGATTATCACGCGCGACAACCGGCGTGTAACTCTTTTCACCGCTCGCCGGAACCGCGAAGCATGGACATCTCTCGGCGCGGCGTACTCGGCGGTCTCGGCGCGGTCTGTGCGGTCGGCGCCGTCGGCTTCGCGGGCGCGACGCAGGTGACGGACGGCGAGGCGCTCGACGGCGTCGGCGGCGACGGCCCGGGACCGGCGGACGGCAACGCCGCTGGCGAGAGCGGTGACGACGGGCCGTCGTCGGCCGCCGTCGCCCCCGACGCGCCGTTCGTGGCCCGGCTCAGCGGCGACGACGGGACCGACACGCTGCTGTTCGACGCGAGCGACCTCGACCGCGTCAAGGGCGTCTTCTCCCAGGACGGCGAGTACCTCGTTCAGGTTGTGCTCTCCGACGCGGGCGTCGAGTCGTTCCGAAGCCGTCTCGAAGACGCGGGCGCGACCGACGACCCGGCGGCGTTCGTGGTGTCGATGTCGCTCGATGGGACCGAAGTCCGACGCGTCGAACTCAACCGGGAGACGGTCGACGAGCTTACCGGCTCCGAGTGGGAAGGCGTGCTGACGCTCCCGTTCGGTGAGGAGTCGGTCGCCCGGTCCGTGTACGACCGACTGGCCGACGGCGAGTGACTCGTTGTCGGGGCGACTTGGGCGACCGACTGGTACGCCGCCGAGCGACCGACGGCTGACTGGTTAGGTTTCGCGGCGCGGACGGGACCGGTTCGGCGTGGGTCGTTGGACAGCGTTTTGATCCCCCGGCCCGTGTCCCCGGCATGACCGGCGGAACCGCGGACGGCGGCGGCCGGCCGTGTCCGATCTGCGAGACGCCGATGTACCACCGACACTGTAAGTACGTCTGTCCGGCGCACGGCGTCGTGTACGACTGTAGCGATACGTTCTACTGACCGGCCGGTCGGGCCGAGCGCGACACCAGTCGCCGGAGTTAACAGGTTCGACGGAGAACCGAGCTGGGTCGTGCGAACTGTTATGTTCTTGGAGGCCGATTTTTCTTTCATGATGGGCGACCCGTACGCGACCCACCACGCCGACCTTCCGAGGTCAGCATGGTAGAGCAAAAGCAGGTTGCCCGGAGCAAGCGGATCCAGCGCCGCACCGGGAAGACGTTCCACGTCGCCACCCGGCTGCTGCCGCAGCGGATTCGCCATCCGACGTACGTGCTGTACGGGTTCTTCCGGATCGCCGACGAGGTCGTCGACGCCGAGGACACCGAGCCGCCGGCCGAACAGCGGGCCGAACTCGACCGACTCCGGGCGGCCGCGCTCGGCGAGGAGCCGACCGACGACCCGGTGTTGGAGGCGTTCGCCGAGGTGTGCGACCGCAATGGGATCCGCGACGAGGACGTCCACTCGTTCGTGGACGCGATGGCAAGCGACATCGACACCGACCGGTACGAGACCTACGCGGACCTGGAGGCGTACATGGACGGCTCCGCGGCCGCCGTCGGGCGGATGATGACGGCGATCATGGACCTCGACCCGGAGACCGAAGCCGAGGCGCTCCCCTACGCCACGAAGCTCGGCGAGGCGTTCCAGATGACGAACTTCCTCCGGGACGTGCGCGAGGATGTCGTCGAGCGCGACCGGATCTACCTCCCGCTGGAGACGCTCCGCCGCCACGGCGTGAGCGAGGGACAGCTCCTTGAGTTGGAGTTCGACGAGGGCGTCGCGGCCGCGATCCGCGAGGAGATGACCCGCACCGAGCGCCTCTACGAGGAGGGGGTCGCGGGGATCAAGTACCTCCCCGAGGACTGCCAGCTCGCGGTGCTGCTCGCGGCGGTGCTGTACGTCGACCACCACCGCCTCATCCGTAACCGCGGCTACGACACGGTGTCGGCCACCCCGGAGCTGTCGTTCGCCCGGAAGCTATCGCTGCTCGTCCGCACCCGCTGGAAGTGGCAGTGGAACAGGGACCCCGAGGCGGTGTTCTACGACATGTGTACCGATTTCGAGCCCAGCCGGGACCGCCACGGCCACGGTCCCCACGGCGCGGGCGTCCCGCAGACGGACTGAACGCCCCACATGGACCGATCCCGGTTCGTCGCCCTCGCGGTCGCCGCGTTCGGACTCGTGTTCGTCTCCTTCCTCCTCCGCGGTATGACCAGGCTGGTGGCGCCCTACGAGGTCGCCGTCGCCGTGTCGGCGCCCGTCTTCCTCGCGGCGGCCGCGCTGTTGGCCGGTCTCTTCGTCCTCGCCCTCCTCGACGTGACCGGGATCCGCCCGCTGGGGTGACCCGGCGGCCCGATTCCGCCCGGCGCGACGCCCGCTCGGTCGACGACACCGACTTGACCGAGTCGGAACGCCCTTGCCCCACCGACTCCGTGTACTCGTATGGACGTACGAACCGTCGCGGACCTCTCGCCGGCCGAGCGGCGCGCCTTCTTCCAGCGCGACGCCGGCGTCGAGGGGGTCCGCGAGGACGTGCGAGGCATCGTCGAGCGGGTCCGCGAGGAGGGTGACGTCGCGGTCCGCGAGTTCGCCGAGGAGTTCGACGGCGTCGCCGTCGGCAACGTCGACGTGACGGACGAAGCGGCGCGGGCGCACGACGAGCTGGCCGACGCGGACGACCCGATCCTCGACGCGGTCCGGGAGGCGGCCGCGAACATCCGCGAGTTCCACGAGCGACAGCGCCCCGAGGACTGGCGCGACGACTTCGGCGGCCGGGAGCTGGGGCGGCGCTTCCGCCCCATCGACCGCGTCGGGGTGTACGTGCCCGGCGGCGCGGCCGCGTACCCCTCCAGCGCGCTGATGGGCGTCATTCCCGCGGTCGTCGCGGGCGTCGACCACGTCGCGGTCGCGACCCCGCCGGCCGACGAACTCAACCCGGTCACCCTCGCGGCGATCCACGAGGCGGGCGCGGACGCGGTGTACCAGGTCGGCGGCGCGCAGGCCATTGCCGCGCTCGCGTACGGGACGGAGACGGTGACGCGGGCACAGAAGGTGGTCGGCCCGGGCAACAAGTGGGTCACCGCCGCCAAGTCGATCGTCGCAGGGCGACGTCGAGATCGACTTCCTCGCCGGGCCGAGCGAGGTGCTCGTCCTCGCCGACGAGACGGCCGGCCCCGAACTGGTCGCGGCCGATCTGGTCGCGCAGGCCGAACACGACCCGAACGCCTCCGTGGTCGCGGTCACCGCCGACGCCGACCTCGCCGACGCGGTCGCCGACGCGGTCGACGCGCAGGCCGCCGAGCGCGAACGCGAGGAGACGATCCGGGCCGCCCTCGACAACGACGCCTCCGGCGTCCTCCACGCGCGATCGATGCCCGAGGCCGTGCTGTTCGCCGAGGAGTACGCGGCCGAGCACCTCTCGATCGTGGCCGACGACGACGAGGCGCTCTTAGACCGGATCACGAACGCCGGCTCCGTCTTCCTCGGCCCGTACTCGCCCGTGGCCGCGGGCGATTACGCGGCCGGGACGAACCACGTGCTGCCGACGAACGGCGGCGCGAAGCGGTACGGCGGGCTCTCAGTCGACACCTTCCTCCGGTCGTCGACGGTCCAGCGGCTCGACCGCGACGCCCTCGACGACCTCTCCGAGACGATCACGTCGCTCGCGGACGCCGAGGGACTCGAGGCCCACGCCGAGAGCGTCCGGAAGCGGTTCGAGTAGGTCGGCTGGTCGCTTGCCATCTACCTAGCCGTTTCTCCATCTGCCGACCGGCCGCTCGCCGTCTACCGAGCCGTCTTCTTCGTCTGCCGAGCCGCCTTCACCCACCGAGCCGCGTCTTCGCCCGCCGCCTCGTCTCCGGAGCGATATATACCGGCTCATACGTCACCGTTCCACTCGTAGCGGTCCGACCGGTACGTTCCGGTTTGGACCGTCACGAACCGGTACGATCCGCCATATTCGGCTCATAGCAGCCTTCTTGCCCCGAAGAACGGGCTATCAACCCGTAATGGTGGACCACACCGGGAGACGGCACGAATCGAGTTCCAGGCGGCGGTTCCTTCTGGCGGGCGGAGCGGCCGCGATCACCGGACTCGCGGGCTGTTCCGAGGGAAGCGGGAGCAGTGGCGGCGACGGCGGCTCCGGGGGAGACGGCGCCTCCAGCGGCACGAACTCGGCGTCGGGCGACGGCGGCTCCGGGGAGTCCGGCGACCCGCTGCTGGCGGAGGGGAGCGAGTTCGACCCCGAGAGTCCGAACTGGGAGGAGAACAACTACCGCTCGACGCCCCTCATCGACGCGGGCTACGAGCGCGGGAGCCGCACCGACTTAGAGAGCATGGGGAGCCGCGAGGTCGACGAGGTCCCGCACGGCGAGCCGGTCCGGGAGACGCCGGACGACGAGAGCGAGTGGCTCGAACCCGACACGCTCGTCTTCACCGAGAGCCCGAGCGAGGACGTCCAGGGCCGCTACGAGGAGGACTTCCAGGCGGTCTTCGATCGCATCGAGGAGGAGACCGGTCTGCCGGTCGAGTACAACCGCGTCAACAGCTACGCCGCCTCCGTGGAGGCGATGCGCTCCGAGCGGGCCCACATCGCGAACTTCTCGACGGGGACGACGTGCTTCGCGGTGAACCTCGCCGGGGCGGTCCCGTTCACGGCCGGAATCGCGCCGAACGGCTCGTTCGGCTACCGGCTGTTCGCGACGACGCGGGCCGACGCCGACGGGATCCAGAGCGTCGAGGACTTCGCGAACGACGACGTGCGGATGGCCCACGCGGAGCCGGCCTCGAACTCCGGCCACCAGGCGCCCTCCGCGCTGTTCGACCAGTACTTCGACGTGACCGCCGGCGAGGACTACGAGATCAACTTCTCTGGCGGCCACTCGCAGACCACGCGCGGCATCGCCGCCGGCGACTACGACGCCGGGCCGATCTGCTCGACCTGCTTCCTCGACACCGTCGAGGCCGACAGCAACCTGAGCTTTGACGAGTTCAAGGTCGTCTGGGCGTCGAACCCGTTCCCCAACGGGCCGGTCGCGTACCGCTACAATCTCCATCCCGACATCCAGGAGGGGATCCGGAACGCCTGGCTCGACTCCGACTTCGCCGGGACGGCGTACGCCGAGCGCACCGGGTACGAGGAGTACGTCCCCATCGAGTACCGGCGGCACTGGTACGACATCATGGTCATCCAGCGGTACAACGACGTCGAGTACACGCAGGGCGCGCTGAGCGAGTGAGACGCGGATGACGCTGGATGTCACCGGTCTGCGGAAGACCTACGAGAGCGGCGACGAGGCGCTGAAGGGCGTCGACCTCTCGGTCGACGGCAGCGAGACGACCGCGATGATCGGCCCGAGCGGCGCTGGAAAGAGCACCTTCATCAGGTGCGTCAACCGGCTCACGGAGCCGACCTCGGGAACGGTCGAACTCGACGGAACCGACCTCACCGCGCTCGACGACGACGGCCTCCGCGCGGCGCGCCGCGACATCGGAATGATTCTTCAGGAGTACAACCTCGTCGAACGGCTCACGGTGATGGAGAACGTGCTCACCGGGCGGCTCGGCTACGTCTCCGCGTGGCGCGCGTTCCGCCGGAACTTCCCGCCCGAGGACATCGAGCGCGCCTACGAGGTCTTAGAGCGCGTCGGTCTCGCCGAGATGGAGAACAAGCGTGTCGACGAGCTGTCGGGCGGCCAGCGCCAGCGCGTCGGCATCGCCCGTGCCGTCGTCCAGCAGCCGAAGATCCTGCTCGTCGACGAGCCGACCTCCAGCCTCGACCCCGAGACGTCGAACACGGTGATGCGGCTGCTCACCGAGATAGCCGCCGAGCGGGAGGTGCCCGTGCTGATCAACATCCACGAGGTGGACCTCGCGGTCGAACACGCCGACCGGATCGTCGGACTCCACGACGGCGAGGTCGTCTTCGAGGGGTCGGCGGACGAGCTGGGCGACGACGCGCTCGACCGCGTGTACCGCGGCGGCGACCCGCCGGCATCGCGCGACTCGACCGCGTCCGAGCCCGAGGCGACGATTGAGGACGGCGCCGCGAACGACGCCGTCGTCCGGGAGGGCGTCGTTTCGGCGGACGGCCGTACCCCGGACGGAACGACCTCGGGTGGGTCCTGAGATGGCGACGAAGCGGCGCACCTGGCGTCGACCGACCGCGTTCGGCCGGCGGGAGTTCAAGTGGGCGGCGTACCTCGCGGTCGTCGGCTTCTTCCTCTGGTCGGCGTGGGGGATCGGCGCCGACCCGGCGCGGATCGCCCGCGGGATCGGCCGGGGAGCGACGCTGCTCGGCGACTTCCTCCCGCCGGAGGCGACCCCGCGACAGGCCCGGCGGATCGTCGACAAGATGGTCGAGAGCGTCGCCATGGCGATGATCTCGACGGTGACTGGGATCGCGATCAGCGTCCCGGTCGCGTTCATGGCCGCGGAGAACCTCTCGCCGCGGCCGCTGTACTACCTCAACCGCGGGTTCATCTCGCTGTCGCGCGCGCTCAACGCGATCATCGTCGCCATCCTCGTCGTGAAGGCGGTCGGACTCGGCCCGCTCGCGGGGATCATCACGATCACGTTCAAGACGGTCGGCTTCTTCGCGAAGCTGCTCGCGGAGGACCTCGAAGACATCGACATGGGGAGCGTCGACGCCGTTCGGGCGACGGGAGCGTCGCCGGTCCAGACGCTGGCGTACGGCGTCGTCCCGCAGATCGTGCCGCGGTTTGCGGGACTCTCGGTGTACCGCTGGGACATCAACATCCGCACCTCGACGGTCGTTGGCATCGTCGGCGCGGGGGGGATCGGCTCCGTGCTGCTCACCGCGTTCAACCGCTACTCCTTCCAGTACGTCTCCGCCATCCTCGTGGCGATCATCGCGGTCGTCCTCGTCGCCGAGGGAGTCAGCGCGGTCGTCAGACGGAGGTACCAATGAGCGAGGTCGACGCCGCGCGCTCGTGGCGGCGGTTCGACCGGCGCCGCCGGATCGGCCGGTTCGTCGGGGTGCTCGCCGCGCTCTCAGTCTTCGTCGCCTCGTGGCGCTTCCTCGACATGGGGATCACGAACGTCGAGACCGTCCCGCGGGAGATTCGCGACCTCCTCACGCGGATGTACCCGCCGGACGTGGCGTACGCGCCGGAGATCGTCGAGCCGCTCGTCGAGACGCTCCACATCGCGGCGCTCGGCACGCTCGGCGCGCTCGCGATCGCGGTCCCGGTCGCGCTGCTCGCGGCGGAGAACACGACGCCGAACGCGGTCACCTACTGGCTCGGGAAGCTGGTCGTCACCGTGAGCCGCTCGGTGAACACGATCGTTTGGGCGCTGATCTTCGTCGTCGTGTTCGGCAGTGGTCCCCTCGCGGGCGCGGTCGCTATCGCGTTCCGGTCCGTCGGCTTCCTCGGGAAGCTGCTGGGCGAGGAGATAGAGGAGATCGACTTCGGGCAGGTCGAGGCGGTCCGCGCCGCCGGCGCCTCCTCGACGCAGGTGCTGCTGTACGGCATCCTCCCGCAGGTGAAGCCCGCGCTCGTCGGTCTCAGCGTCTACCGGTGGGACATCAACGTCCGCGACTCGACGATCCTCGGGTTCGTCGGCGCCGGCGGGATCGGCGTCCAGCTGTTCCGCGCGGTCAACGCCTTCGCCTGGCAGTCCGTCTCGATGATCCTGATCGTGATCCTCGGCGTCGTCCTCGCCAGCGAGGGGCTCTCGGCGTCCGCACGGAGGATGACGCGATGACCGCGCTCGGCGACGGGGAGGTCGTCCTCTTCGACATGGACGGCGTGGTCCTCGAAGGCGGGGAGACCGACCCTGCGGTCCGCTCGCGCGCGCTCGACGACGCGCTCGACGACCGCGGGCTGACCGCCTCGGCGTCGCTCCGGCGGCCCTTGGAGCGCGCCGCCTACGACGACGAGTTCCGGGCCGCCTGCGAGGAGCTCGGCGTCGACCCTCCGAGGTTCTTCCGGGCGCGCGAAGAGCGGACCGCGAAACGAGCCGTCGAGCGCCTGTCGGCCGGGATGCGACGCCTCCACTCCGATGCGGACGCGCTCGACGCGCTGGCCGACCGCGCGCCGATCGGTCTCGTGAGCAACAACTACCACCCGACCGTCGAGTTTGTCGTCGACCACTTCCGGCTCGACGCGTTCGCGTTCGTCCGCGGCCGCGACCTCGGTCCCGACGGGTTCCGGCGGCGGAAGCCCGACCCGCACTACCTGAACGAGGCGCTCGACGCGCTGGACGCGACCGGCGGGATCTACGTCGGCGACCGCGCGACCGACGTTATCGCCGCCGAGCGCGCGGGACTCGACAGCGCGTTTCTCAGGCGCGACCACAACGCGGGCCGCGCCCTCGACGTGGAACCGACCGTGGAGATCGGGAGCCTCCGGGAACTCGTCGATCTCGTCGATTCCGGGGCGATAGGTCCCGAAAGCGAGAGGTCCTGAAACCGGTACCGCGGTTCACCGGTTTCCTCCGACCGTCTCGGTCGTCCGGACTGCTCCCGCCGGCAGGGTTTTGAGTGTCCGCGCCGAACGCGTTCGCATGAGTACCGAACCGGCCGACACCGGGACTGAGGGGAACGACCCGGCGATCGAGGTGACCCCGGACGCCGCCGAGGAGGCGCTCTCGCTCCTGGAGGGCGAGGGCCTCGACACCGACATCGCCGGACTGCGGCTGTTCGTCCAGCAGGGCGGCTGCGCGGGGCTGTCGTACGGCATGCGATTCGACACCGAGCCGGAGGACGACGACCTCGTCGTGGAACACCACGGGCTTCGGGTGTTCGTCGACCCCGCGAGCAAGAACTACATCGGTGGGAGCACGCTCGACTACGAACACGGGCTTCAGGCGGCCGGCTTCGAGGTCGAGAACCCGAACGTCGTCTCCGAGTGCGGCTGCGGCGAGTCCTTCCGAACGTAGCGGCGCCTCGCGGTTCGGGATTTTTGCCTTTCGCCGACTTCCGAGTCCGCCGCTTAAGTCCCTCCGTCGGATAGCGGTAGCCATGAGCTTGGAAGCGTCGACGACGCCGAGCGGGGAGCGGGTGTACACCGACCGGTCGCGCACCGAGCGCGGCGCGGACGGTCCCTTCTACCTCGTGTTCGAGGACGAGGCGGGCGAGTCCCGTTGGGGGTTCCGGTGTGGCAACTGCGGGTCGTTCGACACCGCGATGGACACGATGGGCCGGATCCAGTGTACCGAGTGCGGCAACCTCCGGAAACCGGACGAGTGGGACGCGGCCCACGAGTGAGGAAATCTCGGTTCTCCGGACCGCCCCGGTCGATGCGGTCGATTCTCTCGGTCGCTCCCGACAGCGCGTCCGATTCTCCCCGCTCGAAATCGTGAGAAAGTTTATCACGGTTGCCGCCGAATCTCGGCGTAGATGGCCACTGCGAGCATCCCCCCGACGACCGAGGCCAGAGACGTCTTCCGCGAACTGGGATACACCGTCTCCGAGGGCGGACGAGAGTTCGTCGCGGAACGCAAGTGGCGGCGCGTGCTCGTGACGGTGCTGTGTCTGGACGACGACGATCTCGATCCGTATCTCGCCGACGGCAGTGACACACCGCGGCTCCGGTGTTTCGTCACGTGGCGCGACAGCGCGGCCGACCTCCAGGAACGGCTCGTCTCCGCGAAACCCCCCTACGACTGGGCGGTCATCGGTATCGACCGCGACGGCGAGGATTTCGCCGTGATGGAAGGCGCGCCGGGAAGTCCGTAATCGGGGACGGCGACCCCTCGTCGCCGCCCCTCTTTCGACCGAACGATTTCGCGAGCGCTCGTGCGACGCGTAGTCCGCCTGTCTCGACGCCGCTCAGCGCTTGGCTTCTCTGACGCGCTTGCGGACGTCGCTCAGCGCCTCGTCGACCGTGTCCGTGTTCGTGGAGCCGACGCCGATCGTGTCGCCGCCGGAGGTCCGGATCTCCAACACGCTGCGGCGACCGTCCTGATGGGACTCCACCGCCGAGATCTGGTCGTAGTACAGCTCTCGGTTGCTCCCGCCGGCGACGCTCTCCCGGGATTTCATGTCGAACTCCGCTCCCTTGTTGACGTTCACCGACGCGTCCGTGACGACGAGCGTGTTCGTCTTGTACGTCTTCGACGGCTCCACGAGCGGCGGCGAGTCGCCCATCCCGTAGGTGAGGCTGTACGTGTTCGCGGAGTCGACCTCGATCCCGCGGGCCCCTTTCCGCTCGGACTCGGAGATGAACCGCGACAGGAACGAGTCGTAGTTGTCGTTGATCGTCCGGGTACCCCAGACGTAGACTGCGCCGCCGGCCAGTATCCCGAGCACGAAGAACGTCCCGACGGCGTCGATCGCGGCCCCGACGATCGTGAAAAGGACCGTCACGGCGATGATCGTTATCTTGGGATTCCAGCCGAGCTTCCACTGTATCTCGTTAACGTCTTCTTCAACAGACATCACGATCATCTGATAGAAGTGCGTTATTAAGCCTACGTAAGCCCACATATATTGCTACAATTATAATTACATATATCTGAAATATACATGCCGATTCGAACTAAAACGGGCCTGAAGTGGATTCGATGGCTGTTTGGACGCAATATTGAGATCCGCACACTGATATATTTTAAAAATAGTCGGTATTCAAATACTTCTCATCTGTCTGTGTACTCCGTATTTAACGCTGACAGGTCCGCTACCGTCCATGTCGCGTCTCGGCTCGTCCTCGGACGCGTATTTTTATCCCCCCGTGTTCCCTACCAGCACGCGACATGGTATTCAAGAAGATAACGCTGATCGGGACGAGCGACGAGAGCTTCGACGCCGCGGCCGATGAGGCCATCGACCGCGCCGAGGACACGCTGGAGAACGTCTACTGGGCGGAGGTCGAGGAGTTCGGGGTCGAGCTTCAGGGAGACGCCGACCGCGAGTATCAGGCCGAAGTCGAGGTCGCGTTCGAACTCGAAGGCTGAGCGGAACGCAGTTTTTGATCTTTTATCAGTAGTCGTGAGCCGTGCCGACGTCTGTTTATAAGGACCAGTTCACGGATCGGCGACGAACGACGCCGAAGCCCCAGCCGCTCATTTAGATGGAGTTGAGCACGGATCAGTGACGACTACCGCCGAAGCCCCAGCCGCGAAGGCGGCGCACGCTTGCTGCGCTCCTCGTCACTCACTCCGTTCGTTCCTGCGGTGCTTGCGTCGCCTGCGCCGCCTTCGCGGCTGCCCCTTCGAGTCCCGCCCCGCACAGCACCGCCCCGCACCTCACGCCTCCCCAGCCTCGCGGTTCGCGCTCTCCGAGCGCTCACCGCGTCCCTCGCGCGTGCTGCTCGGCCGCAGAGCGGCCTCGCAGGCACGCGCCACCGCACCGTCTCGTTCATTTATAAGGAGTTCCTCGGCGGCCACCTATTTATCCGACCGCCCCCACGACCCGGCAATGACCGCTTCACGCGCGCCGGCCGAGCCGACGGTCCGGGAGTTCGAAGCGACGGTCGACCGCGTCGACGGCCGCGAGGTCGTCCTCGACGAGACGTACTTCTACCCCGAGTCCGGCGGCCAGCCGGCCGACAGAGGGACGCTCGACGGCCACCTCGTCGACGACGTGGTCGAGCGGGCGGAGGAGGTCGTCCACGTCCTCGACCCCGACGCCGATATCGATCTCGTACCGGGCGACGAGGTCACCGGCCTGATCGACGACGCGTTCCGCACCTACTGCGCCCGGGCGCACACCGCCTCGCACGTGCTGTACGGCGCCGCGCGCCGGATCGCCGACGACCTCGGCTACGCCGGCTTCGACATCTCCGAGACGAAGGTCCGCGTCGACCTCACGACCGCCGAGCCGCTGGACGACGGCGACCTGATCGAGTTAGAGCGGCTCGCCAACCGCGCCGTCTGGGACTCGCTGCCCGTCTCGTGGGCGACCCACTCGGCCGACGAGGCCCGAGACATCGACGGGATCGCGTTCAACACCAAGACCGAGGAGGGCGCGATGAGCGGCGACGCGGTCCGCGTCGTGACGGTCGGGGGTGGCTCGGCCGCCGGGAGCGACGCGGCCGCCGGGGGCGACGCGGCGGCGGACCCGGACGCCGACCCCTGGGACGTCGCCGCCTGCGGCGGCACCCACGTCGAGAACACCGCGGAGATCGGCCCGATAACGGTGCTGGACCGGTCGAACCCCGGCGAGGGCGTGACCCGCGTCGAGTTCGCGGTCGGCCCGACGGCGATAGACCAGATCGGCGCGGTCCACGGCGCCGCGCTCGACGCCGCGACGACGCTCGACGCGCGCGTCGGCGACCTTCCGGACGCCGTTTCTCGGCTCCGCGAGGAGACCGACCGACTTGAGGCGGACCTGCGAGACGCCCGCGAGGAGCTGCTCGCCGCCCGCCTGCGCGAGTTCCCGACCGTCGAGGTCGACGGCGCGCGCTGGGCGATCGGGACCGTCGACGACGCCGACCCGAACGAGCTCCGAGAGCCGGCGACCTCGGCGGTCGGGGGTGACGACGACCTCGACGCCCTCGCCGCGGTCGGCACCGGCGACGCTCCGTTCGTCGTGGTTGCGTCCGCCGAGGACGCCGACGTCGACGCCGGCGACGCCGTGGACGCGGTCACCGACGAGTTCGGCGGCGGCGGTGGCGGCGGCCCGACGTTCGCGCAGGGCGGCGGGCTCGACGCCGACCCCGAGGCCGTCGCGGCGTGGCTCCGCGAGCGATGACCGGCAAGCTCGGTCCCGACGCGCTCGCGGCGGCGCTCGCGGCGACCGGCGCGGCCGACGGCGCGGTGACGCAGGGACCGGCCTACGGCGAGGACGCGGCCGCGATCGACCTGACCGGCGCCGGGGAGACGCTCGTCGTCGCGGCCGACCCCCTGTCGCTGGCCGCGGAGTCGGTGGGGACGCTGGCGGTCCACGTCGCCTGTAACGACGTCGCGGCCAGCGGCGCCGACCCGCGATGGCTCACGCACACCCTGTTCCTCCCCGACGACGACCCCGCCCGGCTCCGGACCGTCGCCGATCAGGTCGACGCGACCGCGCGCGACCTCGGCTGCGCGGTCGTCGGGGGCCACACCGAGGTGCTCGACGCGCTCGACCGCCCCCTCTGCTCGATGACGGCGCTGGGGACGACGGACCGCTTCGTGTCGAGCGGCGGCGCCGAGCCGGGCGACCGGCTCCTGCTCACCAAGGGGGCGGCGATCGAGGCGACCGCGATCCTCGCGACCGACTTCCGCGAGGAGTGTCGCGAGGCGGGCGTCCCGGCCGCGACGCTCGACGCCGCCGCCGGGTTCCTCGACGAGGTGAGCGTCGTCCCCGACGCGGCCGCGGTCCGCGACGCCGCGACCGCGCTCCACGACCCGACGGAGGGCGGCGTGGCGACCGCGCTCGTCGAGATGGCGTCCGCCAGCGAAGCCGCCTTCGCCGTCGAGCGCGACGCGCTCCCGGTCCGGTCCGAGACCCGGGACTGCTGTGACGCGCTCGGCGTCGACCCCCTCGCGACGTTCGGCTCCGGCGCGCTGCTGGCGGCGGTCCCGCCGGAGCGGGTCGACGAGGCGCTCGACGCGCTCGACGCCGCCGGGATCGAGGGTGCGGAGATCGGCGTCGTCGAGGCCGCCGAGGGCGGCGACGCCGCCACGGAAGGCGGCGACGGCGCGCCGGGGACCGTCCGGATCGACGGGGAGCCGCTCGCGGGGCCGCCCCGGGACGAACTGTACCCGCTCTGGGAGGCGCGCGAGGCGGAGGAGTAGGGGGCGCCGGTCGGCGAGCGGGACGTGCCGACACCGGTCAGGGTCCCGTCGGTCGGGTCCACCTCGCCGATCGCTCACCTTTTTCGGTGAGGGAGCGAAGTCGGTGACATGACCGGAGCACGCGTCGGGTCGGCGCTCACCGACGAGCAGGCGGCGGTCCGCGACCTCGTCGAGGAGTTCGCGGCCGAGGAGGTCCGACCGACGGCCGCGGCGGCGGACGAGACGGAGACGTTCCCGGAGGACGTGTGGGACGGGCTGGCGGAACTCGGCCTCACGGGGCTGACGATCCCCGAAGAGTACGGCGGGTTCGGCGCCGACGAGACGACCTACGCGATCGTCAACGAGGCGCTGGCGCACGGGTCGCTCGCGGTCGCGACCGCCCTCTCCGTCCACTGCCTCGCGACCTCCTGTCTCGCCGAGTTCGGCACGGAGGCCCAGCGCGAAGCGTGGCTGCCGGAGATGGCCGAGACCGGCCGCCCGGTCGGGATGTTCTGTCTCTCCGAGCCGCACGCCGGCTCGAACCCCGCGGAGATGTCCACGACCGCGACGTACGACGCCGAGGCGGACGAGTACGTGTTGAACGGCGAGAAGCAGTGGATCACGAACGGGAACCGGGGCGGGGTGGCGATCGTCTTCGCGAAGGTCGCGAGCGGGGACGGCGACGGCGGGGAGAACGCCCCCGGCGACGACGCGATCACCCAGTTCCTCGTCCCGGCAGACACGGACGGCTTCGAAGTCGGCAAGAAGGAGGAGAAGCTCGGGCTGCGCGCGTCGGACACGACCGGGATCACGTTCGACGACTGCCGGGTCCCGGCGGAGAACCGGCTCACCGAGCCGGGGAAGGGGCTTTCGGCGGCCTTCCGGACGCTCACCGAGGGCCGGATCGGCATCGCGTCGCAGGCGGTCGGCGTCGCGCAGGCCGCGCTCGACGAGGCGAAGTCGTACGCCGAGGAGCGCGAGCAGTTCGACCGGCCGATCGCGGACATCCAGACGATCCGGCACAAGGTCGCGGAGATGTCGACCGACGTGTCGGCGGCGCGGCTGCTCGTCCGCGAGGCCTGCCGGCAGGCGGAGGCGGGCGAGGACTACCGCGTTGCCGCCTCCAAGGCGAAGTACCGAGCCAGCGAGGCCGCCACCTCGGTGACGAACGAGGCGGTCCAGATCCACGGCGGCTACGGCTACACGACCGAGTTCGACGTCGAGCGCCTCTACCGCGACGCGAAGATCACGGAGATCTACGAGGGGACGACCGAGATCCAGAAGACGATCATCGCCCGGGGGGTGTTCGGCGAGTGACCGACGCCGGTCTCCCTCGCCCCGCAGACTACGACGCGGTCGTCTACGACCTCGACGGCACCCTCGTCGAACTCGCGGTCGACTGGGACGCCGTCGCGGACGCGGTCCTCGACGTGTACGCCGAGCGCGCGCTCATCCCGCCGACTGAGGAACTGTGGAAGCTGCTCGGCGCGGCCGACGAGTACGGGATCCGGACGGAAGTCGAGGAGGCCATCGCGGACCGCGAGCGGACCGGCGCCCGCGAGTCAGCGCGGCTCCCGCTCGGCGACCGACTCGCGGTCGGGACCGCGGACGGCGACGCCGACCGCTCCGCCTCGAATCCGTCCGTGGGCGTCTGCTCGCTCAACTGCGAGGAGGCCTGCCGGATCGCGGTCGAGACCCACGGACTCGACGCCGCTGTCGTCTCGGACGCGATCGTCGGCCGAGACACGGTCGAGAGCTACAAGCCGGACCCGGCGTCGCTGCTCGCGGCGATCGATCGGCTCGGCGCCGCGCCCGAGGACGCGCTGTTCGTCGGGGACTCGCGGCGCGACGCGGTCGCCGCCGAGCGCGGGGGCGTCGACTTCGCGTGGGTCTCGGAGCTCCTCGCCGAGTAGCACGCGCCGAGACGGGAGAGCCGTCGCCCGCGCTCAATCGCCTTTTTCCGCGTCGTCGTCTCCGCCGGCGTCGTCGACCTCGTCCGAGTCGCCCTCGCCCGCTCCGCCGTCGCCCGCCTCGGTCCGCCTCGCGTACAGCGCGACGGCGACCGCGGTGACGAACCATATCGGGGCGCCGACCCGGACCGCGAACGCGGCGCGCGCGCCCCACGACTCCAGCGTCACGAGCGTCGACAGCAGGGCCACGGCGGGGGCGCCGACGAGGATGGTGACGACGAACGTCGTTTGCATCACCCACGCGTAGTCGACCCCCTCGTACTCGGCCCGCTCGACTGGTTGCACGCGACGGACTCGGGGGGCGAGCGGCAAATCGGTGGCGGTCGCCGCACCGTCGCGGACGCTTCGGCCGTCGCCGCGCTCGCTTTCCGGTTCCCGACGATTTTACGGCATCGCGGGGGTGACTCCGAGGCATGACCACGACGCGGGGACTCCGGGAGGGCGACGATCCGATCACCATGCTCACCGCCTACGACGCCCCGACAGCGGCGATCGTCGACGAGGCCGGGATCGACGTGGTCCTCGTCGGCGACAGCATGGGCAACGCCGCCCTCGGCTACGACTCCACCCTCCCCGTGACGTTCGACGAGGTCGCGAGCCGGACCGCGGCGGTCGATCGCGCGACCGAGGACGCCCTCGTCGTCGCCGACATGCCGTTCCTCTCGTTCGGCATCGACGAGGCCGAGTCCGTGCGCAACGCGGGCCGCCTGCTGAAGGAGGCGAACGCGGACGCGGTGAAGATCGAGAGTGGCCCGCACACCGTCGAGACGACCCGGCGCATGACGGAAGTCGGGATCCCGGTGATGGCGCACCTCGGCTTGACCCCCCAGCACGTGAACCGGCTCGGCGGCTACACGCGACAGGGGACCGAGCAGGACGCCGCCGAGGAGATAATCGAGTTGGCGGGCGCGCACGCCGACGCCGGGGCGTTTGCGCTCGTGTTGGAACACGTCCCGGCGAACCTCGCGGGCGCGGTGACCGAGGCGCTGGAGATCCCGACGATCGGCATCGGGGCGGGACCGGACTGCGACGGGCAGGTGCTGGTGATCAACGACGCGGTCGGGCTGGGCGAGTGGTCGCCGCCGTTCGCGAGGCGGTTCGGCGACGTGCGCGGGGAGATGGTCGACGCCGTCGAGGCGTACAGGGAGGCGGTGACGAGCGGCGAGTTCCCGGCCGAGGAGCACTCACACGTCGAGGAGGACCTGGACGACCTGTACTGAGCCGCGCGATCGCGTCACGCGCGATAGCCGACTCGGACGCGACTCAGACCGGGAGGAACCCGAGAATCGCCGGCAGTTCGCTCGGATCCACCCGCGTCACCGTGACGTAGAGGGCGGTGAACAGCACGGCGTTGTGAAGCCCGTGGAGCAGCGCGGGGACGACGAGGTTCTCGGTGTACTCGTACACCGCGCCGAACACGAGGCTCGGCACGAACAGGATGGAGACGGTCGTCAGCCGCGCGGAGAGACCGCCGGTCAGCGCCATCACGTGGATGGTCGCAAAGATGGCGGCTGAAAGCAGGATCGAGGGAGCCGCCGGCAGCGACTCCCGGAGCCTTCCCTGGACGACGCCGCGGTAGAGGATCTCCTCGCAGGGACCGATGACGAGGAACGACGCGGCGATGAGAAGCGGGATGATCGACGGGTTCCCCATCGCCAGCTCCGCGCTCTGGTTCGCTGCGGTCTCCGTGCCGAGCAGCTGAACGATCGTCGAGACCGCGAGGATCAGGATGAGGATCACGACCCAGCTGCCGAGCACGATCCCGATCTCCTTGAGGCTCGGCACCCGGACGCCGAGGTACGAGACGATCCCCTCGCGGTCGAAGCCGCGCCACGCGAGGTAGCCGACCGCCAGCCCGCCGAAGGCGACGTACTGGCCGAAAAACAGCGTGAGTGCGACGTTCGCGGTCAAGGAGAGGCCGCCGGTCAGCGCGTCGATCGCGAAGACCGCGACCCCGCTCGCGAGCGCGATCAGCGGTCCGAGCACGCCGAGGACCAGCGCGGTCGCGACCGCGATACCGGGCGACCCGCCGCCCCGTCTCGGACCGTCGGCGTCGTCGGAGACGGGGTCGGGGTCGACGTCGTCGAACTCGTCGCGAACCCCGCCGTCCGGGGTCAGGTCGCCGCTGGAGGGATTCTGTCATTGCCTCGGGTAGGACCCGCCCGGCAAAATGGTTGTCCGTGTCGGAAGCCGGCGCGTCCCCGAGGACCGCGGTGACGACGCCGCCGCGACCCGCACCGCCCGACTACCGGTGGAGCAGTTCGTACCACAGCACCGCGGTGACCGCCCGCCCGTCGCGCAGGCCGTCGTCGACGACCGCGGCGAGTAGGTCGTCGTACGGGACCGTCTCGACCGCGATCGACTCGTTGTGGTCCAGTTCGCGCTCCGCGGTCGGCTCGCAGCCGGTCGCCAGCACGTGGTGGTGGACCGAGTCCGCCATCCCGTTCGTCGGCTCGACGGTCGTCAACCGCTCGAAGGAGGCCGCCTCGTACCCCGTCTCCTCGGCGAGCTCGCGGGCCGCGGCGCGCTCGATAGCGTCCGTGGTCTCGGGATTGCCGTTCTCCGAGTCGCTGTCCTTCGGTTCCCCGTTCTCCGGTTCCCCGTCCTCCGGCTCCATCGTCCCCGCGGGGATCCCGCGGTTCACCCGGCCGACCGCCTGCCGCCACTCGTCGATGACGACGACGTCGCCGTCGGGGGTCAGCGGGAGCACCACGACCGCCGGCGGCTCGTCGACGTAGTGGAACCCGTCGGTCTCACCGTCCGGAAATCGCACCTCATCCCGGCGCACGTCGAAGCCGGGGCAGGCGTAGTCGACGGCCGAGTCGAGCGTCTCCCACGAGAGATTGTCCATGCGTTCGGGTCGGTTGTCGGGCACCTAAATCCCCGCACTCCGCGGGGGCGTCACCCGTTGGGGGTGTTACCCCGCGGGAGCGTCCCGCCGTCGGTCTCGGAGCTCGGCGACCGCCCGGCTCGCGAGCGCGCCGGCGACCCACGCGACCGTTCCCAACACGAGGGCCTCGACGCCGACGAAGACGAGTCCGTCGGGCGCGACGAGCGCGGCGACGCGCTCCCCGAGGGGTCGACCCGGGAGACCCAGCAGGTAGTGGTCGGCGTTACTCCCGAGCAGCGACCCGTACACGGCGACCCACGCGAGCGCGATCCCGGCCCGCCGGTAGGCGAGGACCGCGGCCGCGAGGACGCCGAGGGCCGCGGCGTCGAACGCGAGGAACACGACCCCGCCGGCGTGAGCGAAGACTCCCAGCGCGTAGGCGGCGAAGGAGACGAGAAAGAGCAGCGGCGGGACGAGGAGTCGATGCCGACGCGGCGAGCCGTTCGGGTTCGAGCCGAGGAGGACGCGGCGAGCGAGGGACATGCCCGCGAATCGTTTCGACTGCGTAATGAATCTACGCGTCAGCGCGGCTCACGACCAGTCGCCGAGCGACGCCTGTCCGTCGCCGGTCCGGTGTTCGCGGTTCCCCCCCGACCCGGACTCGTCGCCGTCGCGGTCCGGCGGCCCGTCGACCCAGTCGGTGAGCTTGCCGCCGTCGCCGCTCTCGTTCCGTGCCTCTCGGTTTCCGCCGTGCGCTCGGTCGCCGTCGGCGTCGGCGGCGTCGGCGGCGTCGAACCCGCCGAGCGTCGCCTGGTCGGTCTCGGCGAAGTCGAGCTTGGAGACGCGCACGCCGAGCTTCCTGACCCGGGTCTCGTCGAACTCGTCGAGCAGGTCCAGCGCCACCTCCTCGACGAGGTCCGGGTCGTCGACGGGACCGGGGAGGCTCCGGGCGCGGGTGTTGACGTCGAACGGTGGCTCCACCGCCTTGATCCCGATGGTCTGATACAGGCAGCCCCGATCACGGGCACGGCGGGCCACGTCCGCGGCGAGCGCCGACACCGTCTCCCGCTTCGTCGACTCGTCGGCGGTCGTCGGCAGCGCCGACTCCCGCGAGAGGCTCTTCGGGAGGCCGGTCGGCGTCACCTCGCGGTCGTCGTCGCCCGCGGCGCGCCGGGACAGTTCCGGGCCGCGCTCGCCCAGTTCCTCGGCGAGTCGGTCGCGGTCGGCGGCGGCGAGGTCGCCCGCGGTCTCGATCCCCAGCTCCGCGAGGGTCTCCTCGGTCACGGGACCGACCCCGTGGACGTCGGCGGTCGGCAGCGGCGCGAGGAACTCCGCGACCGACCCCGGCGGCACGACGACCAGCCCGTCGGGCTTGTCGGCGTCGCTGGCGACCTTCGCGGCCGACATGTTCGGCGCGACGCCGACGCTCGCCGGCACGCCGGCCTCCCGCTCGATCCGGTCTTTCACGTGGCGGGCGTACCCCTCGGCGAGCGTCCGCGCCTCGGCGGGACCGGCGGCGCCGCTCGGCGGCGGGTCTCCGGGGCCGTCGTCCGCCGTCCCGCCGCCGCTCCCCGCGACCGCCCACGAGGTCCGGTCGGTGACGTCGAGGTACGCCTCGTCGATACTCACCTCGCGGCGGGTGTCGGCGCAGTCGCGCAGGACCGCCTTCACCTCGCCCGCCACCTCCTCGTAGAAGTCGAGGTCGACGGGGAGGTACCGCCCCGTCTCCGCCGGGTCCGGTGCGTCCGGATCGTCGGGGTCCGCGTCGACGCGGCGGGGGAGCAGCTCCAGCGCCTTCGATATCGGCATCGCGCTGTCGACGCCGAACTCGCGGGCCTCGTAGCTGGCGGTCGCGACCGCGCCGATCGACTCGCCCGACTCGTACCCCATCCCGACCACGACGGGTTCGCCCGCGAGGTCGGGGTGACGCAGCCGCTCGCAGGAGGCGTAAAAGCAGTCCATATCGACGTGACAGACGACGCGGTCGGGGGCGTCGGCGTCCTCGTCGCCGGCGCCGGGGAGCGTCTCCCCGGAGACGGGCGTCCCGCCGTTCATCGCGTTCGGCTCCGCGCTCCGCGGCCTTAAGAATCAGCCACGCGCGCCGGAAGTGGAACGCGGGTCTCCCCAGATCCCGATTTCGGCGGCCTTCGGCGCAGACGGCGCCGATCGCCGCCAGCTCAGATCCAGATCCGATAGCCGGGTCGGTAGTCGTTTATCCGGTGCGCCCGTCAGTTCCCCCATGCCCGCAGCGATCGACGTGTTACACGTCGACGACGACCCGTCAGTCCTCGATCTCACGGAGGCGTACTTCGAGCGGGAGCTGGACTCGGTGGCGGTGACGAGCGTGACCGACCCGGAGACCGCGCTGGATCGACTCGACGGGGGCGCCTTCGACTGCGTCGTCAGCGACTACGACATGCCCGCGACGGACGGGCTGGAGTTCTTCGACGCCCTTCGCGAGCGTCACCGGAAGATCCCCTTCGTGCTGTACACCGGTAAGGGGTCCGAGGAGATCGCGAGTCAGGCGCTCAACGCCGGCGTCACCGGCTACTTCCAGAAGGGCGGTCCCGAGCAGCTCCGCCGGCTCGCGAACCGCGTCGACCAGGCGGTCGAGGAGTACCGGACCAAGGAGATCGCCGACCGGTACTCGACGGTGATCGAGGCGCTCGGCTACCCCGTCTACGTCGTCGACGAGACCGGCGCCTTCCGGTTCGTCAACGAGCCGTTCGCCGAGCTCATCGGCTACGACCGCGAGGAGATCGTCGGCCGGACGCCCGCGTTCATCAAGGACGACGTGGCTGTCGCGGAGGCCGAGGAGCGGCTCGGCACCATCCTCTCCGACTCGGGTCCCGACGTCCAGCACTTCGCGGTCGACATCGTCCCGAAGGAGGGCGATCCGATCCCCTGTCGGGACCACATGGCCGCGCTGCCGTACGAGGGCGACTCCTTCGGCGGCAGCGTCGGCATCCTCCGCGACGTCTCCGACGAGCGCGAGCGCCGCGAGGAGCTGGAGACGAAGACCCGCGCGCTCGACGAGGCGCCGGTCGGGATCACCATCACGGACCCCGAACAGGACGACAACCCGATGGTGTACGTCAACGACCGGTTCGTCGAGATGACGGGGTACGACCGCGCGGAGTCGATCGGCGTCAACTGCCGGTTCCTTCAGGGACCCGATACCGAGGAGGCGTCGGTCCAGCAGCTCCGCGAGGCGATCGACGCGTGGGAGCCGACGAGCGTCGAGCTGCTGAACTACCGGAAGGACGGGACGGAGTTCTGGAACCGGGTGAGCGTCGCCCCGATCCGCGACGCGGACGGCACCGTCACGCACTGGGTCGGCTTCCAGGAGGACATCACGGCGTTCAAACAGCGGGAGACCGCCCTCGAACGGCAGAACGACCGGCTCGACTCCTTCGCCAGCATCGTCTCGCACGACCTGCGGAACCCCCTCAACGTCGCGCAGGGGCGCGTCCAGCTGGCGCGCGAGGCGTCGGACGACGCGGAGAACCTCGACGCCGCCCTCGACGCGCTCGACCGGATGGAGTCGATCGTCGAGCGCACGCTCGCGCTCGCCCGAGAGGGCGAGACGGTCGGCGACCCGGAACCCGTCGACCTCGCGGCGGTCGTCGCCGACAGCTGGTCGACCGTCGACACCGCGAGCGCGACGCTCTCCGTCGACACCGAGCGCGAGGTGCTCGCCGACCCGGACCGCCTCCGGAACCTCTTCGAGAACCTGATGCGCAACGCGGTCGACCACGCGGGCGAGGACGTCTCGCTCCGCGTCGGCGACCTCCCGGACGGGTTCTTCGTCGAGGACGACGGCCCCGGGATCGACCCCGCGGTCGCCGACTCCCTCTTCGAACCCGGCGAGAGCGGTACCGCGGGCAACACCGGATTCGGACTCGCGATCGTCCAGGAGATCGCCACCGCGCACGGCTGGACCGTCGAGGCGACGGCCGGCGAGGAGGGCGGCGCGCGGTTCGAGGTCCGCGGCGTCGATGGGCACGCGCCGGCGACCCGCTGAGCGGCCTGACTCTGCCGACCACCGGGGTCTCCGCCCGAAACCGGATGGACTCCCTCCGTTCATAAACGCCTTTATGCTCCGTTCCGAACCCCGAGTGAATGGGATCCCTCTCCGGTATCGCCGAAACCGACCGGCGCGTGATCGTGTTGGCGCTCGCGCGGATGGTCGGCGCGGCCGGGAACTCCTTTCTCATCGTCGTCCTCCCGCTGTACATCACCAGCGACGTGGTCGACATCGAGGGGCTGCTCGGCACCGAGGTCGGGGTCGGCGCGGCCGCGGTCACGCTGACCGAACCGCTGCTCATCGGGATCGTCCTCTCGCTTTTCGGCTTCCTCAACAGCCTCTCGCAGCCGTTTACGGGGAGACTGTCCGACCGCGTCGGCGCGAGACGGCCCTTCGTTCTCGCCGGAATCCTCCTCCTCGGCACCGCGAGCGGACTGTACACGATCGCGACGAGCTACCCGGCGCTGGTCGCGCTGCGCGCGATTCAGGGGCTGGGCGCGGCGCTCATCATCCCCGCGACGGTCGCCCTCGTCAACGAGTACGCCGCGAGCGACACCGACCGCGGCGGCAACTTCGGGGTGTACAACACGTTCAGGCTCATCGGGTTCGGCTTCGGGCCGGTCGTCGCGGGCGCCGTCGTCGAGGCCGGGCCGTACGACCTCTCGGCCGTCGGACTCCCGGTCCTCGACGGGTTCGACGCCGCCTTCGTCGCGGCCTGCGCGGGCGCGTACCTCAGCTTCGCGCTGGTGTTCCTGCTCGTCCGCGACGCCGACGACACGGCCGAGGCGGGCGACGACGTCTCGATCCGGGTCCGCGGCGAGGACCGCCTGCTCGACCCCGTGTTCACGCTGGGACTCGCCACCGTCGCGATGGGCGCGTGTATCGCGCTGTTCGCGACGCTCCAGAACCAGGTGAACGTCCGGCTGGACCAGCCGCCGGTGTGGTTCGGCGCGCAGTTCGCGGCCGTGACGATCGCCAACGTGATCTTCCAGGTCCCGGTGGGACGCGCCAGCGACCGGATCGGCCGCCGGCCGTTCCTGCTCGCCGGGTTCGTTCTGCTCGTGCCAACCACCTTCCTCCAAGGGGTCGTGACGGAGCCGGCGCTGATGATGCTCGTCCGGCTGGGGCAGGGGGTCGCGGTCGCGTGCGTGTTCGCGCCATCGCTCGCGCTCGCCGGCGACCTCGCCCGCGAGGGGGAGTCCGGGACCACCCTGTCGGTACTCACGATGGGGTTCGGCTTCGGCGTCGCCTTGGGGCCGCTGGCGTCCGGCTGGCTCTACGGCTTCGGCTTCGTCGTCCCCTTCGCGGTCGGGGCCGCGGCCGCCGCGCTCGCCCTCGTCGCCGTGTTCACGCAGGTCGAGGAGACGCTGGACGTCGACGACGAGCCGGCGACTGCGGCGGGCGCGGACTGAGCGGGGCGGGAGAGGCCGATCCGTACCCGGAGTGCGCTTCGATATCGATCGGAGCCGTCGTTTTTACCGGTCGCCGGCGAGGGTGAGCCATGGACGAAGAGCTGTTCGTTCGCGTGGTCGGGAGCCTCGCGACGGTGGTCATCCTCCTCGTTGCGGTCGTGGTAGGCGCTCTGCTGGGGAACGATCCCGACGAGACGTTCGCGTGGGCGCTCCTCACCGTCGTCGCGCTCTCGGCGGGGGCGGTCGCCGCCGTCTACCGCTTCGAGGACCGGATATTTCGACGTGTCGACTGAGAAGTGCTACAACAGGGGCGGCGTTCCTCGGTGTTATGTAGAACGGACAATGGTTGCTGTGAGGGCTCAATAGGTCAGTAAATCAAAAACGAGCCCCCTCAGACGAGTCCTGAGGTCTTGTTCGACATCCCCGGCCGGCCGGCGGACCGTCGTATTCCCGTACCGGTCGAACTCCGTCTCAATACGAAACGTCAGCGATTGACCGGCCGCTTCCTCTACAGTAATCTCGAAGTCGCGATGATCGACGATCCGCCGAAGTCGACCTGTCTCCCGATCAAGCGTCACCTCGATCCAGCAGTCGTCCATCTCTAACTTGCGAGTAGATCGGAGTGGAACGACCTGCGCGTACGCGTCCGGGCCGGAAACGCGGTAGGTGACGCTCTCGGCCGATTCGTCCGTTTTCGTCCAGTCGGTCCGGTGCGGACGGATGAAATCGATCCGAGTCGATTCGCCGGGATAATTATCGGCACCGGTGACGTAGGCGTTCGCGTCTCAGACGCGAACCGTGTCATCTTCCGGGGTCGGCGCGTCAGAGTCGTAGATCGCTTTGCCGTCGGTGAAATAGTACACGGTGGTCGACGGGAGACGTTCGGGGTGCCTGACTACTCGGACCGACTGATCCAATTCTAAGACCGTTTCGTGGGGGAACATCTCCTCGACGCCTAACTCGTCGTGAATCGGGTGGCTGCGGGCCAGCGGTGCCGCGTACGTCGTTAGCGCTCGGAGTTGGCGGCGACGCGAATGCTGGTACCACCGTCGAAACACGTCGAGGTCGTACGGCGCTTCGCCGGTCCAGTCATCGAGGACCCGCACCCGAGTAATCGCCCGGTGGTCGGCCGCGTGGCGATGTTTTGCTGCTGCGACGATGCGCTCACGCGGCGAGTCGCCCGTCGGAAGATCCGGGTCGTACGGGCGGATATCGGTCACGCGAAGCCCGCCGTATCCGCTCGCGGTGCCGACTACGGCCGTGCCGGACCCGGCGAGAAACTGTCGTCGGTTCATTCGTCTGCCCCTCTCATTTCCTCCTCGGGGTTCCATACTGCGACCGGCATCCACGACGACTCGCCGGCCGGAGTCCAATCGAGATGTGTCCTCGCCGGGGTCGAGAGTTCGTGGGCCACCGTCGCTCCCGGTGAGAGCGGAAACGCCGCCGCCGGATCCGTTCCCTCGGGGCCGACCCACACGGTCTCGCCGCCGTCTCCGTCTTCCGTGACGACGGCCAGCCGTTCCGTGTTCTCGGCCGTGAGTCGGTTCCCGCGCTCGAACGTGACCGTGAGCGTCGACCGATCGGGGTCCCAGTCGAAGGAGGCGAAAATGTTCGGGTTGGTCGCCGGATACGACTCCGTGGAGGGTCCGCTCGGCGCCAGCGAACAGCCGGCGAAAGCGGGCGCGAGCATCGTGAGGAGGGCGCGTCGACGCACGGGTTATCTTCGAAAGCCAATATATAAAAAGTAAGGTGGCGGCCTCGTTCAACGGTCGTTCCCTCCCGACTCCTGCGCGGTCAACAGAGCCATACCGGTCGCGGTCGAAGCGGCTCGCGTGCCGAGCGACCGCCTCCGCTGCGTCGACTGTCGTGAGCCGATCCCCGCCGACGCGCGGATCTGCCCGCACTGTCGGACCATCCAGCCCTCGCCGCTGCTCGACGTGGGGGTCGTCGTCGCCGGCGTGTTCGCGCTGCTTTTCGGCGTCGTCCTCGCGGTGATGACCGTCGGGGCGAGCCGCCTCCTCGGGTTCCTCCTGCTCGTCGTCGGCTTCGGGCTGGCCGTCGGCGGCTACACGCGGTACATCGACCGACAGGCGGCCGGTCGAGCGCGGTGAGACCGCTCGCCGCGACCACGACCGCCCGCTCCCCCAATCTCCCGTGCCGATCGCCTTTCGCGTCGTCTCGCCTGCGACAATTTAAGTGCGAGCGCCCGCCACGATACGGACATGCTCACCCCACTCAACGGCGGCTTGGTCCTCGCGGGGCTGGCGCTCGCGTTCGTCGGCGCGGCGGTCTCCGTCTACGCGGTGACGCTGACGGGGCTGCTCGTCGGCGCCGGCGCCGGCTACCTGTTCGCGCCGAACGTCGTTGGTCTCGTCGCGGTCGACGGGGCCGTCCTCACCGCCGGCGCGGTGGCGGTCGGCGGCCTGATCGGCGGCTTCCTCGCGTACGCCGGCCTCTCGTTCGCCGTGCTGGGAATCGGCGGCGTCGTCGGCGGGTTCGCCGGGCGGTTCGCGGTCGGGCCGCTGTACGCGGCGGACGCGGCGGGGATCGAGGGGACGGCACTGCTCGTCGGCGCGACGCTCGCGGGGGTCGCGGCCGGCGCGCTGTTCGGGTTCGTCCTCACGCGGACGACGCTCGTGGTCTCGACCGCACTCATCGGCGCGGCGTTCGCCTCGCGGTCGCTCACGCCGGCGAACTTCGAGGCGGCCGCCGCGGAGACGACGGTCGAACCCCTCCTCTTCGACCTGTCCGCGCCCGCGTTCCTCGCGGTGTTCGTCCTCGGGGCGCTCTCGCAGCTCGGGCTGTTCCGGTTCGGCTACGTGACGAAGCTCGTCGGACTCCTGCCGGGCGCGCGCCGGTGGACGGCCGACGACGACCGCGACGGCGACGCGGACGCGGCCTGATCGCTTCCGCGTCGCCGTCGCCTCGCGTCGGCGGCCGTCGTCCCGGAGATTACTCGTACTCGTAGAAGCCCCGGCCGGTCTTCTTCCCGAGGTCGCCCGCCTCCACCTTGCGCTTGAGGAGGTAGGCGGGCTTGTAGCGGTCGCCCAGCTCCTCGTGGAGCGTCTCGCTGGCGTCGAGCGCCACGTCGAGTCCGATGTGGTCGGCGAGTTCGAGCGGTCCCATCGGGACGTTCGTGCCGAGCTTCATCCCGCGGTCAATGTCGGCCTTGTCTGCGACCCCCTCGTCGTACGCGCGGATCCCCTCGTTTATCCACGGCATCAGAATGCGGTTGGTGACGAAACCGGGCTTGTCGTCGGCCTCCCACGTCTCCTTGCCCAGATCTTCGGCGAACGCATGCGCGAAGTCGACGACCGCGGGGTCGGTGCGCTCGCCGACCACGACCTCGACGCCGTCCATGATCGGGACGGGGTTCATGAAGTGGAGACCGACCACGTCGCTCGCGCGGTCGGTCGCGCTCGCGACGCTCGTGATAGACAGCGTGGAGGTGTTCGTCGCGAGGACGACGTCGTCGTCGGTGACGCGGTCGAGGTCGGTGAACACCTCGCGTTTCACGTCGAGGTCCTCGACCACGGCCTCGATCACCACGTCGGCGGCCGCGAGGTCGTCGAGGTCGGTCGTCCCCGCGATCCGGTCGCGGATCGCGTCCGGCTCCTCGTCGAGCGCGCCCTTCCCGGCCAGCCGGTCGAGGCTGTCCTCGACGCTGTCGAGGCCGCGCTCGACGTACTCGGTCTCGACGTCGCGCATCACCACGTCGTAGCCCGCCGTCGCCGCGACCTGCGCGATCCCGTTGCCCATCGTCCCGGCGCCGACGACGCCGACGACACCGATCTCGGAGAGTGCTCGCATGCGAACCGCTGCCGCGCCGCGGGTGGTAAGTATTGCGAAACCCGCGCTCGACGCCGACCGTTGGTTGAGAAATTAACAATCTGAGTAGTAACGAGTGGTCGAAGCTGATCCCAAGATATTCGCCACGAACGACTTTCTCCCGTGTGTTTCGTTTCTTTACGACTACCCCGTTCACCGTAGTCCTTTTTACGGATGTAACTGAACTACGAACTGATGCTTCCTCACGCCGCCGACGACATCTCGCGCGACGGCAAGTCGCTCATCCTCGCGTACGACCACGGGCTCGAACACGGGCCGGTCGACTTCGAGCCGAACCCGGCCACCGCCGACCCCGAGCGGCTGTTCGAGCTCGCCACCCACGACGCGGTCACCGCGCTGGCGGTCCAGAAGGGAGTCGCCGAGGCGTACTACCCCGACTACGAAGACGACGTGAACCTGCTGTTGAAGCTGAACGGCACCTCGAACCTCTGGATGGGCGAGCCGGACAGCCCCGTCAACTGCTCGGCCGAGTACGCCGCGGGACTCGGCGCCGACGCGGTCGGGTTCACCCTCTACGGCGGGTCGAACCACGAGGTAGAGATGGCCGAGGAGTTCCGGAAGGCACAGGAGACGGCCCGGGAACACGGGATGGGCGTCGTCATGTGGTCGTACCCGCGCGGTCAGGGGGTCAAAAACGACACCAGCCCCAACACCATCTCCTACGCGGCCCGGCTCGGGCTGGAACTCGGCGCGGACCTCGTGAAGGTGAAGTACCCCGGCTCCGCCGAGGCGATGGGCGAGGCCGTCCGCATGGCCGGACCGACCGACGTGGTGATGTCCGGGGGAACGATGCGCGACGAAGTCGCCTTCCTCCGGACCGTCTCCGACGCCATCGACGCGGGCGCCCGCGGGCTCGCAGTCGGCCGCAACGTCTTCCAGCGGGACCACCCCGAGCGCATCCTCGACGCGCTGGAGGCGGTCGTCTTCGAGGAGGCGGACCCCGAGGCGGCGCTCGCGACCGCGGAGCGCGCGGACTGATGGCCGACCCCGACTCCGCCCCGGACGCCCGCGCCGTCCCGGACGGCGGCACCGCCGAGGGCGATCCGACCGTCGCGGCCGTCTTCGACGCGGTCGCGGCGACGGCCCCCGAGATCCGCGCCGCGCTCCCCGGCCGCCGCGTCGAGAGCGGAACGGAGAACGCCTCCGGCGAGTCGGTGCTGGCGGGGGACCTCTACGCCGACGAGCTGCTCGGCGAGGCGATCACCGCGCTCGACGGCATCGGCTCGTTCGTCAGCGAGGAGCGCGAGGCGGCGGTCGACGCGGGCGGCGCGGTCGGGAGCGGCCCGGACGACGCCTACGCGGTTGCGATCGACCCCCTCGACGGCTCCTCGAACCTCCGGTCGAACAACGCGATGGGGACCGTCGTCGGGATCTACGACGCCCCGCTGCCCGCGAGCGGTCGCGACCTCGTCGCCGCCGGATACGTCCTCTACGGCCCGATCACGACGATGGTCGTCGCGGACGAGGCGGGCGTCCGCGAGGAGGTGATCGCGCGCGACGGCGACGGCGGCGTGGACAGGTCCGTCGTCGAGACCGACCTGACGCTCCCGGACCCCCCGACCGTCTACGGGTTCGGCGGTCGCGTCCCCGACTGGCCCACGGACTTCCGGGCGTACGCCCGGGCGGTCGAAGACGAGCTGAAGCTCCGCTACGGCGGCGCGATGGTCGGCGACGTGAACCAGGTGCTCACCTACGGCGGGGTGTTCGCGTACCCCTCGCTCCGGAGCGCGCCGGCGGGGAAGCTCCGGCTCCAGTTCGAGGCGAACCCCATCGCCTACGTCGTCGAGCGCGCGGGCGGCGCCTCCTCCGACGGCGCCGGGTCGATCCTCGACGTCGAACCCGAGGCGCTCCACCAGCGCACGCCGCTGTACGTCGGCAACGAGGCGCTGATCGAGCGGCTGGAAGCGGCGGTCGACGCGGACTGAGGGAGAACGGCGTCGCGAATCAGGGCGGGCGGCGCCGCGGATCAGGGCGGGCGGCGCCACGGATCGGGTGCGGGACTCGCCTGCCGCCCGACGCGGGGGCGTCGATCCCGCATGGAAAACTGTTTAGGATCTACCGCAAATCTTGCGTCCATGAAAGTCCACGTCGGCGCGGCGGCGACCCCCGAGGAGGCCGAGGCGATCGCGAAATCGCTCGCGGAACACCTCGGCGTCGACGTCGACGTCCACATCGAGGGCGAGGAGCCGGCGGCCGCGAGCGCCGAGCCGCCCGAGCCGAGCTACCCGCTCGACGACGACCTCGGTCCCACGGAGCGCGAGCGCGATCTTCAGGCCGAGATCGACGACATCCGCGAGGGCGGTCCCGAGAAGTACCGCGACCGGCTCGAAGCGCAGGGGAAGCTGTTCGTCCGCGACCGTCTCGACCTCTGGTTCGGCGGCGAGGGCGGGACCCGCGGCGCCGGCGACGCGAGCGCCGCCGACGGCGACCCCGCGGGCGTGAAGTTCGAGGACGGGAAGTTCGCCGCGTTCGACGACTGGCACCCGAACGCGCCCGGACGCGGCGGCGACGCGGACGAGGACGCCGCCGACGAGGGCGACGGCGACCGCCTCCCGGGCGACGGCCTGCTGACGGGCGCCGCCGAGTTCGAGGGGCGCGACGTCCACTTCATGGCCAACGACTTCACGGTGAAGGCGGGGTCGATGGCGTCGAAGGGCGTCGAGAAGTTCCTCCGGATCGGCAACAGCGCGCCCTGAAGACGGGGGACCCCGTCCTCTACCTGATGGACTCCTCGGGCGGGCGGATCGACCAGCAGACCGGCTTCTTCGCCAACCGCGAGGGGATCGGGAAGTACTACTACAACCACTCGATGCTCTCCGGCGCGGTGCCGCAGATCTGCGTGCTCTACGGGCCGTGTATCGCCGGGGCCGCCTACACGCCCGTCTTCGCCGACTTCACCGTGATGGTCGAGGGGATGTCCGCGATGGCGATCGCCTCCCCGCGGATGGTGAAGATGGTCACCGGCGAGGAGATCGAGATGGACGAGCTGGGCGGCCCGCGAGTCCACGCGGAGGAGTCCGGCTCCGCCGACCTCGTCGCGCGCGACGAGGAACACGCCCGCGAGCTGGTCGCGGACCTGATCGGCTACCTCCCGGATCAGGCGGGCGAGAAGCCGCCGAGACGCGAGACGAAGCCGCCGAAGTTCTCGCCCGAGGGGATCGACGAGCTGATCCCGGAGTCGCCGAACCGCGCGTACGACGCCCGCGACCTCCTCGACCGTATCGCCGACGCCGAGTCCGTCTTCGAGCTGAAGGAGGGGTACGGGCCGGAGATCGTCACGGCGTTCTGCCGGATCGACGGGCGCCCGGTCGGCGTCGTCGCCAACCAGCCGACGGAGCGGTCGGGCGCGATCTTCCCGGACGCGGCGGAGAAGGCCGCGGAGTTCATCTGGACCTGCGACGCCTACGAGATCCCCCTGCTGTACCTCTGTGACACGCCCGGCTTCATGGCCGGCTCGGGGGTCGAGAAGGACGCGATCTTAGAGAAGGGGAAGAAGATGATCTACGCCACCTCCTCCGCGACGGTCCCCAAACAGACCGTCGTCGTCCGGAAGGCGTACGGCGCGGGCATCTACGCGATGGGCGGCCCCGCCTACGACCCCGAAAGCGTCATCGGGCTTCCGTCGGGGGAGATCGGGATCATGGGACCGGAAGCCGCGATCAACGCCGTCTACGCCCGGAAGCTCGCCGAGATCGACGACCCCGAGGAGCGCGCGGCCGAGGAGGAGCGGCTCCGCGAGGAGTACCGCGAGGGGATAGACATTCACCGGATGGCGAGCGAGGTCGTCATCGACGAGATCGTTCCCCCTCCGACCTCCGCGCCGAACTGGCCGCCCGGTTCGACTTCTACGAGGACGTTCGGAAGGATCTCCCGGACAAAAAGCACGGGACGGTGCTGTGACGTGATCGACACCGACGCCACGGCTCCCGACTTCATCGCGCCCGCGGTCGCCCCGGAGGCCGACGGCGACGGAACCGCCACCCGAGCCGCGACCGAACTGGCACTGTTCCGGCTCGTCGAGGCGCACGACGCCGTCGTCTGCTGTACCGCGCCCGCGACGTTCGTGCCCACGTGTACGGCTGAGTTCGTCGCGGTCCGCGACGCGGGCTGGCACGCCAGCGACGACCTCGCCGTCGTCGCCCTGACGGGCGACTCGCTGTACGCGGGGTTCGCGTACGCCGACCGGTTCGACCTCCCCTTCCCGATCGTCGCCGACTTCCACGGCGGCGTCGCCGACTCCTATGACCTCCTCGCCGACTCGTGGGAGGGACACTCCGACATCCCGCACCGGGCGACGCTCGTGATCGACGGCGACTGGACGGTCCGGTTCGCGGCGGCGGCGGATGACCCCCTCGACCGCGCCGACCCCGCCCCGGTCCAGCGCGCGACCGAGACCCTGCGCGAGATCGGCGTCGACGCCGAGCGCCCGCGGGTGGAGTACGACGGGGCGTGGTGAACGGCCCGCGGTCGTCCCCGCCCCCGCGCCGCCGTCGCCGTGGTTATTTGACGCCCCCGCGCCGAGGGGGCGACATGGAAGCCGCCTTCGCGGAGTACCTCGACGAGTTCACGCGCCGGGACTGGGAGACGCTCGACCCGGACGCGGTCACCGATCCCGTCCGGATCGCGGTCGTCGGTCTCGGCTGGTTCGCCCGCGAGTGGGCGCTGCCCGGCATCGAGCGCTCGGCGTACACCGAGGCGACCGTCGTCACCGACGTCGACGCCGACGCGGTGGCGGCGGTCGCCACCGGACGCGACCTGACCGGCGTCACGCCCGACGAGCTCCGATCGGGCGCCGTTGCGGACGAATACGACGCCGTGTACGTCGCGACGCCGAATGCGACCCACCTGGAGTACGTCGAGGCCGCCGCGCGGCGGGGGAAGGCGGTCCTCTGTGAGAAGCCCCTTGAAGCGACCCTCGACCGCGCCCGCCGGCTCGTGGCCGCGTGCGACGAGGCCGACGCCCCGCTGATGGTCGGCTACCGGATCGGAGACCGACCCCGCCGTCCGGCGGCTCCGCGACCTCCTCGACGCGGGCGTCGCCGGTGACGTGGTCGGCGTCCACGCGACGATGTCCCAGACGATGCTCGGCGAGCTCGGCAGCGACACGGACCAGTGGCGGCTCGATCCGGCGCTGTCGGGCGGCGGCGCGCTCATGGACCTCGGCGTCTACCCGCTCAACACGACTCGGTTCGTGCTCGGCGAGGACCCGGTCCGCGTCTCCGGGCGGACCCGCTCGGAGCACGAGGCGTTCGCCGACGTCGACGAGCACGCCACGTTCCGGCTGGCGTTCCCGGGCGGCGTCGACGCGCTGTGTTCGGTGAGCCAGAACGCCCAGCACGCGAGCCGGCTGGAGGTCACCGGGACAGAGGCCAGACTAATCCTCGACCCGGCGTTCTACGAGCGCGAGGACCGCGGGTTCGCCGTCGTCCGCGACGGCACCCGCGTCGACGTCGACTTCGACCAGGTCCACCAGATCGAAGAGGAGTTCGCGTACTTCGGCCATCAGCTCTTGGCGGGCGAGCCGTTCCACCCGGACGGCGAGCACGCGCTGACGGACGTGCGCGCGCTCGACGGAATCTACGAGTCGGTCGAGACCGGGCGACCGGTGGCTCTCGATGCCGGCCGCGATGACGACGCGGCCTGAGACGGGACCGCTACTGCTCGATCCCGTACACGTCGCTCGTCCAGTCGCGGGCCGGTGTGTCGTACACCGGTTCGTCGCGGTCGCGCCCGTCGAGGCGTCGCCGGTCGGCCTCGTCCAGCTCCCAGTCCATCTCGGCGTTGGCCCGGACGTGCTCCGGGGTCGACGACCGCGGGAGGGGGACGACGCCGCGGTCGATCGCCCACAGGACGACGACCTGCGCCGGGTGCTTGTCGTACTTCTCGGCCAGCTCGGCGACGACCTCGTCGCCGAACACGTCCGTCCGCGCGAGCGGCGCCGCGGCCTCGATCACGGTGTCGGACTCGCGGCAGTAGTCAACGAGGTCGGGGCGCTGGAGCCACGGGTGGAACTCGATCTCGGTTGACCGCGATCGGGGCGTCCGAAATGTGGTGGGCGCAGCTCAGCTGGTACGCGCTGAAGTTCGAGACGCCGACGTCGCGGACCAGTCCCCGCTCGCGCAGCTCCGTCATCGCCCGGAGCGTCTCGCGCAGCGAGACGGCGGGGTTGGGCCAGTGGACGAGGTACAGGTCGAGGTAGTCGGTGCCGAGCCGGTCGAGCGACGCCTCGCACGATTCGATCACCGACTCGTAGTTGAGATTCTTCGCGAGCACCTTCGAGGTGAGGAACACGTCGTCGCGGTCGACGTCGCTCGCCGCGAGCGCGTCGCCGACGGCTTCCTCGTTGTGGTACCCCTCCGCGGTGTCGATGTGTGCGTAGCCCGCGTCGAGCGCCGTGCGCACGCTGTCGGCCGTCTCGCCGTCGTTGAGGTCGTACGTGCCCAGTCCGAGCGCCGGCAGCTCGGCGCCGCTCGGGAGCGTCTTCGTTGGTACGGTCACACGACGATGTTCGGCGGATCGCCGATTGAAAGTACCGGTCGGGGAACCCACCACCGTCGCGGTTCTCGATGCCCGCGTAGCGGTATGTAAACCGCAGGCGCCGTTTCCCGACCGCTTATAAATGACAAGGGGGTGGCGCGTGCCTGCGAGCGGCCGCCCTTGGTGGCCGCGAGTAGCGAGGGACCGGAGGTCCCTCTGACAGCCGGCGCTCCGCGCCGGCGACAGCACGCGCGAGGGAGTCGGTGGTCCGGAGCGAAGCGGAGGACCACCGACGAGGCTGGGGAGGCGTGAGGTGCGGTCGCGGTGCTGTGCGGGGCGGGACTCAAAGGGGCAGCCGCGAGGACGAAGTACGGCGACGTAAGCACCGCAGGAACGAGCGAAGCGAGTGACGAGGAGCGCAACAAGCCGCGCGAGTCCTCGCGGCTGGGGCTTTGGAGGTGTAGCCCGCCGTTCTGCCGCCAGTTTATAAACTACTGATCACGTACAAATCCCTCTGGGAGATTTTTCCTCACTTCGTTCGCAAAATGTACCGGCCGAGACTCCCGCGAGCGAAGCGAGCGGGAGTCAGGCCGGTGGATCTTCGAGCGCAGCGAGAAGATCAGACCGGCCGAGATTTGAACTCGGGTTGCAACCATGGCAAGGTTGCGTGATACCACTACACTACCGGTGCGTGCTTCGCATCCGATCGTAGCCCGGGTCGGAGATATAAGGGTTCCGAACGACGGTCGGCGGAAGGGTCATCGGTGGCGCGTCCGCATCTGTGAACGATGACCGACGGCCCCGAACGCACCGACAGACGAACCGTCCTCCGCGCGACGGCCGGCCTCGCCGGGGGAACCGCCCTCCCCGCACTTTCCGGCTGTCTCGGCGGCGATGGGAATGACGGGACCGACGATCCCAGTGAGGACTCTCCGCCCGACGACGGCGCCGACGTAGACTACGAGATCGAAACCGTCGCGGAGGGGTTCGAGAACCCGTGGGGTCTCGCGTTCCTGCCCGACGACGGCCGCCTGCTGGTCACCGAGCGACCGGGACGGCTCTCGCTCGTCGACCCCGCGGACGGGACCGTCGAGGGGGTCGCGGGCGCGCCCGAGGTGTTCGCTGAGGGCCAGGGCGGCCTGCTCGACGTCGCGGTCCACCCCGACTACCACGACGACCCGCGCGTCTACCTCACCTACGCGGCGGCGAACGACGCCGGCGAGGCGGCGACGCACGTCGGAAGCGGGCGACTCGCGCTCGACGGCGGGGATGCGCCGGCGCTCGACGAATTCGAGCCGATCCGCGTCGCGGAGCCGTTCCGCGACTCCGCGAACCACTTCGGGTCGCGGGCGGCGTTCGGTCCCGAGGGCGCGCTGTTCGTCACCGTCGGCGACCGCCGGGACACCGACTTCGGGCCGGACCACGTCTCGCAGGACCGCTCAAACGAACTGGGCGCGACGCTCCGGCTGACGGCCGACGGCGACGCCCACCCGGAGAACCCGTTCGTCGACAACCCGGACGCGGCAGACGCGCTCTACAGCTACGGCCACCGCAACCCGCAGGCGATAGCCGTGCGCCCCGAGACGGGCGCGGTCTGGCAGTGCGAGCACGGCGAGGAGGACGGTGACGAGATCAACGCCACCGAGCGCGGCGGCAACTACGGCTGGCCGATCGCGAGCGAGGCGTGCCGCTACGGGACCGACGACCCCGTCGCGCCGGGCCACGACGAGCGCGACGACGTGATCGCGCCGGTCCACTACTGGCCCTGCGGCTCCGGCGGCTTCCCGCCGAGCGGCGCGGTCTTCTACGACGGCGAGGCGTTCCCCGAGTGGCGGGGGGACCTCCTCGCGGGCACGCTCGCGGCGCAGTACCTCGGTCGGTTCACCGTCGACGGCGCGGGCCGAGACGCGACTGTGACCGAGCGCGACCCGCTGCTCGACGACCGCGGCTGGCGGATGCGCGCGGTCGCGGTCGAGCCGACCACCGGCCATCTCTACGTCGCGGTCGACGACGGCGACGCGCCGGTCGCCCGGATCGTTCCGGCGTGAGATCGGCGCCGACCCGCGTCGCTCGCTCAAACGAATTTACGTAGTGACTCCTACAAAAACATCGTTCAGATTATACTTATGCCCGAGCGACGCGAACGATCGGTCGCATGAGACCGAACGGACTGCGGCCGCGAGACGACGCATCGAATCCCCCGCTCGGGCCGCCGCCGACGGTCCGCGGGACAGTGCTGCTGGTGCTGATAATCGCCGGTCTCCCGGTCGCCGCCTCGTATCCGATTCCGAGCGCCAGCCTGGTCACGGGAATCCTCGCCGTGCGGTTCGGCGTCCGGCCGCTCGCCCGGCGGATCAGGGAGCGGACGATCGACTCAGGGCTCGGGCCGGTGTGCGTGCCCGGGACGGAGGTCTGTCTCGGCGCGTGACCCGGGGGATCCCACGCGAGGATCTTTACGTGCGGCGGTCCGACGGACCGTCGCCATGACCGACGAGGACCCGGACGGTCGGCTCTCCCCCGACGAGGCGTTCGCCGCGCTCGGCAACGAGGTCCGGGTGCGGATCCTGCGCGCCCTCGCCGACGCCGCAGAGCCCCTCGCCTTCTCCGATCTGTACGACCAGCTTCCGATCGACGACACGGCGCGGTTCAACTACCACCTCGGCGAGCTCCGCGGCCACTTCGTCCGGAAGACGGCCGACGGCTACGCGCTTGACCACCCGGGCCGGCGCGTCGTGGAGGCGATCCGCTCCGGCGCGGTTACCGAGGATCCGGAACTCGAAGGGACGCCCGTCGACGACCGTTGTCCGACCTGCGAGCGTCCGCTGGAGATCCAGTGGCTCGACGGCAGCGTCGAGGTGTTCTGTTCGGCGTGCGAGCGCAGGTGGGACCGCTCGTGGGGGCGCGTCGGCGGCCCGGAGGAGGCCGACCCGGGCTACCTCGGCCGGCTCCCCTTCCCCCGGCCGGGCTCCGCGGTCGGACGCCGGGCGAGGTACTCCGCGCGGCCCACGCGTGGACGAACCTCGAACTGCTCGCCGTCGGCGCCGGGATCTGTCCGCGCTGCTCGGCGGCGGTCGAGACGGAACTGGACGCCTGCGCCGACCACGAGGACGACGGCGTCTGCTCGAACTGCCGGTCCCGCTTCGCGGTGCTGTTGAAGGCGTCGTGTCCCAACTGTCCCTACGAGGTGGGGGGCGCCGCCGCGCTCGGCCTGCTGTCCGCCCCGGAGCTGCTGGCGTTCATGCTCGACCACGGGTTCGACCCGTTCTCGCCGCAGTCGGTCCTCCGGCTCGACCGGTTCCTCAATGAGTACGACGAGGAGGTCCGCTCGACCGACCCCCTCCGAGCGACGCTGACCTTCTCCGTCGACGGCGACGAACTCGCGATACGTGTCGACGGGAGCGGCGACGTCGTCGGCGGACCGATGTAGCTGCGCGGCCCGCCGCGTCGGTCCGATCCACCGCGTCGGTTCGACCCGGTGCGTGTGATCGACTCCCTCGATATTCGGCGCCGAATCCCCCGCCAGACCCCGTGTGAACGCGGCACAGCCCAAAATCGGGACCGCTATCCTTTTACGGTGCCGTCCGAAATCGAGGTGTACAGTCTCGCCACGATGCGTACCGAAGACGGACTCACGATCTGTGTTCCGTCTTCGCTCGTCCGGGAAGCCGAGGACGACCGCGAGGCGACTCGCAAACTCGGCTACGTCGCCCGTGCGGCGGCGGTGTTCCGGGCGGATCGGCTGGTGGTCTTCCCCGACGGGGAAGGCGACGGTCGACGGGGCGGGGAGTATGTCCGAACCGTGCTGGGGTACGCCGCGACGCCGCCGGAGCTCCGAAAGGACCTCTGGGGGCAGCGCGACGAACTCCGGTACGTCGGCGTGCTTCCCCGCTCCGCGTGCCGTGGCGGACCGGCTCGACCCCTAGCGGGGAAGAGTCGAAAACACAGGGACTCGTGACCGAGGTCGGACCTGAAGGCCGCGTCCGGGTCAATTCCCCGCTGCGGGAACACCCGATCTCCCTGCTCGTTCCCTCCGGAATGGAGGTCGAGCAGGGGGAGCGCGTCACCATCAGGGTCTCTTCGAGAGAACCGGTCCGCGCCCGCATCGCCGGGAAGCCCGAGGAGGGTTTCCAGGTCGTGGCCGCGGACCTGTCGGAAGCGCTCGCCGGCGACGGACTGTCCGTCGCGACGTCGCGACACGGAGAAGCACTCTCCGTCTCGCGGCTCGGCGACCTCGTCTCGGACGCCCGCGAGGCCGGCGGTTACACCGTCGCCTTCGGCGCGCCCGAGCGGGGGCTTCCGGAGATGCTCGGGCTTTCGCCCGACCGCATTCGGGCGGCCGTCGCCGACGGCCGCTCGGTCGAACCCGATCCGGGGTTCGACCTCTGGCTGAACACGATCCCGGCACAGGCGAGCGAGGTCGTCCGGACGGAGGAGGCTCTGTTCGCGACCCTCGGCTCGCTCACACTCACGGAGTAAACACATGCCACAACCAAGCCGACCACGAAAAGGCTCGCTGGGCTACGGCCCGCGCACCCGCGCTGACAGCGAGGTGCCGCGCATCCGTTCGTGGCCAGAAGACGATGGGGCCCCTGCGCTGCAGGGATTCGCCGGCTACAAAGCCGGGATGACCCACGTCATGATGGTCAACGACGAGGCGAACTCGCCGCGTGAAGGGATGGAAGAGGCCGTCCCCGTCACCGTCGTCGAGACGCCGCAGATGTACGCCGTCGCCCTGCGTGCCTACGAAGAGACGCCGTACGGACAGAAGCCGGTCGCGGAGGTCTGGAGCGGCGAGTTCCACGAGGAGCTCGACCGCGCGCTCGACCTGCCGGCGGAAGACACCTTCGAGGAGGACGCCGACGAGCTTCGCGCGCTGCTCGACGACGACGTCGTCGACGACGTGCGCGTCATCACGCACACGGCCCCCTCGGACCTCTCGAACGTCCCCAAGAAGAAGCCCGACGTCATGGAAACGCGCGTCGGCGGCGGCTCCCTCGAGGAGCGCGCCGACTTCGCGCTGGACCTCGTCGCGGACGGCGGCGCCCACGAGTTCGGCGACGTCTTCCGCGCGGGCCAGTACACCGACGTCTCCGGTATCACGAAGGGGAAAGGGACCCAGGGTCCCGTCAAGCGCTGGGGCGTTCAAAAGCGGAAGGGCAAACACGCCCGCCAGGGATGGCGGCGCCGGATCGGTAACCTCGGTCCGTGGAACCCCTCCCGCGTGCGCTCCACCGTGCCCCAGCAGGGGCAGACCGGCTACCACCAGCGCACCGAGCTCAACAAGCGCCTCATCGACTTCGGCGAGGGCGACGACGCCTCCGTCGACGGCGGCTTCGTCAACTACGGCGAGGTCGACGGCGAGTACGCGCTCATCAAGGGCTCGCTGCCCGGACCGGACCAGCGCCTGCTGCGACTCCGCCCGGCCATCCGGCCGAACGACCAGCCGCGCCTCGACCCCGAGGTCCGGTACGTTTCCACCGAATCCAACCAGGGATAACCAATGAACGCAACAGTACACGACCTGGACGGCGACGAGGCGGGCAGCGTCGAGCTGCCGGCCGTCTTCGACACCGCGTTCCGACCGGACCTCATCGGTCGCGCGGTCGGCGCCGCTCAGGCCAACCGAAAGCAGGCCTACGGGGCAGACGAGTTCGCCGGGCTGCGGACGCCCGCCGAGTCGTTCGGCTCCGGCCGCGGGCTCGCGCACGTGCCGCGTTCCGAGAACGTCGCCCGTCGCGTCCCGCACGCCGTGTCGGGCCGCGCCGCGCACCCGCCGAAGGCCGAGAAGGACCAGACGAAGAAACTGAACGACAAGGAGCGACAGCTCGCCATCCGGTCGGCCATCGCGGCCACGACCGATGCCGAGCTGGTCGCCGAGCGCGGTCACGCGTTCGACGAGGACCTTGACCTCCCGCTCGTCGTGAGCGACGAGTTCGAGGACCTCGAGAAGACGCAGGAGGCCCTGGGCGTGCTCGAAGCCGTCGGCGTCGACGCCGACATCGAGCGCTCCGAGGAGGGCCGCTCCGTCCGCGCCGGACAGGGGAAGGCCCGCGGCCGCAAGTACCGCCAGCCGAAGTCCGTCCTCGTCGTCACCAGCGAGGAGCCGTCCCGCGCCGCCCGCAACCTCGCGGGCGTCGATGTCGCGACCGCGGGCGAGGTCAACGCGGAAGACCTCGCGCCGGGCGCGCACCCGGGTCGACTCACGCTGTGGACCGAAAGCGCCGTCTCGGAGGTGGCCGACCGATGAACTCGCTCATCGAGCATCCGATCGTCACCGAGCAGGCGATGAACGAGATGGACTTCAACAACAAGCTGCTGTTCCTCGTCGACGTCGACGCGACCAAACCGGAGATCAAGTCCGAGGTCGCCGAGCGCTACGACGTGGGCGTCGTCGGCGTGAACACGCAGGTGACACCGCAGGGCGAGAAGAAGGCGATCGTCACCCTGTCCGAAGACGACGACGCGACCGAAATCGCCTCGCGCATCGGGGTGTTCTGAGATGGGACGACGAATTCAAGGACAACGGCGCGGACGCGGCGGCCCGACGTTCCGGGCCCCCTCCCACCGTTACAAGGCGGAACTGTCGCACAAGAAGCTCGAAGACGTGGACACGATCACCGGCGAGATCGTCGGGATCGAACACGACCCCGCCCGCTCGGCCCCGCTCGCGGAGGTCGAGTTTGAGGACGACGACCGTCGGCTCGTGCTCGCGCCGGAAGGCGTGCGCGTGGGTGAGACGATTCAGGTCGGCGTCTCGGCGGAGATCAAGCCCGGGAACACGCTCCCGCTGGCGGAGATCCCCGAGGGCGTCCCGGTCTGTAACGTCGAGAGCAACCGCGGGGACGGCGGGAAGTTCGCGCGCGCCTCCGGCGTGTCGGCGACACTTCTCACCCACGACCGCGACGTCGCGGTCGTTCAGCTCCCCAGCGGCGAAGTGAAGCGCCTCGACCCGCAGTGCCGCGCCACGATCGGCGTGGTCGCGGGCGGCGGCCGGACGGAGAAACCCTTCGTCAAAGCCGGCAACAAACACCACAAGATGAAAGCGCGCGGGACCAAATACCCGCGCGTGCGCGGCGTCGCGATGAACGCCGTCGACCACCCCTTCGGCGGCGGTGGTCGCCAACATCCCGGCCAACCGAAGTCCGTCTCGCGGGACGCCCCGCCGGGACGCAAGGTCGGTGACATCGCATCCAAGCGCACCGGACGAGGTAGCAACAAATGAGTTCAGATTACCGAACCGGCCGCGAGGGCAAGGAGTTCGCCTACCGCGGTCACTCGCTCGACGAGCTGCAGGAGATGGACGTAGACGAGGTCGCGGAACTGCTCCCCGCACGCCAGCGGCGAAGCATCGTTCGCGGACTCGGCACCGAACAGCAGAAGCTGCTGGAGACGGTCCGGAGCCGCGACAAGGAGACGACGGCGGACGACCCGATCCGGACGCACCTGCGCGACATGCCGGTCCTGCCGGAGTTCGTCGGCGTCACCTTCTCCGTGTACAACGGACACAGCTTCGAGCGCGTTCAGGTCGAGCCCGAGATGATCGGGCACTACCTCGGTGAGTTCCACCTCACGCGAAGCACCGTCGAACACGGTCAGGCCGGCATCGGCGCGACCCGGTCCTCGAAGTTCGTGCCCCTCAAGTAACCCATGGGAATCAACTACAGCGTCGAGGCCGACCCGGAGACCACCGCCAAGGGGATGCTCCGCGACCGGCCCATCAGCGTGAAGGACAGCAAGGAAATCTCCCGAGAGATCAAAGGCGAGACGGTCGCCGACGCGGAGGAGTTCCTCCAGGAGGTCATCGACGAGGAGACTTCGGTGCCGATGCGCCAGCACAACGCCGGCGCGGGCCACCGCTCCGACATCGACGGCTGGGACGCGGGACGGTACCCCGAGAAGGCCGCCAAGGACTTCCTCAAGCTCTTGGAGAACGTCAAGAACAACGCCGACGAACAGGGGTTCGACGGCGAGGAGATGATTATCAAACACGTCGCCCCCCACAAGGTCGGCGAGCGACCCGGCCGGAACCCCCGCGCCGCGGGCGCGACGGAGTGGAACACCACTCTCGCGGACGTCGAACTGATCATCGAGGAGCCGGAGGCTGACAACTAATGGCTGACGAACACCAATTCATCGAGGACGGCCTTCGCCGTTCCCAGATCAACGAGTTCTTCGCGGACGAGCTCGGCCGCGCCGGCTACGGCGGGATGGACGTCGCCCAGACGCCGATGGGCACGCAGATCGTCCTGAAGGCCGAAAAGCCCGGCATGGTGATCGGGAAGGGCGGGAAGAACATCCGCAAGATCACCACCGAGCTGGAGGACCGCTTCGACATGGACGACCCGCAGATCGACGTTCAGGAGGTCGACGAGCCTGACCTGAACGCCCAGATCGTCGCGGACCGTCTCGCGAACGCCCTCGAGCGTGGCTGGTACTTCCGGAAGGCCGGTCACACGACGATCGACCGGATCATGGACGCGGGCGCGCTGGGCGCCGAGATCGTCCTGTCCGGGAAGGTCACCGGCGCGCGCTCGCGCGTCGAGAAGTTCAACCGCGGCTACATCAAGCACAACGGCGAACCCGCGGAGGAGGTCGTCGACCACGGCCAGGGCGTCGCCGTCATGAAGCTCGGGACGATCGGCGTCAACGTGAAGATCATCCCGCCGGGGGCGACGCTGCCGGACGACTTCGAGGTCCGCGAGGACGCCGACGTGCCGGAGGTCGAGCAGGCGGCGGCCGCGGGCGACGACGAGGGCGTCGAGGCCCTCCTCGAAGAGGAGCCGGAGGAGGTCCCCGATGTGGGCGACGACGAGGACGTCGACGTCCCCGACGAGGACCCGTCCGAGGTCATCGACGAGGAGGTCGTCGAGGAAGTCGTCGAGGAGACGCAGGAGACGGCGGCCGAGGCGACCGACGTCGCCGCGGAGGAGCCGGTCGGCGACGACGTCGAGACCGACGAGCTGGACGAGCTCGACGAAGAGATCGAGTCCGAGGCGGCCGACCTCGTCGCGGAGATGGAGGCGGCCGACGAGGAAGACGAGGAGGACGAATAAATGGCGATTCTCTACACCGCCGAGATCCGCGACATGACCGCGGCGGAGCGGCAGGTCGAACTCGAGGAGCTCGAGACCGAGCTGCTCAACTCGAAGGCGCAGCGGGCGGCCGGCGGCATGCCGGAGAGCCCGGGCCGCGTCAACGAACTGAAGAAGACGATCGCGCGGATCAAGACGATCCAGGCGGAAGAAGGCGACTTCGACGAGGACGAACAGTAAGATCGATCTCCCCCGACAACCTCGCCAAGCACGAACTCGTCGGCCTCCCGGTTCGGGTGGTCGACGCCGACAGCGACGCCCACGTTGGCGTCGCCGGTCGCGTGCTCGACGAGACGTTCGGCACCCTCGTGGTCCGAACGGGGTCGGGGGACAAGCGCGTGCCCAAGTCGGGCGCGACGTTCGAGTTCGGCGTCGTCGAGACGCCGACCGCTCGCACAGATGAAGCCGCCGGCGACGGACAGTCGCCGGGGTCCGCGTCCCAACTCGGGTCGGATACTACGGGGGTCCGCCCCCGTCAGTCTGGCCCGTCCGGATCCGTAAGCGCCGTCGACGGTGACGGCGCGGGTCCGGCGAGCCGACGAGGCGAGTGCAAAGACGCGGTCTACGCGACGGTGGATGGCGATCGGTTGCGATATCGACCCGCCGAACGCACCGAACGAGGTGCCACACAATGGCGATAGGAATCGACGTACCCACGCCTCCGGAGCCAGACAACCCGGAGGATTACGACTACGAGAAGTGCCCGTTCTACGGGCAGCTCTCCGTCCGCGGCCAGACCCGCGAGGGAACGGTCGTGTCGACGGATATGGAAAAGACCGTCATCGTCGAGCGAGAGTACGACGTGTTCGTACCGAAATACGACCGGTACATGAAGCGTCGCTCGCGCATCCCGGCCCACGTGCCGGGCGTGCTCGACTCGCTCGAAGTCGGTGACGAAGTGACAATCGCGGAGACGCGACCGCTCTCGAAGACGAAGTCCCACGTCGTCGTCGAGATCCTGGGTGATCAGTGATGGAGGCGCTCAAGGCCGACGTCACGCAGGGGCTCTCGAAGGGCTCGCTGATCACGTGCGCCGACAACACCGGCGCCCGTGAGCTGAAGGTCATCTCCGTGTCGGGCTACTCCGGCACGAAGAACCGCCACCCGAAGGCGGGGATCGGCGACAAGGTGACCGTCTCGGTCACCAAAGGGACCCCGGAGATGCGGCGGCAGGTGCTGGAGGCGGTCGTCGTCCGCCAGCGCAAGCCGATCCGCCGTCCGGACGGCACGCGCGTGAAGTTCGAGGACAACGCGGCCGTCATCATCGACGACCTCGAGGAGCCGCGGGGCACGGAGATCAAAGGCCCCGTCGCCCGCGAGGTCGCCGAACGGTTCGGGAGCATCGCCTCGACCGCGACGATGATCGTCTAACTATGACGAAACAGCCACGCAAACAACGAAAACGGTCGGAGACCGCGCCGCTCCACGAGCGGCAGAATCAGGTCCGGGCCACCCTCACCGAGGATCTCCGCGAGGAGTACGGGCAGCGGAACGTCCGCGTCAACGCCGGCGACACCGTCGAGGTGCTTCGCGGCGACGCGGCCGGAACGGAGGCGGAGGTCGTCTCCGTCGACCTGTCCGCCGAGCGGATCACGGTCGAGGACGTCACCGTCGAGAAGGCGGACGGGGAGGAGGTTCCCCGTCCCATCCCGGCGAGCAACGTCCGGGTGACCGAACTGGACCTCGAAGACGAGCGCCGCGAGGCGCGGCTCCAGGAGGATAACGAATGACGCGACACCAGAAGCGACTGTCAGTACCGAACTCCTGGCCGGTCGAGCGCAAGACGGACACGTTCACCGTGAAGGCGGGCGCGGGCCCGCACGGTGAGGCGGGCGTTCCGCTCGTCGTCCTGCTGCGGGACGTGCTCGGTTACGTCGACTCGACGAAGGAGGCGCGCTACGCGCTGAACCACGACTCGATCCTCGTCAACGGGGACGCCATCTCGGACGAGCAGCGTCCGATCGGGATGTTCGACATCCTGGCGTTCCCCGAGCGCGGGGAGTACTTCCGCGTCTTTCCCGACGAGGGCGGTCGGCTCGCGCTGACTTCCGTCGACGAGGAGGCCGCGGGCAGCCGGCTCGGGAAGATCACGAACAAGACCGTCGTCCCCGGCGGAGCCGTCCAGCTGACGCTCCACGATGGGACGAACGTCCGCGTCGACGACGACGCGGACTACGAGACGAACGACTCGATCGTCGTCGACAACGAGACGAAGGAGATCGTCGCCCACTTCGAGTACGAGGAGGGCGCCCTGGTCACCGCCGTCGCCGGCCAGCACGCCGGCCACATCGGCGATATCGACGACATCGACGTGACGCTCGGCTCCGGAGACAACACCGTGACCGTCGCCAGCGAGGACGGCGGCTACGAGACGGTCGAGGAGTACGTCGTCGTCATCGACGAGAACTTCACCGGCGACGACGCCGACGAGGCGGGTGATTCGGATGAGTGAAGCCGAGAGCGCCGACCACGAGATGCGCGAGCCGTATCTCGAGAAGGTCGTCGTCCACATGGGCGTCGGGCAGGGCGGTGAACCCCTCGCCGACGCCGAAGAGATCATCGAGGAGATCACGGGCCAGCAGTCGGTCCGGACCACCTCGAAGCGCACCATCGCCGAGTTCGGGATCCGCAAGGGCGACCCGATCGGCGTCAAGGTGACGCTGCGGGGCGAGGACGCGCACGCGTTTCTCGCTACCGCGCTGGAACTGGTCGAGGTCGGCCGGAGCCAGTTCGACGACACGGGCAACCTCAGCTTCGGGGTCGAGGACCACACCGACTTCCCGAGCCAGGAGTACGATCCCAACACCGGGATCTACGGTCTCGACGTGACGACTACCATCGTCCGTCCCGGCTACCGCGTCTCGAAACGCGACAAGGCGACGGGGACCATCCCCGCTCGCCACCGGATGACAGCCGAGGACGCGGCCGCGTTCCTCGAAACGAACTTCGACGTCGAGGTATCCGAATGAGCGAAGCGAACAACGACACGGGCGAGCACGCCGCGAAGCGCACCGACTCCCGGCACACGTGCCGGCGGTGCGACCGCGAGCAGGGACTCGTCGGCAAGTACGACATCAACCTCTGCCGGCAGTGCTTCCGCGAGGTCGCCCGAGACATGGGATTCGAGAAGTACAGCTGATCATGACGGGAAACGATCCATTCACCAACGCGCTCGCCGGCATGGACAACGCCGAGAGCGTTGGCCACCTGTCGTACACGGTAGAGCCCGCTTCGAACATCATCGGCTCCGTCCTCGAGGTCCTCTACGACCGCGGGTACGTCGACGGCTTCGAGTACGTCGACGACGGGAAGGCCGGGAAGTTCGAGGTCGAACTGAAAGGAGCGATCAACGAGTGTGGCGCCGTCAAGCCCCGCTACTCCGCGGGTGCCGACGAGTTCGAGAAGTGGGAGAAGCGATACCTCCCCGCCCGTGACTACGGGACGCTCATCGTCACGACGAGCCACGGCGTCATGAGCCACTACGAGGCCCGCGAAGCGGGCATCGGCGGCCAAGTGATCGCATACGTCTACTAACAATGAACAGAGTCGAAATCGAGATTCCGGACGACGTCTCCGCCGAGACCGATCACCTCGAACTCACCGTCGAGGGGCCCAACGGAAGCGTCACGCGACGCCTCTGGTACCCCGACGTCGACGTTTCGATCGAGGACGGCGCGGTGGTCATCACCTCCGAGAACGAGGACGCGAAGACCAACGCCACGGTCGGCACCTTCGAGAGCCACGTCGCCAACATGATCCACGGCGTCACCGAGGGCTGGGAGTACGCGATGGAAGTGTACTACGCCCACTTCCCGATGCAGGTGACCGTGGAGGGCGACGAGGTCGTCATCGAGAACTTCCTCGGAGAGAGCGCCGCGCGGCGCACGCCGATCCGCGGAGACACTGAGGTACAGGTCGACGGTGAGACGGTCACGCTGACGGGCTCCGACAAGGAGGCCGTCGGGCAGACCGCCGCCGACATCGAACAGCTGACGAAGGTGACCGACAAGGACACGCGCGTCTTCCAAGACGGCGTGTACATCGTCGAGAAACCCACCGGAGGTGCCTAACCGATGGCAGACGAACTGGAAGACATCAGCGGTGTCGGTCCCTCGAAGGCGGACGCTCTTCGCGAGGCCGGCTACGAGACGGTCGAGGACGTGAAGGCAGCCTCCCAGTCGGAGCTCTCCGAGGTCGACGGCGTCGGCAACGCGCTCGCAGCGCGTATCAAGGCCGACGTCGGCGGGCTGGAGGTCGACGAGGAGGCGGACGCGGAGATCGAAGACGAGACGGACGAGGAGGAGTCGGTCGAGGAGACCGACGAGACCGACTCCGTCGAGACGGAGCTTCGCCCCCGCGGGCACGCCGACAAGACGCCGGAACTGGACGACGAGACCGCTCGCGCGCTCGCACAGAAGCACCGCGAGGGGAAACCGCAGTTCAACCGGCAGGACTACCACAAGAAAAAGCGGATCCCGACGTCGTGGCGCAAGCCGCGCGGCGGGCTCTCCAAGCAGCGCCGCCGCATGAAGTCGAAGGGACCGGTCGTCGAGGCCGGCTTCCGTTCGCCGAAGGCGTCGCGCAACCTGCAGCCCGAGCGGCTTCGAGGAGGTCCGCGTTCACAACACGGACGACCTCGAGGGCGTCGACGGGGACACGCAGGCGGTGCGTATCGCCTCGAAGGTCGGCGGTCGCAAGCGCGAACTGATCGAAGACGAGGCGGAGGAGCGCGAGATCCGCGTGCTGAACCCGACCTACGTCGAAGTGGAGGTCGACGATGAGTGACCTGAAGGCGCAGAAACGGCTCGCAGCGGACGAGCTGGACGTCGGCAAGGGCCGCGTCTGGCTCGACCCCGAGGCACAGGAGGAGATCGAGGACGCCATCACGCGAGAGGACGTCCGCGAGCTCATCGAACAGGGAACGATCCGCGCGAAGGACGAAAAGACGAACTCGCGCGGTCGCGCCCGAGAGCGCGCCGACAAGCGCTCCTACGGGCATCAGTCGGGCGCCGGCACCCGGAAGGGTCGCTCCGGCGCGCGGCAGGACACGAAAGACGACTGGAAGGCGCGCATCCGCGCACAGCGGGCCCGCCTGAAGGAGCTTCGCGACGAGGAAGACGTGCTCGACGCCTCCGAGTACCGCACGCTCTACAACAAGGCGAGCGGGGGAGACTTCGAGGACGTCGCCCGTCTCGAGGCGTACATTCGGACGCAGTACGGTTACGAGGTGACGGACTAATGGCGACAGGACCACGATACAAGGTGCCGATGCGGCGCCGCCGAGAGGTCCGGACGGACTACCATCAGAGGTTGCGCCTGCTGAAATCGGGCAAGCCTCGCCTGGTCGCTCGGGTGAGCAACGCTCACGTCAGGGCGCAGCTGGTGACCCCCGGACCCGACGGCGACGAGACCCACGCGGCCGCCTCCAGCGAGGAGCTCGGCGAGTACGGCTGGGATGCCCCCACGGGCAACCTCCCCAGCGCGTACCTCACCGGCTTCCTCGCGGGCGCCCGCGCCGTCGACGCCGGCCTCGACGAGGCCGTCCTCGACATCGGGCTCAACACGGCGACGCCCGGCAACAAGACGTTCGCGGTACAGGAAGGAGCGATCGACGCGGGCCTCGAGATCCCGCACAACGACGACGTGCTGGCCGACTGGTCGCGCACGCGCGGCGAGCATATCGCCGACTACGCCGAGCAGCTCGACGAGCCGCTGTACAGCGGCGAGTTCGACGCCAGCGAGCTACCCGAGCACTTCGACGACGTGCTCGCGACAATCCAGGAGGACCATGAGTAGACACAACGACGGCTGGGAACCGCGGACGCGACTCGGCCGCAAGGTACAGGACGGCGAGGTTACGTCGATGGAACAGGCGCTCGAATCCGGTCTCCCGCTGAAGGAGGCCGAGATCGTCGACCAGCTCCTTCCGGGGCTGGAAGACGAGGTGCTGGACATCAACATGGTCCAGCGGATGACCGACTCGGGCCGCCGCGTGAAGTTCCGCTGCGTGGTCGCCGTGGGTAACCGCGACGGCTACCTCGGTTACGCGCAGGCCCGAGACGACCAGGTCGGCGGCGCCATCCAGAAGGCGATCGACGTCGCGAAGCTCAACATCATCTCGGTCGACCGCGGCTCCGGTTCCTGGGAGGACCAGCCCGGCGGCACCAACTCCCTGACTCGGACGGCGAAGGGGAAGGCCGGCTCCGTCACCGTCGAGATCAAGCCCGCCCCGCAGGGGCTGGGCCTCGCGGCCGCGGAGACGGTCCGCAACATTCTGGAGCTCGCCGGCGTCGAGGACGCCTGGACGAACTCCGACGGCAACACGCGCACGACGGTGAACCTCGCGAAGGCGACGTTCAACGCCCTGGAGAACGCGGCGCAGTCCCGCACGCCCCAGCACGCGCGCGAAGTCCACTACGACGAGGTGAGCGAGTGATGCAGGCGATCGTACAGCTCCGCGGCGATGTCAACCTCGAGTACGGCGTCGAGGACACGCTCGACATGCTGAACGTCGGGCGCGTCAACCACGCGACGTTCATTCCCGAGACGGACTCGTACCGCGGCATGATCACGAAGGTCAACGACGTCGTCGCGTTCGGGGAACCGAGCGCCGAGGCCGTCGCGCGGACGATCGCGTTGCGCGGCGAGCCGCTGGAAGGCTCCGCCGACGTCGACGACGAGTGGATCGACGACAACACCGAGTACGCCGACCTGGAGGCGCTGGCCGAGGCGCTCGTCGACGAGGAGACGACCCTGCGCGATCAGGGTCTCTCGCCGACGCTCCGACTCCACGCGCCCCGCGGCGGTCACGAGGGAATTAAACACCCCGTGATCGAGGGCGGCGAACTCGGGAAACACACTACCGAGGAGATCGACAGTCTCCTGGAGGCAATGCGATGACGAGTAAGAAACGACGACAGCGCGGCTCTCGGACGCACGGCGGCGGCACGCACAAGAACCGGCGCGGCGCCGGTCACCGCGGCGGCCGCGGCGCGGCCGGCCGCTCGAAACACGAGTACCACAACTACGGCCCGCTCGGCAAGCACGGATTCAAGCGGCCCGAGGACGCTCAGACGGAGGTCCTCGAAGTGAAGATCCAGAAGCTCGACGAGGACGCGGCGCTGTACGCCGCCGAGGGCCTCGCAGAGGAGGACGGCGACGCGTACGTCTTCGACGCGCGCGATGTCGTCGAGGACGGCTACGAGGCGGATGTCGTGAAAGTGCTCGGCGGCGGACAGGTCCGCCGCGAGCTTCACGTCACGGCGGACGCGTTCACCGCCGGTGCGGTCGAGCTCATCGAGGAGGCCGGCGGCGAAGCGACCCTCTCCGAGCGCGCCGAGGAGGCCGCTGACGAACCGGAAAACACTTCCGACGACGAGAACGACGAGGCGTAATATGAGCTGGAAGGAGGCCGCCGAACCGGTGCTCTCGCGGATGCCCGTCGTGGAGCGGCCCGCGGGACACGTCCCGTTCAGACGGAAGCTCATGTGGACGGCAGGGATCCTGATCGTCTACTTCTTCCTGACCAATATCAATCCGTTCGGTTTGGATGTTGGTCAGAGCTCCGACTTCTTCGGGCAGTTCCGGTCGGTGCTCGCCGGCTCGTCCGGGTCACTGTTACAGGTCGGTATCGGCCCGATCGTCACGGCGTCCATCGTCCTCCAGCTTTTGGGCGGTGCGAACCTCCTCGGGCTCGACACGGAGAACGACCCGCGTGACCAGGTCCTCTATCAGGGCCTCCAGAAGCTGCTCGTGGTCATCGTCACCGCCCTCACGGCGGCGCCAATGGTGTTCACCGGGGGCTTCCTTCCGGTCGACGGCGCCGTCGGTGAGGCGCTCGGGATCGGCACGTTCGGCGTTCAGGCGCTGATCTTCGCGCAGATCTTCGTCGGCGGCATCCTCATCCTGTTCATGGACGAGATCGTGAGCAAGTGGGGCGTCGGCTCCGGCGTCGGGCTGTTCATCATCGCGTCGGTGAGCCAACAGATCGTCGGCGGCTTCTTCAGCTTCTCCGCGCTCGGCGCCACCGGCTTCTTCGCGAGCTGGTACGGCGTGATCGTCGGCGACGTGCCGGCCTCGCTGTCGCCGTTCACGGCTGAGGGGCTCCAGAATCTGCTGTTCGATCCGGGGAACATTCTGGCGCTTTTCACCACGGTGTTCATCTTCGGGATCGTCGTGTACGCGGAGTCGGTCCGCGTCGAGATCCCGCTGTCGCACGCCCGCGTGAAAGGCGCCCGCGGACGCTTCCCGGTGAAGCTCATCTACGCGTCCGTCCTGCCGATGATCCTCGTTCGCGCGCTGCAGGCGAACATCCAGTTCCTCGGCCAGCTGCTCTCCTCGCAGTGGGCGGGGATGCCGGCGGCGCTCGGCGTTTACAGCGACCAAGGGCAGCCCATCGCGGGCCTGTTCTACTACCTGAACCCGATCCAGAGCCGCAACCAGTGGATGTGGTTCCTCGGCGAGCTCGAGGCGGCATCCATCGAGCCGTGGATGATCGCGGTCCGGCTCGGGGTCGACCTCACGTTCATGATCGTCGGTGGCGCCATCTTCGCGATATTCTGGGTCGAGACCACCGGTATGGGACCCGAGGCGACCGCGAAACAGATCCAGAACTCCGGGATGCAGATCCCCGGGTTCCGCCGGAACCCACAGGTCGTCGAGAAGGTCATGGAGCGGTACATCCCGCAGGTAACCGTCATCGGAGGTGCCCTCGTCGGGCTGCTCGCCGTGATGGCGAACCTGCTCGGCACCATCGGTCAGGTCTCCGGGACCGGGCTGCTGCTCGCGGTCTCTATCACGTACAAGCTGTACGAGGAGATCGCCGAAGAGCAGCTGATGGAGATCCGACCCGATGATGCGCCAGATGTTCGGTTCAGAATAGCGGATATCTGCGGGTCTTAGACCCGCTAACTCCGTTTCCTTCTTTCTTAGCCAACCGCCGAGAGGCATCCGGATATCCTGCTCGCACACCGCCAGCGGCTGCGACGGAGGTGACCGCGTAGATGGCGGTCTGTGCCTCGCTCGGTTGTACCGACGACGCCGCGGTGGTCATCCGCCTCGAGGACGGTCGCGAGCGCCCCGTCTGTCCCGACGACGCCGACGACGGCGAGGTGGTCGACGATGTCTGAAGATGACGACGACGTCTCCGCCCGGGACGCCCTCGCCATCGCGCAGCGAGCGCTCGCTCGCGTCAACGAGTTCGAGGACCGCATCGACCAGCTCGAGGTACAGCGTGGTGAGCTCCAGGAAGACCTCACCGCGGTGAAGCTCCGCCTCTCCGAGATCGACGACGAGCGGCCGTACAAGTCGCTCTCCATCGACGAGAAGGTCGGTATGGTCCGCGAGCACGCATTCCGGAAGGCAGTCGACCGGAACGGCCGGGCGAAGCTGGACTACGACGACGTGATGTACGAGGTGTTCGACGGGAAGCCCGGTTCGAAACACTGCTACAAGCTCATTCGGCTCGCAGCCGGCCTCGATCCGGATAGCGATGAGAAGACTGGGGGGACGATCCCGGGCTTCACCGCTCGCGACCCGTCGAGCGGCAACTACCACCTCGCCGTCAACGCTGCCGAGGCCAAGCGCGGAGAGGTCTTTTTCCCGAGAACAAAGACCGGCGGGGAGGGGGTGGTCTGAGGATGCCGCCGTTCTCCCGAGGTATCCCACCTCCGTTTCACTGAGTGAAGATACCGTTGTACAGCAGTCTGTAAGCAACTGTCCGCTAGCCGAGAGGCCGTCGTTCTGGCCGACGTCTGGCCGACGTCGACGGTCGCGGACGACGCCTCGGTGGCGTTTGTTCTCGGGAAAAAGACCACACGATGCCATCCACCCACGACCGACGAAAGGAGAACGAGACGCTGACCGAGACGCTGATTCGATTCCTCCGGGAGCGGTACCGAGAGGAGGTCGGCACGCTCGCCCAGCGCTACCCGAACGACCAGAAGTCACTCGTCATCGACTACGACGAGCTCTTCGAGTTCGACCGCGACACCGCGGAGGACTACCTCGCCAAGCCTGATCAGATGCGGGAGTACGCCGAGGAGGCGCTTCGGAACTACGACCTCCCGGCGGACGTCTCTCTCGACCGCGCTCACGTGCGCGTGTCGAACCTTCCGGACGAGTACACCCACTACCCCGGACACTTCAGCCCGACAAAGGTCCACTCGACGAGGCCGTACATCGGCGTCGAAGGCGAGATCGTCGCGGCGAGTGACGTCCACCCGAAGGTCACAGAGACCGCGTTCGAGTGTAAGCGCTGCGGGACGATGAGCTACATCCCACAGACGGATCGCGGCTACCAGGAGCCACACGAGTGTCAGGGATGCGAGCGACAAGGGCCGTTCCGCGTCAACTTCGACCAGTCCGAGTTCATCGACGCCCAGAAGATCCGCCTGTCGGAGCCGCCGGAGGTCGCCGGCGGCGAGGGTCAGACGATCGATATCTTCGTCGAGGACGACCTCGCCGGCCGAGTGACCACAGGGGATCGTGTCACGATTACGGGGAAGCTTCAGCTCGAACAGCGGACGAGTGGCAACGAGAAGAAGTCGACGTTCGAGCCGTACCTCACCGGCCACGCCATTGAGGTTCAGGAGTCAGACCAGACGACGGTCGAGGTCTCTCGCGAAGAGCGCGACGAGATCGATGCGATCGTCGACGGCGAACAGGGCGACCCGCTTGAGGTCGCTATGGAGTCGATCGCGCCCGGCGTGTTCGGCGAGCAGTACAACCACATGAAGCGGGCGATCGTCCTCGCGATCGTCCAGGGCGAATGGGCCGAGGGCAAGGACGGCAGCGTTGAGCGCGGTTCCATCAGCATTCTCCTCGTCGGCGACCCGTCGACGGGGAAGTCGGCGCTCATCAACCAAGCCGAGTCGAACGCACCCCGCGGGGTCGGAGTCTCCGGAAAGGGCGCCCGCGAAGCCGGGATCACAGCCTCGGCTGTCCGCGACGATTTCTCCGACGGGGAGTGGACGCTGAAGGCGGGCGCGTTCGTGAAGGCGAACGGCGGGATCGTCCGCATCGACGAGCTCGACGACATGCCGCCGGACGTCCGGTCGGCGATGCTGGAGCCGATGGCCAACGGGAAGATCAACGTCTCGAAGGCCGGGATCAACGCGACGCTCCAGACACGGGTCGGCGTCATCGCGGCGGCAAATCCGAAATACGGCCGGTTCGACGAGTACGAGCCGGTCCTCGAACAGGTCGAACTCGGGTCGACACTCATTTCGCGGTTCGATCTCGGGTTCACGGTGACCGAGACGGACGACGTCGACACGGTCAAACAGGTCGCTCGGGACATCGTCGGGCGTCGCGAGCACAAGAAGCGCCTCGACGTCGCTCCCGAGACGATCGAGTCGGGCGAGACGGACAAGTACGACCCGCCGGTCCGCAGCGAACTCCTCCGGAAGTGGCTCGCCCTCGCCGCGGACCAGCCGTCACCCGTCATCGCGAGCGAGGAGCTCGAGCAGCGGATCGCCGACGAGTTCTCCGACTTCAAGACCAAGCACATGGGCGAGGACGCGCCGGTCCCGGCGACGTGGCGCGACCTGGAAGCGCAGCTGCGGCTTGCCGAGGCGGCCGCGAAGCTGGAGTTCTCCGAGACCATCGAGGAGCGACACATCAAGACGGCCCTCTCGTTGACGATGCGGTCGATGCGGGACTTCGGGATGAATGAGGATGGGGAGTTCGACGCCGACGTCCGGGAGTCTGGGACCTCGAAGACGCAACGTGACCGCATCACGCTGATCGAGGACCTCGTCGAAGAGCAGTGCCACGACGGCGAGACCAATGGCACGCCGGTTGAGACCGTCCTCGACGCGGCCGAGGAGGAGGGGATCGACCGGAAGCGCGCGGAGAAGACGCTCCGGAAGATCAAGGAAGAGATCGGGTCGCTGTACGAGCCGATGGACGGGACGCTCAAGTGGCTCGGGAGGGCGTGACCATGCCGGCGACCGCTCAACACAACGAGCAGGCAGCCACGACGCCGAACCCGTTCCCCGAGCCCTCCCAGCAGTACGGCGAGAACCCCGCTCGGTTTCTCGCTGAGGACCTCACCGTCGACGACGGCGAGGGCACCAGCGGTGAGCTGATGCTCGCTCGGATCCGCGGACTGGAGACGATCGAGCTCTGCGGATTCTGGCTCGCGGTCGAACGAGCGCTCGCGAACAAAGAAGGACGCGAGCCCCGCGACAGCGTGGAGCGTGAGATTCGCGAGCGGAAGTCCGCTCTTGAGGCCCACGGTGAGGGACTCCCGCAGGCCGGGATGACGCCGGCGGAGCGCCGGGAGGCTGCCGCCGAGCGCGACGCCGAGTCGGTGGCGGTGCTCGTCGACGATGACGGTGAGGAGGTCCCGTGGAGCAGACAGGAGGGCGCGACCGTGGGGGCGAGCAGATGAGCAGCGGCGTTCTAAGCGACCTTCCGCCAGAGATCCGTGAGCGCGTCGTCGACCTCCCACGGACGGCGGCACTGGTCTACCTCGAACTCCGCGCAACAACCGGTGCTCGAACAGTACGGCAGCTCTCCCGAGAGACGAGTCTCCCACAGCGATCTGTACGGCGAGCGCTCCGCCGACTCGATACTGCCGGACTGGCAGAATCGACGCCGCGACACGACGATCCGCCGACGCCCGAATGGAGGGTTACAGAGTGATCGCCAATCTGGCCGGCGGTGGACCACTTAAGCGTAGGGGCAAGCAACACACGGGTGACGACAGCCCAGCGACGGGCGGCCCCACGCCTCGCACGCGGGGGTCGGAACGACAGGGCCGGAGAGACGGTCGCCCTGGACCCTTCTGTACATTATGACTGAGTCACCCGCCTACCACGAGCACCTGCTCGACGCATCGGACGTGTGTAACTCCTGTCACAGAGTCATCCGCGTCGAGCGGCAGGACCCGACGCGTGGCGGGCTCACCCGGGAGTACGAGACGCACCACGAACGCCACCGTGATCACACCGTGGTCGACTACGGCCCCGCCAAGACCGTCGGCGAGCAACAGGGGACGTTCTGCGAGCGCTGCGGCACTGAGTCGCCGTGGGACCGATACTGGGACGACTACCGGACCAACACGCACGAGGTCGCGACGGCGCTCGGCTGGCTCGACGACGTCGACGAGCCCGCGACGACGCCGTGCCAGGAGCGCGAGATCTCCATGTTGAAGTTCCGCGAGCTGCTCAAAGAGACGATCCGTACGCTCGAGGAGAAGGGCGTCACCCTCCATCGCAAGACGCTCGCTCGGGAGGCACTCCGGCGCCGTCGAGACGGCGAGCACGTCGACGACTGTCTCGGCGAGGCGACCGAGGCGGCCATCAGACGCGCCATCACCACGAGCGATGCCCGGCAGGACGCCCGGCGGGAGGTCCCCGCATGAGCACCACCGGGTACGGTCGCGTGGCGTTCGACTTCGCCGGTCGCGAACTCGAAGGCACGGCGACCGACTTCGAGCCCGCCGGCGACGTCTCTGGCCCCGACGGGTTCCTCACGGTCGACGTCGACGGCCTCGAGTACCGAGTGGCGGAGTCCGAAGCAGAGCGGCTGGATCGATAGCTCAGTCTGGGAGAGCACCGGCCTGAAGCGCTGGCGTGCCTCGGTTCGAACCCGAGTCGATCCATCTCCCGAGGGCGTGGCATCGTAGCTTTTCACTGCGAGGCCAGGTCACGCGCCCGAGGGAGTGTTGAGTCCCACGAGCGGTCGGCAGTACTATCGTCCCGACGACGATCGTGTGTGCTTCGAGAAGGCCGACTGTCACGAGCAAACCGACAAGTCCGACCGCCTTGCGACGCCACTGGCGTGGTCACGGACGGCCCTATGGGCTCAGGCGAGACCCAAGCCTGAGACGGGCCTCCCCCGTGCCGGGTTCGATTCCCGGCGTCGCTATCCCCTTCATGAAATTAATTCACGAGACGCACTGACATACCCCTCCGTTTCCACTCCAGACGGATGACCCGATCGACCATCGCGACTAGCGCTGATCATGCCCAGTTCATACCCACCCCGACCGTCGACGTACCGACCAAATCGCTGCCCTGTGTGCGGGTGCTCGTTCAGCTCCGCGAGCCCCTGCGACTGCCAGCCCCTCGCTGATGTGTCATGAACGCACCGCAACCCACTCGGCCGTGGTACTGCCGCGACCGGTTCGTCGACGAGTACAAGAGCACTCTCCGAGAGGACGATGAGAAGCTACCGATGCTGAAGACGCTGAAGATCCTCCGTGCGATCATCGTCAACGTCGGGATCTTCGGGATCGGTGCCTACGCCATGTACCGCGGCGGCGACCCGACGCTGCTCGCAGTCTCCACACTCGCCGTCGCCGGCGCGTACAACGGCCTCGAACTCGGCGACTACCTCGCACTCGTCCAAGCGTACAACGAGATCCAGACCGAGTCGGACACCGATGACTGACGACAACGTCCTGAGCCGGTTCGAGCTCGTCCGCGAGGAGGATGTCTCTGAGACTTCGGGAACGGGCGTCGTCGCCGTCGGCGTCGAGTACCCGGACGGTGCCGTCCACATGCAGTGGCGCAACGCCGAGAACGACGACCTCGAGTCGAACTCGAACGGCTGCGCGTTCAAACCCGCGCCGGACGGCCTCGCGGCGATGAAGGAAATCCACGGCCACGACGGCCGCACTACCATCCGGTTCCTCGACGACGTCGACATCGGTGCGGACTAACCCTATGGAGGACACAGTCGCTGTCGAGTACGAGTGCGAAGGCCGTGATGCCGTCGGCACAGCTGCGTGGCGTATCCTCGAAAACTACGCGGAGCACGCTGATGACGACATCCTCGAGACGATCACCCGACGACTCCCGATCGCACTTCCGGATTTCCCTGCGCTCGCTCACGAGACGGTCAACATCGGTATCCTCTACGAGAACGCCGACGCCGCTGCCCAGGCGTTCGGGTATAACCGACTACTGTGTCTCCCGCCTGAATCCTACATCACGAACATCACTCTCTGGCACGAGCTTGGACACGTCGCCATCCGCGTTCGACACGAGCGTGGTGAGGACGTCTCGAAAACGAGCGAGGAGTACTGCTCGATCTTCTCGGTCGCCCGGATGCCGCCCGAGGCTATCGACGATGATCGCATCCCGTATCTCGGCGAGCCCGACGTCGACCGCGCGGAGTGGCCGCGTATCTGCCGGGCGGCACTCGAGTACCGTGAGGAGCGCGGCCCGAACAGCCACTACATCAAAAAGGCTGAGCAGCGGCTCGGGATCGCGGAATAACACGCGAGCGCACCTCACTGGGCCGATATCGGCCTGTCTGTAAAACAAACACAAACTCAACCTCATGGCGCACAGAGACGACTTCCACGAGAACGCCCATCCTGAAGCCACCGAGATCACCGGCGATCGGGACTACGGCGAGTGGGGGCAGTGTATCGTCGACCCGGCGAGTTCGACCGGCGAGCGCTGTACCCAGCCGGCGAAGGGCAGCCACGGGAAGTGCCACTCTCACGGTGGCTCCAGCTCTGGTGCGCCGGAGAGGAACACCAACGCCGAGGGCAACAGCGGCGGCGGCGCTCCCGAGGAGAACGACAATGCCGAGGGTAACGACGGCGGGGCGGCCCCTGAGGACAACACCAACGCGGTCACCCATGCGTTGTTCGTCGAGAGCAACCGCTTCTACCAGGAGGTCATCGGCGACGCGCTCCGTAAGCTCTGCGACGACATCTACGACAGCTACGTCGAGAAGTTCCGCAAGCTCAACGACGAGCCGATCGTCGGCGAGAAAGCGCGGCTCTCGGAGATCGCCGTCAACCACATCAAGATCATCCACGCGGACAACTGGGTAAACGACCGCCCCGACGATCTCGACTCCGGGAACGCACTGGTCGACCGGGAGACGCGGGTGAAGACGTCCCAGCGCGGATCCCATCAGGAGATCCGGTACAAGGAGTCGGTCGTCGTGAAGACGCAGCAGCGACTCCGGAAGGAGGACCGGAAGTGGCTGAAGGAGATGGGCCTGCTCGGCGTCGACGAACTCGACGTCAACGTCGACGGGCAGGTCAACCACGACCACAGTCACGGCGTCGACGAGGAGACCCGCGAGATGATCGAGGACCTCGAGGAGGACCTGAAGGCATGACGCCGCTCGCCCTCCACGTTGCGGCCCGCCTCCACGACGCCGACCACGTCGACGTCCCCGATCACGTCGACCAGAAGGGCCGGTTCGGCAAGTACGAGAACCAGCAGCCGGACTTCGCCCGCTCGAAGGACGTCCCCGACTTCGTCCAGGATACCATCGTCACCGTCGCCCGGCGCGAGTTCGCGCTCGACCCGCCGTCGACGCCGGGCGACCAGGAGGCGATCCGACAGAGCGACTACCGTGAGTTCTGGATCGACGAGCTCGACGACGAACCGTGGGACATCTACTCCATCTCGGAGGCGATGGCGGCCCGGTTCGACATCAACCCGGGGTGGGCGTTCAAGACCGCCCGCCAGCATCTGAACCAGCTCGTCCTCCAGGCCCGGATGCGTGGCTATCGACAGGAGCGCCTCGCCGGTCGGCGCTTCCGCTGGTCCGGGCCCGAGGCGGACCACCCGGCGTGTCAGTGGATCCGCGACCAGATACCCGAGAAGGGGCTGCCGTACCACGAGGTCGTTGAGCTGATGCAGGAAGCGAAGCGCCGGTTCGTCGAGGACCCGCCGGCGAGCGCGCACGTCGTCCACGACTGGTGCCGGCATCACCTTGCTGAGGTCCAGTAACCATGTCGACCGGAACAGACACGACCGCGTCGACGACGTCGACGTCGATCGCCAAGCTGGTCGAGGAGCGGCCGACCTCCCACCCGCTCCCGTTCTCGATTCGACACTTGGGGACAGACGGGATCCTCGCGCCACCGCGGCACCTGCGCGACTGGTACCAGCACATCTGGGAGGCGGTGTACAAACCCCACACGCCGAAGAACCTCGCGCTGCTGGGCCCACGCAACTACGCGAAGACGGTGTCGACGATCAACGTCGCGCCGGCGTGGCTCGCGGTCAACTTCCCGCAGATCCGGATGGCCATCGTCTCGCACAAGAAGACGCACGCCGACAAGCGGGCGAAGACGGCGGTCGCCTCCATCGAGGAGGCGTGTGAGCGGTACGGCGTCCCGGTGTACGACTCGTCGAAGACGACGCTCCAGCTGGAGGCGGGCACCCAGAACATCGAGCCGACGCTCGAACCGCTCTCCATCCGGACGTCGGACACGGGGTCGCACTATGACGTCATCATCTACGACGACATCGCGACGCTCACCAACCAGACGACGGCGCTGCGGTCGCAGAATCTCGGAGAACTTCGAGGAGTTCTACGACAACGTCGCTGCGAAGGCCGGCGCGACCTGCCTCCCCCACAAGTCGCTGAACATCGTCATCGGGACGCGCAAGACGCCCGAGGACGTCTACCGCGAGCACGTCCTTGCGACGAACAACCCGGAGTGGGACGGCTGTATCGCCCGGGGGACCTCCCGCCCAGGGTGGGCGGCGCGCATCTGGCGGGCGACGCCGGACTGGCACGTCATCGAGAACGAGACCTACGTCGTCCACGGCACGGACGGCGAGGTGTACGACTCGATCCGGGACGTGCCGGCGGACGTCGAGATAATCGACGACGGGATCCGGCCGGCGCCCGGCACGGAGTTCCGGACGCTGTGGCCCGAGTTCGAGGCGCCCGAGACGCTGCTCACGAAGGTCGTCTCGAAGGACGGCAGCGCCGGCCTGTGGCGCGCGGAGAACCAGCAGAACCCCGAGGCGGCCATCGGGCGCGTCCTCGATCTCGACTGGCTGCGCTTCGTCGACCCGATCCCCGAGACGACTGGTCGGCGCTGGAGTGGTACGCGGGGCTCGACTTCGCGAACCCGAACAACGTCGCCGCCGAGGAGCGCGGCGAGACCGACTACTGGGCGCTTGCGGTGTACGCCTACGACCGAGACAACGACCAGGAGTACGCCGTCGACGTCTGGCGCGACCGTGGGTACATGTGGGAGGAAGCGGCGACGGACTTCGTCGGCGTTCATCTCTCAGACTACCCGGTTGGCGAGCTGCTCGTCGAGAGCAACTTCGACGGCAAGGAGATCGCCGAGACGATCGAGGACAACGTCGACATCCGGGTGACGCCCAGCAACTCCGAGGGCGAGAAGGAGCAGCGCCTCACCCGACTCGCGAACCGCTTCCAGCAGGGGAAGGTGAAGGTGGCGAGCGAGGAGAACGAGCGCTGGGAGTCGTTCATCCGCGAGGAGTGGCTTCCGTTCCCCGACGCCGCTCACGACGACCGCTTCGACGCCCTCGAAATCGCGTCACGTGGCCCCAACAGCTCGGTCGACCATGCGTCGAGTGACGAATTCGACCACATCGACTGGGGCTGAGACACTCATTCATCCATCCATGTCCACAACACCACCCCGACCAGAGCATCGCACGCTCGACCCCGAGACCGACGACGTCGAGCGTACCGACGGCCACATCGCGACGCGCGGGTTCTACTACAAGCTCCGGTGTACCGCGTGCCGGCCGTTCTACACGCTGCCGGTGCGCAAGCCGGGCGATCCGCCGACGGTCGCTCGGTGCGCGCAGTGCGGGCGCAAGCACTCGATGGACAGCGTCGAGATCACCAAGCACGATCGCTATGAGTGACGACGAACCCCGCACGACGACGCTCGGCGAGGACGACAACGGCGAGCTCGTCGCGATCGACTGGCCCGACGGCGACGTCGACCAGATGCTCGCCGGACAGATCTCGGCGACGCCCCAAGCCTCGGGCGGCCGGTCGGACAGTCACGCCGACGACGTCGGGCCAGTCCCCCGCATCTCGGACCGCGGCGGAATCTGGAGTCGGATAGAATCTCCAGTCGTTCGCGCTTAACTCGACGGAGCTCGCGACGACAGTTAAACGGTTCCGCGACGAGATGTACCGGAACCAGTTCCCGGTGCTCACGCCGGCGTTCACCGCCCGTTGTACCAACTGCGGGACGGAGTACGACGAGGATCGCGATGTCTGTGAGGTGTGCGGCGAGGGCGACTTCGAGACGCCGTCGCGAGCGCAGAAGGAACGCCTCTCCAAGCTGTTCGCGTCCGTCAACGACGACGACCAGTCGCTGGCGTCGCTGATGAAGTACGAGGAGGACTACCAGTCCTTCAACGGCGTCTCGACAATCCTCGCCCGCCTAGAGTACCAGCACGTGGAGAGCGAGACGCAGGTCGCGGGGCGCACGGTCGAGTCGGCCGGCCGGTGGGAGGCGACGGCGATCGACGAGCTCGTCCACGCCGACCCGAGTCGCGTCCGCCCGGTGCTCGACGAACAGAACCGCCACGGTGGCTGGTGGACCTGCCCCGCCCACCGCGAGGAGTACTGGGAGCAGGACGCGCTCACGTTCGAGGGCGGCGCCGACCACCCGGTCGAGGTCTGCCCCGAGTGCCACGCCCGTCTCGAGGAAGTCGGCTACGCGGAGGTCAAACACCGAAGCGACGACGTCGAGCGGCTCTTCCTCAAACATGAGGTTATCGACTGGGCGCGGCACTTCCCGATCCTGAACGGTCTCGACGGCCGGTCGCCGATCCTCCCGCTGATCAAGCTCCAGGCCATCCTCCAGTGGTCGCGGAACTACGAGCTCCAGTACCTCAACCCACAGAACGACCAGCAGCTCCCCGACAAGTTCCTCGTTGCCTACGGGGAGAACGTCCGGGAGAGTCTGCGCGCCTCGCTGGAAGATAACGAGAAGAAGAACCCGTGGGAGGAGGGGCGACTCATGTACGACGGGTCGCCCGACGACGTCGAGATCGACATCCTCGACCTGTCGACGTCGGCCGGGATCAACGGCCGCGAGCCGATGGTCGAACGGCTCATGTCACAGATCCGGGCGATGTTCGGAGTCTCCGACGCCTTCGAGAACGAGCTCTCCGACGCCGGCGGGCTCAACGCCGAAGGGACGCAGGTCGAGATCACCAACGGCGCCGTCGCGAGCGCCCACCAGGACACCCAGGACAAGGCGCTCGACACGCTGTGCCAGCTCATCGAGCGCGTCGAAGGGCACTGCGACTGGGAACTCGCGTACGTCGCTCCCGAGAGCGAGGGAGAGTCGCTGACGCCGCTCGAAGTCCTCCAGGGGATCGAGAAGGCCCAGCAGACCGGCACCGCGGTGGCCGTCGAGGATGGCCAGCTGCAGATTCCCGATCAGGAGATCACGCCGATGGATCCCGAGACTACGACGCCGGAAGACGAGCCACCTCCCGAGGATGGCGACCCCGACGACGGCGCCGCGGGCCCGCCTGACGGCGCCGACGCAGAGAACAGCCCCGATCCCAACCAACCCGCTTCCGATCCTCCTGACACTCAGCCATGACTGACACGACACTCGCTCCCATCGAGAACAGCGCGCTTCCACTAGCCACGCTCATCCGCGCCGTCGCTGACGACGTCGAGCTGGTCGCGAACACCGACGAACTTCAGCAGCACTCCCCGACCGAGGGTCGCGTCGCTGAGGTTGCCTCCGGCGACCGACCGTTCGACGTCTACATCGGCACGGGCGACGCGTGGGTCCTCGCTGGTTCGGAACTCGGCCTCGAGGCGACAGTACTGCGGGCGACGCCCCAGGACCTGACCGCCGATGACGCGCCGGCACCGGGCGAGACCGGCGTACAGGCCACCCACGACGGGACCGGCACGCCGCCGGCGGGGACGTACACCTCGGACCCGGCGAACAACCAGTGGGTCGGCGCTGACGACACCACGTCCGGCACGACGATCGCGTACTGACCATGAGCATCCGCGTACTCAACCACCCGGTCGACGGCGATGTCGACCGCAAGGCGGCGATCGGCGAGGCCGTCGAGCCCGACGGCCCGATCCACGACCGCCGGATCACTCGTGGGGATGTCCCCGACGAGTGGATCGAGCCCGTCTTCGAGGCCGAGAACTTCATCATCGAGGGGCCGGCGTCGGTCGAGATCGTCGACCGGAGCGGCCAGCAAATCCAGATGGAGGCGGTCGCCGACAGCCTCGACCGCTACCTCGAAAGCACCCGCGAGCCGGGGATCATCTCGACCCGCCACGACGACGTCCCCGTCGGCGTCCCGGTGTGGGAGTGGACCACCGACAACGGCATCCACTACGAGACGACCGTCGACGACGAGGAATTCACGCTCGTCGCGAACCTCGGTAACGAGACGACGAAGAGCAAGATGGCGCGCGTCCGCTGTCTCAACGGCGACTACGGCGGCTACTCGGTTACCGTCTACTCCAACCAGGAGCACCGGCGCAACGACGGGACGCGAGTGACCGTCGACTGTGACCTCCACGCCGTCACGCTCGGCCACGAGGAGCAGGTGATGAACCCCGAGGCCGACTTCGACGTTGTCGACTTCAAGCACGGCGGCGTGCTCGAGGCGTGTATTCGGCGTCGACTCCGGCGCCGGAACAGCCTTGCCGGCCGGATCGAGGAGCGTCTCTCGAACTGACCAGCGACTGCAGAAAGACGTGTCACGCCGGCGGGGCGTGAGACAGCGGCCGACCGCCGCCATCTGGAAACGGGTCAGCGATTCTGACACGACACATGGGCCTATTCCCGAGAACCCCGACCGTCGACGGCAAAGCCCGTACGGTCCTGGGTGACCTTCCGGAGGACCCCTCACCGTTCGAGATCCTCCAGACGGTCGACCAGAAGGCGGGCGACGACGTCGACCCGGACGAAGTTGTATCGAAGATGCGCACGCTCGACGAGTCGGTCGACCAGAAGCTCGGCGGTATCGAGGGCGACGACGTCGACCAGAAGGAGATGCGGATGGTGGCTCGTGCCATCGCTGACCGCACGAAGTTCTCCGAGGCAGCTGCCATGGACCTGCTGTCGGCCGCCGCGGAGTCGGCCGACCGCATCGATCCGATGCTGTTCGTTGACGAGTTCGACGCACGAGCCGCCGACGAGCAGCTGGACGGCGCCGAGATCGACCAGCGCGCAGAGACCAACGACGACACATCAGACATGGGAAACAACGACAACGACAACACGACCCCGGACGATCCGGGCGTTGACCAGAAGCAGAACGGCGACGACCAGATCGATCCGATCGACCTCGTCGAGGAGATCGGTGGCTCGGACGCCCGAGACACCGTCGAGAACTACGCCGAGTCGGTCGGCAAGGACACCCAGGAGGCCGCTGCTGAGTGGGTCTCCGAGAACGTCCCCGGCGTCAGCGTCGAGGGACACGGCGACTCCGGTGGCGATGACGCCTCCGGCGACGCGCCCGAGGGCGGCAACGTCGACACCGCGGGCAACGACCCGGACGACAACCCCGGCGTCGACGACGTCGACCAGATGCTCGAGGAGAAGGTCGACCAGAAGCTCGGCGAGTTCAACCTCAACGAGCGCGTGGCCGACGCGGTCACCTCTGACGAGGTCCTCGAAGAGATGTCCGGCGCGGTCGCCCAGAAGCTCATCAGTGACGATGATCTCGCTGACGAACTCGTCGACACCGTCGACCAGAAGGGCGACTTCGCGAAGACTGACGACACGGTCGTCACGGCGCCGGGCGACGACTCGCAGACCGTCGGTGAAGCCGGCGCGGTCACCGGAGGTGAGGACGCATGAGCGCTGAAGGGCACCCCTTCATGAGCTACGCCGGCGGGAACAGCCCCGGCCGGTTCATCGAGAGCAACGTCGTCGGCGACGTCCCGCTCGACTTCGACGACGGCCTGCTCCAGCGGGCACAGTACGACACCTCGACCGAGGCGCACGTCAACGCCATCTTCACGGCGACGCTGTACGCGCAGTACAACCAGGAACACGAGTGGTACAACGCGCTCTCACAGGTCGATCGCTTCAGCGCCTCGCTCGATGGCCCGGTCACTGCGAAGGCCTACCGCGCGGCCACGGACCCGGTCGACCTCCAGACCCACACCGAGGGCGGTCCGGTCCCGGACGGCCAGACGATGGGCGTCGAGAAGGTCAAGTTCGACCCCAAGCGCTCGGACACCGTCATCGAGGTGTCGGACCTGCAGGAGATCTATGCGGCCATCGAGGACGCGGTCGGGTTCGAGGAGTTCTGGCAGACCCAGCAGGAGCAGCTGGACCTCGCGATCGACCGCGATGGTCTCGCGAAGGCCGTCATGGCCGGCGACGACCAGTACGGTGCCACCGACCAGCTCACCAGCCTCGACCGCGTCATCGCCTCGAGCGACGAGGAGGGGCAGGCGCAGGACCCCAACGGGACCGCCTACAACGACGGCGACCTCGACTACGGGAACATCGACCGGTCGGCTGACGACTGGGCGGACTCCTACGTCGACTTCAACGCGGCGGAGACGCGACAGCTGAACAACGACCTGTTCACCGGGTTCCTGAACTCGATGAACGAGTTCGCCGACGTCGACGTCTACAACGACACGGCGATCCTGACGGGTCACGACACTGCGGGTGTCCTGTCGGAGCTCGCCGCCGACCGGAACAACGTCCGCAACCAGGCGGCGATGGCGGACTACCGGCGCGAGGAAGTTGGTGACGCCGAGACGATCCGCGGGCTCTCGGGGACGGCCCGGTTCCGCGACTACGACGGCATCCCGATCATCGGCAACCAGCACGCCATCAAGCACGGCGACATCTCGTCGATCTTCATCGTCCCGACGGACACGATCCGCGGACAGCCGCGGCTCGCGATCGAGCAGTTCCAGGAGCCGTACGTCGAGACCGCCGGCCGTGGCCAGTCGCAGGGGTACCTCGCGACCGGCAACTACCGCGACGAGGCGCTCATGAAGCTCGACCACGAGGCCGTCAACCGCGACTTCTCCTCCGGTGGTCTGCTCCGCGACATCGCCGAGTAACCACACATGAGCGACCGCGACACCACCACCATCACCATTACTGTCCTGATCGACGGGACGCAGTACATCCGCCAGGTTGAGGGAACGCACTGGCGGCGCGACGACGAGCGCACGGTGTACGTCTACGACGACGACACCACGGTGCTCGAGGTCGAAGCCGAGTACTTCGTCGAGGCGATGCGCGAGGACCGCGTCGAGACCGTCGCTACCACCACTCAGTAACCACATCATGCCCATCAGTACACTCGCAAGCGCGGAAGAGTTCGAAGAGAAGGATCACGCCGAAGTCGAGTTCGTCGGCTTCCGCTACACTGGCGATCAGTCCACGAAGACCGACCGAGACCTCCGACAGCGCGTCGGGTACAACGGTCCGCCGAAGTTCCAGGCCGGCCGCGTCTACCTGGCGCTGCTGCCGACCTACCTCGACTCGGACCACGTCGAGAACAGCAACATCGGCGTCCACGCCCTGGAGGCACGCAACGACTTCGAGGTGATCTACGACGCCGAGCGACTCGCGGAGGCGCTGCTCGAACGGAACTACCTCCCGCCCGAGGCGTTCTACGAGGGGTTCGACCGCTGGAAGCGTCAGAAGGTCATGGAGAAGCTCAACCTCGACGACGCCGGACGCGTGTTCGACAAGGACGACGAGGAACCCTACCGCGATCAGCTCCGGGCGATCGCCGGCGTCGAAGCCGACGACGAGGTGTCCATCTCCACGCAGCGCTCCGATGAGTACACCGGCCGGTTCTCCCGGTCGGAGGCGTCGGAGATCATCACCGTCCTTCGCGAGGCACAGGCGCCGGCGCCGCCGTTCGATCCCAGCGAGCACACTATCGACGAGCTCGGGGAGAAGCTCGACACGGACGAGGACGAGATATGGGACGTCGACTCGCTCAACGCCCTCTACCGGGCTGAGCGTCTCGGCGACGACCGAACGGGAGCCCGCAACGTGATCGAGGACGTGCTCGGTGACGGCCTCGAACCGGTCGACTTCGAAATCGATCTGGAGAGCGCCGGGCTTACCGACATGGCCGACTACCTCACCCGATTCGACCCGGCAGTGGTTGAAGAGGCGGCCGACGTCGTCAATGGCGACGCCGAGCTCTCCGACCTCACGGCCACCCCCGACAGCGAGGACTGACGCCCGATGTCAACCGCCGGAGACCCGATTCGATACGCCACGGCGGACGAGGTCCTGCTGGCGCTCGACGGCGACACGGACCCGAAGACCGTGCCGGATCACACCCGCAACCGGGCGATCACACGCGCAGCCAGCGCGACCGAGAAGTGGATCAACCGCACCGGGCGGGCGTTCCACCCGGTCCGTGTCGGCGCCGTCGACGAGCCGCGCAGCTGGGAAGTCCACGACGTCCAGAACGCGAGGTCGTGGTCGCCGGCGACGGTCACCCTCGACAACGCCCGGCCGATGCCGCTCGACCCCGATGAGGGCGACACCATCGAGATCCGTACTGGGCGCAGCCAGTGGGACGACGTCACCGACGAGGAGGGCAACGCGTGGGCGATGGACTACCGGCGTCGACGCCTCCGGGTGTTCGAGCGCCGGCTCGCCATCTCGCATCGCGACGATCCGAACACCAGCTTCGTCCGGATCACCTACCGGTACGGCCCGCTCGGCCAGGACGTACAGATCAACGAGGACAACGTCGTCGAGAGCGCCCCGCCGGATGTCCGCGATGCGGTCGCGGCGAAGGCGGCGTCGATGCTCGCACTGAACGACAACACGGCGCTCGACATCCCCGACAACGGCCAGCTGGCGAGTCGGACCTCGCGGAGTGAGGCGCTGAAAGAGGCCTACGAGGACACGGCCGCCGAGTACAGCGGCTTCTCATCGTTATGACGCCACCCAACCACCCCTATCGAGCGCTGCGCGCCGGCGTCGGCGCCGTCGTGATCGCGGTGGTCGTCGCGCTGTGGGCGCACGGTCAGCTGACCGGTGACGAGCTCGGGACGCTCTGGGAGGTCGTCGTCCTCGCGATCGTCCTCGCCGGCGGCTACTCCGTGTTCGGCCGCTCGACGATGAGCGCCGCAGTCGACGACGCCCAGGAGCTCGCCGACGGGTCGGGCGACGGTGAGGGTGATGAGCAGTCGACGGTCGCGGAGACGCCTGAGACCGATCCGCGAGGCGGGTGATGACCTCTCTCCCGAACTTCGTCGAGGACGCCCGTGAGGCGGTCCTCGATAACCTCGAAGACTACGCTCGCGAGGAGATCGCGCCGCAGGTCCAAACCCACGCTCACGATATCCTCCGACAGTACGGCCAGGAACACGACTACGACGTCAAGCCCATCATCGAGGCCGGCGAGACGGCGGTCATCCGGCGCGGCGACCGTGTCGTCGTCCGCTTCGGCTGGCCCGAGCCGGCGATCTACTTCGAGCGCGGGACGGTCGAGCACGTCGTCGAGGCGAAGAACGCCGACGTACTGTCGTTCATCTGGGAGGACCCGCCCGAGTGGGTCCGCGAAGAGTTTGAACCCGAGGGCGACGGCTACCGTGTGTACCTGCCGAAGGTAGAGGTTGCCGGCCTCCCCGAGTCCCGGTTTATCCGAGACACACTCAACTGGCTCCACGCTCAGTTCTCATGAGACACGAGATACAATTCCTCCTCGAGGACGTCCTCGGCTCGGTCGTCGACGCCCAGCCGGAGGACCACCCACTGTTCCGCGTCAACCGGGACGACTCGACGGTCTACGAGACAGGCAACGAACTCGACATGCAGACGCCGATCCAGACGCGGAAACAGCAGATCCAGCGCGCCAACTTCGTCGGCGTCGCGAGCGAGACCTCCGACCCGACGCCGGCGGGGCCGGGATCGCGCTATGAGCTTCAGATGGCGACGTCGCTCCGGCTGGAGGGGATGTCGGCCGCCAAGCGCGGCCATATCGACCACCCGGATGTCGACGCTATCCCGTTCGAGACGCTGTTCCAAAGCGTGTTCGACGCTGCCCAGGGAGCGATGTCGTATCCCGATGTCGGTCGCCCGGGCGTCAACTATCTCGACCTCACGATCACGAACATCGACGACTCGCAGTCCGACCACTCGGACTTCTACCGCGCGGAGTTCGACATGCTGTTCCGCGGTTACACCGACACTCCATGACAGAATTCATTCATACGACGAATCGAGGTGAACAGTAGTGTCTGGCGCAGGCTCTGCAAACGTGGGCTTCACGATGGAGCCCGAGTTCGGCGCCGGACCGGGAACGGATCCAACGTGGACGCAGCCCGGGATCGACGTCAACGTCACTGACCTCTCAGTCCAACAGGCACTCGAACGCAGCCGGCATCCGGACAGCCCGCTCCCCGCCGGCTCCCGACCACGGGACTTCGAGGGTGGGATCGGCGTCGAGTTCACACTCACCGACGCCAACTGGCACGATCTGGTGTTCGCTGACGGGGGGACCGCGCTCCCGGCGGCGGGACTAACGGCGCCGTCGTCGTCGTGGTACTTCGCGACCACGCTTCCGGACGGGACAACCGAGCCACGGATGCCGACCGGGACGATCATCACCGACGCCGAGGCCGTCTACGAGCGCGCCTCCGACATCCGCGTTTCCCTGACGGGCATCTATGGCTTCGAGCCTGATGACGTCACGGCGCCGGCGGACGGGGCGATCCAGCAGCCGTCCAACGAGGACGCGTTCAGCTACCACGGTGCGTCCTTCTCCGTCGACGGGCTGAACCAGCCGCTGATGCAGAGCGCAACCATCTCGCTGACGGGGCTGGCACGCTTCCGCCGTGGGCAGGGCCGCCATCCGTACAACGCCGTCACGGGCGCGATCGAGCCGGCGTTCAGTACGGACGCCATCTTCACCGAGCGCGACCAGCTGGCCGCGGCCGTCGACGACGTCGACACGAGCGACTACGAACAGATCGGAAAAGTCCCGGGCGAGGTCACTTTCGAGAACGGGCAGGGCGACACGATCGAGTACGCGCTGAGCGACCTCCAGCCGACGTCCTACAGCTGGAGCGACCTCGTCGCTGCCGACACCGACCTTTCCGAACCGATCGACTACCACGTGACGGATGTCACGCCGACGGTCACCACCGCCTGATCCATGCTCACGACGCAGACCATCACTATCGACGAGGCTCGCACCGAACTCACCGAGGGGATCGACGCCATCGACGACGCGCTCGACGAACTCGACGAAGACACCGACCAAGCCGCCGAGCTCCGCGACCGGAAGGGGACGCTCTCCTACTGGCGGAACGGACTCGACTGGCAGATGTCCGAGGGCGAGTGGGACGCCAACACCGAGATCACGGTCGGCGCGATGACGGCCGGCGAGGAGGCAATGATCGGATCGCGAGGTGCCCAACCAGGCCGAGCCGGATGAACTTCGGCTCTGGTTCGTCGCTGCGAGCGTCGAGGCCGGGCCGTTCGTCGAGGAGGACCTAGAAGACACGTTCGCGAACGTTGCGAGCCTCCCGCCAGGGGCCGTGAAGTGGCTCGAAGCGAAGGCGAACAGTCTCGGCACGGCGAGCGACGAGGGAAACGGCTCCAGCAAGTCATCGCCGGCGACCGACAGCGAGGCGACCTCGACGCCCCGGCCCGACTCGACTTCTTGATCGTCGTCGCCCTCGCGAACGGACTTTCGTTCGACGAGGCGCTCGCCACGCCGACTCCGTATCTCGAACTGCTCGCTGATTACGCCGCCCAGAACCCACTATGAGCTTCGATACACTCGCTGAACTCGATCTCGTCGTCTCCGACCGTGCGCTGCGGAACGTCCAACAGCAGATCGAGTCCGAGCTCGGCGCCGTCGAGATCGGGGCGACCGACGGTGGGGCGATGTCAGCTCAGACTGGGGGGAATTCACGGGGTTTCGAGAATCAAACAGCTGAGCTTGAGGTAGCGACAGCGCAGCTCAACTCCTTGGAGACCCTCGCAGCGGGGCGAAATGATCTCCTGTCGACAATCGCTAATACCGACCTGCTCGATAGTGCGCCCAGTGGGATACCCTCTGGAGGTGGCGGCTCCACGGAGGATGGTGACAGCAGCACCGGGGGTGAGACCGAGCGGAGCCAGCAGAATAGCATCTCGAAAGAAGGTCGTCACGCCCTGAAACTCCTTCGAGCGCAGACAGAACACCTCGATGACGCCGTTGTATTTCTCGAAGACATCGAGGACGCCGTCTCCGAGGGCGGGCTCGGAGGCGGTGGCGGCGGGATGCTCACTGAGGTCCTCGGTGTGGCCGGCGAGACGGCGGGCGACGTCGCCGTCGAAGGCGGCGGGACGGTTGCCGATGCGATCTCCGACGTCCTCACTGGGACCGCGGCGTCCGCGCTCGGCAACACGATCAGCTCCGCGATCACGGGCTCGGAGGTGGCCGTCGAGGAGACGACGCTGTCGGTCGAACCGCCGGGGTGGATCGACGAGATCGGAGGAGGGCGTACCGTTCGGTTCAGTCCTACGTTCGAACCGACGTTCGAGGCGCCGGACCTCGGTCCGGAAATCAACATCCCGGACCTGCCTGACCTCAACCTCGGCATTCCCGATCAGCTGGCAGTCAACCGTGAGCCGCTACCGGTTCAGCGAGATCCGCTTCCGGTCGAAGCTATCGACCCGCTCCCCGTGGAAGATGTCGGCCCGATCACAGTCGCCGTCGAAACGCTTCTTGGTCGCCCGCCAGCGTCGACGGGCTCTGGTTCGGACGCCGAGCCGCCGGGCGGCATCCAATTCGGCGGAGACAACGGCTTCACATTCGGTCCGGACGGTATCCAGGTCGGCGACGACGACGGCCTCACGTTGGGGCGCGACCCGGGTGATCCGACCGGAACGCAATCCGGGTCGGACGGGTCGACGTCGACCCCGGCGCCGAGCCGAGAGGTGACCGTCACCCACTCGCCAACGTACAACGTCGACGTCGACCCGCGCCGGCTCGGTTCGCTTGCCGACCGCATCGTTTCCGAGGTCGAGGACGGCGTCGAACGCGATATCGACGCCCTCGAAAACGACCTCCACGAGCTTGAACGCGAACTCGAAGATCTCGAACGCGAGATCACCCGCTGACGGTGATTGGCCAAACACTTAGACACTAGCCGTATGAACCTCCCCCATGAAACTGATCCGAAAGGTAGCAATCCTGTGTGTGACGGTTGCTATCGGTTTGGGGCTTATGGGCTTATGGATCCACAATAGGTGTTCCTGCCACCTTGGTCCTCGCCTTCATAATGTTTGAGTATATCGCCCGGAACGATGAGGGCGACAGTGAGTAGAAAGGCTACTGACCTGCTCACCGCTGACAACCATGGTGGCTGGGAATGCCGCTTTGCGTAACTATAATCGGCTAAGTGAAAATGAAATCAGCCATTATTTGGCATCTGATGGCCTCTATTCGGCGATTACCATAACCGTTGCCTTTATCTGACACTACATATATGTACACATGTAGGAGTCCACCCATCCACGCTCGGACCCTACACCGAAGTCATCAGGCGAGAGTCTGCGTAGACCACACCCAAGTCGCGTATCCGGCCGCGTGATATCACCTCAAGGGTATCGCGCTGAAAATCGGATGCGTGGGGCTGGGAATAATCCAACCATGGACTCTCGCTTTCTGCGAAGCGATAAAATGTCGAGACTCGCAGTGCCTGTTAGACACTACGTCCCTACGAATTAACGTAGGTGTACGACCCGAGAGCGAGGATGACGTACGTCAGAGCCCAGATCGGACCGGCGTAGACCAGCACTCCGAGGGAAGCCAGGACGGCAGCCGACGGAGCAGCTGGTACTTCGATTAATCCAACCATGGATTAACTCGCGGATCGTCTATCCACTGGCGGCTTTTGTTCACCGCTGAACATGTCTTCCCCGCGGTGACGGATAAGGGTCCCGGCGGCTAGGTGAAAGTAAAAATAGGGAGGACGACGCGACCGTTACTCACCGACTGACGCCTGCTGCCGATGCCACAAAAGGTGAGGACCGCAGATCGAACCAGAGACTAGCCGATCACCGCCGCGCGCCGGTCAGCGCGCCCTTTCACACTCATGCCACTGTACGACAGAACCGTCTTAGAGGTATCTGCGTTCAACCGCACCGGCGTCTTCGAGGTTAGGGACCACGAGCCGAATCGTGAGCTGACGCACAACCACCTCGTGGGTGGTCGGGGCCAGGTCCTGTCGGAGCTGTACGCGCAGGCGACCGACCTCGACCCAACGGACATCCTCCCCGACGCGGACCCGCCGCGCCGAGCTGGATACTTTGCCGACGCCGGGGCGGGGAGCAACCAGTTCACAATCTCCGCAGAGGTCGGCGTCGGCGACGAGAATCTCCAGTGGGGGGATGACTCCAGCGCCGACGGCGAGGCGAACCAGTACGACGCGACGGGCGACGTCAACCCCGTTGCGAAGCGGGACGTCCTCTTCCGGTGGCTGGCTGAGGCCCGGATGGATTCCGGTGGCCAAGCGCTTCTCTACACCGGTGAGTGGTCGGACGGGACCTACGCGGACACGCCCGGCGTGTTCGGTGAGGCGAAGCCCGTCGCGCTGCTCTCGATCCGCGCGGAGAAGCCGAAGGACGACCCTGCCGTCGTGCCGTACACCTTCGAGTTCGAGGAGGTGGCGCCTGTCCCAGACATCGACGAACTGACCGAGGACTTCACCGAGGCCGCTGGGCAGGCCGTCTCCGAACTCGGCGACCTCATCAGCGATTCCTGACCCATCATGACCGAACGGATCTACACGATTCCCCTTCCAGGAGCGACGACACCGACCGATCAGGACGCACTCGGAACGCAACTCTCCGAGCAGGGCGTCCTCGGGAGCGACGCGATCGTCGAGTCGCTCTCCTCCGAGGCGGCCGACCTCACGCGGACTGGGCGATACGCGCTCGGTCCGTATCACTCCGAGCTCGTCGCGACCGAACTCGAAGAGCTCGCTGACTCGTCTATCGGCGCCGTCGCGCTGTACGGTGGGGCCGACTCGCGGTCGGGGTACTACCAGATCGCGAGTGCGGAGGTCGAACCCGTCCACGCGAGGGGCCGTGACATCTGGGAGTGGACGCTCTCGCTGACGGCGAGCGGGACGCGGAAGTCGCAGTTTCGGTCGCTCGACACGGCGCCGTCGCAGCCGTCTCCCGGCCACGAGTTCGGCAACGACAAGAGCGCGCTCGTCGGCGTGCCGGCGGCCGCCCGACAGGTGCGGGCCGTGGACTCGACGTCGAACCCGACCCAGCGGATCCGACCGACACCCGTCGACACTGTCTCAGCCGAGCTCGGCGATATCGATCGCTTCGATGCCACGTCTCTGTCGATCGACGATCCGGTGCTGCTGTACGATGTGGCGCCGGACGCGCAGGCCGACGTCGATGTCCACGTCTACGATACGCTAGGTCGCGACTCGAAGTTCATCGAGAACGATTCCGGTCGCGTTCGGATGTGGCAGTCCGTGTTCGCTCGTGACCACGAGTTCACCGGCAGCGTGGTGTGCTCGAACGGCCTGCTCCGGATCACCATCGACGAGCCGACCAACGCCGACGCCACGGCCGCCCTGGAAGTCGAGGAGTACGACGCCGGCGCCGACACCTGGACCGCGGTCGATCTGCCCTCCTACGCCGACGGTGACCTCGCGACGGACTGGCAGCCGGCCGACGTCGACCTCACACACATCGGCCAGGCACGCGTCGCCGCCCAGATCGAGTTCGAGGCCGTGGCCGGCGACCAGGCAGGCGACGTCTACGCTGTCGACGTCGAGCTGGAGCGCGGCCGCGAGTCGCTGGAGGTGTGGATCCCCGAGAGCGTGAGCGATCCGATTCCCGAGGACCTGGAGGCGCTGCTCGAGCCGATCGCGTCGACGAGCGTTGTGGACACGGGCGTCGAGCAGGGCCTTGTGGCGCGCGAGGGGGTGCGACTGTAGATGGTCCAAGTCCCTGCGCCTACTGACTTAACCGTCACCGATGTCCGCGACGACGCGGCCGACGTGCGCTTCGCGGACAACGCGGCCAACAAGCAGGGCTACCGCGTGTTCGCGGGGGAGGTCTCGACCTTCGAGACGCAGCGCGACTTCGACGCGTGGACCGTCCAGAGCGGCCTCCAGCGGGCCAGCAACCGTGCGTACAAGGGTTCGTGGAGCGCGTACGCCTATGAAGGAAATGCCATCGATGAATCCGTCCCGCGCGCCTCCCGCGTGTACCACGACGGCGGCGAGCAGATTGCCGCGTTCGAGTATTACTGGCAGGAGGCGAACCCCTCGTACGGCGGGGGGATCCGACTCAAGAACAGCAACGGCGACTACGAGTTGGGACTCGCGACGGACAATCCCGCGTGGATCGTCGATTCGTCGAGTGGGAAAACGTACGTTGTCGGCTCCGGCGACTTCAGTCAAGACTACAACAAGTGGGTCCGTTTCCTCGTCACGTTCGACTGGGACGCAGGGACGTTCACGTTCACAGGCGAGGACTTGAACGACGGATACACGGAGAGCAAGACGTTCGACCTCAAGCAAGGGGTTGACGTAGAGACGGTTGAATTGTGGAACTACAGCGGCGCGCCGGGTTGGGGCGGCGGTCAACTCATTATGTGGTGGGACCACATCGCGACGTACACGCAGAATGGCGGCGACCTCGACCCGCAGTACGGAATCCGATTCACGGATAACGCTCAAGCGGCCAGCGCTGGAGACAACTTCAGCCCCGAGGGGAAGGCGACCAGCCTCACCCTGATAATTCGTTTTAACTCCGACCAGCTCGACGTTGACGATTGGTCATCGATTTTCTTAAAAAACCAGTTCGGGAACGCACCTCTCTCAATAATCAACGGTAGCGGGACCATCAACCCCACGTTCGGTGATTCAAACGGGAACTATTACCGCGACAGTGCCACCTTTGACCACTCTCAAGACCAGTTTTACGCGTTCACCTACGACCGCCCGAACGGAACGATAGCCAACTGGTTTGACGCGAAGAAGGCGGGAGAGAATCCAAACGTCGGGCAGATCACTATTGCGGATAACAACGACGATCTACAGCTTTCACAAGGAGGCAGCGGCGGCTGGTGGAAGGGCACGGTCGACCAAATACTCGTGTACGAACGGTACGTCGGCGGTGACGAACAGGCGGAGATACGTGACGGGACGATCCCGACGGACAGTCTGGTTCATCGGTGGGACTTCAACGAGGGGCCGGGTTCAACGACCGTCGTCGACAAAGCAGGTTCAGCGGACTTCACACTCAACGGGTCCTCGTGGGTTCCCCCGCTATCGACCATCCGCCACACCCTCTCGGGCCTCCGTAACGGCGAGGCGTACGTCACCCGCGCGAGCGCTTTCACGCAGGACGATGAGGCGTTCGACCAGAGCGGGCCGGCCGAATACGACCTCACTATCGACTCTCTCACGCAGGTGCGACCATCACCATGACAGACATCACTATCACCGAGGGTGACACCCTCGACGTTTCGGTTCTCGTGAACAACCTCGGCGGAGAAACGGGGTCGCAGACAATTCGGCTGCTCGTCGACGGGACGGAGGTCGACTCGCAGCCCGGCGTGGCTCTCGACCCCGGCATAGAGACGAACCTGTCGCTCGCGTGGACGGCGTCGCCAGGTGACGCTGGATCGCACACCGCGACGGTCGAGGGCGACGACGACAGCGTATCGGCGTCGGTCGACGTCCTCGCGCCCGCGGTCGACGTGGCGACCGGCGCCGTGAGCGACGTGACTCCCGAGAGCGCGACCGTCGGCGGCGACCTCGTCTCCGTGACCGGCGTCGACGAGGTGGACGCGGATATCGAGTACCGCGAGACGGGCGCGTCGTCGTGGGTGGTCGTGGACGCGGCGACGCTCGCCTCGCCCGGCCCGTTCAGCGCGTCGCTGTCCGGCCTCTCGTCCAGCACCGAGTACGAGGCGCGCGCTGCCGGAGCCGCCACGCGGTACCCCGCCTCGGACGCCGGCTCGCCCATGACGTTCCAGACGGACGACGCGTTCGTCTCGGTGACCACGCTCTCGGTGAGCAACGTCGGCGACGACAGCGCCACGGTCGACGGAGAACTGACCGAGATGCCCGGCGTCGACGAGGTCGATGTGGGCGTCGAGTACCGCCAAACGGGCGCGTCGTCGTGGCTCTCGGAGGCTGCTGGGTCGCTCACTTCGCCCGGCACGTTCAGCGCCAACCTCACGGGGCTGTCCGCGGCGACGGACTACGAGGCGCGGGCGACGGCGGACGCGGTGAACGACCCCGCCAGCGATGTCGGCGGCATCGTGGCGTGGACAACCGACGCCCCAGCAAATCTGGACGAGGAATTCGACGACTTCAGCCGATGGGACTTCAGCGGCCTCAGCAGCAGCGAAGCCTCCATCTCGTCCACGCGGGTCGCGCCCGCCAGCACGAACGACACGTCCATGTACGCCTCGGGGGACATCAGTCACGGCGAGGGCGTCTCGGAGTTTAGCATCGCGATGACGTGGAACTTCAGCGTTGTCAACCAGTACACGCGAGTGGTGTGGCACTACAACGAGAATAGTTTCGGTCAGGGCGGTGTCGGCCTTTGGGCGGAGGACGACAACTTCAACCGAGTGTTCGCCGTCGGAACGACGAACCCCGACCCCGTGTACTTCAAGAACGGCGACACTAACACGCCGGCCGGGAACGCCAACTACGAGACGTGGTACAAGTGGATAATAGACATCGACTGGGCCAACCAAACATACTCGCTCGACTGGAACAACGGGTCGTACACGGGCACCCATAACTTCGACGGGAATCCGAGTAACATCGCAAGACTCCGATGGGGCGCGTTCGGTCCGGGAATGAACGGTCAGTTCGACCACTACCAAGACGACATCAGGGTGAATCTCTGAGCCATGCCGGTCCAGTTCACCACTGCCCTCCCCGACGAGGACCAGCCGGTCCTCGGCAACGGCGTCGAGGATGAGGTCGCTATCGACCGCGAGAGCGCCGTCACGAACAACGGCGACATCCGCATCCAGATCCGCGAGACGGGCGAGGGCGCGTGGGACGCGTCCGCAACCGGCTTCGCGGAGCAAACGCTCGCGTTCGACACGCTCACGACGCAGTTCACCGGGCGCGAGGACGGCGAGGAGTACGAGGTGCGGGCGCGCTCGGAGACGCAGGACGCGACCGGCGTGTGGACGTCGCCCGTCTCGATCACGACGAAGTTCCCCGGGGCGGTGAGCCTCACCGCGACCGCACTCTCCCCGACAGAGGTCGAGCTCACGTGGACCGACCAGGCAGATAACGAGCTCGGGCAGGAGGTCATCCGCGAGCGGCGCGGCCCGGACGGCGAGTGGTGGCCAGAGCGCGTCGTCGACGACGCCGGCCCGAACACGGAGACGTTCGTCGACGATACCGCCCAACCCGACCACGAGTTCCGCTACCGGATCCGATCGTACACCGATGACACGGAGGCAGACTCGAACACGGACACCGCCTCCACGGCCGACATCGGCCTCGCTCGCCGGCGCATCCCAGCGAGCGGCTGGTACGCCGAGGTGGAGACGCCGGCGGGTAACATCCTCCGGCCGACGATCCTCACCGAGAGTCAGCCCCAGCCGAAGCTCAACGACACACCCGAAGTCGAACTCGCGCTCCCGAGCGATGATCGGTGGCTCGACGAGTCACTCGACCGGGCGACACTCCGCGTGTGGCGTGACGGCGAGCGCCTCCCGATCAGTCGCGTCGAGATACCGGGTGACTCGTCGAGTCAGTCGACGCTCGTCGGGCGGGGCGGCGTCGCGCTCGACGAGGTAGTCGCCCGCGACGTCGACGACCTCGTTCCGACGCACGAGTTCGTCGACCAACTGCTCACGGAGCTGGACATCCCGCACGTCGTCGACGATCCGGCGTCGGACACACGGGCGGACGTCGCCGTGCTCGGGTCAACGAGTCGGGCGCAGGCGTACGACACCTTCGTCGATCTCGACACGGTCCGGAACAACCCCGTCCCGGCTCGGGTTAACTCAGACGGCTCGGTCGAGTTGGTTCAGTCCTGTTGGATTAGTGCGTCTCGCTTCGCTGACGGTGGCGACGCGCCGATCGAGGAACTTGACCCGCCGGACGGAACGCGCTGGGGCGGACGCTCGCACGCACTCGTCGAGTCGGGGGATAGCAAAGAGTGGGACTTCGAGATCAACTACGAGTGGCCCGCCTCCCGAGCGCGCCCTGGCCTTCGATGCTACCCTGTCGACGGCGAGCATCCCTCGTTCGAGGTGCGTCTCGACGGACAGGTCGTCGACGATTACCCCAAGAACTCGCTCCAAGATAGTGACGAGCCGACGTGGATTGACCTCTTCACCGGCCCGGGATTCGACGACGTCACGTTCACCCCGCCGGACTCGGTCACGCTCGAGGTCGTCGCGACCGGGTCGCAGGGCGGGATGGTCATCTTCGACGGGGCTGGCCTCTACGACGACGGGTTCAGCGACGGGATCAGCTTCGGCTCGAACGGGGCCTCGTCGATCGACGCGAACAACAACATCGGCGGGCCGCCCGAATACACGAACAGCCTCGACCTGGAGACGAAGGACGTCGGCACGATCGAGCAGGTGGTCGGCGGGTCGATCGACGCGTCGTTCGACGACACCTCGAACGGGCAGGCGCTCGCGGTGAGCAATGACGGCGGCGAGACGTGGCAGGAGACAACCAACAGCGAGACGGTCGACGCCGACTTCGCGAGCGGGTCGACACAGCTCCGCGGCCGGGTGACGCTCTCGCGATACACCAGCGACCCGAGCTCCTCGCCGACGTCGGGCGACACCGGGCAGACGGTTTCGAACTTCCAGCTGGCGGCCGACCTCGACGACACGCCCTTCCTCGAGGTCGAGTCGTTCGAGGACTCGGTCGCCGGGTTGTTGACGGCGCTCGCAAACCGGCAGCGCTTCGTGTGGGAGGTCCAGAGTCCCGACCAGCATCCGTCGCTCGACGCCGCCGGCGACGACCCCGGCGTGGTCGTGTTCACGCAGCTCGGCCAGCGCGAGGCCAGCATTGACGCGCCCGTGCTCGACTACGAGGTGCGGCGGGACAGCAGCACCGTCGTCGACACGGTCATCGCGTACGGACCGAGCCGGCGCGTCGAGGATGGGCGCGTCGTGTTGACCGGCGAGCAGTTCGTCGGGATCGGCGACGACTACCTCCAGCCCGGCAGGACTCGGGTGTACCAGCCCGGAACAGATGGCGACGCTGACACAGTGTACGACTCGGACGAGGACTACCGGCTCCTCCGCAACGAGGGGTCGATCGCGCGGCGCGAGGGGTCGGCGATCGCCGACGGCGAGGAGGTCCACATCGACTACGAGACGCGCCGACGCGTGGAGTACACCCTCCCGGGTGCGGATGGGTCGGGTGATACCATCCGGGAGACGTTCGAGAATGCCGTCACGTTACGGGCGCTCCAGCAGGCCGCGCTGTTCACCGCGAAGCGCCTATCGAGCCCGCAGCGGCAGGCGACGGTTGAACTCGCCCGCGACGATCTCGGCTACCAGCTCGTCGACGCCCTCTCGGTGGCCGACGTCCCCTGGCTCGACGAGCCGCGCCATATCGCTGGTGTGGATGTCCAGACCGACCGGGTATCGGCAGACCTAGGTGAGCAACAGTCCGCGGGGGAGGTTGTCGACAGCATCAACCGGCGGCTGAGCGGCCTCGCCGAGCGACTCTGACCAGCGAGTGTGACTGTCCGATAGACCAGACGGGAGTGACAGCGCTGCGCCCATTTCATCATGACCACACTTCACGACACCCTGAGACGCACCGCTATTGAGCCGCTTGAGACCGCTGATCTTTGGGCGCCGTTCGTCGCCTCGCTCGGCGCGTTCATCCTTTTCTCCGTCGCGCGACACTACCTCGGCAGGTGGCCCGACCTGTGGTGCCTCCGACAGGCCGTCCTCCCGATCATCGACCGCCTCGCCGACGGCGAGTACGACGAGGAACTCGACGCCGTCGACGACCGGGTCGGCGCCGACCTCGACGAGGCCGTGGATGCGCTCCCCGAGAAGACGGGGCTGCGGTTGAACACGCGGACGCTCGTCGGGACGATCGACGCGCCGCCGGCCGAGGTCCGGTCGATGGAGCGCGTGTGGCCAAACACGCTCGCGTCGATCCAGTTCGATGTCGCCGATGGTGACCGTGTCTGGGAGGTCGGCTCGTACGCGTACAGACCGCAGAGGTTCTTTGGCATGTGGCAGTACCACGTTCGACCCACGCCGGCGGCAGGCGGGCGACAGACGCGGCTCTGGGCACACTACGAGCGGAGTGCGTGGCGGGCGCCTGTCCGGCATTACCGCGGCGAGGGGTGGGATACGGACCGCGGTGTGCGCAATATCGCGTCGATGTTCGCGAGTGACGAGCGATTCGGGGTGAGTGAGCGGACTAAAAAACTGATCGGCGCCGAGTAGCCTCTTTCTACTGTCCTGTATCGATACTGTACACTGTCACGTCCTTGTCCTCGACGACATCCAGAACGTCGAACAGTTGATCGGCGGCTCGCTCGACGTGACCATGTCTTCGATCGCCGGCAACAAAGCGGTCGCGATCAGTAACGAAGGCGGCGCCTCGTGGATCGAGGCGTCGAACACCGAGTCGGTCGAGGGCATGGTCGCGAATCCGAGTCAGGAGATCCGTGCGCGGGTGACGCTCTCGCGCTACAGTATGGATGCCGGCACAGGGCGACGCCGGCCAGTCCGTCGACGACCTCTATAACAGCAATTCGCTCTGACGAGAGCACTTCGAACGATCGAAACACTTTCTACTCAGATCGATCGTATTTTTCACTACTATGGGCTCAAAATTCACCCTCGAGAATCTGCGACGGGTGAAAAAGAATCCTTCAGTCCTTCTCGGTGAACTCGGTATGCTGGCACTTACAGCAAATCAGCACCTTTCACGCACCACGGGCGAGCCTGTCATGGACCAAGACTGGGATGTTCTTTTGCTTCTTGATGGCTGCCGTTTTGATATGTTCGAAGAGAGTAACCGACTGGAGGGGAATCTCACACGGTTTACCTCTCTGGGGAGCCATAGTACTGAGTTTATCCGCCGAAACTTTGCCGGGGAACAGTATCATGATACTGTGTACGTCTCTGCGAACCCACACGTTGAGTCTATCAAAGGAAGGGAAATTTTCCACGATATCGTTGATGTTTTTGACTGGGGCTGGGACAAGGAATATCAGACAGTCCTCCCAGAAACGGTGGCAGACGCAACTATTGAGACAGCCCAAAAATATCCGAACAAGCGTATTATTAGCCATTTTATGCAACCACACACGCCGTTTATCGGCGATAGAGGGGAGAAAATAACGCACGCGGGACTCACAGGAGAGGGTGGTGATCGGGACACTGGAGTTGCTTCGGATGAGCTATCATTATGGATGCGTCTTCGATATCGGTTAGCTACCGAGCCTCTCGATCAGATCTGGAAAGCGTTCGTCGAGAACCTTGAACTCGCCATCCCTCACGTGGAACGGATTTGGGGATCTGTTAGCGGGAAGGTTGTTGTCTCAGCTGATCATGGAAATATGATGGGCGAACGGATGTATCCAATTCCAGCGAAGATGTGGGGCCACCCCCCGAAAATTGATCATCCGGTCCTAACTGAAGTGCCCTGGTTAGAGATGCCGTACGAGGGACGGCGGACTGCCACATCCGACCAGCCAGTTGCCGAGACCAAACAGATGAACGAATCAGAAGTCGAAAACCGGCTTCACGCCTTAGGATACACATAGTTGCTCCTCGTTTGTGAGCGTCGATACAGTACACCATCGATGAGGAGACGGCGACCGCGTCTGGGAGGTCGGCTCGTACGCGTACAGACCGCAGAGGTTCTTTGGCATGTGGCAGTACCACGTCCGGCTCACGCCGACGGCTGACAGGCGGACAAGAGTCTGGGCGCATTACGAGCGGCCGGCTTGGAGACAGCCTGTGCGCCACTACCGCGGCGACGGGTGGGACGCCGATGAGGGCGTCCGCGAGGTCGCGTCGTTGTTCGCGACCGACGAGCGCTTCGAGCCGAGTGCCCGCGCGATCGCGCTCGTCGATCGGGATGTCCTCACGGCTTGACCGAACACTCATACATCTTGCCGGCCCTCTCTCGAATATGCCCCGGTACTCCGATGCGGACTTCCTCGAAGAGATCCGCCGCGTTGCCGATCTCCCTCATGTCGATGGCCCGCCGAGTGAGCAAACGTTCGACGACAAGGCGGATGTGTCGGCACAGATCGTGCGGCGCCGGTTTGGCTCCTGGAGAGCTGCGATCGAAGCGGCGGGTCTCGGCCCGTACACACAGGCCGACAAAATCCCGCGTGACAAGCTCGTCGCTGAACTTCGCTGGCTTCGTGACGAGGTGGGCCAGATCCCGACCGCCGACCAGATGGACGAACACGGCGGGTACGCCTACATCACGTACTACGAGCGATTCGGATCGTGGGCGGATGCGCTCGAAGAGGTCTTTGGCGAGGTCCCCGACCGTGAGTGGGAGCACGTCTCGGACGCCGACCTCCTCGCCGAGCTTCAACGGCTCTCCAGTGACGATGGTAGTCCGCCGACTACGAGCGACGTCACAGAACGGGGCGACCACGCGGTCTCGACGTACGTCGACCGGTTCGGGTCGTGGCAAGCAGCCCTTGAAGCGGCCGACTTCGAGCCATCGACGTCACAGGGCGTGACGACTGCCGAGCTGCTCGCTGAGTTACGACGGCTTCACGACGAGTTCGACACGAAACCAACGACGACGATCGTCCGCGACCACGGTGTCTACTCGGTCGCGACCTACTACAACCGATTTGACTCGTGGGGCGACGCGCTCGACGCGGCGTTTGAGACCGTCCCGGAGAACACCGCTGACGACCGGACCGCCGAGGACAGAAGGCGCGCCGCCCAGACGCACAGCGATGACGACCTCCTCGAGGAGATTCGCCGCGTCGCTGATGTGGCCGACGCCGACGGAGCGCCCTCACTCCAGGACTTCCGCAACCACAGTGACATCGCCGACACGACCGTCCTCCGCCGGTTCGACTCGTGGAACGCTGCCGTCGCGAAAGCGGGGTTCGAGCCGAACGACCCGCTGACGGCGATCGACCGGGAGGACCTGATCGCGGAACTCCGGCGACTCCGGGATGCTCTCGGTGAGGTCCCCACCGGTACGCAGATGAACGAGCACGGCGAGTACTCCCGCTCGACGTATCAGAAGCGCTTCGGCTCGTGGGACGAGGCTGTCGAGGCGGCATTCACCGAGCCGGACGCGTAGACCGCTGTACTCATGGTGTGACACTCGATGGGGACGCAGACGACTGGGCTGGTCCCTATCCAGAAAATCAGCGCCCAGTCGCCTGAGAGGGTCCGAACCCATCGGATATACACGACAGGGCATATGTAGATGTTCCGGTCGAACGACACGCACGCACCCGATCAAAGAAGCTTCGCTTGACGTAGAATCGCCCAGGCCCTCACTTTTAGAAACGGCAGTCTGACGCCTGCTACCTGCCATGTGTACCGTTCACACACATCTTGAGGTCACACAAAGTATTTATATACGACGCTGGTTGTTCAAAGCGCAGTACCCCTATCCGATGCAGAATGCGATGCCGAATGTGAGTAATCCGAGTCAAGTCCGGTCGCGCTTTGATGATGAAGTCGGTGCGGACGACGGGCGGGCGACCCAGACGCGGACAAAGCACGGGTGTCGCGACGCAGACACAACAATACACAATGACAAACGACAATAACACACGCACGAAGGCCAACGCGGTCTTCTTTGCGGCGGTCATGGTCATCTCCATGGTCGCAGTTGGATTTGCCGCCGCTCCCGCGGCTGCGGCCAGTTCGACTGCCAACGGATCCGTTTCTCCCGATACCGTCGGGGAAGACGGAAGCCAGAATAGTTACACAGTAAGCATTGATCTCACTGACGTTGACACGTCAGACGGGTCGACTGGTTCGAACGTTACGTTCAATTTCGCCGATGCGTTCGACCTCTCGTCGGCCAGTCTGACGAGTGAGAGTGTCAACGGCAGCACAACAAACGCCGGTACTGCCAATTACCCGAACCAGAACAACGTCTCGGTCACCTTCGACGACTCTAGTGGTGTGGCTTCTGAGGACCTCACCGTCAGTGTCCAGGTTGACCAGGTTACGTTAGACAGCACCGGTTCATTCGACATCACCGCCGGCGTTGACAGTAACGGCAACAGTACGTTCGATCTGGCCGACCAGACGGTCGGCACCGTCACCACCACCGATGAGTCTCCTGCGCCGCGCAAGGCGACGCACTACGTCAACAGCACTCAGAGTGGAGGAGTCATCGACATCCCGTACGATGACGGTCCTCTCTCGCTTAACAGCCAGAGTGTTGACGTCAACCTGGCCAACGGAACGACATACACCTACAGCGGCGGAGATGTCGTTCAGAACATTGACGGTCAGCTCACCGTCATCACCGGTCAGACCTACAATAACGTCGATAACGTGTCTGTTTCCGGCGTTTCCGGTCCCCCCGGGAACGACGTGAGCAGCGACCCGATCGACGTCACCTTCGCGCCGACCGCGGTCGACACGACGGCTGGCAGTAACGCTGTCACCGAGGCGTTCGCCGGTGAGAACGTCGCTCTCGAAGGTGCTGAGGACGACGAGTTCGACATCGACGGCCCCGGCGTGAGCCGGACCCGTGGTGCGGGCGAGAACAGCGGCGTTTACGTCCTCGACACGGACGACTTCGAGACTGGCGAGTACAACATCACTAACAACAACGATGACGAAGTTGTCCTCGACATCCGTAACCTCGGCCTCGACGTCGAGAGCGACGAGGACGAGTTCACCACCGACGAAAACGTGACCGCGACGGTCACGTCCGACGCGATTAACCGTCCGATCACGGCCGAACTCCTCGACAGCGACGGTGACGTCGTTGACGACACCGAAGCCACGATCGATAGCGACGGTGAGGTCGAAGTCGACCTGGGCACCCAGAGCGACACGGGTACCTACACGGTCGAAGTCACCGACGACAACTCGGCAGTCAGCGTCGAGTCCGGTGAGTTCGACATCGTTGAAGCACCCGAGGGTGACATCTCCTTCGAGGAGAGCTTCGTGACCGAGCAGCGCGGTGACGTTGCGAACATCACGGTCGACTTCCAGGGCGACCGGGACACTGCGTACCTCACCATCGGTGACGACGACGAGGTTGGTTACGAGACCAACGTCAGCATCGACGCCGACGGCGAGGACAACGTCACGGTTGGCTTCAACACCTACATCGCTGGCAACACCACTTCGTCCAACGTCTCCGGCAGCGACGTTGTGTTCCTGGCCGACCAGGACAGTGACGCGTCGGTCAGCTTCGTGAACGAGAGCGAGACCAACCTCGAAAACATGCTCGCGGCGGGTACGTACCCGTTCGAGATCAGCGACACGAGCTTCGTCCAGACCGCCAAGGGTAACTCCGACTCGGTGGGCGACCTCGAACTCGAAGAGCGCTCTGTCGAGGACTTCCAGCTGTGGACCACCTCGGATGACGTCTTCGAGGATGTCGAGAACGTTGAGGACATCACGAACGGTGTCGAGAACGACACCGTCGTCGAGACGAGTTCGCTGGCTGAGAGCGACGTCCTCATCCAGGAGCTTACTGCGACCGGACTCGAGGGTGCCCTCGAACTGAACGGCGACCTCGAGACTCTAGTCGACAACGGTGCTGTCGACCTGCGCATCCGGCAGACGGCTGACACCACCGCGCCGAACTCGCAGCGCAAGACCGCTGACGTCACGTCGATGTTCGATGACGGCGACATCAGCGTCATCTCGACTGAGGGTTCGTACTACATCGCGTTCGACCAGGACAACCTCGACCTCGGCAGCGAGGACATCGCTGACGAGGACGCCTTCGAGGTCCGCGTCCAGGTTCAGGATGCGCGTCTGCTCGATCCGGATGAAGACGAACTTGACGACGCTGACGGCGATCTCTCCGAGTTCTACGAGACCGCCACGGCGACGTTCGAGTACCAAGAGGCGACGGGCGAATTCGACACGCCGGTCGAAGTTCAGGCCGCTGAGAACCAGAGCATCACGGGCACGACCAACGCCGCGCCCGGCCAGGAGTTCACGGTGCGCGTGCGCTCCGACTCTGGTGTCTCGCCCGGCTTCGTCCAGTCCGCTGAAGATGTGACCGTCCAGGCTGACGGCACGTTCGAGGCAACGGGTCTCGATCTGAGCGACGCCTCGGTGAACGATACGTTCACCGTGACCGCGCAGCAGTCCACCTTCGACGCTGAGGAAGACGGCACCGTGGTCGAAGAGGTCGGCCAGGCCGCCTTCCTCGAAGTGTCTGAACTGAACCCCGAAGAGACCACCGCGACTGCTGGTGACTCGGTCGACGTTTCGGCGACGATCGAGAACACCGGCAGTGAGGAGGCCACCCAGACCGTCGCGCTTACGCTCGACGGCGACGAACTCGACACGACTGAAGTCACCCTCGCGGGTGGTAACAGCACGACCGTCGAGTTCTCGGCCGACACGTCCGGTCTCGAAGCCGGCGATTACACGCACGGCGTCGCGACCGACGACGATGAGGCCACTGGCACGCTGACCATCGAAACCTCTGGCGACGATGGCGGCGACTCCAGCGACGGAGACTCCAGCGACGGAGACTCCAGCGGAGACTCCAGCGGAGACTCCAGCGGAGACTCCAGCGGAGACTCCAGTGACGGTAACGGGACCGACGACTCCACCGACGACGGAACGCCCGGCTTCGGTGCGCTCGTCGCGCTCGTTGCCCTCATCGCGGCTGCGCTGCTCGCGACCCGCCGCAACGAGTAACATCGTTGCCTGACGGTCGCGACTCGTAGCTTCGAACCATCGGCCCTCGCGGGTCGACCCACACGCGGTTTTTCTTTATCGCGCTCACCCAGTGAGCGACAGCGAGCTGCGACGCTCGCGAGCGGACACTCAATACTACCCAAAAGAGATCGACGGCCTACGCGCCGTCGAGAAGCGCGTCTCGCGCCTGCTTCAACTCCGCGACATCGTAGTCGTCGTTGCCGCCCTGGTCGCCGTGCGCGTCCTTCACGAGCTCGCGGAACGCACCCTTCACCGTCGGCTCTGGTGGCATCCTTCGCGACGCCGAGCACCTCGTGCGGCTCCCGGTCAGGTTCGGGTTCGACGGCGATCACGTCCGGGCCCGACTCGTCGCCGGGCGGGAGGCGAGCCGTCTCGAACTCCGAGTCCGCAGTCGTCACGCCGCACCGCTCGGCGAGGCGCTTCCGGCGGGCGTATAGACTGATGGCCCGCGCGTTCTCCAGCTGCGTTGTCCAGCGGTCACACGCGATCGCGTAGCCCTCGTCGGCGGGGCGATCCTCACGCCGGAAGCGCGCCACGACGCCGACGACGTCGGGCCTGTCGTTCTGGTGTGGGATGTTCGGTCGGTCCTTGTAGTGGGTCGAGGCGGTGGAGATGCGGACGTCGGTCGCACCCCAACGTTCGAGCTCGTCGACGATCGACTGGAACGACTCCTTGCGCGTGAGGGAGATGTCGCCCGGGTAGGCGTCGCGCTCGCTCGGGGCAGTGCGGGGATAGCCCTCTGGCCACCGGAGTTCGGGGGCGCGTTGCTCAGTCGCGTTCATCGGCTTCGATCTCCTCCATCACGTCGACGTTCGCGGCGAGCTCCTGGAGCGCCACCTGAAGCTCACCGAGCTGCCCGTCGATCTTCTCGACGATCGCCTCCGGGGCAGGCGCCTCGTCCGGCACCTCAACGTCGAGGTCGTCGACGGGGAGTTCGCTCCGAGCGTCACCCAGCTCATCAGCTGCGGACCGGAGTCGGTCGGCGGGTTCACTCATCTGTCCCCTCCTCGCAGACGACGTCGCGGAGTTCCTCGAGCAACTCCGGGTGGTGCTCTTTGAGGACCTCCACGTCACTTTCGAGCTCTTCCTGAATCCGTCCCCGGACCCGGGACGTTGCCTGGTACTTCCGGGAGTCACCATGCTCACCCGCGATTTGCTCGCGCTCCGTTTCGGTGAGAAGCGCGCGAGTCTTCGCCATACCGCATCTTCCGTGCGTGTCCATTGTAGTATTTGCTAACCTCTACAGGGTACTACTTAGCGAATCTACTAATAGTTAGCGCAAATGCTAACCTATAAGTGGTTAGCAAATATACTAACAAGTAGGAAGCACCGGGACGCGGTCAGAAGATGGCCGCCGGCGTACCAGCGCCGACGACCGGTGCTGTCCACTATCGACAGCATGTCAGACCACAACCCACGCGATGAAAAGCGTACGGACACGGACGCAGCACAGATCGGAGACCTCCGAGAACTCGTCGTTGGCGACCAGGTGCTCGTCGGCGACCGCTCGAAGCCGCTCGACGTCGTCGACCTCGGTGTGCGGACCATCACCGACGAGCGGATCGACGCCACCATCGAGGTACCGGTCGTCAAACTGGAGGGCGACTGGGCCAACGCGGCGACGATCGTCCTCACCCACCGTATCGACCGGACGCCTGTCCGCCAGGAGGACGGCAGCTACCGGCAGCGGCTCGACGAGTTTGACACGATCGTCGACATGGAGATGGGCCGCGAACGGGATGTCCGCCGGACCCATGCGGCCGACCGCGTTGGCCGGAGTGACGAGCCTAACGCTGAGGAGAGTGTCGTCGATGTCTAAGGCCGACGCCGTCGACGCGACCACGGGAGCAGGAACGTTCGACGAGCGCGCTGCGAAGGCACTCACCGAGAGCATGACCGTCCTCGACAACCGGACGTTCGGCGACCTCCGCGACGAGGAGTTCCTCGTCGTCACGCCGACCGGGAGCTACCGCGTCGACGCGATCGCCGACACCTGTGACTGTCCGGACGCGCTCCACCGGGCGCCCGACGAGGGCTGTAAGCACCGGCTTCGCGTAGCCCTGGCCCGCGGTGAGCGACCGATCCCGGGCTGGGCCGACCGGTCGGCGATCGACGAGCAACTTGGCCAGCACCTTGCAGCGAGTCCGCGGATCGCCACGGCAGACGGCCGGACGGAGGTGTTCGAACAGTGAGGCGGACCGGGCGCGGGTTCGACGTTGCCGTTCGCGACGACGAGGGACGCATCGAGACGTTCGTGACGGTGACGCCGATCGACGGCGACGAGGAGCAGGCCGAGGCGATCGCCGAGCTCGTCCGCGACGAGTACCAGACGACGCGAGACGTGTTTGACGTTGAGGGGCAGAGTCGCGACGGCGACGGTGGCGTGCGACCCGTCCCGCCGGGCGTCGACGATCCCACGGAGGCCGACAGATGAGCGCTGTTCGAGAACTCCACGAGATGAAGGCCGAGATCGCTCGGAGAATCGGAACGGATCCAGAGCGGTATGGTCGGGGCTGCGGGCACAAGACCCTGCTCGCCAAGGAGGTGCGTCTCGTGGCCGAGGAGTTGGGTATGGGCCTCTCCGACCAGCCGCGCCAGCAGGTTCGCGACGCGCTGATGATTCGCGCCGGGAGAGACCACCGAACCGGAATTAGCTTCTACGACTCGCGTGACGTGGAAGCGATCCTCGACCAGCTGGAGGACGACGATGCCTGACCTCGTCGAGCGCGCCGGCGTTGTCGAGACCGGCCAGACGTGGCGCTGCGACGAGTCCCAGGCCGATCCCGAGGACGTGCCCGAACCGCACGAGGCCCCACTGTGGGAACCGCAGCCGCGCTTCACAGCTGTCGTCGACCGCGTCGAAGAGGACTACATCGAGTTAACTGTCGGGACCGGGAACTCCCATCCGCGGACGCCCGACTTCGGCGCCGAGATGGTGTCGACGGTCGCAACGCTGACGAGCGATCCTCGATGGTCGCTCGTCGAGGATGGGGAGGTGGCCGATGTCAAGTGAGGAGACGTTCACGCGGCTCAACATCGACGAGCGCTATGACCTCCTGGAGCGCCTCGAAGCGATCGACCCGGGCGAGCGTGTCCGCCTCACCTACGACTCATCGCGAAGCCCTGACGACAAGTCAGTCGAGGGACGTGTCATGGACCACGACGAGGCGACGCTGTGCGCCCGGACGGACGACCTCAAAGGAGACGTCTTCGTCGACGAGTGGAACATCGAAGCGAAACACTACGCCGGACTCGTGGTCAAGACGACCGGCGGGCGGAGTACCCGGCGGCAGCCGCGCCTCGGTGAGCTGCTCGACGTCAAGGTGATCGACGATGAGTGATCCGGACCAGCGCTCGGAAGCCGTTACAAGTACTTCTAATCGGCCGTCGTCTGGCGATCTCCCGACGATCGCCTACCAGACTCGGTCGGGCGAACGCCGGCGCGTCCGCTACGAGCGCGTTGCCACCGAGCCCTGGAACGTCGAGCGACGCGTCGACCGGTGGGACGCCGACGAGAGTGAGTGGGTGCCCTGCGGCGGCGAGGCGCTCTCGCAGCTGGTGATCGACGACGAGCACCGCGCTGCGGTGACCGTCACGGAGAGTCCATGATCCGCAACAAGCTCGCGGACCTCATCGAAGAGACCGCGCGCTCCCGGCGGGCGAGCTCGCGTTCGAGCGCCGTCATCGGGCGGACGCTCAAGCACTTCGGCGTCGCGAAGGCGTTCGAGGCGACCGCTCGATGGATTCGAGTGGACATCGAGGAGGAGTCGTCATGAGCCTCCGCTCGTTCTCCGATCCGGACACGGAGTTCGAGTTGCTGATCTCGGAGGCTGGCGACCGCGGTGACGGCCACCAGGTCGGCGAGCCGTACGGCATCCGATGTGTGTACTGTGGGGCGACCATCGAGATCGACGGGCCGGACGGCCACCAGACCGCGATCGACGACCTGCCGCACGCTACGACGTGCCCGCAGCGCGACGTTGTCTCGCAGTACTACCGAGATCGGTTCGTGCGGTAGGTTCACCTCAATTCACTTTTAGTACCACCCCGGAAGCGAGGGGCCGCTTTATTACCCCAGTCCGCGTCAGCAGTCACCAGTATGATACGTCGTCCGGGAGTCTTCGACGACGAGACCCCACCACCCGACCTCCGGCATCGCGAGGCGCACGTCCAGGAGCTGATCCGGCTCCTCCACCGGGCGCGCTCCGACCACGACCAGGGCGCGTTGCTGGCGGGTCCGAGTGGCGTCGGGAAGACCGCACTCGGCCGGACGGTCCTCAAGGAGTTCGCCCGCGAGTTCGGGACGCGCTGGACGTGGATCCAGGCGCTCGGGACGACCACGGGTGAGCTCTTCCGTGAGGCCATCCGCGGCGCCGGCGGGACCGTCGCCGACAACGCACCGAACGACGAACTCCCGGAGCGACTCCGGGAGACGCTCGACGGCGATGAGCTCTTCCTCCTGCTCGACGAGGCCGACGACGTCGCCGGGACGGATGCGGTCGGCCAGCTGACTGCCGTCCCGGGCGTCGAGGTCGTGGTGATCTGCCACGAGCCAGACGACTGGCTCGCTCGTGCCGAGTCGCGAGTCCGGCAGTATCTCCACGGCGGCCGGATCGAACTCGACCGGTTCGGCGTCGACGAGCTCGCGGACATCCTTCGCGACCGGTCACGTGTCGGCCTCGTCGACGACGTGGTCACACGCGAGCAGCTCGAGACGATCGCCGACGACGTCGCCGGCGTCGCCCGCGAGGGCATCCAGACGCTGCGCGCCGCCGCCGAGATCGCGGAGGAGCGCGAACACGGACGTATCCACGACGCCGACGTCGACGACGCCTACGAGCGTGCCCGTTCCAGTATCCGAGAGGCGAACCTCCAGTCGCTCCCGTTTCACCATCGTGTCCTCTACGAGTTGATTCGCGACGCTGGCGAGATAACCGGGCGCGAGCTTCACCAGCGATACGAGGCGGTCGAGGAGCGCGTGTACGCGAACAGAGAGCGGACTCCCATCAGCCGTCGCGACCGGCGGAACAAGCTCGACAAGCTTCGAGCGTACGACCTCGTCGAGCGGGAGCGGCTCGACCATCGGTGGTTGTATTCACCGGTGGAAGCTACCCTAAATATCCAGTCCGATCTGACCCAAACAGAACGGCTGTACCCTAACTGATCGGTTCAGATACTTTTCTCCGGATTCTCGTCATGAAATTAAACGCGTCAAGTTTCGGTGCTGGGTAGTCATCCACTTGAGCACCAGACGAAGCAAGAATCTCATGTACGTGATCCATGATCTCGTTCACGGATGCTTCAGTCTCACTCAGTGTCTTTGCTATGACCCCAACTACAATTGGGGTCGCAAAGCTCGTGCCGTATTTTACGCCAATGTCTTCTATTGCTTTCGTGTGAGATATTGTAGGTACGTAAGACGGTGCTAAGACTTCCGGATCCCCATCAAGTGGCTTTGTATTATCCGGATATGGACGTGTGAAATTATTCCGAATACATGCTCCACCACCCGCACACTCATTCTGTCCGCAGAACACTTGATCTAGTGAGGAGTCTTCAAAACTATATGGGCCACCCCTTCTCTTACGGTTGGCTTCCTTCTTTGGTTCTGGACAGAGTGTTTCACATCCTCCAACAGAAACGACGCTAGGGAGGTTCGCGGGACCGTATACGTACTGCTTTGGACCGTCTTCGTATTCTAGGTTCCCTATTGCCGCAATCGGTAGTATGCCACTATCTACTGCCCGTTCTATCGGAGGATAATAGGGAGACGACTTCGCAGGAATCTGATTTGGTGCTCCAAGGGAGATATTTAAGAGATCAACACCATCCTCAATGGCCCGATCTATCGCGTGTGAATACTCACTCACACCAATATTTTCTCGTTCTTCGCCCACCACCTGATAAAAGCTGAATGTTGCTTTTGGAGCAATACGGCGGATAATATCGAATATGAGCATGCCGTGTTCAATCTCAAAGTGTTTGATATCAAGGTCTACAAATGACTCTGTCGTGTAGATGTGGTGTTCATTGTACGCCCACTGTGGAGGTTGATTTACTGAATCAACAATACCGATATGAATTCCATCGCCGTCTGTGGGTGCTGGACTGAGAGATACACTCTCAAATATTGAATCAAATACGTGGTCGCGAAATTCGGTTGCCGTCGTAATTGTATCTGACTTCACAGTCTACTGAAGGACCCGAAGTTCCCCATCCGGTGAGATCGACTGGACTTCATCCAGTTGATGGATTCGACTGATCTTCTCTTCGGGGACAGTCGCCAAAATCACACCGCCTGGCAGTCGCTCGTTGGCTTCCCCGCCCACCCTAGATATGTCACTAATGACTCCCGACTCCGCTCCCTCTTCGACGACAAGAGCGAGGTCCACCATGTTACCAACTGTTGGTGAACTCATAATTTCTTCCACATCAGGGTGTAGATGGGAAGCCATGATTATGTTAACATTAGATTGACTGTTGAAAAACGTACCGACAGCAACATTACGGTTGATAATTAGATGTGGATACCCCAATACCGTCTCTCACCCCGGAAGTACGGCCCCCTTTTACCGTTCATCCACCCGTCGGCTGAGGTATGCCCTCACAGGCTACCCGCACACGGACGACGGTCGACATCACCGAACTCGGCTTCGACGCTGACGACGTCGACGTCTCGGTCGCGGTCGACGAGAACGACGACGGGACGGTTGTCGAGGTCGAACACGACAGCGAGGCGTGGACGCTCACCTTCGACGAGTACGGTGAACTCCAGGCCACACCGAGTCGATCGCCGCCGCGCTGGCTCGGCCCGGCGATCAAGAAGGCAGCCCCCGGGCTACGGGTGATGTAGATGCCCGTCGAGATCGATCGGTCGGTGGCGGGTGAGAAGTACCGCTACGCCTGTCCGCGCGGGCATACCGATTGGACACTTCGCGACGGCGTGATCGCCTGTTCGAGCTGTCCGCACTGGAGGTTGCCGGGTGAGGTGGAGTACGATATGCTGATCGACCAGCGGACGGGTCAGGAGATCGACGTCGAGGAGGTGCGTGTCGCGTGAGGCTACTCGATCGGTTCGAGGTCGGACGCGTCGAGGTCCTCGTCGAGGTAGGCACGGCCGTCGTCGGTGAGGCCGTACAGCCCGCGGTGGACCTGCTTCAAAAGTCCATGTCGAGCGAGTACACCACAACGCTCACTCGCGTACTGCCGGACTGGACCCCCTTTCGCCTCAATGGCGATCGGGGTGAGGTTGCCGTACTCCCGGATCAACTCAAGGATCCGATCGTCGGACGGCACCATCCAGTCGGCCGATTGTCGCATGTCGTTGCGTCGTTGGGCTGTACTCATATTCCCACCGGTGTACAGCATTTCACGACGGTTGGTCAAAAGTCTACTGACAAGTGTCGACTACCACTTTACAACCGTCAGTAAGTTATTAGTAAGGGCGCCCACAAGTACCAGTTGACCTGGCCTTCGCGGGAGCAAAACCCGCCGGCGCTGGAACGCCGACGGCCGGGTCCCAACAGGCTGCCCTCGTGACGAGGGCTTTCGAGAGACCCATGAGCAGATCAGACCACAAGGGGTATAATACTCACCCCAACGGCGATAGCGCAGACGCACAGGTAGTTAATCACGACCTACTGGAGCAGTTCGCGAACCTCACCGCGTTCCAGCGGGATATCCTTCGGACGTTAGCGAACGAGGACGACCAGGAGGCGTACGGACTTCATATCAAGCGCCAGCTGGAGACGTTGTACGGCGAGGAGGTTAACCACGGTCGCCTCTATCCGAACCTCGACACGCTCGTCGAGGCGGACCTCATCGCGAAGAGCGCACTCGACAAGCGGACGAACAACTACTCGTTAACGTCAACTGCGGGGGAACTACTCGACTCACGCCAGGCGTGGGAGAGAGGTGATTCGGCGTGAAGCATATTTGCCAGCGACACGGATGTGAACGGGAATTCGACACTCAGCGTGGACTCTCCCTTCACGAGTCCCGAGGGCATGACGACGGAGACCGACCTTGGCAGAATAAGGAGGTTCTCGAGCGGTTGTACCACGAGGAAGGGCTGAACCAAGAGGAGATCGCGGAGCGGTTCGGGACAGCCCAGAGAACCGTTTCTCGACAAATGGAGTTTCATGACGTCGAACGTCGAGATTACTCAGAGTCGCTTCGTGTTGAGCGTGCGGGCTTTTACACCAACCAAGACGGCTACGAACAGTCAATCGCGCACGCTGACAATCGGCCGTACAGAATCAGTATCCACCGCCTCGTGGCGGTGGCTGAGTACGGCATCGACCAAGTGAAGGGAAAACACGTTCATCACAAGAATAGTATCCCATGGGACAACCGCCATGAGAATCTGGAGCCACTGACACCCTCTGAACACAGTAAACGCCACCTGAGTGACGATTACATTCGCCGAGACGAGGAGGGCAGGCTCACAAACACACAGCTGCTGGACGAGTGGCGGACGTGGGAGCGGGGTGAGCGGTGATGCCCGCGTTCGACGACGCCGACGCCCGCGAGTACCAGTTCGGCGGCGACTACGTCGTCTCCTCGGGCGCCAGCCCGGGCGCGTGGATCGCGGCCGAGCATCCGATGCTCGCCGTCGACCAGCTCGACACGGAGGTCGCGTAGATGACCGTCGACGACGCGCACGCGATCGTCCGGAACGCCCTGGAGGGCGTAGATGAAGGAGGAACGCCCGGACTCCACGAGCTTCGGCTGGCGAACCTCAACGAGACCGAGCGCGAGCATGCGATCCGGGCGCTCAGGAGTCTCCATCAACTCGACGGGGCACTCGCAGAGCGCTCGGGGTTCGCGGGAGTCGACATTCCGTGGAACGAGGGCATCGGGGGTGACGCCTGATGCACGACGCGACGTTCTTCCTCACGCACGAGGAAGCGCGCGATCCCGAGGTCCCGTCGAAACTCGACGGCGAGTTCCCTGCCGTCGACGCCGAGGGCGCGCACTACCTCGACGGGAACACCGTCTACTTCGGGACGGCCGCGGACCTCATCGAGGAGCGAAACGAGGATGTCGCCGTCGACACGGACGAGATCACGACGAGCCGGTCGAAGGACCTCGTCCCGCGAGCCATCAACTTCTACGTCGACGTCTCCGCCAACCCGGGATTCATCGGGGTCTCCTCGGCGTCGAACGGCGAGTGGTTCGTGAAGCGGATCGCCGCCCAGACAGGGGTTTCCGTCAAGGAGACCCGGATCGACATCGACGCGTTCGCAGCGCACATCCGCGACCAGACGGAGATCGCCGACGCCTGGAACGTCTCGCACTCGCGGGACTTCGGCGGCGGCAAGGAGAAGACGAGCATCGAGTACCACGACGCCGCCGACATCGAGGCGGCGCAGAACGGGACGATCGGCCTCGGCTTCGAGTACATGTGGAACGACGAGTTCGTCGATGGCGTCATCTACGAGAGCGGGTACGTCGCGAACTACAGCAACGGTCTGCTTGAAGAGGGGTTCGCGCAGTGGGTTCGCGAGGAGGTCCTCCCGTTCCTCGAAGTTGACCGCGGCGAGGACGAGTCGAGCAGCGAGCAGGCGACGCTGACCGAAGACGAGAAGGACCGCGCCGAGGTCGCCGCGACCGATGGGGGTGACGAGGATGCCGAGTGAGAGCCACATCCTCCCGAACGGTGCGGAGATCCACTTCGAGGACGAGCGCGACCCACACTCCGCCGACCGGGTCGAGTTCCTGCCTGGTGGCCACGTGATGGCGATCTACAAGGAACAGTATCAGCTCGAAGTGTACCCGCCGCACGTCATCGAGGGCGTGTACACGTTCACGAAACACCTCGAAGATGAGGAGTGGTGGTGACGATGCCGAGTGACGAACTCGACGCCACGACCGGCGTCTCTTGCCCGTACTGCGGCGCGACTGATGGCGGGACAAAAACGGTTCAGGATCTCGATACTGGCGAGCCGGTCGAGAGGTCGATTCCGTGGTACGAATCAGTTGAACTGGGGGTGTCGGCCCTTGCCGAGTGATCGATCCGGAGACGGAGCCGCACGCGCCGACGGCGGCACCACCACCGAGAAGGTCCTCGAAGACAACGGTGTCGGCCAGGATAACGACTACGCATCCAAGGCGTACGGCGGCAGCGAGGCCGCCCTCGACGCGATCGAGAGGTACGTGGCCGAGAACGTCGCCGACGAGCGCATCGCCTCGTCGCGCTCTATCTCGAAGGCTGTCGACGACGTCCGCACCCAGGAGATCGGCAAGACGCTCGGCGCGCACCTTCGGGGCGACACGCCCGACGGGTGGCTCGCCGACGTCGAGGTCTCGAAGTGGCGCGACACGGCGCCGACGAAGTGGGTGTTTGAGCGCGTCGCCGGCGAGGCCGACACGCGCCGGTCGCGACAGCTCCAGGTGCCGCCGCTCGTCCGCGAGATCACGGCCGCGACCGACGCCGACGGCGCCCGCTGCGAGATGGTTGAACGCGACGGCGTCCGCTGGGAGGTCGCGAACACGACCGTCGACTGGATGCGTGACGTTCTCGCCGCGGTCTGCGAGACTGTCGGCCACCAGCCGACGGCCGTCCAGGAAGACGACGAGCTCGACCGGCGCGAGTGGATCGACCAGCTCACGCAGACGGCGACGACGACCGTCTTGGAACACGCGCTCGACATCGAGGCGCCGGGCGCCCGTGACGACTGGAACAAGGAGACGCTCCGCGCGATTCACGACGTGGTCGTCGCGGGGCGCGACCCGAGTGAGGTCAGGCGATGAGGCACCCACTGGTGTGGGTCACGCGCTGGTTCACGATGGGGCTAGCCGGTGCCCTTGCGGTGGTCCTCTTCCTGGAGGTGATGCCGTGAGCTCGAGGTACGTGAGCGGCTCGACCGACCACGCCGATCGGATGCTGCGGATCCGCGGGTCCGGACCGACCGCCAGTGTGATCGGCTCGTGGAATCGCGGGCTTCGCGTCGAGGTTCCGGACGTGGCGCCGGTCCCGCGCCACGACGAGGCGCGGTACGACGCGCAGTCCGCGGTCGTCGTCTTCCGCCGCGAGGACACGCTGACGACAGTCTACGGACTCGCTCCGGACCATCTCACCAATATCCACGGTGTGGCGGTCGCAGCCGCCGTCGACGCACAGTTCGGGACTGCGTATCGGACCGGAATCGATGTCGCGAATCTGGAGGAAATAAACCGATGAGTGCTACATCAAACGACGAAACGCCGGCGAGAGATGCGACGAGAGCAGAAGAGGCAGTCGCCCGGCACGGCGATGTCTATCGCCAGTGGGCGACCGAAGACAGCCGGCGCGGACGCGTCGCGCGGTCGATCCTCCGTGTTGGCAGCGACGACTGGGAGGGTGATGACGATGCCGAGTGACTCACTCGTCGAGGTGGCCGTCCTCGACGGCGAAGGCCTCGGAGACACGTTCGTCGCTTTCGACGACGGTCACCGCGTCGGCGGCGGCCTCTCGTTCGGCGCGCTCGTCGGCGTCGACGGTCGTCTCGCGCATTTCGGCGCGGGCGGCGTCGATCGCGTTCTGGACCTCCTCCCGGACCGGGAAGCCACACCGCGGGCAGTGGTAGGCAGTGGACTTCACCTCGGCGCGGCAGTTCGAGCAGGCGACGATCTCGGACGCGTCCCCGGAGTCGTCGTCTTCGGTGGGGTCGACGAACCCGTGGCTCTGGAAGATGGAGTCGTTCCGCTCGGCGTCACCGGTGTGGTCGTAGCGGTCGCGCATCCGCATCCGGTCGTCGACGAGCATCGACATGTGCTCGATGTCGCGGTCGTTCAGCTCGGAGTCGCTGATCCGCGTCATGAAGACGTGTCGGAAGTGGTGGGGATGGACGCGCTCGACGTCGATGTCGGCGCGGTCGGCCGCCCGCTTCATCGACTTCCGAACGGTCGAGGTGTGAGCTGCCATCATCTCTCGGTCGTCGGGATCGTAGTGTTCGACGACGGGGAACAGCGGAGCCTCGTCGTGCGCCCGACCGTTCGGCCCGGTGTGGTCGGGATGGTGGCGGTTGACCCACTCCCTGAGCTCCGCTCGCGAGTAGAGGATCGGATAGGAGACGTCGCGGACGCCTTTCAGGCTGAGCGCGTCGGTGTTCGGCGAGAAGGTGGGTCGCGGTGTGTCCAGGCCGTCGATGTCGCCGACCCGGAGCGAGGTCGCCAGCGAGATGCGCGCCCCGACGTCGGCCAGGAAGTCGATGAGGACGGGGTCGCGGTTGTTCATACAGGCGCGCTTCAGGCGCTCGATCTCGTCTTCGCTGAGGAGGTCGTCCTTCGAGATGGTCTCCTCCTTGGTGTTGCGGTCGGGCAGGTTGATCCGCTCACCGAATCCGTACTCGCCGTAGTGCGGCTCCTCGTCGAGCCACTGGAAGAAGACGCGGAGGACGCGCTTGTAGCCGAACATCCCGGAGCCATCGGGGTCGAGACCGTAGCCGCCGCTCTTCTTCGGCGCGGCCAGCCGGCCGACAAAGGCGCGAGCGTCGCCGATGTCCATTTCCAAGAGCGGGGTCTCGGCGCGTTCGGCGGCGCGACGGAGATTTCCTATATCGCTTATCAGTGTATTGAGCGACTTGTCCTCCATCTGCCGGCGGTGCGTGACGAACTCGCGGATCGCCCGCCGGTCGTCCTCGTCGATGTCGGCGTCTTCGAGGAGTCCCTGCTCGCGCTCGAACTTCGAGCGGGTGGAGTTCGTGTCGTTGACGTCGGCCATACACACTCGCAGGACGCCCACATATTTGGAACCCCCAGCAAGAAATGCGCCAGATGTTCGGCAACGAGTAAGAACAGTTCTAGAACGTAACCGTGCGTTCTAGGCGTTCTTACGCTAATTTTATTGAACTTACGTAGTCGGGTCTGCGACTCGCTCGGTTCTGCGTGTCAGATATCGAACCTCTCTCCATCGTGACGGAGAATAACTCGGATTGCCTATCTCAAAATAGCCTATCCAAAATTGGCTAATTTAAAATCGTCTACTGAGGTGTTCACCGCTACTCTCGATTCGAGTAGGTTAGGCCGGGGACGGAGCGGTTGTCGGTCCTCGAAGCGGTGGCGGGCGTCCCTCTGCCGACGCGGAGCGGCACGTCACCGGGACGCAGCGTGGTTCGCTCGAAACCAACACGAGCGGGACTCGGATCCACAGCCTCCCGACCGAGCCGATCGATTTTAGCCGCGCTCGTCCGGCCTGTCCATCGATCCCGTCGGAGCCGGCTACGAGTCGTCGCGTCGCTTCGCCGCCTCGTCGGCTCCGTCGTCACCCTCCTCGGCGGGTTCGTCTACCGCCTCGGCGGCTTCTTCGACCTTTTCGCCGACGGTTTCCTCGACGGTCTTCTCTACGGTTTCCTCGACCTTTTCGCCGACGGTTTCTTCGACGGTCTTCTCTACGGTTTCCTCGACCTTTTCGCCGACAGTTTCTTCGACGGTCTCTTCGACGGTTTTCTCGACCGTTTCCTCGACGGTTTCGCCGACTTTCTCCTCGACGGTTTCGCCGACTTTCTCCTCGACGGTCTTCTCTACGGTCTCGCCGACGGTCTCCTCGACTTTCCCCGTGACTTCCTCGCTGACGGTGTCGCTGACGTCGTCGGCGACCTCGCTGACCTCCTTGTTGACGGTTTCGCCGACGCTTTTTTCGACCTCCTTGCTCACCGTCTCTTCGACCTTTTCGCCGACGGTCTCCTCGACGGTTTTCTCGACTTCTTTGCTGACCGTTTCGCCGACGGTCTTTTCGACCTCCTTGTTGACGGTTTCGCCGACCGTTTTCTCGACCTCCTTGTCGACGGTCTCGCCGACGCTCTCCTCGACCTGTTTGCCGACCTGGTCCGCGACCTCGCGGGTCATCCAGTCCGGGTCGAAGCGCGCCATCTTCCAGACGACGTGGATCACGTACGAGGCGAACACCCCGATCCCGAACGCCATCGCAACGCGGTTCACCGGAAGCGTCGCAATGAGCACGATCGACAAAGCGATCAGCGCGCCGTACGCGATGTCGGTGATCGCATCCACTCGCGCCGGGCTTACCATCCTCGCCCCTCCGTCTCGCCGTCGACCGCGTCCCGCCGCCGTCGCGTGGCGTCTCCGTTCATACGTCTATGTTCTGAGCCGCCGGCGTAAAAGCCTCCCTCGTTGCGCGTCCGGTTCCTGTCGCGTTCGCCGCTTTCGAGGTCGCCCCCGCCACGGAGCGCGGCCCTTTTAGCCCGGATGACCGAACCGACGGTATGGACATCGAAGAGGGCGGACTCACCGTTTCCGTCCCGGAGGCGCGCGACGGCGCCAGCGAGGGCACCGGCGGCGGCGTCTTCTTCAACCCGACGCAGGAGCTGAACCGCGACGTAACGGTCGCGACGCTGCGCGCCTACCGCGACCGCGAGCCACGAGTTGCCTCGTACCTCGACGCGATGGCGGCCTCGGGGATCCGAGGCGTCCGCGCCGCCGCCGAGGGGTACGACGTCACCTGCGCCGACGTCGACGCGGATGCGGTCGACCTCGCTGCCGCGAACCTCGACGCCAACGGACTGGACGGCGAGGCGGTCCACCGCGACGTCAACGCCCTGCTGTACGACGAGGGACCGTTCGACGTCGTCGACCTCGATCCCTACGGCACGCCGATCCCCTTCGCGGACGCGGCGTTCGCGAACGGCCGCAACCTGGTCTGCGTCACCGCGACCGACACCGCGCCGCTGTGTGGCGCCCACCTCCAGAGCGGGATCCGCAAGTACGGCGCGGTCCCGCGCAACACCGACTACCACCCGGAGATGGGGCTTCGGACGCTGATATCGGCGCTCGTCCGGACCGCAGCGCGCTACGACAAGGCGGCGCGACCCATCGTCTCGCACGTCTCTCGCCACTACGCGCGGACCTATCTCGAACTGGAGTCGGGCGCCCGCGCGGCCGACGACTGCCTCGAAGAGCTCGGGCACATCGACCACTGCGAGGACTGTCTGTGGCGGTCGGCGACGCCCGGCCGAATCGCCGACCCGGTCGACGCGTGCCCGGAGTGCGGGAGCGACCGCGTCCTCACGGCCGGTCCGATCTGGCTCGGTCCGGTCGCGGACGCCGACTTCGCGCGCGCGGTCCGCCGCGAGGTGACCGACGACATGGGCGAGGCGAAGCGCGCGCGCAAGCTGCTCGGCACCGTCGCGCGCGAACTCGACACGCCGACGCACTACGACCAGCACCGGCTGTACAAGCAGTGGGGCGAGCCGGCGATCGGGATGGAAGAGTTCGTCGAGCGCCTGCGCGGGGCCGGCCACGAGGCGAGCCGCGCGCACTACCGCGGGACCGCGGTGAAGAGCACGGCGTCGATCCCCGAGATGCGCGAGGCGGTCCTCGGCGACGACACGGACTGACGGGGCACTCGTCGGCGATCGGCACCCTCTCGCTTTTGTCGCCATCGGCCGAAAAGCGGAGCGTGTTCCGACACTCGCGCACCGCGTTCGGCACGGCTCGGCGCGTCGCCGACCTCGCGATTGACCGGCAGGTGACGTTTCTCGCGGCCGCCATCGCCTACTACGCGTTCGTCTCGCTCGTCCCCGCGCTCCTGTTGCTCGTCGTCGTCGCCACCGCCGTCTTCGGCGAGACCATCGCCGCGGAGCTGGTCGCGTCGACGGGCGAGTTCCTCACGCCGGCCGGCGAGGAGGCGGTCGTCGTCGCCGTCTCCTCCGCCGGCGGTCGGACCGGCGCGAGCCTGCTCGGGCTGGGCGTGCTGCTCTGGTCGACGCTCAAGGTGTTCCGCGGGCTCGACACGGCGTTCGTCTCCCTGTACGGCGGCGACGGGACCCCAGGGTTCCTCAGGCAGGTCGTCGACGCGGCCTCGGTCGTCGTCGCCGTCGGCGTCGGCATCGGCGTGATGGTCGTCGTCGGCGCGTTCGTCGCGGCCGCGGACGCGGTCCCGCTGGTCGAGGCGGCGAGCGTCCTCGCGTTGCCCGCCTTCCTCGCCGCCGTCTTTCTCCCGATGTACTATCTCCTCCCGCAGCCGACGCTCACGGTCCGCGAGGCGCTTCCCGGGGCGGCGTTCGCGGCGGTCTGCTGGACGCTGCTTCAGGCCGGGTTTCAGGTGTACGCCGCGAGCGCCGCGCAGTACCAGGTGTACGGCGTTATCGGCGGTATCCTGCTTCTGGTCACGTGGCTCTACCTCGCGGCCGTCGTCGTCGTGCTCGGCGGCGTGGTCAACGTGGTGCTCGCGGGACGGGTCGGCGGTCCCGACGACGACTCCGACGCCAGCCGGTACGAGGGGTTCGCCGGCGCCGCCCGTCCCTCGGACGACGCCGCGGACCGGCAGTTACAACAGGACCGCGGCCGACCCACCGGTATGAACGGCGAGTCGGACGCCTCCGAGGGCGACGGCGAACGGCCGCGCGGCGCGCCGGATGTCGCCGCCCTCGAAGCGGAGGTCCGGGAGCTGCGGTCGCAGCTCGACGAGTTCGAAGACGACGTGGAACGCCGCACGGTCGACAAGCCCGAGGTCGAGTCGGAGCTGAAACGGTACGTCCGCTCGCGGATGCGCCGCGGACACGCCCGCGGTTGGGGTCCGTACCTCGTGTTGCTGTACGGGATGGTGCTGACGCTCGCGGCGCTGACGTCGCTCCAGGGGATCTACGCGGTCGGCGCCATCGTCGTCCTCGGACTGTCGACGCTCGGGCTGTACACGATCTTCGTCGTCGTCGGCATCGGCCTGAACCTGCTCGAAACGCCCGGGAAAGCCCTCGATTACGCCCGTAACCGCGGCGATGACTGATCGAGTGATCGACGCGTGACCGGACTCGTCGCGGCCGAGCGCGGGATCGGCGAGACGGGTCTCGTCGACGCGCTCCCGGAGTTCGTCGTCGTCGCCTTCGCGGCGGTCACCCACCTCGCGGACCCGTGGTTCCTCTTCGCGCTGCTCGCGGTCGGTTACTGGTTCGCGAGCGAGGGGGTCGCGGGGTCGCCGCGCCGCGCCGGCGCGACGGCGGTCGCGGCCGTCACCTGCGCGTACGCCGCGACGGCGCTCGGTAAGGCGTGGTTCGCGGTGCCCCGGCCGCCCGGCGCGATGGGACCCGCCGAGGTCCCGACGTGGCTCCCCGCGCTCCTGTCCGGCTGGTACGAGGCGCAGGTGCTCTCGGACGGGTTCGGCTTCCCGAGTGGCCACGCCACCGGCGGCGCGGCCGCGTACCTCGCCCTCGCGCTGCTGTACGATCGGTTCTGGACCGACCGCGCCCGCTACCTCGCCGCCGGGGCGGTCGCCGTCGCCGTCGCGGTCTCCCGGGTCGTCATCGAGGTCCACTACCTCGTCGACGTGCTCGCGGGGCTGGCCGTCGGCGCGGGGACCGTCGCCGTCGCGCTGTGGCTCGCCGGCGATCCGCGGGTCCGGCGCTCGGCGAGCGCGACGGCCGCCGCCGGCCCGACAGCGCGACTCAACCCCGCGCCCGCGTTCCTGCTCGCCGCCGTCGTCTCCGCGGGCGCGCTGGCCGTCGCCGTCGCGGGCGGGCACACCGGCGAGGTCGTCGAGGCGGGGATCGGGATCGCCACCGGCGCCGGCGGCGCGATCGGCTGGCGGTTCGTCGACGGCGACGAGCCGGCGGTCCCGGTCCGGGTCGCGGTGCCAGCGCTCGCCGTCACCGGCGGGCTCTGGGTGGGCGCGTACGCGCTCGCCGACTCGCTGCCGGTGACGCTCGTCGCGACGACCGCCGCCGTGGTCGCCGTCGTCGCGCTGCCGGCGCTGGCCGAACGGGTCGAGCCGTCGCTCCGCGGGTCGGGCGAGGCGTGAAAAAATACGAACGCGCGGCGTCGGTTCCGGGTCCGCCTCAGAACGTCTCCAGGTAGCGGTCCTCCTCCCACTGCGACACCTGGGTGAGGTACTCGCTGAACTCCTGGGACTTCGCCTCGGCGAACTTCTCCGAGGTGTGCGGACCGAGCGCCTCCTGGAGCACCTCGTCTTCCTCCAGCTCCTCGACGGCGGCGCCGAGGTTCGGCGGCAGCGTCTCGATGCCGTACTCCTCGCGCTTCTCGTCGTCGAACTCGTAGATGTCCTCGCGGACCGGTTCGCCGGGGTCGGCCCCGGTCTTGATCCCGTCGAGACCGGCGGCGATGAGCGACGCCATGCCGAGGTAGGGGTTACAGGACGGGTCGGGGCTGCGGACCTCGAAGCGCGCGGAGACGCCCGCGGCGTCGGGCACGCGGACGAGCGCCGAGCGGTTCGTGTCGGACCACGCGACGTAGATGGGCGCCTCGTAGCCGGGCACCAGGCGCTTGTAGGAGTTCACGGTCGGGTTGGTGACGGCCGTGAACGCGGGCGCGTGGTTCAGGATGCCGCCCATGAACTGGTAGGCCGTCTCGCTCAGGTTGAACTCGTCCGAGTCGTCGGCGAACGCGTTGCCGTCCTCGTCGAACAGCGAGATGTGGCTGTGCGATGCCCGAGCCATTGATGTCGGCGATCGGCTTGGGCATGAACGTCGCGTGGAGGTCGTGCTGTGCGGCGACCGCGCGGACGACGGCGCGGAACGTCGCGATGTTGTCCGCGGTCGTGAGCGCGTCGTCGTACTTGAAGTTGATCTCGTGTTGGCCCTCGGCGACCTCGTGGTGGGAGGCCTCGATCTCGAAGCCCATCTCCTCGAGGGTGAAGATGATCTCCTTGCGCACGTCCGAGGCGAGGTCCTTCGGCGCCAGGTCGAAGTAGCCGCCGTTGTCGTGGGGGGTCGTCGTCGCGTTCCCCTCGTCGTCGGTCTTGAACAGGAAGAACTCCGGTTCGGGACCGATAGAGACCGAATACCCCATCTCCTCGGCCTCGGCGAGGACCGACTTCAGGACCTGCCGCGGCCCGCCGACGAACGGCTCGCCGTCGGTGTCGACGATGTCACAGATGAGGCGCGCGGCGCCGGAGCCGTCCTCGCCGTCGCTGCGCCACGGGAGCACCGCGAAGGTGTCGGGGTCGGGGACGAGCCGCATGTCCGACTCCTGGATGCGCACGAACCCCTCGATGGAGGAGCCGTCGAAGTAGATTCCCTCGGTGAACGCCTTCTCCGCCTGGTGGGCGGGGACGGAGACGTTCTTCACGACGCCGAGGATGTCGGTGAACTGGAGCCGCAGGAAGTCGACGTTCTGCTCTTCGATTTCGTCGAGTACCGCCTGTTCCTCGGCCGTGAGGCCGCCGTCCGGTTTCGCGTGTTCGTCCGTCATGTTCTGGACGCTTCATTCGTTATCTGCCAGTATAAAGGCCTTATCGCTTGGCGCATGAACCGCCAGACTGGCAAAACTGCTGGACGTTCGTAAAATTCTAAACCCCTGGAAGCGTGGTTAGGTGTGATGACGTACGAAAACCTCGACGCGAAGCTCATCAACTCCCTGCTCAGCAACGGACGTGCGAGCCTTCGGAGTCTGGGCGACGAGCTCGACGTCTCGGTGACGACCGTTTCGAACCATCTCCGCGATCTTGAAGAAGAGGGCGTGATAGACGGGTACACACCCGTCGTCGACTACGACAAGCTCGGCTACGACGTGACGGCCGTGCTCCAGCTCAAGGTGGAGGGAAGCGCCCTGCCTGACGTCACCGAGAAGCTGCGCCAGGAGAAACAGATGGTGAGCGTCTACGAGGTCACCGGCGACTACGACGTGATCGCCATCGGGAAGTTCACCGACACGGACGGGATGAACGACCAGATCAAGTCGATCCTCACCGACGCGGACATCCGCGAGTCGAACACGAGCGTCGTCCTGAACGCGGTCACGGAAAACGAGCAGTTCGACCTCGACGTCGAGGAGTAGTCCGGTCGCTCGCTGCGCCGTCCCTATCGCTTTCGCCGCTTCGCCGCCGCCTCCAGCACCTCCACCGCCGGGAGCGGCTCGCCGGTCAGCGCGCGGATGTACGCGCCGCCCGCGATGGAGACGTGCGAGAAGTCCCCCTCGCTCAGGCCGTACATCCCGATGGCGCGCGAGGTGTCGCCCCCGCCGACCACGGAGAAGCAGTCGGTCTCCGCGATGGCTTCGAGCACGCCCACGGTGCCGTCCGCGAACCGCTCGTCCTCGAAGACGCCGAGCGCGCCCTTCACGAACACCGCGTCGGACTCGCGGATCGCCGGCTCGTAGTCGGCGACCGTCTCCGAGCCCACGTCGAGGTACCCCTCCGTCTTCTCGTCGATGTCGTCGACGGCGACCTCCGCGCGGTCGCCGTCGGGACCCTCGTACGCGAGGTCGGTCGCGAGGCGGATCGCGTCGCCGCGCTCGTCGAGGACCGACTCGATCAGCTCGCGGTTCCGCTCCCACTGCTCGTCGAACAGGTCCATCTCGCCCACGTCGTGACCGACGGGGTGGCCCGCGGCGCGCAAGAACAGCTCGCCCGCGACGCCGCCGAGCAGGAAGCGGTCGACCCGGTCGTCGAGGGCGTCCATCACGCCGATCACGTCGGTCGCCTTGGTGCCGCCGACGACCATCGTGACGGGTCCGTCGAACTCGCGGGTCGCGATGGCGGTGTTGGCCTCGTACTCCGTCTCCATCACGCGGCCCGCGTACGCGGGGAGGACGAGCGGGAAGCCGACCAGCGAGGCGTGCTTCCGGTGGGCCGCCGAGTAGGCGTCGTTGACGTATGCGTCGAAGCGCGGGGCCAAGGTCTGAACGAACTCCGTCTCCGACTTCTCCTCGGGCGACTCCTCCGGCAGCTCGTCGTCGCACATCCGGGTGTTCTCCAAGAGGAGTACCTCGCCCGCGCCGAGCGCGTCGATGGCCGCCAGCGCCTCGTCGCCGTAGGTGTCCGCGACGAAGCCGACCTCGCGGTCGACGTGGTCGGCGAGGATCTCCGCGTGGCCCGAAAGCGACGTGAAGTCGTCGCGGCCGGGGCGGCCCTGATGAGCCATGAGGACGACGCGGTGACCGGCGTCGGCCAGCTCGCGGACCGTCTCCGCGTGGCGATCGAACCGGCGGTTGTCCTGCGGTGTTCCGTCCTCGATGGGGGAGTTGAGGTCGAGCCGAACGAGGACGCGCGAGTCTGCCGGGAGGTCGTCGATGGTGTCGAACTCGGACATGCGTGATCGGTCGTCGATGAGATATTTAAGGAGTTGTTCTCCGGGGGAACGTTGCCGCCGGGGGTTGGGGCTTCGCTCGTCGGCCGCGGCCGGTCGCTTACGCTTCGTCCTGGACGTACGCGGCCATGTCGAGCATCCGGTTCGAGAAACCGTACTCGTTGTCGTACCAGGTGAGAATCTTCAGGAGCTTCCCGCCGGCGATGACGTTCGTCGACTGGAGGTCGACGTAGCTGGAGAACGGCAGCCCGACGATGTCCGAGGAGACGACCTCGTCGTCGGTGTAGCCGAGCACGCCCGCGAGCGGGCCGGAGTCGGCCGCGTCGCGGAAGGCGGCGTTGACCTCCTCCTCGGTGACGTCCTCGTCGAGGCTGACGACGAACTCGGTGATGGAGCCGGTTGGGACCGGGACGCGCATCGCCATGCCGTCGATTTTGCCCTCCAGCTGCGGGAGGACCTCCTGGGCGGCGCCCGCGGCGCCGGTCGAGGTGGGGACGATGTTCTCGGCGGCCGCGCGGCCGCGGCGGCGCTTGCTCATCGGGCCGTCGATGAGGCTCTGGGAGCCGGTGTAGGCGTGAACCGTGGTGAGGGTGCCGGCGTCGATGCCGAACTCCGCGTCGAGCACCTTCGCGACCGGCGTGATGGAGTTCGTGGTACAGGAGGCGTTCGAGATCACGTCGTCGCCCTCGTACTCGTCGTGGTTAACGCCGTAGACGAGCTGTTTGACCGGCTTCTCGCCCTTCGGGGGCGCCGAGATGATCACGGTGTCGGCGCCGCCGTCGAGGTGGGCGCTCGCGTCGTCGCGGGTGCGGAAGATACCTGTACACTCCAGGGCGACGTCAACGTCGAGCTCGTCCCACGGGAGGTCCGCGGGGTCCTGAACGTTGAACAGCGGGACCGAGGTGTCGCCGACCGTCAGCTCGTCGCCGTCACGCTCGACGCCGTCGAGCCGGCCCATGACGGTGTCGTACTTCGCGAGATACCCCATGTCGTCGAAGTCCATCACGTCGTTGATCCCGACGAGTTCGATTCGCGGACTCTCCAGGGCCGCGCGGAACACGTTACGCCCGATGCGACCGAAGCCGTTGAGTCCCACTCGAACGACCTCGTCGTCGGTCACGTCGTCACCGGCCGCAAGCTGCGATTTACTCATGTTCGAAAAAGGCGAGGCGCAACTACTTAAATCCGGCTCAGTCGCCCCGAGATCGTCATAATCGTTCGAATTTGTTACGAACGCTGCTCGCGTTCGAGCGCCCGTACGGGGAGTACAGCCGGTTGTCTTCCCCCTCGCGTGGGGCGGGTAGCGGCCGATACGGCGACCGACAGAAGGCTTATCGGGGTCACCGACTTCACGGGAGATATGGACAGAGACGACCGCGACGATCCGTTCGGAGACTTCTTCGAGGAGATCGAGCGGATGATGAACGAGATGGCCAACGGCAGTCCCCCGTCGGCCGACGACGCCGGGTTCGGCTCCGACACCCACGTCGACGCCTACACCACCGAGGAGTCGGTGCGTCTCGTCGCCGACCTCCCCGCCGTCTCGAAGGAGGAGCTCTCGCTGCGCTGTGACGGTGACGCGCTCACCATCTCCGCGGTCTCCGACCGGCGCGAATACGACGAGACCGTCGACCTCCCCGCGCCCGTCGACGAACACTCCGCGGACGCGACGTTCAACAACGGCGTCTTGGAGGTCTCGTTCGACCGCGACGACGACAGCGCGTCGATCGATCTCGTCTGAGTCCGCGGTCCCCCCTCGAAACCGCTCTTACTCCCGGTTCGCGGTCCGCCGGATCAGCGCCGCGAGCCGGTCGTAGAAGGCGTCCTCGTACTTCGTCGCGGCGTCGACGGTCGGCCGCGCGTTCGTCTCGTTGACGACGAGTCGGTCGTCGGTCGCGAGCAGGTCGACGCCGAGGTAGTCGATCCCGAGCGCCCCGGCCGCGCGCTCGGCGAGACCGCGGGCGGGCGGGTCGAGTTCGACGCCCCGGGCCGTCGCGCCGCGGTGGACGTTGTGTTTCCACCGGCCGGCCGCGAGCGCGTCGTCGTCGAGTTCGCGTTCCACCGCACCGGTGTACTCGCCGTCGACGACCATCGCGCGGTAGTCGCGCGCGTCCGGGAGGAACTCCTGGATCAGGAACGACTTGTCGCCGGTCGCGCGGTAGTCGTGGATCAGGTTCAGGTAGTCGACGACGCCAAGAAGCGAGTCGAGGTCGGTCGCGGTCGCGACGCCGACCCCGCGGGTCGCGGAGTTCGGCTTCACGACGACGGGATAGGAGAATCCCTCGACGGCGTCGACGACGACCGACTCGTCTACCGGGTTCGACACGAGCGTCGTCCGGGGTGTCGGCAGCCCGGCGGCCGACAGCGTCGCCAGCACGCCCGCCTTGTTGCGCGAGGCCACGACCGCGTCGCGGCCGTTCACCCACGGGACGCCGAGGCGCTCGTCGACGACCGCACCCTCCATGAGTCGGGTCGGGTAGACGAGACCGACGTCGAAGCCGTCGAACTCGTCCGGGTCGGCCGCGGCGTCGCTGGTCTCCCCGTCGGTGCTGCCCTCCCCGCCCGACACCCGAAGCGCCCGCTCTTTCGCCCGGACGTGACCCACTTCGATGCCGCGATCCGCGAGCGGCCCGCGCACGCGCTCGAACGTCTCCGCGTTAGTGGTCATCGCGAGCCGGAGCATAACATCGCTGGGGACCGTTTGGACTTAAAAACGGGGAGAGCGGCGCGACGGGAGCGACACTCTACGATATCGCGGTGGCGCGTGCCTGCGAGGCCGCCCCGCGGCCGAGCAGCACGCGCGAGGTCGCCGGCGCTACGCGCCGGCTGCCAGAGGGACCTCCGGTCCCTCGCTGGAGTCGCTGGCGGCGCCAGCCGCCAGCGACGAGGCTGGGGAGGCGTGAGGCTGCGGTGCGGTCGCTGTCGGGTGGGACTCAAAGGGGCGCCCGCATCGCGGCTGGGGCTTTGGCGGCGTTTGACGCCGATCCGCATTCAGCTATTTATAAATAAGCGGCCGAGGCTCTGGCGGTGCTCGCCGTCGATCCACGCGAAAACGACTTATTGGAGGTGGCCTTCCTCGCGGAGCTGTTCCGCCTCGCTCTTCTCGTAGCGCCACGAGATGTCGGCCTTCTCGTCCTGCCAGTCCCACGGCTCGACGAGGACGATGTCGTCTTCGCGGATCCACACCCGTTTCTGCATCCGGCCGGGGATGCGCGCGGTTCGCTGTTCGCCGTCCGCACAGCGTACTTTGACGCGGTTCGCGCCGAGCATCTCGACGACCTCCGCGAACACCTCGTCGTCGTCGGGCATCCGGAGGTCGTTCCGACCGCCGCCGTCTCCGTTGCTCATGCGTACGCGGTGATACGCGCTCGCGGAAATAAAAGGGCCGCTCTCTCCGCGGGCGACAGGCGGGCCCCGCGGTGGCGCCGCGAGATCATCTCCTTTTAAGCACGATCGACGGCCACCCGACGACATGCGTGACACATTGGGGCTGGAAGGCATCGCTGGCGTCCTCGTCGTCTTCGTCGCCGTCGGTATCATCGCCGTCCGTGATCCCGTCATCGCTGGCGCCGTAATGCTCCTCATCGCCGGCCTCGCGCTGATCGCGAAGGGGCTCGTCGACACCGCCATGCGCTCGTTCGGGCTGAAGTAGTCCGCGAACCCGACGTTCACCGTTCTCTCGAAAGACTCATAATCGCCGACCGACCCACTCGGGTATGGTCGAAGTACCCGCCGTCGCGGTCGAGCTCGTCGAACTCCTCGCTGTCACCGTCGGCGCCGGCGCGGCCGCCGCGGTCGGCGTCGTGCTCGAACAGTTCGGGCTCTCCGCGGTCTCTGGCGGCGACCTGGTGCTCGGCGCTTGGGCCGTCGGCATGGGACTGATCGCGCTGTACGTGGGTCTCGTCGGACTCGGCTACGAGCAGGCGATCCCGCGGCTGCGCCGGCTCGCGAGCGGCGAGTAGGGTCTCAAGCCCCGAGGGGTCACAGCTCCCCGTCGGCTGCCAGCCCGCGTTCGCCGCCGCGCGTAGCTTTTTGTCTCGCCTCGAACTACGCCGCGTATGGAGTACACGACGCTCGGGAACACCGGCACGACCGTCTCGAAGATCTGTCTCGGCTGCCGATGAGCTTCGGGGACCCCGACTGGCGCGAGTGGGTCCTCGACGAGGAGGCGGGCAGAGAGCTGATCGAGCGCGCGATCGAACTCGGCGTGAACTTCTTCGACACCGCCAACATGTACTCGAACGGCGAGAGCGAGCGCGTCCTCGGCGAGGCGCTCGACGGGTACGACCGCGACGAGTTCGTCGTCGCCACGAAGGGGTACTTCCAGATGGACGAGTCGAACCCGAACTCCGGCGGGCTCTCGCGGAAGGCGATCGAACAGGAGCTCGAAAACTCGCTCGACCGGCTCGGCACCGACACGATCGACCTCTATCAGATCCACCGGTGGGACTATGAGACGCCGATCGAGGAGACGCTCGCCGCGCTTGACGATGCGGTGCGGCGCGGCGATGTCCGGTATATCGGCGCCTCCTCGATGTGGGCCCACCAGTTCGCCGAGGCGCTTCACGCGAGCGACCGCGAGGGATACGAGCGGTTCGCCACGATGCGAGAACCACTACAACCTCGCGTACCGCGAGGAGGAACGCGAGATTCTCCCGCTCTGTGAGAAAGAGAACGTCGGCGTGATGCCGTGGAGTCCGCTCGCACGCGGCTACCTTGCCCGCCCGCACGAGGACGTGGACGCGACGCTCCGCGGCGAGACCGAAGAGCACCTCTACGCGCACCCGTACCGCGAGGGCGGCGGGCGGGAGATCAACGAGCGAATCGAGGAGCTCGCCGCCGAGAAGGGCGTGAAGATGGCGCAGATCGCCTTGGCGTGGCTGTTCCACAAGGAGCCGGTCGACACGCCCATCGTCGGCACGACGAGCGTCGAACACCTCGAAGACGCGGTCGAGGCGCTCGACATTGACCTCTCGGACTCCGACATCGAGTGGCTCGAAGCGCCCTACGAGCCGGTCCGCGTCTCCGGTCACGAGTGAGTCGCCGGGGAAGACCGCGGTGCGCTCGCCGCTGACTTATAAGGACACCGTCGCGGACGCCACGACAACCCTTTTCGGCGGCGCCACCGAACCGTGGCGCATGGCAGACGACGACGCCACAGACCCCGAGAACGGCGAGACCGGCGAACAGGGCGACGCCGCCGACGGCGACGGAGAGGAGAAGTCCTTCCGCGAGCGCGTCGAGGAGATCCGCGAGCGACGCGAGCAGGAGCGCGAGGAGGGCGACCGGCCCGAACCCGAAGAGATGATGGGCGGCGGCGGCCCGCCGGGGATGGGCGGTGGCGGCGGCGGCAACCCCTTCGCGCAGATGATGTCCGGCATGATGGGCGGCGGTGGCGGTCCCGGCGGCGCTGGCGGCCCGCCCGGCATGGGCGGCGGTCCCGGCGCGCAGGGCGAGCAGGGCGGCCGCGGCGACGACGGCGGCAACGAGGAACTCGTCCGCGAGGTGCGCCAGCTCCGCGACGAGGTCCGCGACGCGACCCGCCAGCTCCAGCGCATCGCGCAGGCGCTCGAAGACGACTGAACGCGGGCCGTCGCTTCTTTCGATCCCACCCGGACGAACAATCGAGGGTGTACGTTTTGAATTTCACACACCTCAGTAACAAGCTATTTGTCTGAGGGATACAACGTCGAGATACGAGACCATGCCTACTCACGAAACGAAATCCGCGGATGTCGTCTTAGCCGAGGTGACAGGCGAACCCGTGGAAAAATTCTCTGCGGATGATAAGCCGATTCCGGAACTCGACGAACTGGAGTCGGTTCCGGAAGAGGAACAGTAGACTCTATCGATCTCGCGGACCGTATTTCTCAAGGAGTTCTTCGGCACGGCTCTTTAAGAACCGCTCGCAGTATGCTGGCGCGTTCTCCGCAGTCACTGACGGGAAACCACGCTGAACGTCCACTTTCCGTCCGTCTTGGTACAGATCGAGATGGAGACGTTCCGACTCGACGTCGTGTCCCCACGCTGCGTCTGGATGGTGATCGAACCGAGCCACTTGTCGCCAGTCTCGCTCTCCGTACGTCTGTCCAACGTTCTGTTCCAGTTGGACGATGAACCAATTGACGTCCCCGTCGGAGACACCCATCTCTACGTTGACCCGGGAACGCCCGTACTCGATGGGAACCGCGTAATCGACATCGGGGTGGCTGTGCCGATGTTCGGGCGTAGACCGATTCGTCATAAAAGTCGAGAGAGCGGGTGTTATCCTAACACTCCGACCAGCCGCACGACTCGCACGTCTTGCAACCCTCGGAGTAGTAGAGGTTCATGCTCCCGCAGTCGGGACACTCGGGCGACTCGCCCGCCGCGATAAGCTCCTGCGATCGCGTCGTCGGCGCCGGCGGCGTCGTCCTCGGCCGCCGGTTCAGGAGCGCCCGCACTCGGGGCGTCGGTCGCCGTGCCGGCGTCGACCGCACCGCCGTCGGTCTGGCTCGGGCGGCCCGCGCTCGCCGCGCTCTCCTCGACGTCGTCGAGGCTCTGCTGTTGGGGAATCCCCTTGTCGACGTCGTCGTCGAGGTAGCGCCGCAGCGCGGTGCCGATGGCGTCCGGGATCGACTGGATCTGCTCGCCTTTGTCCCACGCGACCTTCGGGCTCCGGGTGCCCTGCAGCTCGTCGACGATCTCCTCGGGGTCGACGCCGGAGCGCAGCGCCGTCGAGATGACCTTCGCGAGCGCCTCCGTGAAGGAGTTCGTGTAGCCGCCGGAGTGGCCGATGTTCGCGAACAGCTCGAACGGCAGCCCGTTCTCGTCCTCGTTGATGGTGACGTACAGCTTGCCGTAGCCCGTCTCGACCCGCTGGGTGACGCCGTTCAGGGAGTCGGGACGGGGGCTGCGCTCGCTGTAGTCGATCCGGGGCTGCTCGCTGGCTTCGAGCAGGTCCGATATCTCCGCGTCGATCGCGGCCTGGACGTCCTCGTTGTCGAGGAACGCCTCGATCCCGCCGAACACCTCGCCGATCTGCTCGACGATTGCCTCGGCCGCCTCGCTCTCGTCGGCGAACTCCGTGTTCTTCGCGCGGGTGGTGAGAACCTGCTTCGAGCGGGTCCCGTCGCGGTAGACGGTGACACCCTTCCCGCCGTGGTCGTAGATGTAGCGGTACACCTCTTCCATCTCCTCGGCGGTGGCGTCGTTCGGGAAGTTACACGTCTTCGAGATGGCGGAGTCGACCCCCTCCTGACAGGCGCACTGGACCGCCGCGTGCTGCTTGCCCGAGAGGTCGCCGGTGACGACGAACAGCTCGCCGATCGCGTCCGGAACCGTCTCCAGCCCATCCACGCCGTCGAACTCGTTCGTCGCCATCTGCTCTTGGGCTTCCTGCTTGACGGCGTCGACGTCGACGTCGTTCTCCTCGAGCGTGCGCAGGAAGTAGTCGTCGAACTCGACGAGCATCTCGTCGCCCTGAACGTCGTCGGAGACGTTCTTGTAGTAGGCGACGTTGTAGATCGGCTCGCAGCCGCCCGTCGTGTTGCCGATCATCGACGTCGTGCCCGTGGGGGCGATCGTCGTTGTGTTGTGGTTGCGGATCGGGAAGCCGTCCTCCCACTCGTCGGCGTCGAGACCGGTGTAGTGCTCGAACCAGTCGCGGTACTCGGTGGGATTCGCGTACTTCGAGTCCTCCCAGTCGTTGAACGTCCCGCGCTCCGTCGCGAGCTCGTGGGAAGTCTGTTTCGACGCGTGGTTGATGTGGGTCATCAGCTGGCGGGCGACCTCGTTGCCCGGCTCGGTGCCGTACTGGATCCCGAGCTGAACGTACAGCTGCGCGAGTCCCATGACCCCCAGCCCGATCTTCCGCATGTCGCGGACCTTCTCCTCGATCTTCTCGACCGGGAAGTCCGACATCGTGACCACGTTCTCCAGGAAGCGGGTGCCGTAATCGATCCGCTCGTCGAACTCCTCGAAGTCGATCGCCTCCTCGAGGAAGGCGTCGATCGCCGCGGCCTGCGAGTCGTACTCGTCGGCGTGTTCGTCCGACCAGACCCGCCAGTCCGGCGCGTCCCGGGCCGCGAGCGTCGAGAGGTTGATGTGTCCGAGGTTACAGGCCTCGTACTCTTCGAGCGGCTGCTCGCCGCAGGGGTTCGTCGCGAGGATCCGGTGGTCCGGGTTCTCCTCGACGTCGAAGGAGTGCTCCTTGTTGACGCGCTCGAGGTAGATGACGCCCGGCTCGCCGTTCTCGTGGGCGCCCTCGATCATGTCGTCCCAGAGTTCCTGTGCGGGGATCGACAGCTCCTCGCCGACCTCGACGTACTCGCCGAGACCGAACATGTCGTAGATCTCCTTCGTCTCCGGCGTCGCGACGTGCGGCTCCTCCGTGCGCGGGTTCGTGAAGGTGAACTCCTCGTCGTTGTACAGCGCCTCCATGAAGTCGTCGGTGACGCCGACGCTGATGTTGAAGTTCGAGAGGTGCCCCTCGACGGCGTTCCGGAGGTGTTCCGGAACCTTCCCGTCCTCGTCGATGAGGTCGCGGGCCTCCTCTAAGGCCTCCGCGAAGGAGTTGTGTGTAAAGTCGTCGGGGTCGTTCAGGCGCAGCGAGTGCGCCAGGGAGACGTCTTTGTTCTTCGAGTGGATGAACTGGATGACGTCCGGGTGCGAGACGCGCATGACGCCCATCTGGGCGCCGCGGCGCGCGCCGCCCTGCGCGATCGTCTCGCACATCTGGTCGAACGTCCGCATGAACGTGATCGGCCCGGAGGCGATGCCGCCGGTCGAGCCGACGGAGTCGCCGTAGGGGCGGAGCTTCCAGAACGCGTACCCCATGCCGCCGCCGGACTGGAACACCTCGGCCGCCTCCTTGGCGGTCTGGTGGATGTCCGTGATGTCGTCGCCGGGGGAGTCGACGAAGCAGGCGGAGAGCTGCTGGAGCTCGTCGCCCGCGTTCATCAGGGTCGGCGAGTTCGGCATGAAGGAGAGCTGTTCCATCCCGTCGCGGAACCGGTCCGCGGTCGCCTCAACGTGGTCGCGCACGCTCTCGGGAAGTTCGGGGACGACGGTGTCGTACGCGAACTTGTTGACGTTGTGCGCGGTGAGCGTCGTTTCGGCATCGTCCTCGGCGGTCGTTCCGGCACCGAACACCTCTTCGGCGAGTTCGTCGCGCCGCGGGTGGTCGGGCTTCAGCTGGTCGGGCGTGACCGTGACCTCGACGTCCTGCTTTTCGGCCTCGAAGACCGCCTCCGCGAGCGCGACGTTGCGCGCGACGCGGTCGAACAGCTCCTCGGGGTTCTCGATCGCCTCCCCGTCCGCGTTCTTCCGGAGGTACCGCGCGGGCAGGATGTTGTGGTAGGCGTTGGCGGTGAGGCGCTCCTCCATCGTGTCGCCCGTGGTGCGTTTGATCGGCAGTTCGAGGTTGTCGGCGGTGACGCCGCTCATTCGGCGGCCACCCCGCTCGGTTGGCGTGTGATATGGATCATCTGTAGTGTTGGTGTACTGGTGAGGCGGGCCCTTGTACGTTCGGATATCCGGACCCGGTCGGCTCTACATGTCTGGTTCTGTATGTAACGTCCGTGCGGCGCGTCTGACGCTAAATACGGTACGTCGGCAGAAAACGGGTTCCGGACACATAAGCGTAGGTAGACCGGAGTGAAACTGAATACTGGCCGAACAAAACGCAGGAAGGAAGCGGTTTCCCACCGGAACAGAAGGGGGGTCGATCAGCGTTGCTTCCGCCGATGACGACGCGTGTTGTCGGCGGTACGGCCGCCGCACGGCGGCGTTCCGTCCGGATTCGGCGCAGTTCTCGCCCCAGACCTATCAGAATCCATAACTGGAGCCGGCGTCGTCCCACAAGCTTATGCCCGGCGTCGCCGTGGCCCAGCACATGACCGCAACGTCGCTCGCGCTCGCGGGACTCGTCGCGCCGGCTCAGGCCGCACTGCTCGGCAGTCAGGTCGGCCAACTGCTCGTCGCGCTCGTCGCCGTCGCGATCGTTATCATCGTCGGGAAGTTCGTGTTGAAGCTCGCGTGGCGGCTCATCACGATCGGAATCGTCGTCGTCGCCGCGTTCTACCTGCTGTCGACGCTGGGCGTCGTATAAAAACTACCGCGGGCGAGAACTACTCGCCCGCCGGAACGCGCGCCCGACTCACTGGAACGCGGCGCCCGGCTCGGCCTCGCTGCGGTCGACCTCCGACCGCTTGAACTGCTTTTCTATCTCCTCGTAGCGCTCGCGCGTCTCGGAGGTGACGCTCGGGTTCACCTCGCTCAGCGCGTCCTCGAAGTGCTCGCGATCGTCACGCGGACGTTGCCCACGGACTCGCCGACCTCCTCGCGCGTGACGCTGCCGATGAACTCCCGGGAGGCGTTCATCGACGCCTCGCGGGCGACCGCCTCGATGTCTGCGCCCACGTAGCCGTCGGTCTTCCGGGCGAGGGCGTCGAGGTCGACGTCGTCCGCCAGCGGCTTGTTCCGCGTGTGGACCTCGAAGATCCGGCGGCGCGCCGTCTCGTCGGGGACGGGCACGTGGACGTGCCGGTCCAGACGTCCGGGGCGCAGCAGCGCCGAGTCGATGAGGTCCGGGCGGTTCGTCGTCGCGATGACGACCACGTCCTCGAGCGATTCGAGACCGTCGAGCTCCGTCAGCAGCTGGGAGACGACGCGCTCGCCGACGCCGGAGTCGCCGGAGTTCGCGCCGCGCTCGGTCGCGATCGAGTCGATCTCGTCGAAGAACACGATCGTCGGCGCGTTCTCGCGGGCCTTGCTGAACACCTCGCGGACGCCCTTCTCGGACTCGCCCACGTACTTGTTCAGCAGCTCCGGTCCCTTGATCGAGATGAAGTTCGACTCGCTCTCGTTGGCGACCGCCTTCGCGAGCAGGGTCTTCCCCGTGCCCGGCGGGCCGTACATCAGCACGCCCTTCGCGGCCTGCATGTCCAGCTCCTCGAACACCTCGGGGTACTCCAGGGGCCACTGGATCGTCTCGCGGAGCCGCTCTTTGGTGCCTTCGAGACCCCCGACGTCCTCCCAGGTGGTGTCGGGGACCTCCACGAACACCTCGCGCAGCGCGGAGGGTTCGATCCCCTTGATCGCCTCCTTGAAGTCCGCCTCGGTCACCTGGATGCTGTTCAACACGTCGGCGTCGATCTCGTCGCTTTCGAGGTCGATCTCCGGGCGGATGCGCCGCAGCGCGTGCATCGCCGACTCCTTCGCGAGCGACTCGAGGTCGGCCCCGACGAAGCCGTGGGTGTTCTCGGCGTACTCGTCGAGGTCGATCCCCTCGGTCAGCGGCATGTTCCGCGTGTGGACCTGAAGGATCTCCTTGCGGCCGTCGCGGTCGGGGACGCCGACCTCGATCTCGCGGTCGAAGCGGCCGCCCCGGCGGAGCGCCTGGTCGATGGCGTCGACGCGGTTCGTCGCCCCGATGACGACGACCTCGCCGCGCTCCTCCAGCCCGTCCATCAGCGAGAGCAGCTGGGCCACGACGCGGCGCTCCACGTCGCCGCCGGCCTCCTCGCGCTTGGGCGCGATGGAGTCCAGCTCGTCCATGAAGATGATCGAGGGTGACTCCTCCGACGCCTCCTCGAACACTTCACGGAGCTGCTCTTCGCTCTCGCCGTAGTACTTCGACATGATCTCCGGACCGGAGATCGTGTGGAAGTTGGCGTCGATCTCGTTGGCGACCGCCTTCGCGATCAGCGTCTTCCCCGTGCCCGGCGGGCCGTGGAGCAGGACGCCCTTCGGCGGGTCGATGCCGAGGCGCTTGAACAGCTCCGGGTGCCGCATCGGCAGCTCGATCATCTCGCGGACCTGCTCCAGCTCGTCGTCGAGACCGCCGATGTCCTCGTAGGTGACGTCCGGACCCTCGCCGGTCCCGCCCGCGGCCTCGCCGCGGTCGGCGATCTCCTCGGCGGAGATCTCGGAGATGCTGATATCCGTCTCGTCGGTGATGACGACGGTTCCGCCGGGGCTGGTCTCGGCGATCTTCATCGGGACCGCCTGCGACTGGCCGCCCATCAGCCCGAAGCCGAGCGACGTGCGGATCGTCTGTCCCTCGGTCACCGGCTGCCCGGAGAGCTTGTCGCGGATGAACGGGGCGATCTGTCCCCGCACCCGCAGCTGGCTCGGGAAGGCGATCGTGACCGCGTCCGCCCGCGAGACGTCGACGTCCTCGACGGTCACGCGGTCGTCGATCCCCACGTCGGCCTCCTGGCGGAGGCGGCCGTCGATGCGGATCACGCCGGTCCCGTCGTCCTCGGGGTAGCCGGGCCAGACGCGAGCGATCGCCGCCCCGTCGGCGCCTTCGACGCGGACGATGTCCCCGCCGGAAAGCCCCAGCTCGTCGGCCGCGACGCGGTCGATCGCCGCGAGGCGGCGGCCGGCGTCCTTCTGTTTCAGCGGCTTGACCGTGAGCTTCATTGCTCGCCCTCCACGGTGAGCACGCCGTTGTTCACGACCGCGTCGGCGGCCGTTCCGGGCAGCTCGAACTCCGATTCGACCGGCCCGTCCGGTCCCTCCACGACGACGATCGCGGTCCCGCCGACGGTGTCAACGCTGACGGTCTCGTCGTCGACGCCCAAGTCGGCGGCGACGATCCAACTGTCGTCGTACTCGTACCGACGCAGCAGCGCGCCGTCGCCGGTCGATCGGGTCTGTATGTGATTCATCCTAACTACGAGTTAGTCTCGAAGACATATAAATTCATCGCTCAAAATCGCACGACGTGAGTATTTTTTCTCGCATCGGTAGTGTAGCGGTTCGGGTCGAATTCCCCCGCCTTCGCTCTCTCAGTTCCGACCGCGAACCGGTTCCCTCCGGCGTTTATGTCCCCCGGCGTCGAACCGGTCCGACATGGAACGGGTCACCCACGACGGCCGCGAGACGGCGTACCGGCGCTCCGACCGCGGCGGCGACGGGCCGACGGTCTGTTTCGTTCACGGCAGCGGCGGCACGAAGGACGTCTGGAAGTCGCAGGCGCGGCTGGCGGACCGGTTCCCCGGCGTCGCGGTCGACCTCTCCGGCCACGGCGACAGCGACGACGCCGCGACGCCCGCGGGGCGCGAGACGCTCGACGCGTACGCCGACGACGTCGTCGCGGTCGCCGAGGCGACGGACGCAACCGTGATCTGCGGCAACTCGCTCGGCGGCGCGGTCGCGCTGTGGATCGCGCTGGAGCGCGACCTCGCGCTCGACGGTCTCATCCTCGCGGGCACGGGCGCGAAGCTCACCGTGGCCGACCCCCTCCGCGAGGCGCTCGCGAGCGACTTCGACCGGGCGGTCTCGCTGCTCCACGAGCCGAATCGGCTGTTCCGCGACGCGCCCGCCGAGTACGTCGAACTCTCGGAGGCGGCCATGCTCGCGTGCGGACGCGAGGTCACCGAACGCGACTTCCTGACCTGCCACCGGTTCGACGTTCGCGACCGGCTCGACGCGGTCGATGTCCCGGCGCTCGCGGTCGTGGGCGCGCACGACGAACTCACTCCCCCGAACTACCACGAGTACCTCGCCGAGGGGATCCCGGACGGGGAGTGGACCGAGCTCCCGGACGCAGCCCACCTCGCGATGCTCGAACGACCGGCCGCGTTCAACGAGGCGCTCTCGGCGTTCCTCGACCGACTGTAGGCCGCCGTCCGAGACGGCCCACCGACCGCGACGGCCCACCGACCGCGACGGCCCTCCAACTGCGGTCACCGCCGCGCCGCGGCGCCCGCGAGGGTATCCTTTTAGGTCGCTCGCGCGTCGCGGGGACACATGGTCGACAGCGACGAACGGGACCCGGACACGGGCCGGGCGGACGGCTCGGGGGAGGAGGCCGACCCGGCGCCCGCCGACTCCGCTCCCGACGAGCCGGATCTCGACGACCTGCTCGCGAAGCTCGACGCCCTGAGCGACACCGTCGACGAGGGTCACGAGCGCGAGAAGGTCCGACAGACCATCTCGCTCGTCGAACGCATGCCCGGGAGCGCGGCGTTCGCCGAGCGGATCACCAAGTACACCTCCCGGGACCTGGCCGAGTCGTTCGTGGGGGCGGTGCTGTTCGCGCTCCCCCTGCTCGTCGAGGGCGGCGTTTTCGAGATCGCGGCGTGGTTCGCAGCCACGACAGTCGCCGGCGTCCCGGTCCTCCTGATCGGCCACGTCGGCTTCATCTTCCTCGCGACCGCCGGACTGCTCTACTTCGCCGACTTCCGACAGATCACGATCAGACACCCGATCCTCGGGTTCATTCCCCGTCGGTACGCCGGCGTCCTCTTCGTGTCGCTGGTCACGTCGTCGCTCATGCTGCTGTTCTGGGGACGGCTCCACGAGGGGGACCCCACCGCGATCGAACGGGTCGGCCGGATCGCGGTCGTCTGGGCCGCGGCCGCGTTCGGCGCCGGACTCGGCGACATCCTCCCCGGCGAGTCGCAGGGCGAGGACCTCGGGAAGTTCGACCTCGACATCGGCGACGACGACTGAGCGGTCGGTTCACCGCCGACGGCGACCGGGCGGCCGATCCGTCCTTTCCACAGCTTTTTCGCCGCGGCGGCCGTATCAACGGTCATGTCAGCGCTACGCGACGCGCTCCGGGACCTCCCGGACGCGGTGTTTGCGGACTTACTCGAGTCCGACGAGGGGTACGTTCTCGTCGTCGACCTCCCGGGCGCGACCGCCGAGACCACCGAGGTGCTCGTCGAGGACGGGCGCATCGACATCGAGGGGCGCCGCGAGAAGGCCGTCCCCGATGGGTTCGAGTACGTCCGCGAGGACCGCCCGCTGTTCCTCGACGCGGAACTCCCCCTCCCGAGCGACGCCGACGGTGCGGGCGCCGACGCCGAGATCGACCGCGGCGTCCTCGAGATCGCCCTCCCGAAGCGAGAGCGGGACGTCTCCCGGAGTATCCCCGTCGACGACGCGGACGACGAGGGCGACGCCTGACGGGTGGTCACGCTGGTCAACCTTCGCGCCTACTGGCGGTTCATCGTCGTCCTGCGGCGGTTCTCGCCGCTCATCGTCGCCTACTGGCGTGACAGCCGGCGCTACTTCCTGTTCGGCGGGGGCCGCGAGGTCGACGCCGAGACCCAGCGCGAGCGCGCCGCGGTGCTGCTCGACATCCTGCTCACCCTCGGCCCGACGTTCATCAAGCTCGGGCAGATCCTCTCGACGCGGCCCGACATCCTGCCGCCCGCGTACATCGACGTGTTGGAGGGACTCCAGGACGACGTGCCGCCCGCGCCGTGGGAGGAGTCGAAGGTCGTCCTCGAAGAGGAGTTCGGCCCGGTCGACGAGACGTTCGACGACTTCGACCGCGACCCGATAAGCGGCGCGAGCCTCGGACAGGTGTACACCGCGGAGTACGAGGGAAATCCGGTCGCGGTGAAGGTGCGCCGTCCGGGGATCGAGTCGCTCGTCGAGGCCGACCTCCGGACGATCCGCTGGTCGATCCCGCTCGTCAAGCGGTTCACCGGCGCGGGTCGGGCGTTCTCCTTAGAGAACCTCGCGGACGAGTTCGCGAAGACGATCCGCGAGGAGATGGATTACGACCGCGAGCGGACGATGCTCGAAGAGATCCGCGGCAACTTCGCCGGCGAGGACCGGATCCGGATCCCGGAGACGTACGAGTCGGTCTCCGGGCCGCGCGTGCTCACGATGGAGTACGTCCCGGGGACGAAGATCAGCGACATCGACGCCCTCGACGAGGCTGGCCACGACCGGACGGCGGTCGCGGAGACGCTTCAGGAGGTGTACCTCCAGATGATCATCGAGGACGGCGTGTTCCACGCCGACCCCCACCCGGGGAACCTCGCGGTCGCGGACGACGGGACCGTGATCTTCTACGACTTCGGGATGGCGGGCCGGGTCGATCCGTTCGTTCAGGAGAAGATAGTCGAGTTCTACGTCGCAGTCGCCAGACAGGACATCGACGCCATCCTCGACACGCTGATCTCGATGGGGACGCTCTCGCCGGAGGCCGACCGCGAGGTGATGGGCAACGTGATGGAACTCGCCATCGCCGACGCCAGCGGCGAGGACATCGAGCAGTACCAGGTGAACCAGATCATCGAACAGGTGGAGTCGACCATCTACGAGTTCCCGCTGCGGCTCCCGCCGAACCTCGCCTTGGTCCTCCGGGTCGCCACCGTCGTCGAGGGGGTCTGCGTCACGCTCGACCCCGAGTTCGACTTCATCTCGACGGCGACCGACTACCTCCGCGAGGAGGGGTACTACGAGCAGACCGCCCGCGACCTCGCCGAGGACGCCGGCCGGCAGATGCAAAAGACCACCGAGGCGCTGTTCACGGTCCCGCCGAAGGCCGATGAGTTCCTCGACCGCGCCAACCGCGACGACCTGACCGTCAACGTCGTCTTGGAGGACGACACCAAGGTCTTAGAGAAGCTGGCGATGCGGATCGCCTACTCCGTGCTGCTCGCGGTCGGCGTCCTCTCGGCGACGATCCTCTACTCGTTCGCGGAGAACTGGCGGCTCGCGGCGATCGTCCTCGCGTTGGCCGCGCCGCTCGCGATCGCCTTATACCGGTCGTTCCGGAAGAAGCGCGGACTTCGCGCGGCGCCCCAGTTCACCAGACAGGGCATGAAAAACCGCCGCGACGACTGACTCCGTCCCCCGCGCCCGACCCCCGGTCGCCCGGCATCCCCGGTACGCCCTCCGCGCGCGGTGCCGGCCGTCGAGGTGTCACGCTCCGATGACCTGGATCGGGACCAGGAGGAAACAGAGCGCGCCGACGGCGAACGTCGCGACGCCGACCGCGAGCCGCGGCAGCCCCAGCCCTCCCTCGTCGGTCGGATCCGCCGGACCGTTGAACGCGATCACCGCCGCGAACACGCCCCAGAACGCCCACAGCCCGACCGACTCGTTCAGGCCGAGACCCCGCCAGAAGTGGAGGTAGGCGGCGATTCCGAACAGCGCGCCGGGGACGAGCGCCGCCACCGTTTCCTGTCGCGGCCCGAGCATCGCCCGGACCATGTGGCCGCCGTCGAGCTGGCCGACCGGAAGGAGGTTCAGGAGGGTGAAGAACATCCCCACCCAGCCGCCGATCACCACCGGATGGGCGGTGAGCCGCGGGTCGCCGTAGCTCGTCGGCTGGCCGAGAACCCCGGCGATGAGGTCCAAAAGCGGCGGGTTGTTGAAGCGGATCACCGAGCTGGACGAGCTCGCGAGCTCCGCCGGCACCTGAATCGGGTCGAGCGAGAGCCCGATCGCGGTCACGGCGACCGTCGCGACCAGCCCCGCGATCGGTCCGGCGGCGCCGATGTCGAAGAGGACCTTCCGCGAGGGCATCCGGCCGCGGATGCGGATCACCGCGCCGAGCGTCCCGAACGGGAAGATGAAGGGGATGACGTACGGCAGCGAGACGGGGACGCCGTGGTACCGACCGGCGGCGTAGTGCCCGAGTTCGTGGATCATCAGCACGCCGAGGACGGCGGCGGTGAACGGCCACGCCTGAAGCAGCGAGAGCGGGTTCGACTGCGATCTCCGCGAGCGGGACGTAGTACCAGCCGTACGCGCCGACGAACAGCGTCGACAGCACGGTCGCCGCGAACATGGCGACGTTCACCCAGGGGATCCCGTCGCGCCCGCGGTCGAACGGGGTCGCGACGACGACGTGGCCGCCGTCGACGATCTCGATGTCGACCTCGTAGCCCGCCTCCCGGAAGTGCGGGGTCAGCTTCCGCAACAGCGTCCGCTCCGGGACGTACGACTCGCCGCGGTACCGCACGCGACCGTCCTCGCGCCGGACCTCGTCGATCCGAAAGAACGTCCGGAGCGGCTCCGGACGCGGCGCGCCGTCGCCGGCCGTCGCCGCGTCCTCGTGTTCTGGCATCGCCACGTCGTAACCGGTCGGCGAGTATAAACCCCGCGTCGGCGGACGCGGGAGTCGAAAACCGGGTCGGTCGCGAGGCTATTCACGTGAACTCGGTCGCGCATTGCGGTCCGAAAAGCGCGGGCGGGGACCGAACCGCCGGCCGGGTGCGATGCCGTGAGCCGCGGGCGACGCTGCGGTGTTCTCGGCGGAGCGAGACGCTCAGGCGGGTTCGACGCGCCAGGTCGTCGCGCCCGTGTACGACCACTTCTCGACCGTTAGCTCCGTCGCGGAGTCGCGGAGCTTCACCATCAGGGCGCCGATCTCCTTCGGGGAGAGGTCGACGTCCTCCGAGATGAACTTCCCTTTGAAGTACATCTCGCCGTCCTGGGCGCGGTCGAGCAGGTACTCCTTCAGCCGCTCTTCCTTGCTGCGGTCGTCGTTCGCGCTCGCGTTCGTGGAGGGGTTCGCAGTCGCGCTCATGGTACACCTCACGCTTGCCGCCGGAGGGTCATATAAAGGCGACACCGTTGGGTGACGTTCAGGGGGTTTCAGGGCGTTTCATCCGAATCCGCGAGCTAAAACGTGTCTGACGGACTCTTTACAATGGTTCCAAAACGGCTTAAACATTTTATAATCCGTTTTGAGGGCGTTTTTGCTGTTGGCAACTCGGTGAACGAGTCACCCGTCGCCGCCGCGTTCGCCCGGGTTTTAGCGGCAAAATACTCCGCTAACCCCCGTCTCGGAGCGCCGGCGCGCTCCTCGAGCGGTCGTCCCGCGGGCCGTCCGCGGCCGCGGTCGAGGGGCCGGACCCTCTCGGAACGGCGGCCGAGATCCGCCCCACGCGCCGTTCAGTCGCGCCGGTGGACCCAGAACGTCTCCGACTCCGTCGCCTCCTTCTTGAAGATCGGCACCTCGTCTTTCAGCCGGTCGATCCCGTCCTCGACCGTTCGGAACGCCTCCCGGCGGTGGCCGGCGAGCACGACGACGAACACGATGTCCTCGCCCGCCTCGATCACGCCGGTGCGGTGGTCCGATCCGCACGTCCAAGACGCCGTCGCGCTCGGTGAGTTCCTCGGCGATGGCGGCCATCCGCTCTTCGGCGACCCCCTCGTACTTCTCGAACGCGAGGTGCGTCGTCCGGTCGTCGTCCGGATCGTCGCGGGCGCGCACGCGGCCGGTGAACGTGGCGATCGCGCCGGACCGCTCCGCGTCCGCCGACGCCTCGACGCGCCGTACGAGCGTCTCGCGGGTGATCCACGGCTCCGCGTCGTCGAGGTCGGCGGCGAGTCCGTCGAGGTCGACGTCGCCGGGAGCCGTCGCGGTCGCGAGGACGGTCCCCGGCACGCTCTCGGGGTCCGGATCCGGACCGAGGAGGACCGCGGGCACGCGAAGTCTCGATTTGCCGACCGCCAGCAGGTAGTCGTGGTCGGGGGCGAGTCCGTCCAGCAGGTCGTCGAACCCGTCGACGCTCCCCGTCCGCTCCAGTTCCCGGCCGCGTCGAACGCGACCGCGGTGTCGGCGGCGGGGCGCCGTGCGGCGTCGGCGCCCCCGACGTCGACGCTCCCCCCGTCGGCGGCCGGATCGCTCGGTTCCGGTTCGTCCGGCTCCGGCCCGCCCCGGTGTCCGCCGCCCGAATCGCCGTCGCGCTCCACGACGGCGACCCGGCCGTCGAGCCGCGCCGCGAGCCGCCGAGCCAGCGCCGGGGCACCGTCACCGACGATCGATATCGGTCGCATACCGGAGAGCGGGACGCGACCGGCTTAGGCGTTTCCCGGCCGCCTCGTCGGTAGGGGTCACGTCACGGCGGCGGTCCTGCCGCGTCCGGGCTTGACAATCCTTAAGACCGCGACAGGGGTACTCGTCGGCAATGAGAGTCGTCGTTTCTGTCGGCGGGAGCGTGCTCGCGCCGGATCTCGACCCCGAGCGCGTGGCCGCGTACGCCGAGGCGATCGAACGGCTGGTCACCGACGGCTGCGAGGTCGGGGTCGTCGTCGGCGGCGGCGGCGTCGCCCGCGAGTACATCGAGACGGCCCGCGAGATCGGGGCCAACGAGGTGGAACTCGACCGGCTCGGCATCGGGACCACCCGGCTCAACGCCCGGCTGCTGATCGCCGCCCTCGGCGACCGCGCCAACCTCGCGCCCGCGACCGACTACGAGGATGCCGGCGCGGCGCTCCGCCGAAACGAGGTGGCGGTGATGGGCGGCGTCACTCCGGGGCAGACGACGGACGCGGTCGCCGCCGCGTTCGCCGAGTCGGTCGACGCCGACCTGCTCGTGTACGCCACGAGCGCCGACGGCGTGTACGACGCCGACCCCAACGCCGACCCCGACGCGACCCAGTTCGCGTCGCTGTCCCCGGCCGAACTCGTCGATATCGTCCTCCCGATGAGCCGGAACGCGGGCGCCTCCGCGCCCGTCGACCTGCTCGCCGCGAAGCTGATCGACCGGGCCGGGATCCGGTCGGTCGTGCTCGACGGGACCGATCCGACCGCCGTCGTCGACGCCGTGTTGCGCGGCGACCACACCGGGACCGACGTGGTTCCGGTCGGCGGCGACGAACCGAGCTACTGGACGGAGGAGCGATGAACGCAGACGGCGCGCCCGACGAGGCGACCGGGTCCGCGAGCGACGACGCGTCCACCGCTCCCGACGCCGACTCCCCGCACATCCTCTCCGAGGGGTCCGCGCTCGACGACGAGGAGGGCGTCGCCGCCGAGGCGGACGAGACGTTCCACGCCTTCTGGGCCGACGTCGTCGCCGACGAGGTCGAATCCCGAGACCCCGACGAGCCGATCGTGATCAAGGGCGGCGTCTCGCCGTCAGGCGTCGCGCACCTCGGCAACTTCAACGAGATCATGCGCGGCTACTTCGTCGCCGAGGTACTGCGCGACCGCGGCCACGAGGTCCGGCAGGTGTTCACCTCCGACGACAAGGACCCCCTGCGGAAGGTGCCGCGCAAGCTGGCGAACGCGGACGGCGAGATTGTCGGGCTGGGCGAGGTCGACGCGGGCGCGCTCGGCCGCAACCTCGGGAAGCCGTACACGTCTATCCCGGACCCGTTCGGGGAGAGCGAGTCGTACGCGGCCCACTTCGCGGGCCTGCTGAAGGCCGACGCCGACCGTCTGAACGTCCCCGTCGAGATGCTCTCGAACACCGAGCTGTACGCCGACGGCGCGTTCGACGATGCGCTCCGGACCGTCCTCTCCGACGTCGACCGCGTCCGCGAGGTGCTCTCGCCGTACCAGGACAAGGTCGACGACGAGTACGTCCCCTTCAACCCGGTCTGTTCGGAGTGCGGCAAGGTGACGGAGACGGTGACGGCGATCGACCTCGAAAACGAGACCGTCGACTACGTCTGCACCGACATGGACGCCGGCGGCACCACCATCGAGGGGTGCGGCCACGAGGGCACCGCGACGTTCCGCGAGGGGAAGCTCCCGTGGCGGCTGGAGTGGCCCGCCCAGTGGGGCGTCCTCGGCGTCGACTTCGAGCCGTTCGGGAAGGACCACGCGGAGGGGTCGTGGCCCTCCGGCGTCGATGTTGCGCGGAACGTCTTCGGCGAGGAACCGCCCGTGCCGATGGTGTACGAGTGGTTCACGCTCAACGGCGAGGCGTTCTCCTCCTCCGAGGGCAACGTCGTCACGGTCCAGGAGCTGCTGGAGCTGATCGAACCGGAGGTGTTGCGCTACTTCTTCGCGCTCCACCCGAAGAAGGCCCGCGACCTGAACGTCGAGCGGCTCGACCAGCTGGTCGACCGCTTCGACCGGTTCGAGCGCGCCTACTTCGGCGAGGTCGACGACGAGGACCTCACCGCCTTCGCCGAGCGCGCCTACCCGTTCGTCGTCGGCCGGCCCGACGACCCGCCCGCGGAGAGGCCGCTCCGGCTCCCGTACACGTTCGCGGCGGTCCTCGGGATGGTGGACGACCCCGACTTCCGCGAGCGCCTCGCCCGCGACGAGGGGCACATCCCGGACGACGCCGACGCCGACGCGGTCGACGCCGCGCTCGCCCGCGTGGAGCAGGCCCGGAACTGGGCGGAGCGGACCGAAAACGAGTACGACTACCGGCTCCAGACCGACCTCCCGGCGGTCGAGTTCGACGAGGATGTCGCGGCCGCGCTCGACGACCTCGCCGACTTCGTCGCGGCCGGCCACGACGGCGAGGAGATTCAGGGGGCGATGTACGAGACGGCCCGCGACCACGACGTCGAGGTGAGCGACTTCTTCGCTGCCGGCTACCGCCTGTTCTTCGACGACACGCAGGGACCGCGGCTCGGGGAGTTCCTCGGCGAACTGGAGCGCGACTACGTCGTCAGCCGACTCCGGCGGGAGGCGTAGATGGCCGACGACCGTTCGCTCGACGACTTCGCCGCGCCGGACGATACCGCCGACGACGAGGTCGTCGAGGCCCGTTCGGACGATACCGCCGACGGGACCGCGGATGCCGGCTCGGGCGAGGGGGAGGCCGACGGCGCGACCGACGTCGAACCCGCGGTCGCCACCTCGACGTGGCACGCCGACGGCGCGGCGTGCGACCGGTGCGGCGACGGCGTCGAGCGCCGCTGGCGCGACGGCGACGCCCTCGTCTGTGCCGACTGCGCGTCGTGGTAGCGAGGCTTACCGGGCGGTCAAAGCTTAAGCCGTCGGCCGTTGAGGTGTTTCGTGCGAAGAAAATCCATTGAGTGTTAAATTAAATATAAATGAAAGGTTTCTCGGAAGTACTTGACGGCTGGTCGGCGACCGCTCTCACGGCGGCGTACCTCTGCGTCGGGGCACTGTTCGCGGCCGCGGTCGACCTCACGGTTGCGTCCGCGGGCGGCTCCGCGGTTGGGTGGACGCCGACCCGCCTCGTCGGCGACTGGCTGTTGGTCGCCGGGTCCGGCGGGATCCTCTACGGCGCGGTCACGCACCACCGCCGACGAGCGGAGACCGCCCGCCGAGACCTCGAAACCTCCAACCAGCAGCTACAGGTGTTGAGTCGGGTGTTCCGGCACAACGTGCGCAACGACCTCAACGTGATTCAGGGGTACACCGACCTCTTGGCCGACCGGGTGGACGACGACCGGAGCCAAGAGTGTCTGGAGACGATCCGGCGGACGACCGACGATGTCGTCGCGATCAGCGAGAAGCTTCGGGTGATCGAGGACGCGTCGCCCGAACCGCCGGACGGTCGCGTTGACCTCGTCGACGCGGTCCACGAGGCGGTCGGCGTCGTCGACGCCGACGGCGCCGCGGTCACCGTCGAGACCCCCTCGGAGGCGTGGATCCGCGCGGACGACTCCGTCGAGTTCCCCATCCGTGAGGTGTTCGAGAACGCGGTCACCCACAACGACGGCGCGGCGCGACGCGTGGAGGCGACGATCCGCGAGAACGGGACGACCACCTGCCTGGAGGTCACCGACAACGGACCGGGGATCCCCCGGACGAGCGCGCGGTGTTACAGGCCGAAGAGGAGACGCCGCTCTCGCACGCAAGCAGCATCGGGCTGTGGCTCGTCAAGTGGATGTGCGAGACGCAGGGCGGAACCGTCCGGTTCGACGCGAACGGTGACGGCACGACGGTTCGACTCCGGTTCGAGTCGGCGACCGCGCCCGCTACTCCAGCTCAGTGATCGTCACGGCGTACACGGCGCCGCAGTTCCCGCATTCGACGTGGACCCCGCGGCTCGTCTCGCCGCGGGTGAACTCGGAGATCTCCTCCGAACACGAGCACTCGAACTGGACTTTCATTGCCCTTCCTCTGTTCTTCTCGTATTTAAAAGAAACCGATACGGAATCAACGGCAAAACCGAGCGTCGCGCCGCCGCGGCGGGGGTCCCGGGTCGGGACCGCGTCGGCGTCAGTCGTCGTCGACGATAACTTCGACGGGCCCGTCGTCGTCTTCGACCGGATCCTCCTCGGAACCGGCGGAGCCGCCGGACTGCTTCTGCTGGTAGTACAGGCCGCCGGCGACCGCGAGGACAACCCACGACCGCCAGTTGGCGAGGTTCAGCGTGTAGCCGATGCCGAACGGCTTCTCGACGAGCATCCCCTTGCCGGGCTGCCAGTACGACGAGAGCAGCCGTCCGAGGCTCGGACGCTCGAAGTTGTACGGGATGCCGAGAATCTCTCCCGACGACTGTTTGTCTGCCATACGCGTCCCTCTGTCGGCCGGCACCATAAATCGTGGCGCAACCGCCCTGTGGTCGCGCCGTGCGGCGCGCCACCCGACCTCCGTTCGCCCGCCGCCGTCACCGATACCGACCGCGGTCCGCCACGTCCCGAAGCCGGTCGAGAACCTCGTTGTCGCCGACCGACTCGTACCCCGACTCGAACGCCGCTATCAGCGGCTCCGGATTGGTCGCGGTCGCCCGGACCGACCCCTCGAACACGTGGAGGTCCATCGCGTGGTCTTCGACGTGTCCCGTGTGGTAGCCGAGTCCGAAGTCGATGAGGTACGCTTCCGGGGTCGCGTTCGGCTCCCCGTTCGAATCCCGCCCTCGGGTGCCGTCGGGCGACACCCGCACGTTCCGCGTGGTCGGGTCGCCGTGGACGATCCCCGCGTCGTGAAGCCGCGCGAGGTGGCGGCCGACCGCTTCTGTCCGGCGCTCGTCGAGGGCCGCCGCGAGGTCGCGCTCGCCGACGTGCTGGAGCGTCAGCGTCGCGTTCGCGAGGTCGACGTCGTACACGAGGGGGGTCGAGACGCCCGCGCGCCGCGCCTCGCTCGTCAGCCGGGCCTCCGCGACGGTCCGGTCGCGCCTGAGCGTCCGGTCGAGTTCGGGGTGGCGGTACGCCTTCTCCACGCGCCGCTTGATCACGCGGCGGTCGCCGCCGGTCCCCTCGACCGTCACGGTCGCCTCCGCGCCGCGGCGGTCCGCCTCAGGGTCGCGCTCCGTCCCTCCGCCCCCCACTGCCTGCGCGCCCCCGCGCCACCGACTCGCCCGACCGCCACGTCACCGGCACCTGGTCCGGCCGGAAGTTCGGGTCGACCGCGGACTCCGAAATCTCGACGGTGTCGCCGGCGGCCGCCATCTTCGCGCCCAACACAGCGATCATCCCGGCGTTGTCCCGGAGGAAGCGCGGCTCCGGCGCGTGGAAATCGGCGCCGCGGGCCTCGCACATCGTCGCTAACATCTCGCGCAGGCGGTCGTTCTGCGCGACGCCGCCGCCCAACACCAGCTCGTCGGCGCCGGTCAGCGACAAGGCACGCTCGGACACCTCCGCGAGCATCGCGAACACGTGCTCCTGAAGCGAAAAGCAGATCTCCTCGACGGGGACGCCGTCGTCCGCAGCGTCGTTGGCGGCCGAGCTGATCCCGGAAAACGAGAAATCCATCCCCTTGACGACGTAGGGGAGATCCAGGAGGTCGGTGTCGGCGACCGAACCGGACTCTCGGCTCCCGTCCCCACTGCCGTTCCCGTTCCCGGCCGCCGCGAACTCCGCGGCCGCCGACTCCACCTTCGGCCCGCCGGGGTGACTCCACCCGACGTGGCGCGTGAACTTGTCGATGGCGTTGCCCACGCCCGCGTCCATCGTCTCGCCGAGGACGCGGTAGCGTCCGTCGTGGTAGCCGAGCAGGTGCGCGTTCGCGCCCGAGGCGTTCAGACACACCGGGTTGTCGAAGCCGGAGCGGTGGCGACCGATCTCGAGGTGCGCCACCATGTGGTTGACGCCGACGAGCGGCACCGAGAGCGTCCCGGCGAGCGCCCGCGCGGCGGTCCCGACGATCCGGAGACAGGGACCCAGTCCCGGCCCGCGAGAGAAGGCGACCGCGTCGATCGCGTCCGGGCCGTGTTCCGCCTCGGCCGCGGTCAGCACTCGGCCGACGACCTCGGGGATCGCCTCCGACATGTGTTCGGCGGCCTCGCGCGGGTGAATGCCGCCGCTGTCCGGCTCGTAAGGATCGGATTCGATGAGAACTGAGTCGGTCTCGGCGTCGTACAGCGCGGCGCTCGCGCACCACGCGGTACCCTCGATGCCGAGAACGCGCATCCGGCGGGTGTTAGGCTTCCTCGGCGTCCGCCTCTTCGTCGCCGATCTTGTTGCGTTCGAGCATGTGGTCCTGCTCGACGTCCAGCGCGTCGGCGGCCGAGTCGTACACCTTCGCGTAGCCGACCGTCTTGCGCATGCCGAACTTCGTGTCCAGCTCGTGGACGACGACCTCCTCGGAGTCCTTGTCGAGCTTGGCCGCGAGCGAGTCGCGGACCGACAGCCGCGAGGGGGTGGCCTCCTCGTGAGTCGTTTCGAAACGGATGTCCGTGCGGTGCAGCATCGGGTTCTCCTCCTCGGAGATGATATCGACGTCCATGGTTCAGTTGGGCGTATATCCCCTCGAAAGCTGTAAAAGGATTTCGAAGCGGGGGTGTCGCCGCCGAACTCCCGTCGACCGTCGGCTTCGGCGTCCTCGGAGCAGCCGTCGTCGACCGCGGTAACGGTCGCGACCGCGGTGACCTCTACTCAGCTCCGGCCGAGTCGTCTCCGTCGATCTCGTCGGGGCCTAACCCGAGAGCCTCGTACGCGGTCGCCGTGTCGCCCGCCAACCCCTCGAACAGCTCCCGCGCGCGCTGCCGGGTCTCGGGTGTGATCGCGACGCGGACCATCCCCTCGCCCGGCTGGCCGTAGACGACCGTCGACCCGAGCGGCGCCGCGAGCATCGCCGGCAGCGCCGCCAGATCCTCCTCGCCGGCCACCTCGATCGTCACCGGCTCGTCCGTCGCGAGCGCCTCGGCGAGCGCGTCGAGTAGCGCCCGCGACAGCCCCGCAGCCGGGTTCTTGACCGCGATCCGTCGCTCCTCGGTCGCCGCGAGCGCGGTCTCGATCTCCTCGCGGACCGCCTCGCGCTCCGTCTTCCCGTCGACCAGCGCGGCGTCCGGCGCGCGGCCGGCCTCCCGGAGGTGATAGGTGACCACGTCGCCGACGGCGATCAGCCGTGGGGACCGCTCCTCCGGCGAAGCGTGTCGCTCGCGGGTCTCGTCGACGGCCTCCAGAAGCGCGGAGATGTCCGTCGTCACCGGTCCCAGCGGCTCCTTGAACGCGTCACGCAGCGATTCGGGCAGCGTGAGAAGCGGGTCGGATGCGTCGGTCATCTTCCTCCTCCGGTGTCGACGCGGACGGTTACCGGACCTTGAGCGCGTACGCGCCCGCCTCGGAGACGTTCATCTCCTCGGCGATCTGGCTGTCCGCGGGCTTGGTGATGATGACGTAGCCCGCCCAGTCCTCCGTCAGCGACGACGACCCGCAGAGCGCGCAGGTCTGGGCGTCCGGGTCGTTGACGTGGTGACACTCCCGACACGCCAGGCGGTCCTCGGCCATCAGTCGGCCTCCTCACCGGTCTGTTCGCGGTGTTTCCGCTGGCCTTCGAGCCACTCGTGTTTGCCGAGACCGGGCTGTTTCGCCGTGAGTCCGATCTTCGAGTCGCGGGGGTTGCGCTCGTCGATGCTCTTGGTGACGACGCGGACTCGCACGGCGTCGTCGACCCCGAGCGTCTTGTCCGAGTCCGACGAGGCGAGCTGCTGGTTCGCGCTGTCGAACGTGAGGTACTCGTCGGTGATCTGCGAGACGTGGAGCAGCCCGTCCACCGGACCGATCCCGACGAACGCGCCGAACTCCACCGTCTCGACGACGGTGCCGTCGGCGACCTCCTGCATGTCGGGGTCGTAGGTGAGCGCGTCGAACTCTGCCTCGTAGTAGACGCCGGGTCGGTTGTGTAACACCGCTCCCTCGCCGATGTCGTGAACCTCGATGACGCTCACGACGCTGCCGACGTCCTCGTCCATCCGTCCTTCCAGTTTGTCTTGGAGCAGAGCTTTCACCCGCTCGTCGGTGACGTCCGCCAGGTGCTTCGGCGGGACCTCGACCGTGTCCTTGAGTCGAACTCGTTTGTACATGTTGTTGGTTGTCCGCGGCCGCTATGGTTCCGTTATCGCCAGTGTGTTCCGACCCCTTAAACCGATTACTGGTGCGCCCGCGTCCAGCACCCGGTTCGCGAGGGGTCCGTCGACCGTGACGACGGCGTCGACCCGGCCGGCCGCGGCCAGGGCGACGAGCGCGTCGTCGGCGTACGATTCGTCCGTTGCCACCGCCTCCGCCCGCTCCGCGAGGTCCGCGCCGACGCTCGCGGCGGTCGCCTCCGCGCCGTTTCCGCCTTGGAGGCCGTCGAGTTCCGCGATCACCGCCGCCGGCACCACGGTTTCGTAGCCGCCGAGGAGCCGATCCAGCTCCTCGAACAGCCGGAGGTCGGCTTCGACCGGCGCCATCAGGGCGCTCGCGTCGAGCGCGACGACCGGGACTCCGTCCGGACCGTCCCCCGCGAGGTCTCCGCCGCGGGCGTCGCCCGCGGGGGTCGACTCCGGACCGTCCGCGCGGGCGTCGTCAGCCACGCTACGCGAGCGTCCCGACGCCGATGAGGCGCCAGCGCGCGCCGACGCGTCGGTTGATCGCGATCTGGGCGCCCTCCTCGGCGCAGACCGGTCGCTTGAGGCTCACCTCGCACTCGCCGTCGCGCGCGCTCGTCACGGCGCCGACCGTCGTCGCCGTGCCGACCGTGAGCATCAGCGGCTCGCCGGTGCTGATCTCCTCGATATCGCTCTCGCCGCTCTCGTCGTCCTCCTTGCCGACGACGCGGTCGAGGAGGTCGACTTTCATCTCGAACTCCTCGCGGGTCGGCGGGAGCGTCCCCGGCTCGCCCGCGACCTGCCCGGCGAGGGCGTCGCCCTTCGTCAGGCTCGGGTCGAGTCCCGTACCGACGCCGAGGAGGCCGCCGGGACGGGCGGTCTCGACGTCGTGGCTGCCGGCCTGAAGCGACCGGACGGACGTTTCGAGCGGCCGCCACTCCGTCTGTCCTCCCTCGTCGACCTCGCGGCCCGGGCGGATCTCCAGGCCGTCGCCGACCGACAGCTCGCCGCGGACCAGCGAGCCGCCGACGACGCCGCCCTTGAGATCCTCGGCGGTCGCGCCCGGGCGGTTGATGTCGAACGAGCGGGCCGCGTACATCCGGGCGCTCTCGTCCGGGTCGCGCTCCGGGGTCGGGATCTCGGACTCGACGGCGTCGATGAGGAGATCGAGGTTGACCTCCTGTTGGGCCGAGACGGGGACGATCGGCGCGTCCTCTGCGACAGTCCCCTCGACGAACTCCTGGATCTGCTCGTAGTTGTCGACGGCGCGGTCGCGGTCGACGAGGTCGACCTTGTTCTGCGCGATGACGATGTTCTCGATCCCGATGAGATCGAGCGCCATCAGGTGTTCTTCCGTCTGGGCCTGCGGGACGTCCTCGGTCGCGCTCACGACGAGGACCGCCCCGTCCATGATCGAGGCGCCCGAGAGCATCGTCGCCATCAGCGTCTCGTGGCCCGGCGCGTCGACGAACGACACCGTCCGGACCGGCTCGCTCTCGGAGCCGTCCTCGCACTCCTCGTCGACGGTGTAACACTCGGGCGCGTCGACGCCGGGACAGCGGCGGAACGTCGCGTCCGCATATCCCAGCCGTATCGAGATGCCGCGTTTCATCTCCTCGCTGTGCTGGTCGGTCCACGAGCCGGACAACGCCTGTACCAGCGTGGTCTTCCCGTGGTCGACGTGACCGACGAGACCGATGTTCACCTCCGGTTGTGTGTTGGCTTCAGTCACTGTTGGACCTCCTAACGGAGTAGTCTTGTGCGAATTTCGCCCCGTGCGAGTGATAAAGTTGCTGTTATAGCCGCGAGAGACCCCCGCGTGCGAGCCGACGAGGAACCATTTGGTCCCCCAATGCGGTGCGGTGGCGTGTGCCGGTGAGCGCCGCACCGCGGCGCGAACCGCACGCGCGAGGGAGTCGCTGGCTCCCGGAGCGAAGCGGAGGGTGCCAGCGACGAGGCTGGGGAGGCGTGAGGTGCGGTGCTGTGCCGTGCGGGGCGGGGCTCAAAGGGGCAGTCGCGAGGCGGGCGCAGGCGACGTAAGTAGCGTGGCACTACGCGCCACGGAAAGCCGGCGGCGGAGCCGCCGGCGACACCGCAGGAACGAGCGAAGCGAGTGACGAGGAGCGCAGCGAGCGTGCGCCCGCCTCGCGACTGGGGCTTTGGTGGTGTTCGCCGTCGATCTACTGTCAACCATTTATAAGCGATCGGCTGGGGCTTTGGCGGTGTTCGCCGCCGGTTCGTCAGAACCGCTTATAAATAACCATCGTCGGCCTCGGTTTCGTTCGACGCCGATTTACGCCTCACGCGTCAACTCGGAGCTATAATGGGATACGCGTGCCCCGTCTGCGACACCCCGCAGCGCGACGGCGAACACCTCGCGCACCACCTCGCGTTCACGGCGATGCTTCACGGCGACGACCACGAGTCGTGGCTCGACGACCGCGTCCCCGACTGGAGCGACCGGGAACCTGCGGAACTCGCGGCCGAGGTGACGCCCCACGCCGACGACGCCGAGTACAACGAGGTGTTCGAGGACACCGTCGCCCGCGGGCGCCCGAACGTCGGGATGGGGTCGGGAGGGGCGTCACCGGGCCATGACCACGATCACGATCACGGTCACGCCCGCGGCGACGGGCCGGAGTCCTCCCCCGGAGCCGGCGTCCCGGATCCCGACGCGGTCGACGATCCGGCCGTCGCGGAGGCGATCCGCGAGGCGCGAGAGCTGACCCGAGAGGCGGCCGCGGACGACGCCGGTCCGGAAGCTGACGCCGGTCCGGAAGACGACGACGCCGACGGCGACGAGGACTCCGACTCCGAAGCGGACGATCCCGACCGCGACGCGTAGCGGAACGCCCTTGCCCGCCCCCGGTCAACTCCGGGTATGGAGACCAGAGGCACGTTCGCCCCCGAGACGCGGGCCGAGGCGCTCGAACGGTACGAGGAGATCGGTCCGGTCGCGCAGGTGGTCGTCCGCGAGGCGACCAAGGCGATGTCGTTCGACGCCGACGAGTACGACGAGCGGGTCACGCCCGAGGTGATCCGGACCGCCCGCGACGCGACGTTCGCCGAGCTGCTCGCGGTCCACGTCGGCGAGTCGGGCGAGTTCGACGAGTGGCTCGCGGACAGCGAGTTCGACGACGAGGACGTGGTGCGGATCGGCTCCGACAACGTCGACAACGTCGTCTGGCACCCGGTCCCCTTCGCGGACACCGTGATCGCAGCGACGTACCAGGACGAACCGGACGCGGCCGCCAGCACCCTCCGACGAAACGCCTTCGGGCGCGTGTACCGCGAGGAGTTCTACGAGTCCGGCCGGTAGCCGACGCGTTCAGCCGACACGGTCGATCCCTTTACAGTCTCACCGCGGACCGCAGCGCGGCCGCTCTCCGGGACGAACGAAACCGCAAAATCGGACCGCGAGCGTCGCTGTCGGCGACGCGGTGGGTAGCTCGACGCCTTACAGGCGACCGACGTTCTCGACCGCGACGGACTCGACCTCTTCGACCTGGGAGAACGCCTCCTCGACGGCCTCCGTGCCGCCCGCCCCGTCGGGGACGATGACGGTCGGGAGGAGCGCGACCAGCCCGAACGCGACGTCGTCGCGCTCGAAGCCGCGGATCTTGGCGCCCTCGGGGAGGACCTCTTCGAGGCGGTCCTGGAGGTCGTCGAGGTCGACGTCGGGGCTGTTCGGCATGACCTTGATCTTGGCGGCGACGTCGCCCATCTTACGGCCCCCGGAAGCCGCAGTCGTGGCACTCGTAGAGGTTGCTCTGCTTCCGGCACTTCGAACACCGGTAGATAGTGGCGCCGCAATCCGGACAGGAGAACTGCGCGGCGTTCATGCCGGACACCTGGATCCCACAGGAGACGCACTGCGGGGTACCTTGAGAGTCGCTCTGGCTCATACATCTACTCACCGGCCGCGACTTTTAACCGTTGTTCTTTCCGCCGGGACGACCCGTGCGCCCCGATACCGCACCTCTCGGCGGGCGAGCGGCCGGTCGTCGTCGTCGGCACCGCCGCCTCCGTTCACCCGACGATCAGCGGCCCGATCAGCACGCCCATCAGGTGGACGCGCCGCGCGCCGACCCGCGGCGGGACGAGTCCTAGGGCGCCGGCGACGAGGAGGAGGCCGACGCCGAACGCCCCGGCGAACGCGTACGAGAGGAGCGCGAGCAGCCCCAACACGCCGAGCGACAGTCGGGTGTAGTCGGCGTTGCCGACGACCCGGAGGTACGGGTCGCCGAGCAGCACGACCAGCGCGAACCCGAAGCACGCGGCGGTCGCGGCCGCGACGAGCAGTATCGGTAGCGCGAACGGGACGCCGGCCCGATCGATCGCGACGGTCACGCCCGTGCGCGGCGTCCCGAGCGCGACCAGCGCGAACAGTGCGAATATCGTGTTCGCCGTGCTCGCGCCGCTCGTCGCCACGACGAACCCGCGGTCGGCCGAGGCGCGCGGCACCGCGGGCATCGCGGCCACGGCGGCGATGGCGGCCGACACGCCCGGTACGTACCCGACCACCGCGCCGGCGAGTGAGCCGGCGCCCGCGCTCGTCCCGAGGTCGCGCGCGTTCATCGCGATCCGGGGATCCGCCTGCGGCGGAACGCCCTCGCCGCCGAGCGCGTCGACGAGGACCGGGACGCCGAACAGCCCGGCGAACAGCGGCGCGAGGACGCCGCCGGTCGACAGCGGCGCCGCGGGGTCGGCGTCGAGCGTCGCCAGCCCGAGCAGGGCGCTCGCGAGGAACGCGACCAGCCCGCCGACGGCGGCCCGCCGTGACGACTCCGTGAGCACGAGCAGGGCGACGACGCCCCCGAGCAGCAGCGGCAGGTGCGCGCGCAGCGTCGGGTACCACCGCACCATGAGCCAGGTGATCGGCACCGCCAGCGGGACCGCGAGCGCGACCGCCAGCCCGGAGCCGACCGCGGAGAGGCGGACCGCCTCCCGGCCGCGCCCCGCGATCACCAACCGATGACCCGGGAGCGCGGCGACCGCCGTCGCGGCGTCCGGCACGCCGAGCGCGAGCGCGGGGACGATGTCGAGGAACGAGTGGACGACGCCGGCGCCGAGCATCGCCACGCCGACGAACAGCGGATCCGCCGGCACCGACGGGGCGAACCCGGCCAGAAGCAGCGCGAAGTTGTTGGCGTGGAGTCCGGGGACCAGCCCGCTCGCGGTCCCGAGCGCGATCCCGCCGAGCAGGAACGCGAGCGCGCCCGCGGCGAACGTCGGGTCGACCACCGGCCGCACGAGCGCGTCCATCGAAGCGAGATGGCCGCGGCTCCGGACTTAACGTGTCGGGCGGTCGCGACGGTCAGCAGAATCAGCGCCGATTCGAATCCGATCGATTAGGCGTGCTGTGCCGCCTGCGCCTTCTTCTGGGTGACGTAGCCGGCGATCCGGTTGCGGACGCCCTTCGACTCGACGGTCGTCAGGGCCGTGACGCTCTCCTTGTTCGTCTCGAAGTCGGTGTTGAACGAGTCGGGATACCGCTCCAGCAGGGCGTTCCCGAGCTGTTTGATGTACTTGGGTTTGATGGCCATACCGAGCGGTACCGGCGGCCCGAACTAAAAGGGTTCGTTCCGCCGCGAACGGCCGCGAGGCGCGGTCCCGGCGGCTCGGACCCGGTTGAGACTCCGCCGGTGTCCCCTCAGGACCGGTCGCGCTCCCGCCAGCCGGTCGCCTCGTCGATCCGCGTGAACGCCTCGCGCTCGGCCGGCCCGCCGCAGCGCTCGACCACGTCGGCGAAGTACTCCAGCCGCTCCACCAGCTCCCCGGCGTCGAACGCCGGCACGTCCAGCCGCGAGGCGGCCACCGTGGCGTCGACGACCGCGCCGAACCCCCGGTTCACCGTCGGTACTCGCTCGCTCACGACCGCCGACTCGACCGGCGACAGCTCCCACGTCCGAATCGTGGTGTCCCCCTCGGTCTCGGCCGCGACCTCCTCGGCGCACACTTCGACCCACGCGTCGGCGCTCGGCAGGACCGGTTCGTCGACCTCTCGAACCGTGAGCGCCGCGTCGACGAACGTCCGCGGGTCGACGGTGAACTGGACCACGCCGCCCGCGCGCTCGGCGAAGTTCCGCCACGTGCGGGTGCGCCCGTAGGTGCGCGCGGTGACCGGTCCCTCGGGGTCGTCCGGCGCGTGAAGCCCCAGCGCCGCGACGTTCCACCGGTCGTTCGGACCGCGCGTCGTCACGACGGACTCGGTGACGCCCCGGAGCGGTACCGGCCAGCCGTCGGGTGCGACGCCGAGGTGCTCCTCTCGCTCGTCGCTCACGGCGCCACCTCCGCGCCGCGCCGGAGCGCGACGAACAGCGCCGCGCAGGTGAGGTCGGCGGTCGTCCCGGGGTTTACCCCCTCGGCGACGAACGCGTCCGCCAGCGACTCCGCGGCGTCGAGGTCTGCGTCGTGGACGGCGTCGGCGTCGACCGCGGTAACGTCGCCGATCGGGGCGTTCGGGTCCTTCTCGTCCGGTTCCAGAATCTCCCTCGCCCGAGCGCTCGCCTCGCGGGCCGTCTCGGTCCCCCGCGTCGACGCGACGAGCGTGTCCGGCTCCGCCGCGAGCAGTCCCAGAAACGCCCGCGCGGCCCGGTCCGAGAGCGGTCCCTCGTCCGTCAGAATCCACTCGGCCGCGCGGAACGTCCGCGGGAATCCCTTGGTCCACTCCTGCGCGTTGCGGTCGGGGACGCGGTCCGGGTCCGCGGGATCCGCGGACAGCGCCAGCACGTCGCGCAGGGTCGTCTCGCGCCCGCGGAGCGCGGGCTCGGCGTCGCTCCCGCGGCGCACGTCGAGGTCGTCCGCGCCCGGCGGCGGGTCGTCGACCGCGACGTCGACGGACTCGAACGCGCGGTAGAACGCGACCGCGTCGTCGACCGTCGTCGCCCGACACACCGCGTCGACGCCGGCGGGAGCGAGTTCGCGGTCGGGATCGGCGGCCGCCCGCACCAGCGGGACCAACAGCAGCAGACAGCCGAACTGCGTGTTCGTGCCGGCGCGCGCGGCCATCCCACTGACTGCCCGCTCGAACGCCTCGCCGACCGCGGGGTTCCCGTCCGCAGAGTTCCCGTCCGCGGCCGTCTCCGCCGCCAGTTCGAGTCCCGGTCGAGCGCCCACGGCCCCGCCGAGGAACGACTCGAACCGCAGGTCGTCGAGGTCGCGGCGGCGGTCGACGTTCCCGGGCTTCGGCGTGCCGGCGACCTCCACAAGGAGCGCGAGCGTCGCGTCGTCGACCGGATCGGTCGCAACGGCGTCGCCCGCGCCGACCGCGTTCGCCTCCCCTCGCTCGTCGCGGCTCACGGTTTCGCCTCCGGCTCGGGATCCACTTCATCGCCGTCGCGGTCTCTCAGCGTTCCCGTCCGCCACTCCTCGATCGCGTCCGCGACGCGCGCGAGGACCGGCGGGTCCTCCGTCGGGCGCCCGACGCTCACCGCGTCCGCGCCGTGTTCCGCGTACTCGGCGACCGTCTCCCGGCCCCGGACGCCGTTGTTGGCGACGAGCGTCAGGTCCGCGAGATCGCCCGCGTCGCCGCTTTCGCGCGCCGCGTCGACCGTCGCCGAGATGTCGGCGATCACTGCCTCCGAGTCCATCGCGTCGACGTGGAGCCAGTCCGCGCCGGCCGCCGCGGCGGTCTCCGCGACCGCGACGAGGTCGACGCCGGGGACCTCCGCGCGGCCCTTCACGCTCGTCGTCGCGCCCGTCTCGGCCGCGGCGGCGACGTAGCTCGCAAGGCGGTCCGGATCGCGGAGGAGGGATTCCCCGCAGCCGACCGCGCGCAGTTCCGGCTGCCGGCAGTGGGCGTTGACCTCGCAGACCGCGCCGCGGTCGGCGCAGATTTCGGCGACCTCGCGGATCGCCTCCGGCGTCGCGCTCCGGACGTTGATCCCGGGTCGGACCGGCGCGTCCGCGAGCGCGTCGAGCTGCTCGGCGGCGAATTCGACCGGATCGGCCGGGAGGAACTCCTCGCGCCCGCGGGCGACGAGGTCGCGGGCGGCGGCGCGGCTGGCCGGGTCGAGCGCGACGCCCCCGAGGAGGGCGACGTCGACGTGCTCGGCCGCGGCGCGGGCCCACTCGGCGTCCGCGGCGCCGCTGAGGCTCGCGGCGGCGAGGAACGGAGCGTCGCCCGCGGGCGCTTCGCTCCCGTCGGCGCTCCGGCTCACTCCGCGCCCTCCCGCGGCGCCGGGTCCACCGAGTCGCCCGCGCCGGCGACCGACGCCAGTGCGCGCTCGCAGGCGCGAGCGACGCGCTCCGCGTCGTCGGCGTCGTCGATCCGCGTGTCGGTGCGCTCGACGTGGCAGTCGAGTTCGGTCGGGTCCGCGTCGTCGAGGACGAACCCGTCCGCGAAGGGATAGGACTCGGCCACGCCCGCGGTGGAGGGGTCGCGCCCGACTCCCTCCATCAGATCCGCGGCCGGCCCGGAGAACACCTCGTCGCCGACGAACGGCGAGACGGCGACCACGGGCGTCTCTCGGAGCGCGCGCTCGAACCCGGGGAGCGCGAGCATCGGCCCGAGGCTCGTCACGGGGTTCGAGGGACCGATCACGACCGGGTCGGCGAGCGCCGCCAGCACGGCGTCGGTCGCCTCGGCGTCGGCGGCGCCTCGGAACTCCACGTCGGCGACCGCCGGCTCGCCGCGGCGCGCGACCCAGTACTCCTGGAAGTGGAGCGTCTCGCCGCCCTCGGTGTGGATCAGCGTCGCGACCGGGTCGTCGGACATCGGGAGGAGGCCGACGTCGAGGTCGAACGCGTCCGCGAGGGTCCGAATCGCCTCCGTCAGCGTGTGCCCCTCGTCGAGCAGGCCCGTACGCGTGAGGTGGACCGCTCGGTCGCGGTCGCCGATCTCCATGAACTCGCCGACCCCAGAGAAGCGCCGCCAGCGGGCGATTCCACGGCCCGCGGTCTGCGCGTCGTCGTCGAGGTAGCGGGGACCCGTCTCGAGTCCGACCTCCTCGGCGAGCCGGCGCAGCTCCTCGTGGGTCGCGGTCGTGTCGCCGTCGATCCCCCACCACGTCTCGCGGTCGAGGACGCCGCCGCCCGCGAACAGCACGGTGTCGATGTCGGGGCAGACGAGGTGGCCGCCGAGCTCGATGTCGTCGCCGGTGTTGGCGACGACCGAGACCTCCGCGGGGTCCCACACGCGGGTCGCCCCGTCGAGGAGCTTCGGCGTCCCCGTGCCGCCGGCGAGGAACGTGACCATACCGGCGCAAGGCGGCGGCCGGGTTTGTATCCTCGCCTCCGCGGTCCGTTCCCTTTCGACTCCGCGGTCCGTCCCCTCTCGCCCCGCGCGGTCGGTCCCCGAGACGCGATGGATTAATGTGGGTTCTGGGCGAGTTCTCCTCGCATGGACCCCGCAGACCTCACCGCCGCCCTCTCGGTCGCGCTCGCCTCGATAGTTCTCGTCGTCGCCGCCGCGCTGATCGGACTCCTCGACGCGGTGTCACCCCTTTTCGCCGCGATCGCGGTCGCCGTCGCGGACCGGATCGCGCCGCTCGCCGCCGCGATTCCCGAGTCCGGGCCCTCAGTCGAGTCGCTCCTACTCGTCGGTCTCCCCTCCGCGCTCGCGCTCGCGACCGCCGCTCGCGGGGTCGCGAACCCGTCTCCGGCCGACGTCGCGCTCGCGACCTTCGCCGTTCCGTGCCTGCTCGTCGCCGCCGCGACGGTCGCTGTCCGATGGGTCGGCGATCCGGGCGTCCTCCTCGGCGGGCTCGTCACCTTCGCCGCCGGAGCCGTCCTCGCCGTCATCGTCGTCGCCGACGCGGCGCTGACGCTCGGGACGACCGCGCCGAGGGCCGGCTGAGCGCCTCGCGAGGAGCGGCTGAGACTCTCTGGAGGGTCGGCCGACTCACTCGCCGCGAGCGACGCTCGTCTCCATCCCCTCCGTGTTGAACGCGCTCCCGGCCTCCTCGTCGCCGAGGACGATCACGCCCGCGCCCGATCCGGTGATCTCTGCGAACTCGTCGATCGCGCGGTCCGCCGCCTTCTGGGCGCCGACACCGTCTTCGAGGTGCCCCACGGCCCGTCGCGAGAGCGTCACGCGCGCGATGTCCTCGCCGGCCCCCGTCGCGCTCGCGCCGCCGGCCTCGGTACAGAAGAACCCCGAACCGACCTGCGGCACGTCGCCGACGCGGCCGGCGAGCGCGAACGACCGGCCGCCCGTGGAGGTCACCGCCGCGAACGTCTCGCCGTCCGTCGCCACCGCGCCGACCGTGTCGTGGTCGGGTGCCTCCCCTTCGACCTCCCGCCGGCCTGATCCTCGCCCGAGCCGAACCGCGAGGCGAGCCAGTCGAGGTGCTTGCGGGGACCGCCCCGCGGCGGGTCCTCCGCCTCGTAGCGTTCCCGCTTCTCGTCGGTGAGCAGGTCGACGCCCGTCTCGACCCCGAACTCCGCCGCGAGGTCGACCGCGTGCTCGCCCGAGACGAAAATGTGCGGCGTCTCCGAGCGGACGACGCGGGCGACGCTCGCCGCGTGTTCGACGCCGGGCATCGAGCAGGCCGCGCCGACCTCGCGGTCCGAGGTCATCACGCCCGCGTCGGTGCGGACGACGCCGTCGGACTGGACCGCCCCGCCGACGCCCGCGTTGAACCGGGGATCGGACTCGAGGACGCCGACCGCGGACTCCACCGCATCGAGCGGCGTCGTGCCCTCCGCGCCGCGCGCGGCCGCCTCGTCGAGGACCGCCTGTCTCGGCTCCGGGTCGTCGGGGGCGCCGCCGGCGCCGCCGTGGACGATTATTCGCATATCGGAGGCTCCCGCGTCGGCCACATAAGCGCCCGGAAGCCGCGGCGACCGCGGGGAGTCGGTCGGTTTCCACGCGCTCGACGCCGCAAGACCTATTCCCGACGCTGGGCGAGTCGAGGGCAACCGTGACGACCGCCGATTCCGCCGGTGCCCGCGACGGGAATCCGCCGCGCCGCGCGCGCCTCGTCTCCCGGCTCCGCGCCGCGCTCCGGCACCGCCTCGGGATCGACCCGCGCGCGCTCGCCGCGTTCCGGGTTTCGCTCGGGGTCGTCCTCCTCGCCGACCTCGCGCTCCGCGCCCGGTACCTGGTCGCCTTCTACACCGATGCGGGCGTCCTCCCGCGCTCGACGCTCGCCGACGCGTACCCGCTCGGCGCCCGCCTCTCGCTTCACGCCGTTTCCGGCGACGCGTGGGTCGTCGGGACGCTGTTCCTCCTCGTGGCCGTCGCTGCCGTCGCGCTCGCGCTCGGCTACCGGACCCGCGTCGCGGCCGCGGTCTCCCTCGTCCTGCTCGCGTCGCTTCAGGCGCGGAACCCCTTCGTCCTCAACGCCGGGGACACCCTCCTCCTCTACCTGCTCGGCGCCGGCCTGCTGTGTCCGCTCGGCGCTCGCTGGTCGGTCGACGCGGTCCGGCGCCGCGGCGTCGAACCAGCGGATTCGCGAAGCGTGGGGGCGACCGACCGCGTCGCCGGTCCCGCCTCGGCGCTCCTCTTGACCCTCGTGGTCGTGGTGTACGTCTCCAACGCGGTCGAGAAGCTCCGCGGGACGGCGTGGCCCGCGGGCGAGGCGGTCGAGCGCGTCTTCCGACTCACCTACCTCCACGGCCCGCTCGGCGGACTCGTCCCCGAGTGGTCGCCCCTGCTCTCGGCGGCCACCTACGGGTGGCTCGCGCTGCTCGTCGCCTCGCCGCTGCTGATCGCGGCGGCCGGTCGGCTCCGCGCGGCGCTCGCGGGGACGCTCCTCGCGGCGCACCTCTCGATGGCATTCGCGCTCCAGATCGGCGTCTTCTCGGCGATCTCCGCGACCGCGCTGCTTCCGTTCTTCCCCCCGTTCGTCTGGGATCGAGTCGAACGCGCGGTCACCCCTGCGGCAGGCCGGCTTCGGCGCACCGCAGTCGGTCGATTCGCCCCGCGGAGTCGGAGACCCTCCGTGAGCCGATCCGGGCCGTCCGCCGGTGGGGCGCGGCCGCGGTCCCGGTCGTCGCCGCGGGCCTCCTCGTCGCACTCGTCGCGTGGAACGCGATGGCGCTCGGGTTCGTCGAGACGCCCGAGGCTGTCGCGTCGGTGTCGGACCCGACCGAGGGTGGCTGGGACATGTTCGCGCCGAACCCACCCTCGACCGACGCGCTCGTGCTGGCGACCGCGACGACCGCCGACGGCGACCGGATCGACGCTCTCTACGGCGACCGCGTCGCGCGCGACCGTCCCCCCTCCGACGCTCGCGCGTACCCCACCGCGCGCTGGCGCAAGCTCCTCACGCTGCTCGCGGACGACCCCGACCCGGACCGCGTCGACCCGCTGCTCGCGCACTTCTGCGAGCGCGCGGCGGGGTTCGCGGACGACGAGGACGGTCCGATCCGGTCCGTCACCCTGTCCGCGGTCGACGTCGACGTCTATCGCGGCGAGACGCGGGTCGACGAACTCGGGACGCGGTCGTGTTCGGGGTCGTGACCGCCGAATCTCGGCCGGCGGAACGGCCGCGTTTATCCGTCGACCGCCCGAAGCGCACGGCGTGACCGCTTCGGAACAGACTGCGTCGCCGACGAGTCCGACGCCGGTGTCGGTCCTGCTGCCGACCGTCCGCTGGACCGACGCCTGCGACGAGGTGGTCGACCAGCTCCGCGGCCCCGAGGTGTTCGGCAGTGAGGAGGGCGAAGAGGGCGACGGCGATGGCGCCGACCCCGCGGCCGACGAACTGCTCGTGATCTGTGACTCCCCGGAGGACCCCGTCGCTGACCGACGGGACGACCTTCCGGAGCGCGTCCGACTCCTCGTCGCCGGCGAACCCGAGGGCTGTTCCGGGAAAGCGAACGCGATAGCGGCCGGGATGGAGATCGCCGCGAACGACCGGATCGCGTGGACCGACGACGACTTCCACCACCCCTCGGACTGGCTGGCGACGCTGGACGCCGACTACGAGTGCCGGGGTCCCACCACGGAGGTCCCGGTGTTCGTCGGCGAGGACCCCCTTGCCCGGCTGTTCGAGCCGGCGTACGTGATCGGCGGGACGCTCGCGGTGTTCGCCGCCGGCGTCGCGTGGGGCGGCGCGGTGATATTCGAGCGCGACGACCTCCGCGACGGGGAGGCGGCGTTTCTTCGAGACCTCCGGCGGACCGTCAGCGACGACGGAACGCTCACCGAGCACCTCGACGTGACCGCGGTCGACCGGACGCGGTACGTCCGGGCCGGCGGCTCGCTCCGCGGGTCGCTGGAGCGGTTCGTCCGCTTCCTGACGATCACCCGCTACCACGCCCCGCGGGCGACCGCGTTCAACGCCGTCTTCGGCGTCGTCATGGCCACGCTCTGTCTGTTGGCGCCGATCGCGGGTGTGACGCTCGTCACGGCGCTCGCGGGCGCGGCCTACGCCCGCTTCGGGATCCGGCGCGCGACGTTCCTGCTCGCGGCGCCCGGCGTCCTGATCGCGCCGCCGCTGATGGCGTACGCGTTCGCCCGCCGGACTTTCGTCTGGGGCGGTCGTCGCTACCGCTGGCGCTCGATGTTCGACGTCTCGGTCGAACCGGTCTGAGTCCGGGACGCCGCGGGCCGTCGCCGAATTAGATCGGGTCGAAAACCGGCAAACGCTGCGAGCGCGACGCTCCCGCCGAAAACGGCAGGCACTTTAGGCCGCCACAAAAATCTTCGAACGTTCATGAGCTACGATAAGGTCGACGTCCCCGACGACGGCGAAGCCATCACGCTCGCCGACGAGGAGACCGGCGAGCTGAACGTTCCGTCCAACCCGATCATCCCGATCATCCACGGCGACGGAATCGGCACCGACGTCGGACCGGCCGCACAGAAGGTACTTGACGCCGCGGCCGAGGCCACGGGCCGCTCCATCGCGTGGATGCGCGTCTACGCGGGCTCGTCCGCCCGTGAGATGTACGACGAGAACCTCCCCGAGGACACCGTCTCCGCCATCCGCGACCACCGCGTCGCGATCGAGGGCCCGCTGACGACCCCCGTCGGCGCCGGGTTCCGCTCGCTCAACGTCGCGCTCCGCAAGACGCTCGACCTTTACGCGAACGTCCGCCCGACCTACTACATCGACGGCGTCCCGTCGCCGGTGAAGAACCCCGAGGAGATGGACATGGTCACCTTCCGGGAGAACACCGAGGACGTCTACGCCGGCATCGAGTGGGAGGCCGGCACCGACGAGTCCGAGCAGGTACGCGACTTCCTCGAACAGGACATGGACGTCCCGGACGTCATCCACGACGGCCCGGTCGGCATCGGCGTCAAGCCCATCTCCGAGTTCGGTTCGAAGCGCCTCATCCGCGAGGCGGTCGACTACGCGCTCGCGAACGACCGCGACTCGGTCACGCTCGTCCACAAGGGGAACATCATGAAGTTCACCGAGGGCGCGTTCCGCGACTGGGGCTACGAGGTCGCCGAGGAGGAGTACGGCGACGACGTCATCACCGAGGACCAGCTCTGGGAGGAGCACGACGGCGAGCGCCCCGAGGGCACCCTCGTCGTCAAGGACCGCATCGCGGACAACATGCTCCAGCAGCTGCTGACCCGCACCGACGAGTACTCCGTCATCGCGACGATGAACCTCAACGGCGACTACATGTCCGACGCCGCCGGCGCGCAGATCGGCGGTCTCGGCATCGCGCCCGGCATCAACCGCGGCCACGGTCGCTGTCTCGCCGAGCCGGTCCACGGCTCCGCGCCCAAGTACGCCGGCGAGGACAAGGTGAACCCCACCGCGATGATCCTCTCCGGCCGCGAGATGCTCGATTACCTCGGCTGGGACGACGCCGCCGACCTCGTGCGCGATGCCGTCGAGGAAACCATCTCCTCGGGCAAGGTCACCTACGACCTCCACCGGCAGATCGAGGGCGGCGAGAAGCTCGCGACGAGCGAGTTCGCGGACGCCGTCGTCGAGAACATCGACGAACTGGCGTAAGACTCGGCTGGCGGCGTCGACGTCGCGGTCGACGATTTCTCCTATTCTTTCTTCGATCGCGAGCGCGAGAGCCGTCTTTACGCGCGACTTGCTGTTGACCGCCGATCGGTTAACGAGACCACCAAAGCCCCAGCCGCTCGGCTGTACGTAAACGATGACTCTGCGGTGAACACCGCCAAAGCCCCAGCCGGGAGGCGGGCGCACACTCGTTGCGCTCCTCGCTCAGTCGCTACCGCTCCTTCGCTGTGGTGCTTACGTCGCCTACGGCGGCCTCCCGGCTGCCCCTTTGAGTCCCGCCCCCCGCGACCGCCCCGCGCCTCACGCCTCCCCAGCCTCGTCAGTCGCCCTCGCTCCGCTTCGGGCGACTGACTCCCTCGCACGCGCTGACTCGCGGCCGCCGGGGGCGGCCGCTCGCAGGCGCGCGCCACCGCGGAATTATTTATAAATAGTCGTCGCTCGCCTACCCCAACCGCTCGTCGAGGATGAGCCGCGTCTTCGTCGACTTGACCTCGTCCATCTCTCTCGCCTGCGTGATCAGTTCGTTGACCGCGCGCGTGTCGACTGCGTCGACGACGAGGACGATGTCCTCCTCGCCGGAGACCTGCCAGACGAAGTCGACCTCCTCCCACTCCACCATCCGCTGGCCGACCGCGTCGGTGTTGACGTTCATCTCCACCGAGATCTCGATCATCGCCTTCACGTTGCCGGTGCGGGTCGTGACCGTGAACCGCTCGATCACGCCCTCGTCCGTCATCCGGTCGACGCGGTTGCGCACGGTGCCCTCGGAGGTCCCCACCCGGTCCGCGATCTCCGTGTACGGGGTCCGCGCGTCCCGTCGCAGGATCGAGAGGATCCGTCGGTCGAGGTCGTCCATACCAGTTCCTCTCTCCCCCGGCGCCTTACCCGTTACGAATATCGTAACGAACCTTCGAACGACGCATTTATTACGCTTTGCGCGTACGTTTCTCGTAATGTCGGACGCCTACATCGCGCTGGCCGACGGTCGCGTGCTCGAAGCGCGCGCCCGTGCGCCGGGGCGCACTCGCGGCGAACTGGTGTTCACGACCGCGTACACCGGCTACGAGGAGTCGCTCACCGACCCCTCCTACGCCGAACAGATACTCACCTTCTCGTACCCCCTCATCGGGAACTACGGCGTCCGAAGCGAGCGGTTCGAGTCCGACTCGGTCCAGCCGCGCGCGGCGGTCGCCCGCGAGCTGACCGACGACGTCGCCGAGTGGCTCGCCGACGAGGACGTGCCCGCCGTCGACCACGTCGACACCCGCGAGATCGTCACCACCGTCCGCGAGGAGGGCGCGATGGCCTGCGGGATCGCCGCCGGCCCGGACGCGACCCCTGAGGACGCGGTCGAAGAGATGGAGGCGTGTAAGCCGATGAGCGACCACGTCGATATCGGCGCGCAGGTGTCCGTCGCGGAGCCGACCGTCCACGAGAGCGCCGACGGCGGCGACGTCGACGTGGCGCTGCTCGACTGCGGCGCGAAGGGCTCTATCATCTCCTCGCTCACCGACCGCGGCGCGGACGTCCACGTCCTCCCGTACGACGCGACCCCCGAGGACGTGGCCGCCGTCGACCCCGACGTGCTCTTCGTCTCGAACGGCCCGGGCGACCCGGAGAACTTCGTCGCCGCCCAGGAGGTCGTCGACGAGTTCGCGGGCGAGGTGCCGCTGGCCGGCATCTGTCTCGGCCAGCAGGTGATCACCAGCGCGCTCGGCGGCTCGACCGAGAAGATGGCGTTCGGCCACCGCGGCGTCAACCAGCCGGTCAAGGACCTCCGCACAGACAAGGTCGTGATGACCACCCAGAACCACGGCTACACGGTCGACGACACCGGCCCGCTCGAGGTGACGCAGGTGAACGTCAACGACGACACCGTCGAGGGCCTCGACAGCGACGAACTCGACGTGATCACCCGCCAGTACCACCCCGAGGCGAACCCCGGCCCGCACGACTCGCTCGGCTTCTTCGACGAGGTGCTGGACCTGGCGACCTCGTCGCGTCGAGTCGCCGCCGACTGAGCGTCACACCCGCCGACTGAGGGTCGCACCCGCAGACCGACTCCTGGACGGTCCCGCTTTCCACCGCTCCCGACGCCCTCCGACTGACCACTCGGAGTACCACCCGGCCGACGCTCGCTGCCCCCGTCGGCTCTCTGCCTCTCGCGTTCCGCGTTCGCCACGGACCGGCGACGTTTTCTCCCGTCGTCTCGCACGGTGACGCATGCCAACCGAGATCCTGCTCACCAACGACGACGGGATCGACGCCGTCGGGATCCGGGCGCTCGCGGACGCGCTCTCGCGCGACTACGACGTGACGGTCGTCGCGCCCGCGACGAACCAGTCCGGCGTCGGCGGCGCGCGCTCGTGGTGGGAGACGACGGTCGACTACACCGAGACGGACCGCGGCTACGCGGTCGAGGGAACCCCCGCGGACTGCGTCGCGGTCGCGGACGTGGCGCTCGGACTCGACCCCGACGTCGTCGTCTCCGGCTGTAACCACGGCCCGAACATCGGCGCGCACATCCTCGGGCAGTCCGGGACCGTCGGCGCCGCGATGGAGGCCTCCTTCCTCGGCACGCCCGCGATCGCGGTGTCGCTGTACGACCGCGGCAATCTCCCTGTGCCGCCGACGCTCGACAACGGCGACTTCGCGGTCGCCGGCGAGGTCGTCGCCGACCTGCTCGACCGGATCGACGGCGGGAAGCTCCCGTTCGGCGCCGACGTGTTGAACGTCAACGTCCCCGCGGCCGACGACGAGGCGGCCGACGACCCGACCTACCGACTCACCGAACCCGCGCGCGGCTTCGACGTGATCGAGTTCCGGCCGGGCGAGGAAGGGCCGGACGAGGAGAACGTCGCCGAGGGCTGGGAGTTCGGCGAGCGCCGCGGCGAGATGGGGATGGAGCTACGCGACCGCTTCTGGCGGGAGTTCCTCCGCGGCGACGTCGCGGACGACCCCGGCTCGGACCGGCGCGCCGCCGTCGAGGGCGAGGTGAGCGTCTCGCCGCTGTCGAGTTCGCGAGCGATCGCGGGCGAGGAGGCCGGCGACCTCATCGAGCCGGCGCGCGGCGCAGAGACCGGCGCCGACTAAGAACGGCGCCGTCGCCGGTCGCCGGTCTCAGCGTCGCCGGCGGGGGCGCCGCTGCCCACCGGCGAACTCCGCGGCGAGCCGGCCGAGGTACCACACGACCACCAGCCCGAGACCGAACCCGCCGCCGAGCGCGGCGAGCAGCTGAATCGGCGACGGGTCGAACTGGAGGGCGATAAGCGGCGGCGAGACCGTGACGATCGCGAGCAGCGCGAGCTTGATCTTCCGGTTTCCGGACTCCCGCTCCGCCTCGGAGATGGGTCCTACCACCGCGATCCCCCCGATCCGGTTTCGACGACGGCCGACGCGGCGCTCATGCCCCCACCACGGTCCCGGCGACCATCAAGGCGACGAACCGAACCGGTTCGTCCGTCGTCGACACCTCGGCGTCAACACCTCGGCGTCGACGACCCGGCGTGACGGCCCGGCGTGACGACCCGGCGTGACGGCCCGGCGCGACGACCGATCGCCCTGCTGGGCTCCGCTCGTTCAAAAGCGTCTCGACCGTTCACGTCGGTAGTGACTCGTTACGGGCGTGAACGGTCTGGGTCGTTTAAGCCCGTTCGACCGCTCGTGTCGAGTGCCCCTACCCGCCCCGGACCACCGCCGCGGCGTCTCGCCGACTCGGCAATCTCCCGGGACCCCGCCCCTCCCCGCCGTTTCGCGGCGTTTTTGACCCGACCCCGACAAGCGATGCTCATGGACGACGAACTCCGCGAGCGCGTCGCGGCGGCCGGCGAGGCCGCGGCGCTTTTCAACGCGCTCAAACACGGCAGCGACCCGGACGTGGGCGCGATCATGGGTCCGATCATGGGCGAGAACCCCGAGTTCCGCCCGCACGGCGACGAGATTCCGGGCGTCCTCGCGCCGATAGTGAACGAGGTCGGCGAGATGGACGAGGCGGCGCGCCGGGAGCGACTCGGCGAGCTCGCGCCCGACAAGCTCGCGGAGCTGGAGACCGACGACGAGGACGACGACCGCGTCCTCCCCGACCTCCCGAACGCCGAGGACGGGGAAGTCGTGATGCGCGCCGCGCCGAACCCCAACGGCCCGTGGCACGTCGGCCACGCCCGGATGCCCGCCGTCATCGGGACGTACAAGGAGCGCTACGACGGCGAGTTCATCTGCCGGTTCGACGACACCGACCCGGAGACGAAACGCCCCGATCTGGACGCGTACGACGCCATCTTAGAGGATATCGAGTACCTCGGCTTCGAGCCGGACCGCGTGCTCCGGGCCTCGGACCGGCTGGAGACGTACTACGACCACGCCCGGGAGCTGATCGACGCCGGCGGCGCGTACACCTGCTCGTGTTCCGGCGAGGCGTTCTCCGAGCTGAAGAACGCGGGCGAGGCGTGTCCCCACCGCGAGAAGGATAGCGAGACGGTTCGCGAGGAGTTCGCGGCGATGGTCGACGGCGAGTACGGCTCCGGCGAGATGGTTTTGCGGGTGAAGACCGACATCGAGCACAAGAACCCCGCTCTCCGCGACTGGGTCGCGTTCCGGATGATCGACACGCCGCACCCGCGCGAGGAGGCGGCGGAGTACCGCTGCTGGCCCATGCTCGACTTCCAGTCCGGCGTCGACGACCACCTCACGGGCGTCACGCACATCATCCGCGGCATCGACCTCCAGGACTCCGCGAAGCGCCAGCGGTTCGTCTACGACTACTTCGACTGGGAGTACCCCGAGGTGCTCCACTGGGGCCACGTCCAGGTCGACGAGTACGACGTGAAGCTCTCGACGTCGACGATCAAGGGGCTGATCGAGACCGGTGAGCTGACCGGCTGGGACGACCCGCGCGCGCCGACCATCCAGTCGATGCGCCGCCGCGGAATCCAGGGGCAGGCGCTCGTCGACTCGATGACGGAGCTCGGGATGTCCACCTCCGACGTGGATCTCGCGATGTCCTCCGTCTACGCGAACAACCGAGACCTGGTCGACGACGAGGCGAACCGCTACTTCTTCGTCCGCGACCGCGACGACGCGCCTGCCGTAGAGCTACCGATCGTCGACGGCGACGCGCCCGCGCCGGAGACCGGCCACCCGCCGCTCCACCCGGAGCACCCGGACCGCGGCGACCGCGAGGTGCCCGCCGGCCGCGTCGCGGTCGAGTCCGCCGACCTCCCGGCCGAGGGCGAGCGCGTCTGGCTGAAGGGGTACGGCTGCGTCCGCCACGAGGGCGACGAGCTGGTCTTCGTCGACGCCGACATCGAGGTGGTCCGCGAGGGCGACGTGGACGTGGTCCACTGGGCGCCGGCCGAGGAGGGTCTCGAAACTCTCCTCCGAACCGTCTCCGGCGACGTGCGGGGTATCGCCGAGCCGGCGCTCGCCGATATCGCCCCCGACACAGTCGTCCAGTTCGTCCGTGTCGGCTTCGCCCGCATCGACGCGTTCGACCCGGATGCGACCGACGAGGCGGACGGTCCGAACGGCTCCGAGGATCTGCTGGCGTACTACGCGCATCCGTGAACCGAACTCGGTCAACTCGACCGACCGAATCCGTTCGTCGCGGGCTTTAAACCCGCGACCGGCGAAGCGGGGGCAACGATGGCCATCGACTCGAACTTCGAAGTGAACCGCGAGCGGGTCGGCGAGGAGGACGGCGTCGCCGTGTGGGGACCCGTCGAGCCGCCGGAGAAGCAGGGGATCCGCGGCACCCACGTCGCGGTCGACTTCGACATCTGCCTCGCCGACGGCGCCTGCCTGGAGGACTGCCCGGTCGACGTGTTCGAGTGGGTCGACACCCCCGGCCACCCGGAGTCCGAGCGGAAGGCGAACCCCGCCGACGAGGACCAGTGTATCGACTGTATGCTCTGTGTGGACGTTTGCCCCGTGGACGCGATCGACGTTGACCCCGGGCGCGAAAATCGCATATAAATAGTCGTTGTCGACGTGGAACCGACTTCTCTCGTCTGAGTCGATATTTTATAAGTGGTCGGCGGCAGATCGATTGTGAACACCAAAGCCCCAGCCACTCGGCTGTACGTGGTCGACTGTATATCGGAGGAGACCACCGCCAAAGCCCCAGCCGGGAGGCGGGCGCACACTCGTTGCGCTCCTCGCTCGCGTCGCTCGCTGCGGTGCTTACGTCGTCTGCGCCCGCCTCCCGGCTGCCCCTTTGAGTCCCGCCCGACCGCAACCGCACGGCACCTCACGCCTCCCCAGCCTCGTCAGTCGCCTCCGCTTCGCTCCGGCGACTGACTCCCTCGCGCGTGCTCCTCGCGGCCGCCAAAGGCGGCCGCTCGCAGGCACGCGCCACCGCAGATCTGTTTATAAATAGTCGTCACCGTTCCGCTCAGTCGCTTATAAATCGCTCCCGTTCAGCGAGCGCGAACTCGGTCCCGTACCGCTCGACGATCGGGACGTAGGCGTCCCCGAGCGCGCGCATACACGCGCTCGTCGAGACGAAATCGAGTTCGGTGGCGACTTCCTCCCACGGCCGGCCCTGAAGCACCTTCCGGACGAGCAGTCGTTCTTGTCGCTCCTCCAGTTCGCTCCCCTCGATCAGCGCCGCGAGCGCGAGGTCGCGGAACGCCCCGGGCGCGGTGTCGTACATCCCCGGGCCGACCGACGCGCCGACGACGGAGCGCCACTCGGTGTCGGTGAGGTCGACCGAGACCGGGGCGGAACACGCCCGGAGCGCGCCGCGGACCACGTCCGGGTCGACGTCGCGGTGCGCGTCCGAGAGCCCGTCGCGCTCGCGGTCCCGGAAGGCGACTGCGTGGCGGTCGAGCAGGTCGCCGCCGGCGTCGGTCTCGGGGCGCAGCATGATCGCGGAGTACTCGCCGGAGGCGTCGTTGCGGGTCGTCGAGAGGTGGACGATCCGGTAGCCCGCCCGCGTCCAAAAGCGGAGCAGTCGCGGCGTCGTGCCGTAGCCGACGGAGAAGTAGTCGAGCCCCTCCTCGTCTCCGGGGCGGTCGCCGCCGAACTCCGCGTGGACCTCGTCGAGCAGCCGCGAGCCGAACCCCGCGTCCCGGAGCGCGTGGTGGGTCGCGATCCGGACCGTCCGCAGGCCCCGCGGCGCGGCGGCCGCCTCGTCGCGCAGCTGGCTCGTGAGCACGTCCGGCACCATGTTGCCGCGGACGCGCTCCCCCTCGTACATCCCGCGTCGGGTCGCGGCGTCGAGTCCGCCTTCGCGCGCGAGGAGCGCGACCGCCACGACCCGCCCGTCGGCGACGAGCGCGCGCGCGACGAGGTTCGGCGCGTCGAGCAGCCGCGCAAGGTCGTTCGGCTCGGTCCGGTAGTGCGCGGCGACGAGCAGCCCAAACGCCTCCGCGAGCAGCGTCTCGTCCGCGAGCAGGTCGTCCGGGTCGAGCGCGCGGTAGGTCGCGTCGCCGACGGCCGCGTCCGCGACCGCCACGTCGACCGCGGGTCGGGCGTCGAGCAGGAGCGCGCGCGACGCCCACGCCTCGACCGGGTCGTTCCGCGCGTACCGGATCGGCTCGTCGAGCCGCACGTCGCGGACCGCGAACTGTGAGTCGAGCAGCCGCTCGCGGAACCGGACTGCGAACCCGCGGCCGGCCCCCTCGTAGCCGTGGACGGTCGTACAGAACGCGACCGCCGGCGCGTCGAGGAACCCCTCCAGCAGCCGCACCGGCAGCGCGGCCGCCTCGTCGACGACGACCGCGTCCGCCTCGGCCGCGACTTCCGCCGCAGCCGCGGGCGACAGGAAGCGGACGCGACCGCCGGCCGGCGTTCGGAGGTCGCGCTCGCTCGCGTCGTTCTCGCCCTCGCGGCCGTCGGTCTCGCCCTCGATCAGCTCCCGAGCCCGCGCGAACACCTCCGCGGCGTTCCGGAACGCCGGCGCGGTGACGAGCACGTCGCGGCCCGCGAGCGCGAGCGCGCCCGCCGCCAGCCCGGCCGCGCTCGATTTCCCGCGCCCCCGGTCCGACTCGACGACGACGGCGGAGCCGGGATCGGCGAGCGCCTCGAACGCGCGAAGCGCCCGCGCCTGATCGGCCGTGAGGCACGCTCCGTACGCGGTTGCTGGGAATGTCGCGTCCGGCGGCGCGCTCGGCGGATCGGCGGACGCGGCGGACTCGTCGCGTCCGTCGACCGCGTTCCCCGTGAGTCCGTCGCGTTCGAGGGCGTCGTCGTCCGCCTCGTCGTCGCCGAGCGCGACGACCCCGACCCCGGGATGCGTCCGGAGCGTCGAAACGAGGCGCTCGCGGAACCGCCCCGTCACGTCGTCCATGCCGAAGGGCGGCACCGCCAGCGAGTCGTCGAATCGGTCGCGAATCGCCGGCCAGTCGTCGAGCGCGGGCGTCAGGAGGATCAGCAGCCCGCCGCCGTCGACCGCGCCGACCGCCCGGCCGAGCGCGTTCGGGACGAACTGCTCGTGGCAGTCGAGCACGACCGCATCGCGGGTGCGGCCCAGCAGTTCGTCGGCGTTCCGCGGGCGGTGCTCCTCGAACCGGAATCCCTCCCGCGTCGAGACGATAGAGACCGACTCGTCGGCGACCCCGAGCGCTTCGACCGCGTCGTAGGCGACGTCGACGGCGCGGTCGCGGTCGCCCGCGAGCACGAGGACGCGACGCTCGTTCGCCCGCTCGGCCTCTGCGCGCAGGTCGCGTGCGACTCCCGCGATCATCTCCGCTCGTCGTTGCCGAGGCGCGGGGATGTGTCTTACTCTCCGCGACGCCCGCCAAGGCGGGAGGCTTACGGACGCTCGGCGCGTCGCTCCGGACATGACTACGGTCACGCTCATCGGGACGCGGCTCGCGGACGTGGGCCGCGAGTTCGTCTACGAGGGGGAGTCCGCCGACTGCGAGGGGTGTCCCTACCGCGGCCAGTGTCTCAACCTCTCGGAGGGCACCCGGTATCGAGTGACGGGGATCCGCGAGAACGCCCAGACGCTCGACTGCGCGGTCCACGACGCGGGCGTCCGCGCGGTCGAGGTCGAACCCGCCTCCGTTCCGGCGAACGTCCCTTCGAAGCGCGCGTACGCCGGTAGCAAGGCGTCGCTCGCGGGTCCCTGCCCGCACACCGAGTGCCCGAGTCACGGCTACTGCGTCCCCGACGGCGCCGACTTCGACGAGGAGCGCGTCATCGATCAGGTGCTCGGCGACCCGCCCCACGAGACGTGTGCGCTCGACCGCGACCTGACGCTCGTGGAGTTCCGCGCGGAGGAGTGAGTCCGGCCGCCGTGCCGTCCGGTCCGCCTACAGCGAGCTGATCGCGTTCAGCGTGATCCGGATCGCGCGCTCGACGTTGTCCTTCGCCTTCTCCGGCAGCTCGTCGTCGGAGTCCGCGCCCTTCTGTGACCCCGCGACGAGGTTGCCGTCGACGGTGCAGATGGCGCCCGCGGCCAGCCCCTTGCGGCGCGCGAGCGAGAAGACGGTCGCGGCCTCCATCTCGATCGCGAGCAGGTTCGCGTCGTTCCAGTCGTCGACGTACTCGTTGCTCTCGTTGTAGAACGCGTCGTCGGAGACGATCGGCCCGACGTGGATCTCCTCGTCGTTGTCCTCGGCCGCCCCGACGAGTCCGGTAAGAACGTCGTAGTCCGGGACTGCGGGGTAGTTCGCGGACTCGTAGCGCTTGCTCGTCCCCTCCTCCTTGGCCGCGCCCGTCGCGACGACCATGTCGCCGACCTCCATGTCGGCCTGGAGCGCCCCGCAGGTGCCACACCGGACGAACGTCTCGACGCCGACCCGCGAGAGCTCCTCGACGGCGATGGCGGCCGACGGGCAGCCGATCCCGGTCGAGCAGATCGTGAGGTCGACGCCATCGTAGCTCGCGTTGACGACCTTGTACTCGCGGTTCTGCGCGACGACCTCGCTGTCGTCACAGAGGTCCGCGATCCGGTCGACGCGCCCCGGGTCGCCGGGGATGACCGCGATGTCGTGTACGTCGCCCTCCTCGACCAGCAGGTGCGGCTGTTTCGCCATACGCGCGGCAACACCCGCCGCGCGCAAAAGCGGACCGGTCGGCGGGCGGGGGTAGCGCCGCGATCGAGATTTGATATCGCGGTATGTGATTTACGACGGACTCCAGACGGCGTCGATCCCCCCTCGACGAGGCCGACGGCTTCGGCCGGATCGGCCGATTTATCGCCCGAAGGCCCGAGGTCCGCGTATGACCGACGCCTCCGCGGACCTCGGCTCGACGCTCGGTGCCCTCACGGTTTCCTTCCTCCTCGTCACCCTCGTCGCGGGGACGCTGCTCGACTTCAACTGGACGCAGGCGGTGTTGATCGGCGGATTCGCCGCCGTCGTGGCCGTCGCGTCGGCGTGGCTGACGGATCGGCGGGCGGACTAATCGATTCGTTTCCGGACCGCGCGTCCCCGAGTATCGCGACTGAGAGGTCGGACGGAGGATTTTATACCCGCTCGGTGTCGACCTCTCACAATGCGATTCAGTCGCGACCGTCGGGGCCAGTCGGTCGTGGTCGGGACGGTGATCCTGTTCGGGTTCCTGATCGTCGCGCTCGGGGTCTATCAGGTTCAGGTCGTCCCGACAGAAAACGCGGACGTCGAGTTCGAACACAGCCAGAGCGTCGAGGACGACTTCGTCGACCTCCGGAACGACGTCCTCCGATCGGGGTCGACCGGGTCGACGGGGTCGACGCAGATCCGACTCGGCACGCGGTATCCGGCCCGGACGTTCTTCGTGAACCCGCCGCCCGTGTCGGGGTCGATCGAGACCGAGGAGACGGGCGCGATACGGGTCCGAAACGCCACCGTCGGCGCCGGCTCACATCCGAACGTCGCCGCGTTCTGGAACACGAGCCCGGCGTTTTCGACGCGGTCGCTCCGCTACGAGGCGGGCTACAACGAGTTCGACGGCGCCCCGCGGCTCACCTACGAGCACTCCCTCGTCGCCGCCGAGTTCGACGATTCGGTCCTGCTCAGGTCGGGACAGACGGCCGTCTCGGACGACCGGATCTCGCTGACGGCGCTGACCGGGTCGGTGTCGGAGAGCGGTATCGCCTCCCGGAGCGTCGACGCGCGGGCCGTGTCCGCGAGCGACACCACCGTTCCGCTGGAACCGGTGGGCGGAAACGTCACCCTCGAACTCCCCACCGCGGTCGACGATCCGGAGACGCTCGCAGATCGCTGGACGGAGGCGCTCCCGGCCGGCGCAAGCGCGACACCGAACGCGACCGGGGAGACGATCCGGGTGACGCTGGAGAACGGCTCGGACCCTTATCGGCTGGCGCTCTCCGAGGTGTCGCTCGACGCGTCGGGAGACACCGAACCGGCCTACGTCGTGCCTGTCGGGTCCGGGACCGCCGCGGTCGGTGAACCCGTCGGCGTCGAGGTCCGCGACCGCTACAACAACCCGGTGCCCGACGCGACGGTCTCGTTCGACGGCGCGAACCGGACGACCGGCGACGGCGGGCAGGCGTTCTTCGAGCCGAACGAGACCGGGGCGCTCGTCGCGGCGATCAACGGGACTGCGGGGCCGGCCTACGAGTCCGTGGTCTTCGACGTCGCCGAGGGCGGCGCGGCGGCCGGGAACCGCTTCGACGTCGAGTGGTTGGAGAACGAGACGGTCCAGATACCCCCGAGCGGGCGCGAACTACGGATTCTGCTCACCGACGGCCAGTCCGGCGATCCGGTCGAGGACGCCGTCGTGGACGCGTCGTACGCCGAGCGATCGGCTACGGGACAGGGTCCGGTCGACTTCGTCACGAGCGATAAGACGGGAGACGACGGGAGGACGACCGCCTTCTTCGACCCCAGCCAGGCGAACACCGGCGACGAGTTCTACCTGTACGCGACCGCGGGCGAGGACGTCGACCGGATCGTCGGCCAGGTCGTCGACTCCGGATTCAACAGCTTCGGCCCGGTCAGCGCGGAATCGCTTCCTGTCAACACCGCCAACCAAGACCAGGAGTTCCAGTTCCAGCTGAACGGATCGCTCGCCGAGGGTGAGACCGTCGAGATCGACCTCGACGACCCGCAGTCGCGCATCGGCGGCGGGAACAGCTTCCAGGTCGATTATCAGGGTGCGACCGGGTCGACCACCGGCGACGGGACGGTCTCGGTCACCGCCTCGGCCGAGTCCGCGACGGCCGAGTTCACCGCGGCGAGCGACATCGCCGACGGCACCGAGGTTACGGTCACGCTGTCCGGCGTCGACGTCGGTTCCAACGGCGGACAGAACGACCCGTACACCGTGGGATTCACGCGGAGCGACTCGGGCGCGGCGACCGAGACGACGTTCGTCGTGAACTGACCCGGCGCCGTCGGTCAGGCGCGGTCGACGGATCGCGTCGAACGCACGTCGGCCGTGTCCGCCGGAGCAGCGTTATCACGCCCGATAGACGGGACAGGGTATTGAAATGCCGCCTCGGCGGAGATCGATCCGACCAGCCATTTTCATGTCCCGCCCCGCTACCGATCGCGCCCAGTCGGAGACGGTCGGGGTCATACTGTTACTCGGCGTCTTCGTCCTGAGCGCGAGCGCCGTCGGGATCGTCTACATCGGCGATGTCGCCTCCGGCGGCGACGAGGTCGTCGTCTCCGCGGATCTGAGCGCGGACGGGACCGACCTCCGGGTCAGCCACCTCGGCGGCGACGCACTCCCGAACGACGAGCTCGCGGTCGTCGTCAGGGCGAACGGAAACACGACTCGGTATCCGTTCGCGCCGCCATCGGGGGAGTTCGCTCCCGGGGACCGCCGCACCGTTTCGGACGCGCTCGTCGCAGACGCGTCCAACGAGGTCCGACTCTACCACGAGCCCTCGGGGAAGGAGATTGAGCGGGCGTCGCTGACTCCGGAACCCGCTCCGACCGCCGAAACGGGGACGATCGAGGGGACAGTCGTCGGTCCCGACACGGCGTCAATGCGGGTCGCTTCCGGCGCCTCGCTGGGAATCCGGCGGTCCGTCGTTCCCCTGTCGGGCGCAACCGTCGCCGTCGACGGCGCCGGCCGCGTCGCCGAGGTGACGACCGGACCCGGCGGCGCGTACCGGGTCGACGGTCTCGATCCGGGAGAGTACGAGGTGTCGGCGACCGCACCGGGACTCGCCGTCTCGGCGGCCACGGCGACCGTCGAGCCGAACGCGACGACGACCGTCGACCTGCGGCTCGACCCGCTCCGCCCCGCGGAGTTCGATGTCGAAATCGGGGCCGTCGACGCGACGGTCGACGCGGGCGACCCGCTCACCGTCGACGCGACCGTCGAGAACGTCGGCGACGAGAACGGGACGCGGACGGTCGCGCTCAGCGTCGGCGACGAGGAGATCGACTCGGACGAGGTCACGCTTCGGCCGGGAGAGCGCCGGACGGTCTCGCTGCGCTGGCAGACGCTTCCGACCGACGTCGGCGAGCAGACGCTGACCGTCGACACCGGGGACGACGACGCAACGACGACCGTCGAAGTCCTCGACGCGCCGACCGACGCGGTCGCGTACGTCGACAGCGACGGCGACGGCGTCCGGGACGAGACGTACACCGCGGTCGAACTCGCCTTCCTCGGTCCCGTCGACGGCCATCTCGTCGTGTTCGACGACGTCGACGTCGCGGTTCCGGTCGAGACCACGGCCGACCGCGTCACGGTCCGGGACGGCGTCACGATACGAGGGGAGGCGGTCGCGCTGGCGGCCGACGGCGACCTCTCCGTCGGGGCCGGGGCCGCGATCGACGCCTCCTCGCAGGGGTTCTTCGGCGCCGACGCCGGGGATGTCTCGCTCCGCGCGGGCGGCGACCTCTCCGTCCGCGACGCCGCCGTTACCACCTCCGCAAGCGCCTGGATCGGGGCCAGCGCGGGCGATATAGACCTGACCGCCGGCGGCGACGCCGACCTCCGCGACGGGGCGTTCGAGGCGGTCGGCGCGGGCTGGTTCGCCGGCGACGGCCGGATATCGGTCACGGCCGGCGAAGCCGTCCGGACCGATGGGGCGTCGTTCGCCCCCGAGCGGGAGTGAGTCGCCGCCGCGGACTCTTCCACGATCGACGTACCCGCCATCGACAAAGCCATATGCCGTCCTCGTGAACGACCGTGTATGACCGCAGTCGGGATCGACGGCATCGAGATCTGGACCGGCAAGCTCAAGCTCGACCTCCCGGGCACGTTCGCGCCGGAGAAGGGCGACGACCCGGAGAAGTACACGAAGGGGCTCGGACTCAACAACTCCTCGTTCCCGGACGTGTACGAGGACATCGTCACGATGGGCGCGAACGCCGCGAAGCGACTGATGGACCGCAAGGGGTTGGAGCCGGCGGATGTCGGTCGGATCGACGTCGCCACGGAGTCCGCATTCGACCACTCGAAGCCGGTGTCGACGTACATCGCGGGCTGCCTCGAACAGGTGTACGACGGCGACTTCACCCACGCGAACAAGGGCGAGCGTAAGTTCGCCTGCCTCGCCGGCACGCAGGCGATAGACGACGCGTACAACTGGATCCGGGCCGGCCGGAACCGCGACCGTCCCGCGATCGTTATCACGACGGACACGGCGCTGTACGCCCGCGGCGACCCCGGCGAGGCGACGCAGGGCGCCGGTGCCGTCGCGATGCTGATCGACGAAGAGCCCTCGATCGTCGAGCTGTCGACCGATCAGGGGTACGGGTCGAAAGACGAGACGGACTTCCTCAAGCCGAACCAGCAGTTCCCCAGCGTCGACGGGAAGCGGTCGGTTCAGGTGTACCTCTCTCGGCTGCGGGAGGCCGTTGAGGACTACGAGTCCGTCACGGACGACATCGAACTGGAGGACTTCACCTACGCCCCCTTCCACACGCCGTTCCCCGGAATGGTCCGGAAGGCGGCGCTGTTGGCGTATCGCCACGTCATCCGCGACACCGCCCACGAGGACGCGCTCGCCGACGAGATCGGTCGTCAACCCCGGGAGAGCGAGTACGACGACCGCGAGGCCTACGAGGAGGCGATCCGCGGGTACATGGACGACCTGAAGACCACCGAGCAGTACCAGACGTGGTACGAGACCGCCGTCGAGCCGACGCTCGAACTCTCGCGCGAGGTCGGCAACTGGTACACCAGCTCCGTCCACATCGCCCGCGTGAGCGCCCTGCGAGACGCGCTGACCCGCGACAGCGAGTTCGTCGGAGACACGCTGCTCGTCGCCTCCTATGGCTCCGGCGCGCAGGCCGAGATCCACGCCGAGACGATCCGCGAGGGGTGGCGCGCGGAGATCGAGGGACTGGACATCGACGACCAGCTCGACGCCCGCTACGACCTCACGTGGGACGAGTACGAGGACGTCCACGACGTCCACGAGTACGACATGGACGTCGAACGCGAGATAGAGGAGTTCACCCAGCCCGACGGGGAGTTCGTCTTCACCGGCTGGGGTCGGATGAACGAGCGGAAGTACGAGTACGTCGAGTAGCTGCTCGGCGAGTCGGCGGCGAGATCGCGCCCTCGCGGTTCCGTTCCTGGGTCCGCTCTCCCGTGAAAACGGGTCACACGACGCTTCTCGAATACGATGGGTTTAAACGACGTTAGGCTGAAATTCACCTCAATGGTAACCATCTACGACGTGCCGGCCGACGACCTCATCGAGGCCGTCGCCGCGCGACTCGAGGACCGGATCGACGAGCCCGACTGGGTCGAGTTCACCAAGAGCGGTGCGGGTAAGGAGCTTCCCCCGGAGCAGGACGACTTCTGGTACGTCCGCTCTGCGAGCCTCCTGCGGAAGGTCGCGCAGAACGAGCCGGTCGGCATCGAGCGGCTCGCCACCGAGTACGGCTCGAAGAAGCGCGGCTCGAACCGCTACTCCGTCCGCCCCGGCGAGCACGAGGGCGGCTCCCGCAAGCTCATCCGCTCGGCGCTCCAGGCGCTCGAAGAAGAGGGGCTCGTCACCACCGCAAGCGGCGAGGGTCGCCGCGTCTCCGACGAGGGCGAGGCGTTCCTCTCGGAGGTCGCGACCGAGGTCTTCGAGGATCTCGACCGGCCGGAACTCGAACGCTACGCGTAACTCGGCTTTTCTGTCCGTTTTCGCCGTAATCGATTAGCCGCGGCCGCGCTCGGAAGCACCGTACGTCCGATTTTACGGCTGATCTCCGTCTGTTCCCGGTGTTTCTCTGTTCCGGTCGATCGCCGACATATATTGAATACCGCTATATCAAATCGGATCGGTGTCGACGACCGTCTCCCTTCCGTGTCAACGACGTGGCGTCGGCTCGGTCCATCGGCTGGACAGGAGAATCGGGTCGCAGAGTGATCGGGAGAACCAGGTCGCAGAGTGATCGGGAGAACCAGGTCGCAGAATCGGTTGCGCCGGCGAACCGGGAAACGAGGCGGCCGCCGGCGAGGGCGTCGGTCGCGCTTATCCGGTGTTCTTCATCCCGGCGGCGATGCCGTTGACGGTGAGCCGCAGGGTTCGCTCCTCCTCGTCGGTGCGGTGAGTCCGCCCGAGCAGGTTCGCCTGAAGCAGGTTCAGGGGGTCGACGTAGGGGTTGCGGCGGCCGAGGCTCTCTTCGAGCCACTCGCGGCGGAGCAGCTGGTCGCGGCCGCTAATTTCCAAGACCAGTTCGCGACCGCGCTCGTACTCCCCGACCAGTTCGGGGAAGAAGCGCTCGCGGAGGTCGTCGTCGGCCAGGTCGGCGTACTCGGCGGCGATCTCGGGCTCGGTGCGCGCGAGCGCCAGCGAGGCGTTGTCGAGCGTGGTCCGGAAGAACGGCCACTCCTCGAACATCTCGCGGAGCGTCGCTAACCCCTCCTCTTCGCCGACCTCGTCGAGGTAGGCGTCGATGCCGGAGGCGACCGCGTACCAGCCGGGCAGGATGAGCCGGGTCTGGGTCCACGAGAACACCCACGGGATCGCCCGCAGGTCCTCGACGCTACGTTCGCCGGACCGAGAGGCGGGCCGCGACCCGAGGTTGAGGTTCTCGACGACGCTGATCGGCGTCGCCTGTTCGAAGTAGGAGACGAACCCGTCCGTGTTCAACAGGTCGCGGTACGTCTCCCGGGCGGCGGGCGCCATGATCTCCATCGCCTCCACCCACCGGTCGGGCACGTTCTCGACCGGCTCCTCGTTCGCTTCCTTCCGAGCGCGGATCTGCGCGTCGAGCATCTGTTCCAGCTCGCGCTCGGCGATCCGCGGGTTGGCGTACTTCTCGGCGATGGCCTCGCCCTGCTCGGTGAACTTCACCTGGCCGGTGACGGTCTCGTTCGGCAGCGCGAGCAGCGCCTCGTTCATCGGGCCGCCGCCGCGCGAGATCGAGCCGCCGCGGCCGTGGAACAGCCGGAGGGTGACGTCCTCCTCGCGGCAGAACCGGGCGATCCGGCGCTGGTTCTCGTAGAGGTCCCAGTTCGCCGCGAGGAACCCGTTCTCCTTGTTGGAGTCGGAGTAGCCCAGCATGACCTCCTGAACCTCGTTTCGGGTCTCGAGCGCGGTCGCGTACGCCTCGTTCTCGAAGAGGGTGCCGAGGATGCGCTCGGCGCCGTTGAGCGCCGACTCGGTTTCGAGCAGCGGGACCACGTCGACCGCGCAGTGGTCGGGGAGGGAGACGACGCCGACCTGGTCGGACAGGAAGAGCACCTCCAGCACGTGGCTCGGCTCTTCCGTCATCGAGATGCAGTAGGTGTCTATCGCCTGCTGGCCGTACTCCTCTTGCCACTCCGCGAACGACTCGAATCGCTGGAGGACGCGCTCGGTCGTCTCCGAGACGTCGCCCGGTTCGTCGAGGTCGATGACCGGGTCCTCCTGAAGGATCGCCTCCGTGAGGAAGTCGACGCGCTCCGACTCGTCCATCCCGCGGTAGTCGACGCCCTCGACGCCGACCGCCTCGGCGACGGCCTCGGTGTGGTTCTCGCGGTGGTCCCGCAGGTCGAGCGACGCCAGCGTCAGCCCGAACGTGTCGACCTGCCGGCGGAACGGCTCGACGAAGGATTCGAGAACCGACTCCTGGCCGTCGGCGCGCAGCGACTCGGCGATGATGTCGAGGTCGTCGAGGAAGGCGTCGCCGTCGGGGTACTCGCCCGGGCGCACGTCGTTGACGCGGTCGAGCCGCTCGCGCATCAGCCGGAGCTTCTGGCGGTACGGCTCGTCGGGGTAGCGCTCGCGGGCCTCCTCGACCACCGTCGGGAATCGCTCGGCGTCGGCCGCGAGCGACCGTGCCAGCGCGTCGCCGTCGGCGTACCGATTGCCGTCCTGGCTCAGCACGGCCGAGAGCCGCTTACAGCGGTCGCGGTACTTCTCGACGGCGATCTCCCGCTGGCGTTCCAGCGTCTCGTCGGTCACCTCGGGGGTGACGAACGGGTTGCCGTCGCGGTCGGAGCCGGCCCACGAGCGGAACTCGAAGAGCTTGGGGCAGTCGACGTCGTCGTACTCCTTCGAGATGGTCTCTTCGAACTCCTCGTAGGCGTCGCCGACCACGTCGAACAGCGTGTTCTCGAGGTACCACTGGACGTTTCTCGCCTCGTCTTCCGGCTCGGGCGCTCGCTGGCGGACCTGTCGGGTGCCCCACAGGCTGGTCACCTCGGCGCTGACGTCGCGCCAGACGGCGCGCCGCTCGCGGTCGGTGAGGTTGCGCTCGTCCAGCTCCTCGAGGTGGTTCGCGATGGATTGGAGCTTGGACTTCACGGTCGACCGTCGGGCCTCGGTCGGGTGGGCGGTGAACGTCGGCTCGATGAGCACGTCCGCGAGCAGCTCCTCAAGCTCGGCGGCGTCGACGCCGTTCTCGGCGAACTCGGCTATCGTCGCGTCGAAGGAGTCGTGGAGGGCGGTCCCGTCGTCGGCGTTCCGGACCGCGCGGACCCGCTCGCGCTCCTCGGCGAGGTTGATCAGCTCGAAGTAGGTCGTGAACGCGCGGGCGACGACCTCCTCGCGGGTGGTCGAGAGACCGTCGACCGCCTCGTGGAGGTCGTCGCGGTTCGAGGCGTCTCCCCGTCGGTAGGCGATCGCCGCGTTCCGAAGCGTCTCGACCGTCTCGTACGCCTCGGTCGAGGCCTGCGCGGCGAGGACGTCTCCCACCAGCGCCCCGAGTTCCCGAACGTCCGTCCGCACGTCCCGATTGTGCAGCTCCATACCACGGATACTGCGGTCGGGGTCGGTTAAAAACCGCGGTCCGGACGAAGGTTTGCCTCGGGACCGAGTAAATACGTTCACGATCGTTTCTGTGTGACTTCGTCCGCGGGGACGCGTTCGACGAGCGACTCGGCTCAGAGGCGGGCGGGTTCGGAGTGTCGGCGACGACCGCTCCGGGATCCGATTCTCGGCGCGGTAGAGGGTTCGTCACCCTTTTTACCGATCCTCCCTGACGACCGAGTATGAGTGCGTCCGACAAGTATCCGTCAGAGTCCGGGCGGCGACGCTTCGTGAAGGGCGTCGTCGGCGGCGCGGCCCTCGCGGGGGTTGGCGCGATGGGGTCGGCGACCGTGAACACCCTGACGACCTCCGGTGGCGTCGGGGGCGGGTCGACGATCGCGAAGACCATCGCGCATACCGGCGGCCCGGCGCCCCGCGGGCTTCCGCAGATCCCGCTCCGCGTCACCGACGACGGCTACATCGAGGGGATTTGGCCCGAGACGACCACCGTCACCCAGGAGGGACAGGAGATCGAGGTCGCTCAAGAGGAGCTCGGCGGGGAGACCTACACCGGCGCGTGGTTCCAGTACTGCGGCGTCGAGTCCCAAGAGAACGTCCAGCCGAACTTCGAGTCCGACAACCTATTCCGCGCAGCGAGCGGCCCGCCGTACGACTGGCAGTCGAACACGTACTCGGGCGGCGACCGGATCCACATCGACGACTTCGACGACTACGCGGAGTGGGGCAACGGGATCGGCAGCGAGGGCGTCGGCAAGCCCGCGTCGGTCACGTGGCGCTCCGAGGACGCCGAGACCAACCTCAACGCGGTCGTCATCCGCTCACCGGAGATCGAGGAGGCCGCCCAGAACAACGAGTGGCTCCAGGCGTCGACCGACCAGGGGTTCATGGCGTATCTCAACGTCTGTACGCACTTCTGTTGTATCCCGGGGTACAAGGTGTTAGAGGAGTCCGCCCGCTACGACGCCGGCGACGGAACGTACTGCGTCTGCCACCAGTCGACGTACGACCCGTTCACCATCGAAGAAGCGCTGTTCATCGCCCGGCCCCGCCCCGAGGAGTAAGTCCGTACCCGCTGCGTTTCCGCTGTTCTCTCGTCTCGCCGGTCCGTCTCGCACAGGATCGCCGCCGCGCTTTTCACGCCGCTCGCCCGAGGCACGGTATGAGCGACGACACCCCCGCGGACGCCGACGCGTCCGCGAGCGACGACTTCGAGACGGAACTCGCCAGCGCCCGTGACCTCCTCGACGGCGACGACATCGACGCGGTCCACGTCGGCGTCGTCCGCGACGGCGAGGTCGACACCACGTTCGCTCAGCGCACCGCCGACGACCCCGACGGCGCCGGGCTCCGGGCGCTCGCGCTGCTCGCCGCGCACGTCCGGCTGGTCGCGGGCGAGGCCGGCGTCGACGCCTCTACCGTCGCCGGCGACGCCGCAACGCTCGCGGGACAGGTCGAGCAGATTCCGGCGGACACCGACCAGATCCCCGACGAGTAGCGAAGGGAGGAGCTTCGCTTTCCCGCGGTGGCTCAGTCTGGGCCGTCGGGTTCCGTCGCCCGGATCCGGCGGAGCTGGTGGGTCACGCCCGCGAGCGCGACGAGCAGGACCGCGAGGTTGAACACGGCGAGCGCGACGGACTGGTAGGCCGGATCGAACCAGGTGCGGATCGCGTTCCCGGACTGGCTGTAGAACCCCCAGCCGGCGACGACCGCGAGCAGCGACAGCGCGGCCAGTCCGACGCGGTCGAGCAGCCCGCGGAGGTCGTCGGTCGAGAAGCGGTCGAAGCCGGGGGAATCGACCGGCTCCGTCCATTTGTTCGTGTCGGTGCCTTCGGACTCCGTCTCTGTGCGGTCGGTCGCGTCGGTGTCGTCGGTCATGGGCTGTGGGTCGTGAGTCGGATCGGTCGCGGGTTCGTCGCTCGCGTGGGGACCGTCGTCGGCCGCGCTCTCGGCGGGCGGTTCGTCCGTCATTGTCGCCTCCGCGCGGTCAGCGCCGCGACGACGAGCGCGACGAGCGCGACGATGGGACCGAATCCGGGCGTCGAGTCGTCGCTGGTGCTTCCGTCCGGCGCGGCGCCGTCGGCGGCGTCGTCGCCCGCTGCGCCCTCTTCGCCGCGCTCGAAGTCCCCGACCGAGAACTCCACGTCGCGGACCGTCTCGTTCGCGCTGATCGTCTCCCGCGGGTTCAGGTTCGCGACGCCCTGCGTCTCGTCGACGAGCACGTCGTCGTCGAACAGCGCGGCGTCGACGTAGTAGTTGTACCCGTCGGGGACCTCGACGGTCGCCGTCACGGTGTCGGTGCGGCCGGGGCGGACGGTGCCGACCGTCTCGGTCGCCTCCGCGGCGATCACGTTCGACTCCGCCTGCCGCAGGAGCAGTCGGAGGTCGATGTCCTCGCTCGGCTCGTCGCCGCGGTTCGTCACCGAGATCGACGTCGACAGCGTCGCCGTCTCGTTGTCGGCCTCGACGACGCTCACCGCGACCGTCGGCCAGACGGAGCCGTCGGTGAACCCGACCTGCGTGTCCGCGTAGTCGGGCGTGAGCGCCGCGACGCCGGCGACCCGGGTGGTCTGCTGCTCGCGGCGCTCGCCGTCCACGAAGACGACCGTCTCGATGCGGTAGCCGCCCTCGCGGTCGACGGTCACGGTGCCGTTGACGGTGCGTTCCCCCTCGACGTCGACGTCGCCGACGTCGACCGTCGTCTCGTCCGCGAGGAGACCGGACTCGCTGCCGATCGCGCGGTGACGGACGGTGACGTTCTCGACCGTCGATCCGCGGTGTCGGAGGTCGGTGCCGAGCCGGAGTTCGGCGGTCTCGCCGCGGACTTCGCCGGGCGCGACGGTCGCGCCGGCGATGTCGATCCGGCCGGGCGGTTCGTTCGTCTCGCGCGGGTCGCTGATAGCGTCCGGCGCGGCGACGGCGCCGACCGCGCTCGCGACGAGGAGCGCGGCGGCCGCCGCCAGGAGGGCTGTGCGGGTGTCCATGTGAGTCCCCTCTCAAGCGAAATATAAGTGCTTTGTCCAGACGCGGACCTGAGACGCTCAGAACCGATCTCAGAGGACGCGATACTGACCGTTCGACTCGGTGACCTCCCCGCGACGCGCGAGGCGGGTCAGGATCTCGCGGGCCGCGTCGGCGGGGACGCCGTCGGCCGCGGCGCGCTCCACGACTGCCGCCTCGGTGGGGTCGTCGACGGCGTCGACCGCGTCGCGGACGACCTCGGTTCGGCTCCGCGACCCGCCTCCGTCGCCCTCGGCGCGCGAGGCGGCCTCGTCGACGGCGTCGGCGTCGATTCCGGCTGATTCGAGGTACTCGCGGTCGTCGATGCCGGCCTCTTCGACGGCGGCCTCCAGCTCAGAGACGTGGTCGACCTCGGCGAACGCGGCGCTGTCGCCGCGTTTCTTCGCGAGCAGCGCCGACCGCGCCTCCTGTGCGGCCGCGCGCTCGTCGGATTCGAAGAAGCGCTTGAGCTTGGCCGTCTTGTGGGTCTTGCCGCACCGCGAGCATTTCGCCGTCTCGCTCGTCTCCGGGTCCGTGACCAGCCACATGTTGGCGCACTCGTTGCAGCCGACGACCGCGTACATACGCCCCGATTCGCCGGCCCCGAATTTGAACCCTCGGCTCCGGGACGCGACCGCGACCTCGAACACCCTCACGATGCGGTGGCGCGTGCCGACGAGTGCCCGGAGGGCGCGAGTCGCACGCGCGAGGGAGTCGGTTGTCCGGAGCGAAGCGGAGGACCACCGACGAGGCTGGGGAGGCGTGAGGCGCGGTTGCGGTGCTGTGGGGAGGGACCTCAAAGGGGCAGCCGCGAGGGCGAAGCACGACGACGCAAGCACCGCAAGGAAGGAGCGGCAGCGACTGACTGAGGAGCGCAGCGAGTCGCGCGAGCCCTCGCGGCTGGGCCTTTGGCGGTGTTCGCCGCCGATCCGTTACCAGCTATTTATAAGCGAGCGTCCGGAGCTTCGGCGACAGATTCCACCCACCGGTCGGCTGCCTTGTCCCACTAACCGATGATCCCTAATCGACCGGGAACAACTCCGTACACCACGTATCAGTCCGATTCGATCTCGTTCGCGGCCGCGAGGATCTCGTCGTGGAGGGCGCCGTTCGAGGCGACCAACCCGGTCGAGTCGTGACGCCATCGATTCCCCTCCAAGTCCGTCACGCGCCCGCCGGCCTGCCGGATCACGAAGACCCCCGCCACCGTGTCCCACGGGTTCGCGCGGAGGTTCGTGATCGTCCCCTCCAGCCCGCCGTCCGCGACGGTCGGGAGCACCACCTGCGCGGCGCCGAGCCGGCGCATGTCGCCGAAGCGGGCCACGATCGCCTCGCAGGCGCGGGCGTACTCGTCGCGGGCGTCGTACGCCCACCAGATCGTCGGGTCGACGGCGGCGTCGCGGGGCTCGTCCACGTCGCTCACCGCGATCGGCTCGCCGTTGCGGTACGCACCCGTAGCGTCGGCGGTGTAGGTGTCGCCGAGCGCGGGCGCGACGATCGCGGCCGCCACGGGTTCGCCGTCGACGACGGCCGCGACCGCGGTGGCCCACACGCGGACGTCGCGGACGTAGTTATTCGTCCCGTCGATGGGGTCGATCACCCACGCGGCACCGTCGTCGGGGACGGTCTTGCGCTCGTCTTCCTCCTCGCCGACGACCGCGTCGTCCGGGAACGACTCGCGGATCGCCTCGATGACGGTGCGCTGGGCGGCGCGGTCGGCCTCGGTCACCACGTCGTCCTCGCCTTTCGTCTCCACCGCGATGTCGCTGCGGAAGCTCTCGTTCGCGACCGCGGCGCCCGCCTCCGCGGCGCGCTTCGCCACGGCCGCGCGCTCGGCGACATCGTCCGCGCGGTCCGCGACGGGAGAGGGCTCGTCGGCGCGATTTCCCGGGGCGGCACCGCGCTCGGCTTCGTCGGTCATACCCCCAGTCCGCGCCCCCGACGCGTATAAACGTCGGTTCGGAGTGGGCGGGGAGTCGAAATTAACTCAGTTTCGAATCCGAGTACCTTTAAGTAGGTCGCGGTCGGTGTACCGCGTATGAGACCCGAGGAAGCGGTCCGGCAGCTCGAGTACACCATCGACGCCTCGCTCGACGAAATCGGCCAGCGCGCCGCCGCCGGCTACCGACCGACCTTCGAGCGCGTCGCCGAGCGCGCGGACGGGTCCGCGGTGTACGACCTCGCGGGCGAGCTCTCCGCCGAGGTCGTCGACGGCTCCTGTCCCTCGCCGGCGGAGGCGAACGCGGTCGCCGAGCGCGTGCTCGACGACTGGGCGTACACCGACGGTGGGGAGTAGGTAGTTTTCGATCGTACCTTTTACGATCGCGCGAGTTGCCGCTTAAAATCACAGTTGCTGGCCTTCACAGCTCGATCCGCTCCCCGATCTCGGGCGCGCTCGCTGCGAACCCGTCCTCGCGCAGGTCTTCCGCGAACGCCTCGCAGCGGTCGCCGTGGTTCACCAACACCCGCGCGTCCCGGTAGGCGTCCAGGAACGACTCCAACCCTTCGCGGTCGGCGTGCGCCGAGAAGTCGTACGACTCGACGCGCGCGCTCACGGGCCGGACCCGCCCGTTCAGCTCCAACTGTCCGCGGTCCTGAAGCTCTCGTCCCGGCGTCCCCTCCACCTGGTACCCCGTCAGCGTCACGAGGTTCGTCGGGTTCGTCCGGATCTCCGGGAGGTAGGTGTGAACGGGGCCGCCCGCGAGCATCCCCGAGGTGGTGACGATGAGCGCGTTCTCGGCGGCGATCCGCTCGCGCTGCCCGTCGCGTCCCGTGACGACGCGGGCGCGGCCGACCGCCTCGCCGAACGCCTCGGAGTCGCGCAGGAACGACGGATACTGCCGGAGCATCTTGGTCACCCCGACGCCCATCCCGTCGACGTACGGCGTGATCCCGTGCGCGGCCGCGACGAGGAGCAGCTCCTGCGTCCGACCGATCGCGAACGCGGGCGCGACGACGGTGCCGCCCTCCCAGATCGTCCGCTCGACGCGGTCGGCCCACGCCGACTCCACCGTCGCGCGGTCCTCGTGGGTCACGTCGGCGTAGGTGGACTCGCAGACCACCGCGTCAGCGTCGGGCCGCGCCGTCGTCCCCGCGACCAGCCGCTGGTCGTCGGTGTGGAAGTCGCCGGAGTACAGCAGCCGCGCCTCGCCGTCGTCGACGAGGACGTGCGCGGAACCCGGAATATGCCCCGCCGAGAACAGCGTCACCTCGTAGCCGCCCTCATCGATCCCGCCCGCGACCGGGAAGGGCTCGCCGTAGCCGTGCCGCCGCTCGACCTCGCCAAGCCGCGCGACGTGTTCGGCGCCGAACGGGCACAGCGGGCTGTTGCCGTGGAGCTTCAGCGTGTCCTCGACGAGGGTTCGCGCGAGTTCGCCGGTCGGCGGCGTCCAGTGGACCGGCGGCCGGCGGTCGCCCTTCAGCAGCGCGGGGACCGCCCCGACGTGGTCGAGGTGCCCGTGCGAGACGACGACCGCGTCCGGCTCGGGGTCTCGCACCGGGTACCGCGGCGGGTCGGCGGTAAGGAGTCCGTAGTCCAGCAGGAGGGTGTCGTCGACGAGGAGGGCGCTCCGGCCGACCTCGCGGGCGCCGCCGAGGAACTCCAGCTCCATCGACCGCCCGTAGCCGCCCGCGGCGTTAGTGTCCGTCGGTCGGATCGCCGGATCCACTCGACCCGCTCGGGTCGTCGGATTCACTCGACCCGCCCGACTCGCCTGCGCGAGAGCGAGCCGCCCCGATCACCGGCGCCGGGCCGACGACCCACACCCACGCGGCGAGCATGAGTGCGCCGGGGAGTTCCGGCAGCGCGAGTCCGGTCACGGGCCACCAGCCGGCGACGAACGTCGCCCAGACGGCGACGTGAACCGGGGCGAACGCAAGCGCGACGCGGCCGGTCGTCTCCCGGCGCCTCGTCCATCCGTCGACGGCGAAAACCAGCGTAATGAGACCGTAGAACCCGATCGCGGCGGGACCGTGGAGTGGTTCGGTGAGGTCGAAGACGCCGACGCCGGCCATCGCGGTCATCGCCAGCGCGAGGAGCGCGGCTCGGAGAGACCGACCGCCTCGCCCGAGATCCGCGGCGTAGAGAACGCCCGTCGCCCCGCCGCCGATCAACCCCCAGTTGAACGCGGGGGCGCTCCCGTCGCGGACGCCCAGGTCGGAGAGCGCGTCGGTCGTCCACGAGAAGGTCGGGTCGAGGAGGATTCCGAGAGAGATACCGCCGAGCGCCAGAACGGTCGCGGCGGCGCCGAAAACAGCCGTAATACGCGTTATTTCGGAAGAATCGGATCCACCGTCGGCGTCGGACCGATCTCCGGTCGGAGGGGGTGTCATCAGCTCCGGTCAGTCGATCCGCTCGGCCGCGTCGCGCTGGACGAGCGGGTCGGCGTTCTCGACCGGGAGGGAGACGACGTCCTCGCTCGCGAGCTCGTACTCCCGCTCGTCGACGCCGAAGATGGCCCCCACGTCGCGAGTGATCCGGACGGTCGCCCGGTCGGTCGACTCCCCCGGTCCGGACTCGACGCCCGGCTCGTTGGCCGCCGCCGCTTCGGGCACCGCCCCGCCGTCCGTCGTCGCTCCGGGTCCGGTTCCCCCTCCGCGTCGTCCGCGAGATTGGCGTCAGCGGGGGCGTCGTCGCCGAGACCGTCGGTCTCTCCGCTCTCGCTGTCGACACCGACGGCTCCGGGGGGTTCCGGATCGGGCGGCACCGGCGTCGTCCCGCCGTCGTCCTCCTCAGCGGACCCGGACGGAGGGAGTTCGTCGCCCTCGCGCGACTCCGGCGACGCGTCGGGGGCCGACTCACCGTCGTCGCCGCCCATCGCACCGGCGAGCGCGCCCGCGTCGGCGGGCGGCGACTCGGTTCGCTCCGAGCCGGTCGCCTCCGTGTCGGCGGTCGGTTGGGGTTCTTCGACCTCTGGCGTTCGGTCCGTCCCGGCCGGCTGCTCCGGTTCGTCCGAAACCGGGGGTTCGTCCGAGATAGCTGGCTCGTCCGAAACGGGCGACTCGCCGGCGAGGACGTCGAGCACCTGCGACTTGTTCGCGGTGATGCGCTCGACAAGGTCCTCGAACAGCCGGCGCTCCTCGGTCGTCATCCCCTCCTCGTCGACGGACATGTCGGCCGCGGCGAAGGAGGCGAGCTTGACGACCTTGCCGACCCGGCGCTCGTAGAGCGCCTCGGCGACCTCCTCGGCGGTCTCGACCTCATCGGAGAGCCGGCTGACGTCGTCGTCCTCGAAGGGGTTGTCGACCTGCTCGGCGCGGCGGTCGCGCGCGGCGCGTAAGTCCGCGACGTACGCGCCAACGTCGTCGTAAAACGAGTCCCGCAGGTGCTGGAGGCTGTCCTTCCGCCGCTCCTTCGCCTGCGCGGACCGGAGTTCGTCGAGGTTCATTTGTCGTCGGTCATCGTTCGGGGGCTTTCCGCGCCTCGCCGCGGGCCATCAGGAACGCTCCCGCGAACTCGGGCACGGTGTTTCTACCGGATTCAACTCTAACGCGCTCGCCGTTTAATTCTACCGTCCGATCCGCGTCCGTCTCGATCCGGATCTCGCGGCCGACGAACCGGTCGGGGACCGCGTCCCGGAGGGGGTCGAAGTCGGCCAGCTCGTCGCGGTCGAGCGGCGTGACGACCAAGGCGGAGCCGCCGTGGAGCGTCCCCGGCAGCCGGATGAGCCGCCGGGTGTCGGTGGTCACCGGCTCGTCGATCGGCGCCGCGTCGGTCGCGGCGACGCGCGAGGCGAGCGCCTCCACGAGCCGGCGGACGCCCGGACCGCCGGCCTCGACGTTGCCCTCGCGGACCGCGGTCGGGTTGTGGTCGAACGCGCCGAGGATCGTCTTCGCCCCCTTCTCACCGATCCCGTCGAACTTCATCAGGCGCTCGCGCGCGGCCTCGTCGTCCATCTCGCGGAGGTCGTCGGCGTACTCGACCAGGGCGTCGTGGACGCGCGCGCCCCAGCCCCCCTCGGTGCGGAGGACGCGCTTCGTCGTCCCGCGGTCGGAGACGGTCCGGATCAGGCCGTCGGTGTCGAGGTCGATCGCGCGCACGTAGTCGACGATCTCGCGGCGCGCGTCGCTGTCAAGATCACGGACACTCTCGTCGCGGACGTGGACGTGGTAGCCGCGCCCGCCCGAGAAGACGACGGTCACGTCCTCGAACGCGAAGTCGTCGTCGATGAAATCGAGCAGGCGCAGGAGGGCGTCCTTACACGTCGCGAGCATCTCCGGGTACGAGGTCGAATCCGGGTCGACGCCGGGGAGGTGGTCGGCGTCCAGGTCGAAGACGAGGTCGGCGTTTCGCCACCCCTTCTGCCCCATCGTCGCGGCGCCCGGGTCGTCGTAGCGCGCGGCCGAGAAGTAGGCGTGTCGGGGTGCGTTGTCGGCGAAGAACGTGTCGACGTCGCCGAGGTCGTACAGCGACTGGTGGCGGACCATCGTCGTCCCCGACCCCGGGGTCCACGGGATGTGGCCCCACTCGCGGAGGTTCGCGTCGGGCGGGAGCGACAGCGAGACCGACCGGTAGTAGTCGCCGAAGCGACCCCGGAGGTACTCGCGGGTCCGGTCGTCCATCTCTCCCTCCCTACCCGCGGTCGACGTATCAACGTTACCGTTCGCCCGCGACCGCGACGACGACATTTTAAAAAGTAAACGAGGGGGTGGCGCGTGCCGATGAGCGCCCGGAGGGCGCGAATCGCACGCGCGAGGGAGTCGCGGCCGCTTTTAAGCGGCCGCGACGAGGCTGGGGAGGTGTGAGGTGCGGTCCCGCGAGCGACCGGAGGGAGCGAGTGGGGGTACGGAAGTCGCAGCCCGCACAGCGAACGCAGTGAGCGAGCAGGACCGTCTTCCGGTGGTGCTGTGCGGAGCGGGGTGGGACTCAAAGCCCCAGCCGCGAGGACGAAGCACGGCGTAGTAAGCACCGCAGCGAAGGAGCGAGCAGCGCGAGCGACTGAGCGAGGTGCGTGGTTCGAGAGAGCGAAGCTCTCTCGTCATCCCGAAAATCGAAGATTTTCGGGCGACAGCAAGCCGCGCGAGTCCTCGCGGCTGGGGCTTTGGAAGTGTTCACCGCCAATCGATCAGCGTCTATTTATAAGTGAGCGGCTGGGGCTTTGGAGGTGTTCGTCACCGATCGTCGGCAGTATTTTGGTCGGCAGAATCGTTGCCGGCACACGTCTGGTCCCTATGATCGACGACATCATCGACGTTCTGATCGGTGAAGTAGCCAAACTGGTCCCCGATGTCGTGTGGGGTGCCGTATTTCTGGTGACCGGCCTTTTGACGACGATGATCGGCGTGACGATGGTTCTCGGCATGACGACGCTTAACGGATCGCCGCGTCTCGGCGCCGTACTGACCGCCGTCGGCGTGCTGCTGGTGGTCGGCGTTCTCGTCGCGTGGTACCGGTGACCCCCTCCCGGTGAGCGCTCCGCGTCCGTTCCGAGGGTCTCGACGGGTCGACCGATCCCCTCCTGAGACGCCGGGTCGACCGATCCCTCTCCCGAGACGCCGGGCCGACCGATCCCCCTCCCGAGACGCCGGGCCGACCGATCGACCTCCGGCCACAACACTATCCGGCCGGCAGCCCTTCTCCCGGTATGCGCTCCGAAGAGGAGGTCAGAGAGCAGTACGAGTTCCTCCGCGAGCAGTTGGACGACGAGGAGATGAACCACCGCGGCGTCGAGGAGCTGTTCACCCACTACAAGCGCGCGCTCGGCTGGGTGTTAGAAGAAGAACACATGTGAGCGACGTACGACACGTTTATGCCGTTCTACCCGCTACGTACAGGTGACGCTTCGTCTGGAGGGCCGAAGCGTCAGCGGGGACCAATCGGCAGGCCCGACGCGGCTTTTTTCCGCGTCGGGCGTGCCTTCTTCCGATACTTGACCGCCAGCGTCGCGTCTCTCCGGACCCGCGTCCGACCGAAGCACGCCGCGCTCTCCGCATCCGTGCCAACCCGAACGCGCCCGTTCTCCCCCGTGCGTGCGCCCCCGTGACGAGTCGGCCGCGGTCGACCCCGCGCGTCACCGAACCTGCGACACGTATCAGCCCTCAAAAACGATCTTCCAGCTGTACACGTCGAATCGGTCCCGAGCGAGAGTTGCGGAGTTGACAGAACGAGTGCGTCCGTTGCGGCGAGGTAGGGCCTGCGGTGTGGTCGTACGAATACAGATGTAACGGTATATTTATTTATTTTCGACAGGTATGTACGAGCAGTTGTATGTACGACCTCACAGGTTTTCAGCGCGACCTGCTCTACGTGATCGCGGGGCTCGACGAGCCGCACGGGCTGGCCATCAAAGAGGAGCTCGAAGAGTACTACGAAAAGGAGATCCACCACGGCCGCCTCTACCCGAACCTCGACACGCTCGTCGAGAAGGGACTCGTCGAGAAGGGTCAGCGCGACCGCCGTACCAACTACTACACGCTGACTCGACGGGGCCGACGCGAAATCGAGGCGCGCACCGACTGGGAAGCCGAGTACATCGAGCACTGACCCGGCCGCTCGTCGTCCCCGTGATCGGTCGATAGCCACCGGTCTCCGCCGCCACAGGCTCCTCCTCTCTTCTCTCCCGTTCCGCGTTCTTTCGTCGTGCCTCTCCTCCCGCGTCGAACGGTTGGATTCAAGTCCGCCCCGGGGAATCCGGTCGTATCGCAACCGGGAGATCGCGTCCGCGTCGAGCGCGGGGGCGTCACCAACGAGGGCGTACTGCTCCCCTCCACGACGCGCGACCACCTCGTCGTCAAGCTCGACGGCGGGTACAACGTCGGGATCGACCGCGAGGCGGCCGACGTCGAGGTGCTCGAGTCCGGCGTCCGCGAGGTCGACCCCGCGGCCGAGACCGATGACGGCGGCGACGCCACCTCGGAGATCACCTTCGACGACGATCTGCCCACGATCTCGCTCATCTCCACCGGCGGGACCATCGCCTCCACCGTCGACTACCGGACTGGCGCGGTCACCGCCCAGTTCGACGCCGAGGATGTCCTCCGGGCCGTCCCCGAACTCGCCGGGCGCGCGAACTACCGCGGCCGGGTCGTCGCGAACATCCTCTCAGAGAACATGGAGCCGTCCATCTGGCGCGAGCTCGCCGCGGCGGTCGCCGAGGAGATCGAGGCCGGCGCCGACGGCGTCGTCGTGATCGACGGCACCGACACGATGCAGTACTCCGCGTCCGCGCTCTCCTTCATGCTCGACTCGCCGGTCCCGGTCGTGTTCACCGGGAGCCAGCGCTCCGCGGACCGCCCCTCCTCCGACAACGTGATGAACGCGGTCTGCGCGGTCGAGGCCGCGAAGGCCGACCACGCCGAGACGCTTGTGTCGGATCGGACGCGGCCCCCTCCGACGACGCCTGCGCGCTCCACCGCGGCACGCGCGTCCGGAAGAACCACACCTCCCGCCGCGACGCCTTCGAGACGGTCGGCGCCGCCCCGCTCGGCCTGATCGACTACGAGGCCGCCGCCGAGGCGGGCGCCGAGGGCGACGCGGCCGACGCAGCGATCGAGTGGAACCGCGAGCCGCTCGCGCGCGGCGCGGCCGACGCAGACGGGGACGAGAGCGGCGCCGATGTCGACCTCGTGCTCGACCTCGACGGCGACGTCGAACTCGTCAAGTTCACGCCCGGGATGGACCCGGCGGCGTGGGGCTACCTCGACGACAAGGACGGCGTCGTGATCGAGGGGACCGGACTCGGCCACGTCCACACCGACCTCATCCCGCGGATCGAGGAGCTGGTCGAGAGCGGCACCGTCGTCGCGATGACGAGCCAGTGTCTCGCCGGGCGGGTCTGTGACCGGGTGTACGACACCGGCCGCGACCTGCTGGACGCGGGCGTCGTCGAGGCCGGCGACACCCTCCCCGGCACCGCGAAGGTGAAGCTGATGTGGGCGCTCGCGAACCTCTCGGACCCCGACGAGGCGATGGGCCGCGACCTCGCGGGCGAACTCACCGAGGAGTCGCAGCCCTGGCGATGACGGGACCGGAGGAAGAGCCGGCGCCCGACTCCGACCCGGCGCTTGACTCCGACTCGGCGCCCGCCCCCGTCGTCCGCGAGGCGCGCCCCGACGACGCCGACGCGGTCGCGGCGTTCACGCGCGACACGTGGGGCGAGCGCCACGACGACTACATCCCGCGGGTGTTCCCCGACTGGGCCGAGTCCGACGACCCCGACCGCGGCACGTTCGTCGCGACGCTGCCCCCAAAAGCCGCCGAACCCACCGGCCTCGACGACCGCGAACCGGGAGACACCCTCGTCGAAGGCGAGGGCGGTGGCGCCGCCGACCGCGGCGATCCGGAGGCGGTCGTCGGCTGTATCCAGGCCGTCTCGCTGTCGGAGTGGGAGGCGTGGGGACAGGGGATCCGCGTCGACCCCGCCGTGCGGGGCCACGGCGTCGGCACCGCGCTCTCGGAGGCCGCGCTCGACTGGTCGCGCGAGCGCGGCGCGACGGTCTGCCGCAATATGGTGTTCTCGTGGAACGTCATGGGACTCGGCCAGTCGCGCGCGGTCGGCTTCGAACCGGAGACCGAGTTCCGGTTCGCGGAGCCGGAACCCGACGCCGACGCGGCCGACGGCGGGGACGTTGATTTCGACGCCCTCGAGAACCCCGACCCGAACGCCGCGTGGGCGTTCTGGAGCGACAGCGACGCCCGCGACCACCTGCGCGGTCTCGCGCTTGACCCCGACGAGTCGTGGGCCTGCTCGGCGCTCACCCGCGAGCGGCTCGCGACCGCGGCCGCCGAGGGCCGGCTGATCGCGGTCGCCGGCCCGACGGCCGTCGCCGGCTTCGCGGTCCGGACCCGCGTCACGGAGCGCGAGGTCGACGGGGAGACCACCCGCATCGCGACGTACGGCGTCGCGGCGTGGCGCGACGTCGACGCGGCGGGGGCGCTGTACGACGCGGTCGCCGCCGACGCCGCCGCGGCCGACGCCGACGAGGCCCGCGTGCTGATCCCCGAGACGGTCGAGCACGTGAGCGACACCGGGGCGAACCGCGTCCCGGTCGCGGCCGAACCCGACTTCGTAATGTGCGCGGACCTCACCGGTGACCCATGAGCCTCTTCGGTGTCTCCCTCCCGTGGTCGCTTCCGCTCACGCTCGTCATCTACGGCGTCGTCGTCGCCGCCGCGGTGTGGATCTATCGCGACGCGAAGGCGCGCGGGAGCCGCTACGCGGTCATCTGGGGCCTCTCGACGCTCGTGTTCACGATCCTCCCAGTGCTCGCGTACCTGTACCTCCACCGCGACGCCGGCCCGGCGCGCTGAATCCGGTCGCGTCTCGGCGGAGCCGGTCGCACGCCGGGCCGGCGCCGAATGCTCTCAGCCAACCCCCGGCCGCTTATATACGGCGACGTGAAACGACCGACGGATGCCCTCCCTCCCCCTCATCGATCGGATTCGCGCGCTCGGTCGCGGTCGCCGGCCACGCGCGCTCTCGGTGGCGATCGCCAACCTGCTCCCGCTCGTGGGCGTGGTCGCGCTCGGCTGGAACGCGGCCGCGCTGATGACGCTGTACTGGTTCGAACTCGGGATCGCCTCGGGCTGGGCGCTCGTCCGCGGGCTGTTCGCCGGGCGGCCGTCCGAGGTCGAACGCGGGGTGCTGATCTCCGGGCCGCTCGCGGGGCGCCGGCTCGGACTACCGATCCCGTGGACCGACGTTCAGGTCCGGCTCTCGTCGCTGCTCGTGCTCCCGATCGCGGCGCCGATCCTCGCCGTCGTCTGGCTGTTCGTCGGCACGCTCACGGTCGGCGTCGTCGTCGGTGAGGGAGCGGCGTCGGCCGTGGTCGACACCGTCGCGCTCGCGACGCTCGCCATCTTCGTCGGGGAGGGGGTGACGACGCTCGTCGAGTACTTCGGCCGCGGCGAGTACCGAGTCCACAGCGCGCAGACGGCGATTAAGGGCGTGTTCGCCCGCGGTGCGGCGATATTCCTCGGCGCGATGTTCACCGTTACCGTCGTCGGCGCGGGGCGGCTGGAGGACGACGCGCCGATCTCGGCGCTCGACGCCGACGCGGTCGGACTCCCGCTCCTGCTCGGGATCGTGGCGGTGAAGGCCGCGTTCGACCTCGGCGGGCTGTACGGCGACCGGCTGGCGGCGTTCGACGAGTCGTCGGCGCTCGATCTCGGGGTTCTCCTACGACCCGCCCGAGCCGGAGCCGCCGGACGAATTGCTCGCGGGACCGGTCGAGACGGTTCGCCAGCCACGACGCGCGCGGGTCGCGGGGGCGCTGACGACCCCTCTCGGTCACCCCGGACTGTGGTACATCGCCGGGATATTCGGGTTCGTCGGCCTGCTGTTCGCCGTCGGCCGCAACTGGCCGACCGCCGTCACCCTCGGCGCGGCCGCCCTCGGGGTCCCGCTGGCGCTCGCCACGCTCGACCACGAGTTCCGGTACGGACTCGTCGAATACCGCGCCGGCGACGACGCCCTCGTCGCCCGCGACCGTCTGTTCGACGTTCCCCTGTGGCGCGTCGAACCGTGGGACGAGACGGGGCTCCGGGTGAAACGCGGCCGGCTCGACCGCCGGCTCGGCACCGAGACCGTCGTGATCGAACTTCGCGACGACGAGTACCGGATTCCGGGTCTCGCGGACCCCGAGCCGATCCTCGATGTCTTCGACAGGCGACCCGACCGACCGGACGGTTAACTCGTTCCGTCGCCGCCGTCAGCCTCGTCCCGCCCGTACAGTGGGTGCGCGTCCCCGACGAGGCGCTTGAACGCGAGGATGACGACGGCGTGGAAGGCGACGAGGACGGTCACGCTCGCGACGATGATCGCCACTTCGGACGGGGCCGAGAGGAGGCCGAGCGAGACGATGAGCGTCGTCGCGCACGCCGGCGGGTGGACCGTTCCGGTCGCGATCATCGCCCAGCTGGTCGCGACGAGCGAGGCGACCGCGCTCGCGGTCAGCCGGAAGCCCTCGGGAGAGAAGGCGGGCGGCGTCGCCGTCAGCGCGGCGCCGTCGGCGATAACCGTCCACGCCGCCAGTCCGGCGACGCCGCCGATCAGGTGGCTGCCGACCACGCGGACGGCGCGCTCGCGCTCGCTCCGGCGGTCGAACGCGAGGACGAACACGGACGGGCCGAGGCTCGGGAAGACGAACGGCTGGCCGGTCGCCCACGCGACGAGGCCGAGGACGGTGAACAGCAGGCCGGCGTAGACGCTCGTCCCAAAGCGGCGGCGCATTGCGGCCGAGTCGGCGGCCGACTCACAAAGGACCGGCGGATCGGTGAGAGAGATGTCAGCGAATCGCGGGGCGAGATGCCGCCGGTTCGCGGGGCGAGATGCCGCCGGTTCGCGGGGCGAGATGCCGCCGGTTCGCGGGGCGGTATCGATCGCGATAGCCGAACCCGAACGCCTAATTGGGCCGGTCTCCCCCGTGGAGACATGTTCGCGACGCTGCCGGACCTCCTCCGACTGCTCGTCGTCCCCGTCTTCGCGTGGGCGGCGATCCGGGACGTCAGGACCCGACGCCTTCCGAACCGGATCTGGCCGCCGATGTACCTGTTCGGCGCGTTCCTGCTCGTCTGGGAGGCCGTCTCGCTGTGGCCGTTCGCGGGGTTCGACGGGCGCGTCTTTCTCCTGCGGGCCGCGATCAGCCTGCTGTTCGTCGCGCCGCTCGGCTACGCCTTCTGGTACCTCGGCGCGTTCGGCGGCGCCGACGCCAAGGCGATGATCGCGCTCGCGGTGATCTTCCCGACGTTCCCGGCCTACGAGGTCGCCGGTCTCGTCCTCCCGCTCGTCGGCACCGATCTCGGCGTGTTCTCCTTGACGATCCTCACGAACACCGTCCTGCTCGGTCTCGCCTATCCGGTCGGTCTCGCCGTTCTCAACCTCGTTCGCGGCGAGGTCTCGTCGAGCATGTTCTTCGCGCGGCCGGTCGCGGCCGACTCGCTACCCGACCGACACGGGCGGCTGTTCGAGGACACGGACGGACCCACTCGGGGTGGACTCGACCTGGACGCGCTCCGGATGTACCTCCGCTGGCGCGGGATCACGCTGGCGGACCTGCGGAGCGACTCGGAGGGGCTTCGCGACCCCGCCTCGGTCGACGAGACGTTCGATCCGACCGACGGGGGACTCAGGTCGGGCCGCGGACCGATGGGGGGCGCGCAGTCGACGACGCGGCGCCGGACGGAGGGACCGCGGACGACCCCTGGGCGGCCGAGCGCTTCCTCGACGAGATCGATCACGGCGCCTACGGCACCGACGCCGAGACGCTCCGCGACGGTCTCGACGTCGTCGCCCGCGAGGACCGCGTGCTGGTCTCGCCCGGGATGCCGTTCGTCGTCCCGATGGCGGTCGGTCTCGTCGTCTCGCTGACGTACGGCGACGCGCTGTTCGCGCTGCTCGGCGCGGTCGGACTGGTGTGACCCGGTACTGACGACGCGATTTATAAGGTGCGGTGGCGCGCGCCTCCGAGCGCCCGCAGGGCGCGAGGAGCGCGTGCGAGGGAGTCGCGGCCGCTTTTAAGCGGCCGCGACGAGGCTGGGGAGGCGTGAGGCTGCGGTGCCGTGCGAGGCGGGACTCGAAGGGACAGCCGCGAGGCGGGCGCAGACGACGTAAGCACCGCAGCGAAGGAGCGAACAGCGTGAGCGACTGAGCGAGGAGCGCAGCGAGTGTGCGCCCGCCTCGCGGCTGGGGCTTCGGTGGTGCTCGTGTCGATCAGTTATTTATAAGAACCACTGTCGTACAGCCGAGCGGCTGGGGCTTCAGCGGTGTTCGTCGCCGATCCGCGGTCAACTACTTATAAACGGAAGACGCCGACCGCCTCATATCGTCAGCTTCCGGCGCGGAGGTCCGCCGCCGTCAGCACCCGCGTCCCGACCGGGCGCTTCACGAACTCGCCGAGGTCGCGGCCGATCAGGTCGCCGACGCCGCGCTGTGCGGCCACGTCGAGCAGCCGCTGGTCGACGGTCCCGTCGACGACGACCGCTTCCGGGGCGGTCTCGGCGCCCTCGACCGCGTCGAACGCCTCCGCGGCGTCGACCTCGTTGAGGACGTCGAACTCGTCGCCGAGGAGCCGCGCGCGCCCGGTCTCCCCGTCGACGACCTCGTCGACGTGCGCCGCCATCGACCGCGGTTCGTCGGAGTCGTCGGCGGTCTCGTCGCTCTCCTCGGCGTCCGATCCTTCCACCGACTCGGCGTCCGATCCTTCCACCGACTCGCCGACCGAATCCACGTCCAACTCGGTGTCGGCCGTTGGATCCGGATCGTCGTCGGCCGCCGAATCGAGACTGTTGTCAGCCGGCTCCCCGGCGTCCGCGTCGGGTTCGACGCCGGCCTCCGTCTCGCCCTCGAACTCGTCCGGCGTCGGCGCCGATTCCGGCGGTTCGTTCGCTCCGCCGGACGGGGGCGCGCCGGTCTCGGTCCCGGATTCGATGTCTTCAGACTCGGTCGATACGGTCTCCGACTCGGTCTCGGACGACTCGGTCTCGGACGACTCGGTCTCGGGCGACTCGGTCGTTCGGGTCGACGGTCCGGCCGAGTCGTCCCCGGGGGAATCGCCCGGCACCGCCCCGCCGTCGCCGACGCGGGCAACCGACCCGGGGTCGTCGCCGTCGGGGACCTCCTCGTCGCTCGCGGCCGCCCGGAGGTCGGCGGCGTCCGCGAGGCTGGCGTACGGGACCTTCCCGCGGAGCGCCTCGAAGACGGCGTCGCGGTCGAGGTCCTCGACGGACTCGCCGGGCGGCGCGAACGCCACGTAGTCGACCTCGCCCACCTGCGCGAGTTCGCGGAGGATCAGCTCGCCGCCGCGGTCGCCGTCGAGGAACGCGGTGACGGTCCGGTCGGCGGTCAGGTCGGCGACCGCCTCGGGGACGTTCGTCCCCTCGACCGCGACGGCGTTTTTGATCCCGCAGTCGAGGAGCGTCAACACGTCCGAGCGCCCCTCGACGACGATGACGGCATCGGAGTCGCCGACGCGCGGGCCGGCGGGGAGTCCCTCGTAGTCGACGATGCCCTCGACGCGGGCGGCGTCGCGGACCTCGTCTAACACGTCGCTGCTCGCGAGGCTCGTCTCCTCGAAGCCGCCGGCGATCAGCTCCTTGGCGCGCTCGACGACCTCGCGGCGCTTGGCCGCCCGCACGTCCTCGATGCTCGTTACCTCAACGGAGGCGTGACAGGGACCGATGCGGTCGATGGTCTCCAGCGCGGCCGCCAGGATGGCGGTCTCGACTTTATCCAGGCTCGACGCGACGGTGACCTCGCCGAACGACTGGCCGTTCTCGGACTCGACGGCGACGTCAATCCGGCCGACGCGCGAGGACTCCTGGAGGTCGCGGAGGTCCAGCTCGTCGCCGAGCAACCCCTCCGTCTGGCCGAACACCGCCCCGACGACGTCGCTCCGCTCGACGACGCCGTCGGCCGCGATGGTGGCGTGAATCAGGTATTTTTCTGTGTCTTTCATGATGGGTGAATGGTGATATCGGGCGGGAGAAGCCGCCCGTGTTACGTTTCGTCCCTCGCGGAAAATAGCTATCGCCACGCCCCTCCGGCGAGGGTTATTGAAGAAAAATTCTCTCCAACACCTGTTTTCGAACTCATCCGATAGTTCTTAGTGTTCATAGAAGTAGTGTCGTCTCACATGACGCGCTTACGGAGCGATCTCGTGTGGATACCGACGTTCGCAATACTCGTCGCATTCGCGGTGCCGTGGCCGCTGTGGGGCGTCGACCGCGTCGTCGCGGGGCTGCCGGTGTGGATCTGGTGGCACGTGGCGTGGCTGGGGCTGTGTGCGGTCCTGTTCGCGCTGTTCGTCCGGAGCGGCGCGTGGGAGCGCGGGATGGGGCAGCGGTCGGAATCGAGCGACGGTCGGAACGGCGGCCCCGCGCTGGGGGGTGACGGCCGGTGACGCTCGGTCTCTCGCTCGGCGTCGTCGTCGGCTACCTCGTCGTCGCGCTCGCGCTCGGGCTGGTCGCGTACCGGGTCTCGGAGACGACGGCGGAGGACTACTACCTCGCGAGCCGGTCTATCGGGACGCTCGTCCTGCTTTTCACGACGTTCGCGACGCTTCTGTCCGCGTTCACCTTCTTCGGCGGGCCGAACCTCGCGTACGCCGCCGGTCCCGAGTGGCTGATCGTGATGGGCACCCTCGACGGCGTGCTGTTTGCCGTGCTGTGGTACGTCATCGGCTACAAGCAGTGGCTGATCGGCGCCCGCAACGGCTACGTGACGCTCGGCGAGATGCTCGGCGACAGGTTCGGCTCGGTCGGCCTCCGCGCGCTCGTCGCGGGCGTGAGCCTCCTGTGGCTGTTCCCGTACGTGATGCTCCAGCAGATGGGCGCTGGCGAGGCGCTCGTCGGACTCACCGACGGCGCGGTCCCCTACTGGGGCGGCGCGGCGCTCATCACGGGGTTCATGATCCTCTACGTCGCCGTCGCGGGCCTCCGCGGCGTGGCGTGGACGGACACGCTTCAGGGCCTGTTCATGCTCTCCATCGTCTGGGTCGCCGCGGCGTGGGTCGTCTCGGCGGTCGGCGGCGTCGGCGCCGCGACCGAGGGGATGCTGGCGGCCCGGCCCGAGTTCGGGAGCTTCGGCGGCGGGACGTACACGCCCGGGTTCATCGTCTCGTCGGCGATCACCATCGCGTTCGGGGTGACGATGTTCCCGCAGATCAACCAGCGGTTCTTCGTCGCGAAGTCGGGCAAGGTGTTGAAGCGGTCGTTCGCGCTGTGGCCCGTGCTGGTACTACTCTTGTTCCTCCCCGCGTTCATGCTCGGCGCGTGGGCTGCCGGGATGCCGATCGAGGTGCCCGACGGCGCGAACGTGCTGCCGGTCGTGTTGAACGAATACGCGCCCGCGTGGTTCGCCGCGCTCGTCATCGCGGGCGCGATGGCCGCGATGATGTCTTCGTCGGACTCGATGCTGCTGTCGGGGTCGTCGTACTTCACCCGCGACCTGTACCGCCCGCTCATCGACGCGGAGGCCTCCGAGCGGCGCGAGGCGTGGATCGCGCGGATCGGCGTGGCGGCGTTCGCGACGCTCGCCTTCGTCGCGAGCCTGTTCCGCCCGGGGACGCTGATCGAGGTCGGTGACACCGCCTTCTCCGGGTTCGCGCTGCTCGCGTTCCCCGTGATCTGCGCGCTCTACTGGCCGCGGACGACGCGCACGGGAATGGTCGTCGGCGTCGCGGTGCCGCAGGCGACGTACCTGCTCGTCGTGTTGTCGTCGGTGCTGCCGCTCGTCCCGACGCTCCCGCGGACCGTCCTCGGCGGCTGGGACGTGGCGCTCGGGCTGATGGTCCTGTCCGGCGCACTCACCGTGGGCATGTCGCTGCTCACCGCCCCGACCGAGGAGAGCGACGCGTCGCGATTCGCGGTCGTAAGCGACTGATCGTATCTGCGTCGGGGCGTTATTACCCCACGGTTCGCCGCTCTCCGCTGACGGATCGGTGGCGAACACCGCCAAAGCCCCAGTCACTCGCTTATAAATAGCTGATCGCGAATCGGCGGCGAACACCGCCAAAGCCCCAGTCACTCGCTTATAAATAGCTGATCGCGAATCGGCGGCGAACACCGCCAAAGCCCCAGTCACTCGCTTATAAATAGCTGATCGCGAATCGGCGGCGAACACCGCCAAAGCCCCAGTCACTCGCTTATAAATAGCTGATCGCGAATCGGCGGCGAACACCGCCAAAGCCCCAGTCACTCGCTTATAAATAGCTGATCGCGAATCGGCGGCGAACACCGCCAAAGCCCCAGTCACTCGCTTATAAATAGCTGATCGCGAATCGGCGGCGAACACCGCCAAAGCCCCAGTCACTCGCTTATAAATAGCTGATCGCGAATCGGCGGCGAACACCGCCAAAGCCCCAGTCGCGAGGGCGGCGCACGCTCGCTGCGCGCCTCAGTCGCTCGTTTCACTCGCTCCTTGTGGTGCTTACTTCGCCTGCGCCGCCCTCGCGACTGCCCCTTTGAGTCCCGCCCCGCACAGCACCGCGCCTCACACCTCCCCAGCCTCGTCAGTCGCCCTCGCTTCGCTTCGGGCGACTGACTCCCTCGCGCGTGCTCCTCGCGGCCGCCGATGGCGGCCGCTCGCAGGCACGCGCCGCCGCACTAGTCTGATTAAAATAGCGCCGCCGAACCGTTCCCGCCGCGTCGAACCCGGCGAAAGCCAAAAGACCGTCTCTCCCCCACAACGGGTATGAACGAGCCCGGTACCGAGGGCGTGCTGTTGGACCAGGAGACGCTCCACGGTCGGCTCGACGACGCGCCGTCGTGGCTTCAGGAGCACTACCGGACCTTCCGGGAGTCGATGCTCGGCGAGCGCGACGGGTCGCCGTTCCCCTGCTACTTCGGCATCGAGGTCGAGCGCGAGGGGGACCTCCTGTACGCGGCCTGCGAGTCGACCACGGACCCCGCCGCGCTGTTGCGGCTGCGAGACGTCCTCCTCGAATACCTCGACACCTACCCCGACCACGCCGACCGCGCGCCCCTCGCGGTGTTCTTCAAGCCCCCGGCGGGCGAGCGCGGCGAGGCGCACTACCACGAGCGCCTCTGGCACGTGCTGGAGTTCCTCCACGTCCACGACCCGTCTCCGTGGCCCGACGACATCCCGACCGACCCGGACACCCCGCGCTGGGAGTTCTGCTTCGGCAGCGAGGCGCTGTTCCCGACCTCGCGTGCCCCCTTCTACGACGACCGGAAGAGCCGGTACTCGCCTGTCGGCTTGGAGATCACCTTCCAACCGCGGGCCGTCTTCGAGGGACTCACGGCCGACACCGAGGCGGGCGAGCGCGCCCGCGAGACAATCCGCGACCGGATGGGCGACTACGACGGGGTCTGCCCCCACGCCGACCTCGGCGACTGGGGCACCGAGGGCGACCGCGAGTGGAGGCAGTACCTGTTCCGCGAGGACGACGACGCCAGTCCGGACGAGTGCCCCCTCGACCCGACCCGTGACCACCCGAAGGCGCCAGAGTCCCTGCTCGAACCCGGCGCGTGGCGGCGGTTCGCGGGCGACGACGACGCGGGCGATCTCGACGCCTCCGTCACCGCGGGGCCGGGCGATGACTGATTCCGACGCCGTCCTCCTCCTCGTCGACTTCCAGACCGGCTTCGACGAACCGGGGTGGGGCGAGCGCAACAACCCTGACGCCGAGGCGGCCGCGGCCGCGCTCCTCGACCGCTGGCGCGAGGCGGGTCGCCCCGTCGCGCACGTGCGTCACGCCTCGACGGAGCCGGACTCCCCGCTCCGTCCCGACGCCCCCGGCTTCGCGTGGAAGCCGGAGACGGCGCCCGTCGACGGGGAGCCGACCTTCGAGAAGTCGGTCAACGGCGCGTTCCTCGACTCCGGACTCGACGAGTGGCTCCGCGAGGCGGGCCACGAGTCGCTCGTCGTCTGCGGACTCACCACCGACCACTGCGTCTCGACGACGACGCGCGAGGCCGAGAACCGCGGCTACGACGTCCGGGTGGTCGCCGACGCGACCGCGACGCACGCCCGCGAGGCGCCCGACGGCGAGCGGATCGACCCGGAGACCTCCCACCGCGTCGCGCTCGCGCACCTGAACGGCGAGTTCGCGACCGTGGTCGAGAGCGACGACCCGCTCGTGGACTGACGGAATCCCGACCCGCTCGCGGCGCCGGTTCGGCCGCCCTCAGTCGTCGGCCGCCTCCGCGACGGCCTCGCCCTCGCTTCCGCCCTCTCTGCCGCTTCCGTCGTCTCCGCCACTCGCGCGCTCGGCGGCGTTCGCGAACATCCCGCGCCGCGTCGTGTACAGGAAGTAGCCGCCGAGTCCAACGAAGCCGACGACGTTCGAGACGGCGACCGCCCAGAAGACGGCCTCGACGCCCCAGCCCAGTCCGGGCGTCACGGTGACGCCGAACGCGCCGACCGTCGTCGCGGCCGGGACGGCCGCGAGCGCGATCGGGAACCGGATCACCCAGTACTTGATCAGGTCGGCGGCGAAGGAGGTCCGGGTCCGCGAGGCGCCGTTGAACCCGGCCAACAGGGTGTACGTGCCGCCGAGCGCCCAGTAGGAGGCGCCGAGGATCCGGAGGTAGGTGACCGCGAGGTCGCGCCCCGTCGCGGTGAGGTCGGGCGCGAGCAGGTCCGCGATCCCGCCGGCGAACAGGAACTGGACCGCGCCGAGCGCGAGGAAGCCGGCGACGACCATCCCGGTGCCGACGGTCGTCGTCCGGCGAGCGCGCGCGGGGGCGTCGGCGCCGAGGTTCTGCCCGATCATCGACTGGGCGGCCTGTTCGCATCCCGAGCGCCGGGACGATCGCGAGCGTCGCGACCCGCGCGCCGACCGTGTACGCCGCGACGCCCGCCGAGCCGCCAGCGATCGCGACGAGACCGACGACGAGCACCCGCACCAGCTCGCTCACGCCGCGCTGGCCGCCGAGCGGGAGACCCACGGAGACGACCTCGCGGACGGTCGCGAGATCGAGTGCGAAGGCCTCGCGGGTGAGTCGGAAGGTGTCGCGCCCGATCCCGGCGGCGTACGCGAGGATCCACAGGAGACCGGCGACGCCCGCGAGCGCGGTACCGAGCGCGGCGCCGGCCACCCCCAGCTCCGGGACCGGACCGACCCCGAAGATGAGGACCGGCGCGGCGACGAGGTTGACGAGGACGCTCACGAGGCTCACGTGGAACACCGCACGGGTGTCGCCGTACGCCGTGAAGCAGTTCTCGACGGTGTCGCCGACGGCCCCGACCGGGAGGACGGCGATCACGATCGCGAGGTACGTCGCCGTCGTGCCGGCGAGCGCGGGGTCGGCGCCGAGCAGCGCGGCGACCTCCTCTGCGTAGACGACCACGGGGATCGCGACCGCCGCCGTGACCGCGAGCGCGACGAGCGCGCCGTTGACCGCGACGCGACGCGCGCGCGACTCGTCCTCGCCGCCGGCGTACTGCGCGACGAGGATCTGCGTGCCGACCGCGCCGATCACCACCGTCGCGCCGAGCAGCGACTGGATCGGGAGACTGAGACCGACGGCGGCGACCGCGTCCTCGCCGACCCGCCCGAGCCAGAACGTGTCGATCAGTGCGTTGGCGACGTACACGACGTTCTGCGCGACGAGCGGCGCGGCGAGGACGAGCAGCACTCGTCCGACCGGCCCGTCGGTTATCTCCTCGCGGTCGACATCCAGCATCGAATCGTTCCGGTATTAGAAGGGGATAATAAAAGTGTGCTGGTTGTGAACATGACTCTCTGCCTGCGTTGTCGGTAACTCCTCGCGTCGACTCGACGTCGACGGCGTCGGGGCGGGTCGCCGCAACCGGACGCACCGCGCCGAGTGCGGTCACTCTCGTCCGCTCGGGGTTCGGCGACGCTCGCGAAGGGAAACCTCTTAATGGACTACACACGGAGTTCGTGGTGTATGAGCAACGGCGACGACGACCCGGCCGACGCCTCTGACGAGGCCGACGCCGCGGACGACGGCGGGGACGCCGGCGAGTCGACGGAGACTGCCGCCCCGACGCTCCCCGAAGACCCGACCGAGGAGTCCCTGAACGAGTACCTCGACGAGATCGCCGACCGCCTCGACGACGCCGAGACGGAGGCCGACCTCGACGATGTCGAGGCGCTGCTGGACGACGCCGAGACCGGCATCGAGGAGGCGGACCTCCCCGAGCCGGACGAGGACGACGAGGAGGCCGACGACCCCCGCGGCGACCTCGAGGACCGCGTCGCGGAGCTCCGCGACGGCGTCGAAGACGCCCGCGGTCCCTACGGCGAGGACGTCGTCGAGGCGATCGAGAGCGCCGCCGGGACGGTCGAGGACACCGAGTGGACCGAGGACGGTCACGACGACGTCGCCGCCGCGGTCGCGTCGTTCGTCGACGCGGCCGCCGAGACGGTCGAGGTCGACGCCGGTCCCGACGGCGACGATATCCCGGACCTCGTCGCGGCGCTCGACGACGTCGCCGCCGCGATCGCCGACGCCGACCTCGACGCGGACGACGACGCCGACGACATCGCCGCGCTGCTGGAGGCGACCGACGAGCTGGAGACCGGACTCGACGACGCCGAGGAGTGGGACGACCTCGAGACCCACGAGCAGCTCCGCGCGCAGGGGTACTACGACGTGCTGGGCCACTACAAGGACTACCCGGTCGAGTGGGCCGCACTGAAGGAACACGAGGCGCAGGGCAACGTCGACATGATCCTGCTCGCGCTCGACTCCCTGCAGTCCGACTTCATGGAGCGCCACTGCCTGGAGGCGTTCGAGCGGATGGGCAAGCGCGGCAAGACCGAGGCGTCCGTCGAGGAGATCCTCGGCCGCGCCGAGAAGCGCGACCGGCCCGCGATCCGGATCCTCGGGAAGATGGCGGCCGAGGAGGCGACCGACACCCTCGTCGAATACGTCCCGGAGGACTCGAACCCGCAGCTCCAGAAGGCCGTCTTCAAGGCGCTCGGCGAAATCGGCGCGAGCGAGGCCGTCCAGCCGCTCGCGAACCAGCTCGACCCCGACGGCGACACCGAGGATCTGGTCCGCCCGCACGCCGCCCGCGCCCTCGGACTGATCGGCGACGCCCGCGCCGTCGACCCCCTCGCCGACGTGCTCGAAGACGACCCCTCCGACGACGTCCGCGCGGCCGCCGGCTGGGCGCTCCGCCAGATCGGCACCCGCGAAGCGCTCGAAGCGGCCGCCGAACACGCCGACGAGCACTCCTTCATCGTCTCGACAGAGGGCGAGAAGGCGCGGCGCGCGCTCGACGAGACCGAACCCGCGGCGACGGCCTGACTCGGATCCGATCGACCGCCTCGGCCGCGAACGCTTTTATCCGATACCGGAGCCACGCGCTCCGTGTCGCTCCGTCGTCCGAAAGGCCCGTCTCGCGTCGCGGCGCTCGTCCTTCTCGTCGCCGCTGCGAGTGTCGTCCTCTGTCCTCCGGCGGCGGCGGTCCCTCTCGACGGGGTTGGGTCGCCGCCGACTAACGCCTCCGACGCGGCTCGCGAGCCCCGAATCGTCGAGCTGTACCCCAACCCGACGACCGAGGAGAACCGCGGCGAGTACCTCGTCGTCTCCCTGCCGGAGCGCGGGAACTGGTCGCTCTCCGACGGCTACTACGACGCCCGGATCCCGGCGAACGCGAGCGGCAGGGTGGCGTTATCGATGGCGCCCAACCGGACCGCGTCGATCCTCGACGGCTTCGCGAGCGACGCCGAACCGACGGTCACCGACGCGACCGACACGCCGCCGGTTCGGCGCCTGACCGACCACTTCCCGCTGTCCGCCTCCGGCGACCGGATCGAACTCCGCCGGGACGGAAGCGCGGTCGACACCGTCGCCTACGACCGCGCCCGCGAGGGGTACCGCTGGCGCGCCGCGTGGGGCGAGTGGCGGCCGCGAGGGTACGACCCCCGCTCCCCGGAGCCGACCGCGGACGCCGCCGTGACGCCGTTCGTCCTCCCCGACAGTCCGGGAGTCCCGGTCGAGCCGCTCCGGACCGCGGACGACCGCCTGTTCCTCGCCGGCTACACGCTGACCTCGGAGCGGGTCGCCGACGCGCTCGTCGCGGCCGCCGACCGCGGGGTTCGCGTCCGCGTGCTGCTGGAGGGGTCGCCGGTCGGCGGGTTCTCGACCCGGAGCGCGCGGCTGCTCGACCGGTTGACGGCCGCCGGCGTCGAGGTCCGGATCCTCGACGGGGAGGTCGAACGCTTTCGGTTCCACCACCCCAAGTACGCGGTCGCGGACGACCGCGCCGTCGTCCTCACGGAGAACTGGAAGCGGTCCGGCACCGGCGGGCGGAGCAACCGCGGCTGGGGCGTGGTCGTCGAGGGCGATTCCGGTGTCGAGAGCGATTCCGGTGTCGAGGGCGACGACAGCACCGAGAACGGAGTCGCTCCCGAGCGCGACGCGACCGTCGCCGGCGACTTGGCCGCGCTGTTTTCCGCCGACTTCGAGGCGCGCGACGCGCGGTCGTGGCGCGAGTTCCGCGCCGACACCGAGTTCCACGACGGCGGGCGCGCGAACGGCTCGTACCCGACGCGGTTCGAGGCGCCGGCGGAGCCGGCGGCGGCGAACGTGACCGTCCTGACCGCGCCAGGCAACGCCGCCGACCGGATCGTCGCGCGGATCGACGCCGCCGACGAGCGGGTGCTCGCCGTCGTGCCGCGCGTCGGCGGTCCCGACGACCGGATCGTCCGCGCGCTCCGGCGCGCGGCCGACCGCGGCGTCGACGTCCACCTGCTGCTCTCCGACGCGTGGTACGACCGGGAGGCGAACCGGAACCTCTCGGAGTCGCTCGCGGACGAGCCGATCGCTGTCGACCTCGCCGAGCCGCGCGGCCGCTTCGGGAAGGTCCACGCGAAGGGACTCGTCGTCGACGACGCGGCGGTCGTCGGGAGCCTCAACTGGAACCCGAGCGCGGCGACGAACAACCGCGAGGTGCTGATCGCGGTCGAAAACGAGTCCGTGGCGGACTTCTACGCCCGCGCGTACGCGGCTGACTGGCGCGGCGGCGGCGTCCACCTTCCGGTCACGCTCGTCGCCGGGTTCGGCGTCGCGCTCGCGGGGGCCGGCGCCGTGGCTCGGCGAGAGATCGAGTTCGGCTGAAGCGAGGAAGCGGGCCGCGACTGCGGCGCCGTCGCGGTCAGTCGTGGAGTGGGGTCAGTCGCCGAGCCGGCTTAGTCGTCGAGCGCGATGGTCGACGAGAGCGCCTCGTCGATCTCGGCGTCCGCCATCTTCGCGACCAGCGCCTCGATCACCTCGCTCCGGCGTCCCTTCACGAACTTGATCGACCCGACGACGAGGTGGCCGCCGCCGGAGACGCCGGCCTCGGGCAGCTCCTCGTTCAGCTCGGTCACCATGTTCGGGATGTCGAGCCGGACGCCGTCCGAGCGCAGCACGGAGAAGTCGGGCCCGTACCCGATGGTGATCACGGGGTCGCCGGTCTCTTTCACCTTCGCGTCGTGGAGTTCGCCGGTGGTTTTGCCCGGCGCGGGGTAGGTGAACCGGTGGGCGTACTCGTCCAAGTCGATCCGGTAGAGGTGCGCGCCGGAGGCGAGCCGCTCGTGTTCGACGTGGTCGTCGACGGCGTCGAGCTGGCGCTCCACGTCGCGCTCGGCGCGGTCGGAGAGGAACTCGACCAGCTCCTCGTGGCGCTCCTCGTCGTCACAGCCGACGTTCAAGGCGTCGTTGACGAGCGTCTTCCCCTCGGAGTAGCGGAGCCAGTGGGCGGCGTAGTCGAGCGCCTCCCCGATGTCGAGGAGGTCGGACTCGTCGTAGCCCGCGTCCTCGGCGAGCGCGACGTAGTCGTCCATCGCCTCCGCCTTCGAGCGGTCGGAGAGACCAGCGACCGCCGGCACGTGCTCCAGCTCCTCGGTGAGCGACGGGTCGACGAGGCGGGCGAGCTCGACGCACATCATCCCGGTGGTGACCCGGTAGTCCTCGTCGTGGAGGTAGGGGTTCACGTGGGCGTCGAGCAGCGGCTCGACCGCCTCGGGGTCGGGGTGGTGGTGGTCGACGGCCGCGATGGGGATGTCGTAGTGCGCGAGGTTCTCGTAGGCCGGTACGTCCTCCTCGGTCGACCCGTTGTCGAGCATCAGCAGGAAGGGGAGCTTCTGCCCGTGGCGCGCCCGGCCCTCCAAGGCGAAGTTGAGGTCGCGGGTGACGTCCTCCATCTCGTAGTACGGCGCCTTGCTCGGGAGCCGCTTGAACAGGTGTCGCGCAGCGTCCGGGTCCCCGTGGACCTCCTGAACGAAGTTCTCGAGAGCGAGCTGGACGGGGATCGCGGCGCACATCCCGTCGCCGTCGGCGTGGTGGCGGACGCGGATCGGGCGGCCGGCGAGGACGGTCCGACGGAGCAGCCGCGCCAGCTCGCGGAGGTCCTCGTGGATCGGCTCGAACGCCTCCCACTCGACGAGGGGGTCGACGTCGGCCGGCTCCGCGCGCTCGTCGAGGGCCGCCTCGTAGCGTTCGCGGGCCTCTGCGGCGCGCTCGTCGGGAAGTCGCTTCAGCGAGTCGACCTCGAGCTGGAGCGCGTTCTCGCGGCTCTCGATCGTTCCCGCGACGTGGACCATGTCTCCGACCTCGACCTCGGGGTACGCCCGGACGCCCGCGGACTCGAAGGCGGCACAGGAGAGGACGCCGGAGGCGTCGGCGACGGCGAAGATAGTGGGACCGCCCGTCTGTTTCGCCTGGACGACCTCGCCCTCGACCGTCACCTCGTCGCCCGGGGTGAGACCGCGGACCCGCGAGACGGTCGGTTCGTGGGCGACCGTCTCGGTGTCGTAGTCGTCAACGTCGACGTCGTCGAATGCGACGTCGCCGTTCTCCTTCACCTCGGCGAGCCGGACGACCAGTCGGTCGCCGACCGCGTAGTCGCCGTCGAGGTTCGACTCGTGGACGAGTCCGGAGAGGGCGTCGGAGAGGTCGACGAACACACCGTAGTCGACGACGCCGTTGACCTCGGCGTGGTATAAGGCGTCGACCTCGGCGTCTTCGAGGGTACAGTCCGGTGCCAGGTCGTAGACGACCGGGCGATCGCCGGTCGTCCCCTCCGCTGCGTCGGCGTCGGGTTCGGGGCTCGAATCGCCCCGCGTGCCGGAATCCCCGGCGGTGTTTTCGCTCATGGACACTTTTCGGGAACGGCCGGTGTTAAGCCTGTTCTCTCGACGCTCGGGGCGATGAATCCACCCGCGTCTCGCGGTCCGGAACCCCTATGAGGCGACGGCGACTTGTCTCGCTCATGCGACTGTTCCGCTCGGACGAGCTCCTCGGGATCGCCCGAGAGACCTTGGACTTCGTCCTCGAGGCGAGCGAGGAGACGCACCCCAACGAGTACATGGGGTTTCTCCGCGCGGACGACGCCCGGAAACTGGACCTCGACCGGGACGGGCAGGTGATCACCGACGTGCTCGTCATCCCGGGCACGGAGTCAAGTCCGACGAGCGCCAGCGTCCGGTCCCACATGAAGCCGAACGACATGCGCGCGGTCGGCTCGGTCCACTCGCACCCGAACGGCGCGCTGCGGCCGAGCGACGCCGACCTCGCCACCTTCGGGCAGGGGCGGGTCCACATCATCGTCGGCGCCCCTTACGGCTGGGGCGACTGGAAGGCGTTCGACAACGAGGGGAACCAGACCACCCTCGACGTGCTCGACGTGGAGGTCCCCGACGAGCACTTCTTCGATTTTACCCAGGAGGACATCGACCGCGAGATCGGCGAGGAGCGACGCGACTCCGGCGGCTTCCTCTCGTGGTTCCGATGACTCGGGTCGTCGCGCAGGGAACGTTCGACCTGCTCCACCCCGGCCACGTCCACTACCTCGAAGACGCGGCGACGTACGGCGACGAGCTCCACGCCATCGTCGCCCGTCGCACCAACGTCACCCACAAGCCCGCGCCGGTGTTGTGCGCCCGCCAGCGGCGAGACATGGTCGCCGCGCTCGACGCGGTCGACGAGGCGCACCTCGGCGACCCGGAGGACGTGTTCGTCCCCATCGAGCGGCTCGAACCCGACGTGATCGTGTTGGGGTTCGACCAGCACCACGACGAGGCCGACATCGCGGCCGCCCTCGACGACCGGGGTGTCGACTGCCGCGTCGAGCGCGCGTCGGGCCGGGAGCCGAACTACGAGGGCGAGCTGCTCTCCAGCGGCGACATCGTCGACCGGATCCTGTCCGAGCGCGACGACGGCGCGGACGCGACGCCGTCGTAGGTCGCGGCCGGGGAGTCCTCCGGCCGCGGCGAACGCGCGGACCCCGACGGGGGCGGAAGCGCGGCATCTAAATGGACTGACTCCCAAACCGAGGTGAGTGAACATCCCCGACAAGTTCCCCGCGGTGTTGGCCGCGGCCGCGATGGGCGTGTACCTGCTCGTCGTCGTCGGCGCCACCACCTCCCTCACGGAGGCGGCGACCGCCTGCGGCGGCTGGCCCGCCTGCGGGAACGGCGCCGCTCTCCCCACGGCGACCGAGGGATGGATCGCCCTCGGTCACCGGGTTCTCGCGGTCGTCGTCGGCCTCCTCGTCGCCCTCTCCGCCGCGCTCGCGTGGCGGGACGGCGCCGACCGTCGGGTCCGCGCAGCGCTCTCGGTCGCGCTCGTCGTCTACCCCGCGCAGGCCGGCGTCGGCGCGCTCGTCGCGGTCGGCGACCTCCCGGCCGCGCTCGGCTCCGCCCACCTGCTCCTCGGCGTCGGAATCTTCGGGACCGTCCTCGTCGCGCTCGCGTGGTGGCTGGAGACCGAGACCGGAGCGCCGGACGACGCCCCCGAGGGCTTCGAACCCGGCACCGATCACCTCCCGCCGGTCGAGGACGCCCCCGAACCGGATATTCCGTCCGCGACGCTCCCGCGGCTGAAGGCGACTGTGGCGGCGTACTTCCGGCTGATGAAGCCGCGGCTGATGTGGCTGCTCTGCCTCGTCGCCGCGGCCGCGATGGCGCTGGCGGAGCCGGTGGCGACGGGGGGCGGTCCCGGCTTCACCCCGTACGTCGTGGCCGCGACGCTCGTCGGCGGCGCGCTCTCCATCGGCGCGTCCGGAACGTTCAACCACGTGTTCGAACGCGACGTGGACAAGCGGATGCAGCGGACCAGCGACCGCCCGCTCGCGACCGACCTCGTGCCCGTCTCGCACGCGCTCGCGTTCGGCGGCTCCCTCGCGCTCGTCTCGCTCGCGCTGTTCTGGACGGTGAACCCGCTGACGGCCGCGCTCGGGCTGGTCGCCATCGCGTTCTACAGCGTGGTCTACACCCTCGTACTGAAGCCCAACACGGTCCAGAACACGGTCATCGGCGGCGCGGCCGGCGCGCTCCCGGCGCTCATCGGCTGGGCCGCGGTCACCGGCGAGGTCGGCGGCGGCGGGCTGCTGCTCGCGGCCGTGATCTTCCTGTGGACGCCCGCGCACTTCTACAACCTCGCGCTGGCGTACAAGGACGACTACGAGCGCGGCGGCTTCCCGATGATGCCCGTCGTCCGCGGCGAGACGACGACGCGCCGTCACATCCTCTGGTACCTCGGCGCGACGCTCGTCGCCGCCGTCGCGCTCGCCGCGGCCGCCGACCCGCTCGGCGCGCTGTACGCCGTCGTCGGCGTCGGCGTCGGCGCCGTCTTCCTCTGGACGGTCGTTCAACTTCACTACGAGCAGACGGAGGGGGCGGCGTTCCGCGCGTTCCACGCCTCGAACGCCTACCTCGGCCTGCTGCTGTTCGCCGTCGTCGTCGACGCGCTGGTGGTCTGAGGCGGTCGGGGGTCGACGTCGGTCGCCGTCCGTCTCGGGCGAATTGGAACCGGCCGCGACCCGCCCTTTTAATCCGGTCCGCGCCCTACGGAGGGCCATGACACGCATCGAAATCGAGTACTGCGTCCCCTGTGGCATGTTGAACCGCGCGCAGGACGTCTCCGAGGCGATCCTCAAGCAGTTCGGCGAGAGCATCGACGAGGTCGCGCTGGTGACCGGCGACGCGGGCGTGTTCATCGTTCGCGCTGACGACGAGGTCGTCTTCGACAAGGAGGAAGACGAGTACGACGTCGACGCCATCGTCCGCGCGGTCAAGCCGTACGTCGGCGCGACGGCATAGTACTCGGGCGTTCATTTATAAACAGCGTAGCACGGATCGGCGGGCAGCGTCGCCAAAATCCAAGCCACTCCCTTATAAATCGTCGGTGACGGATCGGCGACGGACCACTCCAAAGCCCCAGCCGGGAGGCGGGCGCACGCTCGCCGCGCTCCTCGGTCGCTCACTCCGTTCGCTCCCTGCGGTGCTCGCGTCGCCTGCGCCCGCCTCCCGGCTGCCCCTTTGAGTCCCACCCACCGCAACCGCACAGCACCTCACGCCTCCCCAGCCTCGTCAGTCGCCGTCGCTTCGCTCCGGCGACTGACTCCCTCGCGCGTGCTCCTCGCGGCCGCCGATGGCGGCCGCTCGCAGGCACGCGCCACCGCCCATTTTTAAATCGACTCCCCTACCCCTAGCGCCTCAGTCGTCCTTATAAACGGCGCGCGCGGAGTTCGTCACCACGAGGAGGCTGCTCGACGCCATCGCGAGCGCGGCCAGCAGGGGGTTGAGGACGCCCGAGAGCGCAAGGGGGATCGCGACCGCGTTGTAGACGAACGCCCAGCCGAGGTTCTGCTTCAGTCGCCGGTTCGTCCCGCGCGTGACGGCGAACAGCTCCGGGACCGCAGAGAGCCGGTCGTCGAGCAGGACCGCGTCCGCGGCGTCGGCCGCGAGGTCCGTGCCGGAAGCGATCGAGACGCCGAGGTCGGCAGCGGCGAGCGCGGGGGCGTCGTTGCTTCCGTCGCCCACCATCGCCACCGACCCGTCGGCGCCGAGCCGTCGGACCGTCTCGGCCTTCGCCTCCGGCGGCACCTCGGCGAACACCTCGTCGATCGCGGGGTGGTCCGCGAACCGCGTCGCGGCTTCGGGCGCGTCGCCGGTGAGCACGACCACGCGCCGGCCGTCAGCGTCGAGGTCGGTGACGACGGCCTCCCACCCGTCGCGCACCTCGTCGCCGACCGCGAGGACCCCGCGCACGCGGCCGTCCCAGCCGACGTAGACGGGGACGTTCCCGCGGTCGCGGGCGGCCGTCCCGGCCTCGCGCAGTCGATCGGAGACCGGCCAGTCGCGCTCGTCGAAGAGGTCGGGGTGGCCGACGACAACCTCGTCGCCGTCGACGCGCCCGGCGACCCCGCGGTCGAAGACGTCGACGTCGGTCGCGGCGGGGGCGTCGAGGGCGGCGGTCTCGCCGAGGGCGTCGGTTCCGGCCGCCGCCGAGTCCTCTGCGGCCGCGGCGCCGCCGTCTGTCGCGGGGGGATCTCCCCCGTCCCCTACTACCCCCGAGACGATCGCCTCGGCGACCGGGTGGACCGAGGCGCGCTCGACGGCGGCCGCGCGCTCTCGGACGCGGTCGACCGGAGCCTCCTCCTCGGCGGTCGCGTCGAGCAGGCGCATTTCGCCGTCGGTGAGCGTCCCGGTCTTGTCGAGGACGACGGTGTCGACATCGGCGGCCGCCTCGAAGACGGCGTCGGAGACGACGACGATGCCGCGCTCGGCGGCGTCGCGGATCCCGGCGGCGACCGCGAGCGGGGTCGCCAGCCCGAGCGCGCAGGGACACGAGACGATGAGCACCGTGAGTCCCACGAGCGCGGCGTCGATCGGCGCCGACCCGAGCGCCAGGGTGGCGAGGGCGCCGACGGCCGCGACCGCGACGACCAGGGGAACGAACACGGTCGCCAGCCGGTCGACGAGCCGCTGGATCCCGGAGCGGGAGCTCTGGATCTCCCACAGCAGGCGCACGAGGGTGTCGAGGGTGTTCGCCGCCTCCTCGCCGACCTCGATCACGACGGGCGAGTCGGTGACGACGGTGCCCCCGCGGACCGGGTCGCCCTCGCGTTTCGTCGCCGGCAGCGACTCGCCGGTGACGAGCGCCTCGTCGACCGCGGCGGTCCCCTCGGCGACGGTCCCGTCGAACGGTACTCGCTCGCCGGGTCGCACGAGGAGGCGGTCGCCGGGGGAGACCGCGTCGGCGTCGACCGTCTCGCCCGCCTCCGTCCGCACGGTGCGGTCGCCGGTCGTCGTCAGGTCGGCGAGCATCCCGGTCGCGCGCCGCTTGATGACCGACTCGTAGTGGTTGCCGGCGGTGACGACCAGGATGACGGCGATGGTCACGTCGAAGTAGAGGTCGGTCCGGCCGACGAGCAGCGCGAGCGTGCTGTACGCGTACGAGCTTCCGGCCGCGAGCGACACCAAGAGATCCATGTTCGGCTGTCGCGCCCGCAGGCTCACGTACGCCCCTCGCAGGATCGGGTAGCCGGTGTAAAACAGCACGATAGAGGCGAACACCCAGATCTGCGCGAACAGGTAGGTGCCCGCGACCCCGCCCAGATCGACGATCGGCTCGTACCCGAAGTAGGTCGGGTAGAGGAAGAGGACGTACCACAGCATCGCCATCATCCCGAAGAAGCCGCCGCCGATCAGGAACCGGACGACCGCGTCGTCGTCCCCGTCGTCCGGGTCGGCGCGGTCGCTCGCGGTGTAGCCGGCGACAGAGAGGCGCTCGGGGAGCTCCTCGGCGCTCACCGTGTTCGGATCGTAGTCGACACGGATCGTGTCGGTGGCGTAGCTCGCCTCGGCGGCCGCGACGCCATCCTGCTCGCCCGCCGTCATCTCGAGGAACGACTCGCAGGTCGCGCAGTCGCATCCCGTCCACGTGGAAGAACGCCGTCTCCCCGTCGAACTCGTCGTCTGGCTCCGCGTCCGGCCGTCGCTCGTCGAGCGCGTCGAGGTCCTCGACGTCGTCGAGCGAGCGCGCGACCGCGAGACACCCCCGGCAGCAGAACTCGCCGTCGACGTCGGGGGTGGTGTGCGGGTCGTCCCCGACCGAGAGATCACAGAGCGTACAGTCGGTCATACGTGCTTGTTTCCGGCGTTTCGCAGGGGCGGTCTGCGCGGTCCGTCCGGCGACGACCCGCGACTTCGGCCCAGCGATGGCCCGCGACTTCGGCCCAGCGATGGCCCGCGACTTCGGCCCAGCGATGGCCCGCGACTTCGGCCCAGCGATGGCCCGCGACTTCGGCCCAGCGATGGCCCGCGACTTCGGCCCAGCGATGGCCCGCGACTTCGGCCCGACGATTTCCGAACGGTGCGGTTCGGTCGGTTACGCTCGTTCCGGGTCGGTCGGGTCGCCGCCGACGCCCGGGAAGCTCCCGCCGGTCGCGATCCGGAGGCTCGCCCAGATGAGCAGCACGTTCACCAGTGTGATCGCGACGAACAGCTCCGCCCGATCCGCGATGAACACCGCCGCCGGAACGAGCCCGCCCAGGATCAGGAGGACGGCCTGTTGGATCGAGAAGTCCATACCGGAGAAAATGTTCCCCCGAAAATATATAATGCCCGTGTTTTCAGGGTCCGAAAACGGGTACACCTTATATGGTCTATTGTCGATAACCGCGGCCTATGGGTCAAAACGAGACAGGACACGCTCCCGCAGACGACGTGAGCGCCGACACCGAGGAGTTCGATCCGATCGGCACGCTCACGCTCATCGCGATATACTTCGCGATCCTGGTGCTCTCGTGGGTGTACATCTACTACATCGAGTTCCTCGGCCGGGATCTGGTCGTCGTGGGGTGATCACGGTATCGACATTCACGCCTACGAGAAGATCTGGCTGGCGGCGTCGGTGCTGCTGATACTGTTCCTGCTCGGCTCGGTCACGTACGGCGCCGTCGGGCCGGGCGTCGCGATGGTGAGCGACACCGAACAGACGATCGACCCCGGCGCGCTCGACGAGACCGACCGGTTCTCGGAGCCCCGCGTCGAACAGGTCGGCGAGAACGAGTACGAGGCGTACGTCGTCGCTCGGCAGTACGGGTTCCAGCCCAACCCCATCGTCGTGCCGGCGAACAGCACCGTGACGTTCTACGTCACCTCCGCGGACGTGACCCACGGGTTCGAAGTGGCCGGCACGAACGCGAACACGATGGTGATTCCCGGCGAGGTCTCCGAGATAACGGTCGAGACCGACGACCCTGCGGAGTACGGTATCGTCTGTAACGAGTACTGCGGCGCCGGCCACCACGTGATGCAGGGGAACCTGGAGGTCGTGAGCCAGTCCGACTTCGACGAGCGGACGAGCGGGGGTGACGGCGCGTGAGCGAAGCGATCGAGGGCGATCGGACGTTCGCCGACAAGTTCCCGGAAGAGGCGCGGGTGGTCCGGGCGGCGCTGCTCGGCTCGTTCCTCGCGCTCACGCTCGGCGCGGTGTTCGGAATCATCCAGACGCTCCACCGAACCGATGTCTTCCGGGGGGTCATCGCCTCCTCCGACTACTACACCTCGCTCACCGCGCACGGGGTGTTCCTCGCTATCAGCTTCACGACGTTCTTCCTCGTCGGGCTGTTCACGTGGGCGGTCGTGCGGAGCCTCGACCGACCGCTGGTCGACGTCCGGATCACGTGGACGTGGTACGGACTCATGGCCGCCGGGATGACGATGACGGGGATCTCGATCCTCGCCGGCTTCACCGACGCGCTCGACATGAGCGCCGACGTCCTCTTCACCTTCTACGCCCCGCTTCAGGCGCACCCGCTGTTCTACGCGGGTCTCGCTGTGTTCATCGTCGGGTCGTGGATCGCCGGGGCCGACTACTTCCGGGCGTGGCTCGCGTGGAAGCGCGAGAACCCCGACGAGCGGATCCCGCTCCAGACGTTCATGGTGCTGACGACGATGGCGATGTGGTACATCGCCTCCTCGGCCGTGGCGGCGTCGGTGCTGATCTTCCTGCTGCCGTGGTCGCTCGGGCTGATCGAGCAGGTGAACCCGACGCTGACCCGGACGCTGTTCTGGTTCTTCGGCCACCCCGTCGTCTACTTCTGGCTGATGCCCGCGTACCTGCTGTGGTACACCGTGCTGCCGAAGCTCGCCGGCGGACGGCTGTTCAGCGACCCGCTCGCGCGCGTCGTGTTCGTGCTGTTCCTCCTCCTGTCGACTCCGGTTGGGATCCATCACCAGTACCTCGACCCGGGGATCGCCGAGGGGTTCAAGTTCATCTCGATGACGAACACGTTCTTCCTGCTGCTGCCGAGCCTGCTCACCGCGTTCACCGTCGTCGCGAGCGTCGAGTACGGCGCCCGCCAGCGCGGCGGGAGCGGTCTCCTCGGCTGGCTCACCGATCTCCCGTGGCGGGACCCCGCATTCACCGGGATGATGCTCGCGGGGCTGATGTTCGCCGCCGGCGGGTTCTCCGGGATGGTGAACGCCGGCATGAACATCAACTACATGATCCACAACACGATCTGGGTGCCGGGCCACTTCCACCTCACCGTGGGGACCGCGGTGGCGCTCACGTTCATGGCCGCCACCTACTGGCTCTGGCCGCAGATCACCAACAAGCCGATCTACAGCCGGGCGGTCGGGCTGGTCCAGGTCGTGGTCTGGTTCATCGGGATGGCGCTGATGTCGAACGCGATGCACGCGCAGGGGATCCTGGGCGTCCCGCGGCGGACCGCGGAGCCGGAGTACTCCAGTTTCGACTACCCGGCGATGTTCGGCGGGTTCGAGGAGCTGAACGTCCAGATCGCGATCGGCGGGACGCTGCTTTTCGTCTCGACGGTCCTGTTCATCGCGAACCTCGTCCTCACGATGGGGAACCCGAAGGTTTCGGGGCTCGCCGAGACGCTGCCGCCGGCGCTGTCCGGTCCCGACGACGCGCCGCGCGTGCTCGATAACCTCCGCCTGTGGGTGGGTATCGCGATGACGCTTGTCATCCTCGCGTACGCCCTCCCGCTGGCGGCGATCATCAACCGGGGCGGCCTGCTCGGTCCCGGCGTCGGCACGTATCCGGTGTGGCTCGCGCCGCTTCTCGACGCGCTCGCGAACGCGGCGGCGACGCTGCTCGGCGCGGTCGGCGACGCGTCGGTCTCGCTCGCCGAGGTGATTCGGTGAGCGTCGACGTCTCCCGCGGCGGCCTGCTCGTGACGCTCGCGATATTCGGCGTGATCGTCTACGAGTTCCGGACGGTGCTCGACTTCGTCGGGATCGAACTGCCGATCATCCCGTACATGGCTACCGTCTTCGTCCTCGCCGGCGCCTCGGTCTGGTACGTCACGCTGAAGGGCGGGTGGCGCACCGAGGCGGACGGCGACGATCCCGCGTAGGGACGCGGACCTCGACCGGTCGGGTTCTGTTCTCCCTGTTCTCCCCGTTTTCGTCTCCCACCGTCCGACCTCGCCGACGGAAGGAGTTATCCCCGCTCGCACCCAATAATGCGTATGGGATCCAATACTGTGCCAAACGATTCCGGAGGCTCCGAGGCGCCCGGCGAGGGGCTGTCGGGCGCCGATCGGCCGGTTTCGCTGACCGACGAAGACGCACTCGACGAGTTCGTCGACGACGCGGGCGTCGCGCTCGTGGAGTTCTACACCGACGGCTGCGGCATCTGCGCCAGCATGGAACCGGTTCTTGGCAACGTCGCCCGCGGCGTCGAGGTCGATATCGCGGTCGGGCTGATCAATCCCCGCGACGACCCGCCCCTGATCGAGCGGTTCGACGTGCGGAGCGTCCCGCTGTTCGTCCTCTTCGTCGACGGCGAGCCGGTCGCACGGCGCGCCGAGGGGTTCATTCCGGGCGAGGACCTCGCGGCGTGGGTCGACGAACACGCGGCGTAATCGGAAACGATCGCTCGCTCCGAACTCGCCGTAAGAACCCGGAGTCTCCACGCAAGCACCACCGAAGCCCCAGTCGATTCCCGCCCCGCACGGCACCTCACACCTCCCCAGCCTCGGCGGACGGCCCGGCGCGGGCGGAGCCGCGCCGGACCGCCGCCTCCCTCGCGGTCGGCTCGCGCCCTTCGGGCGCTCGCCGGCGCGCCACCGCACGTGCCGTTCTCGTTTATATATGGTCGCGCTCGACGGAACCCTTTTGAGCCGGACCGGCGTACTCACAGGTAGTATGGGACTGGGCTCGGACATGTACCGGCAGCAGATCCTCGACCACTACAAGAACCCGCGTAACTACGGGGAACTCGAGGATCCGGACTTCACGCACGTCGGCGAGAACCCCTCCTGCGGCGACACGATTCAGATAGACGTCAAACTCGACGACGCCGAAGAGGAGATCGAGGCGGTGCGGTTCACCGGCGACGGCTGCGCCATCTCGATGGCCTCCGCGAGCATGCTCTCGGAGCGGCTCCACGGGATGACCGTCGACGAACTCGACGCGCTCGACACCGACGACGTCACCGAGATGCTCGGCGTCGACATCTCTCCGATGCGCGTGAAGTGCGCGGTGCTGGGACGACAGGTCGCGCAGGACGGCTCGAAGATCCACCGCGGCGAGCTCGACCCCGACGACCGCACGGTGACCGAGGAGTAGTCGCTCCGGTCCGAGAGCGTCGGTCGCGCTCGCAGCGTCTCGTTCCAAGTTCTCCCGTCCCAAGCCCGCCGAACTTTTGCCCGCGAACCACGTTCGTCCGCCCATGAGCGACGAGTTCGACAAGGAGGCGGAACGCGAGAAGCTCCGCGAGAAGTTCGCGGAGGACGAAAAGAAGCGCGAGCACACCCAGCGGATGTCCGAACTCCTCCTGAAGGGCGCCACGATGACGAACCGGCACTGCGACAACTGCGGTGACCCGGTCTTCCGCCACGACGGCCGCGAGTTCTGTCCCACCTGCGGGAACGAGGCCGGCGGCGCGGCGGGCGAGGGCGCAGGAGAGGTCCCGGCCGCCGGCGGCGCCGAGAGTTCGGGCGACGCGGGGGCGGCCGCGGAAGGCGGCGTCGACGCCGGCGCCGCAGAGAACGACTCGGTCGACCCCGACGCGGCGAGATCGGCCGACGCGGCCGAGACGGCACGGCCCGACCCGAACGTGGAGGCGGTCGATTCTGTCGCGAACGAACCAGCCGGGTCGGGGTCGTCTCCGCAGTCAACTACGCCTTCCCGGCAATCCGAATCCCCGCAGTCGACGCCGCCGCAGCGCTCCGGATCCCAACGCGCTGAGTCCCAGCGTTCCGAGTCCCAGCGCTCTGGATCCCAGCGTTCCGAGACCCAACGATCCGCGCCTTCGGATTCGGTCGACGACGCTGAGGGTATCGGGGCCGCCCGCGCGTCGCTGACGCGCACGCTGACGCGGTTCGCCCGCGCCGCCGAGGAGACGGACGACCCGCGCCGCGCACGCGACCACCTCGAAGCGGCCCGCGAGGCGGCCGAGGCGCTCGCCGCGCTGGACTGATACTACTCGTAAGTGAACTCTCGTGAGGCGGCCGCCGTCGAAGAGTTAGTCGACTGTATGTAAACTGTCGCCGACGGATCGGCGGTGAACACCGCCAAAGCCCCAGCCGTGAGGCCCGCCCCGCACAGCACCGCCCCGCACCTCACACCTCCCCAGCCTCGTCAGTCGCCGGAGCGAAGCGGAGGCGACTGACTCCAGCGAGGGACCGAAGGTCCCTCTGGCAGCCGGCGGCTCTGCCGCCGGCGACGCCACCGCCTCGTTTATTTATAAATAGATCGTCGCTATCGGCCGCTCTCGACGGCGACGCGCATGTCCTTCGCTAAGCGTTCGGCGCGGTCGGCGTCGGCGGACTCGGCGTAGATCCGGATCTTCGGCTCGGTGCCGGACGGGCGGACGAGCACCCACGCGTCGCCGTAGTCGAGCCGGTAGCCGTCGGTCGTGTTCGGCTCCGCGTCGGCCGTCTCGACGTAGGCGCGGGCGGCCGAGAGCATCTCGTCGCGCTCGTCGTCGTCCGCGTACTCGACGTTCTCCCGCACGAAGTGGTAGTCGGCGTACGGCGCGACGACCTCGCTGACGGGCGCCCCGTCCGCGGCCGCGAGCAGTTCGAGGAACCGCGCGCCGATGTACGCCCCGTCCCGCGAGAGCCGGTAGGGCGGGAAGAACACGCCCCCGTTCCCTTCGCCGGCGACGGGGACGTTCGTCCCCTCGTCGTGGAGTTCGCGCGTCCGGGTGATGATGTTCGTGGCGCCGATGGGCGTCAGTTCGAGGTCGGCGTCGTTGTCGGCGCAGACGTCGACGAGCCGCTGGGAGACGTTGACCGCGCTGACGACCGCGTCGCCCGGTTCGAGGCAGGCGTCCGCCATCGCCGCGAAGGAGGTGTCGCCGTCGACGAACGTCCCGTTCTCGTCGACGAAGACTGCGCGGTCCGCGTCGCCGTCGTGCGCGATCCCCACGTCGGCGTCCGAGGTCGCGACCAGCCGCGAGAGCGCTCCGAGGTTCTCCCCGACCGGCTCGGAGTCGCGGCCGGGGAAGTGGCCGTCCGGCGTCGCGTTCACCGTCAGCACCTCGCAGCCGAGTTCGCGGTAGATCTGCGGGGAGGCCATGGAGGCCGCGCCGTGACCGGGGTCCACCGCGACCGTGAGGTCGGCGTCCGCGACGGCGTCGCGGTCGACCGCGTCGATCAGCTGATCGGCGTAGTCGTCGACGACGCCCTCTATCGGCGTCGTCTCGCCGGCCGTCCGCCAGTCGGCGTGGTTGTACTCGTCGTCGAGGACGCGCCGCTCGATCCGTTCCAACACGTCGACCGAGAGTTCGACGCCGTCGTCGCCGACGAGCTTGATCCCGTTGAACTCCGGGGGGTTGTGCGAGGCGGTGACGAGGACGGCCGGGACCTCGGCCGACTCGCAGTAGTTACCGACCGCGGGCGTGGGGACGACGCCGAGGCGGTCGACGTCGCAGCCGACCGCGGCGAGACCGCTCGCGGCCGCGTTCGCGAACAGCTCCCCGGTCGTTCGCGTGTCGCGCGCGACGGCGACGCGGTCGGCGTCCCAGACCGTCCCCGCCGCCTTCGCGATGTCGAGGACGAGCGCGGGCGTGAGGTACCGCAGCGCGACCCCGCGGATGCCGCTCGATCCGAACAGCTCCATGCGGGGCCATCCGACGGCCGACGGGAAAGCGGTTCCGAACCGCTCTGCCGGCGACGTGTCGATGGGGCGACACCCCGCGCCGATCCCGGGCCGACGCGTGCGGTTCATGCCGCTGGCGCCCCTCGATGTCGGCATGGACCACACGCGACGCGACGCGCTCGCCGGGGGCGCGCTCGCCCTCTCGGTCGCGACCGCGGGCTGTCTCGACTTCGCCGCGGGCGACGGGCCGCAGGGACCCGAGGGAACGCCGGCGACGCTGACCTGCGAAGACGACGGGTTCGTCCGCCTCGATCGGCCGTTCGAGGGGTCGGTCACCGAGACCCTCGTCGAAACCGACGAGACCGCGCTGGAGCTTTCCTCCGAGGGAACCACCGAGACCTACGGCCAGTCGCTCCGGCTCGTCCTCCGGAACACGGGCGACGCCCCCGCGCCCACGCGCGGCGAACTCGCCTACTCGCTCCAGCGCGAGACGGGCGAGGGGTGGCTCGACGTCCGCGGATCGACGACCGGCGAGTCGGCCGAACTCCCCCGGAGCGAGGGATCGATCGACACGAGTTCGGCGTACTCCTGGGACCTCACGCTGACGGAGTCGGGGATCGCCGACGCGGTCGACGACCTCGAGTTGGCGGTCTGTCCCCCGCTGGGACCGGGGACCTACCGGTTCGTCTACTGGGGACTCGTCGGCGCGCCGCCGATCGGCGCGGAGTTCGAACTGGTGGGGTGAGATCGCCGGGTAGTGTCGTCGAGTCGCCTTCGGCGGGGTTCGTCGAGTCGGCTCAGAACGGCTGCCAGTCGGAGGGTTGCCCGACGCGGCCGCGCACGCGGAACTCCCGCGCGTCGTCGTCGACCCGGGTCTCGACGACGGTCTCGAACGGTTCGTGGAGGGTGTGTACGACCTGTTCGTCGTGGGCGGTCGAGCCGAGGACGCCGACGAAGGGCCACCCCTCGCCGGAGGTCTGGGAGGTCATCACCCGAGTGAACTGGTAGATGCGCTCGGGGTCCCAGTACATCAGCAGCTGCGACAGCGAGTAGAGACCGACCGCGCGCTCGCGGCCGGCGGAGGACTCGACGACGTCGGTGAACTTGATCCCGATGTCGGTGAGGTTGCCGGCGCTGGCGACGTACTTCGTCGTCGGCGTGTCCTCGCGCTTGTCGCCCTGCTCGTGGGTGACGCAGTCGATGACGACCACGTCGTCGCCGCTTTTCCCCGTCAGCTCCTCGTAGTCGCCGCGGACCTTCTCCGCGGTCCGGCCCGTCGAGATCACGACCGGACCGTCGGACCACGCCGCGAGCAGCCGGTTGAACAGGTCGTACTTCCCGCTCATCGGGGGACCGCTGATGAGGACGCTGTCGGCACCGCGGACAGCGTCGGGAAGCACAGTCATTTGGTGAACGTGAGAGAGTGTTGGGTAAAACCCTTCCGAGGGATCACTTTCGGAGCATGGAGGGGAGGTCGAGCGAGGATGGCGGTCCCTCCCGCGGCCGGTCGGTGAGTGTCAGTTCACGTATCGCACCGGGGAGCGCGGCGGGCACCGGCGACTCGCGCGGCGTCCCGACACCGTCGACGAGCGACGACCACACTTCCTCGTCGTCGGGGTTGTCCCGCTCCGCCTTCGCTTCGAGGGCCTTCGTCCGCCCCTCGTCGTACGCCAGCTCCACGATGCTCCGGTCGTAGCTCCCCGGGAACGCCTCCAGCACCCGCTCCAGCTCGTCGGGGTGAGGGGTGCCCACCCCGGCCGCCACGCCCAGCGCGAAGGCGCGCTCGACGGCCTCCTCCCGCGAGAGGTCGTCCCACTCCGTGCCGAACGTGCGGTCGTACATCAGTGGGTCACCGTCGCTGCCGAGCCGACTCGCAGTCCGCCGTCGGTGAACTCCACGTCCTGGATGTCGGTGTCGACGTTCGTCCCGCGCATCTTCAGCACCTGGACGCCGCGGCGCATCCCCTCGTCTTCGAGGTAGTTGTGCATGAAGACGACGCCGTGCGCGAGGTAGTGTTCCTCCGAGTAGGCGCTCGGGTCGGTCATCTCCGATATCAGGAGCGTCGTGGCGTCGGTCCGCTTCAGCGAGGAGAGCAGCTGGATCATCGTGTCCTCATCGTCGTCGAGGAGGAACCGCAGCAGCATCGTCGAGTCGAAGACAACCCGGTCGATGTCGCGGGAGTTGATGAACCCCGTGAGACGGTTGGTGACCCCGGACCGGTCGCGGCGGTCGCCGGGAAGCCCGAAGAACCGTCGGCCGTCCGACGAGAAGGAGTCGAGGAAGGTGACCCGGTCGGAGTCGAGCGCGCGGTCGAACCCGAAGTCGTAGCCGCTCATGTCCTCGCGGATCCCCTCCTTGGTCTCGTCGCATGCTGATGTACAGCACGTCCTCGCCGTTTCGGGCGCCCTGGGCCGCGAACTGCGAACAGAAGGTCGTTTTGCCGCTCCCGGGCGGACCGCTGACCACGTACAGGCGGTCCTCGGGGAAGCCGCCGTCGACGAGATCGTCGAACCCCGGGACGCCACTTGAGACGCGCATACGTACGCAACCCGTTGGCCGGCTGATAAGCGTTGGCACCCGGTTCTCACGGGTGAGAACCGGCCGACCGGCGACGGTCGCCGTCGACTCCGCACCGTCCCTCGCGTCCGGCGACCTCGCGTCCCGCTTACGCTTCCGCGGCCTCGACGTCGTCGAGGTCGGCGGCGAGGTCGTCGTCGACGTCCGGCGAGACCCACACAACGAACCGGTCGTCGGACTTGACGATGCCGCGGACGCCCTCGTCCTCGACGGTAGTGCTCTGGTCGACGTCCTCGGGAGAGACATCCCGGACCTGGAACACCTCGTCGACCATCCAGCCGACCGTGCCGCCCTCGTCGATCTCGTCGTCGTCGAACACGACGATCCGCTCGCGCGGGCCGTCCTCGTCGATGTCGAACAGCGTCTTCGGATCGACGATCGTCGTCGTCCGGCCGCGTAAGTCCATCACGCCCTCGACGTGATCCGGCGAGTTGGGGATCCGCGTCAGCTCGCCCGCGTCGACGATCTCGTCGATGACCCCGATGTCCAGACAGTACGTCCCGTCGCCAAGCCCGAACTCCAACACCTTGGTCGGTTCGGCGTCCGCCTCTGTGGCTGCCATGCTCGCAACTGCGGTCAACCGACAAATAATCGTGTCCCCTGAATTATCAGGGGTGATTACTGGGTCCGTGGATTTATGCTGATTCTGGGTCCGGTGTGGGACATGAGCAGGACGACGGATCGGCGCGGCGGTCGGGACGGGTCGCCGCGAGTGGTGGTCGTCGACGACTCCCCGTTCATGCGGGGCCTGATAAGCGACCTCTTAAGCGACGCGGGGGTCGCGGTCGTCGGCGAGGCGGGGGACGGGGAAGAGGCGCTCTCGGTGGTCGCCGAGACGCGCCCAGACGTCGTGACGATGGACGTCGAGATGCCCGGGATGGGCGGACTCGAAGCCGTCGAGCGGCTGATGGAGGAGACGCCGACGCCGGTGTTGATGCTGTCGGCGCACACCGACGAGGGCGCGGAGGTCACCTTCGAGGCGCTCGACCGCGGGGCGGTCGACTTCTTCGCGAAGCCCGGCGGCGAGGTGTCGACCGGCGTCTCGCGGGAGTCCGACCGGCTCGTCGAGGCGGTGCGCTCGGTCGCGGGCGCCGACCTCGACGCCGCCACGCGCGAGCGAGACGACCCCAGTTCCGCGGCGTCGCGCTCGGCCGGATCCGGGTCCGACGCGGACGCGGTCGACGTCGACGAGCCGCTGACCGTGGTGATCGCGGCCTCCACCGGCGGCCCGAACGCGGTCGAGCGCGTGCTGGCGGCGCTGCCGATGGCGGACTGTCGCGTGGTGATCGTCCAGCACATGCCGGAGGCGTTCACCTCGCGGTTCGCGGACCGGCTCGACGCCGCCTCCGTGTACGACGTGCGCGAGGCCAGCGACGGCGCGCGGATCGGGGCCGGCGAGGCGCTGGTCGCCCGCGGCGGCAGCCACACCCTCATCGACAGCTACCGCTCGGGGCGGCTCCGGGTCACGCTCGACGAGGACGACGACTCGCACACGGTCACCCCCGCGGCCGACGTGACGATGCGTTCCGCGGCCGAGGTGATCGACGACCCGCTCGTCGGCGTCGTGCTGACCGGGATGGGATCCGACGCCGCCGAGGGGATCCGCGCGATGGCCGACGCCGGGGCGCGCACGCTGGCGCAGAGCGAGGGCACCTGCGTCATCTACGGGATGCCGAAGCGCGCGGTCGAGACCGGCGGGATCGACGCGGTGTACGACCTCGACGACGTCGCCGGCGCGATAGTGGGGGGTGAGGCCTGATGGACTCCCACCGCGCCGCGTTCGTCGCCGAGGCCGAAGACGGGATCACCGACCTCAACAACGCCTTACTCGCCCTCGAGGCCGACCCCGAGGACGCCGAGGCGATGGACGACGTGTTCCGCGTCGCCCACACCCTGAAGGGGAACGCCGCGGCGATGGGGTACGAGGATGTCTCCGACTTCGGACATGCCCTCGAAGACTTGCTGGATGCGGTCCGGCAGGGCGACCGCGAGGTGAACCCCGAGCTGATGGACCTCCTCTTCGAGGGGGTCGATACGGTCGAGGCGATGGTCGACGAAATCGCCGAGACCGGCGACGTGTCGACGGACCCCTCCGACCTCGAGTCGCGCCTGCGCGAGATGGAGGAACACGGCACCGTCGGCGGCGCGGACGGAAGCGGCGACGCCGGAGGCGACGACGGCAACGAAGCCGACGCCGAGGCGGAGGCGTCCGATCAAGCGGCCGCCGAGAGCGGCGATACCGACAGCGAGGTCGACGACGCCGACGCCGGAAGCGACGAAGACAGTGAACCGAACGAAGACGACGCCGCCGACCGGGACGAGGACGTGTTGGACGAGGACGCCTCGGACGAGGGCACGCCGGACGTCTCGGTGCCGGAACCGCCCGCGGGCGCGGCCGACCTCCCCGATCCGGTCGCGTACGCGGACGTGACGGTCGGCGACGCGCAGATGCCGGGCGTCGACGCGGCGCTCGTCCTCCAGGCGATCGACGAGCAGTTCGACGGGCACGCGACGGAGCCCTCCCCCGAGGCGCTGGAGGACGGCGAGTACGACGAGCGGTTCGACGCCTTCGTCGGCGGCGCCGACCCCGAGGTCGTCGAGGAGGGACTCCGCGCGCTCACGCAGGTCGAGTCGGTGACCGCGGTCGCGGTCGACGGGTCGAGCGACGGCGACGCGGAGGCGGAACCGAGCGACGGAGAGGCGGAATCGGGCGACGCGGACGCCGCCCCGGTCGATGCCGAACCGAGCGACGCCGACTCTGCGGGCGCGGAGCAGCCCGCCGAAGGGCGTGCGGACGAGGAGACCGGCCGAGAGACCGAGCGGACCGACGACGGGGGCGACGACGCCGAATCGGCGTCGGACGATTCCGGACCGAACGCCGACTCCAAGTCCGGCGACGAGATCAAGTCGATCCGCGTCGACGTCGATCAGGTCGACGAGCTGTACGGGCTCGTCGAACAGCTGGTGACGAGCCGGATCAAGCTCCGGCGAGAGCTGGAGGCCGCCGACGCCGAGTCGGACACGCTGGACGAGCTGGACAAGCTGGCCTCCAGCCTGCAGGACACGGCGATGGACATGCGGCTCATCCCGTTCTCGCAGGTGTCCGACTCGTTCCCGCGGCTGGTGCGCGACATCTCGCGGGACCTCGACAAGCGGATCGACTTCGAGATCGAGGGCGATGACGTGGAGCTGGACCGGACGATCCTCACGGAGATGCGCGACCCGCTCGTGGACGTCCTGCGGAACGCGGTCGACCACGGGATCGAACCCCCGGAGGAGCGCGAGGCGGCCGGGAAGGACCCGACCGGACACGTGGAGCTTACCGCCGAGCGCGAGCGCGACCACGTGATCATCGAGGTCTCGGACGACGGCGGGGGACTCGACCCCGACCAGCTCCGCGACAAGGCGGTCGAAGAGGGCGTCAAGAGCCGCGAGGCGGTCGAGGCGATGGAGGACGACGAGGCCTACGACCTCGTCTTCCACCCCGGCTTCTCCACCGCGGAGGAGGTCACCGACGTCTCCGGCCGCGGCGTCGGGATGGACGTGGTCCGGACGACCGCGCGCGACCTCGACGGCTCCGTCTCCGTCGAGAGCGACCCCGGCGAGGGGACCACGGTCCGGTTCCGGCTCCCGGTCACCGTCGCCATCGTGAAGGTGATGTTCGTCGACGTCGGCGGCACGGAGTACGGCATCCCGATCAAGTCGATCGCGGAGGTCGCCCGCGCCGACGACGTGGAGGAGGTCCACGGCGACGAGGTCGTCAGACACGAGGACGACCTCTACCCGGTCGTCCGGCTGAACGAGCGCCTCGGCGAGATAGACCCCTCGGCGGCCGAGGCATCCGCGGCCGAGGCGTCCGCTGACGAGACCCCCGCCGCCGACGGCGGCGTCGCGGTCGACGAGGAGAGCGATCCCGACGGACCTGGACTCGACGGCGAGGGAGCCGCAAACGAGACGGACCAGGGAATGCTCGTCCGGATCCGCGAAGAGACGCGGCAGGTCGCGCTCCACTGTGACGGGGTGTTAGACCAGGAGGAAGTGGTCGTCAAACCGCTTGACGGTCCGCTCTCGGGAACGCCCGGTCTCAGCGGCACGGCCGTCCTCGGCGACGGGGACGTCGTGGCCGTGCTCGACGTGGTGAGCCTATGAGCGAGTCGGCAGACGACGGCGAAACGGCGTTCGAAGGCGTCCTCCGACAGATCGACGACACGGTCCCGTTCGAGCCGGGGTACTACAACGAGTCGTACCTCGACCGCCGGATCACGGCGCGGATGCGCCGGCGAGACACGGAGTCACACGCCGAGTACGAGCGCATCCTCCGCGATGACGCCGACGAGCGTCAGGCGCTGATGGACGCGCTCACGATCAACGTGACGGAGTTCTTCCGCAACCCGGAGATGTGGGACGTGCTCCGCGACGTGTTGCGCGAACGGACGGCGGACCAGCGGCGCGTCAGGGTGTGGTCGGCGCCGTCGGCGGACGGCCGCGAGCCGTACTCCGTCGCGATGCTGGCCTGCGACGACCCCGAGATCGACGAGTCGCGCGTCGAGGTGCTCGGCTCCGACATCAGCGAGGAAGCGCTCGACAACGCCCGCGATGGCGTCTACCACACGACGCGGACGACGGACATCGCCGAGGAGCTGGAACCGCTCTCGGACCCCGATCGCTACGTCGATCGCGACGGGGACACGTTCCGCGTCCGGGACGCCCCGCGCCGGCTCGTCGAGTTCGAGACGCACGACCTGATCCGTGACGGCGCCCGCGACCCCTTCGACGTGGTGTTGTGCCGGAACCTGCTGATCTACATCGACGTCGACCACAAGGCGGCCTTATTCGACACGCTGGAGGCGTCACTCGCCGACGACGGCGTCCTCGTGTTGGGGATGACCGAGAGCGTTCCGCCGAACCGGAGCGACCGCTACGAACCGATCGACAAGCGACGGCGGGTGTTCGGGAGGCGCTGATGTCGCTGTACCAGCACGCCCGGGACGGGAACACGGAGCGCCTCCGGGACGCGCTCGGCAGCGACAGCGCGGCCGTTCGCCGCCGCGCCGCGGAGTTCCTCGGCGATATCGGCGAGGAGGGCGATCAGCCGACGATCGACGGGCTGCTCCGCGCCGCGACGACGGACGACGACCCCGAGGTCCGCGGGGCCGCGGTCGACGCGCTCGACGAGATCGGCGAGGCCGCGCTCGAGCAGCTCCTCGAGGAGCTGACCGGCGGCGGCGGCGACTCCGAGGCCGAGTGGGTGACCGCGCGCAAGTTCGCGCGCGCGCTCGAAGCCGACCGGCCGGAGCTCCGGATGGCGGCGGCGAACGCGCTCGGGCGGCTCGACGACGCGAGCGGGCTTCAGCCGCTGGTCGGCGCGCTCGACGACGAGGACGCCCGCGTCCGGCTCCGGGCGGCGCAGGCCTGCGGGACCTTCGTCGACGCGCGGGCGGTCCCCGGCCTGCGCGAGCGGCTCGCGGACGACGACCCGCGCGTGCGCCGCGCCGCCGCGAACGCGCTGGGAGCGATCGGGACCGACGAGGCGCTGTCGCCGCTGCTGGACCTGCTCGACGACGGCGACGAGTCGATCCGGCGGATCGCGGCCGGCGCGCTCGGAAAGGCGAGCAACCCGGAGCCGGTCGAGCCGCTCGCGCACGCGCTCGGTGACGAGAGCGCGGTGGTGCGCAACGCGGCGGTGTACTCCGTCATCGAACTGCTCTCGAACGTGCCGACCCAGCAGAGCCACGCGGTCCGCGACCAGGTCGTCTCGGAGCTGAAGGCGGCCGACGACGCGACGGTCGTCGAGCCGCTCGTCGAGATCCTCACCGACGGCCAGCAGTCCCGCCAGCGCCGGAACGCGGCGTGGATCCTCGGCCGGGTGGCGGACCCGGACGCGTCGCTGGCGGTGGAGGCCCTCGCGGACGCGCTCGCGGACGACGACCCGCAGACCGCGCAGTTCGCGGCCACGAGCTTAAAGAGCCTCGGCGGCCCGGTCGTCGAGGACCGGTTGCTCGACAAGCTCGGTCCCGAGAACCCGGAGGACGCCCGCGCGAAGGCGGTGTTCGTCCTCGGACAGATCGGCGGACAGGAGACGCTCAACCGCCTCGAAGAGTACGCCGACGACGACAGCCAGGCCGTCAGAAAGCGCGTGTTCTCGGCCGTCTCGAAGCTGCGCGCAGGAGGTCCGTAAATGTCCCAGGAAGACAGCGAGTACAAGATCACCGACACCCAAGCGAAGTTCGCGGTCGCGGTCCGCGAGGGGCGGAAGGTGAGCGACGTCTCCTGGACGCCCGGGCGCGTCCTCCTCTCGAACCGTCGGCTAATCTTAGCCGGCAACGACGGGAAACGCACCGTCCCGCTGTCGAAGCTGGAGCGGCTCGGCGGGCGCCACGACGCGAACCAGACGGTCGCGCGCGTCTCGAACTACGTGAGCTTCGACCTGGGCGAGCAGGTGCTGCTCGTCGCCGCCTCCGAGCACGAGCCGTTCGAGCGCGACGTCTACCGCGCGCTGCTCGACCAGAAGACCGTGATGGTGAAACACCCCGCCATCGAGGGCGGCGTCGTTCAGGACACCGAGTGGGAGCAGGCCCGCGTGAAGATAGACGAGAACGGACTCAACGCCGCCTTGGAGCGCGGCGCGTTCGTGAAGTTCGACCTCGACGACATCAGCGGACTCGACGCGGCGAAGCGCACGGTGAACGGCGACAAGAAACCCGTGATCGAGGTGTCGCACACCGATGACGAGGGGACGAGCATCGAGACCCACGTCGCGGGCGACCCGAACCGGATGCGGTTCGTGGAGTCGTGGCTGCGCAAGGGCGAGGAGCGCTCGTCGACGAATGTCGACCTCTCCAGCCGCGACCGCGAGGTGCTGATGGCGCTGTACTCCGGCGTCTCGCCGTTCGACATCCCCTCGTTCCTCGGGATGGATGTCGACGACGTCGAGGAGACGTTCGAGCGGCTCGTCGAGCTGGAAGTGGTCGAGGAGGTCCGGATCCGCCGGGAGGTCGCGCTCAATTCCCGCGGCCGCAACATCGCCAGCGAGGCGATGAACGACCAGTAGCGGGCGTCTCTTCCCTCTCGCCGTGTCGTTCGTGGCCGCCGCGTCGAATCACTCTTAAGTCGGTGCCGCGAGGAGTGCGTCCATGAGCTACGAGGCGGTTCTCTTCGACCTCGACAACACGCTGTACCCGTACGCCCCGTGTAACGAGGCGGGCAAGCGGGCCGCGCTCGACGCCCTCCGCGAGCGCGGGTACGAGCTGGACCGCGAGGCGTTCGACGGCCTGTACGTGACGGGCCGCCGCGAGGCCAAACGCGAGACGCGCACCACCGCCGCGTCCCACGACCGGCACGTCTACTTCAAGCGCGGGCTGTACCGGTACGCGGGCGAGCCGGACGTCGCGGGCGCGCTGGCGGCCGGCGACGCCTACTGGGACGGCTACGTCGGAGCGATGTCGCTCTGTGACGGCGTCGAGGCGGTCCTCGACGCCCTCTCGGCGGCGGGGACCGACGTCGCGGTCGTGACGAACCTCACGACGCGGGTCCAGCTGCGTAAGCTCGCGCACCTCGGGATCGACGACCGGATCGACCTGCTCGTCACCTCCGAGGAGGCCGGCCGCGAGAAGCCCAGCGCGCTCCCGTTCACGACCGCGCTCGCCGAGCTCGACCGCCGGCCGAGCGAGGCGCTGGCGGTCGGCGACAACGTCGACGCCGATGTCGCCGGCGCGAACGCGCTCGGGATGGACACCGCGCTGTTCGTCGCCGACGGCGACGCGCCGGCCGACGCGGAGCTCTTGGAGCGGCAGCGCCCGGACCACCGGCTCGACGCCTTCGCCGACCTGACGGAGGTGGCGGCGTGACCCGCGAGGACTCCGCGGCCGACTCCGACTCGGACGCGAACCCCGACCTCCTGCGCGAGGCGCGCGAGGCGGTCGTCGAGTACGCGCCGGCGCTCGCGGACCTGACGCCCGGCCGGACAGGGAACCTGAGCGTCCGCGACGGCGACGCGGTCGCGGTCACGCCCACCGGCGTCCCCTACGACTCCTTCGACGCGGCGGACGTGCCCGTGGTGTCGCTGGCGGGCGAGCGGCTGGCCGGCCGGATGGCGCCGTCGAGCGAGGTGCCGATGCGACACGGGCATCTACAAGCACGACCGGCCGGGCGCGATCGTCCACACCCACTCGCCGTGGGCGACGACGATGGCGACGCTCCATCAGCGGCTCCCGCCGATCCACTACATGATCGCCGCCGTGGGGCGGGAGGTCCCGCTGGCCGACTACGCGCCGTACGGCACCGAGGAGCTGGCCGCCAACGTCGTCGCCGCGATGGCCGAGACCGGCTCCGACGCCGCGATCCTCGCGAACCACGGGCTGGTGGTGACCGGGCCGGACGTCGAGACAGCCGTCGAGAACACCCACCACGTCGAGGACATCTGCCGGCTCTACCTGCGCGCGTCCGCCGTCGGCGAGCCGCACGTCCTCACCGACGAGCAGATGGCGACCGTCGAGGAGCGGTTCGAGAGCTACGGCCAGCAGCCGGACGACGGGGAGTAGGGCGGTCCGACGCGCGGAGCGGAGCCGACCGCCGCCGACCCGCGAGCCGGCTTTATAAATACCGGGGCTGGTTACGGGATCGGTATGACAGACACGGAGCCGGCGCCGGCGGTCCGCGAGACCGCCGAGTCGATCGCGACGATGGAGATCCGCGGCGCGGCGACCATCGCCTCCTCGGCCGCCGAGGCCCTCGCCGAGCAGGCGGAGGCGGCGGCCGAGGCGGACGCGACCGCGAGCGACCCCGAGGCGTTCCGCGCGTCGATGCGCGCCGCGGGGCGGACCCTCCGCGAGACGCGCCCGACCGCGGTGTCGCTGCCGAACGCCCTCCGGTACGTCCTCCAGCGGATGGAGGGCGACTCGGTCGACCGGCTCCGCCGGAGCGTCACGGACGCGAGCGAGGCGTTCGTCGAGCAGCTCGACCGCGCGCAGGACGACCTCGGGCAGGTGGGCGCCAACCGCCTCGCCGACGGCGACACCGTGATGACCCACTGCCACTCCACCGACGCCTTGGCGTGCATCGAGGCGGCCGTCGAGCAGGGGAAATCGATCTCGGCGGTCGTCAAGGAGACGCGCCCGCGACAGCAGGGCCACATCACCGCGGAACAGCTCCGCAACGCGGGCGTCCCCGTCACGCTCATCGTCGACTCCGCGGCGCGGCGCTACCTCGACGAGGTCGACCACGTCGTCGTCGGCGCCGACTCGATCGCCGCGGACGGCGGCGTGATCAACAAGATCGGCACCTCGGGACTCGCCGTCAACGCCCGCGAGCGCGGCGTCCCGATCATGACCGCGGCCCAGACGATCAAACTCCACCCGGAGACGCTGACGGGCCACACCGTCGAGATCGAGATGCGCGACGAAAGCGAGGTGATAGACTCCGCGAGCCGCGAGGAGATCGGCGATATCGCGGTCGAGAACCCCGCGTTCGACGTGACGCCGCCGCGGTACATGGACGCGATCGTCACCGAGCACGGCCAGTTCCCCCCGGAGAGCATCGTGACGCTGATGCGGGAGCTGTTCGGCGAGGGCGCCGCCGAACCGTGGGCCGAACAATGAGCGGGCGCGACGATCCGCCGGTCGACGGCGACGGTAAGGGTCACCCCCCTGACGACGAGGGCGTCGACGACTGGGACGAGACGGTCGCGGAGTGGGACCGCGAGGTCGACGAGTGGGAGGGCGACGCGCCCGAAGGTGGGGACGACGCACACGACGAACCATCCGACGAGACTGCCGACGGCGGCACCGCTCCCGACGACGACGTCGACCCGGCGGTCGACCCCGACCCCGACCTGAGCCCCGGCGACGCCGACCGCGTGCCGAAGGTCGTCTCGGCGGGCCACATCAACTGGGACGTGACGATCCACGTCGACAGCCTGCCGGAGCCGGACGGCGAGACGCGGATCGACCGGCTCGAACAGTCCGGCGGCGGCAGCGCCGCGAACGTCGCCGTCGGACTCGTCGACCTGGGAGGCCAGTCGGTCGTCTACGGGAGCGTCGGCGGCGACGAGTCGGGGGCGCTAGCGCTGCGCGAGCTCGCCAGCGCCGGCGTCGACCCCGGGCAGGTGCTGGTCGACGCCGACGAGCCGACCTCGGTGAAGTACGTCATCGTCGACGGCGGCGGCGAGCTGCTCATGCTCGCGAACGACGGGGCGAACGAGTCGTTCTCGGCGGCCGGACTCGACCGCGACACGCTCGCGGCCGCCGACCACCTCCACCTCACCGGGCAACAGCCCGAGACCGCCGCGGCGCTCGCGACCGCGGCCGCGGAGGCTGGCGCGACCCGGAGCTTCGACCCCGGTCGCCGGGTCGCCGACCGCGAGTTCGACGCCGCGCTCCACGCGAGCGACGTCCTCTTCTTAAACGACCGCGAGGCCGACGCGCTCGCGGCCGAGACCGATGTCGACCCGTGGGAGCCGGACGACCGCGTCGTGGCGATCAAGCTCGGCGACGAAGGCGCGACGGTCCGGACGCCGCACGGCAGCGTCTCGCACCCCGGATTCGATGTCGACCCGGTCGACACGACCGGCGCGGGCGACGCCTTCGCGGCCGGGTTCCTCGCGGCTGCGCTCCGGGAGCCGGAGATCACCGGCGACGGGTTCTCGCACGACCCGCGCGACTATCAGGTACCAATCTTAGTCGGCAACGCCTGCGGCGCCGTCGCGACCGAGTCGGTGACCGCGCGCACCGACCTCTCGTGGGAGCGCGTCCGGGAGCGGATGGGCGAGTCGCCCGAGACGGACCTCCTCATCGAAGTTCGGGCCTGACGCGCGGCCGACCCAACCTTCCGGCAGCCCGACACTACCTCCCGTAATCGATAGCTACCCTTCGTAGTCGAACGCGGTGGGGACGTTCGCGGGGTCGCCGTCGAGGCGAATCCCCCCGGCGAGACCGTTCGGCTCACCGATGTCGTCACCGTCGCGCACCGTTCCCGTTTCACCCCAGCCGTCGGTGACCGAGAGCCGCGCCGCGTCGGGGAGGGGATCGCTCGTGACGCGGAGCAGGGCGGCCGAGTAGGTGATCGCGTTCCCGCAGGCGACCTCCGCGCTTTCCGCCCCCTGAACCGTCGCGTCCGCGACGAGAGTCCCGTCCTCGACGCCGACCCCGTCGAACGATATCTCGTCGTGACAGGTGGTCGGGCCGACGGACTCGACGTAGCAGACGACCGACTCGGAGAAGTCCGTCTCCTCGACGAAGGCTCGGGCCTCCTCCGGCGCCTCGGCGCTCGGCCACGCGCCGTCGCCGTCCCCCTCGGTGATCAGCACGCAGAGGCCGCGCCGCTCGGTCCGGTCCCACGCGGGACCCGAGAGGGCCGACCCGACCTGTTGGACGGCCGTCGTCACCTCGCCCGCGGCGCCGTCGCCGCCGGCGCCGTCTCCCCCGTCGGTGCCGTCGCCGTCGGCATCCCCGTCTCCGTCGCCGCCGTCGGTTCCGTCGCCGCCCGAAACGGGGTCGCCGGTCCCCGTACACCCCGCGAGCGCGGCGGCGCTGCCGGCGGCGATGCCGTAGAGGGCCGTTCGTCGCGTGAGATCGGTCATACCACCCGGTACGCGGCCGACGCATAAGGGCTTCCCGTAAACCCAAACGTGCGTCTGACCCATCTCGGCGGGCGATCTTGCCGCGCTCGGGGGTCGCGCTCCGTCTACGCCGGCGGCGCGAACAGCGCCTCGATCCCCTCGTCGTCGAGGTCGGCGGCGAGACCGAGCGCGAGCGCGACGCGCGCCTTCGCGGCCGGGAGGTCGCCGGCGAACGTAACCCCGTGGTCCGCAAGCGTGACGGCGCCGCCCGGCGTCCCGTACACGGGTTCTGTCGGTCCCGCCGGCGGGCGGCCGGAGACGACGACCGGGACGCTCTCGACCGCCTCGGCGATCGCGTCGCCGAGCGCTCCGGTGACGTTGCCGAGACCAGTCCCCTCGAGGACGACTCCGCCGACGCCCGCGTCGAGCGCGTGTTCGAGCGCGCCCGCGCCGACGCCGGTCCCCGAGTGGATCACCGGGACCTCGGGCACGTCCGCGGCGTCATCGATCGCGTCCGCGAGGGGGGCGACCGGGACGCCGCGCTCGGGCGTCCGAAGGAGTCGCGAGGCGGCGCGGGTGAACGTCGCGACCGGTCCCGCCCCCGGCGAGGTCATCGTCGACAGCGCGTTGCTGTGGCCCTTCACGACGTCGCGAGCCGCGTGGAGTTCGTCGTCGAACGCGACGTGGACGCCCGAAGAGAACCGGTCGTCCGCGGCCGCCCGCACCGCCAGCGCGAGGTTCGCCGGCACGTCGCTGGAGGGTTCGTCCAGCCGACGCTGCGCGCCGGTCACGACGACCGGCGCGTCGAGGTCGGTGAGGAGATCGAGCGCGAAGGCGGTGTCCGCGAGGGTGTCGGTCCCGTGGGTGACGACGACGCCGTCGGCCGCCTCCTCCGCGCCGGCGTCGCACGTGTCCGCGTCCTCACCGACCGCGTCGCGCGCGGCGGTCGCGGTCGCGAGCACGTCCCGCCACCGGACGTCGAACCCGGGCTGCGAGCACACTTCCTTGGTCGTCACCCGGGCGTAGTCGGCCGCCGCCGGCACCGCTTCCACGAGGTCGGCGCCGGTCTTCTCCGGGGCCGCGCCGTCGTCGCTCGGCTCCGAGGCGATGGTGCCGCCGCAGGCGACGACCGCCACCCGCGGCCGGCCGCCGTCGGCGCGTGCGACGGAACGGTCCCGGTCCGTCTGGTCGCCGCGTCGGTCGCCGCGATCGGTTTCGGTCATAGCCACACCTTACTCCCGACGGACAAAGCGGTTGGTGCCGCGGCAGGTGCCCGGTCCCAACCCGTCAGTACGCGGTAGTCGCCCGTTCTCCGGATCGCCGCTTCGGAGCGGCCGGATCGGTCCGGAACGGTCGGACCGGAAGAGATCCGGAAACAAAGGATTAGAACGCGTTGTAAACAGTTAAAACGTCTCTGCGTCGTTTGTAAAACGACCCGATCGGGCGAGAAACGTAGTGAAATTCACCGAACCCTCGGCGGGGTATATGTGGGTCCCCGCCGTACGGAGAAGTGTCCATGTCAACCCCCGCTCCCACGCAGATCGCCTCCGGCGAACGGCTCGCCGGACTGATGACCGGCACCGTCAAAGCCGCCGCCTTCTGGGCGGCCATCGCCATCCCGGCCACGTACCCCGTCCTGCTGTACTCGGGGCTGGACGGCGGCACCGGGCGGCTGTTCGTCGTCCTGCTGTTCGCGAACGCCCTCGCGCTCGCGCTCGGTCACGACCACAAGCGCTGAGCGACGACGCCGAATCGCCCGTCCGAACGCCGACGCGACGCGTGGACACCGACGCGGTGCCCTCCCGCCCTCCCTTCCCTCACGCTCCCGAGATTCCGTAGCGTTCCGCTCTCGAAGCGCTTACCCACGCCCCGGTCCGACTGCGAGTATGAGCGACGAGACTCGCGTCGAGTGGCGCGACTGGGGTCCCGAGGCGTTCGCCGAGGCCGACGAGCGCGACCGCCCGGTGCTGCTCTCGCTGTCGGCCACGTGGTGTGAGGGCTGCCACGAGATGGACGCGATCACCTACGCCGAGCCGCGGATCGCCGCCAACGTCAACGAGGGGTTCGTCCCCGTCCGCGTCGACGTCGACCGCCACCCGCGGGTCCGCGAGCGGTACAACATGGGCGGGTTCCCGACGACCGCCTTCCTCACGCCCGAGGGGAAGCTGCTGACGGGCGCGGGCTACCTCGACGTCGACGGGATGCGACAGGTCCTCGAATCGGTCCGGCAGATGTGGGCCGACAAGGGTCGCGAGGGCGGCCGCGTCCCGCGCGCGCTCGACGCCGACCTGCCGCCCCGCGGTGAACTGACCGACGAGATCGAGAGCCACCTGGCGGGCCAGCTGGAGGCCAAGTACGACGCCGAGCACGCCGGCTGGGGCACCGACGCGAAGTTCCCCCTGCCCCGCACCGTCGAGTTCGCGCTGAAGCGCGACCGGAGCCGCGCGCTCCGGACGCTCGACGCGGTTCGCGACCACCTCGCCGACGACGTCGACGGCGGGTTCTTCCGGTACGCCGGCACCCGCGACTGGGGGGACATCGCCTACGAGAAGCCGCTCGACACGAACGCCGCGGTGACCCGCGCGTTCGCCAACGCCTTCCTCTACACCGGCGATGAGGCGTACCTCGACCCCGCGCTCGACGCCGTCTCCTTCCTCACCGACGACCTCTGGACCGGCTACGGCGTCGGCGGCAGCCTCGGTCCCGGACTCGGCCGGGCGTACTACGCGGCGCCCGCCGAGGACCGCGCGGACCTGGACGAACCCCGCCGCGACCTGACCGTCTTCGCTGGCGGCAACGCGCTCGCCGCGGACGCGCTGCTCGCGGCCGCCGCCTACACCGACGACGAGCGCGCCCGCGAGTACGCGGACCGGATCCTCGACGGGCTGGAACGCGACCTGATCGACGTTGAGAGCGGCGAAGTGACCCACTACCGCGGCAGCGACGAGGCCGGCGAGTCCGACCTGCTGGAGGACGCCGCCCGCGTCGTCGGGGCGTACGTCCGCGCCGCCGGGGTGCGCGGCGAGGGGGCCGACGTCGCCCGCGCGGTCGCGGACCGGGCCATCGAACGACTTCACGTCGACGGGTCGTTCGTCGACGGCCCGCGCTCGGGAGCGGGACTGCTCGATCGGTCGTTCCGCCCGCTCGACGCCAACGTCGAGATGGCGACGTCGCTGCTCGACCTTGCCGCGCTCACCGGCGAGGACCGCTACCGCGAGGTCGCGCGCGAGACGGCCGAGGCGTTCGCCGGCGCCACCGAGCGCCTGAGCGTCCAGGTCGCCGGCTACGGGAGCCTCGCCGGTCGCCTCCGCCGCGGCACGACCGTCATCGCGGTCGGGACCGAACCGGGGAGCGACCTTCACCGCGCCGCGTGGCGGGTGGCCGACCACGAGAAGGTGATCGCGCCGAACGCCCACGAGGATGACGCGCCCGCGCCGCGGACGGTCCCGGAGGGGACCGCGGTCGTCCTCGCGGGCGACGGCGCCTCCGAGCCGGCGGAAACGCCCGACGAGTTGATGGACCGGGTCGGCGATACCCTGGCCTGACTCTCGGCGACGCGCCGGCTCGACGGGTCGTCGGAATCGGCGGGATAGCCGCCGACAGTCGAGATCGAACCCACCTCGGCGATCCGAATCGTAAACGGGCGACGCGTTTATACGGATGCCGCGGCATCCCAGCGTATGGCATCTCTCCGCGACCTCGGACTCTCCGAGTACGAGGCCCGGGCGTACCGCGCGCTCCTCCGGACCGGGCCGACTACCGCGAAGGACCTCTCTCGCGCCAGCGAGGTCCCGATGGGTCGGATCTACGACGTGCTCAACAGCTTAGAGCAGCACAGTCTGGTCCGCAGTCAGGCGGCCAGCCGCCCGAAGAAGTACGTCGCGGTCGAGCCGGACGCCGCGCTCGACCGCCTGCTCGACGAGAAGAAACAGGAGCTGCAGACGCAGGCCGAACAGTACGAGTCGGTGGTCGACGATCTCTCGACGGAACTCGACGCCGGCGAGCCGGTCGACGGCCAGTTCTGGACCGCGGCGGTCGGCGCCGAGGAGGCGACCGACCTCCTCTTAGAGCGGATTGCCGCCGCTGAACGCCGGGTCGTCGTGGTCGCCGGTGCGCCCGCGACCGGCTTCGACCTCGGCACGATCGGCGAGCAGGTGGCCGCCGAACTGGAGTCCGCGCTCGAACGCGGCGTGGAGATCCGGGTGCTGCTGTCGCCGGCGACGGTCGACGCGCTCCCGCGGAGCGTCGGTCGCCGATACACCGCGGAGCTGGCGGACATGGACGGGTTCGAGGTTCGCACGTCGCCGAACGTGGACGGGACGTTCAACGTGTTCGACGAGATAGAGGTGTGTATCGAGGTGCCGCACCCGCTGTCGGCGGACGAGCCGTTCGCGATGATCGACGTGAAGGACATCGAGTTCGCGACGAGCGTGAAAGAGCAGTTCGAGCCGCGCTGGGCGGAGTCGGAGCCGTTGACGTTCGGCTGAGTGGCTGACGACGAAAGTTTATAAACGACGATGCGGCGGCGCGCGCCTCCGAGCGCCCACCGGGCGCGAGGAGCACGTGCGAGGGAGTCAGTCGCCGGAGCGAAGCGACGGCGACTGACGAGGCTGGGGAGGTGTGAGGCGCGGTGCTGTGCGGGGCGGGACTCAAAGGGGCAGTCGCGAGGCCGAAGTAGGCGACGTAAGCACCGCAGCGAGCAGCGCGAGCGAGGAGCGTGGTTCGAGAGAGCGGAGCTCTCTCGTCATCCCGAAAATCTTTGATTTTCGGGCGACAACGAGCGTACTGCGGCCTCGCGACTGGGGCTTTGGCGGTGTTCGTTGTCGATCCGGAATCAACGATTTATACGTAAACGGCTGGGGCTTTGGAGGTGGTCGCAGTCGATCGGTCGTCGATTATTTATAAACGAGCGGCTGGTGATTCGGAAATCTGTACCACAGCATCACCATTCACTTATAAATAACCGACAGCAACCTCCGGCTCAGTTAAAAGATCTTAGCGACCGCGTCTACACGCGCTTAGTGGTCGAGTTCGTCGCGGAGGTCGCCCAGCCGGACCTCGCGCTCGGCGTGGGCGTTGTGTTGGTGGATCGACTCGTCGTTCGACTGTTTCATGTGGATTACGGCGTCGTCCGGGAGGTGGCCGAACTCGTCGACGGTCCCCTCGGCGAGCGCGCGGACGCAGTCCTCGACGAACTTCGCGTCGGCGTGGGCCTCGTAGGTCATGTGGTCCTCGTCGGGGCGCTTCGCCATGTTGTAGATGCGCGCGCTCATCGAGTCGCGGGCGACGTCGATCACGTCTCGGAGGTCGACGTCCGGGTGGCCCTCGGTCGTGATCGTCAGGGTCGCGTGGCCGCGCTGGGAGTGGCCCGGCTGCGGGACGGCGTCGAGGAACTCCTCGGTCGTCTCCTCGTCGACGCCGAGTTCGGCGAGCTTGTCGCGGGCCCGCGACTCGCTCATCCCCTGCGAGCAGGGACAGACGGTCATCCCCGTCACTTCGGCGCCGATCTCCTCGCGCGTGCCGTCCTCGGTGGCGGTCGCGCTGGCGACGATCGTCGCCGTGCTCTGCGTCTCGATGTCGGAGGCGGGCGTGTTCTCGCGGGTGACGAGATCCGCCGTCATCGACACCTCGGCGGTGGTGGTGTAGTCGTGCTTCTCTAAGAGTCGCTCGGCGGCGTCGCCGCAGACGTCCTCGACGCGGTACGCCTCCTCGCGGGTGATGTCCTCGAGGATCTCGTCGACGGTCGCGAGGTTCCGCGACATGTCGATCCCCTTCCGGCCGCTCGGGAGGTCGACGAACACCTCGAACTCCGCCATGAGGACGATGGGGCGCTTGTCGCCGCGCGCCAGCTTCACGAGCTTCTCCACGCCGGTGACCCCGACCTGCGAGAGCCCGACGGTGACGTCGGGAGCCGAGGCCTGTACGTCCGGCAGCTGATGACTCATTACGAACATGGTAGGGACTCTCGGGATTATCCCTTTCGAAAGGGGGAGGTCCGTCTGGTAGTCGCGCGCGTGCGAGCGAGCGATGCGCGCGGGAGAGCGACGGACAGCACCGCCGATCTCCGCGTGTGTGAGGTCTCCACGCCCTGCGGGCCGTAACGCACGATTTATAACGGCGGCAGCGGAAGGTATCCCAAGACCATGCCGAGTTCCAATGGGCCGCAGAAGGCGACTCGCGACAAGCTCTCGAACAAACCCCGTAACCGCGGCACCTCCCCGCCGCAGCGAGCGATCCAGGAGTTCGACGAGGGGTCGCAGGTCCACCTCAAGATCGACCCGAGCGTTCCCAAGGGTCGCTTCCACCCGCGCTTCGACGGCCGGACCGGCACCGTCGTCGGCAAGCAGGGATCGGCGTTCAAAGTCGAGATTCCGGACGGCGGCAAGACGAAGACGCTCATCGTCACCGCCGCCCACATGCGCGCACAGCAGAACTGAGATGACGATCTTCAAAGAGAAGCTCGACGAGGAGTACGTCACCACCTCCGAGGCGAAGGAGATCCTCGTGGAGATCGAAGACGAGCGCGCGGAAGACGAAGACCGCGACCTCCGCTACGAGCTGGCCCGCGCGATCGAGCACGTCAATCGGTTCGCGGACCTCGACGCCGACGAGTCCCGCGAGCTCGTCGAGGAGCTGGCCGAGCTGGACCAGATCGACCTGCCGACCGCCGTGAAGATCACCGACCTGCTCCCCGAGGACCGCACGGAGCTCCGCTCGGTGTTCGCACAAGAGCGCTACTCGCTCGACGGCGAGGAGCTGGACGAGATCCTCGGCGTCGTCGCGAAGTACGCCTGAACGCGGAGCTTCTCTTCGGTCGTTCCTCCCGCCGCCGCGTTCCTCGCTGTTTCGCGTTCCCGACCGTTCTCCACTTCGACCGAGTCGCCGCTCCTCCCAGCGGTTTTTTCACTGCTCGGAGCGATAAACCAGACATGGAAAACGCCGACGGCGACGGGGACGTCGCTGACGACGGTCCGACCGCCGTCCTGCTCGACGTGCTGCCGAACGGGCGTCCCGACGACGACCGCCCGCAGTCCCGCAAGTCGCCGGTGGCGTACGCGCTCGGCGCCGACTCGTTCGGGCTGTACGAACTGACGCTTGGCGACGACGCGGACGTCTCGGTGGGCGACCGGATCGCGCTGGACGGGCCGGACATCGGCCGCTACCGCGAGGTGTCGTTCGACGACCTCACCCGAAACGCGGCCGCGGAGATCGAGTACGCGGCCGAGGCGATCGTCGAGACCGACGAAGAGCGGTTCGTCGACTTCTACAACGAGGCGGGACCGATCACCCTCCGGCTCCACCAGCTGAACCTGCTGCCGGGAATCGGCAAGAAGCTGCGGAACGACCTCCTCGACGAGCGGAAGCGCGGCCCGTTCGAGAGCTTCGCGGACGTCGAGGAGCGCATCTCCGGGCTCCACCGCCCGCGGGAGGTGATCCTCGAACGGATCGTCGAGGAGATCCGCGAGGACGACCTGAAGTACCGGACGTTCGTCGGCCGCGAGGACTGAGCCGCTCCCGAAACGAGGCTTTTACCCGAACACCGCGTGTACCCCGGCCATGACCGACTCATCGACGGGTGAGGGCCCCGCCTACGGGAGCCGCGACCCCGACGCGCTTGCGAGGCGGGCCGGCGCGCGCGCGGACCCCGACCGCGACCAGCACTTCCTCGTCGACGACCGGGTCCTCGACCGAATTCCCGGCTACCTCCCCGACGGCGCCGACACCAGTCACCTCCTCGAGATCGGCGGCGGCGCGGGCGCGCTTACCGACCGACTGCTGGCGACGGCGAGCGACGCCTCCGGGCGCCTGACGGTGATCGAGCGCGACGGCGCCTTCGCCGAGTTCCTCCGCGAGGAGTTCGCTGCCGCGGTCGCCGACGGGCTGCTCGACGTGGTCGAGGGCGACGCGCTCGACGTCGAGTTCCCGCCGTTTACGGCCTGCGTCGCCAACCTCCCGTACGGCGTCTCCTCGGAGATCGCCTTCCGGCTGCTGCCGGAGAAGAAGCCGCTCGTGTTGATGTTCCAGGCCGAGTTCGCTGACCGCATGGTGGCGTCCGCGGGCGAGTCCGAGTACGGTCGGCTCTCGGTGTCGGCGCAACACTACGCCGACGTCGAGATCGCGGAGCGCGTCCCGAAGGAGGCGTTCGACCCGCAGCCGGCCGTCGAGAGCGCCGTCGTGCGGTGTACCCCCCGCGACCCCGAGTACACTGTCGGCGACGAGGCGTTCTTCCTCCGGTTCGTGAAGGCGCTTTTCACCCAGCGGCGCAAGACGGTGCGGAACGCGGTCCGGAACACGGCGCACATCTCCGGGCTCGACGACCCCGAGGCGGTCGTCGACGCGGCGGACGAGGAGCTGCTCGGTAGCCGGCCCGGCACGCTGGAGCCGGCGGCGTTCGCCGCGCTGGCGGAGCTGGCGCGCGAGCGCGGCGCCCCAACGGAGGCGTGACGATGACGGACTGGATCGGCGTCGTGACGGAGCTTCAGCGCGCGCTCGCGGGCAACTTCGATCGGTTCGCCGCCTCGGTGGGTATCGTCGTCTCCGTACTGGCGGTCCGGTACCTCACGGGCCGGCTCAAGCGCGGCGACAGGGACCTCACCTCCACGAAACGGCTCCTGTTGTCGGCGGCGGTCGGCGTCGCCACCGCGGTGGGCGCGCTCACGCTCATCGCGGTGTGGGACCGGAGCGGCGCCCTCTTCGAGACCGCGCGGTCGGCGCTGAGCGCCGACCAGCTGTCGAACGTCATCCTCGCCGTGATCCTCTTGGCGATCTCGTACGCGCTCACGGACTTCCTCGGCGGCGTCATCCGCGAGATCGGCGCCGAGAGCGCGTCGATCTCCAAACACCAACAGGAGGTGATCCTCCGGATCACGCAGTTGACCATCTACACGTCGGCGATACTCGCGGTCGTCGGGCTGTTCACCGAGAACGTCGGCAGCCTCCTCGTCGGCGCGGGGTTCCTCGGGATCGTGGTCGGGATGGCCGCGCGCCAGACGCTCGGCGCGATCCTCGCCGGCTTCGTGCTGATGTTCTCCCGGCCGTTCGAGGTCGGCGACTGGGTGGAGATCGGTGACCACGAGGGGACGGTGACGGAGATATCGATCATGAGCACGCGGCTCCGGTCGTTCGACGGCGAGGTAATCACGATGCCGAACGACACCGTCCGGTCGGGTTCGATCGTCGACCGCTCGCGGCGGAACCGGCTACGGATCGAAGTCGAGGTCGGCGTCGACTACGACGCCGACGTCGAGCGCGCGGCCGCGGTCGTCGAGGAGGCGGTCGCGGGAGTCGAGGACGTCGCCGAGATGCCCGAGCCGAACGCCGTGACGAAGCGCTTCGCCGACTCGGCTGTCGTCCTCGGCCTCCGCTACTGGATCCGCAACCCCAGCATGCGGAAGCGCTGGCGGACTCAGACGGCCGCGATGAACGCGATGAAAGACGCCCTCGAAGCCGAGGGGATCGTCATCCCGTTCCCGCAGCAGACGCTCTCCGCCCGCGCTGAGGGCGCCTCGGGACCGCAGTTAGACGCGTCGGTCGAGGGACGCGCGGCGACGCGCGACGGGTCCGAGAGCTCCGGCGACGCCGACGGGGGTGACACCGAGGCGGAGGGTGACACCGAGGCGGAGGGCGGCGACCGATGACTGACGGCGGAGACGAGCGCGACGATAGCGACAAGCGCGACGATAGCGACGAGCACGACGGCGGCCTCGCGGCGCGACGCGGTCTCGACGACGTCGCCGTCTACCAGCCCGCGGAGGACTCCGGGCTGCTCGCGGAGGCGGCGGTCGCGGAGGCGCACGGGCGCGTGCTGGAGGTCGGCACGGGGTCCGGGTGGGTCGCTCAGCAGATCGCCGAGGAACGCGACCTCGACGTGGTCGGCAGCGACCTCAACCCCCACGCCGCGCGACAAGCCCGCGAGCGCGGGGTCGAGGCGGTCGTCGCCGACCTGCTCTCGCCGTTCCGCGCGGACGCGTTCGACGCGGTGTGTTTCAACCCGCCGTACCTGCCGACGGACCCCGACAACGAGTGGGACGACTGGATGGAACACGCGCTCTCGGGCGGCGAGTCGGGGCGCGAACTCATCGAGCCGTTCCTCGCGGACGTGGGTCGCGTCCTCGCGCCCGACGGCGTCGTCCTGCTTTTGGTCTCGTCGCTGACGGGATACGATGAGGTGCTCGAGTTGGTCGAAGATGTCGGGTTCGCGGCCGAGCCGGTCGTCGAGGAGTCGTTCCCGTTCGAGACGCTCACCGTATTGGCGTTGCGGCGGGAGTGAGGCGGTGTTACCGGGGGTTCGAGGCCCCGACCGGTTCCGTATCGATGCGCCGCACCTTCTCGCCGGTTTCCTCGGACCTGTCCGGACGGATCACAGTCGCTAGCGCCTCCAGCGTGTCGACGACGCGGTGGCTGTGGCGGTTCAGGTAGGCGGTGCCGTCCATCGCGTACACCCGACCGTCGCGCACCGCCGCCACGTCGTCGAGGGGGTCGCGGTCGAGCAGGTCGAGGGCCGCGCGCTCGGCCTCGTCGACGTCGGCGCTACAGGGCCCGACCACGACGACCTCGGGGTCGAAGGCGCGCAGTTCGTCCGGATCGATCTTCCGCGACCGTTCGCCGGAGCCGACGAGACCGGTCTCCCCGCCGGCGAGCTGAACGAGGTCGGGGACCCAGAGGCCTGCGTGGCGGAGCGGGTCGGCCCAGTCGAGGACGGCGACGCGGGGGCGGGCGTCGCCCGACGGGGCCGCGTCAGCGACGGTCTCGATCCGGGCGTCGAGGTCGTCGCGGAGCGCGGCCGCGGCCGCCGGGCGCCCTACCGCCTCGCCGACGACCTCGACGTTCGCGAGGACGTCGTCGAGGTCGTCGGCGTGGACGTCGAGCACCGCCGCGTCGAGATCGAGCCGCTCGACCGCCCGGCGGGCGAGCCCGGCGTCGAGCGCGCAGACCGCGCAGACGCCCTGCGTGAGGACCGCGTCCGGGTCGGCCGCGGCGAGCCGGTCGCCGTCGAGGTAGTAGGTGTCGTCGTGGGCCGCGATCCGATCGAGTTCCGCGGGGTCGGCGTCGAGGTCGCGGACGAGTCCGGTGAGCCTGGGTCGGTCCTCGACCGCCGGCGGATGGTCGCACTGGTGGGAGACCGCGGCGGGCGTCGCGCCGAGCGCGGCCGCCAGTTCGGTCGCGGAGGGAAACAGGGAGACGACGGTCATGGGGCTCGATTCCCGACGGACGGCTTAACCGTTCGGTCCGTCGGGGGTAATAACCTTCGAACATAAATTACATTAGCAAATATTATACGACGGCATATCCAACGGTCGGTGATGACCGAACGTGTCGCGGCGACGCCGGGGCTGTATCCGCTCCCGGACCGGGCGAAAGAGACGCTCTCGGACCTGAAGGGCCACCAGAAGGGGGACCTCCTGAGCGGCGACGAGAGCGAGGCGATCGTGGCGGAGTACGACGAGGTGCGCGCGACGTACGTCGACCACCAACTGGACGCCGGTCTCGACCTGATATCGGAGGGGCAGGCTCGGTGGGACGACATGATCGCGCACCCGCTGACGGTCCACGACGGCGTCGAGACCGGCGGGATCGTCCGGTACTACGACAACAACAACTTCTACCGCGACCCGCGCGTGGTCGACGACCTCGGCTTCTCCGGCGACGTTGCCCGCGAGCTCGAGAAGGCCGACGACCTGCTTGCCGACGCCGACGGCGCCGCCGACGCGTCGCTGGCGGCGACGCTCCCCGGGCCGTACTCGCTGGCCGACCTCGCGACCGACGAGCACTACGGCGACGAGGCCGAGTTCCAGGCCGCGGTCGCGGAGTTCCTCGCGGGCGAGGTCGAGGCGTTCCCGGCCCACGAGACGCTGTTCCTCCTCGAACCGTCGCTCGTCACGAACCCGCCCGCCGAGGGCGAGGAGGAGCGTGCGACCGACGCGATCGCGACGGTCGCCGACGCGACCGACGCCGACGTGGTGGTCCAGACGTTCTACGGCGCGCTCGACGAGAAGCTGTACGCGCACCTTGTCGACGAGGCGAGCGCCGACGCGCTCGGGCTCGACCTCGTCGCCGGCGACCGCGACGACACCGTCTACAACGTTCAGGAGTTCGGCTCGACCGACTCGCTGTCGCTCGGTCTCGTCGACGGGCAGAACACGCTCGTCGAGGAGCCGGAGACGGTCGCGGAGCGCGTCGAGTGGTTCGAGTCGCAGAATCCCCGTCGAGGGGTTCGACCGGACCTACCTCACGCCGAACGCCGAGCTGTTCTACCTGCCGACGAACAAGTACCGCGAGAAGCTGAACGCCCTCGCCGCCGCCGCGGAGGTGCTCGACTGATGGTCCGAAACCCCGACGCCAACAGAGACCAGTTCCGCCCGGACGACCACCCGACCGACGCGTTCCTGCTGACGACCGTCGTCGGCTCCTACCCGAAGCCGAAGTGGCTCAACCGGGCCGACGAACTGGTCGACGACCCCGACTCGAAGTTCGACGAGTCGGACCTCGAAGAGGCCCACGACGACGCCTGCCGGCTCATCACGCACGAGCACGAGCGCGCCGGGCTGGACACGGTCGTCGACGGCGAGATGCGCCGCAACGAGATGGTGGAGTTCTTCGCCGACCGCATCGACGGCTACGAGTTCAACGGTCCCGTGAAGGTGTGGGGCCACAACTACTTCGACAAGCCGAGCGTGGTCGAGGAGGTCGAGTACGACGAGCCGTGGCTCGTCGACGAGTTCGAGTTCACTGCCGGCGTCGCCGAGCGCCCCGTCAAGGTCCCGATCACGGGACCGTACACCCTCGGCTTCTGGGCGTTCAACGAGGCGTACCCCTCCACCGAGGAGCTGGTGTACGACCTCGCGGACCTCGTCAACGAGGAGGTCGAGAAGCTCGTCGAGGCGGGCGCGCGCTACATCCAGATCGACGAGCCGGCGCTGGCGACGACGCCTGAGGACCACGCCATCGTCGGCGAGGCGCTCGAACGAATCGCCGCGGGCATCCCCGAGGAGGTCCGGATCGGTCTCCACGTCTGTTACGGCGACTACTCGCGGGTGTACCCCGAGATCAACGACTACCCGATCGACGAGTTCGACCTCGAACTGTCGAACGGCGACTACGAGCAGATCCCCGTCTTCGAGGAGCCCGAACTCGAACCCGACCTCGCGCTCGGCGTCGTCGACGCCCACACCGCCGAGGTGGAGTCGGTCGCGGAGATCAAACGGAACATCCGGCAGGGCCTCCGCGTCGTCCCGCCGGAGAAGCTCACGAATCTCGCCCGACTGCGGGCTGAAGCTGCTCCCGCGCGAGGTCGCCTACGGCAAGACCGAGAACATGGTGACTGCGGCCCGCGAGATCGAAGCCGAGATAGACGCCGGCGAGATCGACCTCGACAACCCGCTCGCGGACGACTGAATCGGGAGACGGGACGCGGACGCCGCGGTCCCGGTCCGACGCGCTGTGGCGCCCGGTCGGACGCGCCTCGACGCTCGCGTCGGCAACTCAATTCGCGGCGATGGCGGTTTGCTTCACAATCCAAATACTGCTGCCCAGTAGCTTTCGATACCGTAGTATCTACCCCGTCTCGGGAAGGGTATTCTAAGGGAAACTGCAATAGACTTCCCTTGCGATCATCCAACCATGCAGGCAACGATACTCGACGGCGTTCTCGAATCCCTCCGTATCGGTTTCGGGTTTCTCTGGACGGCGGCCTGGGCGATCATCATGGGACTCACGGTGACGAGTCTCGTTCAGGTGTACGTCTCGAAGGAGCGAATGGCGGGGGTCTTGGGCGACGGCGACCTGCGCGGCCTCGCGAAGGCGACGGCGTTCGGCGCGGCGAGCAGCGGGTGTAGCTTTGGGGCCGTCGCCATCGGGAAGGGGCTGTTCAAGAAGGGCGCCCACGCGGTGAACTTCCTCGCGTTCATGTTCGCGTCGACGAACCTCATCGTCGAACTGGGGCTGATGATCCTGATCCTGCTGGGCTGGGAGTTCCTGCTCGCGGAGCTGCTCGGCGGCCTGATCCTCATCGTCGTGATGGCCGGCATCGTCCACCTCACGCTCCCCGAGGCCCTCTTCGACGAGGTCAGGGAGACGCTCGCGGAGCGCGACCGCGAGTCGGGAGTCAGCGAGGATCCCACCTGCGGCATGGAGGGTACGAAGGAGCACACGCTCACGACCGACGGCGGCGAGACCCTACGGTTCTGTTCGGAGGGGTGTCTGGAGACGTACCGTCAGGAGACGTCCGGCCGCGGCGGGTGGCGCGACGAACTGCGCTCGTGGGGCGGCTGGTACAAGGTCGCCAACCAGTACCGCAAGGAGTGGTCGATGATCTGGAAAGACATCGTCGCGGGCTTTCTCATCTCCGGGTTCGTCATCGTCTTCGTCCCGCAGCGGGTGTGGAACGCGCTGTTCGTCCAAGGAGACGGCCTGCTCGTGACCGCCGAGAACGCACTCATGGGCGTCGCCATCGCGGTCGTCAGCTTCGTCGGGAGCATGGGGAACGTCCCGTTCGCCGTCGCGCTGTGGGGCGGCGGCGTCGGCTTCGCCGGGATCATCGCGTTCGTCTACGCCGACCTCATCACGATACCGGTTCTCAACGTCTACCGGAAGTACTACGGCTGGAAGGTCATGCTGTACATCCTCGGCGTCTTCTTCGTGACCATGGCGTTCACCGGCTTCCTCATGGAACTGCTGTTCGACGCGCTCGGTATCGTCCCCGACCTCGCGGGCGGCGAGACGGCGACCGAGCAGACCTACTTCGAGCTCAACTACACGTTCTACCTCAACCTCGTCGCCTTCGCGCTCTCCGGGTTCCTCCTGTACGTCTATCGACGCGGTCTCGGTGCGCCCGGGGAGTACCGCGATCCGGTCTGCGGCATGCGGACCGACGACGAGGGTCCCAGCGCGTCCCACGAGGGGACGACGTACCGTTTCTGCTCGACGGCGTGTAAGCGGACGTTCGAGGAGGATCCGACGGAGTTCGCCGATCAACACCCGGAGATACGGGATCAGGGTCACGACCACGACCACTGAGGACAGCGTGGGCCGAGCGAGCGGGGCGGCGACGGTGGTCCTCCCCCATCGGTCGTTCGTACAGCGACGCGACAACCCCGAACCGTCGGCGTCCCGTGTCCCGCTGCCGGTTATTCAGATCAGCACTCCATTGAAAAGAAGGGGGATACATAACACGCCGCCGTACCCACCGCCGACATGACGATCGGTCTCACCGTCGGCGACGACCTCGATCGGCTCGCGGCGTCGTCGCCCCGATTCGACTTCTGCGAGCTCGGAATCGGGGAGCCGACGCTCGTGCCGGGCGACGTCGACCCCGAGCGCCTGAGCGATGCGCTCGCCGGCCGCGAGTTACTCGTCCACCTGCCGTACAGCCAGCGGCTGGCGACGTACGTCCCCGAGGTGAACGACGCCATCGTCGACTACCAGCGGCGCCTCCTCGAAGCGGCCGGCGACCTCGCCCGCGAGACCGACACCCCGATCTGTTTCGACCTCGGCCACGCGTACATGGAGGGGGGAAACAAGGCGATAAAGCGGTTCCTCCGGAGCCACGGCGACCGGATCTCGCATCTCCACTGCCACGACGTCCGCCGCCGCGGCGACACCCACCTCCCCGTGGGAGCCGGCGAGGTCGACTACGACCTCGTCGAGTCGGAACTCGCCGGGTTCGACGGCACCGTCGCCCTCGAAGTGTTCACCGACGACGAGACGCTCCTCCTCGACTCCGCCGAGCGCGTCGCCGACCGGCTCGGCGCGTCGTTTTAAGACCGCGGCTCAGTTCGCTCCGTCGTCCGGGTCCTCTTCGTCCGCGTCGTCGCTCGAGCCCGCGTTCCCTTCGCTGCCCGCGCCGTTCTCCACGTCGTCGTCCGTGTCGGTATCATCGTCTGCTTCCACGTCGTCGCCCGCCTCCGCACCGACCTCGTCGCCGTCGACCTGACGCTTTATCGACTCCAGCTCGGACTCGACGTCTATCTCCGGGGCGTCGTCGGCGTCGTCGGACGCTTCGTCCTCGCGTTCGTCGCCCTCGTCCCCGCTTTCGCCGGGTTCGGTCACGTCGATCCGAACCGGACTGGTGTCGTCGTCGCGGTCGGACTCCCTCTCGTCGCGCTCTCGGTCGATCTCGTCCCGGGTTCGGTCGCTCTCGTCCCGGGTTCGATCACCTCCGTCTCGGTCCCGGTCGCCCTCGTCTCGGTCGCGGTCCCGGTCGCCGTCCCTCCCGAGGCGCCGGTCCCGCGCCGCGTCCGCCTCCCGGCGTCCCTCGTCGATCCGGGACTCGATCTCCGCGGTGAGGTCGCGCGCGTCGGCGATGATCGACCGCGAGGCGGCCTCCTCTGGGAGGTCGGCCTCGGAGAGCGCGGTCCGGAGCTCCGAGAGCGACCGCGAGAGACCGGCGCTCGCGCCGTCGCGGACGTCCGCGAGGCGGTCGCCCGCGCCCTCCGCGCCCTCCGCGACGCTCCGCTCGGGGTCGGCGAGCCGGAGGGTGCCCTGGAGCAGTTCGAGCGACTTGATCGTCGTCTCCAGCAGCGCGATGAGCGTCGGAATGGTGTACTGTTCGGTGAACCGCACCAGCTCCGAAAGTCGGGGCGGCCGCGGGGGACCGCGGCGGTCGCGCTCGGTCTCTCGGAGGTCGGAGCGGAGCTCGCTCAGCACGTCCTCGAGCTCGTCGAGCCGCTCCTCGAGGTCGTCGTCGCGCGGGTCGCGGGAACTCATACCGCGCCGTAGGCGGTCCGCGGATAAAAAGCCCGGCAGCGAGGGCGGCTCAGAACCCCTCGCGCAGATGAGTCGTTCGTGGCGGGAACAGCGCGCGGAGGTCGCCCGCGACCGCGCTGTCGTCCGCGACCGCGCTGCCGACCGCGAGCCCGTCGTCCCGAATCACCTCGTCGACCGACCGGTACCCGACGTACAGCTGCGAGAGCGCGCCGACGTCGACCGCGGCGTCCGCGGTCTCGCTTTCTGCGTCGGCGGTCTCACCGTCGGTCTCGCCGCCCGCCGGCTCGACGGTGACCGCGCCGTCCGCGACGGCGACCCGGAACGTCCGGTCGTTCCAATCGACGAGCGGGTCGGCGACCGAAAGCGAGAACGCGGTCTCGAGTTCGGGGTCCGGCGCGAGCGCTTCGAGCGCGGCGGCGACGTCGACGAGCCGGACCATCGGTCCGGTGCGAACCTCGCAGTCGATGGCGCGCGGGTCGTCGACGAGGTCGAGCAGGGGCGCGTCCGGCGGGGCGCGGATCCGGACCTCGTCGACCTGCGAGTCGTGGTCGCGGAAGAAGCGGAGCAGCTGGAACCACGCCTCGTCGTCCGCGACGGCGACGTCGGTGACGCGCAACGCCGGGTCGTCCGCGTCCGGCTCGTCGTGGAAGCTGTACGCGCAGACGGCCCGAACCTCCCCGTCGCGCTCCCACCCGTAGACGAACGGGTCGGTCTTCCACCCCTGAAGGGTCCGCTCGCGCCACCACTCCTCGGTCCAGTCCATCGTCAGGTCGTAGCGCTCCGCGGTCGCCGCGAGAACGGGTTTCACGGCCGGGTAGTCGTCTTCCCCGAGTCGGCGGAAGGTCCCGGCGTCGTCGCCCGCGGTCGCGATCAGGTCGTCGACGAACCCGAGCTGTTCCGGCGGCGCGGTCAGGTGGCGGTAGCGGCTCGCGGTCGCCCAGCCGTAGTTCGCGTAGAAGGGGTACTCGAAGGGCCACAGCGTCGAGACGAAGACGTCGCGGTCGCGGTACTCCGCGAGCGACTCCCTGAGCATCCGGCCGACGTTCCCCTGCCGGCGGTGTTCCGGCGGGGACGCGACCGCGGAGAGTCCGGCGACCTCGCGGTCCTCGCCGCGGATCCGCAGCGAGAAGTAGTGGTGCGCGCAGACCGCCACCGGGTCGTCGCCGTCGAACAGCCCCCGCCTGTCGGCGATGGTGTCGTGGTCGTCGGCCTCCGCGGGGTCGTACGGTCCCTCGGTCGGGGCGAACGCGTACCGCATGAACGCGTCGAACTCGTCGGCGCGCTCGTCGGGGAACGGTCGGTACTCCATACGCGGTCGGCTCGCGGGAGGGAAATAAGTCTTCTCGGAGCGTGCGGGCGGTTCCCGCCCCGTCGGTGACTTGCCGTCGTCGTCGCTCAGTCGTAGCGGCCGCGGCGGTACTGGACCGGCCACTCGGCCTCTTCGCCGAGTTCGTGGGCGGCCTCAAGCGGCCAGTGCGGGTGGCGGAGCATCTCGCGGCCGAGCGCGACGAGGTCGGCCCGCTCGTTGCGGACCAGGGCGTCGGCGTGGGTCGGCTCCGTGATCCCGCCAACCGCGGCGACGGGCACGTCGGTTCCCTCGCGGATCGCCTCGGCGTAGGGTACCTGATAGCCCGGGCCGGCGCTCGGGATCTCTGGTCCGGGTGGATCCCGCCGCCCGAGACGTCGATCAGGTCGGCGCCGGCCTCGGCGAGTACGGGGGCCAGCCGCACCGAGTCGTCCACGTCCCACGAGTCGCGGTCGGGGAGCCAGTCGGTCGCGGAGATCCGGACGAAGACCGGCTTGCCGTCGGGCCAGACCTCGCGGACTGCCTCGACGACCTCGCGGAGGAGCCGAGTGCGGTTCTCGAAGCTCCCGCCGTACTCGTCCTCCCGGTCGTTGGTGACCGGCGAGAGGAACTGGTGGAGCAAGTAGCCGTGGGCCGCGTGGACCTCCGCCACCTCGAAGCCGATGTCGTGCGCGCGCTCCGCGGCGGCCGCGAACGCGTCGATGACCTCGTCGATGCCCTCACCGTCCAGCCGGCGGGTGTCGGCCAGGTCGCCCTCGTCGACGTTCGCGTGCGGGTACGGATCGTCGGTCGCGGAGACGGTCTCCCACCCGTCCGCCTCGTCGGCGGGGATGGGTCCGCCCCCCTCGGCCGGCGGGCGGTGAGAGGCCTTCCGTCCGGCGTGAGCCAGCTGGATCCCCGGGGTCGCGCCCTGAGACTTCACGAACTCGACGATCGGTTCGATCGCCTCGGCGTGCTCGTCGGACCAGATCCCGAGGCAGTTCGGGGTGATGCGGCCGCGCGGTTCGACGCCGGTCGCCTCCGTCATCACGACTCCCGCGCCGCCGGCGGCGCGGGCCCCGAGGTGGACGCGGTGCCAGTCGTTTGCCAGCCCGTCCTCGGCGGAGTACTGGCACATCGGCGAGAGCATTACGCGGTTCCGGAACTCGGTCTCGCGCAGCGTGAGCGGTGTGAACAGCGTGTCGGTCACGGCCGAGTGAACGACCGCCGCGAGGTAAGGCCCTCCGATCCCCCACCCGGATCGCCGCGGATGGTTTAGGTCGACCGAAATCTATATCCCCGCCGGTCTCTGACCGGGTAGTAATGACAACGGGAGACCGGATCGAGCGGGACGCCGAATCGGCGGCCGACGAACGGCCGACCGTCGCCGCGACCCGCTGTTCTCAGGAGCGGACTGTCTTCACCGAACAGGGCAACACCGACGCGTGGATAGCGACCGACCTCACGGTCGATCTCGACCTCGAACGGTAACGCGAACGTCTGTCGACCCCGCTGACGCCGTCCCCTCTACCCTCCACAGTCGCTGTCCCTTCTACTCTCCACAGTTGCCGCTCGGCGACGCCACTCACTCCTCGGAGCGCAGCGTCTCTCCCGGTGCCCCGGGTGCGCGCGGCGTCGACGCGACTCCCGCCCTCGCGTCTCCCTCGCGGTCGCGGCGCTCGTCGACGAGCGCGCGGATCCGGTCGAGGATCGCGTCGTACCGGCCGCGGTCGGACCCCTTCTCGAAGTAGGCGTCCGCGCCGGCGCCGAACGCGGCCGCCTCGCGCTCCTCGCCCGGACACGTGGTGTAGAACACGACCGGGACCCCGCGGTCAGCCTCGCGCAGTCGCTCGGTCAGGTCGACCCCGGACCCGTCCGGAAGGCGCTGTTCCGTCACGACGCAGTCGACCGGGACCCGCTCGCCGTCGAACTCGACGCCCGTCTCGACGGCGTCGAGTGCGTCCGCGAAGCGGTCCACGGTGTGGACCCGAACGCGATCGGTGAGCCGCGCCGCGAACGCCTCCAGCAGCTCGGCGGAACGCGGGTCCGGCTCGACCTGGAGGACGGTGATCGGTCCCCCGTCGGTCCTCGGGGAGTGGTCGGCGAGCGATTCGGATCGATCGGCGGCTCCGTTCGGGTCTGCGCGGGCGTCGGACGGCGTCGGTGTATGGTCGGTCATGTGGTGTGGTGGCGAGCGACGACTCGGCGGGGAACAACTTACTACAAGAGTTGTGACTCTTCTTCGTACTATCGTCGGGCCGTCGACGGGATAACAATTGTGCGATCACCGTTGCCACGCCCCTTAGACCCGATTATTCGGTAGTATTACGAGAAAATCACCGGACGCGTCCGGGGTCGACGACGAGCGGCGCGCGATCACCGATTCACTGTGCGCACGGGTGCCGTACCCCGCGGATTCGCTACGCGAACAGGTCCCGGGCCTCGCGGACGGCGTCGACGAGCGCGTCGACCTCCTCGATAGTGTTGTAGAAGTAGAAGGAGGCGCGCGCGGAGGCGGCGACGCCCATCTCGTCGTGGAGCGGCTGGGTGCAGTGGTCGCCGGCGCGGATCGCGACGCCGTAGTCGTTGAGGATGCTGGAGAGGTCGTGGGCGTGGACGCCGTCGACGTTGAACGCGACGAGACCGCCGCGGTCGTCGCCCGGCGGGCCGTAGATCTCGACCCCGCCGAGCGCCTGTAGCTCGTCGTAGGCGTACTCGGCCAGCAGGTCCTCGTGGGTCTCGATCCGGTCCATGCCGACTTCTTCGAGGTACTCGATCGCGGCTGCGAGACCGATCCCCTGCGCGATCGAGGGCGTCCCGGCCTCGAACTTCCACGGGAGGTCCTCCCACGTGGAGTCCTCGAAGGAGACCCGGCGGATCATGTCGCCGCCGTAGAGGTACGGCTGCGATTCCCTCTCAGGATCTCCTCGCGGCCGTACAGCGCGCCGATCCCGGTCGGCCCGCACATCTTGTGGCCGGAGAAGGCGAGGAAGTCGACGTCGAGGTCGCCGACGTCGACAGGGCGCGTCGGCACTGACTGGGCGGCGTCCGCGAAGACGTACGCGTCGTGATCGTGCGCCAGGTCAGCCAGTTCGCGGATGGGGTTCACGGTGCCGAGCGTGTTCGACACGTGGACGGCGGACACCATCTCGGTGTCGTCGTCGATGAGGGCCGCCGCGTGGTCGGTGTCGAGCCGCCCCTCGTCGGTGACGTCGATGAAGCGCACGTCGGCGCCCGTCCGCTTGCCGATCTGCTGCCAGGTGACGAGCGAGGCGTGGTGTTCCATCTCGGTGAGGACGACATTGTCGCCCGGTCCCAGCTCTTCGAGACCCCACGCGTACGCGACGAGGTTCATCGCCTCCGTCGTGTTCTTGGTGAAGACGATCTCCTCGCGGCCCGCCGCGCCGATGAACTCGGCGACCGCGTCGTGGGCCTCCTCGTAGGCGACGGAGGCCTCCTGGCTCAGCTGGTGGATCCCGCGGTGGACGTTGGCGTTGTAGCTCCGGTAGTAGTCGGAGATGGCGTCGACGACCGGGTCGGGGGTGTGCGAGGTCGCCGCGTTGTCGAGGTAGACGAGCGGCGTGTCGTCGCCCTCGCCCTCGCCCGCGGTCTCCGGGTCCCCGCCGACCTTTCGATCGAGGATCGGGAAGTCGGCGCGGAGCGCCTCCACGTCGAACGGGTACTGTTCTTGGACTCCCATTACCCGGTATGGGGTCCCGAACACTAACACACCTTCGGTCCGGTACGTCTTGCGGGTATCGCGGACGCGCGAGAACCCGTTTCGCGGCGGTTCACGCCTCGGTGCCGACGGGTCGCGACCGACCGTTCCGCCGTCCGCTCACTCCTCCCAGTCCGGGTTCGCCCGCGGCGGGGAGAAGATGTCGTAGCCGACGGCGGGTTCGTCGCTCCGATTCTCGGCGGCGTGGGGTTCGTCGCCCGGGATCACGTACGTGTCGCCCGCCCCGACGACGCGCTCCTCCCCGTTGACGACGAACGTCAGCCTCCCATCCGTGATCAGCCCGATCTGCTCGTGCGGGTGGTCGTGTTCGGGCACCGTCTGCCCCGGTTCGATCTCGAACCGCTGGATGCTCGTCTCCTCGCCGACGGCCCCCTGCGTGAGGAACACACCGTCGACCGCCTCGACCGCCTCTACGTCCGCGTCGGGTACGACGTCCATACGCCCTCCGGCGACCCGGAGGCACCTAAATCCGCGGGAGCGGGCGGTCGACGCCGGGGCGGCCGACGCGTCGCGAGAGGTGCCGCTCTCACCCCGCCGTCACGGGAACGGGTGGTACGGACGGTCAAGTACCGGCTCGAACCCCATCGACCGCGGTACCTCGCTCGCCCGGTCGCCGAAGAACGGGTCGCCGGTGAACAGCGGCTGCGCGCCCGGGACCAGCACGCGGACCGCCTCGAAGCCCAGCGCCGCGAGGTCGCGGGTCGTCACCCGCGCGACGTAGGCGTCGAGTCCGACGGCCTCGACGCGGTCGATCGCGGCCGCCAGCTCCTCGGTCCCCGCCAGCTCCGGCGCGCCCAGCCCCTCGGTCGAGACGGTCGCGTCCGGGTCGAAGAACGCGGCCGTCTCCGCGGGCAGGTCGGCGTGATGGCCGATCGCAGCGCCCTGCTCGTCGGCCGCCTCCCGGCCCATCGAGCGGAGCTCGGTCCAGTTCTGGAGCGCCTCGGCGAGCGCGCTCCGCGCCGCCGCGGCCGGGTCGAGGTCGGCGCCCGACCCCGCGGCGAACCGCGGCCAGTCGCCCTCGCGGCTGACACCGACCGCGACGACGGGCACGTCCACGTCGGTCGTGACGAGGAGGGTGGTCACCGACAGCGACTCCGCGCGCGCCCGCTTCTCCAGTTCGGCGAACCCCGGGTCGTCGACGTCGAGTCCGAGCGGCTCCGTCGTGGAGTACCAGCTGACCATCGTCGCGTCGCGCTCGACCGTCTCGTACAGCCCGGAGAGGGCGGCGTCGGGACCGGAGCTCCCGAGTCCGAGTCCGGTCGTGATCGGCGGGCGGTACCGCCGCTCCGGCGGCGGGAAGCCGACGAACTCCGCGGGGAGGCTCGCCGGCTCGCCCGTCCCGAGGCGCTCGCCGCGGACCCACGGGAGCCGGTCGTCGCGGTCGTACGCCTCGGCGTCGTCGGGGCGGACGAACGCGTCCGGCGTGACCGGGTTCGGGACATTTGCGGCCGGCGCGCGCGTGAACTCGGCCTCGCGGTAGACGCCGGCCGCGTACCGCTCTAACCCCTCGCCGAGCGCCTTCATGAACGCGGCGTCCCAGTCGGCGGCTGCCCCGCCGCCGAAGTCGGCGGCGTCGGCGTCCGAGAAGGGCGTCGTGTCGGCGACTCGGGCGACGTAGTACGGCACCGGGAACGACTCCTGCTCGCCGACCTCGACCAGGGCGCCGATCCGGGGGTCGACGGCCCGCTCCGCGCGGTCGATCGTGTCGTCGAGGTCTCGCTCGGCGTGATCTCTGGGGAGCGCGTCGCCGGGGTCGTCCCCGCAGTCGCAGCCGGGAACCGGGAGGAGCGTCCGCTCGCCGCCGGGCACCTCGACGACGGTGTCCGCCACCGGGTCGCCGGCGAGTAGTCGGATCGCCCGCCGTCCGGCCACCGCGCCGGCGTAGCGCACCGCGGACCGGCGTCCGGTCGGCGCGTCGGCCGGCTCCGCCCCGCCGCTCTCGACGCGGGCCCGCAGGCAGTCGTGACAGGCGTCGTCGAGGACGGTCACCGCGGCGTCGAGTTCGGCGAGGGGGACGCCGCCGAGTCCGCCCACCTCGACCGCGATCCACCGGTCGAGCAGTTCGTTCGCGGTCGCGAACGCGGCCGATCCGGCGGTGTCGACGACGACCGCGGTGTCGAACCCGTCGAGCAGGTCGGCCTCGACGGGCATCACGTTCACGTCGACGTCGCCGAGCGCGGCCGCGGCGGCCTCGACCGCGGGACCGTCGCCGACAAGTCCGATATCCATACCCGGTCGACGCGAGGCGGCGAAAAAAAGCCGCGGGTCCGCGGCGCGGCGGCGCACGCGCCGCGCGGGTCCGCGGCGCGGCGGCGCACGCGCCGCGCGGGACCGCGGCGGGAAACGAGCGGGTGCGAGGAGAAGAGCGGGGACGACGAAGAGGAGCGTTCGGTCGCGCGGTCAGGCTGGCGTCGCGGCCATCATCTCGGCGGCCTCGGCGGCCAGCGCCTCGGCGTCGACGCCCTGGAGGCGCTCGTCGCCGAGCTTCAGGCGGAGCCGCGGTCGGCCGACGTCGATCGGGACCTTCTCGGTGTCGATGATCCCCAGGTCTTCGAGCCGCGTCTTCGTCCGGGAGAACGTCGCCTTCGAGGCGATGCCGACGTCTTCGCCCCACTTGGAGATGTCGTAGAGGAGCACGTCGTTCTTCGCCGCGACGAGCAGCGAGACGGTCACCTCGTCGAGGTCGACGGTCTCGTCGCTCTCGGCCGCGTCGAGCACGGCGTCGAAGTCGGCCCGGGCCTCGGCGCCGATCTCGGACTCCAGCGTCTCGCGGACTCGGCTGATGGCCGGCGTGCGGAGCGTGTACGCCTCCGCGTCGTCGAACGCGCTCCGGTGGGTCTCGTACACCTCGTCGACGAACTCGCCGTCGTCGGTCGAGAGCGCGGCGACGCCCTCCCCGACGGTGACCAGCGCGACGACCCGAGACGGGGAGACGAACAGGGCGTTGTCGACCGCGCCGTCCAGCACCCGAAGGTCGAGGGTCCCGTCGGCGACGAGGTCCGCGGCCCGGGACGCGACGACGAAGTCGTCCAGCACGTCCTTGAGCGTCCGCTCGTCCGCGAGCATCGACAGTTTCGGGAGGTCGTCCCGCCCGACGGCGGTCTCAACCAGCGATACGATCGTTTCCGCCGAGGGGTCCACGACGAGCAGCTCGTCGTCGTCCCCGGCGAAGGCCGCTTCGAGCGCCGCCTCGACGTCCGCTTCCAGTAAATTCGACACCATTTATCTCTCCGTATAAAAGCCAGTTGCGTATTTAATATTAACGGGATTCGGAGAGCGAACAACTCACGTAGCGGGGCTGAAACGGCCGAAAAGCGGGTATTCTGTTTATCGAAGAGCGACACGGGACGAGCGGGAGTCTCCCTCCGGGCGGCGACGGATGCGACGATAGACGCGGTGGCGTGTCCTCGGGCGCGGCGACGGACGCGGCGGCGTGTCCTCGGGCGCGGCGACGGACGCGGCGGCGTGTCCTCGGACGCGCCGCGACCAATTTCCGACGGCGACGGAAGGATTAATGCGCGGTCGCGCCCGCGTTCGCACATGGACCACGAGCACGTCCGGGAGGTCGACCCGGCGGTCGCCGACGCGCTGGCGGGCGAACGCGACAGACAGGAGCAGACGCTCGCGATGATCGCGAGCGAGAACCACGTGAGCGAGGCGGTACTGGAGGCGCAGGGGAGCGTCCTCACCAACAAGTACGCCGAGGGGTATCCGGGGTCGCGATACTACGCCGGCTGCGAGTACGCCGACGAGGTCGAGGAGCTGGCGATCGAGCGCGCGAAGGAGCTGTGGGGCGCCGACCACGTCAACGTCCAGCCCCACTCCGGCACGCAGGCGAACCAGGCGGTGTACTACTCGGTGCTCGAACCGGGCGACAAGATCCTTTCTCTGGACCTCAACCACGGCGGCCATCTCTCGCACGGTCACCCCGCGAACTTCACGGGGAAACTGTACGACGTCGAGCAGTACGAGGTCGACCCCGAGACGGGGTACATCGACTACGAGGGCCTCCGCGCCGCCGCCGAGTCGTTCGACCCGGACATCATCGTCTCGGGCTACTCGGCGTACCCCCGCACCGTCGAGTGGGAGCGGATTCAGGCGGCCGCCGACGCAGTCGACGCCTACCACCTCGCGGACATCGCGCACATCACCGGTCTCGTCGCCGCTGGCGTCCACCCCTCGCCGGTGGGCGTCGCCGACTTCGTCACCGGCTCGACCCACAAGACGATCCGCGCCGGCCGCGGCGGGATCGTGATGTGCGACGAGGAGTTCGCGGACGACGTCGACTCGGCCGTCTTCCCCGGCGGGCAGGGCGGCCCGCTGATCGGACAACGTCGCCGGCAAGGCGGTCGGCTTCAAGGAGGCCTTGGAGCCGGAGTTCGAGGCGTACGCACAGCAGGTCGTCGACAACGCCGAGGTACTCGCGGAGACGCTGCAGGAACACGGTCTCTCTCTGGTCTCCGGCGGCACCGACAACCACCTCGTGTTGGCCGACCTGCGCGACTCGCATCCCGACCTCTCGGGCGGCGACGCGGAGGACGCGCTCGCGGCCGCGAACATCGTCCTCAACGGGAACACGGTCCCCGGCGAGACCCGGTCGCCGTTCGATCCCTCGGGGATCCGGGCGGGGACTGCCGGGCTGACGACCCGCGGCTTCGACGCGGAGGCCATCGAGGAGGTCGGCGACCTGATCTACCGCGTCGTCGACAACGTCGACAGCGAGGACGTCATCTACGAGGCCGGCGAGCGCGTCGTCGAGCTCTGCGAGGCGCACCCGCTGTACGAGTGACGAGGTAGTGCCGGCCGGGGGGCGCCCCGCGCCGCCGAATCCGTGCGGTAAAAGTGGGGGCGGCTCGCACGGGTCGGTATGGACGCTCCGCCGTTTCTCGCCGCCCGCCTCGACCGCGGCGCCGCGCCGCTCGCCGTCGGGGACGTGATCGTGTTGATCCTGCTCCTGACCGTCGGGACGATCAACCACACCTCCGTCGAGTTCGTGACCGCGAAGCCGCTGTACCTGCCCGAGGTGTACGCGCCCTTCCTGATCGCTTGGGCCGTGCTGGCGCCGCTCGTCGGCGCCTACTCCGCGGGCGCGGCCGAGACCGCGAAGTCGTCGGTCCCGCTCGCGATCCGGTCGTGGATCCCCGCGGCCGTCGTCGGGCTCGTCCTCCGCGAGTTCGTCTTCCGCGGCAGCGCCGAACTCACCTTCGCGGCCGTCATGCTCGTGACGGGGTCGCTCGCGCTCGGCGGCTGGCGGGCGCTCTACTTCCGACTCCGGTAGCGCTCTCGTCCGCTCTGCTCTCGACCGCCGTTTCTTCCCCTTTTTGCGATCTCGACCCGCGTCGACGCAGTCTCGCGCCGGCCTATAAGTTATGAGTCACATCTGCGTGTTCACGAACGAACCGTCTCCGAACCGCGGGAAAAATTTAATATGGATTCTCACAGTAGTATTCGACGGGAGCATGACTGGATACTACGACTACGTCCTTGGGCTCATCCCGGTAGCGCTGATCGGTGTGACCGCCTCGCTCACGCTGGTCGGGCTGTCCGTAACCTCGGCGCTCCCGTTCGGCGCCGTCGCCGCGGGCACGGTGATGGCTCACGCGATGTTCGTCCGAAATCCAGTCGCGAGCGAAGCGCCCGCGGAGCGGTCGTTCGACGGCGACGCCGGCGAGCGCGCCGCGGTCGGCGGCTCGGCGGCGGGCGGTTCCTCCGCGGGCACCGCGGACTGACGGTCCTGCGCCTCGAGGTCCCGGTCGCCGCCGCGACCGATCGCCGCGTCCTGTACCGTTTCAGTCCCCGCGCCCCGAGTGGGCGGGTATGACGGACGCCCTGTTCCTCACGAGTTCCGAGGTCGACGATCTCGCCGAGCCGGCCGACTACGTCGCCGCCGTGCGCGACGCGTACCGACAGGTGGGCGAGGGCGCGCCCGCGGAGCCGCGGACGAAGTTGCTCAACCGCGAGCCGGCGGGGATGTTCACGACCTACGCCGCCGTCCTCCCGGAGACGGGCGCGATGGGCGGCTACGCCTACTCGGCGGGTTTCGGCGCGGAGGACGCGTGGTTCATGACGCCGCTGTTCGACGCCGTCTCCGGCGCGCCGCTCGCGCTGATCGACGGCGCGTCGATGAATCCGTTTAAAACGGGCGCTGCCGGGGCGGTCGCGGTCGACGCGCTCGCCCGCGACGACGCGACCGAACTCGCCGTGATCGGCAGCGGCGCGCAGGCGCGCGGGCAGGTCGCGGCGACCGCGACGGTCCGCGAGTTCGAGTCGGTCCGCGTCTTCTCGCCGACCCCGGAGAGCCGCGAGTCGTTCGCCGCCGACTTCGACGAGCGCCTCGACGCCGAGGTGTCGGCGGTCGAAAGCGCGAGCGACGCGTTGGCGAGCGCCGATGTCGTGATCACCGCGACGACCGCGAGCGACCCCGTGATCGCCGACGCCGATGTGGAGCCGGGGACCCACGTCACGGCGATGGGACAGTACGACCCCGAGAAGAACGAGCTCCCGCCGGAACTCGTCGCGCGGGCGACGTACGTTCCCGACCTCCGAGCGCGCGCGACGCAGGACGCCGGCTCGTACCTCGCCGCGGTCGAGGCCGGCCTGATCGAGGAGGGCGAGGGGATCGCGGCCGACCTCGGCGAGGTCGTTGCGGGCGACCACCCCGGTCGGACGAGTGACGAGGAGGTGACTGTCTTCGATTCGGGCGGGACCGGCGTCGAGACGGTCGCGGCCGCGCATATGCTTTATAAACGGGCGAGCGAGAAGGGGCGCGGGAAGACCATCGACTTCGCGCCCGCGAGCGAGGCGCTGACCGGGGAGTAGTCGGGTGTCGATCGGGGAGGTGTTGCCGGCGATAGCCGGAGGTTCAAGTGCCGCGCCCGCCTTCCGGCGCATATGTTGATTGGCATCGTCTCCGACACGCACGACGACCTGGCCGCGGTCGAGGCTGCCGTCTCGCTGTTCGAGCGCGAGGGCGTCGACGCGGTCGTCCACTGCGGCGACTTCGTCGCGCCCTTCTCCGCGGCGCCGTTCGACGCGGAGTTCGACTTTCACGCGGTCCGCGGGAACAACGACGGCGAGTGGGCGGTCGAGTCGACGGTCGCGGAGTTCGGCGAGTACCACGGCGAGGCCGCCGCGCTCTCGTTCGATGGTGTTGAGGTGGCGGTCACCCACGGCACGAGCGACCTCGTCGTCGATGCGCTCGTCGACTGCGGCGACTACGACTACGTGTTCCACGGACACACCCACGCGCACGGCGTCGAAGCGCGCGGTGGGACCGTCCGCGTGAACCCGGGCGGGCTTCCGATTCCGGTCGAGGGTGCGGACGACACGTTCCGGGTCGCGACGCTTGACACGGCGGAGTCGGGGGCGGACGCGGTGACGCACCACGTCCTCGACGATTAGCTTCGGAAGCACGGTGAAGCCGCATCTTCGACTGCCTACTTCCTCCACATGTGGAGAAACATGTATGAGAGTTGAACCGAAATAACCCGGTATGGCGACTGAGGAGAGGTCCGAAGAAACGACGGTCAGCGATCGGGGGATGGTCACGATTCCGGCAGACCTCCGCCAGCGACTCGACATCGAGCCGGGTGACAAACTCCGGTGGACCACTGATAAAGACGGGTCGCTCTCGGTCGAGATCGTCCATCAACGCGAGGGCGTGTTCGACGATTTCGAACCCGTGGACGCCGGCGAGACGAACGCCGTCGAAGCGGAGGCCGAGTTTGGAGGAGAGTGATGGCGGTCGCCTTCTTGGACACGAACGTCCTCTTCGCCAGCGCCAGCGCCCGCGACGAATACCACGACCGCGCTCTGGAGATCGTCCGCGGAATCGACCACGGGGAACTTCCGAACGCCGTCCTGACGGACTACGTCGTCGCGGAGCTACTGAATCTCTCTCGCGAAAAACTCGGCGCAGATGCCGCGAACCGACTTCTGGATCGGCTTATCGAGGGCACCCATTCGAGATTGTTCCCTCCCAAATGTGGATTTCAACGCCGCACAGCCGCTTTTCCGCCAACACAGCGAACTCTCGTTCGTGGACGCAACCATCGCCGCGTACTTGAATCGAGAAGGCGTTGAGTACCTCTACTCTTTTGATGATGACTTCGACGTAGTTGACGGCTTTACGCGGTTGGAAACCGCTGACAACCCCTTCAGTTAGCGGATTTGGTGTGAGTGGTTTTGTCAGAACTCACCAATGCCTCTGGGGTAGGACACCGCCATATCCCCAGCCGTCCGCTTATAAATGGCTGCCAGCAGATCGGCAGCGAACGCCTCCAAAGCCCCAGCCGCGAGGGCTCGCGCACCTCGCTGCGCGCTTCAGTCGCTCACTCCGTTCGCTCCTTTCAGTGCTTGCGTCGGTGTGCTTCGCCCTCGCGGCTGCCCCTTTGAGTCCCGCCCCGCACAGTCCCGCCCCTCACACCTCCCCAGCCTCGTCGGCGGTCCTTCGCTTCGCTCCGGACCGCCGACTCCCTCGCGCGTGCGGTTCGCGACCTGCGGGCGCTCACCGGCACGCGCCGACCGCACCGTTCTTTATAAGTGATCGCGCCGCCGCTAACTGATATTTAAACCACGTCCACCCCGAGTTTTATCGCCGCTCGGTCGGTCAGTACGCCCATGAGACACGCACAGGGACCGCTCCTCACGATCAACCTGACCGAGCGGACCGCGTCGACGACGCCGATCGACGACCGGCTCGCGTCGTTCGTCGGCGGCCGCGGGCTTAACACGTCGCTCGCGTACGACCGGATCCCGTTCGACGCCGATCCGCTCGGCCCGGAGAACCGGCTGTACTTCTCCACGGGACCGATGCAGTACTCGACGACCTCCTACACGGGGCGGATGGCCGCCACGAGCCTCTCGCCGCTGACGAACGGCCTGTGCTCGTCGAACGCGGGCGGGTTCCTCTCGCGGAACTTCACCGGCGCGGGGTACGCCGCGGTCGAGCTCGTCGGCGCGAGCGACGACCTGCTCGCGGTCCACGTCCGCGAGGTCGGCGCGGACGGCGAGCCGGACGTAACCTTCGAGGAGGTCCCGGACTTAGAGCAGGCGGAGGTGTCGGCCGTCTCCGACCGATTCGCGGAGACGCGAGACCTGGAGCCGGAACACGTCGCCTGTATCGGTCCCGCGGGCGAGAACGCGGTGCGGTTCGCGTCGATAATGACCTCGGACACGCGGGCGTTTGGCCGCGGCGGGCTGGGGGCGGTCCTCGGCTCGAAGGGCGTGAAGGCGCTCACGTTCGACGGCGATGCGGACGCCGGAATCGAGATCGATCCCGACTGGCCCGAGGAGGCGGGCGAGGTCCACCGCGAGGCGGCCACCTCCGACTCGATCATGAAACGGCAGGGGACGACGAGCGTGACGGAGCTGGCGAACGAGATGGACGCGCTCCCCTCGTACTACTTCGCCGAGACCTCCTTCGAGGGCGTCGAGGGGATCTCCGGCGACCGCGTCGAGGAGAAGAAGTACAAGAAGGGGACCTGCTCTAGCTGCGCGTTCGCCTGTAAGCTCCCCACCCGCGACGAGGAGCGGGGGATCGAGACGGAGGGACCGGAGTTCGAGACGGTGATGGCGTTCGGCTCGAACGCCGGCGTCGACGACGTGGTCGACGTGATGGCCGCGAACGAGCTGTGCGACGAGCTGGGGATGGACACCATCTCCTGTGGCGATGTCGTCTCGATGTTCCTACAGAGCGAAGACGAGTTCGGCAACGCGGGGCTGGTCCGCTCGCTCGTCGAGCAGATCGCCTACCGCGAGGGCGTCGGCGACAAGCTCGCGGCGGGCGTCCACCGCGCCAGCGAGGAGTTCGGCGCCGAGGACTGGACGGTGAAGGGGATGGAGTTCGCCGGCCACGACGGCCGCGCGCTCAACGGTCAGGGACTGGCGTTCGCGACCGCGAACCGCGGCGCCGACCACATGTACGGGGAATTCTACCCCTACGAGTACCCGCTCGTCGACCCCGAGGACGCGCTCGATCCAGAGGGGCTGGAGGGGAAACCCGAGAAGCTCGTCGCGAAGGAGAACCGCAACGCGGTCCTCGACTCGGCGGTGATCTGTAAGTTCTCTCGGGGCACCGTCACCGACGACCGGCTCGCGGCGCTGCTCGACGCCGACTACGACGCCCTCCAGACGCTCGGCGCGCGGGTCGTCGAGCTGGAGCGCGCGTTCAACAACGCCCGCGGCTTCGACCGCGGCGACGACACCCTCCCGTACGCGGACGCGATAGAGGGGTTCGACGCGGCGCTCTCCGAGTACTACGCGCTCCGCGGCTGGAACGACGACGGCACGGTTCCCGACCACGGCGACGGACTCGACCCCGGGAGCCGCGTGACCGCCGACGACTGACGGAGCAGCTGTACCGCGGCCGCGTATCCCGCTCAACGGGCACGAAAACGCGCGTTTGTCCCACCGTCGGATTTTACCCGTTTCGAATCAATCGATGGACATGAACAGACGCTCGTACCTCGCCGGGGCGGGCGGCGCGTCGGGGCTTCTCGCCGGCTGTACCGACTCCCTCGTCTTCGGCGACTCCGGCGTGTCCCCACGCGACCTACCGGATCGGCCGGCTGACCTCACGCCCGAGTCGGTCGCCGCCTACATCGCGGCGTACGAGGAGGTCCGCGTCCACAACGTCCACGCCGAGCGCGGCGCCGACGAGGTAACCGTCCGGGCGGCCGCGACGTTCGACCACGCCGCGGGCGACGACCACTACGCGACCGTCCGCCACGCGGGGACAGTGTACGAAAGCGACGGAGGCGCCCGGTCGGTCGGCGAACTCGCCGGTCTCCCGACCCCGTACCTCGTCGCGCCGGACCGGACGCTTCGGTTCGGCCTCGAACGCCGGACCGTCGACGCCGATGTCGGAGACCAGTCGACCGGCGACGCGGCCGGCAACACCGTCTCCCCGCCGCTCGGCGTTCGCCTGATCAACGTGAGCGAGAACGACCGAGAGGTCTCGGTGACCGTCACCCGCCGAGCCGATGACGGCACGACCGACGAGGGGGACAACTCGACCGACGGCGACGGCGGGGAGACCCCGGGCGAGGAACCGGTCGCGCGGTCGATCCAGTCCGTCCCGCCGGAGTCGGCGGTCGAACTCCGGTCGATCGCCGACGCCCGCGGCGGCTACCGGATTGTCGCCCGAACCGCGGACGACGGGACGACCGCCGAGGGCCGGATCGAGGTCGGGCTGCCGAGCGCGGACCGCGCGGTCAACGCCGATGTCGTGATCGACGGAGACGGGGTCTCGGCGTGGCATCTTCCCGCCCTCGAACCGCTGTGAGCTCTCGGATCGCCTACTCGCCGCCCGCGCCGTCGCCCGGTTCGATATCGACGCCGCGGAACTCGAACCGGGCGCCGCCGGTCTCGCTCTCGGTGACCTCGACCGTCCAGCCGTGCGCCTCGACGACCTCGGCGACGATCTTCAGCCCGAAGCCCGTGCCGTCCGGATCGGAGGTCACGCCCGCCTCGAACACCGAATCTCGGTCGTCGAAGTCGATCCCGGGACCGTCGTCCGCGACGTAGAAGCCGTCGCCGTCGGCGAGCGCGCCGACCGTGACGGCGACCTCCGGTCCAGCGTGCGTGACCGCGTTGACGAAGAGGTTCTCCAGCGCCTGCCGCAGTCGGCTCCGGTCCGCGGCGACGACGGCGTCCGTCTCGACCGCGAGCGTCGCCGACTCGGTGTCGACGGTCTCCCAGCACTCCGCGGCGAGGTCGGCCAGCGCGACCGGCTCCGTCTCGTCGATACCGGTGCCCTGGCGGGCCAGCGCGAGCAGGTCCTCGATGAGCGCGTCCATCCGGTCCAGCGAGCGCTTCACGGCGCCCAGCTCCGCGACGTCGATCGACTCGTCCGCGAGGCGCTCGGTGACGATTTCGAGGTTGCCGGCCGCGACGTTGAGGGGGCTTCGCAGGTCGTGCGAGACGAGGCTGGCGAACTCCTCCAGCCGGTCGCGCTCGCGGGCGACCTCCGCCTCGCGCCGCCGGAGCTGTCGCTCCCGCTCGATGCGGACGAGGACCATCGTCACTGTCGCCGCCCAGATGCGCGCCACCGCGAGATCGGAGTCGTCGAAGGCGTTCGGCGCGGTGTCGCCGACGTTCAACACGCCGTACCGGCCGAGCGGAACGACGAGTTCGCTGCGTATCGTCGAGTCGTCGCTGTAGCGGTCGGGGTCGTCGCCGACGTCCGCCACGTACGTCGGCTCACCGCTCTCGAAGACCTCCCAGGTGATGCTCCGCTCGTCGGCCGCGAACGTCGGGTGCTCGCCGACGACCGTGTCGGCGGTGTCGGTCCAGACGATCGGTTCGAGCGCCTCTCGCTGCTCGTCGAACAGCCAAATCCCGGCGATCGGGTGGCCCAGAACGTCGTCGACGTACGACACGGCGGCCTCGGCCGCCGCCTCCCTGTTGGTCGTCTTCAGCAGCTCTCGAGTCGCCTCGTGGAGCGATTCGAGCGTCTCCGTGCGGCGCTGGAGCGCCAGCTGCCGCGTCCGCTCGTTCGAGACGTCTATCGCGGTGACGACCGCGTACTGCTCGCCGTCCAGTTCGAAGGGACCGACGCTGACGCGGGCCGGGACCCGAACCCCGTCGCCGCGGCGCACGACGAGTTCGAACCCGTCGGCGAGCGACCGCGCTTCGCCCGCGCGAACCGCGTCGACCAGCGCCGCCACGTCGTGTCGGGAAGCGTCGTCGACCGCCTCGTTCGTTTCGTTCGTTTCGTTCGTTTCGTTCGTCTCGTCGTCAGGTGTGTCACCGGTTCTCGCGCCGTCGGGGTCGCCGGAGTCGCCGGAGTGCGCTTCGAAGGCCGTGATCGACACGGAGCCGTCCCACCCGAACTCCGTCGGGTCCTCGAACACCTCGCTGATCGAGCGGCCCGAGAGACCGTCCGGATCGAGTCCGAACACCGTCTCGACGCTCGGCGTTCCGGCGTGGATGACGCCGTCGCCGTCGACGACGAGCGTCGGGTCCGGCGTCGCGTCGAGCGCCTCCGGAAACTTGTCCATCGTCACTCCTCTGTCGGCTTGTGTACGTGGCCACACTCCGGGCAGCGAACCTCCTCTCCCCGGAGGTCCGCCGAGGAGGCGCGCACGTCGCGCATCACCTCGCTGATCTTGTCTTCCGCCTCCAGTTCGTCGGCGACTGCGAGGTCGACGCCCTCGACTTCGAGGAGGAACTTCGCGATCTCCGTCACCTCGTACATCATCTCGTCGAGGTCCTCGGCGGTGAAGAAGCCCGACATCGCGCCGTAGAGGAACGTCGCGCCCGCCTTCGTCACCTTCTCCTCGAAGGAGTAGCGCGCCTGGTTGACCGCCTGCGGCGTGTACGTGTCGGTCATGAAGGGAACGAGCTCGGGGAGGTTCTCACCGATCTTCGTCATCTCGACGCCCGTCTCGGTGCGGAAGTCGGCGCAGAGCCGCGCGATCGCCCACTCGCGAGCCGTGATGTACGTCCGGTCGCGGAGGAACTCGTTGACGCGCTCGTAGCGCGCCCCGTCCATCTTCTTGAACCGCTCGTACTTGCGGACGTCCCTCGGCACGTCGCCGTCGGTCTCGTCGTCGGATGTGCTCGCGTCCTCCGTGGACGCGGCCGCGTCGCGCTCGTCGGTCGATGCCGCCTCGGTCGTCTCGTCGTCCGACGGCGGATCGGGTGCCTCGCCGCCGTCCGTGTTACCGTCCTCTGGAGGGGATCGGTCCGCGGCCGAATCGCCGGTTCCGTCGGCGGAGTCGGCCGATGGACCGGTGTGGTCGCTCATACGTCCGAAACCCCGCGGGCGGGCAAAAGCCTTGTCGGTGGTCGGCCGCTCGGAGATCCACTTTTGTACCGTCGCGTGGAGTGGTGGCACATGAAGGTGCTCTGCGGGATCGGCGGCAGCGACGACTCGTTCCGCGCGCTCGACCGGACGGTCGACCGGGCGGCGGTCGCAAACGACGACCTGACGATCGCCGTGGTCGACAACGAGGACTCCTCGGTGTCGCCCGACGAGGTCGTCGAGCGCGCCGAAGCGGCCGTCGACGAGGCGGGAATCGCTGCCGAGGTGCGACGTGTCGAGGGCGATCCGGGAAGTCGATTGGTCGAGATCGCCGAGACGGAGGGGTTCGAGGAGATCGTCTTGGGCGGCGGCCACACCAGCCCGATGGGGAAGATCACGATCGGGTCGATCGCGGAGTTCGTCCTGTTGAACGCGAAGACCTCGGTCACGCTGGTCAGATGAGCGACCGAGGGTACCCGGACGCGGTGGCGGACGAGTTCCCGCCGCCGCCGACCGCGTTCACCGACCGCGAGGACCGCGAGATCGAGATCCGGCCGTACGAGGGGGACGAGGCGGCGCGGGAGGCGCTCGTCGAGATGTACGACGACTTCGACCCGGCCGACCGCGCGCAGGGGATCCCGCCGGGCGGCGAGGAGCGCATTCGCGAGTGGCTCGACGCGATCCTCCCCGGCGACTGCTACAACGTGATCGCCTGGTGCGGCGACGAGGCGGCCGGCCACGCGACGCTCGTCCCCGACGGCGACGCCTACGAGCTGGCGATCTTCGTCCATCAGGAGTACCAGCGCGCCGGGATCGGCACGCACCTCATCCGCGGGCTGCTCGGTCACGGGCAGGCGAACGGCGTCGAGAAGGTGTGGCTCACCGTCGAGCGGTGGAACCGCGCCGCCGTCTCGCTGTACAAGAAGATCGGCTTCGAGACCTCCGACGCCGAGAGCTTCGAACTGGAGATGGGACTGCGGCTCCGCGCGGACGACGAGGGGTCGGCAGGCGAGACCGACGAGTCCGACGGCGCCGAGTCCGCCGCCACCGAGTCCGACGGCGCCGAGTCCGCCGCCACCGAGTCCGCCGACGCCGACCCCGAGTCGGACGCGGGCGGCGAGTAGTGTTGGCCGGAATCTTCAAGCCTTTAGGGGCGGCGCGCGACCGCTCCGGTATGAGCCATCGAATTCTGCTGTTGGGGGCGCCCGGCGCCGGAAAGGGGACACAGAGCGCGAAGCTGGCCGACGAGTACGGCGTCGAACACGTCACCACCGGGGACGCGCTCCGCGCGAACAAGGACATGGAGACCGAGTACGGCACGCCGCGCTCGTTCATGGAGGCGGGCGAGCTGGTGCCCGACCCGGTCGTCAACGAGATCGTTCAGGCCGCGCTCGACGACGCCGACGGGTTCGTCCTCGACGGCTACCCGCGCAACCTCGATCAGGCGGAGTACCTCTCGGAGATCACCGACCTCGACGCCGTGATCCTCCTCGACGTCGACGAGGAGGTCCTCGTCGACCGGCTCACCGGCCGCCGGGTCTGCGACGAGTGCGGCGCGAACTACCACGTCGACTTCCAACCGCCCGAGGAGCCGGGCGTCTGCGACGAGTGCGGCGGCGAACTGATCCAGCGCGACGACGACACCGAGGAGACCGCCCGCGAGCGCCTCGAAGTGTTCTACGACAACACCGAGCCCGTCATCGAGCACTTCCGCGACGAGGGCGTCCTCGTCCAGGTCGACGGCGAGGCGGCCCCGGACGAGGTTTTCGACCGGATCCGCGACGTCGTCGAGAACTGATCGGCGAGCGGCCGCCGATCGCCCCGGTCCCCCGACCCGGCCCCATGCCGACGCCGTCGGGAGCCGATCCGAGCCGCGATCCTACAAGGTTCTTAACCGTCGACCGCTAATCGGCCGCTAATGAGCAAAGTCGAACGGCGGGTCCGCTCGCTGGTCCGCGAGGACGGCGAGATGCGGGACGCCATCCAAGTCGTCCTCGACAGCGCCAGCGGCGGCGAGGTGCGCTGGGTCGACGTTCGCGACGAGATCACGAGCGGGCAGTGGGGCCGGCTCATCGAAAAGGAAATCCTCGTCGACGGCGACGAGGGGTTCGCGCTCGCCGACCGCGAGGAAATCGAGGCCGGTCTGGAGGACGACGACTCCGGCGGCAGCGACGTTGAGACCCCCGAGACGACCAGCTGGTCGAAGTGGGACAAGCTGGCCGGGCTGGCGACGCTCGGCGCGTTCGTCGGCTACGCGGTCGGCCCGGTCCGCGATGCGATCGCCGGCGCCATCGACGTGGTCCTCGGTCCCCTCCTGAACATCGTCCCCTTCTACGTCGTGATCATGGTCGTCGCGCTCGGGACGGGGCTGTACTCGACGCTGCTGCGCGCCGGGCTGATGGACATGGAGAAGATGAGCGCGTACCAAGATCGGATGAAGGACATTCAGGAGCGTCGCAAGGAGGCCGAAGAGCGCGACGACGACGAGGCGCTCGACGAGATCCAAGAAGAGCAGATGGAGGCGATGGGCGACCAGCTCGGCATGTTCAAAGAGCAGTTCCGCCCGATGGTGTGGATCATGTTCCTCACCATCCCGGCGTTCCTCTGGATGTTCTGGGTGGTCGGCTACCGCGGGGCCGAGGCCCAGTACGAGCTCGGCCAGATCGTCGTGCCGTTCGCGGGCCAAGTCGAGTGGACCGCCGGGATCGTCGGTCCGATCCAGATGTGGATCCTCTGGTACTTCCTCTGCTCGATGGCGTTCACCCAGCTGGTCCAGAAGAGCCTCAACATCGAGATGTCGCCGTCCTCCTCGTAAACGACGCGCACCGGCTTTTCCCTCGATTCGCGCGCTCACTCACGTTCGGCGAGGAACGCTTTCACCTCGTCTCTCGCCGGAATCGACCCCATCCCGCCGACCGACCCGACCGACAGCGCCGCGGTCGCGTTGCCGTACGCGAGCGCCTCGCGGAGCGGTTCCTCGTCGCCGTCTTTGGACGCCTGCGCTCCGGCGAGCCGCGAGAGCAGTCCCGCGGTGAACGCGTCGCCCGCGCCGGTCGCGTCGACCGCCTCGACCGCGAAGCCGCCGTGTCGGACCGTCGCGGCTCCCCACGGAGCCGCGTTCGAACTGACCGCCAGCGCGCCCTCGTCGCCCATCGTGACGACCGCGGTGTGCGGCCCGAACTCGAGTAGGTCGCGTGCCAGTTCGACCCCCTCGTTCGTCGACAGTCCGGCCGCCGCGACATCCTCGTCGCTACACAGCACCACGTCGCTCTCGGCGACCGCCTCGCGGACCGCGGTCGACACCGCCCCTTCCGCGCCGTCCGGGACCAGGTCCGAGCGGTAGTTCACGTCGAACGAGACCGGGCAGCCGGCGGCGGTCGCCGCCGAGAGCAGTTCGCGGGTCGCCGCTCGGCCGCCCGGGTGCGTCAGCGCCACGCCACCGAGGTGGACCCACGGCGGATCCGTCGGTCTCTCGGTCGATTCCGCGGTACCCTCCGCCGTCAGCGCCTCGGTCGGCGCCGCGTCCGGGTCGAACCCGAACGTCACGTCTCGGGAGCCGTAGAAGCCGAACCGCGGCCCCGCCGCGCCGGGCGGCGACACCACCGCGAGCGTCGTCTTCCCGTCGACGCGCTCGACGTGCGTCTCCGGAATTCCCTCGGCCGCGAGCGTCTCCGCGAGGAACTCGCCGAACGCGTCGTCGCCGAGGCGCGTCCAGAAGGCGGGCGCCGAGCCGAGCCGCGACAGCCCGACCGCGACGTTCGCGGGCGCGCCGCCGGGGCGGTGCGTGTAGCTGTCGACCTCGCGCAGCGTCGCGCCTGAGTCCGGCACGAAGTCGACGAGCGTCTCTCCGGCCACGAAGATGTCCGCCATCGCCCGGACGAGCGTGGCCGAGTCGTATGAAGGTGCGGATCGGACTGCGCGTCGGCGGTCCCGACTCGTCCGTCCGGTCGCGTCGCCTACTCGTCCGTCGCGGTCTCGGCGGCGTCCCCGACCTCCCCGGCCTCGACCTCCTCGGCGACCGCCTCGAACGCCGCGAGGATGACGCGCTTACACGCCTGGCCCTCGGTGCTCCAGTGGTGGGCGTAATCGAGCATGTCGTCGTAGATGTCGGGCTTGCAGCCCGCCGCCTGCGGGTGGCCGCCGCCGTTCACCCGGCCGGCGACCTCGTGGGCGTGTCGGAAGTCGTCGGAGCCGCGGATGGAGGCGGACCCCGCAGGCTTGACGATCACGGCGGCGTCGGCGCCCGCCTCGCGGAGCCGCTCCGCGACCTCGTTCTGCGAGCAGCGGCCGTAGGTGACCGCGACGCGCCAGTCACCGACCTCGTGGGTGACCGCGCGGTCGACGGCCAGGTCGATTCTGGCTTCCTTCTCGACCCGGCGCTCATCGACGAACGACCGCACCGTCTCGGGGAGGTCGACGCCGTACGCGCCTATGACCGCGGCGTACTCCTCGGCGCCGGCCCAGTAGGAGTAGTCCGCGAAGTCGTCGGAGCGCGGGTCCTCCTTGATCCAGAGGTCGTGGTCCCGGGTGACTTCGGCGAGTTCTGTCCAGCGGTCGTCGAACGCGTGATCGAGCGACCGGAGCGTCACGTCGGCGGTGCGACTCCTCGTCGGAGTCGCCGACGACGAGGTCGACGCCCGCCTCGCGGACCGCGGCGGCGGTCTCGTCGTCCCACTGGTGGTGGTCGAACCAGCGGATCGCGTCGGTCGACTCCGCGAGCGCCGCCAGCGGCTCGGCGATCCACTCGTAGTCGTCGGGGCAGAGGTCACAGACGAACAGATCGATGTCGTCGTCGGCGTAGGCGTCGACGCGTTCGAGCGCGGTGTCGATCGAGTACGGGCCCGCGGAGAGCAGCCCGACCGGCGACTCGGCGTGGGCGTCCGCGAGGGGGTCGTCGTCCTCCGCGTCGTCTGCGGTCTCCTCGTCGTTCGAGTCGTCAGCGTCGGACTCCTCGTCGTCTGTAAGCCGCGCCGCGATGGCGTCCTCGAAGGGCGCGACGTCGAGCGCGGCGTCGTACGTCTCGCGGATCATCGCGGCACAGGCGAGACCGTCCGCGTCGCCGTCGGCGATCACGACCGCCTCGCTGCCCTCGATCGCCTCCCTCGCTCGTCGCTCCGCGCGCTCGTCGTCCAGCGAGTCGGGGTAGAAGAAGCCCTTCCCCGGAAGTTTCGTGTACCGCGATCGGGGGGCGTCCCCCGTCTCGATGAGGTCGTCGTCCATACCGTCGAGGCGGGCGGCAGCCGGAAAACTCCGCCGCTCTCGCGGCGGACTGTGGGTACGTCGCCCTCGCGGCGCTCAGATCGTCGTGCGCCGCGGGTCCTCCTCGGTCAGCTGTCGCACCGTCAACACCGGGATCGGGCAGGTACGGACGACGCGCTCGGCGACGGAACCGATGAGGAAGCGGTTCTCGCCGTGCCGCCCCCGGGTCCCCATCGCGACGATGTCGGCGTCTACGTCGCGGGCGTACGCGTCGATCTCGGAGGCCGGGCGTCCCTCGCGGACCTCGATCGTCACGTCGAGGTCGGCGTCGCGGTCGTGGGCCGCGTCCGCGACGCGGTCGAGCGCGTCGCGCCCCTGGTCGTCGAGCGCGTCGCGGAGGTCGTCGCGGACCCTGTCGGGAGACGACTCCACCTCGCCGGCGTCGACGACGTACACCGCGTGGACCTCGGCGTCGAACCGCGCCGCCACGTCGACCGCGACCGAGACGGCCCGTTGGACGCTGTCGGAGCCGTCGGTCGCGACCACGATGGTGTCGAACATAGACCCTCGTTCGCCGCAGCGATACCTAAAACCCGGCGGTCGGCGGAGAGGGTACGACACGAAGCGGCGCGAATGCGACGACGACTCTATTTATAAATGACTGGACGGGGCGGTGGCGCGTGCCTCCGAGCGCCCACCGGGCGCGAGGAGCACGCGCGAGGGAGTCGGTGGTCCGGAGCGAAGCGGAGGACCACCGACGAGGCTGGGGAGGTGTGAGGTGCGGTGCTGTGCGGGGCGGGACTCAAAGGGGCGGCCGGGAGGACGAAGCCCGACGACGCAAGCACCGCAGCGAGCGTAGCGAGCGAGGCGCGCAGCGAGTCGCGCGAGTCCTCCCGGCTGGGGCTTTGGTGGTGTTCGTCGCCGATCTATCGTCTGTTATTTATAAGAGGGCGGCAGGGGCTTTGGTGGTGTTCGTCGTCGATCTATCGTCTGTTATTTATAAGCGAGCGGCTGGGGCTTTGGAGGAGTTCTCTGTCGGCCCGCTGTGCTTATAAAAGGCTACGCGCGTCAGGACGCGTTACGCTAAGAAGACGTGTCGCGGGCGGTCGGCGAGCACGTCGCGGCCCCACTGGACGGTCTCCGAGAACTCGTCGGAGCGGAAGAAGGCCATCGCGTCCTCCTTCGCGTTCCACTGGCTGGCGATGAACATGTCGTTCTCGTCTTCGACGTTCACCATCAGGTCGGTCTCGACGTGGCCGTCCATCTCGCCGAGGAGGTCGCCGACGTCGTCGAAGGTCTCGACGAACTCGGTCTGGTAGTCGGGCTTGACCGTGTAGAACATCCCCATCGTGCCGAAGCCGGACTCCTCGCCGGCGCGGGCGACGATGTCCGGAAGCTCCGAGAGGAAGCCGCCTGCGGTCTCCGCCGCCGACGCCGTGTCCCAGATCGAGACGACGGCGGCGCGGTCGGTGTGGCGCCCCTCGTACACCGCGGTCTTGACGTGGGTGCCGTAGTGGTCGAAGTTGCCGCGTAGCCCCTCGACCTCGTCGAACAGCTCGTCCACGTCGGCCTCGCTGTACAGCACCGTGGCGTACACGTCCTCGCCGTGGGGCTGCCCGGCGTAGATGTCGAGGTCCGCGAGCTCGCCGCGGATGTCGGCGTCGGAGGGGTCGTCGCCGCCCTCGTCGCTGCCGTGGCCGTCGCCCTCACCGTGGGGATGGTCGCCCTCGCCGCCGGCCTCCTCCTCGCCGTGCGGGTGGTCGCCGTGGGCGGAGCCGCCGCCCGCGCCCGAGTGGTCGTGTCCTTCGCCGTGTCCGTGCCCGTCGTCGCCGTGGTGGCTGCCGCCCTCACCGTGACCGCCGCTCTCACCGTGACCGCTCCCGCCGTGGGGGTGGCCTGCGCTGTCCTCCTCGGGCTCGCGCCCGGTCGGGACCGTCTCGCCCGCGAGGAACGCGTCGAGGTCGCGCGGCGGGAACCGGCGGCCGACGTAGAAGTCCCCGAACTCGCCGTACCGCGAGGAGGCGGGGTCGAACCGCATCTCGTAGACGATGTCCTTGATGTCGGTCGGGTCGGACCCGAACAGCGTGACGCCCCACTCGTGGTCGTCGAAGCCGACGGAGGAGGCGATCACCTGCTTGATCTTCCCGGCGTACTCTTTGCCGACCTCGCCGTGGTCGGCCATCAGGTCGGCGCGCTCCTCGAACTCGAGGTCGTACCAGTTGTGTTCCTCTCCGCGGCGCTTGCTCATCGGGTAGAAGCTGACGTACTCGTCGTCGGGAATCTCCGGCTTCAGCTTCCCTTCGATATACCGGCGCAGCCCCTCGTCGACGGCGTCCGCGCCCTCCTCGAAGTAGTCGTCGGAGACGTACCCGGACACCTCGGTGACGGAGACGTACGAGGTTTCTCGTTCGGTGAACTTCGCGAGCGCGGTGTCCTCGAAGCGGCGCTCGATGGCGGACAGATCGTCGAGCGACGGCCGAAAGTGGAGGAACATGAGGTCGGCCTTGTGGCCGAGCACGGAGAACAACGCGGACTCGCCCGTGTCGGCGTCGGCGACCAGTTCGCGGTGTTTCAGGAAGGCTTCGCCCTCCTCGATCGCTCGTCGTCGCTCGGACTCGGGCGCCTCGCGCCAGGCGTCCCAGTCGATCGAGCGGAAGTCGTGTAGCGAGAACCACCCTTCGGCGGTCTGTGGAGCCTCGACCATACGCCGGGTTGGGTCCCCGCGACTTAGGGGTTTGCGGGTTCTCCCGAGCGCCGGAAAAGGAACCACGGCCGCGGGTTCCGCGCGACGGAAATTGATCCCTTCGTCGCCGTGACCGAAACCCTTTCAGCGCGACCCTGAAAGGTTGGAACGATGCGGAAAAGCGGCCCGCCGAAAGGACTGATCTCGTATCTCGTGTTGGAGCTGCTCGACGAGCGCCCCCGGTACGGGTACGAGCTGCTCGGCGAGATCACGGAGATAAGCGGCGGGCACTGGGAGCCCTCCTACGGCTCCGTCTACCCCATCCTCTACAAGTTCGAGGAGGAGGGCGTCGCGGAGCGCGTCGAGCGCGAGGACGAGCCGGACCGCAAGTACTTCGCGCTCACCGACGCGGGCCGCGAGGAGCTGGCTGAGAAGCGCCGCGAGATCGGCGGCGAGGCGGAGGACTTCGGCGACGTGGTCCTCGGCTTCTACCACCTGTACGCCGCGCTCGCCACCGACGACCGGTTCGAGGTCGACGACGCCGAGGGCGACTGGGGGTACTCCGAGCGCTACAGCGCGTGGACCGTCGAACAGATCATCCGACACCACGAGCGCGACTTCGGCGAGTTCGAGCGGATCGATGCCTCGCCCGAGGAGTTCTACGACGAGGCGGACGGAACCGACCGGGACGAGACCGACCCCGATTCGTCCGAGACCGAGATGGCCGACGGCGCCGAGGAGTCGGAGGGGACCTCGTCCGGCGCGGCGGACGACTGAGCCGCGTGGGTCCCTCACCGGTGGAGCAGCCGGTCCGACGCCCGAAGGCATATATCCGCCACGGGCGATCGTCGGTGTAATGTCCACCGACGAGCCGTCCGTCCCGATCGTGTGCGACGAGTGCGAGACGGAGACCCGCGTCCCCCTCGACGACCTCGCGGACGCGCTCGACAAACACAACGCCCAGAAACACGACGGCGAGGCCGTCGCGGAGGTCGACCCGGCGATCAAGGACCGCCTCGCCGACCTCGTCGCCGAGGATCTGGGCTTGTTCGACGAGGAGGCGGCAGAGGAGGGGTGACCGTTTCAGTCAGCTCGCCGCCGTCTGACGACGACAGCGCTTCCTCGCCGCGCTACTCCTCCCCGTCGGCTTCCTCGACGCTCGCGGACAGCTCGTCGACGTGGGTGCGCAGCGTCGCCAGCGTCGCGTCCGCGTCGGCGTACCCCTCGTCGTAGTCGTCGAGCGCGGCCGCCGCTCGATCGAGAAAGCGTTCCACCGCCGCGTCGGTCGCCTCGTCGGTCATACGAAACCGTCGGCCCGCGAGCGGTTTATGTCTCCCGGCGTCGGGGTCGGGACACGGAGCGCGCGGCTCCCGTCAGCGCCGCCGGAGGGCGTACGCCGTGTAGCCGACCGCGACGACGAGAGCGGCCGAAAGCAGGGTACCGAGGACGGCGGGTGACGCGGTGACGTACTCGCCGAACGGGTCGGTCAGCGCGAACACGCCCACGATGAGCGCGACGGAGATGGCGATGCCGACCGCGCCGAACGCCTTGAACGCCGCGTCGAGGTCGAAGCGTTTCGATCCCGGTTGGTGGCTCATACCCCGTCGTACGCGCCTCGCACATAAATCCCTCCAGCGGGATTCTCAGCCTCGGAGAACGGCGGGACGGTCCGTCACTCGGGATATCCCTCGACGATGGCGACGCCCGAGGAGGCCCCGATCCGGACCGCGCCCGCGTCGAACATGGCGGTCGCTTCCTCGTAGGAGCCGACGCCGCCGGAGGCCTTCACCGGGAGGTACTCGCTCATCAGCTCGACGTCGGCGACCGTCGCGCCGCCGTCGGCGAAGCCGGTCGAGGTCTTCACCATGTCGGCGTCGGCGGCGACGGCGGCCTCGCAGGCGCGGCGCTTCTCGGCGTCGTCGAGGAGGGCGGTCTCGATGATCACCTTCACGGGGACCGGCACGGCGGCGACGACGTCGGAGAGCTCGTTGGCGACCGCGCCGTCGTCGCCCGCCTTGAGCCGCCCGACGTTGATCACGATATCGACCTCGTCGGCGCCGTCCTCCCACGCGGTGACCGCCTCGTCGCGCTTGACCGCCGGGGCGTGCTGGCCGTGCGGGAACCCGACCACGGTGGCGATCGCCTCGGGGTCGCTCTCGTACTCGGCCGCCTCGGCAACGTAACACGGGGGAATACAGGCGTTCATCCCGTGGCCGGCGGCCTCGTCGAGAACGGTCCGCACGTCGGCCCAGGTCGTCTCGGGACCGAGGACGGTGTGGTCGATGCTGGCGGCGAACTCCTCGCGGTTCATACGGTCTCGTCGCGGGGGGAGCTAAAAGGCGTGCTGGGTCGCGGCACGCTCGGCAGAGACGGAGACTGACGCGCTCGCCGGACTCTCCCGTCTACTCCCTGGCGCAACGCGGTTCCGTCGGCCGAAGTTGAATATTTCTCCAACTGTTCCGCGATCGCCCCGGATTTATTTCACCTCCGTGCCACCGCGACACATGGATCGCGACACCGCCACGCCTACCGTCGACGACCTCCCGGGTGATCGCGCTCGCGAGTGGGTGGAGTACCACCACGAGTCGGCCGCGCCGAGCACCTACGTCTACGAGTTCGTCTGGGACCGCACCGCCCCGGCCGAGGGACCGTTCTGTACTGACGTCGACGGCAACGTCCTCTTGGACTTCACCAGCCACGTCGCCGCCGCGCCGCTCGGGTACAACAACCCGCTCATCATGGATCGACTCGCGGAGTTCGACCTCGTCGATCCGCTGAAGATCGCCGGACAGGACTTCTACGCCGCGGGTGGTCCCTCGCCCGGCGACGGGATCCCCGGCGCCTCGGGGCTGATGGACCGCCTGACCGACCTGACGAGCCACTACGACATGGACACCGTCTTCCTCTCGAACTCCGGCGCGGAGGCGGTCGAGAACGCCATCAAGATCGCCTACGACGCCTCGGACGGCGCGAAGTACGCGATCACCTTCGACGGGGCGTTTCACGGGCGGACGCTCGGTGCGCTCTCGCTCAACCGCTCGAAGTCCGTCTACCGCCGCGAGTTCCCGGAGATCAGCGGCGTGACCGAGGTGCCGTTCTGCGACGACCGGACCTGCTCGGCGGAGACCTGCTCGTGCGGCTTCTTCGCGGACGGCGTCTCGCGGCTCCGGAAGAAGCTCGATCCGAAACGCGGGAACGTCCACCCCGACGACGTGGCGTACCTCATCCTCGAACCGATCCAGGGGGAGGGGGCTACCGCTTCCCCTCGGAGGCGTTCACCGACGAGATCGCGGCGCTCACCGAGGAACACGACATCACGCTGATCGCCGACGAGATCCAGTCGGGCGTCGGCCGCACCGGCGAGATGTGGGGCTCGGACCACTACGCGTACGAACCCGACGTGATCGCGAGCGCGAAGGGGCTTCGCGTGGGCGCGACCGTCTCGCGCGGCGACGTGTTCCCCGAGGAGACCGGCCGCCTCTCCTCGACGTGGGGCGCCGGCGACCTGATCGCCTCCGCGCAGGGCGCGCTCACGCTCGACGCCATCGAGGAGGCGGACCTCATGGACAACGCCGTCGAGCGCGGCCGGCAGTTCAAAGAGACGATGCGCGACGCCGACCTCGACCCCGTCGACGACGTCCGCGGGAAGGGGCTGCTGCTCGCGGTCGAGTTCGACACCAAGGAACGCCGGGACGCGGTCGTGGAGAACGCGTTCGAGCGCGGCCTCCTCACGCTCGCGTGCGGCCACGAGGTCCTCCGGATCCTCCCGCCGCTCGACGTCACCGAACGCGAGATCGACCTCGGCTGCGACCTCCTCACCGACGCGATCGCGGACGCGGCCTGAATCGCTCTCGACGCAGTCTCGACTCGGCTGTCCCGCCCGCGACTCGACTCGGCGATCCTCAGCGGTCCGCGAACCACTCCGCGAACTTCTCTAAGGCCCGCCCGCGGTGTGACACCGCGTTCTTCCGCTCGGTGTCCATCTCCGCGAACGTCTCGCCGTCGTGTTCGAAGATCGGATCGTAGCCGAACCCGCCGTCGCCCCGCGGCGCGACGATCCGACCCGGAACGTACCCCTCGAACAGCTTGACCGGGAGCGGGTCCGCGTCGGTGCTCCCGTCGCCGTCGCTCCCGCCTCCCACCTCCCCGTCCGGTCCCGCCGCCGCGGCCGCGTCGCGGTCGCCTTGGTCGACGGGGTCGGGGCTCGCGGCGAACCCGTCGCCGTCGCAGTAGCCGAGCACGCACCGGAAGGCGGCGCGGCGGTCGTCGAGTTCGGCGGCGATCTCGTGGACGCGCTCGACCCCGAGGGTGTCCTCGACGTACGACGAGTACGGACCGGGGAACCCGTCGAGTCCCTCGACGAACAGCCCCGCGTCGTCGACGAGGACCGGCGCGTCGGCGTGGCGGTACGCCTCGCGGGCCCCCTGCGCCGCGATCGGGCCGAGTCCGTCGGCCTGGATCTCCGTGTAGTCGAAGTCGAGCCGCTCCACCGAGCCGTCCGGGAGGTACCGCTCCGCCTCGCGCACCTTCCCCGGGTTCGTCGTCACGTACCTGAGCACGGATCGGCGTGGGCACGCCCGCGAGGAATAGCCGTCGGTCGCGGATGAGGGATCGACCGACCACGGCAGTACGCTTTTGTCGACCCGACGACATCGGTCGCGTATGGCCCTCCCCACGTTCGAGAAGAAGCGGCTCATCGGTCTCATCGGGATCCTCTCGTTCGGACTCACGGCGCTTTTCGCCGTGCTCCTCCCAACCGCGCTGGGACCGCTTATCCCCGCCACGTTCATCACCGGGTTCCTCATCCTCATCCCGCTGGTGGCGGTGCTCGGCGAGCAGTTCCCCCTCGTCGCGGCCGACGACGAGGCGGCCGACGCGACTGAGGCTATCGGGTCGTCGGAGCCGACCGCGGCGGCGGCTTCGGCCGAGCGGCCGGTCGCGGCGCTGCGCGAGCGGTACGCGACCGGAGAGATAGACGAAGCGGAGTTCGAGCGGAAACTCGACCACCTGCTGGCAACCGAGGACCTCGACGAGCGGCTCGACCGAACCGGGTCCGATCGCGCCGAGAACAGTCGGGAACGCGACCTCGAACTCGAATAAGCCGAATCCCGTATATCAGGGGTCGACGCGGACGATCCACGCGCCCGGGTCGTCGATCTCGGCCGCGGTCGGCAGGTTCTCGGCGCGCTCCCAGACGGCGCCCGCGGCCTCGATGCCGCGCTCGTCGGCGACGTGCCGGAAGAAGGCGGCGCCGCGCTCGTACTGCCGGCGCTTGAGACCCAGTCCGAGGAGGCGCTGCGCGAGTTGTCGGATCGGACCCCCGCCGCCGCGGCGCTCGTCCAGCTTCCGCCGGAGGTCAGCGTACTCGCCGTCGAACGCGCGGTCCATCAGCACCTCGGCGTACCCCTCGACAGCGGTCATCGCGGTCTGTAGCTCCGCGAACGCGTCGGGGTCGAGCCCGCGGCCAGCGCCCCCCGGGCCGCCGACCATCCCCTCGACGCCGCGTTCGACGCGCGATTCGAGGTACTCCGGGAGCCACGGCGCCGCGCCGAACTCGGCTGCGTGGGTCACCTCGTGAAACGCGATCCACCGACGGAACCGGGGGTAGTCGACGTCGAGCGCGGCGGCGACCGCGACGATGTTCGGGTGGACGAAGTAGAGACCGTGGTCGGCGTCCGGCTCGTCCGCGAGCAGGAGCGGGTCGTACTGGCCGAGGACGTTTCGCGCGAGAAAGCCCAGCGCGAACGCCATCGACCCCGTGTTGGCGACCCGCGAGAGGTCCTGCGCGAACGCGACGCCGGGCACTGGCCCGGGCGTCGCGTCGAACGCCCCGTCCGGACCGCCGGGGTCCGCCGCGGCCGCCTCGATCGGGTCCATCACGCGCCGGAAGGTGCCGACACTCGCGTCGATCCAGTGGTGGCGGTTCTGGACCTCGACGGTGTCGGGCACGTCGAACTCGATCCCCGCCACCTCGGCCAGCCGCGAGCGGGCATCGCGGACGTCGGCGGCGTAGCCCTCGCGCTCCGCGTCGGTGAGCGCGACCGATCCGGGATCCGTGGCGTCCTTCGCGGCCGCCGCGGCCCGGTCCCAGTCGACGACGCCCGGTCCCTCGGCCTCGGCGACGGCCCGGACGCTTCGGAGGATGTCCATGGCCGATCGGACGGGCGGCCGCCCCAAAGCGCTTGTGTCGGTCGAGCGCGCACCCCGCCGGCGAGGCTCGCGATCCGGTGTCTTCTTGCCGAACGCAACACAGCCACGGACATGGACGACACGCGCAGAGCGTTCCTCGACGACCTCCTCGCGACGCCGAGTCCCTCGGGCTTCGAGACGGCCGCGCAGCGGGTCTGGACCGACTACGTCCGCGGGTTCGCGGACCGGGTCGACACCGACGCGTACGGCAACGCCGTCGCGGTCCACGAGGGGGACCCCGCCGCCCCGACGGTCGCCGTCACCGGCCACGCCGACGAGATCGGGTTCATCGTCCGCGACGTGCTCGACGACGGCTTCCTCCGGATCGCGCGGATCGGCGGGGCCGACCGCACCGTCTCGAAGGGCCAGCACGTCACGGTCCACGCCGACAAACCGGTTCAGGGCGTCATCGGGCAGACCGCGATCCACCTCCGAGACGGCGGCGACGACGAGTACGAGGACGTGGCCGGCCAGTTCGTCGACATCGGCGCCGAGGACGCCGACGAGGCGCGCGAGCACGTCGAGGTCGGCGATCCGGTCACCTTCTCATCCGGCGTCCGCGACCTCGTCGGCAACCGGATCGCCGCCCGCGGAGTCGACAACCGGGCCGGCGCGTGGGCGGCCGCGGAGGGACTCCGACGCGCCGTCGAGACCGACGTCGACGCCACGGTCTACGCGGTCTCGACCGTTCAAGAGGAGGTCGGGCTTCAGGGCGCGCGGATGGTCGGGGTCGACCTCGACGACGTCGACGCGTTCGTCGCGGTCGACGTCACGCACGCCACCGACAACCCCGACGTCGACCGCGAGCGCCGCGGCCCGATCGAACTCGGTGCCGGTCCGGTGATCGGCCGCGGCAGCGCGAACCACCCCGTCCTCGTCGACCTCGCGCGCGAGGCGGCCGAAGACGCCGACGTCGACGTCCAACTCCAGGCGGCCGGCACCCGGACGGGAACCGACGCGGACGCGTTCTACACGACGCGGGGCGGGACCCCCGCGCTCAACGTCTCGATCCCGAACCGGTACATGGCACACGCCGGTCGAGGTGATCGACACGGACGACCTCGACGCGGTCGCGGACCTCCTCGCGGCGATCGGTTCCGCGGCGGGCGACGCCGCGGACGCGGCGGATCCGTTCGCCGTCGATATCTGAGTCGATCGCCCCGAAACTCGGCGCGTTCGCCGCCGCCGACCGCCTCGAGATCTGCCTCCTCCCGCCCCGCTCGCCACGACAAACCGGGGCACGGCGGCGTCGAAACGGAACAGTTTTACAATCTCCTTTCATACCGTAGAACGCGTCGAACGGACGTGCGCTCTGGTGGTGTAGTCCGGCCAATCATATCACCCTCTCACGGTGATGACCTGGGTTCGAATCCCAGCCGGAGCATTTCTCGAACGAAGCGAGTGGAATCGACGAGCGTCGGCTAGCGCCTCTCAGTCGCGGGCGCCAACCCCCTCGCTCCGCGCCGCGACCGTCTCCCGCTCGAACGCTTCCTCGTCCCCTCGCCAGCGCCACGACCCGACGAACGGGTATCCGTCCAGCGCGCAGATGACGTACGAGTAGCCGGGCCAGGTCGCCCGCGCGGCGTCCGTCTCGCTCGGAGCCGCCGGTCCCGTTGGATGCGAGTGGTAGAACCCCACCACCTCGCGGCCGTCGGCATCGATCGCCTCGAACAGCTCGAGCTGTTCCTCGGGGTCGATCCGGTACCGGGTCGCGGGCGCGTCGGCGACGTTCTCCGCCTCGTGGGCGCGAGCGACGACGCTCGGCTCGTCGCCGTCGCCGCGCGTCCCGGCCAACACGCCACAGACCTCCTCGGCGCCGCCCGCGTCGGCGTGACGGACCACGTCGTCGTAGGCCTCCCGAGCGAACTCGATCATACTCAGGCAACGAGCGGGCGCCGGATAAGTCCGTCTCGGCGCCGGTCCCATCGGTGGGGCGGCGGCCTCCGCGGGCGTCGATTCCCGTCGGCGGAAGCGGCAGGTGTTGAGACGGCGGAACGGATTTACCCGGTGGGGTGCGAGAATTTCGCATGAGCGACGCCGCACACCCAGCGCCGACCGCCGACGAGGCGCTCCACACGACGGTCGACCTCTCCTTCGAGGACGCGGTGCCGTTCGTCCAGATCGAACACGAGCTCGCCGACTTCGAGACGGTGCGCGTCACGCGGCTCGACGAGATGATCGAAGGGATGCTCGGCCACGACGACGTCGAGCGAACGGCGCTGATCGTGGTCTGTCACCCCGAGATCGCGTACGACGCCTTGCGTATCGACCCTACGCTCGCCGGAATGCTGCCGTGTACCACCGTCGTGTACGAGCGCGCGGACGACGACCGCGTCCACGTCCACCACGTCTCGGCGACGAAGGCGATCCGGGACCTCGGCTGCGCGTCGGCCGCCGGGGTCGACGAGGACGCCGTCGAGGACCTCGTGACGAAGACTGGCGAGCTGATGGCTATCGTCTGGGAGAACATCGAGACGCACGGGCGGGAGTGAGTTCGACTCCGCCGCCGACCCCTACCTCTCACTCAATCGATTCAGCCGCCAACGGGTCACCGCGGCGGCGAGGAGGACCGTCCCGAACGTGACGGCCCCGGAGACGAGCGCGCCGCGCGCGCTCGTCGCCCCGGTCGCGAACGCGCTCGCCGAGGCGGAGCCGCCGATCACCGCCGCCCCGCCGGCTAGCCCGCCGAACCCGAGACAACAGAGGCTCAGCAGGCCCACGGCGGACAGCGACCCTAAGATGCCGTCATCGCTCATCGCTACTTCGTCGCTCTCGGCTCCGACCACGAATAGCTGTCGCGCCCGTCGCCCAAACGAGGGTTTAATTCCGCCAGCGCGCGAGGGCGTCGTGTGGACCCGAGCCGGATCCCCGACGAGTTCCCCGCGCCGAGCTTCCGCGGCGCGCAAGAGCGGGCCCTCGCCGACATCCGCGACGCGTTCGCGGCGGGCAACCGGGTCGTGCTGGTGCGCGCGCCGACGGGCAGCGGCAAGTCGCTGCTCGCCCGCGCTATCATGGGCGCGGCCGAGACCGCCGGCGAGGCGGCCCCCAGCGAGGCGACCGGGGCCTACTACACGACTCCGCAGGTGTCGCAGATCGACGACGTCGAGTCCGACGACTTACTCGACGATCTGGCGGTGATCCGCGGGAAGTCGAACTACGACTGTGTGCTCCCGGGCGAGCACGACACGCCGGTGAACCGCGCGCCCTGCGCCCGCCAGCAGGGGTTCGACTGCTCGATCCGACACCGCTGTCCGTACTTCTCCGACCGCGCCATCGCCTCAGGCAACCGCTTCGCGGCGCTGACGCTGGCGTACTTCATGCGCACGGCCGGATCCGAGGTGTTTCGAAAGCGCGACGTCGTCGTGATCGACGAGGCGCACGGGCTGGCGGAGTGGGCCGAGATGTACGCCACCATCGAGTGCTCGCCCGAGCGCGTCCCGGTGTGGGACGATGTCGGCGTCCCCGACGTCGCGGCCGACGCCGGTCCCGAGGAGGACGCGGTCGACCGGACCGCGCGGTTCGTCGAGACGCTCCGCGACGTGGCGATCCGCGCGAAGGACGAGCTGGTGGGTCGCCCCGAACTCGACCGCGAGGAGGTCGCCCGGCGCGACCGGCTCCAGGAGCTGATAAGCGAGCTCGGCTGGTTCCTCGAGGACTACCGCGACCCGCAGTCACCGACCACGTGGGTCGTCGACCAGCCGGGGGGCGAGGGGACGGCGATCGACATCAAGCCGCTCGACCCCGCGCGGTACCTCAGACACACCGTGTGGGACCGCGGCAACCGGTTCGCGCTGCTGTCCGCGACCATCCTCTCGAAGGAGGCGTTCTGCCGCGGCGTCGGTCTCAACCCCGCCGATGTCGCTCTCGTCGATGTCGAACACACGTTCCCGCTCGCGAACCGTCCCCTGTACGACGTGACGCAGGGGTCGATGACGTACGAACACCGCGACGAGACGGTGCCGAAGATCGCCCGACTCATCGTCCGGCTGATGGCGGAACACCCCGACGAGAAGGGACTGATCCACGCGCACTCGTACGACATCGCCGAGCGGCTCACCGAGCGCCTCGGCGAGTTCGGCGTCGCGGCGCGCGTCAGGCGTCACGACCGGGCGAACCGAGACGCCGAGCTGGAGGCGTGGAAGGCAAGCTCAGACCCGGAGGTGTTCGTCTCCGTGAAGATGGAGGAGGCGCTGGACCTGAAGGGCGACCTGTGTCGCTGGCAGGTGGTGTGTAAGGCGCCGTACCGGAACACGAACGACTCGCGGGTCGCCCGCCGGCTCGAGGACGGCCAGTGGGCGTGGTACCACCGCACCGCGCTGCGAACCGTCATTCAGGCCTGTGGGCGGGTCGTCCGCGCCCCGGACGACTACGGCGCGACGTACCTCGCGGACGACTCCCTGCTCGACCTCTTCGACCGCGCCGAGACCGACACGCCCTCGTGGTTCCGCGACCAGGTCGACGCGATGACGAACCCGTCGCTACCGGCGTTCGACCCCGAGGCGGCGCTCGCCGGTATCGACGCGTCCCCGGCGGGCGGCGCGGGCGCAGGACGGCGGCGGAGTCGGCACTCATCCGAATCGAACGGCGCCCGCGCGAACCGTTCGTCCGGCGGCGACGCGGGTCGCGGAGGCGACGACGGCGACGCGACCGCCGACAGCGGGACGACCGGCGGCGAGTCGGTCCGGACCCGCTCCGAGCAGGACGCGGAGCGTCGACAGAACCACCCCTTATCCGACGTCTGGGGCGACGGCTAACGAAGGGCGGGGCGGCTGTCGGCCGGACGGGAAGGTCCGTCGGCTACAGCAGGGAGACGCCGTACGCCACCATCGAACTCACCATGAGTAGCGCGAAAAACACCGCGATGATCTGTTGTCTGTCCATGCGCGCCTGTCGACCGTAGAACCGTATAACTCCTGCGGGCGAGGAGCGGTGCTGCGTGGGTCGTATTATGATCTCCGCGTCGATCATTCGTCAATATATATCGTATAAGGTGTATCAGGTCCCTCAATGAAGTAGTAACCTTCATAATCCCTCACGTGACTACTGTGTGTATGGCCACGAACGGGCTGTCGAGTGCGCTGACGCTGTACGGTGCGCGAACCCTGACGCTGTCGCAGGCGGCCGCACAGGCGGGACTCAGCGAGGCCGAATTCATCGAGCAGCTCGAACGCCGCGGCATCGAGGTAACCGACTCCGAGCGCGCCGCAGCGCTCGGCCGCGAACAGCCCGCTCGCGCCGACTGAACCGCGACGCGTTTGCGTTGCGACGGCGACGCGCTGCCCCGTTTTCCGACGCTCCCCGACGAACGATCAGTTCTCCGTCCGAAACGAACCCCGAGAACCAGTCAGTCTCGGCTTCGCGGCGACGGCGCGGTCGGTTCCGCTCCCTCCTCCGGCACGAGGTGGACCTCGCCGCCGTGTTCGAAGGCGAGCACCGAATCGGCGTCGTCGTCGACGAACGCGGGGTTCGGCACGGTCTTCGCCTCGTAGGTGACGGGGTCGAGGACCTGGATCGCGTTCTCGTCCTCGACGGTCACCACGGTCGTCTCCGTCGCGTCGTCGCGGGTACCGAGCCGGGTCGCGTCGGGGGCCTCGGCGTCCGCGAACGCGGAGGTGTACTCCGCGCCGCTCGCGAGACGGACGCCCTGGAGGCGGCCCGAGACGCCGGTGACGAGGACCGGTCCGTCGCCGTCCTCGGGGTCGACGATCTCGCCTTCCGCGTACTTCGGGAGTCGGACCGCGAACGTGACGCGGTACACCTCGTTGCCGTCGCCGTCCTCGGTGACGAGCGTCGGGTACGACTCGAAGCTCCCGCCGAGCGACTCGGTGATCCGCGTCGCGACGTTCTGCGCCAGCCGGTTCGACGAGAGCTTGATGTCCGGCCCGTCGTCGGTCTCTTTGACCTCGGTGATGAACGCCTCTCGGTCGCCGTCGGCCTCCTGGTCGGCCACGTAGGTCTCGGCGATGTCGAGCGCCTCCGCGCGCTCCGCGGGCGTGAGGTCGCGCTCGTCGGCGCGGACCTGGACGATCCCGGCGTAGTAGCCGCCGGCGATGCGCCCGCAGCGGTCGCAGGTCCCGCGCGAGATCTTGACCGGGACGGTGACCTCCGCGGAGCGGAGGGTGCCGCGGACGACCCCCGAGAAGCGGCAGTCGCATCCGGACCGTGTTCTCGTCGACCTGCTCCGGCTCGACGCCCCACTCCACGTCCGCGGCGTCGACGTGGACCCCGAGCGCCTCGGCAACCTCGTCGACGGCGACGTCGGTGTAGTCGCGCGCGCCCACGTCGCGCCACGACTCGCCGCGCCTGACGGCGCCGCAGCCGGAACAGACCAGCACCTCGATCCGGTCGGGCGCGTCGACCAGGTCGAAGTCCTCGAAGTAGCAGTCGTCGCACAGCAGCGCGTCACGCCCGCGCGGCTCGCCCGGGAGGGGGTCGCGCCGCTCGGGGACCGGGTCGCCGCAGCGCGGACAGAACTCCCGCGACTCGCTCATTGACGCCGGCTACGCCGAGGATCCGTTTAAACGACGCGGACCGCGGCGGTCCGCGCGCCGACCGCGAGCGCGGTTCCGGTCGATCCGCGCCGGTCGCGACCTCCGAAATGGTTTTTCGCACGGACCGAGAACGGACGCGTATGAGCGGCAACCCTGACGACGAACGGCTCGAGGAACTGCGCGAACAGAAGATGGAAGAGCTTCGCGAGCGCCAGGGCGGCGAGGGCGACGCTGCCGAGGCCCAACAGGAGGCCCAAGAGCGCGCCGAGGCCCAGCAGGAGGCCGTGTTGAAACAGCACCTCACCGACGGCGCGCGCCAGCGGCTCAACGCGGTCGAGATGTCGAAGCCGCAGTTCGGTGAGAAGGTGAAAAAACAGGTCGCCGCGCTGGCGCAGAGCGGCCGTATTCAGGGGCAGATCGACGAGGACCAGATGCGAGACCTGCTCAAAGAGCTCCAGCCCGAACAGAAGAGCTTCGACATCCGCCGCCGGTAGATGGAGCTGGCGCTGCTGTACAGCGGGGGGAAAGACTCCTCGCTCGCCGCCCACCTGCTCGACCGGTTCTACGACGTGCGCTGCGTCACCGGAAGCTTCGGGCTTACGGACGACTGGGAGCACGCCGAGCGGGCGGCCACCGAGCTCGGATTCCCGTTCGAGCGCGTCGACCTCGACCGCGAGGTGGCGGAGAGCGCCGCCGAGACCATGGTCGCCGACGGCTACCCCCGGAACGGGATCCAGCGCGTCCACGAGCACGCCTTAGAGACTATCGCCGCGCTCGACGTCGACGCCATCGCCGACGGGACGCGCCGCGACGACCGCGTCCCCACGGTGTCGCGGGCGCAGGCGCAGAGCCTCGAAGACCGCAACGAGATCGACTACATCTCCCCGCTCTCCGGGTTCGGCCGCCACGCGGTCGACCAGCTCGTCGACGCCACCTTCGACGTCCAGCAGGGACCCAGCGAGGAGGTCCCGAAGGCGGACTACGAGGACGAGCTCCGGACGCTCATCGCCGACGAGTACGGCGCGGAGACCGTCGGCGACGTGTTCCCCGACCACGACCAGACGTACGTCCACGGCCGGAACGACTGAGCGGGCGGGAGGACTTCGAGGGCGGGAGGACTTCGAGGGCGGTCCCGGGCCGCAGCGCCACCTCCGATCGATCTCTCTCCGTCTCGATCGATCTGCTCCGTTTCTCAAATTCTGCATCTGGTGTGTCGTGATCGATAATGGGAAAATCTCGGGTCTGATGACGTGTTACTCGTTCTCTCGGCCCTTGGTCATGTGTCTCGCAAACCAATTTATCGAATACGATAACTCGGACTGAGGGGTTAAAACCCGGAGCTGATTCCGGAGGTGTGTGTGTCGTAACAGACCGATACCAGAACGCGGCCGTCGCGAACTGTTAGCCGCGACGGCCGGAGCCGCCGCCTTCGGGCTCGGGGGCTGTCTCGGATCGAACGCCGAACGCACCGAGGATCGCCGCACGCCCCTGTCGGAGCGGACCCTCCGATACGGCGGCGTGATGGCGCTTTCCGGCGGGTTGGAGTCCGTGGGGACGCCGATCGCCGACGCGGTCGAGCTCCCGGGCAAACAGCTCGACGCCTCGGAGATCGAGGCCGACGTCGAGTGGCAGATTGAGGACTCGGAGACGACGGCTCGCGGCGGGATCGACGCGATGCGGACGCTCGTCGACGCCGGGTTCCCGGCCGTCGCCGGACCGCTCGGCTCCGACGTGACCCTCCAGGCGGTCCAGCAGGCCTCCATCCCGTCGGAGGTCGTCAACTGCTCGCCCGCGAGCACGACGCCGACGCTCTCGATCCTCAACGACCGCGGCTTCAGCTTCCGGACCGCGCCCGACGACTCCCTACAGGCCGTCGTGGCCGCGGGGCTCGCGGCCGACGAACACGGCGCGTCGTCGGCGGCGACGCTGTACATCGCGGGCGACTACGGACGACAACTCTCCGGCGCCTTCGCCACGTCCTTCGACGGCGAGATACAGCGACAGGTGTCGTTCTCCGACGAGTACGAGGAGCCGCTGGCGACCGCGCTCTCCGACGAGCCGGACCTGCTCTTCGTGATCGGCTACCCGGAGGACGGCGTCGAGATATTCAGCCACTACTACGACGGCTACGCCGGCGAGGAGACCGTCTTCACCACCGACGGGATGATGGACCCATCGCTCCCGGAGCAGGTGGGCGAACCGATGTCGAACGTCTACGGGACCGCCCCGTCCTCGAACGGTCCCGGCTACGAGACCTTCGCCGAGCGCTACGAGTCCGAGTACGGGAGCGCTCCGGGGATCTTCACCGCGAACGGGTACGACGCCGCGGCGGTGCTCCTCCTCGCGAACGCCGCCGCGGGCGAGAACGACGGCGGCGCGATCCGCGAACAGATGCGGAACGTCGTCTCGGAGGGCGGCACCGAGGTCACGCCGGACTCCCTCACCGAGGGCGTGCGCCGCGCCGCCGCGGGCGACCCGGTCGAGTACCGAGGGGCGTCGAGCGAGATCGTGTTCGACGAGAACGGCGACGTCTCCGGCATCGACTATGAGTACTTCCGGTACGACGCCGACGGAATCAACGTCATCGAGGCGGTCTCGCCGGAGGTGGGCGAATGAGCGACCCCAGCTCCCGCGAGAGCGGCGACGACGCCCCGAACGACGCCGACGACTCGGTCGTCGGCCGGGTCGCGAGGCGGATCACGCCGGGCGTGATCCGGCGCAACTACCGGGCGAAGTTCGTCATCTCCATCCTCCTCGTCGTGGTCGTCCTCGCGGCCGTCGGCGGCGTGAACTACGCGAGCGCTGAAGCCACGGTCGAGCGGGACGCCGAACAGCAGCTCACCTCGACGGTGGACATGGACGCTGACTCGATCAACGAGTGGGCGGTCTCGATGGAGACCCACACGCGCTCCGTTTCGTCGACGCAGGCGCTCTCGGGGGCCGACGCCGGGACCGCTGAGGGAGAGCTGATCCAGAAGCAGGCGCAGCTCCCGGTCGACGTGCGGGCGATCCACCTCGTCGACACGGCCGCGGGGAGCGTCGTCACGAGTACGTCGCCCGCGCTGCGCGGCGAGTCGGTCGACGGGGTCGACGCCCCGTGGACCGACGTCGAACCCGGCGTCGACCTCACCTCCTCGAACGACGTGTGGAACTCGCCGACCGCCTACGAGTCGAGCGCCATGGGCGATCAGGTGATGGCGTTCGCCAGCCCCGTCGAGGGCGAGGAGTCGCGCGTCGTCGTGCTGGTCGGCACCCTGGAGTACCGGGTCGACAACCTCCGGAAGCTCCACGCCGACCAGGAGACGATGATCGTCGACTCCGACGGCGAGACGATTCTCTCCGGCGGCAACGCCACGCTGAACGCCGACGGCGACGTCGTCGCCGAGCTCGGCGCGTCCCGCGACGGAACCGACTTCGAGCGCGGCGACGACGAGGTGGCGGCGTACGCCTCGACCGGCGACAAGGAGTGGGTCGCGGTCACCACCGTCCCGACCGCGCAGGCCTTCGCCGCGAGCGACACGGTGGGAACCAGCGTCCTGACGGTGATCGGCGCCGGACTCCTCTCGCTCGTCGTCGTCGGACTCGCCCTGAGCCGGCAGACGGTCGGCCCGCTGCGCGACCTCCGCGACCGCGCGGAGCGCATGGAGTCCGGCGACCTCTCGGTCGACCTGGAGACGAACCGAATCGACGAGATCGGCCGGCTGTACGGGTCGTTCGGCGCGATGCGCGACTCCCTCAGCACCAAGATCGACGAGGCGGAGACCGCACAGGAGGCCGCGGAGACCGAGCGCGAGCGGATGGCACGGCGCAACGAGCGGCTGCAGGCGACCGCCGACGACTACGGCGAGACGATGCGGGAGGCGGCCGACGGCGACCTCACCGCGCGGATGCGGACCGACACCGACGACGAGGCGATGACGGCGATCGCCGAGGAGTTCAACGGAATGATCGCGGAGATCGAGCGGACGTACGCCCGCCTCTCGGCGTTCGCCGACGAGGTCGCCTCGGCGTCCGAGCAGGCGACGGCCTCCGCCGAGGAGGTGGCCGAGACGGCCTCCGAGGTCGCCGGATCGGTCGACGAGATATCGCAAGGTGCCGCTGACCAAAGCGAGTCGCTGACCGAGGTGAGCGACGAGATGAGCGACCTCTCCGCGACGATCGAGGAGGTCGCCTCGTCGTCCGACCAGGTCGCCGACGCCGCCGCGCAGACGGCGGCGGCGGGCAACCGCGGGCAGGAGGCCGCCAAGGACGCGATCGACGAGATGGAGACGACCGAGGAGACCGTCGAGGAGGCGGTCGCGGCGATCCACGCGCTCGACGACGAGGTGAGCGAGGTGGACCAGCTGATAGACCGGATCACGGAGATCGCGGAGCAGACGAACATCCTCGCGCTGAACGCCAACATCGAGGCCGCCCGCTCCGGCGGCGAGGCCGGCAAGGGGTTCGAGGTGGTCGCGGAAGAGATCAAGGCGCTGTCCGACGAGGTGAAAGACGCCGCGGAGACCGCGGAGTCGCGGATCGACGCGATCCGCGCCCGGATGGACCAGTCGACGGCCGAGGTCGAGTCGACGAGCGAGCAGATCGACGACGCCGCGGAGCGCGTCGAGACCGCCGTCGACGACCTCGAACACATCGCCGACCTCGCGGACGAGACCAACGACGGGGTCCAGGAGATCTCCGACGTGACCGAAGAGCAGGCCGCCTCCACCGAGGAGGTCGTCTCCATGGCGGACGAGGTGGCGACGATCAGCGAGGAGACCGCCTCCGAGGCGGACAACGTCGCCGCGGCCGCCGAGGAGCAGACGACCTCGCTGGCGGAGGTCTCGGAGTCCGTCTCGTCGCTCTCCGAGCGCGCCGCCCAGCTCTCGGAGACGCTCGACCGGTTCGAGACGGACGCGGAGGTGACACCGGCGGACGGCGAAGAAGGCTCTCTCGGGGGCTCCGCGTCCAGCGCCGGTCCCGCAGATCCGGGAGCCGCCGACCCCGGAACCGGCGACGCCGCCGACCTCGGAACCGGTGACGCCGCCCCGACGGGCGAGGCGAACTCGGACTGACGGCCCGAGGGCGGGACCGAACCGGCGGTCGCCCCCGAAAGGATGCTTTCAAGCGGGCGACCGCCGAACCGACGCCTATGTACGACGGCCTCAAGGGATTCCGCGACTTCTACCCCGGCGAGCAGTCCGCCCGCCGCGAGGTGACCGACGCGATCGAGGAGGCGGCGGCCGGACACGGCTTCCGCGAGATCGCCACCCCCGCCTTGGAGCGGACGGAGATGTACGTCGACAAGTCCGGCGAGGAGATCGTCGAGGAGCTGTACGCCTTCGACGACAAAGGCGGCCGCGGCGTCTCGATGACGCCCGAACTCACGCCGACCGTCGCCCGGATGGTCGTCGCGAGGGGGCAGGAGCTGTCGAAGCCGATCAAGTGGATGTCCACTCGGCCGTTCTGGCGCTACGAGCAGGTCCAGCAGGGTCGGTTCCGCGAGTTCTATCAGACGAACATCGACGTGTTCGGTTCCTCGGCGCCGGAGGCCGACGCCGAGGTGCTCGCGGTCGCGGCCGACGCGCTCACGGACCTCGGACTCACCGGCGACGACTTCGAGTTCCGCGTCTCGCACCGCGACATCCTCGGCGGGCTTGTCCGGTCGCTCGCCGCTGACCCCGACGCGGTCGACGCCGAGGCCGCGATCCGCGCGGTCGACAAGCGCGCGAAGGTCGACGACGGTGAGTACGTCGGCCTCCTCTCCGACGCGGGTCTCTCGCGCGACACTGCGCGCGAGTTCGACGACCTCATCTCGGGCGTCGAGACGGTCGACGACCTCGACGCGGTCGCCGAGGCCGGTGACGAGTCGGTCGAGGACGCGGTCGAGAACCTCCGGAACGTGCTCGCCGCGGCCGACGACTTCGGCGCGGGCGAGTTCTGCGAGGTGTCGCTGACGACCGCCCGCGGGCTGGACTACTACACCGGCGTCGTCTTCGAGTGCTTCGACTCCACGGGCGAGGTGTCCCGGTCCGTCTTCGGCGGCGGGCGCTACGACGACCTCATCGAGAGCTTCGGCGGCCAGCCGACCCCCGCGGTCGGCGTCGCGCCCGGCCACGCCACCCTCAAGCTCCTCTGCCAGCGCGCCGGCGTCTGGCCCGACGAGGAGCTGACGACCGACTACTACGTCCTCTCGGTGGGCGACACGCGGAGCGAGGCGGCCGCGCTCGCGAGCGACCTCCGCGCGCTCGGCGACGACGTGGTCGTCGAGCAGGACGTCTCCGACCGCTCGTTCGGCGCCCAGCTGGGATACGCCGACTCGATCAACGCCGAGACGGTCGTGGTCGTTGGCGAGCGCGACTTGGAGAACGGCGAGTACACGGTGAAGGACATGGAAAGCGGCGACGAGACGACGGTCCCGGTCGAGGAGTTCCCGCCCGAGGAGGGGCTGCCGACGTACGAGGACTACGAGTAGCGCCGCGGCGAGCGCTCCGTCGACGCGCTCCACTTCCCCGGACGGAGCGACGCGATCCCTCAACGCTTTTCAGTCGCGCGTCGGGACGGTGGGAACGATGATCCCGCTCGCGACAACGATGCCTCCCGTCGAGATCGGTCTCCGCGTGGCGGCCGGCGTCGCCCTCATCCTGATCAACGCGTACTTCGTGGCGATCGAGTTCGGCCTGACGCGCCTCAGACAGTATCCGGAGTCGGAGATGGACACTCCCGGACTGCGGCGCGCCTGGGAGATGACCGACGATCTGGAGTTCTACCTCACTACCTGTCAGGTGTGGATCTCCGGGACCTCCATCGCGCTCGGGATCGTCGCCGAGCCGGGGCTCGCGGCGCTGTTCGCGCCACTCTTCGAGAACACAGCGCTCGCGTCCGCCGGTGCTGGCTCGCTACTCGGCTTTTTCATCATCAACATGGTCCACCTGACGCACGGCGAGCAGACGCCGACGTACCTCGGCGTCGAGCGCTCGAAGCAGGTCGCGGAGTACGGCTCTCGCCCCCTCTACTGGTTCGCGTGGCTCATCTCGCCGCTGATCAAGGTCGGCGACTGGGTCGCGAAGGCCACCCTCGGACTGTTCGGCGTCGAGATGACCGGGTCGTGGACGGAGGCCGAAGAGGAAGTGCTGGAGACGCGCGCGCAGCTCCGCAACCGCCTCGGCTCGATGATGGAGGAGGTCGAACTCCCCGAGGAGCGCCGCGAGGAGGTCCTCAACGCGCTCGACGTCGACGAACTCGCCGTGCGCGAGGTGTTGACCCCGGCCGACCAAATCGTCTCGCTGTCGACGACCGTCTCCGCCGAGGAGAACCTCGACCGGATCCGTGACACCCCGCACAGCCGCTTCCCGCTCGTCGGCGACGACCTGAGCGACTTCGAGGGGATCGTGTACGCGCCCTCGATCGTGAGCCGCTACGACGAACTCCGGGCCGGCGACCTGACGTTCGCGGACGTCGCCGCGCCGCCGATGACGATCTCTGCGGACGCGAGCGTCAGCAACGCCTTCGACCAGTTCCAGGCGGAGTCACAGGAGCTCGCCTTGGTCATCGAGGACGGTGAGGTCGTCGGGCTGATCACCGCGACCGACGCCATGGAGGCGGTGATGGGACAGCTGGAGGACCCGCTGGACGCCGGTGATTTATAAAGGAACGACGCGGTGGCGCGTGCCGGTGAGCGGCCGACAGGCCGCGAACCGCACGCGCGAGGGAGTCGCGAACGCCCGCAGGGCGTGAGCGACGAGGCTGGGGAGGTGTGAGGCTGCGGTGCTGTGCGGTGCGGGGCGGGACTCAAAGGGGCAGTCGCGAGGGCGAAGCACGGCGACGTAAGGACCGGAACGAGGGAGCGGAAGCGACCGAGTGAGGACCGCAGCGAGCCGCGCGAGTCCTCGCGGCTGGGGATTTGGGGGTGTTCGCTGTCGATCAAGAACCAACTACGTATCGCCGAGCGGCTGGGGCTTTGGAGGTGTTCGCCGTCGATCCGCCAGCAACAGATTATAAACAGGCGATCCCGGCTTTGAACCTGCTCTCCACGTCGTCGATCAGTTCTTATACGCCTCGCGGAGGAACACCAACGCGCCGCCGAGCATCGCGAGGTTGCCGAAGAAGGCGAGTCGCTCGCCGCTTTTGTCGTCCTCGTCGGCGTTCCAGAAGTCGTGCATCGTTGCGGTCACGACCGTCAGGAAGGCGACCGCCGCGCCGGTCGCGACTCGGGGAAGCCGCCAGAGCGCGATACCGGCGCCCGCGACCACCATCATCCCGGAGGCGAACGGCGCGGCCACGTCCGGCATCGGAACGCCCGCCGACTCGGCGTACTCGATCGTGTCGTCCATGTCGCGGAAGTCCTCCGAGGCCTGCGCGGCGAGACCGACGCCGAGCAGGACCCGGCCGAGCCGGGAGGGCGCCTCGCCCTCGTCGGCCGCCCCGTCCGCCGTCTCCGTGGGTTCGTCGTCGCTCATGGGACGCACAACGCGGCCGCACCTCATAAATCGCGGTGGCGGACCGACCCGTCTCCGGCGAACTGACCGGCCCCGGCGACCGACCCGTCTCCGCAGACCGCGAGGGCCTCAGTCCGCGGTCGCAGCCGTCGCCTCGTGGTCGACCTCGGTGCCGAGGAGGTCGAGGAACTGCGCGATCCACTCGGGGTGGTCGGGCCACGCCTGCCCGGTGACGAGGTTCCCGTCGGTCGTCACGCCGTCGACCCACGAGCAGCCGGCGGCCTCGACCTCGGGCCTGACGGCGGGGTAGGCGGTCATCTCGTAGCCGTCGAGCACGCCGGCGGCCGCGAGGATCTGCGGGCCGTGACAGATCGACGCGACGGGCTTGTCGGTCTCGAAGAAGTGCCGCACCGCGTCGAGCACCTCGTCGTAGCCGCGGAGGTACTCGGGGGCGCGTCCGCCGGGGACGACCAGCGCGTCGTAGTCGGCCGGGTCCACCTCGTCGAACCCGTGCGTGAGTTCGAAGTCGTGGCCGCGCGTCTCCAGATAGGTCTGGTCGCCGCGGAAGTCGTGGATCGCGGTCTTGACCGACTCGCCGCTCTCCTTCTCCGGGCAGACGGCGTGGACCTCGTGGCCGACCGCCTGAAGCGCCTGAAACGGGACCATGATCTCGTAGTCTTCCCCGAAGTCGCCGACGATCATCAGTATCTGCTGTCCTGTCATGCGTGTAACACCACCTGCTTGTACGCGCTGCTGGCCAATAACGATACTGGCGCGTGGTACCACACACCGATAGGAACTGGAACGCGGCATGGAATATTCTTTCTCGCGGAATCAAGCGGTTCGGAGAGGGACGCTCCGAAACAACGCCTGCGGAGACTGCGCTCCCTACGGGGACCAATTCGGTCCCTGTAAAGCGCGTCGTGGAAACAGGAAGCCCCGACCTCAAGGAACGAACCGCGCCAGCGGCGAGTGAGTCGGTCGGGGTAGTTCACATCAGCCGAGGAAGTCGATGCCGGTGATCTCGAACCGCGCTCCGCCGCTCTCCGCCTCGGTCGCGACGACGTCCCAGCCGTGCGCGTTGACGATCGTCCGGACGACCGAGAGACCGTAGCCGTGCCCGTCCTCGCGCGTGGTGAACCCGTGATCGAAGACCTCACTCACGTGGCCGTCAGCGAATCCCGGCCCGTCGTCCTCGACGAAGAAGCCAGTGTCGAGCGGGCCGACCCGAACCGCCACGTCGTCGCCGCCGTGGTCAACCGCGTTTTGAAAGAGGTTCTCGAACAGCTCGCGGAGCCGGTCGGGGTCGCTGCTCACCGATCGGACGGTGTCGTAACGGAGGGTCGCCCCGGAGTTGTCACCGAGGCTCTGCCACGCCGTCTCGACGACCTCGCCGATGTCGGTCGGCTCCGGGTCGGTGACGACGTTTCCCTGTCGCGCCACGCGGAGCAGGTCCTCGACGAGGCGCGCCATCCGATCGGTCGTCTCGTCTATCGTGTCGAGGTGTTCCTCGTCGCCGGTCTCCTCGTACAGCGTCAGGTTCCCCTCGATGACGTTCAGCGGGTTTCTGAGGTCGTGTGCGAGGATGTCCGTGAACTCCTTGAGGCGGTCGTTCTGCCGCTCTAACATCCGTTCGTACTCCTTCGTCGTCGTCGTGTCCTGGCTGATCGCCGCGTACCCGTGAAACTCGCCGTTCCACAGCGGCGACAGCGTCAGCGTCCCCCAGAAGACGGAGCCGTCCGCCCGCCGGTGCCAGTGTTCGAACTCGACCGTCTCGTCTTTCGGCTCCGCGAAGAAGTCCCCGGGCAGCGAGTCGGAGTCCGCTTCCCCCTCGTCGTCGGCGAACAGCATCCGCACGTGTCGGTCGAGAACCGCCGCCGCGTCGTGTCCGTAGAGCGCCGCCGCTGGCGCGGGCCACGTGGCAACGGTCCCGTCGGCGTCAAGCATGAAGATGGCGTGCGAGGAGATGCTCTCCAGGAGCCGGCGAGCGACCGCATCTCCCGATTCGGACCGATCGGTCGGCGGATCGAGGGAATCGAGAGCGTTCGTCATACGAGAATGTCAACCTCTGATCACGAACCCTTTTGGGATGGCCTATCAGGGTGTTTAAGTTAGAACCGGTCGCCGCGGCCCGATAGGTGTCAGTCCGCCAGTTCGACGACCATGACTTCCACGTCCGAGTTCGTTCCGTTGGCGCGATACTCCCACGTTCCGCGGGGGTCGACGCCGTTTTCGAGAGCGGCGAGAATCACCCGACCGAGAGCGGTCTCGAACTCCTCTGTACTCGATATCTCGTCGTCGGATGTGAAGTCGGCAGTCATGATGGGCAACACACTCGACCGCGATACGACGCTGCTACGGTGCGAGAGTCATACACACACAAACAGCGGGTTCGCAGCCGCGTGTCTCTTCGTTACCTGATACGTCTCTTCACGGGATAACACTACCGAAACCCTTGGTACACCAAGGTCCAACCCTCCCGGAGAGACGACCGCTACCGAGTCTTTAACGCGGTTGCGACAGAACAGGCAGACATCTGATGAGTGTCATCGTCGAGATAACTATCCCATCTGCGGCGTTCGAGCTGGGACAGATCCTCCGCATCGAAAAGCCGACGGAGATCTCCCTGGAAACGATGGTCCCACTCGGCGGGAAACCCACGCCGTTCGTCCGGATCCGGAACGACGCCCGAGAGACGTTCGAGCGCTCCGTCCGCGAGCACCCCTCGGTCAACGAGATCCAGCTCGTCAACACCCACGAGGACGAGACGCTGTACGCGCTCGACTGGGAGCCGTCGGACGCCTCGCTGCTCCGGCGGATCCTCGATCTGGACGCGGTGCTGCTGGGCGCGACCGGTACGGCCGACACGTGGGGACTCGAACTTAGGTTCCCGAGCCACGAGGCGCTCTCGGCGTTTCAGGAGTTCTACCTCGACGAGGACATCGAGGTGTCTATCGAGCGCATCTACAACCCCACGAAACCCGACGCCGGTCCCTGGTTCGGGCTGACGCCCCCGCAGCGCGAGACACTCGCGGACGCCGTGGAGAACGGATACTACTCGCTGCCGCGCCAGATATCCACGAAGGAACTCGCGGACTCGTTCGACATCTCCGATCAGGCCGTGACCGAACGCCTCCGGCGCGGCATCGCCACGCTGGTGTCGAACACGCTGTTGCTCGACAAGGAGAAGGACTGACCGCGGTGCGGTTCCCGCCGGCCGACTCAGTTCGGCGGCTGAAGGTCCCGCTGAAACTCGTCGAACCGTTCGAGGTCCTCGGGGAGGTCGTACTCGATTTCGCGTTCGTCTTGGTTGTCGGGGAGCCGCCCGTCCTCTAACTCCTCGGCGGTCTCCTCCCAGCCGGGCTTCACGCGGACGCTGCGCGCGGGCGAGCCGACGACGACGTGGTGGTCTGGTACGTCGCCTTGAACCACGGAGCGCGCGCCGACGACGCTGTTCTCGCCGATCCGGCAGCCCGCCCGGACCATCGCGTCGTAGGTGACGCGGGCGTCGTCCTCGACGATCGTGTGAAAGTTCCGGACCTCGGTCTGGTCGACGATGTCGTGGTCGTGGCTGTAGAGGTGGACCCCGTCGGAGACCGACGCGCGGTCGCCGATCGTCAGCTTGCCGCGGTCGTCGAGGTGGACGTCGTCGTGGATCACAACGTTGTCGCCGACCTCGATGTTGTGGCCGTAGGTGACGGAGATCCCCTTGAAGAAGCGGCAGTTCTCCCCGCACTCGGCGAAGAGGTGGTCCCCGAGCATCTGGCGGAAGCGGAGGGCGAACTCGACGTTGTCGGCCATCGGTGTGGCGTCGAACTGCCGCCAGAGCCACTGGAGGTGTTTCGAGCGCTGGAAGCGGTCCTCGTCCTTCTCCGCGTAGTACTCCGACTCCAGCGTCGCGTTACACGGGTCGTACCCCTGAAGGCGGACGCGCTCGGCCCGCGAGACGGACTCGCCGTCCTGCCACGCCTCCCACGCCTCGCGGTCGCCGTGGAGGTCGATCAGCACGTCGCGGACGACCTCGCAGGTGTCCTCGTCCGAGGAGAGCCGCTCGTCCACCTCGTCGATGAACCCTCGGACCCCGGCCTCGGCGCCGTCGGGCAGGGACACGTGTCGCTTTGTCATCGGCCCACCTTCGTCGCCGTCACTCAAAGGGATTCGGTTGTGCGTTCTCGACGCCCGAGCCGGTCAGTACAGTTCGGCGTCGACGAACAGGGCGACGAGGGCGCCCACGAAGGCGATCACGAGGGACGGGGCGATCGCGGCCCTACCGAACGAGAGCAGCAGGGCGGCGACCGAGACGGTGGCGATGACCGCGAGCAGCGCGACGACGGCGTCGAGCCGCCGGCGGAGGGCGTCGTCCATGGCCGCTCGGTGGGCGACGAACGGGTAATATCCAACGGTGCGAGACGGGACACGAAACCGCGACCCCCCCGCGACCGAGTCTGAGACCGATCCCCTCGGTGCGACCGTGACCGGCTTCGATTCCATCGGGACGGTCCCGGTCTTCGATTCCACCGGCGCGGTCCCAGTCTTCGATTCCACCGGCGCGGGAGCGACCGCGCCCGATAAGTGTCCCGGCCGCCAACCGGTGGGTATGCGAACACCGCGAACTCGGGAACTCGGGCGTCGAGGTCTCTGAGATCGGCTTCGGCGCGTGGGTCGTCGGCACCGACTGGTGGGGCGACCGCTCGGACGAACAGGCGGTCGAGATGGTCGAGGAGGCGCTCGACGCGGGCGTCACCTACGTCGACACCGGCGACGTGTACGGCCACGGCGACAGCGAGGAGATAATCGGCGAGGCGATCGCCGGCCGCCGTGACGAGGTGACGCTGTCGACGAAGATCGGCTACGATTTCTACGACAACCCGCAGGCGGGCCACGGCGAGCTTCCCAAGGAGCTGAACGAGGAGTACCTCACCGAGGCGTTCGAGGCGTCGCTCGACCGGCTCGACACCGACTACGTCGACGTGCTCCAGCTCCACAACGCGGACGTCGACGAGGTCACCCCCGAGGTGCGCGACCTCCTCGCCGAGTGGAAGGCCGACGGTCGCGTCGGCGCGCTCGGCTGGGCGCTCGGTCCCTCGATCGGCTGGCTCGCCGAGGGCGACGCCGCGATCGAGTACGAGGAGTTCGACGCGGTCCAGACCGTCTTCAACCTCTTCGAACAGCAGCCCGGCAGCCACTTCGTCGACAGCATCCGCGAGTCCGGCTCCGACACCTCCGTCATCGCCCGCGTCCCGCACTCCTCCGGCCTGCTCAACGAGCAGGTGACGCCCGACACCGTCCTCGAGGACGGCGACCACCGCTCGCACCGCCCCAAGGAGTGGTACGAGACGGGCTGGGAGAAGGTCGACGCGATCCGCTTCCTCGAAGACCCCGACGGCGTCGAGGGCACCCGCACGATGGCGCAGGCCGCGATCCGCTGGCTGCTCGCACACGACGAGGTCGCCTCCGTCACGCCGACGTTCCGCGACGGCGACGACATCGCCGAGTGGAGCGCCGCCGCCGACGTGCCGCCGGTCTCAGACGCCGAGTACGAGCGGGTGGCGGAGCTGTACGCCCGCAACTTCGACATCGACCGCGACGACGGGATGGACGTCCTCCGCACCTCCGTCGACGGCGAGGACATCGAGGCCGCCGGTCTCGACAAGCGCGCGGCCTCGTACTGAATCGAGCGCGCGACGATCCCCGGACCTCGAAGCCGCGACGCGACCCGGTCCTTTCGCCTCGAAACCGCGTGACTGGGGGCGGGGTGCCGTCTCTCACGACCACTTTCACCGTGCCTCAGCGTCCTGCCGCGCCGCGGGAGACCTCGGTCTGGCCGGGCTGCGATTCCGTTTCGACGCCGGGAGTCGCGTCGCTGGCGGCCGTGGGAACGGTGGCTCGGTCGAAACCCGTCATCACAAGGGGCTCAGTGGGGGTAACCGACTCGTCATCGCCACCACGTCGACGGTTGCGCGCTCGCGGGTATAAATGGCTCGCGACCGGTCCGGAACCCGTTTGAACCCCGGCGGCGTCAGGGTCGATCATGCGGGAAGTGACGTTCCGGATCCACCACGCGGGGGAGCCGGAGTGCGAGGTGAGCGCGCGCCACCCGGAGGTACGGTACCGCTCCGTCTCGTCGATGACGGGGAGCGGTCCGGAGCGCAAGCGGATCGCCGAACTCACCGGACCGCCGGACGAGATCGAGGCGTTCGTCGAGGAGTTCCGCGAGTTCGACCTGATCGTCTCCGCCGAGCCGCTGGCGCCGATCGAAGGTACCCACGCGTACGTCGCCCTGACGATCGACGTCGCGGCGGCCGACTGGGAGGGGATCAGCGAGCGGTTCTCGCGGATGGGGATTCACTACCGGACGGGGACGACCATCTCCGGCGGCGTCGAGCGCTGGACGGCGTACCTGGAGGAAGACGACGATCTCTCGGCGGTGATGCGCGAGCTGGAACGCGGCGGCAACGAGGTGGAGCTGGCGCGGAACGTGGAGCTGGCCTCTATCGAGCGCTCCCCGCAGCTCCCCGCCTCCGGACTCCTCGACGGTCTCACCGACAGGCAGCGGGAGGTCCTCGCGACCGCGATCGCCGCGGGCTACTACGACCACGGCGGCGGCGTGGGCGTCGAGGAGGTCGCCGCCGAGCTGGGACTCGGCTCGACGACGGTGTGGGAACACCTCTCGCGAGCCGAGTCGGTCGTGATGAACGCGCTGTTCGACCGGTTCGCCGAGGGGGAACCGGTCGGCGCCGTCCGCGAGTCGGATCGGTCGGATTCGTCGTGAACGGGGGTCCGAACAACGCTTTTGTAGCTTCGGGACGCAGCGCCGAGTATGGACGACGGAACCGTCTCCGTGCCGGACGAGCAGTACGAGCGCCTCGCGGCCCTCGCCGCCGCCCGCGGCGTGACCCCCGAGACGCAGCTGGCCCGGCTAATCGACGACGCGTACGCCGGTCTCGACGCCGACGGCGACGCCCCCGACTCGCTCCCGCTCGGCGTCTCCGACGGCTCCGGCGAGGAGTGAGTCGGACGCCGAGGCGGCGAGCGGTCCGTGAGCCGCCGCGCCCGGCGTCCTCTCTACTCCGCGGCTCTCACTCCTCGTACGGCCACCGCCCGCCCGTCTTCAGCTCCTCGACGTACCCCTCGTCGATGGCGTCGCGGATCGACTCCCGCGACCGGTGGGTCGCCTCGACCTCCCCCGTCGCGAACCGGTAGACGGCCGCGGTCACGAGCGTCGCCACCTCGCGGAGGTCTCTGGAGTCGAGCTTGTCGAGGGTGTCGGCGTGGGTGTGGCCCCAGCCGCGCCCGGACTGGTCGCTCGTCGTCGAGGCCATCACGGCCGGGATCCCCTCCTGGACGAACGCCCACTGGTCGCCGTGCGGCGCGATCGTCTCGCCGGTCGTCAGGGGCGCGTCGAACGCGTCCGCGACCGCCTCGAAAACCGACCGCATCCCGTCGAACCCGTTCGTTCCCACGCGGAGGTTCCGCGAGCTGCAGGCGCCGTCGAGGTTGACCACGCAGGCGATCTCCTCGCGCGCCGTCGTCTCCGCGGTGTGATACGCCCCCCACAGCCCGATCTCCTCGGAGCCGAAGGTGACGAGGCGGACCCGCGTGTCGAGGTCGCCCTCGACGGTCGCGAGCAGGCGGCCGACCTCCGCGACGAGCGCCGACCCCGCGCCGTTGTCGTTGGCGCCGTCGCTCACGTCGTGGGCGTCGACGTGGGCGGTGAGGTACACCGCCTCCTCTGTCTCCGGGCCGACCTCAGCAACCGCGTTCACCGAGGTCGTCGGCTCGTTCCGGCAGTCGACGTCGAGCGAGACGGTCGGGCGGTCTCCCGCTGCGGCGCCGCCTCCCGAACCGTTGCCACCTTCCCTGTCCCCCCGGCCGCCGCGGCGAGTCGCGCGAGCCGGTCGCCGACCTCCTTCGAGACGCCGACCGCGGGGATCGGTCCGGGGCGGTTGTGGTAGCCGATCTCGCCGGTCGGCGGGAGCGCCCCCTCGATGTGGTTGCGGAAGACGAACCCGACGGCGCCGCGCTCGGCCGCCGCGACGTACTTCTCCATCCGGTGGATCCACCGGTCGTGGCTCTCGGGCGTGCGCGAGGAGGCCATCGCGACCGCGCCCTCCAGCTCCTCTTCCGCGGCCGCGAACTCCTCGTCGGTGCCGTCGCCCACGTCGACGAGCGGGGCGGTCACCTCGCCGCTGGGCGTGCCGGGTAACGCGATCACCTCGTGGGAGTTCTCGTGGCGACGCTCGACCGCGCCGGACACCGACAGCGACGACGCGCCGCGCCACCAGCCGGGGATCTCGAACTCGTCGAGACCGGCGTTCCGCAGGCCGGCCGCCTCGAACGCCTCGACGACGCGCTCGGCGCCGCGGCGCTCGCCGGTCGATCCCGCCATGCGGTTCCCGATGTCGGTCAGGTCGGTGAGGAGGTCCCACCCGAAGTCACTCGTCCGCGCGTCGCCGACGACGCGGTCCGGTAGCTCGGTCATACGGCGTGGTTGGGCCGCGGTCGAAAAGGGCTGTGGGAAGCGGGGACGCGGGCCGGCTACTTCCACTCGTCGTCGGCCTCGGCGGCCTGCATCTCGCCTTTGGCCCGTCTCGGGGCCCGCCGGAGCGTCAGCATCAGCACGAGGAGGGAGGAACAGGCCACGATGGCGAGGACGATCGCGCCCGGTATCGCGCCGACCGCGGCCGTCTCGACGACGCCACTTCCGGGGGGAGTGAACACGGTGAGCCTTACGATCCACGCGGCGATGAGGACGGAGAAGAGCGGCGCGTACACCCGGCGGAGGCGCCGGGACACCGCCTCGATGCTCGGCATCTTGATCGTCGGCTCCCGGAGGTCCGCGCTCAGGAGCCGCCGCCAGTTCGACTCCTCGACGCCCTCCGGGTCGAGCGCGTTCGCGAACACGTTCTCTTCGAGGAGCCGCACGCGGGACCGCCAGACGTCGAAGGTGCGGTACCGGCGCGTCTCGATGCCGAGGAAGACGCTGAGCATAACGAGTCCGATGAGCAGTACGTAGTGCGGCCGCGACTCGTTCGAGAAGGTCCACGTGAGCAGCGACGCGGTCACCACCACCGCCCAGTTCGTCGTCCGGTCGATCCGGGTCCGCCACGAGCTCGTCCGACCGAGTTCGCCGCGGTAGGTGTGGGCCATCAGCGAGAGGAAGTCGGAGCGGTCGCTGGCCGCCTCGGCGGCGACCTCGCGCTCCTCCCACGACCCCGGATCGAACTCTTCGGATGGATCGGACATACGGCCCGTACTGGGTCTAAACGGGTAAGATCGCGGTTTGTGGCGGGCGCGGTCGTGGTTCGGCGGCGGAACTCAGACGGGGTCCGCCGCGCTCACTTCGACCTCGACGTCGGCGGGGTCGACGCCGATCCGCGCGAACTGCGTCCGGACGTGCTCGCGCGCCGCCGCGACCGCCTGCTCGCGGGTGTCGAACCCGCGGGGCATCGGCTCCTCGAAGGCGACGCGGATCTCCTCGCCGTCGACGACGAGCGGCGATCCGCCGCTCTCGACCTCGTAGAAGGAGTCGCACACCCACACGTACGGCGCGTCCTCGTTCGGCGCGCCCTTGTACGCGGGCGGCTCCTCCCCGCGCTCGAACACCGTGCCGGTGAGGTCCGTCCCGCCGCCGCTGCCGCGAACGAGTATCATGCCACGAGTAGGGGGCCGAGCGGGATAAGGCCCCCGCGACGGCTCAGCGCCGGGAGAACCGACCGCGCGACGCGAGGGCAAACGCTTTCGGCCCGGCGACCGGTGGATACGCCATGACCCTGGAGGATTTCACCGAGTTCAGCGGTGACGGCGACGGCGACGGCACTCGGGGTGAGACCGACGACGCCGGAGACGAGGCCGAGTCCGCGGCTGACGGCGGGAGTGCGGCCGACACCGGGAGTGCGGTTGACGCCGCGACCGCCGATTCGGCGTCGACCGACGCTGCCGACGCACCCGGCGACGCCGATGACGACGCGTTCGCCGCCTACGAGGCGACGCCGGCCGGCAGCGACGCGGGTCTCGGCGTCGTGTCGGTATCGCAGGGGCTTCGCGTCGCCGAGGAGGAGGATGAGACGTCCCTGAAGGCGTTCGTCACGACGGACAACCGCGAGTCGGTCCGGCTCGGGAAGTACCTCCTGATCCCCTACCCTGACGGCGAGCGGCTGTTCTGTCGGATCACGGGGCTGGAGTACGCGCAGGAGTTCCAGTCGGACGACGCGACCGAGATCCACGCCCGCCGGCAGATGCGACGCGACGAGTTCGCCGAGCGCGACTACAAGTTCGTCGCCGACCTGGAGCCGATGTCCGTCGTCTACGGCGAGGGCGATTCGATGAAACGCCGGATGACGGACCGAGTCCCCAAGCCCGGCGCCGTCGTCGAGGAGGCGGCCGACGACGCCGAGATCAAGACGGGGCTGAAGATCCCGGACGACGGCGTCTTCCTCGGCCACCTCTCGGTCGGCGGCGAGAAGGTCCGGACCGCGGCGGAGCCGCCCACGGTCGACTATCGGGTAAAAGACGACTACGCCGACGGCGACCCGCTCGCGTTCCGCCACACGCTCGTCGCCGGCGGCACCGGTTCGGGGAAGACCCACGCCTCGAAGAACGTCCTCCGGCAGTACCTCGATTCGGACCGGACGTATCCGATGGGCGACGGCCGCGAGTCGCGGATGGCGGTCGTCCAGTTCGACCCGCAGGACGAGTACGCGCAGATCGCACGACGACAACCCCGACCTCGACGACGCGTTCGCCCGTCGCTTGGAGCGCGAGGGGATCGCCCACGGCGGCCACGACGACACGGTCGCCCTCGTGCCCCGGGTCGCGAACGCGACGTACCCCGGGGAGGGCCACCGCGCCGAGCGCGTCGAGTTCACGATCCCCTTCTCACTCGCGCAGGAGATGCCGTGGCTGGTGGCCGGGTCGGGACTCAACGACAACCAGTACCCCGCGCTGTTGACGCTTCTCAACCGATTCTTCGACAATTACGGCGACTCGGGCACCTACAGCCAGTTCCTCTCGTACCTCGACGACCCGGCGCTCAAAGAGGAGCTCCACGAGAGCGGTCGGGTCCACGAGGCGACGTTCGACGCCGTCAAACGACGGGTCCGCGGGGTCCCGAGCGGCGTGTTCGACCAGGACGCGAAGCCGATCACGGAGCTGGACCACACGCTCGTCCGCCCCGGCGGTCTCTCCGTCGTCCCCACCTACCACCTGCCGACCTCACGGCAGAAGGAGATCGTCGTCCTCGCGGTCGCGGGGCTGCTCATCGACGACAAGCTCTCGAACGACCCGGAGAGCGACCGGATCAAGGAGACGCCCCTGCTGGTTGGGATGGACGAGGCGCACAACTTCCTCGCCGACGCCGACAACGTCCAGGCGCAGAAGGTGGTCCAGAAGTTCACGGAGGCCGCCAAGCAGGGTCGCAAGGAACGGCTGGGCCTGTTCCTGATCACCCAAGACCCGCAGGACGTGGCGGAGTCGGTGTTCAAGCAGGTGAACACGAAGATCGTGTTGAACCTCGGCGACGAGGACGCCATCAGCAGCGTCAACATCCCGACGAACCTCGCCGGCAAGGTGCCGTACATGGAGAAGGGACAGATGGTCGTCTACTCGCCGGACAACTCCGAGCCGGTCGAGCTGATCGGCCTCTCGGAGTGCGTGACGCGCCACGACTGACGCCGGGGTCTTACACGACTGACGACGAGAGCCTTCCTAGACCCGCACGACGAGCGTATCCGCCCACTGGTCGCCGAGCCGCTGGTTGTCGGACGAATCGGCGATGAACACGACGCCGGCGAGGATCAGCAACAGCGAGCCGCCGCCGACGATCTTGGTGACGTTTCGCACGACGGCGGCGACTGCGGAGACCTCGTCGCCGTTCGTGTCGACGACCTCGATTCCGACGATCCACTTCCCCGGCGTGTGGCCCCAGACCGCCTCCGACACGACGAGCCAGCCGACCGGGACGAGGAGGAACGGGAGGTCGGCGAGGCCGGCCGAGGCGACGCCGACCGGAAGCGAGACGACCGCGGCGACGACGAGGCTCGCGACGATGTCGATGAGCCACGCGCCGCCGCGGGCGGTGACCGACGCCAGCTGCGACTGCGCGTACGGGTTGCTCATACGAGCCGGTGAACGGCCGCCCGGCAAGTGTTTTTTGAACGGCTTCTTCCGCTGATCGATCCCCCTCTACCGTCTCTCCGAGCGGATTTTTGCCGAATCGGAGTCGCCGCCGCCATTTTTAACCTGAGCGCGCGAACCCTCGCGTATGTCCAAGCGTATCCTCGTCGCGGTCGACGGGTCGGAGGAGGCGGCCGAAGCGCTCCGGTTCGCGGCCGACGAGTGGCCCGACGCCGAACTCACGGCGCTCCACGTGATCAACCCCGCGGACTCGGCGACGGGCGCGGAGGGCGGGTTCCCGGGCGCCTCCGACCAGTGGTACGAAAGCGCCAAACAGCGCGGCGAGCGGGTCCTCTCCGAGACGACCGAGGCGGCCGGTCGGGAGATCAAGACGAGACTGGAAGTCGGCCGCCCGACGAAGACGATCCTCGACGTGGCGGGCGGCGAGGAGCCGGTCGGCGGGGACGACGGCTCCGGCGAGCCGTTCGACCACGTCGTGTTGGCGAGTCGAGGCCGGACCGGGATCTCTCGGGTCCTCCTCGGCAGCGTCGCCGAGGGCGTCGTCCGCCGCGCCGAGGTGCCCGTCACCGTCGTTCGCTGAGCGGTCCCGCGAGCCGAGACCGACGATCACTCCTCGGCGCGCTCGGCCGCGACCACCTCGCCGACCATCGACCACCCCTCCTCGTCGGGACCGGAGCGACCGAGCAGGATCCGCTCGTGGTCCTCGGAGCTTATCAGCCGGAAGTCGGCGTTGCGGTCGGCGTCGGTCCGGACGCCCTCGCCGCGGAATTCCCGCTGGAAGAACTCGGTCGACGAGAACTCGAAGACGCCGGTTTCGCCGGAATCGAGTTCGAGCCGCACCGCTCGGGGTTGGACGTTGTGGATCCGTTTCGCGATCGGATGAAGGTCCGGCATACCGGCGTGTGGCCGCGGTTCGGAGATAAAACCGCCGAAGCGCACGCGCCGTCGAACTGAGGGCGCATGCGCTCTTCGTCGAACCGAGGGGGCGTGCGCTCTCGGTCGGGTTGACGGCGCGTGCGCTCTCGGTCGAGTCGGGCGCGTCGGAACGCGGTCGCCGGGAAACCTACGCCGAAAAGAACGTTCGTCGTCGGAGTCGCGGCGTTACTCGTCGAGGACGTCGTCGTAGTCGCCGGCGTCGACGCGGTCGTCGAACGTCCGGGCGTCCTCGCCCTCGATGGTGACGCCGAGGGAGGCGCAGGTGCCGCCGACCTCCTTGGCGGCGGCCTTCGTGTCGTACGCGAGCAGGTCGCTCGACTTCTGCTCGGCGACCGTCTTCACCTGCTCGATGGACATGTCCGCGACGAACTCCTTCTGGGGCTCGCCGGAGCCGGTCTCGAAGCCGGCCTCGTCCTTGATGAGCTCCGCGGTGGGCGGCACGCCGACTTCGATGGTGAAGGCGCCGTCGTCGTCGTAGTCGACGGTGACGGGCACTTCCATGCCGTCGAACGCGGCGGTCTCGTCGTTGATCTGCGCGACGACGTCCTGAACGTCCACCGGCGTCGGTCCGAGCTCGGGACCGAGCGGCGGGCCGGGGGTGGCCTGCCCGCCGGGGACGAGCGCTTCGATAGTTCCAGCCATGTCCGTACGAACCCGTCGGCGACTTTTAACGGTTGTTCTTTCGGGTAGGGGGAGTCAGCGGTTCGCACACCATACAGATCGACTGAATAGCGGTGAACAACTCGCTCGACGAGACACGGCAGTTCAGTACGTGTTTATAAGAGTTCACGCGATACCGAGTGGAACGCCACCGACCCCCCGCCGCTTGTTTATAATTGACCGACAACGGGCGCTCGGCGGTGACCGCCTCCAAAGCCCCAGTCGCTCGGCTGTACGTGATCACTCACTCTGCGGTGACTGCCTCCAAAGCCCCAGCCGCGAGGCGGGCGCACGCTCGCTGCGCTCCTCGGTCGCTCACTTCGTTCGCTCCCTGCGGTGCTTGCGTCGCCTGCGCCCGCCTCGCGGCTGCCCCTTTGAGTCCCGCCCAGCACAGCACCGCACCTCACGCCTCCCCAGCCTCGTCAGTCGCCGTCGCTTCGCTCCGGCGACTGACTCCAGCGAGGGACCTCCGGTCCCTCTGGCAGCCGGCGCGTAGCGCCGGCGACCTCGCACGTGCTCCTCACGCCCTGCGGGCGTTCGGAGGCACGCGCCACCGCCTATCTACTTATAAATCGTGTCCACGGGTCGAAGGCCGCCTTGACTACGAATCCGCGGCGCTCGACCGCTCGCTCGGACCTGTCTCGTCCGCCGCGTGCCCGGGGAGGAAGGTTCCGGTCTCCCGGCGGACGCCGACGAGCAGGACGGCGCCCGCGGCGAGCGGGAGGACGGCGCAGGCGGCGTAGATGGGCGTAAAGCCCACCGCCTCGATCAGCGGGAGCGACACCATCGGCCCGAGACCGCCGCCCACGTCGCCGAGGACGTTGTTCGTCCCGGAGGCGCGGCCCATCCGCTCGTCGGGGGTGAGGTCCGCGAGCAGGGCCATCATCGGGCCGCTCGTCCCGCCCTGGCCGGCGCCGATGAAGACGCAGGCCAGCCCTAAGGAGAGGACCGACCCGGCCCGAGCGAGCAGCAGGAACCCGACGAACGAGACGACGAGGAACGTGAGCAAGATTGGCGTCCGGGAGTCGCGGGTGTCGGAGACCCGCCCCCCGACGAGCATGAAGAACGCGGCCGAGAGGACCGTGCCGGCCATGAACAGCCCGGAGGTTCCCTGCGGGGCCAGCCCGAACAGCGAGATGTCGTTCTCGCCGAGGAACAAGACGAGCGTGGAGAACAGCGCGCCGATGTACGCGAACATCAGCCCGAAGTTGACCAGCCCGACCGTCACCGCGGGGACGGCGGTGTCGACCTCCCACGGCCTGATCGAGTCTCCGGATCGGTCGCCCGTGACGTGGGTCTCCGGGACGTAGCGGTGGGCGACGACGCTGGCGGTGAGCGCGAACGCGGCGGCGACGACGAACGCGGCGACGTTGCCCGCGACCGCGGAGACGACGCCGCCCAGCACGAGACCGGCCGGGAACCCCATCGTGATCCCGCCGCGGACGATCCCCATGTTCGTCCCCCGCGAGCCGCCGTCGGAGAGGTCGGCCGCGATGGTGTACGCGGTCGCGAACACCGCGGCGGAGCCGAGCCCCCAGAGGACCCGCGCGAGCAGGAACCACGTCTCGGGCGCGACGACCCCCGAAAGCGCCGTGAACCACCAGTCCGGGCCAACGGCCAGCGGGCCGGCCGCGAGCGTCGGCAGCGACGTCGCGAGCGGGCGGAGCGACTCGGCGGGCGGCATCGCGAGCGCGACGACGTAGCCGAGCGTGGCGACCCCCTCGACGAACAGGCCGATCACGAACGGCTTTCGCGTCCCGTACCGGTCGACGAGGGCGCCGGCGGGCGCGTTCGCGACGAGTCGAACCCACCGGTTCGCGGAGAGGATCACGCCGACCATGAACGCCGAGATGCCGAGCACCGCGCCGAGGTTCGGTAAGATCGGGAAGACGACGCCGCCGCCGAAGCCGACGAAGAAAGTGCTCGCGATCACCGCGAGCAGCACCGGCGGCGGTCGCTCGAAGCCGAAGCGCGTCATTCGGGACCGTCTGCGGCCGCGTCGGCCTCCGGGTCGTCCGGTTTCGGGTCATCCGGTTCCGGGTCGTCCGGCTCCGGACTTTCCGGGTCCCGCCGGAGCGCCTCGATCGCCGCGTCGAGCGGCGGCAGCTCCGCCCCGTCGGCGAGCAGCGGCTCGACGATCCGCCGGAGCGTCGCCTCCGCCACGGTGCGGGTGTAGCCGTCGGCCTCGTCGCCTCGAACGGAGTTAGCGAGGGTGATCTGTCGGGTCCGGGCGCCGTCGAGGGTCGCCACGATCATCGCCGCCGTCTCCTCAACGTCGACGTCGCGGAAGACGCCGGTCTCGATGCCGTCCGCGAGGATGTCGGCGACGGTCCCCCGGAGCAGCCGGTCGCTGCGCGCCAGCTGCTCGCGGATCCGCTCGTTGAACGGTCCCTGCGTCCGCAGCTCCAGCAGCGCGATGTGGAACGCCTCGCGGTCGGTCTCGTCGGGAGCGAAGACGAACCACCCGATGAACTGGACCAGCCGCTCGACGGGCGGGTCGGCGGCGCGGGCCGCGATCCGCTCCTCGGAGTCGGAGACGATGTACTCTAAGAAGGCGACGAGCAGGTCCTCTTTCGTGTCGTAGTGGTAGTGAAGCAGCGACTTGCTCTTCGAACACTCGTCCGCGATGTCCTGCATCGTCAGGTCGGCGTACCCGTGAGCGCGGAGGGCGCTGTACACCCCGTCCATGATCTCTTCGGCCGCGCTCGGCGCGTCGCTCATTGACTGACCGGTCAGTCAACGAGCGGTAAATTCCTATCGGTCGGGGACGTTGCCGCCGAAAACCGCTCTCGTCGAAACGGTCCGGCGGTGAAGCCCGTCCGGCGGTGAAGCCAGCACGGCGCGGCCGCTCGGGGAGCGAGAACGGTCGAAAAGCGATTCGCCTCGGTGTCGTCGCCGACTTACAGACGCGTGACGTTCGTCGCGCGCGGACCCTTGTCCGCTTCCTCGATGTCGAACTCGACTTCCTGACCCTCTTCGAGGTCCGGACCGCCGACGTCCTCCATGTGGAAGAACACGTCCTCGTCCGCGTCGTCAGTCGAAATGAAACCGTAGCCACCAGTGTCGTTGAAGAAATCGACTTCGCCTTTCGCCATTGCGACCGGAAAACCGGGACTGGGACATAAAAGGATTCCGCGACTGTCCGGGGCGTGAAATGCCGTGTCACACGACCGTGACGCCCCTCAGATTTCGGAAACGCGGGAGCGAGCGCCGCCGTGTTAGTAACTACTATACGACGCCGGTTCAGAACCGTTAGGTATGAGTCAGTCGTACAATCGAGGCCTCATCGAGGACTTCTCCCGCTGGCGGGAGTTCGAGGCGGGGATGTGGGCGTGGATCTTCCACAAGTTCACGGGATGGGTGCTCATCGGGTACCTGTTCACGCACATCGCCGTCCTGAGTACGGGGATCCCGGCAGCCGGGGCGAGCGAAGCGGCGATCAGCGCGGGCAACGACGTGTACACGCAGACCATCGTCTCCCTGGAAGGGCTGCTGCTCGTGCGCATTCTCGAAGTCGGCCTGCTGGCCGTCGCCGTCTTCCACATGCTCAACGGGACTCGGCTCCTCCTCGTCGACCTCGGAATCGGACTCGAGGCACAGGACAAGAGCTTCTACGCGTCGCTGATCCTCACCGGAGCGATCACCGTCGCGTCCGTGCCGACGTTCATCGCGGGGGCGTTCTGAGATGGCCGAGCGTTACTCCTCGTTCGACTCCGGCGGCCGGATGTGGCTGCTCCAGCGGATCACCGCGGTGTTCCTGCTGGTCGTGCTGGCGTTCCACTTCTTCCTGCTCCACTTCGTCCACCACGCCGACGAGGTGTCGTTCCTCGCGAGCGCCGGCCGCATGGAGTCGCTGAGCTACTACTCGCTGATGGTCCTCTTCCTCGTGACCGCGACGTTCCACGGGGTCAACGGCGTCTACAACGCCCTGTTGAATCAGGGACTCTCCGGCACGAAACGCACCGTGATCAAGTGGACGCTCGTCGCCGCGAGCGTCGTGTTGATCGCGCAGGGAATCCGCACCGCGAACGCGTGGGCGGACATCGGACTCTACTGAACCGACAATGAGCACGCAAATTCCGAAGCAGACCGAGGAATCGACCGAGACCGACGCCGAGGCGGAGCCGGCTTCGAAGGGCGACGAGCGCCGCGCCGAGAAGCGGCGCCGAGCGGCCGAGCGCCGCGAGCAGCGACAGGAGGAGGAGGCGGAGAAGGCGGCCGCCGACGAGAGCACGGTCGAGCTGAAGGTGTTCCGCTACGACCCGCAGGTCGAGGGGAAACAGGAGCCGCGGTTCGACACGTTCCACGTCCCGTTCACGAAGGGGATGACCGTCCTCGACGCGCTGATGTACGCGCGCGACACGTACGACTCCTCGCTCACGTTCCGCCACTCCTGCCGGCAGGCGGTGTGCGGCTCCGACGCGATGTTCGTCAACGGCGGGCAGAAGCTGGCGTGTAAGACGCAGATCTCGGACCTCGAACAGCCGGTCCGCGTCGAGCCGCTCCCCCACGCCGAGGTGACGAAGGACCTCGTCGTCGACATGGAGCACTTCTACGAGCAGATGGAGGCCGTCGAGCCGTACTTCCAGACGAACGAGTACCCGGACGGCGAGTTAGAAGAGCAGCGGCAGGACCGCGAGAACCGCGAGAAGATCAAGATGTCCACGCGCTGTATCTGGTGTGGCGCGTGCGATGTCCTCGTGTAACATCGCCGCGGGCGACAACGAGTACCTCGGACCGGCCGCGATCAACAAGGCGTACCGGTTCGCGATGGACGAGCGCGAGGGCGAGGATATCAAACAGAAGCGCCTGGAGATCATCGAGCAGGAGCACGGCGTCTGGCGGTGTCAGACGCAGTTCTCCTGTACGGAGGTGTGCCCGAAGGACATCCCCCTCACCGAGCACATCCAGGAGCTGAAGCGCGAAGCGGTCAAAAACAATCTGAAGTTCTGGTAATTCCGACAGACAGTATCAAGGAACTCCGGAACCTACGAAATTACATACCAACAATGTACGAACACGACGTCGTCGTCGTCGGGGCCGGCGGGGCGGGACTCCGGGCGGCGATCGCGGCACAGGAAGCGGGCGCGGACGTGGCGATGGTGTCGAAGCTTCATCCCGTCCGGTCGCACACGGGCGCGGCGGAGGGCGGGATCAACGCGGCGCTTCGCGACGCCGACTCCTGGCAGGACCACGCGTACGACACGATGAAGGGGTCCGACTACCTCGGGGACGCGCCCGCGGTCGAGGCGCTCTGTCAGGAGAGCCCCGAGGAGGTCATCCGGCTCGAACACTGGGGGATGCCGTTCTCCCGCGAGGAGGACGGTCGCGTCTCCCAGCGACCGTTCGGGGGTCTCTCGTTCCCGCGGACGACGTACGCTGGCGCCGAGACTGGCCACCAGATGCTCCACACGATGTACGAGCAGGTGGTCAAACGAGGCATTACGGTGTACGACGAGTGGCACGTGATGGATCTGGCCGTCACCGACGAGGACGACCCCGCGGAGCGGACCTGTCACGGCGTGGTCGGGTACGACATCCAGAGCGGCGAAATTAGCGGCTTCCGCGCCAGTGACGGCGTCATCCTCGCGACCGGCGGGATGGGACAGGTGTTCGACCACACCACCAACGCGGTCGCCAACACCGGCGACGGCGTCGCGATGGCCTACCGCGCGGGCGTCCCGATGGAGGACATGGAGTTCATCCAGTTCCACCCGACGACCCTGCCGTCGACCGGCGTCCTCATCTCCGAGGGCGTCCGCGGCGAGGGGGGTATCCTCTACAACGAGGACGGCGAGCGGTTCATGTTCGAACACGGCTACGCGAACAACGACGGCGAGCTCGCCTCCCGCGACGTGGTCTCGCGCGCCGAGCTGACCGAGGTCAACGAGGGGCGCGGCATCGAGGACGAGTACGTCCACCTCGACATGCGCCACCTCGGCGAGGAGCGCATCCTCGACCGGCTGGAGAACATCCTCCACCTCGCGGAGGACTTCGAGGGCGCCGACGGCCTGACGGAGCCGATGCCGGTCAAGCCCGGCCAGCACTACGCGATGGGCGGCATCGAGACGAACGAGTTCGGCGAGACCGTCATCGACGGGCTGTACGCCGCCGGCGAGTGCGCCTGCGCGTCCGTCCACGGCGCCAACCGCCTCGGCGGCAACGCGCTCCCCGAACTCATCGTCTTCGGCAAGCGCGCCGGCCGCCACGCCGCGGGCGAGGAGATGGGCGAGGCCGAGGTCACGACCGGCCGGTCCAGCGACTGGGAGCCGGCCGACTACGAGTTCGGCGTCGAGGTCGGCGAGACCGGCGGTTCGGACCCGGCCGCGGCCGACGGCGGCGCCGTGGCGACCGACGCGGAGAGCGTCGTCGGGGGCGCCGTCGACCGGGCGCAGGAACGCGTCGAGGAGCTGCTCTCCCGCGACGGCCGCAACCACGCGGAGATCCGCTCCGCCGTTCAGGAGACGATGACGGCCAACGTCAACGTGTTCCGCGAGGAGGGTCGGCTGGAGGAGACGCTCGAAGACCTCCGGGAGGCCCGCGAGGCGTACAAGGACGTCGCGGTGTCGGACCCGTCGCGGACGTTCAACACCGACCTCATCCACACGATCGAGACGCGGAACATCCTCGACATCGCGGAGGCGCTGACGATGGGCGCGCTCGCCCGCGAGGAGTTCCGGGGCGCCCACTGGCGCAAGGAACACCAGGAGCGGAAAGACGAGGAGTGGCTGAAGCACACGCTCATCTCGTGGAACGACGGCGAGCCGGAGCTGTGGTACAAGCCGGTCGTCCTCGAGGGCGAGAACAAGACGTACGAGCCGAAGACCCGCTCGTACTGAGCCGGCCGACGACGCTCGATCGGCGGCGGCGCCTCGCCGCGGGCCCGTCCCGCATTCGCCGGATCGATCCGGATCGTTCATGGTTTCCTATCCGTCGACGGTCGAAACCGAGCGTCGATACGCGTCGATTTACGGTTCGTCGATTGACGTTGTTTGCTCGTATGTGAGAAAATTGGCGGCCTCAGACGTTGTTCGACGGCTTCAGATCATTTCGACGACTGTTGAATGGGGGATTTATTATCGTCGAACGCAACGCATCGGACAAGATGATCGACACGGAAACCGCGTCCGCGGCGGCCCGCGCGCTGCCCACGGAGCTCCAGTCTCCCCGAGCCAAGCTCGTCTACCTCTATCTGACCACCAACGGCGACGCGACGGTCTCGGAGATGGGCGAGTCGCTCGGCATGAAGAAGCTCTCCTTATACAGCATCCTGAAGACCCTCCGCAACGAGGGGCTCGTCGACTGCGACGGCGACTGCTACGTGCCGAACTGACGCGGCCGTTTTCTCGACGCGCGGGTCGGCGGATGCGACCTGCTTCTCTCTCGTCGCCTCGCCAGCCACAGCGGAGCGTTTAGGAACGCGGAGCGCGCAGGGCCACCGTGGACGCGAACCAGACGGAGTTCGAGAACCCGTTCGCGATGGACCCCGACTGCGAGAACTGCGAGGAGCTGTGCGGCGCCCGCGACCGCGTCGTCCACGGCTACGGCGACGTCGGCGCCGAGTTCCTCGTAGTCGGGACGGCGCCGACAGAAGCCGCCGAACGCAACGGCGTCCCCTTCACCGGCCCGGGCGGCGGCGAACGCGTCCAGTCGATCTTCGGCGACCTCGGCTTCGTCAGGTCGGAGCCGGACGCCGCGGAGCCCGACGTGCAAAACCTCTTCTTCACGAACCTGACGCGGTGTCGACACCCGGACCGCGGGCCGACAGATTGGGAGGCGGAGACCTGCGAGCCGTTCCTCAACGCGGAGATCCGGATGATCAACCCCCAGATCATCGTGCCGGTCGGCGAGCGGCCCCTCCGCGAACTGGCCATGGAGTACACGACGCGCCGGCCGGACTCCTTCGACGTCGACGCCGAACACGCGACGACGATCCGCGGGCGCGGCTTCGAGCTGGTGCCGATGAAGGAGCCGGCGTCGATGACCGACGCCGAGGCCGACGCCTTCCGCGATCACATGCGCGAGAGCGTGTTGAGCCGGGACTACCGGCAGACGAAGGGCCGACAGAGCCGCTGAGAGCGCGCCGGTGACGGCGCTTCCCGACCTCAGTCGTCGAGGTCGATGTCGTCGAGGATCCCTTCGGTCGCGTCCGCGCTGTCCGCGCCGAACGCGCAGTCGACGAGGATGTGGCCGCCGAGCGTCGACGGCGAGATCACTTGGTCGGCGCCGGCTCGGCGGAGCTTGTCGACGTTCTCCCGCTGGGTCGCGGCCGCGACGATCCGCACGTCGGGGTTGAGCTGGCGGGCGGTGAGGATGGCGAGCGCGTCGCGCGCGTCGTCCTCGGTGGCGGCGACGACCGCGCGGGCGCCGTCGAGGTTGACCCGTTCCAGCGGGTCGACGTCGCTGGGGTCCGCGGTGAACACCATAATGTCGCGCTCGGCGAGCCGTCTCGCGACGGTCTCGTCGGGCGTCACTACCGCGTAGTCGACGCCGTCGCGGGCGGCGAGTTCTTCGAGAATCGGTTCCGTCAGGTCCCCGTAGCCGAGCACGAGGACGTGGTCGTCGAGGAGGTCGATCTGTCTGTCTGTCATTTTCCCGAGCGCCTTGGAGAGCTGCGCCTCGATGGCGGGCGTGAGGAGGACCCCGAGCGCCACCGCGAAGGCGGCGACGTTCATCACGAGCGAGGAGAGCACGAACAGCTGCGCGATGTCGGAGGCGGGGCCGGTCTGCGGGATCACGTCGCCGTAGCCGACCGTGGAGGCGGTGACGACGGTGAAGTAGAACGCGTCGACGATCGTCTCGACGCCCTGGAACTGGTCGCGGAGCGCGTACGTGCCGACCGTGCCGTACGAGACCGCGGTCACGAGCGCCGCGCCCGCGGCGAGCTGGGTCGGCGACGGGGAGAAGTCCCTGTCGAACCGCCCGCGGTTGTATAAGAGTGCGGGCAGCGACAGGGCCGACAGCGCGACCAGCGGGAACGACAGCACCGACGCCTGCATCAGCCCCTGGAGTGCGGTCAGCGGAAGCAGGACCGCCGTGGAGTACCAGCCGATCCGGTAGCCGTTCCGCAGCGCGAAGCCGCTTCCGAACATCGCGAAGCCGGTTATCGTCCCGGTGAAGCCGACGGTCTGGCGGATGAAGTCGGGCACGAGGGGGGCGAGCGGACCGGAGACCCCCAGCCCGCCGATCTGGGCCAGCCCGGCGAGGATCGACAGCACCGCGACCGCGAACGTCAGGAGGATCGACGCCCGAACGGTCACCCAGTCCCGGGTCAGCTCCATACCCCCGCGTCGCCGAGACCGAACTTAAACCCCGCGAGGCCGCATCGAGTCGGACGGCTTCGACGCCGGCCGCGGAGCGTGCTGGCGGCGTCGACGGCGGATTCGACGCGACTCCCGCGCCGATACACGTTTAACCGCGCCGCCGGTTGAGGGGCGTATGTCGCTGCCCGTCGAGATCGTCTTCGGAATCTACCTCGGCGTCATCACCGGGATCGTCCCCGCGCTGGTGGCCGGGACTCTCGGGTTCGTGTTCAAGTACGTGACCGACGTGACGATCCCTGGGCTCGGGGTGGTCGTGTTGTCGCTCGCGATCGCCGGGATCAACGGTGGGCTGCTCGCCCTCAACGACGAGGCGATCCGGTCGTCGGAGCGCGCGCCGGCGATCCTCACGGCGATCATCGTCGTGTTGATGATCTCGCTGTACGCCCACGCCCAGGGAGACCGGCTCGGCGCCAGCGTTCCCAAGCGGATCTCGCTCAAACAGCTCCGCGACCGGACGCTCTCGACCGACGTGATCGAACTCGTCGGCGGCCGCGGACGCGTCTCCGTCGAAGTCGCCGGCGAGGTGAACGACATGGAGGGGTACCCGCCGCTGCCGGCCGAGACTCGCCGGGCGATCCTCGACGGCGACTGGACGTTCCCGGCCGACCTCCCGCTCGCGGAGCTGGAAGACCGGTTCGCGGAGCGGCTCCGGACCGAGCTCGACCTCGCCGACGTGGCGGTCCGGATCGACGAGCAGGCGCGCGCGACCGTCTCCGCCGCGCCGCCGACGGGGGCGCTCTCGAAGCGGGTTCCGGCCGGGAAGCGCGCGGTGTCGGTGTCGGCGCTCGTGCCGACCGGGATCGCCCGCGGGGACGTGGTCCGAGTGATCACACCCGACCTCAGAACCGAGGGTGCCGTGCTCGCCGCCCGATCGAGCGGGAAGCCGGAGCCGGGAGCGGCCGCGGCACCGAACTCCCCCGCCGCGGGCGACGACCCGGACCCGGACGATGACGCTCGGACCGACGGCGGCGAGGACGCCGTCGCCTCTCCGCCCGCGGCGACCGCGCCCACGACCACCGGCGGCGAGGGACGGGTGACGCTCGCGCTCGACCGCTCGGAGGCGGCAACGCTCCTCCGCGCCGACCGTGGGCGCGTACTGGTGCTGTCGCGGGGCACCCGTCGCGAGTACGAGCTCACGGCCCTGCTGCGCCGGACCGGGAAGCGGTTCCGCAAGGTCTCGGTCGTCGCCGGCGGGCCGCTGGACGGCCACACCATCGGCGAGGCCGAGATCCGCGAGGCGTACGACGTGGCCGTCCTCGCGGCCCGCCACGAGTCGTGGACGATCGCGCCCAGCGGGTCGCAGTCGCTGTCGGCGGGCGACGACCTGTTCGTCGTCGGGAGCCGCGACGCGCTCGACCGGTTCGCGGAGGTGGCCGCGTGACGCTCGCGCTCGCCGTCGCCAGCGCCGTGGACGTCGGCTTCGCGCGCCCCCGGCAGGCGGCGGTCGCCCTCGTCACGTTCGCGGTCGTCGCCGCCCTCGTCGCCGGGAGCGCGGCGCTGGCCTACCGCTGGTACTTTCGCGCGGAGATCCCCGAGGGCGTGACCGGGCTTATCGGCGTCTCCGTGGTCGCCTTATACCTCAACACGACCTCGCTGGGATCGGTCGCGGTCGGCGACAACCCGGCGCTGTTGGCGCCCGAGAGCGTGTTCTTCAACCTCGTCTCGCTCGGCGTAGCGGCGGTGATGGCCCCGGTCGGCCGGTACGCGGGCGACCGCCTCGCGGTCGACGTGTTCGCGCTCTCGGGGGCCAAACAGCTCGACGGCGAGCTGAGCGGGGTCGTGCGCGTCGTGGGGCGGTTCACGGCGGTGACGCTCCCGCCGGCTGACGAGATCGCCGACATGGACACGTACGACCCCGTCTCGCCGGAGAAGAAGGCGGAGCTCGCCGAGACGACCCTGCTCTTCCCGCGGAAGCTCTCGGAGGCGACCCTCCGCGAGCGGCTCGTCGCCCGGCTCAAGGAGGAGTACGGCGTCGGCTACGTCGACGTCGACCTCGACGCCGACGGGACGGTCGACTACTTCGCGGTCGGCTCCCGCGCCGCCGGACTCGGCCCGACGCTCGCGCCGGGGTCGGCGGCGGTCGCGGTCTCGGCGGACCCGCCGAACAACGCGACCGTCGGCGACACGGTTCAGCTGTGGCGCGACGATCCGGAGCCGGAGCGAGTCGCGACCGGCGAGCTGCGCGGCGTCGCCGGCGACGCCGTTACCGTCGCGCTCGACGAGTCGGACGCCGAGCGCCTGACAGACGAGGGCGGGTACCGGGTCGTGACGCTCCCCGCGGAGCCGCAGGCGGACCGCGAGTTCGCCTCCCTGCTGCGGAACGCCGACGAGACGATGGCCTCCGTCACCGTCGCGGCCGGGAGCGACCTCGACGGGAGCACGGTCGGCGAGGTCGGGGCCGTCGTCGCCGCGGTCCGCCCGGCGGAGGGGTCCGTCCAGCCGATCCCGCCGGGGTCGTACACCTTCGACGCCGGGGATCTGGTGTATCTCGTCGGGCGCCCGGACGCGATTCGCCGGTTCGAGACGGCCGCCGCGGCGTCCGACGAGGGTGGCGGATCGGGCGGATCAAACGGGACGGCGTCCGCGGCCGAGCGCGACGCCGAACTCGACGACGGCGACGGCATCGCCTCGACCGACGGCGGCGACACCGCCCCGAGCGACGACCCCGCCGACCCCGACGGGACGCAACGCTCTTGAGTCGTCCGCGCGGGGATCCGCGTATGGAGTGGAAGCTGTTCGCCGACCTCGCGGAGATCGCGGGCGGCCGCGCCGTGACCGTCGACGCGGAGCCGGGGGACACGGTCGGCGACGCCCTCGACGCGCTGTTGGACGCACACCCCGACCTGCGGGACCGCGTCATCGAGGACGGGACCGTCGCGGACCACATCAACGTCCTCCGGAACGGGCGCAGCGTCCGTCACGACGACGGACTCGACGCGACCCTCGAAGCGGGCGACGAACTGGCGCTGTTCCCGCCCGTGAGCGGCGGGAGCGTCGGCCGATAAATCGGTCGTTTCAAACGCGCGCCGACCCCATCCGGAGCCATGACCGACAGCGACGAGGGGACGCGGGACGACGCCGCGGACGCCGGGAACGCCGACGGGGAACGCGACGCACGCGACGAGCACGACGCGGCGGGCGACGGCCACGATCACGACGATCACGGCGGCCACGAGCCGCACCGCGAGGAGTTCGGCGAGGACCCGATGGGCCACACCCGCGCGACGGCCGGGATGACGGTGAGCGAACTCGTCGACGGCTACGGCGACGCGGGGATCGGCGCCGCCGCGGTCAACGAGGCGGGCGACGTGCTCGCGGAGATGTTCGAAAACGAGGACTGTACGGTGTTCCTCTCGCTCGCGGGCGCGATGGTGCCCGCCGGCATGCGCCGGATCGTCGCCGACCTCATCCGCGACGGGTACGTCGACGCCGTGGTGACCACCGGGGCGAACCTCACCCACGACGCCATCGAGGCGATCGGCGGGAAACACCACCACGGACGGACCCACGACCCCGAGAAGAGCCTCCGCGAGCACGACGAGGGACTCCGCGACGAGGGGGTCGACCGCATCTACAACGTCTACCTTCCCCAAGAGCACTTCGCGGAGTTCGAGGGGCACCTCCGCGAGAAGGTGTTCCCGGCGCTGGAAGCCGACCCCGACGCCGAAGACGGGAGCGGAGCGGGCGACGACGCCGTCTCCATCGCGGACCTCACGCGCGAACTCGGCCGCGCGAACGCCGAGGTCAACGAGCGCGACGACGTCCCCGAAGGGCCGGGCGTCGCGGCCGCCGCCTACGAGTGCGACGTGCCGATCTACTGTCCCGCGGTTCAAGACTCCGTGCTGGGGCTTCAGGCGTGGATGTACGCCCAGACCGCTGACTTCACGCTCGACGCCCTCGCGGACATGACGGAGCTGACCGACCTCGCGTTCGACGCCGACGACGCGGGCTGCCTGCTCGTCGGCGGCGGCGTGCCGAAGAACTTCACGCTCCAGACGATGCTCGTCACGCCCCGCGCGTACGACTACGCCGTCCAGATCACGATGGACCCGGAGGCGACCGGCGGGCTCTCCGGCGCGACCCTCGAAGAGGCGCGCTCGTGGGGGAAACTGGAGAAGGACGCGCGCAACGCCTCTGTCTACGGCGACGCGACCGTGATGCTCCCGATGCTGATCGCTGCGGCCCGCGAGCGCGTGGAATAGCGCCACGAGTGCGGCCCTGACCGCGTCATTGTTTATAAATCAATCCGCGGTGGCGCGTGCCTGCGAGCGGCCCTTGGCCGCGAGACAGCACGCGCGAGGTCGCCGGCGCTACGCGCCGGCTGCCAGAGGGACCTTCGGTCCCTCGCTGGAGTCGGCCGGTCGGAGCGAAGCGGAGACCGGCCGACGAGGCTGGGGAGGCGTGAGGGCGGTTGCGGTGCTGTACGGGGTGGGACTCAAAGGGGCAGTCGCGAGGACGAAGCACGGCGCAGTAAGCACCGCAAAGAGCGAGCACCGCGAGCGACTGAGGAGCGCAGCAAGCCGCGCGAGTCCTCGCGGCTGGGGCTTTGGCCGTGTCCGTCACCGATCTGTTCTCGACTGCCTCTCAAAGAGCCTTCGTGGGACCGAGAGCGGCTCCCGCGCTGGAGTCAATTTATGCCTGCGAGTCCAGATCCATCGCCTCGGCGAGGAGCGCGTGCGAGTCGAGCGCGTCGTCGTGGTCCGGCACGGTGTGCTGGATCATCATTTCGTCGACGCCGACGCGGTCGGCCAACTGCTCCAACAGCCCCGAAATCGTCTCCGGACTCCCGGAGATCGCCCGCGGCCACTCGTCGTCGTCCAGCGTCGCGGGCGTCGGGTCCGGCGCGCCGCCCAGCTCGTCGACCGCCTCCGCCACCGTGGGCGTCTCGTCGCCCAGTTCGCCGCGCTGCATCCGTCGGAACGTCGCCTCTGCGGGCGCGCGCCGCCGGGCCGCGGCCTCGTCCGTCTCCGCCGCGACCGCGTTGACCGCGACCATCCCCCGCGGCTCGTCGAGGCCTCCGGGTCCGGATTCGGGGTCGAACGCCTCGCGGTACGCCGCGAACGCGCGCTCGGCGAACCCGGGGCGGATGAAGGCGGCGAAGCAGTAGCGCAGCCCCAGCTCGCCCGCGAGCTTCCCGCTCGACGGACTCGATCCCAGGACCCACGGGACGGCCGGTCCCTCGTCGGACCCCGGCACGGACAGGTCGCTGTACGGGTGGTCCGGCGGGTAGTCGTCGCGGAGGTGGTTCACGACCGCCGTGATCCGCTCGCGGTGGTCCTCGTTCGGGTTCTCGACGCGCCGGTCGGTGCCGAGCGCGCGGTCCGACGCGGGCGAGCCGTTGGCGCGCCCCATCCCGAGGTCGACGCGGCCGGGGGCCAGGCCGTCGAGGACGCCGAACGACTCGGCCACCTTGAACGGGCTGTAGTGGTTCATGAGCACGGCGCCGGAGCCGATCCGGATCGAGTCGGTCGCGCCAGCGAGGCGGCCGAGCAGCACCTCGGGCGTGGTGCCCGCGAGGCGGTCGCCCATCCCGTGGTGTTCGGCGACCCAGAACCGCTCGTAGCCAAGTCGCTCGGCGTGTTTCGCGGCGTCGACCGTGTTCTCGAAGGCGTCCGCCGCGGTGCCGCCCCGGGGGACCGGCGAGAGGTCAACGACTGAGAGGTCCATGTTCGGACACGGCTACCGCCGCGGGAAACGGTTTGGGTCCCGGCGGTGTCGTGGCGAACCGCAACTACGGGCCCCATGCGGTGGCGCGTGCCTGCGAGGCCGCTCTGCGGCCGAGCAGCACGCGCGAGGGACGCGGTGAGCGCTCGAAGAGCGCGAACCGCGAGGCTGGGGAGGCGCGAGGTGCGGTTGCGGTGCTGTGCGGGGCGGGACTCAAAGGGGCAGTCGGGAGGCCGCAGTAGGCGATGTAAGCACCGCAGGAGCGAGCACCGCGAGCGACGAGGAGCGCAACGAGCGTACTGCGGCCTCCCGGCTGGGGATTTGGCGGTGTTCGCCGCTCTTCCGTCAGCAGGCGTTTATAAGCAAGCGGTTGAGTCTCGGAGGTATTCGCCGTCTCTCGCCACTCTACTTATAAACGTACGACTGCGCGGACTGAAGCGAGAAGAAACCGAAGAGACCGCAGTTCAGTTGTCGCCGGTCTTCGACTGCCAGGCGTAATCGCGACGCGAGGCGGAATTGCCGAAGCCGCACGAGGAGCAGCGCTCCTTTTTGATGTGGTAGGACTTCTCGCCGCAGCGTCGACACTTCACGTGGACCGTCTTGTTCTTCTTTCCCTGAGAGGGCGTACCTGCTCCGGTCATGCTTTGATGGTAACGACGTTATCGCCGCGTATAATCGTTGTGTCTTCGATCGCGACCGCGAACTCACCGTCGAGGTCGTCGTCGACGCGGTCGTCCACGTCGGTCTCCGGTTCGATGACGACGTTCATGTGCTGGTCGTAGCCGCCCAGGACTCCGTAGTACGTCGTGCCGTCCTTCAGGTGTACCGTCACCGGCTCCTCGAGCGACGCTTCGAGCACGTCGAGGGGTCGTCCACTCATTGTCCGTACCGCCGCCCGTCGCGGTAATAAAAATACCGGGACGCCGGTCCCGAGGCCGGTCGGTTTGACACGAACCCGTTTTCGGTCGCCCCCGACCGGCGCTCACTCCAGCCGCTCGCGGACGAACGCGGCCGCTGCCGGGACCGCGCTCGCGTACAGGTCGGCGTACGCCAGTTCCGCCTGACTCCGCCGCGCCGAGCCGTACCCCTCATCGATTCGGTCGTCGACGTACCCGACTATTTCCAGCCCGGGCCGGACGAGCCGCGTCGCAAGCGGATCATCGGCGTCGACGACCTCGCTCACCGTCGCCCGCGCCCGCTCGGCGGTCGACCGAACCGACGCCTCCGTGGGAACGTCCCGGTGTTCGCCGTCGCGGATCTCGTTGATCGCCGTCCGGTACGCCTCGCTCTCGGCCAGCGCGGTGCCGGCCTCGACGGCCGCGGTCGCGTGGTCGCCGGCGTCGATCGCCCGCTCGACGTCCTCGACCGTCGACCCAATCCCGAGCTCGGCCACGGCGACCAGCTCCTGTGCGACCGTGCCGCTCAGGTCCTCATCGCCGAGCGGCTCCTCGCCGCCGGTACGCTCACGGACGGTCGAACGCGTCCGGCTCACCGACCCGCGCAGCCCGTCGGCAGCCGCGACCAGCGACGCCCACCGCGGCGCCGCCCCGTCGCGGCCGTCGAGGTACGCCTCGCGCAGCCCCGCGGCGTCGGCGACGGCCGCCCGCGAGCGCTCGACGCGGGCGACCGCCTCGCCCGCGCGGAAGGGTTCGGCGACCGGATCGGCGGGGTACGTCACCCGAGGCCGGACGTTTCTCGCACACTCCGCGAGCAGCGACTCGACCGGCTCGTACGCCAGCACCGCCTCCACGGCCGATTCGCCCCGGTACTCGATACCGGAAGCGAGCGCCCCGCGGTCGTCGCGGACCGCGCGGCGCTGGGCGGCGAGATCCGCTCCGTCGTCGGTCCCGGTGGCCGCGCGGTACGCGCCGCGGACCTCCGCGGCGTCCTCCCGGCGACGGCGCCACGCCGAGAGCGCGTCGACCGGCCACTCGTCGGCAATCTCGGCGTCCACGCGCCGCATCGCCTGCTCGCGGTCGTCGCCGATCGCCGTCGCCACCGCAGCGTTGGGTACGTCCGGATCGGCCGGCACGTCGGCGAGCATCCCGCGGGCACGCGTCTCATGGGCGTCCGCGAGCGACGCGGGGACGGTCGCCGGGAACGGCGACGCCGGCCACTCGATCGATCCGACGGCGTCCGACGGGAGCGACACGGGCTGCTCCCGACGCTCCTCGTCGCCGGTGAACGGGAGCGCGGAGCAGCCGGCAACCGCCGCCGCGCCGGCCGTCGCGACTCCGGCGAGGAATCCGCGGCGCGAATCCGATCCGCGATCCGAACCCGATCCGCGGGTCACGCGTCATCACCGCCGCTTCCGGACGCCGCCGCCGCGTTGAACACGGTCGGTGGTTCCACTCGTCCACAGGAGCTGCTCATCCCCCGCCCGCTCCCGGTCGAGCTGTCGGCGGCGACGGGGAGCCGGATCGCGAACCCGACGGTGTGGGTCTCGTCGGCGCCGCAGTCGATGTCCGCCGGGCGGTACGCCTCACAGAAGTCGGCGTGGGGGTGGAGGTCGCCGGCCGCGAGTTGGTCCGGCTCGACGGCCACCGACCGGAACCGGATCTCCCGGCAGGCGTCCACGGGCATCGCGAGCAGGTACACCGACGCCGCGTCGAAGTCGGTCGCGGCGCAGAACGACCGGAGCGTCTCACCCGCATCCGTCCCGGCGAAGGTGAGCTCCGCGAGGTTGGCGTCCGCCACCAGCACGCGCCGCGTCGCTCGCCCCTGTCTCGCCCGCTCGTCGGCCGACAGCGACGGGAGTTCGTCGTCCGCGGTGACCAGCACGCCGCCGCTCTCGTCGCGGGCCTTCTCCAGTTCGTAGTCGTCGATCGGTTGATTGGCGGTCGGGTAGCTGTTCGACGCGGTCTCGCTGCCGGCGCAGCCGGCCAGGGCGGCGATCCCTGACGCGGCCGCGAGGAGGGCTCGGCGGCGGGGAACGTCTGCCATCGTCGGCGATTCGACTGAGAGCGTGAAACGCTTTGCGGGACTCGCCCGGAGCTTCCGTCGTCAGCTCGGTTAAAACGCGGTCCCTCGCCGCCCCGTTCGGACGCGAACCGCCGCCGCGCAACCGAACCCGGGAGTTTTTAACGTGGGCGGGAGTACGCCGAGGTACCACACTCCCGCGGGACACGGTGAGTCGCGACGACTCGGCCGTAGCGGGGCCTCAACGACGCGCGGTACGACGCAGCGCTGACGGCTCCTTGCGGGGTTTCAGTGATCGACGCCGACCACGGCGTCAGACACGCACACCATGGAAATAGAAATTGCGACACTCGGCGGTTACGAAGAGGTCGGTCGACAGATGACGGCGGTCCGAGCGGGCGAGGACATCGTCATCTTCGACATGGGCCTGAACCTCAGTAAGGTCCTCATCCACGACAACGTGGAGACCGAAAGCATCCACAGCCTCGACCTGATCGACATGGGCGCCATCCCGGACGACCGGGTCATGAGCGAACTCGAAGGCGACGTCAAGGCGATCGTCCCCACCCACGGTCACCTCGACCACATCGCGGGGATCCCGAAGCTCGCCCACCGCTACGACGCGCCGATCGTCTCCGCGCCGTACACGATCGAGCTGGTGCGCCAGCAGATCGAAGACGAGGGGAAGTTCCAGGTCGACAACGACCTCGTGAAGATGAAGCCGGGGGCCTCGATGGCGATCGGCGACTCCGAGCAGGTCGAGATGGAGTTCGTCAACGTCACCCACTCGATCATCGACGCGATCAACCCCGTCCTCCACACGCCCGAGGGCGCGGTCGTCTACGGGCTCGACAAGCGACTGGACCACGACCCCGTCATCGGCGACCCGATCGACATGGAGCGGTTCCGCGAGATCGGTCGGCAGGACGAGGGCGTCCTCGCGTACATCGAGGACTGTACGAACGCCGGCCGGAAGGGCCGGACGCCCTCCGAGTCGTACGCGAAAAAGCACGTCGAGGACACGCTGAAGTCGATGGAGGACTACACCGGCGGCATCGTCGCCACCACGTTCTCCTCTCACATCGCCCGCGTGAAGACGCTCGTCGAGTACGCCCGCGAGATCGGCCGGCAGCCGGTCCTGCTCGGGCGCTCGATGGAGAAGTACTCGGGCACCGCGGAACGCCTCGACTTCGTCGACTTCCAGGGCGACGTCGGCATGTACGGGCACCGCAAGTCCGTCGACCGCGCGTTCAAGCGGATCATGAAGGAGGGGAAGGGGAACTTCCTCCCCATCGTGACGGGCCACCAGGGCGAGCCGCGCGCGATGCTCACTCGCATGGGCCGCGGCGAGACCCCGTACGAAATCGACGACGGCGACAAGGTCGTCTTCAGTGCCAGCATCATTCCGGAGCCGACCAACGAGGGGCAGCGCTACCAGTCCGAACAGCTGCTCCGGATGCAGGGCGCGCGCCTCTACGACGACATCCACGTCTCCGGCCACCTCCGCGAGGAGGGCCACTACGAGATGCTCGACGCGCTCCAGCCCCAGCACCTCATCCCCGGCCACCAGACGCTGAAGGGGCGCTCGCCGTACGTCGACCTCGCGAAGTCGCAGGGGTACAAGCTCGGACGTGACGTCCACGTCACGCAGAACGGGTCCACCATCCAGCTCGTCGAATGACGAGCGAGACGAAGGAGGCGCGGGTGCTGGACGCCATCCGCGAGCGGCGTGACCTCGTCAACGCCGCTATCGACGAGGAGCTGCCGGTACAGGAGCCGGAGCGGCTGTACGAGGCGACTCGCTACATCCTCGAAGCCGGCGGGAAGCGGCTCCGCCCGACGGTGACGACGCTGGCCGCCGAGGCGGTCACCGGCACCGAGCCGATGGACGCGGACTTCCGCGCGTTCCCGTCGCTCGACGGCGACGACGTCGACGTGATGCGGGCCGCGGTCGCCATCGAGGTGATCCAGTCGTTCACGCTGATCCACGACGACATCATGGACGAGGACGACCTGCGTCGGGGCGTCCCCGCGGTCCACGAGGCGTACGACCTCTCGACGGCGATCCTCGCGGGCGACACGCTCTACTCGAAGGCGTTCGAGTTCATGACCGAGACGGGCGCCGACCCGCAGAACGGGCTGGAGGCGATGCGGATGCTCGCGTCGACCTGTACCGAGATCTGCGAGGGACAGGCGCTCGACGTCGCCTTCGAGAGCCGGGACGACATCCTGCCGGAGGAGTACCTCGACATGGTCGAGCTGAAGACTGCGGTGCTGTACGGCGCGTCGGCGGCGACGCCCGCCCTCCTGCTCGGCGCCGACGAGGAGGTCGTCGACGCCCTCTACCGGTACGGGATCGACTCCGGGCGCGCGTTCCAGATCCAAGACGACGTGCTCGATATCACGGTCCCCTCCGAGGATCTGGGGAAACAGCGCGGCTCCGACCTCGTCGAGGGGAAAGAGACGCTGATCACCCTCCACGCGCGCCAGCAGGGGATCGATGTCGACGGCCTCGTCGACGCCGACACGCCCGCCGAGGTGACCGAGGCGGCCATCGACGACGCCGTGGCGGCGCTGGAAGAAGCCGGCTCCATCGAGTACGCCCGGGAGACCGCCGCGGACCTCACCGCGCGCTCGAAGGAACACCTCGAACAGCTCCCCGAGAGCGGCTCTCGGAGCCTGCTCGAAGACCTCGCGGACTACCTCATCGTCCGCGGCTACTGAGCGGGTCGACCGTGTCACGGTACCGAAACGCCGCGCTGTTCTGTCTGCTCGCGCTGTTCTGGGGCGGCTCGGTCCCTGCGAGATCAACCTCGTCTCCTACGTCGTGCCGATCGTCGCGACCGTCGCGGGCGCCCTGCTGCTCGACGAGCCGGTCACCGCGTTCACCGTCCCCGGCTTCGCGGTCATCGTCTTCGGATTCGGCCTGCTGAAGCGCCGCGAGATCGCCGACGCGGCCGCCAGGATCCGGTTCCCGGATAGAAAAGTCGGCGTTGCGCCGGGGCGCGAACCGGTTACGCGGTCGCGTTCCCGGACGGGTCCGTTTCGTTCTCGGACGGGTCGGTCGGCTCGGTCGGCGTCGTGGTCCCTCCCGGCGGGACCGTCGTTCCCGGCGGGACCGCGCCGCCCGTGCCGGTCGCCGGTCCGAACGACACGTCGGGGTTCGGTCCCGTCACGAGGAAGTCCGCGACGTTACCGATCAGGACGCCGTTGTCGGCGCGGCCGGCGTTCTCCGGTTCGAGGAAGCTCGAGTCTCCAACCACCGCGAGCGAGTCGCTTCGGACCGCGACGTCGTAGGAGCCGGCCTCCCGGGTCGTCGACAGCCGCGACGTCTCCGCGGTGGCGAGCGTCGCCGAGTCGCCGGCGGCGCCGATCGGCGCGGCGCCGCGGAGGACGACCTCCTCGACGCCCTCCGTCAGCGACCCCGCCCCGGTCGGCTCGACGAGCACGCTGAGGTAGTTCGCGTCGTTGTTCTCCATGTCGTACACGTAGCCCGCCTCGCCGTAGACGCCGAACGGCGAGCCGAAGTCGGTGAGCGCGCCGGCGCCGCCGGGATCGCTCGTGACGAGCGTCCGGCCGCCGCCGTCGACGAACGACTCGACCGTGTCGGCGTCGGTCGCCGACAGCGCGCCGGGACTCGTGGTGACGAACGCGTCCGCGTCCGAGAGCATCGACGACAGCGGCTCCGCGGTCGCCGCCCCGCCGTAGAACCGGACCTCGTGGCCGTTCTCGACGAGCGCCGCGGTGAGCGGCGCGACGCCGCGCTGGACGCCGCCGAGCGACCCGATGTCCGCTTCCGCGGGCGTGTCGCCGTCTTCGATCGGTAGGATCGACGTGCCGCCGCCGACTCCGGCCGTCGCGCCGCCGAGATGGACGACGACGGTGTTGGACGACTCGGTGCTCTCCATCTCGACCTCGCCGCCCTCGCTCACCGTCTCCGGTTCGACCTCGTCCGCCTGCCAGTGGTCATCCGCGACCGACTCCGTCTCGGGCGGCGCGTCGTCGAGGACGACCCCGCCGACGGCGGCGACGCCGACGACCGCGAGGAAGACCAGCGCGAACGCGCCGACCGTCGTTCGCAGGTCGACGCTCATTCGCCGTCACCCCCGTTCTCCGCGGCCGCGTCGTCGGTCGTCGCGTCTCCGTCGCCACCGGCCGTCGTCTCCGCGTCCGCCGCGTCGCCGTCCGCGGGCAAGCGCCCGGTGTAGCTCGTCATGACGACGTCGTCGCCGACGGTCTCGTCCCACGCCTCCGGCGCGACCGCGAGGACAAGTCCGTCGCCGAGTTCCTCCTCGGAGCCGTCGGCGACGACGACCGTCCCGTCGTCGCGCTCCAACAGCGGGATGCTGGTCGGCACGGGGCTTTCGGTGCGGCGCGTGTCGACCTCGTAGTCGTCGATTTCCGCCTCGGCAGCGGCGTCGGCGACCGCGCCGTCGACGAAGCCGAACTCGTCGGCGAAGCCGTTCTCGACCGCCTCGGTGCCGAGGTACGCGTCGGCGTGCGCGATCGCCTCGCGGTCGAGTTCGATCTCGTCGCCGCGCTGTTCGATCACGTTCTCGATGAAGAGGTTCGCGAGCGTCTGTCGGCGCTCGCGCTGGGTGTCCGGATCGCTGCCGGACTTGTCCGGTCCGGTCGTCCCCGCGTTCGGGCCGTTCGGGGCCGGCGCGGTGCCGGCGACCCCGACGCTGCCGACCGCCTGCGCGGAGGGAGCGACGTAGATCCGGTCGGCGGGCGCGATCGCGAGGTAGGCGCCCGACGCGCCGAGCGTGTCGACGGCGGCGTACACCGGCATCACCGACGCGGTGCGGTCGACCGCGGCGTACATCCGCTCGCTCTGTGCTGGCAGGCCGCCGCCGCTGTTGACTTCGAGGACGACCGCCTCGATCGAGTCGTTCGTCCGGGCGTCGCGGAGGTTGTCCTCGACGTGTTGGGCCGTCGCCGAGTCGATGCTGCCGTCGATCTCGACCACGGCGACCGTCCCGTCGGGACCGGTCACCGCCCCGTACACGCCGGGCGCGACGAGCAGGCCCGCGGCGATCGCGAGGACCGCCGCAACGCCGACCGCGTGTCGGGTCTCGACGCGGTCGAGGAGCGTCGCGTCCGCGTCGTCCCCGCTCGACCGCCCGGCGCTCGGCGCCGATCGCGTGGCGGTCGATCGGTCGTCCGTCGCGACCTCCGCGTCGTCCGTCGATTCGTCCGGTGTCCTCGAAGGCGGATCCTCGGAGCTCATCGAGTCGCCCTCGTTCGATTCCGCAGTCGTCGCGTCGCGTGTTGTAGCGTCGTGTGTTGTAGCGTCGTCATCGTGGGTTCGCTCGCGCGTCGGTTGCTCGTCGATGCGTCTGCGTCTCCGTCGCGGTCGTCGCCGTCGCTCACGCGTCGGCCACCTCGATCGGGTCGCCGACGGCCGCGCCGAACAGCGAGGCGTGGGAGGCGAATAGAATCGCTCTCGGCGGCGGCGTCGACGATCACGGTCCGCCCGTGTCGGGCGACGGTCGCGTCCGAAAGGGAGGTCTCGCCCTCGCGGGCCGCCCGCGCGATCGCTTCGGCCGTCTCCCTGTCGAGGCGTCGGGGGTCCGCGACCGCGCCGTACCGTAGCGCGACGCTCGGCGCGTCGGCGTCAGCGTTCGCGTCGCCGTCCGGGACCGTGTCTCCGCTCCCAGACCCCTCGTCGGTCACGCGGAGCGACGCCCCGACCGCGCCCGACGCGTCGAGCGCGGTGCGGAGCTCGTCCGGCGCGTCGGCAAGCAGGTCCCGCAGGTGATCGCGGGCGTCAGACCCGAGGTCGACGCACACCGTCGCGTCACCGCCGAGCAGCGAGGGGAGCGGCCCGTAGCTCGCGGTCGCGCCCGCCCGCCGCCGCTTCTCGCCGTCGATCCCCGCGTCGCGGTGCGTCGCGGCGACGGCGGGCGTCGGGCCGTACGCGGCCACGAGCTCTCCCGGTGCCACGGCGACTGCCGACCCGAGGCTCCGCGCTCGGAACCGGGAGAACTCGGAGTCGTCCTCGCCCTCGCGGACCACGTCGGGGTCCGCGTCGAGCTCCGCGGCGAGCGCGGCCGCGTCGACGTCGCCGACCGCGACCGCGCACCCCTCCGGCCCGTCCGCGGTGAGCGCGGCGCCGCCGGTCGCCTGTCGGAGGCCACCAATCGACACGCTCTCGTATCGGTCGAGGAGCCGACGGACCCGGAATCCGATCCCGCTCGGGAGACCGGTGGCCGTCAGGACCGGCGGATCGATCCGGGCCGTCACGACGGTGTCGACGGCGCCGGACGCGGTCGCGGCCGGGTCGTAGGTTCCGGCGGCGACCGCGGAGCGCGGCCCGCCGGACCCCGCGTCGGCGCGGTCGCTCGCCGTCTCGTCGCCGTTTGAGTCGGCTCGGGTCGCGGCCGATTCGACGGCGAGGGTCGCGTCGGGCGGCGGCTCGGAGGTCAAGGCATCGATCGGTCCGGCGACTCCCAGCCCGGTCGCTGCGAGCGCCGCTACGCGCTTCGCAAACGCTCGTTTGGAGGGCATCGTTTCAGGTGAATCGTGACAAGTAATAATACTACCGGGTGGCGGCCGGCGATGGTGGTCCCGCCGTCGATCGATCCCCGGTCAGTCCTCGAGCGCGGCAATGTCGTCGAGTATCTCGACGGCGTGGTCCTCAGGGGAGACGCCCTCGTACGCGAGGACGACGGTGCCCTCGCCGTCGAGGACGTACGTGTTCCGGAACACGCCGTCGAAGGTGTTCCCGAACATCTGCTTTTCGCCGTAGGAGTCGTACGCGCTCGACACCTCGCCGTCGGGGTCCGAGAGCAGGGTGAAGGGGAGGTCGTACTCCGCGGCGAACGGTTCGAGGTCCTCGACGGGGTCGTCGCTGATCCCGACGACGGCGATCCCCGCGTCCTCGAACGCGTCCCACTCGTCGCGGAAGGCACACGCCTCGGCGGTGCAGCCGGGCGTATCGGCGCGCGGGTAGAAGTACACCACCGTGTGAGCGGCCGCGGCCGGGTCGACGGTGACGGTCTCGCCGCGGTGGTCGGTGAGCGTGATCTCGGGTGCGGAGTCGCCCGGTTCGAGCATACGGATCGACTCTCCTCGAACGGGTTAGGGGATTCGGTCCCTTTTTAGGGACTACTCGCAACCTATCGGTATCGATGGCGTGGCAACCGACGCCGTACACGGCTCCGTTGCTTGTGGCGGCCGTCGCGTCGTTCGCCTTCTCCGTCTACGCGGTCGGTAACCGATCCCGCGGCGGCAACCCCCTCCTGTGGAGCTTCGTCGGCGTCGCGGGCACCGCCGGCGTCTGGTCGCTGGCGTACGCGGCACAGCTGTCGGCCGCCTCGCTGGAGACCACGCTGTACTTCAACCGCTTCGTCTGGCTCGGCACCGCCGGGCTGGCGGTCGCGTGGCCCGCCTTCGTCCTCTCGTACGTCGACCGGACCGCGTGGCTCGGTCGGCGCCGCTTCGCGCTCTTCTGGCTCGTCCCCGCCGCGGTCGTCGTCGCCGTCTGGACCGTCGGGGTGGACCCGCTCTTTTATCTCGCTCCGTCGCTCGTCGACGCCGGCGGCTACCGCGTCCTTGACTACGCGCCGACGCCCGCGCTGCTCGGGTTCGTCGGCTACACCTACGCGGTCAACCTGTTCACCTTCGCCGTCCTCGGCTACGCCGCGGCGACCCGCGACGGCGTGTTCCGCCGACAGGCCGCGATCCTCTTCGTCGCCGGCGTCGCGCCGCTGGCGCTGGGCGCGGCCGGCATCGCCGGCGCGATCGGTCCCGAGACCGGTCTCGTCGACTTCACCCCGATCGCGTTCAGCGGGACCTCGGCGCTGCTGGCGTGGGTCGTGTTCCGCTATCGGCTGCTCGACGTCTCGCCGATCGCCCGCGACGCGGTGTTCGCGAACCTCTCAGACGGCGTCGTCGTCTGCGACGCCGAGGGCCGCGTGGTCGACCGCAACGACCCCGCCCGGTCGCTGTTCCCCGACGCCGAACTCGGCGTCCACGCCGACGAGGCGTTCGCCGACGCCCCGGCGGTCGCCGACGCGGTCGCGGACGGGGCGGCCGACGACGAGTTCCACGTGACGGTCGACGGGGGCGGCGCGCCGCGGTTCCTGACCGTCGACGTCCACGACATCACCGCGCCGGGGGCGGCCCGCAGCGGGACGGTGCTCCTGTTCCGCGACGTCACCGAGCGGGAGACGCTTCAGCGGCGCTACCGCGCGCTCATCGAGAAGTCCCCGAACGTGATCGCGGTCTGCGGCGACGACGGTCTCCTCCGGTACGTGAGCCCGTCGATAGAGCGGCTGCTCGGCCATCGGACAAGCGAGGTGGAGGGGCGACCGGTCATCGATCTGGTCCATCCCGAGGACCGACGCGAGGCACAGCGGGCGTTCGAGCGCGCCTTCGACGGCCCGGAGCCGGAGTCGATCACGCACCGGATCGCCCGCGCCGACGGCAGTTGGCGTCAGTTCGAGACGGTGATCGAACGCCTGTTCGAAGACGCTCGCGAGGTCGTCATCACTGCCACCGACGTCACCGAGGCCCGACGGTACGAACAGCGGCTTCAGGTGTTGAACCGCGTGCTGCGCCACGACCTCAAGAACGACACCAACGTCATCGGCGGGTACGCGGACCTGCTCCGCGACCACGTCGACGAGGAGGGCCAGCAGTATCTCGACATCATCGACCGGAAGGTCAAGACGCTGACCCACCTCAGCGATCAGGCCCGAGAGATCGACGTCGCGCTCCACAGCGACGCGGGCCGGACCGAGATAGATCTGGCCGCGCTCGTCGACCGCCTCTGCGACTCGCTGGAGTCGTCGTTCCCGCGGGCGACGGTGACGGTGACCGCCCCGGAGTCGGCGGTCGTCTCGGCGGACGAACTCCTGGAGTCGGCGGTCCGGAACGTGTTGGAGAACGCGGTCGTCCACAACGACGGCGACGACCCGCACGTGGAGGCGAGCGTCGTCGCCGACGGCGACCGCTTCCGGATCGACGTGGCCGACGACGGGCCGGGGATCCCGCCGGTCGAGCGGGCGGTGTTCTCGGAGGCCCGGGAGACGGCGCTCGAACATGCGAGCGGGCTGGGTCTCTGGCTCGTCCACTGGATCGTCACGGAGTCCGGCGGCGACCTCGAGATCGACACCCGTGAGCCGACCGGCACGGTGGTGCGGATGTGGCTCCCGCGAGCGGCCAGCGAAAACGATTGAATCCGCTTAGACGTCGACGCGAACGACGTGGCCGCCGCAGCCGCACTGCTCGACGTACTCCGGGTCGATGTCGCCGCCGAGTTGGGATTCGAGCGCCTCGAAGAGGTACTCCTCCGGGTGGCCGTGGTCGCCGTGGGTGACGAGGTTGACGTGGTTGCCCGCGGCCGTGTGCTCGACCGCCTCGATCGCCTGCCGCACGAGGAGGTCGCGGTCCTCGGCGTGTTCGGGGCCTTCGAGGTTCGCGGACCACGAGTTCTCGTGGACGTGGTCGGTCACCGGGTCCGCGCCGTGGTCGTGGTCGTGGCCGTGATCCGAGGGTGTACTCGACATATCCCTCGGTACGCGCCCAAGCCTCCTACGTCTTCGAGCGAACATGTTCGAGCGCACGCCCAGCTCGAACGGACCTCCCGAACGCTTTCGGGAGGAACTATACTACCGCGGGACGCGACCGCCGATCCATGAGCGCCGATCCATTCGACGACGCGGACGAGCGGCTGGACGCCCGCGAGATCGACGGCGAACCCTTCGGCGACATCATGGCCGCGCTCGACGGTCTCGACGACGGGGAGTCGCTCTGTCTGGTGAACAGCTTCGAGCCGGTGCCGCTGTACGACGTGTTGGCGGAGCGCGGGTACGCCCACGAGACGGCGAACCCGGCCGAAGACGAGTGGTACGTCGAGATCACGCCCGCCTGACCGGCGGCGGATCGGCACCGTCGCCCTCGCCGGATCCGGAGCGTTGCGACCGCCCTCCGCAACCTCTTTGCGCGCGGTCGCCGAATCTGAGTCCATGAGTCACGGATCCTTGGACGCGGACGCGGTCGAGAGCTACCGCGAGGCCGGTGCGGTGCTGGTGGAGGCGATGAACGAGGCCCGCGAGATGGTCGAGCCGGGACGGACCCACCTCGAAGTCGCCGAGTGGACCGAGGACTTCGTCCGCGAGCAGGGCGCCGGTCTCGCCTTTCCGGTGAACATCAGCGTCGACCCGGAGGCGTCGCACGCGACGCCCGGCCGCGACGACGAGACGGAGTTCGGCGAGGAGATGGTGTGTCTCGACGTCGGCGTCCACGTCGACGGCTACATCGCCGACGCCGCGGTGACGGTCGACCACAGCGGGACCCCCGAACTCGTCGAGGCTGCGGAGATGGCCCTCGAAGCCGCGCTCGACGAGGCCGGCCCGGGCGTCGAGGTCGGCGTCGTGGGACAGGCGATCGAGGACGTGATCCGCGGGTACGGCTACACGCCCGTCCTCAACCTCTCCGGCCACGGCGTCGAGCGCTACGACGCCCACACCGGGCCGACGGTGCCGAACCGCGGCGTCGACCGATCCGTTGAACTCGAACCGGGACAGGCGGTCGCGATCGAGCCGTTCGCCACCGACGGGCGCGGGAAGGTCGGCGAGGGGACCGAAGAGCAGATCTTCGAACAGCAGGGGTCCGCGAGCGTGCGCGACCGGCGCGCGCGGCAGGCCCTCGAAGAGATCGAGGCGTTCGACGACCTCCCGTTCGCGGCGCGGTGGCTGGAGACGGACCGCGCAGAGATGGCGCTCCGCCGGCTGAAGCAGGCGAACGCGATCAAGGGGTACCCCGTCTTAAAGGAGGACGACGACGCCCTCGTGAGCCAGGCGGAACACACCCTGCTCGTCACCGACGACGGCGTCGAGGTGACGACCGCGGGGATCCACGGCTTCGACGACTGATGGACCGGATCTTCGCGCCGTGGCGGATCGAGTGGGTCGAGCGCGACGCCGACCCGATCGACGGCTGCCCGTTCTGCGTGCTCCCCGAGCGCGAGGACGACCGTGAGTCGCGGATCGTCGCCCGCAGCGAGCGCAACTACGTCCTGCTCAACAACGCGCCGTACAACCCCGGCCACGCGATGGTGATCCCGGACGCACACGTCGAGGACCCGACCGACCTCGACGACGCGACCCTCCTCGACCACGCGAGGCTGAAGGCGGCGACGCTCGCGGCGCTGCGGCGCGATCTGGACCCCGACGGCGTCAACACCGGCCAGAACCTCGGCGGCGACGCGGCCGGCGGCTCGATCGACCACCTCCACACGCACGTCGTCCCGCGGTGGAGCGGCGACACGAACTTCATGCCCGTCACCGGCGACACGAAAGTGATCGTGGAGGCGATAGAGCGCACCTACGAGCACCTCCACACGGGGTTCGCGGCCGACGAGAACTCGGTCGATCCGGGCGACGTCGACGCGGGCGACGCGGTCGAACTCGACTTCGACGTCTGAGCCGATCCACAGGGAACCGAACCACGAATGACCTGACTCGGGTCGGCCGTCACCGGTTCGCGGCGATCCACTTGCAGAACGTCTCGAAGTCGTTCGCTCCGGCGTCGTCGGCGATATCGTGGAGCGTCCCGATGCTGATGGAGTCATGTGCCGGGACGGTCACGACGCGACTCTCCGTATCCTCGTGGCTTTCCGGTGGATCCCAGCGCAGAATCAGGTGATCCCCGGTGGTGCGGACGTGCCGGAACCCGCCGACGTTCACTAGTACTTTGTACACGTCCTCACCCGAAAAATCTCGGGTCACCATCGCTACTGTAACGCGTCAGGGAGTTCATCGTCTTGTGTCCGAGCGACTTCGGGATCGACGCCGAGCTCACGGATTTCGTCGTCCGTCGGTGCGCGACCCCCATCGCCTTCGACCGCGTCGACGACTGCATCGAGGTTGTCGAGCGCGGCATCCCGACTCTCTCCCTGCGCAGTTACACCGACGCGAAGATCGCGAGCGGTCCACTGTCCGTCCGGATTCTTCAGTAACCGGATCTCTCTGTCAGGGGAGTCCGTATCACCCGGATCGGCCCTTGCCATATGCTCTACTATCCCACCCAAGCGCAAAACGCTTCGGGAGCGTTGCCGGCTCACCGCTCACACGCATTTAAATGCCGCATCGTCGCCGGACTCCGACCGGTCTCCCGCGTCCCCTCGACACGACTTAGTACACCAGTTCGCCCGAGATGAACTTCCGGGTGCGCTCGTTTTCGGGGTTCTCGAAGATCTCCTCGGTCGGTCCCATCTCCGTGATCCCGTCGTCGAGCAGCACCGCGACGCGGTCCGCGACCCGCTCGGCCTGATGCATGTCGTGGGTCGCGAGCGCGACCCCGATCCCCCTCGATTTCGCCTCGTCGACCGCGTCCTCGATGACGGCGGTGTTGCGCGGGTCCAGGTCCGAGGTGGGTTCGTCGAGCAGCAGGGCGTCGGGTTCGTACGCCAGCGCGCGGGCGAACGACACGCGCTGGGCCTCGCCGCCCGACAGCGACTCGACGGGCTGGCTCGTCTTGTCGGCCAGCCCCACGACCTCCAGGGACTCCTCGACCGCGTCGGCGGCGCCGTTCAGGTGGAGCATCGAGGCGAGCCGGTCGCTCCACGAGCGGCGGACTCGGAGTCCGTACTCAACGTTGCGCGCGACCGACCCGCCGAAGAGGCTCGCCTCCTGGAATACCATCCCGACGCGGCGCCGCAGCGCGAGGCGCTCGGTCTCGTCGACCGCCCACGCGTCGGTCCCGTCGAGTGCGACGGTCCCCTCGTCCGGCTCCGCGGAGAGCGCGAGCGCCCGGAGCAGCGTCGTCTTGCCGACGCCGGAGGGACCGATAATCGCGACGACCTCGCCCGCGTCGACGTCGATCGAGAGGTCGCGGAACACCGTCTCGTCGCCGTACGACCGCGACACGTTCCTCGCGCGGAGCATCAGTCCGTCACCTCCCGGAGCATCGGTCGGCCACCACTTCGGAGCATCAGCCCGCCACCCCCCGGTCGCCGAAGCGGACGACGACGGCGTTGACGACCAACACGAGCGCGACGAGCACGGCGCCGAGCACCAATGCGGTCTCGTACTGCCCCTGCCGCGCTTCGAGCTGGATGGCTGTCGTCAGCGTGCGCGTCTTCGAGACCCCGTCGGCGCTCGTGATGTTCCCGCCGACGATGAGGACGGAACCGACCTCGCTCACCGCGCGGCCGAACCCGGCCAGCACCGCGGTCGCGATCCCGTAGCGGGCCTCCTTGATCACGACCAGGGCCACGTCGACGCGCGTCCCGCCGAGGACGCGGGCCGCGTCGCGGACCCCGTCGTCCACGCCGCTCACGGCCGCGAGGCTGATCGCCGTGATCGGCGGCGTCGCGAGGACGAACTGCGACACGATCATCGCCTCGCGGGTGAACACGAGGTTCAGCGACCCGAGCGGTCCCTGGTTGGAGACCGCGAACAGCACGACCAGTCCGACGACGACGCTGGGGAACCCCATCCCGGTGTTGACGACCGACTTCACGAACCCCTTGCCCGGGAACTCCGCGAGTCCGATCGCGACGGCGGCCGGCACGCTGACGAGCGCGCTCAACGCGACCGCGGTGAGGCTCACGTACAGCGAGACGGCGATGACGCTCCCGACGTACCCGTCCCTGAACGAGACGTCGAGGAGGGACGCCGTGGGTCGTGCGGCCGCGTCGAGCAGCGCCGGGACCAGCCGTGCGGTCGGTTCGAACAGCGTCGGACCCAGCTGAACGATCGGTTCGAACAGCGTCGGACCCAGCTGAACGATCGGTTCGAACAGCGTCGGGACCACCTGAACGGTCGGTTCGATCGGCACGGCTACGCGTCGTCGCCCTCGCTACTCCACCCTTCCGGAACGTACTGCTGGAAGTCCGGGTCCTCGGAGACCGCCCGCGGGAAGAACAGCTGCTCGCCGTTCACCCGGTACTCCGAGACGGCGTCTTGGACGCCGGGGCTGGTGATCCAGCCGATGTACGCCATCGCGAGGTCGTAGTTGGCGTCCTCGTGGACGCCGGGGTTGACGGCCATGATCCCGTACGGGTTCGCGAGGATCTCCGGGCCGTCCTCGATCGGTCCCTGGACGAGAATCGCGAGGTCGACCTCCGAGCGCTGCGAGATGAAGGTCCCGCGGTCCGAGAGCGTGTACGCGCCCTGCTGGGTCGCGATGTTCAGCGCCTCGCCCATTCCGGAGCCGGTCTCCTGGTACCAGTCCCCGCCCGGTTCCGTCCCGGCCGCCTCCCAGAGGTTCAGCTCCTTGGTGTGGGTCCCGGAGTTGTCGCCGCGCGAGACGAAGGCGGCCTCCGCCTCGGCGATTGCGGTGAGCGCCTCGGTCGCCGAACTCGTCCCCTGAATTCCCGCCGGGTCGCTCTCCGGACCGACGATCACGAAGTCGTTGAACATCAGGTCGCGGCGGTTGATCCCGTACCCGTTCCGCAGGAACTCGTCTTCCAGCCCGCGGGCGTGGACCATCACCACGTCGGCGTTGCCGTCGCGAGCCGTCCGGAGGGCCGCGCCCGTCCCGTTCGGGATCGCGTCGACGCTCACGCCGTACAGCTCCTCGAACTCTCCGTGGATGGCGTCGAGCAGCCCCGTGTCGTATGTGCTCGTCGTCGTCGTGAGCGTCAGCGTCTCGCCGGCGACTCCAACCGCGCTCCCGCCGTCGCCGCCCCCCTCACTGCCCCCGACCGCCGAGCAGCCGGCCGCGCTCGCGAGCGCCCCGGCGCCGAGCGCCGTCAGGAGCCGGCGTCGTTGTATCGGCATAGATACAACGGTGGGTCGGTCTCACATATAGCTTACGCGCGGCGGACGGGGCGAAAACGCCAACACGACCCCGGCTCATCTTCCGACATGGAAGAGCCGACCGAACCCGGTCCGGACGCGGCCGCGGGTCGCGGGCGTGCCGCGCTCATCGAGGACGGGATCGAGTTCGACGGCCGCGACGCGGCCCTATTGCGCGCGGTCGACGCGGCGGGGTCGGTCGCGGGCGCGGCCTCGGAACTCGGTCGGTCGCGCGCCCGCGCCCTCTCGCGGATCGAGGCGCTGGAGGACGCCTACGGGACGATCGTCGAGCGGCGGCGGGGCGGCGAGGGCGGCGGCGGGAGCCGTCTCACCGCCTCGGGTCGCGGCCTCCTCGACCGCTACGACCGGCTCCAGGCCGTCCTCGCGGCGACCGCGGCGGTACCGGAGACCGTCCTCGACGGCACCGTGACCGCCATCGACGGGGAGCTCGCGGTCGTCGACACCTCGGTCGGTGAGATCTCCGGACTTCACGGCGGGACCGGCGACGGCGAGGCCAGAGGTACTGAGGCCGCCGAGAGCGACGGGGTGACCGCTGGCGACGCGGTTCAAGTCCGGATCGGGGCCGACGCCGTCACCGTCAACGACGCGGCCAACGCGGTCGACCCCGACGCGACGAGCGCTCGGAACCGCCTCGCCGGACGCGTCGCGGGGATCGACCCCGGCGAGACGGTGTCGACGGTCCGAATCGCGGTCGAAGCGACCGACGGGAGTCGCGCCGGCGACGGGAGCGCGCCGGGTGACTTCGACACCGAGGTCGCTGCGCTGATCACCGCCGAGAGCATCGACCGGCTCGGCCTCGCTTCCGGCGACCCGGTGTCGATCCGGTGGAAGGCGACCGCGACGCGGCTGGTGCCGCACGCGGAGTGACGCCGACCCCGCGCGGTCGTGTCGGACCGTCGCCCGTGGCAAGCGCTCCCGCGCAAGCGAACGGTTTTTGCGTCGACCGACGGGAGAGGTGGTATGGACGAGGACACCCCTGAGGGGGCGACGCCGGGCGGCGACGGACGCGAGTCCGCCGGCGCCCGCGGGTCGTCGACGCCCCTCCGGACGGACGGCGGGACCGAGCGCGCGGACGAGCCGACCGAGGACGTCGCGCTCGACCCGTGGGGGTCGGCGTCGGTCGGGGACTACGCGGACCTCTTCGAGGAGTTCGGCATCGAGGCGTTCGACGAGGTCGACGACGACGTGCCGGACCCGCACTATCTGATGCGCCGGGGCGTCATCTTCGGGCACCGCGAGTACGACGCGGTCGCCGAGGCGATGGCGAACGACGAGCCGTTCGCGGCGCTGTCGGGGTTCATGCCCACCGGCGACCCGCACATCGGCCACAAGCTCGTGTTCGACGAGATCATCTGGCATCAGGAGATGGGCGGCGACGCGTTCGGACTCATCGCCGACCTCGAGGCGCACTCTGCCAGAGGGATGTCGTGGGACGAGATCGACGAGCACGCGCGCAACTACCTCCTCTCGCTGCTCGCGCTCGGCTTCGACGCCGAGGAGGGCGAGCTGTACCGCCAGTCCGACAACCGCGCGGTGCAGGACCTCGGCTTCGAACTCGGCTCGAAGGCGAACTTCTCGGAGTTCGAGGCGATCTACGGCTTCGACGGCGAGACGAACATCTCGCACATGCAAAGCGTCGTCACCCAGACCGCGGACATCCTCTACCCGCAGCTCGTGGACGAGCCGAAACCCACGGTGATCCCGGTCGGTCCGGATCAGGACCCGCACGTCCGGCTCACCCGCGACCTCGCGACCCGCGTGCGCTACTTCAAGGTGACCGAGGCGTTCGCCTCCTTCGAGCTGGACGACGACGAGCGGCAGCTGGTGCGGGCCGCCTACGACGCGCTCGCACCGGATGCCGCGGATTCAGAAAGCGACGTTCGCTGCGAGGACGCCGCCGACTGGCTCGCCGACTACGAGCCGCCGGAGAGCGACCGCGAGAGCGTCGACCTCGCGGCCGCCAAATCCAGCGCCCTCGACAAGCTCCGCGCCGGCGGGAAGGAGCCGCTTCGTCCCCGCGTCCGCTTCTTCGACCGGAACGCGACCGACGAGGCGTTCGAGGCGCTGATCGAGGCGGTCGACGGTGAGAAGCGCGTGTTCGAGGGCCACGTCGACGCGTTCGACCTCACTCGCGACGAGGCCGAGTCGGTCGCGCGGGAGGTCGAAATCGACCACGACGGGTTCGGCTTCCGGCAGCCCTCCTCGATCTACCACCGCTTCATGACCGGGCTCACCGGCGGGAAGATGTCCTCCTCGATCCCCGCGAGCCACATCTCGCTGCTCGACGACCCCGAGGACGGCTACGACAAGGTGAAGGCGGCGACCACGGGCGGCCGCGACACAGCCGACGAGCAGCGCGAACTCGGCGGCGAGGCCGACGAGTGCCCCGTCTACGAGCTGTACGCCTACCTGCTCGCGGGCGACGACGACGAGCTGACCAAGACCGTCTACTCCGAGTGCGTCAACGGCGAGCGCCTCTGTGGTGGCTGTAAGGAGCAGGCCGCCGAACTCATGCGCGAGTTCCTCGAAGACCATCAGGAGAAACGCGAGGAGGCCGAGAAACTGCTCGACGACCTCGACATCGACCTCGACTCCGACCGGCGCGGGACCGGCGGCGAGCACTGAGGCGTCTCCGCTGGGGTCGCGCACCGATTTCTGTCCTTCTCTGTTAAGTGACGTACTGCGGTGGCGCGTGCCTCTGAGCGCCCGAAGGGCGCGAGGAGCACGCGCGAGGGAGTCGCTGGCGCCGCTGGCGCCAGCGACGAGGCTGGGGAGGTGTGAGGTGCGGTGCTGTGCGGGGCGGGACTCAAAGGGGCAGTCGCGAGGCTGGCGCAGGCGATGTAAGGACCGCAGGAAGCGAGCAGCGCGAGCGACCGAGGACCGCAGCGAGCGTGCGCCAGCCTCGCGACTGGGGCTTTGGAGGCGTCACCGCCGATCCACAGTCACTCGCGTAGTATCGAGCGACCGGAGATTCAGAGCCTTCACCGCCGACACGGTCACGAACCCGACTTCGACGACCGCCTCTACAGCTCTTCTTTCAGGTACACGCCGAGCAGGCCGCCGAGAGCGCTCAACACGACGGTGTAGGCCGTGCTGGCCACCACTGCGATAGCGCCGAACACGAAGAGACTCCCGGCGACGAGGCTGAACTCGATCGGGAACCCGAAGAAGCCGAAGAAGGGGAACAGGACCAGCACGAGCAACAGCAGGCCAGCGATCGGGACCGACGCGATGAATCCGGAGAGCGCGCCGACGCGGAGTCCGTCGCCGCTGTCGGCGGTGCCGTCGCTATTTAAGTACCCGGCGACGGCGCCGCCGAGGAGCGGAGAGATGCCGGTAAAGGTGAGCAGGACCGACGCGACCGCGCCGATGACCGCATTGCGGAGGGTGTCTTCGGGGGCCATGCGTGGCCGGACTCCCGGAGACGGCATACGTCTTGCGGACCTCGGAACGCGACTCGCTCGCGGACCACTCGCGGTCCACCCGCGGACCACTCGCGGACCGCCCGCGGACCACCCGTCCCCGCTTGCGGCCGAGGCGACCGACGGTGACCGACGAGGAGCGAGGCGATGGTTTATGAGGCGGGCGCCACCTCTCTCGGGTATGAGCGAGGAGGAGACGATCCACGTCGCGGACGTCAGCGAGGGGATCGGCGGCGACGCGACGGCGGAACCCGGCTCTCCGGTCGAACTTCCGGTCGTCGACGTGCTCACCGGCCGGTCCTTTATTACCGGAAAAAGCGGGTCCGGCAAGAGCAACACCGCGTCCGTCGTCATTGAGAACCTGCTCGACAGCGGCTTCCCGGTTCTCATCGTCGACACAGACGGCGAGTATTACGGCTTGAAGGAGGAGTACGAGATCCTCCACGCCGGTGCCGACGACGAGTGCGACATCGTCGTCTCCCCCGAACACGCCGAGAAACTCGCGAACCTCGCCTTGGAGCAGAACGTCCCGATCATCCTCGACGTCTCCGGCTACCTCGAGGAGGACACCGCCAACGAGCTGCTCTTGGCGGTCGTCAAGCAGCTGTTCGCGAAGGAGAAGCGCATGAAGAAACCCTTCCTGCTCGTCATCGAGGAGTGCCACGAGTACATCCCCGAGGGCGGCGGGATGGACGAGACGGGCAAGATGCTGATCAAGGTGGGCAAGCGCGGCCGGAAGCACGGTCTCGGCATCGTCGGGATCAGCCAGCGCCCCGCCGACGTGAAGAAGGACTTCATCACCCAGTGCGACTGGCTCTGCTGGCACCGGCTCACCTGGGACAACGACACGAAGGTCGTCGGCCGGATTCTCGGGTCGAAATACGCGAGCGCGGTCGAGGACCTCGGCGACGGCGAGGCGTTCCTGATGTCCGACTGGGACGAGTCGATCCGCCGGATCCAGTTCCACCGCAAGCAGACGTTCGACGCGGGCGCGACCCCCGGACTCGACGACTTCGAGCGCCCGGAACTGAAGTCGGTCTCCAGCGACCTCGTCGGCGAACTCCAGTCCATCTCCGACGAGCAGGAGCGCCGCGAGTCCGAACTCGCCGACCTCAAACAGGAACTCGACAAGAAGGACCAGCGGATCGCCGACCTCGAACGCGAGCTGGAGGAGGCCCGCGACCTGAGCAACATGGCCGACCAGTTCGCGCAGGCGCTCCTCGGCAAAGCGGAGGCCCCCTACCGGGGCGGCGGCGGGCGACCGCCGGCCGGCGCCGAACGACTCAAGAGCGCCGGCGCCGGCGAGGACGGGCGCAACGACGACCAGTCCGTCCTCAAGTCGTACGACGAGGCTGTCGCCGCGACCGAGGAGAGCGAGAGCGGACCTGACCCCTCGTCCGCCGACGGCGGCGCCGAGGTCGACGCGGCCTCCGCGGCGGCCGACGGGGAAACCCCCTCGGACGCCGGCGACGTCGACCCCGAAACCGCATCTGCCGACTCCCCAGCCGTCGACCCCGCGGCCGAGGACGAGGCAGGCCCACCGGACGACGTCGACCCCGTCACCCGCGACGACGTGGCCGAGAGCGCGCTCCGGTTCGACGACGCGATCGAACTCGGTACCCGGGAGGCGGTGATCGAGGAGCTCCGCTCGCGGATCGAGGCGCTCCCGGAGCTCTCTCGCGGGATGCTCCGCCACTACCGCCGCGAGGGCGCGAGCGACCCCGTCGCGGCCCACATCGACGCCGGCGGCGACGGCGATTCCGGGCACGCCTACAGCCGCCACCGACCGATCCGTCGGGCGGGACTCATCCGCCACGCCGGCCGCGGGCACTACGCCTACGCGGTCCCGGATCTCGTCCGCGAGGCGTACGCCGACCGGTTAGAGGAGGAGCAGATCGACGAGATCGTCCGCGCCGTCGAGACCGCCTTCGTCCCGCCCGCCGAGCTGAGCTACCCGCCGGACGCCGACCCTTCCGAGGTCACCGACTCGGGTGAGGCGGGCATCACCGCGTCCGCCGACGAGGGCAGCGGAGACGGGTCGTCGTTCGTCGGGGACGGTGACGCGGTCGCCGAGGGCGACGCTCCCGACTCGGACCGCGAGCGGACCGCGTCGAAAACCGCCATCGAAGCTGACGAGACCGGTGCCGCCGAGACCGATGCCGCCGAGACCGACACGGCGACCGACTCCGGCTTGAGCGACGCCGCGCGTCGGTTCGCCGAGCGGTCGGAGCGCTGACGTCCGAACGCCAACGCGACCTGTTCGTCGTCGGGATCCCCGGCGTCCGCGGGTCAGAACGGCAGCGAGAGGTACTCGCTCGGCACCGCGTTCCGCGCCGTCACCTGCGGGTCGACCACCTGACTGACCTCCAGCCCGCCGACGAGGCTCGAAAAGAGGTACGCCTCGGTGCGCGAGAAGTCGTGGTGGTGCGCCAGCAGGTCCAGCATGTCGCCGTTCGCCAGCGCGACCGCGTCCTCCAGCGTCTCCGCGCTCGCGAGCGTCTTCACCGCGTCACCGGTGTCGACGACGGGGCGGTCCAGCGAGACGGCCGGATCCTCGACCACGGAGAGCGTCGCGTCGATCTCGACCGCGATCTCGGCGCCGGTCCCGCACATCTCGCCGTCGGCCATCGCAGCCTTCGCGTCGCCCATCGCCAGCATCGCGCCCTCCTGAAAGACGGGGAAGTAGACGGTCGTCCCGTCGGTCACGTCGGTCGTGTCGAGGTTGCCGCCGTGTTCGTCGGGCGTGAGCGTCGACACCGTCTCGCCGCTCGTGGCGACCCCGATCGTCCCGATAACGGGTTCGATGGGCACGTCGATCCCCTCGAAGTCGATCGTCCCCGATTCGCTGCTGACACCGTCCCCGCCGTCGACATCGGTGATCCGCGTCGCGGGGTGATCGATCTCCGGATCGTCCTGGAGGAGTCCGAACCCGGGCGCGGTGAGCACGCGGCCGCGGTCCTCGGCGACGCACACGTCCTCGATCTCCACCGCGAGGACGTCGCCCGGACTCGTCCCCGCCACCGCGATCGGCCCGGTCGCGGCGTTGACCTCCTCGGGGATCGCGTCGAGCAGGTCGTCGTTCTCCTGGATCTCGCCGTTCAGGCTGTCGACCGTCTCGATCGTCAGCGACTCGCCGTCGGCGGCCTCGTAGACCGGTTCCATCTCCGGGCCGAACTCGTACACGTGGCCGTCGCGGTGTGAGACAACTTCTCGTGACATCGATTCCCGCTCCGAACGGCGGAGACAAAAACCCCCGCCGCGGACGACGCGGGGACCCGCCGGACCGCCGATGCTCGTCGCGGACCTCCCCGCGGTGAGCGGCGTCGACCGCGCTGTCAGTCGTCCGAGTCGACGTCGCGTGCGGCGTCGTGGTTGAGAAGCGGCGAGTCGGGGTTCGCACACGCCGCCCGGCCGCACACGCCCGCGTCGTCGCCGGCGCGCTCGACGCCGCCGGCCAGCGAACCGATCTCCCACTCGACCGCGTGGCCGGTCGCGCGCTCGTGCTCGTTCAGCGCCGTCCGCGCTCGCCGGAGGGAGTCGAACGCCTCCTCGTACGAACAGTCGTCACAGCGAACGCTGACGCTCGTTGCCATACCGATCGTGCGGACTCCAAGGGCCTAACGCCACCGATCCCCGTGCCGCGCTCGGTCGCTTTGGCGCGCGGGCGGAGACGTAGTATAGCCATCTCCGTACAGTACTGCTCGTCGTGATCGACGGGTGCCGGCGAGGGAACCGACGTAACACCGCGTGTCGCTCGCGTCAGCTCTCCGCGGCGGCGCGCTCGGGCCGGTCGTACTTCTCCTCGAACTCGCCGATGAGTTGGCCCATCTTCGCGTACCAGTCGTTGAGCATCCGCTGCATGTCGTCGGCGATCTGCGACGGGTCCGTCGGCCTGTACACGTGGTAGTAGCCGCCCTGCTCGTAGTTTATCTGTTCTTTCTGGATGAATCCAGCCTTGAGGAGGCGCTGAACCGCGCGGTAGGCGGTGGAGCGCTCGCGGTCGACGCGCTCGGCGACCTCGTCGATCGTGAGCGCCTCGTCGGCCGACACGAGCGCCTGATAACAGTCTTTGTCCAACTGTTTCAGGCCGTGGAAACACTCGAGTAACCCCTCGCACTCCATGTCCCGTTGGAGCTGTTCGGACATCGAATCGGGCATTTTACACGAGAAACGAGGCTCCCCGTCGGCAAAAGTATTGTGTGTACAACATACAATCCCGCGCGTTCGACGCCGCCGACGATCGTTGGTCGCCGTGCGGTCGACGAGGCCGGCGGTTCCGAGAGGCGGTCGCTACTCGTCGTCCGCGTCGGATTCGGTGTCGGACTCGGCGTCGTCCGCCTCGTCGTCCGCGTCACCCTCGTCGTCCGTGTTCAGGCCGGCGGCCTCGAACGCGGTCTCGACCTCCTCGACCGGAACCGTCCGGAAACCGTCCGCCTCGGTCACGGTCGCGACCGCGAGGTCCGAGGCCTCGAACTCGTCGTCGTGGGCGGCCAGCGCCGCGACCGCGAGCTCGATGCCGTCCTCCAGCGAGAGGTCGTCGTGCCACTCCTCTTCGAGGTGGCCCTGAATTTCCTGTCGACCGCCGCCGATGACGGTCGCCTTCCACTCGTTGGGCGTGCCCGAGGGGTCGGCGGCGAACAGGCGCGGCTCGCCGTTGTCGATGCCGCCGATGAGGAGGGCGGCGCCGTACGGTCGGGTGCCGCCGCGCTGGGTGTTCTCCTGGATGTGGTCGGTGACGAACTTCGTCAGCGTCTCGACGCCGACCGGCTCGCCGTAGCGGAGGCGGTTCCCCTGCGACTGGCGGCGCGCGAGGTCGATCAGCTGGCGGGCGTCGGCGACGTGGCCCGCGCTCGCGGTGCCGAGGTGGTCGTCAAGCTTGTGGAGCTTCTCGATGCTCTCGGCCTCCATCAGCGACGAGGAGGGGCGGGACATCGCGACGAAGACGACGCCGTCCGTCGTCCGGACGCCGACGCTCGGCGCACCGCGAGAGACCGCCTCGCGGGCGTACTCGACCTGATAGATGCGCCCGTCCGGCGAGAACAGCGACGTACCGCGGTCGTACGCCTGCTGGTCGTTGCCGCCCATCATCGCCGATCACCCGCTCGCGCGGTGTCGCGTTCACTCATTACCGTCCCTTACGTCGGGCCGTTGAAAAAGCATCCGTAACCGGTACGCCTCGGTCCCTGCCGAAACACCGAACGCCGGCGCCGTGTCGCTCGCCGAAAGCGATTTCGGTCGGTTCCGTCGTCAACCGCCGACACGGCCTCTGATTCCGTCGTCGACGGAAACATCCACTCGGGTCGCGTGGATGACATACTATCGACGCGCACACGAACCACGGCCCCGCGCTGGCCGCGCTGCCGCTCTCGGCGGTCTCGCCCTCGCGGCGCCCCGCGGTCGACGCCGCGCTCGTTCTCGACCCGTACTATTTAAAAGCCGAACGGCGCGCCGGCGAGCGCCCGGAGGGCGCGAGCCGACCGCGAGGGAGGCGGCGGTCCGGCGCGGCTTTGCCCGCGCCGGGCCGTCCGCCGAGGCTGGGGAGGCGTGAGGTGCTGTGCCGTGCGGTGCGGGGCGGGACTCGAAGGGGCAGCCGCGAGGCCGTCGTAGGCGACGCAAGCACCGGAGCGAGGGAGCGAACGGAGTGAGCGACCGGGCGAGGAGCGCAGCGAGCGTACGACGGCCTCGCGGCTGGGGCTTCGGAGAGGTTCGTCGCCGATCCGCCAGCAACTATTTATAAGCAACCGCCAACAACGACGGATCCGAACGCCCAAACGCCTAATTGTCGCCGTTCCGCGAGGCAGGTTATGTCTCCAAAGCGGCGAGCCGTCCTCCTCGTCGGCGCGGGCGCGGTCGGGTTCGGCGCCCTCGGGTACCGCGAACTGACGGATTGCGAGGAGTTCGCCTGCTTCGCGTTCGACTACCAGGGCGCGGACGACGCGCCGAACCGACTGACCATCGAACACACCGGCGGGACGGAGCAACTCCGCGCCGCGGACGTGTTCGTCACCAACGTCAGCGTCGATTACGAGGCGGGCGAGTCCGACACCGTCGCGTGGGCGGAGTTGGACGACGACCTCGGACCGGACGAGGCGATCAACGGGGAAGCGGTACAGCTCTCGATCCGGGTTCCGGATATCGTGACGATCCGCTGGCGTCGCGACGGCGACGAGGAGGTCGTCGGGGCGTGGGTGTACGACGACGACGTTCGATGAGCGTCGCTCCCGTCGACTTCCTCGCTTGGACGTTCTCGTCGAGACCCGACTGACTCCGGAACCCCCGAAACGGCTTTTGCGCGCGGCGGTTCAGTTGACGGTTATGGTCCTCGAAAGTGTTCGCTCCTCCCCGCACGTCGTCGGCGCCTCCCCAGCAAGGGGGCTGCTCGCGCTGGCGGTGGGCGGACTCCTCCTGCTCGCTTCCGGCGGCTTCGCGCTCGGGCTGGACGTCGGGCTTTCCCTCGGCTGGATCGCGGTAACACTCGGGATCGCAATCGCGGCGGGACTCGCGGGCGCGGGTCTCGTCCCGACCGTCGGCTCGCTGTGGCTCGTCGGTCTCTGGTGGTTCGCGTTCCCGCCGCTCGTCGGTTACGTCACCGGTAACTGGGCGGGGTCGACACGGTATAATCACCCGCGAATGTTGGGATACCGCTACGAATCCGCACGCGCCGAGTTGATCGGCGGACTTGAATACGGGGTCAAATACGGACTGGTGTTCGCGGTCGTGCTCGGACTCGTCGGGTACGCGGTCGGGGTAGCCATTAGTCGACTTTCGACGCATATGAACGAGTCTCGATGAGCGCAGTCGCTATCGCAGAGAACTCTGCTAACGCCCAAGCCGATTACTTATAAATAATTGACCGGAGATCTGCGCTGACCGCCTCCAAAGCCCCAGTCGCGAGGGGCGCAGTACGCTCGTTGCGCTCCTCGCTCGCTCCGCTCGCTGCGGTGCTTACGTCGCCTACTGCGCCCCTCGCGACTGCCCCTTTGAGTCCCACCCCGCACCGCGCCGCACAGCACCTCACACCTCCCCAGCCTCGTCGCTGGCACCCTCCGCTTCGCTCCGGGAGCCAGCGACTCCCTCGCGCGTGCTACTCGGCCGCAAGGCGGCCTCGCAGGCACGCGCCACCGCAATTTCAGTTATAAAGAGTCGCTGCGCTGCTGAAAACGCCTATTTAAACGCCACGGCCCTGGAGCTTCTCTTCCTCTTCCATATCCTCGTTCGACTGGCCCTTCATTCCCTTGCCGGTGCCGCTCGCGATCCGAGCGAGCTCGTCGGGGTCGTCCCAGTTGTTGACGGCTTCGACGATGGCGGTGCCCATCGCCTCGGGGTCCTCCGCGCCGAAGATGCCGGAGCCGACGAAGATGCCGTCGCAGCCGTGATACATCATCAGCGCGGCGTCGGCGGGCGTCGCGATACCGCCGGCCGCGAAGTTGACGACCGGGAGCCGCCCGGCCTCGGCCGTCTCGTGGACCAGGTTGCGGGGTGCGCCGTGCTCGCGGGCCCACTTCTCGCGCTCCTCGTAGTTGAGACCGCTGAGCGTTCGGATCTGGTTTTTGATGGTGCGCTGGTGTTTGACGGCCTGGTTCACGTCGCCGGTTCCGGCCTCGCCCTTCGTCCGGATCATCGCCGCGCCCTCGCGGATCCGCCGGAGCGCCTCGGGGAGGTTGCGGGCGCCGCAGACGAACGGGGAGGTGAAGTCGCGCTTGTCGGTGTGGTACTCGTCGTCGGCGGGCGTCAGCACCTCCGACTCGTCGATCATGTCGACGCCGAGCGACTCCAGGATCTCCGCCTCCTTGCGGTGGCCAATCCGCGATTTCCCCATCACCGGGATCGACACCTCGTCGATGATCTCGGGGACGCGCTCGGGGTCGGGCATCCGTGCGACGCCGCCGCGCTTGCGGATGTCCGCCGGGACGTGTTCGAGCACCATCACGGCGACCGCGCCGGCGTCCTCCGCGATGCGGGCCTGCTCGCGGTTGACGACGTCCATGATCACGCCGCCCTTCTCGATCTGTGCGAAACCGCGCTTGACCAGCTCGGTCCCCCGCTTCAGCTCCTCCAGATCCGTGGCCTCTGGCATGGCAGATACGTGGGTCGCCGGCCACTTAACGGGTCGCTTTCGGGCGGATGGGCGGGCGAGAGCGCCGTTCGCGGATCGAGCCGAGACGGGGTTCCCTCCGGGTCGTCGCCACCGCAACCGCGAAGTCCCCCGCCGCCCAAGCCGCGGCCGTGACCACCGGAGCCATCCTCGCCGGCGGGCGCTCGACGCGCTTCGGCGATGCCGACAAGGCGGTCGCGCCGATCGCCGGCGTCCCGATGATCCGTCGGGTCGCGGACCGGCTCGCGGGGACCGACGACCCGGTCCCGCCCGGCTCCGACCGCTCCGGGGGCGGCGATCCCGTCGTCGACGAACTCGTCGTCAACTGTCGCCCGGACCAGCGCGAGGCGGTCGCCGAGGCGCTGTCGGGGATACCGCTCCCCGTCCGCTGGGCGCTCGACGAGGAGCCGGACCTGGGCCCGCTGGCGGGGATCCGGAACGCCTGCCGGGCCGCGACCGACCCCTACGCCGCCGTCGTCGCCTGCGACATGCCGTTCGTCGACCCCGCGTTCGTCGCGGCGCTGCGCGAGACGGCCGCAGGGGCGGCGAGCGACACCGAGGCCGAAACCGAGGCGGCCGTCCCGCGGCTCGACGACCGCTGGTATCAGACGACACAGGCCGTCTACGCCACCGAACCGGCCGCGGACGCCTGCGACCGCGCGCTCGACCGCGGGGACCGGAAGGTGCTCGCGCTGGTGGACCGGCTGGACGCGGTCGTCGTCGACGACGAGGCGATCCGGTCGCTGACGACCGAGCGCACATTCACGAACGTCAACACGCGGACCGAACTCGACGAGGCCGAGCGGGCGGTCGCCGCCGCGGTCGACGCGGAGTGAGTCGTCGGCGGCGACGGGCTGTTTTCCGACCGCTCCGTCAGTCCGTCAGCACCTCGTACGCCTCGTTGAGCCGCTTGAACTCCTCCTCGTCGCCGTCCGCGCCGTCCGGGTGGAGCCGCTTCGCGCGCTCGCGGTACGTCCGGCGCACCGTCTCGCCGTCGGCCGTCCGGTCGAGTCCGAGCGTCTCGTACGCCTCGCCCTCGGTCATCCCGTCGGTCGACGGCGCGCGGTCGCGGGGGTCGCGGGCCTCGGATCCGTCGGGACCGCCCCGCCTCCCGGTTCCACGGGCGTCGCGCCGACCCGGTCCCGGACCCGGGCCGCGACCGCCGTCGGCGGCGCCGGCGGCGCGGTACGCGCGCTCCCGGTTGGCCTCCGCGCGGGCGCGCTGGCTGGCGCGCTGGCGCTCCGTCGGTCCCGCCTGCTCGGCGGACCGCCGGGCCTGGTCGTGGAGGCGACCCGTGGCGTGGTACCAGAGGAAGTACGAGACGGCGCCGAACGGGACCGCGAGCGCCAAGGCGATCGGGTGGAGGACGATCCCGCCGATCACGAGCAGCGCCGTCATGCCGACGAACGTCCCGGCGAGCCCCACGACGATCGTTCGGTTCGTCACGGCCGTATTCGGGGTCGCAGGACCGTAAGGCTCTCGCCGACCCCTCTCCGGGAGCGCCGGCAACTCGCGTCTCGCCTCCGCACCGTTTATGCCCGCGGCCGCCCGGATACGGGGTATGGAACCGGCGGACCGAGAGACGGTGACCGGACTGCCGCCCGGGATCGCGGCCGCCCGCGAGGCGCTCACCCCGATGCTCTCGCAGTACGCCGACCTCTGTGCCGACCACGAGGACGCGCTCGTCTTATTCCAAGTCGGCGACTTCTACGAGGCGTTCTGCGAGGCGGCCGAGACCGTGGCGCGCGTCTGCGAGGTGACGCTGACGGAGCGCTCCGACTCCACCGGCGACTACCCGATGGCCGGGATCCCCATCGACAACGCGGCCCCCTACCTCGAAGCGCTGCTGGACGCGGGCTACCGCGTCGCGCTCGGCGACCAGGTCGAGGACGCCGAGCAGGCGTCCGGTCTCGTCGACCGCGCCGTCACCGAGGTGATCACGCCCGGAACCGTCGTCGAGGACGACCTCCTCGAATCGGGGACGACGAACTACGTGGCGGCGGTGGCTGCCGGCGGTGATGATAGCGATTCCACCTCGCAGCCCGTCGGTCTCGCCGCCGTCGATGTCTCGACGGGCGAGTGCCTCGTCACGTCGGGCGATCGGGACGCCGTCGCGGGCGAGCTCGACCGGATCGCGCCCGCCGAACTCATCGCCGGGCCGGACGCCCCCGACTTCGAACCGAGCGACGCGGAGCACGGCTGGACGACCCACGACTACGACGCGGGCGCCTTCGACCGCCGAACGGCGGCCGAGCGGCTGGAGCCGTACCTCCCCTCTCCCGACCGGCGGTTCGACTCCGACGCGGAGCTGCGCGCGACGGGCGCCGTGCTCGCGTACGCCGAGTACACGCAGGGCGACGACGGCCCGCTCTCGTACGTGACGCGGATCCGGCGGTACGACCCCCGCGACCGCCTCCGGCTCGACGCGGCGGCCCAGCGGAGCCTAGAGCTGTTCGAGAACCGCGGGCTGGGCGCGAGCGACACGCTGTTCGACGCGCTCGACGAGACGAACTGCGCGCTCGGCCGACGCTGTCTGGAGCGTTGGCTCCGCCGTCCGCTCGTCGACGCCGACGCGATCCGGAGCCGCCACGATGCGGTCGGCGAGCTCGCGGACCGGAGCCTCGCCCGCGAGGGGGTCGCCGACGCGCTCGCGACGGCCTATGACCTCGAACGACTGGTGAGCCGCGTCTCGCGGGGCCGGGCCGACGCCCGCGACCTGCGCTCGCTTCACCGGACGCTCGCGGTCGTCCCGGAGCTGAAGGCGACGCTCGCGGGGGCGGACGGAGAGACCGGTGCGAGCGGCGAGCCGGGCGCCGGCGAGAGCGACCCCGCCCTCCCCCGGACCGACCACCTCCGCGACCTCCGCGAGCGGCTCGACGAGCTGACCGAGGTCCGCGAGCTGATCGACGGCGCGATAGCGACCGACCCCCCGCAGGAGATCACCGAGGGCGGCGTCATCCGCGAGGGGTTCGACGACGACCTCGACGACCTGCGCGCCACCGAGCGCGAGGGGCGCGAGTGGGTCGCCGACCTGGAGGCGAGCGAGCGCGAGCGCACCGGGATCGACTCGCTGTCGGTGGGACACAACCAGGTCCACGGCTACTACATCGAAGTGACCGACGCCAACGTCGACCGGGTCCCCGACGACTACCGGCGCCGACAGACGCTGAAGAACAGCGAGCGCTACGTCACGCCTGAGCTGAAGGAGCGCGAAGAGGAGATCGTCGGCGCCGCGGAGCGCGCGGACGCCTTAGAGTACGAGCTGTTCGTCGACGTCCGCGAGCGCGTCGCAAGCGAGACCGAACGGATCCAGGGCCTCGCGGACGCGCTCGCCGAACTCGACGCGCTGACCTCGCTCGCCGCGGTCGCGGTCGAGCGCGACTACGTCCGCCCCGAACTCCGGGAGGACCCCGACACGGGCGTCGACGACGCCCTCGACGCCCCCGACGCCGCCACCGACGCCGCCACCGACGCCGCCACCGACCCCGCCCCCGGAATCGAGATCGAGGGCGGCAGACACCCGGTTGTCGAGCGGACCGAGGACTCGTTCGTCCCGAACGACGCGGACCTCCCGCGCGGGTCGGTCGCCGTGATCACGGGACCGAACATGAGCGGGAAGTCGACGTACATGCGGTCGGTCGCGCTCGCGGTCGTGCTCGCGCAGACGGGGTCGTTCGTCCCCGCGCAGGCCGCCACGCTCCCCGTCTTCGACCGCGTGTTCACCCGCGTCGGGGCCTCCGACGACATCGCGGGCGGGCAGTCGACATTCATGCGCGAGATGAGCGAGCTGACCGAGATCCTCCACGACGCCGGCGCCGACTCGCTCGTCCTCCTCGACGAGGTCGGGAGGGGAACCGCGACCACCGACGGCCGCGCCATCGCCCGCGCGGCCGCGGAGTTCCTCCACGACGAACTCGGCGCGACCGCCCTCTTTGCGACCCACTACCACGGACTCACGGATCTGGCCGACGAGCGCGAGCGCGTCTTCAACCTCCATTTCACCGCCACCCGCGAGGACGGCGACGTGACGTTCCTCCACCGGGTCGTCCCCGGCGCCTCCTCGTCGTCGTACGGCGTCGAGGTCGCGGAGCTGGCCGGCGTTCCCGGTCCCGTCGTCGACCGCGCCCGCGGCCTCGTCGCCGCCGAGGAGGCGGAGCGGGGCGGAAGGCGACCCGGACCGAGAGCAAGGGCGGGACCGACGGCGAAGAGGCAGCCGACGCCGGAAAATCGACCGATGACGCGGACCGCGACAGCGACGCGTCGCTGCGGGAGTTCCTCGCGGAGGAGGCCTCGGAAGACGGAGAAACGGTCGGCGACGGCGCGGACGGATCGACCGAGACCCCGCCCGAGGGTGACCGTACACGACCGACGAGCGATCGCGAACACCCGACGAACGGCGCCGACGATGGGGTCGCCGCCGGCGCTCCGCCCGACCTCGCCGCGGCGCTCCGCGACCTCGACCTCGCGCGGATGACGCCGATCGAGGCGCTGAACGCCCTCCACGACCTCCAGTCGCGGGTCGACGATGACGGGTGAGCGAGACCCCGAGCGCGGTGCGTCCGGCACCGAGGACGCCGCCGAAGCCGGCGGCGATCCGGTCGAAGACGAGGGGCGCGTCCGCCGGCTCGATCAGGCGACGGTCGACCGGATCGCGGCCGGCGAGGTGGTGACGCGCCCCGCCCGAGTCGTCGTCGAACTGGTCGACAACGCGCTCGACGCGGACGCCTCTCGGGTCGATATCGCGGTCGACGGCGACGGGACAGACCGGATCCGCGTCGCGGACGACGGCCGGGGGATGAGCCGCACGGACGCGGCCCGCGCCGTCGAGCGCCACGCGACGAGCAAGCTGGCGCCCGACGGCGACCCGGTCGGCGTCGAGTCGCTCGGCTTCCGCGGCGAGGCGCTCGCCGCTATTGCCGAGGCCGCCCGGCTCGAACTCGTGACCAGCCCGGGCGACGGGGTCGGCACGCGGGTCGTCGTCGACGGGACCGCGGAGACCGCGACGGGGTCGGGGAGGCCGGGCGGCGAGCCGGACGTCGCGGTCGAACCCGCGGCCCGCGCCCGCGGGACGACGGTCGTCGTCGAGGACCTGTTCGCGACTCGACCGGCCCGCCGGGAGTCGCTCGCGGGGGCGAACGCGGAGTTCGCGCGGATCTCCTCGCTCGTCGCCGACTACGCACTGGCGAACCCGTCGGTCGCGTTCACGCTCGACCATGACGGGTCGACCACGCTGTCGACGCCCGGAACCGACCGCACGGACGCGCTGCTCGGCGTGTACGACCGCGACACCGCCAGCCGGTCGACGACTGTCTCCGCGAGCGTCCGCGTCGAAGCGGACGGCGAGCGCGACGCGGGTTCGGTGGGCGTCGACGTCTCGGGCGCGCTGGCGTACCCCTCTATCACCCGTGCCACCCGCGACCACGTCCGCGTCTCCGTGAACGGGCGTCCGGTGCGGAACGACCGCCTCGCGGCCGCAGTCCGCGACGGCTACGGCCGGCTCCTCCCTGACGGCCGCGAGCCGGTGGCGGCGGTCGACGCGTCGCTCTCGCCCGATCGCGTCGACCCGAACGTCCACCCCGCCAAGCGCGAGGTGGGGCTCCGCGACGCCGACGCGGTCGCGGACGCGGTGGCGTCCGTCATCGAAGACGCGCTCACGGGCGCGGACCTCCGGCGTTCGGCGGATGTCGCCACCGACCTCGACTCCGCGCTCGATCCGGTCGGGGAGGGTGACGGGTCGCGCCCCGGAGCGTTCGCGGACGCCGAACCGATCGGCGCCTTCCGCGACCTCTACGTCCTCGTCGAGTCCGGCGACGAACTGCTCGTGATCGACGGCCACGCCGCCCACGAGCGCGTGAACTACGAGCGGCTCGGCCGGGCGTTCGACGGCGACCCGGTGCCGACCGCGACGCTCGACCCGCCCGCGACCGTCTCGCTGTCGACCGACGAGGCGGCGGCCGCGAGGGCGCACGCGGACGACCTCGCCGCGCTTGGCTTCGAGACGGAGGCGTTCGGCGGCGGCGCGCGTCGCCTGCGGACCGTCCCCGCGCCGTTCGGCCGGACCGCGGACGCGGACGCCTTCCGCGACGCCCTCGCGGCGCTGTCGGGGGCGAGCGGCGGTCGGGAGACCCCTCGGGACGCGCGCGACGCCCTGCTCGCGGACCTGGCGTGTCACCCCTCGCTGAAACGCGGCGACTTCTCCGGTCTCGACGACGGCGACCTCCGGAACCTACTCGACCGCCTCGGCGAGTGCGACCGCCCGTACGCCTGCCCGCACGGCCGGCCGACCGTCCTCTCGCTCGACGAGGAGACGTTCGCGGCCGGGTTTGGCCGGGATCGCTGAGTCGGGATCGGTGCGTCGGGATCGGTACGTTCCCCGGGAACGACTGCGCGCTGGTGCGAGACCGCGGTCCGGAACGTCCCCGCCACGTCAGATCCTCCGGAACGTCCCAGACACGTCGAATCCCCCAGAACGTATGAAACACGTCGGATCCGAACGGATCCGTCCGCTATTGAGCGATATAGTCCGCTCATAGCAGCGTTCATTTAATATTCGGTTGATAGGAATATTGTGGGGGATCCCCACGAAACAGACGGATCGGAATCGCGGATCTCGCGAGCGAACGCTAACGGCGAAACTCAGACCAAAACGATGGACACCGACAACGCGCGATCGACGGCCGCGACGCCGCTCGGCGCGACGAACCGACGCTCGTTCGTCGGCGGCGTCGGCGCGGCGACCGGACTGGGATCGGTTTTCGAACGACTGGCGTCCCACCACGGCGGGGCGGGGAACGACGGTTCGGGGAACGGAGGAGCGGGGAACGGCGGGCCGCCCCCCTCGGGCGCCACCTACCACGTGTATCGATCGAACGGCAAGTACCGGGTCGCGAGCGCCGGAAAAGGCGGCGTCGAGTTCACGACCGCGGCCGACGGGAACGCTGAGGAGGCGTTCCAGTACGCCTTCGACCAGGTGCCCGAAGAGGGGGGCACGGTCGTCGCCGATACCGACGAGTTCCGGTTCGGCGGCCCGGCGGTGATGGGCGACGGGACGCTCTTGACCGGCGGCTCCGGAACGCGGTTCGTCGCGTCCGCGACGGGGTCAAGGATCGGCTTCACCGAGCGCGAGCTGGATGTCGGCCACGACCTGATCCGGGTCCGGGGCGACGACGCGGCCGTGACCGGCATCGAGTTCGACGCGAACGACACCCGGCTCGACAACCACGCGGTACAGGCGGAGGGCTGCGACGGGCTGCTGCTCGCGGACAACCGGACGGTGAACGGGTTCCAGATGGCGCTGTCGTTCGCCGACTGCGAGAACGTCGTCGTCCGCGGCAACGAGGTGATAGATCCCAACTGGTACGGGATCACCAGCCGCGGGGCCCGCGACGGGCTCGACCTCCGGCGCTCGACCGACGCGCTGATACAGGGGAACCGCGTCACCGACGTGACGTTCAACAACATCGCCCCCTACAACGTCGCCAACTTCAGCGTCGTGGGGAATGTCTGCTACCGCGGCGGGCACAGCCTCATCGCCTGCTCGCCGTCACAACAGGGAACGATCGTCGGTAACGTCTGTCGCGACCTGGAGCTGGAGCCGATCGCCGCCGATCCGGGCGGGGAGGCCGGGCTGGAGATCGAGTACAAGGAGACGCACCTCAGCGACGAGGTGGCGGGCACGGACAACGAGACCTCCTTCGATATCACGGTCGCGAACAACCACGTCGAGAACTGCGGCGTCGGCTTCATCTCTCGGACAGTTCCGGTCGACGAGAGCGACGAGGACGAGTACCGGCGGACGAAGCGCCCGTACAGCTTCACCGTCACCGGGAACGCGATCAACGACTGCGACACCGGGGTTCTCGTCCGGTCCGGTGCCGACGGCGTCGTCGCGACGAACACGCTCCGGGCTAACGACACGCAGATAGATGTCCGAGAGTCGCCGTTCGCGGAGAACGTACAGACGGATTTGAACGTCACGCGCGGCGCGTGAGCCGGCGGCTCTCGCCTCGGCACCGACCCGGATCCCGACCGGTACCTATTAACATGATGGGACCGGGGGTATTCGCATGGGAGAGCGGACCGAAGTGACGCGAGGCTCGCTGCCGCAGGAGCGGTCTGGCGGCCGTTTTTCGGCGCCAGACGGCTTCCGCGACCTCGTCGAGCGACTGCTCACGTGGCTTCGGAACCGGCGCGGGTCGGGATTAGAGCGCGTCTCGACGGCGACGACGATGCGGAACGTCGTCGACGCGGACGCGCTCGCGGAGGAGACGCCGCCGAAGTGGAGCGTCCTCCACGACGTGGTCACCTACGGCGCCGACTCGCTCACGGACGTCCTCGTCTTCCGACACGGTCCCTCCAGACAGGACTTGGTGGTGATGCCGGAGCGGAACACCGAGCCGGAAGGGGAGATCAGCTTCTACCACGCCGACCGCACGAAGGGTGCGCGCCACTTGCTCTCGATCGGCGCCGACTCGCTCACGGCGGCGCTCAGTTACATCCTGGAGCGCATCGAGCGGTTCGAGCGCCTGTTCACGGGCCGTGGGACGGAGCTTCCGAGCGGCTACACCGGGCCGTCGGATAGATAACGGCCGTCCGAGCCGAGGGAGTCTCAGGCGGGTCGATCGTTCGAACGCCCGTCGCCGTCCTCGTCGATCCGCTCGACGCGCTCGACCGTCTCCTCCGCTTTCGCCGTCTCGGGGGATAGGAGACGGTCCGCTGCGGGTAGGGGATCGAGATGCCGGCGTCGGCGAAGCGCTCTTGGATCCGCTCGACCGCGGCCGCCTTCGAGCGCCACCGCGCCTGCGGGGTCGGCGGGTCGATCCAGAACCGGAGGTCGAGGAGGATCGCGGAGTCGCCGAAGCCGGAGGGGATCGCGTACGGCTGGGGGTTGTTCGCGATCGTATCGATCCCGTCGAGGACCTCCTCGGCGATCTCGGCCGCCTCGTCGGGGTCGTCGTCGTACCCGATCCCGACCGCCATGTGGATCCGGAGGCGCCCATCGCGGCTCCGATTCGTGATCGCCTGGTTGGCGACGAGGTCGTTCGGAACCACGACGTACTCCCCGTCGAAGTTCCGCATGTGGGTGTTCATGATCGTGATGTCGGTGACGAACCCCTCCTCGTTGCCGATCTCGACCCAGTCGCCGATCTCGAACGGACGGGCGAACATCAGCACGAAGCCGGCGATGAGCGACCCCAGTGTCTGTCGGGCCGCCATCCCGAGGACGATGCCGAGGAACCCGGCGCCGACCAGGAGACCGCCGAGGTTCACGCCCCAGATACCGAGGACCGTTATCCCCGCGAGGATGAGCAGTCCGACCTGCGCCAGCCGGGTGAGGAGCTGTTCTTGGTGGGCGGTGATCCGGTCGCTGTCGGCCGACAGATCCGCGATGTACGCCTCCAGCGCGTCGCTGACGAGGTAGGCGCCGCCGAGCAGGACCGCCGAGACGAAGACCTGTCCCCCGACCCTGACGGCGTTTCTGGCGACGGGTAACACTCCGACCACGAAGTCGAATCGCCCCCACACCGTCAGTACGGCGACGCCCGCCAGCGCGAACAGCGCGAGCTGCGAGAGTCCGACCGCCATCCGCAGGAGGAACGAGACGGGAACTCCCTCGCGGAGCGTCTCGACTGCGCCCTCGGTCGACTCTCCAGCCCGGCCGTCGAGGAACCGCTCGACCCATCCAGAGGCGGTTCGCTCCCCGGCGCGGACCGCCTTCGGAAGCAGCAGCCAGCCGACCGCGAGCGTCACGATGGCGATGCCGGCGGTGACCGCCAGCCGTCCCTCCGTGGTCGCGACGTCGCTCAACACCGCGCCGACCCGAGTGCCCAGTCCGCCAATCACGGCCGGGGGTTCGTCGCCGGTTGGATAACGCGTTCGACGCGAGTCTCAACCGAGAGAATTAGGGTGGCGGCTCGGCACGCCGCCGCGGCGGTCGCGTCCGTCACCGGCCTCGCCGAAGCTCTTCGATCAGCTGTTCGATGAGCGTCGACTGCCGGTCGAGGCGCTCGGACTGCGCCTCGACGGTACGCCGCAGCGCGGCGACCTCGCTCGCGAGGTCCGCGTCCTCGACGCCGGCGCTCTCGAACGCCGACCCGTCGAACCCGTCGTCGTCCGGGACGGTGACATCGTCGTCGTCCTCGGCGTCGGCATCGACCGTTTCGGCGTCGGAGACGGAGTCCGCCCCCACGGCGTCGGCGACCGTCGGGTCCGCCGCAGGTTCGTCTGCCGGGTCGTCCACCGCCGCGGGTTCGTCCGTCGGCTCCCGTTCGACCCCTTCGGCGGACGCGGTCGCCGTCGCGTCCGCGTCGAGGGGATCCGCCGGATCTGCCCCGGTCGCGTCGTCGACGGCCGCGTCCGCGGCGAGCGGGTCCGCGTCCAGCGGGTCGTCGTCGCTCGGCTCCGACGGTTCGGTGGACGACGCCCCCGGGGCGTCGGTCTCCGTCGCGGCGCCGGCTTCTCCCACGGCGCCGGTCCCTTCCGCGGTCTCCCCCACGGCGTCGTCGCCGTCGATGACCGGCTCGGATCGGGAGGCGGGGTCGGCGGCGTCGACCGCCCCGTCCGACGCCGTTTCGGCTCCGTCGGCGTCGGCCTCCGCGTCGGCGACCGGTGACGCCGAGAGCGGGTCCGGTCCCTCGCCGAAGTCGGTCGTACCGCCCGACTTCCCGTCCGTCGTCGACTCGTCCGCCTCGGCGGCGGCGGCGACGCGGAACTCCTCTAAGCTCTCGACGCCGTGGAACGAACACACCGCGTCGGCGAGGGTCTCCCGGACCGCCCGAGCGGACTCGTTCGGCGCCTTGAACCGCTCCGAGCGACCGTCGTGGACGAGGACGACCGCAGTGGCGACGGTCCCCTCCTCGAAGTCGAGACCGGTCAGGTCCGCGTAGTGGAACTCCTCGAACTCGGGGTCCCAGACGGCAGAGCCGACGTGTTTGACCAGTCGTTCGCTGGTGACTATCAGGGTAAGTTCCGAGAAGCGGAACGTGCGGACGACCGTTTCGCCCGCTCCCGTGACGCCGCTCGACGAGAGGACGCCGGCGAGGATCGGGTGGAGAACGTCGTCGACGCGTTTCGAGGGGACCGAGAGCGTCTCGTCGCCGTCGAGACCGTATCCGAGGGTGATCTTCGACTTGCGGCGGCCCGTCGAGACCTCGATGCGCTCGACGTCGTGGTCGTACTCGTCGACGGACTCGTCGGAGAGAAGTCCGTCGCCGCGGTAGACGAGGGTCCGGGTGGGCGTGACCGCGAGTCGATCGTCGCCGCCCAGCGGCACCTCGGCGACGACCTCCTCGTCGCCGACGGTCCCCGCGAGCAGTTCGGGAAGGCTCATACGCCCGGGATACGCCGCGCCCGGCATAAATCCGCTGGGTCGACGGTGAGCGCGGGTCGAGCGCGTTCGTTGCGCCCGAGATTGCGGGCGTCTTCGGCACCGTATCGCCCCGGAACTGCCAGCCTGCGGGGATCTGCGATCGGTTCACAACCCTCCGACGGATGGGAAGGTTAAAGGGTCTCATCGCGGTACGAACTGGTGAGGCCGGGTGGCTTAGCTGGACATAGCGCCGCACTCATAGGGTTCAGAGATTCGGTGCGGTGACGCCTTGGAAGCGTCCGCGTCCTTCCCGTGGCTCCGCCGAGCCTCGGACCTGGGACATGCGGAGATCGTGGGTTCGGAGCCCACCCCGGCCATTCTTTCTCCTCTTCACTTACCGAGCGTCGGTACCGTCGACTCGCTCGACGGTGTCGAGTTGTCGGTGGGCGGACCTCTACACCGGGACCGCTTCGCCGGCGACGAGCGCGACCGCGGCGACGACGCCGCCCAGCCCCAACAGCCCGTAGTTCGCGAGCGGGTTCGCCGCCGTGAACAGGTCGAGGGTATACTCGGTGTCTCGCACGGGTGCGTACGGTCGGATCCCCATCGGCGTGAGCGCGTCGGCGAGGAGGTGCGAGACGATCGTCACGGCGCCGAACAGGAACCCGACGGCACCGAACAGGAGCGCGGCGGCGACCCCGCTCTGGAACCCGAGCGCCAGCCCGACGACGCCGAAGGCGACCCCGACGAGCAGCGCGAACCAGACGGTGTGCGTGATCCCGCGGTGTTTGACGAAGGGAACGCGGATGTCGAGGTCGGGGACCATCGCCAGCGACGCGACGCCGGCGGCGCCGACGAGTCCGACCTCTATCGAGGCGAGGGCGGTCACGAGGAACCCGAACGGGGCGTAGACGGCGAGCGACGCCCCGACGTGGCCGTTGCGGTGCATGCGATCGATTCGGTTTCCTGTCCGTAAGTCCGTTGCGTCGGCGCGCTCGGGGCGAAACGACTACGGCCTCCCGCCGCGACCGTCCGGTATGACGCTGACCGCCCGCGACCTGATGGAACCGGACGTAAAGACGGTCTCGCCGGACGACGACGTCGCCGAGGTGTTCAAGCGATTCGCCCGCTACGAGTTCAGCGGCTTCCCGGTCGTCGACGACGACGAGCGGGTGGTCGGCGTGATCACCGAGTCCGACCTCGTCGACCTGTTCGAACCCGAAGACGAGACGCTGTGGATCCCGATCGGACTCCCGCCGTTTGTGGACACGCTCTCGTATCAGGTGAAGCGCCCGTGGGCCGACCTCGACCTCGGCGTCGACATGATCCGCAACGCGGACCGACCCGTCTCCGACGTGATGAGCGCCGACGTGGCGACGGTGACGCCGGACGCGAGCGTCGACGACGTGCTGGACCTGCTCGTCGGGGACGACCCCGACATCAACCGCGTCCCCGTGGTTGACGAGGACGGCCGGCTCGTCGGCATCATCGCGCGCCAGGACGTGATCCGCGCGTTCCGCGACCGCCGACTGGAATAGGACAGATTGGATCGACTTGGTGGTTATTTATAAGTAGCTAACCGTGGGATGTCGGTGGCCACAACTGCTCACTTATAAATAGACGACCGCGGATCGACGACGAACACCTTCAAAGCCCCAGCCGGGAGGGCAGCGCACGCTCGTTGCGCGCTTCAGTCGCTCGCTCCGCTCGCTCCTTCCAGTGCTTACTTCGCCTGCGCTGCCCTCCCGGCTGCCCCTTTGAGTCCCGCCCCTCCGGAAGACGTTCCTGCTCGCTTCGCTGCGCGGGCTGCGACTTCCGTGTTCCCGCTCGCTACGCTCGCGGGAACGCACCGCGCCTCACGCCTCCCCAGCCTCGGCAGCCGGCGCGTAGCGCCGGCGACCTCGCGCGTGCTGACTCGCGGCCGCCAAAGGCGGCCGCTCGCAGGCACGCGCCACCGCACCGGCATTTATAAGCAATCATCACGGCCGCTCACCCGGGTTTAAATATCGCGTCGCTGTCGGTGGGCTGATCCTCTGTCTCCCCAGCTGTCGCTCGGCAGCACCGAAGAACGGAATAGAGAGGCCGCGAACGGACAGCCTCTTACCGGTCGACCGTCAGGAACGGACGGACATGCTGATAGCCGGAACCGTCGTCGCCGACTCAGAGACCGTCATCCCCGACGGCGCCGTCGTCGTCGAGGGGAAAACGATCGCCGCGGTCGGCGAAGAGACTGCCCTCCGCGAGCGCTACCCCGACCACGAGCGACGCGCGTTCGACATCGTTGCGCCCGGTCTCGTCGGCGGCCACGTTCACTCCGTCCAGTCGTTGGGTCGGGGGATCGCCGACGACGACGCCCTCCTCGACTGGCTGTTTGACGCCGTGCTCCCGATGGAGGCGGCGATGGACGCCGAGGCGACCCGGGCCGCGGCCGAGTTGGGATACTTAGAGTGTCTCGAATCGGGGACGACGACCGTCGTCGACCACCTCTCGGTGAACCACGCCGCGGAGGCGTTCGAGGCCGCGATCGAGACGGGGATCCGCGCGCGGCTCGGGAAGGTGCTGATGGACCGCGACTCGCCGGACGGCCTGTTGGAGGAGACCGACGCCGCGCTCGCGGAGAGCGAGTCCCTCATCCGGGAGTACCACGGCGCCGCGGACGGCCGCGTCCGCTACGCCGTCACGCCGCGGTTCGCCGTCACCTGTACCGAAGAGTGCCTGCGCGGCTGTCGCGAGCTGGCCGACCGCTACGACGGCGTGACGATCCACACCCACGCCAGCGAGAACGAAGACGAAATCGAGACCGTCGAGGCCGACACCGGGAAACGGAACGTCCTCTGGCTCGACGAGGTGGGGCTGACGGGTCCGGACGTGACGCTCGCGCACTGCGTCCACACCGACGAGCGCGAGCGCGAGGTGCTCGCGGAGACGGACACGGTCGTCACCCACTGCCCCTCCTCGAACATGAAGCTCGCCTCGGGGATCGCGCCGGTTCAGGACTACCTCGACCGCGGGATCACGGTCGCGCTCGGCAACGACGGCCCCCCGTGTAACAACACGCTCGACGCCTTCACGGAGATGCGGCAGGCGAGCCTCCTCGGGAAGGTCGACGCCCGCGACCCGACCCGGCTCCCCGCCGGGACCGTCTTGGAGATGGCGACGGAGAACGGCGCCAGCGCCGCCGGCTTCGACCGGCTCGGCACGCTCGAAGCGGGCCGGCGCGCGGACGTGATCGGGGTCACGACCGACCTGACCCGCGCCACGCCGCTCCACGACCCGCTCTCGCACCTGGTGTACGCGGCCCACGGCGACGACGTGGTCTTCGCGATGGTCGACGGCGAGGTCCGCTACGCCGACGGCGAGCACGTCGGAATCGACGCCGCCGCGGTCCGGGAGCGCGCCACTCGCCAGGCGAAGCGCGTCGTCGAAGAGGCCGGGATCGAGACGGACGCGCCGGTCTGAATCGGCGACGGTCCGACTGACCGAGGAGGAGAGAAGTGCGGACGCGCCGGTCTCACAGCGTCGTCTCGATCGACGACGAGTCGGTGTCGACGGACGACGCCCACGTCGCGGCGACCGACGGGTCGTTGAACGCCTCGACCTCGATGTCCTCGACGTCGATAGTCCGCTTGAGGTACCGCCGCTTCGAGCGCTCGCCGACGACGGCGAAGCGGTCGACGCCGCGGGCGACCGCGATCTGTGCGGACTCGCGGAGCGCCCGCCGCCCGGCGTCCGAACACGGCCGACTCGTCCGCACGATGATAATGACCGCCTCGACCTCGCCGGGAGTGGTCGCGCTCCGCCACCGATCGAGCAGCGCCTCGCCGTCCGCGGGGCTCAGTCCAGTTCCGTGGGGGAACTCGACGACGAGGACGTCGTCCTCGACCCGCAGCAGCCAGCGCTCGCTCGGTTCCATGCTCTTCGATATCACGCTCCTGATTATAAAGCCGCGTTTCAAAATATCATATCTGGTATTCTGTGGAAAACACGTCGAACGCCCAGATCGCGCGAAAGGAAACGATATGGAGGTCTCCGACCGATCGTCGACGGACGCATTCGCTATGGTTTTCGGCCGAGATATTTGGGATCCGCCGTCGGCGTGTGGATCTGTTGCTCCAACGGGACGGTACTCCCGCCGACGGCGACGGCGACGGCGGAGAGGTCCGAACCAGGTTACCTTCGGCCGGTGTCGGGGTCGTCCGCGGCCTCGTCGTCGAGCGCGTCGACCACCGCGGTCGCGAGCGCCTCGAACGACGCCTCATCGGGGACCACGTCGACCGCGACGCCGTTGTCGGCGGCGGTCTCCGCGGTCGGCGGGCCGATGGTGCCGACGACCGCGTCCGCCAGCCCGGTGCGCGCCTCGTCGTCGACGCCGCGGTCCTCGGCCGCCGCGAGGAAGTTCTCGACGGTCAGCGAGGAGGTGAACGCGACCGCGTCGAGGTCGCCCGCGGCGGCCGACTCGGCGGAGTCGCCCGCGTCGGCCGGTCGCGTGAGCCGGTACAGCACGGTTTCCGTCACGTCGGCACCGGCCTCGCGCAGGCCGTCGAGGAGGACGTCGCTGCCGTGGTCCGAGCGCGCGACGGCGACCTGCTCGCCCGCGACGCGCGGTTCGAGCGCCGCGACGAGACCGGCGGAGGTGTACTCCTCGGGGACGACGTCGACGCTCCAGCCCGCCTCGCGGGCGGCCGCGGCGGTCGCGGGACCGATGGCGGCGAGGTCGGCGTCTCCGGGTTCCCAGCCGGCCTCGGCGGCCAGTTCGACCCCGGTCTTGCTGGTGAGCACGACGAGCGGGGCGTCGGCGGGGACGGCGCCCGTCGGCTCGACCTCGAGCATCGGATCGGCGACCGGCTCCGCGCCGAGCGACCGGAGCAGCTCGACCGCCGACTCGATCCGCTCGTCGTCGGGGCGGAAGACGGCCACGCGCGGCCCGCGCGACCCGCCTTCGCTCACGTCCCGTCACCCCCGTCTGTCGGGGCGCCGCCCTCCGATTCTTCCGGTGACTCGTCCCCCTCGCTCGCCGACTGAACCGGCGCCGAGCCGGCGTTTTCGAGGAAGGTCACGACGCGGTCGCGCGTGGCGGCCACGTCGCCGATGACGGTGATCGCCGGGGGTTCGATCCCCGCCTCGTCGCGCGCGTCGACGATGGTGTCGAGCGTCCCGGTCGCGACGCGGCTGTCGGGCCAGGTGGCGCGCTCGACGAGCGCGACCGGGGTGTCGTCGTCGAGTCCGGCGTCGCGGAGCGCGGCGGTGTACGCCGGCAGCTTGCCGACGCCCATCAGCACGACGATGGTCCCGCCGGTCGCCGCGAGCGCGTCCCAGTCGACCGCGGACTCCTCCTTCGTCGGGTCCTCGTGGCCCGTGACGAACGAGACCGAGGAAGCGTGATCGCGGTGGGTCACCGGGATGCCGGCGACCGCAGGACCGGCTATCGCCGAGGTGACGCCGGGGACGACCTCGAAGGGGATTCCCGCCTCTGCGAGGTGCTCGGCCTCCTCGCCGCCGCGCCCGAAGACGAACGGGTCGCCGCCCTTCAGCCGGACGACGCGGTTCCCCTCGCGGGCCAGCTCGACCATGCGCCGGTTGGTGTACTCCTGGGGCGTCCACTCGCCGCCGGCGCGTTTCCCCACGTCCTCGCGCTTCGCTTCGGGTATCTCGCCGAGGATCTCCGGCCCGGGGAGCTTGTCGTGAAGCACCACGTCGGCCGACTCGATCAGCCGCTTCGCCTTCACCGTGAGGAGGTCCGGGTCGCCCGGGCCGGAGCCGACGAGGAAGACGGTGCCGACCCGATCGTCGCGGCCGCGAGTCGGCGGCTCGTCCGCGTTCGATCCGGGTCCCGCCCCGGTGCCGGAACCGCCCTCAGTCATCTGTCCCCGCCTCCGCGGCCTCGTCGCGCGCCTCGGCGATCAGGTCGTCCGCGCCGCGGTCCGCGAGGTCCGCGGCGAACTCCGCGGCGGCCGTCGCGTGCGACCGGATCGGGAGGTCGCGGGTGTCCACCACCTCCTCGGTGCCGTCCGTCGAGAGCACCCGCGCCCGGACGTGGACGTGTTCGCCCTTGACGAGCGCCGAGACGCCGATCGGCGCGACGCAGCCCCCGTTGAGCTCGCCGAGGACCGTCCGCTCGACGGTGACCGCCACGCGGGTCCGCGGGTGGTCGACCGCCTCGCGGACCGCCTCGATCACGTCGGGGTCGCTCGCGGTGACGGCGATGGCGCCCTGCCCGGCCGCGGGGACGAACTCCTCGCGCGGGAGCCGCGTCGTCTCCACCTCGTAGAAGAGGTTCGAGCGGCGCAGCCCGGCCTCCGCGAGGACAACCGCGTCGTACTCGGTCTCGGCCTTCCGCTCCATCGCGGCGCGTTCGAGGTCCGACAGCGAGTCGAACCACTCCTCGACGCTGCGGTCGAACTCCTCGTCGATTTCACTGCTCTCGTCGCTCTCGTCGCCCTCGCTGTCCGCGTCGCCCTCGTCGCCCGCGTCACCCTCGTCGCTCTCGTCGCCCTCGCTGTCCGCGTCGCCGCCCTCCGCGGTCAGCGTGCTCTCCTCGCCGGCGGCGATCAGCCGTCGCTCGTGTTCGGCCTGAAGACCGGGCGCGAGCAGCTTCTCCAGCCGGGTGTCGACGTTGCCCCGGATCGGCTCGACGGTGAGGTCGGGGCGGGCCGCCCGGATCTGTGCGCCGCGACGGAGCGAGCCGGTGCCGACGACGGCGCCCGCGGGGAGATCCTCGATGCCGAGTCCGTCGGGGTGGACGACCACGTCGCCGGAGGGCGCGCGCTCGGGGACGCCCGCGACGACGAGGTCCGCCATCTCCTCGGTCGGGAGGTCCTTCAGCGAGTGGACCGCGAGGTCGGCGTCGCCGGAGAGTACCTCCTCGTCGAGGGCGCGCACGAACGCGCCCGTCTTCCCGAGGCGGTGGATCAGTTCGTCGGGGATCTGGTCGCCGCGCGTCTCCACCTGCCGGAGTTCGACGTCGCGGCGCCGGCTCGACAGCGCCTCGCGGACGGTCTCGGCCTGTCGGAGGGCCAGGTCCGACCCGCGGGTCGCGAGCCTGAGCGTTTCGGTCATACGCGATCCGAGGTCCCCCGCGTTCAAAAGCGCACCAGTTCGGTCGCCTCGGCGACCGCGACCGCGAGATGGGGTATCCGGTCCGCTCCCGCCCCTGCGCGGCTTCCGGGGCAACTCCCGCCACGGTCACGCACCCTTTATCAGTCCGTCCCGAAACCGGAGACGACTATGGCACGCGCGAGCGCCGGGGCGCGGCTCCACTTCGGTTTCTGTAACCTCAGCCTCTCGCACGAGCGGCTGTACGGCGCCCTCGGCGTCGGACTCGCTGCGCCGCGGGTCGTCGTCGATGCCGAACCGGTCCCGGAGGTGAGCGTGACGGTCGAGACCGGATCCGCCGCGGGCGACCCGGCCGGTTCCATCCCCACCGTGCGCGACGACATCTACGAGTACGCGTCCGCGGCGACCGATCTGCTCGGCGTCGACGGCGCCCGCATCACGGTCCGGGAGTCGCTCCCCCGCCACGCCGGTCTCGGCAGCGGGACGCAGCTGGCGGCGGCGACGCTCGCGGCGGTCGCGACCGCCCATGGCGAGCCGGCCCGGGTTCGCGAGCGCGCCCCGGCGCTCGGCCGCGGCGGGCGCTCCGGCGTCGGCGTCGCGACGTTCGAGAGGGGCGGCTTCGTCCTCGACGCCGGGCACCCGACTGCCCGTTTCACCACCGACCGCCCCGCGGACGGCGAGTGGACTGTCCCGCCCGTGGCCGCGCGCCACGCCGTCCCCGACGACTGGCGGTTCCTGCTCGTCGAGCCGGACGCGGACGCCGGCCGAAGCGGGGCGGCCGAGGACGACGCGATGCGGACCGCGGTCGAGCGCGCGGAGCCGGGGATCGCCGACCGGATCGGCGGGATCGTCACCCGACGCGTCCTTCCCGCGATCGCGACGGGGAACGCGGAGACGTTCGGCGCCGCAGTCGCAGAGATCGGGCGGCTCAACGGCGCGTGGTACGCCGACGAGCAGGGCGGGGTGTACCGACCGCCGGTCGGCGAGGTCGTCGCGTCGCTGTCGGGCGCCTCTCCGGTGTTCGGCGCCGGGCAGTCCTCGTGGGGACCGACGGTGTACGGCGTCACCGACGCGGACCACGCGGACGCGGCGGCCGAGGCCGGCGAGCGCGCGCTCGACGCGGCCGGCGTCGGCGGCGAGGTGGCCGTCGTCCGGGCGGCGAACGAGGGCGCGCGAATCGACGCCGAAGGTGGGTCCTGCTCGCCGTCGGGCGACCCCGAGAGGGGTAACACTAAGCCTCGCGGCGACGGGGCGTAAGCCATGTCCAGTCTTCCGTTCGGGGTCGCGCGCCTCGACTCGATCCTCGGCGGCGGGGCGCCGCCGGGAAGCGTCGTGCTGCTCGCCGGCGAGGCGGGCGCGGGCGCCCGGGAGTTCTGCTACACCAGCGCCGCGATGAACGCCTTAGCGGGCGCCGACGAGGAGCTGTTCGACCTCTACTACGGCGACATCGACGCCGACGCCAGCCTGCCCGAGTCGGTCCATTACATCTCCTTTACCGCCGACACCGGGGCGATCACCCGGGAGATGGAGTACACGATGGCGGACGAAATCGTCGACGCGGCGGTCGACGAAATCTCCTTCCGCGACCTCTCGCCGGAGTACTTCCAGCTGTCGCCGGTGCCGCGCGACTGGTACGAGACGGAGACGGCCTCGATCACCGAACTCGGCGAGCGAGGCGAGTACGAGGACGTGCTCACCGCGTTCGGCAACTACCTCTCGGAACACGGGCAGGGGAGCCTCGTCTCCATCGACTCCGTCACCGACCTCGTCTCGATGGTCTCCGACGACACCGACTGGAGCGACGTGGCGATGGTGATGAAGGGGTTAAAGAAGGCCGCCTACGAGTGGGACGCCCTCGTCCTCGTGTTGGTGAACACCGAGGCGCTCCGGGACCGCGAGTTCGGCACTCTGATGGACGCGGCGGGCGGGACGCTCCAGTTCTCGTGGGAGAGCGGCGGCTCCCAGCGCGCTCGGACCATGTTCGTCCGCGAGTTCCGCGGCGTGCTCTCCCGGCTGGAGGCCGAGAACATCGTCCGCTTCGAGACCGAGATCCACGAGGGAGGGTTCGACATCAGCGACGTTCGGAAGATTCGGTAACGCGGGCCTAACGCCGAGTATCGATCCGGAGAACGGCGCGACAGGTTACTTAAGCCTCGCCCCGCAACCACACGTAGATGACGGAGGATCCGCGATGAGTGACCTCGATCCGGCGGCGGCCGCCCTCGACGCCGCCGCGGAGGACGCCGGCGTGAGCCGCGAGGAGCTCCTCAAGCGCGCGCTCGTCGCGCTCGCGGAGTCCGAGGGGATCGACGTCCCCGACGCAGAGGAGGTGGCGGCGATCGAGGCGCGCCTCGACGACCTCGACGACGACGTCGACGAGAAAATCACGGATCTCCGAGAGCGGCTCATCGACCTCTACCGTGAGGTGGAGTCGCTCGACGCCGCTGCGGAAGGCGACGGTGACGGGGCGGCCGCAGCAGACGCGGCGCGCCTCGACGACCTCGCCGACGAACTGGAAGAGGTCGCCGCCCGACTGGACCGCCTCGACGCGGCGGTCGCCGACGCCCCCTCCTCGGATCGGGTCGGCGACCTCGGCGACCGACTCGACGCGCTCGACGCCAGACTCGACGGCGTCGAGTCCGACCTCGCCGGGATCTCCGCGGACGAACTGACCGAAATCGACGACAAGCTCTCTCGCGTCGCGAGCGCGGTCGTCAGGGTCAAACGACGGCTCGACGCGGCCGAGCGCGACCGCGCCGACCGCGAGCGCGTGGACGCGCTGACGCGGACGGCGAACCGACACGGAGTCCGGAGCGCGGACTGCGACCACTGCGGCGGCGGCGTGGAGTTGGGGCTGCTGTCGACGCCGGAGTGCCCCCACTGCGGGCGGCGGTTCGAGGACTTGGAGCCGAACACGGGCTTCCTCGGCACGTCGCGGCTGCTCGTCGCCGACCGGCCGGCGATCGACGGCGACATCGCGGACGGCGACCGCGACGAGATGAGCCGGACCACCGACCGGACGGGAACCGCCGCGAGCGACGGCGGACCCGACGGGGACGATCGATGAGCGACGGCGACCGACCGGACGGCGACCGGCCGGACGGCGACGACGTGCCGGACGACCCGTTCGACGAGGAGGTGTTCGGGGAAGAGTCCAGCGACGACGCCGACGGTCCGTTCGCGGAGCCCGACGCCGACGATGCGGGCGCGGTCGACGACCCCTTCGCAGCGCTCGGCGACGGGGTCGACGGGGGCGACGAGGGGGGTACCGACGCGGCCGCGGACGCGTCGTCCCACGCAGATCCCGAACCGGCCGCACCGGCGGACGACCCGTTCGCCGAGATCGACGCCGACGCGGACGACGCGACCGCCGACGAGGACCCGTTCGAGTCGATGGAGGTCGGCGACGTCGGCGAGGAGGACGTGTGGGCGGCGCTCGACGAGGAGTCGTCCGTCGGCGCCGACGCGACCGATCTCGACGCCGGAAGCGGCTCTCGCGTCGACCCGGGCGATGCGACGGGGTTCGGCGGACCGGGGGCGGGAGCCGGCGCGGGCGGTGACGAGCGCGTGGTCGACAAGCGGAGCTACTGTCAGCAGTGCCCGCACTTCTCGGCGCCCCCGGAGACCGCGTGTACCCACGAGGGGACCGACATCGTCGAGTCGGTCGACTTCTCCCGGTTCCGGGTCCGGAACTGCCCGATGGTCGACGCGGAGGACCCCGCGTTCGACGAGGAATAACCGGAATACGTTTCTTCGAGTCCCGCGCGTGACCGCGAGAGATTTCTGAACACGTTCAAGCGCACTCGGGCGATAGAGCGCGTGTCCCGTGATTGGATCCGTTTTGAGAGACGGTCGAATCCGTCGAGTTCGGGCCGGGAGCGATCACCGGCGCGATAGGGGATTCGATTACGGTTGTCCCGCTCGTCGTCGCGCTGGCGCTGCTGACGGACGTGTCGCTCCCACACGCGCTCGTCGCGTTCGGGGTCTTCCAGATCGTCTGGGGGGTCCGCTACGGGCTGCCGGTGTCGGTCGAGCCGATGAAGGCGCTGGCCGCGCTCGCTATCGCGGGCGCGCTCACCTACGCCGAGCTCGCGCTCGCGGGGGTGATCCTCGGCGTCATCCTGCTCGTGATCGGCGTCACGGGGACGCTCGCGTACGTCGAGCGGTGGATCGGCGAGCCGGTGATCCGCGGCGTCCAGTTCGCGGTGGGACTCGTCCTGCTGGAGACGGGGATCGGACTCGCGGTCGACGACCCGGTCGTGGCGCTCGTCGGAGTCGGTATCGCCGCTGCGTTCGCACTCGCGGGCCGCGGGAAGGCGAGCGCGCTGGCCGTCGCGCTCGTCGGCGTCGCGACCGCGCTCGTCGTCGCCGGGGTACCGACCCCTCGCCTTCCCGGTGCGCCCCCGACGCCGGCGTTCGGTGCGGCGCTCACGCGCGCGGCCTTCGACGGCGTGGTCGCGCAACTGGCGATGACCATCGGGAACGCCGCCTTGGCGACCTCGCTCCTCTTCGCCGACCTGCTCGACGCCGAGGTGACGCCGGACGAGCTGTCGACGAGCATGGGGATCACGAACCTGATCGCGGTGCCGATCGGCGGGATCCCGATGTGTCACGGGTGCGACGGCGTGGCGGGCAAACACGCGTTCGGCGCGCGCACCGGCGGCGCGAACGTCGTGCTGGGCGCCGGCTACCTCGTCGCCGCCCTGTTCGCCACGCCCGCGCTGATCGCGGCGTTCCCGCTGGCGATGCTCGGCGCCCTCCTCGCGATCGTCGCCGTCTCCCTGGCGCGCAACGTCACCGACTCGGGGAACCGCGTGCTCTCGGTCGGCATCGGTCTCCTCGCGCTCGCGACGAACCTCGGCGTCGCGTTCGTCGTCGGGATCGCGGTCCACCTCGCGTGGGAGCGGGTCGGTGCGAACGACTAAGCCGCTGGGATGACAGCTTATTTACCAGTAAAACTGCGGTGGCGCGTGCCTGCGAGCGGCCGACAGGCCGCGAGTCGAACGCGCGAGGGAGTCGCTGGCGGCGCCAGCCGCCAGCGACGAGGCTGGGGAGGCGTGAGGCGCTGTGCGGTTGCGGTCGGGTGGGACTCAAAGGGGCAGTCGCGAGGACGAAGGCGGCCGACGCAAGGACCGCAGGGAGCGAGTACCGCGAGCGACTGAGGACCGCAGCGAGGCCCCCGAGTCCTCGCGGCTGGGGCTTTGGAGGTGTTCGCCGGCGATCATCCAATAACACCGAACACTCGGAAAACGCCTTCCTCACGTCACACCACGTATTCGACCGTACCCACCGGACCTAAACCGCTCGACGCCGTATCAAACACGTATATGCAGTTCTGTGACGACTGCGGCTCGATGATGGTCTCTCGCGACGGGGAGATGGTGTGTCAGAACGACGACTGCGGCGGCACCGCCGAGCGCGACGAGGAGCTCGCGGCCGAGTTCGAGTCGACGACCGAACAGACCGGCGAGGAGGTGATCGAGACGGAGGAGGGCGCGAACTTCGAGGGGAAACCCACCGCGAACGATATCGTCTGCGACGAGTGCGGCCACGGCGAGGCGTGGTACACGATCAAACAGACCGGCGCGGCGGACGAGCCGCCGACGCGATTCTTTAAATGTAAAGAGTGCGGCCACCGCTGGCGCGGCTACAACTGAGCCGTCACTCCCCGCTGAGCCGCGCTCCGAGGAACCTCGCGGCCGCCTCGCCAACCTCCCCGCTCCGCCCGACGAAGAAGTGGTCGGACTCGAACGCGACCGTCTCGATCCCCAGTTCCTCCGCGCGCTCGACGACGGGTCTCCAGTCGGCCGTCGAGTCGCGCGTCGCGTACAGGACCCGGACCGGCACGCCGCGCTGGACCACCTCGTCGAGCGCGGCGACCGCGTCAACATCGTCGTTCAGCCGCGCGGTCGGGGCGAGCGCGCAGACGCCAGCGAGTTCGGGCCGCGACGCGGCCGCGACGAGCGCGACCGTGCCGCCGAACGAGAAGCCGAACAGGCCGACGCGGTCGTAGCGGTCGAGCGCCCAGCCGACCGCCGCGTCCGCGTCGGTGGTCTCGCCGTACCCCTCGTCCCAGTCGCCGTAGTCGAACCGGAGGCAGTCGATTCCGCGGTCGGTCAGGGCGTCGCTCACGGCCGCCAGCCGCTCGTCGCCGCGGTGCCCGCGCTGCTGGGGGTGCGGCGGGCAGGCGACGACGACCGTCTCGGCGCGGGGCGGGTCCTCGGAGCCGACCTCGACCCCGTCGCTCGCGGCGGTGTCGAGGGTGGCGCGCACGTCGCGGCCGCCGGGGATCAGGACGGTGTCGCTCACTGGTGTCGGATCTCGAGCCTCGCCGTCGCTCCCGCTCACGGGACCTGCGTCACGCGGTCGACGTTGTCGAGCGCTTCGAGGTCGGCCGCGAGCGCCTCCTGGTCGACGTTCGCCTCGTAGTAGAACACGATGTCGAAGGCGCCGTCCCGCAGCAGCTGCTGGCACTCCCAGACGAACTCCTCGCCGTCGAGCGTGAGTCCTTGGAACTGGTTCGACGAGAAGTTCGTGTCGTCGTTGCCCGCCTCGATGTACGTCTCGCCTTTCCCCGCGTGGTCGGCGATGACCTCGTTGGTGGCGACCGTCAGCTCGTGCGATCTCCAGGTCTTGCTGGCCGTCGAGGTCAGTGTGGACGATACAGCCCACCAGCTCGATGTCGCCCGGCTCAAGCAGGGCCTTCGTGCGGGTGTACAGGTCCGAATCGACGGTCTCGCTCATGCGTCTTCCTTCCAACTCCGGTTACAAACGGGTGACGGTTCCCGCGGCGGACCGACCCCGGAAAGCGCCGCATCTCAGCGGCGAAGCGAGACGACGGCCTCGTCCCCGTCGGTCCCCGTCTCAACCAGCCCGTCGTCGGAGAGATCGTCGACCAGCCCGCGGAGCCACTCCCGGCCGTGTTCGCCGTCGGGCGCGTAGTCGACGCGGATCCGGTGGCCGAGCGCGTCCAGTTCCATCTCGTCGTGCTCGCCGAGGAGGCGGACGATCCGCCCGCGGAACTGCCGGCGGCTCCCCTCGAAGCTCGGCTGCTCGGGCACGTCGGGTGCGGTAAAATCGCCCGTCTGGTAGGCGTGACACCACTCGCGCCACGGGCAGCCCGCCTCGTCGCAGCGGGGCGATTTCCCGCAGGCGACGCCGCCGAGCTCCATGACCGCGTTGTTCCACACCCGCGACTCGCCCGCGGGCATGAGCCGGGAGGCAACCCGCTCGAACGCGTCGTCCTCGTCCGGGACGTCGAACGCGCGGTACAGCACCCGCTTCACGTTGGTGTCGACGACGGCGTCGCCGTTGTTGAACGCGAACGACGCCACCGCGTTGGCGGTGTACGGGCCGACGCCCATCAGGTCGCTCAGGCCCTCGGGATCCTCCGGAAACGACCCGCCGAACTCCGCTTCGACCTGCCCGGCCGCCTCGTGGAGGTACTTCGCGCGGTTGTTGTACCCGAGCGAGTGGTCCGACCAGAAGGCGACCACGTCGGCGCGGTCGGCCGCGGCCAGGTCGGCGGTCGTCGGCCACTCGGCGAGGAAGTCCTCCCACGCGGGCACGACCCGGTCGAGCTGGGTCTGCTGGCTCATCACCTCGCTGACGAGGATCTCGTAGGGGTCGTCGGTGCGGCGCCACGGGAACTCGCGGTGGTCCGCCTCGTACCAGTCGACGAGTGCGTCGCGGACCGCGTCGAGATCGGCCGGGAGCTCGGAGGCGCTCTCCGCGTCGGTCATATCTCCGGTCCGGCCGGCTACGGTTTATCCGTGCTGGTCCCCGTCGGCGCCGACCGCCGCCATCGTCCGCGGGTCGCGGTCGGGACCGGGATACTCGCCGCCGACCGCCTCCGGGTACAGCTTCGCCGGGTCAAACACCGTCGCGAACGCCCGCGGCTCCCGGACGCTCACGGGCAGGCGGTCGCGCAGGCCGGCGGCGGCCCCTGGCCCGGTGAGCGAGGGGTCGAGGCTCACGATCTCCGATCGCGCCGCCCCGGTACGCGGACGCCAGCGCGGGGTGGTCTCCCGGGGGCTGCGCGACCGGCTCGCGCCACGCCTCGATCGCGGCCCGCCAGTCCGCCGCCAGGTCCGGGTCCGACAGCGACGCGATGGCCGCCTCGGCGTCGTCGAGGAGCGGATCGCTGGCGACGAGCGTCGTCCACGCGTGCGACCGGAGGGCGTCGAGGGCGTCGCGGGCGGTCCCGCCGACGAGGAGGTCCGCCGCGAGCGCGTCCGCGTCGGCGACGACCCGGGCCGGACTGGGGTCGAGGGGGTCGGTGACCGCCTCGTCGCCGTCGGCGGAGGCGTCGCTGGCGGCGACGTCGCCGTCGTCCGGGGTCGATCCCGATCGTACATTGTCGTCCGGGGTCGCTCCCGATCGCACGTCGTCGAGCGCGCGTCGCACGTCCACCTCGTCGAGGTCGCCGGCGAGCGCGGCCGCGCGCTCGAACAGGTCGGCGAAGGTCATGTCGGTCGGTCGGTGCCGTGAGCGTATCCTCCTTACGACCGGGAGTTGATCGCGTCCCGCTCACCTCACGGTCTCGGCAGAACGTCGTCTGTGTTGTCGTGGGGCGAAGCCATCAGCAATCTGTAGAAAATGATTTTATTAATCTTGAAAGAGTAGTTTTCAGAGTGGGGACTATTAAGTAGGTCGCGCGCGTATGTATAATTGAAATGAGTACCCACAAGCAGGCCCGTCAACGGTACGGCGACGTTCACGAGAGCGAGGCGCTCCGCGTCCCCGAGGAGAAGGCCGAACAGCTCGTCGACGCGCTCAACAGCGACCTCGCGGCGACGTACGTCCTCTACCACCAGATCAAAAAGCACCACTGGCTCGTCGAGGGCGCCGAGTTCCTCGGTATCCACGAGTACCTCGGCGAGGTCGCGGCCGACCTCGAAGAGGGAGCCGACGTGCTTGCGGAGCGCGCGCAGGCGCTCGGCGGCGTGCCGCTCTCCGGCGGCGCGAACTACGAGGAGCACGCGCCGGTGACCCCCGAGGACGCCGACGCCTACGACATCCGCACGTCGCTGGAACACGACCTCGAGATGTTCGGCGACATCACCGAGCAGCTCCGCGAGCACATCCAGCTCGCCAACAACCTCGGCGACTACAACACCGAGGAACTGCTCCGCGAGATACTCGAAGACGTCGAGGAACACGGCCACCACATCGAGCACTACCTCGAAGACGACACGCTCGTCACGAGCGAGACGCTCGAATAGGCCGACCGCGGCGGGCCGACTCCGAGGCGATTCGCACGCTGACCGCTTTTTCGACTGAACTCCGATCCCAAAGAGCGCCAGCAGCGTCTCCGTCTAACTGGATCCAGATCAGTCGAGGTCGGGCGTCCGCTCGCCGGCGGGAATCACGATCTCCAGCCAGTTCTCCTCGGGCGGCAGCGGACAGGAGAACGTCTCGCTGTACGCGCAGAAGGGGTTGTACGCGAGGTTGAAGTCGACGGTGACGGTGTCGCCGTCGGCGAGGTCTCGCTCGGGCGCAAGTTCCATGTACCGGCCCTGGTGGTACGTCTGCTGCCCGGTCGTCTTGTCGCGGAAGGGGACGAAGACCGCGCCGTCGTCGCCCTCCTGTCGGTACCCCGCGAGCGTGTGCTCCTCGCCGTCGACCTCGAACGCGAAGGTGACGATCCGGAGGTACCGCACCGGGTTGCTCGCGGTCGTCTCCATTTCGACCGGCTCCGGCTCGTCGTGGACGGCGACGGTCGCCTCGACCCGGTAGTCCGGGTCGGGCGGGAAGTAGTCCAGCCCGTCGAACGCGTCGCGGTGTTCCGGCGGGATCGGCAACTGCTGGTGCTCGGCGAAGAACTCGTCTTTCTCCCGGCGGTTCGCGCGGAGCCGCTCGGCGTAATCCTTGCTCATGGACGGTCCGACGGGCGCCCGCGGTTTCAGGCCCGCGGTTCGGTCGCCGGCGGAGCCGCGGCGCGGCGCATCGGTGGCGGCGACCTCACAGCGCCTGGAGGTCCGCGAGGCAGTCGTCGAGGTCGCGGTTCGACCTCGCCAGCGAGAACCCGTCGACGCGGGCGAGGTCGGCGGCGTGGTCCCACAGGTCGCCGTCCTCGATCCCGTGGAGCACGACCGCGTTCGGCGTCGGGCTCACCACCCGCAGCGCGACGAGGGGCGACTCGCCGCGGGTCACGCGCGTGAACACGAGCGCGCGGTTCGTCGACTGGCCGTACAGGCGGTAGAACTCCTCGCTCGACAGCCGCGTGATCGCCTGAATCGAGTCGATCACGGTGTGGCCGTTCACGTGGTCGTGGTCGCCGCGGACGATCTCCGTCGCGCCCATCGCCTCGTAGAACTCCTCTATGGGGACCGCCGTCGAGTACTCGCGGAGGTCGTGGACGATATCGCTGTCGAACCCGGCAGAGAGCACCCGGGCGTGCTGCCGGAGCCGGCCGCCGCCGCGGCGCTCGTCGATGTCGAGCAGTCCCTCGACGGTGCGGCGGACGACCCCGATGCCCGGGCTCTCGCGGCGGCCGCTCTCGTAGTCGGAGACGACCGACGAGGAGACGCCGAGCTGGTCGGCCAGCTCCGTCTGCGAGACATCGAAGTCGGTCCGCCACTTCCGGAGGGTCGCCCCGGGGTCGTCGCTCAGCGTTATCTCGCCGGCGATCCGGCGGGAGAGCTCCTCGCGTGCGTCGCTCATGCCGTGAATCGACGGCCGAGCGCCGCAAAAGGCTACCGTTCGTTGCGCGTCGACGGCGCCGGACCCTACTCCAGGTACAGCGAGTAGACGATGACGGCGAACCCGACCGACGTGAGGAGCCCGTCGATGGCGATGCCGACCGCCAGGTCGGCGCCGATGATCTGGTGGGAGACGCCGCCCAACAGCGCACCGACGGTGACGATGCCGAAGCCGACGCCGAGCTCTCGCAGCGACCGGTCGCCGGTCCGGTCGTACGCGCGGAGCGCGTAGTAGGTGATGCTGCCACCGAGCACCAGGATGGCGGTCTTTGCGACGATGATTGTCAGGTCGATGTACGGGTTCATGTTTCCTCTCGTAGCTCCGACCACAGGTCGGCCAGTCGCTCGTCTCGGGTCCGCTCCGGTCGGGAGAACTCGACGTCGAACTCGCGGCGGTCCGCGTCGCTTTCGGCGCCGTCGTCGACCGAGACGGTGACGGCGTCGAACGACACCGAGTACCGCGTCGTGTGCTGTCCGTCCCGCCGGATGTCGGTCGACTCCGACAGCAGGGAGGCGTCGGTGAGCTTCTCCAGTTTCCGGTAGGTCGTCGACAGGGGAATGTCGCACTCCTCGGAGAGCTCGCTCGCGGTCTTCGGCTCGGTGAGCGCCGCGACGATCCGACGGGCCGCGTCGTCGGCCAGCGCGTCGAGTACCTCGTCGACCGACGGGGGCTCCGGGTCTCGCGACGGGTCCCGCACCATGCGTGACGGTTCGGCCCCCGAAACTTAAACCATCGAACTTCCGTCCGACGAGACTCCGGTCGGTTCCGTCGGCTGTCGAACGCCGACCGGATCGGACCTCCGGACCCGACCCCACGAGTCCGCCCGTTTTTGTACGGCCGCGGCGTAGCGAGCCTCGATGGACACGTGGAAGCGGCGGGTCGTGTTGTACGCGGTCTTTCTCGGCGTCATGCTCACGTTCACCGCCATCGCCTACCGGTGGGGAATGCGCGTGTACGAGAGCGACCCCGGACCCTGATCGAGTCGTTCCAGTTCGCGGTCGAGATGTTCACGACGACCGGCTTCGGCGGCGACTCGTCGTCGTGGCAGAGCCAGCAGATACACGCGTTCGTCGCCGTGATGGACCTGATCGGGATGATGCTGCTCATCGGTGCGCTCCCGGTGGTCGCGACCCCGCTTCTCGAATCCGCGTTCTCGACGACCGTCCCCCGGTCGCTGGAGACGGAGATGGAGGGACACGTCGTGGTCGCGTCCGACACCACGCGCTCCGACGCGCTCCTCGACGAGTTCGAGTCGGAGGACGTTCCGTACGTGGTCGTCGAACCCGACCCCGACCGGGCGCTGGCGCTGTACGAGGCGGGTCACCTGGTGATCCGGGCCGATCCCGAGACGACGGCGGGGCTCGAAAGCGCCCGCCTCGGGTCGGCGCGCGCGCTCGTGACCGACGTCTCCGACCGGGTGGACGCGAGTATCGTCCTCGCCGCGAAGGAGCTCTCGACGGATGTCCGCGCGATAAGCGTCGTCGAGGACTCCACCCGCGAGCGCTACCACCGCCTCGCCGGCGCGGACGAGGTGCTCTCCCCGCGGTCGCTGCTCGGCGAGAGCCTCGCCTCGAAGGTGACGACGGCGGTGCGGACCGACCTCGACGAGGCGGTCGCGGTCGGAGACCTGCGGATCGTGGAGATTTCGGTCCACCACGGGAGCGGCCTCGCCGGGTCGACGCTCGCCGGCAGCCGGATCGGCGAGCGCACCGGGGTCGACGTGATCGGCGCGTGGTTCAACGGGGCGTTCGAGGCGGCGCCGCCGCCGGACGCGACGCTGTCGGCCGGGACCGTCCTCCTCGTCTCTGGAACCGAGACACAGGTGGAGCAGCTCGTCGATCTGACCAACTCGGCGGCCCGGCGGTTCGGCGCGGGCGAGACGGTCGTCGTCGGGTACGGACAGGTCGGAAAAACCGTCGCGAACGCGCTCGAAGCGGCCGGCCTTCCGGTGACCGTCGTCGACCGCGACGACGGCGAGGCGATCGACGTGGTCGGCGACGCGACGGACCCGGAGACGCTGCGGGACGCCGGCGTCGCGGACGCTCGGACCGTCGTCCTCGCGCTTCCCGACGACACGACCGCCGAGTTCGCGACACTCGTGGCCCGGGACCTGGCGCCGAACGTCGAGCTGCTCGCGCGGGTCGAAGACCCCGAGAGCGTGCCGAAGATCGCACCGGGCCGGCGCCGACTACGTCCTCTCCCTCTCGACGGTGACGGGGCGGATGTCCGCCTCGGCCGTGCTCGCCGACCGGGACGTGCTCTCGCTCGACACGCACGTCGAGGTCGTCCGGAGCGAGACGCCGGCCCTGGTCGGCCGGACGATCGGGCAGGCGGCCGTCCGCGAGACGACCGGCTGTACCGTCATCGCGATCGAGCGGGGCGACGAGCTCGTCACGGACGTTGGCCCGGAGACGCGGGTCGAGCGCGGCGACGAGCTCGTCGTCGCCGGCACCGACGAGGGGGTCCGCGCGTTCGAGCGCTCGTTCGCCTGAGCGTCCGTCTTCGCTTTGAGCGCGCGTTCGCCCGGGCCGGCTCGCGGCGCTGGTCCCGCTCGCGCCGCCGTTCCCCGCCGGGACGAGTCGAACACTTCAAGTATTCGCTGGCTGTTCGTATCCGTATGAAAGACCAGGGACGCTCCACGCGCAAGCGGACCGGCGGCCGACTCAAGCACGCCTCGAACAAGAAGCGCCACCAGCTCGGCCGCGAGCCGGCCGAGACGACGGTCGGCGAGACGCGCCTCCAGTACATCGACTCCCGCGGCACGGGGAAGAAGGTCCGCGCGCTCTCGACGAACGTCGCGCAGGTCGCCGACGGCGGCGACGTGGACGAGGTCGAGATCGAAAACGTCGTCGACAACCCCGCGAACGTCAACTACGTCCGCCGGAACATCGTCACGAAGGGCGCTATTATCGAGACGTCCGCCGGCCGCGCCCGCGTCACCTCTCGTCCCGGCCAGACCGGTCAGGTCAACGCGGTCCTGCTCGACTGAGACCGACGCGACGCCCGTCACCCGACGGCTCCGTCGGAGCCTTTCTGAAGGTATTTCCCCTCGCTGCCCCACCACCGACGCGTGTACCTCGGCGTCGACGAAGCCGGCAAGGGACCCGCGCTCGGACCGATGGTCGCGGCGGCGGTGGTCGCCGACCCGGCGAGCCTGCCGGCCGACGTGGACGACTCGAAGCGGATAGCGCCGGCCAGGCGCGAGGAGATGGCGGCGGCCCTCAGGGGCGGCCCGGACGTCGCGGTCGGCGTCGCCCGCGTCGAGCCGGCCGAGATCGACCGACCGGACACCGACATGAACACGCTCACCGTCCGCGGGCAGGCCCGGGCGGTCCGGGCCGCGCTCGCCGACCTCTCCTCCGGGGTCGCCGAACCGGTCCAGGTCGTCGCGGACGCGGGCGACACCAGCGAGGAGCGGTTCGCGCGGCGCCTCCGCGAGTTCGTCGAGGGCGGCGGCGAGAACGAACCCCCAGCGGACGGCGAACCCCTCCCGTCGGTCGACGTGACGGCCGCCCACGGCGCCGACGAGGACGACCCCGTCGTCGGTGCCGCGAGCGTCGTCGCGAAGGCCGCCCGCGACGAGCGGATGACCGCGATCGAGGCGGAGTACGCCGACTACGACGACCTCGGGAGCGGCTATCCGAGCGACCCCGCGACGCGCTCGTTCCTCCGTGAGTACGTCGCCGAGACGGGCGACCTTCCCGACTGCGCTCGCCGGTCGTGGGCGACCTGTGACGACGTTCTCGCGGCCGCAGAGCAGTCCGCGCTCGACGAGTTCTGAACCGGAACGCGGTACAGGACTCGCGGACCGACGCCTCAGAACAACCCGGCGGCGAGACCGCCGACTGCGCCGACGAACGCCTCCCACACCGAGAACCCGGTCGCGATCGCCAGCACGGTGTCCGCGCCGAAGAACGCGAACAGCAGCGCGGAGCCGAGGTGCGCGAGCCGCATGTCCACTCGCCCGGCGAAGGTGTGGAAGAAGTACGCGTTCGCGAGGCTCACCGGAATGATCGCGAGCATCTCGCCGACCCAGATGGCGGAGGTGGCGCCGTACTGGACGGCCAGCCCAATGGTGACGAGCTGGGTCTTGTCGCCGAACTCGCCGGTCGCGGTGAGCGCGAAGATGGGCAGGAAGCCGCCGAACGACCCCGAGTACCGGTCGAGACGCCCCGGTAATGAGAGGTCGTCGAACGCCGCCAGTCCGCCGTCGGTGCGCTCCGCCTCGGGACTCGTTCCCCGGGCCGGCGCGGAGCGGTACAGGAGCACCGCGAAGACGAAGAACAGGGCCGCGGTCACGACGTTGAGCGCGAGCGGCGGGAGCGCCGACTGGAGCGCCTGCCCGAACGCGATCTCGACCGCGGTCCAGCCGGCGAACGCGGACCCGGCGGCGGCGACGACGATCTTCGGGTCGTACTTCGTCGCGAGCCCGGCGATCATCAGCTGGACCTTCTCGCCGGGGAGCACCGCGAGCTGGGCGGCGAACGCGACGGCGACGATCTCGACGTAGCCGGTCATGCGTCACCCGCCTCCTGACCGTCGGTCGCGGTGGCCGAGTCCGTTCCGCGGCGGACGTACACCCGGTCCGCGACCGCCTCCGGCAGGCCGTGTTCGGTCCCGTCGTCCGTCCTGACCGTGACCAGTCCGAAGGACGTAATGTCGACGACTTCGACGGTCGTTCCGGGCGTTATCTCCGCGTCGACGAGGAACTCCAACACGTCGGAGTCGCGGTCGCTGACGCGGGCAACCGTTCCCCGCTCGCCGGGTTCCAACGCCGCGACGAGCGTCGTTCCGGCGTCCTCCGGCGTCGACAAGTCCGCCGGGGGGATCGGGTCGCCGTGCGGGTCGGCGGCGGGGTAATCGAGGAGGCGTTCGACCCGCCGCGTGAACTCCTCGCTGACGTGGTGCTCGAGCGCGTCGGCCTCGTCGTGGACCTCGGTCGGCTCGTAGTCCAACTGCTCGGCGAGGAACGCCTCGATGAGCCGATGTCGGCGCACGACCTCCAGCGCGGCGACCTCGCCGGCGGGCGTGAGTTCGACGCCTTCGTACTTCTCGCGGGAGAGCAGCCCGCGCTCTGCGAGGCTCTCGACCATGCTCGTCACGGTCGCGGGGTTCTTGTCGAGTGCCTCGGCGATCTGTGAGGTCGAGACGGGGGGTCCGGACCGCGACTCGACCCGATGGATCGCTTTGAGGTAGTCCTCGACGGCGTCGGTTGGCATACCTGTTTTAGACTGGTCTAAATTAATAGTTTGTCGGATCCTATTCTATTTCTGGCTAAACTCTAAATCCGGTCCGATCGGGACGACGAACGCAAAAAACGGCGCCGGTTGCGCTGAAAAACTGATCTCCCGTCAGATGGGTTTAAAAAGACGGTCGGCGCCGGGCGACCCGAACGCGACTCACCTGACCGTCAGCAGGCGACGCAGGATGTCGCCGTACGCGGGTCGGGTGATCAACACGCCGATCAGCACGCCGAGGATGGTGAAGATGGCGAACCCGGAGAGGTCGCCGAGCGAGAGCACCATCAGTGGCGACATCGCGATGACCGTCGTGGCCGCGGCCGCGCCGATGACCCAGAAGGCCCGTCGGAACCGCGACCTGAACACCTTCCGGGAGTTCACCTCGCCCTCGCTCATCACCTCGTCGGCGATGATGACGAGGTCGTCGACGCCGGTCCCGACCACCGCGATGAAGCCCGCGATCACCGCGAGCTCCAGCGGGTAGCCGAGCAGCGCCGCGAAGCCGAGCAGGGCGTACACCTCCGCCAGCGCGGTGACGATCATCGGCAGGGCGACCCGCGGATCGCGGTAGCGCAAGAACACCATTCCGGCGACGGCGAGCACCGAGAGCACGCCGATAATCAGCGAGTACGTCCGGAAGTTCTCCCCCTGCGAGGCCGAGATGTACGAGGAGGTCCCCCCGCCGTCGATGTCGAGGTCAGCCGGGAGCGCGCCGGCGCGGAGATTCAGCGAAATCCGCTGCGCTTCGGAGAACTCCCCGGTCGTGAGTCGGAACCGACCGGTCTCCGCCCACGATCCGGATCCCATGTCGCCCGCGAGTCCGGAATCCATCCCGAAGGAGTTGACGACCTCACCGTCGACGACGAGCAGCAGGCACGGGTTCGGCGCCTCTCCTTCCTCGTCCGAGTTCAGCTCACCCGTCTCCGCGTTGTACAGGCACCTGTCTCCCTGGGTCTGGTACTCGTCGGGGAAGCCGCGCTGATCCACGAGGTCTTGGAACGCGTATGCCGGCGACTGCTCGCCCTCCGGCGCGGTGTTCCGAACAGTGACCGGAACGTATGCCCCCGTGCCCTGGTCGTTCTGTGTCGCGGTTCCGATCTCCTCGAAGTCGTCTTGGATCAACACGCCCTCGTCGACGCCGGTGTCGTTCCCGTCGGGATACGCGATGTCGATCTGGACGGTTCCGCGCTCTTCGAGGAGGCTGACCACGTCCTGTCGGTCCTCACCGGGCACCTCGACGAGGATGAAGTACTCGCCGGTGGCCGACTGGACCTGCTGGACGCTCCCGCCCGAGAGACCCGCCTCGTTGATCTTCCCTTGGATGACGTTCATCGTCTCGTCGCGCGTCTGCTGGGTGACGCCCGAGCGGATATCCGCGTACTCGTAGCCGGCGGCGTCCATCGCCGCGCGGAACTGCGATTCGGTCACCGACGGCTCGGTGACCTCCACCGCGCTCTCGTCGGGAACGGCGCCGACGTTCCGCGTCGAGGCGTTGTCCAACTCGGCGGCGACCGCCTCCGCGACCGTGCCCGCCGTGTCTCCGTCGAACGCGACGTCGGTGGCGGTGTATCCCGAAAGCGGTGCGCGGACGCGAGTCCCGCCGGCCAGGTCGAGACCGTACTGGAGGTTCGTGATCCCCTGGGCCTCACTCGCGTTCTCGCCGGACGCCTGCTCCGGGGCGAACGCGCCGCTGAAAAGCGCCACCGACGCCCCGAGAACGACGGCGACGAGCAGCAGGATCCGCCAGTTCTCCTTGATCGGTTCGAGCATTAGCGGTTCACCCCCTCGAACTTGTACCAGCGAAGCAGTGAGACGTTCAACAGATACGTGTTCATCAGGTCGGCACACAGCCCCACCGAGAGGATGATCCCGATGTCACGGAGCAGCCCGATCCCGAACAGCGAGGCGACGATCGCCATCACGACCATCGCCGCGATGGAGGTAAGCGTCATCGTCACCCCGGTCCGCATCGCGCGGCTGACCGACTCGTAGAACTCGCCGGTGCGGCGCAGCACCGAGTCGTTCAACAGGATGTCCGAGTCGACGCTGTACCCGATGATCATCAGTAGCGCCGCGATCGTCCCCAGCGTCATCTGGATGCCGAGGAGATTCATCGCCGCGATCGGTATCACCAGGTCGGAGAACGCGGACGCGACGACCGCCAGCGAGGGAACGAACGTCCGGAACAGCGCGAACACGAGCACGCTCATCCCGAGGAACGCGAGCGCCACGCCGAAGAGGGCGGTCCGCGCGGTGTCGCTCGCGAAGCTCGCCGACACCTGGTCGACCGCGGTCGTTGTCAATCCCGCCGAATCCGCCTGATTTTGGAGGTCGTCAGCGAACCCCTCGCGCCCGTCGTCGGGCGCCTGGAACGTGACGACGACGACGTCGTCGTTGGGGATCGTCTGGACCGTATCGGGCTCGCGGTCGAAGGCCGTCTGAATCTGCTGTTCGACGTCGTCCCCGTCGTCCGCGATTCGCAGCTCGACGCCGCCGGTGAACTCCAGTCCGAGATTCGCCGGCGCACCGGTGGCGACGAACCACCCGCCGAGGATCGCCAGCGCGAGGACCAGAAACGCGAGCGGAACCGCCGCAAGCTGCCGGTTCGAGTAGTCGGTGTAGTTGACTTCCGGCACCTCGATCGATACCATAAATACCGCTTCCTCCGCGGGCGCGAATAAGCCTTCTTATCTGGTGAGCCGTCGGCGCGGACGGCGCTCCGAACGCCCGCGCTACGGGAGGTATCGAACCGCGACGACTCCCGGCTCCGACCGGACCTCGACGCGGTTCACGCCGAGGCGGGCCGCTCGCGAAAGGGTCCCCTCGCGGTCGTCGATCACGTCGGCCACCGCGTCGTCCGTCTCGGACTCCGGCGGCGTCAACACGTGGATCTCGCCGACGCCCGCGCGTTCTTCTCGGGCCAGCTCTCCGGTCGGCGTCTCCGCGGCGAGTTCGCGTTCGTGGACCGTCGGCGGCTCCGGACTCTCTTCGATCGACAGCGAGCGACGCTCTTCGACCTCGATCACCTGATAGGTGACCTCCATCGGCGGGTCGGGGGCGACGGTCGCCTCGACGGCGTCGTCGACGTCGAGTCCGGGGTTCGAGCTCAGCGTGTGGACCTGTCCGTCGTGAACGTCTTTCAGCACGGCCGAGTCGCTCTCGACGTGCGTGACGAGGAACGTGCCCTCCTTCTCGTCGGTCATTGTGTCCGGGTAGTTGCTCGGGCGACTTCCGGCTTTCGAGCCGCGGACGGCGGCGTTCCGCTCACGTCGACTCGCGGGAGTCGGCCGTCGCGTCGGCGTCGGTCGTCGTGTCGGCGTCGGTCGTCGTGTCGGCGTCGGTCGTCGTGTCGGCGTCGGTCGTCGCGTTATCGTCTGCCCCGCCGCGGAGCCGGAAGTGCGTCGCGAAGACGGCGAGCGCGGCCGCGACGGGCGGGACGATCCCCGCGGGCTGTGGCAGCGCGTACAGCGCGTTCACCACCGCGGAGCCGCTCGGATCGCGGAGTCCTTCGGGCGCCGAGATGACGATTCCGAGGTACAGCGAGACGAGGAACAGGAAGCCGACGACGCCCATCCACCGGTCGTACGTGGCCGCGACCGGGTCGCCGCGGCGGTGGCGACGGGCGACGAACAGGATCGGTGCGAGCAGCGGGCCGACGGCGCCGAGACCGGCGACCACGAACAGCGACCGCGAGAAGAGGAACGTCCCCCCTGCGCCGAGACCGTCTCGCCCATCCAGACGACGAGTCCGAGGGTGACGACGAGCGCGACGAACCCGGCGGTCAACGCCCCGAGCGCGGCGTACGCGCGCATCGTCCACGACTCGGTCGCGCGGAACGCGTAGGGGATCGCACCGAACACCCCGCGGTAGCTGTCTGCCATCGACTCCGGTAGGTGCGTCGGCGAATTAAATCCCTCGTCGGCGGGAAGCCATTTATACGCGCGACCGGATCCCTGTGACGTGGGTCTCTACGACGCGTACCTCGCGACGCGCTACCGCCTCCACGACGCCGAGCCGCCGGCGCACGTCGCGCTCGTTCTCACCGAACGCGACCTCCTCGCCGACGGGGCGTTCGACACGTTGGCATCGGCGATCGGCTGGGCGTTCGAGTACGGTGCCGAGCGCGTCACCGTCTCCGTCTCCGTTCTCGACCGGGCGGTCGCCCCGACGCTGATCCGAGAGCTACGTCGGCTCGACGCCCCCGCGGAGACCGTGGTCCGCGGCCCGGACGCCGACGAGTCTCCGGACACGAGTACGGACGACGCGCCGGTCCGGATCCTGGTCGGTCTCGGCGGGAAAGCGGAGTTCGCCGGCGCGGTTCGCGAACTGGCAAGCGACGTCGCGGACGGCGAGATACCGCCCGACGCCATCGACGAGGCCGATGTCGCGGACCGCCTGCTGTTCCCCGAGGAACCCGACCTCGTGATCAAGACCGGCGCCGAGCGGCTCTCCGACTTCGCCATCTGGCAGTCGGTGTACGCGGAGCTGTACTTCACCGACGTGAACTGGCGCGACTTCCGCAGACGGGAGTACCTTCGCGCGGTCTTGGACTTCCAGGACCGCCAGCGGCGGTTCGGTCGGTGATCGGTTCCGGTCGGGACCTCCGAGACCGGTCTACCAGACGAAGGTGAAGAGCACGGTGAACGTCACCAGCGCCCCCACCGTCGAGAGGATCGGCACGACGTTCTGCATCAGCACGACGCGTGCGCTCGTTCCCGGATTGAACAGGTCCGACGCCGAGGGAATGTCGCTCGCGTCGCCCTCCCCGATCGGCGGCATCTCGTCGGCCGTCAGCGCGCCGACGGAGACCGTCGGCTCCTTCTCGCCTTTGATCCCCTCTCGCACCGTCACCGTGCGGGTCGCGCGCCCCCAGCCGAGACCGACGATCGACATCGTCGCGATGATCACGAACGAGGCGGGGATCCCGACCGCCGAGAGGCTGATGACGATCCCGGAGGAGACGACCGCGACGACGATGGCGGCCGTCAGCGGGAGGTCGGTGATGTCGTTGCCGAGCGTGTCGAGCGTCCGGCGCGCGATGGTGAACGCGCCCACCGCGACCGCGGCGCTGCCGAGGAGGATCATCGGCGTCATCTCCACGGAGTCGAGCGCGACGAGCGGCGCGATGGCGTTCGCGATGTTCGACGTGCCCGAGGAGAACGCCATCAGGCAGCCGATGGCGATGACGACGATCCCGCCCGTCAGCTCTCGCCGCGTCGTGTTCGGTCCGAGGACCGGCTTCGGGATCAGCCCCGAGCGGTCGAACTCGAACAGCGCGCCCTCGGTGCTCTCGATCGCCACCCAGCGGTCGATCGCGGAGTAGAAGTAGCGCCCGACGACGCCCGACACCCAGAACCCGATGATCGGCGCGACGAGCCACCAGATCGCGATCTCGCCCATCACGGCCCAGTCGAGGGTGTTCGTCGCGATCCCCAGCCCGGCAATGGAGCCGACCGCCGTCATCGACGTCGACGCCGGGACGCCGGCGAAGTTGCCGACGAACAGCGCGCCGCCGATAAAGAAGAGGACGATGATGCTCGTCTCCAGCGTGAACACGTTCGTGCCGGTGACGAGGTCCTCGCCCAGCGTCGTGACCACGCGCTGGCCCAGCGTCCCCGCGCCGATGAAGAAGAACACCGACATCAGCGCCGCAGCGCCTGATTTCGACAGCACGTCTGCGCCGACCGCCGGTCCGAACGCCGGTCCCGTCGTCGCCCCGCCGATGTTGTATCCGACGAACGCCGCCACCGCGACCCCGACGAAAAGAAGAATCTCTACCATATACGCGAACAGAGTACGCACGCGCTGTTAAACGGACGGGGTCCGTCCGCGTCGGCTCCGCCCGTCGGACGCTCGCAGAGTGGTTACGAGGGAGACAGCCGCGAATGCGCACGGTATTTAAATAACGATGGGAACCAGCGTGTTATTTATAAATGAACGAGGCTGGGGAGGCGTGAGGCACGGTTGCGGTGCTGTGCGGGGTGCGACTCAAAGGGGCAGCCGTGAGGCCGCCGTAGGCAACGTAAGCACCGCAGGGAGCGAGTGAAACGAGCGACCGAGGAGCGAAGCGAGCGTGCGCCCGCCTCCCGGCTGGGGCTTTGGAGGTGTACTCGGACGATCTGCCGCCAGTTTATAAATAACTGATAGCGTTCAAATCTCGCGGAGATCTCTCTCACTACGTTCAAGAAGATGGACCGGCCGAGATTTGAACTCGGGTTGCAACCATGGCAAGGTTGCGTGATACCACTACACTACCGGTGCGTGCTTCGCATCTTGGAGTTGGTCGGAGACTCACTTAAGTCTGTCACATCGGGACGGCGCGGCGGTGCGGTCGCCACAGACCCCCCGCCGCTCACTCTCTCCGTCGCGCGATCTCCGCGGCGTGCGCGTCGTGAAGGTCGGCGAACGCCGTCGCCTCCGCGTTCTCTTGTGTCTCCTCGTCTCGCCGGTCCCGTATCCGGCGCTTGATCGCCGCGAGCGCGTCCGACTCGCCCGCCGCGATCTCGTCGGCCACCGCGCGGAGGTCGTCGACGACGCGGGAGACGAGTCCGGTCCGCAGCGCGGCCTCGGCGTCGAGGACACGCCCCGAGAGCGCGAAATCGAGCGCGTCGCCCTCTCCCATGATCCGCGGGAGCCTGACCGTCCCGCCCCACGCGCCGAACAGCCCGAGCGAGACGCCGGGTTCGCCGAGCGTCGCCCGCGGGGTCGCGACGCGGACGTCCGCCGCCAGCGCCAGTTCGACACCGCCGCCGCGGGCCGCCCCGTCGACGCCGCAGACGACGACCGACGGCGACTCCTCGATCGCGGCGGCCGCGCGCTGGCCGCGCCGTGCGAACGCCTCCGGGTCGTCGAGGGCGGCGACCGCGTCGAGGTCGGCGCCCGCACAGAAGGCGTCGCCGGCGCCCCGGAGGTACGTCACCGGCCGGCGGTCGTCGCCCTCCGGCTCTTCGAACGCCTCGCGCAGGGCGGTCAGGTCCGCCGGTCGGAGCGCGTTGCGCGCCTCGGGGCGGTCGAGCGTGACGACGCGCACGTCGCCGTCGGTTTGGGTTCGGATCACGAGACGGCATCCCGTTCGTTTCCAAAGGTCTTTGCCCTTCGCTCGTCTATCGAACGACAATGGACGATGCCGCGCGAGCGCGTGACGCCGCGCGAGAGGCGCTCGCGGACGTGGAACCCGAACAGCTCCGCGAGGCCCTCGACTCCCGACTCGTCGACGCCGCGGTGACCCCCGGCGTGCTGGCGCTGGTCACCGCTCGCGCGTTGAAACCGGAGGTCGACCTCGACGGCGTGGCCGACCGCGCCGCGGGCGTACAGCTCATCTACGAGGGGTTACGGCTCACTCGCACAGTGGCCCGTGAGGAGCCGTGGGTGACGGCGCCGACCGCCGCAGACATCGACGCGGACATGGACGTCCTCGCCGCCGACGTGCTCGTCTCGCGGGGGTTCTCGCTACTCGCGTGTACCGACGCCGCCCGCCCCGCGGTCGACGTGGTGCGCGCGTTCGGCCGGGACCAGACCCTGCGTGACCGGGAGGACGCGGACGCCGAGACGGCGGCCGGACTCGACCGCAACCTGGAGGTGGACGCCCTCGAACTCGCGGTCGTCGCCGGCACCACTGCCGTCGGCGGCGACCCGCCCGAGGAGCTGCTCGCGTACGCCCGCGACCTCGCCGCCGACTGCGACGGCGAGTTCCCGCCCGCGGGCCGCGCGCTGCCGGAGGCGACCGCCGACCGCATCGCGGACATCTCCGACCGGGCTGTCAGCGCGACGGACAGCTAATCGGTGCGGTGACGGCAGACAGCACTCCCCGGATTCCCCGACGCCGCGCCCGCGAATCGAAACCCATAAAGTCGAATCCGGTCAACGACAGTTTGCGTGCCTGGGTAGCTTAGCGGTAAAGCGCGTCCTTGGTAAGGACGAGACCCCGAGTTCAAATCTCGGCCTAGGCTTTCTCGGCGTTCGCTTTCCTTGCGCTTCCCGTCGTTCGACTCATTTTACCGAGACTCGTCTCCGAGGCGGTTCCCCCGCCCCATAGAGTACCCCTTGCCGTCCCGCGACGTGTCCTCCTTTTCGAACACACAGCATTCCGCGATGTGACTCTCCACGATGGCGACGTAGGGTGGTGTGATCCCGCCGAAACGACTATCGGTAAGACCAGCGTATTACGTCTATATGTCTGAAGCGACCACAAACGACGACGGCGGCGACGACATCGCCACGGTGAACTTCAAACTCACCGAGTCGTTCCTCGAACAGATAGACGACACGTGGCAGGGGCGCGGGTTCAACAGTCGGAGCGAGTTCATCCGGTACACGCTTCGAGACGCCGTCGAGTTCCCGACGTTCGACCGCGACGAACTCGTCGCCCTGCTCGAAGCCGAGGAAGACATCCGCGAGGGTCGGACGACGAGCGCCGAGGAGGCCCGCGAGCGGTTCGGCACGGATGAGTGAGGACGGGTGGACGTGGGAACTCTCCGCGACGGCCGAAGACGACCTCGACGGACTCCCTCCTGCCAATCAAAAACAAATCCTCGACAAACTCGACGAGATCGTCGAATCGCCGTGGCGCGACCCGCCCGACTACGGTGAACCGCTCCAGAACAGTCCGTACAAGAAGATACGTGTCGGGGAGTTCCGGCTCTCGGTGAGCTTCCGGCAGAACGACGAGCGGCTCGTCGTCGCCCGTATCAAGCGTCGGGGCGGCGCGTACACCGCTGACGACGATTAAGTAATATGTGTCTCTCCGAACTACTATATTCCTTCGTATCCCATGTGATCGTATGGATGACGGAAGCCCACCGGAGGAGTTCGCGGACGTCAACGAAGCGGTCGGCGCCGAGTGGGAGGCCGAAACGACGCCGTACGAACGCGTCCGGCGCGTCATCGAGCACGCGTACGACCCCATCTCGGCCGATACGGTCGCGGAGGAGGCGCGAACCGCGCCGAAGACCGCCCGCAAACACCTGAACGCGCTCGCAACGGAGGGGTTCGTCGAGACGGAGAACGGCGACCACGGCGGGACGCTGTACCGGCGCTCGCCGGAGTCGCTGGTCGTCGAACAGGCCGCGGAGATCCTCGAACGCGTCTCTACCGACGACCTCGTCGCTCGGATACGTGAGATGCGGACGCAGCTCGGCGAGTTCCAGTCGGAGTACGGCGTCGAATCTCCGGAGGAACTGACCGTCGACCAGACGAACCACGCGCTCGCGGCGTCCGAGTCCGAGTCGGACGACCCCGACCCGGAGACGATCCGCGAGTGGAAGACGCTCCGGCGGAACCTCGCGTTCGCGAACGCGGCCCTCTCGATTGGCAACGCGGAGCGGTTCGTCGACGACGACCGCAGCCCCGGCGACGACGGCGTCCCCGTATAATTCATGCCGGACCCACAGGCCGAGCGCCACGCCCTCCGGGGGGCGACCGACCGCCCGGCGCTGCTCGCGATCCGCGACACCGTCGAGGGGATGGAGCCGCTCGCGACGGCCCGCCTCGACGACTACCTCAATCCGTCCGTGCTCGAAGTCGAACTCGCCGACGGACTCCGCGACGCCGACGAGGCCCGGATCGACGTCACGTGGACGACCCGAGGCGATTACAAGTTCCACTACACGGACGCCGCGGGCGTAGACCTCCGCTGGGGAAACCACCCCCACGGCGGCGACTACGTTCACGCCACCGGGCCGGAACACTACCATCCGCCCCCGGACGCGAGTTCGGACCCCGACGAGGTCGAGGCGTCCTGTATCACGCAGTCTCCCGAGGAGATGGTCACCCGCGCCGTTCTCAAACTGTGGCGGGTCGCCTACCACGCGGACTCGTACGCGCCGCTTAACGCCGTGAGCAATCCTCCCTGAACCGGTCCTGGTTGGCGATCGACTCTCTCCGCGGTAGGCGCTTTTTTATCCCTCACTCTCCGACTGACAGGCTACATGGGCAAACACGAGCGCGGCTGGGTCGAGGCCACGGAGAAGCTGACGGCGCAGCTCGCGAACGGCGCGGCAGCCGACCCCGACCTCGAAGAGCAGGGTCGACCCGACCTCGCCGAAGCCCTCGCCGAACGGATCGAGGCCGACTTCCCGGACCGGACCGCGGTGCGCCACGCCGGCAACTCCTACGACTCGCTCGGCGACCTCATCGTTGAGGCCGCCGGCGGGGAGACGTTCCTCGAAGCCAAGTTTGTCGCCAGCGGCGGCACGCGGGCGAACCTCGGACAGGACACCCTCACCGAGTTCGAACTCTTCGAGGGCGCCACCGCGTGGAGCGACTTCCGCGAGGAGATCGGATTCCCGGAGGACCGCGAGGCGCTCCTCCGGCAGTTCGACGACTACCCGGACGACGTCCGCGACTGGTCGTACAAGTCGGCGGTGTACGACCGCGCGAAACACCTCAAGAACGTCCTCGACGTGTCGCGGGGGCAGAACACGGGGTCGCGGGCGGACGAGGTCCTCGCCGACCCGGACGCGACGGAAACGGAGCGGGAGGCGGCCCGGATCGTCAACGAGATCCTCGAACTCGACAGGGAGGAGAAGTTGGCGTACTTCGATCACCTCCGGGCCGCCGAGCAGAACCCGCGCAACGTCGAGACGTTCGCGCACCTGATCGTCTGCGGCTACCACACCGCCGACGCGCTCGAAGCGCACTTCGACGAGGACCTCGACGATATCAAGCGGCTGCTCGAAACCGACTCCTACCGGCTGTACGAGGTGAACAAAAACAGCGGGACGGTGACCGTCGAGAACCCCGCAGAGCTGCTCGCCGGCTTCGAGTGGGAGGACACGCGCGTCGAGATCCCGGAGGACGGTACCTCCGTGAGCGTGGTGACGGGGCCGCCCGGCAATCGGCGACGCGTCCTCAACATCGCCTACAACTGGAAGAACAAGTTCCAGGGGATCCAGACGCCGTCGATGAACGTCTTCGTCCCGGAGGCGTAGGTCGCCGGGGCGGGGCCGGGCGTAGCGGAGGACGGATCCGGTTGCGAGCGGTATCACCCGGGTTGAGTCGGTCCCGTACGAACCCCCTACCGGACGTTCACTCCGGCTCGAGTCGTTCGGAGAGGGAGGTCATGATCTCCCAGACGAGCCGCGTTGGGCTTTTAGAAGGGAACGTGAACGGCTCGTACGAATATTCCGCCTTCTCGCCCGTCCGCTCCTGAAAGTGCCCCACTCGTCGACGTGTGGGTTCGGCTCGTGATGCCACCCGAAATCGACTCGCTCGTCGCTGTAGTGAAATGAAAACTCCGGGCGGTCGTCGGGCGTCTCTCCGGTAAACCACCGCACCGTGAGCGTTCCCCCATCACGCTCGATCTCCCACCGTCCGGCCGCTATCTCTGCGACAACTTGCGTAAACTCACCTGCCGGGAACCCTCGAACCTCCGTGACCACCGGATGCCGCTCGAGTTCCTGCTGGATACCGCGAAGGACCCGATGGGAAGCCGCTGCCGGGTCGTACGATCCTCCACTACCTCTCATAGTCAGGCCGACGCTCGGTAGTCTCGGTCGTACTCCGCGTAGTTCTCGATGGCGTCCTCGACGATGGACAGGCGATACGAGACGAGTTCCCAATCACTCGCCGTCGTTTTGACTGCTCTCGTCTGCGCGGCAGTCCCCGTCTCCGCGGCACGGGCACGGAGTTCGGAGGGTGAGTCGACCCCGTACTCGTCGCTCCATCCCTCGATCTCCGACTGTAGCTCCGACTTCAATTCGATCAGGTCGTCGCGATCGTTCTGTTCCAGCAATTCCCGAAGTGTCTGTAGCCGGGTGTGGAGTGGGTCGGCGGAGTAGTGGGTCGTCCCCTCTCGCTCGCTCGTTATCAGGACGTTCAGATCCACGAGTCGCTCCAAGTGTTTCCGTGCGGTGTTCTCAGCCACGTACGCTTCGTTCGCGATGTACGACGCCGTCTGCGGTTCTGAAAGGGCGCTGGCGACTGACTGAACCCTGTCGAATGCGCTCGCGTTTTCTTTCCACGCTTCAACCGCGGGGCTGACTTCGCTCATACTCTACCTACCGGATGGTGAGCAATAAATCTATTTCTACCTCAAATAATTATATCGCCTACTGGCCGGAGGATCCGCTGACGGCGCAGACCGAGGTGAGCCGATACGACGTTCGAAAACCCGGCAGCGGGAGACGATCCGACCCGCACCCTTTTGCGCTCGGACGCCAAGGGTCGACCATGGAACGCGGCCGCCGGAAGCCGGACTGGCTGAAGTCGCGCCCGCCGTCCGGGAGTCGGTTCACCGAGATCAAGTCCATCCTCCGCGACCATGACCTCCACACGGTCTGCGAGGAGGCGAACTGCCCGAACATGGGCGAGTGTTGGTCGGGGGTGCGAACGCGCCCCCGAACGGCGAGGCGGCGGACGCCGCCGAGGGCGGTCCCGGCGGCACGGCGACGTTCATGCTGATGGGCGACCGCTGCTCGCGCGGGTGTAACTTCTGTGACGTGGAGACGGGCGGGATGGAGGCGCTCGACCCCGACGAGCCGGCGAACGTCGCGGACGCGGTCGCGGAGATCGGTCTCGACTACGTCGTCCTCACGTCCGTCGACCGCGACGACCTCGCGGACGGCGGGTCGGCGCACTTCGCCGAGACGATCCGCGAGATCAAGCGTCGGGACCCGGAGATCCTCGTCGAGACGCTCATTCCGGACTTCGGCGGGGACCCCGAGGCGATAGACCGGATCATCGACGCGGGACCGGACGTGATCGCGCACAACGTCGAGACGGTCGAGCGGCTCCAGTGGCCGGTCCGGGACCGCCGCGCGAACTACGAGCAGTCCCTCGCGGTCCTCGATCGGGTCGACCGCGAGTCCGACATCCACACCAAGACGAGCCTGATGCTCGGCGTCGGGGAGTACGACCACGAGGTGTACCGGACGCTCGGCGACCTCCGCGAGGTCGGCGTCGACGTCGTCACCTTCGGCCAGTACCTCCAGCCCTCGCGCTCGCATCTGGACGTGTTCGAGTACGTCCACCCGGACGTCTTCGAAACGTGGCGACGGGTGGCCGAGACGGAGTTCGACTTCCTCTACTGTGCGTCGGGCGCCATGGTTCGGTCGTCGTACAAGGCCGGCGAGCTGTTCGTCGAGGCCCTGCTGCGCGAGGGACGGTCGCCCGAGGACGCGCGACGCCACGCGCGGGCCGCGGGAAGCGACTGAGACGCGGGTCCCGGAACTCGCCACCTTCGACAGCTGTCAGGCGCTTTCGAGGTCTTGTCCGAACAGCGAGTTATTTACCTCTCGGTGACCCACCCTGTCTCAGTGAGACGTACACATGGGAACAACTGACTCGTCGATCGTCGACTCAGTGCGGGCACGTCCGGGGCTTCTCTTCGTCGTCCTCCTCGGCAGCCTGCTCCTCGTCGACCTCGCGGCGAAACTCGCGGGGATCGGTCTCGGCCCGATCGGGGGGTCGCTCTCGGTCGACCGGCTCGGATCGAACCTCTGGAACGGCATCGTCATCGGCCTCGTGATCGGACTCGCGGGGATCGGGCTCTCGATGACGTACAGCATTCTCTCGTTCGCGAACTTCTCGCACGGCGACCTCGTCAGCGTGGGCGCGTTCTCCGGCTGGGGCGTCGCCTTCCTGATCGCCGGGTTCGGCGACGTTCCGGTCCGCGCGCTGCTGACCGTTCGGGACGCCGGGAGCGCCTCGCCGGGCGACATCGGCGCGCACATCCTCACGACGCCGGCCGCGATCCTCGTCGGACTCCTCGTGGCGTTCGTCGTCACCGCGCTGCTCGCGGTGGCGCTCGACCGGGCGTTCTACAAGCCGATGCGGGACCGCGACGGGATCTCGCTGCTCATCGCCTCCATCGGCGCCGCGCTGGTCGTGCGCTACCTGCTCCAGTTCGGCTACGGCTCCGACCGGCGCGGCGTGACCGCCAGCGTCGACGCGTCGAACCTCGCGTTCGGCCCGCTCGGACTCTCCGTGAACGCGCACGAACTCACCATCCTCGTCGCGGCGCTCGGCCTGATGCTCGCGATGGACGGCATGCTCCAGCACACGAAGCTCGGGACCGCGATGCGCGCGATGGCCGACAACAAGGACCTCGCGCTCATCACGGGGATTCCGGCCGAGCGCGTCGTCACCGCCACGTGGATCATCGGCGGCGGACTCGCGGGCGCCTCCGGCTATCTCTACGTCCTGCTCCGGGGGACGATCCAGTTCGACTTCGGCTGGCTCCTCCTGCTTCTCATCTTCGCGGCCGTAATCTTAGGCGGGATCGGCTCCGTCTACGGGGCCATCGTCGGCGGACTCGTCATCGGCGTCGTGTTCACGACCTCGACGATCTGGATCCCGTCCGACTTCAACCAGGCGGCGGCGTTCGCCGTGATGATCCTGATGCTGCTGTTGCGCCCCGAGGGGCTGTTCGGAGGTGTTTCGACGACATGAGCGACCCCGACGCGTCCGACGACTCCGCTTCCACGTCAGGCGACCCCGCGCCCGCGTCCGACCCGCCCGAGAGCGTCACCGCGGCGCTGGTCGAGGCCGCAAGAGAGAGCGACCTCGGACTCGTGGTCGGGACGCTGCTCGCGGTCTACGCGGCCGCGACGCTGCTCACGTTCACAGACGGACTCAACAGCGTGGTCGGGCTGCTTGAGACGCTGACCTTCCTCGGTCTCGTCTACGCGCTCACCGCGCTCGCCTTGAACCTCCAGTGGGGGTACACCGGTCTCTTTAACATCGGCGTCGCCGGCTTCATGGCCGTCGGCGTGTACACGATGGGGATGGTCGTTCGGTCGCCCGATCCCGCCTTCGGTCCGCCCGGACTCGGGCTACCGCTCCCGGTCGGTGTCCTCGCCGGGATGGGGATGGCGGCGCTGCTCGGTGCGCTCGCCGCTCTCCCGGCGCTGCGGCTCAAGGCCGACTACCTCGCGATCGTGACGCTCGGACTCTCCGAGATAATCCGCCTGTCGCTCCAGTCGAGCGCCTTCGACACGTTCCTGCGCGAGACGATCGGTGCCGGAACGGGCGGCGGCCGCGGGATGGGAATGCCGGACAACCCCGTCCGTGGCCTGTTCCTCGTCGACGGACAGGCGGGGAACCCGACCGCACTCGGCGACCTCGTCTTCGGGGTCTTCGGCACCGACGGTCTCGGCATCGCCCACACGATACTCATCGGCTGGGGGTACATCGCCGTTCTCGCCGGCTTCCTGATCGGCTTCTACCTCCTGCTCGAACGCCTCGGACGGTCGCCGTTCGGGCGGACGATGAAAGCCATTCGGGAGGACGAACTCGTCGCCAACTCGCTCGGCAAGGACGTGAACCTCGTGAAGATCAAGGTGTTCGTCATCGGCTGCGCGCTGATGGGACTCGCCGGCATCCTCTGGTTCGGCAGCCAGGGCAACGTCTCGCCGACGCCGCAGTTCCGGCCGCTCCTGACCTTCTACGTGTTCATCGCGGTGATCATCGGCGGCTCCGGGTCGAACACCGGCTCCGTCCTCGGCGGTATCGTCTTCGCCGCGGTGCTGTTCGAGGGGCCGCGGCGCGTCGGCGGGGCCGTCCGCGGTCTCATCGACGCGGAGACGCCGGCGTCGTTCGCCGACGCGGTCGCCTCGCTGGACCCGGTGATGTTCTTGGCGTACGCGACCGACAACGTCGCGCCGCTCCAGTTCGTCTTCCTCGGACTCGTGCTCGTGTTCATCATCCACCGGCGCCCGGAGGGGATCCTCGGCGACCGAATCGAGACGGCCGCGGCCGTCGACCTCTCGGAGCGGCCCGCCGGAGGTGAGTCCGATGAGTAGCGACGCGCCCGATCCGATCGACGACGCCGACGCGAACGACGCCGCAGACCCGGGAGACGCCGGCGCGGCCGACACCGTCGCGGCGGCGGACGGGCCGGACGACGAACCGGAGGCGAACGACAGCGCGGTCGAGGAGGCCGCGAAGCGCACCCCCTCGACGGTCCCGCTCCGCGTGGAGGGGCTGGTGAAGCGGTTCGGCGGCGTCACCGCGGTCGACGGCGCCTCCTTCGAGGTCGAGTCCGGATCGCTGACCGGACTCATCGGGCCGAACGGCGCCGGGAAGTCGACCACCTTCAATTGCATCACCGGCGTCCACGAGCCGACCGCCGGGAAGGTGTACTTCGACGGCGAGGACATCACCGGTCTCAGACCGCATCAGATCGCGCGGAAGGGACTGGTTCGGACGTTCCAGATCGCCCGGGAGCTCTCCGAGATGACCGTCTTGGAGAACCTCATGCTCGCGCCGCAGGGGCAGCTCGGCGAGTCCGCGATTCGGTCGGTCACGCCCGGGCTTCGCGGCGCGGTCGTCGAGGAGGAGACCGCGCTCCGCGAGCGCGCCTGGGAGACGCTGGAGTTCTTCGAGATCGACCACCTCGCGCACGAGCACGCGGGGAACCTCTCCGGCGGCCAGCGGAAGCTGCTGGAGATGGCCCGCGCGCTGATGACCGACCCCGAGATGGTGCTGCTCGACGAGCCGCTCGCCGGGGTCAACCCGACGCTCGAGGAGAAGCTCTTAGACCGGATCCACGACCTGCGCGCTGACGGCTACACCTTCCTGCTCGTCGAACACGACATGGACGTCATCATGAACAACTGCGAACGCGTCATCGTCATGCGATCAGGGCAGCGTGCTCGCCGAGGGGACCGGCGACGAGATACGGAACGACGAGCGGGTCATCGAGGCGTACCTGGGTGAGGACCTATGACCGCCGACGCCACGGGTGACGAGGCGGTGACCGACGCCGAGTCGACCGCGACGAACGCGCCGGCCGACGCCGCCTCCGCGACGGGCGGACATACCACCGACGCGGTCGACGTCGACTCGGACTCGGTCGAGACTGACGCCGACGCCGGAACCGATCACGCGATCGACGGGGACGCGATCCTCCGCATCCGCGACCTCGACGCGGGGTACGGTGACCTCCAGATCCTCTCGGACGTGGTCCTCGACGTCGCCGACGGGGAGTACGTGACCATCGTCGGTCCGAACGGGGCCGGCAAGTCGACGGTGATGAAGACCGTCTTCGGACTCACGACCCACATGGACGGCACCGTCGAGTTCGAGGGCGAGCCGATCCACGGGCTCGCGCCCGAGCGAGATCATCCGCGAGGGGATCGGGTTCGTCCCGCAGAACGACAACGTGTTCCCGGGACTCAGCGTCCGCGAGAACCTCGAGATGGGCGCGTACATCCTCGACGAGGTGCCCGAAGACCAGATCGAGACGATCTACGACCGCTTCCCGATCCTCCGGGAGCGCAGCGACCAGAAGGCGGGGACGCTCTCGGGCGGTCAGCGGCAGATGGTCGCGATGGGCCGAGCGCTCATGCTCGACCCCGACCTCCTGTTGCTCGACGAGCCCTCGGCCGGTCTCGCCCCCGATCTCGTCTCCGACATGTTCGACCGGATCGACCGAATCAACGAGGGCGGGACGGCGGTGCTGATGGTCGAGCAGAACGCGAAGGAGGCGCTGCGCCGCTGCGACCGCGGCTACGTGCTGGTGAACGGCGAGAACCGCTACACCGACCGCGGCGACGTGCTGCTCTCAGACGAGGATGTGCGGCGCGACTTCCTCGGCGGATAATCGCTTTGCTGCGGGAGGACGGTCGTTTATAAACCGGTTCCGGACGTTGCCGGCGGCTATTTATACGCGCCGACGGCGGATCGGCGGCGAACACCGCCAAAACCCCAGCTGCTCGGCGATACGCGCTCCACACCGCCACCACGAACCACACCGAAGCCCGAGCCGCTTGCTTATAAATGGGTGCTGGCGACTCCGCGGTGAACGCCTCCAAAGACCCAGCCGCGAGGGCCGCGCAGACGACGTAAGTAGCGCCGGCGACCTCGCGCGTGCGACTCGCGCCCTGCGGGCGCTCGTCGGCACGCGCCACCGCAGTATTTTATAAATCATTGTCGCGGTCATCCCTCGATCGCACTGCCTCTCCGGACCAGCACCGCTGCTCACGTGCCGCGGAAAATCGGAACAGACTCGGAGGAACTCCCTACTCGTTCAGCACGCTCGACCACTGGCTGGTGTACGTCGCCTGGTTCGGCTCGAAGGAGACCCGCTGGTCGATGGTGCCGTCGCGCTCCTCGAAGGCGTTCACGTACGCCTCCTCCAGCGACTGGCCGTAGGCGTCGTTGAGGTACAGCGTGCCGGAGGACTCGGCGCCGACCGTGTCGCTGACGGCGAGGTCGGCCATCGCCGGTCCCTGAAGCAGGTCGGAGGGCGCGGTCCGGAAGATGTAGCCGTTGTCCTCTAAGTCCGTCACGTTCGGGTCGGTCGACGACGGCGAGATGCCGACGACGCCGTTCGGGATGAACACCTGGTCGGCGACCTGAAGGTTGACGTTCGACGACGCCGGGCCGACGACCGCGCCGTAGCCGGCGTTGACGATGGCGTTCGCGCCCGAGATACCGGCCTGCGGATCGGTCTGGGTGTCCTCGACTCTGGTCTCGACGTCGACGTTAATGTCCGCGTCGTTGACCTGCGTGGCCGCGAGCAGTGCGCCGTCGCGGATCGGCACGCCGAGCGGACCGAGGTCGCCGGTCTCCGGCATCAACACGCCGATCCGAGCAGTGAAGGAGTCGACGCCGACCGGATCCGCGGCGGTCGCGTTCTGGTCCTCCTCCGAGAGCTCGTTCCCGAACTCGACGGTGTCGAGGGTGACGAGCTCGCCGTCTTGGAAATCCGTGATGTCGTAGGCGGCGGTGGCGACGTCGCCGTTCACGTCGAAGTTGACGCTCGACGACGCACCCACGTAGTGAACGGGGTCGCCGCCGGCGACGGTCTCGACCGCCTCCGGGAGGTCGGCCGGGCCGAACTCCTCGCCGCCGGGGTTCGCGACGGTCCGGATCCGGTCGCGGATCGCCTCGCCGTCGTTCTCGCCCGCGGCCGTGGCCGCGAGGATCTCGACCGCCATCGCGTCGTACGCCTGCGCGGTGAACACGCCTGGCTCCTCGTCGTACGCCTCCTGATACGACTCCGTGAAGAACTCCGCGCCGGGACCGCCCGCGGAGGGCGCGGTGCCGATGACGTTGTTCATGTCGTTGTCGACCTCGCCGGGGAGGTCGGCGTCGATCAGCCCGTCGGGGACGATGATGTCCAGGTCGGGCGCGCTGTCGGCGAACTCCGAGTAGAAGTCGCGGAACAGCTGAATGCCGGACTGCGGGAAGCCGACGACCATGACAGCGTCGGGAACGTCGCCGCCGTCGCTCCCATCTCCGCCGTCGGAACCGTCGGAGCCGTCGCCGCCGTCGGAACCGTCGGAGCCGTCTCCGCCGTCGCCGCCGTCGCCGCCGTCGCCGCTCTCCGTCGAACAGCCGGCGACAGCTGCGATCCCGACCGCACCGGCGCCTCTGAGTACGTCGCGTCGCTGGATTCTTCGCGTCATCCTGTGAGCGTATACCATACGAGTCGTTATAAGTGTATCCACGGCCACAAATACGACGGCGTTCGAATTCGGGCCGATCAGACGGGTTCTGTCGGAGACTTGTGCGTTCTACCGACCGTTCGCTGATCGACGACCGAGCGCGAACTCCGTTTCATATACATTACTTGATAGAAAACAACGCCGGCTCCGCGGACGAGAGGTTCCGTCTCAGTATCCCTGTGCGTTCCCGTCTTTCCGGGGTTCCGTGGCGGCCGAGAGGACTCCGTCTCGGTTCCGCGCGATCTGTGCCCCGCCGAACATGACCGGCGAGAGCGTCCGCACGTCGTGGTCCTTCCGGACCAGCTTCGCCGCGGCGGCGTCGTCGAAGTGCGGTTCGAGCGCCAGCTCGCCGCTCTCGCGGTAGCGCCAGCGCGGCTCGTCGAGCGCGCGCTGGAGGGGCATGTCGTAGTCGACGAGGTTCGAGATCACCTGGACGTGGCCCTGCGGCTGGATGTATCCGCCCATCACGCCGAAGGCGGCCCAGTCGTCCTCGTCGAATCGGACGACGCCCGGGATGAGCGTGTGGAAGGGGCGCTTGCCGGGTTCGAGCGCGTTCGGGTGGTCCGGGTCGAGCGAGAACGACGCGCCGCGGTTCTGGAGCGCGATGCCGGTGTCGCCGGCGACCAGCCCGGAGCCGAAGCCGGCGAACCGCGAGTTGATGTACGAGACGACGTTGCCCGCGTCGTCCGCGACGGTGAGGAGGACGGTGTCCGCGTCCTCGGCGTTCGCGTTCGGCACGCCGAAGGAGACATCGTGCGAGGCGGTCTCGCCGACGCCCGCGGCGCGCTCCGCGGCCCACTCGCTCGACGCGAGCGGCGGGACCTCCTCGTACTCGGGGTCGGTGATGTAGCGGTGGCCGTCGTGGAAGGCCCGCTTCAGCGCCTCGGCGAAGTAGTGGACGCGCTCCGGCGAGTCGTAGTCGTGCTCGCCCGCGCCCAGCTCGGCGGCGACGTTGAGCGCTTCGAGGGCGATCAGCCCCTGGTTGTTCGGCGGGAGCTCGTACACCTCAGCGCCGTTGTAGGTGGTCGACACCGGGTCGGGCCACTCGACCTCGAAGTCGGCGAGGTCGTCGACGGTCATGAACCCGCCCTGCGACTGGACCTCGTCGGCGATCGCCTCGGCGATCTCGCCCTCGTAGACGACATCCGCGCCCTCCTCGGCGATCTTGCGCATCGACTCGCCCAGGCGCGGCATCGTCACCGTCTGCCCGACGCTCGGCGGATCGTCGTCGAACAGGTACGCCTCGCGGGCGTGGTCGTCGGTGAACAGCGCGTCGGCGCTCGCCCAGTAGGAGGCGATCACCTCGGACACCGGGTACCCCTCGGTCGCGTAGCGGATGGCGGGCGCGAGCGCGTCCGCGAGGCTCAGCCGGCCCAGTTTCTCGACCGTCGCCTCCCAGCCGCGGGCCGTCCCCGGGACCGTGACCGCGTGCGGCCCGTAGAACGGCATCCCGGCCTCGCCCGCGTCGTCGACCGCGTAGCCGCCGTCGTCGGGGTAGTAGGCGTCGGCGTCGTCGTCCTCCGCTAACGCCGTCTTGACGTTCTCGATCGTCGCGTCCGCGGGCGCGCCGCCACAGGAGCGCATCGCGCCGACGTCGCCGTCGGCGGTCCGGTACAGCGCGAACACGTCGCCGCCCAGGCCGGTCGAGGTCGGCTCGACGACGTTGAGCGCGGCCGCGGTCGCGACCGCGGCGTCGAAGGCGTTGCCGCCCTCTCGGAGGACTTCGATGCCCGCCTCGCTCGCGAGCGGTTGGCTGGTTGCCACCACGCCGCGCTGCCCGTACACGGTCGACCGGCGCGACGTGAATCGGTCTAAGTCTGGCTCCATACGAACTCGTCCGGCGCCCGAGAGAATAAAGCCCCGACCGGATGTGTCCGGTGTCGGTCCGGCGCGACTCCCCCGGGCTCTCGCGTCACTCCTCGAACTCGACGTAGTGCCGCACCAGCCCGCACTCGGGACACATCACCGTCGTCAGGTCCGTGTGTTCGTTCACGCCGAGCTTGCCGAGCAGCCCCGCCCGCTTCTCGCCGATCTCGACGTACGCGTTTCAGGCGTCGCCCACGCCGAACCTGACCTCCTCCATCGTGGCGCCGCAGTCGGGGCAGCGGTGGTCCATGGGTGACGACTCACACACCGGCGTAAAAACGGTTCGTCCGCGTGATAGCCCTCGAATAACTAACCGGGTGGCGACGGTCGATAGGGTATGAACTTGGCCCAAGTGGTTCACGACGGAGCCGTGCTCGCCCCCCTCCAGTTCGGCGGGGACCTGATCGGACTGGCGATCGCCTTCCTTGTCCTCGCGGTCATCGCGGCGATCGCCGGCGCCAGCCGGGTCGCCGGGCTGAGCATGACCATCGCCAAGTGGCTCGTCATTATCTTCGTCGTGCTCGCGCTCGTCACGTTCTTCCTGTAATCGATCGCTCGACGCGACCGACGGTCAGGGCGGTCTCGCCCCTCGTCCGAGACGGTGATTTCCGTCGAAGCATCCAGATTTTCGCCGTACTCGCACCTCAAAAACGTTTCAGAGATTCGTGTAGTCTCCGCTCACTCGGCGTCGGTTCCGAAGCTGTGGCCTCGGCACTCACGACTCACAATCTATCCCTAGTGACTGTGTTCAGCGCGTCTATAGACACCGCTCTTCTGCGATCTGGCGGACTCAAACACCGTCGGTCAAGCGTGGAAGTTCTCGCCGCAACTTCGACACGTCACCCAGCCACTCGAAGCCTTCTGCCTTTTATCGCAGTGCGGACATGTCGTCCAAGATGTACCCCCGTAATAGGACATAGCGGAACGAGCGTTCTGTTAAATAATAAACGACGTCCAACCGGACCGGAAGTGAAGCGTGGTGACTGATCTATTCCACATCAGATGATCGGCTTGAAATCACGTTTCGTCCAGTAGTTCGATGCCACGTTCGACGACGGCATCGGTCACGAAGAGGCTCGTCTCACGCTGGAGTGCTCGCATTCGCGATGCCGCGTTGTCCCTATCGAGCAACCCGCGGCCGTACCCGAGCGCGACGACGCCGATAGAGCCGTGTACTTCGATCTCCGCGTCGGACGCCGTCTTTCGGGCGGGGAGGCCGTCAGTCAGGAGGGTGACTCCTCGGTCCTCTGCGATCGGCAATCGCGGCGCGTTCTCCGGCGTCCAGCTCTTCAAGCCCAACTCGGCTTTTATCGGCTTCGACAAGTTCGTACGAGAGATTGGTCAACCCGTCCGGAACACCGCCGGCATCGACCTCCTTGTAAACCGTCTCCGGAAGGAGAAGTGTGTCGAACGTCTCAAGCAGTTCGATCGAGTCGATTTCGGCGAGGTGAATGAGCGGTCCTGCGTCTGAGACGGCGGCGAGCGTCACGCGTTTAGGCCCCAGTCGACGTCTTCCTCGACGACTTCCCGCTCTCGCTCCGCTCGCTCGACTTTCGTCCGGCCGACTCGCTCGATTGCTTCCTCGCGGTCGAGTTCGCCGTCGAGGTACCGAGCGAGAACGAGATCCTCCCACAGGTCTTCGAGACCGCGTTCGAGTGCCTGTTCGAATACTTCGGACTCTGGAAGGCCGCGGGCTTCAGCGAGTTCTCGAACCCGATCGGAGATTTCGGCGGCCATATCGGCTGATTACTCGGCAACGTTCTTAAATCCGTGTCCGCCTAATCAGCGGGAACCTGACCGGGGCCTATGTCTACCGTGGCCATAACCAGATCCCCTCTGAGTTGCCATCTACCGTTAAAAACGGGGGCCTCGGCACTCATAGGGCTCGTCGTCGCCGGGTGCCGAGTCCGGCTCGGAGCGGTGGTTCGTCATCGGCCGCTCGTCGGTAGTCGCGCCGCCGAATAAAAGGATCCGGCCGCGTCGTCAGTGCGACGAGCCGGCGTACGCGTTCCAACGGTCGGTGCCGTTCGCAATCTGTCGGGTGTCCGACGGGTCGAACGTCCCCGCCGCCTGCGCGACCGCCTCGGCGGCGGTCGGCAGGTCGTCGGTTGCGTCGTCGGCGTTGTCCTCGTCGGACTCCGGGGACGACTTCGGTCGTTCGGTCGTCGGTTCGGTCTCGGTCGCCTCGCGCGTGCTCGGACCGCCGGGACCGGCCGTCGTCCCCGCCGTCGAGCGTGCGTCAGTCGTGTACTACGGGTGGCACGACTCGACTAATGGGCGTATCCTTCATAATTGTTTATGTTGGTACGAGCTTTCGCCGGCCGGGGTGAGGCGAGCGCGCCGCGCCTACCAGGCCGACCACGCGGTCAGCGTCTCGTCGCGGGCGTACACCCGCTTAAGGTCCTTCGCGTAGGCGAGGTCGCCGGGGTGGTCGAGCTTCTCGTGGCGGTACTCGGGCGCGTCCTCGCGGATCTCGAAGCCCCTCGACGGTGAACTCCTCCTCGCCGAACTCCACCGTCTCGTCGACGGTGAACTCGTAGTCGCCCGGGACGTTCACGCGCAGCGAGCGCGTCTGGTCTGCGTCGCCGTCCTTCGGGTGGAGCGTGACAGGGACCGCGACGTTGTCAACCGCGCGGGTCCACAGCGTCTCCACGTCGGTGATGTCGGCCTCCTCGACGCGGTTCTCCGGCCCGAGTTCGATGTCGGTGATCCGCACCTGCATCAGCGCCTCATCGGTGTCGACGACGAACTCCTCGCCCGTGGCGACGTCGCCGTCGGCGGGCACGTCCATCGTCGTCGTGAACGAGTCGCCGTCCTGCGAGACGACGATCGTCACGGCGACGGTCTCCTCCTTGGGGATCTCGGTCTTATGCGTGTGGTCGCACTCGGTACAGCGCACGGTGGCCTGCCCGCCCGGACTGAGGACCTCGTGGACGGTCGGCTCGGACGGCGAGCACGACGGACAGGGGAGTCCGACGCGCGCGCCGGCTTCGGTGTCGGTCATTGGCCGTTCGTACCCGCCGCGCCCGTGAATATCCGCCCCTGTGGGACCGGTGTGGGTCGCGCTCGCGTGGCGCGCGGCGGCGCGGCGACGCCGGTGGGCCGTCCCGAGCGCGGGGGTGGACCGCCCCGAGCGCGGGAGTGGGCCGCGCGGTAAGGAAACTGGTTTACCGGTGTCCGCGGAACGGTCGCCCATGATCGTACCCGGGTCCAGCTCGCAGCAGCTCGCGGCCGCGCTCGCCGAGGAGACGGACCGGGCGCTCGCGACCCCGACATACGACCGGTTCCCGGACGGGGAGGGGCTCGCCGCGGTGCCCGACTTCGACGCCGACGAGGCCGTGATCGTCGCCGCAACCGACTCCGACGAGGCGTGGGTGGAACTGCTCCAACTCCAAGACGCCGTCCGCGAGGCCGGCGCGACGACCGTGACGACCGTGATCCCGTACATGGGTTACGCGCGCCAGGACGCCTCGTTCGGCGAGGGCGAGCCGGTCTCCGCCCGCGCGATGGCGAGAGCGATATCGACTGGGGCCGACCGCGTCCTCCTCGTCAACCCCCACGAGGCGACGGTCGCCGACTTCTTCGAGGTCCCCGTCGAGACGGTCGACGCCGCCGGCGTCCTTGCCGGTCCGCTCCCCGTCGACCTCGACGACCCGCTCTTCCTCTCCCCCGACGAGGGAGCCATCGACGTGGCCGCCACCGTCCGCGACGCCTACGGCGCCGGCGAGACGGACTACTTCGAGAAGCACCGCGACCGCGAGACGGGCGCCGTCGCGGTGTCGCCCTCCGACGCCCCCGTGGCCGACCGGGACGTGGTCGTCGTCGACGACATCATCGCGACCGGGTCGACGATGAGTGAGTCGGTCGCCGTCCTCACCGACCGCGGCGCCGCGCGGGTGCTGACGGCCTGCGTCCACCCCGTCCTCGCGGCCAACGCGGTGACGAAGCTCCGCGCCGCCGGCGTCGACCGGATCGTCGGCAGCGACACCGTCGAGCGGGGCTGTAGCGTCGTCAGCGTCGCGCCCGCCGTGGCCGACGCGCTCGACGCTCCGTAACTGATCACTTCTCGTCGATTTCTCGGATCACCTCGGCCGGGTTGCCGCCGACCACCGTCCGCGCCGGTACGTCGTCGACCACGACGGCGCCGGCCGCGACGACCGCGCCGTCGCCGACCGAGGTTCCGGGCGTGATCACGGCCCGCCCCCCGATCCAGACGTCGTCGCCGACCGTGACAGGGTCGCCGAACTCGCGGCCGGTCGCGCGCTCCTCGGGGTCGATCGGGTGTGTCGGGGTGTAGACGTGGACGCCCGGCCCGAGCATACAGTTCTCCCCGAACGCGATCGGCGCGGCGTCCAGGAACACGCAGCCGAAGTTCGCGAAGAAGCCGTCGCCGACGCCGACGTTGTACCCGTAGTCGCAGCGAAACGACGGCAGGACCGTCGCGTCGCCGCGGACCTCGCCGAACAAATCCCGGAGGAGTCGCTCCCGGCGGTTGGTCTCCGTCGCGGCGGTGGCGTTGTAGCGGCGGCAGCGGTCCCTCGCGCGCCGGCGGTCGGCGACCAGCTCCGGCACCATCGGATCGTACGCCTCGCCGGCGAGCATCCGTTCCTTCTCGCGTCCCATACGACTCCCGCCCCGGCCACCGACAAAGGCCTGTCCCTCCCGAGAACCGGTGCGCCGCCTCAGACGATCTTCATCATCCGCGTCTCGAACTTCCCGACGCGGACGCGGACCCACCCCGCGAGTTCGTCGTCGAGGTCGGGTTCGTCGGTGTCGACGCGGAGTGCGCGCACGTCGTCGAGCTTTGCCCGCGAGGCGACGATCCGGAGGTCGCAGCGCCGGATCACGGCCGGCGAGATCTGTGGGTTGCCGCGGCCGAAGACGAACCCCTGCCCACCGATGGGGGAGACGACGATCACGTTCTCCTCGCCGAGCGCGTCGAGGATCTGCGCCTCCGTCGCGTCCCGGACGAGCACCTCGCCGTCCCGCCAGACGTCGACCCCGATCGGCGACGGCTCGAAGCCGAGTTCGTCCTTGATCGCGCCCACGGTCGACCCCGGGCCGAGGACGAAGGTGACTCCCTCGCCGTCGCGCTCGCGGATGTCGGCCGCGACGCCCTCGGCCAGCGACTCGACGGTCCCGCTCGCGGTCTGTTTCGACGACTGGAGGTCGTCGGCGACGGGAACGTGCGCGACCCCCCGAAGCTCCGGGTGGACCTCGCCCTCGCGGTAGGCGTCCTCGTCGATGTCCATCACCTCGCGGCGCTCGGTCCGCGAGAACGACGCCGCGACCTCGGCGGCGTCCTCCGGCGACACCGCGAACACCGACGAGTACACCTTCACGCCGGCGGGGACGCCGAGCATCGGCACGTCGGTCCCCTCCAAGGCCTCCGCGACGTCCGCGGCGGTGCCGTCGCCGCCGACGAACAAGACGAGGTCGACGGGGTCGGCGGCGGTCTCGTCCGAGGCCTCGCCGTCGTCGCCGTCGTCGATTCCCGCGAACGCCCGCACGACCGCCGCGGTGTGCGCCGCGGTCGTCTCCGTCGGCTCCGAGGTCGCCGTCTGCTCCGGCGCCTCTCCCTCGAACGGGTCGACGACGCGGACCGGGTCGAAGCCCGCCTCGCGGACGATTGACTCGCCCATCGGGTCCGCGGCCGCGGAGACGGTCGTCTCGGGGGCCACTGCGGCCAGCCGGTCGAGCATCCGCCGCGCTCGATCCGGCGCCCGCGGCTCCGCGCCGCGCTCGACCGCCTCGGCCACCTTCCCGTCGGTCCCCTTCAGGCCGACGCGGCCGCCCATGCCGGCGACCGGGTTCACCGCGATCCCCACGTGGATGCCCGACGTTCACCGCGCCGGCCTCTTAAGAGAGCCGCGTCCGGGCGGAGAGGGAGATCGGGACCGGCTCCCGGCGTCGGATCGCCCGAGAATCAATACTTAAGACGCCCCCAGAACAACCCCGAGATATGATCCTCGAAGCCGCCGTGACGGAGCCGCTGCCGATCAGCGCGACCGCGGGCGCGGTCCTGCTCGCGAGCCTCGCCCTCGTCGCCGTGTGGGTCGCGTACCTGTACCGGTAACCGAGCCGTCGCGACGCGACGCTCAGGCCGCCTCGTCCCCGACCGAGTCTCCGTCCGTTTCTTCGATCGCGTCCGCGTGTTCGCGGACCCACGCCGCCGCGCGCTCGGCCTCCGCCTCGCTCTCGGCGGTGATCTTCACCGTCACGACCCTGCCCGGATACGATCCGACTCGCACGTCGAACCGCTCCCGCAGCGTCGCGATCCGGTCGAGCAGCTCGCTCTCCGGCTCGTCGACGTCGACAGTGACCACGTGGGTGAGTGTCCCCGCGAACTCGTCTTCGACCAGCTCGAACATCGCTTTCATCTCGCCCGGAACCCCGGGCAGGACGTAGACGGAGTCGACAACGGCGCCGGGCGCGACCCCCGCCTCGTTCGGCAGCGGCCGGCAGTCGGCGGGGAGGTGCGTGGTCTCCGCCGCGAGGTCGCTCCCGCTGTACCCCCGCTCGGCGAGCCACGCGGCCGCCTCGGCGTTCTCGACGAGGTCACGTCCGAACGCGGCCGCGACGCCCTCCATCGTCACGTCGTCGTGCGTCGGCCCGAGACCGCCGGTAACGATCACCGCGTCGTACTCGGCGCGGTACTCGTTGACGACTCGCGCGATCTCGGCGACCTCGTCCGGCACGACGGTCACCCGCCGGACCCCGACGCCCCGGGCGTCGAGGCGGTCGCAGAGCCAGGTGGCGTTCGTGTTCTCGGTGTCCCCGACGAGGAGCTCGTCCCCGACGGTGACGACGGCGGCGTTCATACCGAACGCAAGCGCCGCGCGGTAGAAAAGGACCGCGGCGCGGGCGGGACCGGAAGGACGGCGGGCGGCCGCGCCCGCTACAGCCAGCCGTCGTCGTCCTCGTCGTCGTAGACGCCCAAGCCGAGGTCGCGGCGCTTCTGGCGGAGCGCCTCCAGCTGTCGCCGGAAGTAGACCGTCCCGGCGACCGCGGCGATCGCCCCGATGACGAGAATGACGCCGAACACCAGCAGGTCCCCCTCGCGGTACGACTGGACGACGATCGACCCGGTCGTCACCTCGTCCCAGACGATCCGGTCGCGGTCGCCGACCGTCTCGACCGAGTGGTCGCGCGGCGACACGTGGCCGACAATCGGGAACTCCGTGCTGAACTCCGGCGGCAGCGTCACGGCGTACGACCCCTCGACGTAGGCGCGCATGGTGAACCGGCGCGGCGACCCGTCGCCGGAGAACGCGAGCCTGCCGCCGGCCATGTCGTCCGCGAAGCGGATCCACGTCTCGTCGGTCGTCCGCTCGACCTCGCCGCCGCGGGCGCGGAACTCGCTGCCGGTGATCACCTCGCCGTCGGGGTACTGGTACCGGAGCGCCTCGAACTCCATCGGCTCGTCGCCCGCGTACGGCGTCTGCTCGTACAGCCGGATCTCCTCCCGGTCGCCGACCGCGTACACGACGGTGTACGTCGCGTCGGTCGAGAGGTCGAACGCGGCGTCCCGGTCCGTGTCGAAGTCGTACTCGCGGGGCGGCTCGGCGTCGAGCGTCTCGTTCGTCACCTCGCCGCCGCCGGTCGCGTAGCCGAGGCAGCCGGCGCTGGCAGCGAGGAGGGCGATCGCCGCCACCGCGAGCGCGAAGCGTCTGTTCACGTGTTCAACTCACCTCAGACGACGCAGCGCATCTCCGCCGGGAGGTACGAGCCGATGGCCGCGAGCAGTCCCGGCGGGTCGGTCCCCTCCGCGCAGACGATGCTCTGTTCGAGGAGTCCCAGCCGCTCGACGGTGACGATGTCCTGCGCGTGGCCCGCGCGGTTCACCGTCGCGCGCGTCTCGCCGCGGGTCGCGGAGTTGACGTTCACGCGCCCGTCGCCGCGCTGCCAGTCGTACAGGCGGTCGCGCTCGGCGTCGGCGAGCCGGGACGGCTCCGGCTCGTCGTCGCCGTCCGGGTCGCCCCCGTAGACGAACCGCATCGGGAGGTGCTGAACGAGTCCGAACCGCTCGACGACCTGCTGTGGCGAGCCGACGCCAAGCCCGAGTTCGTCGGCCGGGACGAACACGTCGACGCCGGCGTCGAGGGTGAACCCCACGTCGTCCCACGACTCGAGGGTGCCGACGTACTCCTCTCCGGACTCCAGTCCGCCGTCGTGGGCGACGATCTCGCCCCACGTCTCCGCGAGGACGTTGCGCGCGACCGGGGCGTCCTCGCCGGTCAGGTCGATCTGGACGAACTCGTCGTCGCGGACGCCGACCTGCCAGTCGACGTCGAGTTCGCCGACGTCATTGGCGACGAGCGAGTTCATGCCGTCGAGCGCGCGGTCGCGGGCGTCGCCCTCGACGTAGCACTTGGTTGCGAGGACGACCATCAGCCGGTCACGTCCACGTTGAGCTCGTCCCGGAGCCGGTCGATGCGCTCGTCCATCGCGTCGCGAAGCCGGTCGTTGTCCATCGCGTCCAGCGGCGAGCCGCACTCGGGGCACTCGAAGCCGAAGTCCATCGCCTCGCCGAACTCGAAGCGGATCGAACACACCTCACAGAGGTAGAACTCGTGGGTGCGCTCGTACTCCTCGCGCTCTTCGAGGGCGTCGAGCAGCCGGTACATCTCCTCTTGGAGGTTCTCCGGGATGTTGTCGTAGTGGAACGTCCACAGGTACGTGAGCCACCCGGAGTCCTCGTCGCGGACGCGGCGGTACGTCGCCAGGTCGTTCTCGTACAGGATGAACAGCGCGCGCCGCACGTCGTTGAGCTCTAGGCCCAGCTCCTCGGCCAACTCCTCGTCGGTGACCTCGCCGTCGGGCGGCGCGGCCGCGACCGGCATCCCCGTCGGTCCCACCAGCTCGTGGAGGTACTTCTGGATGACGGGGTCGTTCAGTAGATCCTCAAAAGCCATTACGCGAAACTGGTGGTGGAATCCGGTTAAAACCTCCGAAAGGCGCGGTCGTGCTCGTCCCGACGCGCGTCGGGACCGCCTCCGGGACCGCGCGGCCGAACCTCTCCCCCAACCGCTCGCCGAACCCCTCCCCGAACCGCCGCCGAACCTCTCCCCCAACCGCCGTCGACCCACCCGCGGGTCCGGCAGAGCTTTACGCGCCGTGGCTCACACTCGGCCGTATGACAGACTCGGTCGACGGACGGGGGCGACGCGCGCTCGGCGCCGTCGCGCTCCTCGCGGTCCCGGTCGTGCTGGCGGCGGTCCCGTTGGTCCCGGCCGCCGCGCTGCTCGGTCCCGGCGGACTGGGCGTGCTCCCGCTCGGCGCGCTCGGCGGACTGCTCGCGGCCATCGTCGTCGGCCCGGCCGCATCCGCGCTCCTCGGCCCGGTCCTCGTCGACAGGCGGATCGCTCGGCTCCCCGGCGCCGACCTCGACGACCGGCGCGCCGACTTCGTCGCCGACCGCGTCGAGTCGCTCGCGGCCGACGTCGGGGTCGACGTGCCCGAGATCACCGCGGTCCGCGCCGACGCCGCGAACGTCGCCGTCACAGACGGCTACCGCGGATCCCGACTGGTGGTCTCGACGCGCCTGCTCGCGCTGCCGAAGGCCGACCGCGACGCCGCGCTGCGCCACGCGCTCGTCAGGCTCCGGACGCGGCAGGCGCTGCTCACGACCGCGACGCTCCCGGCGCTGGCGGCCGTCGAGACCGCGGCGCTGCTCGCGACGCTGCTCGTGGGACGCCGCGGGGACCGCACCGCCGCGGACCGACGCGTCAACCGGATCCATGGATACGAGCCGGACCGCGAGCGCGTCCCGTCGTGGGCCTACGTGGCCGCCGGGGTCCTGTGCTGGCTGGTGCTGCTTCCGGCGTGGATCCCCGCGACGGTCGGCGACCGGCTCTCCGTCGCTGGCGGGCGCCGCGCCGCGGACGCGCTGGTCGCGCGGGCCGGGAGCGAGGAACGTGACGGGCTCGGTAACGCGGTCGCGTTCGCCAGTGACGCCGCGGGCGCCGGCGACTGGCCGCCCCTCCTCGACCGCCTCTCTCTGGTCTCCATGGCCGACGCCGAGACGGGTCGCGTGCGCGGGACGAGTCGCCAGGAGGGGCGGACCCGACTCGCGCGGCTCCGCTCGAAACGGGCGCTGTAGAGGCGGGTAGGGGCGTCGTAGAGGTGGGTAGGGTGCTGTAGGGGCGGCCGGCCGCGTGGCTTCGACCGACTCAGGGATGGGTCGGGACCTCCAGCCGGATGGTCGTCCCGTCCTCGCCGGTGTCGACGGTAAAATCGCCGCCTGCCTTCCCCACGACCCAGTACATGAGCCAGATGCCGAGGCGGTCGGCGTGGGTCAGCGACGTCTCGCCCGACTCCAGCACCTGCGTCTCGTGGTCGGGGATCCCCGGGCCGTTGTCCTCGATCGCGATCGCGATCCACCCGGGAGGGTCTCGCTCGACGCGCACCTCGACCGACGGCGTCGCCGCGTCGTTGTGTTTCACCGCGTTCTCGACCGCCTCCTCAATGGCGACGGTCAGGCCGACGACCGCAACCTCGATCGGGTCGTCGTCGGGCAGCGACAGCGTCAGATCCGCGTGCGGGTAGCGGCTCCGGATCCGGTTCCGGAGTTCGATCAGTTCCACCTGGAGATCGACCGCCGCCTCCGACGCCGAGAGGGTCTCGTCGACCGTCCGGACCGCCTCCGCGATCCCCGTGAGGTCGTCCGCCGTTTCCCCGATCACGTCCAGCGACCGGCGGCGCATCTCCTCGCCGGGGTCGCCCCGGAGCAGATCCGCGTACCCCGAGATGAGGTTCATCTTGTTCCGGAGGTTATGGTTGAGCACCCGAGTCATCACCTCCAGCCGTCGCTCTCGGATCTTCCGTTCGGTGATGTCGGTCTGGAACCCCACGAAGTGCGTGGTACTCCCCTCCTCGTCGCGGAGCGGCGCGATGGTGACTCGGTTCCAGAACTTCTGGTCGTTCGCGCGGTAGTTGAGAATGTCGACGCTCACGGGTCGCTCCTCGTCGAGCGCCGCTCGGATCTCCTCCGGCGTCTCGTCGGCTGTGTCCGGTCCCTGAAGGAACCGGCAGTCCTCGCCGAGCATCTCCTCGCCGTAGCCGGTCAGCTCCTCGAACCCCTGGTTGTGGTACACGAGCGGGTTGTCGTCGCCCCCCGTCGCACGCGCGAGGGTGATCCCGACGGGCGCCTCGTCCATCGCTTGCTCTTTGAGCCGCAGGTCCGCGACGGTTCGCCTGAGCCGGAGCGAGGTCGTCCGCCGCTCGATCAGGTTCGAGACCCGCGTGAGGAGCGCCCGCCGCCCCACCGGCAGTTCGACGACGTCGTCGACGCGCTGCCACGCGCGGTCGTCCAGCCCGCTCCGTGACCCGTCGCTCGCCAGCAACACGAACGGCAGGAATACGGGGTCGGCGCGCTCGCGCCGCGAGTCGACCGCCTCGCCAGCGGCGTCGAAGGCGTCGGCATCGAGGAGACAGCAGTCGAACTCGCCGTCGAGCGCGGACGGCGCGGCGGCGGTTCGGATCTCGTACCGCTCGCCCAGCGCCTCGGCGAGCAGTTCGCGGTCGCGGTCGCCGTCCATCAGGAGGAGGACGGTCGCGTCGCCGTCCGGTCGCGGGGCGAGGTCGTCACCACGAGCGTCGTCACCGGCTGGAACGTCGTCGCCGTCCCGTTCCGCAGACTCGTCGCCGTCGGCACCGGCTTCGGGATCCGACTCCGAATCCATCTCTATTTCAGTGAGGCGGGGAACGCACTAAGAACTACCCCATTTATATGACCGTCCCGCTCGATTGGTAAGGCATGACACCACCGCTGTCCGAGCGAGCGTCGACCGGCATCGTCGGGCTCGACGAGGTGCTGTTCGGAGGCCTCGTTCCAGAACGGAGCTACATGGTCCGCGGACAGGCGGGGAGCGGGAAGACGATCCTGAGCTTCCACTTCCTCCAGCAGGGGATCGACGAGGGGGAGACGGCGCTGTTCATCAACCTCGAAGAGGACCTCCGAGACCTGAAGACGAATGCGGCCGCGCTCGGCTTCGACACTGACGCGATAGAGTTCCTCGATCTGAGTCCCAGCGCGGACGCGTTCGTCGGGGACGAATCGTACGAGGTGTTCGAGCCGGCCGAGGTCGAACGGGAACCGCTAACCGACCGGATCGTCGAGGGCGTCACCGCGGTCGATCCGGACCGCGTCGTCGTCGATCCGCTGACGCAGCTCCGGTTCCTGTTGTCCGACGACTACCAGTTCCGGAAGCAGGTGGTCGGATTCATGCGATTCGTGAAAGACCGCGAGTCGACGGTGATTTTCACCGTCCAGAACACCGAGTCGCTGCCGACGGACGACTTGGAGTTCATCACCGACGGGACGATCCGACTGAACGCCGCGTCGTACGGCAAGACGGTCGACGTGCCGAAGTTCCGTGGTTCGGCGACGCAGGGCGGCGACCACGCGTACCGGATCACCGACTCGGGCATCGAGGTGTATCCGGCGCTCCAGCCCGGAGCGCACCGCGGAGAAAGCAGCGGGTTCGAGCAGATATCCTCCGGGATCCCCGAGGTCGACGAGCTACTTCACGGTGGGATCGAACGTGGTACCGTCAGCATCGTGAGCGGGCCGACCGGCGTGGGGAAGACCACTCTCAGCACCCAGTTCATGAAGGAGGCCGCCGGCCGGGGGAACGCTCGGTCATCTACCTGTTCGAAGAGACCCGAGGGACGTTCCTCTCCCGGTCGCGGGCCGTCAACATCCCGGTAGACCAGATGATAGAGAAGGGGACGCTCCAGGTGAACGAGGTCGAGGCGTTGGAGCGGTCGCCACAGGAGTTCGCGCGGATGGTCCGCGACGAGGTCGAAGAGCGGGGCGCCGATATCGTCATGGTCGACGGCATCTCCGGCTACCGGCTGACGCTCCGGGGGGAAGACCAGCAGATGCTCCAGCAGATCGGACGCGCTCGGCCGGTACCTCAAGAACGCGGGCGTCACGGGCGTGTTTATCGACGAGACGCAGAACGTCACGGGCGAGTTCCACGCGACGATGGAGAACATCAGCTACCTCGCCGACAACATCGTCTTCCTCCGGCACCTCGAGGTCAACGGCGAGATCCGCAAGGCGATCGGCGTCCTGAAAAAGCGGACGAGCGACTTCGAGCGGACGATCCGCGAGTTCAAGATTACGGAACACGGGATCACCGTCGGCGAGCCGATGTCCGGGCTTCGTGGCATCCTGAGCGGCACGCCGGAGGTCGTCGAGGAGTCGGAACGGAAGTCGAAGCGCGGCGACTGGGACGAGTAGGCGCGCGGGAACGACTCAGTCGCGGTCGCCGGTTTCGGATCCCTCGTCGGAGTCCGCGGCCGCGTCGTTCTCGGACTCCTCCTCGGTGTCGACCACCGTCTTCCCGGTCGCCTCCGGCACCACCCGGCGGTCGGCATTCTCCCACTCGCGGTCCAGCTCCGCGCCCTCGAACAGCCGGTCGAGGAACACCGCCAGCCCGGCGACCTCGGAGTGCGGCTGGTTCGTCACGCCCACGTTGAAGTCGGCGCGCTCGTACAGCGCCCACGGGACCTTCTCGCCGCCGACCACAACGAGGAGGTCGCGCGGGGGCGACGCCTCTTCGATCACGTCCGGCCCGTCGAGTCCGACCGCCTCGCGAACGTCCGCTTCGACGTCCTGAACGCGCTCACCGTACATCGTGAGGTGGACGACGACCCCCTCGAAGTTCCGGACGATCGCCTTCTGGTCGTCGCGGAGTTCGACCGCGAACGGCCCGCCGAACCGGTCGGTGATATCGCGGACCGTCTCCGCCGACTGCCCGGCGTTGTCCGGGAAGATCACCCGGTCGGCGCCGAGCGCCCGCGCCGTGAGTCCGACGTGCGTCGTCATGCGGTCGTCGCGCCCCGGCCGGTGGCCGTACCGGAGGACGACGACCTCGCGCGCATCGTTCATGCCACGTGCTGGGGGGCGAATCCGGGTGTCGCTTTCGATGCGAGCGCGCGCGGTCGACGACGCTCGTCGAACCCGTTTCGATCCGTTTTCGTGGATCGAATTGGTTCGAAGACCGTCCATGTAACCACGTAACTGAAAGTTTCATGTGGGAGGCGGTCGCGGTGTGAGGCATGACGAGCGTCAAGGAGTTCCGCGTCGACGAGCCGGCGACCGCCGACGGACTCGGTCGGGGGCGGTTCGTCTTCACGGACGCCTACTCGGTGTTCGACTGGGGACAGATGCCCGACGCGATCCCGAACAAGGGCGCGAGCCTCTGTGCGATGGGCGCGTTCAACTTCGAACTGCTGGAGCGTGAGGGGGTCCCGACCCACTACCGCGGTGTCGCGGACCCCGGTCGGGACGCCGACGCGGGCGACGGGGGTGCGCCCGAGGTCGTCCCGCTCGACGAGGCGACTGCCCCGCCGACGGAGATGGCCATCGACCTGACGCAGGTACCCGACCTCCCGTACGAGGGACCGCACGCCGGCTACGACTACGACGCCTTCCACGCCGCGGGCGGGGAGAACTACCTCGTCCCGCTCGAAGTGGTCTTCCGCAACCGGGTCCCGGTCGGGTCCAGCCTGCGGAGGCGAACCGACCCCGCCGGTTTCGGCCTCGACGACCTCGGCGGCGCCGACGGCGAGTGGCCCGACGAGCCGGTCGACCTCCCCGAACCCGTCGTGGAGTTCTCGACGAAGTACGAGCAGCAGGACCGCTACCTCACGCGCGCCGAGGCCGACGAGGTCGCGGGCGTCGCCGACATTGAGGCCCTCGAATCGCTCGCGCGCGACGTGAACCGCGTCGTCACCGAGCGCGCCGAGGCGACCGGGTTCGTCCACGAGGACGGCAAGATCGAGTGCCTCTACGTCGACGGCGACCTCCGCGTCGCCGACGTGGTCGGCACCTTCGACGAGAACCGGTTCTCCTACGGCGGCCGGGGAATCTCGAAGGAGGTCGTCCGCCAGTGGTACAAGGCAAACGACCCCGACTGGGTTGAGGCCGTCAAGGCGGCGAAGGAGTCGGTGGCGGGCCGCGAGACGGACGACTGGCGCGAGCTCTGCGATGAGTCGCCCGACCCGCTGCCGCCCGCGGTCGTTGAGGCCGTCTCGGACCTGTACGCGGCCGGGACGAACACATACACGGACCGCGAGTGGTTCGACGTCCCTGACGTCGAGGCGGCGCTCGACGCGGTCGACGACTTATAAATCGCTGATAGTGGATCGGCGGTAACCACCGCCAACGCCCCAGCCACTCACTTATAAATAGAATATAGCGGATCGGCGGCGAACACCTCCAAATCCCCAGCCGGGAGGCGGGCGCACGCTCGTTGTCGCCCGAAAATCTCCGATTTTCGGGATGACGAGAGAGCAAAGCTCTCTCGAACCACGCGCTTCAGTCGCTCGCGTTGCTCGCTCCCTCCAGTGCTTGCGACGCCTGCGTCCGCCTCCCGGCTGCCCCTTTGAGTCCCACCCCGCACCGCGACCGCACCTCACGCCTCCCCAGCCTCGTCGGTCGCCTTCGCTCCGCTCGGCGACCGACTCCCTCGCGCGTGCGACTCGCGCCCTCCGGGCGCTCGTCGGCACGCGCCACCGCACCGGTTTATAAGCGATCAACGCTGTCACTCACTGGCGTGAACGAATCGGGTTGATGACCGTCTCAGCGCCGCGCCCAATCGAGCATCCGCGCGTAGAACGGGTCGGAGCCGAGCGCGTCGGCGTCGCCGACGATCGTCAGCTGCTTTTTCGCCCGGGTAAGCGCGACGTTCACGCGGCGGTGGTCCTCGAAGATGGGACCGTCGAGGTCGCCGGTCGCGACGAACGAGACGAGGATCACCTCCTTCGAGGAGCCTTGGAAGCGGTCGACGGTGTCGACCGTCACGTCGGTCCGGCGACCGATCTCCGCGACCTGCGCGCGGAAGGGGGCGATCACGCCGATATCATCGGGGTCGACGCCGGCGGCCACGTAGGCGTCGACGACCGCGGCGACGCGCTCCGCCTCGCGGACGTTCCGGTTGCCGTCGCGCTCGCCGTCGGGGTCGACGAACCCCACGCCGCCGGTCAGCTCGGGCGCGAGCGCGTCGGGGTCGACGCCGAGGTCCGCGAGCGTCTGCCCGGCCACCTCTGGGGTCGTGGGCCGGAGCGCGCCGTCGTAGAACTCCGCGGAGGCGAACGCTTGGATGCGCTGGCTCATCCGGTACTGCCGGTCGAGCATGACGCTCGCGTCCGGGTACGTCTCGATGAGGCGCTGGAACAGCGACGTCTGGAGGTCGTTCTCCGCGCGGACGACCGGCGGGAGCTGCTCGTGGTCGCCGACGAGGACGAACCGGTCGGCGAGGTTGATCGCGGCGTGGGTGCCCGGCTCCGTGAGCTGGGAGGCCTCGTCGACGAGGGCCACGTCGAACTCGCACTCGCGCATGACCCGGGAGCCGCAGGCCGCGGTGGTGGCGGCGACAACCGGCGCGTCCCGCAGTTCGGCCGCCTTCGCGTTCGGCTCGCCGCGCTGGACCAGCCGCACGTCCTGCATGTCGCCGCGGACGCCGGTCTCGGTCCCGACTCGCAGAACCTCGTCAAAGCCCTGATCGCGCAGCGCTTCGAGGGCGTTGTCAACCGCGCGGTTAGTGAACGCGGAGAGCAGCACCCGGTTGCCCTCGTCGACCAAGGCCCGGATCGTCCGCGCGATGGTGTACGTCTTCCCGGTGCCGGGCGGCCCGTGGATCAGCGCCGAGATCCTCGGCGTCGACCGCGAGTTCGACCGCCTCGTTCTGGGCGTCGTTGTTGCCGATGTACGCGTCTGGGGCATCCTGGGCGTCCGGGTCGTCCGGGTCGTCCGTTCCGGGGCTGCCCGGTGGTCGCTCGCTCGGGTCCCGAAACTCCGGCTCTCGGCGGCCGAACAGCACGTCCTTGCGCTCCGGCTCGCCTTTCAGGACCGCGTCGTGGAGCGCGGTGAGCGAGCGGTCGACGGAGATCTCCGAGGGGTACACGTCGAGCCGGCGCAGTTCGACCGGCTCGTCCGTCTCGACGACGACCTCGTCGCCCCCGAGTTCGGTGATCCGACCGAGTTCCGCGTGGCCGGAGACGGGGTCGCCGTCGCTCGCGAGCGCCACGTCGCCCTCGCGGAGCTTCGAGACGGCGTCGCCCGATTTCCGGGCGCGCAGCTCCCAGCGGGCGTCGTCGATCTCGGTCTGTGCGACCGGTTCGAGGTCGATCAGCGCGCGGTCGTCGGCCGCCCGCTCCTCGGGCGTCTGCTCCCACAGCTTCCGGTACTCGGCGTGGGTCTCGCGGCGCTCCTCCTCGAGCGCGGTGTAGAAGCGGTCGAAGTAGTCGCGCTCCTCGTCGGGGACCGGCGTCCCGACCTGTCCCGCCTTCGACTCCTGGTCGAGCCGGCCGGAGACGACCATACAGGCGTCCTGCTCGAAACAGTAGCTACACGTCGCGTCCGCCTCGTACCCCGTCGGCACCGTGGGGCGCTCACCGGGGTCGTTGAGCGCGCGCCACTCCATCGCCGCGAGGGCGTTGCGCTCGCGCACGACGAACTCCAGGAAGCCCCGCCCGACGGTGAACTCCTTGGCGGGCGCCAGGTCGCCCGACTCCTCGTTGCGGTCGAGGGCGGTGTTTTTCGTGTACAGCAGCGTCCCGATGTCCGGGTCGATGCCGCGCTCGTCCAGCATGAGCGCGTAGCAGGCGGCCTGGACCTTGTCGTGGAAGCGCGGCTCCCGCTTGGTGTTCTTCCCGGTCTTCAGCTCGACCGGCGTGCCGCGCCGGAGCGCGTCCGCCCGCCCCTTCAGTCCGAACGTGGGCGAGATGAGGGTGAACTCCGAGCGCCACGTGTCCTCGTCGGCGAGCGTCCCCTGCGCGAGCCACCCCTCGACGGCGGCGGCGTTGCGGCGCACCTCGTCTTCGACCTCCTCCGTCTCGTAGCCGAGCAGCCCGAGTTCGAGACCGGCCTCCGCGACGCGGTCCTGAACCGAGGCCTCAAGCTCCATCCCGCGGAGCAGGTCGCCGAACACCTCGTGGACGACCGTCCCCTTGACCACCGGGTAGTTGAGCGGGATCCCCGAGAGCTTGTTCAGGTAGTACATCCGGGGACACTGGACCCACGACCGGATCCCGGTCACGTCGACGAGGAAGTCGGGTTCGAGGACGACCCACGACTCGTCGGTCGTCGCGTACCCCGTCTCCCCGCGGTACTCGTCCTCCTCGGGGTCGGTGACGAGCAGCTCCATCCCCGGCGCCGCGTGTTCGGCCGTCTCCGTCCACTTCCCCCACAGCGTCACGTCGACCGGGTCGCCCGCGCCGCGGTCGGGCCGGACCCGCACCTCGCGGAGGTCGCGCTCCCCGTAGGATGTCGACACCGTCCGCGCCTCCCCGACGGAGACGATCGGCCCCCGAACGTTCACGCTCCCGCTCGGCGGCGGCGGCGAAAAACGCTGTCGGTGCGGTCTCTCGGCGATCTCGGTCTGCGCGCCCTCCATCGGCGGATCGCCGCTCGGCGGGCGCTCTCCGTCGCTCGTCGGGGGACTCCCGCCCGTCGATAGGCTTCGGGGGCGGTCACGGTGAGCGGCCGACCGGATCGACCTCGGGTAACCGGAGCTGTTCGGTCTCCGTTTCCGCGGGCAGGCCGACGACGTCTTGGAGGTGAGTCCCACACAGTCGCGGCGTCTCCGACCCGATCGGAAACGTCTCGTGGCGGATCTCGCCGTCCGGGGTCTCGACGTACTCGATCTCGCGGAGCGCCAGCGCGAACCGACCGCCGTCGCCACAGAGGAGACAGCGGGAATCGCCGTCCCAGTCGCCGTTTTCGAGCGCTTCGCCGAAGTGACTCCGCTCGCACGACCGACAGTAGCCGCTCAGCACCGACTCGCCGTGAACGTCGATGATCGCCCGCTTGCGGACCTGGCGATCCTCACACGACGCACATCTCATTACATGTTCCCCAGTGGGAATACTGATTCCACGAAACGAGTGATAAATGTAGCTACCGTCCTGAAAGTGGTCAATAATTTCATAGTTCATAAACAATAGGGTCGTCGTAGTCTATCGATTTTTGACGATAGTTTCAGGTCTCAAAGAAGAAGTGAACGGGTTCGGGTCAGCGGCGAAGTGAAACAGAAAACCGTTGACAGGAGCGCCCGAACGACGATCCTCGGTACCGATGGGCACACCTGAACCTCCGTATCGGGTGGAACACCGATCGAACCCGCCGCGACCGACATTCTCATGACGACGAGGCGGCAATCTCTGATATGCGCGTGCGAGACTGGAACGACATCCTCGCGGACGTCGCGAGCGACTCGACCGACCCCGACGGCTGGCGTGCGGTCGCCGGCTCCCGCCGCGGCGGTCTCGGCGAGGACCTCTACTTCGGCCACCCGAGCGTCGGACTCTACCACCTGAAGACGTACGCGAAGAACCCACACGACCTCCGCGGCGTCGGCACGCAGGTCGCCCGGAAGGTCGACGACGAACTCGACCCGCTCCTCCCGGACGCCGAAAGCGACGGGCGGTTCGCGGTCCGGTCGGCGCCCGAAGACGAGGACCACGCCGAGGAGATGGCGACGCGACTCACCGAGACGCTGAAGGTCCACGCCGAGGCGCCGACCGACCCCGACCACCTCTTCGAGGACGTGATGGAGGCGGTCGAGTCGCCCGCGTTCGGGCCGATGGAGTACGAGTTCGACGGCCGCCCCGACGAGCTGGACGAACTCTCCGACACCTTCGAGGAGGCCGAGGAGCTGCTCACCTCGGAGCTGGACGACCTGATCGAAGACGACGACGTCGACCGCGGATTCCACTGAGGCGGGGCGATCGGCCGCCGTATCGCCGTCGTCCGCCTATATCGCCGTCACCCACGCTTGGTACTCCTCGTTGAGCTCGTACACCTCGCGGAAGGCGCGCTCGACGAACCCGGAAACGCGGTTCGCGTCCGAGCGCGCGGTGACGACCGCGTTCGTCCCCTCGGCCTCCTCCGGGCTGACGAGCTCGTCGATCCGGAACTCGGGGAACTCCGAGAGCAGCGACTTCAGTCGCTCCAGCTCCTCGTCGGTACAGTCCATGATGAGTTCGGTGCCCGCCAACTGGATCCACGGCGGCACCTCGCCGCCCTCGGTGTCGTCGCTGTCGGGGTCGACGTCGACGGTCATCACGTCGCCGGAGCGCGCGCGGTGCGCGGCCGCGGCGTCGGCGAACAGCTTCAGCCGCTCGTCCTCGGTCGCGGCGTCGAATCGGGTCATACTCCCGCTCGGCCGCGGCGGGGCTTAAAATCCGCACTCCGCGGCGGCGGGGATCCGTCGACGGCCGCGCCGCACTCACTCCCGCTCCGTCTCGCTCAACACGTCGTCGACGACCGAGAGCGTCCGCTCGGCCTCGGCGACCCGCGCGCCGGCCTCGCCGCGCTCGATCAGGGCCAGGTCGGGTTCGTCGAGCGCGTCGCGCACCTCGGCCGCGCGGCGGAGCCGCTCGTACTCGTCGGTCCGCGCGAGCTCCCGTACCGAGCGCAGGGTCGCGACGACCTCGTCGTCGGCGATCCGTCCCACCAGCGGGACCAGCTCGTCTATCTCGTAGGCGAGCTCGTCGCCCGGCTTCGGCGGCCAGTCGAGCGTCAGCGGATCGCCGTCGAGCCGTTCGAGGTACGTCCGGTGGACCGCGACCGCGGTGCGGAGCGCGCCCGGATCGTCGACGTAGTGCTCCAGCTTGGAGTTCGTGTAGTCGGCGTACTCCAGTAAGGTCGCCGGCGGCTCCTCGCCGGCCGCGTGCGACTCGACGTACTCGGCGAGGTCGGTCGGCGGCACGTCGACGTCGACGAACGGCGTCCCGTCCGCGCGGTCGAGGAAGTCGAACACCTCGCGGGCGGACGCCGACTTGAAGAACTCCCGGAAGGCCTCGCGGATCCCCTCGTCGTACGCCTCGATCGGATTGCGGAGGCGGGAGAGGTCCGCGTCGAGGTCGGCGTCGGCCATGTCGGCGACCTCGCGGAGCTCGTCGAGCCGCGATTCGAGGCGCTTGCGGGCCTCGCGGGCGTCCTTCCGCGCCGCCCGGTAGTCGTCGACCGCGTCGTCGTACGCCTCCAGCAGGTCGACGAACTCCCCGGCCGGCTCCAGCGCGTCGCGGGCGTCCGCGAAGTCCGACTCCGAGAGCCGGCGCTTGTCGACCGCCTCGTCGGCCGCCTCGAAGGCGTCGCTGGCGGGGAGATCCTCGTCCACGTCGACCGCGTCGCCGAACTCGCCGCGGAAGCGGACGTACGACTCGAAGTCGCCGGAGCCGACCGCGTCCTCCTCGTACCGGTCGAGGATGCGCTGCGCGCGGCGGTACGCGTCGGCGGCGGCCTCGACGCGGTCGCGGCCGTAGCCGTCGATCCGCGACGTCGTCCGGCGGAGCTCGTCGTAGCGCTCGCGGAGCCGCGCGGCCGCCTCGCCCGCCTCGGCGACGGGGTCGTCCGCGTCGCTCTCGGCGTCGCTGCGGGCGGCCCGGCCGCCGTCGGTCCTTCGGTTCCCGTCGGCCATCGATCAGTACACCTCGTCGGGGTCGAAGACGCGCTCCCCGACGTGCTCGCCGTCTATCGTCCGGTGGAAACACGACCGGTGGCCGGTGTGGCAGGCGCCGCCCTCCTGCTCGACGAGGTACAGCAGGGTGTCGGCGTCGCAGTCCACCCGGACCTCCCGAACCGACTGGGTGTGACCCGAGGTGCCGCCCTTGTGCCACAGCTCCTCGCGGGACCGGGAGTAGTAGTGGGCCTCGCCGGTCTCGCGGGTGCGAGAGAGCGCCTCCGGCGAGACGTGCGCGAGCATCAGCACCTCGCCGGAGTTAGCGTCCTGGGCGACCGCCGGGACCAACCCGTCGTCGCCGAAGTCGACCTCGATCGACCCGGTCTCCGCGTCGGCGTCACTCATGGCTGTCCGGAGGCGTGGCGCTCGAATAGTCCTTGTGCCTGCGGTCACCGCGCGGGAGCGTCCCGCGAGGCGTCTCGGAGCCGGTCTCCGCCCCGGAACGGATCGGACGTATTACCCGCCCCGGGGCGGATTGGACGCGCTACTCCCGCCGCATCACGAGCGCGTCGCCGTCGGCGTACGCGTCCGGCCGCCGCTCCGCGACCTCGAAGCCGAGCGACTCGTACAGCGCGAGCGCGGCGTCGTTGTCGGGGTGCGCCTGGAGCGTCACCGGCCCGTCGGCGTCCGCGACCGTCGCGGCGAGCAGCGCGCGCGCTCGGCCCTCGCGCCGGAATCCGGGGGCGACGACGAGCTCCGCGACGTGGACGCCCGGGCGATTCGCGCCATCCACCGGCAGCAGGTAGCCGACGACGCGGCCGTCGGCGACGCTCACGCGCGCGGCGCCCACCGCGAGACCGTACTCCAAGAGGTCCGGGCTGGGCTGGCGGAGGTGCGACTGGAGCTCGCGGATCCGGTCGGCGTCGGCGGGCCGCCCCGGACGGACCCGGGGGTCGATATCGCCGTCCGCCATCTCACACCACCGCCCAGAGCGCGACGGCGACGGCGGCACCGGCGAGCGTCGCGAGGAAGTTCACGGTCTGGTTGCCGACCCGGTCGCCCTCGATCAGGGCGCCGAGGAGGCTGTCGACGGTCATCCCGGCGACGCCGCCGGCGACGACCGCGCCACCCGCGGCGACGCCGCCGGGGGCGACCGGGTCGAGGTAGGGCGCCCCGCCGGCTGCGAGCGCGCCGACGAGCAGCGCCCCGGAGAGACCCGCTAGCTCGCCCTGCCAAGTGATCGCGCCGTCGGTCCCGGGTTCGACGGGCCGGAGCGTCGTCACCAGCCGCGGCCCGTCGTAGAGACCGCCGATCTCCGAGGAGAGCGTGTCGGCCATCGCGGTCGCCGTCGCGCCCGCGAACGCGAAGCCGAGCGGGGCGGCAGGGACGGCGAGGTGCGGCGCGGCGGCGTAGCCGACCACCGCCGCGAGCGCGACGGCGGAGTTCGCCAGCACGTTGCCGGTGCCGCGGGCCCCCTCGTTCTCCTGTGCGACCCCCCGGGCGGCCTTCTCGTCGAACCGGTACTTCGAGGCCAGCCCCCCGATCGCGTAGAAGGACATCAGCGTGAGGAACCAGCCGACACCGCCGAGGACGACCGCGAGCAGCGCGGAGACGACCCCCGTGAGCATCCCCGCGACCGAGGCGGTGCCGATAGCGAAGGAGACGTAGCCGAGCGCCCCGGTCACGGCGAGACCGACGACGATGAGTGGGGCGTCGACGGTCGGCTCCAAGGCGAGGAACCCCCACGTCACGAACGCGACGAGGATCGTCGTGATGTGCGCGTCCCGAGAGAACACCAGCGAGCGGACGAGCGCGGCCGTCAGCGCCGCCGCCGCCGCGAGGAAGACGAGCAGGGGGACCGCCTCGGCGTCGACGGGGGCGTCGGTCTGGAGGCGCACCGCGATCTGTCCGGCGAGGGCGGCGGCCGTCCCGGTGACGACGTAGCCGGCGACGAGCGGGAACTCGTCGGCCGTCCGCCGGGAGACGAGGGTTCGACCGAGGCGGCCGGCGCCGACCGCGAGCGTCGCGGCCGCGAACGCCTCGTAGGGTAGCGGGGCGCGCGGCAGCGACGCGAACAGGGCGAGACCGGCGCCGGCGAGCGCGAAGGAGACGAACCCGTAGAGGCGCTCCTCCTCGCGGTCGCCCGGCAGCGCGAGCGTCTCGAACCACTCGCCGTCGCGGACTCCGAAGAACGCGACACCGGCGACGGCGAAGAAGGGAACGGCGGCGGCGGCGCCGAGCGCCGGCGCGAGGGCCGCGAAGGCGGCCACCGCGGCGAAAACACTCGCTCGTCGGAGCCTCCGTATCACACCCTCGGCTACCCGCGACGACCACTTAACGGTCCCGACAGCCGTCGGGCGGTCGGTCGCGGAACCCAGCCGACGCGACGACGCCGTCAGTATCGGTACTCGTTGAACTGGACCGCGTGTCCCTCCAGCACGCGGACGGACTCCTCCGGATCCTCCTCGTCGTCCCCGGTCCGATCTTCGTGTGAGTCAACCACTCCCATGTGCGAGCGGTACACTCGCTCGCATATAACTGTTGTTAACGTGGCGAAGGTGATCGACCGCTCAGAGACGATCCTCAGCCGACAATACGGTCGATCTCGCCGAGGTGATCGAGCACGTGGTCGGGGGAGAGTTCGGACGCCGCGAGGTCGTCGTCGTCGGTGACGCCCGAGCGGACGAGGACCGTCGTCATCCCGGCGCGCTCTCCCAGCGCGATGTCCGTGTTGAGCCGATCCCCGACGACGAGACACTCCTCGGGCGGGTAGGGGAGCCGCTCGCGGACCATCTCGATCGCGGTGTCCGAGGGCTTGCCGAGGACTGCGTCCGGGTCGCGCTCGGCCACGCCCGCGACCGCGTTGATCACGGCGCCCGACCCGGGTACGTCGCGCTCGGGGGCCGGGATCACCACGTCGGGGTCGGTGCCGATGAAGGGGATCTCGCGCTCCAAGGCCCACAGCGCGGTACAGAGGTCCTCGTAGTCGAACTCGCGGTCGATGGAAGCGATCAGGGCATCGGCGGCGTCGACGTCGTCGGTCGTCGAGAGACCGGCGTCCGCGAACTGAGCGAGCAGTCCGGGGTCGGCGATACAGAGCAGGTCGTCGTTCGCGTGGTGTTCTCGGAGGTACCGCGTCGTCACGCTGCCCGCGGTGAGCACGCGCTCGGCGTCGATGTCGTACCCCGCGGCGCCGAGGCGGTCGACGTACGCGGGCGGCGCCTTTGTCGGGTTGTTCGAGACGAACAGGGTCTCGATACCGGTCTCCCGGAGCCGCCGGTATCCCGCCGGGGCGCCCGGGATCGGATCGTCGCCGCGCACCACCGTACCGTCGACGTCGAGGACGGCGCCGCTGAATTCCATATCCGGAGTGGGGACGCCACGGCCGTAGGGGTTGCGCCCGGGTCCACGGCGGACCGGTCCCGTCCGGGACCGACGATCACGAACACGATACAGGTCCCACCTTCGGGATAACGGAAGGGTAAAGCGGCCGCGTTCCGTACCGGTGTCCACTGTGACGACGACCCAGGTGACCCTCGTCCAGATCGACAACTACGGGCCGTGGACGACGACGCCGGAGCCGCGCCGCGAGATGGACCTCCAGACGCTCCAGTCGCGGCTCTTCGCCGACGTCGCCCAGTTCCTGGGCCACCGCGACGCCTACGTCTTCTTCACCAGGTTTGACAACATGATCGCGGTGACGAACGGCGTCGACGGCGCGGCCCACGCGACCCTCCAGGAGTCGATCGGCAACCGCTACCCGGTCAGCGTCAGCCTCGGCACCGCCGTCGCCGAGCGCCCCGTCGACGCGCTCGAAGCGGCGAACCGGCGGCTCCAGACCGCGGGCAGCGCCCAAGACGAGAGCCGGACCGAGGTGCTCGCCGGCGAGTACCTCTCGGAGACGAACCGGTCGGACCTCCAGGTCGCGCACTTCGACGTGGTCAACGCGACCGGCAAGTACACCGACCGGCTCAACGAGTTCGACACGTTCATCAATATCGAACAGGCGTACGGCTCGCTGATGCGCCACCTCCGCGAGGCGCACGGCGCCCTCTCCTTCTTCGTCGGCGGCGACAACGTCGTGGCGGTCTGCCCCGACCTCCCCGAGACCGCGTTCTCGTCGGCGGTCGAGCACGTCGAGGAGGACGTCGACATCGAGCTTCAGGTCGGCGTCGGTCAGGGGGCCTCCGCCCACGAGGCCGGCTTCGCGGCCAAACACGCCCTCGAGGACTGCCGACACGACGGGACGAGCGTCGAACTGTTCGGCGCGCCCGCCGTCGGCGACTGACCGCGCGGTCCCGTAGTCGGTCGTTTTACGGCCGCCTCTCTCGCCCGAAATCACATCTGATAATTTGGGTGCGAGATTTTTATACCCCGGTCGGGAACCTCCGGTTAGCATGTCAGAGGAGATAGTGTTCGTCTGTACGGCGGACGGCTGTAACGAGGGCCCGTGGGAGGGCTCGCACGACGCGATGGCGCACTGCTCCGAGCAGCCGGACCACGGCTACACCGGGATGCCGCGGTCGGAGATCGATCCGGCCCGCGAAGTCATCCCCGCGACCGCGACGCGGAAACGCGACAACCGCAACCTCCAGCACAAGGGCCACCCGAAGGGTGCGTACGCGCAGGACGACTGACGAACTCCGGCGGACTGGCCGGGATTCCGGCGTCCGCCCCCGGCGCTGGGGCCGGCTCCCCGTTCTCGTCGCCTAGCGCCGCGGAGAGTCGACTCTCTGAACCGGCGGTTCTCACTCCCCGTTCAATCCTACGCCGTTTATGGGTGGCCCGGGCGTCGATCCGGAGCCGTTTATGGGCGTCCCGGGCGTACGTACCCGCATGGTCTCGGAGATATTCGATCCCGACGCGTGGGAGCCGGTCACCGACGAGTTCGACGACATCACCTACCACCGCGCCGTCGACGTCCCCGCGGTCCGGATCGCCTTCGACCGTCCCGCGGTCCGCAACGCGTTCCGCCCCGGCACGGTCGACGAGCTGTACGCCGCGCTCGACCACGCGCGCAAGCAGGCCGACGTCGGCACCGTCCTCCTCACCGGCAACGGTCCCTCCGAGAAGGACGGCGGCTGGGCGTTCTGCTCGGGCGGCGACCAGTCGGTCCGTGGCGGCTCCGGCTACGAGTACCGCGACGACGACGAGGCCGGCGACGACGACGACGACCTCGTTCGTTCGGCGCGGGCGGGCCGGCTCCACATCCTCGAAGTCCAGCGGCTGATCCGGTTCATGCCGAAGCCGGTCGTCGCGGTCGTCCCCGGCTGGGCGGTCGGCGGCGGCCACTCGCTGCGACGTCGTCTGCGACATGACCCTCGCCAGCGAGGAACACGGGAAGTTCCTCCAGACCGACCCCGATGTCGGCTCCTTCGACGGCGGGTTCGGCTCCGCGTACCTCGCGAAACAGATTGGCCAGAAGAAGGCCCGCGAGGTGTTCTTCCGCGGGAAGACCTACTCGGCCGAGGAGGCCGCGGACATGGGGATGGTCAACGAGGTCGTCGCACACGGGGAGCTGGAGGAGGTGGCCTTGGAGTGGGCCGACGAGATGACCCGGAAGTCGCCGACCGCGATGCGCATGCTGAAGTACGCGTTCAACATGGCCGACGACGGGATGGTCGGCCAGCAGGTGTTCGCGGGCGAGGCGACCCGCCTCGCGTACATGACCGAGGAGGCTCAGGAGGGCCGCGACGCGTTCTTGGAGGGTCGGGAGCCGGAGTTCCGCGAGTACCCCTGGCACTACTAAGTTTCCTCTATGAACACTATTATGTAAGTTGTCTGTACTCTGTAAGAGAGTCATGCGACAACATAGCAGGCGGCGGTTTCTCGAAGGAGCGGGCGTAACACTTGGCGGCCTCGCGTTCGGCACGGGGAACGTCTCGGCGACGACAGACGACGAGCGATTCCTCATCAACCTCCGGAAGGTCGACCGCAGCGACGTGCCGGACGACGTGGAGATCATCCACGACCTCTCGGCGGCCGACGTGCTGGTCGCTCGCGGCGATCAGACCCGCGTCGGTAGCGCGACGGCGACGGCGCCGGACGTGAAGATCGACCGCAGCGACGACGAGACCGGGGCGGTCGTCGAGTCCGAGGGGCCGGCGGCCGCGGGCGACTCCGCGAGCCACAACCACGACGGGGCGCCGAGCAACACCGAGTACCAGTGGGACAAGCGCGAGCAGGCGGTCAGCGCCGAACTCACCGACAAGCCCGGCGGCGGGAAGTTCGTCCACGACACGACGACGGGCGAGGGGACCCGCGTCGCCGTCGTCGACTCCGGCGTCTACGACGACCACCCGGACCTGGAGGGCGTCGTCAACGCGGAACTCTCGGTGAACATCACCGGCGACGGCTTCGACTTCCGTCCCAACGGCGCGGGCAACCACGGCACCCACGTCGCGGGAACGATCGCTGCGACGAACGACAACGACGGTCCCGCCGGCGGCGTGCTCGGCACGGCGCCGGACACCGAGATCGTCGCGGTTCGGATGTTCTCCGGTCTGGAGGGGTACGCGGGCGACGGTCTCGCCGGCTGGGAGTACGCCGCGGGGATCGGCTGTGACGCGATCAACTACAGCGTCGGCTACACGGTCGCCGACACCGTCGAGTACCCGAGCCTGATCGCCCTCGAACAGATGATCAGTCAGGTCGCGGAGTACGTTCGCTCGCAGGGGACGGTCATTGTCAACTCCGCGGGCAACTCTTCGCTGGACATGGACGCCGAGAACATCCTCAGCCTCCCGACGGAGGCCGACGGCGTCTTCGGCGTGAGCGCGACCGGTCCCATCGGCTACGGCTGGGGCGGCAAACACAGCGACAACGAGGCCAAGTGGCTCACCGGGAACCGCCTGGCGGAGCCGACGACCGAGCCGGCGTTCTACACGAACTACGGCTCAGCCGTCGACGTGAGCGCCGGCGGCGGAAACGTCGACCAGGAGGCGCTCGCGAACAACCCGGACGCCTACAACGACCTCGTCTACTCCACGGTCAACGTCTCCGGTCCCGACGGGGAACAGACCGCGTCCTACGGCTGGAAGGCCGGGACCTCGATGGCGGCGCCGCAGGTCACCGGCGCGGTCGCGCTCGTCCGGTCGCTCCGTCCCGACGCCTCCGTCGATGAGATCGAGTCCCTCATCCAGGAGACCGCCAACATGCCCGAGGCGGGCGAGACCTATCACGGCGCGGGCCACCTCGATCTCGAGGCCCTCGTCCAGGAAGCCAGCAAGAAGAAGGGGAAGTGATGCGACCGAAAGAAGCCTGACGCGATCGGCGCGAGCCACGCGCGTCAGGCAGCGGCTTCAGCCGACGAACGGATCCGGCCGACGAACGGGCGCCGGGTGAGACCGCCGCGCTCCTGATTCTCGTCGCTCGCGAAAACGAGAGGGGAACCGTCAGTCGTCGTCGCCGACGATCCCCTCTGCGACCGCCATGTCGTCGATCGTGGGGTCGTCCTCGGAGCGCCGGAGGACGAACCGCTTGCGGATCAGGTCCGCGAAGTAGACCGCGGTCCCGAGGATGAGCAGCGTGTCACCGGGGAGCCGCGCCCAGAACAGCGTCTGGACGAGGTCGCCCTCGTAGAAGCCGAGGCTGCGGGCCGCGGCGTAGCCTTCCGTGAACGCGACGTCGAGCTGGAGGAAGCCGACCGGGAGCACCGAGACGAACACCATCAGCGCCAGCCCGACGTTCCAGAGCCAGAACGACGCGCGGAGCCACGAGCCGTCCCAGCGGTCGGGGTCGATCGACAGCTGGAGCATGTACGCGACCATGCCGAGCGCGAGGAAGCCGAACGCGCCGAACATCGCGGCGTGGGCGTGCCCGACGGTGAGGTACGTCCCGTGCTCGTAGTAGTTGATGAGCGGGAGGTTGATGAAGAAGCCGAGGACGCCGGCCCCGACGAAGTTCCACACCCCGCTGGCGACGATGAACATGAAGGGGAGCTTGTACGGGAACCCGGTCTCGCTCATCGCGCGGTACTGGCCGATCGCCTCGTAGAGGATGAAGATCAGCGGGAGCAGCTCCAGCGTCGAGAAGACGCTGCCGATCGGCACCCAGTAGTCGGGCATTCCGATCCACCAGTAGTGGTGGGAGACGCCGATGACGCCGGTCCCCATCACGAGCAGCGCCTGGAGCATCACCGCCTTCTCCGCGCTGCGCCGCGAGAGCAGGTTCATCGAGACGAGTGTGAGTCCGATGATGGCGACGATGAAGAACTCGAAGGCGCCCTCGACCCACATGTGGACGACCCACCAGCGCCAGAACTCCGTGACGGCGATGTTCGTCGACGGCGTGAACATGAAGCCGGCGACGAAAAGCAGGGTGATCGAGCCGCCCGCGTAGAGGATCATGTGCGCCAGCCCGTACACCGGCTCGCGGTCGAGCAGCGGCTTCAGGCCGCGGATCGCGAGGACCGCCCAGAGGACGAACCCGACGAGGAGGCCGCCCTGCCACACCTTCCCGACTTCGAGGTACTCCAGCCCCTCGTTGCCGAGCAGCCACCAGAGCTCGCCCGGGAGGTAGCCGTTCGCGCCGAGCCAGATGCCGCCCATCCCGCCGACCACGACGACGACGAGCGCGCCGAGCAGGACGTTCACGTACGCTCCCTGCCGCTTCGGCTCGTGACCGGTGAGCAGCGGCGGGAGGAACAGGCCGGCGCCGAGCCACGTCGACGCGATCCAGAGGATCCCCAGATCGATGTGCCACGTCTTCGCGATGGAGAAGGGGAGCAGTTGGAGGATGTGGATCCCGAACACCTGCTCTACCCCGAAGAACCCCGCCCGTTCGATGTAGAAGTGCGCGAGCAGCCCCCTAACAGCACTTGCGCCAGGAACAGCCCCGCCGCGATGGGGATGAACCGAAGCGCGGCGCGCTGGCTCGGGAAGACGCTCACGTCCCCCGGCTTCGGCACCGAGAGTCCCTCCGCCGACGGTTCCGGGAGCTTCACCGACTTGTACAGCAATATCGCGGCGCCAGCGGCGCCGACGAGCAGCACCATCGCGATGACGCTCCAGATCATCGCCGAGCCGGTAGCGTCGTTGCCGGCGCCGGGCGAGTAGGGCCACTCGTTGGTGTACGAGTGGTCGGCGTTCGGGCGGTCGGTGTGTGAGAACCACGCGGTCCACAGCGCGAAGTCCGCGAACGACCGGGCCTCCTCCTCAGAGTCGATCATCTCGACCGGGACGCCGCGGTCGTGGTCGCCCTCGTGGTAGCGCTCGACGTACGTCTCCCGCACCTGCTCGTGCGCGTACATCTCCGCGGCGGAGTACTCCACGGTGTCGCTCCCGTCGTGCGACTGGTCGAGTTCGTCGCGGACGAGCGCATCGATCCGCGACTGCTCGCCGGAGTCGAGGTCGCCGTACGCCGCGCCGTACTCGGCGTCGGCGTAGTACTCGCGCATGTGTTGGGTCTTCAACTCCAGCGTCTCGGCGGTGTAGTCCTCGCCGTAGTACGCTCCGTTGCCGAGTATCGACCCGTGGTTCATCAGCCCGTACTGTTGGAACGCCTCCTTCCCGTCTTGGACCTCGGTCCCCGTGACGACCGTCTCGCCGTCGGGACCGACGACCTCGTCGGGTATCGGCGGCGCCTCCTGATACGCGAACCACGCCCCGGCGCCCATCACGACCAGGTTGAGCAGGAACGCCGCGACGATCACTTTCGCTATCGTCTTGCGCGTGAGTTCCATCGGGTGTGCGTACCGTCGAGACGCCCTATGGGTTTGGCGGCAACATGTTCGGTCGGTTTCCCGACCGCCGAAAGCGCTTCAGTCGGGCGTTTTCGACCGATCTCGACGGCGAACTGGCGGACTCCCGGACGCGCTTCGCGCGGTAACGGTCCCGCTCGCCCGACTCCGCTCCGCCGTGGCCGAACTCCCTGCGAACATGTTCGTGACCCGTCTTACCCGGAACGGTCGCGTACGCCCGCGTATGGCCCAGACCAGCGAGATGGCAGACCCGCCCGCGGCCGAGTCGGACCGGAGCGCGGCCGAAACGGAACCTGGCGGCGACGAGGCGGAAGCGACCGCGACCGAGGCGGAGACGACCGTCACCGTCCGGTGTACCGGGCACGTGCGCACGGAACTCGGCGTGTACGAGTTCGAGTACACCTTCGAGGGCAACACCCTCCGCGCGTTCCTCGACGAGCTGTTCGAGGACTACCCCCAGCTCCAGGACATGCTGATCGCGGAGTCCGAATCGGACGCGACCCACAGCGGCTGGGCGCCGACGCCGGAGGAGCTTCCGGGGACGTGGTCGAAGAACCCTGTCGGCGAGCAGACCATCGCGTACGCCCGGATCCTCGTGAACGGTCACTTCAACGAGAACGAGCAGGGCTTCGACACGGAACTCGAGGATGGCGACCGCGTCGCGCTCGTCTACCCGTTCATGTTCTGCTGTTAACGCGGCTACATTCGGAGTATTCGGGATCAGTCTCCTCGCTCACGGTCGTCTCTGAGAATCCGTGATTAGTGACATCGTCAGTTAATACGCAAATTTATAATGAGGGATGTGAGAGTAACAGACACACCCATGACAGATAGACTAACACACTCCGACGAATCGACGGGTATCAGCCGGCGGACAGTCCTCGCGTCCGGTGGAACGCTCGCGACCGCGACGGTGTTTGCCGGCTGCCTCAGCGGCGGCGGCGACGGAGGGGACGGCGGAGACGGCGGGTCGACGACACAAGTCGCGATCATCTCCAGCCCCGCAGGCTTCGACGACAACGCGTTCAACGACAACGCGGTTCAGGGGTTAGAGGAGGCGTCTGAGGAGTTTGACCTTGAGTACACGACCGTCGAGGAGACCCAGGAGGCCCAGTACGAGTCGGTTCAGGCCGACGTGGCCGAGAGCGGGTACGACCTTATCGTCTGCGTCGGCGACAACCACACCGACCCGCTGACGACCAACGCGAGCGAGTATCCCGACCAGAACTGGATGCTCATCAACAACATCGTTGAAGGCGCCGACAACGTCTCGGGCTGGATCGAGATGAACAACGAGATGTCGTTCCTCGCGGGCGTCGCCGCGGGCGTGATGACCCAACAGGAGTTCGAGTACGAGGGCAGTTCTACCGACCCCGACGGGTCAACCGTCGGCTTCGTCGGCGGCGAGGACATCCCGCTCATCAACGCGTTCGAGCAGTCCTACATCGAGGGCGTCGCGTGGATCGACGATGGCATCGAGGTTCTCACCGGCTACGGCGGAAGCTTCTCGGACACCGGCGCGGCGAACGACGTCGCCGAGTCCCAGATCGACGACGGGGCAGACATCGTCTGGCACGCCGCCTCAGCGGCCGGCGGGGGTGTCTTCTCGGCGGCGCAGGACAACGGGCGGTTTGCGCTCGGCGTCGACGTCGACCAGTCCGTCACCGAAGACCAGTATCAGGACGTGATCCTCGGTTCTGCGGTCAAGGCGCTCAACGAGGCCACCTACACCGTCTCCGAAGCGGTTGTCAACGGGAACTTCGACGAGTACGTCGGTGAGCAGAACCTCAGCGTCGCACAGGGCAGCATCGACTTCGTCGTCGGACAGGCGTTCGAGGGCGACCTTCCCGACGCGCTTACTCAGCGCATCGATGAGGCGAAGACCGGCTTCGAGAACGACGAGATAGACCTCACCTGCGGTCCGACGAGCTGCTGACGGCGCCCCCCTCGTCCGAATTTATCACCCACCCACCCACTATGAGAATCTATGACGCGTGACGGATCCGCGGTACGCCTCGAAGGAATCACGAAGCGCTTCGGCGATATCGTCGCGAACGACGATGTCGACTTCACGCTCGAGAGCGGATCCATCCACGCCCTTCTCGGCGAGAACGGTTCAGGAAAGACGACGCTGATGAGCGTTCTGTACGGGCTGTACGACCAGGACAGCGGAACGATCCGCGTGAACGGAGAGGCGCGGACGTTCGAGTCGCCGCGGGACGCGATGAACGCGGGGATCGGGATGATCCACCAGCACTTCCAACTCGTAAAACCGATGACGGTGCTTCAGAACATCGTCCTCGGTCACGAGCCGACGACGAACGGACTCGTCGACGACGCGAGCGCCAGGGAGGAGGTCGAAGCGATCTGCTCGCGGTACGGCTTCGACGTCGACCGGTTCCTCGACACGCCCGTGGAGGACCTCGATCTCGGCGCGCAACAGCGGGTCGAGATCGTCAAGAGCCTCTATCGAGGCGCGGACGTGCTCGTACTCGACGAGCCGACCGCGGTGCTCACGCCGCAGGAGGTCGACGGGCTGATGGACGTGATGAACGACCTCCGGGCGGACGGCTGCTCGCTGATCTTCATCTCACACAAGCTCGACGAGGCTCTGGAAATCGCCGACGACATTACCGTCCTCCGGGACGGGGAGGCAGTCGGGACGGTTTCGGCGGTCGGGACGACAGAGCAAGACCTCGCGCGGATGATGGTCGGCCGCGAGGTACTGTTCGACCGTCTCGAACGCGAGGGGACCGCGGGGGATCCCGTCCTCGGCGTCGAGGGGCTTCACGTGCGGGGCGACCGCGGCCAAGAGCAGGCCGCGGGCGTCGACTTCACCCTCCGCGAGGGCGAGATTCTCGGTGTGGCGGGAGTCCAAGGCAACGGACAGAGTGAGCTCATCGAGGGTATCACGGGGCTCCGGCGACCGTCGTCGGGGACGGTTCGGCTCCGCGGGACCGACATCACGGACCGGAGCCGACGCGATCGGATCGAAGACGGGATCGCGTATATTCCCGAGGACCGACAGACGGAGGGGCTCGTTCAGGAGTACTCCCTCTACCGGAACGCGCTCCTCGGCAACCAGACGATCGATCCGTACGCGAAAAACGGCGTCATCGACTGGGAGGCGGTCCGCGCTCACGCCGAGGACGTCATCGAGGAGTACGACGTTCAGCCTCCTGACTCGGAAACCGACGCGGAGTCGCTGTCCGGCGGGAACCAGCAGAAGTTCATCGTCGGGCGCGAGATCGGTCACGACCCGGACGTCTTGGTCGCCTCGCATCCGACCCGCGGTGTCGACATCGGCTCGATCGAGTTCATCCACAACCGGCTGATCGAGCTCCGGGACCGGGGGATCGGTATCCTGGTCGTCTCCTCGAAGCTTGAGGAGATACAGAAGCTCTCAGACCGCATCGCGGTGATGTACGAGGGCAGGTTCGCTGACGTCGTCGACCCGGATTCGGTCTCCGAGTCCGACCTCGGTCTCCTGATGACGGGAGGAACGCTCGACGACGAGGGCGCGTCCGGCGACTCGGAATCGACCGACGCCGACGGAGGTGTCACGTCGTGAGCGGTTCCGAGAGGGGTCGGGTTCGGGGCGCTCTCGACGCCGCCGCAGACAGGCTTCTCGACGCGACGGTCCTCGAACGCGTCGGGATCGCGACCGCGTCGACGGCGTTGGCGCTTCTCATCGGACTCGTCATCGCGGCCGTCGCCGGCTACGACTCGGTCCAGTTCGCCAGACAGCTCTTGGTCGGTGCGTTCGGGAGCGAGCGCGCCATCGCTCGCACGCTGCGGGGCACGACGCTGTTCGTGTTGACCGGCGTCGCGGTCGCGGTCGCGTTCCGCGCCGGCGTGTTCAACATCGGCGTTCAGGGACAGTTCGTCGTCGGCGGGTTCGCGACCGTCGTCTCGATCATCTGGCTGGCGTCGTTCGTGCCGGCCGGCACGGTCGGCGGAGTCGTCCTGATGATCCTCGGCACTTTCGTCGGCGTCGCCGCCGGCGGCCTCTACGGGGCACTCCCCGGCGTGATGAAGGCGTACGGGGACGCAAACGAGATTATCACGACGATCATGCTGAACTTCATCGCCATCGGTCTCGTCGGCTGGCTCGTCTCGGGTCCGTTCGGCGACCCCGAGGCGACCGCGACTCGAACCAGGCGCCTCCCGGAGAGCGTGGAGCTCCCACAGGCGGTCTTCGGCGATCCGAACCTCTCTATCGTCGGTATTCTCGTCATGCTCGGCGTCGTCGGGCTCGTCGCCGTGATCATGACTCGAACCCGGTTCGGATACGATATGGTGACGAGCGGGTACCAGGACACCGCGGCGACGTACTCCGGGGTCGACGCAAAGCGGATGGTCATCTCGACGATGGCGCTCTCCGGAATGGTCGCGGGGCTGACGGGCGCGCTCTTCGCGATTATGATTCAAGGCTACTACACTGACCCCTCCGGCATCGGCAACTACGGCTTCGACGCGATCGCCGTGAGCCTGCTCGCCGCCAACAACCCGATCGGGGTCCTCCCCGCGGGCCTGCTGTTCGGCGGGCTCGAGTCCGCGGGATCGCACGTACAGATAAATAGCGACATCCCCGTCCAACTGATCGACGGAATCGTGGGACTCGTCGTCCTCTTCGTCGCCGCCCCGGAGCTGTTTCGGATGATCGCCTACCGGACGGGACTCGGGGGTGACGGCGAGTGAGCGTCTCCGACCTCGTCGAGTCCGGCTGGGTCCGGATCGGTGGCCTCTCCCTCGGGGCCTTGGCGGTGATCGCCGCCGTCCTCACGGTCGGACTCGACGTGGACCTCTCCCGAATCGTCACGCGGGGGTTCGTGACGCGGTCGCTTGAGATGGCGACGCCGATCGCGCTCGCGGCGGTGGGCGGACTGTACGCCGAAAAAAGCGGCGTGTTCAACATCGGGCTTGAGGGGTTCATGATCCTCGGCGCGTTCATCACGGCCGGAACGATGTTCGTGCTCGGCGGCACGTCACCGACGCAGGCTGACGTCTGGACCGCCGTCCTCGTCGCGGTCGTCGTCTCGATAGTCCTCACGACGCTCTTCGCCGTCCTGTTGATCCGGTACAAGGCCGATCAGATCGTCGCCGGGCTGGCCGTCTGGTTCATCGGACTCGGCTTCGCCCCGTTCGCGGCCGCGCTCCTGTGGGGGAGCCGCTCCAGCCCCGGACTCACCAGCGTCGAGAAGCTGGCGTTCGGACAGTCGCCGCTGGTGTTTATCACCGTCCTGCTCGTCGGCGCGGCTTGGGTGGTCCTCTACCGGACCCGGTACGGTTACTGGGTACAAGCCGCCGGCGAGAACCCCGAGGCGCTCGACACCGCCGGCGTCGACGTCAACCGCGTCCGCTACGCGACGGTGATCTTCTCCGGTGCGATGGCTGGGTTCGCAGGTGCCGTGCTGCTCGCTCACGCCGGGAACTTCGTGGGGGCCGGTTCGACGATGGTCGACGGCCGCGGCTGGATCGCCATCGTCGCGTACCTGTTCGGCAACTACAACCCGGTCGGAGCCGCGGCCGCGGCACTCCTCTTCGGCGCTCTGGACATGCTGAACGTTCAGTTCCAGACGGTCGGCATCGAGGTCCCGGCGCGGCTCATCAACCTGCTCCCGTACGCTGCGGTGCTCGTGGTGCTCACGGTGTGGGGGAAGACGCGGGTCCCGTCCGTCGTCGGTGACCCCTACGAAACCGAGGAGTAGCTCTCCCGCGCTCACGACGTGGGGAGGGGGTTCGAGTCCCGCGCTCGGATCGCCGTGCCATCCGGTACGCTCTTCAGAATTCGCCACGCGTCGTCCGAGCTATTAGGTTTGTAAGGCAACGATTTAGATCAAACACCTGCGGCTCGCGAAGTGCTCGCCGCAGGAGTGCGGGGGAAGGGATTCGAACCACGGTCGCTCCCGTTCGCTCGCTACGCTCGCTCACCTCCCGCTCCCTGGTTGGAATCCCATTTCTGATTGCTGCTGCTCGCGAGTTGCTCGCAGCAGCAATGCGGGGGAAGGGATTCGAACCCTCGAACCTCTACAGGAGCGGATCTTAAGTCCGCCGCTTTTGGCCAGGCTCAGCCACCCCCGCGCGGATTCGGGTATCCGCGGCGAGGTGAAACGCCTTTCGGAACACCGGGCCGAACGCGCTACCAGTCGACCGAGAGCGTCCCGTCGCCGTGCGGATCCGGCGCTATCTCCTCGTCCGTCCGGCGGTCGACGACGTGGATCACGCCCGCCTCCTTCTTGGCGGGACACGCCTCGGCCGCGCGGACGTTCTCCTCCAAGTCGTCCTCGCCGATGTAGTACGTCTCCGGCTTCGCCATCCCGCTCACCACGTCCATCACCCAGTTGTCCGCGACCTCCGCGCACTTCCCCGCCCCGAAGCACTTGTTCGCCTCGAAGACGATCTTGTAGGGCTTCTCCTCGATCGGCGGTCCCTCGCCGCCGAGGTCGCTGGCGCGGAGCACCTCGTCGCCGCCGTCGGTCTCGGCCTCGTCGCCGTCGGTCTCGGCCTCGTCGCTCATGTCGCTCCCTCGGCGGCCGCGGGACTTTCGTCTGTCGGTCGTTCCCGCGCGCTCGGGACGGTCACGTCGAGGCGGACGAGGCGGTCACTCCTCGACGTGTTCCGCGAGCAGGCGCTCGGCGTGGTCGAGCGAGTCGGCCAACTCCCACCGGACCTTCGCGGCGTCGCCGTACGCGAGCGCCTCCTTCAGTTCGTCGTGGAGGATCCCGGTTCCGAATCCCACCGTCTCGCCGTCGGCGTCCCCGAGTTCGTACAGCGCGTAGCGGTTCGGGACGCTCCCGACCGTCGAGCGGTCGAGGTCGCGCCAGGGTTTCGCGAGGCTCATCTGATAAGCGTTGTCGGCGTCGCCGCGGTTACCGGTGGGCGTCGAGCCCGTCTTCGGGACCCTCGACGATCTCGTAGCTCCCCTCGGTCCACCCGTCCTCGACGAAGACGAACACGCGCCCGCCGGCGATTTCGGGGTCGGCCACGACCTCGTTGCGCTGGCCGTCGCGGCCGACGATCACGCCGGGGAACACCTCGTCGCGCTCGCCGTCCTCGACGATGACGCGGCCGACGCCGGAGTCTTCGAGGATCTCGTCGTCGGTCTTGTAGTCGTTCACGTACGTCATCACGCCCTCCGTCTCCGTGGGGTCGGTGACGAGGACGTGGGTCTCCTTGCCGGGACCGGCGGTCACCGACCCCTCGGCCGACTCGGGGACGCCCCGGTAGAGGGTCGTCCGCCCGTCGAGGTACTCGACGACGATGCCCTCCTCGCGGAGGTCGACGCCGATCGATGTCGGCGGCACGTCGCTGCGTGATGGCGCGGACATACGCCACGCTCCGGGTGCCGGCCTCAAAAGGAACGCGCTCGGGCCTCGCGCCGGACCGCGCCGCCAGCGACCGGCGGGAGCGCCTCGATCCCCGCCGAGCGCCGGGGCGCCCTCAGCTGCGAGAATCGGCGTGCCACATTTAAGTTCCTACCGCGGGGAGTGCGTGTCATGGAACGGACGCGACGGACGCTTCTGGGGGTCGGCGCCGCCCTCGTCGGGACCACCGGGTGTCTCGGCGTCGAGGGCGTCGAGTACCCCGACGCCCCCGAGGGTGCCGACGCGCCGGGCGACGACGGCGACTCCGACGATGACCCGCCCGATGACGGCCCTCCCGACGATCCGGCGGACGCCGACGGCGACCCGCCGGCGGCGAACCCCGCGCTGGCGGACGCGACCCGCGCGGTCGTCGACGACGCGGTGTGGTTCGCGACCGAGTACCCGGACGCGGTCGCGACCTACCGCAACGCCGTCGCCGACGCGGTCTCGACCGTCCGATCGGTCCGCGAAACCGTCGACGAGGAGGCGACGATCACGGCCGAACAGGTGGAGGAGGTCGCGGCCGCCGGCGAGACCGCTGCCTCGCGGGCGGCGGACGCCCTCGAACCCCACTTCTCGCCCGGGCCGCGGATCCGCGCCCGCGTCGACCCTCACCTCGACGTTCTGCGGGATTTCGCGTCCCGCGACGACGTTGACCGCGCTCTTGAGGAACTCGACCGCATGCGCACCGACCTCGCGAGCATCGGGACCGCCATCTACGTCGAGGAGGAGTTCTCCCGAGACCCGATTCACAACCGTCTGTTCCGTCGGCTGCTGGCGCCGCTGCCGACGGACGACGGGGAGCGCGGGCGCGTCACGTCCGGGACGCTCGTCGAACTCGCCGTCGCGAGCCGCGGCTTCTCGACGTTCGCGCACCGGCCGTACGGCGACGAACTCGACCGCGACGACGTGCCGCGGATCTACGGCGACGCGTTCGCTCCCGAGCGACAACGAGAACTGCGCGCCCGGCTCGGCCCGATCCCGCAGTCGGCGGACCGGATCGAGGAGCTGTTCGTCGCGTTCGCGGACCGCCCTTCCGCGGGGAACCGACGCCGAGAGGCGTTCGAGGGCTGGGCCCGCGAACTCGACGGCGTTCCGGCCTACGTCCAGCGGTATCCGGACGCGGAGACCGCCGAGGCGCGGCTCTCGACCGCTCTCGAAGGGGGGTCGACGGAGGGGCGAGCCGCCATCGACCCCGAGGCGACGCTCGCCGGCTCCGACTTCAGCGGGAACAGTTCGGCGACCGAAAACGACACCGCCGCCGACGGCGGAAGCGAGGAGCGTGCCGACGTCGACGACGGCCCGACCGCCTGGTACCGCTTCTACCACCGCGAGGCGGAGGGCGAGCGGTACGGGTTCGACGAGCACGCCGGCGTCCAGTACGGCTACGTCGTCCGGGCGGGGGAGTTCCTCCTCGCGACCGGCTTCTCCGGCGACGCGTGGGAGGAGCGGACCGGCTGGCACGGCAGACTGCGGCACGGGTGGGTGAGCGGCGCGTGAACGCGAACGAAGTCGGTCTCGTGGCCGCGGTCTTCGCGCTCGTTGGCGCCGGCGTCGGCATCGTCGGCGCGGCCGCGACGGGCTGGGCGGAGGCCGCGTTGGCGACCGCCGCGACCGGCGAGACCGCGCGGTTCGGGCCGGTGTTCGTCGCGCAGTCGTACCTCGCGGTGACCGCGACCGTCCTCGTCGCCGCGGTCCCGCTGGCCGGGGTCCTCGGCGTGCTCGTCGGGTCTCGCGCCCGCGGGGTCGTCTCCGCGGCGACGACCTGCGGACTCGGAACCGGTCTCGGCGCGCTGGCGTACGGGCTGATCGCGGTCACGGTTATCGTCGTCTCGCAGGGCGACGCCGCGACACAGGCGCACGGGCTGGCCGACGCGCTCGTGCCGACGCTCGCGACGGCGTTCGTCTCCGGGGCCGTCGGCGCGTCGGCCGGAGTCCTCGGAGGATTGATGCGATGACCCGAAACCGGGACAGATTGGACTGCGACAACGACCGACCCGACCGACCCCTCCGACGCGCGTCGCGGCGGGGCGTCCTCGCGGCCGGGGCCGCCGGACTGCTCGCCGGCTGTCTCGTGACCTCGGAGGAGGAAGACGGCGCCGCCGCTCGACAGACGGACGACGGGACGGGGGGCGACGAATCGGACGACGACGGCGGGGGCGGCGACGACTCGGACGCGGGCGACAACGGGTCCGGCGGTGACGGTGGGGGATTCCGGCGGCGACGCCGAAACCCCGCCCGAGGAGGTCGGTCCCGACGGGTCCGGTCTCGTGGTCACCGACGCCACGGTGCTGGACGTAACGGAAAGCGGGGGACGGACGACGGTCGACGCTCGCCTGACCGTCGAGAACGCGGGTCGGTTCGTGTACGGGGTCGTCGAGTTCCGCGTCGACGCGTACCCGACGCCGGCTGGGTCGGACGAGCGCGACTCCGTCGGGTTCGGGAATGTCACGCGTCGTTTCCCGTCAGACGACCGATTCGACGGGTCGCGGACACGGCAGTTCACGGTGGAGATCACGTTCCCGAGCCGACGGAGCAACGTTCGGCCCGAGCCGGACCGATACGCGGTCGACGCGGCGGTCAGGCGCGCGGAGCCGGTCTGAGACCCCGGTCGGCCCCCGCCGAGAGACTCGCCGTGATCGCTACCTCTTTGTCCGCGCTCGCGAGCGTGAACCCATGGAGGGACGGGCGGCGGCGCTCGGCGCCGGAACCGTGTTAAACGCGCTCGCGACCGGTACGGGCGCGGCGTTCGGCATCGACGTCGAGACGCGTGCGACCGTCGAACTCGACCCCGCGGCCGACGACGTCGCGGGCGAAATCGCCGAGGACGCCGACGCCGACACCGACCTGATCGAGCGCTGCGTCGCGCTCGCGACCGAGCGCTGGGGCGACGGCGAGGGCGGCACGGTCCGCACCGACAGCGACGTGCCGCTTGCGGCGGGGCTGAAAAGCTCTAGCGCGGCCGCCAACGCGACCGTCCTCGCGACCTGCGACGCGCTCGGACTTGCGGTCGGCGACGACCGGGACGACCCCGCGGTCGACGTCACCCGCCTCGCGGCCTGCCGGCTCGGCGTGCGCGCGGCCCGCGAGGCCGGCGTCACGGTCACCGGGGCCTTCGACGACGCGACCGCGTCGATGCTCGGCGGCGTCACCGTCACCGACAACGACGCCGACGAACTGCGGGTCCGCGAGACGGTCGACTGGGACGTGCTCGTCTGGACCCCGGCCGAGCGGGCGTACAGCGCGGACGCCGACGTGGCGCGCTGTCAGGCCGTGGCGCCGATGGCCGACCTCGTCGCCGACCTCGCGCTCGACGGGCGGTACGGCGAGGCGATGACGGTGAACGGGCTGGCGTTCTCGGCCGCGCTCGGGTTCGACGCCGACCCCGCCGTCGAGGCGATGCCGCACGCGACCGCGGTGTCGCTCTCCGGCACCGGCCCGAGCGTCGTCGCCGTCGCGGCCCCCGACGACCCCGAGACCGACCTCGACGCGGTCGCCGACGCGTGGGGCGACCGCCCCGGGACGCTGCGACGAACGACGACCAGAAACGACGGCGCGGCCGTCGAGTGAGTACCCGCGAGCAGATCACCGACCGACCCCACTACCAATGAGCGACACACCCAACACCGAGGACCGGAGCCTCGACGAACTGCGACACGAGATCGAGGACATCGACCGCGAGATCGTCGAACTGATCGCCCGGCGGACCTACGTCGCCGACACCGTGGCGGCCGTGAAAGACGAACGAGACCTCCCGACAACCGACGAGGGCCAAGAGGAGCGCGTGATGGAGCGCGCCGGCGAGAACGCCGAGCGCTTCGACGTGGACGCCAATCTCGTGAAGGCAATCTTCCGGCTGCTGATCGAGTTGAACAAGGTCGAACAGCGGGAGAGCCGTTAGCGTCTTCGCGGGTCGACGCGGCTCCGCCCTACCCGTCGCCGTCGCGGATCAGCATCACCTTCACCCGGCGAACGGCGTCGAAGTCGCGGAGCCGGTACGTCAGTTCGCGAACGCGCTCGGCGTCCCCGCGGCAGAACAGCGACTCGAGACACCACTCGCCCTGATGGGTGTGGCTCGTGTTGAGTATCACGTCTTGGTACTCGTGTTGGGCGCCGTGAAGCTCTCGGATGACCTCGTGGTGGCGGTAGTCGAAGCCGACGAGCGCGACGACCTCCCCGGACGTCTCCTCGAGCCGCGAGTGCGACTCGACGAACTCCAGCATCGCCTCTCGGACCGCCCGCGACCGGTTCTCAATCCCCTCGTCTCGCCACGCCCGGTCGAACTCCTCGATCAGTCCGTCGGGGATGTTGAAACTCGTTCGCATCACCTCGTCGTCGAGGCCCCGGACACAAGAGGTTCGTTATGACGATTCCCCCGGTTCGGTACTAACAACCGCTAAACGGCTCCGTTCCCGACCCTCGCGCAAGATGCTCCCAAGCGAACTGTTCGGACCGCTCGCGGGCGCGATCCTGCTCGGCGCGATTCACGGTATCGAACCCGGGCACGGCTGGCCCGTCGCCGCCTCCTACGCGCTCGATCAGACCAACAAGTGGCTGTACGGGCTCGCGGCGAGCGCCATCATCGGCTTCGGTCACCTCGTCAGCAGCATCGCGATGGTTGCCGCCTTCTTCTACGCGAAGAACTACTTCGATCTCACGCAGGTCAACGAGCCGATCACGGTGCTCGGCGGCGTTCAGATCGGCGGGCCGGTCAGTCTCGTGGCCGGCGTGCTGCTGATCGGTCTCGGCGTCCGCGAGTACTTCCACGGGCACTCGCACGAGTCTCCCGGCGAGGCGCACGACCACGACTCGGAAGGTGATCACGGCCACCACGACGGACACGACGGCCACGACGGGCACGACCACAGCCACGACGAGCACAACCACAGCCACGACGGCCACGATCGCCACGACGGGCACGACCACGATCATTCACACGACCACGACGACGGCGGCGGACGCCTCGCCCAGCTGAAGGGGCTTCTCCCGTTCGTCGGCGGCCACTCCCACTCGCACGACAGCTTCGACGAGAGCGCTGATCGGGGACTCCTCGGCATCGCGTGGTTCGCGTTCGTCCTCGGGTTCGCCCACGAGGAGGAGTTCGAGATCATCGCGCTGTGTGCCGGGTCGAACTACTGTCTCGAACTGATGGGCGCGTACGCGCTGACGGTGATCGCGGGCATCGTCGGACTGACGATGCTGTTGATCGCGGGCTACCACCGCTCGCAGGAACGGGTCGAGCGGTACACGCCGTACCTCCCCGCGTTCTCCGCGGCGGTTCTCATCGTTATGGGTCTCGGGTTCATCGCCGGGCTGTTCTGACCCGCCGGTCCCCTCCGGAACCGGTGCGACGGGACCCGTCTCGGTCGGCCGATCGCTTTTGGTCTGCCCCGCCGAACCCCGGGTATGACACGCGTCGCCGAACTCGTCGCCTACCCGCTGAAGTCCTGTGACGGCGTCGCCGTCGACCGCGCCACGATCGGTCCCGAGGGCGCGCTCCGCGGCGACCGCTCGTACGCGCTCGTCGAGGCCGGCGTCGACCCCGACTCGGCCTCCGTCGGCGGTGGCGGCGGCTACGTGAACGGGAAAAGCGAGCCGGCGGTCCACGGACTCAGCGCCGAGTACGACCTCGCGGGACCGACGGACGCGACGCCGACGGCCGTGACGCTCTCGCGGCCGGAGACGGAGCGCGCCCCCGCGGACGAGCGCACCTTCGCGCTCCCCGACGAGGGCGACGCCCTGGCCGACTGGGTCGGCGAGTACCTTGGGTACGCGGTCGACCTCGTCCGCGATTCGTCCGGCGGCTTCCCCGACGACCGCGCCGCGCACGGCCCGACGGTCGTCTCACGGGCGACCTTGGAGACGGTCGCGTCGTGGTTCGACGGCATCGCGGACGCGACGGAGATGCGCCGTCGGCTCCGTCCGAACGTCGTCTTCGACGACTGCCCCGCGTTCTTCGAGGACCGCCTGTTCGCGGACCACGGAGAGGGGGTCCGCGTCGCGGTCGGCGAGACTGAGCTGATCGGCGTCAACCCCTGCCAGCGCTGCGTCGTCCCCTCCCGCGACCCGGACACGGGCGACGAGATCGAGGGGTTCCGCGAGCGGTTCATCCGGCGGCGCCGCGAGACGCTACCGGAGTGGACGGAAAGCGACCGCTTCGACCACGACTTCCGGCTGATGGTCAACACCGTCGTTGAGGAGCGCTCGTGGGGAGACGCCCTCGCCGTCGGCGACGAGGTCACTGTCGAGGGGGTCGTCGCGGTCGACGAGAACGGGACGCCGATCGCCGAGAGCGAATCTACGGCGGAGTAGTCGGACGGGGAGCCGCGACGCGTCAGCGGCCGCCGTCGGTCATCGCGACCGGTTCGTCGCCGTCGCCGTCGCCGTCGGCGTCGGGGACCTCTTCCGCCGCGGACTCACCGGTCGACGCGGGGTCGACCGCGGTGTCCGTGACGCCGAACTGCGTCCACAGGGTGGCGACGACGACCGCGTACGCGACCAGGTCGTAGTGGACCGCGCCCTCCAGCCCGGTGAACGCGACCAGCGTGCTGTACCCGTAGAGGGCGACGACGCTCCCGACGAACGCGATCTCGTTGGTGAACCGACCGTCACGCACCGCCGCGAGCGCGCGGCGGATTGTGGGACCGCAGGCGACGAGGAACGCGATCCCGGAGAGTGCGCCGAGGTTCACGAAGAAGTGCGTCGTCATCTGCGAGTCGAGGATCGACTGAAGGTACTGGACCGTCACGGGGTCGTAGAACAGCCACTCGACGCGGGTCGGGTACAGCACCGCGACGTACGGCGTCGCGACCATCAGGCCGAAGAGGACCGCGACCGCGACGCGGGCCGACGCGAACTGCGAGGCGCGTCGCGCCTCGAACGCGTCGTCGCCGGGCGCGACGACCAGTCCGCAGTCCACTAGGACCTCCCGGAGCGCGTCGCGCGACAGCGACGGGTCGTGGTGGACGCCCACCGTCCCGTTGCGCCGCGTCGCCGAGGCGGCGCTGACCCCGTCGACGTCGCGGAGGACCTCCTCCAGCAGCCCCTCGCGGCGGTCGGTGTCGATCCCCTCGACCGAGAACGTGTCGTGGTCGTGGGTCTCCGGGACGCGGGCGACCCGCGGTCCCGAGTCGCTGCCGTCGGTCGCGGTCGTCTCGCCCCCGGGCGCGTCCACCTCCCCCGCCCCGTCGGGCGCGTCGATTCCCCGCTCGCGGACCACGGCGTCGAGCGGCGTCTCGCCGCCGCGGTGGTCGCGGCCTGACATGAGAGACACCTACGGTTACAAGAGCTTGAAACTTCCCCCGAGCGGACGCGTCGCGTGCGGCCGCGAACGGCGCGGTCCGACTATCTCCCGCTATCAGGCGTTGACCGATTCGAGGTACGAACTCACGATCATCTGGCCCTTGCGGGTGAGCGTGGTCCCGCTCTCGCCGTCGGCCACGAGGCCGGCCTCGCGCAGCGAGTCGAGGATCATCGACGTCTGGGTGACGTCGCCGGTGACGACGTCCGCGATGTTCGCCTCGCCGCCCGCGGAGTAGATGGAGACGAGGATCTCCAGCTGCTCTTCGGTCGGGTCGAACGAGTCGAGGTCCTCCATCGCCTCGTCGTACTCGATCTTGATGTACCGACCGAGGATGTTGAGCGCCCGCTCGTTCGGGACGGTCGTGATCGACGTGACCGTCCGGTCGTCGGCGACGTGGCGGAAGACGAGTGCCGGTCGCTTCTTTCCGCCGAGGGTGCGGTCGGTGCGCTCGTAGTCGATCACGGCGGAGAGGTCGACGGTGAACGGTTCAGGGCAGTCGTCGAACCGTATCTCGCCCGGCGACACCGACACCGAGGCGCGGTGGTCGGTCGCGTCCGTGACGCGGCCGCCGACCTTCGCCGGGTGTCGCACCGTGACCGTGACGTTCCGCAACAGCAGCTTGAACAGCAGCCGGACGAACCGGTCCATGTCCTCGGGTTCCCCTTCGACCAGCGCAGAGCGACGCGACCCGTCGCGGTCGTACGCGACGGTGACGCTGTCGTTGAAAAACGAGCGCAGGTCGCCGGGGACGCTCCCGACGACGACGTCGAACACCCGCGCGAGCGGGATCGTCTCCTTGCCGTCGTCCGTCGCGAGGACCAGTCGCTTCTGGCTCAACAGCACGCGACCGGTCACCGGCTCGTCGGTCTGTAGGCTCGCCGCGTGAACGCGGCCGACGAAGTCGGCGACGACGGACTCCTCCATCGATACTACCTGAGCGCCGTACGCTATTTATTGTTTCTCACGTCGTATCAGTCGTGATAACGAACTGTCACGCGAGCGCCGACGGACCGACGGGGTTCGTCGAGCGCGGCGCGATACGTCGGCGTGCCCCGGAGGTTGCCGGGATCGCTGCGGTCGGTCGAACGTGTTCGGCCGCGCGGCCCTGCTCTCCGGGGGCGACAAGTGGGGAACAGCAAAGCCTAATGAGGTGGGCTTCAAACCGGCAGGTGATGCCCACAGTAGAATACCTCAACTACGAAGTGCTCGACGACCACGGCTGGTCGATGGACGACGACGACCTCTTCGAGGCGGCCGCCGACGCCGACCTCGACGACGAGGACTACGGTACCCTCGAAGTCAACCAGGGCGAGTACATCCTCGAATCGGCCGAGGCCCAGGGCTACGACTGGCCCTTCTCGTGTCGCGCCGGCGCGTGTGCGAACTGCGCGTCCATCGTCAAGAAGGGCGACATCGACATGGACATGCAGCAGATCCTCTCCGACGAAGAGGTCGAGGAGAAGAACGTCCGCCTCACCTGTATCGGGAGTCCGGCTACCGACGAGGTCAAGATCGTCTACAACGCGAAACACCTCGACTACCTGCAGAACCGCGTCATCTGATCGGCTCTCTACTGCGGTGACAGGCCGCTCTCACGCGGGATCGCGTCGCTCGCGGTCCCCGAATCTCACTCCGCTTCGGTAGCGATGAGCCTGCCGCTCGCTACCCGTCTCCCAAATGGGTCGCGTCTCATCCTTCAGGCTCGCCCGAACGGGTTCGGGCGAATTTCGCGGCCGTGAGAACGCGCGAAACCCCGTTCGGGGGACCGTCCGTACGGGGCGTATGGTCGAGAAGACGGACCGAAGCGAGGATGCGAACGGCCCCAGGTCGGCCGACGGTCGCCGGTTCAAGGTGTTCGTCCGCGAGGAGGAGTCGGACCCGCTCCGTCACGTCGGCACGGTGGCCGCGCCGACGCCGGACGTCGCCCACGAGGAGGCGAGCAAGCTCTTCGCGTGGTACGCCCGCGACGTGTGGGTGTGTCCGGCCGGGGAGGTGTCCCGGTACTCCGCGGAGTCGCTCGCTGACGACGGGAGAGAGGGCGACGAGTCGTCCGCAGACCCCGACGAGCCGCGCGTCTACGAGGAGACTGAGGGGACGCCGACCGCCTCCTGCGGCGGGGCGCCCGCGACCGACGCGGCCGACGCCGCCGACGCGACCGACACCGCCGACACCGACGACGCGGAGGGACCGCGATGATCTCCGTCAGCAAGCTGCTGTGCGGACTCGACGCCGAGAGCGACGGGCTCCGCTACGACGCGGCCGACGGCTCGAAGGAGCCGCAGATCACCGAGGAGAAACAGCGGCGCCCGGTCGTCGTCTGGAACACAACGAAGCGGTGTAACCTCTACTGCGAGCACTGCTACGCCGGCGCCGATGCCGAGGGCGCGCCGAACGAGCTGTCGACCGCCGAGGGGAAGGCGCTCATCGACGACCTCGCCGAGTTCGGCGTCCCGGTCCTGCTGTTCTCCGGCGGCGAACCCCTCGTTCGCGAGGACCTCGCGGAGCTTATCGCGTACGCCGACGACAGCGGGGTTCGCCCGGTGCTCTCGACGAACGGCACCCTCCTCACCCGCGAACGCGCCCGTGAACTGAAGCAGGCCGGTCTCAAGTACGCCGGCGTCTCGGTCGACGGGCTGCCCGAACGCAACGACCGGATCCGGGGCGAGGAAGGCGCGTTCGACGCCGCAGTCCGGGGAATCGAGGCCTGCCTCGACGTCGGTCTCAAGACGGGACTGCGGTACACGATCACGGAGCACAACGTCGACGACCTTGCGGGCGTCGTCGACCTGCTCGTCGACGTCGGCGTCGACCGCTTCTGCTTCTACCACCTCGACTACGGCGGCCGCGGCGCCGACATCTCGAACGTCGACCTGAGTCCGGAGGCGACCCGGAAAGCGGTCACCGACCTCTGTGACCTCACCCGCGAGTACCACGAGGCGGGCGAGGAGATAGAGACGCTGCTCGTCGGCAACTACGCCGACGCCGGCCACCTTGTCGAGTACGCCGACCGCGAGATGGGGACCGACCGCGCCCGGCTCATCTACCGGTACCTCCAGCGCAACGGCGGCGACCCGACCGGCGAGCGGGTCGCCGACGTCGACCCCGTCGGCAACGTCCACCTCACGCAGTTCTGGCAGGGGTACTCGCCCGGCAACGTCCGCGATCGGTCGTTCGGCGCCATCTGGTCCGACGAGTCGAACCCGCTCCTCTCCGGGCTTCGGGACCGGGAGGAGCGTCTCTCCGGCCGCTGTGCCGACTGCGCGTACCAGTCGATCTGCCGCGGCGGCTCGCGGCTCCGCGCGCTCTCGGCGCACGGCGACCCGTTCGCCCCGGATCCGAAGTGCTACCTCACCGAGGCGGAGCGCGCCGGCGAGGAGGCGCTCGCGCGGCTTGACGGGACCGACCGGTCCGCGCCCGCCGACGACTGAGCCGCTCCGGGCGGCGGTCGTCGCTATCGCCTACTCCTCGCCTCGCCCGTGGTCCCGGACTCCCCTCCTGTGCCGTACTTCGCCGAGAACCGTTCGGCGGGAACCTCCCGGCGGGTCGTCGTCGCTCATGGCCGGACGAAGAGCTCGGCGGCCCCTCCGCGTCCCGCTTCACGTGTCGCATCGCTTCAAGAGGCACCCGCGCTCACCGCTCGGCGTCATCGAAGACGTCCGTCACCAGCTTCGCCTGCGCGGTGCGGAGCCGCTGGGAGAGCGCGGACTTGCTGATCTCGAGCTCCTCGGCCAGGTCGCGCAGGCGCACGTCGCGGTCGTCGTCGAAGTAGCCGCGGACGACCGCGAGTTCGAGGCCGCGGCGCTGCTTCGGCGTCAGCGCGGAGAGGTCGAAGGTGACCTGCTCCGTCGCGTTCGGTCCCTCGACGACCGCGAGCCGGACGAGCCGCACCCGGTCGACGACGCCGCGCAGCTCGTCGACCAGACCGCGGACGGCGGCCCGGTCGTCGACGTACGCGGTCACGAGAATCGTCCCGTCCTCGACCCGCCGGAAGTGCGGCGCGCAGCCGAGCCGCCCGAACGCGTGACAGAGGCAGCCCTCGTCGACTTCGCCGGTTCCGCGGCGCACCTCCCCGTCCGGCGTCGTCACGTCGACGACGCACTCGTCGCCCACGGCGTTGACCGCCACCTCGGCGGCCTCGTCGGCCTCCGAGACGATCGGACAGCCGCTGTCGCCGGTCGGATCGACGTCGAGGTCGACCCGCAGACGGCGGTCGCCGTCGTCGCCGGCGGCGTCGGACATGTCAGTCGCTACGGACGGCGTCGGTTTTATTCTTCGGCGGATTCCCGAGATCCGGCGCGGCGGTCCGGGTCGGTTCGGAAAAAGCGGAGAGTAGGGGGAGAACGCGGGCACGTCGCCGCGTCGCTGCGTCCGGCGTCAGTCCTCGGACTCGGGGGCGGCCTCCTCGGCGGATTCGTCGGCTGCGCCGCCCGAATCAGATTCCTCGCCCTCCTCGGAGCGCGCGGCGACGAGGGCGCCGCTGGCGACGCTGTACATCGGCTCGTCGGCCGAGCGCACGCCGCTGATCGAGAACGGGATGTTCGCGTCCGCGAGGTGGTCGGCGAAGATGTCCTCGAACCCGTTCGGGCTGGAGGTGCCGCCGGTGACGACGACGGGCACGTCGAGGCCCTCCTCGACGTCCTCCTCGTCGACCTCGCGGGTGATGTTCTCGATGACGTAATCGAGCAGGTTCTCGTAGTAGATGGCGAGCGCGCCCTCGACGCCGCCCACGTCGGTGCGGAAGTCCAGCTCGAAGTCGTCCTCCTTGATGCTCGTCACCTTGTCGACCGGGGTGCCGGTCGCCTGCGAGGTCTGCTCGTCGACCCAGTCGCCCCCGCGGGCGATGGAGAACTTCATGACGGGCACCGCGTAGTAGGCGAGACAGACGTTCGTCATCCCCGCGCCGAAGGAGATCCCCAGCCCGGTGAAGTTGTTGTCGGCCAGCTCGGAGTAGATGACCGCCATCCCCTCGTTGATCGGCTCGGGGTCGTACCCCATGTCGCCGAGCATCGATTCGAGCGTCTTCTCGTGGTACAGCGTTGTCAGCCCGGAGTCGATCGGGTCCGCGGGGCTGGAGTAGAACAGCCGCTCGTTCGGCTTCGACGGCTCCCCGACCACCTGCTCGGTGATGAGCTTGATCATCGGGATCGCGGAGGCCTCGTCGCTGGAGAGGATTCCGTGTTCGCATCGGCCGGCGCGTCTCCTTGTTGAAGATGTTCGCGAAGTTGAGGGCGTCGTCGCCGACGACGTACACCTTGTCGTCCTTTCGGATGTGGAGGACCTCGCTGCGGGAGAGCATTTGTTCGGCCATGTCGCTGTACTCGATCTCGACGAACGAGTTGCGCTGCTGTACGAACACCGTCTCCGCGCCTTCCTGCCGTCCGGAGAGGATGTTCATCGTGCCGACGTCAAGGCCTTTGGCCATACGCGGCTATTTCATTTCGGACGTGATAAACGTTCGTGGGGGTACGGAGGTGCGGCGCGAGGCGCGTCGACCGATCCCGCACCGTTTATTTCTCGGGGGCGGGAGTACGCGGACGACGTGCGAGACACGCTCAGCGGTATCGTCGAACTCGCTCGCCTCGGCAACTGCGTCGCCGCCGGGACTCTCACGGCGACCGGCGCGTTCGTCGCGGGCGCGAGCGGCGCCGCCCTCCCGACCGCGCTCGCGGCCGTCACGACCGTCTTCGCGGTCGCCGCGGGCAACGCCATCAACGACTACTTCGACCGCGAGATCGACGCGGTCAACCGCCCCGACCGCCCCATCCCGCGCGGCGCCGTCTCCCCGCGGGTCGCGCTCGCGACCGCGATCGCCTGGTTCGCGGTCGCGGTCGCGGCCGCGGTCCGCCTCCCGCCGCTCTCGATCGGCATCGCCGCGGTGAACCTCGTCGCCTTGGTCACCTACACGAGCCTCTTCAAGGGGACGCCCGGTCTGGGCAACGCCCTGGTCGCCTACCTCGTCGGGTCGACGTTCCTCTTCGGCGGCGCCGCGGTCGGCAATCCCCGTTCTGTCCTCGTCCTCGCCGCGCTTGCCGGCCTCTCGACGTTCACCCGCGAGGTGATCAAAGACGTCGAGGACGTGGCCGGCGACCGCGAGGAGGGGCTTACCACGCTTCCAATCGCGGTCGGCGAGCGCCGCGCGCTGTGGATCGGCGCGGCCGCACTCGTCATCGCCGTCGCCGTCAGCCCGCTCCCGTACCTCTCCGGGACGCTCGGCGCGGCGTACCTCGCGGTCGTCGCGGTCGCCGACGCGGTCATGCTGTACGCGACCTACGAGAGCTTCGCCGACCCCGCCGCCGCGCAGCGCCGCTTCAAGTACGGCACGTTCCTCGCGGCGGCGGCGTTCGTCGTCGGTCGGGCCGCGGTGGTCGTCTGAGTCGGGCGAAGCGACGGCTCCGGGCCGGGACGGTCGGCGATAAAAACGGCCGCGGTTGCGGTTCGAATCGACGCTCGACGGCGGACGGTCAGGTGACGGTCACGCGACGTTGAAACCCTTGTCGCGGAGGAAGTCCTCCACGCGACCCGAGTGGTTCCCCTGGAGTTCGATGGCACCGTCCTCGACGGTGCCCCCGCAGGCGAACTTCGACTTGAGATCCGACGAGAGGGAGCTCATGTCAACGTCCTTCGGGTCGAATCCTTCGATGACCGTTACCTCCTTACCGTACCTGCGCTCGTCGATGCGGATGCTGATCTGCTGGGACTCTTTCGCGACGTCCTCGCAGACGCAGAGTTCCTGGGGCAGTCCGCACGTCGAGCAGACTTCCGACATTACAGCCCGAATCTACAGGACGCCCGTATTAAATAGTGTCGGGAGGCCCCCCGATCAGCGGACGAACCGCCCGATGAGCGGCGCCCGTTCGAGCGCGAGCCGCCGGACCGCCTGCCGGGCCTCGTCGGCCTCGTCGCGGGTTATCGATCCGGCGTACGCGGCGCGCTCGTACGCGGCCGCGACGGTCTCGACGCGCTCGTCCGCGCCGAGCGTCCGGACCGTGTCGACGTAGCTCCGCGGCGTCTCGCCCGGCCGCCGCTCGCGGTACGGCCCCGCGAGCAGCCGTTCGAGGTCCGCGAACGCGCGCTCGGCGTCCGCGACCGGGTCGCGCCGCCGCCGCGGAAGTATCGGTCCGATACGCCGGGTCGCGCGGCTCGCGAATCCGGTCCGACGGGCGCCCGCGACCCCGAGCGCGACGACGAGCAGCCAGTACATCGCGGTCTCGGCGCTCGGAGTCGGGAGGAGTCCACTATCGCCGGTATCGCCCGACACGACGCTCGGTCCGCCGCCCTCCGCGTTCGCGCCTTCGAGACGCGAGATGTCGACCGACGAGTTCTCCTCCGTGCCGTTCGTCACGTTCGAACCCCCTGTCTCCGGGTCGGTCGAGTCGTTTCCGTCCGCGCTCGACGCGGTGTCACCGTCGGTGGGGTCAGGGGTGCCCGTGCTGGGACCCACCTCAAGCGTCTGGTTGGGGGTGGACTCCTCGGTGTCGACGTTCTCCGCGCCGCCGGCGCGCGCCTCCGCGAGCCGGGCGTCTCGGGCCTCGTCGCGGGGGTCCGACGGGGTCGGATCGAACGCCACCCAACCGTGGTCCGGCACGTAGATCGACACCCACGCGTGGGCGTTCTGTCCCCGCACGACGTACTCGTCTTCGCCCACCTGTTGGCCCGGGGTGTAGCCGGTCTCCATCCGGGTCGGGATCCCCTGCGACCGGAGCATCGCCGCCATCGTCGTCGCGAAGTACACACAGTAGCCGGCGTCCATCTCGAAGAGGAACGCGTCGGCGATGTCGCTCTCGGGCCGTTCGACGGTCAGCGAGTACTCGTACTCCGAGCGCAGGTACGCCTCGACCGCGGCCGCCCGCTCGGACGGCGAGTCGGCGTCCGCCGCGGCCGTGATCTCGTCCGTTCGCTCGCCGACCCGGTCGGGCGTGCTCTCCGGCAGCTGCGTGTACCGCTCTTCGATCGCCGCCGGGTAGTCGGCGCTCGCGTTCCGGAGCGCGGCCGGGTCGGCGTCGAGCACGCGGCTCTCCACGGTCGCCTCCTCGCCCGGTTCGAGCGGCTCCGCGAGCCGGAGGCTGCCGCGCTCGTCGAGCCGAACGGCCCCGCCGTCCGCCGTCGACGCCGATACCGCCTTCCACGGCGCCGGCAGCGCGGTCGATTCCGTCTCCGCGGTGATCGAGACGGTGACGGACTCGCTCGACCCGGGCGGACCGGAAAGCGAGTCACCGAGCGTGGATCGCTCCCCCGTCCTGACCCAGCCGTCGCCCGTGTAAGTGTCGTACGCGCCCGTGTGCCAGTTCCGCTCGACCGGGCTCTCGATCGTGTACCGCACCTCCGGAGAGAGCCGCGTCGTCCCGACGACCGCCAGCTCGTCGTCGCCGCTGAGGCTCGACTCCAGCGTCGCCGTGCCGCGGTCCAGCCCGAGCGGCGCCGCCGCGCCCGCCGGGATCACGGTGACGGTCGCGCTCGCGACGACCATCGCCGCGACCACCACCGCGAACGTGCCGGCGTGGCCGCGGCGGCGGCTCGGCGTCGAGAGCGTCGAGAGACCGACGGCGAGCGCCAGCCCGACGACGCCGGCGACCGCCGCCTCGGTTCCCGCGTCGCCGGTGAGCACGAGGAAGCCGAGGGTCCCGCCGCCGGCGCTCGCGGCCGCGACGTGCCGTCCCCGCCCGGCGAAGTACCCGACGAGGAACGTCGGCACCGGCGCCACCGCGAGCACCCAGACGTCCGCGAGCGCCAGCCGCAACACGGAGAGACCGGTCGACAGCGCGAGGACGTCCAGGGCGACGCTCCGGACCGTGAACAGCGCGCGCTGGCTCTCGGGGATCGCGAGGAGATAGCCGGACAGTCCGGCGACGAGAACCGCGCCGGCGAGCCACAGCGCGGTCCGCTCGCCGACGACCCGCGCCAGCGCGACCCCGCCGACCCCCGCGACCGCGACGACGCCGGCAGTCCGGGCCGTCCCGCCGACGACGTTCGTCACTTGGAAGAACACGGTGAGGTACGCCGCGGCGACGACCGCGACGCCGACGACCGCCGGGTCGGCCGCCCGCCGGTCGTTCTCGCCCGGTTCGTTCCCGCCGGATTCGGTCGGCGAGCGAGCCGTTCCCGCGGACGACTCGCGGCTCACGGCGGGGTCACCTCACGTCGACCCGCCGCCTCGCCGGTCCGACTCCGCCCGGACCCGCCGCTCGGGGAGCGCTCCTCGTCCGCCTCGCGGCGCAGCTCCGCGAACTCGACCGCCCGGTCGCCGGTTCGGAACCGGGCGCCGCTCGTGTCGGCGATGACCGTCACGTCGGCGTCGTCGGTGGTCACCTCCCCGGGACCGGTCTGGGCCGCGAGTTCGAGCACCTCGCGCCGCCCCCGTCCGCCCGGGGACGCCGAGACGCGACCGCCGGGGAGCCGCACGTCGACCGGGACGCCGTCGTCGAGCAGGGCTAGCGCGAGGCTGCTGGTCGCCCGCGCGAGTTCGTCGGCCGCGACCGCGCTCGGGGAGCGGTCGCCGCCCTCGCCGTCGCCGCGGCCGGCCGTCCCGAACCCCCCGACCTCGTCGCCGCCGCTGACGTCCGTCCCGCCGGCGATCGTCACCCGGTTCCGGGCGGTCTCGGCCGCGAACTCCTTGACGACGATCTCGTCGCGCTTGGCGGTCGTCGCCCAGTGGACGTCACGGACCGCGTCCCCCCGGGTGTACTCCCGGAGCCGGTCGAACTCCTCGCGCTCCCGGCTCACGTCGACCGCGTCGACCGCGTGTAGCTCCCGGCGGAACCGGGTCGGGACCGGGTCGCGGGGCGGGTACACGGTCACCGCGGCGGTCTCGTCGATGACCATCTCGCGCTCGAAGAGACCGAACACGTCGGTGACGGTGAGTTCGACCGGTCCGAGCGTCCGCTCGCCGCGCCTGCGGTACGTCACGCGGTACGAGACCGGCTCCGTGCCGACGGACCCGCGGATCGGCGTCGTCGGCCCGTCGAGTCCCTCGTCGACCCGGACGCCGACGTCGGCGAGAAAGGAGGGTGAGGCATCGTCGCCGTCGCCGCCCCGCGCCGCCCCGGACCCGAACTCGAGGCGCACGTCCCGCGTCTCTCCGACGAACCCGTCGGGAGGCGTCACGTGGCGGGCCGCGGGGGTGTCGACGCGCGACACCTGAACGTAGCCGGCCGCGAGCGCGATGGCCACCGGGATCACGATCGCGTCGAGCGCGCGCCCCCCGGCGGCAAGCGCGCTGGCGGCCGCGACGAGTCCGACGAGGCCGGCGACGCGTCCCCGGCGGGTGAGCGCGGTCGTCATCGGCGCGCGGGAGGGGTCGGCGTCGCCGTCATCACTCCACCCGGATCCGGTCGAGCGCGTCGTCGACGACGTCGGCGCCGTCCGTCCCGCCCGTCTCGGTTCGGATCCGATGCGAGAGCACGGTCGGCGCCTCCGCCTGAACGTCGTCGGGGATCACGTAGCCGCGGCCGGCGAGCGCGGCGCGGGCCTGCGACGCCCGTATCAGCGCGAGGCTCCCGCGCGGACTCGCCCCGAGCTTCGCGTTCCGACGGGTGTACACCGCGAGCCGGGCCACGTACTCCCGGACCGCCTCCGAGGCCTCGATCTCGCCGACGACCTCGCGGGCGCGCCGCACGTCGGCGATCGTCGCAACCGGCTCCACCGCGTCGATCGGGTGGTCGCCGGCGAGCCGCCCGAGGATCGCCGCCTCCTCCTCGGTGTCCGGGTAGCCGAGCCGGATCTTCTTCGTGAAGCGGTCGACCTCGGCGACGGGTAGCTCGTACGTCTGTCCCGGCTCCACGTCGTTCTGGGTCGCGATCACGCAGAACGGGTCCGGCAGGTCGCGGGTCGTCCCGTCGGTGGTCACCTGGTTCTCCTCCATCGCCTCCAACAGCGCCGACTGCGTCTTCGGCGGGGCGCGGTTGATCTCGTCGCCCAGCACGACGTTCGCGAACACCGGGCCGGGCTGGAAGTCGAACTCGTCCGTCCGGCGGTTGAACACGTTGACGCCGGTGACGTCGGACGGGAGGAGATCGGGGGTGAACTGGACGCGCTTGAACGAGCCGTCGATCGAGCGCGCGACCGACTTTGCGAGCGTCGTCTTCCCGACGCCCGGCACGTCCTCGACGAGGAGGTGGCCGCGCGCCAACACGGTGACGAGGACGTGTTCGACCGCGTCGCGCTTGCCCACGATCACGTCCTCGACCTCGCTCACGATCCGGTCCGCGAGCGCGGCGACGTCCGCGGGGGTCTCGGGTTCGATCGCCGCGCCGACACCGGCCGCCGCGCCGGCGGTCTCCGCATCGCCGTCGGTCGATTCAGCGGGACCCGTTCCGACCGGTCCGGACTCCCCGGGGTCCGTCATGGCCGGTCGGTCTCGTCCGGGTCGGTTCCCCGTCCGGATACGACCGTGCGAATGCTCCCCGTGATCATCGATATACCCCGAGTAAGACGAGGAACGGCATATGCGTTCCGCCGGCGAGGGGCCGTCCGTCTCGCCGGATCTCGTCTCTCGGCGTCGCCCGCGTGGGGTTCGACTCTCGTTCGGGACCGACGGTTCTTCGGGGGACTACGACCCCCTGACGTTCCGGCCAACCGGATCGCCGAACGACGCCGCGCCCGTCGCCGGGTCGCGCTCGTAGACGACCTCGCCGCGGACGAGCGTGACCTCCGGGAAGACGCCGCGGAGGCCCTCGAAGGGGGTCCACGCGGGGGCGCTGTGGAGCGCCGCGGCCTCGATCTCTCGCGGGTCGGCCGTGTCGACGAGGACGAGGTCGGCGTCGCGCCCCTCGGCGACCCGTCCCTTCCGGTCGAGTCCGAACGTCTCGGCCGGGTTCGCTGCGACGACGTCGCGGACGCGTTCGAGCGACAGTTCCCCCTTCCGGACCGATTCGAGGAGGAGGGGGTACAGCGTCTCGACGCCGGGGACGCCGCTGGGCGCGTCGACCAGTCCCTTCCGCTTCTCTTCGACCGTGTGCGGCGCGTGGTCGGTCGCGACCACGTCGATGTCGCCCTCGGCGAGCCGGGCGAACAGCGCCTCGCGGCGCGACTCGGAGCGGAGCGGCGGGTTCATCCGCCCGAACGTCCCCAGCGAGCGCGCCCGCTCACGGGAGAGGTACAGGTGGTGGGGCGTCACCTCGCAGGTGACGCGGGGCGCCGCGTCGGTCCCGTCTCCGTCGCCGTCGCTTCCCCCCGCCCCGGCCTCGCGGGCCTCGACGACGGCGTCGACCGCCTCCGGCGTCGAGGTGTGCGCGATATGGACCCGCGCGTCGCGGTCGGCCGCCGCCGCGAGCGCGCGCTCGACCGCGGCGACCTCGGCGTCGGCCGTTCGGTAGGCCGACCACGCGTCCGCGGTCGCGGCCGTCCCGACCCCACCGAGGTCGCCGTCGAGCGCGGACTCGTCGAACAGCGTCGCGTCCTCGGCGTGGACGGTGACCGGGACGTCGCGGGCCGCGGCGGCGTCGAGCGCGTCCGCGAACAGGTTGGCGTCGATCCCCATGTCGCCGGTCGAGTCCGCGAGGAACACCTCGCCGAGCGCGAAGAGGGGGCGCTCGAAGAGGCTCTCCGGGTCCCAGTCGGGGGTCACGCCGCCGTTGATCCCGTAATCGACGAGCGAGTCGGCCGCGAGCGCGCCCTTCTCGTCGAAGGCGTCGCCGTCGACGGTCGGCGGCGAGGTGTTCGGCTGGTCGACGACGGTCGTCACGCCGCCCGCGGCCGCGCTCTTCGACCCGGAAGTCCACGTCTCCTTGTGGCTCCCGCCCGGCTCGCGGAAGTGGACGTGGACGTCGACCGCGCCCGGCAGGAGGTGTCTGCCGCGGGCCTCGAGGACGCGCTCGCCGGCGTCGGCGCCGAGTCCCTCGGCGACTGCGTCGATCCGCCCGTCGTCGCCGATACGCACGTCTCGCACCCGGCCGTCGGCCAGCGTCGCACCCGTGATGAGCATCGTTGTCGGCCGGTCGCGGCGCGCGGGATAAACGCTGGTGGTTCCCGGCCACGGAGCGGCGGGGCGGCGACCGCGTCCGTCGACGAACCGCCGCGGCCACCACAAGACGTTTGTCGCCGGCAACGCCTCGTCTTCCGCATGGTCCTTGCCCTCCTCTCTGTCCCCACCCCCGCGATCTCCGCGGTCGCGGACTCGGTCGTCGAGTGGCTGTGGGCGCTCGCGCTGTTCCTCTTCCCCGGACTCGTCGCCGCGGGGCTGTGCGCGCCGTTCCTCGCGACGACGCGCTGCCGGGCGCTGTTCCGCGCGCTCCCCCGGCGGGACGCGTTACGCCCTCGTACATCGGCGTCTCGATCGGTCTCTCGGTCCCGTACATCGTCGGCGTCGTGCTGACGGTCGCGTTCGCCGCCGACACGGGTCCCGCCTGGAGCGAGGGGTTCCTCACCACGGCGCTGTTCGGCGGGGTCCTCGTCGGCTTCGTCGCCCCGGCGGTCGCCGTCGCCGGCCTCCCGCGGCTCGGGATCGACTGGGACCCGACCGGATACGGCTACTCGACGTGGATCCTCCTCGTCGCCGCCGCTGTGGTACGCGGTCGTCGCCGCGGTTCCGCTCGTCGTGCTCGCCGTCGGGATGGCGCTGCCGGGCGGGTACTGACGGCGACGCTCGTTCGAGACCGTCGTGGTTCGGCGGGAATGTTCGAAATCGCAAGTTTTTGTGTGTCCGCGCGACCAACGCCCGGACATGCTCCCCGCACCCTTCCGGCTGTTCTTCGTCGCCGTTCCCCTCCTCGTCGCCGGCGGCGCGCTGGCGATGGCAGCGTTCCCCGACGGATGACCGCGTGGCAGATGCGATCGGCCGACGGCTCTACCCAACAGATCGAACCGAGCGACACCCGGATCCTCATGATGCGCGTGATGGGCGTCGTCGTCGCCGGTCTCGCGCTGCTCATGGTCGTCGCTAACTTCGCGTTCGTTCCCTGAACGGCCCCCACGACGCGCTTCGCGTCGCGCGGTGCCGACGCGCCGTGCCGACCGACGTCGACACGTCGTGCCAACCGATGCCGACGCTCCGATACGGTTTTGGGTCGCCCCGCGGAACTCCCGACAAATGCTGTCTCGACAGTTCGTCCGGGAGAACCCCGAGGTTGTCCGCGAGGCGCTCGAAAACAAGGGCGTCGACGTTGACCTCGACCGGATACTCGACGTCGACGAGGAGTGGCGGGAGCTGAAACAGCGCGGCGACGACTTACGGCACGAGCGCAACGAGGTCTCCTCGAAGATCGGCGAGCTGAAGGCGGCCGGCGAGGAGGCGGAAGCCCAAGCGGCGATCGAGCGCTCGCAGGAGCTCAAATCGGAGCTTCAGGAGATCGAGGAACGGGCCGACGAGCTGGAGGAAGAGCTGGAGGAGTCGCTGCTCGAACTGCCGCAGATTCCCCAAGACTCCGTGCCGGTCGGCGAAGACGAGTCGGAGAACGTCGAGCGCCGCCGCGAGGGGTTCGACGAACTCCGGGACCTCCCGGCCGACGTGGAGCCGCACTACGACCTGGGCGAGGAGCTCGAGATCCTCGACTTCGAGCGCGGCGCGAAGGTCGCCGGCGGCGGCTTCTACGTCGCGAAGGGCGACGGCGCGCGCCTCGAACACGCGCTGATCCAGTTCATGCTCGACGTCCACCGCGAGCAGGGGTACGAGGACGTGTTCCCGCCGATCCCGGTCAACTCCGCGTCGATGCGGGGCACCGGGCAGCTGCCGAAGTTCACCGAGGACGCCTACCGGGTAGAAGGGTCGAACGAGGACGAGTACGACGACGACGACCTCTGGCTGCTCCCGACCGCGGAGGTGCCCGTCACGAACCTCCACCGCGACGAGATCCTGCTCGGCGAGGACCTCCCGCTGAAGTACCAGGCGTACACGCCGAACTTCCGGCAGGAGGCGGGCGAGCACGGCACCGAGACGCGCGGAATCGTCCGCGTCCACCAGTTCAACAAGGTGGAGATGGTGAACTTCGTCCGACCCGAAGAGAGCGACGATCGCTTCGAGGGGCTGGTCGACGAGGCCGAGGAGGTGCTTCGCCGACTCGAACTCCCCTACCGCATCCTGGAGATGTGTACCGGCGACCTCGGGTTCACGCAGGCGAAGAAGTACGACGTCGAGGTGTGGGCGCCCGCCGACGACATGGACGAGGGCCCCGAACAGGGCGGCCGCTGGCTGGAGGTCTCCTCCGTCTCGAACTTCGAGGACTTTCAGGCGCGCCGCGCCGGGATTCGGTACCGCGAGGAGCACCACGAGTCCGCGGAGTACCTCCACACCCTGAACGGCTCTGGGCTGGCGGTTCCCCGGATCGTCGTCGCCATCTTGGAGTACTACCAGAACGACGACGGCACCGTCACCGTCCCCGAGGCGCTGCGCCCGTACATGGGCGGGACGGAGGTCATCGAGGGCCACGACGCGGTCGGCGAGTCGAAGCTGGGCGGGGAGTAAGCGGGACCGCTGTTTTCCGCGACCGACTACTGGTTCTCCAAGGCGTCGAGAATACACGCGGCCGCGACCACCGCCTCCTTCGGTACGTCGCTCGCGTCGTCGACGGTGACCGTGTAGGCGTCCCGCATCGAGAACTGCCCCTCGATGTCGCCGACGTGGCCGCCGTCGGCGTCGAATATCTCGTACTTGTTCGGAATCAGGTTCGCGGCGCCGACGAGGTGGCGGAGCCCCGACAGCAGCTTGTTCTTCGACTGAATCGTCGCCAGCGCTTCGCCGGTCTCGGGGTCGCGGATCGTCCAGTTCTCGACGAACAGCGAGTAGTCCTCGTCGAGGACGACCACCTCCTCGCCGGTGCCCGCGTCGACGATGGCGTAGTTCCCGCCGATGTCCATGATTCCGCCCGCCTTCACCGAGAAGGCGTCCGCGTCGTCGCCGGTGACGAACGGGAACTCCTCTTTCAGCTTGAACATCTTCTGTTTCCCGCGGAGGACGACGTTTCCGGCGCCGTCGCGGACGGTGTACTTGTTCCGCACCATCGACTGTTTGACCTCGTAGCGGTCGTCGCTGAGGTCGACGGTCGAGATGTCGTACCTGCTCGACTCCGACGGGGAGGTGGAGGGATCGTCCATGGGTGTCGAAGCGCGTCACCGGCGGAAAAACCTGCCGTTCTCTCGGCGGCGCCCGCACCCGAACGCAGTCGTTCTAAAGCGATCGTCGTAGCCTTCGGAACCCCTTTTTGAACGGCGAGCCGTCGTGACGATGATGTCTCGGCTCGCGCTCGTCGCGATCGGTTGTCTCGTCGTTGTCGCCGGCTGCCTGTCGGGCGGCGCCCCGGCCTGTCCCGCGATCGGACCGGACGGCGAGCGGGTCGAGGATCCGGTGTGTCCGGACGAGCGGGCGGGCGGCCTCTCGCTGTCCCTCGAACGGGACGCCGAGACCGTCCGCGTCACCGCCACAAACGTGGGGGACGAGACGGTGCCGGTCAACCCGGACCAGTGGGTCGTCTTCCGGAACGCCGCCGAATCGGGAGCGGACGCGCCCGAGTGGGAGACGGCCGCGAACGCCCCGGCGGGCACCCACAACCTGACCGTGCGGGGACTGGCTCCGGGCGAGACGGAGACGTGGGAACTCCGCCACGATCCGAGCGCGCCGGACGCGTCGGACCGCCGCGACGCGGTGCTACACCGGTCGGGCGAGTACGTCTTCTCGCTCGGGGCGAACGACCGGACCTACGTCGTTCCCTTCGCGATCGAGGAGTGAGCTACGGCGTCAGCCGATCCACCGAGAGCCAGTCCACGTCGGCGTTGCGGGCGGCGTCGCCCTCTCGCGTGTCTCCGCGCTCCGCGGGATGCTCGCCCCCGACCGCGGTCAGCGCGAAGGCCATTTCCTTGCGGACGCCGCCGGCGAGGCGCACGTCGAGCGAGAGTTCGCGCGGCGAGAACTCGTGGGCCGGTCCCACCACGCGCACGAGATGCTCGGAGTGCGGCAGGTCATCGACCGTCTCCACGTCGAGGTACGTCCGGAAGTCGGCGCCGAACTTGAAGCCGGTCTTCGGCACCGTGTCGGCCGCACGGAGGCGCTTATAAACGGCGAGCCGGCGGTCGAACCGCTCGCCCTCCACGTCGCGGCCGCGGGCGACGATTCGGGCGGCGGCGTCACCCCTCTTTCCGTCCACGTCTCCACTCCCCACCGACGCCGACAGCGACAGCCGGCCGTCGGCGGCCAGCGACGCGGCCTCGACGAGGGAGAGCTGGAGCGCGCCCTCGACATCGGCGGCCCGCCCGGTGAGCGGGCGCCCGTAGAAGCCGCGCTCGTAGAGGTCCTCTGGGGCGTCCCAGACGACGACGCGGTCGGCGAGGAGGACGCCCGCAAGCGACTCCGGCGGCTCGTAGTCGGTCGCGCCCTCGATTCCGCCGGACTCGGCCGCGAAGTAGGTGATGTCGGACTCCTCGTCGACGACCGCGAGGGTGCGCCCGGCGAGTCCCGCGGCCGCGACGGACTCGCGCTCGCCGACGACCTGGATCGGGTACTTCACGTTGCCCGTGTCGGGCGTCTCGCCGCGCTCGTAGGCGACGAAGTCGACCGCGTCGCTCGGCGCGTCGCTCCCGCCCGGCCACGGCTCGCGGGCAGGCGAGAGGTAGAAGCCGCGGTCGCGCAGGTCCGAGTAGACGAGGAAGCGCACCGCGAAGCGGTCGGCCGCCGCCGCGCTCGCGACGAAGAAGCGCTCGAAGCCGACGGGATCTGAATCATCCCCAAGTTCGATCCCGGAGAGGTCGCCGCGGAACAGCAGGTGTGCGGCCTCGACCCGCGAGAGCGCGATCTCGTTGCCGTCGAGCGGTCGCCCGTACCCCCGGGCGTCGTAGAAGCGCTGGCGGGCGTCCCCGCCGACGCGGACCGCGTCGCCCCGCAGGTGGCCGGTCGGTTGCGATACGCGTCAGACCGGCCGGCCGAGGGAAGGGGGTTGCGGTCGGCGGGCGGCCGGCGCCCCGCGCGGCCCTCACGCGAGATCGTCGAGTATCGCGTCGACCCGGCTCCGCAGCCGATCGGCTTTCCTCCCCGTCTCCTCCGGGTCGTTCTGGTCTTGGACGTACAGCGATTCGAAGTGGTACACCGCGTTCAACAGCGCGTAGTGGGGCGCTCGCCGCTCGAACCCGGCCGGCAGCGACCGGAGCGACTCGTTCCCCTCCCGAAACGCGGTTCGAGGATCGCTCTCCCCCGGCCCGAAGGCCGGGAACACGGTCCGCCAGTAGTCGTACTCGCCGGGCGCGGCGATCGCGTGTTCGAAGTCTATCAGACACGCCACCTCGCCGTCGGCGACAGCGACGTGTTCGGGCGTGGCCCATCCGTGACAGCAGACCGGCTCGCCGGCACCGGCGAACGCGTCGGGACGCGCCGCGAGGTGGTCAAGCACCCGGTCGACAACGTCGGCGTGCCCGTACCGAGCGAGCACCGGACGGCGGTCCTCGACGTACTCGACCGCGGCGGCCTGCCACTCGTCGCGCCCGCGGACCGCGAACGGCTCCTCCGGCCGGAAGGCGCCGTAGGCGTCGACGAACGGCGCCGTCTCGTCGTGGAGCGTCGCCAGCCCGCGCCCCGCGGCGCGGGCCCACGCCTCGTCCGCCTCGTGGTCCGCCTCGGCAGAAGGGGCGTCCGGGTGCCACGCCGCGACGTAGTAGCCGTCTCCGACACACAGCATCTCGGGCACCGGAACCGAGGTGTGGTCCCCGACGGCGGCCATCGCCCGCCCTTCCGTCTCCGCGTTCCCGGTCGGACCGGTGTCTCCCTTGTAGACGGCGAGACGGCCGTCGACCGACACCTCGTACACCTCGTGGGGCGGAACGTCGTGGAGTCGACGGCGAACCTTGTGGTTGTCGAACCTCGCGTCGAGCCGTTCGGTGATCTCGGGGTCCATCGCTCGTTCCGTGTAACGGGCCGCCGCCGACAGTCCGCGACGCGGTGTGCCGGCGAGGGGCCGACTGATACGTGTCCGTTCGCGGGGAGACAAAAAACGGATCCGTTCGGAACATTCCCGTCGACGCCGGGAGGCGCGCTGCCACCGAAACCCCCAGCGACCGAGGCGACCGACTGGTTTCAGTCATCGCGTCCCCTCACAACAGGAGATAGAGACCGCCGTGTACGACTACGAAGAAGAGCACGACCGCGATGGTCCCGGGCGGGGAGTACGTCCAGAGCGCCGAGAAGTCGCCGGTGTACCGCCTGTTTCGAGCGGAACGGAAGGACGCTCCGAGATTGAAAAGAAAGTACGACGCCGTCAGCAGCACGGACAGGTCGACGAACAGTTCGGCCCACGCTCGTCCCCCGACGGCGAGCAAGATGCCAACGGCCGCGGCGACGCCGACGGCCTGTCCGACCAGCCCTCCGGCGGTGTACAGGTCGACGTGCTTCGTCCGCGCGGCCTCCGCGTCGTACCCGGCGTATATCTCGCCGTATCGCGGCTGTTCCCGCGGTCTGATCCAGTCTTCCTCGTCACGCAACGCCACGTGCTGCGGGAAGTCGAGGAGGACGACCTTGATCTTCGAAGCCGGAATCCCGGCGACCCATCGTCCGACGCCGTAGTGACCGAACTCGTGGAAAGCCACGACGAGCCCGTACACGAACACGGAGGCAGCGACGTTCAGTACGGACTCGGTCATCGAGCGGAAGTGAAAATCAAACGAAAATAAAAGCTGTGAATCGGTCTCACACGCCGCGGCGGGGCGCCGGCGCTGTCCGGCCGGACAAGGATAAAGAGCCGCCGGCGAGAACGACGGGTATGAACGACACCGCAGGGCTCCGGCTCACGGTGCGTGCCGCCGAGAAGCGGGACGCGGGCCGGGGCATCGCCAGGCTCCCCGAGTCGGCTCGCAAGCGGCTCGCCCTCCTCAGCGGCGACACGGTCGAGGTGCGCGGCGAGCGCACCGCGGTCGCGAAGGTGTGGCCGGGCGGTCCAGACGCCGACGACGGCTCCGTCCTCATCGACGCCGACACCCGCGCCAACGCCGGCGTGAAGGTCGGCGACACCGTGACGATCGCCCCCGTCGACGTCTCCGACGCCGACCGCGTGACGCTGGCCGCGCCCGGCCGCCTCGCCGAGGTCGACGTGAGCCGCGAAGTGGTCGAGCGCGCGCTCTCCCGCGAACTGCGCGACCGCCCGGTCACCGAGGGCGAGGCCGTCCACGTCGAGCGGCTCGGCGGCCTCCGGTTCGTCGTCGCCCGGACGGCCCCCTTGGGGACCGTCCGGATCACCGCCTCGACCGACGTCTCGGTCGAGTATGACGACGACGCCGAATCCGCAGGCGACCGGGCCGATGTACCGACCCGGAGCACGGACGACCGCACCGGGGGACCGACCGGCTCCGGGACGGCTCCGCCGGGAGACGACGCCGAACCGACGGCCGGCGGATCGCCGCCCGCGGAGCACACCGCGGGCGCGACCTACGAGGACATCGGCGGTCTCGACGAGGAGCTGGAGCTGGTCCGCGAGACGATCGAGCTGCCCCTCTCCGAGCCGGAGGTGTTCACCCGGCTCGGCGTCGACCCGCCGAAGGGCGTCCTGCTCCACGGGCCGCCGGGGACCGGGAAGACGCTCATCGCCCGCGCCGTCGCCAACGAGGTCGACGCGACGTTCATCACCGTCGACGGCCCGGAGATCATGTCGAAGTACAAAGGGGAGTCGGAAGAGCGGCTCCGCGAGGTGTTCGAGCGCGCGAGCGACGACGCTCCGGCGATCGTCTTCTTCGACGAGATCGACTCGATCGCGGGCAAGCGCGACGACGGCGGCGACGTGGAGAACCGCGTCGTCGGCCAGTTGCTCTCGCTGATGGACGGTCTCGACGCCCGCGGCGACGTGATCGTCATCGGCGCGACGAACCGCGTCGACACCATCGACCCGGCGCTCCGGCGGGGCGGGCGCTTCGACCGCGAGATCGAGATCGGCGTCCCCGGCGAGGCGGGACGCCGGCAGATACTCGACGTTCACACGCGCCGGATGCCGCTGGCCGACGACGTGGACCTCGACCGGATCGCGAGCCGCACCCACGGGTTCGTCGGCGCCGACATCGAGGGGCTCGCGCAGGAGGCGGCGATGACGGCGCTGCGCCGCGCCCGGCAGGACGACGCGGCCGCGCTCGACGACGTGACGGTCACGAAGGCCGACTTCGAGGCGGCCCACGCGAACGTCGAGCCGAGCGCGATGCGCGAGTACGTCGCCGAGCAGCCGACGACCGACTTCGCCGACGTGGGCGGTCTCGACGACGCGAAAGCGGAGCTGGAGCGCGCCGTGACGTGGCCGCTGTCGTACGGTCCCCTGTTCGACGCGGCGGGCGCCGACCCCCGACCGGCGTCCTGCTGTACGGCCCGCCCGGGACCGGGAAGACGCTGCTCGCGCGCGCCATCGCCGGCGAGAGCGGCGTGAACTACATCCAAGTCGCCGGCCCCGAACTCCTTGACCGGTACGTCGGCGAGTCGGAGAAGGCGGTCCGCGAGCTGTTCGACCGCGCCCGACAGGCGGCGCCCGCGATCATCTTCTTCGACGAGATCGACGCGGTCGCGACCGACCGCGACGCGGCCGGCGGTGACGGCTCCGGCGTCGGCGAGCGGGTGGTCTCGCAGCTCCTGACCGAACTCGATCGCGCCAGCGACAACCCGAACCTCGTCGTCCTCGCGGCGACCAACCGGCGGGACGCGCTCGACCCGGCGCTGCTCCGCCCCGGTCGCTTGGAGACCCACGTCGAGGTGCCCGAGCCGGACCGCGAGGCGCGCCGCAAGATCCTCGAGGTCCACACGCGCGAGAAGCCGCTGGTCGACGAGGTCGACTTGGAGCGGCTCGCCGACGAGACGGAGGGGTACTCCGGCGCCGAGATAGCGGCCCTGTCGAGGGCGGCCGCGATGCGCGCCATCGAGCGCGTCGCCGACGAACACGGGGAGGCCGCCAACGACCACGCCGACGAGGTCGGGATCACCGGCGCGGACTTCGACGCGGCGCTCGAATCGGTCCGGCCCGAGACCGTCTAAGGGCGGGAAGCGGCGACTCCGTCGGTCCGGTCAGTCCTCCTCGGGAGTCGCGGTCTCGTCGCCCCCCGGGGAACCGTGTGCGTGCGCCTCGCCGAGGGCGCCGGCGCCGAACTCGTCGACGGGCGTGACGCTGTAATCCACCGTGAGCGTGTCCTTCGTCGCGCGGACCTTCCCCACGAACGTCGATATCTCCTCTAAGCCGCCCTCCAGCACGAACAGCTCCATACAGTACTGCGAGCCGACGTGGCTGTGGAAGTTCGAGGCGACGATCCCCTCGTGTTCGTGTCGCAGCCGCATCATGCGTTCCTCGACGCTCGTCGTCTCGTAGTTGAAAAGCACCGTCACCACGGCCATCAGCGCACGGTCCTCCAGTTTGGCGTCCTCGAACTCACCGAGGAGATTCCGGGAGGCCTCGCGAATCACTTCGCTGCGCCCGGTGTAGCCGTGTTCGTCGGAGAACTGGTCGATCCGTTCGAGCAGCTCTTCGGGCATGGACACGCTGACGACTGTCATGTATTAACCCACGCCGGCGAAGTTGTTAATCCTTGAGGTCCGGGTCGCCGCGATCGGGCCCTCGCTCGGACCCGTTGCCCCCCTCGATCCGGTCGCCGAGCCACGCGTAGTGGTCGAGCAGCGCGGTCTCGCCCGCCTCGGTGAGCGCGTACACGTCGGCGATCCCCTCGGTCCGGCGGTCGAGGTAGCCGGACTCGACGAGCGCGGAGAGGGTGCCGTAGAAGGAGCCAGGATCGATCCGCTCGTCGTAGTGTGATTCGAGCCGGCTCTTCGCCGACTGCGCGCGCAGCTCGCCGTGCTCGTACAGCAGCGCGCAGAGGTCGCGGCGCCGGCCGCTGTGGAACCACTTCGTCATGGATCGCGAGTCGCTCCGGGAAGGGATAAATCGCTCACGACGCGTCGACCGCGCCACCGGAATCGACGCGCACGCCGCCGCGGCGGTCGGCGTTGCCCCCGTCGCCGCCGACCAGTTCGTCGAGGCGCTCGACGCGCCGGTCGCCGAGGACGCACCGGCCGCGGTCGTCGTGGCCGACGCGCTCAACGTGGACCGCGTCGAGTCCGGCGTTCCAGGCGGCCGCCACGTCGCTCTCGCCGTCGCCGACGTAGTAGCCGCGGTGCCGGCCCGGGTCGACGCCGAGTTCGCCCATCGCGGCCTCGATCGGGTCCGGATCGGGCTTCCACCCCGTCTCGTCGGTGCAGCAGACGACCGCGTCGAAGCGGTCGGCGAGGTCGACGCGATCGAGGACCGGGTCCGCGAGGAACTCCTGACAGTGGGTGACCAGCCCGGTCGGTCCGCCGACCTCGCTCACGCGGTCGAGCAGGCGCGCGGCGTCGTCGTGGAGGAACGTCGCCTCCGCGCGGGCGACCGGATCCTCCACGTCGTGGAACGCCGGCCAGAACGCGTCGGGGTCGACCCCCATCCCGCGCAGGGTCTCGGCGCGCGCGCCGCCGAGTCCGTGCCAGAGGACGTACGCCTCTCGGTCCGAGAACTCGCGGTCCAGTCGGTCGCCGACGCGGTCGAACACCGCTCGGGTGTACTCCCACTCGGCGTCGACGAGGGTGCCGTCGAGGTCGAACAGGTGGAAATCGTAGTCGGCGACGGCCATGGATCGACCCGTACGCCGGGGACCGGCAAGTGCGTTGCGGGTTCGGAGCGAGGCGGTCGTCCCGCTCCGAGGTCTTCCGCTCCGAGGTCTTCCGCTCTGAGGCCTTGGCCTTCCGCTCCGAATCCTCTCGCTCAGTCCCGAACGTGGACCGACGAGCCGAGGTACTTGCGGAGCACCTCGTCGACCGAGTCGGCGTTGAACCGGTCCAGATCCGCGGCGATCGCGTCTTTCAGCGCGTCGAGGTACGCCTCGTCGGTGCGGAGTTCTCGGAAGTCGACGTCGACGACCTCGACGCTCGCGGCGTCCGCGAGCCCCAACCGCTCTTCCGCAAGCCGCCGAAACGCCGGCTCGTCGCCGACCTCGCCGCGCCACAGGCGGTCGCGGAAGAAGAGCCAGCCGTCGGTTCCGGGTTCGCTCGCGGGGATCTCCATCGTCGTCTCGAACCGGTCGGGGTCGACGGCGGCGGCCGTCGGATCGAGGCGGAGGGCGACGCGGAACACGTATGCGGCCTCCATGCCTCGGGGGTCGAGCGATCGATCCATAAAGGTATACCGCTCGGGGGCGTGATATACGGCCATGTGGAAGCGACTCCGCGACCTCGTCGGGCGCGCGTACCGGCGGCACCTCCGCCGCGAGATCGACGACGTCCCGGACCACGTCGCGGTCATCCAGGACGGGAACCGTCGGTACGCCCGCGAGCGCGGCGACGACGCCCCCGACGGCCACCGCGCCGGCGCCGACACCACCGAGCGCGTCCTCGACTGGTGCGCCGACCTCGGCGTCTCGGAGCTCACCCTCTACGCCTTCTCCACCGAGAACTTCGACCGCCCGGATGAGGAGCTGGAACCCCTCTTCGACCTCTTGGAGCACAAGCTCCGGGAGTTCGCCGACGCCGACCGCGTCCACGATCAGGGCGTGCGCGTCCGGGCCATCGGCGACGTGCCCAGGCTCCCGCCGCGCGTCCGCGACGCGGTCGACTACGCGGAGCGGCGCACCGCCGACAACGACCGGTTCACGCTCAACGTCGCGCTGGCGTACGGCGGCCGGACCGAGCTGCTCGACGCCGCGCGCGCCATCGCTCGCGACGTGGACGCCGGCGAGATAGCGCCGGGGGACGTCGACGTCGAGACGGTCGAGTCCCGGCTGTACGACCGGCCGATCCGCGACGTGGACCTGATCGTCCGCACCGGCGGCGACGAGCGCACCTCGAACTTCCTCCCGTGGCACGCCAACGGCAACGAGGCCGCCGTCTACTTCTGTGCGCCGTACTGGCCGGAGTTCTCCGAGGCCGACTTCCTGCGCGCGATCCGCACCTACGAGTCGCGCGAGGAGTCGTGGCAGCGCGCCCGCGCGGAGCGGGCCGCCGCGCTGGTGCGCGCGCTCGCAGAGGTGGAGTTCGCCGAGGCCCGCGCCGCCGCCTCGCGGCTCCGGGACCGCGTCCCGCGGCTCGACGGCAGCGACCTCTCCGAGGACGCGCTCGGCATCGCCGAGGGCGACGCGGCCGACCCGGTCGACGCCGACGCGCCGGAGTCGTAGCGCGCGGAGCGGGCCGCTCTCGGAACCGCGATTAGACCGCTCCCGGCGCGATCCCGCCCTCGTTCCGCGTCAGCAGGTACAGCGCGAACGAGGAGAGCCAGTGCGACCCCGCGTAATCGTCGGTGAGCACGTCCGCGGCCCCCGCCTCGGCGTGGCGGCGCGCCGCGGTCTCCAGCGGCTCCCGAAGCCGGGCCGCCGCCGGTCCCTCTCGGCCGGCCAGCGCGTCGGCCAGCCCCGCGAGACACCACGCGCGGGAGACGTTCAGCCCGATCAGGTCGCATCGCGGCGCCGTCGCCCTCGTCCGGCTCGACGTCGACGGGCGAGCCCAGCGCGTCGTGCGGCGGGGCGGCCAGGTCCGGGAGGAACTCGTCGAGCCACGCCGCGAACGCGTCGGCGTCGAGGACGCGGCGCATGAGGTCCGCCTCGGTCAGCGCGGGCGAGAGGAAGTCCCAGCCGACCGGCTCCGCGCCGACGACCGCGGCGGTGTCGTCCGCGTAGAGGCGGCGCGCCGTCGCCTCTGTCTCCGCTTCGAGGTCGGCGTCGCCGACGACCCGCGCGTAGTCGAGGACCCCGGCGAGCGCGAACGCGGTGTTGCCGTGGGTGCCGACGCGCTGCGGGCGGTCGACGTCGAGGAACGACTCGCGGGTCCCGCGTCGGACCCGCACTTCGAGCGGGCGGAGCGTCTCGCGCCACGCGTCGGCGCGCGGGTCGTCCCAGAGGTGAAGCTCGGCGGCGAGGCGCAGCAGCCACGACCAGCCGTACGGCTCCTCGAAACCGGGGTTCTCGTCGAGGTAGTCGACCTCGCGAGCGACGTTCTCGGGGGTCAGCCGCCCGTCGATGCTCGCCGTAATTTCGGACTCGTCCGGGTGGTCCGAGCCGAGGCGCAGCGCGCGCACGAGCGCCCAGTGGCTGTGGACCGCGGAGTGCCAGTCGAAACAGCCGTAGAAGACGGGGTGGTCCTCGGCGGGACGCGGCGGCGCCTCCGGTCCCTCCACGACTCCCTGATAGTGCGGGTACTCGGTCTCGACCCCGTCGAGCGGGTGAGCGGCCAGCGCCGTCGCGACCGCGTCGTCGAGCGCGTCGGCCCGTCCGTCGCGGAGCGCGTCCGGAGAGATTTCCTCGAAGGCGTTCACGGCTGGTGGTCGGCGGGACGCCTGTTCAATCGGTCGGTCGTGTGCGGTACGATAGCACGCAGAATCAGTTCGCGCGCCGCTACGCGGTCGGACCGCTCACGCCGGGTTCTTCCGGGTCAGGTCGCTCCCGCAGATCGGACACCGCTCTTTGTTCTCGTCGAAGGTGCGGTTACAGCCGACGCACTGGAAGCGCCACTCCCGCTCCTCGGAGATGCCGTCGCGGGCGATGGCCTCGACCGGGAGGTCGAGCCGCTCGGCGACGTTCTGCATCGCGTAGTCATCGGTGACGAGCGTCGCGTGAAGCTCCAGCGCGGTCGCGATCAGCCGGATGTCGGTGTCGGACAGCTCCGCGGCGTCACCCGACCCCTTCGCGGCCCGGCGGACCCGGTCGACTGCCTCCGGCGCCGGCACGTGGACGGTCATCCCGGAACCCTCCATCGCGTCGAAGCGGAGGGCGACCTCGCCGGTGAGCTCGTCGTGGACCGCCGGGATGGAGACCACGTCCTCGTCTGTCGTGTACTCGTGGATGAACGCGGACGAGTCGAGGACCTGCATCAGCGGGCGACGACGATGTAGTCTTTCACCGCCTGCACGTTCGCAACCGGTACTCGGAGCCGCCCCATCTCGTCAACCTCGAAGTCGACGCGTTCGGGCCGCAGCTGTTCGTGCGGGCTGACCAGCAGGTGGTTCAGCTCGCCGGACTCGAGGTTCATCGTGATGTTGTAGAGGTCCCCGAGTTCCGTGCCGTCGGCGCTCATCACCGCCTTCCCGGAGAGGTTCTCCGCGAGGATGTCGACCATACCCTCACGGTTCCGGGCGACGGTATTAAACGCCACGGGCCGTCGGACGGGTGACGGACAGACGAGCGCGTCGCACCGCGGCCGGACGAACGCGTCGCACCACGGCTGGACGAACGACGCCGAACGGTCCGGCTCCGTCGTCCCGGTTCGTCGCGGCATTTTGAAAGGCTTAACTGACGGCCGGCGGAACGGACGGTATAACCTTCTCGGGGCGATCACATATGACCGACCACACACACGCGGACACCCTGCGAACCCCCATCGTCGCCGTGCTGGGCCACGTCGACCACGGCAAGACGAGCCTGCTCGACACGATCCGCGGCTCCGCCGTCAGCGAGGGCGAGGCCGGCGCGATCACCCAACACATCGGGGCGACGGACATCCCGCTCGACACCATCTCCGGGATGGCGGGCGAGCTCATCGACCCGACCGACTTCGATCTCCCCGGCCTGCTGTTCATCGACACGCCGGGCCACCACTCCTTCTCGACGCTGCGGGCCCGCGGCGGCGCGCTCGCCGACATCGCGGTGCTCGTCGTCGACGTGAACGACGGCTTCCAGCCGCAGACGGAGGAGGCGATAGACATCCTCCGCCGGACGGGGACCCCCTTCGTCGTCGCCGCCAACAAGGTCGACACGACGCCCGGCTGGAACCCACAGGACGGCGAGCCGATCCAGGTGAGCATGGACGCCCAGTCCGAGCGCGCGAAGTCGATGCTCGACGAGAACCTCTACGAGATCATCGGCCAGCTGTCGGACGCCGGCTTCTCCGCCGACCTCTACTGGCGCGTCCAGGACTTCCAGAAGAACATCGGCGTCGTCCCGCTGTCGGCGCTCACCGGCGAGGGCGTCCCCGACCTCCTCACGGTCCTGATGGGTCTCTCCCAGCGGTTCATGAAAGAGGAGATGGCCATCGACGTCACCGGCCCGGGCGAGGGGACGGTCCTCGAGGTAAAAGACGAGCGCGGGTTCGGCGCCACCGTCGACACCGTCGTCTACGACGGCGTGATCCGCAACGGCGACACCGTCGTCGTCGGGGGGCAGGACGAGCCGATCGTCACCGAGATCCGCGCGCTGCTCCGTCCGCGGCCGCTCGCGGAGATCCGCACGGAGAAGGAGTTCGAGAAGGTCGGCGAGATCGGGGCCGCGGCCGGCGTGAAGATCGCCGCGCCCGACCTCGACCAGGCGATGGCGGGCGCGCCGGTCCGGGTCGTCCGCGACCGCACCGTCGACCAGGTCGTCGAGGAAGTGAAGGCCGAACTGGCCGAGATCGAGGTCGAGACGGCAGAAAACGGCGTCGTCGTCAAGGCGGACACCCTCGGCTCGCTGGAGGCGATGGCGAACGCGCTCCGCGAGGCCGAGGTTCCCATCCTGCGCGCCGAGGTCGGCGACATCGCACCGCGAGACATCGCGGTCGCGGAGACCGCGAACCAGGACGAACACAAGGCGATTCTCGGCTTCAACGTCGACCTCCTCCAGAACGCGGAGTCGGACTTGGAGAACGCGGACGTGAAGCTGTTCAAAAACGAGGTCATCTACCAGCTGGTCGAGGACTACGAGCGCTACGTCGAGGAGAAGCAGCGCGCGCAACAGGAGACGGTGCTGGACAAGGTCGTGCGCCCGGCCCGCTTCCGCATCCTCCCCGACCACACCTTCCGGCAGAACGACCCCGCGGTCGTCGGCGTCGAGGTCATCTCCGGCACCCTCCAGAACAACCGCAACGTCGGCTACTTCGAGGGTAACGAGTTCGAGCGCGTCGGCGGTCTCTCCGGGATTCAAAAGCAGGGCGACGACGTCGACGAGGCGCGCGCCGGCGAGCGCGTCAGCATCGCCATCGACGGGCCGACGGTCGGCCGCGACATCGAAGAGGGCGACACGCTGTGGACCGAGGTGCCCGAGAAGCACGCGAAAATCCTCGAACAGGAGCTAAAAGAGGAGATCACCGCCGACGAGCGCGAGGCGCTTCAGGGGTATCTGGAGACGCGTCGCAAGCGCGACCCCTTCTGGGGGAAGTAACGCACCCGGTCGCCGGTCACGCGTACACCAGAATGATCACGGCGACGAACGCCAACTCCCCGCCGACGAGCAGCGCGGCGAGCAGCCACGTCCGGTAGGTCCACAGCCACTCGCGGGCGTCCGCGAATCGGCTCTCGGTTTCCGTCTCCACCTCGCCGCGGTACGCGGCGTCGACCCGCCAGCCGGTCTCCGGGTCGTACATCGCCGGGACGCGGGCGCCGACGAGCTCGTCGACGTCGAGCGGCGAGACGCCCGCGGCCTCCAGAAATTCGAGGAACGCCTCGGACTCTTGGAGCGACCCGTCTCGGGGCGCGTCGAACCGCTCGGTGTGGGTCGCGTCCCCGTGCGGCGGGCGCATCTCGACGGCGACGCGGTCGCCAACTGAGCGCACCTCCGTGACGATCAGCGCGTTCTCCTCGTCGTTGAGGTACGCCTCCCGGAGCCGGCGTTTCACCGCCTCGTCGACGCCGGCGTCGAGGTCGTCGGGGAGCGGATCGGCGTCCGAGATCGGATCGCCGTCGGCGTCATCGGCGCTTTCGCGGTCGGCGGTCGTCGAGACGCTCTCGTCACCGCCGGATCGGTCCGCCATCGATCCGGAGTTGGCGACGCGCTCTCATAAGGTCACGGCCGCTCCCCGAACGCGATATGTGACTGTCGTCGCTGCGAACGACTCTACGACCGGGCCTGCCGAAGTCCCAGCCGCTCGGCGATACGACAGTGGTTCTTATAAATAACTGATCGACACGAACGCCGCCGAAGCCCCAGCCGCTCGGCGGTACGCTTTCATTTATATGTAATCGATTGACACCGACACTTCCGAAGCCCCAGCCGCGAGGGCGGCGCACGCTCGCTGCGCACTTCAGTCGCTCGCTGCGCTCGCTCCTTCCAGTGCTTACGTCGCCTGCGCCGCCCTCGCGACTGCCCCTTCGAGTCCCGCCCCGCACCGCTCCGCACAGCACCTCACACCTCCCCAGCCTCGCCGCTCACGCCCTTCGGGCGTTCGCGGCGTCCCTCGCGCGGTGCCGTTCGCGGCCGCCTGCGGCGGCCGCTTACGGGCACGCGCCACCGCACTTCGACTGTCAGCCGCTCACTGGAGTCGGTAGCGTAAGATCGCGGCGATGCCGCCGAGGTTGGCGAGCTGCTCGCCGGGGGCGAACTCCGAGGAGAAGACGACGACGTCGCCACCCTGCTGTTCGACCGACTCGATCACCTCGTTGACGTCGATGTCCCAGTCGCCGTCGCCCTGCCGCTCGGTGCGGAGCCGCTCGTCGACGACGAGCAGCGTCTCGACCGCGCCGAACTCGGCGGCCTCGGCGGTGTCGTCCGGGCCGTACGTCGCCTTCGCCTCGGTCGCGATGTTCTCGGTCAGCTCGTCGATGAGACTCGCCTCCTTCGAGATGCGGGTCTCCTTCTGGACCTCGTCGACCGCGCCGCGCTTGAGCACCTCGTGGACGCCGCGGTCGCCCGCCGCGGAGGTGTCGACGGTGGTGATCCGGTCGGAGAGGTCCCGGTACTCCTCGTCGATGTAGTCGCGCGCGTCGTTCTTGGTGAACCCCGGTCCCGCGAGGATCACGGCGTCGGCGTCGAGGTGCGCGAGCGCCTCTCCCAGCTCCGCGAACAGCTCCTCGCGCGGCCGCGAGAACTCGCCTTTCCCGGTCGGCTTCGTGAACGAGGCGTACTCCTCGGTGCCGTACTGCTGGACCGTGTGGACGTAGGCGGCGCCCTCCTCGACGGTCGCGATGGCGACGTCGGGGTTCTCGGCGGCCTCGGTGGCCTCCTCCAGCCGCTCGGTCTGGTCCGGCTTGAAGTGCTTCTCGACGGTGATCTCGTCGTGTTCCTCGACGTTGAGCGTGTGGTGGGCGTTGAGCTGGTCCTCCCGCGAGCAGCCGACGATGACCCCGGAGACGCGGAGGCGGTTGGCGAACCGCGCGAACTCCACGTCCTCGACCTCCAGCGTGACGAAGATGTGCTCGCGCTGGCCGCCGGTGTCCCGCATCTGGTCGTCGTTCCGCTGGATCCGTCGGGTGGTGTCGCCCTCGACGAGGTCCCCGGGTTCGAGGACGTGCGCGAGGTGCCAGAGGTCGTCGACGTTCTCGGGGACCAGCGTGAGCCGTTCCCGGCCCTCCTCGCCGTACCCCCGCTCGGAGATGCGCATGCCCGAAGGTTCGCTCGCGGCCGTATCAACTCTTGTCTTCCGCGTCGGCGAGGGCCGGTCCCCACTCGAAGCCACCGGCCGGGTCGCCCCCGCCGATCCCGTCGCTTTCGACGGCGTCTCCCCGGTCGCCGACCGGAACGGCCCGGCCGACCTGGACCGCGGCCGGCGGCTCGCTCCGCATCGGCCGCCCGCCGTCGCCCGACACGGCGGGGACCGGACCGTCGTCGCGCGAGCGACCGCTGTCGCGAATCACGTCGGCGTCGCGGACGGTTTCGGGGTCGGAAGTCGCGTCGTCGCGAGACCCGTCGTCCTCCGGACGGCGACCCGCGTTCGGTGCCGGATCCCCCCGCAAGGCGTCGGCCGCACCTCGCCCGTAAAGGCCGTGGGCGACGACGCGGACGGCGAACGCAAGCGCGACCCCGACGACGAGCGGCGTCGTGGGCGCCGCGACGGCGTACCCTACCGCGAGCGCCCCGACGGCGAGCGTCCACCCGGTGGCGTACGAGCCGGTCGCGGCGACGCCGACCACCGTCTGGGGACGCAGTCCGTCTCTGAGTCGTCCGGACTCCGCGAAGGTCGCGAGCGCCGCCGGGCGGACGTACGCGAACGCGAGGAGGTACGCGACCACGAGCGCGCCGACGCCGCCGGCGGCGACCGCGGCGACGGCGGCCGGTCCGTTCGGTCCGAGGGCGGATTCGACGGCGGCCGCGACCGACGCCGGCTCCACCGGCCCGGCGACGAGCGCGGCGACGACGCCGCCGGCGACCGCGAGGCCGCCTGCGAGCGGCGCGAGGAGGGCGGCAGACAGCAACGCGGACTTGAGACCGTCCCTGACCAGCTCCCCCCACGCGACGAGCGACGGTACGCCGGTCGCCTCCCCGGTCCGGATCGCGCTGCGCGTCACCCGGACGAAGTAGCCGCGCGCGACGAGCCACGGGGCGAGCGCGACCGGGGCCGCGACGACGAACGCCGGGGTGATGAAGAGGACGCCGCCGAGCCACAGCGGCGTCAGGACCCACGAGAGCAGGGTCACTACCCCGCCGACGAGGACGACGCCGGCGGCGTCGTCGGTTCGCGTCAGTGCCGTCGCGGCCGCGGTGAGCATGTGGCCCAACACAGGGACGGGAGCCGCATAAAGGTCCCCGGCCCGAGCGTTTATATCGCTTCGCGGACTATCACCGATCGGCCGCGCGGGATAATCGTGTGCCTCTGACAACCCATCCGCGGCCGCCGAAGGCGGCCGCACCCCCGTCCGCGGCTTTCGTCCGACATCCCGTTCCCCCCTCCTCGTAGCCGCGTCGCCGTCGCGTGCCGGTACCGATTTATCCCGTCCCGCCGACGGATCGGGTATGACCGGCGACGAGCGGACGGCCGACGTGGAGCCGGCGCTCCGCAGCTACGGCGTCAGCGTCGAGTCGATCGACCGCGGCGACCCGCTGGAGCTGACGTACATGACCGCGTTCCCCGGCCGCGAGATCCACCGCGGCGAGATCGGTCGCGCGCTCAACGCGCTCATCGACCGCACGGAGGCCGACGAGTGGGACCCGGTCCGCGTCGAGGGCACGGTCGTTCGATCGCCCGGCGACGTCCTCGGTACGTGGCGCGCCGAGGCCGAGTGGTTCGAGGCGCTCACGAGCTACGAGATATCCGAGACGGAGTTCTCGGCCCGCGTGCTGGACACCGTGAGCCACGCGATCGAGGGCGCTGCTCAGCCGGCCGCCGAAACCGACCCGGAGGCGGACCGGTGACCCGCCGCGACCCGGTCAACCGCGCACAGCGACGGCTCGCGCGGCCGGCCCGCGAGCGGTTCGCCACCCGAGCGGTCGCGTTCGACGTCGACGGCGCGACCTGCCGCGGAACGTTGTACCTCCCCGGCGGCGACGCGAACGACTCCCCGGTGGTCGTGATGGCGCCCGGACTCGGCGCGGAGCGCACCTTCGGCTACCCCGCCGTCGCGGAGCGGTTCGCGGACGCGGGCTACGCCGCGCTGCTGTTCGATCACCCGGAGTTCGGCGAGTCGGACGGCGACTCGCAGGCGGTCGAACTCGACCGCCAGCGCGCGGCGTACGCGGCCGCGATCGACCGCGCGAAGCGCGTCGACGCCGTCGGCGACGACCTCGTGTTGTGGGGCGCGTCGCTGTCGGCCGGGCACGTCCTCACGCTCGCTGCGGAGCGCCGCGACGTCGACGCGGTCGTGGGGCTGGTCCCGATGCTCGACGGGCGAGCCATTGCCCTGCGGCGCGGCGGGCGGTACCTCCTCCGCTCCGGCGCCGCGGGCCTCCGCGACCTGCTCGGTCACCGGATCGGTCGCGGCCGCACCGTCCCAATCGTCGGCGGGACGGAGGAGTGCGCGGCGATCACGGAGCCGGGGACGAAGCGGAAGTACATCGACCTCGTCGACCGTGAGTCGGCGTGGCGCAACGAGACGCCCGCGCGGTCGCTGCTCGGCCTGGTCCGGTACCGACCCGTGACGCGGCTCGAGGAGATCGACGCCCCGACGCTGCTTCTCGCCGGCACCGACGACGCCATCGTCGACGCCGAGTCGGTCGCGGACGCGGGCGAGCGGCTCTCGCGGGGCACGGTCGTCTCGATGCCGGCGGACCACTTCTCCGTGCTGGGCGCGGACTTCGAGGGCGCGGTCGGTCACCAGCTGTCGTTCCTGCGCGACGCGCTCGATTGACATCCTCCCCGCCCTGAAGGGCGAGGATTCCCGAGGGTTGGGATATTATGGTTTGTAACCCACCTGTTCCCTCGGTGCGAAACGCCCCGAGGTTTGGTTGAACAGGTAGGCTACTGGCCGTGCCAAACGACCGTTACTCATATCCTCAGTGGGAGGACTCTGAGTTATCTTTCTGCGAATGTTCACCGCACCATTCACGTCTGCGTTCATCGTCGCTCCGCACGACTCACAGACGTACAACCCACGCTCCACGCGATTCGCATCACGCTTCCGACCACAACACGAACACGTCTTGCTCGTGTCTCGCTCGCTCGTGCGGTCAACAAGAATACCGTGTTCCTCAGCCTTGTATTCGAGCAACGTGGTGAAGCGGTCGAACTCCCATCCGTGGAGTTTCTTGTTCCCGCGCTTCCCCCAGTTCCGCGAGTCACCGTTTTCGTCCTCACGAATCTTGCTCAAGTCACCGATGGCGATGCGACCGACTTTGTGGTCGATACACTGCTCAACGATGTGTTTGGCGAGGGCGTGTAGGAAGTGGTCTTTCCGACGCGAGAGTCTCTGTCGGGCGCGGAGCGCACGCTTCGATGGCCCGTGATCGCCCTCCGTGTCGTACTCGTCGCGGGTGAAGTAGTGCTTGTCCTGCTTCAAGACGTTCCCCGGATACAACTCGGCGTCACCGTCGTCGTAGGCGATGGCGAGGTAGTTGCTGATACCGAGGTCGATTCCAGCCGTGTTGTCGCCGGGTGCGTCCCCAACGGGAATTTCGACTTTGCAGACGAGGTGAAGTTCCCAGCGGTCGCCGTTCCACACGGCTCGAACCTGCTGGATGTTCTCTACAGTCACGTCCGGTCGAGTCTTGTACTCTGCGAGGATGAAGTCAGAACGGTGGTTCTTCAGGTTGAACCCTTTGCTCAGACGGAGTTGATTGTGCTTGGAATCGTGTTTGATGCCGTTCTGCTTCCACGTCACGGTGGAGCGTGGATGGTTGTCGCCTCGCTTCCGGTAACCGGGAGGATTCGCGCCTGAATCACCGTTCTTGCGCTTTTTGAACCAACCGTTGAACGACTCAGCGAGTTCTTCAAGAACGCGCTGACTTGACTGAGAATGTAGGTCACTGTATCGTTCGTGGTCTTTTAATTCGCGCTTAAGATCGGCTTCGGACGGAATCTCTCCCGTGTCATCCCATTCTTGTTGGATGTGGTAGCGGGCGACGTTCCACAGTTTGGATGCTGAGTGCCCGCAGTCATCGAGGTCGTCACTCACCTGTTGGTGGTTGACGATTTTTGCTCGATAGGTGCGGGTTGTCTCCAACATCGGACTGTGTTCATAAGTACTTATGAAGAATCAAGTATTAAAAGCAACGACTGAGACGTGGAATATCCGGAGGGGCCATCGAACGTAGTTAGTGGAGGGATTGTCGGCTGTATCCCCGCCCTGAAGGGCGGGGTTTTTGCCTTGTTACTTCCATAAGTCGTCGCTCGGAACTCTGCTCCCCGCTACTGCTTAAGTGAGTTCGCAGCACAGTCTCGAACATGACAGCGATCGCAATGTTGAGCGTCGCGCCGGTGATCGAGGGGAGCATGGCCGAGGAGGTCGCGGCGGCCGTCGCCGCGCTCGACGACTTCGACGTGAGCTACGAGACGAACCCGATGGGGACCGTCATTGAGGCCGACGACGCCGAGACGCTGTTCGCGGCCGCGGCGGCCGCCCACGACGCGGTCGACGGCGACCGTGTCTCGACCGTCCTCAAGATCGACGACAAGCGGACGAGCGACGGGACCGCCGCGGAGAAGGTAGACGCGGTCGAAGATCACCTCGGTCGGGCAGCGAAGCGGGAGCGGTGACGAGTCGGCACGGCATCACCTCGACGCTCTATGTCACGCGGTGTCGATCTCGACCGACCCACCCGCGGTCGCGTCGCCCGCGGGGTTCTCGACCGCGACCTCGACGGTCGTCGTGCGGACGACGGTTGCCTCGTCGCCGCCACCGGCGAGGTCCGCGCGGAACACGACGTCGAGCGTCGTCGTGGCCGTCTCGCCGCCGGACAGGTCGGCCGCGGAGAGGGTCTCGCTCGTCACGGCGTCGCCGCGCTCGGTCGCGTCCACACGCTCGAACCGCGCGGTGAGAGCGCCGTCGACCGCGTCGAAGTCTGGCGGTGCGTCCGACGCGGCGTCGGACTGGTCGCTGCTTGGTCTCCCGACCGACGCGACGTCTCCGGGCGTCGCTTCCGGATCCGTGTCCGTCAGGGTCTCTCGGTACACCTCATCGACGCCGGCATCGCTTCCCACCGCGAGCGAGAGTGTCACGCGGTCGACGCCCTCGGAGAAGTCGGTCCACGACACTTCGAGGGCGGGCGAGAGGTACACCGACTCGACCCGACCGTCATTGCTCGTGACCGTCGGGGCGTCGCCCGCCTCAAAGGCAGCGGGGTCGCCCTCGACCGCGGCCGCCGGCTCGCTCGACGCGGCGAGGGCACCGAGACCGGTGAGGCCGCCGACCGCGACGGCGGCGGTTCCGCCGAGAAGCGTTCGTCTGGTCGGCTCTCGTTGCGTGTCGCCGTCCCGCGAGTGACTCGCCATCTCGACGGTGAGTGGCCGCGCTACCGGTGATAAGGAGTCGGAGAGGCGGGGCGAACTCGGCGACTGGACGCTATCCCTTGATGTTCGCAGACGGGGAACGTGCGCGCAACCTTGTCGCCGATGCCGAGCTCGTCGCTGACGCGGATCACCTCGTCGATGTCCTTGTAGACGCCGGGGGCCTCCTCCGCGATGGTGGCGCCGGACTCCGCTTTCACGTAGATCTGCTGGCCGTCCTCGAGGTCGTCCTGAACGTCGCCGCCCCAGAACTCCTGTTTCGCCTGCGTCCGGCTCATCAGGCGGCCGGCGCCGTGGGCGGTCGAGCCGAACGAGACCGACATCGACTCGTCGCCGCCGCGGAGCACGTACGACCCGGCGCCCATGCTGCCGGGGATGATGACGGGCTGGCCCACGTCGCGGTAGGTCTCGGGCACGTCCGCGTTGCCCGCGGGGAACGCCCGCGTCGCGCCCTTGCGGTGGACGTACAGCTCGCGCTCCGCGCGGTCGACCGCCTCGTCGCCGACGGCGGGGCGTCCCTCGGCGTCGACGCCGACCTCGTGGGTCTCTTTCTTGGCGATGTTGTGCGCCACGTCGTACAGCAGCTCCATCCCGAGGTCATCGATCGGGTCGGCGTCGAACACCTCGCCGAACGTCTCGCGGGCCTGGTGGGTGATAAGCTGGCGGTTCACCCACGCGAAGTTGATGCAGGCGCCCATCGCGCCGTAGTACTCGTCGGCCAGCTCGGAGCCGGCGGGCGCGGCCGCCAGCTCCTTGTCGGGCAGTTTCTCAAGGAGGTCGCCGTGCTCCTTCTCGATCCGCCGGAGGTAGTCGTTACAGGTCTGGTGGCCCAGCCCGCGGCTGCCGCAGTGGATCAGGACGACGATACCGTCCTCCGCCAGCCCGTACGCCTCGGCCACGTCCTCCCGGAACACGTCGGTGACGCGCTGGACCTCCAGGAAGTGGTTGCCCGAGCCGAGCGACCCCATCTGGTTGCGGCCGCGGTCCATCGCCTTCTGGGAGACGTGCTCCGGGCGCGCGTCGGGGCGACGGCCCTCGTCCTCGCAGTGCGCGAGGTCGCTCTCGATCCCGTACCCCGCCTCGACCGCCCACTCGACGCCGCGTTCGAGGGCGCCCTCGATGGCGTCCGCGTCGCCGCCGATCACGCCGCCGCCGCCCAGCCCGGAGGGGATCGCCTCGAAAAGTGCGTCAACCAGCTCCTCCTCCCGCCCGCGCACGTCGTCGTAGGTGAGGTTCGTTCGGACCATTCGGACGCCGCAATTTATATCATAGCCGACCGCTCCGGGCGAGATACAGCCGGTTCGGGCGTCGATAGCGCCGACGCCGCCGACCGGGAAGCCGTACCCCTGGTGCCCGTCGGGCATACAGAGGGCCGGCTCGACCATCCCGGGGAGGTGGGTGGCGTTCTTCAGCTGCTGGAGCGAGTCGTCCTCGCCGATCTCTTCGAGCAGCGACTCGCTGGCGAGGACCCGCGCGGGGACGTTCATGTCCCCCTCGCGGGGGATCTCCCAGACGTGCTCGCGCACCTTCTCCAGTCGGATTCCGTCGAACTCGCGCGTGGTCATACACGGCGTTCGACGCGGGGAGGCAAGGGCGTTGCGTCAGCGGGCGGGGGTGCCACCCCCGCCCCGTCGAGGCGGATTCCGGCCGCCTGCCCGCGGCCTCACACGTCGAACACGACGTACGCGTACCACTCGTCGTCTCGGCGTTCGAGCGCCATCTCGGAGTACGTGACCGCCTTGATCTCCCGGGCCGCCACCGCGTCGAGCGGGACGCCGCGCGCGCTGGCCGCGAGCCGCCACTCGTCCGGGTCTGCGGGATTGTTCTGCCGGTCCCCCTCACCCGGTTCGACCACTGCGCACCGGTGGTCGGCCGGGAGGACGAGCCGCACGTCGCGCTCGTAGATCAGCCGGCCGAGGTAGTCGAACAGCAGCGCCTCACGGCTCTCGGCGGCGACCTCGAGTTCGAAGCGATCGCCGGCGTCCGGGACCGACTCCGCGCTCGCGGCCGCGAGTCCGTCGGCGACCGCCGCGAACAGCGCCGAGAGGCTGTCGGCGGTCGCCTCGACGGCGACGTCGGCGGTGTGGTCGCGGAGTTCGTAGCTCATCGCCCGCCGCTCTCTCCGCCGGTCTCGTCGCGGGACGCCTCGGCGCTCCCCGGTCGCTCGTCGGTCTGGAACCGGGCGTCGATGGTCTGCTCCGGCGCCCCGGCGCGGAGGTCCTCCGGGTCGACGTCGTCGAGGTCGGCGGCGACCTCCTCCAGCGCGACGCCGCTGGTCACCAGCGCGCGGATCCCCTCGTCGACGCTCAACTCGACGTCGACGACCCGACGGTCGGGGACGAAGACGACATGGCCGCCCATCACCGGGTTCGGCGCCATCGGCATGAACAGGGTCCGCATGCCATCCCCCTCGCTGTCCGCGTGGTCCGCGATGACGGCGGGCGTCTCGCTCGTGACGAACGCGAGGGTGTAGGTGTCTTCGGTCGGGAACTCCACGAGGACGACCTCGCGGAAGTTTCCCCCGTCAGACTCCAGCATGGCGTCGCTCATCTGTCGGAACCCCTGATAGACGGAGCCGACGCCCGGGACGCGCTCGACCGCCTCGTCGACGTAGTCGACGGCGCGCTCGCCGTACCGCGATGACTCGACGCCCACGCCGATGACGAGGATGGCGGCCACGAACACGACCGGGGTCGCGATCTCGATCGCGAGCTCCCGGGAGATCGCACCGATCAGCGGCAGTCCGCCGCCCGGCGACACGGCGACGACCGCCGACGAGAACACGTCGAGGTAGTTGTACACCGCGTTGAACGCGACGGCGAGGACGACCAGCGTGATGACGGCGGGGACGACCACGGCGACGCCCGTGAGGAACGCCCGTCGGAGCAGTTCGGCTCCCGACGACTCGTCGGTCATTGATCGCGACCACGCGCGACCGCGACAAAACGTTTCCGTCGTGGTCTCGGTGTCGACGCGGACAGGGGTCGCCCCGTCGAGAGCGGGTCTGCCGCCACAACGCTCTCGCGTCCGCAACGCTTCGCGTCCGCAAACGCTTTCGCGCCCGCAACGCTTTCGCTGGCGGCGGAGCCGTCCGCAACGGTCCCCGCTGGCGGTGGAGTTATATTCCGCTGGCGTATTAGGTCATCGCAGTGAGCGTCAACGTCGAAAAGCGGGTCGACCCGCCCGGCGAGTCCGACTACGCGACCGCCGCGTGGGAGCTCAAAGAGCACATTCGGTCCGCTGAGGGCGTCCTCCGACAGCGACGCGGCTTCTTCGTCGACGCGTACCGCCGGTCGACCGCCCACCTGCTCGTCGAGAACGACCGGCTCGTCGCGTTCGCCTCCGTCCGACGAGACGGGTACATCCTCTTTCTTGCCGTCCACCCCGACCACCGCGGCCGCGGCCACGCCGAGCGCCTCATCGCGGACGTCGCGGAGCAGCACCGGTCGGTCACCTGTCACGCCCGTACGACCAACCGCTCGGCGCTCGGCTTCTACGAGCACCTCGGATTCGAGGTGATCCGCCGCATCGACGACTACTACGAGGACGGCGGCGACGCCTACTACCTCAAGCTGGGCGGCGAGTCGATCCGCGAGCGGCTCTCCGGGTTCGTCGGGCGGTAGTCAGCGATCTCTGACCGCTCTCTCCGCCCCCGAAGGCCGCGGAACCGACAGTACTTAGCGCCCGCCGCGAGGAACGACCGGCATGTCGCAACCGACTCCCGCGGACCTCGCGGCCCGGGTCCGCGACGGCGACCTCCGCTTCCACGAGCTGGAAGACCACGCCGACGCCGACGCCGCGACCGCCGCGCGCCGGCTGCTCGTCGCGGAGGCGACCGACGCCGACCTCGACCCGCTCGGCGAGTACGCCTTCGACGCCGAGGCCGTCCACGGCTCGAACATCGAGAACACCCTCGGCGGCGTTCAGGTCCCCGTCGGCGTCGCCGGTCCGGTGACCGTCGACGGCGGATCGGGGTCGGCCGAGCGCTACCTCCCGCTCGCGACCACCGAGGGAGCGCTCGTCGCGTCGATCAACCGCGGCTGTTCCGCCATCGACGACGGCGGCGGCGCGACCGCGCGGGTGACGAAGAGCGGGATGACCCGCGCCCCCGTGTTCCGGGTCGCGGGCGTCGCCGAGGCCGAGGCGCTGGTCGCCTGGGTCCGCGACAGCGTCCCCGCGCTGCGCGAGGCGGCCGAGTCGACGACGAGCCACGGCGAACTGCTCGACGTGACGCCGTACGTCGTCGGCAACAACGTCTTCCTGCGGTTCCGCTACGACACGAAGGACGCGATGGGGATGAACATGGCCACCATCGCGACCCGTGAGGCCTGCGACGTGGTCGAGGCGGAGACGGACGCGTCGCTGGTCGCGCTGTCGGGGAACCTCTGTTCGGACAAGAAGCCGGCCGCGATCAACGCGGTCGAGGGCCGTGGACGCTCGGTCGTCGCGGACGCGACGATCCCGCGCGAGGTCGTCGAGGAGCGCCTCCACACGACCCCGGAGGCCGTCGCCGAGATCAACACCCGGAAGAACCTCGTCGGCTCCGCGAAGGCGGGCGCGCTCGGCTTCAACGCCCACGTCGCCAACGCGGTCGCGGCGATGTTCCTCGCCACCGGACAGGACGAGGCGCAGGTCGTCGAGGGGGCGAACGCGATCACCACCGCCGAGACGACCGCCGACGGCGACCTCTACGTCTCCGTCTCGCTGGCGAGCCTCGAAGTGGGGACGGTCGGCGGCGGGACGAAGCTGCCGACGCAGCGGGCGAGCCTGGAGATCCTCGGCGTCGCCGGCGGCGGCGACCCGGCCGGGAGCAACGCCGACGCGCTCGCGGAGTCGATCGCGGTGTGCGCGCTCGCGGGCGAACTCAACCTGCTCGCTGCGCTCGGCTCGCGACACCTCTCGTCGGCGCACGAGGAACTTGGCCGATAAACGGACGTTTCGGCCCGCGAACTCCTTCCCTCAATCCGACCAGCACGGACAGTCGTCGCGGAGCGCGTCCCGTCCCGCGTCGGTGATCCGGTACACCGCCTCGCCGGAGACGCGCTCGACGAGTCCGGCGTCTTCGAGCGCGGTCAGCCGGGACTCCACGTGGTCGTCGTAGAGTCCGGTGTTCCCGGCGACGAACGCCTGGTAGTCGGCGCCGACGTCGGCGAGGTACGAGAGCAGCCGCTCGTCGGAGCGCGTGAGCGACGGACGGTCGGGGTCGATCCGCCCGTCGCGTTCCCCAGCATCCGAACCCCCTGCCGGACGGTCGGTCGGCTGTGCGTCAGGTGTGGCCATCTCACATACGGTGACGCGTATCGCGGTAAAGGGACCACCGGCAGTTCCCACTCGCTGGGAGTCGCCAGCGCTCGGCGGAACGTATTCGGTTTCCAACCGGTTTTCTCGGGCGTCGACTCGGTCCGCTCGGCCGGTTCAGTCGTCGGCGGAGGACGCACCGGCCGCGTCGCCGCCGTTTCCGCCGCCGGACGAACGGTTCGGCAGCAACGGCGTCCCGTCGGCTCGCGGGCCGAGTTGCGGGCCGTACGGGCCGTTGTCGGGGTCGATGCGGCGCCGAGTCCGGTAGTCGGTCGAGCGCTCCACCGGGGTCCGCCCGATAGCCGCGATCATCTCGACGTAGTCGTCGAACGAGCGGTACTCGCCGTACTCGCCGCCCGCGCGACTGGTGATCTCCTCCGAGAGGATGGTGCCCATGAAGTCGTCGGCGCCGCAGTTGAGCAGCTTCAGCCCGTGGGCGTCGCCCGACTTCACCCACGAGGCCTGGACGTGGTCGACGTTGTCGAGGAAGAGCCGCGCCACGGCGACCACTAGCTCGTCCTCTGCGCGCGAGGGCCCGGAGTCGACGACGCCGCGGCGGTAGAGCGGCGTGTTCTGGTGGATAAAGGAGAGCGGGACGAACTCCGTGATCGCGCCCGTGCGGTCCTGGAGGTCGCGGATAACCTTCAGGTGTTGCGCCCGATGCGCGACCGTCTCGACGTGGCCGTACATCATCGTCGAGGTGATGTCAAGTCCGGCGGCGGCCGCGCCTTCCATCGCCGCCACCCAGTCGTCGGTGCGGATCTTCCCCGGGCAAATCACGTCGCGGACCTCGTCGACGAGGATCTCGGCGGCGGTGCCCGGCGCGGAGTCGAGGCCCGCGGCCGCCAGTTCGCGGTAGACGGTCTCGTACTCCCAGTCGGTGCCGCGGGCGGCGTGGTACGCCTCCTCCGGCGTCATCGAGTGGAGGTGGACGCCGCCGACCGACATGGCTTCCATCTGTTCGAGATAGGTGCCCGGGTCGGTCGCGTACGTCTCGGGGGGCTTGTAGTTCACCTCGCTCGCGGGGTCGTCGTGCGCGGCGAGGATCTCGTGGTGCTCCCCGTTCAGCGCGAACGCCGGGTGAAGCCCCGAGACGGAGCAGACCTCGTAGATCCCCATGTCGAGGGCGTCATCGACGATTTCACGTGACTCGGCGGGCGTCTTGGTGAACCCCGCGTGCTCCACCTCGCTGTCGGCCTCGAACGCGTGCGCGGAGTCCTTGAAGTTACAGAACAGGCAGCCGGTGTTGCAGGCCGTGGTGACGTTGTTGTTGAGGTTGGCAACGAAGGTGACCTCGTCGCCGACTTCCTCGGCCCTACGCCGGTCGGCCGCCTCCAGCACCGCCTCCTTGCGGACAGGGTCGATCCCCGACGACTCCGTGCCGGTGGCGAGCAGTTCCGTCGCGTCGTCGACCGAAAGCCGGACGCCGTCGCGGGCCTTCGCGAGCGCGTTCTCGAACGACTGGTCGGTCGCGGGCGTCGCGAAGTCGAACCCCTCTGCGCCGCTCTCCGACCGCCTGTCTCCGTCGCCGTCCGATCCGCTCGCGTCGGAACTACCCCCCGAACTCATCCCCTAACGCTCCCGGTTCCACCCTGATAAACGGGCGGGTCGCGACACCGGTCGAGTCGGAGAATCGGCGCCGATCACGAACGTCTGTTTATAAATAGATCCAGGCGCTGCGACGTTTACTTATAAACAACTGCGGTGGCGCGTGCCGATGAGCGCCCGAAGGGCGCGAATCGCACGCGCGAGGGAGTCGGGCGGCCGGAGCAAAGCGGAGGCCGGCCGACGAGGCTGGGGAGGTGTGAGGCGCTGTGCGGTTGCGGTGCGGGGCGGGACTCGAAAGGGGCAGCCGGGAGGCGGACAGAGGCGACGTAAGCACCGCAGGAGCGAGTGAAACGAGCGACGAGGAGCGCAGCGAGCGTCTGTCCGCCTCCCGGCTGGGGCTTTGGAAGTGTTCTCTGCCGATCTGCCGGTGTCGGTTTACAAGTAATCGATCGATTCGCCAACCACTGGTTACGCCACGTCTCGATCTTCGTCGGCGTGCGAACGCACCCACAACTGCCCGATCCGCGAAAGACTCGTCCGGTAGGACTTCCCGTGTTCCTCGCGCTCGATGTACCCCTTGCCGCCGGGACCCAACCGATCGACGTTATAAATCACCTTCGAGCGGAACGAGTCGGTGTACTCCTCGTTGAGCTCGGCCGCGAGCGTCTCCGCCAGCTCCGAGACGGACTCGAACTCGCCGTGCTCGCCGAGGGTGAAAAGCACCAGCTCCTCGAACGGCTTGACGTTCTGGAAGGAGGCGACCGGCAGCTCGATGACGTGGCGGTCGCCAATTTTCTTCGCGCCGATGGTAGTCCCGCGCTCGTCGAACTCCGCGAGGAGGTCCGTGGTGCTCGCCAGCCGGTCCGCGACGCGGTCGGGGTCGACGCCCGCGTCCGCCAGCGCCTCGGCGTCGCTCTCGTCGTCGAGGTCGCGCAGGAGGTCGCGCGTCGCGCGCAGTTCCTCCGCGAGTTCGGTTTCGAGGTACTTCTCGGGGGCCGTGTAGTAGGTGTGGATGCGGTCGCGGTCCGCCTGCCGCTCGACCATGATCGAGTGGGCCGCGGTCGCGAACGCGAAGGAGACGGGCCGGGGCATCGAACAGAGGTTCACCCACACCTCGCGCTCGTCGGCGGGCGCGTCGGCCTCCCCGGAATCGTCGCCCCCGCCCGCCGCGCCGTCGCGGTCCAGCTCCGCGTTGATCAGGTCGAAGGCGCGCTCGAAGGCGGCGTCGTAGTCGTACACGTCGTCCAGTTGCTCGCGTACCGTCTCGGCGCCGAGCAGGTTCGTGAAGTCCTGCTCCAGCTTGCGCGCGATGTTGCGCGAGTACTCGACGTTGGCCTCGCTGCCGACGGTCCCCTCCAGGAGGATCACCCGGTCGACGTCGAACTGGTCCCGGATGAGCGGGGCGATCATCCGGTCGTAGTCGAACCCGACGGGCACGACGTGGGTCTGCATACGCGAGCCGTTTGACGCGGCGCGGTTATAAACGACCGCAACCGGCCGCGGCGCCGCCGGACCGCCCGGCCCCTACCGCGAGCAGTAGGATTATCTCGGTCTGCGCCGTACGTTAACACGGTATGTCACAGCAAGGCGTTCAAGAGGAGCTGTACGTCGACCAGTACACGCTCGGGCTGGTCGGACCCGATCAGGAGTGGGCCGGGACGGTCGCGGACGGCGGGACGGTGACGACGTACACGCCGCCGGGGTGTTGGGGCCCGATGGTGACCCCCTCGTTCCGAGGCGGCCACGAGGTGACCCGCCCGATCCGCGTCGAGGGCGCGGAGGTGGGCGACGCCGTCGCGATCCACATCCGCGACGTGGAGGTGACGAGCATGGCCACCAGCACGGGGTCGATGGCGGAGCGCGAGGGCGCGTTCGGCGACGACCCCTTCGTCGACCACCGCTGTCCCGAGTGCGGCACGACGTGGCCCGACTCCGTCGTCGAGGGCACCGGCGAGGACGCGATCCGCTGCGCAGAGTGCGGCGCGAACGCCTCCTCGTTCGGCTTCGAGTACGGCTACACCGTCGCGTTCGACCACGAGAACGCGGTCGGGATCACGCTCGACAAGGAGGGCGCCCACGAGCTGGCGCTCGACGCCGACGAGGTGATGGACATTCCCGAGAACGCCCGGCAGCACCCGATCCTGCTGTACGAGCCGGACGGGATGTCCGGCACGCTCGGTCGCCTCCGACCCTTTATCGGCAACATCGGCACGACGCCGCCGGTGACGATGCCCGACTCGCACAACGCGGGCGACTTCGGGCAGAACCTGATCGGCGCCGACCATGACTACGGCGTCGAGACGGAGGAAGACCTCGACCTGCGGACCGACGGCCACATGGACGTGCCCGAGGTCCGGGCGGGCGCGACGCTGATCTGCCCGGTCGTCGTCGACGGCGGCGGGGTCTACGTCGGCGACCTCCACGCGAACCAGGGCGACGGGGAGCTATCCCTCCACACCACCGACGTGAGCGGGACGGTCACGATGGACGTCGAGGTGATCGAGGACGTCGACCTCGACGGCCCGGTCCTGCTGCCGAACGAGGCAGACCTCCCGTTCATCAGCGCGCCCTACAGCGACGAGGAGGTCGCAGCGGGCGAGGGTCTCGGGGAGGAGCACGGCGTCGACGTTGACACCGACGCCGCCCCGATCCAGGTGATCGGCTCCGGCGCGACCGTCAACGACGCCACCCAGAACGCCTTCGACCGCGCCGGCACCCTGCTCGGCATGAGCGAGGGCGAGGTCCGCGGCCGGTGTACGTTCACCGGCGGCGTCCAGATCGGCCGGCTTCCCGGCGTCGTCCAGCTCGATATGCTGGTCCCGTCGGACGTGCTGGAAGCGTCCGGACTCGACGACGTGACGCGCGAAAAGTACGACTTATAGATCAGGGCGTCCGTCGTCGCGGTCGATCACCTATCTATTGCTGCCAGCGGACCGACGGCGCACACCTCCAAAGCCCCAGCCGGGAGGACTCGCGCGACTCGCTGCGGTCCTCGTCGCTCGCTTCGCTCGCTTCTGCGGTCCTTGCGTCGTCGTGCTTCGCCCTCCCGGCTGCCCCTTTGAGTCCCACCCCGCCCCGCAACCGCACCTCACCCCTCCCCAGCCTCGCGGTTCGCTCGGGGTTCCCTGCGGTCACCCCTCTCTCACCGCGTCCCTCGCGCGTGCTCCTCGCGGCCGCCGGAGGCGGCCGCTCGCAGGCACGCGCCACCGCAGTACCGACCGAATCGCGTGTCGCACGCCTTTCACCGCCGGGACCGTCCTCGTCCGACGGCCGCCCGCGACGGTCCCGCGGGAATCCGCCGCGTCGGTCCCTGCGACTCGGCCATCTGCCGCAGGCGCTCGACGCGCTCGTCGGTCGAGGGGTGCGTCGACAGCCAGCGCTCGGCCGCCTCGTCGGTCCGCTTGTGCGTCGAGAAGGGCGCGAACGGCCACGACGGCTCCGTCGCGCGCTCGATCCGGCGGAGCGCCTGCGCGAGCGCTATCGGGTCGCCGGTCACCTCGGCCGCGCGGTCGTCGGCCGCGAACTCCCGCTTTCGCGACCGCGACCGGGCGACGAGCGTCGCGAGGACGAACCCCGCGAACAGCCCGCCCGCGAGCGCCCGATGAAGCCGCGCGAAGAGGCCCGACCGATCGCTCGGTCGTCCGCGGATCCACGCCGACGCGGCCGCGAGTCCGGAGAGCGCGAGCAGCGCCGGCAGCGCCGCGACCGTTGCGACACCCACCAGCGAGCGCCCGATCCCGTCGGCCATCGCGATCGCGAACCCGTCGTTCCCTTCCAGGTGCGCCAGCTCGTGCGCGAGGATCGTCTCGACCTCGCGGGGCGACAGCAGCCGGAACAGCGACCGGTCGATCACCAGCGCGCCGCCGTCGCCCCCGCCCCCGACCGCGAACGCGTTCGGCGCGCGGGCGTCAGTGACGTAGAGGTCCGGGCGCGCGAGGTCCATCCGCGCCGCGAGCGAGTCGATTCGGCGGTGGAGGTCCGGCGCCCGCTTTCGGGGGACGCGGTCCCCCTCCAGGTTCGCGAGGATCTGCGCAGTGCCGAGCCGATAGCTGAGGTACGCCGACCCGAGCGCGCCCGCGGCTACCAGCGCGAGGAGGACCGGGAGGTCGGGTCGGGCGGCCCAGACCGCGCGTAGCAGGTCAGCGACGAACAGCGCCGCGGTCAGGTAGGCGGCGAGCAGGGCGACGCCGACGACCGCCGCGGCCGCGCGGAACGCGAGCCGAGACATACCCGGAGCTACGCGACGGCGGGGCAAACGCGTTGCGGCCGGGGCGTTCGGCGGTCGTCGCCGCCGCTGCGCGACGGCTCCCGCACCCGGGTTCCCCACCCGCCACGCCGGAAGGAAAAGCGGTAATTCCCCGGCCGCGAAACCGGCTGTCATGGACGCACGCGTACGCGAACACGCGGAGATCATCGCCGACCACGCCACCGGCATCGAGTCGGGCGACGACGTGGTCATCCAGATGCCGAAAGAGGCCGAAGAGCTCGCGGTCGCGCTCCACGAGGTCTGCGGCGACCGCGGGGCGAACCCGGTCTACCTCAACTACTCGAAGCGCGCCCAGCGCGCGTTCAAGCGCTCGTCCGAGGAGTTCACGGAGCCGAGCCACCGGCGGGCGCTCTACGAGGAGGCCGACGTGTTCGTCATCGCGCGCGGCGGCGCGAACGCCACCGAGGACGCCGACGTCGACCCCGACACCAACGCCGCGTACAACCGCGCGATGGAGGAGGTCAAGCGGACGCGGCTCTCGAAGACGTGGTGTCTCACGCAGTACCCGACCGCGAGCCACGCCCAGCTCGCCGGGATGAGCACCGAGGCGTACGAGAACTTCGTCTGGGACGCCGTCTCGCTCGACTGGGACGAACAGCGCGAGTTCCAGTCGAACATGGTCGAGATTCTGGACGCGGCAGACGAGGTGCGAATCAAGTCGGGCGACGAGACCGACCTCACGCTCGACGTGTCGGGGAACTCCACGCTCAACGACCAGGGCGAGGCGAACCTCCCCGGCGGCGAGGTGTTCACCGCGCCGACGCGCGACGGCGTCGACGGCGAGGTCCACTTCGACCTGCCCCTCTACCGCTACGGCCGCGAGATCGAGGGGGTCCGGCTCCGGTTCGAGGACGGCGAGGTCGTCTCCCACTCCGCCGAGCGCAACGAGGACCTGCTCTCCGGCATCCTCGACACCGACGAGGGGTCCCGCCGCCTCGGCGAACTCGGCATCGGGATGAACCGCCAGATCGACCGGTTCACCTACAACATGCTGTTCGACGAGAAGATGGGCGACACGGTCCACATGGCGGTCGGCTCCGCGTATCCGGAGACGGTCGGCGGCGACAACGAGGTCAACGAGTCCGCCGAGCACGTCGACATGATCGTCGACATGAGCGAGGACTCCGTCATCGAGGTCGACGGCGAGGTCGTCCAGCGGAACGGGACGTTCGTCTTCGAGGACGGGTTCTGAGGCCGGTCGCCGTTTCACTCCGATCCGGCGGAGTCATCGCGCTCGTCGCTCCGGCGGAGGAACGCCGCGTACGCGACGAGGAGGACGACGAACAGCCCGACCGTGCCGATCGCGGCGATTCCCGGGGAGTCCGCGAGCGGCGCGATCTCCCCGTCGGGCGCCGCGACGACGTCCACGACGCCGGTGCCGATCGACAGCGCCAGCACCGCGATCCACATCGCCCCCACGGCGTAGCCGAGTTCGACGAGCTTGTCGGCCCACGCCGCGTGCGCGACGACCGCGCCGCCGCCGAGGATCGGAACCGCGACGAGCGGACTCGTCGGATCGGGTAGGAGGACGCTCCCGCCGAGGGCGATCGCCGTCCAGTAGACGGCGACGGCGACGACCGTGCGGAGCGAGTCGGGGAGGGACACGAAGTGGGAGTTCGGTCGGGTGCCACAAAACGATCGGGGGCGCCGCGCCGCGGTCCCCCGCCGACGCCGGGTTGGTCTTTAAGATTCGAGGCGGCGTACGGCCGCCTATGCCAGAAGAAGTCCTGTTCAAATCGGAGAGCCGCCGGAGCCGCGAGGAGATCGCCGCGTACCTGCGGACGGTCGCGGACTCGCTGGACGCGGGCAACGCGATCACCCTCAAACGCGGCGACGAGTCGACGACGCTGGAGCCGCCCGCGCGACCGACCTTCGAGGTGAAAGCGGAGCGCGAGGGACCGGCCGAGGGACCGGGCGAGCTGAGCGTCGAGTTCGAACTGGAGTGGGACGAGGACGGCGGCGAGAAGAGCGCTGACGGCGAGCTGGAGATCGAGTAATCGGAAGGGGCGTCGCCGCCTACGGCACCTCGCCCGGGACCTCGACGAACGCGTCCCGCGCGGAGAGGTGATCGAGCGTGTCGTCGACTTCGAGCCGGACGGACTCCATCCGCTCGACGAGCTCCTCGTACTCCTCGGAGCCCGTCGTGCCGGCGGCTTCGAGCGCCGCCTTCTTCGAGGCGAGCGCGAAGAACTCCTGGCTCCGCTCGTCGAAGGCGGCGCGGTGGAGGAGCACCTCGACGAGCGTGAGCAGGTCCTCCTTGGTGACCGGCTTCGTCTTGTAGTCGTCGAACGGCATCTCGACGATGTCGACGTCCGGCTCGACCGCGGTCAGCATCGCCACGCGGGCGTCGTACCCCTCGCCGCGGATCTCCTCTAACACCTCGTGGCCCGACATGTCGGGCATCCGCCGGTCGAGGAGGACGACGTCGACCGACTCGTCCATCGCGTCGAGCGCCCCCTCGCCCCCGGTCGCGATCCGAACGTCGTAGGCCGGGTCGAGGTACACCCGGTACAGCTCTGCGAGGTCCGGCTCGTCGTCGACCGCGAGGACGGTCGCGTCCGGATCTCCGCTCATGGGCGGGGCCTCCCGGTCCGCGTCTCGCTGTCCGCGAGCCTCGGACCGGTGCGTCCGCCCGCCGTTCGTGCGTCCATACGGACCGCTTGTTCCGTTCCGTGTAAAAACGTTCACTCCCTGTTATCGATGTTGATATCCCAGTACGTCAGCGGTCGGTCCGCGGCGACGGCGGCACGCGATCGCGCCGTCGGTTCACCGATCCCACGGTCTCTCCGTGACCCAAAGGCACATTTACGCCCGCATCTTATCCGGGCATAACGAATGTCTCACAGCCCCTCACTACCCGACCGCCCGCGGTTGGAGCTCGACCCCGAGATGAGCGACGCGGAGCGGCTGGAGGCGATCCGTCAGCACTTCCGGCGGATCGTTCAGGTGAACGAGGAACTGGAAGACCGGCTCGCGGACGCCGAGGGACGCCGCGGCGAGCTGAAAGACGACGTCGAACAGCTAAAACGCGAAAACGAGGTGCTGAAGACATCCTCGCTGTACATCGCGTCGGTCGAGGAGATCACCGACGACGGCGTCGTGATCAAACAGCACGGCAACAACCAGGAGGTGCTCACGCAGGCCGCCTCGCGGCTCGACGAGGACCTCCGCCCCGGCGACCGCGTCGCGATCAACGACTCCTTTGCGGTCCAGCAGGTGCTCGACGACGAGACTGACTCCCGGGCGCAGGCGATGGAGGTCACCGAGTCCCCCGACGTCGAGTACGCCGACATCGGCGGCATCGACGACCAGATCCGGGAGGTCCGCGAGGCAGTCGAGGACCCGCTCGAAAACCCCGAGCAGTTCGAGAAGGTGGGCGTCGAACCGCCGAGCGGCGTCCTCCTCCACGGCCCGCCGGGCACCGGGAAGACGATGCTCGCGAAGGCGGTCGCCAACGAGTCGAACGCGACGTTCATCAAGATGGCCGGCTCCGAGCTGGTCCGGAAGTTCATCGGCGAGGGCGCGCGGCTCGTCCGCGACCTCTTCGAACTCGCCGCCGAGCGCGAGCCGGCCGTCATCTTCATCGACGAGATCGACGCCGTCGCCGCCAAGCGCACCGACTCGAAGACCTCCGGCGACGCGGAGGTCCAGCGCACGATGATCGCAGCTGCTCTCCGAGATGGACGGCTTCGACGACCGCGGCGAGATCCGGATCATGGCCGCGACCAACCGCTTCGACATGCTCGACGAGGCCATCCTGCGCCCCGGCCGCTTCGACCGTCTCATCGAGGTGCCCGAACCCGGAGCCGAGGGCCGCGAGCGCATCCTCGAGATCCACACGCAGGAGATGAACGTCGCCGACGGGGTCGACCTCGGCGCCGTCGCCCGCGACTTGGACGGGTACAGCGGCGCGGACATCGCCTCGCTCGCGACCGAGGCCGGGATGTTCGCCATCCGCGACGGCCGCACCGAGGTCTCGCAGGAAGACTTCGAGCAGGCCCGCGACAAGCTTCAGGACGCCGATAAAGAGGACGAGCGGGTCATCAACTACCAGTACTGAGGCGACTACGTGATTGAAGTTCGGTTTTTGCGAGGTGCTGTTGGACCCGTTTCTTCGGCTGAAATTCCAGCGGTTCGTTTATAAATCGTTGATCACAGATCGGCGGCGACCACCGCCAAAGCCCCAGTCGCTCGCTTATAAATCGTTGATTACAGATCGGCGGCGAACACGCCAAAGCCCCAGCCGCTCGCTTATAAATCGTTGATCGCAGATCGGCGGCGAACACGCCAAAGCCCCAGCCGTGAGGCGGGCGCACGCTCGTTGCGCTCCTCGCTCGTTCGCTCCGCTCACTCGCTGCGGTGCTTACATCGCCTGCGCCCGCCTCACGGCAGCGTGGCGCGCAGCGCCACGGGCAGCCGGCGGCTCCGCCGCCGGCGACTGCCCCTTTGAGTCCCGCCCGCACCGCGCAGCACCGCACCTCACGCCTCCCCAACCTCGTCGCTCGCTGCGCTCGCGACTCCCTCGCGCGTGCTCCTCGCGCCCGCTGGGCGCTCGGAGGCACGCGCCACCGCTCTTTTATATGCGGTTTATATACCCGCGCCGGCGGGCGGGTTCGTAACTCCTTACCGCGCCCGTCGCCGATTCGGCGTCAATGAAGACTATCCACGTCGCCGGCGGCGTCGGGGTCGCCGACACGGCGATGGCCTCCTACGACGCCGCGCTCGCGGACGCGAACCTCCACAACTACAACCTCGTGGCGGTCTCCTCCGTCGTCCCCGCCGAGGCGACCGTCGAGGCGGTCCCGGAGGCGCCGGAGCTGGGTCCCGCGGGGAACCGCCTCACGGTCGTCGAGGCGCGCCGGACGATCGGGCCGGGCGACGAGGTGGACTTCCGCGAAGGCGGTCGCGCGGGCGCCGAGGGCGCCGAGTCGAAGCGCGCGCCCCGCCGGCACCCCGACGCGGTCGCGGGACTGGGCTGGGCGACCGGTCCCGGTCCGGGCCTCTTCTACGAGGTGACCGGCGAGGACGCCGAGGACGTCCGCGAGCGGATCGAGGCGGGACTCGACGCGGGCGCCGACCTGCGCGACTGGGACCTCCCGGACCGCGAGACGCGCGTCGAGACGGTGGCCGCCGAGCCGGACCGATACGCGACCGCGGTCGTGATCGCCGCCTACGGGGAGTCCGAGCCGATCCTGTAGCCGACCGGGCGGACCGGAACCGATCCGGCGTCGCGCCGGAGCCGCGGTCGCCGCCGCCGACGCCTTTTTGACTCGGCTCCGCGTACGAGTCGTGTCTTCGAATGAACGGCAACAACCCGTACGCCGGGGCACCGGGTGTGACGGACGCGGGCTCGCCCGCGACCGTCGACCTCTCTCCGGACCAGGAACGACAGCTCCGGCGCGCGGTCGCCGGAATCGTCTCGCGCACGGAGTCGTATCTCCCCGACAGCTACGCCGTCGGCTCCGAACTGTCCGTCGGCTCCGACGGCCCGCAGGCGACCGTCGCCGTCAACCCCCCGGCCGGCCACCCCGTCTCGGCGGGCTTCACGCCCGACCCCGAGGACCTCGACGCCGGCATCGCCGAGTCCGACACCGACGAGGTCGCCCGCGGGCTGGCCGCCAGCGCGGCGGTCCAGGTGATGGACGCCGTCGGTGACATCACGCCGACCGCGAAGTGAGTCTCCCGACCGCGAACCGAACTCCCCGACCGCGACCCGAGCTACTCCGCGTGTTCTGACCGGTCCGCACCGTTCTGCTCTCCGTCGCCGTCTTCCGTACTGCCCGGTTCATCGAGCGGATACACCCGAAGTTCCCCTTCGCCCGGCGGTTTCACGACGCCGGAGACGTGACCGTACATGCCGAAGATGTCGTCGTACCCCCGTTCGCTGGCGAGGATCGGGACCACGCCCGGCTCCTCGACGCGGTGGGTGTACACGTCGTCTTCGGCGAACACCGCGCCCTCCGGGATCGCCTCGAAGTTCGCGTAGTGGACGCGCGGCTCCCCGCCGCCCTTCGGCACCTCCTCGCGGCCCTCCACCACGACCGTCTCCGAGAACGTCGGCGGCTCGTCCGCGAGCGCGCCGTGAGCGCGGAGGAAGGCCCGACACGCCTCGTAGCCGAACTCGACGGCCTCCTCGCTCCCCTGACGGCCCACCTCGATCGAGACGGTGTGGGGTATCGCCGAGTCCAGCGTCGTCGACCGCAGCCCGCCCGCGTCGACGACGTGATCGACGGGGAGCCCCGTGACGGTGCGGCGGACCGACTCCGTGAGGTCGCTGTAGATGGCGAACGGCGGCGGCGCGCTGTGGGAGGTGTGGAGCGCGAGCACGGCGTCTACCCCCTCCAACTCGGCGGCGAGCCGCGGCGCGAGCGCGCGCTCGTACTCGTCGCTGTCGGCGTCGCCCGGGAACGCCCGGTTCAGGTCGGCGTCGGTGTAGCGCGTCTCGGCTTCGATCGCCGGCTCGTTGGCGAGTATCAGCCGGACGAACCCCTCGGACTCCGCGTCGCCGTCGGTCGCTTCGCCGTCGGGCAGGTCGAGGGGGAGAGTACCGCCGCAAGCCGCTCCACGATCCGCACGCCCGCGGGCTCGTCGCCGTGGATCCCGCCGACGATCGCGACGCGGGCGGACCCCGCCGACTCGCGGTCGATCGTTTGCATACCGTCAGTACGTCGCGGTCCGCCAATAAATCGTCGCGATCCGCTCGCGGGGGAGTCAGCGGTCGAACCGCTCCGCGAGCGCGACCCGGTAGCGCCGCGCCAGCCGCCGCGCGACGAAGCGGTCGCGGGGGTCGACGCCGAGGATCCAAAGCGACGCCGCGTAGGCGGCGACTCCGGTTATCCCGCCCGCGAGTACCGCCGGGAGACCGGTCAGGAGCGCCCGAACCGCGTACATCGCGGCGATGGCGACGCCGCCGGCCGCGAGCGGGGTGAGGAAGGTGCGGTCGTACGGCCACAGCCCCTCGAAGCGGCGCAGGAGGACGACCTGGATCCCGTTCTGGACCGCGATGGCGAGCGACGTACCGAGCGCGGCGCCGACCAGCCCGTACCGGACGACGAACGCGTACGTCAGCCCGACGTTGAGGACCGCGAGCAGCCAGTCGAGCGCCATCCGCGCGTACTGGTGGTCGGTCATCATCAGGAGCCAGCCGGTCGCGCCGACCGCGCTTCCGACGAAGACGCCGCCGAGGTAGACGACGAGTGGGAGGTAGCCGTCGACGTACGCCTCGCCGAACAGCGCCAGTATCTCCCGGCCGTACACGACCAGCACGGCGAGGATCGGGACGACGGCGGTGACGATCTGTCGCGTGACGGAGCCGTACACCTCGTTGAGCGTCGCCGTCCGGTCGTTCGCGTACAGGTCGGAGGCGACCGGCGGGAGCAGCTGGTTGAAAGAGAGGAGGGGGATCCACGCGACCGCGATCACCACGAGGACGACGTTGTACACGCCCGCCGCGGTCGCCGTCAGCAGCGCCCCGACGAGCAGCACGTCGACGCGGTTCTGGAACACCTTCCCGAGGCTGCTCATCGCGACCGGGGCCGCGTGGTCGTAGAACCGTCGGGCCTCCGCGCGGGCGCCCCGGAGCGACGGGCGGACGCCGGTGACGGACGCGGAGAGCGGGACGGCGGCCGCGGCGAGCAGTCCGGTCGCGGCCACGATCGCTCCCGCGACGCCGACGACGGAGTAGCCGAGCGCGAGCGCGCCGAGCGCGCCGACGAGCCGGACGCCCGGCCGCAACAGCTTGTTGAAGAGGATCTCGCCGCGGGCCGACCCGACCGCGCGGAAGAGCGCGGACGCGACCATCACGACGCCGAGCAGTCCGACCAGCGCGCCGAACGAGCGCATCGTCCCCGTGAACGCCGGCTCGGTGACTGTGCGGGCGTTTATCGCCGGCGCAGCGAGCCAGACGCCGACCGCGATCGCGACTCCGAAGCCGAGCGTCGTCGCGTACGCGAGGCCGGCGACCGCGCTCCGTCGGTCCGCGTCGCCCGCGTACTCCGGGAGGTAGCGCTGGATGGCGGGGACGCTGCCGAACGTCACGACCCGGGAGAGAAGCTGGGCGATCCGCCACGCCAGCGCGTACACGCCGTAGGCGGTCGGACCGAGACCGCGGGTCAGCGCGAACTCGGTCGCCGCGATCAGCGCGCGCTGGCCGGCGACGCCGCCCGAGGTGAGCACCGCCCCGTGCGCGATGGTCTCCAGGGCCTCGCGCTCGTCGTCCGGGATCGCGTCGCGGTCGTCGGGAGCTACGCCGCCTTCGCCGTCGCGACGCTCGTTGCCCTCGCGGCCGTCGTCGTCGAAATCCCTCGCCTCCTCGTCGCGTTCGTACTCCACGGTCGTCTCCGTCGGTCGGTCGCGGTCCCGCGGAAAAAGCGGCGCGCTTCGCGGCCGCCCTAAATGAATATAATTATTGTTCACAAAGGATTTATGCCGCTCATCCCACCCACCTTCTACATGGACGGAACCGGCCCGGCCGGGGAGGGGGACTCGGGAGCATCGCGTGAATCGACCGAGATCGACCGCACACGGCGGGCCGCGTCGGACGGCGGAGTCGCCGCGGAGGGCGCGGAACGCGCGCGGGGAACGGCAGGCGAGATATCAGAGACTGACCCGGATCGGTCGGCCGCCTCGGCCGCCGCGCTGGGTCATCACCGACCGGACGTCGAGGCCTACCGGGCGCTCGCGGCCGACCTGCGCGACGCGGTCGCGGGCGGCGTCGAGTTCGACGAGTACGCGCAGGTGCTGTACGCGACCGACGGGAGCGTCTATCAGGCGCGACCGGCGGGCGTGGTCTACCCTCGCGGCGTCGACGACGTGCAGGCGGCGATGCGCGTCGCGGCCGACCACGGCATCCCCGTGCTACCGCGCGGCGCGGGTTCGTCGCTCGCGGGACAGACCGTCGGTCCCGGCTGCGTCGTGCTCGATCTCTCGCGACACATGGATTCGATCCTGTCGGTCGACCCCGACGCGCGCCGCGCCACGGTCCAGCCGGGCGTCGTCCAGGACGACCTCGACGACCGGCTCGCCGAGGACGGCCTGAAGTTCGCGCCCGACCCCGCCTCCTCGGCGCGCGCGACCGTGGGCGGGGGGATCGGCAACAACTCCACCGGAGCGCACTCGGTGCGCTACGGGATCACCGACGCCTACACCGAGGAGCTTCGCGTGGTGCTGGCGGACGGTTCGATGATTCACACCCGCGAGGTGGTCCTCGACTCCCCCGAGTACGAGGCGATCGTCGCGGGTGAGCAGGGCGGCGAGCGCGAGGCCGCGCTGTACGAGACGGTCCGCGCCCTCGTCGAGGAGAACGCCGATGAGATCGAAGACCGGTACCCGACGCTCAAGCGGTCGGTCTCGGGGTACAACCTCCACAAGGTGATCTCCGAGAACGACGACGGCGAGGAGGTGATCAACCTCTCGAAGCTGTTCGTCGGTGCGGAGGGGACGCTCGGCGTCGTCGTGGAGGCCACCCTCTCGCTGGTCACCCGGCCCGAGGAGACCGCGCTCGCGCTGTACGCCTTCGGCTCGCTCGACGCGGCCATGCGCGCGGTCCCCGAGGCGCTCGAGCTCCCGGTGAGCGCGGTCGAACTGATGGACGACGCCGTCGTCGAGCTGGCGGCGGGGTCGCCGGAGTACGCCGAGTACGCGGAGCCGATCCCGGACCGGGCGGCGGCCGCGCTCATGCTCGAGTGGGACTCGGAGCTGGTCGACGAGTTCGAGTCGGCGGTCGCCGACGCCAACGACCGCTTCCTCGGCGACGGCGACCGCGACGCGTTCGACGTCATCGAGGCGTACGACGATGGGACCCAGACCGACCTCTGGAACCTCCGAAAGGCGGCGATCCCGCTCCTGATGAGCATGGACGGCGACGCGAAGCCGTACCCGTTCATCGAGGACGCGTCGGTGCCGCCCGCGGAACTGGCCGACTACGTCGCCGCCTTCGAGGAGGTCCTCGACGACCACGGCACCTCCGCCGCGTACTTCGCGCACGCCGGGGTCGGGACCCTCCACATCCGGCCGATCCTCTCGCTGAAGGAGTCCGAGGGCGTCGAGACGATCGCACGACATCGCCGACGACGTCACCGACCTCGTCTTGGAGCACCACGGCGCCTTCTCCGGCGAACACGGTGACGGCCTCGCGCGCACTGAGTTCAACCCGAAGATGTACGGCGAGGAGCTCTGGGCGGCGTTCCAAGAGATGAAATCGGCGTTCGACCCCGAGTGGCGCATGAACCCCGGCAAGGTCGTCTACGTCGACGGCGACACCGCCGCCGAGCGCGGCTATCCCGAGTCCGCGGCCGACACTGACATGCGCGAGAACCTCCGGTACGGGCCGACGTACCAATCGGTCGAGCCGCAGACGGCGCTGGACTTCTCCGACGAGGGCGGCTTCTCCGACCTCGTCGAGCTGTGCAACGGCTGCGGCACCTGCCGCGAGACCGACTCCGGGACGATGTGTCCGACCTATCGGGCCTCCGGCGAGGAGATTCAGACGACCCGCGGCCGGGCGAACATGCTCCGGGCCGCGATAAGCGGCGAACTCGACGACGAGGAGATCCACTCCGACCGGTTTCAGGCGGAGGTGCTCGACCTCTGTGTCGGCTGTAAGGGCTGTCAGAGCGACTGTCCGACCGGCGTCGACCTCGCGAAGCTGAAGGCGGAGGTGAAACACGAGCACCACGAGCGGGAGGGGTCGGGCCTGCGCGAGCGCCTCTTCCGCGACATCGACCGGCTCTCGGCGCTCGGGAGCAGACTCGCGCCGCTGTCGAACGCGGCGACGAAGGTGCCCGGGGCCCGGACGGCGATGGACGCGCTCGCGGGAATCGCCCCCGAGCGCGCGCTGCCGACGTTCCGGTCGACGAGCTTCGAGGAGTGGTTCGCGGCCCGCGGCGGCCCCGCGGTCGACCCGAGCGACGCGGTCGACGCGGTCGCGCTGTTCCCCGACACGTACACCAACTACAGCTACCCGGCGGCCGGGAAGGCGGCGGTCCGCGTGCTGGAGGCGGCCGACATCCGCGTCGAGGTTCCCGGCGACCTCGCGCCCTCCGGCCGCGCCGCCTTCTCGACGGGGTTCCTCGAAACGGCCCGGGAGCGCGCCGAAACCAACGTCGCGGCGCTCGCGCCCCGCGTTCGCGAGGGGCAGTCCGTCCTCTTCGTCGAGCCGTCCGACGCGGTGATGTTCCAGGACGAGTACCTGGACTTACTCGACGGCGCGGACGCCGAGGCGGTGTCGGCGGCCGCGGCGGGCGTCTGCGAGTACCTCGACGCCCGTCGGGTCGACGAGCGGCTGTCGTTCGACGCGCCGGCAGAGACGCTCACCTACCACGGCCACTGCAACCAGAAGGCGACGAACGCGGACCACCACGCGGTCGGCGTGCTCCGACGCGCCGGCTACGGGGTCGACCCGCTCGACTCCTCCTGTTGCGGGATGGCCGGCTCGTTCGGCTACGAGAGCGAACACTACGACCTCTCTCAGGCGATCGGTCGGATCCTCTTCGGACAGGTCGACGACAGCGACGGCGACGCGGTGACGGCGCCCGGCGCCTCCTGCCGGTCGCAGCTCGGCGACCGCGAGGGCGCCGAGGCGCCCCCGCACCCGATCGAGAAGCTGGCGGCGGCGCTCGACGAGTGAGGGCGTCGGCACGCGTCTCGCTCCCGCCTCGTCGCACGCCGGCCGCGTCTGCCCCCTACCAGCGCTGGTGGACGTGGTCGCGCACGTGTTCGTCGTACACGTCGCTCGCGGCCTCGCGCTCGGCGTCGGAGAGGGGTGACGCCTCGCTCGCGGCCACGTTCGCCCGGATATGCTCCGGCGTCGTCGACCCGGGGATAACGGTCGAGACGGCGTCGTGGTCGAGGATCCACCGCAGCGCGAACTCGGGCAGCGAGCGGTTGTCGGGCAGGCGCTCGTCGAGCGCGTCGACCGCGTCGAGGCCCGCCTCGAAGGGGACGCCCGCGAACGTCTCGCCCACGTCGAACGCGTCGCCCTCGCGGTTGTAGTTGCGGTGGTCATCCTCGGGGAACGCCGCGTCGCGCGAGAGCGCGCCCGTCAGCAGCCCGGACGCGAGCGGTACCCGGCAGATAACGCCAACACCGCGCGCGGCGGCCTCCTCCAAGAACAGCTCGGCGGGCCGCTGCCGGAACGGGTTGAAGATGATCTGGACCGACTCGACGCCGGGGTACTCCATCGCCTTCAGTCCCTCCTCGACGCGCTCGACGCTGACGCCGTAGCTCGCGATCCGCCCCTCGTCCGCGAGCGTGTCGAGCGCGTCGAACGTCTCGGGCCGGTAGTAGACGTTCGTCGGCGGGCAGTGGAGCTGGACCAGGTCCAGCGTTTCCATCCCGAGGTTTTCGCGCGAGCGGTCGACGAACTGCCGGAGGTTCGCTTCCGTGTAGCCGTCGGGCTCGTGCGGGTCGAGCCGGCGCCCGGCCTTCGTCGCGACGGTCACGTCGCCCGCGGCGATGTCGTCGGCGAGGACCTCGCCGACGATCCGCTCGGAGCGGCCGTCGCCGTACACGTCCGCGGTGTCGAAGAAGGTGACCCCGGCGTCACGGGCGGTCTCCACGGCCGCGACCGCCGCCTCCTCCGTCACCTCGCCCCAGTCGCCGCCGATCTGCCAGGCGCCGTAGCCGACCTCGCTGACCCCGCCGACCTCGCCGAGTTCGCGGTGGTTCATGTCGTCCGGACCTTGTTCGGGCGAACCCAAGGGGATTCCGGAGGCGGTGTCCCGCGCCTGGCGGACTGGCCGGACCGACCACTATTTATAAAGAGAGATGCGGTGGCGTCGCCGGCGGCAGAGCCGCCGGCTGCAAGAGGCGCGTCGCGCCTCCCTGCGTGCCTGCGAGCGGCCGCCCTCGGCGGCCGCGAGGAGCACGCGCGAGGGACGCGGTGAGCGCTCGAAGAGCGCGAACCGCGAGGCTGGGGAGGTGTGAGGTGCGGTTGCGGTGCGGGGCGGGACTCAAAGGGGCAGTCGCGAGGGCACAGTACGCTCGTTGCGCTCCTCACTCGCTCCGCTCGCTGCGGTGCTTACGTCGCCTACTGTGCCCTCACGGCTGGGGCTTTGGAGGTTGTCGTCGTCGATCAAACAGAGACGATTTATGAGAGATCGACTGGGGCTTTGGAGGTGTTCGCCGTCGCTCCGTCAGCAGCTATTTATAAAACATCCGCGAGCGCGTCCATCGTCTCGTCGACGCGGTCCACGCGCGCGTTGTGGCCCATGTGGCCGACCCGAAGCACGTCCCCCGCATCTTCGCCCAGCCCTGTTGCGAGAATAACGTCGCGCTCCTCCCGCAGCCGCTCCTGAATCTCCGCCGCTCGCCCGGGCGCCTCGAAGGCGGTCACCGTCGGCGAACTGCGCTCGGGGTCGGGAACCGTCTCCAGTCCCAGCTCCGCGCCGCGCTCGCGACACCGCGCCGCGGCCGCCTCGTGTCGCTCCCGGACCGCGTCGAGCCCCTCGTCGAGCAGGAGACCGAGCGCCGCGTCGAGCGCGACGACCTCCGTCGTCAGGTGGGTGTACGGGAACCCATCGCTCACGTCGCGGAACGGGAGGAAGTTCGTGTACAGCGAGTGGGGGTCGCGCGCCTCCATCGCGGCCCACGCGCGGTCGCTCACCGCGGCGGTCGCGAGGCCCGGCGGCGCGCTGAAACACTTCTGTGAGGCGCCGAGACACACGTCGATCCGGTCGGTCGGCACCGGGACGCCGCCGAGCGAGGAGACGGCGTCGACGACCGTGAGAACCTCCGCGTCGGCGGCTGCGATGCGGTCGAGCGCGCTCCCGATGTCGTTGAGCGTCCCGGTGGGCGTCTCGCAGTGGACCATCGTCGCGACGTCGAAGTCTTTCTCGTCGGCCGCCAGCGCCTCGTCGAGCGCGTCGAGCGGGAGCGGTTCGTCTGAGTCCGCCGCGACCAGCGTCGCCTCGCCCCCGTACGACTCGACGAAGTCGGCGAATCCCTCGCCGTAGAGACCGTTCGACAGGCACAGCACCTCGGTTCCGGGTTCGACCAGCGAGGCGACCGCCGCCTCCAGCCCTAAGATCCCCTCGCCGCCGAGGGCGACGACGTCCCGGGCCGCATCCTCGGAGCCGCCCACGCCGCCGGAACCGCCCGCGTTCCCGGATCCGCTCGGATCGACGCCGTACACCGCCGCGAGCCGGTCCGTGAGCCGGTCGTAGATCTCTCGGAACCGCGGGTCGACGTCGGGGTTGATGAGCTCGCGGGACATCGCGTCGCGCACCGGTTCGGGGACCGCGGTCGGTCCCGGCGTCATGAGCATACGCCTCGGTTCGGCCGCCCGCACATAAACGGTCCGCGGGAGGCTTTCCCGCCTCGCGGCGACCGCGACGCCCCGACACGCTCATATATTTCTGTCGCCTGCGTTCCGGTACGATGATGCTTCCGACCCACGTGCTGGCGGGGATGCTGCTCGCGGCCCCGCTGGTGCGGGCGGCGCCGGAACTGGCGCCCGTCGGGTTCGCCGCCGGCTTCCTGGGCGGGCTCCTCCCCGACCTCGACATGTACACCGGTCACCGGCGGACGCTCCACTACCCCGTCTACTACTCCGTTCTCGCCGTCCCGGCGCTCCTCGCGGCCGTGGCCGCGCCGTCGACGCTCACCGTCGGCGTCGCGTTCCTCCTCCTCGGCGCGGCGCTCCACAGCGTCGCCGACATGTACGGCGGGGGACTCGAGCTTCGCCCGTGGGAGGGGAACTCCGACCGCGCGGTGTACGACCACCACCGAGAGCGGTGGATCTCCCCGCGGCGCGGCGTGCGGTACGACGGCGCCGTCGAGGACCTCGCGCTCTCCGTCGGGCTGTCGGTTCCACTCCTCGTGCTGGTCGATCCGCCGCTCCGCGCGGTCGTGATCGGCACGCTCGCGGTTGCGGTCGTGTACACCGTCCTCCGCCGGCGCCTCGCGGAGATCGCGGCGGCGGTGATCCCGCTGCTCCCGGCGGCGTTCGACCCGTACCTCCCCGAGCGGTACCGGTGATCGCGGCCGCCGGATCAACGTTATTAGGTGCCCCGACTCGTTTCATCCGATAACAGTCCGCGCCGGTGACCGTCGGTCCCGGCGCGTCGAACCCACCATGCAACAGTACCTCGACCTCGTCGACGACGCGCTCTCGACGGGCACGTACAAGCCGAACCGGACCGGCGTCGACACCATCGCGACGTTCAGCGGGCAGTACACCGTCGACCTCGCGGAGGGGTTCCCCCTCCTGACCACGAAGAAGATGGACGGCTACCGCTGGAACTCGCTCATCCACGAGGTGTTGTGGTACCTCTCCGGCGAGGAGCACATCCGGAACCTCCGCGAGGAGACGAAGATCTGGGACGCGTGGGCCGACGAGGAGGGGAAGCTCGACACCGCGTACGGTCGGTTCTGGCGCCGCTACCCGGTCCCGGAGTCGGCCGCCGAGCTTCCGGGCGAGACGTGGCCCGACGACGCGGACCGCTGGGTCTCCGTCGAGGAGGACGCGGACGGGACACGGCGTCGCACGTTCGACCAGATCCAGTACGTCCTCGACACGCTCGAGGAGAACCCCCACTCCCGCCGGATGGTCGTGAACGCGTGGCACCCGGCCAACGCCGCCGTCTCGACGCTGCCGCCCTGCCACTACACCTTCGTGGTGAACGTCCAGAACGGGCGGCTCAACCTCCACCTGACGCAGCGTTCGGGCGACATCGCGCTCGGCGTCCCGTTCAACATCGCCGCGTACGCGCTGCTCGCGAACGCGCTCGCCCAGCGCACCGGCTTCGAGGTCGGCGAGTTCGGCCACACCGTCGTCGACGCGCACGTCTACTGCGGCCGCGGCGACCGCGGGAAGTGGTACGCCAACAACCTCCGGTACGTCCAAGAGCGCCTCGCGAACGTCGAGAGCAAGGGTGACTACCTCGACGTGAAAAGCTGGGTCGAACGCACCGCCCCCGACGAGCCGAACGGCCAGGAGGGGTACGACCACGTACCCGGCCTGCTCGAACAGCTCTCGCGGACCCCCCGCGAGCGCCCGCGGATCGAGATCGCCGACAAGCCGCTCGACGAGCTGACCTACGAGGACGTCGAGGTCGTCGACTACGACTCCGCGGACGGCATCTCGTTCGCGGTCGCGGAGTGATGGCGGGCGGCGGTTCCGGCGGCGGCGGTTCCGACAGCGATCCCGCCGACCCCGACCTCGTCCTCGTCGCAGCGGTCGCCGAGAACGGCGTGATCGGTGACGACGACGGGATGCCGTGGCACTACCCGGCGGACTTGGCGCACTTCAAACGGCTGACGACCGGCCACCCGGTGATCGTCGGCCGGAAGACGTACGAGGGTATCGCCGACCGGATCGGCGGTCCCCTCCCCGACCGGACCAGCGTCGTGTTGACGACCCGCCCTCTCGACGACGCCGACCTCCCCGACGGCGCGGTCGTGGCACACGAGGTTGAGACCGCGCTCGCGCGAGCGACCGCGGACGCCGCCGACCGCGGGGTCGACGCCGTCTACGTCATCGGCGGGGCGACCGTCTACGAGGCGTTCCTCGACCGCGCTGACCGGATGGTCGTCACCGAAATTCCCGAGCGCCCCGACGGCGACACCCGGTTCCCCGAGTGGGACTCCGAGGCGTGGGTCGAACGCGGCCGCGAGACCGACGGCGACCTCGCGTTCGTCACCTACGAGCGACGCGGCGCGGAGTGAAAGGGGTCGGGACGCGGGTCCCGCTTGCCCCGCGAACAGCGGCTCACTCCAGAAATCGCGACTCCATGTCGCCGGACGGCATCATACACCGGTCCTTCTTCCCGAACCAGCGGTACCGGTTGTCGGCGACGAAGTCGTAGGCGCGGTCGCGGACCGGCGCGGGGACGTACCGGAACGGGGAGAGCAGCCGATAGCGGCCACCGAGTCCCGTCGCGATCTGGATGATCGCCGACGACTTCACGTAGCTCTCGCCGTCCTCGATCAGGACGATCGAGTCCAGCTCCTCGTTCGCGAGGTCGTGTTCGGCCAGGAGCGACTGTCCCACGTCGGACTGGAGCGAGGCGAACCGGTACTTCCCCTCCGGATCGCGGGGGACGATGAACTGTACGAACCCGCTACAGAGGTTACAGACGCCGTCGAAGAGAACGATCGCGGCGTCCTCCGGGATGTCCCCGTCCATCACCCTCGGACGTACGCCGCCGTCGCAGTTGAGGATTCCGGTGGCTTCGAGCGGTTCCGCGCTCCGGGACCCGCCGAGACGGAGACGCCCGTTCCGGCGCACGGAAAACTTATACAGGTCCCACCGCGTCTCCAACAAGTTGGGTCACAAGATTATGTCTCGGAGTCCCTCGGTCGCGACCCTTCGGTCGCGGTTCTCTGCCGTCGTCCGACGGCTCTCGGCGGCGGTCGCCGCGCGAACCTCGGTGGACCTGCGCGCGCTCGCCGCCTTCAGGATCGGTCTCGGAGCACTGCTGATCGCCGACCTGCTCCGCCGCTCGCGCTCGCTGACCGCCTTCTACACGGACGCCGGCGTGCTCCCGCGACGCGCGCTGTTCGCCGACTACTCTGAGGTCTACTCGCTCCACGCGCTCTCCGGCGAGCCGTGGGCCGTCGCGTCGCTGTTCGCGGTCGCGGGCGCCGTCGCTCTCGCGCTGGTCGTCGGGTACCGGACGCGGCTCGCGACGGTCGTCTCGTGGCTGCTGCTGCTCTCCCTCCAGGCCCGGAACCCGATGGTGTTGAACGCGGGCGACGCCCTCCTCGCGATGCTGCTCTTCTGGGGCGTCTTCCTCCCGCTGGGCGCGCGCTGGTCGGTCGACGCGATCAGGCGCTCGGACGCCGAGAACTCCGGTGACGATGCCGGAGAGGAGGCAACGCCGGACGCCGGAGAGGAGGCGACGCCGGACGACATCGACGGCGTCGAGGACGAGGCGGCGCCGAAAACAGGTCCCTCGGCGGGGGACCGTGGGAGCGCCGTCGCGACGGTCGCCTCGATGGGAGTGCTCCTCCAGATGCTGGTGATGTACGTGACGAACGGCGTTCACAAGCTCGAGGGCGACCTCTGGATGAGCGGTGAGGCGGTCGCGTACGTCATGCAGGCGGACCACTTCACCTACCACCTCGGCAACCACATCACTGCGTTCCCCGCCCTGCTTCGCGCGTTCACGGTCATGTGGATCGCGCTGCTGTTCGCTTCGCCGCTGCTGGTCGTTCTCACGGGGTTCCCCCGTGCCGCGGTCACCTCGCTGTTCGTCGGCATGCACGTCGGGATGGCGGCCACGATGCGGATCGATCTCTTCCCCGTCATCGCCGTCGTCGGCTTCGTTCCGTTCTACCAGACGCCCGTCTGGGACGCAGCGGAGCGGGGGGTGAACCGGCTCGCCCCGTCGGCGGCCCTCGCTCGATGGCGTGCGCGCCTCGAATCCGTGGGGGGAGAATCGCCTCGCTCGACGCGTCGGCGCCTCGGTCGACCCTGAACGGCCGCCACGACGGCCTCAGAGACCGCCTCCACGCGGGGGTCGAGCGCGGACGCCCGCTCTTCTCGACGGTCCTGCCCGCCCTGTTCGTCGTGCTGATCGTCCTCTCGAGCGCGCAGTCGGTCGGCTACGGCGAGGTTCCGGACCCCGGCGAGGAGGTCTTAGAGACCGTCGAGATGGACCAGCACTGGCAGATGTTCGCGCCCGAACCGGCCCGCACGACCCGGTGGTTCGCGGCTCCCGGCGTCCTCGAAAACGGGAGCGAACGGGACGTGCTCCACGACGCCGAGGTGTCCTTGGACCGACCGCCGGACATCGACGCGACGTATCCCACCGCGCGCTGGCGGAAGTACCTCTCGAACGTCCGCTCCGGGAACAACGAAAATCACCGCTCGTACCTCGCGAACTACCTCTGTGAGGAGTGGAACCGAACGCACGCGACCGGCGTCGAGAACGTCACCGTCTACCAGGCGTACGAGCGGACCGACCCCTACAACGGGACGGTTGAGGCCGCGAACGAGTTCGAGCTGATAGAGTACGACTGCTCGGGCGAGTTCGTTCAAAACGAGTGACCGCCGTGCGGTTGGCGGCGCGACCGTCCGTCGGTTCCGACGCTCGACGACCGACCGGTCCGCGACCGCTCACTCGTCGAGAACGGTCGAATCCGCGGCCGATACGGGTCTGATACGCCCGCGACTCGATCCCGGCCTCGGCGAAGGCGTCGAGCATCTCGGCGGCGACGTCCCGGCGGTCGTGCTCGCGGCAGGCCGCGATCACCGCCGGTCCGGCCCCGCTGACGGTGACGCCGGTCGCGCCGGCGTCGAAGGCGCGCTCGCGGACGTCGTCGTACCCGGTGATCAGGCGGGCGCGCTCGGGCGTGACCACGGAGTCGTTCATGCCGAGGCCAACAAGGTCGGGGTCCGAGCGGCACATCCCGATCGCGAGCGTCGCCGCGTTCCCGACCGTCTCGACCAGCTCCTCCATCGAGGCGGTCTCGGGAACGACCCGGCGCGCGTCCCGGGTCGAGACCGCCACGTCCGGCAGACAGACGACGAGGGGGATCGCGGCGTCGACCGAGCGGGTCCCCTCGGCGGTCGTCACGGTGAAGCCGCCGAGGATCGAGGGGGCGACGTTGTCGGAGTGAGCGACGCCGGAGACGACCGCCTCGCCCTCGGCGGCGATCGGGACCAGTTCCTCCCGAGAGAGGCCGCGGTCGTACAGTCGGTTGAGCGCGACCGCGGCGCCCGCGGCGCTCGCGGCCGAGGAGCCGAGTCCCGAGGCCGGGCGCACGCCCTTGTCGATGTGGATCCGTGCGGGCGCGTCGAGCGCCTCGACGACGGCGCCGACGGTGTTCTTCTCTGGGTCCTCCGGGATGTACTGCGCGCCGACCCCGGTGACCTCGATCGTCGTCTCGGCTGCCCGCTCGACCGTGACGACGTCCGCCGGCCGCGAGAGGGCCGCCCCGAACACGTCGAAGCCGCTCCCGAGGTTCGCGCTCGTCGCGGGGGCCCGTACCGTTACCATGGCGGGGAGTGTCTCCCGGGGGGCAAAAAGGAGCGGGATCGCACAGGGCGGCGGCGGGATCGCACAGGGCGCCGGTGGAATCGTACAGGGCGGCGGCGGGATCGCACAGGGCGCCGGTGGAATTGTACAGGGCGGCGGCGGGATCGCACAGGGCGCCGGTGGAATCGTACAGGGCGACGGGATCGGTCGCGATCGTCGCGGAGGGCGGAGGAGAAAACGGTTTTTGAGTCGTTCTCGCGTGCGCTTACCGGCCGGCCATCGTCCACAGCAGCGTGCCGATCAGGACGAGCGGGATGCCCACGAGGATGTACGTCGGCGGCATCGTCGTGTACGGGGCCATCATGAAGATGACGCCGAACACGGCCAAGATCGACGCGATGATCTTCTGGGACTTCAGCGGCGCGGCTCCCAGAAGCGAGACGACGAGCCCGAGCAGTATGACGTGCCCGAGGTGGTAGTCGAGCAGGAACGTGTCGATGACCAGCGGCGAGAGCATTCTTGCCCGAAGGTGCGAGCGATTCGCGCATTAAAGTTCCGTTTCTCGCGACCGCGACGTCCGCGGCGTGCCGACCCTATAAGGGGCGTCGGCGCGACCGGCGACCGTGCGACTCGTTCAGGTCATGATTCCGGCGGGCAAGCGGGCGGCCGTCGTCCGCGCGCTCGACGACGAGGGGGTCGACTACGTCGTCACCGACGAGACGAGCGGCCGGGAGTACACCGCGGTCGCGACGTTCCCGCTGCCGAGGGCGGCCGTCGAACCCGTCCTCGACCGACTGCGGGAGGCAGGGATCGACGAGAGCACCTACACGGTCATCGTCGCGGCCGAGACGGTCATCTCGCGGCGGTTCGAGGCGCTCGAAGAGCAGTACGAGGCGGACGCCGAGCACGGCGGCGACCGGATCTCCCGCGAGGAGCTACAGGCGAAGGCGGAGGGTCTCGCCTCGGGGCTGGGGACGTACGTGCTGATGACGGTCATCTCCGCGGTGATCGCGACGGCGGGGCTGCTGCTCGACTCGCCCGCGACCGTGGTCGGATCGATGGTGATCGCGCCGCTCATCGGGCCGGCGATGTCGGCCGCGATCGGCACCGTCGTCGACGACGAGGCGCTGTTCCGGCGCGGGGTCCGGATCGAGATCCTTGGCGTCGCGGTCGCGGTCCTCGCGGCGACGCTGTTCGCGTTCGCCCTGCGCTCGCTCGCCTTGGTCCCGCCCGGACTCGACCCGCTCGAACTCGCGGAGGTGTCGGAGCGGCTCGCGCCGAACGTCCTCGTCTTGGTCGTCGCGGTCGGGGCGGGGATCGCGGGCATCGTCTCGCTGATGACGGGCGTCTCGGCGACGCTCGTGGGCGTGATGATCGCAGTCGCGCTCATCCCGCCCGCGGCCGCGGTCGGCATCGGGATCGCCTTCCGGATCCCGCGGCTCGTGATCGGCGCGGGCGTCATCGTCGCGGTGAACGTCCTCTCGATCAACCTCTCGGCGCTCGTGATGTTATGGTACGAGGGATACCGGCCCCAGCGGTGGTTCCGCGAGGACGAGGCGCGCTCGGCGTTCCTCAAGCGGGTCGCCGTGCTGGTGGTCGCCATCGCGCTCCTCTCGGTGTTCCTTGGCGGCGTCACCTACGAGTCGTACGTCGCCTCGACCACCGAGACCGACATCCGCGCCGCCGCGAGCGACGAGCTGACCGCGCTGAACTCGGAGTTCGAACTCCTCGATCTGACCGTCGAGCGCACCGGAACCGTCCCGCCGCTCGAAACCGATCGGGTGGTGGTCACGGTTGGCGCGCCGCCCGGCGGCACCGTCGAGGGCATCGCGCCCGCGCTCGACGACCGCATCGAGACCGTGGTCGGCGGCGAGGTCACCGTCGAGGTCCGAACGGTGACCGTCGAGCGCGCCTGAGTCCGCGTCGGTCGTCGGCGCCTCTCGCGGCCACCGCCGACGCCGCCGGGCCGGTCGTTTTTCACCGCGTAACCGGAAGAGCAAGTGCTTTTTATCGGGCCGCCGTGGCCTCCGCCAGTGACGGACTCAGAGCAACCCGACGACGATTCGATGCGGGAGGTCGTCGAGCGGTCCCGGAGCGGCGCGCCCGCGGTCGGCGAGGCCGTCCGGGACCGGTTCTCCTCGGACGAGGTGTTCCAGCGGATCATCGCGGCCGCGGACGAGGAGGTGACCTCGGGGAGCCGAGAGCTGTTCTTCAGCGGGCTCGCCGCCGGGCTGGCGATCACGATCACGTTCATGCTGTACGCGTCGCTGACGGCGGCGACCGACTCTCATCCGATACTGAGCGTCATGCTGTACCCGCTCGGATTTATCTACATCATCATCGGCGGGTACCAGCTGTACACCGAGAACACCCTGCCGCCGGTGGCGCTCACGCTCGAACGGCTCGCGAGCCTCCCAACCCTGTTGCGCCACTGGACCATCGTGCTCGCGGGCAACTTCGCGGGCGGCGCTATCGGCGCGGCCGTCCTCTCGTACGGCGGCGTCTTCACGGGCGACACCGTCGAGGCGGCGCGGTACATCTCCGAGGGCGGCTTCGGCGTCGAGTTCGTCCCGCTGTTCTTCAAGGCCGCGATGGCGGGGCTCATCGTCGCCGGCGTCGTCTGGGTCGGCTTCGCGTCCACCGACTCCGTGAGCCGGATGCTCGTCGTCTACCTCGCGTTCCTCGCGATCCCGCTCGGCAACCTGTTCCACGTGGTCGTCTCCTTCACCGAGGTGCTGTACCTGTTCTTCCAGCACAACATCCCGCTGTACGGGGCGGAGATCAGCCTCTACTCCGGTCTCGTCGGCTTCGTGATCCCGGTGTTGCTCGGGAACACCATCGGCGGGGTCGTGCTCGTGACGCTCGTCAACTACTTCCAGACCAGCGAGGAGCGCCTCGAAGAGGCGCGCTTCGAGGGCGTGAGCCGCCGCCTCACGGTCCCCGAGTGGGTGTTCGGTCGCGCGGCCGGCCGGTCGTACGTTCCCATCCTCGACGCCACCGAGGCGACGCTGTTCGCGGGCGAGGGGTACCGCGTCATGGTGCCGATCACGAACCCCCGAACCGACGGCCCGATCGTCGAGCTGGCGGCGCAGCTCGCGAGCAGCCACGAGGAGGGGGTCGTCCACATCGTCCACGTCGTTCAAGCGCCCGAACGCATGTCGCTGTCCTCGGGGGACGCGGGGCGCCGTATCGCGGACGCCTCCGCCGAGGGGATGGCAAACCTGCGGTCGACGGCGACGGAGTACGACGTCGAGGTGTCGACCTCGACGGTCGTCTCGCATCGCTCGTTCGAGGAGGTGTTCAACATGGCGCGCCGGACCCGCCCGGACGCGGTGTTGATGGGCTGGGGCGACGACCAGCTGTGGAGCGCCGCCCGCGCTGAACGCCCCGTCGACGAGCTGACCAACCAGCTCCCCTGTGACTTCCTCATCCTCAACGAGCACGAGCTGGACACCTCGCGGATCCTCATCCCGACCTCCGGCGGTCCGGACTCCGACCTGAGCGCGGAGGTCGCGAAGGTGCTCGCCGACACCGTCGGCGCCGAGGTGACGCTGCTTCACGTGGTCGACGGACCCGAAGACAGGGGCCGAGGCGAGGCGTTCCTCGCGAACTGGGCCGCGGAACACGGTCTCGACGACGCGGAGCTCGTCGTCGACGACGGCGGCGACGTGGAGACCGGCATCTGCCGGGCGGCCGCCGACAAGACGCTCGTTATCATCGGCGCCACAGAGAAGGGACTGCTCTCCCGGCTCGTCTCGAACTCGCTTCACCTCGACGTGATCCACGAGGTCGACGCCTCGGTGCTGCTCACCGAGCGGCCCAGCAGTCGGTCGCTGCGCGAGCGGCTGTTCGGCTCCGGCCGCCGCACGACCGACCTGTCGGGCGGCGTCGAGCGCGATCCGGAACGGTCGGAGGGGACGGACGTCCGGTCCGTCGAGGGCGGCCAGACCGCCGGCGACGCCGGCGACGCCGGAGACAGCGACGAGGACGGACCCGGCCCCGACGGCGGCTCCGACGCCGACGCCACGGACGCGGCCGTCGCCGAGGCGCTCGACGAGCCGGACGGGACCGCCGAGCACGGCGACGGTCCCGAGGACGAACAGCCGCACCTCGACGACACGTACGTCGTGGACCACGACGACGCGGACGAGGAGGCCGCCGAGGAGGCGGCCGACGACCGCGAGGCGGACGCGACCGGCGGCGACCGCGACGACGACCGATAGCGAAAACGGCTCTTTGCGCTATCGGCGTTTTATAGGTGTCCGGGATAGATCGCCCGAGTATGGACAGACGACTGACGGCACTCATCGGTATCGCGGCGCTCGTCGCGTTGGCCGGCTGCTCGGGGCTCGCGGGCACCGCGACCCCGACGGACGGCGACGAGGCGCAACTGGAACGCAGCATCGAAGTGACGGCCGCGGGCGAGGCGGCGTCGGCGCCGGACCGCGCCACCCTCAGCGTCGCGGTGACCGCGACCGGTTCCGACGCCGAGGCGGTCCGCGACGAACTCGACGCCGGCGACGGAGAGCTCCGGGCGGCGCTGACGGAGTGGGGACTCAGCGACGACGCGATCCGGACCGACCAGTACGACGTTCGCGAGAGCTACGAGACCCGCGATACCCCGAACCGGACGCAGTACGAGGGCGTCCACCGGTACGCGATCGAACTCGACGACGTCGACGCCGTCGGCGACGTGATTGACGTCGCGGTCGACGCCGGGGCCGACGAGGTCCAGCGGATCCAGTTCGGCCTGAGCGAGGAGCGCGAGCGCGAGGTCCGCGAGGAGGCGCTCGACACGGCGATGGCGAACGCCGCCGACGACGCGGCCGCGCTCGCGAACGCGAGCGGGCTGGAGGTGTCCGGCGTCTACGAGGTGTCGACCGCGCAGGCGCAGTCGCGGCCGTACGTCGCCGAGACCTACGACGCGGCGGCCGGCGGCGACGCGGGCGGGAGCGCCTCGACCGCCGTCGAGACCGGCGACGTGGGCGTGAGCGTCTCGGTGAACGTCGTGTACGAGGCCGTTCCGGCCTAACGCAGCGAAAAATCGGCTTTTTAGTGACGCCGGTGCGTCGAGGTCGGCGGCCGACTACTCCCCCCCGTCGCGGGTGGGGAGGTCCGGCTCGTAGCCGACCGCGTCGACGGCCATGTCGAGGACGGTCTCGACGTTCTCTTCCTCCGTGACGCTCATCGTCGCGTCGACGGACTCCGCTTTGACCGCCTCGAACCGGTCGTGTTTGTTCGCCACCGTGAGCAGCGGCACGTCCGCGCCGAACAGCTCGCGGACCTCCTCGCGGAGCTCGAGCTGGACATCGAGCGGGTAGCCGCAGTCGCCGGAGGGGTCGAGCACGAAGACGACGGCGTCCGCGAGGTGCTCGAGGGCGCTCACCGCCTGCCGCTCGATGTCGTTGCGCTCGTCTTCCGGCCGGTCCAGCAGTCCGGGGGTGTCGACGATCTGGTAGCGGACGTGGTTCCGCTCGAAGTGGCCGATCTGGACGCCCTTCGTGGTGAACGGGTACTCCGCGATCTGGTTCGACGCGCGGGTGACGCGGTTGACGAACGAGGACTTCCCGACGTTCGGGTAGCCGGCGACGACGATGGCCGGCTCGTCGGGCCGGACGTCGGGGAGGACCTTCAGCTGGTCCCGCGAGTCGCCGATGTAGCGCAGGTCGTCTTCGATCTGGTCCATCACGTCGGCCATGCGCGCGAACGCCTGCTTGCGGTGCTTGCGGGCGGTGTCCACGTCCGAGTTGCGGATCTTCGTCGTGTACTCGTCGCGGAGGTCCTCGATCTGGCGGCTGGCCCACATCACCTGCGAGAGCGCCTGTCGGAGGCGGTCGACGTCGACGATAGCGTCTGCCAGCTCGTAGTAGAACGGGTCCACGTCGAAGCCGAAGTCGGGCCACGAGGTGACGACGTTCTCCAAGTTGTCCGAGAGCACGTTGCCGGCGGTCCGTAGCATCGACTCCTGCGCCTCGTGGCCGCGCTTCGCGCGCCCGGCCCGCGCCGCCCGCGAGAACGCCTTGTCGACGAGTTCCTCCGCGCGCGGAGTCGTCGGGAGGCCCTCAAATATCATGTTACCGTGACTTCGCCGCCGACGCGTATAAGACCGTCCGTTCGCGGACCGCCGCGACACGACGGCACACGGTCGGACGCGGCGGGTGCCGGCGGAACTTCTCCCGCCGTCGTCGTCTCCAAACGAGATAAACGATCGTTATATATTCTACGCATATTTCGAGATGTTCTTATGCTTCAAAGGAATATACGCGGTCATGGCACGCTCGTTCACGCCGACGGCGTACGAGGACCTTGACCCGGACCGCCGCCCAAGCCTGGCGGCGGCGCTGGTCCCGGTCCTCGCCGTCGTGGCGTTCCTCGGTATCGGCTCGGCCGGCCTCGGTCTCGACCCGCACCCGCCGCTCCTCTGGAGTATCGCCTTCGTCGGCGCGTTCGGGCTGTGGCTCGGCTACGACTGGGACGACCTGTTCGACGGCATCGCGAACGGACTCATGATGGGGCTACAGGCGATCCTCATCATCTTCACCATCTACGGGCTGATCGCGACGTGGGTCAGCGCTGGCACGATCCCCAGCCTGATGTACTACGGGCTGGAGGTCCTCTCGCCGACGACGTTCCTCCCAGCGGCCGCGGTCCTCGCCGCCGTCGTCGCGTTCGCCATCGGCTCCTCGTGGACCACGGTCGGGACGCTCGGCGTCGCCTTCGTCGGCATCGGCGCGGGGCTCGGTGTCCCGGCGCCGATGACGGTCGGAGCTGTCCTCTCGGGCGCGTACGCCGGCGACAAGCAGTCGCCGCTCTCCGACACCACGAACCTCGCCGCCGGCGTGACCAACACCGACCTGTACGCTCACATCCGGCGGATGCGGACCGGCACCGCGATCGCCTTCGGTCTCGCCGTCCTCGCCTTCGCCGCGGTCGGCCTCCGCACGAGCGGCGACATCCCGGCCGGCGAGATCGCGGCGATTCAGGGCGGTCTCACCGAGACGTACGCGATCACCCTCGTCGCCTTCGTCCCGCTCGTCGTCACCTTCGGGCTGGCGCTGCGCGGCTACGCCGCGCTCCCGACGCTCGTCGCCGGCGTGTTCGCCGGCGCGTTCACGACGATCCTCCTTCAGGGGACCGGCTTCGTCGCCGCGTGGGAGATCTTCATGTCCGGGACCGCGCCCGAGTCGGCCTCCACGACGGTGAACGACCTCCTTAACACCGACGGACTCGTCGGCTCCGCGTGGACGATCACGGTCGTGGTCGCCGCGCTCTCGCTCGGCGGGATCTTGGAGCGCACGGGCGTCCTCGCGGTGATCGCACACTCGTTCACCTCGGCCGTGCGGAGCCCGGGGGCGCTCGTCGCCGGGACCGGCGTCTCGGCGATCTTCATCAACGCGCTCACCGCCCAGCAGTACATGAGCATCGTCCTCCCGGGCGTCACGCTCCGGAACACCTACGACGAGTTCGGACTCGACACCGACCAGCTCTCCCGCGCGGTCGAGGCCGCCGGGACCCCGACCGGCGCGCTGTTCCCGTGGCACGCGGGGGCCGTCTTCATGGCGACCGCCACCGACGTGCCGACCCTGGAGTACGCGCCATACTACCTGTTCGCGTACTTCTCGCCGCTCGTGCTGTTGATCATGGCCGTGACGGGCTACACCATCGACGTGAACCCGACGCCGGCCGATGCCGATCCGGCTGAGGCTTCCGCCCCGAGTCCCGGGAGCGACGACTGAGCTTCGAACGGTCGTCCCGAGCGGGGTCGGGCCGATCGATCCGTTCGCGGAACCGACCATCGTAACCGGATCGGTTATGATTCCCGGGCGACCGATTCGGCCCATGTCCGACCGGTGGCTGTACGCTTGGGGGCTCGCCTCGGTCACGTTCGGCGGCGCGTCGCTCGTCGTCCCGCTGTACGTCGTCGACCTTGGCGGCGGCCCGTTCGTTCTCGGCGTTCTCGCGGCCGTTGCCGCGATCGTCGGCGTCCCGGGAGCGCTCTGGTTCGGCCGCGTCGCCGACCGCACCGGGCGCCGACGCGCGCTCGTCCTCGTCGCGCTCGTCGCCGCGACCCTCGCGGTCGCGGTCGTTCCGCTTACCGACCGGATCGCCGCGGTGATCGCGGCCAACGCCGTCGTCTGGTTCGCCTTCGCGGCCGCGACGCCCGTGTTGACGCTGCTCGCGGTCGCCGACGCTCCCGAGTCGGCGTGGAGCGAGCGGATCGCGGCCCTCAACCGATACCAGGGGATCGGCTGGGCGCTGGGGCTGCTCCTCGGCACCGCGTGGACCGTCGGCGGAGGCGCCGTCGCGTCGCCGGCGGCCGCCACGCGCTCGCTGTTCGCGCCGCTCGCGCTCGCCGCCGGAGGTTCCTGTATCGCGGCCGCGCGGACGCTTCCGGCGGACCCGTCCGGCGACCTCACCGACGGTCCCGCGGCGTCGCCCTCGGGGAGCCGCGTGCGTCGCGCCATCCACCGGGCCGACCGGTTCGCCGTCCGCGGCGCGACGCTCCCCGGGTCGCTCGCACGGACCGACTTCCGCGGGCTGGACCCCCGCCGCCTCGCGGCGCGCTTCACGCCCGCGCTCGCGGCGTACTTCCTCGCCGCGCTCCTGTTTCTCACCGGATTCTCGGCGTTTTTCGCGCCCCTACCGGCGTTTCTCACCGACATCGGCTTCGGCTCCGGCGGGACGTTCGCGCTGTACCTGATCAACAGCGCCGCGGCCGCGGTCGCGTTCGGGACCGCCGGCCGTCTCGCGGCCGACCGGAACGCCGTGCGGCTTCAGGTCGGCGGGCTGGTCGTTCGGGCGGCCCTGCTCCCGTTGATCGCCGTCCTCGGCGCGGCGCTCGGCGCGAGCGCGCTCGGGTTCGTCGCCGTCGGCGTCGCGTTCGCCTCGGTCGGACTCACCTGGGCGGTGATCGCGGTCACCGCCGGCGTCGTGGTCACCCGTCTCGCCCCGCCGGCGATCCGCGGCGAGGCGCTCGGCGCGTACGCGGCGCTCGGCGCGCTCGCCGGGGGTATCGGTAGCGTCGCCGGCGGGTGGCTCGCCGCGATCGGATACGGTCTCGCGTTCGGCGTCGCCGGCGCGCTCGTCCTCGCCGGCGCGGCGGTCGCGTTCGCGGTCGGGCGCCGGGTCGACCGCGACGGCTCGCAGGCGGCGGGGTGAGTCGATCGCCGGGGCGCCGCCCGCCGCCCGGATCGGACCCCGCGTTCGACACGTTTACGCGCCCGCCGCGCCGTCCGTCTCACATGAGCCTGGAGGTCGCCGTCGCCGCCCCGTTCAAGACCCGGGCCCAAGACCGGCTCGGGCAGGGGGAGTTCGTCGTCGCGCTGTCGCTGGAGCGGGAGTGGTTCTCCCCCGACCAGGCGAAGCGCCTCGTCGACGTCGCGGTGGGTCGCGGGCTGTTGGCGTCCGAGGACGGCGACTTGGTCCCGCAGTTCGATCCGGCGGAGGTGACCGTCCCGGAGGGGTTCACCCCGGACGAGTCCGTGCTCCGCGAGCAGTCCACCTTCGAGAGCGCGCTCGACGCCATCGTCGCCGCGGGCGTCGAGAAGCAGCGCGCGGTCGCCGCGATCAACGAGCGCCAGCGCGCGCTGGCGGTCACCATCGAGGCCGCCGCGGTCCTCTACGCCCGCGAGCAGGGCGCCGCGGTCGACCGCCTCGCCGCCGACGTGCGCGAGGAGCTCGCGGCCGAGGTGGAGAGCGACGCGGCCGACGGAGAGGGAGCGACCGACGGAGAGGGGGCGACCGGCGCGGACGGCGCGGACGAACCGGCCGACGACCCGGGGGCGGCCTGAGATGGTCACGGACCGCCTCGCCGACGGCGTCCGGATCGCCCAGCTCCTCGCCTCCGAGGTGACGGGCAACGAGAGCCGGCTCCGCGGCCTGACCGTCGTCGACGCCGACCCCGACGTGGAGGCCACGACCGACGGCGCGCTGGCGTACCGGATCGCTCGCGAACGCGGCGGCTCGGCCGACGGAGACGAGTCCGGCGAAACCGTCGCCGAGGTGTACGTCCAGCCGGACCGCGCGCGGATCGAGGCGATCGGCGCCCCCGAGGCGGCCGCGACCGCGGCGACCGAGGCCGACCTCCGCGTCCGCCCGAAGGCGGTGCGCCCGCCCCGGACGCTGGTGTTCGTCGAGGACGGCGCGCAGGTGAAGCGCGCGCTGGAGGTTCTGGACGCGGTCGGGGACGGTCCACACACCCAGTAACTGGCGGGCAGCGCCGAGCCACAAAAAGGACGTTTTCGGGTCGCTGACGCCTATTCCGGCTGTCCGCCGTCGCCGACAGCGACGTTCGGGCCGGCACCGGCGGCGGGGTCGACGTCGTCGCCGGAGACGTCGAAGTCACGGACGAGCGAGCCGAGCCGCTCCGCCTGTTCGGCGAGCGACCCGGCCTCCGTCGTCGCCTCGTTCATCGCGGTCAGCTGCTCGTCGGCGGCCTCGGCGACCGCGTCGGCCTCGTCCGCGGTCGCCTGGCTGATCTCCGCGACCTCCTCGGCCATCGAGACGGTCTCCTCCGTGCTGGCCGCCTGGTCGTCGGTGGCGCGGCTGATCTCCCGGATCCCCTCGTCGGTCTCCTTCGCGTTGTCCGACACCTGCGAGAACGCGTCTGCGGCGTCTTCGACGGCCTTGGCTCCCGCCGCGATGTTCTCCTCGGCGCCCCGGACCGCTTTCACGGTCCCCTCGGTCTGCGACTGCGTGTCACCGATCAGCTCTTCGATCTCCGTGGCGGCGTCTTGCGTCTCCTCCGCGAGCTGTTTCACCTCGTCGGCCACGACGGCGAACCCGTCGCTCCCACCCCCGCTCCCGCCGGCGCGGGCGGCCTCGATGTTGGCGTTCAAGGCGAGCAGGTTCGTCTGCTCGGCGATGTCGCCGATGAGGTCGACGATCTCGCCGATGTCCTCCATCCGGTCGTCGAGCTGCTGGACGGTCTCCGCCGCGGAGTCGAGCGACTCGCGGGACTCCTCGACGCGGTCGATCGCGTCCTCGGCGGTCGCCTCACCTTCGTCCGCGATGTCCGCGGTCTGCTCCGCGACCTCGACGACCGTCTGCGTCGAGGAGGCGACCTCCTCGATCGTCGCCGAGAGGTCGTTCATCTCGTCGGACACCTGCCGGAGCATCTCGCGCTGCTCGTCGGCCCCCTCGGCGATCTCGGAGACCGACTGGCTGACGGCCTCGCTCCGGTCGCTCGCGGTCTCGACGCCGCGGACCGTGTTCTCGCTCGCGGTCGACACCTCCTGAGCGAACGACCGGACCTCGCCCATCGCCCCGTCGATGTCGTCCATCATCCCGTTGAACGCGGCGCCGATCTGCGCCATCGCCTTGCTCTCGCTGTCGGCGTCGAGCCGGACCGTCAGGTCGCCGTCGGCCGCACGGTCCATCGCGGCGCTGTAGTCGTCCGCCTTCGTCTCCAGGTGGCTGTTCAGGCGCTCGACCTCCTTGCGGCGCTTCTCGACCTCTGCCTTCGCCGCCTCGACGTCCTGTATCTCTGCCTGCTTCTGTTCGGCCAGTTCGAGCTGCTCGCGCGCCGCCTCGCGCGACTTCTCGATCGAGTACCAGTTGACCATCAGCGCGCCGACGAGTCCGAGGACGAAGAACGCGTGAATGCCGCCCCAGACGACCGGGTTCTCGATCGCCGCGGTGTGGTTGTAGACGAGACTGGAGTCGATGAGGCTGAACGCGACGTGGCCGACTCCCACGTACGCGACGCCGACGGCGAACGGGAGCCAGTCCTCGTACAGCGCGAGCACCCCGACGAACACGAAGAAGCTGAAGTGCGCCTCGATGTACCCGCCCGACAGCTTCACCAGTGCCATCGAGACGGTCATGAGGCTGAACGCCGTGAGCACCGTCCGCTGGCGGCGGCCGAGCCGCGACCAGTTCGCCAGCGCGGCGGTGCCGAGGATGACGGCGACGAACGCGCCGAGCATCCACAGCGGCGTCGCCGGGATCTGCGCCCCCGTGATCGATTCGGTCCCGCTGTACAGCCCCATAGCGATCAACAGCGGCACCTGTACTACGGTCAAAATCAGGATGTTCCGGTGTCGCGGTCGCCACATCTCCTCCGGCATCGAGGTGCCGTTCGGAATGTACCGTATCACCTCTCGTACGCTCTCCGTCACCCCGCCCGATCCCCCCGAGTCCACCCTGGTCGCAGTCTCTGCCATACGCGACGATTGTCGTATATCATAAAAGGACATTGTCCCCAGCTATTACCACTGATATCGTCGTTTAGCGCGTCGAAATGGTCTAATAAAGATCGAACGACCGTTCTGCGTGGAATCCGGTTACCCGACTTCTTTGCTGGTTCCTCGACGAAAGTCGAACTTGTTCGGCGTTCGATCCGACCCTCCGATCCGACCCTCTGATCCGCGCTTCCCGATCCGATCTCCTGATCCGATCTCCTGATCCGCGCCTCCCTCGCTACGCGGCGATGGCGTCTTCGACCGCGCGGCCGACGGTTTTTATACCGGCCCGGTCCGCGATACGTTCGTGACGCTCGATCCGATCCACGTCGAGAACATCGCGCAGCTTGCGTACGGCATTGGCGGCGACGTGGACGCGACGGACCACGACGACCTCGCCGAGCGCGTGTGGCGCGAGTGGCTCTCCGAACTCCGCCGCGAGGGCCGGGTCGTGGTCGAGGCGCTCGGCGACCACGAGCGCCGCCGGGCCGCCATCGACGACGTGGCGCTCGCCGAGCGCCCGTTCGAGACGGTCCACGGGCTCGACTCGGGAACGATCAACCCCACGACGTTCAAGAACGGGCTGGTCGTCGACGTGGCGCACGCGGCGATGGCGAGTTCGCCGACCGATCTGGACCTCCACCGCGACCGGACCATCGTCGCGACCGTCCACGCGGGCGACTCGACCGCGGGCTTCGACAGCGAGTGGACCCGCCGCGACGAGGGCCACACCCGCCAGCGCGTGCTCCACGTCCCGCGGGTGAACCGCTACGCGGAGCGGGTCGTCCACGCGCTCGCCTTGTACCTCGCGGAGGGCACCCACGCGCTCGACCACGCCGACCGCGTCGACGACCTGCTCGTCCTCGACGGTCCCATCTACCCGAAGGAGCTGTTCACTTGGGCTGACCGCGACCCCGAACTCGGCGCGCTCGCCCGCGAGGCGAAGCCCCGCGCGGTGATCGAGAAGTACGTCCGCCTCGTCGAGCGGTTCGTCGAGCGCGACGTGCCGCTCGCCGGCTTCGTGAAGAATCCCGCGAGCACCACCGCGGTCCGGGCGCTCTCGCGCGCCGGCGTCGAGTCGCCGTGGCCCGACGACACCGCGCTGTTCACCCGTCTGCTGGAGCGTCGCGAGCCGGACGGGGACGCCGGTGGAGAGTTCAGCGACGACGACCGCGACGCCGACCGCGGCGCCCGCCTCGACGACGACCTCACGTTCACCACCTGGTTCCGCAGCCGCGGTGGCGCGGACGCGCCGATGGCCGCCGACGGCGACGCGCTCGGCGTCGAGCGCGAACTCGACCCGGAGCTGTACGAGCCGACGTTCATGGTCGTCTACGACCCGCGGACCGACGTGACCTACAAGCTGGAGGCGCCGTACGCGTTCACCCGCGACGAGGCGACCCGCGAGCGGCTCACCCAACAGGTCGTCGCCGAGGTGGCGGCGACGCGCGGCCCGCCGGAGCCGGTGTCGAAGGCGGACGAGCTGGCGCGCATCTCGGCGGCCGAGAAGGCGGCGCTCCGCCGGAAGTTCGAAGAGCGACTCGGCAGCGACCAGCAGGCGACGTACGACGACCTGCGGTGGGGTAAAGAGACGTACTGACCAGCCGTCAGTCGTTTTAATTGAACCCCAGTAGCTCCGCGAGAAACTCCGTCAAATCTCTTTCTGCTCTCTTGTAAATAGTCGGATCTGTTGAAATCCCCAGTAGATGATACATTCTGCTCCGGTTATGGTCAATACAGCGTGAGAAGTGAATATTCTGTCAATAAGGCCAAGTTATTTATCAGGAGATTATTAATTAGCCGTTGGGTGATAAATTGGATGAGTTATGATATTGTGGTTCATGATGCGTACATCCTTACAGTCAACGATAAGAATCAACTCTATGAACGGGGGACGCTCCTTATTGAGAACGGCCGCATCACCGAGGTACGAACTACTAAGGAAGGCGATCAACACATCTCTGCTGACCATGTTATCAACGGTGACGGGATGGTTGCGATGCCCGGACTGATCAATACTCACACACACCTCGAAATGACACCGCTTATCGGTGCATTCAGCGACTTCGATCTGATGGAGATGATGGGTCATATGACGGCCCTCATCGATCGCCTTGAGGATGGAAAGTATCAGTACCTCGCGGAAGCAGGATACGAACTCGCTGCGCTCAACTTCCTTGCCGGTGGTGTCACTACCGTTAACTCACAAGATGTCCACCCGAGCGCCGCCGCCAAGACATTTGGTGAGGCGGGTCTCCGTGGATTCTTCGGACCGATGATCTCCGACCTCTTCTGGGATGTGCCTGTGGACGAGCAGTTTGCCCGTGCCCGCGAATTCATTGATGAATATCATGACACGTACGACGGGCGTATCCGAGCTACGATCAATCCACACGATGACTGGTCGTGTACTCGGGAGTTATGGGAACGAACCGCCGATCTCGCTGCCGAGTTTCCCGACCTGCTCGTTCATACTCACCTGCTCGAACTCGAAGAGAGCAACGTGATGGCACGATCGAACGGTGCAAAGGACTCTCTCGACCTGCTTGACGATGTCGGTCTCCTCAACGACCGGCTGGTAGCTGCTCATTTCCGCCTCGCTGATGACGATGACATCCGACGGACCGCTGACGCGGGCGCGTCGGTCGCGCACTGCCCGTCAGTGTTCTGTTACTGGAATCCGGGCGGCGACATACAGTGGACACCAGTGCCGGAACTCCGGGCAGCGGGTGTCGATGTTGGGTTAGGTATTGACGACCACTACTGGCATGACTCATATAACTTGTTCGGTGAGGCCCGCCAGGCACGGCTCGCGGCGAATCTCAAACGGTCAGCTGGTCAGTTCACTTCGATGGAACTAGTACGAATGCTCACGATTGAGGGAGCTCGTACCCTCGGTATCGGAGACAAAATTGGGAGTCTTGAGCCAGACAAGCATGCTGATGTGATTCTTCTTGATGTGGAGAAGCCGAAGTTCACACCACTTACGAATCTTCCCGCACATATTGTGAACAATGTAACACCGTCTGATGTGGAAACTGTTATTGTGGATGGTGAGATTGTGATGCGAGATAGTAATGTCAGAACGATGAATTCAGAAGGGGTGCGCGAGGCCGTTGAAACTTCCATTAACCGCTTCAATAAGGAGACAAGTTGGAACCTCGATATTGGTGGAAGTAACCCGCCGAGTGAACTGGAAACTACTCGTAACCTACCGAAACGTGGCCCGGTACAACTACTTGGACGACTCGCGTTTCAAAAAATCAAAGATAACTCACTGTTATAGAAGCAGTTGAGTAATACGGATCCCTTAATTCAAATCGGGAGTGAACCACGCGCTCAGTACGCACTTCTCAGCGACCGGCTGTTTCAGACGATATTTTGTTTGAAGAATCGGGTTTCAACAGAGCCAAATAATCAAATGCGGATCGACGGCGAACGTCGTCAAAGCCCCCGCCCCTTTGAGTCGCGCCCGCACCGCGCAGCACCGCACCTCACGCCTCCCCAGCCTCGTCGCTCACTCCGTTCGCGACTCCCTCGCGCGTGCGACTCGCCCCGCGTTGCGGCGCTCGTCGGCACGCGCCACCCCGGAGGAGAGAACCCGTCGAGAACAGCGTTGTCCGCACTCAGACCGCCTGCGCCAGCAACACCACGTAGGTAACCGCGTTGTAGATGCCGTGTACCAGCCCCGGGACCAGCACGTTGTCCGTCCACTCGTAGAGCGCGCCGAGGACCGAGCCGAGGACGACGACGACGCCGACGTACGCCCACTGCTCGACGAGCGTTCCGGAGACCGCCGGGAGGTGGATCAGTCCGAACGCGAGGCTCGCGACCAGCACCGCGGGGACCGCGTCGAACGCGCGCCGGATCCCCCCTGAACCACGCCGCGGAACAGCAGCTCCTCGACCGGGCCGACCACCGCGAGCGACACCGCGATCATCGCGAGGTAGTACGGGACCGGGTCGCCGGCGGGGACGACCGCCTGGTTCTGTCCGGTCGAGAGACCGACCTGATCGAGCGCGAAGAGGGCGCCGTACTGGAACGCGAAGAGGAGGACCCCGCCGCCGACGATGATCGCCGTCTCGCGGCGGTCCGGCCGCGAGAACCGGGCGAGCTCCCACTCGTCGGTGATCGCGAGGTACCCCGCGACCGCGAGCGCGAACCCGACGAACTGGAGCACCGTCCGGATCAGCTGGTAGCCGGTCGACCCGTCCGTCACCAGTCCGAGAGTGGCGGCCGGATCTGCCCCGGCTGAGTGATGGCGCTCGCGACGAGCAGCGCGAACACGATCGCGAACAGCGCGCTCGTGACGCGGAACAGCCGCTCGCCGATGGCGGCCGCGAGGGGATCGTCGCTCATCGTCGGCCGTACGACGCACGGGGGTTTAGGCGCACCGGAAGGGGATCGTCGGTCTCGGATTCACGGCCCGCGACTCCGGTCCCGCGGCTCGTCGGCCGCGGCGTCAGTCGACCCGTAGCTCGCGCTTCTCGTCGACCGCCTCGGCCTCCGCGAAGTCGCCGCCGCCGAGCAACCCCCGGGCCGCCTTCTTCCCCCACTCGACCGCGGGCTGCGTGAACGTCGAGACGCTCGCAAGTTCCCCGTACAGCACGCAGGCCGCCTCCATCCCGTAGAGCAGCTCGCCGAGCGCCCGCTCGTCGACCCGGTCGATCTCGACGCGCACGTTGGGGACGCCGGCGGCCGCGAGGCTCGCCTCGGTCGCCTCGAACTCGGCGTCGAGCAGCCCGCCGAGTGACGAGCCGCCGAGGTACGCCAGCCCGTCGAGGTCCGTCTCGGGGATCGGCACGTCGGCGCGCTCGGTCGGGCGCACGAGCGTCACCAGCTTGTCCGGCGGCCCGGCGCGGTACAGCTGGAGCTGGGAGTGCTGGTCGGTCGCGCCGAGCGCGCGCGCCGGCGTCTGCCCCAGCCCGTCCTTCCCGAGGCTCTCGGCCCACAGCTGGGCGAACCACTCCGCGAACGTCTCCAGCGACTCGGCGTACGGCATCACGGCGTTGGTGCGCGCGCCGCGCTCCGCGAGCGCGTACGTCGCCGCGCCGTAGGCGTAGGCGGGCGACTCGTACAGCGACCCCGACAGGCTCTCCATCCCGTCGCGGCCGCCCGCGAGGACGGCCTCCACGTCGTGGCCCTGGAGCGCGGCGACCGCGAGTCCGACCGTCGACAGCGCCGAGAACCGCCCGGGGACCCCGTTGGGAACCGGCAGCGAGGGGAGTCCGTGGCGGTTCGCGAGGTCGCGGAGGTTCCCCGACTCGCCCGTGGTGACGAGGGTGCGCTCGGTCCAGTCGACGCCCGCGTCGGCCATCGCCTCGCGGACGACGAGGAAGTTCGCGAGCGTCTCCGCCGTCGTCCCCGACTTCGAAACGACGTTGACCACGGTGTCGTCGAGCGGGAGGTCGTCGAGCAGCGCCCGCGTCTCGTCGGGGTCGACGTTGTCGAGGACGTACGCGTCCACGTCGCTCTCTAACGCCTTCGACAGCGTCGCCGCGCCCAGCGCGCTCCCGCCGATACCGACCGTCAGCACCGCCTCCGGGCGGTCGAACCCGTCGACCGCGGCGTAGATTTCGTCCGGGTCCGCGGTCTCGGGCAGATTCAGGGCGGCGTAGCCGAACTCGTTGTCGGTCATCCCGGCCGCGATCCGCTCGTGTGCGGCCGCGACGCGGCCGTCGAGCCTCTCCAGCGTCTCCGTCGTCAGCCCGGGGGTCGTCTCCAGGGCGTTGCCGAGGTCCACGCGCATACCTCCCTCACCGCGCGAGAGCGACTTAAAAACCGCCGACCGGATCCTCAGTCCGCCGCCGCGACCGGCTCCTCGTCGCCGAGCGCGGGGCGACCGATCAGCCGGTCGACGGAGAGCGGACCGGCGCCGAGCGCGAAGACGGCCGACGCGAGGCCGAACAGCGCCACGTGAGCGAGGACCGGGTCGTCGGGGAGTCCGAACAGCGTCGTCGTGAAGAGCACAAAGGAGACGGCGGCCGCACCGCGGGTGAAGAAGCCCGCGATCAGGGCGACGCCGACCGCCGTCTCCGCGAGACCGGCGCCGACGACCCACAGCCCGGGGTCGACGGGGACGACCGACGTGAGGTCGTAGCGCTCGACCACGAGCAGGCCGCTTCCCGGGTCCGCGAGCTTCTGGATCAGCCCGAGGTAGACGAAGCTGACGCCCATCCCGACCCGCAGTGCCGTCGGGACGTACCGGCGCAGCGGCGCCGCCCGGGCGTCGAGGAACCCCTTCAGGTGGTGGACCGGGTCGATCCGCCCGTAGTAGGTCCCGTCGGTGGTCGCGAGCGCCTGGAGCATCTCGTCCGCGCTGGGGCGGCCGCCGCCGAGGACCGCGAGCGCGGCGAGGACGGGGACGTACTCCATCGCGATGACGACCGCCGGGTCGACGGCGGCGAGGACGGCCGCGAACGCCGCCAGCCCGAGCATCGAGACGATTCGGGTCGCGAGTCCGAACAGGAGACAGAAGCCGAGTCCGATGAAGAACACGCGCAAAACAGGGTTCGCCGCCGGGTCGAAGGTGAGCGTCGGCGCGAACAGGTACCCCTGAAACCCCGCGCCGACGAGCGGGAGACCGACCGAAAGTCGCAGCATCCACGGGATCAGATCGCCGTACCCCGCCAGCGTCTCGCGGAGGACGACCACGTCGACGACCGTCGGTCGCAGCCACAGGTAGCCGGCGATCACGGCGGCGAGTGCGAGCCCCGACCCGCCGAGGATCGCCGCGTTAATCGGGTCGCCGAGCACGTCGAGGAGAAATTCGAGCGCGTCGACGGTCTCGCCCGGCTCCTCCGTGACGTAGTCGACGTGGGCGGCCGCGGCGCCCACGAGGCTCGTCGCGAGCGCGACGACGGCGAGCGCGAGCGTGATAGCGGTCGCCGCGATCCGGCCGGCCGCGGTCGTCGCGCGATCGGGTACCGTTCCGGTTCGGTCGAACATACGGTCGGTAGGTGCCGGACGCACCTAACGCTGTTTCCCGGAACGGTCTCCCGGCCGCACCGACACCGAGTACGAACTCAGGGCGCGCCCGCGACGAGCGCGAACGTCTCGGTCCGCGTCTCCGCGCGCGCCACGTCGAACCCGGCGTCGACGAGCGCGTCGCGCGCGTCGCCCGCCGTAAAGCGCTCGTCGACCGGCGGCCCGTGGTCGCCGTCGCCGTCGGCCGACCAGTCGAACACGACGAGTCGGCCGTCTTCGCGGAGCACCCGAGCGATCTCCGCGATCGCGTCGGGACTCGCGAACTCGTGGTAGGTCATCGTCGAGAACGCGCCGTCGAGTTCGTCGTCCGCGAACGGGAGGTCCGCGACGTCGCTCGCGACGAGTTCGACGTTCGCCGGTGTCCCCTTCTCGCGGTATCGGTCGTGGATCTCGGGCTGGACGTCGACGCCGTAGACGGTCTCGACGCGTGCCGCCACGTCGTCGGTGTAGAAGCCGGTGCCGCTGCCGAGGTCGGCGACGACCTCGGCGTCGGTCTCGATCAGCGGACCGACGACCTCCTCGGCGGACACCCAGCGATAGCGGTCGGGACGCTCCAACCGCTCCGCCTGATCGGCGTCGAACGTGTGGAATCCCATGTGCGGTCTTGTGCGTCGAGTGCTAAAACGCGTCCGGTCGGGCTGTCCGCGGTCGCGGTCGGGGGCAGGGGCGCTCGCGACTCACCACTCGGGCTCCAGCGCGTCGAGGAGTCGATCGATCTCCGCCTCCGAGGAGACGGCGTGAACCGAGGCCCGGACCCCGTCCGGGTGCGGCAGCGACCGGACGACGATATCTTCCTTCGCGAGTCGTTCGACGGTCGCCTCCGGGTCGTCGACGTCGATCGTGACGAGTCCGGACTCGTACGCCTCCGGACTGAGGAGTCGGTCGTCGGGGACGCCCGCCTTGAGGCGGTCGGTGAGCGACTCGATCCGCGACTCGATCGCGTCCAGCCCGACCGCGTCGATCGCGTCGAGCGCCTCGGCGAGTCCGACGTGGGCCGCGGCGGTGGTCGTCCCGACCTCGAAGCGGCCCGCGGCCGGCTTGAACTCGATCTCGTCGCCGGTCGGGTCTTCGATGCTCCGGTAGCCGACGGCGCGCGGCTCGAGGTCGGTCGCGGCGTCGCGGTCGACGTAGAGGAACCCGGACCCCCACGGGCCGAGCGTCCACTTGTGGCCGGCGGCCGCGACCGCGTCGGCGCCCCACTCGCGCACGTCCATCGCGACCTGCCCGGGCGACTGGACCGCGTCGACGAGGGTGAACGCGCCGGCGTCGTTCGCGGTCTCGACCAGATCGGCGACCGGGAGCCGGGTCCCGTGGGTCCACGTGATCGCGCTGAAACAGACGAGCCGGGCGTCCGCGACCGCCTCGGCGTACTCGTCACGGTCGACGCGGCCGTCCTCGGTACCGAGGACACGCACCTCGACGCCCTCGCGTTCGAGCCGCTGCCACGGGAGGACGCCGGCCGGGTGTTCGAGGTCGGTCCGGACGACGACGTCGCCCGGCTCCCAGTCGATCGCGCCCGCGACGCGGGTGATCCCGTCTGTGGTGCTCTCGGTCAGCGCGATCTCCTCGGGTTCGGCGCCGACGAACGCCGCGATCCGCTCGCGCACCTCCTCGTACGTCTCGAAGGCGTGTTCGTACGGGTTGGTCGTCGCGGAGCCGTACTCGTGGTCCTCGATAAAGGACGCGGCCGCCTCGACGACGTACTCCGGGCTGGGACCGTGCGCACCGAAGTTGAAGTACGCCGCGTCGTCGAGGGCCGGGACGTCCGCGCGGAGCTCTCTCGGGGTCATACGTCGTCGTCGTGTTCGATCGTTCTCACGGTGTCGGTTTCGGCGGCGAACCGTTGGTGGCGCGAATCGACTCAGGCGGTCGGGTCGGTGACCGCGTCCGTCAGCGCCTCCTCGGTCTGTGCGCCGACCATCTGTTCGACGAGTTCGCCGTCAGCGAACACGAGCAGCGTCGGGATCCCCTGGACGCCGTACTCGCCGGCCAGCGCCTGGTGTTCGTCGACATCGACCTTCAGAACCGCCGCGTCGGTGTCGCTCGCAACGGCTTCGACGGCCGGCTCCATCATCTGACACGGGCCGCACCAGTCGGCGTAGAAGTCGACGAGGACGACGCCGTCGGCGACGTGTTCGTCGAACGCGTCGGTGTCGGTCAGCTGGATCGGCTCTCCGGGTGTGGCTTCTGTCGAACTCATACTCACCCGTACGCGCTTCGCGGTGATAATAGTTTTGAATGAAATACACAATATTGAGCAAACAGATCCGTCCGTCCGTCCGCGCCGCGGTGCGGGCCGGTGCGGTCGCTATCCGCGTTCGAAGCCCGCAGTAATCGGGCAAGTGAACGCGCCAACGGACCGTATTCGAGTAACGAGAGAGCCGCAGGTAGAGGGTCGACGACTACGCGGCGCGGTCGCGCGTACTTCCGTTACTGAATGTGGCCTTCGCGGCGGAGCTGGTCGGCGTCCTCGTCCTCGTACCGCCACTCGACGTTCGCCTTCTCGTCCTGCCAGTCCCACGGTTCGGCGAGCACCACGTCGCCCTCGCTGATCCACGTGCGGTACTTCATCCGGCCGGGGATCCGGCCGAGTCGCTCCTTGCCGTCGGCGCAGCGCAGCTGAACGTGGTTGCCGCCGAGGTGCTCTGTCACCACGGCGAACACTTCGTCGTCGTTGGGCATTCGGAGGTTCTTCCGCCCGGATTCTTCGCTCATACCTTCCGTTGTGTGTTCGCCCGTATAAGTGATTGGAGACGCGTGTGTGCGTCCGTCACGCGATCCGTTCGCACGACGACACCTCCCCGCGATCCCGGTTCGCGTCGATCCCGCCCCGCGCCGATCCCGGTTCGCGTCGGTCTCACTTCGCGTCGGTGACCGCGGCGGACCGCTCGTCGCGGTCGGCGGGCGCGTCCTCAGCGGTCGCTTCCTCAGCGGGCGCCTCCTCAGTGGGCGCCTCCGCAGCGGACGCGTCGTCGGCGAACGCGGCGTCGACCTGCGCGAACGTCTCCGCTTCCGTTCCGGAGTTGTCGACGACGACGTGGTCGCCCGCGACCGCGTCGAACAGCTCCCTGAAGTGGAGGTGGATCTCGAAGTCCGCGTCGCTGATCCCGTCTCGGCGCTCGATCCGGCGCTCGACCACGTCCTCGTCGCAGGCGACCTCGACGAGGTCGAACTTGGCCGCTGTCTCGGCCGCGGTCTCGCGGGCCGCCGCCCGGAACCGGTCGTCCGCGAACGTCGCGTCGAGGACGACCGCGTCCCCGGCGTCGACGTCGTCGCGGGCGCGGGAGAGGAGTTCGGCGTAGACCGCCTCCGTCTCCGCGTCGGTGTACTCGGGATCGGGGAACAGCTCCTTCCGTATCACGTCGGTCCGGCGGATCCGCCCGTCGACGTGGTCGGCGATCCGCTCGGCGACGGTCGTCTTGCCGACGCCGGGGAGTCCGCAGACGACCACCAACCGCCCGGACGACGGGTCGTCGTCGGCGACCGCGGCCGTCGGATCCGACGCCGTCGGGGAGAGAGAATCAACCGTGTCGTGTCCCGAAGTCGACGATTCGGCCCGGTCCGGCGCTCGACCGCCTCGGTCACTCATCTACCCGGATCCTCCGGGGTGAAGTAAAAGAAACTTCGCATCGCCTCGCGAGCGATCGGACGTTCCTGCTCCCCGTTCCTTCCGAGACTCCCGATATCGAGCACCGGTAACGAGGACTCTCGTCGGAAGGCGTAACGAAATTGCGGCACCATTTTGTCGACACGGACCGCTCGCTGTCGCTCGCGGTTGCGGTGTCGACGAGAATGGGTTGGGGCGGATTTGAACCGCCGGCCTCCTCCATGTCAAGGAGGTGTCATAACCGGACTAGACTACCAACCCGAAGGGGCTTACTGACGCGTTTCGTCGTTTCCGTGGAACGTAATTGAACCTTTCGTTTCGAGCTTCGGCCCGAGTGCGTCCGGCGAATCGATCGGAAGACGGCGCGGCGACGATCCCGGATTCCACCGCCGTCTCGACCCTGCGCTCGGGACCGACGGCGCGCGACGCGTCGGCGGTTTCCGACCGGTTTTACCCGTTCGACGAGAGTCCGTCCGTATGGTCGACACTGCCGCTCGCACCGACAGGCTCGACGCGTACCTCGACGAGCGCGGGCTCGAAGCGGTCTGGTTCGCGCGCCCCAACGGCTTCGCGTGGCTCACCGGCGGCGACAACGTCGTCGACGCCGACGCGCCGACGGGCGTCGCCGCCGCCGGCTACGACGGCGACCTCCGCGTGATCACCGACGACATCGAGGCGGACCGGCTCGCCGACGAGGAGCTCCCGGACGCGTTCGCGGTCGAGTCGTTCCCGTGGTACGCTGACTCGCTCGCCGACGCGGTCGCCGAGCGGTCGCCCGCCCCCGCGGCCGCGGACTTCGACGTGCCCGGCTTCGAGGACGTCGACGGGAGTCGGCTCCGGCAGCCGCTCACCGACGACGACATCGAGCGGTACCGCGAACTGGGCCGCGAGGTCGCCGCCGCCGTCGAGACCGTCTGCCGCAACCTCGAACCGGAGGACCCCGAGTACGAGGTCGCGGCCGGGATCGACATCTCACTCGCCTCGCGCGACGTGGACACCCCGGTCGTGCTCGTCGGCGGCGCGGAACGGGCGGAGGCGTACCGCCACTTCACGCCGACCGACGCGGCGCTCGGCGACTACGCGCTCGTGTCGGTCACCGGCGAGCGCGCGGGGCTGTACGCCTCGATGACCCGGACCGTCGCCTTCGACACCCCCGACTGGTTCGAACAGCGCCACCGCGCCGCGGCGCGCGTCGAGGCGACCGCGATCCGGGCCACCGAGGCCGCCGCGGCCGGAAGGCTCTCGGGAGGCGACGACACCGCCGACACCGCCGACACCGCCGGCGACGTCTTCGCGGCGATCCGGGCGGCGTACGACGCGGTCGGCTTCCCCGACGAGTGGGAGAACCACCACCAGGGCGGCGCCGCCGGGTTCGCGGGCCGGGAGTGGATCGCGACGCCGGACGGCGACGAGCCGGTCCGGTGGCCGATGGGCTACGCGTGGAACCCGACGGTTCAGGGGACGAAAAGCGAGGACACGCACCTCGTCGCGCCGGACCTGACCGAGCGACTCACGAAGACCGGGCGGTGGCCCACCCACGAGGTCGAGCCGGTCGACGTCGCGGGGATCGACGCGGATCCGGTAGAGTTGGCGGCGCCCGTGATCCGGTAACGGGCGTCGATCTGTCGGCAGATGGCGTCGCGGCCATCGGTTCGGAGCCGAGGGGCGCGTCGGGAGTCAGTACACGTACTCGCTCTCGTCGATGCCGACGTACCCCTTCTTCACCCGCCGCTTGTTCCACCTGTAGCCGAGCATCAGCTTCAGCGACTCCCAGCCGGAGCGGTACGGCTGCGAGAGGAGGCCGTCGCCGGTCTCGGCGGCGAGCATCGCGTCGGCCGCGCCGATGACCCGGTTCCAGTCGTCCGGCTCGTACTCCGCCACCATGTCGGCCATCGTCACGTTTCGGACGACCTCGTCGCCGATCGCCTCCTTCCAGCGGCGGTTGTACGCGGCCAGATCGCCCTCCGCGGCGAGTTCGCCCGCGATCGCGCCGGTCCGGACCGCGACGTGGTCGCCGCCCTCGTGGAACGCCGAGGTCGTACCCATCGCGCCGCCCGCGACCGCGATGCCGGCTTCCACGGGCGAGTCGATCGGTCGGGTCGACGAGATCGGATACGTTTCGGTACCGTTCCGCTTCCCGGCGTCCTCGACGACGGGGAAGTCCTCCTCGATGTCGTACTCGTCGCCGTACTGCCACTCTAAGAGCCGACGGATGTACTCGTTGCCCTGCGGAATCGACTCGTCGTCCCCGTCGAGCAGCGCGTACGCGTCGCGGTCGAAGTCGTCGATGTCGAGTCCGATCGGCATCGTCAGTCCGATCCGACAGACGCGGTCCGCGTTCGGGAAGATCCACGGGTACGCGGTCTCGCCGGGCATCACGCCCCACCAGAAGACGATGGCGTCGTTCACCTCCTCGAACACCTCCTCCGGGACGCGCCGGTACTCCTGGTACGCGATGTGGTTCGCGGTCCGGGAGGCCAGCCGCTCCGAGGCCTGCGCGTCCGCGGGGAGGTACTTGTCGAGGACGCGGTTCGTCACGGTGCGCTGCGGCCCGTCGGCGAGGACGAGGAAGTCGGCGCCGACGGTTCCGCCGTCCGCGAGTTCGAGCGTGTGCCGCGGGTCGTAGCCTCCCGGCGTCACCGAGAGGTCTGTGTCGACGCCGCGGACGGAGGTGCCGACGCGGTACTCGGCGCCGGCGTCCTCGGCGCGGTCGCGGAGCCAGTCGTCGAAGCGCGCGCGCTGGAAAGTGTACCCGAACCCGTCGTACGAGGAGTCGATGCCGGTGGAGGTGAGCGTCGCCGACTCGTCGGGACCGCGGAACTCCGCGCGGTTCAGCTCGCGCTGGACCACCCCGTCGTCGAACTCGTCGGGGTGGATCCCCATGATGTCGACCCAGTAGTCCAAGATCCCGGCCGCGTCGGTCGAGTCCGGACCGAGCCGCTCGCGGTCGGCCCGGGGGACGCCCTTCTCGAGGACCAGGGCGTCCGCCCCGCCGGTCGCGGCCGCGTGCGCCGCGGACGATCCGGCCGGCCCGCCACCCACGATCGCGACGTCTACGCGTTCCATACCCCGTGAGGTTCCCGTCCGGCTATTAAATTCACGGTCCCCGACGCGGGTCGGACTGGTCGTCGTTTCGGCGCGGACGCGCGGTGCCGCACTCCCCCGCTACCGTGTCGGTGACCAATTGATCATGTTTGATGATTATCGGTAAGAGCGCCAGAGAGACACGTTTTTACGGGGATGTGGGGATTCATCCTGTACACCAATGGCACGCGAGACATGGGCGACACGGATGGGGTTCATCCTCGCCGCGGTCGGTAGCGCGGTCGGGCTGGGGAACATCTGGCGGTTCCCCTTCATTACCGGACAGGAGGGAGGCGGGGCGTTTCTCCTCGTCTACCTGCTTTTCGTCGCGCTGATCGGGTTCCCGGCGATCCTCGTCGAGTTCGTGATCGGGCGGTACACTAACCTCAACCCCGTCGGCGCGATACGGGAACTCGGAAGCGGAGCTTGGAACTACCTCGGATGGCTGTTCGTCGTGATCGGCTTCGTCATCCTCTCGTACTACAGCGTCGTCGCCGGCTGGTTCCTCCGGTACACTCTGATCGGGGCCACAGACGGGTACGCGGTCGCCGGTCCCGAGGAGGCGACGGCGCTGTTCGGAACCGTCTCCACCGGGCTCGACTCCCTCCTCTTCCACGCCGTGTTCATGGCGATCGTCATCGGGATCATCGCTGCCGGCGTGCGGAAGGGCATCGAGGTCGGCGTGAAGGTGATGGTGCCGGCGATCATCGCACTGCTCCTCGGACTCGCGGCGTACGCGTTCACGCTCGACGCCTCCGGAGCGGCGTACAGTTACTACCTCTCGCCGGACTTCAGCTACCTCGTCGCGAACTGGACGAGTATCCTGCCGGCCGCCGCCGGACAGGCCTTCTTCACCCTCTCGCTCGGGATGGGCGTGATGATCACCTACGCCTCCTACCTCGGCGAGGACCGGAACCTCGCGTCCGACGCCGGCGTGATCGTCGTGCTCGACACGCTCATCGCCGTGATCGTCGGCTTCGTCGTCTTCCCGTTCCTCTTCGCGGCCGGGATCGATCCCAGCACCACCACCGTCAACGCGATATTCGTGAGCCTCACGTCGGCGTTCGCCAGCATCCCCGGTGGTCGGATCCTCGGGATCGTGTTCTTCGCGATGGTTGGGATCGCGGCGCTCTCGTCCGCGATCAGCATCCTCGAAGTGCTCGTCTCGTACATGATAGACGAGGTCGGCGTCGGGCGCGTTCCCGCCGCGGCCTCCATCGGCGCTGCCGTCTTCCTGCTCGGCGTTCCAGTGACGATCGACCTGATCTTCCTCGACCTGTACGACCTGCTCGCGGACGGTGTCCTCCTCGTTCTCGGTTCGCTGCTGCTCGCGCTGTTCGTCGGCTGGGTCGTTCCGGATCTGGGCCGCGAAGAGCTTCGGAAGGGCATCGCGGGCGGCGGCGGCCTCGACGCCGCCTGGATCTGGATCGTCCGGATCCCGATCGTGATCGTCGTGGTCGTCTCGCTGTACCTCGGTGTCGTCGACTACGTCGACTTCCTCACCGGCGACTTCGCCGACTGGTTGGCGGCGCGGTAAGCCGGCGGCGCGGTAGCCACGGTCGGGGGGTCGACTTCTCCCCCGCCTCAGACGTGTTCCTCGCGCGGCTGGACCACGACGAAGCCCCCGTCGTCCTCAAACCGCATCTGGTAGCGCTCGCCGGACTCCTGGCCGATCATGTCCGAGAGGCTCCGGTTGACCTCCACGTCCGGGGAGGTTCCGCCCCACGCGACGGTCGCGCTCGGGTCGGTCGCCACCGGCGGTTCGAGGACGATCGGGTCGCCGTGGGTGGTGAGCGCGACGTAGCCGGGGCCTTCGAGGTAGACGTTGCTGAACCCGCCGGCGAGCGCTCCAGCGAGGCTGTCGATGGTGCTGATCTCGTAGGAGAGCGACTCCTCGAACGCGAGCACGTCCTCGCCGTTGACCGTGATCGACTCGCCGGCGTCGAGCTCGATCACCTGTACCTTCTTGCCGTCGTCCGCGAAGTAGACGTGGCCGTCGCCCTCGACGGCCATGATCGGCGTCCCCTCGCCCGTGGCGGCCTCCTTGAGGAAGCCGGTGATCCCGCCCTCGGCGGAGGCCTTCCCGGTGAACGAGACGTCGCCCGTGTACGCGACCATCGAGCCGGCCTTCGCCATGACGGTGCCGGCGACCTCGACGTCGAGGGTGTAGCTGTTCTCGCGCTGGAACGGTTCCGCGCTGTCGGTCGGTGCGTTCTCGGCGGTGAACTGATCGAGATTCATGTTGCGGGGACCGAACCGTCCGGTTCGGCTGTCCAGAACTTCCGTGCTGTCGCTTAAGAATCTACGGGAGACTCGAAGGGTTCGTTTCGGGGACCGAGACGCGACGCGTCCCGGTCCGGCACACGGTTCCGGTCTCAGTACACGACCAGCGAGAGGTACAGCTGGCCGACGCCCGCGACGACCATCACCGCGCCCGCGACTCGCTTCAGCAGTCCGGCGTGGGCCATCACCCGGTTCGCGTTGCTGACGAGTCCGACGCCGGTCGCGACGGTGGTCGCGGCCATCAGGACGGCGACGGTGCCGCCGTAGACGGCGAGGAGGAGCACCGCCGTCTCCGACGGGAGCGCGATCGCGCGGGCGACGACGCCGAGGAACACCGGCGCCACGCAGCCCGCCCCGGCCAGCGCGTACCCCGCGCCGAAGACGCCGAATCCGAGCACGCTCGACCGCCGCTCGGGCAGGGGCACCGATATCGACGGCGCGCGCCCGGCGGCCACGAGCAGCCCGAAAGCGATCAGCAGCCCGCCGACGAGCGTCTCGAAGACGGTGATGTTCGACAGCGTCGAGTAGCCGACCCGGACCGTGGCGCCGGCGAGCAGCGCGAACGTCGCCAGCACGCCGACCGCGGCCGCGACCCCGCGCACTCCCGCCCCGAGGACCGACGCGGAATCGGCGTCGACGGAGTTCACGTAGAAGCCGACGTACCCCGGCAGGAGCGGGTACGCGCACGGCGAGAAGAACGTCGCGACCCCCGCGGTCACGGCGAACGGGACGTTGGTCGCGAGCGAGACGTCGGTCATCGGTCGGTCCGTCGGGTCATTGATCGAATCGCCTGTTCATTCGTCGAGCGCCCGTTCGATGCCTGCGACGAACTCCTCCGTCGTGTGGGTTCCGGAGGTCGACCACCGGACGCGCCCGGCGGCGTCGATTGCGCGGGCGCTCGGGTAGCCGCCGACGTTGAGTCGCGCCGCAAGCTCCGCCGTCACGTCGGCCGCGACAAGCCAGTCTCCGTCGTTCTCGGTCCACCAGTCGGCAACCGACTCCTCGCTCACTGCGCCGCCGACGTCCTCCGGCGTCACCGAGACGAACAGCACCTCCTCGCCGAGCCGCTCGTGCGCCGCGACGAGGTCGGGCATCTGCTCGACGCACGGACTACACCACGTCGCGAAGAAATCGATGAAAGTTGGACGATCGGGAGCTGGCAACGTCACCTCGCCGTCGCGACTCCCGGGCGCGTCCACCGTCTCGAGCGTCACCGGTTCGACCGGTTCCGGCGCCTCGCCGTCGGTTTCGTTGCTGGTCTCGCTGCCGTCGAGGGCGTCTCCACCGAGCGAGTTGGGGACCCCGCCGGTCGCGACGGCGCCCGCCCCGCCGAGCACCCCGACGCTCGCGAGTCCGGCCAACAGGTCCCGTCGCCTCACGCAGTGACCACCCGTCGAAAGTCGTCGACGATCCGTTCGACGTCGGTCTGGGGTCCTCTCGGGTACGCCCGCTCGACGATGCCCCGCTTGTTGACGAGCAGGATGAGACCGTAGTGCGGGAACGCGTACTCTAAGTTCTCGTACTCCGAGCCGTCCGTCTTCTCGATTTTGAGCCCGAGGTTCTCGTCCATCAGCTCCACGCCCGCCTCGTAGCTCTCGGGGCGGAGGAAATGCCAGTTGCCGGCGTCGAGGTCGACGCCGCGCTGGCCGGCGTACTCGCGGAGCACGTCGGCCGTGTCGCGCTCGGGATCGAACGTGAGCGGGAGGAACGCCGCCTCGTCGCCGAACCCCTCCTCGGCCGCGACCTCCTGCGCGCGCCGAAGTCGGAGGATGAGCGCGGGACAGACGCCGTCGGGGCAGCTGGTGTAAAAGGAGGTCCACAGGAACGCGCGCTCGCCCTCGAACTCCGCCGTCGATATCTCCTCGCCCGTGATCGGGTCGGGGACGGTGAACTCGGGCATCTCGTCGCCGCGGATCGGGTGGACCGGATCCCCCGGCTCTGTTCGGGCGGGCCGAGGACGGTTTCGTTCGCGCTGGCGCCGCCGGAGTCGGGAGCGTCGTCGGCGTCGGGTGAGCCGTCGGCGCTGCCGGAGTTGCCGGAGTTGCCGAGGACGCCGGCACAGCCGGCGGTGGCGGTCGCGCCGGCGGCGGTGCCGGTGGCGGCGAGCGAGCGGAGGAAGTGGCGGCGGTCCATGTCGTTGTCCGACCTACGTGGGCGCGCGTAAATGAACCCCGCGGCTGGTGGCACGCGGTGAACACGACCGGAAGCGTCCGAACATCGACCGGACGGCCTGAAACGAGGCGGTATCCGGAACTGTCCACAGGAGACGAACGCCCGGAACCTCCGTGGTACCGTGACCCTCGCAAGGGTTATCCCCGAACGGGCTGTACGTATATTCGCAATGGCAAACGGTAAGGTTGATTTCTTCAACGACACTGGCGGCTACGGTTTCATCTCGACTGACGACGGCGACCTCGACGACGACGAAGACGTGTTCTTCCACATGGAAGACGTCGGCGGCCCGGACCTCGAGGAGGGTCAGGAAGTGGAATTCGACATCGAATCGTCCCCCAAGGGACCGCGCGCGACGAACCTCGTCCGCAACTAACCCCCAAGTAGCGGACGCGCGTCCGCACGCACTACCGGATTTCGGCCGTCGATCGACGTGATTGACGCCATCTCCGTTTCTTTCACACTTATTACACCTCGACGAGCGACGGCGCTTTCTCGACGGATGACGGCGTTCCGCCGACGAGCGGCGCGTATCGCCCCGTTCCCGACGGATCGACCGTTTAAATACGAGCGCGAGAGAAGCTCTCGCCAGTGACTGATCCGATCCCGACCGGCTGTCGCCCGGTCGACGAGCTGTTGGGCGGCGGCTTCGAGCGCGGCGTCGTCACGCAGGTGTACGGCCCGCCGGCCGCGGGGAAGACGAACCTCGCGCTCGCCGCGGCGGTCGAGGTCGCGGCCGGCGGCGACCGCGCCCTCTACATCGACACGGAGGGGCTCTCGATCGACCGCTTCGAGCAGATGGCCGAGGGGCGGCTCGACCGGGACGACGGCGACGAGGCCCTCGAGGCGCTCGCCGCTCGGCTGGTGATTCTCGGAGGCGTACGACTTCGACGACCAGCGCGAGGCCGTCCGCGACGCCGAGGAGCTCGCGGAGGAGGTGGAGCTGATCGTGTTAGACTCCGCGACGGGCTTCTACCGACTCGAGCGCGCCGGCGACACCGAGGGCGGCGAGTCGCTCCGCAAGGTCGCCAAGCAGGTGACCCACCTCCTCTCTGGCCCGGCGTCACGACGTCGCCGTCGTGATCACGAACCAGGTGTTCACCGACCCCGAGGGCGACCGCGACCGCGCGCTCGGCGGCAACACCCTCAACCACTGGACCGGCGCAATCGTCCGCGTCGACCGGTTCCGCGGCGGGAATCGCCGAGCGACCCTCGAAAAGCACCGCTCGAAGCCCGCGGGCGACACCGCGACCTTCCGGATCGTCGCCGACGGGCTCGCCGAGGGCGCGGACGGATAGGCGAGCCGCTTCGCCACGGACGATAGGCGAGCCGCTCCGCCACGGACGATAGGCGAGGTGCGTCGCCGGGGAAACGGGTCTGAAAGCCTCGGTCGACGAGGCGACGGAAACGACGAAAATACGCGTCGGAATCGGTCGAGGTCGGCGGACGAACGCGGATTCGGCGTCGGCGTTCGTCCGCGCGTCGGGTGCTTCTCGGCTTACGGTCTACCGGCTCACAGCTGGCCGAGCTTCCGGAGGAGCTGGCCGCGGTACTCCTCGTCGGCGTTGACGCCCTTGATCTCTAAGACGTTGCGCTCCAGCTTGTCGAGCGCGACGTGGAACGCGTGTTCGGCGCCGTACCCCTCGCCGGAGCCGCCGACCTGCCCCTCGTTGGTGCGGAGGCGGATCTGACACTGGATCAGGGGCGTGCCGCGGAGCTTCTCCTTGTGCGCGTGGAGCCGGACGTGCGCGTGGATGACGTGGATGTCCGCGTACTTGTCCGCGACCTGCTCGATGGATTCGACGATGTGCTCGCGGGAGGTCGTGTCCAGCAGGTCGACGTTCGTGATCTGGACGTCCATCGAGTCCTGCTCGGTGAACGTGAGCGCGCGCAACACGTCGGTCTTCGTCACCATCCCGGCGACGGTGTCGGCGCCCTCGGGCGTGACGACCAGCCCGGAGACCTCGTTGTCGAACATGCGCTCGACGACCGCTTGGGCCGTCTCGTCGCTCGTCGCCGTGACGACCGGGCTGGACATGATGTCGTAGACGGGGATGTCGAGCATCCGATCGATGTCGCCGGCGCGGTCGCCGCTGCCCTGCCGCTCCTGGTCGCGGACGACGAACTCCACGATGTCGTTCGTGGTGACGACGCCGACGAGGTCGCCGTCGTCGTCGAGGACCGGGAGCCGGGAGACGCCGTTCTCGCGGAGGCGGTTGATGGCGCGGCCGACGCTCTCCGTCTCGCCGATGCCGATCACGTCCTCGGTGGCGATCTGGCCGACGGTGATCGCGTCGAGGCTGTCGAGGACGGTCTCGAGGATCTGGTCGACCGTGACGATACCGTAGAGCTTCTCGCCCTCGTAGACGGGCGCGATCTTCACGTCGCCCTCGACGAGGAGCCGGGCGGTCTCGCGGATGTCCTCGTGTCGGTCGACCGAGGGCGCCGGCTTCATCACCGCCGACACCTTCGTGTCGTCTTCCATGCGCGAGCGCATGAGCTGTTTCTCCCCGACGACGCCGGCGTACTCGCCGTCTTCGACGACGACGATCCCCTTCGGGTTCTCTCGCTCGAAGATAGAACGGACCTTGGCGAGTCGCTCGTCGACGTCGACCTCGACGTATTCCGACACTGCGATATCAGAGATGTTCATGGTCCAATCTGAGTCTTCGACCGGCCGGGTATTGAAAGTGCGGGGGTTTTGCGCGCGCCCGGACTCGTCTCCGACGGACGGAATCCGCCTGAAGGTATTTCCGCGTCGCCGACGAAGTCGGAACGTGAAACTCTCGACCGCGCTGATCGCCGTCGGCGTCGCGCTGATCGTGATCCCGCTGCCGGTCCCCATCCCGTTCATCGGCGTGATCGTCGGCACGATCGCGCTGCTCGCCGGGCTTTTCCTCCGACTGTTCGGCGTGTGAGGCTCCGGTCTCACGACACCGAGGCACCGCCGTCTCGGCGTGTGAAACCTTTTTGCCCGTTACCCACCCACGGGGAGGCGTGTACGACGCCGTCGTCCTCGACAACGACGGGGTGTTGGTCGGGCGGACGCCGTTCGACACGCTCCGCGAGGCCGCCTGGGACGCGTTCGTGAGCCTCGGCGTCGAGGACCCGGACCTCGCCCACGTCGACGACGTCGCCGTCGGCGTCGACCCCGCGACGCTGACCGACATCTGCGAGCGCTACGGCGTGGACCCGACGGAGTTCTGGCGGGTGAGAGACGAGACCGCGGCCGCGGCGCAGATCGACGCCGCCCGGAAGGGACGGAAGACCCCGTACGACGACGTCGACGCCCTTCGCGCGCTGGACGCCTCGCTCGGCGTCGTCTCCTCGAACCAGCAGGCGACCGTCGACGCCCTCCTCGACCACTTCGGGCTGGCGGGCCACTTCGAGGTCGCGTACGGCCGCGAGCCCTCGGTGGCCAGCCTCTCGCGAAAGAAGCCCTCTCCCTACTACATCGAGCGCGCCCTCGAAGACCTCGGCGCCGAGACGGCGCTGTTCGTCGGCGACAACGAGTCGGACGTCCGCGCGGCCGACAACGCCGGCATCGACTCCGCGTTCGTCCGCCGCCCCCATCGACGGTCGACGGAGCTTGCCTGCCACCCGACCTACGAGATCGACGACCTCCACGACCTCGTGAGCATCTGCGGGCGGTCCTCGACCGACGACGAGGAGCCGGTCTGAGACCGTACTCCCCCGGCTCGGACCGTCTCACTCCGTCGGAATCCGATCGAGCCGACGCCGGACCGCGCCCTCCGCGAGCGCGACGAGGGCGAGCGCGACCGCGATCGGCCCCAGCAGGAGCAGGCCGACCGGGCCGCCCTCCGCGCCGGTGATCGTGTCCCACGCGAGCGACGGGGCGAACAGCGCGAAGCAGGCGACCGGTCCGATCAGCCCTCGGGCCGTCGCCGCGGCGACCGGCACCGCTGCCGCGAGCGTGGTCGTCGCGGCCATCACCGGGACCGCGGTCGACGGGGAGACGCCGAACGCGGCGACGCGCGCCGTCGCGGCCGCGCCGAAGACCCCGCCGACCGCGAGTCCGACGAGTGCGGCGTCGCGGAGGCGGGTCGGCGCCGGCGGGAGATTTCGGATCCGGTCCGAGGCGAGTCCGTACCGGTAGCGCAGCCCGAACTCCGCGCCGGCCGCGACGGCGAGCAGTCCGGCGACGACGGTCCAGCCGCCGGCGTACGCCGAGAGGAACACGGTGCGGTCGACCACGAGGAACCCGCCGACCTCGGACCACTCGGGCGGCGCTCCCGCCGCGTCGCGGACGGTCGCCCACGCGAGCGCAGCCGGGAGACCGACCGCGGGCGAGTACAGCCGCGTGTGCGCGGTTGCGATCGCGACGAGAAAGCCGACCGCGAAGAGACCGATCGCGCGGCCGGGATCCGCGAGCGGCCACCGCTCGGGCGGCGCGTGACCGAGTGCTCGGAACGCCAGTTCGACGGCCGCGAGGTGAACCGTCCCGCCGGCGAGACCGGCGAGGAGGGTCCGGGTGGAGGGCCGGGGCATGGGCGACGGGTCTCGCCGACGCGCCGTATGTGTTTCGCCGCACGTGAGCGCGCCTCCGCCACGAACCCGACCGAAATCCTGATTGGCGGTCTCGACGAGTTCGGAGCGTGTCCGAACCCTCCACCGACCCTGACCGCTTCGCCCCCAACGACTCGAGGCGCGTCGACCGGGCGGCGCTCGACGCAGTCGCCTCTCGGTACCGCCGCGCCGAGCGCCTCGTCGGTTGGACCCTCGCGCTGCTCGTCGCCGGCGCGTTCCTTGCGGCGGTCGCCGCGCTGTCGTTCTGGCCCGGCGTGGCGGTCGCCGTCGTCCTCCTCGTCGTGCTCCGCCTCCCGGTCTACCGACGGCGCGGCTCGGTCCGGCTCCGGACGGATGCGCCGCCCGAGACAGTCGTCCGCGAGTTCGCCTCGGCGACGCCACCGGTCCTCGCGTTCCAATGGGCCGTCGCCGACGAGGTCCGGACCGACGGTCCGGTCGACGATACGACCGCCTCCGACGCGGACGGCGGCGCGGGCGCGTCCGGCGCGAGCGCGACGTACGCGCTCTCGTACCTCTTCGGACTCAAGACGGCCGAGATAGACCTCTCCGTCGGCGTGACCGAGGGAGACGCGTTTGCCGACGACGACGCGACCGATGGGGGCGGGAGCGGGACCGAACGCCCGCGGGCTGCGACGGTCGAAATCGAGGGGACGGCGGACGGCCGCCCGTGGGGGTCGTACGTGGTGACGGTCCGCGAGGCGGCCGACGGCGGGAGCGTCGTCGACGTCGAGCTGCGGCCGACGCGGCGGTTCGACATCCGTCGGATCCCGCAGGGCTGGGTCGCGGACCGGTACTACGCCGACGCGCTCGCGGCGCAGGGGTACGAGGTCATCGAGCGGACGACCTCGCTGACGCGGTGACCTTCGCCGCGATCCACGCGACGGGACCGACTCCCGCGCCGACCCCTCGCCTTAGGCGACGAGTCCGGCTTACGCGACGAGTTCGGTCGCGGGCGCGTCGACGGCGGTCCGAGAGACCCCCTCGGCGTCGTCGGCGCCGCAGAGGTCGACGCCGCGGAGCCGAAACGCGAGCGCGGCGTCATTTCGGGCCGCCGGCGACCGCGGGCTGAGCGCCGTCTCGGCGGCGCCGCCGTCCTCGCTCTCGTGAACGACGACCACGTCGCCCTCCCTGAAGGCGACGTGTCGGACGTCTCGGAGGCGAATCTCAGTCCGAGCGTTCTGGAGCGCCGAGACGCCGACCCCGGCGAACGCCGGCGCGAGACCGAACGCCGCGACGCCGACGCCGGTTCCGGGTTCGCCGGTCCACTCCAGTAGCATCCCGAGCGCGCTGATCACGGCGCCGACGCCGGACCACCCTACGTCTCGTCCGACCGACGGGAGCCGGCCGTTCGCGAGGCTCCGAGCGACCTCGCGGCACGTGCGACCGACTCGCCGCCGAACCCGTATCTCGTCAGGCGCGACCTCGACGCGTCCCGCGGTCGTCGCGAACGACCACGTCCCGGTGCGGGTCATGCGGCGACGGTTCCGGCTGGGGGAGCAGCGAACGAGTGACTGACGGCGAACGAGCGACCGATGGCTGGTAGACGACTGCGTGGAGGGACGACAGGCATGGACGGCGATACGCCGGCCGACTCCGTAAATGCTCCCGTGAATCACGGTGAACGAGGGCGCGAGCGGTCTCATGACGCGACGGGAGGCTTTTGTTCCGCGACGCGAACCCGGACGCATGGAACTCCCGTCCGTCGGTCTCGGCACGATGGGGATCGACGACCCCGACGCGGTCGCGACCGCGCTCGCCGTCGGCTACCGCCACCTCGACACCGCCCGGATCTACGACAACGAGGCGGTCGTCGGCGAGGGGCTCGCCGCGGGGCTGGCCGGGGACGACGGCGTCGACGACGCCGTGGACGCCACGGGGAACCTCGACCGCGACGACGTGACCGTCGCGACCAAGCTCTGGATCGACGACCTCGCGGCCGACGAGGTCGAGCCGGCCGCCCGCGAGAGCGCGAACCGGCTCGGGGTCGATGAGATCGATCTCCTCTACGTCCACCGGCCGCGCGGCGACTACGACCCGGAGACGACGCTGCCGGCGTTGGATCGCTTGGTCGACGTGGGTCTGGTCCGGAACGTCGGCGTCTCGAACTTCGAGATCGCGGACCTCGACCGCGCGATCGACGTCCTCGGTCGGCCGCCGGCGGCCCACCAGACCGAACTCCACCCGCTATTCTACCGGCCGGACCTCCTGGATCACGCCCGCGAACACGGCTATCCGGTCGTCGCCTACTCGCCGCTCGCCGGCGGTCGGGTCCGCGAGGTCGACGCCGTCGTCGAGGTCGCGGACGCGCACGGGACGACGCCCGAGGCGGTCGCGATCGCGTGGGCGACCGCGAAGGAGCCGGTGGTCGCGATCCCGAAGGCGTCGAGCGAGGAACACCTCCGCGCGAACCTCGCGGCGGCCGACCTCGAACTGACCGACGCGGAGGTCGCCGCCATCGACGCGGTCGAGCGCGAGGCGGAGCTGTTCCCCGAGTAGACGATCCGCTTTCTTGGATCGAACCGGGTAACGATCGCGTTGGATGACCACGATCCCGCGCCACTTTTACCTCGGGACTGCCGAGGTTCTCGCATGACCGAGATCATCGACGGGGAGGCGGTCGCGGCCGACGTGCGCGACGCGGTCGCCGATGAGGTGGCGCGGCTCTCCGACGCCGGCGTCGAGCCGGGACTGGCCACGGTGCTGATGAGCGACGACCCCGCGAGCGAGACGTACGTCTCGATGAAACAGCGCGACTGCGAAGAGGTCGGTATCGAGAGCTTACACGTCGAGATCGACGCCGACGCGCCCGCGAGCGAGCTGTACGAGACGATAGACGACCTCAACGACCGCGACGATGTCCACGGCATTCTGGTCCAGCTTCCGCTGCCGGACCACGTCGACAAGCGGACCGTCCTCCGGCGGATCGACCCCGAGAAGGACGTGGACGGCTTCCACCCGGAGAACGTCGGCCGTCTCGTCGCGGGCGACGCCCGGTTTAAACCCTGTACGCCCCACGGCGTCCAGAAGCTCCTCGACGCCTACGACGTGGAGACGGAGGGCGCGGACGCGGTCGTCGTCGGTCGCTCCGACATCGTCGGCAAGCCGATGGCGAACCTGCTGATCCAGAAGAGTCCGGTCGGGAACGCGACGACGACGGTGTGTCACTCCCGCACCGAGGACTTGGAGGGGAAACTGGCCGACGCGGACATCGTCGTCGCGGCCGCGGGCATCCCGGAGTTCGTCGACGGCTCGATGCTGAAGTCGGGTGCGACCGTGATCGACGTGGGGATCAACCGCGTCGACGCGGACACCGAGAAGGGGTACGAACTCGTGGGCGACGTGGAGTACGAATCCGCGAAGGAGGTCGCGGGAGCGATTACGCCGGTTCCCGGCGGCGTCGGGCCGATGACGCGCGCGATGCTCCTCTACAACACGGTGAAGGCGGCCGGTCTCCAGCGCGACGTTGATGTGGAGTTGAACTAGGACCGAGACGCTGTGGAGTTCGTGAGTTCTGGCGGTCTTCGTTTATAAGCCATTGGCTGTTATTTATAAACAGTTGCTGGTGGATCGACGGCGAACACCGCCAAATCCCCAGTCGCGAGGACGCCGTACGCTCGCTGCGCTCCTCACTCGGTCGCTCCGCTCCCTCGTTGCGGTGCTTACGTCGCCTACGGCGTCCTCGCGACTGCCCCTTTGAGTCCCGCCCCACCGCAACCGCACCGCAGCCTCACGCCTCCCCAGCCTCGTCGCGGCCGCTTAAAAGCGGCCGCGACTCCCTCGCGCGTGCTGTCTCGCGGCCGCCGAGGGCGGCCGCTCGCAGGCACGCGCCACCGCATCAGTTTATCAATAAGTCGTCGTCGCGGTCGCGTCAGTCGTCGTCGGCCGCGGCGGCGCGGTTCCGGATCTCGATCCGGCCTTCGATTGCGGGGTCGATGCCGTGTTCGCGGGCGTACTCGGCCAGCACCTCGTACTGGATGCCCGCTTCGTCGACCCGGTGGCGCTCGCCGAGGGTCGGGAACTCGTGTTCGGAGTGGAGGAGATACTCCGAGACCGCGACCGTGTAGCGCGCGTCAGAGTCGATGGGCTCGCCACCGACGGCCGCCTCCAGAATGAGTTCGGCGTCGTCGTCCCAGACGACGCGGGCGTTCGAGACGTGGCCGTGCCACCAGTCGTCCTCGCCGAAGTCCACGTCGGGCGCGGCCATCTCGCGGAGCACGTCGCCGAGTTCTGCGCCGGTGACGGAAGCGAGCGCGACCGGCTCCTCGAACGGGATCAGGGAGATCAGGTCCGCCTTCGTCACGTCGCCGGCCCACGGGTCGCCCTGCCGGAGCCCGCCGGCGTTCGACAGGCCCACGTCGGCGCCGTGGACCCACCGGAACGCGTCCGCGACGAAGTTCCCGACCCGACACTCCCCGCCGTGGACCACGTCGCCCGATCGCTCTATCGGCTCGTCGACGACGTCGACGGTCTCGTCGAGGTCGGCCGCGGCCATCCGCTCGGCGAGCGCGTCCGCCAGCCCGGGCGCGGAGTCGGCCCCCTCCGGCTCGTGGAGCGTCGCGGTCGGGGGTTCGGCGTCGAGGTCGATCTCGGCCACCGCCTCGCCGTTGACGCCGGGCCGGACCAGCAGCGTCTCCGCGACGGTCTCGTTCCGGCGGCTGTGGACGTGGCCGCCGAGGACCGCGTCCACGTCGAGTTCGCGGGCGAGGTCGTCGTCGCCCGCCCCGAGATGCGAGAGGATCACAGTGCGATCGAGGTCCTCACCCTCCTCGGCGACCGCGGCGCGCATCTCCGCGAGCGCGTCGCGCGCCGCGGCGACGGGGTCGTCGAAGGTGAGGTCCGCGGCCATCGGGTTCAGCGAGTCGGTCGCGGGGTCGGTGACGCCGACGAACCCGACCGTCTCGCCGTCGACCTCGCGGGTCGTCCACGGGACGACACCCTCGTCGCGGCCGAACGGCTCGCCGTCCTCGTCGCGGACGTTCGCGGAGACGAACGTCGCGGGCGCGTCGGCGACGAGATCGCGGAGCGCGTCCGGCCCGTAGTCGAACTCGTGGTTGCCGAAGGTATCGAGGACGGTGTCGGTCGCCTCGTAGAAATCGAGGACCTGCCTCCCGGTCGCGACCAGCGAGAGGACGCCCGGCGCGGTCGTGTCGCCGGTGGCGACGACCGCGGCGTCGGGACCGGAGAGCGCCCGGATCCGACCGGCGAGGCGGGCCGCCCGATCGGGGGCGTCGAAGACGTTCTCGATGTCGGAGTAGTGGACGAGACGGACCATTCGATGTCGGACGGGAGGCGCGTGGCGGGCTTAAAAAGCGCGGAGTCTGATCGCGACCGCCGGCCTCCGCGGGGCGGTACTGCCCATCTCGCGTCCTCCTCCGAGATTCCGACCCGTGATCCGCGCTCGCACACGCGCAGGACATTGAAAGCGCTTTTATGGATGTCCGGACTACGTCGCTTCACAGCCTCTGCGGGGTTGATGATGTGCCGTGCCGTTAGGGACCGACCACGGTACGGGCACGCGAGCCCGCGCGGAGGATAGGTGAACAACATATGCCCGTTTACGTAGACTACGAAACCCCAGCCGACCTCGCCGAGCGATCGCTTGAGGCACTCGAGGTTGCCCGAGACACCGGTACAGTGAAGAAAGGAACCAACGAGACCACGAAGGCCGTCGAGCGCGGCAACGCGGATCTCGTCATCGTCGCCGAGGACGTCTCCCCCGAGGAGATCGTGATCGACCTCCCCGAACTCGCCGAGGAGAAGGGGATTCCGGTCGCCTTCGTCGACACGCAGGACGAGGTCGGCCAGGCCGCCGGTCTCGAAGTCGGCTCGGCCGCCGCCGCCGTCGTCGACGCCGGCGACGCCGCCGACGACGTCGAGGACATCGGCGAGAAGGTCGCGGAGCTTCGATAACCTCCCATGAGCGCAGAAGAGGGCACCGGCGACTCGACGACCGCGGAGGTCATCGAGGTCGTCGGCAAGACCGGGATGGACGGCGAGGCCATGCAGGTCAAGTGCCGCATCCAGGAGGGATTGAACCAGGGCCGGATCATCACCCGGAACGTCCTGGGTCCCGTCCGTCTGGGCGACGTGCTCCAGCTGCGGGAGACCCAGCGCGACGCCGACTCCATCGGAGGCCGATAACCAATGGTCGAGACACGCACCTGCGATTACAGCGGTGAGGAGATCGAGCCCGGCACGGGCACGATGTACGTGAAGAAGGACGGACAGATCCTCCACTTCGTCGACTCGAAGGCGGAGAAGAACTACTTCCTCGGCCGCGAGGCGCGCGACGTCGAGTGGACCGAGGAGGGCCACCGCGCGGGAGGCGACGACCAGTGAGCCACCACGACGAGCGGACCTTCGTGATGGTCAAGCCCGACGGCGTCCAGCGCGGACTCATCGGCGAGATCGTCTCTCGCTTCGAGGACCGCGGGCTCAAGCTCGTCGCCGGGAAGTTCGTCCAGCTCGACGAGGCGCTCGCGAAAGAGCACTACGGCGAACACGAGGACAAGCCGTTCTTCGACGGTCTCGTCGACTTCATCACCTCCGGTCCCGTCTTCGCGATGGTGTGGGAGGGCGCGGACGCGACCCGACAGGTCCGCGCGATGGTCGGCCAGACCGACCCGACCGAGTCCGCCCCGGGCACGATCCGCGGCGACTTCGGTCTCGACCTCGGCCACAACGTGATCCACGCGTCGGACCACGAGGACGAGGGCGCAAACGAGCGCGAGATCGACCTGTTCTTCGACGACGACGAACTCGTCGACTACGACCTCGACACCGCCGCGTGGGTGTACGAGGAAGAAGACCACTGACGCGGCCGTTCCGGGTTCCGGATTTTTCCGCCGTGACGCACCGCCCGCTTCTCCGCTGAGCTTTCGCTCAGTCGACACACCGCGTTTCCGGTGAATACCGACCTCGGATCCCACGCAGTCGGCTGATCTTCTCCACTCTCACGGTTATAAAAGGCGGACAGATTCGCCGGCGGCTCAGGTGTCGACCGCGATCGCGGTCCCGTCGTCCGCGACCACGATCACCTCGTCGCCGCCGTCCCCTGTGACGTCGGCGAACAGCGGGCCGCCGTAGGCGACGACCTCGGCCGGGCCGCCCCGAGCGATCACCTCGCCGCTCTGGGTCATCGCGAGCGCCTCGCCGGCGCGGTTGACCGCGACCGGTGCGAGTTCGCCGTTCCCGTCGACGTCGCCCATCCGCGGCTCGTTAATCCGGGTCGACGCGCCGTACTGCTGTTTCCAGACGACCTCGCCGTCGAGGAGGTCGACGGCCCACACGCTCCCCGAGCCGCCCACGTACACTCTGCCGGGGTCCGCGTCGCCGACGGCGACCGGGAGGTCCTGAAGCCCGACCTCGTACCGGTCCGACCCGTCGCTCGCCTCGATGGTCTCCAGGTTGCCGTTCGATCCGCCGAGCGCCAGCACGGGACCGTCTCGGCTGTCCGCGGCGGCCCAACTCAGGGGGTTCACGTTCGGCGTCGTCGTCCAGCGCGCCTCGCCGCTCGCGTCGAGCATGTGGACCGTCGCGGGGTTCCCCGCGGTCGTCAACACCGCGAGTCCGCCCCGGTAACCGGCCTCGGTGTCCGGTTCGACGATGAGGGGTCGGCGATTGACGTCGCCCGACAGCGAGGTCTCGGCGACGGAGTCGCCCTCGCGGTTGACGACGCGGACGGTCCCGTCGGTCGCGACCGCCGCGACTTCCCGACTCCCGTCGCCGGTGAGGTCGCCGATTGCGGGTCGGAGCCCGCCGGTACCGCCGAGGTCGACCGAGAACCGCTCCGCGCCCGCGGCCGCGTCGACGACGACGATCTCCCCGGACGCCGTCGTGAGCGCCACGACCGGGTCGCCGTCGAGGGTCCCGGCCGTGAGTCCGCTGACGCCGACGGGACCGCCGTCGCTCCCGTTCGCGTCGCCGCCGCTTCCGTCCGAGTCGCCGCCGCCCCGCTCCGCGTCCGGTCCGGAGATCGGGACCGTCCAGGCGGTCTCGTCGCTTCCGGCGACCGTCGCGCGGACGACCCGCGATCCGTTCTCGACCGCCGGCTGAAGGAGCAGCGGGTCCCCGTCGACGGTCGCGACCACGGCGCCGCTGCCGTCGTCGCCGGCGGCCGGTTCGGACTCCCAGACGACCGTGGTCTCCGTGGTGGCATCGTCGACCCCGACGAACGCGAACAGCGCCACACCGACGCCGGTCGCGCCGCCGGCCAGCAGGATGAGCGTCGCGAACAGGACGCGTCGGTCCATTTGAACCCCCTTCGGGCGTCGCCGTGAAACGGTTGTCGAATCCGGTCCCCGCCGGGCGAGTGTCGGGGAGCGCGTCTGAGACGGTCGCGCCTACAACAGCGTCGCCACGTGGTCCGCGTGCGCGTCGCCGACGAGTTCGCGCAGGGCCGCCGGGTCCCGCTCGCCGTCGGCGTTGACCAGGTAGACGACGCCGTCGCGGTCGCCGTAGACCCCGTGGAGGTCGTAGACGAAGCCGTACACCGTCGCGTCGGCTGCCTCCTCGCTCTCGCGGGCGAACGCGACCTGCTCGTGGACGTTGTACTCGACGAGCCGGTCGCGAACCGAGGAAGCGACAGCACCGTCCGCATCATCGGCCGTCTCATCGCCACCCGACGCGTCGTCGACCGGCGCATAGTCGGCCGTCCAATCGTCCACCGGCGCATAGTCGGCCGTCCAATCGTCCACCGGCACATCGTCGGCCGTCGCGTCGTCGGTCGCTCCCTCGCCGTCTTCGCCGACGACGGCCGGGTCGGCCAGTCCGGACTCGACGATCGGCAGCAGCGCCTCCACGTCGGCGCGGACGCCCGGTTCGGCCGGGAACTCGCCGGTGCGGGCCGCCGCGAGCGCGGCGCCGACCGCGCCGCAGCCGGTGTGGCCGACCACGGCGAGGACCTCGGTGTGGGTGTGGCGGAGCGGGTACGCCACGCTCCCGTCGAGGACGCGCTCGCCGTCGACGAGGGCGCTGACGCTGTTGCCGATGGCGCCGGAGGTGAAGAGGAACCCCGGCTCGTCGACGGCGAACATTCCCTCCTGAGAGACGCGCGAGTCGGAACAGCAGACGGAGACCACCCCGGGACGCTGGTCGTCGCGGTGACGGTCGAAGGCGCCGGGCGCGAGCGCAGCGACGTGGTCGTCGTTGCGGTCGAGGAGCTCCGAGAGTATCCGCCGATTCATACCACCTACACCCGGCGGGGAACCAAAAGCGTCGGGGCCGTGAACTGTCCCTTCGATCTGGGGCTGCTCGTCGCCGTCGAAACGGCGGGCCGGTCAGGCGACGAGTCCGACGACCGAGACCAGAACCCCGACGACGAACACTGCGAGGAGCGCGACCGTCGCGATCACGACCGCGGGCGCGAGCGCCTCCTCGTTCTCGTCGAGAACCACGTCTTCCATGTTCGGCATGTCCGAGTCGTCGTCGCGGCGGGGTTTGAACGCTTCGACCGAGTCCCGGTTCTGGATGATCCAGTCCGCTACTGGTCGAGCCACACGTTGTTGTAGTCGCTCACGACCCGCGGGTTGTACTGCGAGCGCGGGTGGGCGACGAAGTCGTTGACGTAGTCGCGGACGCCGATGGAGACGCGCAGGCTGTAGCTGGGGAGGTGAACCCGGTCTTCGAGCACCGTCGGGATGATCGACTCGTAGAGATCGCGCCGCTCGTCGATGTCGCTGGCGCGGCGCGCCTCGATGATCTCATCCATGAGGTCGTCGTTCTCGTAGTAGGTCCCGTTGGTGTCGCCGATCTGGCCGTCGTGGAACAGGTTGTACACGTACGAGTCCGGGTCGGGACCGCCGAGCCAGCCCAGCGCGTACATGTTGTAGTCGTCCTCGTTGCCGGTGTCGTAGGTGTCGAGGAAGGTACCCCAGTCGTACCGGCGCACCTCCGCCTCGTAGCCGGCCTCGTTCAGCCCGTTCGAGACCGAGATGCCGATCTGTTCGCGGAGGTCGTCCGGCGGGACGATGATCCGGAAGTTGTAGTCCTCGGGCACGCCCGCGTCCGCGAGCAGCTCCGCGGTCCGGTCGACGTCGCGGTCGTGGCCGATGTCCGCCCAGTCGTCGACCGGGAAGTCCCACGAGTCCGCGACAGGGAGCGGCACCGGCGCGTAGTTGCGCTCGCCGGCCGGTTCGATGAAGTTCGAGACCGCCTGGTCCATCGAGACGGCGTAATCGATCGCCTCGCGGACCTGCGGGTCGGCGGTCGGTCCCTCGTTGCAGTTGAACGCGATGTAGTAGTAGGAGATGCCCGGCTCCGACTGAAGCGACATGTTGTCCGCGTTCTGTACCGTCTCCCACGTCTGCGGCGTGATCCCGTCCGCGACGTCCGACTCGCCGGTCTCTAAGGAGACGACGCGCGTCGTGCTCTCTTCGACGGGTTCGAAGCGGAGGCGGTCCAGGTACGGCTCCGGATCGCCCCAGTAGTCGTCCCACTTCACCAGGTCGACGAACTCGCCTTCCGTCCAGTCGTCGAACTCGAACGGTCCCGAGCCGACCGGCGATTCGAGGTTGAACGCGTCCTTGTCCGCCTCCCGAACCGACTCGGGGACCACGCTCCGCGTCAGCGCGAGCGTGTAGAACGGGCCGTACCCGTACTGGAGGTCGATCTGGACCGTCCGGTCGTCGACGACCTCGACGGTGTCTATCATCTCCACGTCCGGCGCGTTGGCGGTCTCCTCCTCGACCGGCGCGAGAAGCGAGTACCGGACGTCCTCAGCGGTGACTGGGTCGCCGTTCTGGAAGCGCGGCCCGTCGCGCAGTTCGACGACGTACCGCGTCCCGTCGCGTTCGACGGTCGGCTCCTCGCGGGCGAGGTGCGGAACCGGGTTGGTGCTCTCGTCGTAGGCGTACAGCGGCTCGAACACCTGCGAACACACCTGCTGCGAGTAGATGTCGTTGACGACGATCGGGTCGAACTCGATCGGCGACACCTGCTGTGAGTACACCAGCTCCCCGCCGGCGACCGGCTCGCCGCTCCCGGTCCCGTCGTCGGTTCCGTTCGAGTTCCCGTCCGTTCCGTTGCCGGTGCCGTCGGAGCCGCGGCCGGCACAGCCCGCGATAGCCCCGGCGGTCACCCCGGTCGCGAGGCCGCGCAGGACGCGCCGCCGCGACGGATCGAGTTTCCGTGACATGCTGGTCAGTTTCGCCCCGCCGTATAAGTCTCCGGACACACGGGCAGCGTTCGACCGTACGTCGGATCACCGGTGATTCCGTCCGGTATCTGGCGGTCGCCGACGTGTTTTTGTGCGTCGGGCGTGGCGGATACGCCAACACGATGCCACGCGAACAGTACCAGACGAAACTGGAAGGACTCCGCGACGACGTCCTCTACATGAGCGAGGTGGTCGCCGAGCGCCTCCGCATGGGACTCGACGCCCTCGAACGGCAGGACGGGGAACTGGGCGAGGAAGTGATCACCGGTGACGCCGAGATCAACGACCTCTACCTCGAACTGGAGGGCCAGTGTACCGATCTCATCGCGCTCCAGCAGCCGGTCGCCGGCGACCTGCGGTTCATCGCGGCGTCGTTCAAGATCATCACCGACCTCGAACGGATCGCTGACCTCGCGACGAACCTCGGGGAGTACGCCAAGCGGGCCGACCGCGAGGTGTTCCCCGACGTCGACGTCCAGCGCATCGGCGACGACACGCTGGCGATGCTCGACGAGGCGATGGCGGCGTACGCGGAGTCGGACCCCGACCGGTGTTACGCCGTCGCCGAGGCGGACGACGACGTTGACGCCGCCTGCGAGGCCGCGAGCGACCTCGTCGTCCGCGACCTGATCGAGCGCGACGAGCTGCGCGACGACGAGGACGTGGAGGCGACGATGCAGAACGTCTCGCGGCTCCTGCTCACGATCCGCGACCTCGAACGGATCGGCGACCACGCGGTCAACATCGCCGCCCGGTCGCTGTACATGATCGAGAACGACGACGAGCTGCTGTACTGAGCTGGATTCTCCGCGATTCGATATCACACTCCCGTCCGGACGACTCTCCGAAACGTGTCATCCGAGGGGAGTCTGTCCCCCTGTTATATCCCTCTGAGTCGAGACGGGACGGTGTATGGTACTGGGAGCTATCGTCTCGTTCGTCGTCGCGCTGTTGGTCGGTGGATTAGGGATTTACATTAGCGGCCGCGTCGTCGCGGGCGTCGACGACTACTCGCACGCGGTGGTCACGGCGCTCTTCGGCGCCCTCGCGTGGGCGATCGGGTCGCTGATCCCCCTGATCGGGTCGCTCGTCGCGCTGATCGCGTGGGTGTGGGTCATCAAGTGGCGGTACCCCGGTGGCTGGAAGGACGCGGCGATCATGGGGCTGGTCGCGTGGGCCGCCGCGCTGGTCGTCATCGCAGTCCTGAACGGCGTTCTCGAACTCAGTATCAGCGCGTTCGGCGTCCCCGGCGTCTGAGTCGTCGCCGGTCGGTGCGGCTCTACTCCTCGTTTTTAGGTCACGACTTCGAAGCGTGCGCCGCTGGCCGCGTCGTCGGCGATGCGGATCTCCCAGCCGTGCGCGTCGACGATCCGCTCGACGATCGCGAGCCCGAATCCGCTCCCGTCCTCTCGGGTCGTGTGGCCCTTCCCGAAGACACGCTCGTGCTCCCCGGGCGGAATTCCGGGTCCGTCGTCTTCGATGAACACGCCGCCCCCGTCGGGCAGTACACCGGCGGTAAGCGTGACGTCGCTGCCGCCGTGTTCGACGGCGTTGCGGATGATGTTCTCGAACGCCTCGGTGAGTCGCGCGGAGTCGCACGACAGCGCGACGCTCCCCGTGACCCGTAGGGTGCTCTCCGGCGCCCGGACGTTCTCGTAGCTCTTCTCGACGATCTCCTCGTACGGAACGTCGCTCCGCTCGCCGAGCGTCTTGCCCTCCTTCGCGAGCGTCAGCAGCTCGTCGATTAGCTCGCTCATCCGCGTGATGGCGTCCAGGGCCGTGTCGATGCGCTCGTCGTCGCTCTCCGACGCCGCGAGGCTGAGGTTTCCGGCCGCGACGTTCAGCGGGTTTCGGAGGTCGTGTGACACCGTCCCGGTGAACTCCTCCAGCTGGTCGACCGTCTCGGTCAGCTCCCGCTGGTACAGCTTTCGGTCGGTGATGTCGCGCGTCAGTCCGACGAGCGACGTGACGCCTCCGGTCTCGTCGCTGATGGGCTTACACCGCGACTCGACCCAGAGCCGCACCGCGTCGGACTTTTCGACCCTGTACTCGACCACCTGCGGCGTCCCCTTCGAGCACGACTCCATCGCCTGCCGAACGCGGTCCACGTCGTCTTCGTGTATCCGGTCGAGAAACGTCGTCGGATCGTCCCGAAGCTTCGCCGGCGGCTGCCCGAAGATCGCCTCGTGGCCGTCGTTGATGAACCGCAGCTCGTCCCACGTTGGCGAGAAGACCCACCACACCTGATCGGTCACGGAGGCGACCTCGCGGAGCCGCCTGTTCGTCCGGTCCCGCTCTCGCTGCGCCCGCCGGTGTTCGACGTAGGTGACGATCTTTCTGGCGAGCAGCGGGGCTTGGTTCTCGATGGTGTCCTGGATGACGTAGTCCGTGACGCCGGCCTCGATGCTCTCGCTCGCGACGGCTTCCGTCCCGGTGTTCGTGAAGAGCAGGAAGGGGAGATCCGGACGCTCCTCGCGAACGCGCTTCAGAAACTCGACCCCGGTCACGTCCGGCATGTGGTGATCGCAGAGCACGCAGTCGATCGCTTCCTCCTCCAGCAGCCGCTCTCCCTCGACGGCGGAGTCCGCCGTCTCGATCCGGAGCCGGTCGCTCTCGTTGCGTAGCTGCGTGGAGACCAGCTCTCGAAGCTGGTCGTCGTCGTTGACGTACAGCAGGTCAACGGGCCGTTCGCTCCTCATGCCACAATGAGCCGGAGCGAACCCAATAGGGATTGTCCCGCGACAATCATTATTGATACCGTGCGCGGCACCCAGGACCGCAAGCGGTGGGTCTTGGGCACCCCGAACGCGGACTCAGTCGTCCGCGACGGCGGGAGCGGTCGGCGCCTCAGCCGGCGGTTCGGTTCGCCCAGGCTCGGACAGCAGCGTCCACTCCAGCTCTTCCTCGTAGTGGAACGCGCGGTGCTCTTGTGTCGGGTCCACGACCGTCAGCGAGAGCCAGTCGTTGTCCAGCAGTTCGGCCACCGCCTCGTTGTCGGCCAAGACCTCGGTGACGCGGTCGACCGGCGCGTGGAGGACCGTCGAGAGGCGGAGCGGCTGGTGGTACGGCTCGTCGGCGGCGGCCATGACCGACTGGAGCGGCAGCCCGGTCATCAGGTCGCCGCCGTTGCCCTGGTACACGCCGACGTTCCCGACCGGGTTGTGGGTCACCTTCGACCCGCTGCCGTACGCCGCGTTGTCGACCGTCGAGAAGTAGTACTGCGCGTTGATCCACTGGGTGACAACCATCGGTCCGGTCAGGATCGCTTCGAGCGCGTCCCCGTCGGGATCGGTCGCCCAGTCGTACGAGTGGAGGAAGGCGCGCCCGTCGAGGTTGAGGTCGCTCGTCAGCTCGCGGGGACCGACGACGAACCCGGCGTTGCCGGCCAACCCCCACTCCGGGCGCGTCTCGGCCCAGTCGCCGGCGCGGCGCTCCGCCTCCTCCACGCTCGCCGCGTCGCCGGGAGTTGCCGAGTCGTCGTCCGCGTCTCCGACCCGTTCGGCGGTCGCGTTCTCGCGCGCCGCGTCGAGGTCCGCGCGCAGCCGAGCGAGGTCCGCGGCGTGCGAGTCGGGTACGTCGCCGTCGTACAGCTCGATCTCGTCGGTCGTCGTGTTGTGCTCGGCTGCGAGGAAGACCGTGTCGTCCGGCACGTCGTGGCCGCGATCGCGCAGATCCGCCCTGACCTCGGGGTCGTTACAGATCGTGGCGAGGGCGCGGGCGTTCGGCCCGCCGGGGTTGCCGGCGCAGGCGCCACAGTCCAGGCTGGAGTCGTAGGGGTTGTTGGCCGTCTCGGCCGCGTGCCCGGTGAAGACGACGAGGCGACCGAACTCCTCTACGCCCATCAGATCGAAGGCGGTCGCGGCGTACTCGACCTTCTCGTCGCGGGTCAACCCCGCCGGAAGCCCCTCGCCGGCGCCGTCCCGCCGGTGAACGCCCGGCTCGCAGAACTCGTGGTCGTCGGGCGCCGAGTCGTCGGCCGCGGCGAGCAGGTCGGCCACCCGCCCGGGAACGAGCGTGCGCGCCGCGAGCGCGACCCCGTATCCGCTCCCGGCGCCCTCGACGAAGCTGAACGCGGTGGCGGGGTTGGACTTCAGCGTCTCGATCACCTCGCCGGCGGCCTCGCGGAAGTCCGCCCAGCGGTCGCGACTGGCCCGCGCGTCCTCGTCGGTCGGGACCTCCGAGACGCGGTGTTGCGCGTCGACGATGGGCGGGCAGGCGTCGACCGACACGTCGGCGTCGTACCCGCGGTACTCCATCGGGACGCCGAAGAAGCCGGCGTAGCCGTGCGTCTCGTAGTCGCCGGTCGCCTCGACGTGCCGCCGGATGACCTCCGAGCGCGTGTCGATACAGAAGACCAGCTGCGCGTCCGGGCGCTCCGACCCGCCGTCGGCGCGGGCGTCGCTCGCCTCGGCGCGGGCCTCGCTCTCGGCGGCGACCCGCTCGACGAGCTCGCCCCGGTAGCTCGCCTCCCACGCGCTCAGGAACGCGTCCGCCAGTTCGACTGTCGTCTCGGTCTCCGCGTCTCCCGGATCGGACGAGGGGGAGACGTCGGCGTCGAAGGCGTCGAGCAGCGCGAGCCGGACCGCGAGGTACCCTTCGAGCGTGATCGGGTGTGCGGACTGCCACGCGTCGCCGTCCGCGGCGCGGCGCTTGATCAGCCCGGTCCAGCCGGGGAGCGCGGCGAACTGCGCCTCGAAGACGGAGTTCCACCGCCCCTCGGGGTACGGCTCCAACACGGATTCGACGGCCTCGATCGGCGACGCCGGGAGGTCGGCCACGACGCCCTCGTCGGGTATCTCGTCGTCGTACGGGACCACCGACCGGAAGGCGTCGTAGAACCCGTTCTCCCGGTTCGGCATCGACCACTCCGCCTGCCCCTCGTCGAGGAACGCCGACAGCCACTTCGCGAGCACGCGGTCGACCCGTTCGGCCTCCGGGCGCTCGGTCTCGTCGTCGCCGGACGGCCCTCCGCTCTCGTCGCCGGTCGGATCCGTCGTCTCGCCGTCGGTCTCCATCCGCTCCAGCAGCGTCTCGGGGTCGTCATCGTACCCCCGCTCGGCCAGCTCCGCGTCGAGCAGTTCCGGGTCGATCCGGCCGTCGTCGAGGGCCGCCCGGAACGTCTCCGGACTCGGATAGCCGCGACCGCCGAGGAGGTCTGCCGCCCGAGGCACGGCCTCGGCGAACGGTTCGTCCTCGAAGCCGGAAAGCGGGTTGGCCGTCACGAACGAGTGGATCGGCCAGACCGAACCGACGGTGGTCGCGGCTTCGTCGATGCTCTCTCTGATGGCGCGTTCAGTGCTCATTGTATTCCTCCGTGGCGGTCAACACCGTCTCCGGGGCGGGTTGCCCCGCGTTCAGAAACGCGACGTAGAGGCGCTCGCTCCGCTCGTGGACGCCGGTCTCGATCGCGACGTACGCCGCGAGGAAAGCGACGGCGACGAGCGCGTGAAGCGCGGTCAGTTCGGTCGGCGCGGAGACCATCGGCACCCCGGCGAGGACGCTCGAAACGGCCTCGTAGACGAGCGCGTAGCCCGCGATGGCCGGCAGGAAGACCAGCGGGATCGCGCCGTAGCGGGCCGCCGGCGACAGCGCGGTCTGCCGGAGGGCGCTCCGGGCCGCGTGGAGCGTCGTGAGCGCGACGAGCGCCGCGAGCAGCAGTCCGCTGTCGACGCTCGTGCCCTTGCCGGTGAGGACCGCGAACGTCGCGCCGCCCGCCAGTCCGGTCGCCAGCACGACGACCGCGCCGACGGCGCTCGTCTCAGAGTGGGCCTCCTCAGTCGGGACCGCGTGCTCGACCTCCTCGCCCGCGCTGAGGAAGTGGTACGCCTTGTAGAAGCCGTGGACGATCAGGTGCGTGATCGCGGCCCCGAAGAAGCCGAGACCGGCCTGGATCGATCATGAACCCCATCTGTCCGACCGTCGAGCAGCCCAGTTCGCTCTTCACGTCCGGCTGGACCGTCTTGAGCAGCTTGCCCAGCAGGGCGCTGGTCGCCCCCACGGCCACGACGCCGAGCATGAGCGCGGCGTCGACGGTCACGACCGGGGCGAAGCGGGTCAACAGGACGCCCCCCGCGTTGACGAACCCGGCGTGCGATCAGCGCCGAGGCGGGCGTCGGGGCGGTCATCGAGGAGAGCAGCCAGCCGTGGAACGGGACGAGCGCCGACTGGAGCATCGCCGCGAGGACGAGCGCGACCGCGGCGACGACCCACGCGGGGCCGCCGAGACCGTCGGCGCTCGCGGCGACGCCGGAGACCGTCGGCGCGCCCGTCGCCCACCACAGCGCCGCGAGCGCGACGCCGAGGAGCGCGCTGCTCGCGAGGAAGGACCGCCGAGCGACGCTCGCGGCCGCCCGCGCCTGCGGCCAGCCGTCGACGGTCCCGATGAGCCGCGCCATCAGCAGTCCCATCGCCAGCCAGCACAGCCAGAACAGCGCGATGTGGTCGGCCGCGACGAGCGCCATCACGGCGAGCGTGAACGCGAAGACCCCGAGGAAGAAGTCGGTCTCGTGGGCGCTCCCGGCCATGTAGCGGCGCGAGTAGCTGTGGACGATCCCGCTGAAGAAGGTGACAACCACCCACATCAGGACGGTCAGCCCGTCGACGGCGACCGCGCCGGGGATCTCCACGTCCCCCCGAGTCGGACTCGGGCGACGAGCGCGGCGACGCTCGCGGCGAACAGCGACCACGCGAGCCACGTCAATACCGCGGGGACGGACGACGACTCGCCCGTCTCCCGGAGCGCTCCGACCGTCGGCTTCGAGGTGCGTCCTGACATCGTTCGACTCTTCGCACGACCGCTCGAAACCCGAATCGCCACGGACTCCGATTTCGGTCGTCTCTACCCAGTCTTGAGAACACAATGCCTATTAAAACTGTCTGTGTTCACAAAACGTTCGAATAAACTCAATTATAGAACGTTATGTTTATCAACGGCCCGACCGGCAGGTCAGTCTCTCGGCTACACACCACGACCCACGTCACGAAACGGTCCTTCGACGTGGCTCCGTTGGAATCCTCTGCTTCAGACGAATTCTCGCCTGAAACAGGCCATCGCTGAGAGTTGTGTATCCACTACCTATCTCGAATTTTGGACGACGTGAACAACCGCTCCGGTGGCGGCGGCGGCGATGAAACAACCGAACCCGTATATAAGTGCGATCGAAAAGAACGGTCCCAGACCCTGTGCCAGTAATTCCGGACTCCCTGTATCGACCGCGGCACGTACACCGCTACCGAATCCGAAAACCGCCGCGAACACGACGGCAGTGAGTACACCGGCCTTCGAACTCTCGACTATCGATTCCGCGAGATCGGTACTTCTCCTGCCGATGGCCCCACCCGCTACCGCTCCGCCGAGCGCCCACCCGTCCGGGCCGATGAGTACTCCTGCGATAATACCAACGGCCGAGCCGACGACTACACCCGTAATGACGTTCCTGGTGAAAAATCGCATACCGTAATTTGTACTTGTTTTTTTAAAGGTATGGGACCGACCCATTACAGAAGTAGAGAGATACACTAATTGAGGTGTGATCTGTGTCTTCTGTACTGATCACGTGTGAATCAGAACACATCACTAATCTATTGTTTTCGACAAGCTCCTCATCCTAAATATTACCCCAGTAGCCTACTGTATTTTTATAGTGCTGGCAGACATCGTCTCACTCGATGAGTCGGTATGATCCGTGGCTATTTCTCCCGGTTACAACGATTCTTTTCCCGGCACTACTGTTAGCGCTCACACCGATCGCACAGGACCCGCAGTACTTCCAAAACGGGATCTACCGCGCTTCGCTGGGATGTTTCGTCGTGGTCACGCTTGCGTACCCGTACCTCGTGATGCGCAGTTTGACGAACTCACGGATGACACTCTCAGACGCGAAGAAATCGGCCGTCGCAGTTGGAGTTTTAACGCTGGGTATAATCCCGCTCGGGCAGGTCGTTTTCTCCTTGGCATATGGTCTCGTCGTGTACCCCTCCGAAGCACCGGCATCGTGAATTCCCCGTATTGGCCGCGACCGGGTCAGAATATCTCACTCTCTGAGGATTTCAACGGAGCCGCCTACGTCACGACACGACTCCCTCGATTCGTGTACGCCCTCGATTGCTTCGCCTTCGCGACGCTCGGCGTCGCTATCCGTCGTCGCGCCCCTCGGTGTCGAACCTCCCGAAGGGGGTCGTCTCGTGGGTCCGCACGAGAACCTCGTCGGCGACGGTGACGCCCATGTCGAGGAGCGCCTGCGCCACGGGCGTGATGTCGTTGTCCGACTCGCCGACGACGGTCACGAGCAGGTTCTGCTCGCCGGTCACCAGCTCCTGGACCGACACGACGCCGTCGATCTCCAGAATGTCGGGGATCAGTTCGCCGCGCTCCGGTATCGACGCGGTACAGTAGAGCAGCATCCGGAGCGGATACCCCGACCGCTGGTAGTCGACGTTGGCGCTGTACCCCTTGATCACGCCGTCGGATTCGAGGCGCTGGATCCGCTTGCGGACGGTGCTGTCGGAGGTCCCGGTCCGCTCCGCAATGTCCCCGGACGACGTGTTTCGGGCGTCGGCCTGTAGCGCGTACAGGATCGCCCTGTCGACGTCGTCGATCGCTCCGTTGTCCATACCGCACTGGTTGGCGCGTGTCGTTTTTATACGTTGGCAGCTCGTCGGCCCGGTTCCGACGCGTCCGCCGCCGTCGATCCCGACGCGTCCGCTGACATCGATCCTGGCGCGTCCGCCGCCGTCGATCCCGACGCGTCCGCTGACATCGATCCTGGTGCGTCCGCTGACATCGATCCCGGCGCGTCCGCCGACGTCGATCCCGACGCCTACATACGATCGCCGTTAGTGGGTCGGATATGGGAACGTACACCGCGGACATCGACGTGCGGTTCCGCGACATCGACGCGATGGGCCACGTCAACAACGCCGTCTACGCGACGTACATCGAGCAGGCGCGGACACGGTACTTCCGCGACGTCCTCGACGCCGACATCTCGCGGGCGTCGACCGTGTTGGCGTCGATCTCGATCGACTTCCGGCGGCCGGTCGAGCTCTCCGACGGGGAGGTCACCGTCACCGTCGACGTGGCCGACCTCGGGCGGTCGAGCGCGACGATGACCCACGAGGTCCGGGTCGGCGACGCCGTCGCCGCGGAGGCCGAGGCGACGCTCGTCTCGCTCGACCCCGACACCGGCGAGCCGATGCCGATCCCGGAGGAACACCGGGCCGGGATGGAGTCGTACCACGACCTCTGAACCGGCCGGGACGACTCTCCCGGTGACCGGGAGTGAGCCGGACGCACACCTTCTTGACGGCGCGGACGGATCGATCGGTATGAGCGTTCGACTGTACGCCCTCGACGGGTGCCCGTGGTGCGAGAAGGTCGCCGACGCCCTGGACGACGCGGGCGTCGCGTACGAGACGGAGTGGGTCGACGCGCTCCACTCCGGGCGGAACCAGGTCAAGCGGATCAGCGGCCAGCGCGGCGTTCCGGTCCTCGTCGACGAGGAGCGCGGCGTGACGATGGCGGAGAGCGCGAACATCGTCGAGTACGTCGAGAGGACCCTCGCATGAGCATCTACACCGGCCGCGGCGACGAGGGCGAGACCGACCTCCGGGACATGAGCCGGGTGTCGAAGTCGAGCCACCGCATCGAGGCGTACGGCTCCGTCGACGAGGCGAACGCGCTACTCGGGACGGTCCGCCCGACGGGCCACGACGATGTCGACGATCTCCTAGAGACGGTTCAGAACCACCTCCACGTCGTTCAGGCGGATCTCGCGAACCCGGACCCCGACCCGGACGACCCGCAGGTCGAGAGCGACCACACCGAGGAGTTAGAGGAGCACATCGACGCGCTCGACGAGGAGTTAGAACCCCTCAAGTCGTTCATCCTCCCGGGCGGTGGCGAGGCGGGCGCGGCGCTCCACCACGCGCGCACCGTCGTGCGACGCGCCGAACGCCGGGTCGTCGACCTCGCGCGCTCGGAGCCGATAAACGAGGCCGTCGTCACCTACCTCAACCGGCTCTCCGACCTCCTCTTCACCCTCGGGCGCGTCGTCAACGCGCGGGACGGCGAGCCGGAGGAGTCGCCCTCGTACTGACTCCCGCCTCCGGATTCGTCCCGACCGCCCCGGATTCGTCCCGACCGCCCCGGATTCGTCCGACCGGCTCCGTTTCCGGTCCCGAGCGCGCGACTTTTCACCGTCCCGCGCGAGGGACGAGTATGACGCTCGACAGCTACGCGGCGGCGGTCTCCGGTCTCGACCCGGAACCCGGCGAGGTCGAGACCGCGGAGCTCGTCGTCACCGACGACGTGCTGGTGAAGGCGTTCGTCCTCGGCCCGGACGCGGCCGTCGACCCCCACGAACACGCCGACGCGACGAACGTGTTCCACGTGTTGGAGGGCGAACCGACCGTGGTCCGCGACGACGACGAGGCGGCGCTCGCCGCGCCCGCGGTGGTGGAAAACGAGCGCGGCGCGGTCCACGGCGCCCGAAACGACACCGACGACCGAGCCGTGCTCACGGCCAGCATCGCTCCTCTCCCCTGATGGACGGCGAAATCGACCCCGAGGAGCTGTCGACGCTGCTGGACGCGCACGCCGACGGCTCCGCCGACGAATCCGAATCGCTCCGCATCGTCGACATCCGCGATCAGCGCGCGTTCGACCGCGGGCACCTCCCCGACAGCGAGTGTATCCCGTTCCCGGAGCTGACGAGCCGGATCGCGGAACTGGAAGGGGCAGAGCGGATCGTAACCGTCTGTCCGCACGGGGTCGCCAGCCAGCAGGCGGCCCAACTGATCGGCAGCTACGAGGGGACGCAGAACGCACGCGTCGAGAGCCTCCGCGGCGGCATCGAGGCGTGGGAGCAGGCGGTCGGCGAGCTGACCGAGTCCGACGAACCGGACGACGGATCCGACGCCGGGGACGCCGACGAAGGTCCCGAGTCGCCGTTCTGACGCGGGACGGAGCGCTTCTCGCCCGGCTCAGATCGCACGGAGGCGAACCCGCCAGAAGTCGCGGAACGCGTCGTCGAGCGCCGCCTTCGGCTTACCCGTCGCGTCCGAGACGTCGGTGACGTCGGCGCGGTCGCGCACCCGGCCGAGGACGCTGCGCTCGCCGACGGCGATCACGCGGTCGATGTCCTCCGCGTCCGCGACCTCCGCGAGCGCCTCGTTCGCCTTCTCCAGGTGGTCGTCAATCTGCCCCTCGCGGCGGCGCTCGAAGCGCCCCTGCGAGAAGCCGCCCTTCGAGTGGGCCTCCTTCACGTCGCTCGTGAACCCGTCGAAGTCGACCCGCTCGTCGCCCTCGTAGGTTCCGACGGCGAAGGTGTCCGAGCGGACCACGGCGAACGCGAACCGGCCGGTCGGGCGGAACCACGCGTCGGGTAGCCGGAACCGATCGCTCCACCGGTCGTACGGCTCTGGTTCGATCGGCGGCGTCAGCGCGACGCTCACTGCGCCGGTGTCGTCGGCGAGGACGACCGCGGGCGCGGCGCGCCGGACCAGTTCCGTGCGGTCGCCGAACCAGTCCGAGACGGTCGCCGGCACCGAGTCGGCGTCCGGGACATACGCCGTGAGCAGCCCCTCGGGGTCGTCGCTCTCGACGCTCCGAAAGCGGTCGAGCGCGTCAACCAGTCGCGCGCCGCTGCGGTCGCTCACGCGCCGGAACTCGACCGACTCGTCGGTTCCCTCGGCGCGCTCCAGCCGCTCTTCGAGGGACTCGATCCGGTGTTCGAGCTCGTTGACGCGCTCCTCGGCGCGCTGGCGGTCGGCGACCGCGTCGGAGCGGCGCTCCTCCTCGGCCTCGGCGCGGCGTTCGAGGTGGCGCTTCTCCTCCTCCAACTCCTCGATGCGCTCTTTCAGCTCGGCGCGCCCGAGCAGCCTGTCGATCATACCGAATCCGCGACCCCCTGTGACCTAAAAGGTGCGTCTGCGGCGGCGACGATATTGATACCGCTTATAAACGAACGATGTGCGGTGGCGCGTGCCTCCGAACGCCCGAAGGGCGTGAGGAGCACGCGCGAGGGAGTCGGTGGTCCGGAGCGAAGCGGAGGACCACCGACGAGGCTGGGGAGGCGTGAGGCGCGGGGCGGTGCGGGGCGGGACTCAAAGGGGCAGCCGGGAGGCGGGCGCAGGCGTTCACGAGAGCAAAGCTCTCGTGAGCCAATCAGAACGCGGAGCGTTCTGATGACGACGTAAGCACTGGAAGGAGCGAGCGAAGCGAGCGACTGAAGCGCGTGGTTCGAGAGAGCTTTGCTCTCTCGTCATCCCGAAAATCGGAGATTTTCGGGCGACAACGAGCGTGCGCCCGCCTCCCGGCTGGAGGCTTTGGAGGAGTTCGCCGCCGACTCACGGACAACCACTTATAAATAACCGGTCACGACGACGAAATTACGGAACACAGGGGCAATCAAGTAGTACTACGCGTTCACGAACGGCTCCCACCCCTCCCAGCGCAGCAGCTTCTCGGCGCAGTCCGCGTCCGCAAGCAGCACGTTCCGCCGGTCCGGGAGCGTCTCGTCGGCGAGTTCCTGGGGAATCGCGAGCGTACCGCTCGCTACGTCGTCGTCGCCGCCGACCGGAATGTGGCCGCCGTCGACTTTCATCACGAGCGGGGCGTCAAGTCGCTCGACGCCCTCCCCGTCCGCGTACAGCTGCTCGTTGACGTGTTCGTGGTCCGCCCGCTGGATGACGGCGCGCTCGCCGTCGTGGGGTTCCACGTACAGTTCCCCCAGGTAGTAGCCGCTTGAGAATCGCTCGAACATTCTGTGCGTGTGATACTCTACCATGGCTGTACATAAGTGTTTCTCGGACGTGGTCGATCCTGATAATCAGACGAAGGAACTGTTCTCGTCGTCCGCTCTGCCCGCTCCGCCCGCTCCGTCCGCTCCTACTCCCCGTCGGACCGCCGCGCGACTTCGTGACGGCCGAACCCGTACCGGAGCCGGTTCGCCAGTCGGCGCGAGAAGCGGCCCTCGTTGCGGGAGTCGAACCGCTCCGCGAGCGCCTGGTAGATGATTGGGACGGGGACCTCCTGTTCGAGCGCCTCCTGAACCGTCCACGTGCCCGTCGACCCGCCCGCGACGTGGTCGGCCACGTCGCCGAGGTCCGACCCCTCCTCGCGGAACGCCTCCTCGCACAGCTCCAGCAGCCACGACCGGATCACGGCGCCGTTGTTCCAGGTGCGCGCGACCGACTCCATGTCCAGTTCGTAGCGCCCGTCCGTGAGCAGCTCGAACCCCTCGCCGTACGCCTGCATCAGCGCGTACTCGACGCCGTTGTGGACCATCTTCACGTAGTGGCCCGCGCCCGACTCGCCCATGCGGTCGTGGCCGTCCGGCCCGGTCGCGACCGCGTCGAAGACGGGGACCATCGCCTCGTAGGCCCACTCCGGACCGCCGACCATCAGCGAGAAGCCTGCCTCCGCGCTCGCGGGGCCGCCCGAGGTGCCGCAGTCGAGGTAGGCGGCGTCCGTCCCCTCAGCGCGGCGGGTCGACTCCTCGAAGTGGGAGTTCCCCCCGTCGACGACTACGTCGTCGGAATCGAGGTGGGGTTCCAGGTCCGCGAGCGTGGCGTCGACCGCGTCGCCCGCGGGCACCATCAGCCAGATGCGCCTTTCCTCACCCAACCGGTCGCAGAGGTCCGCCACCGAGTCGGCCGGCTCCGCGCCCGCCTCCGCCGCCTCCGCGGTCGCCTCCGCCGAGAGGTCGAACGCGACCACGTCGTGGCCCGCCTCCAGCGACCGGTTCGCGACGATCTGCCCCATCCGCCCGAGTCCGATGACGCCGAGTTCCATGCGCGAGGGGTGGCGACCCCCCGCCGTAGTGGTTCCGGTTCGGCTCCTCTTTCCTCCTCGGCTGCGTCCGCAGTCGCCCCCTCCGTCGTCGCCTACTCGCCGGCCGCTGCCTCTGCCTCTGCCTCCCGCTCACCGAGGTGCGCGCGCAGCGCGTCCACGTCCTTGTTGCCCGCGCCGGTGTTCAGCAGGACGACCGTGTCGTCGGGACCGAACTCGCCCGACTCCGCAAGCGCGAACGCGCCGGAGACCGTGGCCGCGCAGGTCGCACCGACCTCAAGCCCCTCCGCCCGCGCCACGTCGATGGCGGCATCGAGGATCTCACGGTCCGTCGTCGCCACCGCCCCGCCGTCGGACTCGCGGATCGCCTTCAGGATGAGGTGGCTCGCGCCGGGGTCGGGGATCGCGATCCCGTTGCACGCCGTGTCGACCTCGTCGTCGTCGAGCGGCTCGTGCCGCTCCGCGCCCGATTCGTAGGCCCGGACGACCGGCGCACAGCCCGCGGCCTGCGCGGCGTACATCGGGACCAGCTCGTCGGTCCACCCCAGATCCCGGGCCTCCCGGGCGGCCTTGTCGGATCCCCACCAGCCCGACGCCGCCGCCGGTCGGGTAGACGACGGCGTCAGGGGCTTCCCAGTCGAGCTGCGCCAGCAGCTCCAGCGCCATCGTCTTCTTCCCCTCGTGGCGGTACGGGGTGACGAACGTCTTCGTCGAGTACCACTCCGGGTGTTCATCCATCGCCTCGGCGTAGGCCGTCCCGGCGTCGCCGATCTGCGAGTTCCCGTCGATCGGGTCGGTGACGGTGAGGTCCGCGCCGTGGACCTCCGTCATCGCCTTCTGGGTGAACCCCGCCCGCGAGGGGAGGAACACGTGCGCCGCTGAAGTCCGCGCGGGCCGCGTACGCCGCGGCCGCCTGCCCCGCGTTGCCGGCGCTGTTTAAGGCAATCTCGCTCGCGCCGTGCTCGCGCGCGGCCGTCATTGCGGCCGCCTGCCCGCGGTCCTTGAACGTCCCCGTGGGGTTCGCGCCCTCGTCTTTCAGGAGGACGCGGCCAACGCCCATCGCGTCCGCCAGCGCCGGACACTCGACGAGCGGCGTGGCGCCCTCCCCGAGCGACACCGCCGTCTCGGCCGGGAACGGGAGCAGCTCCGCGTACCGCCACATCGACCCGTCGGGCCGCGAGTCGAGCGTCTCCGGGGTCAGCTCAACGCGGTCGTAGTCGTAGTCGGGGTCGAGGATGCCGTCGCAGTCGGGACAGCGGTGGGTCGCCGTCTCCGCGTCGAACGTCTCCCCGCAGTCGACGCAGGTCAGGCCGATGAACGCGTCTGTCGTCTCCATGCGACCGCGCTCGCGCGCCGGGGACTTCGGTCCTGCGGTCGCGGCGGGCGGTTCGTCTCTTCGGTCCTGCGGTCGCGGCGGGCGGCACGGGCCGATCCGCGCAGGGGTATTTAGGTTCGAAACGTATGAAGGGGCACGCGGAGGGGGACCGAGACCGTACGGTCACGAGAGATGTGTGTACCAGCGACCGTCGGGGCGGTCGGTCCGCCGGGGGAATCGAGGTGGAGGCGATGAGTCGGACCGCACTGCGACTCGACCTCCCGACTGGGTCGTGGCTCGGCGACGTCTCCCGAAGCGTCTCTTCGGCGACGCTCCGGGTCGACGAGACGATTTCGGTTGACGGCGACGGTCCCGCGGAGGCCGCCGTCGACGATCCGAACGCGGCGGACGACGCGACGAGGACGGTCGCGACCGTCCTCGTGGCCGGCACGGACCGGGACCGCGTCGAGGACGCGCTCCGCGACCACGACCGCGTCGCTCGCGCGACGACCGTCGAGCGCCGCGGCGACGTCCGCACGCTCCGCGTGGTCGGCGACACTCCCGCGTATCTCCCGGCGGCGCGCGCGGTCGGACTGCCGATCGAGTCGGCGGTCGAGGTCGTCGACGGCCGCGCGACCGTGACGGTCGTCGGCGACCGCGATCGCATCGAGGCGTTCGGCCGCCGGCTCGCGGGCGACGGGGTGACGGTCGGCGTCGCCGCGACCGGCGGCGACGACCCGGACCGGACGCTCACCGAGGCGCAGCGCGAACTCGTCTTCGAGGCGGTCCGGTCGGGGTACTACGACACCCCGCGCCAGTGTACGCTCACGGAACTGGCCGAGGCGAACGGGATCGCGAAGTCGACCTGTAGCGAGACGCTCCACCGCGCCGAGGGGCGGGTGATGCGGCGGTTCGTCGACGGCGCGGGGCCGTTCGACTCGGCGTCGGACGCCGAGGACGCTGCGACCGCCGACGGTCCGAACCCGGACGCGACCCCCCTCGATACCGGGGATTTCGACGACCGCGACCCCGGCGAGTTCGACGCGAGCGACGCGGACGGAGAGGAGCCGGCGCGGTCGGCCGCGACCGAACCCTGAGGCGGTCGACCGGGCCTCTCGGATTCGGACGCCCTATTCCTCGTCGAGCGCCTGCCACGAGAGCCGCGGGTCCCGCGCGGCGCCGACCTGGTCGATCCGGGCGGCGGCGGTCCGGGTCGGCGCGGAGTCGAGCGCCTCGTCGCTGTCGGCGTACGCGAGGTTGAACGCCTCCGCGAGGTCGTCGAGTGATGACTGCCCCTCGATCTCGGTCGGCTCCGTCAGCATCGCCTCCGGCACCATCTCCGGCCACTTCGTCGTCGGCGGGTGGACGCCGAAGTCCAGCATGCGCTTGGCGACATCGGCCGCGTCGCGGTCGCCCGCGGTCGCCGCGAACTCGTGGTGGAACGGGCCGAAGGGCACCTCTAAGTCGATCCGCTCGGCGAGGTAGTTCGCGTTGAGCACCGCCTTCGCGGCCGCGTCCGCCAGCCCCTCGTCGCCGAGGCGGGCGATGTACGCGTACGCCTTGATCAACACGAGCCAGTTGCCGGCGAATCCGTGTACCTTGCCGATCGTACGGGTCGGCTCGAAGCGCTCGTACCCCGACCCCTCCTCCGCCTCTCGCACCCGCGGCGTCGGGAGGAACGGCGCCAGTTCGTCGACGACGCCGACCGGCCCGGCGCCGGGACCGCCGCCGCCGTGGGGGGTCGCGAACGTCTTGTGGACGTTGTAGTGCGATCACGTCGAACCCCATGTCGCCGGGGCGGCCGCGACCGAGCAGCGCGTTGAGGTTCGCGCCGTCGTAGTAGAGCAGGCCGCCGGCGTCGTGGACGATCTCGGCGATCTCCGTGATGTCGCGCTCGAAGAGGCCGACCGTGTTCGGGTTCGTTAACATTAGGGCGGCGGTGTCGTCGCCGACGGCCGCCTCCAAGGCCTCCAGGTCGACCCGCCCGTCCTCGCCGGAGGGGAGTTCGACCACGTCGTAGCCGGCGGTCGCGGCGGTCGCGAAGTTCGTCCCGTGGGCCGACGCCGGGATCACGACCTCCGAGCGGTCGTTCCCGTGGTGTTCGTGGTACGCCTTCGCGACGAGGATCCCCGTCAGCTCGCCGGCCGCGCCCGCGGGCGGCTGGAGCGTGACGGCGTCCATCCCCCCGATTTCGGTGAGAACCTCCTGAAGCCGGTACTGAAGCTCTAAGATTCCCTGCGCCGAGCGCGCGGAGCGGTCCGGGTGGACCGCGGCGTTCGGGTCGGCCGCCACGTCCTCGGTGAACTTGGGGTTGTACTTCATCGTACAGCTCCCCAGCGGGTACGGCCCGGAGTCGATCGCCCAGTTCATCTGCGAGAGCCGGGTGTAGTGGCGCGCCGTCTCCGGCTCCGAGGGGTTCGGCAGCGTCAGCTCCTCGCGGGTCAGGTCGTCGGGCAGCGGGGAGTCCCCGCGCACGTCGACCGTCTCCTGCCCCTTCTCCGAGAGCAGCGGCTCGCGGACGTCCTCGCCATCGCGCTCGTAGTTCGCCTGGTCGTGGATCATCTACAGCACCCCCTCGAAGGCCGCGACGAGCCCGTCGGTCCGCCCGGCGTTCAGGTCGGTGACGCACACCTGAAGCAGGTGATCGTCGATCGCGTGGACCGCGAACCCCTCTGCCTCTAGGTCCTCCGCGACGGCGGGCGCGGGCTGGTCGACGCGCACCGCGAACTCCCGGACGTGGTGGCGGTCGTGGACGGGCGCGGCCGCGCCGGACAGCTCGTCGATCCGGGCCGCCAGCGTCTCGGCCTCGCGGACACAGTCGTTCGCGAGTTCGACGAGACCGTCTGGCCCGAGCGTCGCCGCGTGGATCGCCGCGCGGAGCGCGACCCACGCCTGGTTCGTACAGATGTTCGAGGTGGCGCGCTCCTTGCGGATGTGCTGTTCGCGGGTCTGGAGCGTTAGCGTGTATGCGCGGTCGCCGTTCGCGTCCTCGCTCGCGCCGACGAGCCGGCCGGGGACCTGTCGCAGGAACTCGTCGCGGCAGGCGAAGATCCCCAGCCCCATGCCGTAGCTGGCCGGCAGGCCGAGCGCGCCGGCCTCGCCGACGACGACGTCGGCGCCGACTTCCGCCGGCGACTCCAACACCGACAGCGCGACGACGTCGGAGCCGAGCGCGAACAGCGCGTCGGTGTCGTCGGCGACCTCGCCGATCGCCGCCAGCCGCTCCTCCACGCAGCCGCGGACGGTCGGACTCTCGGCGTACAGCATGACGACGTCGTCGCCCGCGCGGTCGGCGAGCCGATCAACGTCGGCGGTCCCGTCCGCCATCGGGTACGTCTCGACGCTCAGGTCGGCGCCCGCGCAGTAGTTCTCCAGCACCGCCCGCTTCCCCTCGCGGAGCTGTTCGGGGACGAGGACGGTGTCGCCCGAGGTGGACCGGACGCGGTCGGCGAGCGTCGCGGCCTCGCCCAGCGCGGTCGCCGCGTCGTACATCGAGCAGTTCGCGACGTCGAGTCCGGTCAGCTCCACCAGCATCGACTGGTACTCGAAGAGCGCCTGGAGGAACCCCTGTGACACCTCCGGCTGGTACTGGGTGTAGCTCGTGAGGAACTCCGCGCGGTCCGCGAGGTGGTCGACGACGCTCGGCACATAATGGCCGTAGTGCCCCCGGCCGAGGAACTCCGTGAGGTCGTCGTTGCGGTTCAAAATTCGGGCGCACTCGTCGCGGATCCCGCGTTCGGTGCGCGGTTCGATGCCGAAGTCGCCGTCGAACGCGACCGCCTCGGGGATGTCGAACAGCGCCTCCTCGTCGTCGACGCCGATCGCCGCCAGCATCGCCGCGGTCTCCTCGTCGGTGTGAGGCGCGTACGGGGTGCCGTTCGCCCGGCTCATCGGTCTGTCCCGCTCCGTCCGGGGTCGTTCGGTCGTTCGTCGGCGGATCGTCGGTCCAAGGGTGGCGTGGAGTCGGAAGGTGGCGTGGTCATGGTTGTGTGTCCGGTCGGCGTTTCATCCGGGGTTGCCGTCCCGTTTCCGGCGTCGAGTCCGAGGGGATCAAGCGATCTGGTCGTCGTACGCGTCGGCGTCGAGCAGCCCGTCGGCGTCGCCGTCCTCGGCGGGTTCGACTTCGAGCATCCAGCCGTCGCCGTACGGGTCCTCGTTGACCAGCTCCGGGCGGTCGAACAGCGCCTCGTTGACCGCGACGACCTCGCCCGAGACGGGCGCGTACAGGTCCGAGACGGCCTTGATCGACTCGACGACGCCGAACGCCTCGCCGGCGGCGATCTCGTCGCCGACCTCGGGGAGTTCGACGAACACCACGTCGCCCAGCTCGTCCTGCGCGAAGTCGGAGACGCCGATCCGAACGGTGTCGCCGGTCGTCGCCCACTCGTGCGATTCCAAGTACCGTCTGTCGTCGGGAACGTCGAAGCTCATTGGTCAGGGTCGCCGCGGTCCGCTCGGGTGCCGGTCCGCGACAGGTGTGATTCACCCTTCTGACGACGAGGAAATAAAAGGTGTGTTCGCGGCGGTCGCACCGGCGGACGGCCGCCGAACCCGCTCTGAGTCCTCCCGTTAGGTCCACCGTTCGCGCCCGGTCGGGTCCACCGCTCGCGCCCGGTCGGGTCCACCGCTCGCGCCCGGTCAGGTCTCCCGGTCCACCCCGGTCAAGTCCACCGGTCCAGCCCGGTCTGGACCTGCGACTCCGCGATGCGCTCGAACCCGCGTTCGACCTCGTCTGCGGCGACCCCCCACTCGTCGACGACGTACTCGCGGGCGGCCTCGACGTCGGGGTTCACGTCGGCGTCGACCGCGACGTCTGCCGCCGGCGGGTCCATGAACAGCTCGCGGATCGCCTCGGCGTTCGGGATCTCGGCGTCGCGGGCCGCCAGGACGCCCCACAGGTCGCCGTGTTCCTTCACCGCCGTCACCGCGGTCTTCGGGCCAATCCCCCGGACGCCCTCGTTGAAGTCGGTGCCGCAGAGCATCGCGACGTCGACGAGCCCCTGTCGGTCGAGTCCGAGCTCGTCGAGCGTCGCGGCGAGGTCCATCAGCTCCGGGTCGCCCTTGCTTGTCAGCTGGCGGAGCGTCGTCGGCGCACCGAACAGCAGGGTGTCGTAGTCCTCGCTGCCGGCGTGGTCGACGGTCCCGGTCGCGGCCATGTGCGCGCACTGCGCTTCTCCCTCCGCGGGCGCCTCGACGACCGGCACGTCGAGCAGTTCGAGGAGCTCGCGTGTCGTCTCCTGTATCGTGTCGGTGAGCCGCTGCGTGCGGGCCTCTAGGCGCGCCGCCTCGACCGCGTCGCCGCGCTCCTCGGCGGCCGCGCGTCGCTCCTCCGCCTTCTCGCGCTTCTCACGACGCTCGACCACCTCGTCGGCCTTCAGGTCGGTGACGGCGCCGTCGAACACCATCACGGGGATCAGGTCGTGCTCGAAGAACTTCGGCAGCCCCTGAACGACGCCGATCAGGTTCGCGACCTCAACGCCGTCGGCGGTGGTGTACTTCTCGTCCGAGGTCCACTTCACCGTCGTCGTGAGGTAGCGGTACAGCCAGTTGTGCGCGTCGACGGCGACGACGCTCCCCTCGATCTCCGCGAAGGCGACGTCGCGGATCGACGCGAGGTCGCGCAGGTCGGCGTTTCCCATTACCGGTCACTGGGGCGCGGCGCTCTTAAACGCTGACCGGTCCGCGGCGTTCGCTCGCCCGCGGTGGGCCGGCGGTTCGTCCGGCCGACCCGCCTGCCGACTTCTGGGCAGTTTATGTGTCTCACGCGCGTACGGAGCGTAACCGGATGGTCTCCCCGTTCGAGGTGTTAGACGTCGACGAGGACGCCGACGACGAGGCGATCGAACGGGCCTACCGCGAACGCGTGAAGCGCGCCCACCCCGATCAGGGGGTTCGATCGAGGAGTTTCAGCTCGTCCGCCGCGCCTACCGGGAGCTGTCGGAACGCGACCGCAACGGCGACGGGAGCGACGACGGAGTCGACCCCGCGGACGTCGACCTCGCGGAGGGATCAGACGCCAGAGAACCGCGATCGACCCGCGTCGAGTTCCTCGACTACGAGGCCGTCGTCGACTACGGCTGGTCGCTCGACGACGACGAGCTGTTCCGGAAGGCCTCCCACGCCGACCTCGACCCCGACGCTCACGGTCGGCTGCTCGTCCACCCCGACGAGAGCCTGCTTGAGGCAGCCGAGCGCAGCGGCTTCGCGTGGCCCTTCTCGTGTCGCGGCGGCGCCTGCGCGAACTGCGCGGTGTACCTCGCGGAGGGCGAGCTCTCGCAGCCGACCGACCACATCATGCCCGACGACCTCGCCGAGCGCGGCTTCCGGCTCTCCTGTAACGGCTACCCGCTGACCGACGAGCTGTCGGTCGTATTCAACGTGAAACAGCGCCCCGAACTCGACGACCTCATCCTCCCGCCCGGCCCGTTCACGCGTCGCTGAGCGGGCAGGCGATCGGTCGACGCAAAAACGTCTCACGTCGAGTCGCCGCTCGGGTCCATTAACCCAGCAGATATCGCAGCCCCGGGGCGTTCCTCACCAGTTCCGTCTCCTCTAACGCCCGATCGACCCCGACGATTCGCCCGGCGCCCCACGCACCGAGACCGAACAGCAGCAGCATGTAGACGAAGGAGCTGTCGATGAAGTAGCCGTTCTCCATCGGGAACCCGGCCGTGAGCCCGCCCTGCCACGCGGCGGTCCAGAACATCGACATCATGATCGCGCCCATCAGCGCCGCGAACCGGAAGAGGACGCCGAAAAGCAGCGCCAGACCGATCAGTATCTGTCCGAACACCACCATCGGGTCGATGATCGCGGCGTACTCCGCGAAAAAGAGGAACAGTCCCTGAAGCGGGTTGGCGTCGGCGACCGCGTTCTGGAGGAACCCGACCGAACTCCACGCGAGCGGGTCGCCGAGTCCGCCCTCGAACAGCTTCTCTAACCCGGCCTGGAGAAACACCCACGCCATCACGGCCCGGAGACCGAGCATGGAGTACGCCAGCCACGTCTCCGAGTAGTTGAACTCCACGTTGCGGCCGAGTAGCTCCGCGCGGAGCGTCCGTTCAGACGGTTGTGTTGCCATCTCTGTGACACCTACCTGAGAGAGACTCACACGTCAGTAATAATCTACCGCCCGATCTGATACCCGTCAGTTTTCGACCGAGAACAAAAGAAAACTACTGCGCATACCGGTGTGCCGGACGGAGCTGTGGACTGTCCCGACCCCCCGAACGGTCGAACGGTCGACCGCCTCAGAACGTCTCGGCGACGGCCGCGACGACGGCGTCCTCGACGGCGTCGCGCTCGCCCGAGAGGAACTCGATTTTCCCCTCCCGGACGCCGGCGGTGGCGATGTCCGCGTTCGGCGCGAGTTCGGCCGCGCGGTCGGCGACGTCGCGGACCGACACGCCCGCCGTCGTGCGCACGTACAGCTCGTCGGTGCCGACGCCGACCGTCGCGAACGGCTCGCCGTTGGCGCGCCGCCGGTGGAGATCGTCCAAGAGGAGCGGCGTCGGCGGGAAGTCGTACCGGTGGGTGTAGCCGTCGGTGTCGAGCAGCGCGAACTCGACGCCGTCGACCGCCTCCGTCACGACGTTCGCGTCCGCGGTCTCGATCTCGGTCTCCAACTTCTCGCGGAACTGCTCGGAGACGTGCGCCGCGAGGTTGCCGCCGTCCGAGAACAGCAGGTCCGCGATCAGTTCGCGCTTGTCCTGGTACGACTGGTAGTACGCCTCCAGCGCGACCGCCTCGCGGAGCTCCGCGACGCGCTCGGCGTCGTAGCCCGCGTCGCGCGCGAGGTCGACGTACCGCTCGGGGGCGTCCGCCCAGTAGCCCACCGCGGGCAGGTGCCGGAGGTCCGCGCGGACCTCGTCGTTGATCGCGGACGCCAGCGAGGCGACGAGCGCGCCCGTCGAGAGCGTCTCGTCGCCGTCGACGTCGGCCAGCTCCGGCGAGACGAGCGTGTCGACCGCGTCACGCGTCTCGGGGTCCGCGACCGCGGCGTCGACGACGACCGCGTCGACCCCGTACACCGACAGCAGGTCGATGCCGTCGGCGGACTCGGTCGTCGAACCGGTGCCGACGAGCAGGAACAGCGGGAGCTTCTCGTCGTGGCGGTCGCGGTCCTGGAGCATCCGGGTCGCGTCGTTGGTGGCCGCGTCCATCCCGTACACCGGCTCGTCGAGCGGGCGGCGGGTGAAGTAGTGGTACTCGGCGTCGCTCTTCGCGTGCTCGTCGCGGATCAGCGGGAGGACGGCGCGTTCGACCGCGGCGCCCGCGACGTAGCCGTCGGCGGTCGCCGGGTGCCGGACGACGATCGGCCGCGATTCGAGAATCGCGCGCCGGACCGCCTCGGCCGCGTCGAGCAGCCCGTCCGCGAGTTCGGCGACCGTCTCGTCGCCGGCCAGCGGCTGGAGCCCCTCGGGGCGCGCTTCGTCGGTGAGCGCCTCGGCGATGCGGCGGCGGACCGTCTCGGCCTCCTCGCCGTCGAGGAGGACGAGCGCCTCGGACTCGACCTGGATGTCGCCGCGGTGGCTCTCCACCTCGCCGTCGACCCGCACCGCGTCGCCGACCTCGACGTCCGGGTGCGCCCGGACGCCCGGCTCGACGAAGGCGGCCACGTCGACCGCGCCCGTCTCGTCGCTGACCTCGAACACCGTCGGGCCGCCGGTCTGGCGGACGCCGACGACCTCGCCCTCGATCCGGATCGACTCGCCGACCGCGTCTCCGAGTGTCGTGATCGAGACGCGCTCGCGGTCCGCGTCGGGTTCTTCGTCCACGGCGGTGTCGGACTCTTCTCCAGCGTCGTCCTCCCCGTCCGCGGCGTCGTCTTCCTCGTCGCCGTCGGAGACAAACTCGGTGTCGTCGGTCTCGTCGGACTCCGCTCCCTCGTCACCGGACACAACGTCTTCGGTCCCGTCGATCCGGTCGTTCTCGTCGGACTCCGCCTCGGACTCGGACTCGTCTCTCGGTTCGAGTTCCGAAGCGGTGGCGTCGTCGCCCTGCTCCGGGGATTCGACGGTCCCTTCTGTTTCCTCGGTGTCGTCGCCGTCGTCGCCCGCCTCCTCGTCGAGGAGGTGTTCCCCGAGGACTCCTGAACGAGGACGCCCCGGAACTCGCGGTCGGCCTGTCGGATCGACCAGCCGAGGTCGACGTTGCCGTTGTCGCGGACGCCCTTCACCTGGACGAACACCTCGTCGCCCGGCTCCCAGTCGAGGCTATCGAGGCGCCGGTCAAGCTCGGAGCGGTGTAACAGTCCGGTGACGCCCGGCGCGAGGTCGACGAACACGCCGAACTCGGCGTACCCGTCGACGACGCCTCGGTAGAACCGGCTCGGAACGAGACCGTCCGGGGAGTCACCGCGAAAGTCGAACACAACGTCTTCCTGGTGCGAGTCGCAGACGCGACCGCCCCCGACGTCGGTGCCACAGATGATACAGGATCCCATTTGAGTACACCGAGTGTCTCGGGCCTAAAACGGTTGTCGAAAGCCCGCTGGGGGTGCCGCGAGCGGCCGGCGAGTCACGCGACGAACAGCGTCCGCGCCGCGGCCACGACGCGGTACCCCACGCCGTAGCCGAGCGCGGCCGGCGGAAGCGCGGCGACGACGGTTCGGACCGGTCCCAGCCCGTGGACCGCCCGGAGTCCGACGAACAGCAGGACCGCGGCGTACGCGCCGCAGACGACCCTGAGTTCGGGAACAGCCGGTCCGGCCAGCGCCATCGGGGAGCTGGCGTACGCGACGGCCTGAACGGTCTCGCTCACGCCGCCGCGGTCGCGGAACCCGATCCCGCCCGCGAGTTCGAGGCTCGCGAGCACGACCGAGAGGGTCGCGACCGCGGCCGTCAGGTGGAGTCCGACCGGCGCCGCCAGCGCGACCACGACGAGGAAGACGACGAGACCGGACAGCGCCGGCGACGAGGGGACGACGCCCGGCACCGCTCCGGGGTCCGTCGCTATCGCCCCGAGCGTGAACGCCGCGGCGACCGCGACGGCGAACGTCAGCGCGGGGGCCTGATCGCCGGGCGTGATCCCGTTCGCGAACGCCCGCCGCGGTCGGACGAGCACCTCGATCCAGGTGCGCGCGATGCCGCGAAGCCCGCGCGGGCGACCGCCCGTCGAATCGCTCATCCGAGACGTCACGGCCGGGATTCGGCCGCGTGAAATAACCCGTTTCCGGTTCGGTCCGCGAACGTTCGTCCGATTCGATCCGTTCCTGTTCGGTCCGGGAATGTCCGTCCAGTCCGGTCCGCGAACGTCCGTCCGGTTCGATCCGGGCGTGTCGGCCCCGACTGCTCAAACTTATCAGCGCTGATACGCGGCGCACAAACCCTTATACCGGTGCCGTCTGACTGACGGTCGAATGGCCGCGTTCCGAAGCGACGAGCGAGGGTTCACCCCGCTGGCGGGGACGGGACTGCTCGTCGGGATCGTCGTGCTGCTGCTCGCCATGGTCGGCGCGGCGGTGTTCGGGCTCATCGACAACGTCGCCCCGCCGGACGCCGAGTTCGAGGGGGCACAGGAGAACGGTGAACTCGTCGTCGTCGCGCTCGGTCCCGATCCGGTTCCCGCCGAGGAGCTGTACGTCCGCGGCGAGGACCCCGACGGAAACGTCCAGTTCGGCGCGTGGCCCGGTGACGGCGTTGTCCAACCGGGCGACCGGGTCCCCATACCCAACGCCACCGGCAACGAGAACTTCGAGGTGGTCTGGGAGCCGGTCGCGTTCGACACTCGCGAGACGCTCGGCAGCTACGACGGCGAGGACTCCGCGATCCAGGAGTGGAGCGAGGAGAACGGCGGGGGTACGCCCGGCGGCGGCATCGGCGCCTGACGCCGGGCCGGGCGGGCGGTCGTGGGGAACGCCCGCCCGCGAGCGCTCACTCGACAGAGACCAACTCACCGCGCTCGTCGGCGCGCTCGATCGCCGCCAGCACGCGCTGGACGTCGTACCCGTCAGCGAACGACGGCTCGAACGTCCCGCCCTCGGCGACCGCCGAGAGAAACTCGTAGTTCTCGTGGACGAACGTGTGTTCCCACCCGATCACGTGACCGGGCGGCCACCAGTGGTCGACGTACGGGTCCGACTCCTCGGTGACCAACACTGTCTCGTAGCCGCGGTTCCCCTCGCGGAGCACCTCCAGTTCGTTCAGCCGCTCTAAGGAGAACTTCACGCTCCCCTTCGAGCCGTGGACCGCGATCGTGTGGTCGTTCTTGTGCCCCTCGGCGACGCGGCTGGCCTCGAAGCTCCCCGTCGCGCCCGACTCGTAGGCGACCTGCGCGCCGTAGGCGTCGTCGACCGTCACGTCGCGGTACTCGGCTACTTCCCCGTCCTCGTCGTAGACGGGGCGCTCGTCGACGAACGTCGTCAGCTGCCCCGAGAGGCGCTCTATCCCGCCGACCGCGTCGCCGACGAGGAAGTTCGCGAGGTCGATCGTGTGCGCGCCCAGGTCGCCGAGCGCACCGGAGCCGGCCATCTCGGCGTCCATCCGCCACGCCCACGGCGCCTCGGGGTCGACGAGCCAGTCCTGGAGGTACCGCCCGCGGACCTGCCGGATCTCGCCCAGTTCGCCGTCCTCGATCAGCCCCTTCGCGTACCGGATCGCTGGGACGAACCGGTAGTTGAACGCGGCGCCCGTCGGCACGTTCGCCGCGGCCGCGGCGTCGCGCATCGCCGCGGCCTCCTCCAGGGTCGGCGCGAGCGGCTTCTCACAGAGGACGGGAACACCCGCTTCGAGGGCCGCGATCGACGGCTCCGCGTGGACGTGGTTCGGCCCGAGGTTGTAGAAGACGTCCACCTCGTCGAGCGCGTCTTCCCAGTCGGTCGCGGTGTGCGCGAACCCGAACCGCTCCGCGGCGTCCGCCAGCGCCCCCTCGTCGCGCCCGACGAGCGTGTGCCGCTCGACCTCGGGCGCGTCCGGGAAGAACATCGGGAGTCGCGCGAGCGCGTTCGCGTGTGCCCTGCCCATAAACCGATACCCCAAGACGCCGATATTAAGCGCCATACGTGGCCGTTCTGCCGGCACCGGCTTAGCTGTTCTCACGTCTCTCGGAGGGTATGTGATCATTGTTCACACGCACCGTGATATTCATGTATCACCGCGTGAATCCACAGTCGTGTCAGTCACCGGACGCAGGCTCGGAGGGTCGCTGGCTCGGCGGGCGGTCAGGCCGGTCGCCGTCTTCCTGCTGGTCGTCGGCGGCGGGATCGGCGGGTTCGTCTCGCTCGCGGGGATCGGACCGATCGAGGCGGCGTTCTGGCTGATCGACCCGGCGAGCATCAGCGTCCACTATCAGGCCCGCGCCAGCGACGGCCGGGAAGTGAAGGCGTTCGCTACGGTCGTCTTCGGGTCGCTGGTCCTCGCCGGGGTCTGGATCGGCGAGACGGTTCTGACGACGGCGTTCGGCGGACGGATGCGAGAGGGATTAGAACGAATCCAGACCAAACGAGCCATCGACGAACTCGACGACCACGTGATCATCTGCGGCTACGGCCTGTTCGGGCGGACCGTCGCCAGGCGACTTCGCGAACAGGGGCGACCGGTCGTCGCCATCGAGCGCGACAGGGACACCTTCGAACGCATCGACACGGAGTCGGTGTTCCCCGTCGAGGGCGACGCCAGGAACGAGGCCATGCTCCACGAGGCGGCGATCCGCGACGCTGACGCCGTGGTCGCCGCCATCGACGACTCGAACGCGAACATCCAGATCGCCATCACGGCGAGCGGGATCGCCCCGGACGTGCGGCTCGTCGTCCGGGTCGGCGACGACGACTACATGTCGGTCGCGCGCCGGGCCGGTGCCGACGAGGTCGTCATCCCAGAGGTGCTGAGCGGCGAGGACGTGAGCGACTCGCTGTGACCGGGGGTACTACGCCCAGTAGGCGTCGCCCGGCTCCGTCTCGAAGACGGCCCGGTTGAGCACGCCGACCGCCTTCTCTAACCCCTCGCGCGAGGAGGTGAGCGAGTCCTCGTGTTCGATGGAGAGCGCGCCTTCGTAGCCGACCATCCGGAGCGTCGAGACCACGTCCTTCCAGTGGTCCTCGCCGTGGCCGTAGCCGATCGAGCGGAACAGCCACGAGCGGTCGGGTTCGGCGGTGTACGGCTCCGTGTCGAGCACGCCTTTCACGCGCGCGTTCGCGTCGTACACTTTGGTGTCCTTCGCGTGGACATGGTGGATCGCGTCGCGCTCACCGAGGAACCGGATCGCCTCGGACACGTCGATCCCCTGCCAGTAGAGGTGCGACGGATCGAAGTTGGCGCCGATCCGCTCGTTCGTCGCCTCTCGGAGCGCCAGCATGCCCGTCGGCTCGTACACCAGCATGTTCGGGTGCGATCTCGATGGCGACGTCGACGCCGTGGTGGTCAGCGTGTTTCGCCAGATCCTGCCAGTAGGGAATCGCGACCTCGTCCCACTGGTAGTCGAGCGCGTCGGCGTGCTCGGTCGGCCACGGCGCCGTGACCCAGTTCGGCGTCGAGTCGTCGGGCGCGCCCGCGGGGAGTCCCGAAAAACAGGTGACCGTGCCGGCGTCCAGCTGATCGGCCAGCTCGATCGCCTCGCGGAGCTCGCGGTCCGCCGCCGCGGCCCGCTCCTCGTCCGGGTGAAGCGGGTTGTTGTGCGTCGCCAGCGCGGAGATCCGGAGTCCGTGGTCCTCGAGCAGCTCGCGCAGGTCCTCGCGCGCCGCCCTGTCGCCGAGGAGCGTCTCGCGGTCGACGTGGTCCTCGCCGGGCCACCCGCCGACGCCGAATTCGACGGCGTCGACGCCGATACCGTCGAGGTACGCGACCGCGTCGCCGATCGGTTCGCTGCCGAGGGGAACCGTTAGCACGCCGATATCCATGCGCGGGGCTACATCGACGTCCCGCATAAGCCTTCAGGAAGCGCCGCCGGGGCGCTCGTCCGTCGTCAATCGTCACCCACAGACACCGCCTCGCGTTCACACCGCGAGCCGCGTCTCTCCGCCGCGAACCGCATGAGGTTTTAACGGGTGGAACGCGTATGAGGTGGTATGGGAATCCTCTCGCGCGCCTCCTACGTCATCCGCTCGAAGGTGAACGCCCTCCTCAACCGGGCGGAAGACCCGACCGAATCGCTCGACTACTCGTACGAACAGATGCGCGACGAGCTTCAGGACGTCAAACAGGGGATCGCCGATCTGACGACCCAGAAGAAGCGCCTGGAGATCCAAAAGCGCAAGCTCGAGGAGAACGTCGAAAAGCACAACCGGCAGGCCCGCGAGGCGGTCCAGCAGGACCGCGACGACCTTGCGCGCAAGGCCCTCGAAAAGAAGAAGTCGAAGATGGCCCAGATCGAGGAGCTTGAGGGCCAGATCGCCGACCTGAACAACACGCAGGAACAGCTCGTCGAGAAGAAGAACAAGCTCCAGAACCGCATCGAGGAGTTCCGGACGAAGAAGGAGACGATGAAGGCCCGCTACGAGGCGGCCGAGGCGTCCACTCGCGTCTCGGAGGCGATGACCGGTGTCGGCGACGAGATGGAGGACGTGAGCCGCTCTATCGAGCGCGCCGAGGAGCAGACCGAGGAGATGGAGGCGCGCTCGGAGGCAATGGACGAGCTGGAGGACTCCGGCGCGTTCGAGGACGCCCTCTCCGATAAGGACAGCATCGACCGGGAGCTGGAAGGTCTCTCGACGAACAGCGAGGTCGACGCCGAGCTGGAGACGCTCAAGGGAGAACTCGGCAAGGGCGAGTCGTCGAACGGCGACGTCGACGTCGACGTCAGCGACGAGGAGGTCGACGCCGAGCTCTCCGACATCGAAGCGGAGATCGACGGCGACGACCTCGAAGCCGACCTTGACGGTAGCTCGGAGGACAGCGTCGACGAGGAGCTCGACGTCGAGATGGAGGAGTCCGAGGCCGACGCCGACGAGCAGCGGAACTGACGCCGCGCCGGACGGTTGGTCCTCGCTTTTGTCCCCGCTTTCGTTTCTTACTCCGACCGGAGCCGCGCGCCGGTCCCCGCGCGGTCCTGCTCGTCGAGCCGGATCTCGCCGTTCGGGAGGTCGACACCTTCGTACGGGTCCTCGGCGAGCAGCAGGGAGCCGTCGAGGTCGGCGTAGTCCAACAGCGGCGCGAGCTGCGCGGCCGCCGCGATGGAGGCGTTCGACTCGATCATACAGCCGCACATCACTTCCAGCCCGTGCGCTCGCGCGGCGGCGACCAGCCGCCGCGCCTCCAGCAGGCCGCCGGTCTTCATCAGCTTCAGGTTCGCGATGTCACAGCGGTCGGCGATCGCGGGCACGTCCGCCGCGGTCACGCAGGACTCGTCAGCGGCGATCGGTAGCTCCGACCGCTCGTAGACGTACCGGAGCCCCTCGGGATCGTCGGCCGGGACGGGCTGTTCGACGAACTCCACGTCGCGGTCGGCGAGCCACGCGCTCTTCGTCACCGCCTCCTTCGGCGTCCACGCCTCGTTGGCGTCGACGCGCAGCCGCGCGTGGGGCGCGGCGTCGCGGACCGCGTCGATCAGCTCGCGGTCGCGGTCGGTACCGAGCTTGATCTTCAACACGTCGTAGCCCGCCTCGACGGCGTCGGCCGCCTTCTCGCGCACGCGGTCCGTCTCGTCGAGTCCGACCGTGAACGACGTCTTCGGCGCGTCGCTCGGGTCGAGTCCCCACAGGCGGTGGAGGGGGACCCCGAGCCGCTTCGCCGCGAGGTCGTGGACGGCGATCGAGACGGCGCAGCGGGCGGCGGGGTTGCCGTTCACGACCGCTCGCAGTTCGGTCTCGATCGCGTGGAGCGCGTGGGGGTCGCCGACGCGCTCGACCGCGTCGAGCAGGTCCGGCAGCACCGCTTCGGCGGTGTCGGCGGTCTCGCCGTAGTGGGCCGACGGCGCCGCGCCGCCGATCCCGGTCATCCCGGCCTCGTCCGTCACGCGGACGACCACGTTCTCGGCCTCCGTCTGGGTCCCCCGAGAGATGGTGAACGGGTTTTCGAGCGGCAATGAGACCCGCTCGAACTCGGTTTCGAGGCTCATTCGGCGTTTGCCTCCGATTCCCTTTGACCGTCGTTCCCGCCGAGTCCCGCGTCGAAGGCGGCGTCGACGATGGCGCCCGCGCCGTGGCGCACCGGGTCGGCGGCCGGGACCCCGACCTCGTCGGCGAAGTCGGCCACGGCGTCCGCGGCGGCCGCGTCGTCGGCCACGTCCTTCGTGTTGAGCGCGCCGGCGACGACGCTCGCCTCGTGGACCGGCGCCGCCATATCCTCGTAGAGGTCGACGTAGTCTGCGATCGGCGGGAGGTCGAACGACTCGTAGCCGTGGACGACCTCGCGGCCCGCGGCGTGACAGAGGACGAGTCCGTCGGCCATCGACCCGTGGAGGATGCCGCAGGTGACCGCGGAGTAGGCGGGGTGGACGATGCTGCCCTGTCCCTCGACGACGAGCAGGTCGTGGTCGTCACCGACCGCGACGAGCATCTCCTCGACCGCGCCCGCGGCGAAGTCGGCGACGACGCGGTCGATCGGGTTCCCCCACCCGGCGATCATGATCCCGGTCTGGCCGGTGGGGACGAACGCGGCGTCGATCCCGCGCTCGCGGGCGGCCGCGACGATCTCCAGCGACGCGGTCATCTTGCCGACCGAGCAGTCGGTGCCGACCGTGAGCAGCACGTCGGCGTCGACGTCCCCCGACGCGCCGGTCGCCACCGTGAGGTCGTCGTCCGGTTTCCGCACGTCGACGAGGTCGACGCCGTGGTCGTCTGCCAGCGCGGCCAGCTCGTCGTCCTCGTTCAAGAAGTAGTGAAGCCCGCTCACCACGTCGCAGCCGGTCTCGATCGCGTCTTCGACGTCCGACCGCCACGACTCGTCGAAGCCGCCGCCGATCGGCGCGATCCCGATGTAGAGGGCGTCGAGGTCGCCGTCGGCGGCCGCGTGCGCGTCCGCGAACGACTCGACGATCGGCGCGTCGGCGACGTCCGAGACGTGATCGCGGACGCGGTCGCCGGCGCGGTCGCGGTCGAGGACGGCCCGGACGTCCTGGTCGCCGTAGCGCAGCACGCCGAGCGCGGTCTTCGCGCGGTCGGGGAACTTCTCGTGGGCGAGGACGGCGATCCGCTCGTGGTCCATGGTGGGTCGCTCGCCCCGGGAGTTCTTAAAAGAGTCGAGGGTCGGCCGCGCGGCCGACTCGACCGCGGCGATTCCATCGGTCGAGACTTCGACCATCGCTGCGACATTTATAAACGAACTGCGGTGGCGCGTGCCTGCGAGCGGCCGCCCCCGGCGGCCGCGAGTCAGCACGCGCGAGGGAGTCGGGCGGCCGGAGCAAAGCGGAGGCCGGCCGACGAGGCTGGGGAGGTGTGAGGCGCTGTGCGGTTGCGGTGCGGGGCGGGACTCAAAGGGGCAGCCGTGAGGCGGGCGCAGGCGACGCAAGCATCGCAGGGAGCGAACGAAGTGAGCGACCGAGGAGCGCAGCGAGCGTGCGCCCGCCTCGCGGCTGGGGCTTTGGCGGTGTTCGCCGTCGATCTATTGTCAGCTATTTATAAGCGATCGGCTGGGGCTTCCTTTAAAAGAACGACAACGGACTCAAAAACCCGTATTTAAGCGCTGCCGTCGACGAACTGCTCTGCGCCCTCGTAGAACCAGTAGCCGTTCTCGCGCATCGCCCTCCCGAGCTCCTGGTGGAACTCGACGAAGTCCGCGAACTCCTCCTGTTCGACGTGCTCGAAGATCTCCTCAACGGAGACGACCGTCTCGTAGTCGATCCGGATCGGGTGGTCGCCGTACTGCTCGACGTACTCCGCGGCCGAAAGCGGGAAGTCCTCCTCCTCGTCGATCTTCTTCGCGAGCACGGCGTGGCCGTACTGCCGCATGCCCTCGCTCCCCTGCTCGCCGTCGGGGTCGTGTGGCCAGTCCATACCGACCGATCCGCCGGATCGGGGATAGTGGTTTCGGATGGGGCGGTCGATCGGTCCGGCGGCCCCGCGGCTCAGTCCCGCCAACCCCACGGCTCGGTCCCGCCGACCCCGCGGATCGGTCCCGCCAACCGTTCAGTTCGACTCCGATTCGTGCCGTCGAACGCGCCACTCGATCGGCTCGCCGATCCTCAAATACCATATTTGATATTTAGCTACCGACGTTTATTAATGACTGTAGGAACTGCGAATCATGTCCGCTGACGACCGAGGTAGCGTCCTCCGACGTCTCTTCGATCGACTTCGCAGCCGGTATCTCTTCAAAATCGCAGCCGCGGTGGTTATCGTATCGGCCGTGTTGCTCGGGACGGGTGCGATCGCCGTCGACCAGGTCCAAGGGAGCATCGAGTCCGACGCGCGGGAGACGATGATGAGCGCCGCCGAACGAGAGGCCGAGGGGATCGACGGGTTCATCGAAGACATGAACGGGTACACGCTCCGGGTCTCGTCGGCCTCCGGCGTCCAGTCGTCCAGCGAGGGACGGATCCGCGACGAACTCCGGCAGAACGCCGACATGCTCCCCGAGTACGTGATCGACGTCCACTACTACGACATGGTAACGAACGAGGTCACCGTGAGCACCTCGCCGACGACGGAGGGAACGACGTTCTCCGAGGACGAACGACCGTGGGCGGTCGGACCGGCGGCGTTCGCCAACGCGAACGAGGTCCGCTCCTTCGATCCGTACAAGGCGGACGGCGAGAACCGGATCGGCTTCGTCAGCCCGATCAACAACGTGCCCGGTCGAGCGGTCGTGATCACCGTCGACCTGTCCGAGCGCGGATCGCTTCTGACCGCCCCCGTCGACGGCGGCAACATGCAGGTCGTCTCCACCCGCACCGGACAGGTCGCGCTGGCGTCGAACAGCGACGCGATCTTGAACGACTACTTCCTGACGGAGGAGCTGTCGCACCTGGAAACCGACGTCACCGAGCCGGTCGCGGTCGACGTCACCGACGCCGAACAGGAGGTCGTGAACGGCTCGGCGATCGCCACGGCGACCGCGCCCATCGAAGGGAAGTCCTGGGCGGTCGTCGTCGCGGCCCCGGAAGGCGAGGTGTACGGCACCGTCGGCGACGTGACCCAGAGCGTGCTGCTCCTGATCGCCATCTCGATCGTCGGCCTGCTCGCGGTGGGCGCGTTCGTCGTCCGCGACGTGAGCGGGTCCGTCGACGATCTGCGGGGATACGCCGAGGCGATCGAGGCGGGCGAGCTGGACGTCGAGATCGACCGCGACCGGGCCGACGAGTTCGGGCAGCTCTCGGCGCTCTTCGACCGCATCCGGGAGACGATGCGCGAGCAGATCGAGGCGGTCGAGGAGTCCGCCGACGAGGCCGCCGCGGCCCGCGAGGAGGCGGAGTCGCTCTCCGAGCACTTGGAGACGAAGGCCGACGAGTACGAGGCGACGATCGACGCGGTCGCCGACGGCGACCTCACCCGCCGGCTCGACCCGGAGAGCGAGAGCGAGGCGATGACGGCCATCGCGGAGTCGCTCAACGAGACGCTCGACCGGCTGGAGGCGCTGGTCGTCGACATTCAGGACGCCGCCGAGACGGTCGGCGAACGGAGCTCGGAGGTGACCGCCTCCGCCGAGGAGGTCGAGTCGACGAGCGTCGACGTCGCCGAGAGCGTCGAGGAGATATCGGTCGGCACGGAGCGGCAGGAGGAGACGCTTGCGACCGCGGCCGCCGAGCTGGACGACCTCTCGGCCACCGTCGAGGAGGTCGCCTCCTCGACGAACGAGCTGGCGGAGCGGTCGGCCGCGACCGCCGAAGCGGGCGAGGCGGGCCGCGAGGAGGCCGGCGAGGCGATCGACCGCATGGACCGGATCGACGACGAGGTCGGCCAGACCGTCGCGGAGATGCGCGACTTACGCGACGAGGTCGAGCGCATCGGCGAGGTGGTCGAACTCATCGACGACATCGCCGAGCAGACGAACATCCTCGCGCTCAACGCCTCCATCGAGGCCGCCCGCGCGGGCGAGGCCGGCGAGGGGTTCGCGGTCGTCGCTCGCGAGGTGAAAGACCTCGCGGAGGAGACCGCGGAGGCGACCACCGAGGTCGAGGAGCTGATCGCGGGCGTCGAGGGGTCCACCGAGTCGGTCGCGGACGGGCTGTTCTCGATGGAGGACGACGTCGAGGCCGGCCGGGCGGTCGTCGAGGAGACTGTCGAGACGCTCGAATCGATCGTCGAGGATGTCGAGGACGCCAACGCGGGGGTCCAGTCGATCAACGACGCCACCGACCAGCAGGCGGAGTCGACCCAAGAGGCCGTCTCGATGATCGACGAGGTCGCCGAGGTGAGCGTCGAGACCGCCAGCGAGGCGCAGAACGTCTCCGCTGCCGCCGAGGAGCAGACCGCCGCGATCGGCCAGATCTCCGCGAGCGCGGAGTCGCTGTCGACGCGCGCCGACGAGCTCCGGACGCTCGCCGACGAGTTCGAGGCGCGCGAGGAGGCGGCCGCCGAGGCGGATCTCGCCGACCTCGACGACACCGAGACCGAGGAGGCCCCAGAGGAACCGCCAGAGGCGGACGCCGAGACCGGGGAGGATCCAGAGGAACCGCCGGAGGTGGACGCCGAGACCACCGAGTTCGAGTTCGGGGGCGACGGCGAGAGGGACGCGGCCGACGCTGAAGCCGCCGTCGACGCCGCGACCACGGCCGACGGCGGCGCGGAAGGCGACGGCGAGACCGCCCCCGGCGACGACTGATCGCAGCGGGGAACTCCGATTTCCGCGTACCCGACGACTCAGCGGCGCAGTCCGCCTTCGGATTTGATCCGCATGATGTGCCGGACGTTGAGGTATATCTCCTCCGGCGACGTCTCCTCCTCGTCGTCGTACAGGTCCGACACGCGGTAGAGGACCGCCGAGAGCTGCTTGCTCTCCGAGCTTTCCGCGCGCACGTCGTCGGCGACCTCCCTGATGAACTCCCGGACCTCCGCGTCCGGGGCGAACTCCGCGTCCGACGCCTCGTCCGGGACCACCGGATCGACGCCGGCTGCCGCGAGGGGGTCCTCGTGGTCGCCGTCGCGGTCCGCGTCGTCGCCGGCGCGGTCCGCGGTCTCGTCGTCCGCGTCGGTCATTGCCCTTCGCTCACCCCGCGACGGCGGACGACGCCGGCGTTGTTCGCGACGTTCTCGACTATCACCTTGAACGCGTCCGCGGTCTCGCCGTCCTCCAACACGACGGGTTCGCCGTCGTCGCCGCCGGTGCGCACGGACGGGTCGAGGGGGATCCCGCCGAGGAAGGGAAGCTCGTGCTCCTGTGCGAGCGCCTTCCCGCCGCCGGAGCCGAATATCTCGTGGAAGCCGCCGCAGTCCGGACAGCGGAAGCCGGCCATGTTCTCGGCGATGCCGAGGACGTTCGTGTCGTGTTTCCCGAACATGCGCAGCCCCTTCACCGCGTCGTCGAGCGCCACGTCCTGCGGGGTCGTGACGATCACGGCGCCCGTCAGCGGCAGCGTCTGGAGGATCGTGAGCTGGGTGTCGCCGGTTCCGGGGGGCAGGTCCATCACGAGGTAGTCCAGCTCGCCCCACTCGACGTCCTCGACGAGCTGGGTGATGATCTTGTGGACCATCGGCCCGCGCCAGATGACGGGGTCGTCCTCGCCGGTGAGGAAGTCCATGCTCATCAGCTTCACCCCGAAGCGCTCGGGGGGGACAATCGTCTCGCCGTCGGTCTCCGGCCGCTGCTCGGCCGACACCATCCGCGGCACGTTCGGCCCGTACACGTCGGCGTCGAACAGGCCCACCCGGGCGCCCAGCTCGGAGAGACCGGCCGCGAGGTTCACCGCGACGGTCGACTTCCCGACGCCGCCCTTCCCGGAGGCGACCGCGATCACGTTCTGGACGCCCGGGAGGACCTGATCGTCCGCCGAGAGGTCGTCGGGTATCGACGCCGACAGCTCCACGTCGAGTCCGGTGTCCGCGAGCGCCTCCCGCACGTCGTCGGCGATGGCCGACTCGTTCGGTGAGAAGGGAGCGCCGAGCGCGAGCGACACGCGGACCGTCCCTCCCGCATCGCCTCCGGTCCCGCCTTCGGACTCCTCGATCTCGATGTCGTTCACCAGCCCGAGCGAGACGATATCGTCGCCGAGGTCGGGGTCTCGTACCGCCGACAGCCGCTCTCGCACGTCCGCTTCGTTCATGGTCGGACGGAGGGAACTCGGTCGAATAAGGGTTCTGTAGCGGTCGCGGCGCCACCATTCTTATGTCCGGCTGTCAGAAACGCTCCGTTGATGGCCCAGCGCACCGCGTCCGGGGATCGGATCCGCGTTCTCCACGTCGAAGACGACGAGGCCTTCGCCGACCTCACCGCGGCGTACTTCGAGCGACTCGACGCCGACATCCGCCACGAGGCGGTCCGCACCGTCGGGGCCGCGCGGCGCCGATGCCGCGGCGAGTCGTTCGACGCGGTGGTCTGCGACTACGACCTCCCGGACGGGACAGGGATCGATCTCCTCGAACACGTCCGCGAGATCGACCCCGAGCTACCGTTCGTCCTCTTCACCGGGAAGGGAAGCGAGGAGGTCGCGAGCGAGGCGATCTCCGCCGGCGTCACCGACTACCTCCAGAAGCGCGGCGGCACCGACCAGTACGAGGTCCTCGTCAACCGGATCCGAAACGCGGTCGATAGACACCGGCTCATGCGGCAGGTCGACCGCGCCGTCGCCGCGCTCGAAGCCGCGAGCGAGCCGATCGGCATCCTCGGCGCCGACGGCACGTACCTGTTCGTCAACGAGGCGTACGCGTCGGTGTACGAGTCCACTTCCGATGACGTCGTCGGCACGCACTGGGAGGAGTTCTACCCCGAGCAGGAGGTCGAGCGGTTCACCAAGGAGATCCTCCCCCGCGTGACCGCCGAGGGGTACTGGAGCGGTGAGGCCGTCGTTCACGCTTCGGACGGCGGGCTGGTCCGCGAGCGACTCGCGCTTACGCACACGACCGGCGGCGGCCACGTGTGTATCGTGAGGGAGACGGAATCGATCAAGGAGTCGTCGGCGAACGTCGCTTCCGCGGACGCGGCGCACTCGGACACCGGCGACCGCGACGATCCGGACGCCGGTGACCGCGACGATCCGGACGCGGTCGATTCGGACGCCCCGGACGCGGTCGATTCGGACGCCCCGGACGCGGTCGATTCGGACCGAACCGACTGAGCGTCACTCTCCCGAATCAGTCGATCCGCGTCCCCGCGTCCTCACCGCGCAGGAAGGGGGCCAGTCCGTCGGCGCCGAACACGTACGCCGGCGCGTCGAGCGCGAGCAGTTCCCGCACCTTCGCGGCCATCCCGCCCGAGACGTCCGTCGCGTCGCTCGCGCCGAGCGCGTCGGCGACCGCCTCGAACGCGTCTATCTCGGCTATCACCGCCCCGTCACCGTCGAGGACGCCGGGGACCGTCGAGCAGACGCCCACGCGGCGCGCGCCCAGTCCGCTCGCGAGCTCGACGACCAGCTCGTCGCCGGAGACGACCGTCACTCCGTCGCCGGCCGTCGCCACGCCGTCGCCGTGGAGGACCGGGACGAACCCCTCGCCGAGCAGCGTCGCCGTCGACCCGAGCGGAAGGTCGAGCCCGCCGTCCGCGCCGTCGGCCCGCGCGGCGAGCGACAGCGGGTGAACGGGGACCGCGGGCACGCCCCGCTCGCGCAGGCGCTCCAGCACGTGCGCGTTCAGCCGCTTCATCGCGCCGTGGACCGCGGCCACCGCGTCGGCGTCGCGCGTGCCGTCCGTCGTCGACACGCCGCGTTCGCTGGCGTGGTGATGGCCGAAGCTCCCGCCGCCGTGGACGACGACGAGCCGGTCGATCCCACCGGTCGCGAGCGCGTCCGCGACGGCGTCGCAGGCCGCGTCGAGCGCCGCGTCGTCCAGCGTCTCCGGTCGGTCCTTCTCCGTGATCAGGCTCCCGCCGAGCTTGAGGACGACGGGGGGTTCGTCGGCGTCGTCGCGGCCGTCGACCGCCGCGTCGTCGCCCCCGTTCTCACCTGCCGAATCGCCCCCCGTCACGGCTCCACCACCCGGACGCCCTCGGTCGCCAGCTCGGCGCGGAACGCCTCCTCGCAGCCCTGCGTGAACGAGAGGGCAGTCTCCGTCGCGTCGCTCTCGTCGAGCGCGACGATACAGCCGCCACCGCCCGCGCCGGTGAGCTTCGCCCCGTGCGCGCCCGCGTCTCGGGCGGCCCACACCATCGCGTCGAGCGACCGCGCGGAGACGCCGAGCGCCGCGAGCAGCCCGTGGTTGAAGTCCATCAGGTCCCCCAGCTCCGCCAGCAGCGCCGGCTCCGGCTCCGCGTCGGCCGCGGCGTCCGCGAGCAGCTCCTCGCCGGTCCGGACCAGGTCGCCGACGGACTCGACCGTGTCCGCGGCGAACCGGTACTCCTCGCGGAGTTCGCCGACGCCGGCGACCAGCTCGCCGGTGTCGCCCGCGCCGCCGTCGAAGCCGACGACGAACGGCAGGTTCGGCGCGTCGATCGGCTCGCAGTCGTCGCCCTCGACTCTCACCGCACCGCCCATCGTCGAGCAGAACGTGTCGGCGCGCGACGCCTGTCCGTCCTCCACCTCGAACTCGGCTTGATACGCCCGATCGGCGAGTTCGCGGCGGTCGAGCGGCTCGCCGAGCGCGCGCGTCGCGGCGTCGATACCGGCGACGACGACGGCCGCGGACGACCCCAGCCCCGCGCCGAGTGGGATATCGCTCTCGACGGTGATGTCGAAGCCCGCGTCGGGGGCGTCGGCGGCCTCACGTGCCTGCTCGACCGCGGCGTCGACGTACCCCATCGCGGCCTCGACGAGTGGAGTCGGCACGTCGACGTCCGGGCGGTCGCCGGTGCCGCCGGCGTACTCCACCGTGAACCCGTCGAGCGAGAGGTCCTCGGCCTCGACGCGCACGTGGTCGTCCTCGCGCGGCTCGGCGGTCACCGTCGCGCGTCGCTCGATGGCCGCGGGCACGGCGGGTTCGCCGTAGACGACGGCGTGTTCGCCGAAGAGGTACACCTTCCCCGGCGCTTCGCAAACGGTCATACGAGTCCACTCTCCCCGCGCGCTTACAGGCGTTGCGCTTGTGGGTTGGGGCGAGCTGAGAGCGAGGCGGAACGGTAACCCCCTCCGCCCCCGCCAGCTTTTCACCGACGGCCGCCGTCGGGCGCCCTATGACTGCAATCCCGTCGATTCTGACTCGGTCGCTCACGAACTTCGTCGAGGGGCTGGCCGTCGCGATTCCCCGGCTGCTCTCCGGGCTGGTCTTCCTCGCCTTAGCGTACGTGACGGTGCGAGTCGTCCTCGCGCTCGTCCGCTCGTCGATAAACCGGGTGTACGTCGGCGACCGCGAACTGGTGGGCGATCTCATCGTCACGCTCGTCTCCGTCTTCCTGTGGTTCGGCGTCGCGCTCACGTTCCTGAAGGTGCTCGGGATGGGCGACATCGCGGCGAGTCTCGGCACCGCCGTCGGGTTCATCGCACTGGGCGTCTCCTACGCGCTCTCCGAGATGATCGAGGACACGGTGGCGGGCGTCTACCTCCTTCGTGACCCGGACTTCAACGTCGGCTACCGCGTCGAGGCGAAGGGCGTAACGGGGACCGTCGCCGCCATCGAACTCCGGAAGACGCGGATCGACGCCGACAACGGTGACCGCGTCGTCTTGGCGAACCGCGAGATAGAGCCGCGGTGGACCCACGACGTGCCCGAGGCGGACGACGCGGCGGACGCGACCGCCGACGGCGACGCGGCCAACACCTAAATACCGAGGCGGGGATCGCCTCACTATGGCATCCACAACGGAGAGTTTCGGTACCGGCGAGCCCGATGGCGACACCACGATGGCGGCGATCACCCACATCCTCGCGCTGTTCACTTGGGTCGTCGGGCCGCTCGTCGTCTACGTCGTCACCGACGACGCGTTCGTCAAGGAGAACGCGCGAAACGCCATCAACTGGCAGATCTGGCTCACCGTCTACTCGCTTATCGCGCTCGCGCTGGTGTTCCTGTTCGTCGGCTTCCTGGCACTGCCTGTGCTCGGCCTCCTCGACACGGTGTTCGTCGTGATCGCGGCGGTGAAGGCGGCCGACGGCGAGGCGTGGAGCTACCCGCTCACGATCGACCTACTGTAGACGGCGGCTCGCGGCCCAAATTTTCGACCCGGTCTTCGCTCGAGCGCCGCCGCTAAGACACTGTGACCCTGGTTCAGAACGTTCGAGAAAAGTCGAACTCGACGTCGAAGACCGACTTACAGCTCGTCCTCGAAGTCTTCGAGGGCGAACACGGTGTCGGAGCCGCGGCGGTCGAGCGTCTCGTTGGCGAGGAGCCAGTAGACGACCGACAGCGCGCGTCGGCCCTTGTTGTTCGTCGGGATGACGAGGTCGACGTTCGACAGCTGGTTGTTGGAGTCGCACATCGCGATGACCGGGATGCCGACGGTGATGGCCTCCTTGACGGCCTGCGCGTCACCGATCGGGTCGGTGACCACGACGACGTCCGGCTCGATGTAGCCGGCGTAGTCGGGGTTCGTCAGCGTACCCGGGATGAAGCGTCCCGTGCGAGCGCGGGCGCCGATGGCGTCCGCGAACTTCTCGGCCGGGAACCGGCCGTACTGCCGCGAGGACGTGACGAGAATCTGCTCGGGGTTGTAGTTCCCGAGGAAGTCCGCCGCCGTACGGATCCGCTCGTCGGTCAGGCTCACGTCGAGGACGTACAGCCCGTCGTCGCGGACGCGGTGGATGAACCGTTCCATGTCCTTCGTCTTCTGCTGGGTCCCGATGTGGACACCCGCGGAGAGGTAGTCCTCGACCGGAATCAGCAGGTCGACGTCGTCGTCGGGCATGACGTCGTCGTCGAACGGGGAGGCGTCCTCCTCGTCGGCGTCGTCGCCCGCGTCGGTCTCGGCGGCCGCCTCGCTCTCGGCGTCGGCGGGTGCTTCGGGTTCGGCGTCGGCGGACGCCCCAGTTTCGGCGTCAGCGGACGCCCCCTCGGCAGCCGCGTCAGCGGTCGGTTCCTCGGTCGTGTCGGCCTCCTCCTCGACCGCCGCGTCGACCGCCTCGGTCTCCGCGTCGTCGTCGAGTTCGACCGCGTCGTTGTCTTCGCTCATGCGTGGTGTCGGTCCGTCATACCGCGTCGTCCGCGATGCGGACCAGTTCGTTCAGCTTGGCTGTTCGCTCGCCGCCGACCGTACCGGTCTTGATGTAGCCGGCGTCGGTCGCCACGGCGAGGTGTGCGATGGTGGTGTCCTCGGTCTCGCCCGAACGGTGGGAGATAACCGTCTCGTACCCGTTGCGGGCGGCGAGTTCGACCGCGTCGAACGCGTCCGACAGCGTCCCGATCTGGTTCGGCTTGATCAGGATGCTGTTGGCCGCGCCCGCCTCAATCCCGTCTTCGAGCCGCTCGACGTTGGTGACGAACAGGTCGTCGCCGCAGATCAGCGTCCGGTCGCCGACCCGGTCGGTCAGCTCCGCGAACGCCTCGTAGTCGTTCTCGTCGAGCGGGTCCTCGACGTACGCGAGGTCGTACTCGTCGACGAGACCGGCGACGTACTCGATCTGCTCGTCGGCCGACTTCGTCTCGTCGCCGTAGACGTACGCCTCCCGGTCGTCGTCGTACAGCTCGGCGGCCGCCATGTCGAGTCCGAAGCGGATCTCGAATCCGACCTCCGCCTCGACGCGGTCGACCGCCTCGTCGACGACCTCGAACGCCTCCGCGTCCGAGATTGGGGGCGCCCACGCGCCCTCGTCGCCCTTCGCCGCGGGGACGCCGCGCTCGTCGAGCACGTCCGCGACCGCCGCGTGGACCGCGGCGTTCGCGAAGACGGCCTCCGAGACGCTCGGCGCGCCCACGGGCGCCGCGAGGAACTCCTGGATGTGGGTCGCCTCCTTGGCGTGCTCCCCACCGCCGACGACGTTGCCGAGCGGAATCGGGAAGTTCTCGCCGCGGAACGCGCCCCCGAGGTGCTGGTACAGCGGCGCGCCGAGCACGTCGGCCAGCGGCCTTCGCGGCCGCCATCGAGATTGCGACCGCGCTGTTCGCGCCGATGGCGGAGAAGTCGTCCGTGCCGTCGGCGGCGCGTAAGGCGTTGTCGACCGCGCGCTGGTCGCCCGCGTAGACGCCTTCGAGGCGCGGAACCGCGTGTTCGCGGGCCTTCGCGATCGACTCGCTCGCGGGCAGTTCGATCGCCTCGTACTCGCCGGTCGAGGCCCCGCTGGGGGCCGCGCCGCGCCCGAAGCCGCCGGACTCGGTGAGCACGTCGGCCTCGACCGTCGGGTTCCCCCGCGAGTCGAGCACGCGACGCAGCGAAACGCCGGTGATTCGCGTCATCAGCTGTCCCTCCGTACCGTGAACGGAAGCACGCCCGCGTCGTACTCCTCCGCGGCGACGAGGATCGGCTCCGTCTGGTCCGTCTCGATCAGCACGGGCGCCCCGTAGGACACCTGCAGCGCTCGCGCGCCGAGGATTCGTGCCTTCTCGTATCGATTGTATCTCTGTTCTGACATGGTTTACTGGTACGGCGAGACGACGTCGACGAGGTCGCGGTGGCTCACCAGCATGCGCCGGCAGCAGTGCCGGTCGACCCCGAGGTCGTCGAGCACCTCGCCCGGGTCTTCGTCGCCCTCGCGAGCCCGCTCTTTGAACTCTTCCCAGTGTTCACCCACGACGTTGCCGCACGTGAAACACCGAACGGGGATCATCATGACTGGATCACCTCAGCGGTAGGACTTCTGGTAGCGAGCGCGCGCGCCGGGTCCGCCCCACTTCTTGGGTTCGGACTGGCGCACGTCGTTGACCAGCAGGGTACGGTCGAAGTTCATGTACGCGTCGCGCAGCTCGGCGTCGCCGAGGTGCTGGACGAGACCGCGGGCGATGGCGGTCCGCGTCGCGTCCGCCTGGCCGCTGAAGCCGCCGCCCTCGACGTCGATGTCGATGTCGACGCCGTCGCGGAGCTCCTCGCCCGCGATGCGGAACGGCTCCAGCATCTTGAGCCGCGCCTGTTCCGGTTCGACCAGCTCGACTGGCTGGGAGTTGATGCGAACGCGACCCTCGCCCTCGCGCACGGTGGCGCGGGCGACGGCCGTCTTCTTCTTGCCTGAGGTGTTCGTTACCATGTGACGTTGGCTCCCAGAGACTCGGAGATCGATCCGAGCGTCGTGAATTTGATGTTCGAGAGTCGGTCGAGCGAGGTGCCGTCGAGGACGACGCTCTCGATGTCCTCGTCGCGCTCGTAGGGGTTCCCGACGTACACGCGCACGTTCGAGAACGCCTCGCGGCCGTCCTCGGACTTGTACGGCAGCATGCCGCGGATGGCACGCTTGAAGATCCGGTCGGGGCGCTTGGGGTAGTACGGCCCGCTGTCCGAGCCGAGCTCCGCGCGCTTGTGGTACGTCTCCATCGTCGCCTCCTCGTTGCCGGTGATGACGGCTCGCTCGGCGTTGACGACGGCGACGGTCTCCCCGGCGAGGGCGCGCTGCGCGACCTCCGAGGAGACGCGACCGAGGATGCCGAGTCGCGGGCGTCGACGACGACGTCCGCGTCGATCTTCGCGAGACTCATCGGACCACCCGGACGTTGCTTCCTTCGGGGTTCTGTTCGATGAACTGTTCCAGCGTCACCGCTTCGCCGGCCTGGTCGATCTTCGTCCGGGCGGTCCCGGAGAAGTCGACCGCGGCGACGGTGACGTTCGTTTCGAGCACACCGCTGCCCAGCACCTTGCCGGGGACGACGACCGTCTCGTCTTCCTGAGCGTACCGCTCGATGCGGCCCAGGTTGACCTCAGCGTGCGTGCGCCGTGGCTTCTCGAGTCGGTCCGCGACGTCCTGCCACACGTTGGCACCGGAGTCACGCGAGACCGACTTCAGATCGGCAATGAGGTTCTGTAGTTTCGGGTTCGTCTTGCTACTCATAGCTGTCCCTCCTGTACGGAGAGTTCGTGGAAAACGGAGTGCAGGGAGCAGGATTTGAACCTGCGGACCTCTACAGGACAGCGCCCTGAACGCTGCGCCGTTGGCCTGACTTGGCTATCCCTGCGTGCACTCCACCGTATTCCGGCTCCCTTCAAACCACTTTCGGTCCCGCCGTCCGCCGACCCTGCCGCGAGCGCTCCGGCGGTCGGAGCGGCGCCGCGGCTGGCGGCGGGGGCGACGGTCAGGGGGTTGGTTCGAAGGGCCGTCATTTCCTTATACTGCGACTTTCGTCTGTAGTTCGTCCGCGCGCTCCTCGATGGAGCCGATCGCGCGGAGCAGCAGTTCCTCGACGTCGAACGAGCCGTCCGTCTCGATGTGGAAGACGAACGCTTCCGGCACGTCCTCGACCGCGACCTCCTTCCCGGGGAACCGTTCCGAGAGGTCGTTGTCGAACTCGTCGGTGAGTTCAATCTCCCCGTCCGGCGTCTCGATGACACCGCGGAGGATGTTCGGCTCGTCGTCGTCAAACTCGCCGCGGTCGCCCTCGACCGAGACGCGCTGGAGGTGACGGTAGCCGACGGAGACGCCGCCCTGGTGTTTGGCGTGCTCCTTGCCGGTGTCGAGGACCGCGTCGGCCTCGAACTCCAACCGCTGTCCCTCCTTCAGCTCGATGATCGGAACGTTGTCGTCGGCGACCTCGACGAGCGGGTCCGCGCACTCGATGTCGCCGGAGTACGCCGTCGCCGGGCCTTCGACGTCGAGCGCGAGGGTGACCTCGTCGCCGACCTCGAAGTCGTCGAGCGGCGTCGTCAGGGGAACGAGCCCCAGACGCAGGCCGATCATCTCATCGAACATGACCGAGGAGTTCTCGACGAACCGAACCGTGTCGATCGAGAACGTCGGGACGTCGGCGATCATCGCGCGGCGGATGCCGTTGGCGAACGCCGGCGTGAGCCCGCGGATCAGCACCCGCGCGCTGCGTTCGTCCCGTTCGACGTACTGGACGTCGAATTCGTCTTCGGTCATGTCAGACTCGCTTGTTCTTCGGCGCCTTCGTCCCGTCGTGCGGGATGGGCGTGACGTCCTCGATCCGGCCGATCTCGACGCCCGCACGCGAGAGCGCGCGGATCGTCGCCTGCGCACCGGGACCGGTGGACTTGTTGAGGTTGCCGCCGGGACCGCGCACGCGAACGTGCACGCCCTCCAGGCCGGCGTCCTTGACGCGCTCGGCGACGACCTCCGCCATCTGCATGGCAGCGTACGGCGACGCCTCGTCGCGGTTCTGCTTCACCACGGTGCCGCCGGACGACTTGGCGATCGTCTCGGCGCCCGTCTCGTCGGTGACCGTGATGAGCGTGTTGTTGAACGACGCGTACACGTGGGCGATGCCCCACTTTCCGTCCTCGGATTCACTCATTAGTTACCCTCCTGTGACTCCGCGCGCTCGGGGTGGAGATCGTCCGCGAGCGGACTGTTCTCGTCGAAGGCGATGGCGCCCTCGTCGTCGACGTCCACCTTCACCGACGGGCGCGTGACGCGAGCGCCGTTGACGGTGATGTGGCCGTGAACGATGAACTGGCGGGCCTGCTGGGTCGAGGAGGCGAAGCCCTGGCGGTAGACGACCGTCTGGAGCCGACGCTCCAAGAGGTCCGTCACGTCGAGCGACAGGACCGTCGAGATGTCGTCGTTGTCGCCGAGGATGCCGATGCGGCGGAGGCGTGCGACGAACTCCGCGCCGGCGTCCTGAGCCGCGTCGACGTCGCCCTGCGCCTCGCCGAGCAGCCGTCGGGCCTCCCGACGCATGTTGCGGAGCTCGGACTGGGCGCGCCAGAACTCCTCTTTGTTCTTCAGGCCGTACCGCGAGAGGAGGTCGGACTCCTCGGCGATGCGCTCGCCCTGGTACGGGTGGTTCGGCGTCTCGTAACCCTTGGTGTTTTTGCCGGTGCTCATTCGTCGTCACCGCCTTCTTCGTCTTCCATCTCCTCGCGGATCTCCTCGACGTTGACCCCGATGGTCCCCTCCGAGCGACCCGTGGACTTGGTGCGCTGGCCGCGGACCTTCTGCCCGCGCTTGTGGCGCACGCCCTTGTACGATTCGATGATCTTCATCCGGTTGATGTCGTGACGGCGCTTCTCGTCGACGTCGGTGCCGACGAGGTGCGTCGTCTCTCCGGAGAAGAAGTCGTTCTGTCGGTTCGTCATCCACGACGGGACGTGGTCTTCGAGGTTCTCGGCGATGTCGACCACCGCGTCGATGTCATCCTCGTCGAGGAGCCCGAACGTGGCGTTTCGGTCCACGTCGGCCTTCTCGGCGACCAGCCGCGCCGTGCGCGTGCCGATGCCGTCGAGTTCGGACAGGCTTCGCTCGACCGTCTTCGTCCCGTCGAGGTCCGCGCCCCCGATCCGAACGAAGTACTGGAGGTCTTCCTCCTCCTCCGGCGAGTCGTCCTGTGATTCTTCCGTGCTCATGTGTTGGTTGTGGTGAGTCCTACCGGCGCGAATCCGGCGGTACTCGTCCGTTCGAGCGTTGCGGCGGGGATTCGAACCCCGGAGGCAGTGACGCCACAGAGTTAGCAACCCTGCGCCTTGGGCCAAGCTTGGCTACCGCAACCCGCGTTGTATCATCGCCCTCTCGGACTCGGGACCCGACGCCCCTGCAGTTCGTGCGTTCGTTACCTCCCGCTTTCAGTACTTAAACATCACGAAACGGCCGGGTCGCTGTGGGCGATTCGCACGGTTGTCGCGTCGGTAGTATCGGGGGACGATGAGATTCGCGTCGAACGCGCGGGTTCGGTCGAGGCGGCGCTGTTGAAATCCTCTTCTTCAGACAGACTCCTGTCCGAAACAGCCGGTCGCTGAGGCGTGCGTAAAGACCAAACTGTTTTTCGGCTGAACATTATTCATTTGAAGTCACAGAAGGCATTTAATCCGAACTCTACTTCGATCAACAACATGTTCGCGCTAACCGGGGACCGTCGTCTCACTTTAGCGATGCTCGGTGGTGTGTTAATCCCTCTCGTTCTGGGCCTCAACGAGGCTGCACAGGAGTATATCGGCCTTGCTGTCGTAGTGCCAATGTTGCTCGGATTCGGACTGATCGAAATCTACCGCTCATACGGGGACACTTACGGGAGATCCGGAAGAGCAGGCGTTCTGTTGACCGCTGCCGGTATATCTCTCTTGGGGCTCGTTGTTCTCGCCTACGCACTACTGCCACCGATGTTTGCGCTCCTGTACATCCTCGCCGTCCCGTTCGTCGCGGGGTCAGTCTCTCTCGCGCTCGGGTCAGGATTGCTTGCACTCGGTCTCCGAAAGGCTGGCCTCATCTCGCGCCCGGCAGTAGCAGGACTCGGACTCGGTGTGATTCCTATTCTTGGAGCGATATTCTCGGCTAGTTTCGGTTCCGGCACTCCATCTGTAATCTGGGCAGTTCTCATCGGAATTCCGTACGGTTTTGGATGGGTTTTTACTGCCCATGAACTGCGGACAGTACCTAGAGGTCGTGTTCCACAGTCGCCCCAAATCTCTGTCGGAAGGACCGTCATACCTCACGTAGTCGGTGCCGGTCTCGTTGGAGCGATATTGGTACTCCTCTCAGCCGGACGGTTTCTTCCGCTAGGTGCGCTCTCAACCACACCGTGGGTCGGAGAGAGCTTCGCATTGGACATCTTACATCTTGGGATTGGGATCCTCGGTCTTGTTGTCGCCGTCTCGGGACGACCCGAGAAGGTGCGGACCTACAATCAGATTGTTGGTATCGGCGCACTGTGTCTGGTGGGTATCACACTGTTCGGGACGTTCGTCTCAGTACCCGGAATACACCGTCTTGCGGCTGAACTTGGGTTGATTCTTACGGACATCATTCTCTATGTCCCCATCGGAATTATCCTCACAATTCTTGGGTTCGGCGTTGCTGTTGAGGATTCTTGAATCACCTGTACTAAGCAAAATAGGAGCTCAAATATATCACTTGTAGAGGATTTCAACAGAGCTTATTACTTAGTGTTGATTAACATTCAATATGACTAGCTCTCGTTGGTCTTCTCGGCAGATGGGGTTCTTCGGATTTGTTGCTGGGGTCTTAAGCTCACTTTTCGTTCAAGGATTACTGTTTGCTGGCCCAATTGAGATTCATCGCTCGATTGGGATGGGTATTGGACTAGGAACCGCGTTCTTCCTAATATTCCCTAGCACACGGTAACCCCGGACAGAAAATTGACTGTTACAATACCGGTGCGTAGATCTGCTGTACTGACCGATCTATGGGGGATTGTGCGGCTGAATCAACCGTAAAACCTAGCCCACAACTCAAGGAGTATTTCCAAGCGCAAATAGAATAAATAATACAACGAAGCCAATCGCGGCAATAGCTATAATCACAACACCTGATCGCAGCAATAATATTATATTTTTGTTCTTATCCGGCATAAAACCAGATACTCCGTAGGAGAGAAAAGCTAAACTGACCAGAAACGGAAATAATGTAACTATTGAGGACGCGTTGAAATCAACTGATCTGAATGTTAACGCAAACAAGATTATACCAATGGCAGATAAAATACCATAGCTGACCTCCCCACCTCGTTTTTTTACGATCTTATCTCTCATTCCCAGTAGATAGCCTGTGAAATTAGTCATTATGTATAGAATCGTCGGACTCGACATATGTCTTGGGTCCTTCTAACAACCCGCTGAGTTTCCATTTCAAGTGTGTATTATTACTGTACTGGGCGATTGAGAGTGTGAAAACATCAACCGCTGAGGATTTCAACAGAGCCCCTACTATCTATCTGTCTAATTTTCCTCGACCTTCTTGATGAAAAGCTTATACAACCAGTGAACTATCGTGGTGTATGGACTCACGGCTAGAATCGCTTCTTCTCGGGAAGTCGTTGAACCTATCACTTCGGTATCTCGGGTACTCGGTCATTCTCATGGCCTTGTTCTTCGGTCAACTCTATCTTGTTGGAAATTCCGGTATGGGAAACTCATTTCTTGGAGTCACGGTATCAGCGATTATTCTGGCAGGGATACACACATATCGCAACGACGGAATACTCGTGAGTATCGCCGTCGCCGTGATCGTCATAAGCGGCTCTGCCCTGTATAGTGTCATCTCGCTTAATCACCCCCAACCTGACTATGGGCTTTTAACCGGCGTGGGGACAGCAATCTTCTATGGCCTCCCAATAGGGATTATCTCAGCTACTGTTGCGTTTGCGTTACGGCGATTTCTCCCGAGGCAATCACCTGTCGTGTCTGAGAAAAAATAGAATATGAGGACTCCTCTACTGAGCAAACTCCAGAGACCGTTCAGTAGCTCACCTGTGCCGACCGAGACCGGAGAGAACGTGTCTCTTTCTGCGGATTTCGACAGCACAGTCGAGGCGTGCCGCTCGGTGCCGTGAGGCGTACTGTTTAGTGGGTTCCGCCGGAGTGTCCGAGTATGAAGGCCGTTCAGTTCGGCGACCACGGCGACCGCGACGTGATCGAGTACGGCGAGTTCCCCGACCCCGAGCCGGACCGCGGCGAGGTACTCGTCGACGTGAAGGCCGGCGCGTTGAACCACCTCGACATCTGGACGCGACGCGGGATGCCCGGCATCGACCTGGAGATGCCGCACATCCCCGGCAGCGACGCGGCGGGCGTCGTCGAGTCCGTCGGGGAGGGCGTGACGCGCTTCGAGCCGGGCGACCGCGTCGCCGTGAGCGCCGGCGTCGCCTGCGGGAACTGCGAGTTCTGCCGGAACGGCGAAGAGTCGCTGTGCGTCTCCTTCCACATCATCGGGGAACACGTCCGCGGCGTCCACGCCGAGAAGGCGGCGGTCCCAGAGGCAAATCTCGTCCCGGTCCCGGACGGCGTCGACTGGGAGGTCGCCGGCTCCGCGTCGCTCGTCTTCCAGACCGCGTGGCGCATGCTCCACACGCGCGCCGAGATCGAGGCGAGCGAGAAGGTGCTCGTCCTCGGCGCCTCCGGCGGCGTCGGCCACGCGGCGGTCCAGATCGCGGACCACGCGGGCTGTGAGGTGTTCGCGACCGCCTCCACCGAGGAGAAGCTCGGACACGCCGAAGAGTGCGGCGCCGACCACGTCATCGACTACGAGGCGAACGACTTCGCCGAGGAGATCGACGCACTCACCGGCAAGCGCGGCGTCGACGTCGTCGTCGACCACATCGGCGAGGCCACCTACCCGGACTCGCTGAAGTCGATGGCGAAGGGCGGCCGGCTCGTCACCTGCGGCGCGACGACGGGCGGGAACCCGGGCGCCGGACTCAACCGCATCTTCTGGAACCAGCTGTCGGTGCTCGGCTCGACGATGGCGACGCCCGGCGAGGTCGACGACGTGCTGGAACTCGTCTGGGACGGTACCTTCGAACCCCGAGTGCGCGAGGTCCTCCCGATGAGCGAAGCGCCGCGCGCACACGAGATGATCGAGAACCGTGAGGGCTTTGGCAAAGTGGTGGTTAAACCCGATAGTGAGTTCTGAGACCGACGCCGGCGCGGACGACGCAACCGACGGTACGGACGCGACCGCCGACGGCACCACAGACGGCGGCTACGTCCACGTCCCCGGAACCGAGGGAGACGACGGCGATGCGGGCGGTAGCGGCGCTGACGCGGGCGGTAGCGGAGGTGGCGCGGGCGGCGACGGCGACGATCCACGGGAACGGACGGCGGCCGCCGGCGAACCGACCGCCGACGGCTTCGGCCGCAGGGGTTGGGCGCTGACGGCCGTGCTATTCACCTGCGTGCTGGTCATTCCGGGGATCATCTACGTCTACCCGTACGCGGCGGGCGCGTTCGGTCTCACCTTCTTCGCGACGTACCTCGCGCTCCCGCTCGTCCCCGCGCTCCTGCTCGGACTCGTCGCGGTCTGGTCGATGACGGCCGCGACCGCGAACGGCGAGGCGTGAGCGGCGCGTCCGTATCCCCCACCGACCGGTCCCGCTCGGCGCCGAACGACAACCGTTTTGAACGGCACCCGCGGAGTGGTATTATGTTGATCACCGTCTCCGGCCCGCCGGGGAGCGGGAAGAGCACCAACGCCGTCCAGCTCGCTGACGCGCTCGACCTCGGGCACGTCTCCGGCGGCGACATCTTCCGCGAGATGGCGGCCGAACGCGACATGACGCCCGTCGAGTTCAACGAGTTCGCCGAGGAGGACCCCCAGATCGACCGCGACCTCGACCGCCGGCTCCGCGAGATCGCCGTCGAGCGCGACGACGTCGTCCTCGAATCGCGCCTCGCCGGGTGGCTCGCGGCCGACCACGCCGACTTCCGGTTCTGGTTCGACGCGCCGCTCGGGGTCCGCGCCGAGCGGATCGCCGAGCGCGAGGCGAAGCCCGTTGACCGCGCCCGAACCGAGACGGAGCGCCGCGAGGCCTCCGAGCGCAAGCGGTACCGAGAGTACTACAACATCGACATCGAAGACCTCTCGATCTACGACGCCGCGTACAACACCGCCCGCTGGGGTCCGGAACGCTTCCTCGACGTCCTCGTCGCGACCGTCGAGGCGTACGACCCCGCGGACGACGAAGGGAAAGCGCCCGTCGAAGACGTCGTGTACGACTTCTGAGCCGCACCCGCCGCCCATCTCATGACAGACGCTTCCGACATCGACGCCGACGCTCCCGCCGACGGCGAGGACCCCCTCAGAGCGCCGCCCGGAGAGCGTTCGGTGCCGGAGCTGCTCCGGTTCGGTGTCGTCAACCTCGACAAGCCCGCCGGTCCCTCCTCACACCAGGTGTCGGCGTGGATTCGCGACGGCGTCGACGAGACGCTCGCGGCGCTCGATCCGGAGGGACCGCCCACCGGCGGCGTCGCCCACTCCGGCACGCTCGATCCGAAGGTAACCGGCTGTCTCCCCACCCTGACCGGCGACGCGACGCGCATGGCGCAGGTGTTCCTTGAAGGCACCAAGGAGTACGTCGCGGTGCTGGAGCTCCACGGGTCGCCCCCGGCCGACTTCCGCGAGGTGGTCGCCGAGTTCGAGAGCGAAATTTACCAGAAGCCGCCCCGGAAGAGCGCCGTGAGCCGCCGGCTCCGCACCCGGACGATCCACGACCTCGACGTGCTGGAGGTCGAGGACCGACGGGCCCTCCTCCGGATCCGATGCGAGTCGGGGACGTACGTCCGAAAGCTGTGTCACGACATCGGGCTGGCGACCGGCGTCGGCGCGCACATGGGCCACCTCCGGCGCAGCGCCACCGACCCGTTCGACGACCGCGACCTCCACACGCTTCAGGACCTCGTCGACGCGCTCGCGTGGGCCGAAGACGGCGACGACGCGTTCCTCCGCGAGGTCGTCCGCCCCGCCGAGGACGCCCTGACGCACCTCCCCGCGGTGACGATCGCGCGGTCGGCCGCGCGCAGCGTCGCGACCGGCGCCCCCGTCTACGCGCCCGGCGTGATCGACGTCGACGACGACGCCGTCCCGGCGGCGGGAGACGACGAACTGGCCGGCGACGACCCAGACGCGGACTCCGCTCCGCCGCTCGTCGCATGCTTCACTCCTGACGGGACGGCGGTCTGTCTCGGGCGGGTCGTCGGTGACCCGGACGCCGAGGGCGGGACGGTCGTCGCCTTGGAGCGCGTTCTTTTATAGCTCCGCCGCGACCGGATCCGACCATGGACGAGTCGGACGCGAACGGGAACGAGGGCAGACGGATAGCGATCGGGAGCGCGAGCGCGGCGCCGGGAACGCTCGCCCGCGGCCGACTCGCGGTCGCGGACCTCCCGACGGGCGGCTCGGAGCGGCTCCCGGTCGCGGTCGCGAACGGCGCCGAAGACGGTCCCACGCTGTGGCTCACGGGCGGCGTCCACGGCGACGAGGCGACCGGCGTCGCGGTCGTCCAGGACGCGGTCGCGGCCTTCGGCGACCGCCTCGCCGACCTTGCCGGTGCGGTCGTCGCGGTGCCCGTGGTCTCCCCAGCGGGGCTGCGTCGGAACGCGAGGGAGACGTACTACGCCGACGAGGACCCGAACCGCCACTTCCCGGACGCCGACGCGGAGTCGGCCCGCCCGCCGAAGCTTCAAGAGCGGATCGACGCCCGGCTGTACGCCGCGATCACGGGCGAGGTACCGGACGACACGGGCGAATCCGCGGACGAGTCGAGCGAGTTCCCCGTCGAGACGGTCGGTTCGAACGCGACCGCGGACGCGCTGATCGACTGTCACACCGCGGGCGTCGGCAGCGTCCCCTTCGCCATCCGCGACCGCGTCCTGTACGGCGACCGCCGGAGCGAGGCGGACGCGGCCGCGCTCTCCGAGGAACTCGGCCGCCTCGTCGACGCGTTCGGACTCCCGGTGGTCCGGGAGTACCCCGCCGCCGAGTACGTCGAGGAGAACCTCCAGCGCTCGACCGCGGGCGCCGTACTCAACGAGGCCGGGATCCCGGCGTTCACCGCGGAGCTGGGCGCGCACAGCGTCGTCGACGACGACCTGCTCGCCGCGGGCGTCGCGGGCGCGTTCGGCGTCGCGGTCGAACTGGGACTCCTGGCGGCCGAGGACGTCCCCGAGTCGGTCGGCGCGCCTGGCGTCGGTGTCGATCCGGCGCCCGTCGAGTTCCCGGTGCGGCGCTTCCGCGGGCCGACGACCGACACCCCCGGACTCGCTCGGCACCGCGTCGCCGCCGGGGACGCGTTCGAGGCGGGCGACATCCTCGCTCGCGTGGTCGACGCTGCAGGAACTGAGCGCGGAACGGTCCGCGCCGAGCGCGACGGGTACGTCCTCGGCCGGTCCGAGGGGCTGGCCGTCTACGAGGGCGACCCGATCGGGAGCCTCGCGGTGCGGGACGACGGCGACCTCGTGGTCCCGCGGGACGCCGACGAGGAGTGAAACGAAGTCCTTAATTACCGGACCGTCGTTTCTCAGCGTGTAGTCAGGGACCGTGGGGTAGTGGTATCCTATGCGGATGGGGTCCGTATGACCTGAGTTCGACTCTCAGCGGTCCCACTTCGACTTTTACTCGAGTCATCCCACCTTCGACTCCGTGAGTGTCTCCGCCATCTATTTAATCGCGCTGACGTGTGGATTTGGTATTACATGAGTCAAGCGACGCTCGGAAGTGGTCCTTACCGGAATTCTAGTCTCTTCTCTGGCTACTATCTCGACGAGCGCGTTGCTGACCTCGACGACTGGGAATCCGATGAGGAGGCCGAAGCGGCCTTCGACGCCCTCCGCGAACTCTGGGAATTGGAGGGGGAGTACGTCGCCTCGCACGGCGAGGACGAACTGATCGACCAGTGGATCAGTGAGGTGCTTGAGATCCTCGGGTTCGACACGATCTCCGAGGGGACGCTTCCCGGCGGTGGCGGGTACGTTGACCGACTACTCTACGAGTCCAAAGAAGAGCGATATGCGGCGGCTGACCGGAAGCAGAACGACGACCGGGAAGGGATGTTCTCGCGAGCGTCCGCGCTGCTCGAAGCCAAGCAGTGGGGCCACAGCTTCGAGCAGCGATTCAACGACGAGCGACCGTATCGCGACGCCTCGCACCAGGTGAAGTACTACCTCGAACGGACGCCGCCCGACCTCAAGTGGGGGATCCTCACCGACGGGAAGAAGTGGCGACTCTACGGGACCAAAGACTACGAGACGCAGACGTACTACGAGGTCGACCTGCCGGAACTGCTCGAATCCGGGGACCTCCAGCAGTTCAAGTACTTCTACTGTTTCTTCCGGCCCGAGGCGTTCGTCGAGGTCGCCGGGAGTTCGTTCCTCGAAACCGTCTGGTCGGAGTCCGAGACCGCCGCACAGGAGCTCGGCGAGGACCTCCAAGACAACGTGTTCACGGCGCTGCGGATCCTCGGCAAAGGATTCGTCGAGAACAACGACCTCGCGATCGACCCGGAGGACGAAGCCGCTCGCGCCGAGTTGAAAGAGCAGTCGCTCGTGCTGCTATACCGGCTGATGTTCGTCCTCTACGCCGAATCGCGCGGGCTGATTGACCCGGAGGACCCGGACGCGAACGCGGAGTATCACGAGAACTTCAGCCTCGAAGAGGTTCGCAGCGAGATCATCGAGACAGTCGAGGGGGGCGACGTCGAGTCGGGGGCAGTCTTCCACGAGGAGTACAGCGACTTCTCGACGACGATCTGGAACCGGCTCTCGCGGCTGTTCGAGTTGATCGACGAGGGGGAGGAGGAACTCGACATCCCGCCGTACAACGGGGGGCTGTTCGACCACGACGACCACGAGTTCCTCGCGGCAAACGACGCGTCGGACCCGGCGATCGCGGAGGTCATCTTCCGCCTGTCGACCACGCAGAACGACGAGGGCGAGTACGTCCCGGCGGACTACGCCGACCTCGACACGCGGCACCTCGGCTCGATCTACGAGGGCCTGCTCGAACACGAGTTCCGGATCGCTCCCGAGGAGGGCATGGCCGCGGTCGCGGAGGACGGCGGACAGGTGTGGAAGCCCGGCGACGAGGTCTCCGTCGCGGACGCGGTCGAGGTCGTCGACGAGGGCGGGCTGTACGTCGTGAACGACGAGGGCGAGCGCAAGGCCACGGGGGCGTACTACACGCCAGACTACGTGGTCACCTACATCGTCGAGGAGACGATCGACCCGCTGATCGACGAGATCCACGCGGACCTCGAAGCGGACGGTCTCTCCCGGAGCGACGGGGAGTACTTCCGGCGGTTCTACGACCGCGTGACGGACCTGACGGTTCTCGATCCCGCGATGGGGTCCGGGCACTTCCTGACGAAGGCGACGGGCTACCTCACCGAACACGTCATGAGCGTCGTTCGCGAGCAGGAGATTCAGTCGTACGACGAGCAGGACATTCGGCGGACGATCTCGAAGGAGGTCATCTACGGCGTCGACCTGAACGGGATGGCGGTCGAACTCGCGAAGCTCTCGATGTGGTTGGAGACGCTCGCGGCGGACCAGCCGCTCGCCTTCTTAGACCACCACCTGAAAGACGGGAACTCGCTCGTCGGCAGCGACATCACGGAGGTCCTCTCTGACGACACCGAGGAGAACGGCGGCCAGCTAACGCTCACGCAGGCGTTCGCACGCGTTCGGCAGGACACCCTCGGGCACGTGATGGACCTGATGGCAGACCTGCTGGCGTACGACAACGACTCGCTGGAGAGCGTGAAATCGATGGAGGAGCTGTACGACGAGATCCGCGACGACCCCCTGTACACGCGCCTCTTCGAGTTGGCGAACGTCCACACCGCCGAGGAGTTCGGCTGTGACGTGCCGGAGGACGCCTACGAGCAGATGGCGGGAGCGATCGAGGACGAAGCCGATTGGGCGAAAATTCGCGAGGAGCCGTGGTTTAAATCGGCACAGGCGACGGCCGACGAGCAGGACTTCTTCCACTGGGAACTGGAGTTCCCCGAGGTGTTCTTCGACGCAGAGGGAGAGAAAATGGGTGAGGCGGGGTTCGATGCGGTCGTCGGGAATCCTCCTTGGGTCGATATTAAGGGACTAGAAGAACCAGATTACCTATTCGATTTATATGAAACAAGTTTCAATCGCGTTAATATCTACTCCGCATTTATCGAGAAGTCCACCTCGCTCCTTCACATAAATAGTCAATTCGGTTTTATAACTCCCAATTCGTATATGACGCAGAGTTCATATAAACGGCTTCGCTCACACATCCTTCAAAATTACAATCTAAAATCTATAGTTCGGTTACCAGATGGTGTTTTTGATGGTGTGAAGATGGAGACCACAATACTGGTTTCCGAACGTGACGAAGCATCTCCAAGGGGGAAACTTGAAGCTCTGATTTACCCACCAAATTCAGAGATCGAGGACAACATCGAGAACGCACCGGAAACAAACAGAATTGACACCGCTGACTGGGAGGACTCAGAAGACCAGATATTTGACATATTCACATCAAAAGAGGAACGGGACCTTCTCAAAACGATCGAAAATACTGGTACAGTAATCGGCGATGAATTTGAGTCCTGTCTCGGACTGACCCCTTATGACAAACATCAGGGGCATACAGAGGATCAAATCGATAACCGTGTATTCCACTCTGACGAGAAAGAGTCAGATGAATATCACCGGATTACTGCTGGGAAGGGAATCAGACGATATAATGTCTCCTGGGAGGGGGAGAATGGATCAAGTATGGCGATCACTTGGGTTCGTCCCGTGAACGGCGATTTTTCACGGAGCCTCGCTGTGTTGTTAGACAAATAATTTCCACTGATGGACGCGGAATTTGTGCTGCATATTCTGATGAGAAACTGTTTCACACACAAGTTGGATTTGTCCTTCTTCCGAGGAAAGGCCATAGCAAATTCGCAAAGGCAATTGTTGGAATACTCAACTCGAAGACAATTGCGTTCTACCATCGGAAGAAGTATCTAGACGAAAATAAGGAGGTTTTCCAGAAAATACTGATTCAGGATGTAGTGGAATTCCCACTTCCGAAGGCCTATTCACCAGATCAGCTTGTTACGGCTGTCGGAGATATTCAAAAGTTGGTCGAGCAAAGACATCAGTTGAATACGGAACCATACGACTACTTTTCCGGACACGAATTTAGAAACCCAATTACTGAGTCCGGACTAATACAACCACCACGCGGACAAGTGGAGCAACTTAGTGGAACAAAATCAGATTTCCACAATCTTCGAATTGGTGATGTTAATATAGTCCGTGAATCATCGAACACTGTGTTAATAGAGGCTACCGCCCGTTTCAAACCGGACCCAGATAAGAAGGGCAAGGATGCTTATACTGAAACAGACTTCTTGCCCGCGTTCCGGATCACGGACCTCACGGAGCGCGAGGCGGACCTGATCGAGCACTTCGTGCCGGTCGCCGTCGACGAGGCGGGCGGCTTCGCGAACTTCCGCGAGACGGCGACGAAGACGAACTCGCTGATCGACCGACTGAAGGCGATCGAATTGCCTGACATCGACGACGTGGCCGACGACTTGGAGAACTACTTGGAGACGACAGAGCGTGCCCAGGAGCTCGACGCGAAGATCGAGCAGACGGACGAGCTTATCGACGAAATCGTGTATGAGTTGTACGGGCTGACCGACGAGGAGATCGAGATCGTTGAAGAGGCGGTTGGCGAGTAACGTAAGCTACGACGGTCGCCTTTTCATCGCGGTTTTTAAATTCCACCCCTCCGACTCAAGTGCTCCGAATAACCTGCCCGAGGGTATTCGATACGAACTTTTAGATGGTTGGTAGTTGTCATGAAAGGTAATGACAGCCGACAATATTTCCGAGACTAATGTTTGGCAGCTTGTTCAGGCGGTCTCTGAATCTGAAAAGTACGCGTTTCTCATTGGGGCTGGGACATCCAAACCAGAGCCGGCTGGAATTCCAACTGGAGGAGGACTTATCGAAACCTGGCAAGAAGAGTGCCATAAAAAAGCAAACACAGATACGGAGCTTGAGAAATGGGTAGCAGAGCGAGAAAAACAAGAGATGGACTATGATCAGAGCCAGTATGGGTTCTGGTTTGAAAAGCGACATCCAACACGTGGCGAACGTCGGCATCGTATCGATAAACTCGTCAGAGAAGCTGACCCGACACCTGGCCATATCACTTTGGCGTCGCTAATGAGTGAAGGATATGTACCACATGTAATCACCCCAAATTTTGACGATCTGCTTTTTGATGCCTTCTATCTCTTCTTGGAAGACAAACCAAACCTTATCGACCACCGCGCAGTCGCACCAGAATTCAAACTCACTCGTGATGATCCGACAATTGTGAAGGTTCACGGCGATTATCTGTACGATAATCTCCAGAATACGGATACAGAGACCGAAGCACTTGAACCAGCAATGGAGGATGCTCTTCAGCAGACGGCTACTGAATACGGACTAATAGTTGTGGGCTATAGTGGGACCGATGACTCAATCATGGACCCATTATTGGATGCCGATCTCTCCGAATATGGCATCTACTGGTGTGTTCGTGACACAGACGATGTCTCGGCAAAAGTTGGAGAATTATTAGAGCAGCCAAATACACATTTAGTCGAGATTGGCGGATTTGTCAGTCTGATGGAAGCCTTTTATGATTCGATCAATGAGGTCGAATTGCCAGAACGTACAGAACTTGTTGACCGGGCAATGGCACGAGCCGATTTATTAGAAGGAACGCTAGAAGAGAGTGCAGAATCCACCAGAGAAGATGGAGATGCTGCCTTCGAAAGAGCACTAGATAAAATGGCTGCACAACGAGCAGTTGAAAAGAATCGTCATCGTCATGCGATTGAACTCCTTGACGAGGTCATTGACGATCAGCCCGATGTAGCCGCATATGTAAACCGTGGAAACTCGAAATCCGAACTAGGGCGACACGAGGAGAGTATTAAGGATTACAATAGAGCCATCGAAATCAACTCTGAAGACAGCAAGTCCTACTACAATCGTGGAAATACAAAACTCGAATTAGAACAATATGAGGAAGCTATTGAGGATTACGACAAAGCGATTGAACTTGATTCTGAACCCACCCAAGCACTCGTCAATCGTGGAAATGCAAAATCTAATCTAGAACGTCATGAGGAGGCCATTGAGGACTATAGCAAGGCTATCAAACAGAATTCTGAAGATAGTGACGCATATTATAACCGTGGGTATGCGAGGTTTAATCTGGAAAAATACGAGGATGCGCTTGAAGATTTCACCCAAGCAATCGAACTCGATCCTGAATACATTGATTCATATTACAACCGTGCGAATGTTCTCGCCAACCTAGAGCGATATGAAGAGGCTCTAGAAGATCTTAGCCGAGCAATCGAACTTAATCCCGAAGATAGCGGAGCATACGCTGATCGAGGGACTATAAAAAGTAACCTAGAGCGGCATAAAGAGGCTCTAGAAGATCTCGACCGGGCCATCGAACTTAATCCCGAAGATAGTGGAGCATACGCTGATCGAGGGGCTATAAAAAGCCGCCTAGAGCGGTATGAAGAGGCTCTAGAAGATCTCGACCGGGCCATCGAACTTAACCTCGAAGATAGCAGAGCATACGCTAATCGAGGGCTTATAAAAAGCAACCTAGAGCGGCATGAAGAGGCTCTGGAAGATCTCGACCGAGCCATCGAACTTGATCCAGAAAGCGAATTTGCCCTCCGGAATCGATCAGAAATTCATCTTCTGAGAGGTGACTTTGAAGAGGCTCAAAGAGATGCCAAAGAAGCGAGATCACATAGTACCTCCACGGGTCAAGAAGCGGTAAGCCGATTGTTAGAGCTCATTGCGAAAATCACACAAGGGGACGAGGTTGAGGCTGAGGAGGAAGAATACCGAAATACATGTGAAAAAGAGTTCACAGTAGATTGGGATTTCAAAGAACTCGACGGTTGGCTAGAAGAAGAGCCTCATATAGACGATTATGAGAAAATTGAGGAATTGATTGATATGCTTCGAAAGCATAGAAAAGACAACGACCATTCCGCAACAGAAATTTAATATTTCAAATCTCCATGGGGGAGGGGGGATGTCATTGTTATATAATGTTTATGAATATATTTAGAACCCCTCCCACTCACCCGGCCGCGTAGCATGAAGGCGGCCGCGGACCCGGTTCAGGAACATCGAGTCCGGGATCGACTTCCTCACTCAGGTATAGCCGCCCCCATGTCGTGATCGACCAGTAAGTCTCCACGCGACCGAACCCGATATCGCGGTCTTCGCGCTTAACGAGTTCGGCGTCAATCAACACGGTACAGCGGTCCGTCGCCTGCCCAGAACTTCTCGGTTCCGGTGAGTTCAAATCTCTTGACTTCGGCGACGCGCTCGCAGAACTCGCCGTAGAAGATACTCGGAGATCGATCCCGTCGACGCCGTTCATGAGTCACGCGAAGATGTCTGAAACTCTTCGTTGACTCAGATCTCTTCATCGCGAAATATCGCTACAAACGAATCGACGTCAGTAGAAACGAGATTTGTTCTGAAAGCCGAGGTGTTCCGCTAACAGTAGTTAGCTACGGGACGTCGATAGTCGTCTCGTAGATCGCACTCCCACTGGGATCATGGATAATCCGAAGGGGAACTGTTGCTGTTCCATTTACACCGTGCTCTATCGATTTTGTAGTACCTGTTTGCCAGAGATCGCTACCGAATGAAGAATCGGTAACACGACTACCATTGACAGCTAACACGAGGTCGGACGATTCTAAGTCCTGTCCACCGGTCTTCGCGATGGAAACATTATCAGCGCCGACGTCTTCAACTGAGAAACTCGCCTGCGGCGCGGTGTCGCCTAACTGATCGCCCAGTCCGAGCACGAACGTCCCGATGACGGCCGCCAGGATGACTGTAATCGCGACCATCAGGATGACCCCGATAACGGGGCTCACCGCACGGTCGTCCGAATTGGATTGGTTGGTTGGTTTCATAGTTTGAACCCAGCGGTTCACCGAAGAACGGACGCCGAGAGCCTCGTGTGCCGTGATTGTGGAGCTCTCAGTTCCGTTCCGGTCGGCTGCTGGCTACTCGTAAAAACGCGAACGATGCTTATGTACTTGCTGGCACGAATATCAACGCCGAAAATCGAACGGAGCTATCCGGCTTGTTCACACCCAACGCTCTGGATTTTGAAGCGTACCCGGAAAGGGCGATACCGCGGCGGGTCGCGATCGTTCGCGACCGCCCCGGCCGGTCGCTCCGCAACCAATAAACGCGGCTCGCTCCTTGCTCCGGTAATGGCCGACTGGACGGAAAAATACCGCCCGAGCACGCTCTCGGAGGTGCGCGGCAACGACAAGGCCCGCGACGCGTTCGCGGAGTGGGCCCGCTCGTGGGACGACCACCGCGAGGCGGTCGTCCTCCACGGCAGCCCGGGCGTCGGGAAGACGAGCGCGGCGCACGCGCTCGCGAACGACATGGACTGGGAGACCGTCGAACTCAACGCCTCCGACCAGCGCACCGCCGACGTCATCGAGCGGTTCGCGGGGCGGGCCGCTCGCAACGCCACCCTCGGCGGGAGCGCCGCGGGCGGCGGCGCGAGCGGCGGCGACACCGCCTCGCGCCAGCTCGTCATCGTCGACGAGGCCGACAACATCCACGGTAACTACGACCGCGGCGGCGCCTCGGCGATCACGAAGCTGGTGAAGGAGTCGGGCCAGCCCATCGTGCTCATCGCCAACGACTACTACGACATGTCGCGCGGACTCCGGAACGCCACCCAGGAGATCGAGTTCCGCGACGTCTCCGCGCGCTCCATCGTCCCCGTCCTCCGGGACGTCTGTCGCAAGGAGGGGATCGAGTTCGAGTCCGACGCCCTCCAGCAGATCGCGGAGGGGAACCGCGGCGACCTGCGGGGCGCGATCAACGACCTCCAGGCCGCCACGCAGGGGCGCGACTCGATCACGGTCGAAGACGTGGTCACCGGCGACCGCGACAAGGCGTTGGGGCTGTTCCCGTTCCTCGACGCCGTGTTGAAAGAAGAATCCGCCGAGGAGGCGCTCCAGTCGGCGTACGCCGTCGACGAGACGCCCGACGACCTGATGCGGTGGATCGAGAACAACCTCTTGGACGTGTACGAGCCGGCGGAGGCGGTCCGCGCGTACGACTTCCTCGCCAACGCGGACGTGTGGCTCGGCCGCGTGCGCGCCACGCAGAACTACTCCTACTGGCGGTACGCGACCGACAACGCGGCCGCTGGCGTCGCAGCCGCCCGCGACGGCGAGAAGGGCGGGTGGACGCGGTACGGTCGCCCGCAGTTCTGGTCGTCGTCGGACGCGACCGCGGACGAGGTCGTCGGCAAGATCGCGGCCGCGAGCGGCTGTAGCGTCGCGACCGCCAGACGCGAGGTGTTGCCGTTCCTCGAGTCCGTCACCCACCACTGTAAGCCCCGCGAGCTGACCGTCGCGATGGCGGCGGCCTACGACCTCGACGAGGAAGGGGTCGCCTTCGTCACCGGCTCGGGCGAGTCGACGAACAAGGTCGCGTCGATAGTCGAGGACGCGCAGGCCCGCCGCGAGGAACTGATCGAGGAACACGCCGACGGCGCCTTCGCGCTCGACGCGGCGGGGCGCGCGGACGACGGGGAGGACGCGGCTTCCGACGGCGACGATTCGCCCCTCGACGGGGCCGAACCGAACGCCGCGGGAACCGATCGCGACGACTCGGCAGACGAGGGGTCCTCCGACGACGCGGGCGACGGAGACGCCGACGACGCGGGCGACGATCAGGCCGGACTGAACGACTTCATGTGACTCGCTACCGGTTCTGATCGCGAACGCGGACGCTCAAGCACTGCGAGTCGGACTCGCCTCGCTTTCGGACGACTCTGCGGTTTCGATCGGACCGTCGCAGACGAACTCGAACCGGGCGCCGCCCTCTCGGCTCTCCGTCACCGAGACCGTCCACCCGTGCGCCTCCGCGATCCGCTCGACGATCGCCAGCCCGAATCCGGTGCCGCCCGGGGCGGTCGTGTGTCCCGGCTCGAAGACGGCGTCCCGCTGGTCGGGTTCGATCCCCGGGCCGTCGTCAGCGACGTAGAACCCCTCGTCCGTCCGTCCGACGCGGATACGGATCGCGGCGCTCTCCGCGTCGGTCTCGGCGCTGTCCGACGGCGGCTCCCCTCGGGCCGAGAACGTCCCTGACGCGACCCGGTCTCCGAACCCGGCGTCGCCCTCGGCCGAATCGGATCCGGGGAGGGCGTCGACGCCCTCGGGTGTCCCGTGTTCGAGGGCGTTCCGGAAGAGGTTCTCCAGGGCCTGCCGAAGCCTGTCGGAATCGCACGGCACCGTCCCGAGCGGTCCGTCGACGACGAGGACGGCGTCGGCGGATTCGCCGACGGTCCCCCACGCGCTGTCGACGACCAACCGAAGGTCCGTCGGCTCGGCGGACTGAACCGTCTCCCCCTCTCGCGCCAGCGTCAGGAGGTCGCCGATGAGGTCGTCCATCCGGTCGAGCGCGTCGAGGGCGCGATCCAGCCGGTCGGCCGCCGCCTCGCCGTCGAGGTCGTCGGCCAGTTCGATGTTCCCGACCGCGACGGAGAGGGGGTTCCGGAGGTCGTGTGAAACGACGCTCGCGAACTCCTCGAGTCGCTCCCGCTGTCGCTCCAGCCGCCGTCGCCGCCGGACGCGTTCGTCCGCCGGAAAGAGGTACCCGACCACATCGCCGTCGTCCGTCGCTCGGCCCCGCTCGTGGATCCACCGTGAGTCCCCGTCGGCCGCGACCCGATACACGACGTCGACGGGGTCCGATCCAAGCGCCTCGCGGAGTCGATCGCGGTCGTCGCCGACCACGCGCTCGAGCCACCCCCCTTCCGGTCGTTCCGTGACGTCGAGCCGCGGCTCCCCGTCGGTCTCGATCACGAGTCGAGAGGGATCGCCGTCTGGACGACGGTACGCGATTCCCGGGCGCTGTTCCATCCGTCGTACCACGTGTCAACGAGTCTACCGCGACAGCATAAACCTTACTCGGCTATCACTTGTCATGCGATGAGATCAAGTCAAAAACGTACGAAATAATTCAGATCGGCGGACCGGATCGCCGAGAGACCTTTGTCGCGTCCCCCGGTGGATCGTCGTATGCGCGCAGCGATCCTGCGGGAGTACGGCGAGCCGCTCGCGGTCCGTGAGATTCCCGACCCCGAACCGGCCCCCGACGGCGCCGTCGTCCGCGTGGACGCCTGCGGCGTCTGCCGGAGCGACTGGCACGCCTGGGCCGGTCACGGCGAGTGGGCCGACGACCGCGTCCCGCGCGGTCAGGTGTTGGGCCACGAGCCGGCCGGCGAGGTCGTCGCCGTCGGCGACGAGATCGACCGGTTCCGCCCGGGCGATCGCGTAGTCGTCCCCTTCTCGCTCGGTGACGGTACCTGTCCGCACTGCCGCCGCGGGGCCGGCAACGTCTGCGAGGACGGGCGGGCGCTGGGGTTCGAGTCCGCCGCCCCCGGCGCGTTCGCGGAGCGAGTGGCCGTCCCGGCGGCCGACTACAACCTCGTCGAGCGCCCCGACTGGCTCGGCGCGACCGCCGCCGCGGCGCTCGGCTGCCGGTACATGACGGCGTACCACGCGCTCGCCGAGCGGACGACCGTCGGCGGCGGCGACGCCGTCGCGGTCCACGGCTGCGGGGGCGTCGGTCTCTCCGCGGTCCAGATCGCCGCGGCGCTCGGCGCGCGCGTGGTGGCGGTCGACGTCGACGACGACGCCCTCGCGCTCGCGACCGAGTTCGGCGCGGCCGAGACTGTGAACCCGGAGTCGCCGTCGGGAGACGGCTCCGTCCCCGAGCAGGTCCGCGACCTCACCGACGACGGCGCCGACGTGTCGCTCGACGCGCTGGGAATCGCGGAGACCTGCCGCAACTCGGTCCGGTCGCTGCGGCCGCGCGGCACCCACGTTCAGGTCGGACTCACGACGGACGCCGAGCGCGGGGAGGTGTCGCTGCCGACGGACTGGATGACCCGGTGGGAGATATCCTTTATCGGCTCGCGCGGGATGCCGCCGACGAGCTACCCGGACCTGTTCGCGATGATCGAGTCGACCGGGATCGACCCCGGCGCGCTCGTCGCCCGCGAGCTGGCGCTGTCTGAGGTCTCTGACCGGCTCGCGGCCATGAACGAGTACGCGGTTCGGGGGGTCGAGGTCGTCACCGATATTTGAGAGCGGGCGAGACGGGACCTACAGAAGCCGCGAGAGGAACTGTTGACCGCGCTCGGTCGACGGCTCCTCGAAGAACGACTGCGTCTCGCTCCGCTCGACGACCCGGCCGTCGGCCATCAGGACGATCCGGTCGCCGACCTCGCGGGCGAACCCCATCTCGTGGGTGACGAGGACCATCGTCATCCCGTCGGCCGCCAGCCCCTCGATCACGTCGAGCACCTCGCCGACGAGCTCCGGATCGAGCGCGCTCGTCACCTCGTCGAACAGCATCACCTTCGGTTCCATGGCGAGCGCGCGGGCGATGGCGACGCGCTGCTGTTGGCCGCCCGAGAGCGCTCCGGGGTACGACTCGGCCTGATCGGCGAGTCCGACCCGGTCGAGCAGGTCCGCCGCGGCTTCCTTCGCCTCGGCCTCCGGCACGCCCTTGACCTTCTCCGGGGCGAGCGCGACGTTCTCCAGCGCAGTCTTGTGCGGGAAGAGGTTGAACGACTGGAACACCATGCCGATCTGCTGGCGGATCTCGTTGACGTCCGTCTCGATCACGGACCGACCGTCGAGGCGGACGTCGCCGCCCTGTATCTCCTCCAGCCGGTTCGCACACCGGAGCAGCGTCGACTTCCCGGAGCCGGACGGCCCGATGACGACGACGACCTCCCCCTCGTCGACGGAGAGATCGACGTCGTACAGCACCTGCGTCTCGCCGAACGACTTGTCGACGCCGTCGAACTCGACGAGCGGACCGGTCACGCCTCCTCACCTCCGTCGGCGTCGCCGCCGGAGCCGAGCCCCGACAGCCGGCCGAACATCCCGCTGTCCGACCCCCAGTCCGACCGGCGCTCCAAGCCGTTGACGAGCTGGCTCATCGACATAGTGATCGCGAGGTACAGCACGCACACCCACACGAGCGGGGTCCACGGGTCCAGTTGGTTGCTGTTGATGTTCCGGAACACGCTCATGATCTCCGGGACGGCGATGACTGTCAGCAGCGAGGTGTCTTTCACGAGGATGATCTGGTCGTTGCCGATGGCCGCGAGCGCGTTCCGCCACGCCTGCGGGAGGACGACCTCGCGCAGCGCCATCACCCGGGACATCCCGAGCGACCGCGCCGCCTCCATCTGCCCGTCCGGGACGGCGTCGATCCCGCCGCGGATCGCCTCCCCGACGTACGCGCCGTGGTTCAGCGTGAGTCCGATGATCGCGGCCGGGATCGCCCAGTCCGAGAAGGGGAACTCCCCCGTCGCCCACAGCCGCGGCACGCCGAAGTAGATGACGAACAGCTGGAACAGAAGCGGCGTGCCGCGGAAGAACTCGACGTACCCCTTCGCGATCCGGCCGGTGACGTTCGACGTCGAGATCCGCCCCAGCCCCACGAGGACGCCGAGCGACACCGAAAGGAGGCTCGATATCACGACGATCTGGACGACGAGGAAGAACGCCTCCGCGAACCGCCGGGCGATGAGCGGCGAAGCGAGCAGCTCGTAGTTGACCTGCGTCGAGAGGATCCACACGAGCAGTCCGCCGATGGCCAGCACGAACCCGCCGGCGGCCACTTCGCCGGCCCGCTTCACCAGCCGGTCGCGCATCAGTACGCCGCCGCCGCTCGACTCCGATTCGGTCTGTGTTGCCATTGAATATCAGGTGAAACGGCGGGGTCGAGAGAGCTACCCGTCGAAGTACTCGCTGTAGATCTCCTCGTACGTTCCGTCGTCGCGGATCGCCTGAAGTGCGTCGTTGACTTCCCCTCTGAAGTCGTCGTCGTCCTGCCGGAACGCGATCCCGTACTCCTCGATGGTCAGGGTGAGGTACGACGGCGCGTCGTCGCGGTCTGCCGCGACCCCGTCGCCCTCGAGGAACACGACGCCGTCGTTCTCCGCGGCGAACGAGGCGCTCACGGTGTTGTCGTTGATGACCGCCGACACCTGGTTGTTGAGCAGCGCGTCGAACGCGCCGTTGATCTGGTCGTAGCTTTCGATCTGGAGTTCGCCGTCGAACTCCTCTTGGAGGTCCTCGGCGGCCGCCTCGCCGGTCGTTCCACGCTGGACGCCGACGGCCTCGCCCCGGAGGTCCTCGCGGGAGGTGATGTCGCCGTCCTCCAGCACGAGGACGGTCTGGTACGCGGTGAAGTACGGGTCGGAGAAGTCGACGCGCTCGGCCCGCGACTCGTTTATCGTCATCGCGCTCATGATGACGCGGAAGTTCGCGTTGTTCAGTGACGCGATGATCCCGTCGAAGGAGGTCTCCTGGAACTCGTAGTTCAGGTCGAGCTGCTCGCCGAACACGGCCTCGGCGATCTCGACGTCGAACCCGATGAGGTCGCCGGCCTCGTTCCGGTACTCGAAGGGAGCGTACGGGATGTCAGAGCCGATGGTGATCGTCTCACCGTCGTCGTCGCCGCCGCCGCCGATACAGCCGGCCGCTGCGGTCAGGCCGCCAGCGCCGACCGCGGTCAGGTACTGTCGCCGGTTCACTGAACTGCGTTCGTCCATACACCGTTGCTCGGTTGATCACGGTTTCAACGTTTCGACCGCAGGGGAGCAATATTTGCCACCCAACGGGGATCTAACAGGGTCGTTCCGGTGAAATCCCCGGTGAAGCGTCCGGCGAACGTGAAAAGTACCCTCGATGGAGTGATCAGTCGCCGCCGATCGGCACGCTCCCGTCGCGCATCTCGTCGGTCCCGCGGAGCGTCCACGCCGCGCCCGCGGCGAGCGCGAGCGCGACGCCCAGCGCGACGAGGTGGATCCGCTGCCACGTCGCGGTGTAGAGGACCAGATCCCGACCGAGCAGCAGCGTCCCGACGAGCGCGACCATCGATCCGGCCGCGAGCGCCCGGGCCGTACCCGCGGTGCCGCCGTCGAGACCGTCGTACTCCCCTCGAACCGCCTCCGTCGCGTACGCGACCGTCGCGACGAGACCGAGGTGACCGGCGAGCCCGGTCACGTAGAAGGCGGCCTGCGCAGGCGGCGCGTAGGTGAGTAACGGCACCGCCCGCGAGAAGACCGCGCTGGCGACGATGCCGGCGACGGCGATGCCCGCCGCCGCGCGGAGCAGCCGAGCGCTCCCGCGACCGCCGCCCCAGATGGTCGCCAGTCCGAGCAGCGTGAAGATGATCAGCGCCACGATCAGGTGCGCAGCGTGGGTCGATACCGTGTACCCGCCGGGGACGAGTCCGCCGAGGGTGACGGTGATCGCGCCGACGGTGATCTGAAGCGGAAGGATCGCAACCGCCAGCGTCGCGGCCAGCCGGGTCCGGCGCTCAAACCCGGTACCGAGCCAGGTCCACCCGGCGACCCCGACGATGAGGAAGCCGGTGACCATCGCCCACGCCCGGTGGAACCACTCGATGAAGTCGGGATTGATCGTCAGTGCCGGGATGAGCTGGTCGGAGCACAGCGGCCACTGGGCCTGACACGCCAGCCCGGAGCCGGTCGCCGCGGTGTAGACGCCGAGCGAGAAGAGGACGAGCGTCATCCCCGTCGTCGCCGCCGCGTATCGCCTGAACGTTAGCCACGCGGGCCGAAGACTCATTGGCCGATTTCGGACGCGCGCGCACTTAGACCGTTCGGCCGCTTTCTACGCCCGGGAAGCGCGCGGCCGCTCCCCGCGACCGGGCAGCCCGGCGTCGCGGTCCGCCGGCTTCCGAACGTTTTTGACTGACCAGTCAGTCAGTATCAGTAGGTACCGAATGGACGACACGGAACGACCGATCCCCGACTCCGCGCACAGCCCCCTCCGCGACCGCGACGACGCGACCCCTTCGGGGGTGAGCCACTGATGGGGCTTCGCGACTCGATAGATTCCCTGTTCAAGGGCGCCGACGAGCTGGACCTCACCTCGGGCGACATCGGGTGGCCGCTGTTCTTCCTCTCTTTACCGATCGTCGTCCAGAACCTCTTCCAGGTGCTGTACAACTTGGCCGACACCTTCTGGCTCGGCCGCTACAGCACCGAGGCGCTGTCCGCGATCACGTTCGCGTTCCCGATCGTCTTCCTGATGATCTCGCTGGCGCTGGGCGTCTCCGTCGCGGGGAGCGTCCTCGTCGCGCAACACACCGGGGCCGGTAACCCGGACCGCGCCGCCTACGCCGCCTCGCAGACGATGGCGTACGCCGCCGTCATCTCCGTCGTCCTCGGGGTGGTGGGATACGTCTTCGTCGACGAGGTCACCGCGCTTCTCGGGGTGAACGCGACCGTCGCGCCCCTCGTCGTCGAGTACATGCGCGTCTACGCGGTCGGCCTGTTCGCCGTCTTCGGCTTCGCGGTGTTCATGGCGCTGATGCGCGGCTACGGCGACACGGTGACCCCGATGTACGTCATGGCCGGCTCCGTGGTCCTCAACATCCTCCTCGACCCGATCTTCATCTTCGGGTTCGACGCGAACCCTCTCTTCGGGTTCCTCGGACTCGGCGGACTGGAGGCTGCGGCCCTCGACGCGACGGGCTTCACCGGCTGGGGGATCGCCGGTGCGGCGATCGCGACCGTCGGCTCTCGGGCGCTCGCGCTCCTCGTCGGGCTTCAGATCATGTTCCGCGGAGACCGGGGGGTCCAGATCCGGCTCTCGGAGATGGTCCCCGACCCCGAGTTCGGGAAGACCGTCCTCGGCATCGGCCTGCCGGCCTCCGCGGAGGGCGCGGCCCGGTCGGTGTCGATCACCGCGCTCCTCGTCGTGGTCGCGAACTTCCCGAACGCCGTCAGCGGGGCGTACGGCATCGGGACGCGGATCTTCTCGGTTATCTTCCTGCCGGCGCTCGCCGTCTCGCAGGGGATCGAGACGATGACCGGGCAGAACATCGGCGCCGGGGAACTGGACCGCGCCGCCGAGACGAACCACTTCGGCGCGCGCGCCATGCTCGTCCTGCTCACGGTCGGCGGCGGGATCATCGTCCTCGCCGCGCGGCCGATCGCCGGCGTCTTCTCCCCGGACCCGGCGGTGATCGACCACGCGACGACGTTCCTCCGCGTGAGCGGTCTCTCCTTCGGGTTCATCGGCGTCATGCGCGCGTACACCGGCGGCTTCCGCGGCGCCGGCCACACCATGATCGCGGCCGTCATCTCTCTCGTCACGCTCGGCTTCGTCCGCCTGCCGGTCGCGTGGGTCGCCGCCGGTTCGCTCGGCGCGATGGGGCTGTGGATCTCGTTCCCGATCTCGAACGTCGTCGGCGGGATCGTCGCGTACCTCTGGTTCAACCGCGACACCTGGCGCGAGGGGAACCTGACCGAGGAGGGACCGTCGGTCGAGGAGATCGGATCGAACGTCCCGTCGCCCGACAACGACTGAGCGCGGGCGTCGCGGGCGACACCTCCGAGACGATATCCCGCTTTCACCGGCTGACGGCGTTCAAAAGAGACCCGTTCGCTCTGGAACCGCTCCGGACCGCTATCCCGACAGCTCCCGCTTCGCCTTTCGCGCCCGCTCGGACATCTCTCCGTTGCCGTCGACGTCGGCGAGCGTCTCGATCGCCTCCAATTTCCGAACGGAGTCGTCGAGGAAGGAGAGCACGTCGCCGGTGTACGCGTACACCATGTAGTCGTCGGTCATCACGTCGACGATGGCCTGCGGACCCAACCCCTCGGCGCGCAGCTCGAGGACGTAGCGCATGAACTTCTCCTCGGGACAGCCGCAGTAGGGGTTTGCGTCGCAGTCGCAGTCGAGGAAGTCCTCGGCGAAGTCGAGGACCCGATCGCGAGTCGTCTCGTCGAGCTTCGAGAGGCCGTCGCCGGTGAAAAGCAGGTCGAGGGTGGCGCCGGCGAACGCACCCTTCGGGATGTTCGTCTCCAGCTGGGAGGCGAGCTGCCGGTGGTTCTTCACGTAGATCTTGTCGGTAAAGGCCACAGTTACGCCCTGATAGGCGGGCGCCCCTCAAAAGCGACGCGGTGATCGGAGAAGCAAGCGGCGTCTCGCCCGGCTGCCCCGCCTCGGACGCCACTCGATGCCACGCCCGTCCGGGAGTCGTAACCGTTATTTATCGAAGCGGGGTACTTGACGACGCGTGTCCGGGTTAGGGTAGTGGACTATCCTTCAGCCTTGTGGAGGCTGAGACGCGGGTTCGATTCTCGCACCCGGACCTTTTCCGACGAACGGAGTGAGGAGCGAAAAGTCCGGAAGGCGAAATTGAATCACGCGAGACGAGCGGAGCGAGTCTCGCCTCGGGTTCGATTCTCGCACCCGGACCTTCTCGCCGCGAGCAACGTTGTGAGCCGCGAGGCCGCGACGTTCGCGGAACGCGCTACCGCATCCCTTCGAGGATCTGTAGGTACCGGAACCCCGTCTCGCTGTAGTCCTTCGACGAAGCGCCCGCAGCGTCACGAAGCTCCTCGATCCGCTTCGTGTAGTCGTCGTTGATCACGAGTCGAACCGAGGGCTCGTGTTCCGTCTCGGTGCGTTCGACGACCTCGGCGAGTCCGTCGGTCTGGTGCCCCTCGCTGACGTACGGCGCCCACAGCTGTATCTCGGCGAGCGAGAGGTCGTCGAACACGACGTCGAGGTAGCCGACGACGCGCTCGAACTTCTCGGAGATTCGTTCGAGACTGTACTGGTAGCTGGCGTTCCCGTACTCGGCCCACTCGTCCGTCGACGGCGTTCCGGAGTACAGCTGGCCGTCGAGATGCGTGACGACCTCGCAGGCGAGGATACCCTGTCCCTCGGGGGTCGATTTGATGCCCAGCACGTCGAGCTCCGTCTGGTCGCCCCGCTCCATGGAGCGCTGGTTGTACGTCACGAGGTCACACCCCTCGATGACGCGGAGGTACGCCCCGACTAGCTGCTCTCCCGGCTGCGGCTGCGTCATCGCTCGCCACCTGAGTAGTCCCCGTATCGAAGCCGCCTGAGTCTCAATAGCACACGTGATCGGACCTCCGTTACGCGCTTTCTTCCGGCGTCGCGAAGCCGACGCCGCCGGCGAGGATCGCGCTGCCGGCGAGGACCGTCGCGCCGAGGACGACGAACCCGGGGTCCGGGCTCAGTCCGGCGATCCCCGCCGCCACGTCGACGACGAACACCGTGACGAAGAGGCTCAACACGGCGAACGCGAGCATCACGAACCCGCCGACCAATGCGCTGGCTACCGAACCGAACGCGTCGAGAATTCCCATGCCTTTCGTCCGTCGCCGGCTGGCCGTAAATAGGTGGGTGTGCGAGCGGGGTCGGTCGACGTCAGCGGGTTCACCCGAAGATACGCAGCAGTCCGAGCGTCCACCGCGCCAGTTCGGAGCAGACGAAGAGGACGCCCTCCGAGCGCGAGAGCCGCCGTCCGGACCACAGCGCCGCGACCATCACGACCGTGAGCACCGTCAGCCAGGCGAGCGTCTCGAGCGCCGCGCCGCCGACCGCGAGCGGCCGGAGGAGCGACGCGATCCCGAGGATTCCGAGCATGTTGAACACGTTGCTGCCGACGACGTTGCCCACGGACATCCCGACGTGGCCCTGCCGCATCGCGACGAGCGAGACGGCGAGCTCCGGCGTCGACGTCCCCGCCGCGACGATCGTTCCGCCGATCGCCCAGTCCGAGACGCCGGCCCCCCGGGCGAGCGTCGACGCGGCCTCGACCATGTAGTGCCCGCTGACCAAGACGAGCGCCAGTCCGCCGGCGAGCAGCAGCGCGTCGCGAGCGCGGTGCGAGAACCGCGCCGGGATCGCGCCCGTGACCCGGGAGTCGGCGTACTCGGTCTCGATCGAGTGCGCGGTGCGTTCGTCGCGGACGACGTAGGCCGTGTAGGCGACGAACGCGGCGACGAGGAGGGCGCCCTCGACCCGGGTCACCGTCCGGTCGAACAGGACCCAGAACCCGACCAGCGTCGACAGCACGAGCGCGCCCCCGTCTCGGTGGACCAGCGAGCGCTCGACCGGGATCACCCGCAGCAGCGACACCGCGCCGAGGATGAACGCGAGGTTGTAGGCGTTCGACCCGACGACGTTGCCGACGCCGATCTCGCCGAGCCCCGCGAGCGCGGCGTCGACGGACACGACGAGTTCCGGGGTCGAGGTCCCGATCGCGACGATCGTCAGGCCGATCGTAAGCTCGCTGATCCCGAACCGTCGGGCGATCCGGACCGTCGAGTCGACGAGCGCCCTGGCTCCGATCCACAGGCCAAGAACGGTCGCCACGATGATCGCGAACTGGGCGATCGGCGCTCCGGAAAGCATGTACGCGTCCGGACTCGAACGGCGGTATTAAAATTGATCCGCCGGACCGGTCCGATCTCCCCCGTAGCACCTGCGTACTTATATGTCGCTCGCGAATCCTATCCCTCGTTATGAACCGACGTGAGATGCCGTGAACCGACGCGGGCTGCTCCGGAAGGGCGTCGGAGTCGGCGCGATCGGTATCGCCGGAATCGCGGGATGTACGGAATCCGACGGCGGCGACGGGCCGGTCTTTGAGGAGGGGTTCGAGGACGGTCTCGGCGACTGGGAGACCGGCGCCGCGATCGGTCCTGAGGTCGATGTCGACGAGTTCGACTGGGAGGTCGACGTCTCCGAGACGGAGGCGGCCTCGGGAGACCGGTCGCTCCGAATCTGGAACCAGGGCGACTACGACGACGGCGTCACGTGGGCGGTTCGTCCGGTCCCGGTCGAGTCCGGGGGTTCGTACCGGATCGAGGTGAGCGGCCAGTTCTGGAGCGAGTCGGAGTCGTTCAACACGATCCGGCACGCGCTGATGCGGCTGGGTCCGGAGCCGCCGGAGACGGAGGAGGACTTCCCGCAGCCCGGACTCAACACGACCGACCTCGGGGAGACGCCGTACGGCGGGCTCCGCGACGCGCTGTGGCTCGCCGACGGCTGGCGCGAGTACGCCTTCGAGTGGACGACCCCGGAGCTGTCGACGGACACGCTGTACCTCGCCGTCGGTACCGCTGTGATCTGGGAGGCAGACGCGACGCACTACGTCGACGACCTCGCGGTGACCGTCGAGCCGCGATGAGCGGAGCGACCGAACCGGCGTCGAGCGCTTCCGACGCCCCTGACGGCCCCGACGCCGAAAGCGACACCGACACCGCCGACACGATGCGCGAGCGCGCAGGAGAGAACCGGCTGAAGCTCTGGCTGCTGTTGCGCGCGAACCGGGTCCTCGTCGCGGCGGTCCTGACGCTCGCTCTCTTCGCCGCGTTCGTCGCCGCGGCGGCCGTGTTCTCCCCGTCTCTCGCCGAGAAGGTCGGGTCGAGCGACCCGATCGAGACGCTGTTCGCTTCGATGATCACGGTGATCGTCACCGGGGCGACGCTCGTCGTCACGATCGGACAGCTCGTGCTCACGCAGGAGAACGGCCCGCTCGGCGACCAGCAGGAGCGCATGAACGACACGCTCTCGGTCCGGAGCTCCGTCGCGGAACTGACCGGCTCGCCGGTGCCGACGGACCCCGCGACGTTCCTCGACGCGATCCTCCGGAGCGCGTCGGACCGCGCCAGATCCCTCCGCGAATCGGTTCGTGAGCGCGACGCCGATCACAGCGGGTCGGACCGAGCCGCTCTCAGGTCGGATGTCGACGAGTTCGCCGCGGAGATCGCCGAAAACGCCGACACCGTGCGCGGCCAGCTCGACGGCGCCGAGTTCGGCTCATTCGACGTGGTGTTCGCCGCGCTCGACTTCGACTACAGCCCGAAGATCGGTCGGATCGAGCGTATCGTCGACGACCACGGCGACGCACTCAGCGACGACGAACGCGACCTACTCGCGGGGCTGCGGGAGTCGCTGTCGCTGTTCGGTCCCGCTCGCGAGCACGTCAAGACCCTGTACTTCCAGTGGGCGCTGATCGACCTCTCGCGACTGATTCTCTACGCCGCGATACCGGCGCTGGTCGTCGCGGGTCTCATGCTCACGGTCGTCGACGCCGGAACGTTTCCGGGGCGGACGCTCGGGATCGACCACGTGACGCTCGTCGTGGGGGCCGCGTTCGCGGTCACGCTGTTTCCCTTCACGCTCTTCGTCTCCTACGTCCTCCGGATCCTCACGCTGGCGAAGCGGACGCTCGCTATCGGCCCGCTGGTGTTGCGGGACTCCGAGTAGCCGATCGCAGGCGCTCTCGGATGCGCGGCGCTCTCGGACATGTCGGAATGTCGCCCGCGACACTAACGACCGGTCTCATCTCCGGCGGCGTGCCGCGTCGACCGGGAAACCCTCGTGGCGGGCGGTCGCCTGCGCGGCGACGGGCGGGTCGCGTCAGCGACCGGTGTGACGCGCCTGGGTTCTCCGCGCTGTCATCGCTCCCATCGGGGAGTACTCGGGCGGGGACTGATGGCGCGCGCTCGACGGTAGCCGCTCGGCGTGTTTAAAAGGTCCGTCCGCGGCGGTCAGTCGTCCTGCTCGACCCCGGCGACGACCACGCGCTCGCCGTCGTCCGTCTGCGGCTCCGAGACCGAGACGGGGTCGATCCCGCGACGCCCGGCGTCGAACTCGGAGAGGAGGTAGACGAGCGCCACGAGCGTCAGGACGCCGACCGGAAGCAACACGAACGGCGGGATTCCGAAGAATCCCCACACGAGCAGCAGCGCCACCGAGACCAGCCCGACGGTGACCGCGTAGTAGATCTGGGTGCGGACGTGGTCGATGAGGTCCGCGCCGGTGAACGTCGCGGACAGCACCGTCGTGTCGGAGATGGGCGAGCTGTGGTCCCCGAATATCGCCCCCGAGAAGATGACTCCGACCATGACCGCGACGAGGGTGTGGCCCTCCGCGCCGCCCCCGGTGACCTCCCAGGCGATGGGGACCGCGATGGGTGTCATGATCCCCATCGTCCCCCACGAGGTCCCGGTAGAGAAGGCGATGAAGCCGGCGACGACCATCACGAGCGCCGGGAGGACGGGCTGGGGGACCGTCCCGACCGTCGCCTCGGCGACGTACTGGCCCGTCTCCAGCGCGGAGATGACCTCGCCGATCCCCCACGCCAACACGAGGATGGAGACCGCGGTGAGCATGATCCCGAACCCGTCGACCGTGTATTCCGTCGCGTCGCCGAACCCGAAGACTCGGTAGACCTTTCCGAGCACGAACCCGGACAGCACCATGCCGAACGCGCCGATCATCAGGGCGGTCGCGAAGTCGGCGCCGATGACGGCGTCCCAGAGGCGGGCGCCCGCGCTCCCGAACTCGGCCGCGAGGAAGTCGGACAGGAAGCCCGTCGGCGCGAAGCCGCCCGACCAGAACGCGGTCGCGACCGTGACGGCGATCAGGACGGCGACCGGCGCGAAGAAGTTGATCAGCCGCGGCGTCGACGCCGGCGGCTCGCCCAGTTCGCCGGCCACGTCCTGCATCGGGTCCGCCCCCTCGCGGGTGACCTGCCCGGTCGTCCACGACCGGTGTTCGGCCGTCAGCATCTCGCCGTAGTCGCGGCCCCACAGCACAACGATGGCGACCATCGCGATCGCGAGGATCGCGTACATGTTGAACGGGATAGAGGAGAGGAACACCTCGAAGGTGCTCGGTCGGTTCGCTTCGGCGACCCCTGCCTCCGCGTACCCCTCGTCGATCAGCGACAGCTGGAACGCGACCCACGAGGAGATGCCGAGCGTGGCGACAGGTGCGGCGGTCGAGTCGACGATGTACGAGAGCTTCTCGCGGGAGATCCGGAGCTTGTCGGAGACGTCCTTCATCGCGGAGCCGACGATGGCGGTGTTGGCGTAGTCGTCGAAGAAGAGGACGAGTCCGAGGGCCCACGCCGCCAGTCCCGCCTTGCGCTGCGTGTCGAGGCGTTCGATCGCCCAGTCGCGGATCGCGTAGGTCCCGCCGAGGTTCCACACCATGGCCACGCCGGAGCCGAGCAGCAGCGTGAACACGAGGATCGTCGCCTGGAACCCGTCGTCGGCGATGATCGCCGCGACGATCCAGTCGAACGTCTGGACGATCCCGAGCCCACCCGTGTAGATCACGGCGCCGGACCAGATGCCGAGGAACAGCGAGAGGATCGCCTTGCGGGTGACGATCGCCAGCGCGATGGCGAGCAGCGGCGGGACGACCGAGAGTACGCCGAACTCGGACATAGTGTGGTAATACCACGCAACCCTATTTATAATGTGTCGCCTCCCGGAGCCGAACGCGCGACTGCGGCGGGATCGGGCCGACCCGTGGGTGTAACGTCGACCGTGACCGGCGGTATCGACGCCTATCCGAACGCACTTACGTCCCTGCCACGGACCCACGCGCAATGTCAGTCCGAGTCGGCATCCTCGGCGCGACGGGCGCCGTGGGCCAGCGGTTCATCCAGTTGCTCGACGACCACCCGACCTTCGACCTCGCAGCGGTCACCGCGAGCGCGGAGAGCGCGGGGAAGACCTACCGCGAGGCGGCCAAGTGGCGCGTCGACACGCCCATCCCGGAGAGCGTCGCCGAGATGGAGGTCGCGGAGACGACGCCCGCGGGGATCGCGGACGACGACGTGGACCTCCTCTTCTCCTCGCTGCCCTCCGGTGTCGCCGCCGAGGTCGAACCGGCGTTCTTAGCGGAGGGGTACGTCGTCTCCTCGAACTCCTCGAACGACCGCATGGCGGCGGACGTGCCGCTCACCATCCCCGAGATCAACCCCGACCACCTCGATCTCATCGAGGTCCAGCGCGACGAGCGCGGCTGGGACGGTGCCCTCGTGAAGAACCCGAACTGCTCGACGATCACGATGGTGCCGACGCTCGCCGCTATCGACGAGTTCGGCCTCGAAAGCGTCCGCGTCTCGACGCTTCAGGCCGTCTCGGGCGCCGGCTACTCCGGCGTCACCTCGATGGAGATCATCGACAACGCCATCCCGCACATCGGCGGCGAGGAGGACAAGATGGAGACGGAGTCGCGCAAGCTGCTCGGCGAGTTCGACGGCGCCGAGGTCGCGCTCCACGACGCCGACGTGGCAGCCTCCTGTAACCGGATCCCCACGCTCGACGGCCACCTGGAGAACGTCTTCGCCGAGTTCGCCGCGGACCCCTCGCCCGAGGATCTCCGCGAGGCGATGCGCTCGTTCGAGGGCGCCGGCGACCTCCCCAGCTCGCCCGACCAGCTGATCAAGGTGTTCGGCGACGACGAGCCGGAGCGCCCCCAGCCCCGCCTCGACCGCACGTACGCCGACGGGATGGGGATCGTCGCCGGCGGCGTCCAGTCCACGGACGCCGGCGCGAAGTACAACTGCCTCGCGCACAACACCATCCGCGGCGCGGCCGGCGCCTCCCTGCTCAACGGCGAACTGCTCGTCGAGGAGGGGTACGTCTAAGGCACGGATTCGGCCGCAAACGTCGTTTCCACCGACCGCGGCTTCTTTTAAATAATCGGTAGTGACCGGACCGCGGATCGGAATTCTGATCTTTCCCAGTGGCGCGCGCCTCCGAGTGGCCGCCTCTGGCGGCCACGAGGAGCACGTGCGAGGTCGCCGGCGCTACGCGCCGGCTGCCAGAGGGACCTTCGGTCCCTCGCTGGAGTCGGGCGGCCTCCGCTTCGCTCCGGCCGCCCGACGAGGCTGGGGAGGCGTGAGGTGCGGTTGCGGTGCGGGGTGGGACTCGAAGGGGCAGCCGCGAGGCGGGCGCAGACGACGCAAGCACCGCAGGGAGGGAGCAACGCGAGCGACCGAGGAGCGCAGCGAGTGTGCGCCCGCCTCGCGGCTGGGGCTTCGGTGGTGTTCGTGTCGATCAGTGATTTAAAAGGCTCACCGTCGTCCGGCCGAGAAGCTGGGACCCCGACAGTGTCCGCCGCCGCTCCGCTGTCATCCGTTTATCAATAACCGGTCGCCGAGGCAGCGATATCCACCCCCACGCCCGACCCGCTCGCGTATTACTTCCCTTCGAACTCCGGCTCGCCGTCGCCCATGAACGCCGTGACCCCCTCCATGAGGTCGTCGGTGTTCATCACGTGGCCGAATCCCATCGACTCGACCTCCAGTCCGGCCTCGTTGTCGGTCCGACCGGCGTGGATCGCGCGCTTCGTGTACTTCTGTGCGATCGGCGGGCCGCCCGCCAGCTGCTCGGCCAGCTCCCGCGCACGGTCGTCGAGCTCGTCGTCCGGGACGACCTCGTTGACGAAGTCGTAGTCGGCCATCGTCTCGGCGTCGTAGCGGTCGGCGGTGAGGATGATCTCCTTCGCGCGCCCCTCGCCGACGATCCGGGCGAGCCGCTGCGTGCCGCCCCACCCCGGGAGCAGGCCGAGGTCGAGTTCGGGCTGGCCCAGCTCGGAGCGCTCGGAGGCGATCCGCATGTCCGCGGCGGTCGCCAGCTCCATCCCGCCGCCGAGGCAGTAGCCGTCGATAGCGGCGACGACGGGCTTGTCGGACTCCTCCAGCTTGCCGAACGTCTGTTGGCCCTGTCGGGAGAGCTCGACGGCGTGGATCGGGTCCGCGCCGCCGGCGGCCATGCTCTGGACGTCCGCGCCCGCGGAGAAGGCGCGGTCGCCGGCGCCCGAGAGCAGGATCGCCCGCACGTCGTCGTCGGCGTCCAGTCGATCGATCGCGTCGGCGAGCTCGTCGAGCACCTCGCCGCTGATCGTGTTCATCCGGTGCGGGCGGTCGATCTCGACGTGGCCGACGCGCTCGTCGACCTCGACGTTCAGCACCTCGTAGTCGGCGCCGCCCTCGGCGTCGCCCGCGTCGTCCGCGCCGCTCGCGTCGCCGCCGCGGAACCCGCCGGATTTTGCGGCCTCGCGCAGGTAGTCGGTCGCCTCGTAGCGCGCCTCGCCGGTCTCCTCGGCGAGGGTGTCGAGCGTCTCGACTAAGCTGTCGAGTCCCTCGGCGTCGGCCAGCTTCGCCGGGCCGTCGGGGAAGCCGGCGCCGAGCTTGACCGCCTCGTCGATGTCGTCGACGTCGGCCACGTCGTTGCCGATCAGCCCGGCCGTCTCGTTGGCCATCACCGCGAGCAGGCGGCGCCGGACGTCAGCGTCGATCGCGTCGCTCGGGATCTGGGCGCCGTCGCCGTCCTCGTAGTCGTAAAACCCCTTGCCGGTCTTCTTGCCGAGGTTCTCCGCCTCGACCTTCTCACCGAGCAGCGGACAGGGGCGGTAGGCGTCGCCGAGCACCTCGTGCATGTACTCCAGCACGTGGTAGCCCACGTCGATGCCGACCTGGTCGGCGAGTTCGAACGACCCCATCGGGAGACCCATGTCGAACTTCGTCGTGGAGTCGACCGTCTCGATGTCCGCGTCGCCGGACTCGACGATCCACGCCGCCTCGTTCATCAGGGGAACGAGGATGCGGTTGACGATGAAGCCGGGGCTGTCCTTCCGGACGCGGACGGGGGTCTTCCCCATCGACTCCGCCAGTCCCTCGATCAGGTCGAGCGTCTCGTCGCTCGTGTGTTTCCCGGAGATGACCTCGACGAGGTCCATCCGCACCGGCGGGTTGAAGAAGTGGATCCCGCAGAAGCGCTCGGGGCGGTCGGTGACCTCCGACAGTTCGGTGATAGAGAGGCTGGAGGTGTTGGTGACGAAGACGGCCTCCTCGGGCGCGTGCTCGACGACCTCGTCGTACACGTCCTTCTTGATCGGCATCTTCTCGGGGACGACCTCGACGACGACGTCGGCGCCGTCGAGCGCGGCTTCGAGGTCGACGAACGCCTCGACGCGGTCGAGCGCCGCGTCCGCCTCGTCGTCACCGATCCGGTCCTTCTCCGCGAGCTTGCCGAGCGACCACTCGATCTGGTCGTACCCCTCTTGGACGAGTTCGTCGTTGATGTCGCGGAGCGACACGTCGTAGCCGGCGAGCGCGGCCACTTCCGCGATCCCGTGTCCCATGTTTCCGGCGCCGAGCACCGTCACGCGCTGGACGTCTTCGAGCTGCGATACCTGAGGGTCGGAACCGTCATGGTTGAACGTTTCCATCTTCCAAACCCAAAACGCGCGGTGAGTTTATTCGGGCGGCTGGGAGGGAGAGGAGGCAGGTCGGAAGGGAACCGAACGTACTCGTGCGTGCGGTCCCGTCGATTCTGTATGGACGACGGAGTCGACGGCGCGAACGCGTCGGTCACCGAAGTGCTTCGAGAGGACCCGACGATGGCGGCGCTGATCGACCGACACGGTCCGCTCGACGTCGCGCCCGCGGACGACGAGTTCGGTCGCCTCTGTACCTCGATCGTGAACCAGCAGCTCTCGACAGCCTCCGCGGCGGCCATCCGCGAGCGGTTCGTGGACGTGCTGGGCGGCAAGCCGACGCCCGACCGCGTCCTCGACGCAGACGAGTCGGCCCTGCGCGAGGCCGGACTCAGCGGCACGAAGGTCGAGTACCTGCGGAACGTCGCCGCGGCCTTCCGCGACGACGAGCGTGACTTCACCCGGGAGGGGCTGGCGGACCTGAGCGACGAGGCGGTCGTCGACGCGCTCACCGAGATTCACGGGGTCGGCGCGTGGACCGCGCGGATGTACCTCATCTTCGCGCTCGGCCGCGAGGACGTGCTGCCGCTGGGCGACCTCGCGGTGCGGAAGGGGATCGAGCAGACCTACAACGACGACGAGGAGCTGTCGCGCGCGGAGATGCGCGAGATCGGCGAGGCGTGGCGGCCGTACCGGAGCTACGGGACGCGGTACATCTGGGCCGAGTACGAGTCGTAGCCCGGCGGCGGCTCGGCGTCAGTCGAGGACGACGTGGTCCGGATCGCACGACCGACAGAGCCGCGATATCTCGCCCGGCACTTTGAGAAACCGCCCCCCACATCGGATACACGACCGCTCCCGGTCGCGGTCCACGACGTTCCCGCCCGCCGCGCCGAAGGACGCTCCCGGCCTGCGGCCCGGGCAGTCATCGCAGATGCGACGTGACGGTTCCCGCCGGTTCGGTGAACCGTTCGTGGCACCGAATACAGGTTCGAGTTCGTTCGAGCGTGACGGCGTTCATGCGCGCTGAGCGGTGTCGACCGAGTTATCGGTTTCGAGTCGTCGGATCCCCTTCGCGTTCGGACGCCGGCGACCGGTCGTCGCCCGCCGTGTCCTCGCGGTACAGCCGGAGGATATCTTCGAGCAGGACGGCGTGCCGGTCGCCCGGGACGTACTGGTGGTCGATGAAGTCCTCGGCGTCGCTGAACTTCCCGCGGAGCGCGAGCTTCCGCACGAACGCGACGGACTCGAAGAACGGCGGCCCGTCCGTGTCGCGGTCGCCGCCGAGTTCCCGCTCCGCGTCCGGGATCACCTCCGCCTCGATCGCCTCGTAGTCGATCGTCTCCGGCTCGTACTCGTCGAGCGTCCGGGAGAGCACGTAGTCGGCCGAGAAGCGGTAGAACTCCGACTTGCTCTCGAACTGCCCGTCGTCGACGAGCGATTTGATCTCCTCGACCACCGGTTCCGGAAACCGAACCGTGCTCTTCACCATATGCCGTGCCATTGACACCCTCGGTCTTATATCTTCGTTACGCGGTCTCAGCGTTCGCCCCGGTGACGAGAGGCCGGCGTCACTCCTCCTCTTCCAGTATTTCCCCCGTCTCGTCGCGCTCCGCCTCGTCGGTGTCCGCGCGCCGCCGGACGTCGACCCGGTAGTCGGTGAGGATGTCGCGGCCGAGGAGGAGCGGGTACTCCATGTGTCCACGGTCCTCGACGCTCGCGGTGACCGTGTGCTGGTTCCCGCCGATGCCGATGACGAGGTCGACGACGGGGCGGGCCTTCCCGCCCTTCACGCTGCCCGACTTGACGCGCGTCATGCTCTTGATCGGGCCGGCGCCGATCTCGGCGGCCAGCTGGGTGTCGATGCTCGTCCGGGTCGCGCCCGTGTCCGACTTCGCGAGCGCCTGCGTGGAGCCGGAGGTGCCGGTGACGACGACCTCCTCGATGTAGCCGATGTCGGGCTGCTCCGTTGAGGTCGGCTTCGGCGCCGGCGCGCAGGAGGGCCGCGAGTCATCGAGCGCGGCGGCGACGCGCTCGACCGCGTCGTCGTCCACCTCGCCGCCGACCGTCTCGATCGCGAGCCTCGCGATGTACGGCGCGGGGCTGGTGCCGGTCGCCTCGAAGAGGCCTTTGAACCCCGCGGTGGGGTTCACCTCCAGCACGTACCAGCCGTCGTACCCCTCGACGAGGTCGACGCCGGCGTAGTCCAGCCCCATCACCTCGGCCGCGTAGAGGGCGGTGTCGGCCGCCTCCTCGGGCATGTCGTCGGTGGCGTCCTCGACCGCGCCGCCGAGCGCGACGTTGGTGCGCCAGTCGCCCTCGGGCGCGTAGCGGTACATCGAGCCGACGATCTCGTCGCCGACGACGTACACCCGGAGGTCGCGGTGCTTCTCGTCGTCGCGGTCGATGAGCTGCTGGAGGAACGCCTGTCGATTGCCCACCTTCGGGTTCACACGCTCCGTGAGGTCGACCTTCCACGTCCCGCCGCCGTGGGTACCGATCGCGGTCTTGTACACCCCCACGTCGCCGAACCGCTCCCGGTCCTCGTTGAGGCGGTCGTTCGACAGCGCGAGCAGCGCGTCCGGTACGCGGATGTTCCAGTCGGCGAGCGTCGCGGCCGTGGCGAACTTGTGGATCGACGCCAGCACCGCGTTCGGCTTGTTCAACATCGGTCGAATGCGCTCGAACGTCGCCGCCAGCCCCAGCAGCTCCGCGGGCTGGTCGGTGTTCGACACGAGCAGGCGGTTCGCGATCACGTCGACCGCGGGTTCGACCGACACGTCGCCATCCTCGACGCTGACCGCGGCGTTCTCCTCGCGGAGCCACACCGGCTCGTGGCCGAGGTCCTCGACCGCGTTGCAGATCGCCTTCGTCTCCTTGCTGTTGTGTAGCGACAGCACTCCCACCCGAACCGAGTCCGAACTCATACGCGTCCCTGCGTGGGCCGAGATAAAAGACGCGCCGATCGGTTCGACGGCTATCGCCTCCGAACCGCCGTGCCGCCCCCGAACCGTCGGGTCGCCATATATATACCCGCCGCCGTGTTCCGCTCCGGCATGAGCGACGACCGGGCGTTCACGTACAACGGCGGGGCTGTACCGCCCGGCGAGACGCAGAACATCCGCTACGGGATCAGCGAGACGTACCTGGGCGACCCGGTGCGGATCCCGGTCACCATCGTCAACGGCGAGCGCGACGGGCCGACCGCGTACCTCACCGCCGCCGCCCACGGCGACGAACTCAACGGGATCGAGGTCGTCCGCGAGGTCGCCCACGAGTGGGACCTCTCGGCGCTTTCGGGCACCCTGGTCTGTCTCCCCGTCCTCAACGTCCCCGGCTTCCTCGCCCAGCAGCGCTACCTCCCCGTCTACGACCGCGACCTGAACCGGTCGTTCCCCGGGAAACGCGGATCGACCAGTTCGAAGCGGATGGCCCACCAGATCTACACGAACTTCATCGCGCCGTGCGACTTCGGACTCGACTTCCACACCTCCACCCGCGGGCGGACGAACATGCTCCACGTCCGGGCCGACATGACCGACGAGGAGGTCTACCGCCTCGCGATGGCGTTCGGCTCGAAGGTTGTCATCGACAGCGACGGCCCGGGCGGCACCCTCCGCGGCGAGGCCACCGACGACGGCATCCCGACGATCACGATCGAGATGGGCGAGGCCCACCGGTTCCAGCGCCCGCTGATCGACGACGCGCTCGCCGGTGTCCGCTCCGTCTTCGCGGAGTACGGTCTCTTGGAGACTACGGTTCGCTGGCCCGGCTGGCGCACGATCGTCGCCGGCGCGGGCGAGAAGACGTGGCTGCGCGCCGACTCCGGCGGTATCGTCGACACCCACTTCGAGAGCGGGTCGCTCGTCCGCGAAGGCGAGCGCATCGCGACGATCACCAACCCGTTCAAGGAGGACGCGGTCGCGATCGAGGCGCCCTTCACCGGTCTCCTGATCGGTCTCTTGGAGAACCCGGTCGTCTACCCCGGCAACCCGCTGTGTCACCTCGTCGAGATCGACGAGTCGACCCGGCGGGCGATCGAGGCGGGCGACGCCCCCGAGCCGGTCGGACAGCCGACGCCGACGGTCTCGGAGTAGGGCGGACTCGTCAGTCCCCGCCGAGTCGCCCCCGAAGCCCGACTGCGGCGCCGGCGACGACCGCGAGGAAGCCAACGAGGAACGCGACGGGCTGGAGCAGCGTCCGCTGCGCGACGACGGCGCCCGGCTCGCGCTCGACGGTTCGGGTCCAGAACTCGTACCGCTCGCCGTCGTACTCGACGATCAGCAGTCCGTCGCCGAGCGTCGGCTCTGTCGGGTACGGCAGCGAGTCGACGCGCTCGGCCGGGTCCTCGACGCCGAAGCCGCCCTCCGGGGCGTCGCGAGCGCGGTCGAACGCCGCCCGCGCGTCGGGGGCCAGGTCGGCGTACGCGACGACCGCGTCCGACGCGTTCGACCCGTTCCCCTCGCCGGTCGCGGGGGACTCGAAGCCGGCGACCGACCCCTCGGTCACCGGCTGGACCGTGTGGGTGTACGCGGGGTCCGGCTCCCCGACCGTGACGGGGAGGAACAGGGGGTTCGCCATCAGGAGGACGCCGAGCGCGACGAGTCCGGCGGCCGCGAGCGGGGTGCGCATGGCTCGGGGTTTGTCGGGCCGGGAGTTGAGCCTTTCCGACTTGACGTGGATTTATAAGTTGAATTGGTCGTCTCTGTTGGCTGTTTATAAGTGAATAACGGCTCTCCGGTGAGTTCTTCCAACGTCCCAGTCGCTTACTTATAAATAGTCAACTGTGGACCAACAGAGAACACCACCAAAGCCCCAGCTGCTCGCTTATAAACTGTTGCTGGGCGGATCGGCGACGAACATCTCCAAAGCCCCAGTCGCGAGGGCGGCGCACGCTCGCTGTGCTCCTCGCTCGCGCTGCTCGCTGCGGTGCTTACTTCGCCTGCGCCGCCCTCGCGACTGCCCCTTTGAGTCCCGCCCCGCCCAGCACAGCACCGCAGCCTCACACCTCCCCAGCCTCGTCGCTGGCGCGGCGCTCCTCGCGCCCGCTGGGCGCTCGGAGGCACGCGCCACCGCACCGTTCTTTATAAGATATTGTCGCCGCCGCTGACGAATGTTTAAATACCACATCGTTTCCGCTGGTCCGATTCACAGACTCCCGTATCGGTCTTGTCGCCCCTATCGCCCGATCGTCCCCTGTCGCGTCACGGGCGCGTCGGGGTCGACGAGGAACGCCACGACGGTCGCGCCCTCGTCGCCCGCAGTCACGGTCGGCGGCGCGCCGTCGCCGGTCCACAGGACGCTCTCCGTCTCGTCGAGGTCGACGCCGTCGACATCGACTGCGCCCTCGAAGACGTACACGTAGGCGTCGCGTCCCTCGATATCGGGAAGCGTCGCGCCCGCGTCCGCGTCGAGGCGAACGTCGTAGCAGTCGACCGCGTTGCGCACGGTGAAGGGGTGGTCGGATCCCGCGGGCGCGAACACGCGACGCCACTCGTTCGGCTCGGGGTCCGGGAGCGGCCCGTGCTGGATGCCGGGTTCCAGACCCACCTCCTGCGGGCGGACGAAGATCTGGAGCATCCGGAGCGGCGGGTCGTCCGCGAGCGTCTCCTCGGCGTGCCAGAACCCTGCGCCCGCGTTCATCACGAGGAGGTGTTCCGAGTCGGTGACCAGCTCGTTGCCCTCGCGGTCGTCGTGGCGCATCACGCCGGCGGGCACCCACGAGACGATCTCCTCGTCGCGGTGCTGGTGCGATCCGGATCAGCGTGCCGGGGTCCATGAACGACTCGACGACCGTCGAGAGGGGGCCGTACCCGTGGTCGTCGCCGTCCGGCAGGTTCCGGCCCGGGAAGTTGAAGCGAGTGCGGAACTTCCCCTGGTCCTGAAAGACCTCGGAGCGAGGCGCGGGAAAGAGGTTGTCGTCGGTCGCGGCGGCGGTGTGTTCCATTGCCCTATGTAGGTGCGCGCCGGCAAAAAGGCGCCCGGTGGCGGCGAGCGGCGTCAGTCCGCGGCCGCCGGCTCGGTGGTTTCCAGCCCGGACCCGCTCGGCGGGCGGAGGACGTACACCGCCAGCCCCGCAGCGACCGCCAGCCCGCCGCCCAGCGTGAACGTCGGGGTCCAGCCGAGCGTCGCGACGAGGTAGCCGGCGACGGTGCCGGAGAAGACGCCGCCACCGACCTTCGCGGTGTACAGGACCGCGTAGTTGCCGGAGGAGTTGGCCGCGCCGAAGTAGTCGGCGAGCAGCGACGGGAAGAAGACGTACAGCGGCGAGGAGAAGAACATCGCGCCGAGCACGAACGCGACGAAGACGGCGCCATTACCGGCCTCGCCGGCGCCCACCAGCCCGATCCGGAACAGCCCGGCGAGGAGGAACGACCCGGCCATCACGTGCTTGCGGCTGAACCGGTCTATCGCCTCGCCCAGGATCATCCGCGAGACGCCCGCGGCGACGGGGAGGAGGGTCGCGGAGAGCGTCGCGATGAGCGCCGCCAGCCCGAAGTTCTCCGCGAACCGGACCACGTTCGCGATGACGAGGAGGTCGGCGCTCGCCATCGCGATGAACATCGCGTACAGCAGCCAGAACTGCCACGTCGAGAGCATCTCGCGCGTGGAGTAGTTGCGGCCGCGGATCGACGCGGCGAGCCCCTCGTCGTCGCTGTCATCGCCATCGGTATCGCTCTCGCGGTCCAGCCAGTCCGTCGGCGGATCCCGGAGGAGGAACGAGCCGACGAGCGTCACGACGAGGATGCCGATCCCGATGTTACGGAGCACGTCGCTGTACGCCGCCACGGTCGCGTTCGCGCGGACGTACGGAACGACCAGGGCGCTTCCGGCGGCGAACGCCATCGTCCCGACGCCGGTCGTCAGCCCCGTCCGGTCGGGGAACCACTTGACCGCGGTGTTGACCGCGACGGTGTAGACGATTCCCACGCCGACCGCGCCAAGCGAGTACAGCAGGTACAGCTGCCAGAGGCTCGTCGCGTACGCCAGTCCGATGTACCCCCCGCCGGCCAGAAGCGCGGCGAGGAACGTGAGCGCGCCCGGTCCGCGGCTGTCGCGCCACTTCCCCGCGGGGAACTGCGAGAGCGACTGGAACACCACGTAAAACGAGAACACCGCGCCCAGCGCCGGCAGCGCGATGTCGAGGCTGTCCGCCAGCGGCTGCTCGATGGACGACCAGACGTACTGGTACGGGCTCACCGCGGCCATCATCCCGGCCGCGGCGGCGATCTGCCACCACCGGGAGAAGCCGAGGACGTCGGCCGCCCGCGCGGCGTAGTCGACGCCGCCGGCCGCTCCGGTCTCATCCGTCTCGGCGGTCGAGCCGTCCGATTCGTCGCTACCCATCGTCGTTCGTCGGCCGCGTGCTGTTGGTCCGTGTCATGTGATCCGTTCGATCTGCGGTTGCGAGGTCGACGCGCGGCGCGGTCGGCCCACAGTCGTGGCTTCGTGTCCCTACTCCTCGCTCCACTCGACTAAAACGCGTCGTTGCGGTCGTTCTTGCTTCGACCGCGACGGTGCGGTCCGAACCGCACGCGACGAGCCGTACGACGAGGTGCGCGGCTCAGATCGCGTCCGGGTCCTCGGCCGCGAACCGCACCGCGGGCGGAACGAGCCCGCCACCGAACAGCATCCCGAGCCCCGCGGCCCACGCGACGACCATCCCCACCGACGCGCCGTAGCTGATCAGCGGCAGCGACAGCGCCATGAGGAGAAACGCCAGCGTGTACCGGCGCAGGACGCTCATCTCAGGCCACCCCCAGCAGTCCGGCGGCGTTCAGCGAGACGATTGCGAGTCCGACGAGTGCGCCGACCGCGGCGACCCACGGGATCGTCACGCGGAGCACGTCGCCCTCGCGACCGACGATTCCGGCCGCGGTCGTGCCGAGGATGACGTTGCCGGGCGAGATCGCGTTCCCGATCGCGCCGCCCGCGCTCTGCCCGGCCAGGATCAGCGGCTCGGAGAGCCCGCCGAGCTGCGCGGCGGTCTGCTGTTGGAGACCGCCGAAGAGGATGTTCGACGCCGTGTTGCTCGACGTCATGAACGCGCCGAGCGACCCGATGAGCGGCGAGAGGAACCCGTAGGTGTTCGTCGTCGCGACGCTCGCGACGCTCTCGGCGAGGACGAGCACCTGGCCGCTGTGGTCCATCACCTTCGCCATCACGAGGAAGGAGACGACCGCGATAGACGCCGGGATCGCCGTCGCCAACACGGCCCGCGAGAAGCCGGTCCGCGGCTCGTCGGCCCGATTCACGGCCGCCTCGTAGTGCCCCTTCCGACGGTAGACGAGGAAGGCGACGAGGGCGCTCGCCAGCAGGAAGGTGCCCGGATGCGTCAGCGGCGCGAAGGGGTCGTACGGCGCGGCCGCCTCGGTCACGACGCCGAGTCCCGTCGCGATCTCGGGGAAGCTCAGGCCGACCTGGAGGCTCCCGAGCGCGTCGCCGAGCGGGGTGACGACGGCGGTGACGAGTGCGATCGCGGCGAGTACGGCGAACGGCAGCGCCGCGAGCGGCAGGCTCATCAGGTCGTCGTCGGGCGCGGCCGCGTCGGCGGCCGTCGCCACGCCGCCGTCGGCGACCGCCCCGGTCCCGTCTCCGTCGACGTCGGCGGCGGGAGTCAGGCCCTCGGTCATCACGAGCCGGTTTTCGATCGCGTCGGTCGCGCTGGCGTACCGGTCCCACGCCGCGAGCGGCGCGAGCGCGAGCAACCCCACCGTCGCCGCGAAGAAGTTCGCGAACTCCGGCGGGATGACGGTCACCGCGGCCAGCTGGCCGCCGCCGTGGATGAGCGAGACGATCAGGATCATCGGGGCGGCGTACCGCACCGCCTCCATCCGGCCGTAGATCCAGGCGATCGAGAACCCGGCGACGAGATTGGGGATCCACAGCAGGACGCCGAGCGCGAGCGCCGTGACCGCGACGCTTTCCATCTCCGTGACCTGGACCAGCGCCAGCCACGCGACGCCGAGCGTGCCGAAGGTGTTCGCCCACGCGTGGCCGATGAGCGGGATCGCGACCGAGTACACCGGCTTCACGCCGAGCGCCAGCAGCAGCGGCGCCACCACGACGATGGGCGTTCCGAACCCGGAGATCGACTGCATGAACGAGACGAACACCCAGCCGAACGCCAACACGAGGAACAGCTCGTTGTCGGTGAACGCCGTGATCCGGGTGCGGAGCGCCTCGAACCCGTCGGCCCGGTCGATCACGTGATAGAACACGAGCGCGGGGAGGATGACGTAGAGGACGAACACCGCGTCCCACACCCCCTTCGCGCTCGCGACCGACAGCGCCTCGACCGGCAGGCCGTACGCCGCCACCGCGACGCCGGCCGCTGCGAACATCCCGACCGACGCGGCCTCGTGAGCCCGCCAGCGCAGCACGACGAGCGTGAAAAGCAGTAGCGCCAGCGGCAACAGCGCCAGCGCGGCGTACGTCGCGTTAACTGGCAGCAAGGCGGACACCCCCGGTCGACGGCGGCGTACCGCTCCGTGATCGGGCGAGCCGCCGGTCCGCGTTCGAGAATCCCCCCGTCTGATCGATCGTCCACACAGATTTACTCGACTTCATTGACTGACATCGAATCAATCCTGAGTATTTTACAAAAGAGTGCCCATAATACGAACCAGACGTGTTGGGAAGATTCATTTCTATAGGGTCATGTAATAGGTGTTCTATTACGGTCATTGTTCGGGATCGATTCGCGCTCGAGGGAACCCCGAAGTTCGAACGAACCGACCACCGGAACGGTCGCTCGTCCGGCGTGGAACCGCACGCGACCGATTAAGTGGGTCGGACCGCAACGATCGGTGTGACAGACGTAGGCATCGTCGGCGCGGGCGCGGGAGCGGCCGCGGCGGCGTTCGTGGTCGACGGGGCCGTGCCCGACGCGGACGTGACCGTGCTGGAGAAGTCCGGCGGTCTCTGCGGGCGCGCGGCGACCCGCCGCCGCAACGAACTCACGTACGACTACGGGGCGAACTACCTGAAAAGCGACGACGACCGCGTCGTCGAACTGATCACCGAGACGCTCGACGACGAGGGGCTCGTCGACGTGACGGAGCCGGTGTACACCTTCGAAGCCGACGGGGTGGTGTCCCCCGGCCGCGACGCCGACGGACACAAGTGGAGCTACCGGCGGGGACTCACCCAGATAGCGAAGCGCCTGTTCGGCCGCACCGACGCGACCGTTCACCGGCGGACTCGCGTCGAGACGGTTCGGCGGATCGACAGTCCGGGTGGAGGCGGCGGCGCAGCGGACGGTGGCGGCGACGACGGTCGGTGGGAACTCGGCGACGCCGACGGCGAGACGCACGGGCCGTTCGACGTGCTCCTCCTGAATCCGCCGGCCCCGCAGACGGCCAAACTGCTGCGAACGGCCGAGTGGGACGACCCGCTCCGCGAGACGCTCGTCAAGGCGGTCGGGGGAGTCGAGTACGGCAGCGTCTGGACCGCGGTGTTGCGCTACCCGTTTGCGCTCGACGTCCCTTACTACGCGCTCGTCAACACCGACAAGGAGCACGCGGTCGGCTGGATCGCCCGCGAGGAGTGTAAGGCCGGCCACGTTCCCGAGGGGGAGACGCTGCTGGTCGTCCAGGCGAACGACGCGTGGTCGGCGGCGCGCTACGACGACGACCCGGCCGAGAACGTCGCCGCGCTCGCGGAACACGCCGCCGATATCGTCGGCGACGAGCGGCTGGCCGACCCCGCCTGGACCGACCACCAGGGGTGGCGCTACGCGCTCCCCGAGGGCGGCGTCGACCGCGGACCGGTCGACTCGGCGCGCGACGCGGGGCTGTACCTCCTCGGCGACTGGGTCGCGGGCGAGGGACGGCTCCACGCCGCGCTCGCGAACGGACTCGACGTCGGCGAACGCGTCGCGTACGGGATTTAAAAGAACGGCCGGCGACGCCGCGGTTTGCCGCGTCGTCGTCGGAAGAACGGATCTTTTTCGGAGAGCGGTTCGGCGACGTTCCGGCCGGAGACCGGATACTCGCGCGGTTAGTTCGTCGTGATGCGGTACTCGACGGTTCCCAGTCCGGGGAGCGTGAGTGTCTGGACCCGACCGCTGCGTCGTCGCAGGGTCCGCAGGACGGACCGCGAGAGGACGGCGAGCGCGACGGTGCCGGTCAACAGCGCGACGGTGGCCACGGGGTACGCGAACGCGACGAACGGAACGACGACGAGCGCTAGGTACAGGAGCGTCCCCAGCGGCGAGCGGCCGGCAGGCGGCGACTCGGAGCCGACGGGTCGGTGCTGCTCGGCCGAGGTGATGGAGCCTTGGTACATACTACTCCGTACGAACTCCGACGACTAAAACCTTTCACTTCTCAAATAGGTTCTGAGAATTGGTACCACACCACTATCTATCAGAGGTTCTAAAACGGTTGTTAATGGGGTGTAAGGCCTACCATGGTACTCGTTGGTATACTTCTCATAATTCTGTGACTTACGTCGAGCGTGGCACCGATCGCCTCCGGTTCCCGGGGTTTTCGGAGGGCGGACGTGGCTGTCGCGGTCGCGTCTCGACTCCGCGTTCGGTCGTCGACGAGCACGGGCGCCGCTCTCGTTCGCCGGTGCTTTTATTTCGCTTCGATACTTCCCGTAGTTACGGATAGACACACGATGACACTCGACACTCGCACCACCGATCCAGCGGTTGCCGTCGCGGCGCCGGAGCGCAGGCGCGTGGTCGCCGGTCTCGCGGACGGCACCGTCGAGGCGGTCGCGGATCTGCGCGTTCGCGGGCGGGCCGAGGAGATCGCGGCCGAGCTCCGCGAAACGCACCTCCCGGCCCTCGAGGAGGCCGGCTACATCGAGTGGGACCGGGAGGCCGGCACCATCGAGCCAGGCCCCAACTTCGAGGAGGCTGCGGCCCACGTCGACGACCTCCCGCTGCCGGAGTCGGAGTCGGCCGACGACTGACCGGGCGGCCGCACGGGCAGTCGTCGGCCCGGAGACGGGCGGAAGCGCAGCGGCGGTCGCGGCCCGGGACGTTTATCCCCGGGCGCGGGCGACACCCGACAGCGATGGCCGAGCCGATCCTGAAGTGGGCCGGCGGGAAGCGGCAGCTGCTCGACGAGCTGTACGCTCGGTTCCCGCCCGAGTTCGGTTGGTACCACGAGCCGTTCGTCGGCGGCGGCGCCGTCTTCTTCGATCTGGAACCCGCCCGCGCGACGGTCAACGATGCGAACCCGCGGCTCGTGAACTTCTACGAGCAGGTCCGCGACCGCCCCGACGAGCTGATCGCCAGGCTCGCTGAGTTCGACGACCCCGAGAGCGACCCGGATCCGAGCCTCCCGTACGCCGAGGAGACCGCTCGCGGCCGGACCGTCGACGCCTACTACTACCAGCAGCGCGCGCGGTTCAACCGCCGCCCGTACGAGGGCGAGTTCGACCCGCTGGAGGAGGCCGCGCTCCTCTTGTACCTCAACCGCACCTGCTACAACGGTCTCTACCGCGAGAACGCCGACGGCGGGTTCAACGTCCCGGTCGGCCGGTACGCCGATCCCGACTGGGTCCAGCGCGACCGGATCCGGCGCGCGAGCGACCTGCTCGCCGACGCCGAGATTCGCAACGAGGACTTCGCCTACGTCCTCGACGCCGCGGAGCCGGGCGATCTCGTCTACTTTGACCCGCCCTACGAGCCGATGAGCGCGACCGCGAACTTCAACGAGTACAGCGCGTCCGGGTTCGACCGGGAGGACCAGCGGCGCCTGCTCGACGTCGCCGGCGAACTCGACGACGCCGGGGTGTGGGTCGTCCTCTCGAACAGCGGCGTGATGTACGACGCGTACGCCGAGGCAGGGTTCCGCGTCGACCGTGAGGACGCGACGCGGGCGATCAACAGCGACGCTGGCAACCGTGACGCGGTCGATGGAGATCGTCGCGACCAACGTCCCCCGGCAGAGCGCCGAGAGGGGGGCCAGCGAGAGCTGTCCCGGTTCTGACGCGCCGCCGGTGGCGACCGGTGGGTCCCGTCACACCGCGGTCGACGGTTCCCGACCGGTGACGCCCGTCGGACCGTGGTCGCGGTCGCAGGGTTCCGGCCGTCGGACCGTGGTCGCGGTCACCGGATTCCGCCCGTCGGACCGCGGCGTTGGGGCGGGCTTTTTGACCTCCCCCGCCGACGGGTCGGGTATGACCGATCTCGACATCGACCTCGTCCTCGCCGCCGTCGACGGCAGCGAGGAGTCACACGAGGCGGTCGATTACTCCATCGCGCTCGCGGCGGAGTACGACGCGGGCGTCCACGCGTTGTACGTGCTCGACGAGGAGGTCGTCCGCGCCATCGATCACGGCGTGGTCGACGAGAGCGACGTGGCCGACGACTCCGAGGCGTTCACCGACTCCGTCGCCCGCCGCGCGGAGGCCGCCGGTGTGACCCACAGCAACTCCATCGCGTACGGCTTCTCCACGTCGGTCAAGACCGTCCACCCCGGAAGCGTCGTCCTCGACACCGCCGAGGAGCTGGAGTCCGACTTCATCGTCGTCCCGCGCGAGCCGGTCTCCGGAAACCCCGGCGAGGTGCTCGGGAAGGCCGCGGAGTACGTCCTCCTGTACGCGAGCCAGCCCGTGTTGTCCGTCTGATGGTCGGCGGCCTCCTCCCCGCGGGCACGACGCTGCCGCCCGCGCCGTACCTCCTCGTCGTCCTGCTCGCGGCCGGCGGGGTCGTCGGTGCGCTCCGCCGCCGACGGCCGGAGGTCACCGCCCGGCGCGTGCTCGCGCTCGCCCCGTGGATGGCGCTTGGCTCCGCAGCCCACGTCCTCTACGTCGTCGACGCGCTTCCACCCCTGCTCTCCCCGCTCGCCGGCTCGCCGACGGTCTACCTCACGGTCGGATCGCTGGCGGGCGCGGCGTGGCTCGCCGCCGACGCGGTCCGCCCCGACCGCGTCGCGACGACCCTCGCGGCCGCCGGCGCGCTCCTCCTCGTTCCCGTCGTCGCGGTCGCGGTCGGGACCGGGATCTCCCCCGACGGCGCGCGGTGGTCGGCGGTCGCGCTCGCGCTCACCGCTCCGATCGCCGGCGCCGCCTGGGTCGGTCTGACGCGTTTCCGCCCCGAGGCCGCGGTCACCGGGAGCGTCGGCACGCTCGCGGTGTTCGGCCACGCGCTCGACGGCGTCTCCACCGCCGTCGGGACGACCCAGCTCGGCTTCGGCGAGCGGACCCCCGTCTCGCGGATCCTCCTGGAACTCGGCCCGATTCCGCCGGTACCGGTGCTGGGCGAGGGGTGGCTGTTCCTGCTCGTGAAGCTCGCGGTCGCGACCGCCGTCGTCTGGCTCTTCGCGGCGTACGTCCGCGAGACGCCGGCGGAGGGGTATCTCCTCCTCGGGTTCGTCGCGGCGATGGGTCTCGGTCCGGCCGCGCACAACCTGCTCCTGTTCTCCGTGGCGGCGTGAGGTCGGAGTTCGGCCTCGCAGACCGGCCGTCGGCGTCAGAGCACGGCGATCGCGAACGCGACTGCGACGCCGGCGAGCATGACCGCCTGAACGAACGCGCTGGCGAGCGCGCCGACCACCGCGTACGCCGCGCGGCGCGCGGCGACGCGCGGCTCGTCGCCGTCCTCGTAGAGAGCGGCGAGGAAGACGGTCCCGCCGAGCCCGACGACGAGACCGATCGGGCCGAGCGGGATCAGCAGTACGATCCCCGCTAGCGTGCCGGCAACGACCGATCGGGTCGACGCGCCGCCGAGCCGCCCGGAGACCATCCCCGACACCAGCTCCGCGGCGGAGGCCAAAAGCGAGACGAGAACGAGCGCGGTCAGGACGGCGAGCGACGGCTCCGCGAAGCCGGTGGTGTACGCGTAGCCGACGACGGTCAGTGCCGCGAGGACGCCGCTCGGCACGAGAGGGACGAACGAACTGGCCGTCCAGACGACGAGCAGCGTGATCGCCAGTTCGGCCGTGGGAAACGCCATGGGGAGTTCACGCCGCGGAGGGTCAAAAAACGGCGTCTCGAACGGCGTTCAGCCCGAACCGGTCTGAGGGTCGCGCTCAGTCCTCTTCCTCGACGACTTCCGGGTCCTCGATGGCCGACTGGAGGGAGTCGAGTCCGTTGACCCACTCGGAGACCAGCCCGTACTCCAGGTCCTCGACGAGTTCGATGTCGAGCGCCTCGCCGTCGATGACGCGCGTGCCGGCCTGAACGACGTAGCCGAGCGCGGCGTCGAGGTCGTCGCCCTCCTCGGCCTCGGCGGCCGCGCGCACGAACTCGCTCACGTCGCCGTCGACGACGCCACCGACGACGTACTCCTCGGCCGCGTAGAAGACGGGGACGAGCGAGGTCTGGACGCCGTCGATCAGCATCGCCTTATCTTCGTCGTCGAACTCGACGTCGTTGAGGACGATGTCGCGGATGTCGTGGATCTCCTCGACGGCGCGGTCCTCGTCGATGCGGTCCTCGTCGAACGCGGCGAGCACCTTCACCACGGCGATCGCCGCGTCGTCTTGGAGGTTCAAGAGGAGGCGCGCGGAGTCCTCGTTTTCGGGGTCGAGATCCTCTTCGGCCAGCCTGTCGAGCCAGTTCTGCCAGCGTTCGTCGGTATAGAACGTTTCGACGGCGTCGTCGTCGGTCATGTCCCGTACGTCGCCCGGACTACTCAAATGCCTTTCCTATCGATCGCCGCCCGAGACCGCGTCTCACCCGCGTGAATCCCGAATTCGGGGATCGGCGCTTCCGTCCCGCGTTCGGGTTACGGCTCCGACCGCTCCAGCGTCGCCTCGGTGTCGATTCCGTACACGTCTCGGGGCGTCTCGACGTGCGCGCGCCGGACCGCCTCGTCGTACCCCTCCTCCAGCAGCCAGCGCACCCGCCGCGGGACGGTCTTCGGTCCCAACACCATCCCCGGGCGGTCCGGGTCGTCGACGAAGTCCGTCTCCATCAGGAACGGCTCGCCCGCCTCCGCGGCGCGCTCCAGCCGGTCCTTGTCGCTCATCACGCTCGGGGTGACCCCCGCCAGCTCGCCCGCGGCGTAGTGTTTGACGACGCGCGAGGGGTCGAGACCCGCCTCCTCCGCGACCGCAGCTAGGTCGGTCAGGTCCTCGGTGGCCTCCGTGTGGAGCTGGACCGCGCAGTCGACCTCGGCGCCCAGCTCGAACGCGCGCCGCGTGACCGCGTTGGACGCCTCCCAGACCGCGTCGGTCACGTCGTAGTGGGGCCGTCCGGACTTCAGCGCGAGCGCGTCGCCGTCGGCGACGTACTCGCTCGCCACTTCCAGCCCGCCGCGCATGAGGTCGCGGGCCGCCTCGGGCGAGAAGTCGCGCTCGTCGACGAGCCGGCTGATCAGTCCGGGGTGGACCCCGAGGACGGGCCACGCGCGCCCCGGAAGCGCCTCCGTCGCGGCCGCGACGGTCTCCAGCGTCTCCTCGAAGACGGCCCGGAAGTCGGCCGGCTCGTCCGGCTCAACGCCGAGCAGCCACGAGGGCTTGTTCACCACGAGCAGGTGGGTGCCGCCGAGCCGGACGAACTCCTCGACGGCCTCGATCCCGCGACCGTGTCGCGGGTCAAGGTGGAGGTGGTTATCCAGCACGGGCGTGCCGAGGTCCTCGGTCATGCGAGACGGTTCGGCCGCGCGTGATTAGAAGGATCGGTCTGCGGCGGGAACCCTTCGCTCGGCACCCGCGCCGAGACGCCGTTCGCGCGGTTCGCGGTTCAGTCCGCCCGATTTGTCGCGAACTCCGCGTCGGATCGAGGGATCGTCACGTCGGCGAGACCGGACTCGATCTCGTTGCGGCGGTCCTCGAACTGCCCGGGCAACACCAGGCGCTCGCCGAGTTCGTCGAGCGGCTCGTCGCTCGCGTACCCGGGGTCGGCGGTGGCGAGCTCGAAGAGGACGCCCGCGAACTCCCGGAAGTAGACCGAACGGAACCAGTGGCGGTCGATCTGCTGGGTCGGTCGCAGCCCCATCGAGGCCACCGCGTCGCGCATCGCGGACTGGTCGCCGTCGGTCGGCGTCTGGAACGCGACGTGGTGGACCGTGCCGCGCCCCGAACTCCCCTGCCGGTCCGTCTCGACGACGTCGACGTACTTGCCCACGGGACCGCTCGCGGCGAAGCGGGTGCGGTCCTCTCCGGTCGCGGCGTCCGCCTCGGCGTCGGTCTCCGTCAGCCCCATCGTCCGGAGGAGCTGCTCGGTGCGCTCGGCGTCGTCGAGCCACAGCGTCACGGAGTGGAAACCGCGGATCGCGGCCGACTCGGGGACGAACGCGGTCCACGCGGTCGTCGGGTCGTCGTCCGGAATCTCGACCGCGACCAGTTCGACGGGGAGTCCGTCGGGGTCGCGGAAGGGGAGGACCGTCTCGCCGAAGCGCTCCTCGCGGGCGTCGTAGTCGACGCCGCGCTCGTCGAACCGCTCTTCCCAGTAGTCGAGGCTCCCCTCGGGCACGCGGAACGCGGTGCGGGAGACCTGGCCTGCGCCGACCTCGCCCTCTGGCAGGTCCGTCCACGGGAAGAAGGTCATGCTGGTCCCGGGGTTCCCCTCGGCGTCGCCGTAGAAGAAGTGGTACGTGCCGGGGTCGTCCTGGTTGATGGAGCGTTTCACGAGCCGGAGACCGAGCGTCTCGACCCAGAAGTCGAGGTTCCGCTGCGGGTCGCCCGCGACGCAGGTCACGTGGTGGATCCCGGGGGTGGGTGTCGGGCCGTCCTCGGTTCCGGCGTCAGCGTTCTCGGATTCGTCGGTCATGCTACCGGGTACGACCCGGAGGGACTTGAATCGGCGCGGACACGGGTGTTACCGGATCGGAGGTGCGTCGGCGACACACGCCACTGCGTGCGATACGATTTATAAACAAGCATGAGCGGCAGCGACGTTATTTATAAACAAACTGCGGTGGCGCGTGCCTGCGAGCGGCCCCCCTCGGCGGCCGCGAGACAGCACGCGCGAGGGACGCCGCGAGCGACCGGAGGGAGCGAGCGGCGAGGCTGGGGAGGAGTGAGGCTGGGGAGGAGTGAGGCTGGGGAGGAGTGAGGCTGCGGTGCGGTCGCGGTCGGGCGGGACTCAAAGGGGCAGCCGCGAGGCGGACGCAGGCGACGTAAGCACCGCAGGGAGCGAGCAACGCGAGCGACCGAGGAGCGCAACGAGCGTGCGCCCGCCTCGCGGCTGGGGCTTTGGAGGTGTTCGTCGCGGATCCACTGTCGTTTGTATATAAATGAGCGGCTGAGGCTTCGGATGATTCACCGCTGGACCGGCTTCGCTTATAAATATCGTCGCTTCTCCGTATCGACCGCAACTGGACCGGAACGCGTCCGCTCGCGAATTTTCCGCGAGACGAACCGACGGATCAGCGAGCCCGCGCCATCGCTCGCTCGATCCGCTCCCGGAGCCCCTCGATTTGGTCGCCGACCGCGCCGACGGCTGCGAGGACCGGATACGTGACCTCGAGCGTCTGGTAACAGTACTCCGGCAGGTCGATCTCGTCGCCGAGCGCGAGCCGCCGCTCGTGGTCCGCGAGTACGCGCTGGCGGCGGGCCGCGATCCGGTCGCAGTCCTCCCGGAGCGCCGCAGTCCGGGTCCGGCAGGCGTCGAGCGCGCCGAAGGTGGGCGTGCGGCGTTCGCCTTCCGCCTCGTCGTCACCGGACTTTCCGTCGCCGAGCTCCGCGTCGATCGCCTCGATCTCCGTCCGGATCGGTTCGAGGCGGGACTCCGCGCACTCGACCGATTCGATCTCCGACTCCAGCGCGTCGAGGAACGCCTCGCGCTCCTGAACTGCGGTCTCGGCGGCGCTCAACAGGGAGTGTTTGTACTCCTCGTGGAAGCAGTTCGTTCGGGTGAGCGCGTACGCGAGCTCCGGACCGAACTCCTCGGCGACGCTCCGCTCGTAGGTGTCGTCGTACTCCGCCTCGTAGTGCGGAACCGACATCACCGTGGCCTGATACGCGTCCCGAACCGCGACCAGCCGGGAACCGGGAGCGGCGGTCGCGTCGCCCCGGCCACCCATCCCGCCTCCCACCGCACCGCTCATCGCGCCGCCCACGCCGGCGAATCCGTCAGACGCCGCGGGGTCCGACGGACCGGCGTTCGCGCTCTCGTCCGGGATCGACGACACGCGGCCGCGGAACGCCCGGAACGCCTCCCGCTCGTCCACGACCCGACGCCGCTCGACCCGGAGTTCCGCTCGCGCCGCCCGGATCGAATCGCTCCCACCGTCCGCGTGAGTCGCTGCCATACGTCGCCGCACGTCGACACCCCTCGTAAACGCTTATATGAGAGGTATCGCGGGCGGCCGAGGCGTCCGGACCGCTCCGGAGCGATATATATCACGAACGCGGTAGACAGCGACTTTACGGCTCCGTCGCCGACAGCCGGTATGGAGAAGGTGGCGCTCGCCGAGGCGTTCGACTCGTTCGAGGAGACGTGGTCCCCGCGGCTCGCGGGCGAACTCAACGGACAGGCGGTCAAGCTCGCGAAGGGAGACGGCGAGTTCGTCTGGCACAGCCACGCGGACGCCGACGAGCTGTTCCTCGTTCACGCCGGGCGGCTCCGGATCGAGTTCCGCGAGGAGGCGGACGCGGTGTTGGAGGAAGGCGAGTTCGCGATCGTCCCGCGCGGAATGGAACACCGGCCCGTCGCGGAGCCGGAGGCCGACATCCTGCTGTTCGAGCCGAGCGAGACGCGCAACACGGGGGATGTCGAGACCGACGAGACCGTGACCGAGTTAGCGCGGCTGGACTGACGCTTTCCGAGACGGGAAACGTACATCCGTCGGCCGACCGTACGGCGGTTCGATGGAGGTCGCGCTGATCACGGTCGGGGACGAACTGCTCTCGGGCGATACGGTGAACACGAACGCGAACTGGCTCGCCGCCGAGCTGAGCGAGCGCGGCGTCGCCGTGGGGCGGATCCTTTCGATCCCGGACGACAGAGCCGAGATCACGGCGCGGGTCCGGGAGTACGCCGCCGACTTCGACGCCGTGATCGTCACGGGCGGGATCGGCAGCACTCCGGACGACGTGACGATGGAAGCCGTCGCGGACGCGTTCGACCGCGAGATGGTCGCCACCGACCTCACGCGCGAGTCGGTCGAGCGGCGGCTGGCCGCGATCCGCGAGCAGGTCCCCGACCGCGAGTTCGACGTCGACGTCGAGGCGGAGGCAGCGGTCCCCGCGGGGAGCCGCCCGCTGGTGACCGAGGTCGGGCTCGCGCCGGGCTGCGTGATCGAGGGCGTGTACGTCATGCCGGGCATTCCGGACGAGCTGAAGGCGACGTTCGAGACGGTCGCCGACGAGTTCGCAGGCGACCGGCGCTCGCGGTTCCTCTACACGGTCGAGCCGGAGTCGAACATCATCGACGTCTTGGAGACGGCGATGGACCGGTTCGACGTCGTCGTCGGCTGTTACCCGGACCACGAGGCCGACCACAACCGCCTGAAGGTGACCGCGACCGACGATGGGGCGCTCGACGCGGCCGCGACGTGGCTGCTGGAGAACGCGAACGCCAGCGAGACGCCCGTTTCGCGGGACTGGTAACGCCCGCTCGAATCGGTACCCCCGCACAAAGACCGAAACTCGGAACTCCGATCAGTCCGCCGCTTGACCGCCGTCGACGGGGATGGTGTGGCCCGTGATGTAGGAGGCGTCCGACGAGCAGAGGAACGCGACCGCGCCGGCGATCTCTTCGGGGTCGGCGATTCGTCCCATCGGCACGTCGCGCATGGCCGAGGTATCGTAGTCGGCGCGGATCGTCCGAACCGCGGTCCGGACCAGCCGGATCGCGGTCCGGAGGCGATCTCGGAGTGACGGGGTCGCGCCCGCGGGACCGCCGCCGAGCAGCCCGGACTGGATGTTCGTCTTCGTCGGCCCGGGCGCGACCGCGTTGACCCGGATCCCGCGCTCGGCGTGTTCGAGCGCGACCGACTTCGTCAGGCCGACGACGCCGTGTTTGCTCGCCGAGTAGCTGGAGAGACCCGGCATTCCGACCAGCCCGGCCTCCGACGCGGTGTTGACGATCGCGCCGCCCCCCTGCGATTTCATCACCGGAAGTTCGGCCTTCAGACACGCCCAGACGCCTTTCAGGTTGACGTCGATGATCCGGTTCCACCTCGCCTCGCTGATCCCCGTCACGTCGACGAAATCGGTCAGGATCCCGGCGTTGTTGTGCGCGAACTCCAGACTTCCGTACGTCTCGACCGCGGCGTCGACCATGCGCTCGACCGACTCGGTGTCCGAGACGTCGACCTCGACGAAGGTCGCCTCGCCGCCCGCCTCCTCGATCAGCTCCACAGTCTCTTTCCCCTCGGTCACCGCGATGTCCGCGACAACGACGTTCGCGCCCTCCTCGGCGAAGCGCAGCGCCGAGGCCCGACCGATCCCCGATCCGGCCCCCGTAACCAGCGCCGTCTTGCCGGCGATTCCGTCCATAGTATCCCTTCGTCGGTCGACGCGTCGGGTCAAAACTCTTCAGGTGCCGGCGACGCAGCGATGAGCCGGTTCTCTCGAAGGACGACACCGAGACGGAGGGAGTCCTCTCGCTTCGGAGTCCAGAGGCGCTCTCCTACCGAGGGGCCCCCGCGTCCGTCTCCACGGATGTCGCCGTGCGCGAGTCACGTCGCTCGACCGCGGGCATACTACCGCTGCCGCCGCGGTGTTCGGGAACGGCCTTCAGTACCGCGAGAAGTTGTCGTCCGGGTGGACGTAGCCGTCGTCGAGGTCGACAACCTCCAGCGTCGCCAGCCGACTCAGCCGTGAGGTCGCGTCCCCCTCGTCGAGTCCCAGTTCGCCCGCTCGTGCGGGCACCCGATCGCGCGTCGGCACTGACTCGACCAGTCCGTCGTCGTCATCGACCGCAACAACAGGGAGTCAAACTACCCCAACTGGTCGATATCTCCTCGACGCTCGCGATGGATGATTCCGCCGGAGAACAGCCGAAGTTTCGAAATTAGCTCTGACTCGGTCTCGTACGTTGCTACGCGCAAGTCCCATCGCACCCGGGCGGATCGTATCATCGCGCTCGTCACGTCGTCCTCGTGAACGAATATCAGCCGGTCGCCGTGAGTTTCCGAAAGCGCTTCGAGAATGCTTCCGGCCTCTTCTCCGACGCCGAAGTTATGCCCGAGAAACGGGAGAACGAACGCCGTCGCGTTGCTACATCGCGTGTACTCGATACTCTGCGTCGCGGCGTCCACGTCGTCGGTGTCCACGTCAACGTCAACGGCGAGAAACGCGTTCACGCCGGGATCCACGCGAAGTGCGCCCTGTACCCGTCGCAAGAGCGCCTGTGCCGCGTCGATCTCGTCTTCGCTACGGAACAACCGTCGGAGCGGCCCGGGGAGATCGGCCACGTCGATCGCGTCTCGCTCGTCCTCGTCGAGCACGTAGTTGAGATTGAACGATTTGTACGGACCCATCAGGTAGAAGAGGAACCGGTCGTACGCCACGTGACCTACCCGCTCAGCGATGAGGTCCCGGGTGATATCCACGGCCATGAGAAGTCACGACCGTCGTTAGTATTTAAAAACTGGTGTTTTTGAGAGAGTTCGGCTTGAGAAAGACTAAGCGTCTTTCCCTCGTACGGGACACCACGATGGCGACGAATCACCCGCAGCCCGCCGACGCAGCCCTCCCGGAGGACCCCGAAGACCTGCTGCCGGAAGACAGCGTCCTCAGCCTTGACGAGTACTTGGCGATCGCACGCGGCGGTCGGGCACCGCACCAGATACGAGATCCTCTATCGGCTCGTCCACGGCGGCGACATGAGTCCCAAGGAGCTGGCGGAGGCGATCGAGGTCGACGACAGCACCCTCCACTACCACCTCAACAAACTCGTCGATGTCGGCCTCGTCGAGAAACGGCAACGCGCTGAGCGAGAAGCGGACGGTCTCTACACGTACTACCGAGCGACGGTGTTCGGCGAGGTAACGCTCACGAGCGGTGTCGACGAACTGATCCGCGGCGAGAACGACTTCGAAGCGTTGTACGACAGTTCGACCGAGTAGTGAGAGACGGCTGACGCCGTGGACCCCCTCGTCCTCTCTCTCTCAGTAAATCCGTTAACGGATACGCGCCGTTATCAGAGGTCGTCTTCGGTTATCAGAGGTCGTCTTCGGTGAAGATCAGGCGTGCGCTGTTCTCGTTTAACCACTCCGCGTGTGTTTCGTACGCTGGGTCGTACTCCGCGACGAGCGACCAGAACTCGTTGTCGTGGTTCTTCTCTCGGAGATGAGCGAGTTCGTGAACGACGACGTAGTCCACTACCTCCGGTGGGGCCATCATCAGCCGCCAGTTGAGACTGATCGTTCCGGTCGTCGAACAGCTCCCCCACTTCGTCCGCTGATTACGAATCTCTATCTTCTCGTACTCGACACCCATCTGCTCGGCGTAGTGGTCAGCCCGCTCAGCGAAGTGGTCGCGGGCCTCTCGTCGGTAGACGTTTTCCAGCACTTGTTTGACCGTGGACTGTTCGACTGTACTCTTCCTGAGTCGGATCGATGTATCGGTAATCGAGTGGCTGCGTGCCGGTTCGATAACCAGTTCCCGCTCTGTCCCGAGAAGCGGAAACATCTCACCTGCCTCAAAGGTCCGGTCGGGAATCTCCTCCCGGTACTGCTCGAAGCCGCGTTGCTTCTCGACAACCCACGCGGCGTTCTCCCGGAGTATCTCGGCGGGTTGGACAGCTACCGAGTTCGGTATGATAACGGTCACACCGTGGATATCCACGTCGATGCGCGGCTTCGTCGCCTCCGAACTCTGCCGCACCTCGAACTCGATGTCGTTCCCCAACAACTCGATTGTCCGACGGTTGGACGGGTGGGACTTAGCCATCGTTCTGGATGAGGTAGTTTCGAACAGAATCAACGAAGTCGTCACTATCCTGGATTAGGTGGCCGAGATCATACTCGACAACGAGAACGTCAAGCAAGATGTGTTCTATCTCAGAGATGGTCTTTTTGTTCGTCTTCCAGCCGTGATAGTCTCGATCAACGCGTTCTTGGAACTGCGAGACGATCTCTTCGGCCACTACCTTGGCTTGCTCTTCGGACTCGATAGCGTTGGGTGTCTCCTCGGTCAGATGGGTGTAGATCGCGAACTCTGCGGCTTCCATCTCCTCGTCTTCGGCCTCTCTCTCGACTTCCAGCACCTCCTCTTCGACTGACTTCAGCGCCGCAACTGCTTCGGGATCCTCGATGTTGCCTCCCTGCCATCGCTCCACGATGTCGGTAACGCGCTCACTCAGGCGCTTGTAGCGGGGGTTCTGGTTCTCCCGCGGATGGAGATGTTCCCGCGTTGCGTGGGCGACCTGTGACGCCTTGACGCCCGGGTTATCGAGTTGTTCCGCGTCTTCGAGATACTCCTCACCGAGCTTGTAGGTGGGAAAGTCGTCACGAATCTCACCGACATCTACGTTCTCGTTGAGAATCTCTCGTGTCTTCTCTCGCATATCGTCTTCAGGGGCTTCTTTTCCGGCGGTCGTCCGCTCAAAGGCCACCTGTATCCGACTCAACCATTTGTATCGGTCCTGAATTCCTTCGCTAATTAGACGTCCATCGGGCGCGACGGACTCATAGAGATTCTGGAGCCGGCGGAATCCCTGTTTGAACTCCCGCCGTTCAGGGTGTGTACTGACCCGAGAGACGGCGGCGTTGGTAGCCTCCTGAGAGTCATCTTTCGGAATCCCATCGAAAATGTCCATGACTGCCTCCAACTGGTTGACGAGATCCTCGAACAGTTCTTCCTCGTCGCGGGCGGCGTACTCTCTCGTCTCAGCGTCGTAATCGAGCGCATCGTCGATGTTCTCGAAGACGCCTTGGAAGTCGACGATCTCCCCGTTCTGTTTGCCATCCGCCGGGCGGTTCGTTCGAGCGATAGCCTGGAGGAGGTTGTGATCTTTGAGATTCCGGTCGAGATACATCGTCTTCAGAATTGGTGCGTCGAAGCCCGTCAACAGCATATTGTGGACGACGAGTAGACTTGGCTCTTCGTCGCGTTCCTTGAACCGCTCAACGATGCTGTCCCGCTCTTCCGGGTCCGTGTGGAACTCTCGGATGAGTTCGGGATCGTCGTTGGTAGACGTGTAGAGAACCTCGACGGCATCCTCTCCCCGACGTTCTCTCAGTCGCTTCCCGTACATGGCAGCCGACCGCCGGCTCGGAGTAACGACCATTCCCTTCCAGCCGTTGGGGGCGACCTTATCGCTGTAATGCTCGTCAATTTCCTCAACGGCCCGATCAACCCGAGGTTCGAGTTCGGCCATGGTCCGGCTGGTGACGGTATCGCTGATGAACTCTCGTTTCTCCTCAGGTGTCATGCCGCGGAACTCGTGTTCGAACTCCTCGTCGATGGCGTCCTCAGAAACCTCCCACTCCATCTCGTGGCGGAGGGTGAAGTAGACCGGGAGAATGAGGCCGTCTTCGATCCCTTGTTTGACCGAGTAGCGATGGAGGTACTCCTCTCCCTCGGGACTGAACTCGTCGAACGTATTCCGGTCCTCCTTCTTCTCACCTTCTCGAACGGGAGTCCCGGTGAAACCGAAGTGCGAAAAGTCGTCGGGAAGGGCGGCCTTGAGACGGCTTCCGAGGTCGGCCTCCATGAAGCGGTGGGCCTCGTCGGACATGACGATGACCTCGTCGCTGCCTTGGGTGTCCGGGTCGACGTCCTGGAACTTCTGAATCGTCGTGAGAACGAGTTGGCTGCTCCCTTCCTCGATCAGCGTTTCGAGGTGCTCGATGGACTCGGCTTCCGTCCATTGGCCCAGCGAGAGATTCGCAAGCTGGTCCCGCATTTGGCTGTTGAGCTTGTCCGTATCGACGATGATGAAGACCTGCGGGTTGCGGACCACCTCGCTCCGTGAGAGCAAATTCTCGGCCGCATAGAGCATGGTGAACGACTTGCCGGACCCTTGGGTGTGCCAGATGAGTCCTCGGTCGTGGACCCCTTCACGGACTCTGTCGAGGATTCTGTTAACGGCGTAGTACTGCGTGTATCGCGGGATGATCTTGGCGTCGCCGCCGGGCCGCTTCTCGAAGAAAACGAAGTTCTTGAGGACGTCGATAAGGGTCGCGGGATTACACAGGGCTTGGACCGCTTGCTTCATCTGGTTGTCATCGTCGGCGTACTGTTCGGGGGCCTCGTTCCACAGTTCGTAGAACTCCTCGGGCGCACCCACGGAGCCGTAGCGGAACTCCATGGTGTCGGCGGCGACGTTGAACAGTCCGGGGATGAACAGCCGGGGGACATCGTCCTCGTACCCATGGAGGTCGCTGATAGCGTCGTAGTAGTCGTTGTCCTGCGCGACGCTCTTCAGCTCCATCGTGACGAGCGGAATCCCGTTGACGAACAGGGTCACGTCCGGGCGGATCGTCGTCCCCCGTGAGACGGAGAACTGATTGACCGCATGAAACCGATTAGATTCTAAGAAGCTGTCCGGGTCGAACTCAATCAGATCAACGTAGACCGTGTCGGTTCCGCCGCTGGCGTTCTCCACGCCGAAGCTCTTGCCTGTGGTGAGTAGTTCGTGGAAGTTCTGGTTTCCTTCCAGTAGGTTCTCGTAGTCAAGGTCGCGACGGAGTGAGTTGAGGAATCGGTCGGCGTTTTCCTCGTTGATCTCCTCGTTGATCTCGATTACTTGCTCCCTGAGGAGATCCCAGTAGATGACCTCGTTGCTCTGGCGGTCGTACTCCCCGTCAAGAACGTTTGCGCCCCGACTTCCGTCTTGTCCGTGTGTCTCCCAACCGACGGCGTCGAGCCACGAGAGGAGGGAGCGTTCGACGCCGCCTTCGTTGGGGACGCTAACCATGTTGGGCGATTTCGTCGGGCACCTCTATGTTAGTGTCGGTTGTTCTGACTGTTCCGGAGAGAAGATCCTGTTGGAGGCCGCGTTTGAGACGCTGAAGATTATTTCGGTACTCCTGTTCATTCTCGATCTGCTGATCTATCCCTGTAAGTATAGAAACCATATCCCGTTGCTCGGAGAGAGGGGGTTTTGGAATGTATAATTCAGAGATGTTTTCAAGATTGATTCGACTGCGGCCCGTCCCTCGCAAATGAGCAACAGCTTGCCGCCAAACCTTGTGCGAATTCATACAATACATCAGGAACCGGTCTTCTATTTCATCATTCGGAACAATTCGAACGACGTCGGCACAGCCAAGTAGATATTTCTCATAGGTATCCGGCACAATACACGCTCGGACGACTGGTTCTGCCATTTTGGCAACGACGACCTCACCTGAATAAATCGCTCGGTGGGTTATCTCATTATACTTTTCTTCAGTTGCGAACTTAGGGCTAGAGTCATTGAATTCACCCTCTCTAACCTCTTCCAACAAGATCGCGCGAGCGTCACCACTCTCTTGAATTTCATCTGACGAAAGCGAATACCGCGCGCCATCAGTAAACGAGTATTCTTCGTCTGAAAGGATGTCCTCAATTGCCACAACTTCCCAGTGAGACGGGATCTCTCCGAGTTTAGTTCCAGTTTTTACTGTTTCTGATTCTTGTAGTCCGCGCGTTAGGAAATCTTGAATTAGGCCTTTTTGAGTCTGGTCAAGCTGTGCCTCAATTTTCTTACTCTTCTCAATCCCTTGGTCAATTGTGTAGAGTATAGTAGCAACTTTGCGTTGTTCGCGGAGCGGTGGTACTGGAACATTGAGTAACTGTAGATCTCCTTTTGTAATAGATTTGAATGTACTCCCAGTAGAAAGACGAGAGAGCCACGATCTTCGCTCCGTAAGATTATAGTAGAGATATAATCCATTGATACTCCCCGGTTGTAGGGCCGCAAGTCCACGTCCTATACAGCAGTTCCTGTCAGCTATATTTAAATCACCAACCGGAGCGCGAACACTAATCAATATGTTATTTTTCTCAGCCTCTTTCTTCGGCTCCGAACACCATGTATCGGCCACGGGATGGAAGTGTCCAAACTCGGAGTTACCCTGAAAAAATGGGATACCTTCCTCTTTATCATTATAAGTTGATGAGGGTGGTGAGTTTCCCTGAACGATTGTTGCTATATCAGAGAGTGGCTCAATCGACCAGTCTGTTGGTATCTTGCCTAGTCCGAATAATTCCTTCTCACAGCCTTTGTGTGTCTCTTCCACTTCAGCAGCATCTGTGAAATCATTCAAGCTCGCATCTTCACTCATAATTTAACTCCTCCATGTGCTGACTCATAGTAGCCTCAAGATCGTCGCGTTCTGCCTGTAACTCTCTCAACTTCGTCAGCTCTTCTTTGACATCTATATCCTCTTCAGGCTCGGTAGTATCGACGTATAAGGCGATGTTGAGGTTATAATTATTCTCCTGAATCTCCTCCAACGACACAGTCCGGCTCACCCGCTTCTCAGTTGTCCAGTCACGGAAGTTCTCAATGATATGATCAAGCCCGGCCTCCGTCAGTTCGTTCTGGTTCGACAACTCTTCGTAAAAGTCCTCATCAGCAGCGTGGATGAACTGAACCTCACCCTCCCGCTCCGCGGGCTTATCGGTATTCAACACGAGAACAGCCGACGGAATCGAATTATTCTGGAATAGGTTCTCGGGAAGGCCGACAATCGCCTCCACCATGTCGTTCTCTAACATATACTTCCGATACCGACTCTCGTGCTTCCGAAATAGAACGCCGTGAGGGATGACGATAGCCGCCTTCCCACCTTCGTCGTCCTTCTCGGGACGCTTCAATTGCTTCGCGATGTGCTGAATGAAGGCGTAGTCGCCGCGATCCGCTCGGGGAGCTTCTCATGCCAGTTGAACCGATTGTAGGGGTCGTCCTGTAGTTCGTCTTTTGTCCAATCTGCTGAGAAGGGGAAGTTTGCGAGAACACGGTCGAACCGTTCGAGTTCGCTGTCCGTGTTTGTGAACCTCGGATTCGAAAGTGAGTCCTCACGCTCGATCTCTCCATCGAGTCCGTGAATGGAGAGATTCATCTTCGCAATCGCAGCAATGTCCGGGTTGATCTCCTGCCCGGTGAACGTGAGTTTCGTCGGGTCGCCGTCCTGCTCCTCGCGGTAATACCGTGCGGCCTCGATGAGCATCCCACCCGAGCCAACTGTCGGGTCGTGGAACGTCATTCCGTCCTCGAACTCGTCGACGAGACGCACGCAGAGATTGACGATGTGCGGGGGCGTGAAGAACTGCCCGCCGGACTTGCCTTCCTCCTCCGCGAAGTGACGAACCAAGTCCATGTACGCCTCCCCGAGCATATCCGGGGGACGCTGTCGCGGTCGAGATCGTACTTCGTGAGATGTTCGACCAGCCGCCCGAGCCGGTCATCGTCGAGCGCGTCAGCGTCGATGTAATCGGCGCGGAACACGCCCGTTAGTTCGGGGTTTGCCTCAGTTAGCGCGTCGAACGCCTCGTTCAGCTCTTGGTCGACGTTATCGCTGACGGCCCTGATGTCGTCCCACAGGTAGCCCTCGGGAACGACGGGGATCTCGTAGAGGTCCTTCCGGCGGGCGAAGTCCTCGCCGTACTCGTCGAGATTCTCGGCATACTGCTTCTCGAACTCGTCGGAGATCGACTTGTAGTAAACGAGCGGGAGAATGAATTCCTTGTAGTCAGTCGGGTCGACGGCGTCTCGAATAATATCGGCGCATTTGAAGAGATGCGGTTCGAGGTCCTCTAGAGAGATTGGCATACTAATCTCGTCCGGGGGAAGTGTGATATGTTCTGCGGTAAGCTTGAGCCGACGACCCTCGCCACCAAACTTACCTGACGCGCGATTCTACTTTATCGTAATCGCTGTACGTGACGGACCCGAACACGCCGACCGACTATGACCGGAAGTAGATTTACCCCCAAATCGCATGACGGCGTGGGGGTTGTCTCCTTCGTAAGTCGTCAGAGAACGTATGGGTTGGGGCGGATTCGAACCGCGAGGACTTCGCTCCGCTCGTCCTCTGGGCTCGAATCCGCGGCAGCCATTCTGGCGGCACGGCTCCTCACTCGCGTCGCTCGTTCGTCGCAGTGTGCCGCCAGAAGTGGGTTGGGGCGGATTCGAACCGCCGGCCTGCTCCGTGTGAAGGAGCCGTCATAACCTGACTAGACCACCAACCCGCGCACTCGGAGGTATCCGACCTCCGGACTTAAGAGTTACCTTACGCCGAAGCTTCATCCCGAAGCCGAACGGATTCCCCCGCCGTGACCCACGAACTCCGCTTCCTCGAACGCCTCCGGCAGGGCGTCGCGAGCCTCCTCCACGCGCCGCTGTCGCTCGTCGGTCTCTACGCCGAGCGGAAGACCCCCCGCGAGCAGTACGCGTTCACGCTCCGCGAGCCGTACCCGGTCGTCGAGGCGCAGCTCCACCGACTCGGATTCGTCCGCAACCTCGTCTCCTCGCTCAAATACCGAGCGTACGGGACGCCCCCGGAGACGACGGTGGCGAGCTGGGTGCGGTACCCGGAGGGCGCGCTCACGAGCGACCACCAGCTCCACCTCGCGCTGTACGCCGGTCCCGACCGCTCGACGACCGACGTGTACGCCCACTGGGAGCCGTCGTGGATCCGACACCCGATCCGTCACTACCGGGCGGAAGACGTCGACGCGCAGGCCGGTATCGAGCGGGCGCGGTCGCTGTTCGAGGAGTCGGATATCGAGTACGCGGTGGTGCCCGCGGAAGATCGGATCGGAATCGACGCGTCCGGAACGGAAGGGCCGTCGGCGGACGCGCCGATCGGATAGTCAGTCGGCCGATTCCCCTGGCCGCTTCGTCGCGGGAATCTACTCCTCGGCGGCGTCGCAGCCGCGGTACTCGGTGACGCGCTTCCGGGCGGACGCGACCGCCTCGCGCGCCTCGCCCTCGGCGCGCTCTTCGAGCCGTTTCAGGTCCGCCTGAAGCTTGTCCAGCCGCGACGGCTCCGGTTCCGGCTCCTCGTCCTCGCGGCCGACGAGCTCCTTCACGCGGTCCTCGACCGGCTCCAGCTCCTCTACCACGCCCGCCTTCGCGTGTTCCGCCGCTCGACCGAGGTAGTACCGTGCGTCTTCGAAGTGCTTACTCATATCTGTCCCTTGTCCGAGGGCAGATATAACCTTTGTGGCGACAGATAGGGGACAGTATTCGGCGCGGCCGCCGACGGGGTGCTCGCGGACTCGACGACCGAGTCGCTCCGGGGCGTCTGCGCCTCACTCCCGCGCGCCGGGCGGCAGCGGATCGGCGTGGTCGGCGATCGCCTCGGCGACGCGGTGCGGGTGTTCGTGGACGACCCAGTGGGTCGCCTCGTCGATCGTGAGCAGGCGGCCGTCGGCGCAGCGCTCGACGCTCTCGTGGGCCAACCGGCGCGCGAGGAACCGGTCCTGCGCGCCCCAGATCACGAGCGTCGGGACGGTCACCTCCGTCCGGGCCGGTTCGGGGCGGTCGCGGACGATCGCTCGGTACCAGTTCACCATCGCCTCGAAGGCGCCGTCGCGGTCCCACGCCCGCCGGTACCGCCGCAGGTCCTCGTCGGTGAAGGTACCGGGCGCACTCGTGTCGCGTAACGCGTTCGTCGCCAGCCGCCAGTTCCCCGCGCTCGCGACCGCCTCGGGGAGTTTGGGAATCTGGAACGCGAGCATGTACCAGCTCTTGAGCCGCTGGTCCCACGAGGTGCGGAGCGCGCGCTCGAAGACGGTCGGGTGCGGGACGTTGACCGCGACCAACTCCGAGACCCGGTCCGCCCAGTGGAGCGCGAGCCACCACGCCACCGCGGCACCCCAGTCGTGGCCGGCGACGGCCGCCCTCTCGCGGCCGTAGGCGTCGATCAGGCCGACGACGTCGCGGGCGAGTTCGCCGATCCGGTAGTCGCGCACGGCCGGCGGCTTCTCGGAGCAGTTGTAGCCCCGCTGGTCCGGCACGACGACGCGGTAGCCCGCGTTCGCGAGCGGTGCGATCGCCTCGTGCCAGCCGTACCAGAACTCCGGGAAGCCATGAAGCAGAACAAGGAGCTTCCCGTCTTCAGGCCCGGCCTCGACGACGTGGAGCGTCACGCCGTTCGTCTCGATCGTTCGGGACTCGGCGGGGATCGACCCGGAATTTCGTCGTCGGAGATCGGTTCCGAGAGGGCCTCCTCGTCGACGTGCCGGCCCGTCGGCGTTTTGCTCATACGACTTCCGTGGGGCGGAGCCGGCAAATAGCTACCCGCGAGCGACTTCGCTGATCGAAATCCTCAAGCCGCTGGCAAGCGGCGTTCCGGGTATATCCGTGATTCCCGGCGGATCGCACGTCGAGCGCGCGTTCCTCGGGGATTCGCTTCGTACCCTATGACATCCGATTCGTTGCCCCCTTCAGCCGCGGACGCGCCGGACGAGAAGGGGACCGTCTCGAACGTCGTCCTCGTTACGGTGGACTCGTTGCGCGCGGACGCCGTCTCCCCCTACGATTCCGAGCGCCACTCGCCGGTGATCGACGGTCTCGCGGACGGCGGGACCGTCTTCGACCGGGCGTTCGCGACGGGCAACTGGACGCCCTTCTCGTTCCCCTCGATCCTCGCCTCCGAGCCGGTGTTCGCCCGGTCGGGCGATATCGGCGTCGACGAGTCGGTGACCCTCGCGGAGACGCTCTCCGACGCCGGCGTCGCGACCGGCGGGTTCAACGCCGCGAACGGGTTCCTCACCGACCACTGGGGGTACCCCGACGGGTTCGACGAGTTCGAGCCGTTCGTCACCAGCGTCGGCTCCAGCGTGTACAGCCGGTACCTCGCCGCGCACCCCACCGTCGAGGCGTGGATCCAACTCGCCACCTCGCCGATCCGCCGACTCGGCTCGAAGCTCCGCGGCGACAGCGATGACCGCCCGTTCCTCGACGCCTCGCGCATGTTCGACGTCGAGGACGCCGCGACCGACTTCGCCGACGACGCCGACGAGCCGTTCTTCCTGTGGATCCACTACATGGACACCCACACCCCGTACGTCCCCGCGCCGCGGTACATCCGCGAGGTGTCGGACGGCATCGTCGGCACCCATCAGATGCTCCACGCGCACGCTCGGACGAGCCTCGGTCTCGAAGTGGGCGAGCGGACCCTCCGCGAGCTCCGGACACTGTACCAGGCGACGGTGCGACAGGTCGACGCCAGCGTCGGCCGGCTGCTCGACAGCTTGGACGCCGCGGGCGTTCGCGACGATACTGCGGTGCTCCTCGCAGGCGACCACGGCGAGGAGTTCCAGGAACACGGCCACCTCGCCCACTATCCGAAGCTGTACGACGAGCTGATCCACGTCCCGTTCGTGGCCGACGTACCCGGACTCGACGGCGGCCGCGTCGACGGACACGTGGGTCTCGACGACATCCCGCCCACGGTCGCGGACCTGCTCGGGGTCGACCCCGCGCCTGAGTGGCACGGCGACTCGCTCCTGCCCGCGCTCCGCGGCGAGGAGGACGCACCCGAACCCGACACGGAGCCGGCGGCGGACCCCGTCGTCTCGGTCACCGTCCGAGGCGAGGACGTGACCCAACAGCCGATCCCCCGGTCTCTGTCCGACGGTGACCTGTTCGTCAGCGCGCGCGACGACGACTGGACGTACATCGAGAACGTCGACGCCGGCGAACGGGAGCTGTACCACCGCCCCTCGGACTCGACCCAACAGGAGAACCTCGCGATCGACCCCGACGAGCGGGAACAGGCCGTTATCGACCGGTTGAAGCCGGTCGTCGACACCCACGCGGAACTGCTCCGCGAGCGCGGCGCGGCGGCGGAAGCGGCCGCCGCCGAGCGCGGCGAGGACGGCGACGAAGCGGTCGACGAGGACCTCGAAGCTCGCCTCGAAGCGCTCGGGTACAAGTGATGATCCGAGCGACGCTGCGGAACCTCATGACCGGGCCGCTCGCGGTCCAGATGCGCCGGTTCGTGGTTGTCGGCGCGCTCACCGCGGCGATACAGATGGGCCTGTTGTGGCTGTTCGACAACGTTGCCGGACTGAACTACCTCCTCGCCGCGACGATCGCCATCGAGATCACGATCATCCTCTCGTACGTCCTCAACAACGCGTGGACGTTTCGGGCGAGTCAGAACACTGGCCTGTCCGAGTACCTCGGCGGACTGTTCAAGACGAACCTGGTTCGCGGGACCGCGTGGCCGATACAGATCGGCGTGCTCTACGCGCTCGTCGAGTGGGGCGGGATGGTTGCGCTCGTCGCGAACGTGCCCGCGATCCTCATCAGCGGGCTGTACCGGTTCGTCCTCGACTGGCAGTGGACGTGGGGTTGATATCCTCCTTCCCGTTTCGAGTCCCTCAGAACGGGAGCCGCGGCTCGACCCGCTCGACGAGGTCGCGGACCGCCTCCTGCTTGTAGTAGCCGACGGCGGACGCGACGACGACGAGCGCAACGAGCGCCATTGCGGAGAGGAACCGCCCGCTCGCGAGCTCGCCGCCCGCGTACACCGTCAGCACGTACGCCGGGAGCCGGCCGACGGCGATGACGCCGATGAAGGTGGGGAGCGACCACTTGGTGAGCCCGCTCAGGAAGCAGATGGCATCGTCGGGGAGGCCGGGAATGATGACGAACGCGAACAGCCCGGGGATCCCGACGGTGTCGACGAAGTCGTCGAACCGCTCGATCACGTCCTGGTGGATGACCTTCTCGACGAAGGACCGACCGTACCGCTTCGACAGCGAGAAGGCGACCGCGCTGCCGATGAGGACGCCGGTGAGGCTGTACACGGTCCCGGCGAGCGGACCGAAGAGAAAGCCCGCGGCCAAGGCGACGACCTGTCCCGGAATTGGGGCGACGATAACCTGGAGGGCTTGGATACCGATGAACACGATCGGGGCGAAGATCCCGAACTGGTCGAGCCACGTCCGGAGGGCCTGCTCGTTGGTGATGAAGCCAGCGTAGCGGGTCACGAGGAGGTAGAGTCCGACCGCGAGGACCGCGACGCCGACCGCGGCCGCGATGCCCCGCCGGCGGTCCGCCCGCGAGGAGAAGAGTTTCATTCGTGTCGTAGCGGGTGACAGAGGACCTTGAACCTTACCAACGGGAGGACTGCGTCGGAGACGAGAGGGAAACGTTTCACGCCAGCGGCTCCGCGCTCCAGTACGCCATCCGCATCGGGATCCCCTCGCGGTCACGGTATTCTGACCCGTCCGGCAGGAACCGGAGGTCGTCGACCGGACGGCGGGCGACGACCGCCAGCCCCAACGCGTCGACGGCGTCGTCAACGGTGGGATCCGCCTCGCCTGCGGCGTTCGCGGCGGCCTCGGTTCCGATGCCGTCGCTCGCGGCGTCCGCGGGCCCTCGACAAATCCGCCCGAGCGCGGCGTCCGGGTCCGCGAGGTGGCCGTCGAGCGCGTCCAGCCGCTCGCCGACGCCCGACGCCGTGGTCTTCGAGCGTTCGAGCGGGCCGCCGTTGAGTCCGCGGAAGCAGACCTCGGGGTGCGCCTCCAGCACGCTCTCGCGCGCCGCCTCGTCCTCGCGGAGGAATGCGTCGACCTCGCCGACCGCCGGCGCGATGTGGTACGACTGCCAGCTGAGCCCCTTATCGAGGTCGGTGCGGTTCCGCTCGCTCACCGCCTCGTAGTCCGCGCCTTCCATCGCCGCCTGGCACGCGCCCCGCGACGGGACGGGAAAGACGCTGCTCGGACGCTCCGAAGCCGATCGTGCGGCGGAGTCGACCGCCTCGCGTTTCGCTAGCGTCTCCGCCTCGTCGGGGAGGCCGATCGGGACGTCGACCAGCATTCGGTCGACGCCGTCGTTCCACAACGTTTCGAGGTCGCGTTCGAGGCGGGGCTCCGGTTCGCCGTCGCCGTCGAACACGACCGCGAGCCACGCGCCGCCCGCCCAGTCGACGCCCGCGACGGTGTCAGTTGGCATCAAAGAGTGATTTCGGCTCTGGACACTCAACCGGTTCGGTGGGCCGGCGAACGAGCGCCGTCGCTCGTCGATTTAAACCGGATGCGGGAGAAGTGGGCCGGCACGAATTTGAATCGTGGTTACGGCCACCCGAAGGCCGAAGGATACCAAGCTACCCCACCGGCCCGCACTCGATAGAAGGCCGCTCGTTCTTTTAATCCTTCCGAAAGGGGGGCGATCGCTACGACGTGGGGGCTAGTGCCGATCGGATTTTCCACGAGTCGGCGTCGACTACTGACGCCTCCAAAGCCCCAGCCGCTCGGCTATACGACGTTCCTGCGGAGAACACCGTCAAAGCCCCAGCCGCTCGGCTATACGACGTTCCTGCGGAGAACACCGTCAAAGCCCCAGCCGCTCGGCTATACGACGTTCCTGCGGAGAACACCGTCAAAGCCCCAGCCGCGAGGACTCGCGCGGCTTGCTGTGCTCCTCGCTCGTTCGCTCCGCTCACTCGCTGCGGTGCTTGCTACGCCGTGCTTCGCCCTCGCGGCTGCCCCTTTGAGTCCCACCCCGCACAGCACCGCAGCCTCACACCTCCCCAGCCTCGCGGCTCCCTACGGTCGCCGCGTCCCTCGCGCGTACGACTCGCGCCCTGTCGGGCGCTCGTCGGCACGCGCCACCGCACCGCGTCGTTATTTATAAATCGTCGTCTCCGTTGCCCGATTCCCTAACCTCGAAGTACCGGTCGAGGTGCTTGCGGCAGCCGGGGTTGAACGGCGCGCCGCACGCCGGACAGGAGTCATCACTGTCCAAGTACGTCCGCGCGGTGAGGGTCGTTCGGCAGGCGCCACACAGCACCGCCGGCTCGTCGAAGCGCTCGCGGGGCCACGGGACCGCCTCGTGGTCGGCGGCCGCGTCGTGACAGGCGTCGCAGGGGTAGTACGTCTCACAGCAGCCGAACCGGAGCGCGACCACGTCGACGGGGTCGTCCCAGTGCGCGCAGCGCGTCTCGGGGTCGACGGAGATTCCGCGCAGCGGGACCTCGAAGCGCGGATCCGTGTCGGGGGCGGTCGTCGTCTCGCGGTGGGAGGGTTCAGTCGGCATCGGTTTCGCGGTCAGTAGCTGGCGTAGCCGTCGGTGTCGAGCCAGTTGTGGACCACGGTGACCGTGTGGTCGGCGTGGAGCAGTTCGGGACCGACGCGGAGCCGTTGCTCGGCGCGGTCGGCGATCGCTTCGGCCTCCGAGTCGGCGAAGTCGTGGTGGTCCGAGAGCACGAACACGGGGTCCGTCGGCGGCTCGGCGTCGACGAGCGGGTCGCCCTCCTCGTGGAGCTGGACGAGCGTCCCGTCGGGGCCGCGACCGTCGTCGCCGAGGAGGCGGTCGAGCGTCGCGTCGAGACCCATCCGGCGGAGTTCGACACCGGGCGAGACCTCCGCGGGCATGTGGCCGATGGCGTCGTCTTTCGCGGCGAGCGCGTCGCGGACCCGCGCAGCCACGTTGCGCTCGTCGGGGTGGAGGTGGCGGAGCGTGTCGGAATCGAAGGTGACGGTGAACTCGTCGGCGATCGCGAGGTGGACCCGGACCGACTCGCGGATGCCGTGCGAGAGGAAGACGCCCGCGCTCACGCACCGACAGAGGAGGTCGAGCCGCCCGGCCCCCGGAATGTCCGACAGCGAGATCGCGTCGGGGTCGGTGGGCACGTCGCGGCCGAGGACGACGAACTGGCGCATATCCGGCGGTCGCCCCCGACGCTCATAAGGCGTGCGACCCAACGGCCGGCGTGAGCCTCACCGGACTCTGCCAGGTCTGCGAGGTGGCGAGCGCGACCCACACCTGCGACCGCTGCGGGCGCGCCGTCTGCGACGACCACTGGGACGAGACGGCTCGCGCCTGTTCCGGCTGCGCCGCCGGGCGCGGGTGAGGTGCGGGCGCGTCGCGGGAACCGCCGGCGTCACCGATGCCGGTTCAGCCGCTTCTTGAGCCGCTTCGCCGCGTCGCCCGCGGCGCCGAAGTACGTCGCCTCGTCGTCGGGGCGGCTCGACTCCTCGCCGGCGAAGATGATCCCGCGCGAGGAGTTCACGAGGCCGACGTCGACCGGGAGGTCCGGCCAGGCGGCGAGCCCGTGTTCGACCGCGGCCTCGGCGTCGCCCCCCTGCGCGCCGACGCCGGGCACGAGGAACGGGATCTCGGGGACGATCTCGCGGACCTCGGCCAGCTCCTCGGGCGCGGTCGCGCCCACGACCAGCCCGACGTTGTCGTTCGCGTTCCAGGTGTCCGCGAGCGCCGCGACGCGCTCGTAGAGGGGTTCGCCGGAGGCGAGTTCGAGGTCTTGGAGGTCGGCGCCGCCCGGGTTCGAGGTGCGACAGAGCGCGAACACGCCCTTGTCCGCGCGGTCGAGGAACGGCTGGAGCGAGTCGCGCCCGAGGTACGGGTTCACCGTGATCGCGTCGACGTGGTCGAGCGCCTCGGCGTACTGCCGCGCCGTGTTCCCAATGTCGCCGCGCTTCGCGTCGAGCAGGACGGGGACGCCCTTCCCCTCGGCGTACGCGGCGGTCTCGCGGAGCGCGCGCCAGCCGTCGGGGTCCTCGTAGAAGGCGGCGTTCGGCTTGTAGCAGGCGGCGTGCTCGTGGGTCGCGTCGATGATCCGGCGGTTGAACGCCCACCGCGGGAGGTCGGCGTCGGTCACGGTCTCGGGGAGCCGGCTCGGGTCGGGGTCGAGCCCGACCGAGACGACGCTGTCGACCGCGTCGATCCGGTCCGCGAGCGTCTCGAAGAAGCCCATACGCGCCCTGCGTCGGCGGGCGCGCTAAACGTTGTGTTCCGAAGTCGATTAACAGGAGCAGTAGTACTCGCGGTCGACGAACTCTGTCTCGAACAGCTTCGCCGCCGGTCCCGGGTCCGAGGGGCGGTACACGCCGGTCGTCAGGTTCCCGTCGCGCTCGAACTCACCGGAGACGAGCCGGCGCCAGTCGGCCGCCGACAGCTGGTCCCAGAACGTCTCGTCGCCCGCGAGCAGCGAGAGGTAGTCGCGGAGGTACACCCACCGCGTCGGCTCGACGCCGTCCGACTCGTAGCTCGCGTCCGTGACCGCGGCGTACGCCGCCATCGGGAGGTTCGCGCCCGCAGCGACCGGCATCGAGATCCACTTCCACGGCCGGGTGTTGACGTCGAGCAGCAGGAACTCCTCGCGGTCCTCGTCGTAGACGTACTCCGACTCGCTGATCCCGTGGTAGCCCGCGTCGTCGAGGACGGCGAGCGCGCGCTCCTCGATGGCCGGCTCGTCCGCCGTCTCCACGAGACAGGACGTGCCGAAGTTTCGGGGGTACCGCACCGCGGCGTTGCCGACCACCGCGAGCGCGTCGTCGCGCCCGGACGGGGGACGTAGGAGGCCAGCGAGTGGTCCCGCCCCGTCGCGATGTCGACGCGCTTCTGGGCCATCACGGCGACGCCCTCGTCGCTCGCGGCCGCGACGACGTCCTCGAACTCCCCGCGGTCCGCGACCTCGATCACGTTGGTGCCGAACGCCTCCTCGAAGTCGCGCTTGAGTTCGGGCTTCACCACGAGCGGGAAGCCGAGCGCGTCGGCGGCCTCGTCGACCGTGGCGTCTGCCTCGCGGGTCCCCGACTCAGCGGTCTCCGCCAGCCGGTACGTCTCCGGGTAGGGGACGCCGAGCCGCTCGCAGGTCGCGTACAGCTCCGACTTGTTCAACACGTCGTCGAGCGTGTCGCTGCCGGCGAAGGGGAGCCGGACCCCGTCGGGGTCGGCCTCGGCGTACGACAGCGCCCACTCGTCCATACAGCCGAACGCGACCGCCTCGGTGCCCGCCGCCTCGACGATCGCCTCCACGTCCTCGCGGAACCCGTCGAGGTCGTCGAGCGGGTACGTCACCGCCCCGGCGTAGTCGACCGCGTCCGAGGGCGGCGCCAGCCCGTCGTGGGTGATGGTCCCGGTCTCGGCTCCTCCGTCGTCGGCGTCGCCGCCCGCGCGGTCGAGCGCGATCACGGGCACGTCGTGGGCGTCGAGCGCGCGAGCGACGCCGAGTCCGGTGATGTGCGCGTTGCTGACGAGCGCCGGCGGTCGGTCGAAGTCGGCGTCCGCGAGCGCGTCGATCAGTCCCTCCGTGGACCGGAACGTGTCTGCCATACCACTCCTCGTCGGTCGACGCACAAAAGGGTCCGACGTACCGGCCGAGAGTGCCCGTATCGGTGAGGCGATACGCCCCGCCTCGGCATCCCGGCCCGCGGCTCGCGCGGCCGACGCGAGCGGCTTTTCAGGGCGCGCCGCCTCCGGATCGGTATGACCGAAACAGACGACGCCGAAACGGACGACGCCGAAGCGGACGCCGAGCGCGTCGACGGCGCCGACTCGACCGACGGCGATTCCGCCGGCGACGGCTCCGCTGACGAACTCCCCGACCAAGTCCGTCGGGCGTTCGCGGACCACGGCTCCTTCGAGCGCGACGGCGACGGGTGGGTCTCGACGACGACCGCGTTCGACGGAACCGTTCGCGCCGAACCGGCGGACGAGCGGCAGATCCGATTCACCGTCACCGTTCGGGTCCCGGCCCTCTCCGCGGTCACAGCCGGCGAGGTCGCCGACGTGGTCGAGGACGGCTGGGCCGACACGTTCGAGCGCCGCGTCGTCGATGTCGGCGGCGTCACCCGCACCGAGCGGGAGTTCGACCCCGTCGTCGAGAGCGAGGGCGACGAGATCGCGGTCACCTACGCGCTCGCGGATAGCAACGAGCGACGCGGCGTCGACGACGCGGGCGCGCTGATCGACTTCGTCGAGGGGACGTACGTTCAGGGCGTGATTCCCGGCTACGAGTACACGGAGCCGGTCTCCGACCTGCTCTCGGCCGCGCGGCGGCACGGGAACGACGGGGCCGTCTGAGGCCGATAGCGGGAAGTGTCGGCGGCCCGTACGACGCCCATGCTCGCGCTGTTCGGGTTCGGCAGCCTCCTCGCCTTGGTCGCGTTCCACACGTTCCTCGCCGGGGTCGCGACCCGGTTCTTCCGGATTCAGCTCTCGACGTCGTGGGGATCCGTCGTGTACACGATCGTCTTGACTCCCCTGCTGTTGTTCGTCTCGACGCTCGTGTTCACGGGGGCGCTCGGCGTGGGGACCGGGATCGACGTCGGGAGTTCGACCATTCTGCTGGCGCTTCTGGTCGGGCTCCCGCTGGCGCTCGGGGTCGCGATCGACTACCTCTACGTCCCGTCGCCCGAGGAGTACGAACTGCCGGACACGCGCTGACGAGGAGTCCCGAGCGGGTCAGCGCTCGACGAGGTCGGCGACGATCGCCTCGACCCGAGCGATCACGTCCTCGGGCGACCGCGTCGCGTCGACGCGGTGGAATCGCCCGGGGTCGGCGTCGATCAGGCGCTCGTAGTTCTCGCCCACCGCCGCCAGATAGCCGTCGCGCTCGAACTTGTCGGTCCGGCCGGCGCGCTCGGCCGCTGTCTTCGGGTCCAGATCGAGGTAGATCGTCGCGTCCGGCGGGCGCGAGAACGCGGCGTGGACGCCCCGGACGTACTCCAAGGGCCGCTCGATGTCGACGTCGGCGCGCGCGAGCGTCGCCCCCTGGTAGGCGAACCGCGAGTCCGAGTAGCGGTCGGAGATCACTAGGTCGCCGTCGGCCAGCGCCGGTTCCACCGTCTCCGAGAGGTGGTTCGCGTGGTCGGCGGTGTACAAGAACAGCTCCGCGAGCGGGTCGGCGTCCGGGTCGGAGAGCGACCGGTATACCGCATCGCCGTACCAGCTGTCGGTGGGCTCGCGAGTGAACGTCGCGTCGGGGTACACGTCGTGGAGCGCCTCCCAGACCGTCGTCTTGCCGCTGCCGTCGAGCCCCTCCAGCGTGATCAGCATGGTCGCGTTCCGCCGCCGCGAGGAATAAACGACCCGGGTCGCGGCGGCGCCGTTCGGCTCTCCCGTAGAGCGGGGTTCGCGCGCGACCCCCATTTTTAGTGACCCCTCCCCGAACGGCCGGCATGGTCGCCGACTCAGCAGTCGCTCACGCGCCCGGAGGGACCGAATGGTAGAGATCGCCGTCTCGCTCTCGCGCGTGGCGGCCGCGCTGGTGTTGGTCGTCCTGAACGGTTTCTTCGTCGCCTCGGAGTTCGCGTTCGTCCGGATCCGTGCTACCTCGGTCGACCAGCTGGTCGAGGAGGGGAAGGCGGGCGCGGAGACGCTCCAGGAGGTGATGACCAACCTCGACGACTACCTCGCGGCGACCCAGCTCGGGATCACGCTCGCGTCGCTCGGACTCGGGTGGATCGGCGAGCCGGCGGTCGCGGCGCTCATCGAACCGGTCCTCGGCCCGCTCCTGCCGCAGGGGCTGGTACACCTGGTCGCGTTCGCGATCGGGTTCTCCTTCATCACGTTCCTCCACGTCGTCTTCGGCGAACTGGCGCCGAAGACGATCGCCATCGCGCAGGCGGAGCGGATCTCGCTTCTCCTCGCGCCGCCGATGAAGCTCTCGTACCTCCTCTTTGCGCCCGGCATCGCGGTGTTCAACGGCACCGCGAACGCCTTCACGAGCCTGATCGGGATCCCCCCGGCCTCGGAGAGCGACGAGACGCTCGAGGAGCGCGAGATCCGGCGCGTGCTGGCGCGGGCCGGCGAGGCCGGTCACGTCGACGAGTCCGAGGTCGCGATGATCGAGGGGGTCTTCGAGCTGGACGACACCGCGGCCCGCGAGCTGATGGTCCCCCGACCGGACGTGGTCTCGCTGCCCGCCGACGCGTCGCTGGCGGCGATCCGCGAGACGGTCCTCGACGCCGGCCACACCCGGTACCCGGTCGTCGACGGCGACGACGCCGACCGCGTCGTCGGCTTCGTGGACGTGAAAGACGTGCTGCGCGCGACGGAAGCGGACGACGACGCCACCGCGGCCGACCTCGCGCGGGAGATACTCGTCGTCCCGGAGACGACGAGCGCGAGCGACCTCCTCGTCCAGTTTCGCGACGAGCGCCGGCAGATGGCCGCGGTCATCGACGAGTGGGGCGCGTTCGAGGGGATCGCGACCGTCGAGGACGTCGCCGAGGCGCTCGTCGGCGACCTCCGCGACGAGTTCGACGCCGCCGAGCGCCGTCACACCATCCGGCGGACCGGAGACCGGACGCACGAGGCCGACGGTTCCGTTCCGCTCGCCGCCGTCAACGACGCGCTCGGCACCGACCTCAGCGGTGACGGCTACGAGACCCTCGGCGGGTTCGTCCTCGACCGTCTCGGGCGCTCTCCCGAGGTCGGCGACGTCGCCGAGACCGACGCGTTCGCCTTCGAGGTCACCGCGGTCGACGGCGCGCGCATCTCGACGGTGCGCGTCACGCGGCGCGAGCGGGAGACCGGCTCGGGAGGTGGCGGAGACGGATCGGCTGACGGCGCCGAGTCGGGCGACGAAGCCGAGTCGGGCGACGGCGCGACGTAACCGAGCGTCGCGGCGACGCGCAGAGGGCGGTACCGACGCGAGCGTTTTTCACCCGCGGCCGTGACCGAGCAGGTATGTTCGACCGAATCTGCGTCCCCACCGACGGCAGCGACGCGGCCGCGGCGGCCTTCGAGCACATCCTGTCGGTCGCCGCCGACCACGGAGCCACGGTTCACCTCCTCCACGTCGCGGACACGACCCGCGACAGCGTGACCCGGATTGGCGGCGACGTGGTGGACGTGCTCGAACGCGAGGGCGAATCGATCGTCGAGGACGCGGCGGTCCGCGCCGCGGAGCGCGGCGTCGACGCGGAGACGGCGGTCCGGCAGGGCGGCGTTCCGGAGACGGTCGCCGCGTACGCCGACGAGGTCGACGCGGACCTCGTCGCGATGTCGACGCGGGGGCGGCAGGGCGTCGAGCACCTCGTCGGCAGCACCACCGAGCGCGTCGTCAGGCAGTCGCCCGTTCCGGTGTTGGCGCTTCGCCCGGGTGACGAGGAGACCGCGTACCCGTACGAGGACGTACTGGTCCCGACCGACGGGAGCCCGGCGGCGACTGCCGCGCTCGACCGAGCGATTCCGATCGCGGAGCGCGCGGGCGCGACGGTCCACGTCCTCTCGGTCGTCAGTACGGGTGGACTCGGCATCGGCGACTACGTCGAGGAGGATGCCCTCACCGAATACGCCGACGACGCGGTCGCCGAGGGCGTCGACCGCGTCGAGGCTGCCGGGCTGGAGGCGGTGGGCGCCGTCGAGACCGCCTCATCGGCCGCGCGCGGGATCCGGGCGTACGTCGACGACCCCGGCGTCGACCTCGTGGCGATGGGGACGCACGGCCGGACGGGGGTGGGGCGGTACCTGCTCGGGAGCGTCGCCGAGCGCACCCTCCGAAGCGCGCCCGTGCCGGTGCTGACGGTTCCGGCGTCGGACGAGGAGTGACCTGCCCGTTCCGGTTCGACGCCGACCGACGCCGGGACCGCCGCCCGAGCGTCTGACAGCGCGGTAGGTTTACGGGGCTTCCACGCCACGTAGATCGCATGAAAGTGTTGGTAGCCGGCGGAACCGGCTTCATCGGGTCGTACCTCTGTCGCGCGCTCGCCGACGACGGCCACGCGGTGACCGCGCTCTCCCGTTCGCCCGAGGAGACGCCGGAGGGCGTGACGGGCGTCACCGGCGACGTGACCGACTACGACTCCATCGAGTCGGTGGTCGAGGGGCACGACGCGGTCGTGAACCTGGTCGCGCTCTCGCCGCTGTTCGAACCGGACGGCGGCAATCGCATGGACGACCGGATCCACCGCGGCGGGACCGAGAACCTCGTCCGCGCGGCCGAGGACGGCGGCGTCGACGGCTTCGTCCAGTTGAGCGCGCTCGGCGCGGACCCGAACGGCGACACCGCCTACATCCGCGCGAAGGGCGAGGCGGAAGAGATCGTCCGCGAGAGCGGTCTCGACTGGACGATCTTCCGCCCGTCGGTCGTCTTCGGCGAGGGCGGCGAGTTCGTCTCGTTCACCAAGCGGCTCAAGGGGATGTTCGCGCCGGGGCTCCCGCTGTACCCGCTACCCGGGGGCGGAAGACGCGGTTCCAGCCGATCCATGTCGAGGATCTGGTGCCGATGATCGCCGCCGCGGTGACCGACGAGGAGCACGCCGGCGAGACCTACGAGGTCGGCGGCCCGGAGGTACTCACGCTCCGACAGGTGACGGACCTCGTCTACGAGGCCGAGCAGAAGGGCGTCACAATCGTCCCGCTGCCCATGCCGCTCGCGAAGATCGGACTCTCCGTTCTCGGCGCCGTCCCCGGGTTCCCGATGGGTGCGGACCAGTATCGTTCGCTGAAGTTCGACAACACGACCGCCGACAACGACGTCGGCGCGTTCGGCGTCGACCCGGCGGAACTGACCACGCTCGGCGAGCATCTGGAGATCCGATGAGATGACTGGGGGACCGAACGTGTCAACTACCCTAATCTCAACGCTGGTAACGGCAACCGAAGGCTTATATACGAGATCACGTTCTGTTCATTTCAAACGCGGAGGGAGCACACGATGAAACTCGCAATGATCGGATTCGGACAGGCGGGGGTAAAGTCGTCGACAAGTTCTTGGAGTACGACAAGCGGACGGGCTCCGAGATCGTTCGAGCCGCGGCGGCCGTCAACACGGCGAAGGCGGACCTGATGGGGCTCGAACACATCGCCGAGGACCAGCGCGTCCTCATCGGCCAGTCGCGCGTGAAGGGCCACGGTGTCGGCGCGGACAACGAACTGGGCGCTGAGATCGCCGAGGAGGACATCGACGAGGTCCAGGGCGCGATCGACTCGATCCCGGTCCACGAGGTCGACGCGTTCCTCGTCGTCGCCGGTCTCGGCGGCGGGACCGGCTCCGGCGGCGCGCCGGTGCTCGCGAAACACCTCAAGCGGATCTACACCGAGCCCGTCTACGGGCTGGGAATCCTGCCGGGCAGCGACGAGGGCGGTATCTACACCCTCAACGCGGCCCGCTCGTTCCAGACGTTCGTCCGCGAGGTGGACAACCTGATGGTGTTCGACAACGACGCCTGGCGGAAGACGGGCGAGTCCGTCCAGGGCGGCTACGAGGAGATCAACGAGGAGATCGTCCGGCGGTTCGGCATCCTCTTCGGCGCCGGCGAGATCCAGCAGGGTCAGGAGGTCGCCGAGAGCGTCGTCGACTCCTCGGAGATCATCAACACGCTCTCCGGCGGCGGCGTCTCCACGGTCGGCTACGCGGAGGAGGAGGTCGAGGAGCGCTCCTCGGGCGGCCTGCTCTCGCGGCTGCGCGACGACGGCGACGACGAGGAGCTCGACAGCGCGCACACCACCAACCGGATCACCAGCCTCGTCCGCAAGGCGGCGCTCGGCCGGCTCACGCTCCCCTGCGAGATCGAGGGCGCGGAGCGCGCGCTGCTCGTGCTCGCCGGGCCGCCGGAGTACCTCAACCGGAAGGGCATCGAGCGCGGGCGGAAGTGGCTCGAAGAGCAGACCGGCTCGATGGAGGTCCGCGGCGGCGACTACCCGTACCGCGGCGCCGGCTTCGTCGCGACGGTCATCCTGCTCGCGGGCGTCACGAACGTCCCGCGGATCAAGGAGCTCCAGCAGGTCGCCATCGAGGCGCAGGACAACCTCGACGAGATCCGCGAGGAGAGCGACGAGAACCTCGACGAGCTCGTCAGCGACGACAGCGACGAGCTGGAATCCCTGTTCTAAGGGCCGCCGTCGCCCGCGATGGAGGTCATCGTCCCCTTTTCGACCGGCCGCCCGAAGTCGCGACTCTCGGACGTCCTCTCGCCCGACGAGCGAAGCGAGTTCGCGCGGGCGATGCTCGACGACGTGTTAGAGACCGTTGCCGCAGCCGGCGGCGACCCACGGGTCCTCGCGACCGACGCGGTCGACGTCGATCACCCGGCCACCGTCGACGACCGCCCGCTGACGGAGGCCGTGAACGCGGCGCTGGACGCACGGCTGGGAGCCGACGGTGAGGACGACGCCGAGACCGACGGACCGGCCGAACCGGTCGCCGTCGTGATGGCAGACCTCGCGCTCGCGACCCCGGCGGCGCTCGACCGGCTCTTCGCGGCCGGCCGCGACGCGGACGTCGCGATGGCGCCGGGCCGCGGCGGCGGCACGAACGCGTTCGTCACTTCCCACCCGGAGTTCCGGGTCGACTACCACGGCGCCTCGTACCTCGACCACCGCGAGATCGCGGCCGAGATCGGCGCGGCGTTCGCGGCGGTCGACTCCCAGCGACTCGGGACCGACGTCGACGAGCCGGCGGACCTCGCGGAGGTGCTGATCCACGGGGAGGGACGGTCGGCGGCGTGGCTCCGCGAGGCCGGCTTCGCGCTCGACGCGTCCGGCGGTCGGGTGGCGGCCGTCCGGAAGTGATCGACAGTTCGCTCGTGACTGCCGTTCCGTGCCGATATTGACAAGTGACTGAAGTTCTTACTAAGCGCCAGAACGCATGTCGAGACGGGCAGAAGACGCGGTCGCGGACACGCTCGGTGTCCCCCGAGACGAACTCTCGGTGCTCGTTACGCATCTCTGTCTCGTCGTCGGTATCGTCTTCTTCCGGTGGAGCATCGACGAGCTGATACTCGTCTACCTGATCGATATCGGGGTCACCGTTCTTCTGTTCGCGACCGCGGCGCTGTTCGCGGCACGGCCGATCGACGACGGTGAGGCCGACAAGTGGCGGGAAGCGCCGAATCCGATCGAGTTCCCTCTTCTCCCGCCGCTGTACAGGCGAAACGTCCGACTGGTCGTCAGGCAGCTGTTCAACGGTGCCGGCTTCTTCTGTTTTTTCGCTTGGGCCGCGGTGTCGATGTTCGACTTAAGACTCTCCTCGCTGTCCTCGCTCCCGGTCGTCTTGACAGTAGTCGCCGTCTGCGGGTCGCAGGCGGCGCAGGTCTGGCGTCAGTTCCTCCGCGACGGGTCGTACCGAGACCGGTCGCCAGCGGACGCACTCGAAGTCGCCCTCCGCCCCGTCGGCCGACTGCTCGTTGTCGCGTTGTACGTGATCGCACCGATCACCGTCGTGTACGGGTTCACGATGATCCTCTTGCTCGACGTGGAGTCGACGTCAGCGCTTCCGTACGGGGACACGCTCATCCTGCTGATGTACGTCGTCCCCATCGGCGCCGCGAGCGTCTGGCTGCGGAACGACCGGTTCGAGATGGGTCTGTCGTACTGAAAGCCGACGGACGGTCTCGATCGCGCGAGGCCGTCCGATCGGCTCCGGCGAAACGAGAGCGATCGGTCTCACCTTCTTCCCGGGACGTAACCGGATACGGTGTCACCGGGGATCCGCAACCGCGATCCTTTTTGAACGCCGACCGCGAGTAGCGCCCGTGTTCGCCGGAGCCGACGAGTACGGGGTCGACGTCACGGTCGACGAGGACGCGGTCGAGCGGCTGCTCTCGGTTCGCCCGGCCGACGTCGACGCCGCCGATCGGCTCACCTTCGCGCGCAACGTCTTCATTCCGCTCACCACGGCGTGCCGCTACACCTGTACGTACTGTACCTACTACGACGTCCCCGGCGAGGCGTCGCTCCTGTCGCCCGAGGAGGTGCGCGAGCAGTGCCGCGTCGGCGCCGACGCGGGCTGTACGGAGGCGCTTTTTACCTTCGGCGACGACCCCGACGAGCGGTACACCGAGGTCCACGAGACGCTCGACGAGTGGGGGTTCGACTCGATCCACGAGTACCTCTACCGGGCCTGCGAGATCGCCTTGGAGGAGGGGCTGCTCCCCCACTCGAACCCGGGCGACCTCACCGAGGCGCAGTTCGCCGACCTCCGCGAGGTGAACGCGTCGATGGGCGTCATGCTGGAGACGACCGCCGACGTCGACGCGCACTCGGGCGGCCACCGGAAGACCCCGGCCAGCGGCTCAACACGATCCGCGCGGCCGGGCGACAGGGCGTCCCGTTCACGACCGGAATCCTCGTCGGGATCGGCGAGGGCTGGCGCGACCGCGCCGAGAGCCTGCTCGCGATCCGCGAGCTCCACGAGCGTCACGGCCACGTCCAGGAGGTGATCGTCCAGAACGTCGTCCCCAACGAGCGCTCCGACTTCCCGAAGCCAGACCGCGACACGATGCGCCGGGTCGTGGCGATGGCCCGCGCGGCGCTGCCGTCGGAAGTGTCGGTTCAGGTGCCGCCGAACCTCTCGCCGGCCGCCGACCTCGTCGACTGCGGGATCGACGACCTCGGCGGCGTCTCGCCGGTGACGGACGACTACATCAATCCCGCGTACGAGTGGCCCGACCTCCGCGAACTCGAAGCCGTGGCGGACGCCGGCGGCGTGCCGCTCCGCGAGCGGCTCCCGACGTACGCCCGGTACCTCCCGGGCGACCTTCGGCCCGCGGGCGTCGATCCCGCGCCCGACCCCGCCGACCGCGAGGCGTGGATTCCGGCCGCGGTCCGAGAGCGGATCGCCGCGGACGACGTTCACGGCCGGCGGCTGCGCGCGGTCGCCCGGGGCGACGGGCCGCTCGCGGTTCGAAGCGACTGACGCGCGGGTCCCCTCGCTCGCGGTCCGGAGCCACCGGCGGGTCCCGGCGACCCGCCGACTCCGCCGCCGAACCGGACGTAAACAACCGCGGTGCCAGTAGCTTCTTTATATAGTCTCCCGAACAATGGCGTGATCGCACCCCTTACAGCTCGACGCGATCGCGAACGCGGTCAACGTGGCGGCGATCGCGAGGACGGCGCTCCAGTTCGTCGCCGGCTTCGTCGCCGTGTTGTTGCTCGGAAAGCTCGTCCTGATTCCCGGGCTTCGGCGGGTCGTCAGGTCGCGCGGGTTCGACGAGGCCGTGTTGAGCCTCGGCACGAACGTCCTCAACGCCGTCGTCTGGGTGGCGGCAATCGCGATCGGCTTCGCCGTGGCCGGCTACGGCAGCTTCCTCTCGGCGTTCGCGGTGTTCGGCGGCGCCATCGCGCTCGCCGTCGGCTTCGCGGCGCAGGACCTCCTCGGCAACTTCGTCGCCGGCGTGTTCATCCTCAAGGACAAACCGTTCGAGGTCGGCGACTGGATCGAGTGGAACGACAACGCCGGCCGCGTCGAGGATATTGACCTCCGAGTCTCGCGGGTCCGGACGTTCGACAACGAGCTGGTCACCGTGCCGAACGGGGACCTCGCGAACAACGCGGTGACGAACCCCGTCGCCTACGACACGCTCCGCCAGAAGTTCGTCTTCGGGATCGGCTACGACGACGACATCGAGGAGGCGACCGACATCATCGTCGAGAAGGCCGAGGCGCACGAGGAGATCCTCGACGACCCGGGCGTCTCGGTCCGACTCGTCGAACTCGGCGACTCCGCCGTCGGGCTTCAGTCGCGCTGGTGGATCGCCGACCCCGACCGCGGCGACTTCGTCCGGGTGCGCTCCGAGTACGTCACCGCCGTCAAGGAGGCGTTCGACGACGCCGGCATCGACATGCCGTACGTCCACCGGCAGCTCACCGGGAGCGTCGAAGTGATCGAAGAGGTCGCCGCAGCCGAGTAGACCGCTGCGGCGCCCGCAGCCGTCCGCAGCCTCTATCCGACCGCTTCCTCGACGTCGGCGTCAGCTCCGTTCGAGCAGGGATCGAGCCCGCTGGACGTAGCTGTTCGCGTCCCAGCTTCGAGCGTCACTGACCGCGTTGAGGACCGTCGTCGCGTCGGCGGTCGAGAGCGCGTCGGCCCGATCGACGAGTCGGTGCGGCGCCCGGAACTGGACTCGCTTCTTGTCGCTGCCTATTTTGTGTACAACGTGAGCCAACGCACTTAGCGCTTGGAGTGTGTACGATGTCAGTGACCCACGACTGAAGTCGTGGGCTTTCTCCTTGTTACTCTGTGAGCCTCACGGTCGGTTTGACGGGGCCGTCTCGGTGAATCGGTCCCGAAGCGCAACCGTTTTCATCGAACTACTGCCCTATACCACACGTGAATATCAGCAAGTGGCAGACGTACCTCGTGACGGCGGCGAGCTGCTCCGCGGGGCGAACGACCCCGGAAGTCGTCGCGGCCGCGCTCGACGGCGGCGTCGACGTCGTCCAACTCCGCGACAAAGCGCAGACCGCCCGCGAGCGCTACGAGACGGGGCTTCGGCTCCGCGAACTGACCGCGGAGGCGGGCGTGCCGCTGCTCGTGAACGACCGGGTCGACATCGCCGCGGCGATAGACGCCGACGGGGTCCACCTCGGGCAGTCCGACCTCCCGGTCGCGGTCGCCCGCGAGCAACTGGGCGAGGACGCCGTCGTCGGCGTCTCGGCCTCGACGGTCGAACAGGCGCGAGTGGCCGAGGACGCGGGCGCGGACTACCTCGGCGTCGGCGCCGTCTACGGCACCGACTCGAAGGACGTTTCCGGCGACCGGAACGGGGTCGGCACCGAGCGGGTCGCCGCGGTCGCGGACGCGGTCGAGGTTCCGGTGATCGGGATCGGCGGCATCGACGCGAGCAACGCGGCGCCCGTCGTCGACGCGGGCGCGACCGGCGTGGCGGCGCTGTCCGCGATCACGGCCGCGGCGGACCCGGAGTCGGCGACGGCGGAACTCGGGGAGGCGGTCGCGGATGTCTGACGGTCGCGACCCGCTGGCGGGGTTCGACGCCGAGCGCCTCCGCCGGACGCTGACCGCGGTCGACGAGGCGTCCCCGCTCGTTCACCACCTCACGAACGACGTGACCACCAGCGAGACGGCGAACGTCACCCTCCACTGGGGCGGGCTTCCGGTGATGGCCGACGCGCCGGCCGAGGCGGGCGACATGGCGGCCGGTGCCGACGCCGTCGTGATAAACACCGGGACGGCGAGCCGTCCGGACGTCGACGCGATGGTCGACGCGGGCGAGCGAGCGAACGAGGCCGGCGTCCCGGTCGTCCTCGATCCGGTCGGCTACGGCGCGACGCCGCACCGCGTTGCGTCGGTCGGACGGCTCCTCGACGCGGTCGCGTTCGACGTTATCAAGGGGAACGCCGGGGAGATCCGGGGTCTCGCGGGCGAGGAGGCAACGGTGCGGGGCGTCGAGTCCGTCGGCGAGGAGTCCGGCGCCGCGGCCGCCGCCGAGGCGCTGGCGGCCGAGACCGGCGCCGCCGTCGTCGCGTCCGGCGCCGTCGACGTCGTCGCCAATCCGGACGGCAGCGCGTACGAGGTCGCGGTCGGCCACGAGCGCATGGGTACGTTCGTCGGCTCGGGCTGTATGCTCGCGAGCACGCTCGGGACGATGAGCGCGCTGGTCTCCCGCGCGGACGGAGCGGTCGACACGGCAACCGAGGCTGCCCTCGTCGCGACGACCGCGTACGGGCTGGCCGGAGAGCGCGCGGCCGAGGCGGCGCCGGCCGGCCCGGCCAGCTACCGGACCGCGTTCATGGACGCGGTGGCGTCGACGGCGACCGACCCACCGGACATCGACGTCGGCGACCGCGTGACGCCGATCTGAATGCGGGGCTGCGGGCGGCGGTGAGTGCGGGTTCGAGACCGGCGTCGCCGAGCGGACGCCGGCGCCCGGTCCGTCTTATCGCGTCGCCGACTTCCACTCCCGCAGGCCGACCCGCTCGCCGTTTACGTCGTCGGCCGGCGCCTCGGTGGCGGCCCAGAGGAACAGCGGCGCGACGCTCTCGGGGTCGCGGGCGCGCTCCTTCCCGGTGAGGTCGGTGGCGACGAGACCGGGGTCGACGACGCCGACGGTCGCGTCGAGGTCGGCCGCGAAGCCGCGCGCGACCGCCTCGGCGGCCGCCTTCGAGACCGCGTACGCGCCCATGCCGGGCTTCGACTCGGCCGCGACGGCGCCCGACGGGACGAGGACGCGCGCGTCGTCGGCCAGGTGCGGGACGGCCTCCGTGATCGTGGCGAACACGCCGCGCGCGTTCGTCCGCATCGTGTCGTCGTAGTCGGCGTACGTGACCTCGGTCGTCGGTTGCTCGCCCGGCGCGCCGTGGAACACGCCGGCGTTCGCGAACACGACGTCGACCGGGCCTGACTCGCGGGCGACGCGCTCGAAGAAGCGTTCGAGGTCGAACTCGTCGCGCACGTCGACGCGGTCACCCCAGGCGGTGCCGCGCTCGTCGCCGTCGCCATCGGCTTCCTTCGGGGCTTCGCTCCCGTCTTCCGCGTCGTCCCCCTCGCCGTTCAGCGTCGCGACGGTCCGATCGACGGCCGCGCCATCGCGCCCGGAGACGGCGACGAACGCCCCCTCGTCGACGAACGCCTCGGCGACGGCTCGCCCGACCCCGCTCGTTGCCCCGGTGATCGCGACCGTCAGATCCATATGGAATCGGGTACGCGCGTCGGCGACTTAGTGGTATCCACTCGGCGCGAGGGCGGGCGACTCACCGTCTCAGCGAGGTCCGTGACTCGCCGCCTCCGCGGGACGACGAGGCGCTCGTCCCGGCGCGTCCGACCGGATTTATACCGGAGCCGTCCGTAGGATTGGACATGGACGTGGTCCCGGACACCGACGGCGTCGCCGGCGAGTCCGTCGTCGTGATCGGCGGCGGATTCGGCGGTCTCTCGACGGCCTGTTACCTCGCGGACGCCGGCGCGGACGTCACCCTGTTGGAGAAAAACGAGCAGCTCGGCGGCCGCGCCAGCCGGCTCGAAGTCGACGGCTTCCGCTTCGACATGGGACCGTCGTGGTACCTGATGCCGGACGTGTTCGAGCGGTTCTTCGGCCACTTCGGCCGCTCGCCCGACGAGTTCTACGAGCTGGAGCGGCTCGACCCCCACTACCGCGTGTTCTGGAAGGACGGGGACAAGGTCGACGTGCTGCCGGACCGCGAGGCGAACAGGGAGCTATTCGAGTCGTACGAACCGGGCGCTGGCGAGGCGTTCGACGCGTACTTGGAGGAGTCGAAGCGCACCTACGAGATCGGGATGGAACACTTCGTGTACGAGGACCGCCCGCGGCTGCGCGACTACGTCGACAAGGACGTGTTGCGCTACTCGTGGGGCCTCTCCCTGCTCGGGAAGATGCAGGGGCACGTCGAGGAGTACTTCGACCACCCGAAGCTCCAGCAGCTGATGCAGTACACGCTCGTGTTCCTCGGCGGCTCGCCGACGAACACGCCCGCGCTGTACAACCTGATGAGCCACGTCGACTACAACATGGGCGTCTACTACCCGGACGGCGGGATCGGCGCCGTCGTCGACGGCATCGTCGAGCTCGCCGAGGAGCTCGGCGTCGAGTTCGTCACGGACGCCGAGGTGACGGGCATCGAGGGCCGGTACGGCGCCTTCGCGGTCGACACCGAGAACGGCGAGCGCTACCTCGCCGACCGAGTGGTCTCCGACGCCGACTACGCGCACACCGAACAGGAGCTGCTGCCCGAGCGAAAGCGGCAGTACACCGAGGAGTACTGGGAGTCGCGGACGTACGCCCCCTCCGCGTTCCTGCTGTACCTCGGCGTCGAGGGCGACGTGCCGAACCTCGAACACCACACGCTCGTCCTCCCGACCGACTGGGACGGGCACTTCGAGCAGATCTTCGACGACCCCGAGTGGCCCGACGACCCCGCTTACTACCTCTGTGTCCCCTCGAAGACCGACGACAGCGTGGCGCCGGAGGGGCACAGCAACCTCTTCGCGCTGGTGCCCGTCGCGCCCGGACTGGCCGACATCCCGGAGATCCGGAACCGGTACCGCGACCTCGTGATCGACGACATCGCCGAGAACACCGACACCGACCTCCGCGGCCGGATCGTCGTCGAGGAGACGTTCTCGATCGACGACTTCGCGGACCGGTACAACAGCTACGCGGGCAGCGCGCTCGGCTTAGCGCACACGCTCACGCAGACGTCGCTGCTCCGCCCGCCGCACGTCTCGGACGCGGTCGACGGGCTCTACTTCACGGGGTCGACGACGACGCCCGGCATCGGCGTCCCGATGTGTCTCATCAGCGGGGGGCTGACCGCGGAAGCGATGGCCGACGACGACGTGTGATCCCCGCCGTGAGCGACCAGAACCGATCCGCCGGCGACGAGGGCCCTCGACCCGCCGAGGAGGGACAGAACCGATCCGCCGGGAGCGAGGGGCTCCGGTACCTGCTGGTGTTGTCGCGGCCGCGCTTCTGGCTCTACCTCGCCGGCCCGGTCGCGGTCGGCGTCACCTACGGGATCGACGCCGTGAGCGGGTTGTTCACGCCCGTCACGGTCGCGCTCGCGTGCTACTTCCTCGTCCCCGCCAACGTGTTCCTCTACGGCGTCAACGACGTGTTCGACGCCGACATCGACGAGCTGAACCCGAAGAAGGAGGGCCGCGAGGCGCGCTGGCGGGGGAGCAGGCCGGTGGTCGCCGCGGTCGTCGCCTCCGGCGCGCTGGGGCTGGCGACGCTCGCGATCACGCCCCGGGTCGCGTGGCCGTACCTGCTCGGGTTCCTCCTCTTGGCGGTCGGCTACAGCGCGCCGCCGCTCCGGTTCAAGACGACGCCGTTCCTCGACTCGCTGTCGAACGGGCTGTACGCCCTGCCGGGCGCGGCGGCGTACGCGACGGTCGCGGGGACGCACCCGCCGCTCGCGGCGCTCGCCGGGGCGTGGCTCTGGACGATGGGAATGCACACGTTCTCCGCGATCCCGGACATCGAGCCGGACCGGGCGGCGGGGATCGACACGACCGCGACGGTGCTGGGCGAGGGGCGGACGTACGGCTACTGCTTCGCGGCGTGGACCGCCGCGGCCGCCGCGTTCTGGCTGGTGGACGCCCGCCTCGGCGCGCTGCTCGGGGTGTACCCGATCTTCGTCGCGTGGGTCGCGCGCTCGTCGATTTCGGTCGACCGCGCGTACTGGTGGTTCCCGGCGCTGAACACCGTCGTCGGCACGCTGCTGTCGATGGGCGGTCTCTGGCGGGTGTACCCGCTCTGGGAGGCGCTGCCGTGACCGACGGTGACGGCGGCGCCGCGGCCGCGACGACGGGGTCACGCCTCGACGCGCTCCGCGAGCGCGCGCCGGACACGCGCCGCGAGGCGGAGGCGCTGCTCGACCGAATCGTCCGCGAGAACCGCTTCACCATCGCGGTCGTCTTCCCGCTCGTGGGGGCTATCGCGCTCGTCGGCAGCGCCGAGGGCTGGGTGCCGGAGCCGTTCGCGTTCCACCCGTGGTTCGTGCTGTTCGGCGTGATCGTGATGCGATCGCCGCTCGTCGTCGGCGTGCTGCCGACGCTCGACCGCCGCGCGGTCGGCTGGATCGGCGCCTTGACCGCGTACACGTACCTGATCGAGTCGGTCGGCGTCGCGACCGGGTGGCCGTACGGGGAGTTCGCGTACACGGTCGACCTCGGGCCGATGCTCGGGGGCGTGCCGGTCGCGCTCCCGGTCTTCTTCATCCCGCTCGTGGTGAACGCCTACCTGCTGTGCCTGCTGCTGCTCGGGCCGCGAGCCGACAGCGTGTGGGTCCGGCTGGCGACGGTGATCCCGGTCGTCGTCGCGATGGACGTCGTGTTGGACCCAGGTGCGGTGTCGCTCGGCTTCTGGGACTTCGGCGGCGGCGCGTTCTACGGCGTTCCCCTCTCGAACTACGCCGGCTGGGTGCTGTCGGCCGTGGTCGCGGTCGTTACGCTCGACCGCGCGTTCGCGGCCGCGGGGATCCGCGAGCGCCTCCGCGACTGCGAGTTCATGCTCGACGACATGGTGAGCTTCGTGATCCTCTGGGGGTCGATTAATGTCTGGTTCGGCAACCTCCTGCCCGCGGCGGTCGCGGCCGCATTCGGCGTCGGACTCGTTCGCGCCGACCGGTTCGACACGCGGCTGTTCACCGAGTGGCGGCGATAGCGAGCGCTCGGGGAGCGCGGGCGCGGGCGCTCGGGGAGAGCGACCGGGGGCGTGAGGGTCGCGGCCGCGGACGTTTGCGGCCGCGGGCGTGAACTCCCGCCCGACTCGGCTGCGCTTATATACCGGGGTCTCGTTCTTTCGGTCGTGACCGACGGCGGCAATCGCAGCGGACGACCGGGCTGGGGGGATCGGGGACGATGAGTGACCTCGCCATCGACTACGGCGACCACGAGCGGGTGTGCGAGGTCGTCGACCGGCTGACCTACTGCGCCGAGCACGTCAGCGTCTCCTTCGACGGGTGGGAGGAGCCGCACGTGAAGGGACCGGGGCTGTACTTCGCCGTCATCGGCGACAGCGACTACGGCGTGTACGCCGACCCGATGGGCGACAACCGCTGGCCGCGCGACGACTGTCCGTCCGTCTTTGAAGAGGACGCGTTTGCGACCGCCGCCGAGTCGGTGAGCGTCGCGCAGGACGGCGGCGTCGTCGTCGCGGTCGACGGCGAGATAGAGTCCCAGATGGTCCGGTTCCGCGACCTCGGCACCCGCGACGAGGAGACCGACCTCGTCGACGACGTGAGCTACGAGCCGTGGATGGGATCGCGCCACATGAGCGCGATCGAGACCTCCGTCCGCCCGGAGGTCGTCGCGACGGTGACGCTGAGCGAGGAGACCGGGCGCGTCAGCGTCTTCCGCGACGGCGAGGCGGACAGCATGCGTCGCGAGGAGATCGGCGGCCGCTGGCGCGGGGAGTAGCGTTTTCAGAGTTCGGTCCCGAGGCCCCACCGTTAAGCCGCGGCCGGGCGAACGACGAGGCATGTACGACGAGATCCTGGTGCCGACCGACGGGAGCGAGGCGGTCGACCGCGCGCTCGACCACGCGGTCCGACTCGCCAGCGACCACGACGCGACGCTCCACGCGCTGTACGTCGTCGACCAACGGATCGCGACCGCCAACTCCGGCGACCTCCACGACGAGGTCGTCGAGGACCTCGAATCGCAGGGAGAGACCGCCGTCGACGCCGTCGCCGACGCGGCCGCCGAGGCCGGTCTCGACGCCGAGACGCACATCGCGCACGGCACGCCCGACACCGAGATCGTCGCGTACGCCGACGAGGCCGGAATCGACGTGATCGTGATGAGTCCCGAGGGGAAGTCCCCGCGCGAGCGGATCCGGTCGCTCGGGAGCGTCTCCGACCGCGTCGCCGACGACGCGTCGGTGCCGGTGTTCCTGATCAAGTAGCAACCGGCGGAAGCCGGCGGCCGAGGGACCGCTCGCGCCCTCCGGGGACGAGGTCGTCGCCGCCGGGTCGTCCGAGTCAGTTAGGTGGATCCGGACGCGACACGTCGCCATGGAACTCACCGTGCTCGGATCCGGCAGCGCGATGCCGGTCCCCGACCGCGCACAGGCCGGGTACCTCCTCGACGACGGCGACCGGTCGCTGCTCGTCGACTGCGGCAGCGGCGTCCTCCAGCGACTCGCCGGGACGGACACCGGGTACGAGGGCGTCTCGACGGTCCTGTTGACCCACCACCACCTCGACCACGTCGCGGCGCTTCTCCCGCTCCTGAAGGCGCGCTGGCTCGCCGGCGAGGAACACCTCGAAGTCGTCGGTCCCGCTGGCACGAAGTCGCTCGTCGACGGCCTGCTCGACGTTCACGACTACCTCGACGGACGGATCGATCTGGCGATTCGCGAGGTGTCGGCGTCGCGCTCGTTCACCGCCGGCGGGTTCGACGTGGCGGCTCGCGAGACGCGCCACTCGATGGACGGGTTCGCCTATCGCTTCTCGCCGCCGAGTTCGGACGCGCCGGCGGCCGAGGGACCGCTCGCGCTCTCGGGCGACACCGAGGCGTTCGCGGGGATGGCGCGGTTCGCGGACGGGGCCGATATCTTGGTCCACGACTGTTCGTTCCCGGACGACGTGGACGTGTCCAACCACCCGCGGCCGACGAGCCTCGGTGAGTCGCTCGCGGGCGCCGAGATCGGGACGCTCCTGCTCTCGCACCTCTACCCGCACACCGGCGGCCGCGAGCGCGAGATGGAACAGGGGGTCCGCGAGGCGGGCTTCGACGGCGAGGTGCGGACCGCGACCGACGGGCTTCGGCTGTCGCTGTGAGGTCGACGGCGCGTTTCGCCGTCGGAATCGTAACCGGCGATCGGCCGCGTCGCGGGCGCGACGTAACCGCTGGGTGTTACGCACCCACACGAATGACCCGGATACTTAAGCGCGCGTAGTCGCTCCGATCCGGTATGGCCGGCCCACTCGCGGACGACTTCGGACGGCAGGTGACGGGGGTTCGGATCTCGCTCACCGATCGCTGTAACTTCGACTGCGTCTACTGTCACAACGAGGGGTTAGGCGATACGCGCGGGCCGATGGAGCCGAGCGAGTCGGAGATGAGCGCGGACGACGTGGTCCGCTTCCTGGAGGTCGTCGAGGGGTACGGCGTCGACGCCGTGAAGTTCACCGGCGGTGAGCCGATGCTCCGACAGGATCTGGAGGAGATTATCGAGCGCACGCCCGATTCGATGGAGGTCTCGATGACGACCAACGGCACCTTCCTCCCCGGACGCGCCGCGGACCTGAAGGCCGCCGGACTCGACCGCGTCAACGTCTCGCAGGACGCGCTCGACCCGGACGACTTCGCGGAGGTGACCAAATCGGGCGCCTACGAGAAGGTCCTCGAAGGCGTGAAGGCCGCCGTCGACGCCGGACTCGACCCCGTGAAGCTCAACATGGTCGTGTTCACGCACACTGCGGGCTACGTCGAGGAGATGGTCGACTACGTCGCCGACAACGAGGGGCTTCAGCTCCAGCTCATCCAGTACATGCCGGAGCTGACCGGCAAGCCCGAGTGGAACGTCGACATCGGGCGCGTCCACGACTGGCTCGCGGAGGAGGCGGACCGCGTCGAACACCGCGAGATCGCACGACCGGAAGCGCTACTTCGTCGGCGAGGACAGCGACGACGAGACGGGCGGCATGGTCGAGATCGTCGACCCCGTCGAGAACGAGGAGTTCTGCGCCAACTGCGGTCGCGTCCGCGTCACCCACGAGGGCTATTTAAAAGGCTGTCTCAACCGCAACGACGACCTCCGCTCGATGGGCGAGATGACCCGCGAGGAGATCGCAGAGACGTTCGAGGAAGTGGTGGCGAACCGCGTGCCCTACTACGGCGAGTACCTAGTCGAGGGGGATGACGGCGAGTACGAACTGAACGAGAAGTACCTCGGGGCGCCGAGCGCCGCGGACTAATAACCTGTTTATATAAATTCAAATATAAATCATTCATTTTGAACTGTATCTAAATCTACGGGCGTATCAAAAGATGGTGTGAAATTCTTACTTCCTTCTTCATAAATCTCAATTATTTTCTCAATTTTCTTTACTTTCTCTGATTCTATGTCGTTCTCTTCTAAGTATGACCGGATTTCGTTGAAGTTCCAGGTCGGTGGGATACCTGATTCTCTTAATTCTTTCAACTTTTCTTCTTCTATTTTATAATCTTCTTCGGATAGAATTTTCCCAATGATTGTCAGCAATAGTGCGCTTGGTTTTATGTCTGTATCAGCAGAATCTTCTGTATATTCATCCGCAACTTCTATTCCATCTTTGAAATTTCCAGATAAGATTAATGCTTCCGAGTAATTCAGCAGATAGCTGACCTCGTCAGTTTCTCCGACTATATCCTCAAATATGTCTACTGCTTCGCTATAATCTCCTTTTCTTGAGTACGTGATTCCTATCTTATTTTTCATTTTCAATATATTTTGATTTATTTCCCGGATTCTGTCCGGGTCAGTACTTTCCTCTCTCTCTTCTTTATACATGTCTATTATTGTAGTATAATCATCAAATGCATCCTTAAACTGGTTCTTCTCATTGTGTGTCCACCCTCGTAATTTTATTAACGACTTATTATCGCCATCATTTTCTATACCTTGATCAAGCAGTTCAATAGCATTCTCATATTCGTTTCGTCGATTATATTCCCGCGCAAGCGCTAGAATCTCGACACCTCCGACATTTATGATACCATCTTCCAAGCTATCTGCCCGCTGACTTGCTCTTTCACGTATATCAACAGGTGTCGGTATGTTCAATTCCTCTATATTTTCATATAATTCATAAAAGAAATCTAATGATGAGTCAATCTCAACAACAAATGTGTTTTTCTTTTTCAGCAACTCTTCAGCTTCATCTGACAGATTGTCAATATCGGTAGTACACCAATACAAACCAGGGTCAGGGATTTCAATATCTTCTGAATTTAGAACATTCATAATCGAATCATCTCGACCAGAATAGCCAAGTACAATCAATCCATATTCGTTCATTGTAGTGGTTAAAACATCTTGTATATTTTCTTCAAGGTTTGTAGTTTCTTGGCTTGTATTTTTTAAATTATCGTACAAATAATCTCCATGTAATTTGACAAGCATCGGCTCATCCGAAGTGATCTTAAATTGTGGTGCCAAAGCGTTATGATCTATTAAGAACGGTCTCTCTTCTAAGTACAAATAAAACGCGTCATATACTAAATCATTAAAGTTTGGTGTCAAAGTTATTGGGACATGGCCTTCTCTCATTAATGACGATATTACAATGTGCTCAAAAGTAGGGTCCGCATCTGCAACTAACTCTCTAATAAATAACCGCCTTTCCTCACGAGTCGTGTAACGCTGCTCAAACCAATATCCATATGTATTTTGATGATCCTCTATTTGCGACTCCTTTTCAGATACCCATTCTTTTTTATCTTTTTCCGGGTTTTTTCTATTATACTCTTTATCTCTCCAACGTTCAATCAGGCTAGTAGCAGTATCAATTCCAGCAGCAGCTGATGTTCCTGCACCAAGTAAAAAAGAATAATTTCCCTTACATCTTTCAATTGATAATGATACGTCTTCAACTGTTTTTATAGGCCCCAGGGAATCTGGATCTGTCATAGTATTTTTGTTAAAATATGTCCAAATACTAAATAGTATGTATGGAAACAAAAATCTCTGTGAATCTATCGTAGGTACTAACCCTATGAACAGTGCGGATATAATTTCATAAAAATTTGTATTAAGCGTTCATAGCTACGGTATTATGGTTCAAAACGATTTTCCCACTAGCTTCGCCTCTCCGATAATGAAAATCTGGAGAGACCTACATAAGCGGCCAGAGTGAATTGTTACCGTGGGTAAGCTGTAAGCGAAGTAAACGGAGAAACACTGTGGTAGTGAAAGACCCCCACGGAACGGTGAGATTCGAACCAAAATCAGACGTGCTCGCTCGCTTCGCTCGCTGCGTGCAACTGATAGGATTCGAATCCCTGTGCCGCTACTGCTCGCTTCACTCGCAGATAGCGGGCACGGTGGGATTCGAACCCACGACCGTCGGATTAGAAGTCCGACGCTCTATCCGGGCTGAGCTACGTGCCCTCATTCGTCCCTGATCCCCCGCGTCTAAAAAACGCCCGCGGTTCGCGTCCGCAGGCCAACAGCAGACCTAAGTCCGCGAGCGGAGTACCGCCCGGTAATGAACGTCATCGGAACCGTCGGTCTCCCCGGCAGCGGGAAGGGGGAGGCGGCGAACGTGGCCGAAGCGGCCGGCATCCCCGTCGTCGTCATGGGCGACGTGATCCGCGCCGAGTGTCGCCACCGCGGGCTGGACCCGGCGCAACACCACGGCCGGATCGCGCAGGCGCTCCGCGAGGAGGAGGGCGACGACGCCATCGCCGCCCGGACCCTCCCGCGAATTCGGGAGGCGACCGCCGAGAGCGACCACGACGACGACACCGTTCTCGTCGACGGTCTCCGCTCGACCGTCGAACTCGAATGCTTCCGCGAGGCGTTCGGCGACGACTTCACGCTCGTCGCGATCCGGGCGCCGTTCGAACTCCGCGCCGAGCGGCTGGGCGAGCGCGGGCGCGACGACTCCGACTCCGACCTCGAAGCCCTCCGCGAGCGCGACGACCGCGAACTCGAACTCGGACTCGGCGAGACCCTCGAACGGGCCGACGTCGAGATCGACAACACCGACAGCCTCGCGGCGTTCCGCGAGCGGGTCCGCGACGTGCTCGGCGTCGACGACGGGACCGGAGAGTCGGACGCCGACGCGGCCGAAACCGCCGACGTCGCCGGAGCCGCCGACCCCGGAGGTGACGGCGCGTGATCTACAGCGTCGACGTTCGGATCGAGGCGCCAGTCCGCGACACGGAGGTGACCGACCGGGTCGCCGACGCGGTCGAGAACGTCTTCCCGGACGCCGAGCCGGTCCACGAGGACGGACGGCTCGTCTCCGAGACGCACAGCCTCGACGCCTTCTCCGACGTGCTCCACGAACAGGAGATCCTCGACACCGCCCGCCGGGTTTTCCGCCGAAACAGCACCGACGAGGGGTTCGCCTTCTCGTTGAAAAAGCAGGCGGCGCTCGAAGGCGTCGTCAACTTCGCGGTCGGCGAGCCGGACGAGCTGGGCGAGATAGATGTCGAGGTGCGCGTCCGCGAGCCGGACGTCGAGTCGTTCATCGACTATGTCGCGCCCGAGACGGACGAGGGGCAGCCGGTCGACCCCGTTCGCGAGTACGGCGACCGCTTCGACCCCGAAGACGAGACGTACTGACGGGGTCGTCGCGAGATCGGTTTCCGACCTCAGTTGCTCAGCAGCGACGAAACCGTTCCGCCGATCGCGCCGAAGACGGCAGGGTAGACGGCGCCGGCGAGGAGGACGGCCGTCACGATGTCAGGCGCCACGCTCCCGTCGCCGGCGGCGTACCGGAACAGGAACGTGCCGACGACCGCGAGCGGGAGGTATCCGGCCGCGACGAGCGCCCCCGAGCGGGCGCCCCCTGCGGGAGTTCTCGCGCCGGCGACTCGACCGGCGACGACGCCCGCGACGAGCAGGAGGAGCGGCGGAACGACGAACAGGAACGAACCGCCGTCGGCCTGCATGAGGAGGTTCCGCGACTCCGTGCCGCCGAGCAGTCCGGGAGACGTGGTCTCGACGAAGTGGGCGTTGTAGAACATCCAGCCGGACACCTGCCACGCCGAGATGGGGTCGCCGCCGAACAGCTCCGCGAGGAAGTTCAGCCCCGATAACCCCTCCTCGATCCGGCCGCTCTGCGTGACGTAGACGGCCAGGTAGCCGAGGAGGTACGCGGCGGCGCCCGCGACCGCGCCGCCGATCGTTTCTCGCGCGATACTCTGGTTCGAACCCGTCGTCGAGGTCGTTCCACCGGTTGGTGACGAGGACATGCGCTCGGTATCGTTTCGGACGCCGTAAGTGTTTGTTGGCTTTGGTTCGATACATAATTCGACGATAAAGAACGTTGGAACGACCTCGCGCGCCGGATACTTCCTCCGGTCAGTCGGTCGCCTCCCGCCACTCCGCCTGCGAGATCGTGTACCGGACCTCGTCGTGGACGCTCCCGTCCGCGAAGGTGAGCGTGTTGCGGAGACGGCCCTCACGCCGGCCGCCGAGGCGGTCGACGTACCGCTCGATCGCGCGCCGCGACGCCTCGTTGTCGGGGTGGTGGCTCACGGCGACGACGTCTAAGTCGAGGTCGTCGAACGCGACCTCGACCAGCGCGGCGGCGCGCTCGCCGGAGTAGCCGCGGCCCCAGAACCGCTTGCGGAGCCACACGCCGAGGTTCGCGGTCCGCCGGTCCCACTCGACGTCGAAGCCGCCGAAGCCGGCGATCTCGCCCGCCCCGTCCTCGCCGTCGCGCGGCCGGATCACGTAGGTCGCGGCCTCGCCGTCATCGAAGCGCTCGCGGCCCCGTTCGAGGAACTCCAGCGTCTCCTTTTTCGTCTCGTGGGGGTCCCACGTGACGTGCTCGGTCACCTCGTCGATGCCGGGATCGCCCGAGCAGATCCGGTAACACTCGTCGAGGTCGACCGTCTCGGGACCTCTCGCCTCCAGCCGCAGCCGGTCCGTCTCAATGGTTTCGGGGAACACGTCGTACCGGTCGTCACCTCGCAAATAAATTCCACCGGCGGCGCGTGACGCGGTCGCACACCCGGTACGGCGAGGTCGGAGCGCGCCGGCGGGCACGCCCGGCACAGCAAGGTCGGAGCGCGCCGGCGGGCACGCCCGGGACGGCGAGCGCGCGGACCGCGGCTACGCGTCGAGCGCGTCACCGAGGTCGTCGCCGACGCTCGCGATCGCCTCGCGGGCGCGGTCGACGTCTTGCATCGTCATGAACCCGTGAACCATCGACGGGTAGTTCTCGTACCGGGTGGCGACCCCGTCCGCGACCAGCCGCTCCGCGTACGCCTTCCCGCCGTCGCGGAGCGGATCGAACCCGGCGGTGACGACGGTCGCGGGCGCGACGCCGCCGAGGTCGCCGGCGTTGATCGGGTCGGCGTACGGGTTCCGCCGGTGGATCTCGCTGCGGTAGTACGCCGCCGAGAACCACTCGATGTCCTCCCGCGAGAGGACGATGCCGGCGTGTTCGCGGACCGACTCCTGTTCGGGATCGATACCGATTCCGGGGTAGAGGAGGGCCTGATGCGCGACCTCGGGACCGTCGCGCTCGGCGGCCATGAGCGCGGTCACGGCGGCGAGGTTGCCGCCGGCGGAGTCGCCCGCGACCGCGACGTCGCCGGTTCCGCGGAGCGTCTCCGTCGCGTCCGCGGCCCACTCGACGGCGGCGTACGCGTCCTCGACCGCGGCCGGGAACGGGTTCTCGGGCGCGAGGCGGTACTCGACCGAGAGGACCGCACAGCCGCTCTCGCGCGTCAGGTGCCGGCAGAGCCAGTCGTGGGTATCGAGGTTCCCGAGGACGAACCCGCCGCCGTGGAAGAAGACGACGGTCGGGAACGGCGGGTCGCCGTCGGGGAGGTACAGGCGCGCGTCGAGACCGTCGGGCTTCGCCCGACTGCCGGAGGCACCTCGCGCCTCGCCGGTGGGGCCGGGGACGGTCACCGACTCGGTCGCGCCGACGCTCGGCGGGTTGCGGTTCTGAAGCCGCGTCAGGGGTCCAGTCAGGAGCCGGAGCAGCTTCAGTCGGTAGCGACCGTGTGGCAGCGGGATCCGCGACTGGCGTGCGGCGGCCCGCTTCGCCTGCGGGTCGATCTGATCGGCGGCGCTCATGCCCGAGGGGTCGTCGGGCCGTCGACAAGACGGTTGCGGCGGGGTCGACGGAGCGCGGTCGGATCGCTCACCGAACCACTCCGGCCGCCCGCAGCTCCTCGCGGATCGCGTCGCGTTTCACCAGCCCGAAGCCGACGCAGATGATCAGGAAGCCGGCGACGGTCGTGGCGGTGATCTCCTCGCCGAGGACGCGCCAGCCGACGACGGCGGCGAACACGGGCGCGACGTAGGAGACGAGGTTGATCTCGATCGGGCCGAGCCGGTCGAGCAGGTCGAAGTAGATGAGGAAGCCGATCCCGCTGGCGACGATCGAGAGGTAGCCCAAGGCGAGCAGCGACTCCGCGTTCCAGACCGCGTCGGCGACTGACTCGCCGAGCGCGAGCGAGATCAGGTGGGTAAGTCCGGCGCCGAGCAGCATCGCCCACGCCTCCATCGTCTCGATGGAGATGTCGGCGTCGGAGGCCCGAGAGAGCACGGAGCCGAGCGCGAACGACGCGGCCGCGAGCAACACGAGCAGCTTCGCGACGGTGCCGCCGCCGGTCAGGTTCGCGGGATCCGGGTTCGCGAGGACGACCGCGCCGACGAGACCGATTCCGAGTCCGAGCCCGCCGACGGCGGTCAGCCGCTCCGCGGGCAGGAAGACGCGCGCGAAGACGGTGGTCAAAAGCGGCGAGAGGCTGACGATGACGGCGGCGACGGCGCTGGTCACCGCCGGGTCGGTCTCGCCGACGAACAGGAACGCGTGGTAGGCGGCGATGATGAACACGGCGCCGGAGAGGACCTCAAGCCACGCGTCGCGGCCGCGGGGGATCGGGTCGTCGACCGCGTACGCCGCGTAGGCTAACATTACGAGGCCGGCCACGTCGTACCGGAAGGCGGCGAACAGCACCGGCGGGAAGTACTCCAGCCCCGCCTTGATCGCCACGAAGGCTGACCCCCACACGGCGGCGAGGACGAGAAACAGCGAGAGGTTTCTGAGACGGCTCACGTCCGCCCTCTTCCGGCGGTGTGCCAAAAGGTTCCGGAAACGGTCGCGTTCGCTGGATTCGTGAGCGGGAGACGGCCGGCGCGACGGACGCCGATCCGGCCGGTTCCCGCGTCAGCGGACCTGATACCCGTCGGCGTCGCGGGCGACGACGCCCACGTCGGAGAGCCGCCGGAGGGCGTCTTCGACCGTCGACTTGCGGGCGCCGACCTCGTCGGCGACCGCCGCGGGCGTGCCGTCGGTCTCGACCACTGCGGCGATGACGGCCGCGAAGAAGCGGCTGTCGGCCTGCCCGCCCAGCCGCTCGTCGATCTCTGCGAGCGCGTCCTCGACGCGGCCCTGAACCCACCGCTGAGCGAGGGAGAGCTCGCGGTCGAGGTCCTGGAGCCGCGTGAACTCCTGAGCGAGTTCCGCGAGGTCGCCGGTCGCCCCCGAGCCGTCCGGGGCCTCGATCGAGAGGTGGGGGCACCGCCCGGACATGTCGAGGCTGTTCTTCGCCGGGTACGCGCTCTTCGCGCCGAACCCGTACGGCGAGACGCTCACCTCCAGCCGGAGGCTGCGCGCGATCCGGAAGTACTTCCGGCGCTGGTCGTCCGTCGTCGACTCGACGAGACCGGCCTCCTCCAGCTTCCGCAGGTGGTCGATCACCGCCTTCGGGCTTACGTCGAGGTACTCCGAGATCTCCGTGACGTAGCAGGGCTTGGTGGCGAGCAGCCGGAGGATGCGCCGCCGGTTCTCGTTGCCGAGGAGATCGAGCAGTACCGCGGAGTCCATTAACGTATGGTTAGCGTCCAGAAGGTAAAAGGCTGACCTCCGGGGGTGGTTCGGGTGCGTTCCGTCCCGGAGTTGACCGAGGGAGATCGTCGGACGGCGCCCTCAGTCGCGCGGAGCGAAGGGTAGTTAGTCCGGGGAGCGGATCGGGATGTATGGAGACGGCACTTATCGTCCTCGACGGCTGGGGACTCGGAAGCGGCGTGGGAGGCGGCGACGGCGAGGAGGGCGAGACGGTCGACCCCTCGGGACGGCCCGCGGGTCGCGACGCGGTCGCGGTCGCCGACACGCCGGCGTTCGACGACGCGACCGCCCGCGGCGCCGACGGTCGCCTCGTCGTTCACGGCCGCCGCGTGGGACTCCCAGAGGGACAGATGGGGAACTCGGAGGTCGGCCACCTGAACATCGGCGCGGGCCGGGTCGTCAAGCAGGCGTACACCCGGATCACGGACGCGCTCGCCGAGGGGTCGCTCTCGGACAACGACGCCGTCGCGGGCGCGCTCGACCACGCGAAGTCGACCGGCGGCCGGGTCCACTTCATGGGACTCGTCTCCGACGGCGGCGTCCACTCGGACGTGGAACACCTGCTCGCGCTGATCGACGCCGCCGCCGACGCGGGCGTCCCGGCGACGAGCCACGCGTTCACCGACGGGCGCGACACGGCCCCGGAGATCGCCGACGGGTTCCTCGCCGACGTGACCGCGAAGGCCGACGAGCGCGGCACCGGTCACGTCGCGACCGTGACGGGTCGGTATCACGCGATGGACCGCGACGAGAACTGGGAGCGCACGCGGAAGGCGTACGACGCGATCGTCTCCCGTGAGGCCCCGCACGAGGCCGAGAGCGCGGTCGCTGCCGCCCGCGAGGCCCACGCCCGCGGCGAGACGGACGAGTTTATCGAGCCGACGCTCGTCGCCGACGAGCCGGCCCTCGCCGACGGCGACGCCGTGATCTTCTTCAACTTCCGGGCGGACCGCGCCCGACAGCTGGTCCGGATGCTGACCGACACCCGGCCGGAGTGGGAGTTCGAACTCGACCAACCCGACATCCGGATGACGACGATGACCGAGTACGACGAGACGTTCGAGTTCCCGGTCGCGTTCCCGCCGCAGATCCCAGAGAACACGCTCGGCGAGGTCGTCGCGGACGCCGACGGCACCCAGCTCCGGATCGCGGAGTCGGAGAAGTACCCCCACGTCACCTACTTCCTCAACGGCGGCCGCGAGGTGGAGTTCCCCGGCGAGCTTCGCGAGATCGTGGAGAGTCCCGACGTCCCCACGTACGACCGGCAGCCGGAGATGTCGGCGCCGGAGCTCACCGACGAGGCGCTCGGGATCATCGACCGGGAGGACCCCGACCTGATGGTGCTCAACTACGCGAACCCGGACATGGTGGGCCACACCGGCGACTTCGACGCGGCCGTCGAGGCGGTCGAGGCGGTCGACGCGCAGCTCTCCCGCCTCCTCGACGCCGTCGCGGACGCGGGCGGCCACGCGGTCGTGACCGCCGACCACGGCAACGCCGACGACATGGGGACGCCCGAGGACCCCCACACCGCCCACACGTTCAACCCGGTCCCGTTCGTCTACCTGACGCCCGACGGGGACGACGGCGGCCGCGCGGTCCGCGACGGCGGATCGCTTTGCGACATCGCGCCGACGCTCGTCGAACTGATCGGACTCGACCGGCCCGCCGAGATGACCGGCGAGAGCCTGCTCGAGAATAAACGATAAACTCGGGATCGATTCTCGCTCGTTCCACGGCGTTTTAATACGCCGTCCGACCTGTTATCTTTCATGACAGACGAGACCACGCCCGTGATCGCGGCCGCCTACCGAACGCCGCAGGGGAAAGACGGCGGCGTCTACGAGGACGTCCGCAGCGAGGACCTCTCGACGACGCTCATCGACCACGCGCTCGAGGAGACGGGGCTGACGAGCGACCACGTCGACGACCTGATGTGGGGCGTCGCACAGCAGCGCACCGAGCAGGACAACAACGTCGCGCGCGTCATCGCCCTGCTCTCCGAGCTGGGCGAGTCGGTGCCCGCCACCACGATCAACCGGTGGTGCGCCTCCTCGATGCAGGCGGTCATCTCGGCGTCGGACGCGGTCGCCGCGGGCAACCGCGACTGGATCATCGCGGGCGGCGTCGAGAACATGAGCCGCGTGCCGATGGACGGCGACTCCTACGAGCACCTCCACCCCGAGCTGTCTGAGGAGTATAACATCTTCCAGCTCCAGATGGGGATGACCGCCGAGAAGGTCGCCGAGGAGTACGACGTGAGCCGCGAGGCGCAAGACGAGTACGCGGCCCGCAGCCACCAGCGCGCCGCCGAGGCGACCGAGTCGGGCCGCTTCGACGACGAGATCGTCCCCGTCGAGACGGAGGACGGACTGGTCGAGGGAGACGAGGGGATCCGCCCCGACACGACCGCCGAGAAGCTCGCCGGCCTCTCGCCTGCCTTCACGGGCGACGGCACCGTCACGGCCGGGAACTCCTCGCAGATCTCTGACGGGGCGTCGCTCACGGTCGTCACGAGTAAGGCGTTCGCCGAGGAGCACGGACTCGACGTGCTCGCCGAGGTCGGCACGAACAGCGTCGCCGGCGTCGACCCCACCGTGATGGGGATCGGTCCGGTCCCCGCCACCCGCGGCCTCCTCGAACGCGCCGGCACCGACATCGACGACTACGACCTGGTCGAACTCAACGAGGCGTTCGCCTCCCAGTGCGAGTACGCGCGACGCGAACTCGGCATCGACGAGGAGATCTACAACGTCAACGGCGGCGCCATCGCGCTCGGCCACCCGCTCGGCGCCTCTGGCGCGCGGCTCCCCGTGACGCTGCTCCACGAGATGAAGAAGCGGGATGCCGAGCGCGGCCTCGCGACGCTCTGCGTCGGCTTCGGGCAGGGCGCCGCGATCGAGTTCCTGCGGTAAGCGACGCAGACCCCCGAAAATCTTCTGCGGTGGCGCGTGCCGACGAGCAGCCGTAGGCTGCGAGTCGCACGCGCGAGGGACGCCGCGAACGCCCGGAGGGCGTGAGCGGCGAGGCTGGGGAGGTTAGAGGTGCGGTGCTGTGCGTTCCCGCGAGCGAAGCGAGCGGGAGCACGGAAGTCGCAGCCCGCGCAGCGAAGCGAGCAGGAACGTCTTCCGGAGGGGCGGGACTCGAAGGGGCGGTCGTGAGGCGGGCGCAGGCGACGTAAGCACCGCAACGAAGGAGCGAGCAGCGCGAGCGACTGAGTGAGGAGCGCAGCGAGCGTGCGCCCGCCTCACGACCGGGGCTTCGGCGGTGTTCGCCGTCGATCGGTAGTTGTGTATCTATAAACGAGCCGCTGCGGTTTCTGCGGCCTATTCGTCGCCGTGCGTGTAGCCGCGGTCGGGAAGCGGGTCGCCGTCGGCGACGACGCGGGGCGCCCCGTTTTCGGGTCCCTCGACCACAGTCCCGATCCGCGTCAGACCGGCGGGACACGCCTCTTCGACCCCGTCCACCTCCGATTCCGGCACCGCACAGACCAGCTCGAAGTCCTCGCCGAAGTGCGCCGCCAGCTCGAACCGCTCCGCCGAATCCCCGGCCACCTCCTCGACTGCGGGATGAACCGGAACCGCGTCCCGGTCCAGTTCGATCCCGACCGCGCTCGCCTCGGCGAGCTGGTGGCACGACCGCGCCAGCCCGTCCGAGGAGTCCATCATCGCGGTCGCGCTCGGCGCCAGCGCCAGCCCGTCGGCCACGCGCGGCGTGAACCGGAACAGCTCGTTGGCGCGCTCGACCGCCGCGTCCTCTCCCTTGTTAAACAGCCGGAGCGCCGCCGCGGACCGGCCCCACTCGCCGGTGACGCAGAGCGCGTCGCCCGGTCGCGCCCCGCTCCGGGTGACGCTCCCGGCGTCGGTGACGCGTCCGATCGCGGTGGTCGCGGTCGTGAACTCGACGTGCTCGTCGAGGTCGCCGCCGACGTACTCGGCGTCGACCGCCTCGCAGACGTCGACCGCGCCCGCGACGAACCGGTCCAGCTCCTCGCGGTCGAACGCCTCGTCCGCGTAGACGGCGACCGCGGCTCGGGCGGTTGCGCCCATCGCGGCCACGTCCGACAGCGACGCGCCGACCGCACGCCAGCCCGCGGTGTACCGCGTCGTCCCGGCCGGGAAGTCGGTCCGCTCGTGGAGCATGTCCGTCGTGATGACCGTCCCGTCGACGACGGCGGCGTCGTCGCCCGCGTGCGGGAGGTCGGCCGCCAAGGCCCGGAGGGCGTCGCGCTCGTTCACTCCTTACGCTCCGCGCGGCGGGACCAATAAGCGATCGGTCCGGTTCGGTGTCGCCCTCGGCACCGATAGCTCCGCCTCCACAGAGTCCGATCTCACCCACCCATGTCGCGTGTTGTCATGGAACATTTAATCGAGTAAAACAACATAACGAATATTATCATTATCAATCATTATGTTTATTACTATCCGCCGAATCGTACCGGTCGCAATGGCAGTACCCGTATCCAAGCACGCAGGGACCCGACGCACAGACCCGACCACCAGACGACCGCCGCAACCGCCCACACGACCCGATGACGACACCTAACGACACACCCGACGACACGACCCGACGCACCGACAGCACGACCGCCCGATCGAGCAATCCGAGCTCGACCGACCGAACCGATCCGGCTACTTCTCCGCGGACCGTCCCCGGCCGCACCCCGCTCACCGAAGCGGCGGGTGCGCCGCTGGTCCCGACGATCACGACCCGCCGAGCGACGAGGACGCGATCGTCCGGCTCGCAGCCGGGGACCGACACCCGCCAGCCCACGCGCCCGCCGACCGACGGCGAGCGCGACGCCCCGCTCGTCCCCGACCTGCGTCCCGCTTCGCGGACGCGGACGGACGGGGGATCGCGATGACGGCGAACGCGACGCGCAGCCCCCGCGACCGCTCGACTCGACCGAACGGCGAGGGTTCGTTCTGCCGCGCCGTCCCGATGGCGGGGACCGGCGACGGCCCGCGACCCGACGCCACGGCGTTCACGTCCGCGAGTCGCAGTGCCGGCGGGCACAGACCCGAGGGGCGCAGCGCCGACGGACGACGGACGCCGACGAACCGCACCACAGACGACGCCACCACGCAGTAATCCGATGAATCCCAACGAACTCGACGACGACGTCTTCACGAGAGATATCGACAACCCGGCCGGACGCCGGCTCCGCGAGCTGTTCGAGGAGCAGGACTACACGTTCGCGCCCGGGATCTACCACGCGCTCGACGCCCGCCTCGCCGAGATGGCGGGTCTCGACGCGGCCTACATGAGCGGCTACTCGACCGTCCTCGGCCAGTTCGGCTTCCCCGACCTGGAGATGGTCACGATGTCCGAGATGGTCGAGAACGCGAAGCGGATGGTCGAGGCGACGAACCTCCCCGTCGTCGCCGACTGCGACACCGGCTACGGCGGGATCCACAACGTCCGGCGCGCGGTCCGCGAGTACGAGAAGGCCGGCGTCGCCGCGATCCACATCGAGGACCAGACCTCGCCGAAGCGCTGCGGCCACATCGCGGGCAAGCAGATCGTCTCCCGAGAGGAGGCGCGCTCGCGCTTCGAGGCCGCGGTCGACGCCAAGCAGAGCGAGGACACGGTGATCATCGCGCGCACCGACGCGTACGGCTCCGCCAACGGCGACTGGGAGGAGCACCTCGAGCGCGGCCGGATCTACGCCGACGCCGGCGTCGACCTCGTCTGGCCCGAGATGCCCGACCCGTCCCGCGAGGACGCGGTCGAGTACGCCGAGACGATCCACGAGACCCACCCCGACCTGGATCTCGCCTTCAACTACTCCTCCTCGTTCGAGTGGGGCGCGGAGGAGGACCCGCTCACCTTCGAGGAGCTGGGCGACCTGGGCTACCAGTACATCTTCATCACGCTGTACGGGCTTCACTCCGGCGCCCACGCCGCCTACGAGGACTTCGAGAACATCGCCGAGAACGACGAGGAGGCGCAGTTCGACCTCGAAGAGCGCTACATCGGCCACGAGACCGAGAGCCACCACGAGCTCTCCTTCGTCCCGCGCTATCAGGACATCGAGGCCGAGTTCGACCCCGAGGCGCGCAAGCGCCAGGAGGAGTCGGCGGGCTTCACCGAAGACGAGAACGACCCGATCACGGCCTCCGAGGGAGGTGACGACTGATGGGCGGGGCGGACGACGTCACCCTCCGCCGGAGTCAGCTCGCGACGCCCGGCTCCGACCCGAAGATGATCGAGCGAGCGCCCGACTCCGGCGCCGACGAGGCGTTCATCGACCTGGAGGACTCGGTGGCGCCCTCGGAGAAGGTCGAGGCCCGCGAGAACGCCATCGAGGGCCTGATCGAGTACGACTGGTCCGACACCCGGCCGTGCTACCGGATGAACGGCGTCGACACCAGGTGGTTCTACGACGACGTGATCGAGGTCGTCGGGCGGGCGGGCGAGTACCTCGACACGATCATGGTGCCGATGGCGAACAACCCGGAGACGGTCGCCACCGTCGACAACCTGCTGACGCAGGTCGAGGAGAACAACGACCTGCCGGTCGGCGAGATCGGCCTCCAGGCGCAGATCGAGTCGCCGGAGGCGATGACGAAGGTCGCCGACATCGCCCGCGCGAGCGACCGTCTGGAGTCGCTGGTGTTCGGTCCAGGAGACTACACCGCCAACGTCGGCGCCGCGGGACTCACCATCGGCTCCGGCGGCGGCTACCCCGGCCACTACTGGCACTACCAGCTCGCGCGCATCGCCCATGCCGCGAAGGCGCAGGGACTTCAGGTGATCGACGGACCCTACGCCGAAATCGAGGACGCGGAGGGGTTCCGCGACTCCTGTCGGTGGGCGAGCCAGCTGGGCTGTGACGGCAAGTGGGCGATCCACCCGAGCCAGATCGAGCCGGCCAACGAGACGTTCGCGCCCTCACCCGAGGAGGCCGAGAAGGCCCGCCGGATCGTCGACGCCTACGCGGAGGCGAAAGAACAGGGCAAAGGCGCCGTCTCGGTCGACGGCGAGATGGTCGACGAGGCGACCGACAAGATGGCTCGCGGCATCGTCGCGCGCGCCGAGCAGGCCGGCATCCTGTAAGCCGGGAGCCTCCGAGGTCGACGCAGCACTCGGGCATCCTTTTTCGCCGTTCGCGGGGCGCTCGCCGGTGTCGCTACTCCGGGATCGCGCCGCGTCCGCGCAGCTCGTCGATGTCGCCGTCGCCGTAGCCGTACTCGCGTAACACCGACTCCGTGTGTTCGCCGAGCGCGGGCGGGTGTCGGCGGACGGTCGTCGGCGTCCGCGAGAAGTCGCATCGGCGAGCCCGGGAACCGCACCGTGCCCGCGGTCGGGTGCTCCGCCTCGGCGAGCATGTCGCGCGCCTCGATCTGGGGGTCGGCGAACACCTCGCTCACGTCGCGGACGCGACTCGTGGGCACGTCGTGCTCTTTGAGGGTCGCGACCGCCTCGTCGGTCGACAGCGCCGCGAACGTCTCCTCCAGTTCGCGGTCGAGGGCCTCGCGGTTCCGGACGCGCCCCTCGTTCGTCTCGAACCGCTCGTCCGCGAGCAGGTCGGGCCGGTCGAGCGCCTCGCACAGCGGCGGCCAGAACCGGTCCGACGAGCAGGCGACGACGACGTAGTCGTCCGCCGTCTCGAACGCCCGGTAGGGGACGATGTTCGGGTGTTTGCTTCCCATCCGCCCCGGCGGCTCGCCGCTGGCGAAGTAGTTCGTCGCCATGTAGCTGGTCCAGGCGGCCTGTCCGTCCAGGAGACTCACGTCGATTTTCTGCCCGCGGCCGTCGCCGAGTTCGCGTTCGAGCAGCGCCGCGAGTATCGCTTGCGTCGCGTACATGCCGGCGCCGACGTCGGCGAGCGCGACCCCGATCCGGACCGGCGGACCGCCCTCGACGCCGGTGAACGACATGAAGCCGCCGCGGGCCTGCATCATGATGTCGTAGGCCGGCTCGTCGCGGTCGGGTCCCCACTCGCCGTAGCCGGAGATGGCGCAGTAGACGAGTCCGGGGTTCTCGTCGACGAGGTCGTCGTAGTCGAGGTCCCACTCGGCCATCTTCCCCACCCGGAAGTTCTCGACGAGCACGTCGGCCTCGCGGGCAAGGTCGCGGACGACGGCGCGGCCCGACTCGGTCGTCAGATCCAGCTGGATCGACCGCTTGTTGCGGTTGACGCTGACGTAGTAGGCGCTCGCGGCGCCCTCGTCGTCTCCCCCGTCGCCGTCGCCCTTGCTGAACGCCGGCGGGACCCACGTCCGCGTCTGGTCCCCGTGTCCGGGGCGTTCGACCTTGATCACCTCGGCGCCGAGGTCCCCGAGCTGCATCGTACAGAACGGGCCGACGAGCACGCGAGAGAGGTCCAGCACCGTGAGTCCGTCGAGCGGGCCGACGTCGCTCTCGGGGTCGTGGGCCTCACCGACCACGCGGGGTCACCTCCGGAAACCGGGCTGTCCGCCGTCGCGGTTGCCGTGTCGAGTTCATACCCCTGAGTCGGGCGGACGGGTAATGAGCCTTGAGCCTGTCGCCGTCGGCCCGGCTCCTCCGTCCGTGACCGCGCTCGTCGGTAACTGCCCATTCGCAACCGCGCCCGTCCGCATTCGACCGCACCCGACCGCACCCATCCGCACCCGACCGCACCCGTCTACACCCATCCGCACCCGTCGGCACCTGCCCCCAACCGCACTCTCCCCAATTGTCCGCAACCCCAACCGTCAACACAGGCGATCGACTCGGCACACATAGATGGAGGTCCTCGTCCGGCTGTCGGGGCTGCTCGTCCTGCTGCTCGCGGGGACGGGACTCCGGTACGCCGGCGTGCTCGACGCGGACCGCACCGCGCTGCTCAACCAGATCGCGTACTACGGGGCGCTCCCGGCGCTGGTGTTCGTCGCGACCTACGACCAGGCGGTCGCCGACGTCGTCTCGTGGGAGCTGTTCGTCGTCGTTGTCGCGACGATCCTCGGGACGGCACTCGTCGCGTCCGCCGTCCATCGGAATCGTTCGCCGGGAGCGCGCCGCAGCGTCGCGGTCGTCCAGTCGTACCACTCGAACCTGGGGTACCTCGGCGTCCCGCTCGTGGCGGCGACGTTCGGCGCCGAGGTGACCGCGATCGCGAGCGTCATTTTGGGGATCGGCGCGCTGGTACAGGTGCCGCTGACCGTGATCCTGTTGGTGTCGATGAACGGGGCGGATGCCGAGGGCGCCCTGGGGCGTCACCTCCGGTCGCTCGCGGGCAACCCCGTCCTCCTCGCGCTCGTCGCCGGCATGGCGTTCGGCTGGTTTGAGGTTGGCGTGCCGGCCGCGGCCGCGACCGGCCTCGACGCGGTCGGGTCGCTGGCGCTCCCGCTCGCGCTGCTGTGTGTCGGCGCCACCCTCCAGATCGACGCTGCGACGGTCGACCGCGGGGCGACCGCCTCGGTGACCGCGCTCAAGGTGGCGTGTATGCCCGCGGTCGCGTGGGCCGTCCTCGCGCTCCTTGACGTCGACGCAGCGACGTTCACCGCCGGAATCGTCATGCTCGGGACGCCGACCGCGGTGTCGACGTATGTGTTCGCGACCGAGCTCGGCGGCGACGCCGAGTTCGCCTCGCTGAACGTGTTCGTCACGACGGTCGCGTCGGTCGCGTCGCTGACCCTGTTGATCGAACTGGTCAGCGTCGCGGTCTGAGACGGGTTCGACGCCGGATCGGGGGGCTGCGGCTAAGTGGCAGTCGGGAGAGAATCAGGCCGGAAGCGTGTCGATACCGTTGATCTCGACGTAGCCGTAGCCGCAGTCGGGACAGCGCCACTTCGTCTTCTCGCCTAAGTGGAGCGTCATCGCCGCGGTCCGGTAGAACGAACGGGTCTCGCCGCACGGGGGACAGTCCACGTCCTTTTCGAGCGCCATGTGCGCCGATCGATCCGGGGCGGTGTTGAACCTACTGATTCGAGCGAAACGGACTTATTCACCACACCGGCGCGAGCAGCAGCGCGACCGTCGCCGAGATGAAGACGAGCTTCAGGGCGGTGTTGACGACGATCACCTTCGTGCCGAACGACGCGCCCCAGATCCCGTACTGGAACGGGATCGAGCGCCGGAACGTCGACACGGCAAAGGAGAGGATGCTCCCGATGAGCAGCGACGCGACCGCGGTGCGGGTGGTGAACGTGCCGGCCTCCGCCCCGGCGAGGGTCGCCGCGCCCGCGGTCGTGTCGAGCGTGAACACGGCGATGACGGGCACCGCCTCGCCCGGCAGTCCCAGCACGCTCGTGATCGGCTCCGCGACGCTCGTCAGCGCGGCCACGTCGTAGGTCGTGACGAGCCAGATGACGAGCGTGTACACGACCGCGAGCCGCGGGACGATTCTGCGGAGGGTCTTCAACGACTTCTCGGCGGCGTCGCGGACGCGCTCGCGGTCGGTGCGGTCGTCGTCCTTGGGCCCGGTCGCGTCGACGTCGGCGAGCGCGGAGCGGTCGACGTTCGCCTCCGAGAGGAGGAGTCCGCCCGCGAGGACGCCCGTGACGGTGATCAGCAGCGCGATGCCAGCGCGCGCGCCGACGTAGACGGCGCCGGTGGTGACCCCGAGGATCGGGATCAACACCGGGACGTAGTAAGTGAACACGTGCTGGACGAAGCCGAAGAACGTGTTTATCACGACCGCGACGAGCGTCGCCCGGTCGTCGAGCAGGCCCGACTCGCGGTACTCCGCGAGCGTCGCGTAGCCCGCGGTCGTCGACGCCGCGGTCGTGAGGATCGCCGTGCCGACCTCGTCTGGGAGGTTCGCCGGGCGCGTGAGCCACCCCGCGATCCCGGCGACGTACCGGACTAAGCCGAACGCGACGGCGACGTTGGCGGCGAAGACGCCGCCCGCGATGAACGCCGTGATCCGGGCCAGTCGGGGGACCACGTCCGCGAGCAGGACCGAGAGGTCGGCGGCGACAGACTGCACGGATCGGCGTACGCGAGGGGCGCTCAAATGGCCGTCGGAACGTGCGGCCGCGCCGAGGTCGAGAGGTCGCGACTGCCCCGCGCGGGGCTTATGCCTCCCGCCGGCGAATCCCCGGGCGATGGCTCCCGCCGAGGACGACATCTCGATCGACGAAAAGCGCGTGTACGCGGGCAGCGCCGGCCGCACCGACGCCTACGTCGCGACGGGGACCGGGATCGTCCGCGTCTCGCTGTCGGCCGACAAGATCGGCGCGTTCGACATGGTCGCCCGCGACGCGGCCCGCGACGTCGCCGTCCTCGCGCGGGGCGACGCGCCGGACCTCGTCGTCGCGGCCGCGCCCGACGGACTCTCGGTCGCCGCGGTCGGCGACAACCCAGCGTTCGAGTCGGTCGACGACGACTCGGCGGTCGCCGTGGGACCGGCCGGCGGTCGTGACGGCGGCCTTCTCGTCGCTCGCGAGAGCGGCGCTGTCGAGCGCGTCGAGTTCGAGGCGGGCGGGGCGGCGGTCGGCATCGACGACGCGGCTCGGATCCGTCGCGGACCCGCGGGCGGTCGACGGCGCGCTCGTCGCGGCCGCGGACGGGGTGTACCGCGTCGTCGGCGATCGGATCGAGGACGCCGGTCTCGACGACGCGCGCGACGTGGCCGGCTCCGGGATGCCGCTCGCGGCGACCGGCGCGGGACTCTACTGGCTCGGCAACGGCTGGATGAGTGTTCGGGAGAGCGCCGCGGACGCGGTCGCGGCCGACGGCGACGGCCACGCGATGGCGGTCGTCGATGGGGACTTGGTCGTTCACGCCGACGGGACCGGCGAGTGGGACGACGAGACGTGGGAAATCGCTGCGCTTCCGGTGGACGAGAGGGTCGTGGCGCTCGGGTACGGGCCGGGTATCTCGGTCGCGGTCACGGACGCGGGCACGCTCTGCGTGGACGCGGGCGACGGCTGGCGCCACCAGGTGGTCGGCGTCCGAGACGTGAACGGCGTGGCGCTCGCGGTCGTGGAATAAGTCGGAGACGGTGTGTGGAGCGCTCCCGAAATCTCGATCGTTCGCCTATAAATCATTGCTAGCGGATCGACGACGACTTTCTCCAACTCCCCGGCTGTTCGTTTATAAGTAGTTGACTGCGGGTCGGCGCCAAACGCCTCCAAAGCCCCGGACGTGAGGCGGGGGCACGCTCGCTGCGCTCCTCACTCGGTCGCTACCGCTCCCTCGTTGCGGTGCTTGCGTCGCCTGCCCCCGCCTCACGGCCGCCCCTTTGAGTCCCGCCCCGCACCGCAACCGCACCTCACACCTCCCCAGCCTCGTCAGTCGGCCTCCGCTACGCTCCGGCCGACTGACTCCCCTCGCGCGTGCGACTCGCGCCTTTCAGGCGCTCGTCGGCACGCGCCACCGCCTCGTTCATTTATAAATGAAAAGTTAGATTCCCGCTCTGGGCCGTCTCACGCGCTCGGCAGGTCGATCGGCTCGCCGTCGGCGTAGACCGTCGGGTTTCGGATGATGCCGTCGAGGTGGAGCGGCGCGTCGGTCTCGCCGCCGATCCCGGCGTTGTCGCCGATGGCGATGTGAACGGTGCCGCCCGCCTTCTCGTCGAGGAGGACCGAGCCGTCCAGTTCCTCGACGCCGCCGTTCGTCCCAATTCCCAGCTCCGCGAGGTTGTACGCCGCGTCGCCGACCTCCTCCGCGGCCGCCTCCACGTCGGCGCGGATCGCGTCGTCGGAGATTTCGGTCACGAATCCATCCTCGATCTCGAAGGCGAGTTCTTGGCCCTCGTCGAGGAGTCCGTGGGGCATCATCGTCCCGTCGACGACGAACGTCCCGGTCGCGGTCTCGGGCGCGACGAACACCTCGCCCGCGGGGAGGTTCGAGAAGTCGCCCGGCTCGCGGACCATGCCGGTGTCCGCGAGCCACTCGCGGTCGCCGATCCCGAACGTGATGTCCGTGCCGGCGGGCGCGGTGACGCGGACCTCGTCGGCCCCCGCGACCTGGTCGAGCACGTCGTCGCAGGCCGCGTCGATGGCGGCGTAGTCGGCGTCGAGACCGGTCGTGAACACGTCCTCGGTGATCCCCGGAAGCGTCGCGCCGCGCGCGCCGGCGTCGCAGGCCGCGCCCCGGGCGCGGGTGTGGCTCAGGCTTTTCGTCGTCGGCGCGAGGAACACGTCCGATTCCCGCATCGCGGCCGCAACCGGCGCGGGAGGCTCCGTCCCGTGCTGCTCGGCGGGCGGGTACCGCAGGACCGTTGCGTCGTCCGTGACGGCGCTCGCGGCCGCGTAGAGCGCCTCACCGATCGGCTCGCGCTCGTCGTCGGTGACCACGACGACCGACTCGTCCGGGGAGACGTTCAGACACTGTTCGATCGCGGTCGCCGCGGCGTTGGAGAGGTCGGCTGCCATGTCCGCGTCTCCGAACGGCCGGGCGTTAGGGCTTGTCATCGCCGCCTTTACTCCATTCCGTAATTGAATTATTTACGTCCGGTGTCGATCGCCGTCGAATTAACCGACTGCTTACTCGCGGGGTAGTTAATTTCATTTTGCTTCTCTCGAAAACATTATGTCGGTTCCGCAGCGACGGGCGGATATGACACGCGTGGGCGTCAACGGCTACGGTACGATCGGGAAACGGGTCGCGGACGCCGTCGCGGCCCAGCCGGACATGGAACTCGTCGGCGTGACGAAGGCGTCGCCGGACTACGGCGTCGAGGCCGCGGCCCGTCGTGGCTACGACCTGTACGCGGCGGTCGAGGACCGCACCGACGAGTTTGCGGCCGCCGGAGTGGACTTGGCCGGGACCCTCGGCGACCTGCTCGACGCCGTCGACGTCGTCGTCGACTGTGCCCCCTCCGGCGTCGGCGAGCGCAACGCGCCCGTCTACGAGGCCCACGACACGCCGGCCGTCTTTCAGGGCGGCGAGGACGCCGCCGTCGCCGAGGCCTCGTTCAACGCCCGCGGTCGGTTCGAAGCCGCCCGCGGCGCCGAGACGGTCCGGGTCGTCTCCTGTAACACGACCGCGCTCTCGCGGCTGCTCGCGCCGCTCGACGAGACGTTCGGCGTCGAGAAGGCGCGCGTCACGCTCGTCCGCCGGGGCGGGGACCCGAGCGAGACCGACCGCGGTCCGATAAACGACATCGTCCCCGACCCGGCGACGGTCCCCTCGCACCACGGCCCGGACGTGAACGAGATCCTCCCTGACGTGGCCGTCGACACCGCGGCGCTGAAGGCGCCGGTCACGGGGATGCGACACCCACAGCGTCAACGTCACGCTGGAGACCGACCCCGACCCCGAGGCAGTCCGTGACCTGCTCGCCGGCGAGGGCCGGATCTTCCTCGTCCCCGAGTCCGCGGGCATCGACGGCGCCGGCGCGTTAAAGGAGTACGCCGCCGACGCGGGGCGTCCCCGCGGCGACCTCTGGGAGAACTGCGTCTGGGAGGAGTCGATAAGCGTCACGGGGAAGGACCTGTACCTCTTTCAGAACGTCCACCAGGAGGCCGACGTCGTCCCCGAGAACGTCGACGCGATCCGCGCGATGGCGACCGACGCCGACGCGGCCGAGTCGGTCGCACGCACGAACGAGACGCTCGGCGTGGGTCTCGACAGTCGACTCGGGGACGGCGAACTGGTACAGACGGGGCTGATGGCCGACGACTGACTTTTGCGATCGGCCCTTTCGTTCCGCTACCGGCCGGAACCGGTGGTTACTCGGCCGGTCGCGTCACGAGGAACGTCCGCCCGCCGCGGCGTTCGAGGTGGACCTCGCTGCCGTCGACGCGGTTCGCACGGACCCGGTCCGGGAGGCGGTCGGTTCGGCACTCTGTGACGTCCACGCGCGTCGGCGTCGCGTACCGCGGTCGGTCGGCGGTGACTGCGCTCATACCTCTCGATTGGTCCGGAACGCCCCTATAATCGAGCCATCCGCGGAGTGAAAGTGAAAGTAGACGGCTCCACGTCGCTGAGGGGGGTTCGGAACCCGACTGCGGTCGAGATTCGGTCGGCCGACCCTATCGGCGCAGACCGGTCGCCTCGTCGTCCTCGACGAACCGCACCGTGAAGTAGTCGTAGCCGCCGTAGGCGGCGTCGAGCGCGCCCATCCACCAGTTCCACCGCTCGGTCAGCGAGGAGCCGTCCGGGGCGTCCTCCAAGTGCCCGATCACCCCCGTCACGGTCAGGCCGTGGCCGCGGTCCTCGGAGGGCCGTCCGGAGTCGACGAGGTCGCGGGCCGCCCGCGAGACGGCGCGCCGCTCGGACTCGGTCCCGCCAAACTCGTCGTCGAGCGCGCGTTCCAGACGCTGTCTGTCCATGTCCGTGTTTAGGGGACGCGGGTATTTGAGTCGCGTGGTAGGGGGTGTCACATCCGGTGCCGCGGAGTGACCGCGGCCCGGAGGAACGGCCGGCTCACAGCCGCGCGGCCAGCGCGAGGAACAGCAGGGAGAAGGGTGCCGTAAGTAGCGCCAGCGCCAGTCCGCCCGCGCCCTCGCCGGCCGCGACGGCCATCAGGAGACCGACGACCAGCGAGAACGACCCTACGGTCGCGAGGGTGAGTCGTTCGGGAACGCTCGCGCGGTCCGGCCCGTCGCTTTCCGCCAGCACCGCGTCGAGCGCCGACTCGACCTCGTCGGCCCGATCGACGGGGACGAACAACCACGGCGTCGACCGGTACCACGCGTTCCCCCGGTACGCGAGCAGGAACAGGGTCGTCCACGGGAGGTCAATCCGTCGCGTTCGGATCACGGACCCGAGGTCGTCGCTCCGGGTCCGATCCTGACTCGGATACGTCCGCTCGACGGCCGACTCGGTCGGGTCGACCCGCACGACCCGACCGTTCGACTGGACGACGGCCGGCACGAACCAGATGAGCCAGAACAGCGGCCAGAAGGCGGGGAGCAAATCGCTCGGTAACGCCAACGCCGCCGCGAGGACGGCACCGAACCCGGCGAGCGTCCAGCCGGGGGTGAGCGCGCCGGCGGCCTCGCGCAACCGAGCGGTGGTCAGCTCGTCGACGGAGGTCTCGCGGTACCAGAGGTACAGGGCGGGTGCGATGGTCACGGCGAGCGCAACCGCGACTCCCGCGGCGACGATCCCCGCGCCGAGACCGACGCTCGGAAACGTGATCTCCCCGGCCGCGACCCGCGAGACCATCGCGGCGGCGACGGCGACGAATCCGACGAGGACCGCGCCGACGATCCCGGCCGTCGCACCGGCGGCGAACGACCGAAGCCGGTCGTGACGGACCGGTCCCCACTCGATCGCGTCACGCTCGGGGTCGCTGGGCTCGTCGACACTGTCGCTCGCCTCGCGCTCGGCGGGATCGACGGTGTCCGCGGTCGCGGTAGCGGTTCCGCTCTCGGAGGGCATACGAGCCGAGTTACCGCCGGTCCGGTAAAAAGAGTGAGGCCGATTAGAATCAATCGCCCCTCGAGGTCAACCGCCTCACCCCCGCTACGCGCTCGACTCGTCGGATTCCGCGCCCGCCTCCGGCGGCTCAGCGGGTTCGACGTTGCCGAGGCGGAGCGCGTTCCCGGTGACGCCGAGGCTCATCCCCATGTCGCCGACAACCACGGCCATCGCGACGCTCACGTAGCCGAGCGGAGCGCCGGCGGCGAGCACCGCCTTCACGGCGAGCGAGGCGCCGATGTTCGTCCGGATCGTCGTGCTCGCGCGCGAGGCGAGGTCGATCACGTACGGGAGCCGCGTCAGGTCGTCGGCCATCAGCGCCACGTCGGCGGTCTCGATGGCGGTGTCGGTGCCGGCGGCGCCCATCGCGATCCCGACGTCCGCGGCCGCCAGCGCCGGCGCGTCGTTGATCCCGTCGCCGACCATCGCCACACCCCCTCCGTCTCGGCCGCGAGTTCGCGCACCGCCGCGACCTTCTCGTCCGGGAGCAGTTCCGCGCGGACCTCGTCGACGCCGACGCGGTCGCCGATCGCTCGGGCGGTCCGCTCGTTGTCGCCGGTGAGCATCGCGACGCGGTCGATGCCGAGTTCGTGGAGCCGGTCGACGACCCACGCCGCCTCCGGACGGACGGTGTCCGCGACCGCGATGACGCCCTCTAGCTCCGTCTCGGTCCCCACGAGGACGACCGTCTTCCCCTCGGCCTGTAACCGCGGGATCGTCTCGCTCGCCAGATCGAGGTACTGGCCGTGATCGCAGGGCTCGGGCTCCGCGGCGGTCGCTTCGTCTCCCTCGCTCTCACCCGTATCGTCGCGCTTCCTGATCACTCCGCCGTCAGAGCGGACGTGGGCGTGGCTCAGGTCGAAGCCGAGGTTCTCGAACAGCGAGGGCTTGCCGGCGTAGTGGGTCTCGCCGTCGAGTTCGGCCCGGACGCCCTCGCCGGTCAGCGCCTCGAAACCGGTGACCTCGGTCGCGGCCTCGTCGTCGGGATCGGCACCCTCGTCGTCGGGATCGGCACCGGTCTCCACGCCGCGTTCGACGATCGCTTCCGCGACCGGGTGTTCGCTCCGACGTTCGAGGGCGGTCGCGCACGCGAGCACGTCGTCCGCGTCGCGGCCGCTGAGGGGGACGACGTCGGTCACCGACAGCTCGCCGCGGGTGAGCGTCCCGGTCTTGTCGAGCGCGACGGCGTCGACGTCGCCCGCGGCCTCCAGGTGTTCGCCGCCCTTGATCAGGACGCCGTTGCGCGCGGCCGCGGTCACGCCGGAGACGACGCTGACGGGCGTCGAGATGACGAACGCGCACGGGCACGCGACGACGAGCAGCGTGAGTCCGCGGACGAACCACGTCTCCGCGCCGCCGCCGACGAGGACCGGGCCGAGCGTCGCGGTGGCGATCGCCCCCGCGACGACGACCGGGGTGTAGACGCTCGCGAAGCGGTCGACGAACCGCTCGGCGCGCGTCTCCTCGCCGTTGGCGGCCTCGACGAGTTCGACGACCCGCGCGATGGTCGACTCGCTCGCGGCCGCGGTGGACTCGATCTCGAGGTAGCCGGCCTCGTTGATCGAGCCGGCGTACACCTCGTCGCCGGGTTCCTTCTCCGCGGGGACGGACTCGCCGGTGATCGGCGACTCGTCGACCGCGCCCGACCCCTCCCGGACGACGCCGTCGAGGGGGACGCGCTCGCCGGGGCGCACCGCCAGCCGCTCGCCGGTCGCGACGCTCTCGGCGGGCACTGTCTCCTCGTCGCCGTCGCGGATCACGACCGCCTCGTCGGGCGACAGCTCCATCAGCTCGCGGAGGGAGGTGCGCGCCCGGTCGATGGAGTAGCGCTCGAGCAGCTCGGCGACCGAGAACAGCACCGCGAGCGTCGCCGCCTCGAACGGGAGGTCGACGAGCAGCGCGGCGACGACGCCCACGCTCATCAGCAGGTCGATGTCGAGGCTCAGGCCCCGAAGCGAGTAGAACCCGTTCCGGAGGATCGGCGGGCCGGCGACGGCGACCGCCAGCAGGTACGCGACCGACGCGCCGGTGACGGCCCACGGGCCAAGGAAGCCGACGCCGCCGAGGGTGGCGAACGTCGGGTCGAGTCCGGGGAGCAGCCACTCCAGGACGAGACCGACCGCGAGGAAGGCGCCGCCGACCGCGGTGGCGACGGCGCGGGGACTCGTGAACAGGTCGTCGGCGACGCCGTCGGACTCCGCGTCCGCGACCGCGTAGCCGGCGCCCTCGACGGCCGCCGTCAGCGCCTCGACGTCGGTCCGGTCGGGGTCGTAGGTGAGGACGACGACGCCCGTGGTCGGCCGCGTGTCGACCGAGAGGACGCCCTCGCGGTCGAGCGCGCCCTCGACTTTCCCCGCGCACGACGAGCAGTCCATGTCCGGCACCGCGAGCCGGAGTTCCACGCCGTCGGGGTTGTCAGGTCCCCCGGAGGCGGGCGGATCCGTTGCCCCGTCGTCGGGGCCGTTCGATTCGCGTGAGTCGCTCATTATCAGTCCCTATCGGCCGCACCGTTATTAATCCAACTGCCATTCTCACCGTCCAGTTTATAAGAGATTATTAAAAATAGGACATGAAATAGCAAATAATCCGCGAGTATTTACCCGCAGGACGGCTACCTCGGCGCATGACAGACTGGCGCGCCGTCGGCTATGGGTTCGTGGTGATGCTGATCGCCGGCGTGTTGGCAATGGCCGTTCCGGTCGTGGGGCACGCGGCCGCCGGACTGGTCGGCGGGTTCGTCGCGGGCTACCTCGCCGGCGGCGGCCTGCTCTCCGGGTTCTGGCACGGCCTGCTGGCGGGGTCGGTGAGCGGGATCATTATTACCCTCGCGCTCGCCGCGTTCGGGAGCCTCGTCGGGCTTGTCGGCGGCCCGCTCGGGAGCCTGCTCGGCGGCGCCGGCGTGCTGGTCGTCGGGCTGTTCCTGACGCTGCTGTTCGCGGTCGACTCGGCGCTCGCGGGGGCCATCGGCGGCGTCGTCGGGGAGTGAAGCCGACTTTTTGAGACTGTACAATTTACCAGAGTCGTAAGGTGGATCTTGTTCGGTGGCGCGTGCCGGTGAGCGCCGCATCGCGGCGCGAACCGCACGCGCGAGGGAGTCGGTGGTCCGGAGCGACGCGGAGGACCACCGACGAGGCTGGGGAGGTGTGAGGCTGCGGTCGCTGTGGGGCGGGACTCAAAGGGGCAGCCGTGAGGCGGGCGCAGGCGATGTAAGCACCGGAACGCGGGAGCGAACGAAGTGAGCGACCGAGTGAGGAGCGCAGCGAGCGTGCGCCCGCCTCACGGCTGGGGCTTTGGAGGTCACCGTCGATCTACTGTCAGCCATTTATAAGTGAGCAGCTGGAGATTCGGAGAGATACGTCACTACGGGCGCCTGGACATCTTATAAAAGGATAACCGGAACGGCAACGAGACCGACTACTCCGCGACGAGTCTCTTATTAAGCGCTCTCGACGGCGTCGAGGACCGCCTCGTAGTCCGGTTCGTTCGTCGGGTCGTCGGCGACCCAGTCGTAGACGATCTGGCCGTCGTCGTCGATGACGAACACGGCGCGGTTCGCGATCCCGTGAAGCCCGAGGTCGGCGATGTCGATCTCGAGACCGTACGCCCGGATCGCGTCGCCGGCCATGTCGCTCACGAGGTCGAACTCGATGCCGTGCTCCTCCCGGAACGCGCCCTGCGAGAACGGCGAGTCGGCGCTGACCCCGAACAGCGTCGCACCGGCGTCCGCGAACGCGTCGGCGCGCTCCTGGAACGCGATCATCTCGTTCGTACACGGCGGCGTGAACGCGCCGGGGAAGAACGCGAGCACGACCGGTCCGTCGCCGATCTGTTCGTCGAGGTCGAACGGCTCGTGGTCGCTCGTGCCGACCGTCGCGGTGAACGTGGGTGCGGCGTCGCCTGTGGATACCATCGCTTCTCAGTACGGTCGATTCAGGCAAAAGGCTTGTCGCGACCCCGTTCGGTGCCGGATTCGGCTCCGGGTTGTCCCGGGGGCATCTCGGGGACCCGTAGCGACTACTCTCGGTCGAGGTACTCCTGCTGGATCGCGACGATCTCCGAGGAGTCCTCGCAGTCGGCGTACCGCCGGAGCGGCTCCGCGTTGAGTTCGAGGAACGTCTCGCCCCACGTGAACTTCGAGAGGATCCGCTCGGCGTGGTCGCGCTCGCCGAGGACGATCAGCGCGGCCGCGAACGCCTCGACCGTCGTCAGTCGCATCGGCCGCCCGAAGTTCACGGGGTTGCCGGCGACGAGGTACGGGAGCGCGCGGTGTTCGCCCGGGAGGCTGAACATCTTCTCGCCGGCCGACTCCCACGAGCAGTCGAGCGCGACCAGGGCGTTCTCGCGGGCGCGGTCGGCGTCCGCCGGCGAGAGCGCGCGCTCGGCGTGGGGGTTGAGCACGACCCCGTACGGCGTGGCGCGGTCCGAGCGGTGAAGCTCCGCGAGGTCGAACCGCGCGAGCTTCCGGGCCGTGCGACTTATCCGGGTCGTCGTCGCCCTCGTACCGGATGTGAAGGTCCACAGGTGCGAAGTCGCATGAGTGAGTAATAAGCCGTACGGAGCGACGGGGAGCCTCGCTGGCCAGCTGTTCGCTTAAAAACGGTTGATTACAGATCAACAGCGAGTGCCATCAAATCCAGCCGTCCGGCGATACGTGACGGCCAGCAGATCATCGGCAACCACCTCCAAGGTCCCATCTGTCCGTCTCTGTTGATATCCCGTTCTTCAGACACATCGTCGTCTGAAACAGCCGGTCGCTGTCGCGTGTGAACTGGGGGCTATGCCTTCAGTTAGTAGCCCACTCTTCGGCTTCTTCTACGTCCTTGAACGATTTCGCGTCAACCCCATCTATCTGCTTAACGGAACTTGCGAAGGCCATCCCCTTGATTCCGTTCGACACGAGTGCCCATTTCGTGATTCCATGCGGTTTCCCCGCCTTGGCCGCTTCAGCTGCCTTTTCGACCACTTCCTTCGGAAGAGACTTTTCCATCTGAATTATGGAGACATGCGCGTCTACCCGCTCCTTCTCAGCGAGTTCCTCGAAACGCTCGTTGATTCGGATGAATTCCGATTCCTCCGCTGGCATCCCCTCCGGGAACTTTCGATAGACAACGTTCTCATCAGCCCACAGGTTCCATTGTGAATCCGCCATAGAACGAATCTTCCGGAGGTCCTCATTAGTCTTGGCTATTTAGACAGTACTGACCACACCCGGTCATAATGTGTCACTCCCGAATGATTTCAACAGAGCCATCCGCCCCGCACCACCGGAAGACGGTCGCCTCGCTTCGTCTCCGGTACTTCCCGCCGACTGCTTGTGAGATCGACGGTCTCGCTCTCTCGGCGCTGCGACTTCGCGACCTCCGCGCTCCCGTGTTCCCGTCGGTCGCTCGCGGGACCGCAGCCTCACACCGCCCCAGCCTCGCGGCTCCCTCCGCTTCGCTCCGGTCACCGCGTCCAGCGAGGGACCTTCGGTCCCTCTGGCAGCCGGCACAGTGGTTCTTTCTAAGTAATCGTCGCCGTCTCAGTCGCACGCTCTCCGCCCCACCACTGAATCCCGATACCGTCAAACCGGCCCGGTACCGGCGGGGTTTTTCCTCGTCGCCGCGCAGGCGTTCGTATGGAGCTGTTCGCGGTTCCGGACCTCCCGGAGATCCGGGAGGGAGAGGACCTCGCGGCCATGATCGGCGAGCGCGTCGACCTCCGCGAGGACGACGTGGTCGTCGTCGCCAGCACGGTCGTCTCGAAGGCGGAGGGGCGCGTCTTCGACCTCGACGACTTCCCGGCGAGCCCGCGCGCAAGGAGGTCGCGGACCGCCTCGCCGAAATCGCCGACGAGGAGAAGGACCCGCGCTTCGCGCAGGCCGTCATCGAGGAGTCGACGGAGCTGATCATGGAAGCCCCGTTCCTCCTCACCGCGACCCGCTTCGGCCACATCGGCGTCAACGCCGGGATCGACCGGTCGAACGTTCCCGACGGCGACCTGCTGTTGCTCCCGGAGCGCCCCTCGGAGAGCGCGGAGCGAATTCGCGACGGGGTCGCCGCCGACCGCGTCGTCGTCAGCGACACCTGCGGGCGCCCGTTCCGCCACGGCCAGCGCGGGGTCGCGATCGGCTGGGCCGGGCTGCCCGCCAGCCGCGACTGGCGCGGCGAGCGCGACCGCGACGGCCGCGAGATGGGCGTCACCGTCCAGAACGTGATCGACGAACTCGCCGCGGCCGCCAACCTCGTCGCCGGCGAGGGCGACGGGGGCACCCCGGTCGTCGTCGTCCGCGACTGGGCATTCGGCGACCATGACGGCTCGGACGAGCACTTCCGCGAGGTCGAGGGCGACTTCGTCCGGCAGGCCTTGCGTGAGTGGGAGTTTCAGGAGTAACCATGCTCGGCATCGAACTTACCCCCGAACACGAGTTGTCCCGCCTCGTCGACCTCGGCGTCCGCGCCGAGGCGGCCGGCTACGACGCCGTCTACTCGACGTGCCACTACAACAACCGCGACCCGTGGGCGTTCCTCTCGCGGCTCGCGACCGCCACGGACTCGGTCCGGCTCGGCCCGGGCGTCGCCAACCCCTACGAGACCCACCCCGCGACGCTCGCCTCGAAGGTCGCGACCCTCGACGAGCTGTCGGAAGGTCGCGCCGTCTTCGGAGTCGGTCCGGGCGACCCCTCGACGCTGGCGAATCTCGGACTCGCGGACGAACGCGGACTCCGCCCCGTGCTGGAGGCGTTCAAGACCGCCCAGAAGCTGTGGGCCGGCGAGCGCGTCGACCACGAGGGGACCTTCGACGCGACGGACGCGGGACTCAACTACGAGCCGCCGCAGGGCGCCGATATTCCGGTCCACGTCGGCGGCGAGGGACCGCACATGTGCCGGATGGCCGCGAAACACGCGGACGGCCTGCTGTTCAACGGCTCGCACCCGAAGGACCTCGCGTGGGCCCGCGAGCAGGTCGACGACGGGCTCGACGACAGGCCCGACGGCCGCGGCGAGTTCGACCTCATCGCCTACGCCGCCGTCTCGGTCGCCGAGGACGAGGCGGCCGCCCGCGAGGCCGCCCGTCCCCCGGTCGCGTTTATCGCCGCGGGCGCGGCGCAGCCCGTCCTGAAGCGTCACGGGATCGACCCGGACGCGGCGACCGCGATCGGCGAGCGCGTCTCTGCCGGCGAGTTCTCGGCCGCCTTCGAGCGCGTGACGCCGGAGATGATCGACGCGTTCTGTATGGCGGGCACCCCCGAGACCGTCCGCGAGCGCACCGCCGCCGTCGCCGACCACGCCGACGGACTCGTCGTCGGCTCGCCGCTCGGCCCGGACCTGGAGGCCGCCGTCGACCTCGCGGCCGAGGCGGTCGGCGACCGCTTCTGAGGCCGCACCCGGACACCCGCCGAACCCGACGCCTCCCCCGGTCGGATTCTCACCCCCTGACAATCAAGAATCGCTCGTGATAACCTCGGCGGGAGGTTCATTACCCGTTCTCATCGAGGTCCGAACATGTCCACGACACGACAGCGCCGCCCGGGGATACGCGGGCGGTACGAGGCCCTCCTGTGGCGGACGATGGACGCGCTCGGCGTCACGGAGTCGATAGAGCGGAAGGTCGTCACGGCCGTCGGCATCCAGTTTCTCGTCACCGTCGGCATCTTCCTCACGCAGTTTCTGATCTCCGGGACCGCCGCGTACGTGGTCTCCGGCGTCCTGTTCCTCGGGGCGGTCGTCGCGATCTACAACACGCTGCTTATCGTCCGACGCGATTTCGTCGCCCCGATCCGGGCGTTAGAGCGCGAGGCGGAGGCGATCGCCGCGGGCGAGATCGACGGCGTGAGCGACGTCGACGCGGCCGGTCCGTCGGACGGCGATTCCGCGGACGCCCTCGATCCGACCCAGCCCGACGAGGTGGGCAGCCTCGTCGGCGCGTTCGGCGAGGTCCACGGCTACCTCACCACCGTCTCCGCACAGGCCGAGGCGCTCGCAGCCCAAGAGTTCGACGACCCGGCGCTCGACGAGGAGGTCCCCGGCTCCTTCGGCGAGTCGCTCGACGAGATGGCCGAGAACCTCGCCGCCTACACAGCCGAGCTTGAGGCGCTCGTCGACGCATTCGGCGACGCCGCGGAGCGCGCGCAGGACGGCGACCTGACCGCGACCATCGACGAGGAGGCGCTGGCGACCGACGAGCGGCGGTACGCCGAGCTCGTCGACAACTACAACCGGCTCGTCGCGACGCTCGGCGAGACGCTCGGCGACGTCGGCGCGTTCACCGCGGACGTGGCCGGCACCGCGGACGACGTGCGCGCCAGCATGGACGAGGTCGACGACGCGAGTGGTGAGGTCGCCGGCTCGGTCCAGGAGATCTCCGACGGCGCGGCCGAACAGACCGACGAACTGGAGGCGATCGCCGGCGAGATGAACACGCTGTCGGCGACGGTCGAGGAGATCGCGGCGAGCGCGGACGACGCGGCGGAGACCGCCCGCGACGCGGCCGAGCGCGGTCGCTCCGGCCGCGAGGAGGCCGCCGAGGCGATCGCGGAGCTGGAGACGCTGGAGACGCGGATCGGCGAGACGGCGGCCGCGGTCACCGACCTCGCCGAACGGGTCGGTGAGATCGACGAGATCGCGGCCGTGATCGACGAGATCGCGGAGGAGACCAACCTGCTTGCCCTGAACGCCTCCATCGAGGCGGCGCGGGCCGACGGCTCCGGCGACGGGTTCGCGGTCGTCGCCGACGAGGTGAAGTCGCTCGCCGAAGAGACCCGGGAGTCCGCCGCGGAGATCTCCGGGCGCATCGAGGAGGTCCAGACCGCCTCCGCGGAGACCGCGGCCGACGCCGAGGAGATGGAGACGCAGGTCGCGGAGGGCGTCGAGACAATCGAGTCGACACTGCGGGAGTTCGAGGGGGTCGTCGAGGACGTGACCACCGTCGACGAGACTGTCCAGGAGATCAGCGACGCGACCGACGATCAGGCGCGCACGACCCAGGAGGTCGTCGACATGGTCGACGGCGTCGCCTCCGTGAGCAAGCAGACCGCCACCGAGGCCGAGACCGTCGCGGCCGCGGCCGAGGAGCAGACCGCGACCGTCTCCGAGGTGACGGGACAGGTTCACACCCTCTCGGATCAGTCCGACGAGCTACTGGCGCGGCTCAACGAGTTCGAGGTACCGGACGGGAACGGAGGGACCGCGGACGCGGTCAGCGGTCCCGCGGAGCCGGATCCGACACCGGGCGCCGGAACGCGGTCGGCGACGGGCGACGACGACTGAGAAGGCGGGCGGTCGAACCGCGCTACCGCGTCGGCTACTCCGAGCGCCCGCGACCGCCGAGCGCGGGGAGGGTCACGCCGATCTCGTTGAGCAGCGCGCCGACCGCTGCGTAACCGAACACGGCGACGGCGCCGACGAGCAGGACCTGCCCGACGACGACGAGCAGCGCCGACAGCGGGTCGCCCGCGCCGAGAATCAGGTCGTTCAGGAAGATGTCGACGAACCGCCCGATGTCGCCGACCACCCGGGAGACGAAGTCGATGAGCGCGATCATGGGCCACGGTTGGACCGGGGGGTACTTGGGTGTTGAGTTCGCGGCGGTGATTCGCCGTGCCCGGTCGCGTCGCGAACGGCGCGACGGCTACGCCTCCGACCCCGACGCCGGTGCCTCGTCGGCACGCGCGTACCGCAGCGCCCAGCCGATCAGGACGCCCTGAAGCGGGAGGCGGATCACCGCCGCGAGCCGTGCCGGGCCGACGAGTCGGTCGGGGACGAGATCGCTCAGGGCGTCCCTCCGGGCGAGGTGAACGTTCGCCGGGAACACGGCGACGAGGAGGGCGACGATCCCCCACGCAGACGGGCGTCGCGTCCGTCGCAACGCGACGCCGACCCCGAGGAGGATCTCGGCGATTCCGGAGAGGTACACGAGTCCGACCGGCCGCGGAAACGCCGGCGGGACCGCTTCCGCGAAGCGCTTCGGGATCAGGAAGTGTGCGATTCCGGCGACGACGTACACCGCGCCCATCAGCGGCGCGAGCGAGCGACCGGGTTCGCGAGGCTCCCCGTCGCGCGCTCCGCTCGACGCGTCGGCCGTCGACGCTCCTGACTGCGTTCGGTCTGTGTCGGTCATACGTCGTCGCACGGACGGGACGCGTATCAGTCCTCGCCGCCCCGGGCGACGACCCGACTCGGGTTCCCGGAATCGAACCCCTTACGAACGGCGGAACCTAAGGCGCCGCTAATGAACACGTTGTTCTGGGTGCTTACGGGGATCCTCGCGTACTCCGCGGTCGCGATGTGGCTGCGGAACGAGGGGATCCTCCCGGACGCGGTCAGGATCTCCGGACCGGTGTTGACCCTCCGGACCCTCCGCGGACGCGCCTTCCTCGGCCGGCTGGCGGCGCCGAAGCGGTTCTGGCGCGCGGTCGCCAACCTCGGCCTGGGGGGTGCCTTGGTGGCGATGGTGGCGTCGTTCGCGCTCATCCTCTCGTCGGCGATGTCGGCGTTCACGAACGCGCAGCCCTCCGCGATCCAACAGCCGCAGAACTTCCTCATCATCCCCGGCGTCAACGACTTCCTCCCGCTGTCGGTCGCGCCCGAGATCGTCGCCGGACTCGCCGGCGCGATGGTGATCCACGAGGGCGCGCACGGCCTGCTCTGCCGGGTCGAGGACATCGACATCGACTCGATGGGTCTCGTCTTCTTCGCGCTGCTCCCGGTCGGCGCGTTCGTCGAACCCGACGAGGAGGCGACACAGGAGCCCTCCCGCGGCGCCCGCGCCCGGATGTTCGCGGCCGGCGTCACCGCGAACACGGTACTCACGGTCGTCGTCTTCGCGCTCCTCTTCGGTCCCGTGGTCGGCGCCATCTCGCCCGCGGCGGGCTACGCGGTCGGCGAGGTGAACCCCGGCTCCCCGGCGGTCGCGGCCGACATCTCGCAGGGCGACCGGATCGTCGAGGTCGCGGGGACCCCGATCGAGACGAGCGGCGAGTTCGAGTCCGCCATCGGAGACGCCGGCGACTCGGTCGCACTCACGGTCGACGACGGTGACACGCGGGAGACGCTGACGGTCGACCGCGAGCTACAGGTGGTCGGCTCCGCCGGCGGCAACCCCCTCGGGGTGACGATCGAGGAAGAGCCCGTGACCATCGCGGCCGTGAACGGCGACCCCGTCGCGACCGAGTCCGACTTCTTCGACGCGGTCGGCGACGACGAGCGCGCGACGCTGACGGTGACCGGCAACGCGAGCGTCCTCGACCAGGTCCGCGACGCGCCCGGCGCGGAGAACGCGACGGGCGTCGAAACGGCCGACGACGAGGGCGCCGTCACCGTCCCGGACGCGCCGATCGGCGCGTACGTCGTCGGCGTCCAAGAGGACGGCCCGATCCACGACGCGGGCGCGGCGCTCGGCGAGCCGCTGACGGTCGTCTCGGTCGACGGCGAGCGCGTCGTCGACAACGAGGCGCTCTCGGCCGTCCTCGGCGAGCGCGAGCCGGGCGAGACCGTCCCCGTCACCGTCTACGACGGCGACGGCGAGCGCGACAGCTACGACGTGGAACTCGACCCGCACCCGAACCGCGACGGCGGCTTCATCGGCGTCAGCGTCTTCCCGGGAACGAGCGGACTCGCGCTCGACGACGTGGGCGTCACCGAGTACCCCGCGGGCGCGTACCTCGAACTGCTCGGCGGCGACGGCGGCGCGGAGGCCGCGGACGGGCTTCCGCTCGGCGGGATCACCGAGTCGCCGCTCGGTCTCGTGTTCGTCGCGCTCATCCTCCCGCTCGGGAGCCTGTTCGGACTCCCGTTCAACTTCGCGGGCTTCACCGGCGAGTTGACCAACTTCTTCGTCGTCGAGGGACCGCTCGCGGCGCTCGGCGGCGGCGTGTTCCTGCTCGCGAACCTCCTCTTCTGGTCGGGGTGGATCAACATCCAGCTGGCGCTTTTCAACTGCCTGCCGGCGTTCCCGCTCGACGGCGGCCGCATCCTCCGGATGGTCGCCGAGGCGGTGATCAGCCGGGTCCCGATCAGCGACCGACACGCCGCGGTGCGGACGATCACGGTCTCGTCCGGGCTGGTAATGTTGACCGGGCTGATCGCGATGATCTTCGGGAACCAGATCCTCACCGCGCTCGGACTGATCTGAGGCGGCGGTGCGCGCCGGCGACGACGAGGAACTCCGCGATCTGCGCGAGGAGGCCGACGTACTTCGGGATCAGTTCGGCGATGATCTGTGACGCAGTCATCCTCGACCCACCGACGGGCGCGGAATGAAGGTTGCCGTGTCCCGCGGGCGTCGGCGCGCGCCGCGTCAGAAGATGTTCGCCTGGTCGTACACGGAGATACCGGCGTCCGTGATGTCGTACGGCTTCGTTTCGCGGGAGTGGTTCGCGTCGCGGATCTTCTGGATCTCGACGGCCAGCCGGGTCTCGCGGAAGTCCGATCCCCGGACGTACTGGAGGACGAACACCGCGTCGGTGAGGTATTCGACGATCCCGTGTCGGGAGGCGTACGGCGTCTCCTCGCTCGCCTCGGAGGTGAGCAGCGTCGTGACGCCAGCCTCCTTCAGCGAGCGCGTGAACCCGAACACCTCGGAGCGTCGCTTCGCGGGGTGGTCGTACATCATCTCCAAGAGGGAGACGGAGTCGAGCACCAGCCGGTCCGCGTCGAACTCGGCGATGAGCCGGACGAGGTCGTTCCGGATCGACGACAGCGAGTTCGCCATCTCGATGGGGTCGATGGCGACGACCGCGAGGCGGTCCTCGTCGGCGTGCTCGCGGAACGACCACCCCTTCTCGGTTGCCGTCTCGAAGATGGACTCGCGGGTCTGTTCGAGCGTGATGTAGATCCCCTTATCGCCCGCTTCGAGGGCGTGGTTGAGGAACTGGAGCGCGAACGTCGTCTTCCCGGTCCCGGCGCCGCCGATGACTGACAGCAGCGACCGGCTGGGAACGCCGCCGAGGATCATGTCGTCGAGACCTTCGATCCCGATGTCGGTCCGATCGATCGCCGACTCGAACTCGTCGGGGTCGACGTCGAAGTCGGCCGCGTCTCCACCGTCGGCGTCGCCGCCACCGAACTCTCCGAATCCAAAGTCGTCGTCGCCCCCGCCCGCGGAGCCGCGGTAGCCGCCGAAGGGGTCGCTGCCGGCGTCTGCGCCGGCGCCGCCACCGCTCGGCGACCCGCCGTCGGCGCCGCCCGACTTGCCGCCGGACCCACCGCTCCGGCTTCCGCCGAACGGGTCCTCCTCGCCGAAAGAATCGAACTCAGCGTCGTCGTCGACGTCGCCGAACGCCTCCGCCGGTACGCCGCCGTTCGCCGGACCGTCGTTCTCGGGAGCGGCGTCCGTCTCGGCTCCAACGTCGTCGCCGCCGAAGATGTCGGTCCCGTCCGCGTTGTCGCCGCCGAACGGATCGCCCCCCGAGTCGTCGCCACCGCCCGCGTCGTCGCTCCCGATACCGATTTCCCGCGCCGGGTCGTCGGAAACGCTCCCGGTGTCGTCGGACTCGCGTTCCGCGTCGGCTGCGTCGGCCTCCGCGTTTTCGGCATCGACTTCAGCGCTGTCGTCACTGATTTCCACACCCTCCGACTCCGGGTCCCCTTCGTCGTCGCCGGACTCCGATCTACCCGCCGGGCGCTCGTCGGACTCCTCGTCGGTCTCGCGCAGCGCGCGCTCGAACCAGTCGTCCTCCTCGCTCATCGTTTCCGCCGCCCGTAGGGAGTCGACATGCGCCGAGCAACGCGGCCGAGCGGCTTGAAACTTTCCGGCGAGGTTTCAGTTTCCGAGAACCGGTCGGATCCGCCCTCCATTGACACCCGGCGCAGTCGCCCGATGTCCGCACGCTTTTACCCGGGGACGGGGATGGGTTCGGCATGGAAGTGGGCATCGTGGCGCGAAAGGGCAGCGAGCGGGCGGCGTCGCTCGCGGCGACGCTCAGGGACGTCGTCGTCGACGCGGGCGAGGCCGTCTGGCTCGACGAGGAGACCGCCGCGGCGCTCGACGCCGGCGACGACGCCCGCCCGGTCGACGCGTTCGACGACTGCGACCTGGTCGTCGCCGTCGGCGGCGACGGGACGTTCCTGTTCGTCGCGCGCAACGCCGGCGACACGCCGATCGTCGGGGTGAACCTCGGTGAGGTCGGCTTCCTCAACGCCGTCCCGCCGACCGACGCCGCCGCCTCGCTCCGCGCCGAGATACGGTCGTTCCGCGACGGCGGACTGGACGTCCGAGAGGCCCCCCGTCTCACCGCCAGCGCGGGCGACTGGACCTCGACGCCGGCGGCGAACGAGGTGGTCGTCCAAGGCGACCGCCGCGGTCCGGGCGGCGGGATAGAGTACGAGGTGCGCGTCGACGGATCTCGGTACGGCGCCGGTCACGCCGACGGCGTCCTCGTCGCCACGCCGACGGGGTCGACCGCGTACAACCTCTCCGAGCGCGGCCCCCTCGTCCACCCGGACGTGGACGGCCTGATCGTCAACGAGATGGTCGCCGAGGAGGGGATGCCGCCACTCGTCGTCGACGCCGACGCGACCGTCACCGTCTCGGTCGCGGGCGAGTCGGGTGCCACCGTCGTCAGCGACGGCCGCGACACCGCCGCGCTCGACGGGCCGGTGGAGGTGACCGTCGAGCGGACCGCGCCGCCGATACGGGTCGCTGGCCCGCCCTCCGACTTCTTCGAGGCGCTCGGGAAGCTGTCGTGAGCCGGACGCGCAAGCTTCAATCCGCGGCCGGCCGGAGTCCCCGATCATGAACGTTCCGCTGGGGTTGGCGCCGTTCGCCGGGCAGTCGCGGACCGAGCACGCGCTCGTACTCCTCGGCGGGGCGCTCGCGTGCTCTCGTCGGCTACGCCGGGGCGGCCGCGGCGTTCTTCGGACTGGCCGCGCTGGGCCACGGGGAGCCGGTCGGCCCGCAGCGGATCGCCGGCATCTTCGCCTCGCTGGCCTGCTGGGGGTTCTACGCGCTGGCGTTCGTCCGCGGGAAGGGCGGCCCGGTAACGGACGTGCTCGCGTACCCCCTCGCGACGGTGACGGTGGTCCCCTTCGCGTTCCGCTGGACCGTCTTCGGGCCGGCGTGGGACGCGCTCGCCGACCGGGTCGGGTTCTTCCTCCTCCGTCCGGCGCTGTTCGTCGACGCCGCCGCGCACGTCGTCCCCGGCGTCGTCCTGTGTGCGGGTATCCTGACCGCGTGGGCGAGCCTGCTCGGCGAGGAGGCCGTGGGGGCGTGGCAGCGCGAACACCTCTCGGAGCCGTTCCGCGAGGCGTTCGTCGAGGAGTGACGGCGAGCGACCCACAAAGCGTTTACCGGACGCCCGCCGACGCGGGAGCGTGAATCGTCGGTCGGCGCTCGGACGGTACGCGGTCGCCGGGGTCGTCGTCGCCGCGCTGGCGGCGGTCGCGCTCGCGGTCTCCCCCGAGGCGGCGCTTTCGCGGCTCCGCTGGCTCGCGGGTGACCCGGTGCGGTTCGGGGTCGCCGTCGTCGCGCTCGCGGCCGTCAGACCTCTTCTCGCGTGGCCGACGACCCTGCTCGCCGTCGCCGTCGGCTTCGGCTTCGGCTGGGTCGGGACGCCGTTCGCGCTCGCGCTCGTGGTCGGCACCTCGCTCCCGCCGTACGCGCTCGCTCGGGCCGGGCGGCTCCGACTCCGAGGCGACTCCGGCACCGACGGGGAGCCGGGCGTCGCCGACCGGTTCTGTCGCGCCGGCGAGCGCTTCGCGGCGGCGTCCGGGAGCGTGCGCGCCGTGGCGGGCACCCGACTGCTTCCGCTCCCCTCCGACGCGGTGACGGTCGGGGCTGCGGCCGCCGGGGTCGAGATTCGGCCGTTCCTGACCGGCACCGCGCTCGGCGAGCTGCCGTGGGTCCTCTGCGGGGTCGCGGTCGGCGTCTCGCTCGACCGCCTCGCGGCGAGCGGCGGGTCGCTCGTCGACCCGACCGTCATCCTCGGCATGGCCGCAGTCGGCGCGCTGGTGCTCGCCGGGCCGCTCTATCGGACGTTCGTGCGACCGGAGTCGACGGCGTCGGCGTGACTCATCGCGGCGTGAAAAAACCGGAACAGCGGATGGATCGGAGAAAGTGAAGACCGCCCGGACGCGTCGTCGCGCGGGCGATCGTGCGGGTCGTGTGCCTCTGACGGCGAACGGCTGCCTCGATCGGGAACCGACCGCAGCGGTGCGCGCATTCCCCCGGTCCCCGAATCCCGGGAACCGAACCCAGCCCTGACCCCGAAGCGCGGTGCGTTCAGCGCTCGCGTCGCACCGAGCGACCGGACGCGACCGCGGCTTCAACGGGGGACCGAGGGAGCGCGGCGTCGCTACGAGCCGTCGGTCGAGTTCTCGCCGCCTGTCGAATCGTCGCCGTCGGATCCGCCGGACTCCTCGTACTCGACCTCGATGCCGCTCGGCACCGGCCGGAGGAGGTACCGTCCGTTTCCTCGCAGCACCGGCGCGAAGTCGGCGGTGAACGTCGTCCGCGCGTTCTCGCGGATCTCGAACGGCGCGTTGAACTTCAGGGGCGCGTTGCCCGGGAGGTCGACGGTCGCGTCGCTCCCGTCGGTGAGGGTCCCGTCGGCCGCCGACACGTCGAGCTGGAGGTACGGGTACTCCCCCGTCTGTAGCTCGCGCTCGTCGATCAGCCGGGTCTCGCCGTTCTGAAGCTCCACGAGGTCCGCCTCCTGCGGCTCGTCGAACTCGAAGTACTCGCGGCCGTCGGGGGCGTCCTCGTCCCCGTCTGTCTCGTTGCCGTCGGCGGTCTCGTTGTCGCCGTCTGCGGTGTCGTCGGCTCCGTCGTCACCGCCGGCGTCGGTCTCGTTGCCGTCGCCGTCGGACTCGTTGTCCTCCGGTTGGGCGCCCTCCGGCCCGAGCCAGAACCCCTCGACGGTGACGACGAGCGACTCGAAGTCGCCGATGTCGGCGGGCTGGTCCGTCACCTGCGTCGCGAGCGTCCCCGTCGCGCGGCCGACGCAGCCGGCGAGGCCGGCCGCGCCGAGCGCGGCGGCACCGGTCGCCTGGAGGTAGGTCCGGCGGTCGAGCGCGTCGAGGTCGGGTGTGCGGTCCGTCACGTTACGCCTCCTCGTCCGCGTCGGATCCGTCGTTCGCACCCGAATCGCCGCCCTCGCCGGCGCCGTTCCCGGCGATGTCGCTCACGGTCTCGCCGAGATCATCGACGCCGCCGGAGAGGAACTCGTTCACGCTATCGAGGATGCCGCCGACGAAGTCCGGCACCTGGTCCGGGAGGTCGCTCGGCAGTCCCGCGTCGCCGGGCGCGTCGCCCGGTCCGGGGGTCGCCGCGACGGCGCCGGCGGCCGCGCCGGTCCCGATCAGTACCACCGTGGCCAGCGCCACGAGCAGCGTCGTTCGGAGTGCGTTCATAGCAACTCTCCCTCGGTGCCCTACGCCCTTTAATGGCGCAAGCCGTTTAGCCGTTTTTCGCCCGATTTAACCCGGTTTAACCGCCGGAAGAGAGTCTGACGAGCGGATTCGTCTAAGATCGGGGTTTGCTTATAAAAGAACAGCTCTGACCGCCGAGCGGGCGGCGCGGTCGCGGGGCGAATCGAAATCCGATTCCGACGCGCGCAACTGGGCGGGGATCGGGCCGCCTACGGCTCCAGCCGGTTCGGGTCGCGCGGGAACATGATCGCCTCCTTGATGTTGCTGAGGCCGGCGACCTTCTGGACGAGGCGGTCGATGCCGAGCCCGTAGCCGCCGTGCGGGGGCGTGCCGTAGCTCAGCGCCTCGATGTAGAACTCGAAGTTCGCGGTCTCGACGCCCTCCTCCTCCATCACTTCGACCATGCGGTCGACGTTATGCTCGCGCTGGCCGCCCGAAGAGAGCTCCTGGCCCTTGTAGATGAGGTCGAACTTCCGGGAGGCGATCTCGTCTTCGGGCACGTCCTGCATGTAGTAGAACTTCTCGTCGGGGTAGCCGACCACGAAGAACGCCGGATGGCCCTGCTCCTCGAAGTGCTCGCCGAGCAGCTTCTCGCCTTTCGTGTCGAGGTCGGTCGGGTCGTCCGGGAAGTGGCCGTACTCGGTCTCGAGGATGTCGAGCGCCTCGTCGAAGGTGATCCGCGGGAAGTCCTCTTCGGGCACGTCGAGGTCGACGTCGAGGAGGTCCAGCTCGCGCTCGGCGTTCTCGGCGACCTCGCGGAGCGCGTAGCGCAGCGACTCCTCTTGGACGTCCATCACGTCGTCGTGGTCGTCGATGTACGCCAGCTCCACGTCGAACATCGCGATCTCGGAGACGTGCCGGGAGGTCGCGAAGTCCTCGGCGCGGAAGGCGGTGCCGGTCTCGTAGACGGCCTCGTAGCCCGAGGCCATCAGCATCTGCTTGTACAGCTGGGGGCTCTGCGAGAGGAACGCGTCCTGGTTGTAGTAGAGGATCGGGAACAGCTCCGCGCCGCCCTCCGCGCCGCCCTTCGAGATGAGCGGCGTCTTGATGTCGACGAACCCCTCGTCTTCGAACCACTCCTCCATCGCGGTGATCAGCTCCGAACGCAGGGTGAACACCGCCAGCGTCTCCGGCTTGCGGAGGTCGAGCGCGCGGTTGTCGAGCCGCGTCGAGAGGTCGACCTCGATGTCCTTCGAGATCTCCAAGGGCAGCGGGGAGTCCGCCTCGTCGATGACCTCGTACTCCGTGGGCGCGATCTCGACGCCGCCGGGCGCCTGGTCGCTCTCCAGCGGCTCGCCGACGACGCGGACCACGTCCTCGGCGCCCACGTCCTGAACGGCCTCGAACAGCTCGGGCTCGCGCTCCTCCTTGAAGACGATCTGGATGAGCCCCTCGCGGTCGCGCACGATGAGGAAGACGAGGCCTCCCAGGTCGCGGATCTCGTGGACGTGGCCGGCGATGGCGACCTCGTCCGCGTCCGGTTCGACGTCCGACGTGTGAATTCGCTCGATCATGACGGTGGCTGCTTACGCGCAACTGGTCGGGCGTTCGGCATAGGCCTGTCGTCTCGCCGTCGACGGAACGCGGCGCCCGCGGCCGCTCCGGCGGATTCTCGGGGAACTCCGGCGGCGCTCCCGAGGCGGAAACAGCGTGATACGTTGTAGCATAACTAACATAATTTTAATACGAAACCGCCACACGGAGGAGATACCGGCGCATCCTGCGCCTCGGAGCCCGATCATGACCCGTTCCACCCGCTCGAAGCTCGCGCGGTCCGCGAGCGTCGCGTTCCTCGGGTGGATCGGGATCGGCTACGGGACTCCGAACCCACGGTCCGTCCGCCCGACCGCGTGACGCGCGTCGGCTGGGGAGGTTTCCCCGCGGGACGGACCATCTCCCGTTCTCTCCAGCCGCCGCTGTCCGTCGCGCGCGTCGAGTCGGACGACCGCATCCCTCGCGAGCGTCGCCGTCGGCGGCCCCGCTGGTGACCCCAGTCGGTGGCCCGTCGTCGGCGCGTTCGAGGAGGCGGACCGGTCGCGTCCCGGGTTTCGTCCGGGACCCGACCGTCCGCCCCGCGTTCGACTCGCGGCGAGGGCGTATGGCAGCAGCCATCCACACGCCGTCGGTCGAGGCGACGGTGACCGTCCGCGTCTCGCAGGCGGCCGCCGGCGACCTCGTCGCCGGCGCCAGAGCACAGATCGAACGAATCGACGGCGTCCGCGTCGAGGAAATCGAGATCGCCGGCCTCCGACCCGGTCTCAACGACACCACGGTCGAGGCGGTCGCGACCCTCGCGGTCGGCGAAGAGACGGGTCCCGGTCCCGACGGCGACGCCACCGACGGGTTCGTCGTCGACCGGGTCCGGGAGCGCCTCGCCGACGGCTTCGGCGTCGACCCCGAGCGCGTCGAGCGGATCGACCCGCCCGACTGACGGGGACCGGTATACCGTTCCTCTACTCACCCGCGAGTCGCTCCCGCACGTCGGTCTCGGCGCGCCGGAGCACCTCCCGGATCGGGAGGCCGGTCGCCTCGGCGACCGCGGCTGCGTCGTCGTACTCCCCGCTGATGTCGTAGGTCTCCCCCTCGGTCGTCGAGGCGACCTTCACGACCACCTCGTGGTCCGCGCCGTCGACCCGGAGCGTCGCCGTCTCGAACTCGCGCTCCGCGATCCAGCGGTGGCTCGCGCCCGACTGGCGCACCCCGAGCGTCCCCGTCTCGCGGGCGAGGCGCTCCGCGACCGCCTCCGCGTCGTCCGGCTTACAGATGGCCTTCACGAGGTGGCCGGGCCGGGACTTCTTCATCGTCGTCGGGACGATCGTCACGTCTCTCGCGCCGGCGCGCGCGAGGGTCTCCTGGAGTCCGCCGAGGACCTCCGGCGCGGCGTCGTCGAGGTTCGTCTCTAAGACGGCGATGTCGTCGTGGACGAGTCCGCTGTCGCGGGCGTGGTCTGCGTGAGCGTGGTCCGCGTGCGTGTCGTGTTCCTCCCCCTCGGAGTCCGGCAGACCTCCGTCGCCGACGAGCGCGCGGCAGACGTTCGGGTGGCGCTCGAAGTCGGCGTCGCCGGCCCCGTAGCCGGCGCGCTCGACCGCGAGGTCCGGGACCGCGTCGACGCCCTCGGCGACCGCGCCGAGGATCGCGGCGCCCGTCGGAGTCAGCAGTTCGCGGTCGATCGGCCCGCCGACAATCCGAAACTCGGACCGGGTCGCGATCTCGGTCGTCGCCGGGGCCGGGACCGGGTACGTCCCGTGGCTCATCTCCACCGTGCCGCCGCCGGCGGCGACGGGGGTCGTGACCACGCGCTCGGGATCGAGGTCGGCGAGCAGCAGCGCCGCGCCGACGACGTCGGCGACCGCGTCGTCCGCGCCCACCTCGTGGAAGTGCGTCTCGTCGAGGTCGGTGCCGTGGACCGACGCCTCGGCGCGGCCGAGCAGTTCGAAGGCGTCGAGCGCGGTCGACTCGACCGGAGCGGGGAGATCGCATCGACTCGACGAGATCGACCACCTCGCGGTAGGTTCGGTGGATCCCGGCGCCCTCGGCCGGTGCGTCGTCCCCGGAGTGTTCCGTGTCGTGACTGTGGCCGTGGTCGTGGTCGTGACTGTGGTCGTGGTCGTGACTGTGGTCGTGGTCGTGACTGTGGCCGTGGTCGTGGTCGTGACTGTGGTCCCTGTCGGTTTCGACCCCTCCGTCGCCGTCGTCAACGAGCACGTCGACGGTCGTCGCGCGGATCCCGTTCTTCTCGGTCTCGCCGACCTCGTACCGGATCGGGAGCGCGTCGCTCACGGGCGCGAGGACGTCGGGGTCGGCGCCGGCCGCGATCAGCGCGGCACAGATCATGTCGCCGGCGGCGCCGGTCCGGCCGTCGAAGACGAGCGTTCGCATGCCGCATCGGAGGCCAGCGGGGAACAAATACCCCTGATCGGGCGGTTCCACCGAGACGGTGGGACCCGGCGTCGGCCGAGCGAGCGAAACAGTTCAGTCGGATGAAAAACCCTAATACCGCAGGTTAACACCTGCCGGTATGTCTCCCTCCACGATGGGATCGGTCGCGGCCGCTTTCGGGGCGCTCGCCGCGCTCGTCGCCGTCGGCCCGGGTCTCTGGACCGCGATCGCGCACCGCGAGAGCGACAACGGCCTCTCGTTCGGCGTCCTCGCCATCGGGATCGCGATCTGGTGCGGAACGGCGGCGTTCCGGCCGTTCGCCCTGGAACCGATGACGCAGGCGTACTTCTTCCTCCTGTCGCTGGCCGGGGCGTCGGTGGCTGGTCTGGGGTGGTTCCTGTTCGCCAGCACGGCGCACAGCACGCCGTCGACGCTCAGCCGCTCCCCGGTGTACGCGGCCATCGCGCTCGTCGTCGGCGTGGACGTGGGGCTGGTCGTCACGACGCCGGTCCACGGACTGTACTGGGCCGGGTTCGCCGAGACCACGACCGTCTTCGGCACCAGCGCCGTCGTCGCCACGGCCGGGTACTGGGCGCACACCCTGCTCGTCGCCGGACTGTTCACGGCCGGCGTGTGGCTGTTCGCGAGGTCGCACGGTCCCCGTCGCGACCGGCGATACGCGCTGGTGTACGCCGGCAACGCCGCCGCCGTGGCCCTCGCGGTCGCCGCGAGCAACGTCGCGGCACCCGGGTCGGGAGCGGCGGCCCCCATCCTCGCGTCCGGCCTCCTCGTCGTCGGCGTCGTCCAAGCCCGGCGGTCGTGAGCGCGACCGCCGCGAGGGTACGCCGCGTGGCGCGCAGCGCGGCTCCGCCCCCGCTTTCGACCGACGGACGGAAGACGGCGAAAACGCACGCATACGACGAGGTTTTAACTTCGGACGCCGTACCGTGCTATATGATGACACAGATCGGTGTGACGGCCGGCTCCGGCGGCGGAGCCGGCGGCGCCGACGGGGGCAACAGGCTTATTCCCGAACCGGGAGGAGATAGGAACAACCCCCGCGAGGAACCATGAACGAAGTCCAACTCGAAGTGGCGAAGGCGTACCCGAACGACTCGGGGCGCGGCATCGCCCGACTCGACCCCGACACCCTGCTACACCTGAAGCTCTCGCCCGGCGACATCATCGAGATCGAGGGCGCGGAGACCACCGCCGCGAAGGTCTGGCGCGCGGACCGCCAGGACTGGAACACCGACACCGTGCGGGTGGACGGCTTCACCCGACAGAACGCGGACGTGGGCATCGGCGAGCGCGTCACGATCCGGAAGGCGGAGGCCGAGAAGGCCGACAAGCTCGTGTTGGCCCCGCCCGAGGAGGCGTCGGTCCAGTTCGGCTCCGACGCCGCCGGCATGGTAAAACGCCAGATCCTCAAGCGGCCGGTCGTCGAGCGCGACATCGTCCCCGTGATGTCGTCGACGAACCACCCGTTCATGCGGTCGCCCGGGCAGGCGATCCCGCTGATCGCGGTCGAGACGGAGCCTGACGGCGTCTGTCTCATCACGGAGGACACCGAGGTCGAGCTGCGCGAGGAGCCGATCTCCGGGTTCGAGAAGACCGGCGGCGGAATTACGTACGAAGACATCGGCGGCCTCCAGTCGGAGATCCAGCGCGTCCGCGAAATGGTCGAGCTGCCGATGAAACACCCGCAGATCTTCTCGAAGCTCGGCATCGAGCCGCCGCAGGGCGTCCTGCTCCACGGCCCGCCGGGCACGGGGAAGACCCTGCTCGCGAAGGCGGTCGCCAACGAGACGTCGGCGTCGTTCTTCTCCATCGCCGGTCCCGAGATCATCTCGAAGTACTACGGCGAGTCCGAACAGCAGCTCAGGGAAATCTTCGAGGACGCGAAAGAGGAGTCCCCCTCGATCATCTTCATCGACGAGCTGGACTCCATCGCGCCGAAACGCGAGGACGTCACCGGCGAGGTCGAGCGCCGCGTCGTCGCCCAGCTCCTGACGATGATGGACGGCTTGGAGACGCGCGGGCAGGTGATCGTCATCGGCGCGACGAACCGCGTCGACAGCGTCGACCCCGCGCTCCGCCGCCCTGGCCGGTTCGACCGCGAGATCGAGATCGGCGTCCCCGACGAGGTGGGCCGCAAGGAGATCCTCCAGATCCACACCCGCGGGATGCCGCTCTCCGACGACGTAAGCTTAGATCACCTCGCCGACGAGACGCACGGGTTCGTCGGCGCCGACATCGAGAGCCTCACGAAGGAGGCCGCGATGAAGGCGCTCCGGCGCTACCTCCCTGAGATCGACCTCGACGAGGAGGAGGTCCCGCCGAGCCTCATCGACAGGATGATCGTCAAGCGCGACGACTTCTCCGGCGCGTTGAACGAGGTGGAGCCGTCGGCGATGCGCGAGGTGCTCGTCGAGCTGCCGAAGATATCGTGGGACGACGTCGGCGGACTCAGCGAGGCCCAACAGCAGGTCCAGGAGTCGGTGGAGTGGCCGCTCACCTCGCCGGAGAAGTTCGACCGAATGGGCGTCAACGCCCCGAAGGGGGTGCTGTTGTACGGCCCGCCGGGCACCGGGAAGACGCTGATGGCGAAGGCGGTCGCCAACGAGACCAACGCTAACTTCATCTCTGTTCGCGGGCCGCAGCTGCTCTCGAAGTGGGTCGGCGAGTCGGAGAAGGCGATCCGGCAGACCTTCCGGAAGGCCCGGCAGGTGAGTCCGACGATAATCTTCTTCGACGAGCTGGACAGTCTCGCGCCCTCGCGCGGCCAGGAGATGGGGAACAACGTCTCCGAGCGCGTCGTCAACCAGCTGCTGACGGAGCTTGACGGTCTCGAAGACATGGGCGACGTGATGGTCATCGGCGCGACCAACCGGCCCGACATGATCGACCCCGCGCTGCTGCGCTCGGGGCGGTTCGACCGCCTCGTGATGATCGGCCAGCCCGATCAGGAGGGCCGCGAGCAGATCCTCGACATCCACACGCAGGATACGCCGCTCGCGCCCGACGTGAGCCTCCGCGAGGTCGCCGAGATCACCGACGGCTACGTCGGTTCCGACCTCGAGGGGATCGCCCGCGAGGCCGCCATCGAGGCGCTTCGCGACGACGACGACGCCGAGGAGGTCGAGATGAAGCACTTCCGGCGCGCGATGGAGTCGGTGCGGCCGACGATCAACGACGACATCCTCGCGTACTACGAGGATGTCAAAGAGCAGTTCAAGGGCGGGGGCGGCGAGTCGCTTCGCGACACCGGCGGCCGAATCGGGTTCCAGTAGCGCGGCCGGCGACCGGCGGTCTCTCCTGCGGGGACGTTATTGGGTCGCGCGCGTAGCCAGAGGTATCGGACGACGTGAAGGTGGTACCTCTCCCGCCGCCGCACCGCCCCGTTTCGCTCCTTTTAACCTCGCCAGCGACCAAACGGAGGTATGTCTCAGCCCCGCATCCCCGGCGGCGACGAGAACGCGCTGGAGCTGCCCTGCGGGGAGGCGATCGGTGTCGGCGAACTGGACCTCGGGATGCGCGAGTACGAGTGCGACTGCGGCGAGGCGCACGCGGTCGTGATGGACGTTCATCCCCCGGAGCGGTTCCTCCCGGACTTCCTCGTCGAAGTCCTCCGCGAGGCGATCGAGACGACGAGCGAGGAGATGCCGGAGTTCGACACGCCGCACCTGCTCGGCGTCGTCTTAGAGGAGTTCCCGGAGGCCGTCGTCGCGCACGACGCCAGCGAGAACGCCGATGTCGGGTACGCGATGGCGTGGGTGACGGAGTTCGACTCCCGTCGCCTCCACGAGGTCGTCGTCGAACTCGTCGTCGAACTGATGGAACACGCCGTGAGCCACGCCGACGACGACGAGGCGCTGTCGGCGTTCGAGCGGGAGATGGTCGAGTTCGACGTGAGCGAGTTCGTCGAGCAGTACCGCGACGAACGCGACCTCGAGGCCGAGGACCCGTACGCCTGAGCGGGATCGAGTCCCGTTCGATCGCGCCCCGGCGACCCGCTCAAACGCCGGTTAACGTCCGTCTCACGCTTCGTGTCAGACAATCGTCCGACTCCTGTCTCACTGAACCCTATATGTTCGGAGACCGTACGTAAGACACATGAGCGCCGGCGAATACGACCGGTACGACCGGATCCGCGGCGTGCTCGCCGAGGCCGACGAGCCGCTGACGGCGCGGGAGATCCTCGCCCTCGTCGACGAGTGTGACGAGTGCGAGGAGATCGACAGCCCGCACCGGGTCGCGACGGTGCTCGGGCGCCGGGCCGAGCGCGGCGAGATCGAGGTCATCGCGGGGCAGCCGTACCGGTACCGGCTCGATACCTGAAAGGCGGCCAGCGGTCCGGAACGCGGCCGTCCGCGGCCGTGTGTGCGGTCGTTCAGCGGGAGCCGCGAGCGTTTCTACGGAGTGACGATCAGATCGAACCGATAGACGCCGTCTCGATATTCGACGACGACGTTCCGGAAGTCGACGCGGTCGTCGTAGTTCGCTATCGGTTCGAGGTCCTCGGCGATGCCGAGCGCGCCGAGGGCCTCGTCGAGTTTCTCCGACGGCGGTGCGCCCTCCTCGTAGCGGCGCGGGTCCTCGGCGATCGCGTCGTCTAACACCTGTCGGGCGGACTCGGAGAGCTCACTCGAGGCGAGGTCGCGTTCGACGATCTTCTCCCGTGCGTGCGCGGTGAACTCGCTCCGCGTGTCGCTGATCTCGGTGATCGCGTACGTCCACTCCGGGACCTCGACGGTCCGCCGCTCGGTGATCACCCGGAAGTACTCGTCTTCGTACTCGACGAACTCGAACGCGGGCGACGGGACGAGGTCGCTGGCCTCGGCGTCGAGTTCGTGGTGGAACTCGACCGTCTGAAGCTCGTCGAACTCGGGGTCGCCGAGGAAGCCGTCGTTGCCCGCGTAGACGGCGTCGAGCGCCGCGTCGAGTACGCGCTCGTCTTGGTCGGAGAGGTCGAACGGAGGCTGCGCGACCGTCGCGTCGTCGGGCGGCGTCTCGTCGACCCGTTCGAGCGCGAAGTGCCACCGCTCCCGTTCGAGGGAACGCTCCGATTCGATTCGAACCTCGTAGAAGGTCCCGTCGCGTTCGAGGAACGTCGGGCTGGGTCTCGTCTCGGTCCCCCACGCGTCGCGGCCGACGAGCGGCCACTGTTGTACGGTCACGCTCCCGGTTTCGAACAGCTCCGAGAGATGCGCTGTCTTCGTCTCGGTCGCGAAGTCGACACGAGTCACGGCGTCGATCTCGGTCGGGTCGGGCCACAGGTAGGGACGACCGATCGACGAGAGATCCAGTTCGTCGGCGATGAGCGCGTACGAATCGAGGCTACCGGGACTTAGACAGCCGGCGGTCGCCGCGGTCGCGCCGGCGGCGCCGAGCAGTTGGAGGGCACGGCGGCGGGAACAGGTCATAGCCGTCTCGAATTTTTCGACATCCCGATAAATTCCTTGTGGTGAACGGTTCAACTGGCCCATTCGACGGTGGCGCGTCGAACACGTCGGGCGTCGACGAGCGCGTTCGCGGCGGGGGTTGGCGAGTCGTGTCGTGTAGTACCGACCACCGTGGTACGGCCTCACTTGCGAAAATCGCAAACTCGCTGCGAGATTCGTACTCTACCGCCGGCCTTATTACGATGAGCGTATTCCGTCCGCGTAATGAGCGAGGACCGGACGATTCTACTCATCGGCAGCGGACCGATCCAGATCGGACAGGCGGCCGAGTTCGACTACTCCGGCGCGCAGGCGTGTCGCGCGCTCCAGGAGGAGGGCGCCCGCGTCGTCTTGGTGAACTCGAACCCCGCGACGATCATGACCGACCCCGAGACGGCAGACCGGGTGTACATCGAGCCTATCACGCCCGAGGCCATCGCGGAGGTCATCCGGATCGAGGAGCCGGACGGCGTCATCGCGGGCCTGGGCGGCCAGACCGGACTCAACGTCACCGCCGAACTCGCCGAGGAGGGAATTCTGGAAGAACACGACGTCGAGGTGATGGGAACGCCGCTCGACACCATCTACGCGACGGAGGACCGCGACCTGTTCCGCCAGCGGATGGAGGGGCTGGGTCAGCCGGTGCCGAAGTCGACGACCATCTCGCTGGACGAGGACGAATCGGTCACCGACTTCGACGAGGAAGCCTTCCGCAGGCACGTACAGGAGGCGGTCGACGAGGTCGGCGGCCTCCCCGTCATCGCCCGGACGACGTACACCCTCGGCGGCTCCGGCTCCGGCGTCGTTGACGAGTTCGAGGAGCTGGTCGAGCGCGTCCGCAAGGGGCTCCGCCTCTCCCGTAACAGCGAGGTGCTGATCACGGAGTCCATCGCGGGCTGGGTCGAGCTTGAGTACGAGGTGATGCGGGACGCCGACGACTCCTGTATCATCATCTGTAACATGGAGAACATCGACCCGATGGGGATCCACACCGGGGAGTCGACGGTCGTCACCCCCTCGCAGGTGATCCCCGACGACGGCCACCAGGAGATGCGGGACGCGGCGCTCGAAGTGATCCGCGACCTCGGCATCCAGGGCGGCTGTAACATCCAGTTCGCGTGGCACGACGACGGAACCCCCGGCGGCGAGTACCGCGTCGTCGAGGTGAACCCCCGCGTCTCCCGCTCCTCCGCGCTCGCCTCGAAGGCGACCGGGTACCCCATCGCCCGCGTCACGGCGAAGGTCGCGCTCGGCAAGCGGCTCCACGAGATCGAAAACGAGATCACCGGAGAGACGACTGCCGCCTTCGAGCCGGCGATCGACTACGTGGTGACGAAGGTGCCGCGCTGGCCCATCGACAAGTTCGACGACGTGGACTTCGAGCTGGGCACGGCGATGAAGTCGACCGGCGAGGCGATGTCCATCGGCCGGACGTTCGAGGAGAGCATGGTGAAGGCGCTGCGCTCCTCCGAGTACGACCCCGCCGTCGACTTCGACGAGGTGGACGACGACGAGCTGGAGTCGGAGTATCTCGAACGCCCCAGTCCGGACCGCCCGTACGCGATGTTCGAGGCGTTCGACCGGGGGTACACCGTCGACGAGGTGATCGAGCTGACCGGCATCCACCGCTGGTACGTCGAGCGGTTCGAGAAGATCGCCGACGGCACCGCCGCGGCCGCCGAGGGCGACTTCACCGAGGCCGCGATGGTCGGCCGCACCGACGCCGAGATCGCGGCGACCGCGTCCGCCGGCGGCGTCGACGCCGACGTGGGACAGGTCGAGAGCGCGGTTCCGGACCGCACCTACAAGCAGGTCGACACCTGCGCGGGCGAGTTCGAAGCCTCCACGCCGTACTACTACTCGGCGCGGCTGCCGGAGTTCCTCCAGGGGGCCGACACCGCGGGCGCGGCGAACGAGGTCCGCGTCGACCCCGACGTCGAGAGCGTCGTGGTCGTCGGCGGCGGCCCGATCCGCATCGGGCAGGGCGTCGAGTTCGACTACTGTGCGGTCCACGCGGTGCGCGCGCTCCGCGAGCTCGGCATCGACGCGCACGTGATCAACAACAATCCCGAGACGGTGTCGACGGACTACGACACCTCGGACGGACTCTTCTTCGAACCCATCTCCGCCGAGGAGGTCGCCGACGTGATCGAGACCACCGGCGCCGACGGCGTGATGGTCCAATTCGGCGGGCAGACCTCCGTCAACGTGGGCGAACCGCTCAAGGATGAGATCGACCGCCGCGGACTCGACTGCGAGATTCTGGGCACGAGCGTCGAGGCGATGGACCTGGCGGAGGACCGCGACCGCTTCAACGTCCTGATGGACGAGCTCGGCGTCGCCCAGCCCGAGGGCGGCACCGCGACCAGCGAGGCCGAGGCGCTCGAACTCGCCCACGAGATCGGCTACCCCGTCCTCGTGCGCCCCTCCTACGTGCTCGGCGGGCGCGCGATGCGGGTCGTCGAGGACGACGCGGAGCTGGAGGAGTACATCGAGGAGGCGGTCCGCGTCTCGCCCGACAAGCCGATCCTCGTCGATCAGTTCCTCGACGACGCCGTCGAACTGGACGTCGACGCCGTCGCCGACGGTGACGACGTCCTCCTCGGCGGCGTGATGGAGCACGTCGAGAGCGCGGGCGTCCACTCCGGCGACTCCGCGTCGCATGATCCCGCCGCGCTCGCTCGACGACGAGACGCTAGGCCGGGTCCGCGAGGTCACCGAAGACATCGCCCGCGCGCTCGACACGGTCGGCCTGCTCAACGTCCAGCTCGCGGTGACGGGCGTCGAGGGCGAGGCGGAAAGCGAGGTGTACGTGCTGGAGGCGAATCCGCGCTCCTCGCGGACCGTCCCGTTCGTTTCGAAGGCGACGGGCGTCCCAATCGCCAAGCTGGCGGCGAAGGTGATGACCGACGACCTGACGCTCGCCGACCTCGACGTCGACGAGCAGATCCCCGAACACCGCTCGGTGAAGGAGGTCGTCCTCCCGTTCGACCGGCTGCCGGGGTCTGACCCGCGGCTCGGCCCGGAGATGAAGTCCACCGGTGAGGTGATGGGCACGGCGACCTCCTTCGGCAAGGCGTACGACAAGGCGCAGGACTCGACCGGGAAGCCGATCCCGGAGTCCGGCACCGCCGTCGTCGACCTCTCAGCCGAGGAGTTCCCGGACCCGGGCACCGAGGCGGGCGAGGCGCTCGTCGCGGGGTACGCCGAGCACTTCGAGCTGAGCGAGGCGACGGACCTGATCGAAGCGGCGAAGCGCGGCGAGCTCGACCTCATCGTCTCGCGCCAGCGCGACCTGCTTGAGGTCGCCGTCGAGGAGGAGATCACCTACTTCTCGACGCACGCCTCCGCGAAGGCGGCGCTCGAAGCGCTCGACCACGCGGGCGACGACCTCGACGTGATGGCCGTCTCGGACCGCCCGAAGCGCGTTGCGAACTGGGGCGCGGGCGAGTAGCCGAAAGGGGCGAAGAGGGCGGTCCGGAGGGGGAACGCACAAGCCGTCCGCCCCCCTCCGGACCGGTATGAACGTGGATATTCTGCTGTACGACGGGTTCGACGAGCTGGACGCGATCGGCCCGTACGAGGTGTTCGACTACGCGCTCGGCTACGCCACCGAGGGGAGCGGTGCGACCGAGGGCGAGTCGAGCGGCGATGCCGGCCGCGTCCGGTACGTCGCGCTTGACGAACGCGAATGGGTGACCGCGAGCCACGGGACTCGCGTCGGCGTCGACGGTGTCCTCCCCGACCCGGAGACCGACAACGCCCCCGACCTGCTTGTCGTCCCCGGGGGCGGGTGGAGCGCGCGCGACGAGGCGGCGAGCGCCTGGGCGGAAGCCCGGAAGGGCGACGTGCCGCGCGCGCTCGCGGCGCACCACGCGGCGGGCACGCGGATCGCCTCGGTGTGTACCGGCTCGATGCTGCTCGCGGAGGCGGGCGTCACCGACGGGCGCCGCGCCGTCACGCACGCCTCGGCGATCGAGGAGCTCCGCGAGTCGGGCGCCGAGGTCGTCGACGCGCGCGTCGTCGACGACGGCGACCTGCTCTCCGCGGGCGGGGTCACCTCCGGCATCGACCTGGCGCTGTACGTCGTCGAGCGGGAGTTCGGGGAGGAGATAGCCGACCGGGTGGCGACGGTCATCGAGTACGAGCGGCGGTACGAGGTCGCGGCGTAGGGCGCCGCGCCGACAGTCTCGCTCGCTCGGCGAGCCGGCGCCGCTCAGTCGTCGTCGGCCTCGTCCGGGAGGGGCACGGCGTCGCCGTTCCCCGCCTCGTCGGTCGTGGTCTCGCCGTCGGCGTCGACGGTGACCACGGTACAGTCGAGTTCGCCGCGGAGGAACGAGTCGATGTCGGGGTCGGAGAGCAGCTTCTGGACCATCCGCCGCCACCGTCCGGCCTGCTTCGAGCCGATGACGACGATGTCGGCGCCCTCGGCGACGACCTCCTCGAGGATCGTCTCCTCGACGAGGAAGCCGCGGCGGACGACGTACCGCGCGCGGTCGATCCGGCCGATCCGCTCTTCGACCGCCCGTTTGAGATCACTTCGCGAGACGCCGCCAGACCGCTGATATAAATCGACGTGAAGGACCGTGAGGTCGGCGCCGCGCTCCTCGGCGACGCGGGCCGCCTCTCGGAGCGTCGCCGCCGAGTGCGACGAGGGGGAAACCGGACCGGGACCACGACGAGGGTCATGTCGAACCGGTGGGTCCCCGGGCGTAAATACGCTGTCGGTGCGGTCGGCGGCGGTCGCGCGTCACCGCGTCACCGGATAGCCTCACAACGCCGGCGGTTCGCCGCGGCCGAGCACGATCTCCTGCCCCTCGACGTCCTCCAAGGCGGCGACGCGGCCGCCGATCTCGACGCGGCCCTCCTCGGTGTCGACGACCAGCGACGCCACCTCCTCGGTGTCGACGATCGCGAAGTCGACGACCTTCCCGCGGACGGTCACGTCGGCGCCCGTCTCGATGTCGCGCCCCTCGACGGCCGCGTAGAACTCCTCGTCGTCGAACTCGCGGACGTCCTTCACGGCGCGCCGGATCGAGGCGTAGCGGCGCGGGAAGGGGCGTTCCGCTCCGTCGGCGGCGAGCGTCTCCGCGGTCGTCCACAGCACCGTCCCGAAGAAGCCGGAGACGAGGAAGCCGAGCGCGGAGCGGTTGAAGATGACGCCGTAGCGCTCGCGGTCGTCTCGCAGAGCGTCCTGGGTGGCGTACACGGAGTACTCGCCGTCGCCGACCGCGAGGACCGGCGTGGTGATCCCGCGGCGGGCGCGGGCGATGGTCGCGACCTCCAGGTAGTCGAACGTCGACGGGTCCGGCGCGTTCGACGCGGGTGTGACGAGCAGCTCGACGCTGACGCCCGCGGCGACCTTCGCGGCGAGCTTGTCGCGGAACCGCCGGAGGAGTCCGGGGGTGAGCGACACCGCCAGCTCGTACTCCGCGTTCTCGATCACCTCTTCGAGGTACCGGAGAATCGTCGAGCGCGACTTCACGAGCGACACCGCCTCGGTCTCGCGGGTCGGCGCGGTGTAGCGGGCCTCCAGCTCGTCGACCATCTCCGCGAACGACGAGCGCAGGTCGCCGAAGGCGTCGTCGGGGTCGACGGCGACGATCTTCATCGGCCGCGACTCGCGGAGCTCGACGAGGCCGCGGTCCGAGAGGCTCCGGACGGTGTCGTACACGCGCGGCTGCGGGATATCTGTCCGGTCGGCGATGTCGCTCGCCGTCAGTTCTCCGTGTTCCAACACCGCGAGGTACGCGTCGATCTCGTACTCGCCGAGGTTGAATCGGTCCCCGACACGGTCGAGCGTGTCCCGGAGATCGTCTGTCATGTGGCGAGAAACGGGGGCGGGGATTATAGCTTTTTACTATGAGCCGAGTTGTACGCGTTTTCAGAGTCCGGTCCTCCTTGCCGGCGACGCCGACCGATCACATGTACATTCGGTCGTAGCTCCCCTCCGGCTCTCGCTCTTCGATCCGCTCGGCGAGGTCCTCGTAGCGGCGGCGGATCTCCTCCGCAAACGCCTCCAGCGGGGCCGCGTCGACACCGAGTTCGTATATCGCGTTCGCGGTGTCGACGAGCCGCACCGCGGCGTCGACGTCGGGCGCCTGCGCGTGGACCGGGGTGACGAACACCCCGACGCCGAGCGGCGATTCCAGCCCGCGTTCGAGCAGCCCGGCGTTCGCCCCGTCGAGGAAGCCGGACTCCATCGGGGGAACGTCGGTCCCGTCGGTCAAGCGCGCGGCACGGTAGTCCTCGGTGGCGACGTGGAACGTCCGATGGGCGTCGGGACCGTGTGCCACGGGGACGCCCGCCAACACCGCGATCTCCTCGGTCCCGTTCGCCTCCGTCCAGTCGAGGAGGGCGTCGGCGAGCAGTTCGCCGGGCATCGGCGGCACGAACTGCTCGGCGACCAAGACGGTGAGATCGAGGTCCGGCGCGGAGTACAGTCGGATCGGGTGTCGCGGCGTCCCCTTGGTGAACGGCGTGATCGACGGGAGTCCGTCGATCCGGACGTGTCCCGTCTCCTCGAGGTCGAGGTCGTCGACCAGGTAGTCGACGGCGGTCAGGCCGGCGAGTCCGAACGATGAGAACCCGGCGATCACCGCGTCTCCCGGCTGCGAGTCGTGTTCGACGGTGAATCTCGGTCCCGTCGGATCCGCGGGCTGGCGTGACATACTCCCCGTTCGCTCAGCCGCGCCATAGTGGTTGTCCCCGTCCGCCCCGTCCGGGGCCCGCGTCCGTCGCCGAGCGTCCGCGGGGAGAAACGCTTTTTCGGATGGCCGACGGCGGTCCGCTATGGTCTTTCCGGAGGGGACGCCGATATCGGGGGTCGTCTCGCGGCTCACCGAGATCGCTTCTCGACTCGGTGACCTCCCGGGAGCGAGCCTGCTGACCGTCCTCGCGTCGGTCGCGATCGGCGTCGCCGTCGCCAACTTCGTCGTCCGACTGATCGGTCGCCCCGTGGCGCGCCGCGTGTCGCGACAGAGCGTCGCGCAGACGATCGTCCGCGGCGTGCGGGTGGGAACGATCGCGGCCGCGCTGTTCGTGGGACTCGACGCCGTCGGGTTCCAGTTCGAGAACCTTCTCCTGGGGACAGCGGTGTTCACCGCCGCGATCGGTATCATCCTCGCGCCGCTCGTTGGGAACTTCATCAACGGCGTGTTCATCCTCGCGGACCAGCCGTTCGAGATCGGCGACATGATCCAGTTGGAGGACGGGACGACCGGGTTCGTCGAGGACATCACGATCCGGTACACGAAGATATTCACCCTCGATAACTCCTTCCTCGTCGTGCCGAACGGGACGATGCGCGAGCGCGACGTGACGAACTTCTCCGCGGAGGACGAGCGCACGCGGCGGTCGATCGACGTCCTCGTCACCTACGAGAGCGACATTCCCGAGGCGCGCCGCCGCATCGAGCGCGCGGCGCGCGACTGTGAGACCGTCATCGACGGCGGTCCCGACATCCGCATCGGCGTGGCGCGGTACATGGCGGGACCCGACTGCCGGCTCCACGAGTTCGGCGACAACGGGATCCTGCTCCGGCTCCGGTACTGGGTGAAAAAGCCCTACAAGCTGGCGAAGGTCCAGTCGGACGTGAACACGAAGATCCGCGAGCGGCTCGGGGACCCGGACGCGAACGTCACGATGGCGTACCCCCACCGCCATCTCGTCTTCGACGACACCTCCGGCGTCGCGCGCGTCGACGCCGATTCCGACTCGTCGGCGGTCGGCGGACGCGACGCGCCCGCGGCCGCCACCCCGGATCTCAGCGACGACGCGCCGACGGACTCGGAGCGTCTCGACGACGACGCTCCCGCCGCCTCGGATTCCGCCGATGACGACGGTCCGGAGCGGTGATCGGATCGGAAGCCTGATAGAGCGCGCCCGGCGTTTCTACGCCAGTGAGCGACGACCCCGCTACCGACCCGGACGAACCCTCCAACGGCCCGGAAGAACCCTCTAACGGCCCGGCCGAGCCTTTCGCTGGCGGTCCGTCCGACGAGCGCGGCGACGGCTCCGACGACGACGGTCCCCTCGACGACGAGTCGATCACCGAGGGGAGCCTCCTCCGTCCCCTGTTCCGCCTCGCGTGGCCGATCGTCGTCATCCAGCTGTTGCAGGTGACGTACAACATCGTCGACACCCTCTACCTCGGCCGGCTCTCGGCGGAGGCCGTCGGCGCGATCAGCCTTGCGTTTCCCCTCATCTTCCTGCTTATCGCGGTCGCCGGCGGCTTCACGACCGCGGGCGCGATCCTCGTCGCGCAGTACACCGGCGCCGACGGCGACGGGTCCGCGGGTCTCGTCGCGGGACAGACGATATTCACCGTCTCGGTGCTGTCCGTGTTGATCGGGATCGCCGGCTACTTCTACACCCGCCCCGCCCTCGAGATCCTCCCGAGCGACGCGGACACCGCGGCGACCGTGATACCGCTCGCGGCCGACTACATGGAAGTCATCTTCGCCGGGATCCCGCTGATGTTCGGCTTCTTCGTCTTCTCGGCGCTGATGCGCGGCTACGGCGACACCCGGACGCCGATGGCAGTCATGTTCGTCTCCGTCCTCGTGAACGTCCTGCTGGACCCGTTCTTCATCTTCGGGTTCGACGGGAACCCGCTGTTCGAGTGGCTCGCCGCGGTACCCGGTCTCGCCGCGCTCGACCCGGTCGCGCTGGAGACGACCCTGCTCTCGGCGACGGGGATCACCGGACTCGGAATCAGGGGCGCCGCGCTCGCGACGATTCTCTCGCGCGGCGTCGCGACCGCCGTCGGACTCTGGATCCTGTTCGGGACCGGATACGGTCCGAACGTGACGGTCTCGCACCTCGCGCCCGACCTCGATTTCATCCGGGACATCTTCCGGCTCGGACTCCCCTCCAGCGTCGAGCAGACGACGAGCGCGCTCGCGATGATCACGCTCACGGCGATGATCGTCACGTTCTCGCCGCCCGTCGTCGCCGCCTACGGTCTCGGGAACCGGCTCATCTCCCTCGTCTTCCTGCCCGCGATGGGACTCGGCCGCGCCATCGACACGATGGTCGGGCAGAATCTCGGCGCCGACCGCGCCGACCGCGCCGCCAAGGCGGTGAAGTTCGCCGCCACGACCGGCGCGGGCGTGATGTTCCTCGTCGCGGTCGTCGCCGTCGCGTTCACCGAGCCGATCGTGGGGGCGTTCCTCGGCGACGTGCCGGACGCGCCCGCGACGATCTCGCACGCGGTCGAGTACGTCCGGATCCGCTCGGTCGAGTTCGCCTTCATCGGCGTCTCGCAGGTAATCTTAGGCGCCTTCCGCGGCGCCGGCAACACGAAGACCGCAATGGTCATCTCGATTCTCACCCTCTGGGTGGGTCGGGTCGCGAGCGTGGCGTACCTCGTGTTCGTGGCCGGGTGGGGCGAGACCGGCGTCTGGGTCGGCATGGCGCTCGGGAACATCCTGGGTGCGATCGTCGGCGTCGCCTGGTTCTCGCGCGGCACGTGGACCGAGCGGTACATCGACGACGCTGATCCCGGGGTGGACCCGGCCGGGGACGACTGACGAGGGTTCGAGGGTGTTCGCCGGCGAACTCAGTGCCGGAACAGGTACACCGCGTCGTCGTCGCGCAGCAGACAGAACCGCGCACCGTCGTTCTCGGGGAACGTCGTCCCCGCCTGACGCGTGACGAACAGCCGCGAGAAGACGTCGTCGCACACCGGACACGCCATCTCCTCTCGGTTCTCCCAGAGGCTCGTCTGTCCGGCGTCGCGGAGCTGTTTCAGCTCGTGGCGGTGGTCGTGAACGTCGAACTCGGTCATGAGCAGAGGTTCGCCCGCGGGGTGTTGAACGTGTCCACGCGAGTCTCAGTTCGGAGAACGCGACCTCAGCTCTTCAGCCGCATCGGCTGCGCTTCCCCGTAGGTGAGCGTCCGCCACACCCACTCGACGGGACCGAACCGGAAGTAGCGCAGCCAGAGCACGGAGAGGACGATCTGGACGACCCAGATCCCGACGACGATCCCCATCGCCTCGAAGCGGCTGACGGAGCCGAACAGCCCCAGCCCGTGGCCGTAGAATATCGTCGTCGCGACGACGGTCTGGAGCAGGTAGTTCGTGAACGCGGTCCGGCCGACCGCGGCGAGAGCGCGGGTCACGACCCCCCCGCCGCGCCACCGGACGAACAGGGTGACGAGTCCGACGTAGCCGCCGGCGACGAGGAGGCTCCCGACGTAGTTGAACTGCCGCCAGTACAGCGCGGCGCCCGCGCTCCAGTCGTTCGCCTCGATGTACGCGACGCCCGCGACGACGATACCGACGCCGACGACGCCACCAGCGACGAGCCGGCGGTAGAACGCCGTCGAGCGCTCGCCGGTCAGCACGCCCCGCTTGTACAGCGCCATGCCGAGCAGCATGACGCCGCCGACCCGCCAGAAGCTCGACCCGATGAAGCCGCTGGTCTGTCGCTGGAACGACGAGGAGACGCGGTGGCTCATCTGGTCGAGCCACCCGCCGCGGTAGGCGGCCACCTGCTGCTGGATGGCGTCCGCCGCGGGCATCCACTGGCCGGCGATCGCCTCGCCGCCCATCGACACCGCCGCGAACAGTTCGAGCACGGGAACGAAAAGCAGGAGAATCGCGCTCAGCCCGGCGAGCTGGCGCGCGTCGTGGTCGCGGACGAAAAGCAGAAAGATCCCGGTGAGACCGTACGTGACGAGGATGTCCCCGTACCACAGCAGGTACGCGTGGAGGAGACCGACCGCGATCAGCACCGCGGTCCGACGGAGGTGGAGGCGAACGGCGTCCTGTCCCTTCTCCGCTTTGCTCTCGATGAACATGAGGACGCCCGCGCCGAACAGCGCCGAGAAGATCGTGATGAACTTCGACTGCGCGAACACGTGGCCGACGAACCACGTCCAGTAGTTGAGACCGGTGAAGTCGCCGTACACGTTGGGGTTGAGCAGGGTCTGCTCCGGCATCGAGAAGACGCGGATGTTGATGACGAGGATGCCGAGCAGCGCGAACCCCCGGAGCGCGTCGAGGCTGGTGATCCGTTCGGAGGGCGGCGTCGGGCCTGAGTCGCGGGTCACGAGTTGTCCGCGGGAACGGTCCCCAGGACCGAATAGGTTCCCATCGCGGACGGGCGTTACCGTCGGCCGGAGCTGTTGGGTGTCAGCTCAGTCCAGCCGCACCGCCGCGCCGGTCTCGGCGGACCGGTAGATAGCGTCGATGACGCGCTGAACTCGCAGTCCCTCTTCGACGGTGTTGATCGCGGGCGCCTCGCCTGCGGCGACCCCTTCGAGGAACGCGGCCTGTTCGGCGGCGTGGCTGTCCCCCTCTCGGGTTTCGACCGTCGCGTCCGAGAGGTGGTGGCCGCCGCCGACCGACGCCTCGTGGATCGTGAGGTCGTCGCCGCCGCGGTCGAACGTCGCGCCCGCCTCGGTGCCCCGGACCACGAACTCGTCGGTCGCCGGGCGGTTCGTCGCCCACGCGACCTCCAGCGAGACAGTGGTGCCGTCGGCGGCGCGGAGGAACGCCGACGCGGAGTCGTCGACGTCGAACCCCTCGGGACCGTCGTCGTCGCCCCACATATTGACGTACGCGTAGTCGTCGCGGCCGCCGAACTCCGAGCGCGTCTCCCCGGAGACCTCGACGACCTCGGGGTGATCGAGAAAGTAGAGGGCCAGATCGATCGCGTGGACGCCGATGTCGATGAGCGCGCCGCCGCCGGCGACCTCCGCCGACGTGAACCACGAGCCGCGGCCGGGGACGCCGCGCCGGCGGACGTAGTTCGCCTCGACGTGGGTGGTCTCGCCGAACCGCCCCTCGTCTTGGTAGTGTTTGATCACTCGGACCGGCTCCGCGAACCGGTTGTTGAACCCGACGGTACAGAACCCCTCGGCGTCGCGGGCGGCGTCCGCGATGCGCTCGGCGCTTTCGAGCGTGTGCGCGAGCGGCTTCTCGATGAGCACGTCGAGTCCGGCCGAGAGCGCCGAGACGGCGTACTCTTCGTGGAAGCGGTTCGGCGTGGTGACCAACACGGCGTCGCAGTCGTCGTAGAGTGCCTCCTCGTCCTCGTAGGCGGGAACGTCGAACTCCTCGTAAAACCGCTCGCGGGCGGCCGCGTCGACGTCCATTCCGCCGACGAGGTTCGCGCCGCGCTCGGTCAGCTTCGTCGCGTGGTGGGACCCGATGCCGCCGAGACCGACGATGCCGACGGCGACGTCGTTCGGATGCGTCATGGATGGGAGTCACAACGAGTGCTGTTAAGGCTCACGTCTCACCGAACGCGGAGGGAACGCGGTACACCCGGAGGTTTGCGGCGTTAGGCGACCGGGACGGCGACGACCGCCGCGGTCGCGCCGTCGACTATCGCGGCGTTGGCCGTCGCCATCGCTCCGTCGACCACTGCGGGCGACATCGAGTCGACGACGTCGAGGAGGTCGCCGAGCGCGCCGGCGTTCCCGGCGAGCTCGTCGCGCGCGTCGAGCAGCGCACGGAACCGCTCCGGTTCGCGGACGATCACGAACCGACCGACGGAGGCGCCCGTCGCGAGGAACGCGAGGAGGGCGAGCGCCCGCGAGATCGAGAGCAGCTTCAACAGGATCGGGATCGCCAGGGCGAGCGCGACCGCGGCGACGACCCCCGTGATGACCTCCCCGAACGACCCCCCGTCGGCCAGGTCGACGACGCCCGCGCCGGAGAGCAGGACGAACCCCCCGACGAAAAGTGCCAGCGTCCCCCACATGAACGCCGCCAACAGCCGCACCGGACCGTCGTAGCCGTTCCCGGCGCCGTCCGGGACGTCGTCGTGGACCCACGGGTTTCGCATACTCGTACTCGGGGGCGGGCGCGCATATAGAATCGCTTCAAATCTCGGAAACGCGAGGCGTGAAACGGAGCGGTCACTCCCCGGGCCGCGCTCCAGTCATCCACTCGCTCGCCTGCGGCTCGTTCGGGTCGGTGACGACCTCGACGAGCGCCGGCCCGTCTCGGTTCCGGGCGCGCTCGACGGCGTCGCCGACCGCGTCGCCCTCGCGGACGCGCTCCGCCGGCAGGCCCATCCCCGACGCGACCGCGACGAGGTCGAGTCCGGTCTCCGCCCAGCCGTAGGCGCTCTCGGGGAACTCGTACGAGCGCGACGCCTCCTCGCTGATGATCGCGTAGTCGTCGTTGTTGAGCGCGACGACGGTGACGTCTATCCCCTCGCTCGCCAGCGTGTGTAGCTCGTGAACGCACATCATGAGTCCCCCGTCGCCGGTGAGCGCGACGACATCACGGTCGGGATTCGCCAGCTTGGCGCCGATCGCTGAGGGGAGACCGGTGCCCATCGTCGCCCACGAGCCGGGGTTGACGTACGACCGCGGTCCCGAGGCGGGGAACGAGACGAGCGTCCACAGCCGGAACCCGCCCGCGTCGGCGGTGACGACCGCCTCCTCGGGGATCGCGTCGCGCACCGCGGAGAGGACCTCGACGGAGCGGAGGGGACGGTCGTCGTTGCCGTCGTTGCCGTCGCTGCCGTCGCTGCCGTCGCGGTCGTCGCCGTCGGCCGGTTCCGACAGCGCCGCGAACCGCTCGCGGTCGGCGGCACGGACCGACTCGGCGCGCTCGGTCCCGGTGCGGTTGCGAGACGCCGCCCGTTCGTCGTCGGCCGAACCGTCGTCGAGGCGGTCGGCAAGCGCGCGCAGGAAGCGGTCGGCGTCGGCGACGACGCCGAGGTCGGTCTCGTAGCCGAACCCCACGTCGTCGCCGTCGAGCGTGACGTGGACCAGGGACTCGGGCATCGAGACGGACCACGAGGCAGTTGCGACGGCGTCGAGGTCGGAACCGACGACGAGACCCACGTCCGCGTCCGCGAGGAGGTCGCGGAGCTCCGCGCTGGCGCCGCCACAGAGGACCCCGGCCGACAGCGGGTGCGTCTCGGGGAGCGTCCCCTTCCCCTTGTACGTCGTCACGACCGGCGCGTCCAGCCCCTCGGCGACCGCGCGGAGCGCGTCGCTCGCGCCCGACCGCCTGACGCCGCCGCCCGCGAGGAGGACGGGGGAGTTCGCGTCGGCGAGGAGGTCGGCGGCCTCGCGAACCGCGTCCGCGGGTGCGGTCGTCGGCGGGGAGGGGTCGCGGCCGCCGACCGCGGGCTGGGGCGTGCGGCCCGCGAGGACGTCCTTCGGGATCCCGACGCGGACCGGTCCCTGCGAGTGTTCGCGGGCGGTCCGGATCGCCTCGACGACGGCCGGGACCGCGCCCGCGGGGGAGTCGACGAGGACGTTCTCCTTGACGACCGTGTCGTACGTCTCGGGGGGCGTCTCGTGGATCCCGTCGCCGCCGCGGACCGATCGCTCCGTCTCGACGGCGAGGTGGAGCATCGGGACGCAGTCGTTCAGGGCGTTCTTCAGCCCGTTCATCGCGTTCGTGTCGCCCGGGCCGGGGACAACGCAGGTGGCCGCCATCTCGCCCGGATCGCTCGTCTCGGCGTACCCCCACGCCTGATGGGGAACCGCGGTCTCGTGGCGGGCGACGACGAACCGCGCGTCGCGGTCGGCGAGCGCCCGGTTCAGCGGGAGGGTCTGCTTCCCGGGGATGCCGAAGACGGTCTCGACGCCGCGGTCGAGCATGGCGTCGACGACCGCCTCGGCGACGGTCGGCCCGGGGGGATCGCCGCCTTGCGGTCCCCGCTTCGACTCGCCGTCGCCGGAACCGTCCTGCGACTCGTCGGTGTCCATACCGCGGAATCGACGGAGCGGGTGTTGAAAGCTTCGGCGTCGGAACGGATAGGTCGGTGGCGCGGGAAGGACGGCCATGGTCGATATCGCGGTCCAGCTGTACACGCTGCGCTCGCTCGACGCACCGCTCCCGGAGGTCCTCGACCGGGTCGGCGCGGCCGGGTACGATGGGGTCGAGTTCGCCTACCGCGTGCGCGAGGCGTCGATCGACGACGTGCTCGCCGCGCTCGATCGGAACGACCTCGCGGTCGCCTCGGCGCACGTCCCGATCGATACGCTGGAGGACGACGCCGACGAAACCGTCGAGCTGTACGACCGGCTCGGCGCCGACACGCTCGTCGTCCCGTGGCTCGACCCGGAACACTTCGAGACCGAGGCCGCAGTCGACGCGGCGGCAGCGCGACTCGACTCGCCCGCTGCGCAAGTCGCGGGCGAGGGCCTCCGGCTCGCGTACCACAACCACGATCAGGAGTTCGCGACCGTCGACGGCGCGCCCGCGATCGAGCGACTACTCGCGCGGACCGACGACCGACTCGGCTTCGAGGTCGACGTCGGCTGGGCGATGGCCGGCGGCGCGAACCCCGCCACGCTGATCGACGAACACGCCGACCGGATCACGCACGTCCACGCCGCCGATGTCGACCTCGACCGCGGCGAATCGGTCGCGCTCGGCGACGGCGACCTCGACCTCGACGCGGTCGTCGCGAGCGCGCGCAACGCCGACGCGGAGTGGCTCGTCCACGAACACGACGATCCCGACGATCCGGTCGCGTCGATCGAACAAGGGGAGCGGGCGCTGCGGGACGCTCTGCGATAGAGCGCCGCTACCGGAGGATCTGCGGTATCTCCCTGCTGCGTCACTCCGCGACGTTCGTCTCGCGGACGCGGACGCCCTTCCGACCGAGGTGGCGCATCTGCCGCTGGGCGAACTCCTCCTCGCTCGACCCGCGCGTCGCGAGGACGTAGACGAGCGCGGAGCCGGTCGGGCGCATCGTCCGCCCGGCGCGCTGCGAGCCCTGTCGCCGGGAGCCGCCGAGACCGCTCGCGACGACCGCGAGTTCGGCGTTCGGGAGGTCGATCCCCTCGTCGCCGACCCGCGAGACGATGAGGACGTCGAGGTCGTCGCCGCGGGCCGCGTCGGGAGAACCTCCTGCGTCGCCGTCGCGGGAACCTTTCGCGTCGCCGTCACCGCCGCTCTCCGCTCGGAATCGCCGGAACAGCTCCGCGCGCTCGTGGTGCGGCGTCTCGCCGCTGATGAAGGGAGCGCCGAGCGCGTCGGCGATCGCGTCGCCCTGATCGAGGTACTCGACGAAGACGAGCGCCTTCTTCTCGCGGTGGGCCGCGAGCAGGTAGCGGATCTCCTCGATCTTCGCGGGGTTCTCGGCCGCGAACCGTCTGCGCTCCCGGCCGTCCGCGGCGGCGTACTCGTTGCGGGCCGTCTCGTCGCGCCACGGGACGTACCGGATCTCGACCTCCGGCTCCTGGACGAAGCCGGCCTCGAAGAGGGCGTCCCAGTCGGCGCCGATGGGCTGGCCGATCAGGGTGTAGATCTCCTCTTCGCTGCCGGTCTCGCTGACGGGCGTCGCAGAGAGTCCGAGCCGGTGTTTCGCCTGTAGCTCCGCCGACCGAGAGAAGACCGGCGCCGTGATGTGGTGACAATTGTGTGTCAGATACCCGTCGGCGACGAACGTATGATCCTGAGTCTCGAAGTCATAAACTGTCTCAACACCTTTTTGCGTGACCGAGGTGACCTCGGTAATCTGTAAACCTTCGAGCTTCTCCAACCGATCTGCGTGCTGTGCCGCCTTCATACGACAGCGTTGTTCACGTTCGTCGATCACTTTCTCTGTTCTCTCATCCGCTCGGGAAACCAAGGTATACGCGTGACTGGTCGAGACGTTTAGTTCGTCGCCGATCTCTGCGTACGTGACTCCGTCATCCTCACGCATCGCATTAACCGAGATCGGATCCGTCTGTGCGTACCTTCGAAGCCCTTCGGCGAGAGAACTTAGATGTCGTTGGCCCAGACGGTTGTCTCCACGGATGATATCTCCGATCGTCTGTCGAGCGACACCAATCATATCCGCAATCTGTTCGTTCGAAAGCTCCACGTCCTCTTTGATCCGTTCGAGGTATGTTCCAACGGGTACCCCCGCCACAGGAGTCTCGCCGAGAGAGATTCGCTCCGATTTGTGTTGTAGCCTGAATCCGACTTTCTCAGCGAACAGCACACCGTACCGGGATGCTATCAGTACTCGGTGCTGATCGCTGTGGGAGCCCTCTCTGTCTATCTGAAGATAACTTGATGGAATGCCGAGATGCTGTAGAAGCAGGATAACGTCCTTTGCGAGGCCCTCTGAGACTGTGTTAAACTGTATCCGACCCTTCTTATCGACGGATCCCTCGGCATCAAAGAGCCCTCTCAACAACGCACCGGCTCGATTCGGATGCCATCCGTATGCCGCTGGAGGGACGGTCACTCTCCGTGCCTTACTCCCGGACGGGAGATCCCACGGCAGTCGGTCCGCAAATCGTTTCGACCATAACGTGAGGTCGCCCCTGCTGTTCTCAAAGACCGAATAGTCGATCTCGGCCCGGTTACACAGCTTTTCAAGAATATCTATCTGTTCCCGTTTGTTCCGTGCGAACGAGAATTTCACGTGCCCGTGGCGATCTCGGTGCCCGTCTCCGAGAAACCAACCGAGCAGTTCAGCAGATGCGATGTCGGACGCGTCCGTATCGGTATACCCCCCTGACTCCGTTTGCGGTCTAACGACGAATTCACCCTCCGAGACGCCTTTTTGTTCCGAGATACGCCCGGTCTCGGGATCGAAGACGAAGTGAGTGTGTCCCTCGGTCGCCGTTATCGGATATCCCTGACGTGTTTCGATCTGTTTGACCGATGCCGTGGATTTGTATATACCTGTGACGGGAGTGAATCGGTACGTTCCCCGCTTACGGTCGAACGTGCGAACCGAGAGATCGATATCCGTCGTCCACCCGTCCTCCAACTCGTATATCTCATCAAGCTCGTAGAATGTCGTCCTTCCGGAGGGCGTTTCAACGATAGTATCCCCGGTCAAACACTCGTCGAAGCAGATCAGCCCCCACTCGCGGGAGTCGAAGAGGCGCCGGTGGCGGTCCATCCCGGCGATCTGGTAGGTCGCGATCGTGACGGGGCGCACGTCTTTGGTACCCCCGTGGTACAGCCCGACGTCGGCGGGGTCGATAGTGGAGTGGTCGAGCAGCTCCTCGCGCCACTGTTCGGCGAGCTCGCGGGAGGGGACCAGGATGAGCGTCTCGCCGCCGACGGCCGCGATCGTCGCGATGGCGGCGACCGTCTTGCCGGAGCCGGGCGGGCCGACGTACACGCCCGACTTGCGGTCGAGGAACGTCTCGACCCACGTCGCCTGGTAGTCACGGAGGTCGGTCGTGAGTTCGATCTCGACGGGGTCGCCCGTTTCGAGGTCGCGGTCGTCCTCGACGGGGTAGCCGGCGTCGTAGAGCGCGCGCTTCACCGCGGCGACTGCCGCCTCGTTGACCCACGCCTCGGTGTCCGAGATGGGCGCGCGGAGGTGGTCGTCGTCGAGGTGCTGGTCGGCGACGTTCCCCATCAGGTTCTCCGAGGCGGCCTCGAGGACCACGTAGCCGTCGGCGTGGGTGTACAGCCGGAAGCGATGCGCGCGCCGCCACTGGTCGCGGACCCACTCTTCGAGGTGGTCGAACCGCCGGGGGAGCACCGAGCGAAGCGCGTCGACGAGCGCGTCGGCGTCGTCGAACGGCGCGGCCCACACGTCCTCCTGTCGGATCCGGTAGAGGTAGCCGCGGGTCCCCGGCTCGGTGCCGGTGGTGTCGACGAGGTTCGCGAACTGCGAGAGCCGCGCCCGGGTGTACTGCGTGGGGCGGTCGACGACGATCTCGCGGCGCTTCGGGAAGACGACGACGCGCTCGCGGCTCGCTAACGCGCCCCAGTCGCGCGGGTAGAAGACGACGGGGTCCGCCTCCACGTCGAGCCGGTCCACGTCGCCGCGGTCGACCAGCGCCGCGAGCGCGTCGCGGGCCGCGGCCTGCGTGGTTCCGAGTCGGCGGGCGACCTCGCTTGCGGTCGCCACGGGGCGCTCCTCGGCTTCGAGCGCCTCGTGGAAGCGATCTAAGGAGAGATTGTCTTCGGGATCGTTTCCGGCGTCGTCGTCGCCGGTATCGTCGGTCATCACCGCCGCTTCGGTCGCAACGCGGAAATGAATAGCGTCACCGGGCGAGAGGGATCAATGACATCTTGGAAGACATGAGGGGTCGGTACCACAAGGGAACACCTCCAAAGCCCCAGCCGCGAGGACTCGCGACTGCCCCTTTGAGTCCCACCCGACAGCACCGCGGCCGCACCTCACTCCTCCCCAGCCTCGTCGCTCACTCCGTTCGCGACTCCCTCGCGCGTGCTGGCTCGCGGCCTAGCGGCCGCTCGCAGGCACGCGCCACCGTACCGCGTGAGCACTCACGAGTAGCGTGCGAACTCGAACGTCGCTTATAAAAGAGTCCGCCGACTACCGGCCCGGCGACCGCTGCCGACACCGCCGCGAGGTGATCCCCTCCTTCGAGCGGAACCGGCAGCCGCAGTCGGTACAGCGCACGAACGGCTCGCCCGGTTCGGTTTCGAGGCGATGTTCGCCCACTTCGAACGGACGGGTCACGGTCCGGGGCCGGATCCGGTCGGGAATCGCGGTCGACGCCGACTCGCTCAGCGCGGCGCGCACGGCGATGGTGTCGACATCGACCCCGTCCCACCGTGAGGCCGCCAGCGCGGCCTCGCGGTCCGCGACCTCCGTCCACCCGGTGACGACGACCGGCGAGTTCGTCTCCGTGTCGCTCACGACCACGACGAACCGGACGCCGCCCTCGACCAGGGCGAACCGCCAGCCGTCGGTGCTGTTCCAGCGGAGCTGTCCCTCCCGGATCGCGTCGCTCACGGTCCGCGTCGAGACGTACCGACCGGGCTGTTCCAGTCGCTCGCGGAAGTGGTCGGTGAGCGCGTAGAGGGAGGGGTCGCGTACCGGCGGGTCCTCCGGCGTTCGGGCGGCGGACTCCCCGCCGTGGCGCGAATCGACCGATCGATACTCCGCGGATCGGTCGGTTCGGCCGGCCCGCTCGCGGCGGCGCGCGGGCGACTCCGGCGGCGACCGGGACCGCGCGTCGGCCTGCCGGCTCGCGGCGGCGGTCGTGGAAGCGGTCCGACGCTCCGTCGATCCGGGCGCGAGGGGTTCCGCGTCCCCCGACCCGCCCTGTCGGGATGCCACTACGACACCGTATCGAGCGCGCTCTTAAGTGTGTTACGGCGGCACAGGGAGAGCGGCGGCGTCGACCCCGAACGGGGGAAGCGACTCGCACGCCTCGCCGTCGCCGTCCGCGTCGAGGTCGTGCGGGTCGTCCGGCGACCGGTCGAGGACCGCGTTCGCCTCCGCCCGCGTGTCGAAGTCGTCGCAGTCGTAGTCACCGTCGGCCGGGAGCGGCGGGAGGTCCTCGTCGTCGACCTCGCTCGCCTCGGTGGGGTAGTCCGACTCGTCGAACGCCCAGAGCCCGACGCCGCGCTCCCGCGCGTCCGCCTTGGCCGCGGCGTACGCGTCCCGCAGCGCGAACTCGGTGTCGTACAGCCGCGCGTACCCCTCGGTCAGCAGGCGCTCGTTGAAGTCCTCGCCGTCGACGTACAGCACCGCGAGGAGGCGCCCGTAGCTCCCCCGGCGGTCGCCGCCGGTCACGACCGTGACCTCCTCGCCGGCGAGCTCCGACTCCGCGAACGTCGACGCCTCGCCGCCCCACGCCCGGAGGTGCGCCCGACCGGCGTCCGTCTCCGGAACCCCCTCGAACTCGCCGGGCGACGTCGACTCCGCGCTCGTCTCGGGCGTGTCGACGCCGAGGAGCCTGACGGTGTCGACCTCGCCGTTCGGGAACTCGACCTCCATCGTGTCGCCGTCGACGACGCGCACGACGGTTCCCGTCCAGGCAGTGTCGTCCGGGTCGTTCGGGTCGACGCCGTCGGGGTTGTCGGGCGGTGAGTCGAGATCCGCGGCGGGTGCGCCGGCGCAGCCCGCTAGGGCGACGATGAGGAGGACGATGAGTGTACCCCAGCGGACTCTCATACGAGGGTCATTGTCGGCAACGGCGAAAAGTACGGGTGGTGACGGAGGCGACCAATATGCAGCGAGAGGTCTATCCCTTGCTACGGGCGGCTGGCTTCGGGTAACAAACTACCACCCCATCTAACATATAATAAATAACACTTTTGTGTTTGACGTGAATTTATATCAATTATGGCCACCTCTGAGCAAATTGAATCACCAGCGACAATCAATATCAGCAAGATAGGAACGGAGGATTGGAACTCTGTACCAACGGATCTTGAACAACAGTCGTTCTCTCAGAGCAGTTCATTCGGATTCCGGTCGGTCGATAAGGAAAATGAGATAATATCTGCTGAACTGATTACAAGTACGAATACCCGAATTACAAGGTACGATCCTGAACGAGAGGATATTGTAGAAGAGACGATCACAAGCACGGAAGAAATAAGCTTTAGAATTAATCAGAATTCCGAATTATTGGAAGTCTATTCTAACAAAGATGATAATGGAGAGGTGATCAATCGTCTCGGTCAGACTATTGATCGGGTAACGATCAGTGATTTAAACATCTACTTAGAAGATATCGTGGAGCAGCTCAAATCACATGAGGTTGATTTTGAGATTAGCGCACTCCGTATCAATAATATTAGTCCAGAACCCAACACAAACGGGAATTGCTATCTTAACACACATACAGACTCAGTTGCTGAGAAACTGATATCGGAGTATGAGGACGATGTCACGTACCTTTGTATAGAGATTTCACTTGATAGTGAAGAGGCCACAATTGGGTTCTATAGGAGCGGTTCTGTGCGGATATTTTCTAATGTGAATGAGGATGAGAAACTATTCTCGATTGTTCGAGCGGCCATCTCCGGGGTGAATCAACATGCCTGAAGATGCTAACAGGAAAGGAGATAGAGCGACAGAGAGGATTGTTACACTATTCAAAAATCTCGGCTGGAACTTGAAGAGTAGAACAGATGTGGACGTTAAAACCGATGAGGAGGGCCGGAAGCACGGATATGGGATAGATGCATATCTAACATATGAGGATCCATATGGAAGACATACATACGGTAACATTTTGGAATCAAAATCATGGCAGTGGGGTAGCATAAATGAGGGCCAGGTGGAATCATTCTTTGAGACTCTACTAGAAAAAGTAGAGAAGGGGCCCAATTCGGAGCAATTTGAGTCAACGCATAATCTTGGAAACGAGGCTTCTCTCACGAATACCGGGATTGTGGCACTATGGGCGACAGATGGATTCGATTCCACTGATTTCCGCGAGTTTGTACGAGCAATAGATGTCCCCCGTAAGTGGGAGCTGGCGAAGATCTGTTTGTGGGGAAATGACTATCTAAAGCGAATAGCACAGATTGAGGATACCTACAACGATCTGAAGGGCGACTACGAAGAGGTTAAAATATACTATCCTGACTTGACTGATGAAGATGGAGGGCGATACGATTTAATAACGCTTGAGTATCTGTTGTCGGACTTCTTCTTTGCTACAGGTGGAGACTCCTCCGAGCAGGGCTTTATCTTTTATTTTGACGAGATGGACTTCGACTCGTTACTATTTATGTATAAATCACTTCGTCATTACCAGCTATTGTCTAATCATGAACAGATCGATATTTTTGTACCAAATCGTGGTTACCAGACAGAACCCGTTGAGGAAGAATTCATCAGAGAATTTTCAGGAGGAAAGACAGAAATAGAGTTCAAGTCGATGCGAGCAATGGCTAATCTTCAGCACCTCGATAGTAGATAACAATGTCAGAACAAACACAGCCCACGTTGGACGACGATGCGGTAGTTTCGAAGAAAGATAAGATGGAGAAACTCCAGTACCCGGCGGACAGAGAGTTTGAAAAAATAATAGATGATTACCTATCGATGGATGCGATACTCGATCATCACAAGACTCAGCGGGGTCTTTTGACATGTAGTAGGAGTCGAGAGACTATTCGAGAATTCTCTAGAAGAGTCCTCTTTGGGTATGACTCATTTAAATATCTACAGAAAGAGGCCCTTGATTCAGATACAACAACCAAGTCGTCGGCATTTCGGTGGAGTAGTGAGGCCGACGCAAAAGAACTCCTTGCAGACCTAAAAGAAAAAAAGCGCACTCAGACGGCGTATGGGGAAAAAGAAGTCCACGTCCGGGATCTAAGCGAAAATGGCGACGATCTGGAATTACAACTTGAGTTTACGATTGAAAAGAGGGGGAAGTTACAGGGGCTAGCACGACATAGAAAATCAACCTCAATTACGATTCAAGACTTCAACTCGGATAAAAAATCGATTGCTATTCACGAGTACGACAAAGTGAACAAGGAAACGGCAATACGTGAGTTCATTGATGGGTGGAATCAAGACCGGATGGAAGATGATAAAGAGGGCGTGACGCGAGAACCGATCGCGCTTACTCAACTATCTCACCGAAAAAAGGTAGAACTCCTCCGCGATCTAATGAAGGTTGAAACGGACAACTGGACCAGAAAAAATGTGGAAGGTGTCCAAGTTCTGCGCGATGAAACGGTCGGTGGGGAAGATGAAACGGAGGAGCTGGATACTGAATTGGAAGGAATTCGAAACGCTGTCTTATCGGGACAGAGACTTGACACAAATGATTTTGTACAAAAGTGCGAGGAAAACGGATACTACCTGTCAAAACTTGAGATTCGGTATGAACACAAGAGTGTAGCCCGTAGAGCAGTAATTGAAATTGATTTCAAAGAAGAAAGAAGAGAAACCTTTGAGGTTAGTGTAAACAAGACATTGATAAATAGCGATTCCGGTTGGGTTACGGATGATTTTAGTATGACTGACCGCAGGGAGATTCGCGAAGAGTTTAGGCAGGTTGTACTAGAAAAATTTGATGAACACCAGCAGGATGATTCTGACTTCGAGTTATGATATAGTCTAAGCCTCCTCTATCAGATCGTATCTGATTCCTTCGATTGCTTGTTCCAGTTGTCCAATATCTGATTCTAGCCGCTGTCGCTCCAACTCGGCCTCAATTTACAGCGAGAGGTTCATTCCTCGCCGCGGCGACGTCATCTCCAGGTAATCAGCGGCGCTAGCCCATCCGAGCTAATCTCTCGCCGAGAGTAAAGTCGCCAACCGCTCGCTGTCGCTCACAAGTGTAAAAATTCAGTCCGCCCTCCCCGAATTGAACGGGGGACAAGTCGATCTACAGTCGACTGCTCTACCAGGCTGAGCTAAGGGCGGTTACAGTATCCTACCCTCCGGATTCGACTTAAGGGTTCCCTTTCAGAACAGGTGTGATCCGTCGTACCGCGGCGCGGATCGACCGGCTCGGAGACCCCCTCACGTCGCGTCCCGACCGCGCTCGCCGCGGGGCTGTTAAGTCGCTCGCGGCGGGAGCGAGGACATGGCCGACGGCGACGACAGACAGGCGACGTTCGGGTCGGACGGGAGCCTCGAAACCGAGACGACGCCGGACGCGACGGGCGAGAACGACTTCGGCGAGGAGAAGGAGCCGAACGAGACCGACGGCGGCTACAGCCGATACGTCGTCTCCAGCCTCCTCCAGAAGGCGGTGCGGCGCTCCGACGAGGAGGTCGCCGCGTGGGCCGCCTGGGAGCTGGCGCGCTCCGGCTACGCCTGGAACCTCTGGGACCGCCTGAACCTCTACGTCGTCGAGGACCTCCGCGCGGGCGACGAGGTGGCGCTCACTATCGAGCGCTACGAGGCACTCGCCACCGAGCGCTGGGAGCCGGACGCGTGGAAGGGGCGCCTCTGTGCGATCCACGCCGCGCTCGCGGCCGCCCGCGCCCGCTCGACCCGCGAGGCGTCGAACGCGGACGCCTACTTCGGCGCCGTCGCCGAGATCAGAGCCGACGCCCGCGAGCGCGGCGAGGAGCCGGCCCACGACTTCCCCGTCGGCGACCTCGAACCGGAGGGCGAGTTCGACGCCGTCTTCGACGGCCACACCGGCGAGGGGTCGAAGCGCGGGCGCGGCACCCGATTCTTCAAGACGCACGGCGCGCGCGTCGGCCCCGAGGGCGAAGACGAGCAGAGCGCGCGCTGGCAGCGGCTCGCGATGCTGCTCGACGAGGACGTCGAGTACGACGCCGACGAACTCGACCGCGCGGTCGAGCCGGTCGACCCCGACGACCCGTGGACGGATTTGGGCTCGGACACCGACGGGTCGAGCGCGAGCGACGCGACCGGATCGGGTGCGAGCGACGGCGATGACGATGACGACGACGGGGATACGAGCGACAACCGCGGCGACGACGACGGTTCGCTCAGCGACTTCGCGGAGTGACCGCGAACGGGGTCTGCGGCGCCGTCGACAACGACCGCCGCCCTCACTCCTTCCCGGCGCGGGCGACCGCGGTCAGGCTCGCGAGCGCGACCGCGACGACCGCGGCGACGGCGCCGAACCCGGGCGCCCCGTCACCGGTGTCGTCGCGTTCCCCGTCCGAACCGCCTCCGCTCGCCACGTCGGTCGCGTTCGTCTCGGAGTCGTTTGAGTCGGTCCCGGCAGTCTCGGTCCCGTTCGAATCGCTCGCGACCGCCTCCGGCGGCGCCGCCTCGACAGCGGCCTCCACGGCGGCCGGCGCGTCGACGACGCCGTGTCCGTACCGGGCGTCGGGCGCCGTCGTGTTCTCGGGGTGGACCGCGCTGTCGACGAGCGCCGACCCGATCGCCGGGGCCGCGACCCGGCCGTCGGTCGCGGCGACCGAGAGCGCCGCGACGCCGCTGGCGTGCGGCGCCGCCATGCTTGACCCCTGCTGGAAGACGTAGCTGCTTCGCGTGCCCGCGGCGGCGCTCGGAATCCGAACGCCCGGTGCGGTCACATCGGGGACGACGTACGTCGCCGGCCAGTCGTCCGGATGCTCGCGGAAGGCGTCGCTCGAATTTATCCGCTGCCCGCCCGAGAACGGCGGGACCTGCCCCTCCGCGTCGACAGCGCCGACGGCGACCGCGTCGTAGACGTTGGCGGGCGACGAGGAGGCGTTCGCGCCCTCGTTGCCGACCGCGGCGACGACGACGGTCCCGGTCGCCCGGGCGTTCCTGACCGGGGTGATGAACCCGCGGAAGGTGCCGTTGGCGCCGAGGCTCAGCTGGAGCACGTCGGCGTCGGCCGCCGTCGTCGCGTGCTCCATCGAGGCGACGACCCCCGCGAACGTCGCCGTCCCGTTCTCCTCGAACGCGTCGATGCCGTAGAGGCTCGCCTCGGGCGCGACGCCGATGTACGTCCCCGAGGCGTTCCCGCCCGCCACCGTCCCCGCGACGTGAGTCCCGTGGCCGTCGGGGTCGCTCGCGTCCGCGACGTCGTCGCTCACGAGCGTCCCGTTCGCGTCGAACGACGCCCACCCCGCGAGGTCGATGTCCTGATGCGCGGGGTCGACGCCGGTGTCGACGACCGCGACGGTGGCGCCCGCGCCCCGCGTGTCGAACCGCTCCCACGCGGTCGGCGCGCCGATCTGCCGCACCCCGGCCACGGCCCGCCCGCTCGGATCGGCGTCGATCTGCGGGCTGGCGGTCGGCGCGGCCGGATCCTCGGCGGCCGTCTCGATCGGCTCGACGGCGACGTTCTCGTGGATCCGGGTGACGTTCTCGACCGCGCGCAGATCGCTCGCTGCCACGGTCTCCGCGTCGACGGAGACGAGCAGCGCGTTCGCCAGCCAGAACTTCCGCTCGACCGTGATTCCGGGCCGCGAGGCCGCGAACGACTCGAAGGCGTCCCGCTCGGCGGCGGCGTGCTCTCGGAGGTCCGCGACCGTCGCGCTCGCGTTCGCGCCCGCGTCCGGGATGTCGTCCGCCGCGCCGAGCACCGCGGGGTCGTCGACCGGGTCGAACCGCACCACGAGTTCGACCGTCTCGTTCGTTCCGTCGAGCGGAGACCCGGTTTGCGCGACCGCCGCCGAACTGGGTCCGCCGTCGACCGGTCCGGGGGTCGCGGCGCCGGGGCTGGCGGCCGCGGAAGTGGCGCCCGCGACGCCGCCGGCTCCCGCTGCGAGCGCGACGAGGACGACGGCGACCGCGACGGCGGCACGGATCCGCCGATCGGGGGCGCGCGACCTCTCGGTCTCGGACGACCCCCGTACCGACTCGTCCCACGGCCGGCCGTCAATCATAGATCAGATCCTCCTCGGGTCGGCGCAAATAGCTTCTGCTCGGGGAGTCGCTGGCGGCCGCGGTCGACCGATCGGCGCAACCCACCCCGTCGCCGTCTCTCCGTTCGGTCGATCGCCGTCGTCTCCCCGTTCGGTCGGTCGTCGATCCCCGCTTCCGTCAACCCTTATGGGCCGGGGCGCGTTATTCCGACCATGACAAACGTCGTAATCGTCGGCGGTGGACCGGCGGGGCTGAGCGCCGGACTGTTCGCGAGCAAGAACGGACTCGACACGACCCTCTTCGACACGGACGGGACGTGGATCGCACAAGGCGCACCTGTTCAACTACCTCGGGGTCGGCTCCGTCGGCGGCAGCGAGTTCATGGCGACCGCCCGCCAGCAGGTCGACGACTTCGGCGTCGACCGCCACCAGGGCGAGAAGGTGACCGGCGTCGAGGCGGCCGGAGACGGCTTCGCCGTGACGACCGAGGAGGGCGAGTACGACGCCGACTACGTCGTCCTCGCGACGGGCGCGAACCGCGACCTCGCGGAGTCGCTCGGCTGCGAGTTCGACGACGACGACACCGTCAGCGTCGGCGTCTCGATGGAGACCAGCGTCGACGGCGTCTACGCGACCGGGGCGATGGCCCGCGCCGAGGAGTGGCAGGCGGTCATCTCCGCGGGCGACGGCGCCGCCGCCGCGCTCAACATCCTCTCGAACGAGAAGGGTGAGCACTACCACGACTTCGACGTGCCCGACACCGCGGCGTCCGTGTTCGGCGGCCTGGCCGACGACGAGGAGTAACCACTTTTCCGGCGCTCAGTTTCGCGCCGTCGACTCGACGCGTTCCGTTCAGCGACGCGTCAGGCGCCGCCGCACCGCTTCCGCCGCGCGCCGAACCTCCCGACCGACCCGCATCGCACCGAACGCGCCACGCGGCCGCCCAGACCGTCGAGCCGTCGCGCCGTGGGGGCCGGCGCGTCGCCGACCGCGGTAGGGGTTCCGTCGAGGACATCGGATGCCGAACGGACGGTCGGCGGGGGGAAAGCCGTACCGGCGGTCGGAAGGGAAAACGCGTTCGGAGCGCGGACCCCGAGTCACTCCGCGGAATCAGGGATCTCCTCGGTCGCGGATGAGGCGCCGTGTTCGGAGAGCATGTCGATCGCTTCGAGCAGCAGCGACACGACGAGCGGGCCGACAATGACCCCGACCGCGCCCAGCGTGAGGATGCCGCCGACGAACCCGACGAAGTACAGTCCCGGCGAGATCTTCCCGGTCCAGCCCGCGAGTCGGGTTCGGATCACCGCGTCAGGGACGAACGCGACGACGACCAGCCCGATCACCAGTACGGCGACCGCCCGCGCAGTCTCGCCGACGAGGAGGTCCCCGGCCCCGAGCGCGACGATCAGCACGCTCGGACCGACGACGGGGATGAACTGGAGAACCCCCGCGATGACGGCCAATAGGACGGGTGAACCGTATCCCAGCGCCCAGAACACGCCGAGCGCGAGGACGAACGTGCCCGCCGCGGTCGCGGCCTGAAGCACGTAGATCGAGTACAGCGTCTGCCGCGTGCGCTCGTGGAGCCGGGTCGGGATGTCGTGGTACTCGGCCGGCAGGACGCCGAAGACGGCCGTTCCGACCGCTCTCGGCCGGTAGAGGATCCCGTACACGAGGAACGTGAACACGACGAGCTCCAAGACGAGCACCGGCGCCGCGCCCGCGACCGCGATCGCGACGCCCCGGATCCACGTCTCGGCGGCCGCGACGAACGGCGCTATCTCGACGACCGTCTCGAACCCGCCGACGCTGATCGGGACGACGGCCGGAATTCCTTCGAGGATCGCGATCAGCTGCGACCGCCGGCGGTACAGCGCGTACATAAGCGGCGCCACGAGGAGCGTGGCGCCGACGAATGCGACGGCGGTAGCGACGGCGCACGCGATCCGCCGCGAGAGGCCGCGGCCGACGAGCTGCCGACGGAGGGGATAAAGAACGTACGCGACGGTCACCGCGAACACGACCGTCCGCAACACCTCCGCCAGCACGGCCGCCGCGAGCGTCGCCAGGGCGAGGAGCAGCACGCCCAGCAGCCGTTGCCGGTTGAGAACCATGTTGGCGTGTCACAATCGGCGAGGAAAGTCGTTGCGGTGGCGGCGGTGACCGCGAGCCGGTATTTAAATATCCGCGACCGACAGCGGCGATTATTTATAAAGAACAATGCGGTCGGCGCGTGCCTCCGAGTGGCCGCCGAAGGCGGCCGCGAGGAGCACACGCGAGGGAGTCAGTCGCCGGAGCGAAGCGGAGGCGACTGACGAGGCTGGGGAGGTGTGAGGTGCTGTGCGGTGGCGGTCGGGTGGGACTCAAAGGGGCAGTCGCGAGGCGGGCGCAGGCGACGCAAGCACTGGAGGGAGCGAGCAACGCGAGCGACCGAAGCGCGCAGCGAGCGTGCGCCCGCCTCGCGGCTGGGGCTTTGGAGGTGTTCACCGCCGATCCGCTATCAGCTATTTATAAGTAACCGATTGGGGTTTCGGAGGCGTTCGCCGTCGATCCGCGATCAGCCATTTATAAGGGAGCGGCTGGGACTTCGGCGGTGTTCGCCGTCGAATCGTCGAAGTCCTAACACGGAACACACCCGCTCCTCGATTACCATCAGCAACCACAGCACCTAACCTCGCGCCCGCCCGAGAGCGGGTATGCGCATCGACCCGTTCGGCCTCGAACGCTGGTTCGCGGAGCACGAACACGAGGCCGACATCATGCTGGCCGAAAGCGGCATCCGGTCGCTCGACGCAAGTCGGTTCGACCTCGACCCGGGGAAGCTCGGCTACGTCATCCCGACCAACGGCGACCCCGAGTTCCGGGCGTCCGTCGGCGACCGCTACGACCGGTCCGCCGACGAGGTGCTGTTCACCTGCGGCACCCAAGAGGCGAACTTCCTGACGTTCCTCTCGCTGCTCGGCGACGAGGACGCCGTCGGCGGAAACGGCGAGACAGCTGGCGTCGGCTCGGGCACCCACGCGGTCGTCGTCACGCCGACGTATCAGGCGCTCCACGCCGTGCCCGACGCGTTCGGCGACGTGACCCGCGTCGAACTGGAGCCGCCCGAGTGGGAACTCGATCCCGAGGCGGTCGCCGACGCGGCCTGCGACGACACCGCCGTGATCGTCGTCAACAACCCGAACAACCCCACTGGACAGTACCACGACGAGGCCGCGATGCGGGCGGCCTACGACGTGGCGGTCGATCACGACGCCTACCTGCTCTGCGACGAGGTGTACCGCCTGCTCGCCGAGGAGCCGCAGCCGCCGGTCGCGAGCTACGGCGCGCACGGGATCTCGACGACCAGCCTCACGAAGGCGTACGGGCTGGCCGGTCTCCGGTTCGGCTGGATCGCCGGCCCGGAACCGGTTGTCGAGCGCGCGTGGCGCTGGAAGGATTACACGACCATCTCGCCGAGCCTCTTCGGCCAACACGTCGCGAAGCAGGCGCTCGGCCGGCGCGAGGACCGGATCCTGTCTGAGAACCGCGAGCTGGCGGCCGACCACCGCGAGCGCGTCGCGGCGTGGGTCGACGACCACGACCTCGACTGGCTCGACCCCGTCGGCGTCAACGCCTTCGTGACGGTGCCCGACGGCTTCGACGACGCGGAGGAGTTCTGCCGGACGGTCGTCGAGGAGGCGAGCGTCGTCCTCGCGCCCGGGAATCTGTTCGGCTTCCCGAACAGGTTCCGGATCGGGTTCGGTCTCCCGAGCGAGGAGCTGGAAGACGGTCTCGACCGGGTGGGTCGCGTGATCGAGGGGCACGCGCCGGGAACCGACTCACCCGCGACGACCGGGGGTGACGCCTGATGGGCCTGCTGGGCGACCTCAAGGACGACGTGGTCGGGTTCGTTCGCGACCCCACCGACGAACAGAAGGTGCTGTTGGTGACGTTCATCGCCATTGCGGTCGCGGACCGGTACCTCTACTTCAACGACATCCCGTTCGTCGTCCGGACGACGGCCGCGGTCGGCGTCGGCTTCATCGTCATGTTCGTCGTCAGCTACTTGTACACGGGACAGCTCGTCCCGCCGGACGGGAACGTCGACGACGAGAGCGAACGCGAGGAGTACGTCGACGAGCTGGACCCGTAGACCCCTTTTTCGGAGGGAACTCCGTCGTCGCTACGTCGCCGCGGTCGCCGCCGCGCCGGCCGCCGCCGTCGAGCCGTCGCCGTTCGCGTAGTTCACCGCGTCCCCCAGTCGACCGGCGGGACGCCGGGGTCGCCGTCGTCGGCGTCCGCCACGTCGCTCCGGAGGTCGCGGTGGTCGTAGTCGCGGTCGCGGAGTCGCTCCGCGATCTCCGGGGTGACCGCGACGCGTTTCACCGTTCGCCCGACGCCGCCGAGCGAGCCGTCGTCGAGTCCGAACTCCACGTCGTACCCGCGAACGTGGGCGTCCTCGAACTCGTCGTGGAGCGCCGCGGCCGCGCGGGCGGCGTGGCGGTACACGCCGTCGGTGCCGGGGTCGGCGGTTCCGAGCGGGACCCGGATCACCGGGACGTACACCGGGTCGCCGTCCTCGTGTTCGGCGACCTCGTGGAGGTCGGCCGCCGACGGCACGTCGGCGCCCTCGCGGACCGGTGCGTCGGTGGGGGCGGGGAGGTCGTCGTCGAGCGCCTCCGCGACGCGGTCAACCCGGTCGTCGCCCGACTGGAGGACGTAGGCGACGACAGCGCCGAGAAACGCGAGCGTGCCGCCGCCGACCACGCCGGCCACAACGAGTCCGCCGGCGGTCAGCGGGAGCGCGACGGGGTCGGCAGGCGAGACGGCGGCGAACGCGACGATCGAAAGCGAGGCGTCGAGCGGAGGGTAGATAATAGGGGACACATCCGGCGATCGCCGGGATCTGTGTTTAGTGTTTCCCCGCCGAGGAGTTCGTCAGGCCTGGCGACCGGCCTCGCGTCTCCGCCCTGTGAGGGCGCGTGGACGCCGCCTCGGCCCGCCTCCCGACGGCGTTCCAAACCGTTTATACCCGCCCCGGCGGAATTAGCGGCTATGCCGCGAGAGCAGAAGCAGGTTCGCGAACTCCAGGAGGGCAGCTACGTGATGATGGACAGCGCGCCCTGTAAGATCAACCATTACAGCACCGCCAAACCCGGTAAACACGGCAGCGCCAAGGCCCGCGTCGAAGGGAAGGGCGTCTTCGACGACAAGAAGCGCTCGCTCTCGCAGCCGGTCGACGCGAAGGTGTGGGTCCCGATCATCCAGCGGAAGCAGGGACAGGTCGTCAACGTCAGCGGCGACGAGGTCCAGGTGATGGACCTGGACACCTACGACACCTTCACGATGCGAATTCCCGAGGGCGAGGACTTCTCCTCGGACGACAACATCGAGTACCTCGATTACGAGGGCCAACGGAAGATCATCGGGTAATCGGCATGTTCCCCGGGGCGACGACCGACCGCGAAGCTGCTTCCTACGTGGTCGTCGGCGCTCCGCTCGACGCCACGACCACTTTTCAGCCGGGCACCCGGTTCGGACCGGACCGGGTCCGGCGCTTTTCCGAGAGCTACGACGACTACGACCGCAACACCGAGAGCCGCTTCTCCGCGCTGAACGTCCACGACGCGGGCGACGTGCGCCCGTGGGACGACGTGCCGGCGTACCTCGACCACCTCGCCGCCGAACTGCGGAGCGTCGCCTACGACGACGCCGTCCCGCTGCTCGTCGGCGGCGAGCACACGGTCACGTACGCGGGCGTCGAGGCAGTCGATCCCGACGTGCTCGTCGTCTGCGACGCGCACCTCGACCTCCGCGAGGAGTACGACGGGAACCCGTGGAACCACGCCTGCGTCACGCGCCGGTGTCTCGACGACCTCGGCGTCGACCGAGCGGTGATCGTCGGGGCGCGGACCGGCTCCGAGGCGGAGTGGGACCGTGCGGCCGACGCCGACGTGGAGGTCGTCGCCCCCGAGGACGCCCGCGAGTGGCTCGACGCGCTCGACGGAGACGCCGCTTTCGACGACGGAGCGGCCGGACCGTTCGACGCCGGCAACTCCGTCTACTGCTCCGTCGACGTCGACGCGGTCGACCCCGCGTACGCGCCCGGAACCGGAACGATGGAACCGTTCGGGCTGGAACCCCGGGAGGTCCGCGACCTCGTCCGGGCGGTCGCGCCCCGCGCCGACGGGTTCGACGTCGTCGAGGTGAACGACCGCGACGACGGACAGGCGGCAGCGCTCACGGGAAAGCTGCTGCGGGAGTTCGCGCACTCGCACGCGAGCGCGGTCGCCGAGGGACGGACCGGTGGCTCGGAGTAAAGCGCGACGCGGGCAACGCGACGCGCTCGACGGTCTCGGCTCCTACGACACCTCGGAGAGCCGCCGCCGCGCGGCGGTCACCGCCTCCATCGCGTCGATCCACTCGCGGGGGTCGGTACACCAGATGCGGTCCCCCTCGACGCTGACGCAGAAGACGGACTCGCCGGAGGGCGACAGCGTGACGCGGTCGACGTCGGGGCGGTCGCCGAGGTACGCGTCGATGAGTCGTCGCGCGGTCTCCGCCTCGGAGCGGAGGCGGTCCCCCGCGGCGTACTCGATGGCTATCTCTGCCATACGCTCCGGTTGGAACTACACGATTAATAACTACTGTTTTCTGGCAGCGATTGCGTGTTTCGCGGTCGGTTCGTCCCGAGTCGGCCCGCCGCCGCCACCTACCGGCCGTCGAAGACAACCTCGCCGTCGACGACCGTCAGCGCGACGTCGATCTCGTCGACTGCGTCGGCGTTCTCCCACGGCGAGGAGTCGAGCACGACGAGGTCGGCCCGCTTTCCGGGTTCGACCGTCCCGAGTCGATCCTCGTCGAAGCCCGCGTAGGCGGCGCCGCTCGTGTACGCGCGCAGCGCCTCGGTGACGGTGAGTCGCTGGGACTCAGCCGGGGCGTTGACCGCGTGGTGGACGCCGACGAGCGGGTCCATCGGCATCCCGTCGGAGCCGAAGGCGAGTTCGACCCCCGCGTCGAGCATCTCGCGGTAGCGGTTCGTCTCCGCGGTGCGCTCGGGACCCAGTCGGTCCTCGTAGAGACCGCCCTCCCCGGCCCACTTCAGGAAGTTCGGCTGGACGCTGGCCACGACGCCCGTCGCCGCGAGGCGCTCGATCGCGTCGTCGTCGGCCAGTTCGACGTGTTCGATCCGGTGGCGCGCCTCCCCGGGATCGGTCCGCGCAGCGTCCTCGTAGGCGTCCAGCACGGCCGCGACGGCCTCGTCGCCGATCGCGTGGGCGGTGAACTGGAAGCCGGCGTCGGTCGCGTCCGCCACCGTCTCGCGCAGTTCCTCCGGGTCGACGACCCACTGCCCCGTCTCGTCGGGGGCGTCCGCGTACGGCTCCGAGAGCCGGGCGGTCCGGCCGCCGAGGCTCCCGTCCGTGTACGACTTGATCGCGCCGGTCTCGACGCGGTCGCCCCCGGCGTTCGTCGCGAGACCGACTTCGCTCGCCGCGTCGAGGTGGTCGCTCCAGTAGTTGATCCGGACGCGGGCGGTGAGTTTTCCGCCGCGTCGAGGTCGCGGTAGACGCGCGGGGCGTGCGAGTCCCGGACCATGTCGTGGAAGCCGGTGATCCCGCGGGCGGCGCAGTGCTCCAGCGCGGCCTCGACGACCGCGCGCGTCTCGGCCGGACCCGGCTCGACCGCCCGGTAGATCGGGTCGATAGCGGCTTCGAGGAGGACTCCGGTCGGCTCGCCGTCGGCGTCGGTCGGCACCGTCTCGTCGGGGGCGTCGGCGAGCGCGTCCGCGAAGCGGTCGAGCGCGACGCCGTTGACGGCGGCGACGTCGATGTCCTCGCGGAACGCCGCGACCGGGCGCTCGGTCGAGACGCGGTCGAGGTCGTCGCGCGTCAGGTAGCGCGACTCGTCCCACGTCGACTCGTCGTAGCCGTAGCCGAGCACCCAGTCGTCCGTCTCGTCCTCGCTATCCGCCGCGTCGCCGCCGCTCTCCCCGTTTTTCACTTCCGCCGCGCGCTCGGAGAGCAGGTCGACGGCCTCACCCGGGGAGTCCGCCGCGGAGAGGTCCGCGTGGACGAGGTACCGACCGACGGTGGTCAGGTGGGTGTGCGCGTCGACGAAGCCGGGGAGGAGGACGCGGCCGTCGAGGTCGACCACGTCGGTGTCGACGCCCGCGAGCAGCTCCACGTCGTGGGTCCGCCCGGTCCGGACGATCTCGCCGTCGCGCACGGCGACGGCCTCGCGGACCGCGTCGCCGCCCGAGTCCGGGTCCGCGAGCGTGTGTACCTCCCCGTTCACGAAGATCCGGTCCGCGGCCTCAGTCATGGGAACTCGGGGGGTACACAGCGTGTTAACCGTTCGGGAAACGGCGACCGATTTATTCGCCCGGCCGGCGAACCGCCGCGTATGTACGACAACGTCCTCCTGCCCACCGACGGAAGCGTCGGCGTCGACCGCGCGATCGACCACGCGATCGACGCCGCCGACCGCTACGACGCGACGCTCCACGTCCTCTACGTCGTCGACAGCGACGTGGTGAACGCCTACTCCGGCGACGAGTTCGTCGACGGCGCCGAGGGCGCCGAGGAGACGCTCGAAGAGACCGGGCGCGAGGCGCTCGACACCGTGGCCGAGCGCGCCCGCGAGGCCGGCGTGGAGACGGCCACCGCGCTGCGCTACGGCGTCCCCCACGAGGAGATCCTCCGGTACGTCGACGAGGCGGACGTCGATCTGACGGTGATGGGGTCGAAGACGCGCTCCGGCGACTACCGCCGCATGCTCGGCTCCGTCACCGAGCGCGTCTCCAGGCAGTCGACCGCGCCCGTGAGCATCGTGAAGACGACGGTCGACGCCTGAGCCTCCGGCGTCTCTTATAAACAGTCCCGCACGTCTCCCGCGACCGCCGACAGCGCCGCCTCCGCGGCGTCGACGCGGTCCGCGAGGCTACAGAAGCCGTGCGCCATCGCCGGGTAGTGGCGGTGTTCGACGGGGGTCCCCTCGCGCTCGAACCGGTCCGCGAGCGCGACACCGTCGTCGCGCAGGGGGTCGAACCCGGCGGTGACGACCGTCGCGGGCGGCAGGTCGCCGAGGTGGTCTGCGCTAAGCGGGACCGCGTAGGGGTTCGCGGCGTCGACCGGACTCCGGAGGTACTGCTCGTAGAACCACCGCATGTCCTCGCGGGTGAGCAGCGGGCCGTCGGCGTTCTCCCGGTAGGCGTCCGTCTCGAAGTCGTATCCCGCGATCGGGTACAGCAGGAACTGTCCGCGGGGCTTCGGGGGGTCGTCGAACTCCCGGGCGCGGAGCGACGCCGCGACCGCGAGCGCGCCGCCGGCGCTGGTGCCCGACACGCCGATCCGGTCGGGGTCGACGCCGAGCGTGCCCGCCGTCTCTGCGACCCACTCGACCGCCGCGGCCGCCTCGTCGACCGCGACCGGGAACGGGTGTTCCGGGGCGAGGCGGTAGTCGACCGAGACGACGACCGCGTCGGCGCGGACCGCGAGCTCGCGGCAGATCCCGTCGACCGAGTCGAGGGTGCCGAGCGTCCACCCGCCGCCGTGGAAGTGGACGAGGGCGCGGGCGTGAGAGTCGTCGCCCGGCGCCTCGACCGCGCCCTCCGGGCGATACACCCGCACTGGAACCTCGCCGTGGGGACCGTCGAACGCGAGGTCGCGCACGTCGGCCACGGAGGGTTCGGGCGGCCCGGAGAACAGTTCGTCTTCGAGGCGGCGGGCGGTCTCGACCGAGAGGTCGCTCCACGCGGGGGGTCCCAGCGACTCGATCTCGTCGATCGCCGCGGCGAGGTCCGGGTCGAGTTCGTCCGCGCGCATGGCGGACCGAGACGGTGGGACTTTGTAAGTCGGTCGGCAACTCCGGCCGATGGACGTCCGGTTGACCTACGAGGACGGGACGATCCGGGTCGACGCGGACGCCGACCTCGCGCCCGACGCGCTGCCGCCGCTGCCCGGCGTCGAGACCGACCCCCGCACCGGGACCGGCAGGGCGCCCGCGCACCGCTACGCCGAACTCCGGCGGGCGCTCCGGGTCGCCGGCGTCTCCGTCGACGACCGGGTCCTCGCGGCGAGCGACCGCGCCGCCGAGGCGACCGGGCTGCCGGACGCGCTCGCCACCGACTACGACCTCCGCGAGTACCAGCGTGAGGCGCTCGACGCGTGGCGCGACGCGGGCGACCGCGGCGTGATCGAGCTCCCGACCGGCGCCGGCAAGACCGTGATCGCGATCCGCGCGATGGTCGAGCTGGGCGTGCCGACGCTCGTCGTCGTCCCCACGGTCGACCTGCTCGACCAGTGGCAGCGCGAACTGGAACGGGAGTTCGACCTCCCGATCGGGCGCTTCGGCGGGGGCGAGCAGCGCCGCGAGGCGGTCACGGTGTCCACGTACGACTCCGCGTACCTGAAGGCCGACGGCGTCGGCGACGCGTTCGAGTTCGCCGTCTTCGACGAGGTCCACCACCTCGGCGGCGAGGGGTACCGCGACGCCGCGCGCCTCCTCGCCGCGCCCGCGCGACTCGGACTCACGGCCACCTTCGAGCGCCCCGACGGCGCGCACGAGGTCGTCTCGGAGCTGGTCGGCGACCGCGTCTACGCGCTCGACGTGGACGACCTCGCGGGCGACCACCTCGCCCGGTACGACATCCGGCGGATCGAGGTGGAGCTGACCGACGCGGAGCGCGAGCGCTACGACGCAAAACAGGGCACCTTCGTCGAGTACGTCCGCGACGCGGGGATCACGTTCACGAGCGGGAGCGACTATCAGGAGCTGGTCAAGCGCTCGGGCAACGACCCGGCCGCCCGCGAGGCGCTCCTCGCGAAGCAGGACGCCCGCAAGATCATGATGAACGCCGAGCGGAAGGTCGACCGGCTCGCGGAGATCCTCGACCGCCACCGCGACGACCGTGTGATCGTGTTCACGGCCCACACCGACCTCGTCTACCGACTCTCGGAGCGCTTCCTGCTCCCCGCGATCACCGCCGAGACGGGCGCGAAGGAGCGCCGCGAGATCCTCGAACGCTTCCGCGACGGCACCTACGGCCGGGTCGTCGCCGCGAACGTCTTAGACGAGGGGGTCGACGTGCCCGACGCCAACGTCGCGGTCCTGCTCTCCGGCTCGGGCAGCGAGCGCGAGTTCACCCAGCGGCTCGGCCGCGTCCTTCGGCCGAAGGAGGACGGCGGCCGGGCGACGCTGTACGAACTCGTCAGCTCCGAGACCGCCGAGGAGCGGGTGGCGAGTCGACGACACTGACCGAAGGCGGTGGCGCGTGCCGGTGAGCGGCCGACAGGCCGCGAACCGCACGCGCGAGGGAGTCGGTGGTCCGGAGCGAAGCGGAGTACCACCGACGAGGCTGGGGAGGCGTGAGGTGCGGGGCTGTGCTGTGGGGGTGGGACTCAAAGGGGCAGTCGCCGGCGGCTTTGCCGCCGGCTGCCCGTGGCGCGTCGCGCCTCGCGGCGCAGCTGCACAACACCGCCGATCACGCCGCGATGGACGCGACATTCTTCGACCGTAAAACCGCTAGCAAGCACTACTGTCGCCGGACGAACTACCGCGTTCAAACGCTGAAAACGACCGCGCTCGTCGATACAAAAACGCAAGCTGTGCTCGACGTTCACTGTACGACCGAGAAGCGCCACGATACGCAGATCGACTGGCATCGACTGCGCGTATAACGCGCGCATCGCTGGGTCTCTATACAGCCAAAGAGTACTGTCAGAGGCCGGCTTCTCGACGATCAAGCGAACGCTCGGCCACGCGGTGCGTGCCCGAGCGTGGGACCGCGAATTTCGTGAGATCGTTTTGATGTGTGCGGTCTACAACATCAAGCGAGACGTAAAACAATGAAATCAAACGCCGTCTGGCGATTCACCAGAGCCGACGACGCTTATTCGTTGACGAGCAGGATCTTCCCGCGGAAGTCGCCCGCTTCGCCGAGTCGGTGTGCGTCCGCGACGTCTTCGAAGGCGAACCGCTCGTCGACGTGGGGCTCGACGACGCCGTCGTCGACGAGCGACGCGATGTCGGCGAGTTCCTCACCGATGCGCGCCTGTCGATCGCCGAGCAGCACCGGCAGGATGACGAGCACGACGCCAAGTTCGAGCGAGTTGGCGTGTAGCGCCGAGATGTCCTGGGTCGAACTCGACTCCGTCGTGACGACGGCACCGAACGGTCGGACCGCCTCGAACGCCGTCTGAAGGTGGTCGTCGCCGACCGGGTCGAACACCACGTCGAAGCCGTCGCCGTCGGCGTACTCTTCGACGTACGCCTCGACGTCGGTCGCCGTGTAGTCGACGGTGTGGTCCGCGCCGAGTTTCTCGGCGAAGTCGCGCTTCTCCTCGGTCGAGCCCGTCGCGGTCACGTCCGCGCCGAACCATCTGCCGAGCTGGACGCCGATGTGGCCGACGCCGCCGCTGGCGCCGTAGACGAGCAGGTCGTCGTCGATGCCGACCGTCGATTTGTCGGTGAGCAGTTCCCACGCGGTGAGTGCGACGACTGGGAGCGACGCGGCGTCCTCAAGCGGGATCGACTCCGGCGCGCGAGCGAACGTGCCGGCGTGTCCGACGACGTAGTCGGCAAGCGCGCCCTGCCGCCCCGCACCGCCGGGCATCCCGTACACCTCGTCGCCCGGCTCGAACTGTTCGACGTCCTCACCGACGGCGTCGACGACGCCGGAGACGTCGCAGTGGAGCGTCGCGGGAAACTCGGGCGTGAAGTCGGGGATCTCGCCCTGACGGATCTTGTAGTCGACGGGATTGAGGCTGAAGGCGGCGACGTCGACCCGGAGTTCGTCGGCAGCCGGCTCGGGGACCTCGCGGGTCGTTCGTTCGAAGACGTCGGGGTCGCCGTACGATTCGATCACGAACGCGGTCATCTCGGTCGCCATGTCGTAACGGCGGGCCGCTGGAGGGGAAATGTCGTCGGTCGTCGAACCGAGCGCACCCTCTCAGTCTCCGGTGAATTTCGTGAGCTTGCCTTGATGTGTGTGGTTCACAACACCAAGAGATCTCTGAACTCGTGAAATCACGCTACGGCGAGCGATTCACCACGGCCCTCTGTTGGAATCCTCACTAAGAGACACGTTCCAACCGAATTCCGATCAGTACGGGATCTGTACGTATGGTTGGAACTGTGGTGAAATCACGGTTGGGCGATCTTCGTTTCACCACATCTATCTACGTTGCCGAGAGAATAGCCCATCCCATGCCCTCCAAAATCAGAGACGCTATCTTTAGTGAACCCTCTGGAAGAGTCAATGCGTTCGTAATGTTTGCTGGCTCGTTCGCTATGGCGAGTATCTACTTCTATTTCAATATCCTACACGACGGTGCCTCGATCAGTTCGCTCATTATGGCGGTTGGATTCGCTCTGTCCGGATTCGCTGAGTCCCTTCCGACGGAGCATCGACAGATCGCAGGTGGGTTGCGTGTCACCGAGATCCTCCTGTTGGTGGGTCTACTCGGTCTCACTATCCTCGCCCCTGACAGTATTCTCGGCCCCCGGTAGAGGAGTTGCGTTCAGTTCACACGTTCTAACGACCAGTCGTTTCAGACGAGAATACGTCTGAAAGCAGGGTCCAACAAAGCCAGCTATTTATAAAAGAACGGCCGGTGCTTCGGAAGCGGTCTCCATCTATCTCCCGTCAGTTCCGCTAACCCCGACGATTCACCGAGATTAATCGTCGCCGTCGATGTCGAGCGAGCGCTTCTCGCCGAGCTCCTGTTCGAGGCTGCCGCGCTCCCAGCTCCGCACCGCGTCGCCCTCAACCTCGGCGCGCAGCTTCTCCTCTAAGAGGTTCACCGCGACGCTGTTGGCGCCCTCCGGGATGATCACGTCGGCGTGCTTCTTCGACGGCTCGATGAACTGCTCGTGCATCGGCTTCACGGTCGAGAGGTACTGGTCGATGACGCCCTCCAGGTCGCGGCCGCGGTCGATCACGTCCCGCCGGATCCGCCGGAGGATCCGCACGTCCGCGTCGGTCTCGACGAACAGCCGGAGGTCCATCATGTCGTTTATCTCCTCGTCGTATAGCGCCAAGATTCCCTCCAGCACGATGACGTCGGTCGGCTCGACGGTGATGCGCTCGTCTTTGCGGTTGTGGATCTCGAAGTCGTACTGGGGCATCTCGACGGACTGTCCCTGGAGGAGGGCTTCGAGGTGCTCGCGGAGCAGTTCCCACTCGAACGCCGAGGGGTGGTCGTAGTTGACCTCCTGGCGCTCCTCGAAGTCGAGGTGCGAGAGGTCCTCGTAGTAGTTGTCCAAGGGGATCCGCGTGACGCTGTCGCCGAGGTCACGGGTGACGAGCCGGGAGACTGTCGTCTTCCCGGCGCCCGTCCCCCCGCGATTCCGATCACGAACGAGGGAATGGCCATACCGCCGTTCGAACGCCGGAGGGTTTGAACGCTCCCTTTTCGTCGTCGCTGGCGACCCCGTGCCGCCCTCTGTGCGAACCGATCGCAGGGCTACGTACGGTGCCGATATAACGGTGTCGGGGGCACCTTTTAGCCGATCGGAGCAAATTCGAGAGGTATGCGAACAGACACCACGGTTCGAGACGTGATCGGACCGCGAGTTCCTCGGCGTCAGCGAGTCGGACTCGCTTCCGGGCGCGGCCGCGCTGTTGGTCGAAGAGGAGACGAACTGCCTCGTCGTCGTGCGCGGCGGCGAACCGGTCGGCCGTTTGGAGTCCCGCGACGCGCTCGACGCGCTGTTGGACGCGACCGGAGACGCCGACGAATCGGGACCGGAGGAGGACGGCGATGAACGCACCGCCGACGAACACACCGCCGACGAACGCACCGTCGGCGACGCGATGGGTCCGCCGCTACCGACGGTGTCTCCGGACGACTCCCTGTCGGCGGTCGAAGAGCGGCTCATCGCGGAAGGGACCGACCGGGTCGTCGCCGTCGACGACGGTGAGGCGGTCGGCGTCGTCACGGACGGCGACGTGCTCGCCGCCGGCGCTCCGCGGACGGGCACGGGGACCGACGAGTTCGGCGACGAGACCGCGACCGGCGAGGCGCGGCCGGACGGGACGGTTCTCTCGGCCGCCACCGCGGACTCCGACGCCGAACGCGGCGCCGGGACCACGATCGGTCCGGGGTCGACGGCGGACCGCACAGCGGCCGCGTCCCGGGACGAAACCGCGGGGACGGACGGCGGCACCGACCCGATTTCGGGAGCGCCGAGCGGGGCCTCGACGCAGGGCGTCTGCGAGAACTGCGGCGCGCTCGTCCCCGACCTCGTCACCGCCAACGGGCAGGCCGTCTGCCCGAACTGCCGCGAGATTCGAGTCGGCTTCTGAGCGGTCGATCCGACGGCCGGCAGCCTCAACACGCCGCGAGCCGAAGTCGGCCGTATGGCCGAGACGGACCCCCGCGTCGAGCCGGCGACCGCCGACGACGTCGACGCCGTCACCGACATGTGGGTGGCGCTCGCGGCGGGCCAGCGCGAGCACGGGGCCACGCTCCGCGCCGAGGCGAACCGCGCGACGGTCCGCGAGTGGGTCGCGCAGTCAGTCGTCACGGGCGACCTGTTCGTCGCCCGCGATGCCGAGACCGCTGCGGAGTCGGACGGGGAGATCGGTCTCGTCGGCTTCGTCGGCTTCTCGCTCGAACGCGGCGACTACGAGCGTGACGCCGCCCGCGGCACCGTCAGCAACCTCTTCGTGGTCCCGGAGCGTCGCGGGGAGGGGGTCGGCGCGGCGCTGCTCGACGCGGCCGAGCGCGCCCTCGACGAGGCGGGCGCCGAACGCGTGGCGCTGGAGGCGCTCGCCGACAACGACCGCGCCCGGGCGTTCTACGCGGAGCACGGCTACGACCCCCACCGCGTCGAGCTGACGAAGTCGTTGAACGACGAGGACGCCGACGGGCGCGACGACGGGGACCCCGGTACCCCGGACGGCGAGAACTCCGACGCGCCGGACGAAAGCGGCTGACGCCGGCCGGGTTCGCGGAAAGCGACACGCACACATAGGAGGACCGAGTACGGCCGCACGCGCCAGGGGAGCATGGGTGGTTCATGCGACTCGACTTGTAATCGAGACTTCCGGGGTTCAAATCCCTGCCCTGGCTTGGCATCGCTTTACGGCCGCTCCCGCGGACATTTCTTAAGTACTCTCGACGCCCACGTCGGGTATGGACTCGTCCGACCGCGCACTGCTCGGCGTGGCCGGAATCGTCGGCGCGCTCGTGCTGGCGGTCGCGTTCGCCGGCGGCGCCCTCTTCGGCTTCGACGAGTCGGCCGCGCGGCCGATCCGCCTCCTCGCGGTCGAACCGCTCACCTGGATCGTGATCGCCGCGCTACTCGTCGCGGTCGTCGGGAACGCCTACATCGAGTAGCGGCGGGGACGCGCGCGCCGCCTGACGGGACCCCGGCTCACCGCACGACCGTGACCGGCACCGGCGACCGCTGGAACACCGTCTTCGCGACGTTACCGACGAGCAGGCGGTCGGCGAGCGACCCGCTGTGGGTGCCCAGCACGACGACGTCGAACTCCTCGGCGTGATCGATGATCTGGCGGGCGGGCCGACCCGCCTCCACGATCGTCTCGATCGTCGCGTCGTACTCGGCGGCGATCTCGCGGGCCCGCTCGAACACCGGCTCTGCGGCCTCGCGGATCCCCTCCTCGCTGTCGTCCGACAGCGCGATCCCCACCGCCTGCCCCATCATCGGCGACGCCCCGCCGACGACGGTTAAGACGGTGATATCGGCGTCGTGGTGGCCGTCGAGCGCGTATCGGAGCGCGCGCTCGGAGAGGTCTGAGCCGTCCATCGCCACGAGTACGCGCTCTATCATACCGGCAATACGCGCCGACACCGGATAAACGCACGTGGTGGGTGGGTTCGGATCGACCGTCGTCCGCCGCTCTCAGCTGCCGCTCTCAGCCGTCGGCGTTCTCAGGGTCTTCGGCGTCGCTAACGTCTTCGATCGCCCGGACGAGGGCGTCGAGCGCCCGTTCGGCCGCGCCCCGCTTCACCGCGTCGCGGTCGCCGTCGAGGACGGCCCGCTCGGTCCGGACGAACGACTCCTCGGTGCCCCACGGCGCGGCGTGCGCGACCCCGAAGTACACCAGTCCGACGGGTTTCTCGTCGGTGCCGCCCGTCGGTCCGGCGATTCCGGTCGTCGCGACCGCCCAGTCCGCGTCCGCTCGGTCGCGCGCGCCCGCCGCCATCTCGCGGACCACCGGGTCGCTCACGGCGCCGTGAGCGTCGAGCGACTCGCGGGAGACCCCGAGCAGCTCGCGTTTGGCGTCGTAGGTGTAGGTCACGAACCCACGGTCGAAGTAGGCGCTCGCGCCCGGCACATCCGTCACCCGCGACCCGACGAGTCCGCCCGTGAGCGACTCCGCGGTCGCGAGCGTCTCGTCGCCGCCTGCGAGAAGTTCGTTCAGCCGCTCCGCGGGGTCCGTCGCGTCTTCCATACCCCTCACTCCGAGCGAGGCGCCCCTGAGGTTTACGCCCCGGCGTGTCGAAGGGCGACCGTGACCGATACCGACTGGGACGAGCGGTTCGCGTCGGGCGAGTACCCGCGCGCGCCGGAGCCGTCCCCCGTGCTTCGCGCCTACGAGCCGTCGTTCCCGGGGGGCCGCGCGCTCGATGTCGCCGCCGGAACCGGCCGCAACGCGGTGTTCCTCGCGGAGCGCGGCCGCGACGTCGACGCGCTCGACGCCTCGGCGGAGGGCCTCCGTGTCGTCCGCGAGCGCGCCGCGGAACGCGGGATCGGCGACCGGATCGAGACGATTCAGGCCGACGCCTCGACGTACGGCTTTCCGACGGAGACGTACGACGTGATCACGATGAGCTACTTCCACGCGCTCGACCGGTTCGCCGACCTCGCCGAGTCGCTCGCGCCGGACGGGTACCTCTTCGTGGAGGGGCATCTCCGGTCGGCGTCGCCCACGCAGGCGGGACCGAGCGGCGACCGCTACCGCTACGCGGCGAACGAACTGCTCCGCGCGGGTCTGGGGCTGAGCGTGCGCTACTACGACGAGACGACGACGGAGCGCCCGGGCGGCCGCGAGCGCGCCACGGCCCGACTGCTCGCGCAGAAGTCGACGGGCGGGCGACAGTCGTACCCCTTGCGCCCGGACGCGTCGGAGCGGTGGTCGACCGAGGAGGTCGGCTCGACCGATCCAGACGAGAGCGACGCGTGAGCGACGACAACTCGTCGTCGCCCGCGGCGGTCCTCCGCGCGCTCGTCGCGAACGCGGTCGACGCCGACCTCGCTGGTCTCGACGGTCGGATCGAGGTCGTCGAACGGAGAGGCGGAGCGACGGACGGGGACGACGGGGCGGACCCCGCGAAACGACTCGCCGAACTCGTCGGTTCGGCCGACAGCGTCGTCGCCGTCGTCCCGCGGTTCGACGCCGATCTCGCCCGTCGGCTGAACGCGTCGCTGGCGGCGACCGCCGGAGACGAGGATGCGGGCGATTCGAACGGCACCGAGGGGGACGCGGGCGACTCGAACGGCCTCGAGAGGGACGCGACCGTCCCGAGCGACGTCCGGGTCGTGTTCACGGATGCCGCGAGCGACCGCCTCTCCGGAGCGACCGGCCCGCTCGTCCGGCGCGCGCTCGCCGACCGCGGCGTCGACGCGTACCGTCACGACGGCGAGTCGCCGGTGGCGGTGGTCCTCGCCGACGACCGCGCCGCCGTCGGACTGATAGACGGCGACGGAATCTCGGCCCTGTTACGGACCGACGCGCCCGCCGTTCGCGAATGGGCGGCCGTGACCTGTCGGCGCTACCTCGCCGCCGCCGAGTCGGTGACAGACGACTGAGCGGGTCTCCTCCGGACGGCGACGGTCCCCGGTCCGCTTTTGAGGGTCGCCGTCGAAGGGCGCGTATGAAAGCGCTACTGCTGTTAGTGGCCGGAATCGGCGGACTGCTGGAAGCCGTCGCGCCGCGGCGCGCCGTCGCGGTCTGGACGCGCGCGCTCTACCGGAACACCGGCGAGGCGGAGCCGCGAGAGTGGGTGTACGCGGCCGCGAAGGCCGAGGGGGCGCTGGTCGCCGCGGGCGCGCTGGTCGGACTGTTCCGACTCGCGACCGCGGACGGCGAAACGGTCGACGAAGCGGCGACCGACGACTGACGCGACGACGACCCGGCCGGCGACGCCGAGTAATCCGACGAATCACCCGTCGCACCGACCGACCGGACCCGAACGTATATCCGTCGGGTCTCGGTACCGATTCACATGTCGGGGCCTCTCGCGGACCCCGAGATCGGACGACGAATCGACGGTTCGCGTCCTTCACGTCGACGACGACGACGCCTTCCTCGATCTGACGGCGACGTACCTCGAACGGATCGAGGACGCGTTCGAGGTCAGGTCCGAGACGGATGTCGACGCCGCGCTCGACGCCCTGGCGACGGAGCCGATCGACTGTGTCGTCTCCGACTACGAGATGCCCGGAGCAGACGGACTCTCGCTCCTCCAGCGCGTCCGCGACCGAGGGATCGAGGTCCCCTTCGTGCTGTTCACCGGGAAGGGGAGCGAGGAGATCGCGAGCGAGGCCATCTCGGCGGGCGCGACCGATTACATCCAGAAGCGTGGCGGGAACGACCGGTACGAGGTGTTGGCCAACCGGATTCGCAACGCCGTCGACCAACACCGGTCGCGGATCGCGCTCGCGGCCAGCCAGGAGCGGCTCTCGCGGTTCATCGACCAGTCGCCGCTGGGGACGATCGAGTTCGACGACGCGTTCCGGATCGTCCGGGTGAACCCCGCCGCCGAGGAGATCCTCGGCTACGACGAGTCGGAACTGATCGGCGGGACGTGGGCCCCGTTCGTGCCCGGGTCGGACCGCCGCCACGTGGCGGCGCTCGAACGCGACCTGCTCTCCGATAAGGGCGGCTACCAGAGCGTCAACGAGAACGTCCGCAGCGACGGCGAGCGGATCCGCTGCGCGTGGCACAACCAGGTGGTGACCGGCGCCGACGGGGAGGTGATCGGCGTCTTCTCGCAGTTCGAGGACGTCACTGAGGCGGAGGCACGGAAACGCGAGATCGAGCGGACGAACGCCGTGTTGTCGACCGCGCTCGACACGCTTCCGGTGGGGATGCTCATCGAGGACAGCGACCGACGGGTGATCCAGGTGAACGAGCGGCTGTACGACCAGTTCGAACTCGACGGCGATCCGGCGACCGCCGCCGGCCGCGACTGCAGGGAACTCGCCGTCGAACTGAGCGAGCGGTTCGCCGACTCCGAGGGGTTCGTCGAGCGTGTCGAGACGCTCGTCGAGGACCGACGCCCGGTCGACGACGAGCGGCTCGCGCTCGCGGACGGGGACACGCTGATTCTGACGTACCGGCCGATCGACCTGCCAGACGGCAACGGCCACCTGTGGGCCTACAGGACGGCGGGTCGGTCCGACTGAGCCGATGCTCCGCGGCGGGCGGCCGCGGCCGACCACGAGGCCGGATCAGTCGTTCGCGGGGTCCGCCTCGGTGCCCTCGAACGGCCGCTCCTCGTCGGGTCGGTCACCCGTCAACAGGACGTGGCAGTCGCGACACCGCGCCTCGTAGGACTCCTCAGCGCCGACGAGGATCGTCGGGTCGTCGACGTGAGCCGGTTCCCCCTCGATGAGGCGCTGGTTTCGCGAGGCCGGCTCCCCGCACACCGAGCAGATGGCCTGAAGCTTGTCGACGTACTCGGCGGTCGCCATCAGCTGCGGGAGCGGCTCGAACGGCTCGCCGCGGAACGTCTGGTCAGTGCCCGAGACGATCACCCGGCTGCCGCGGTCGGCGAGGGCGTTACAGGTCTCGATGAGCGCGTTCGAGAAGAAGTTCGCCTCGTCGACCGCGACGACTTCCGCGGGGTCGTCGTCGAGGATGTCGAGCGGGCCGTCGCCCTCGTTGTCGACGACGGTCGCCTCCCACTGTCGCCCCGTGTGGCTGCCTATCGTCGTCTCTCCGTAGCGGTCGTCGACCGCGGGCGTGTAGACGGCGACCGACTGCCCGGCGATCTCGGACCGCCGGAGCCGGCGGAGCAGCTCCTCCGTCTTGCCCGAAAACATCGACCCGGAGATGACCTCGATCCAGCCGGATCGAGTGATGGCGTGCGATACCCGATCGGGCCGGAGCCAGCGACTAAACCGTTTCTCTCCCGGCGCGCCGGTCGACGCGCGACGCCGGGATCACCGGGCGGTTCGCGACTCAGTCGTCGCGGGGCACGACCGGCTCGCCGCCGATCACGACCCGCGAGACGTCGGCGTGGCCGGCGCGCCTGACGACCGCGCGGACGATGTCTCGCGCGCCGGCGAGGTTGTCGGAGTCGCCGTCGAGGACGAGCAGGTCGGCGTCGGCCCCCTTCCGCACGACGCCGCGGTTCGCCCCGGCTATCTCGGCGCCGTTGAGGGTCGCCATCCGCAGGATCTCCCGTGCGGGGAGATCGGAGAGCTTCGCAGCGAACTCCATCTCGCGGAACATCGACGGCGAGTCGGTCATCACGTTGTCGGTGCCGAGCGCGACGGTCGTCCGCTCGGTCAGCTCGCGGATCGGCGGGACGCCGACGTTCGTCACGAGGTTCGACCGCGGGCAGACGACGACCGGCGTCCCGCGGTCCTCGACGCGTTCGAGGTGGATCGACTCGGCGTGGACCATGTGGACGAGGAAGTCCGGGTCGAGGTCCATCGCGGGGTTGATATCGTCGGCGTCGCGCTCGCCCGCGTGGATCCCGAACAGCTTGCCGGCCTCGCGCGTCTCCGACCGGACCGCGTCGAAGTCGGCGTCGCGCGCGCCGGATGCGCCGTACCCGTCGGCGACGGAGAGCACGTCCGGGTCGTCGCGGCCGAACACGACCGACTCGAGCGCGCGCTCGCCGAAGTCGACCCCCTCTCCCGCGAGCGCGTCGCGGAGCGCGGCGACGCCGTCGACGCCGCCCTCGCGGAACTCCAGGAACGTCCCCGTCCCCGTCGACTCCATGTAGCGCAGGGTGCGGGCCATCGCGGCCACCTTCTCCTCGTGGCTGGCCGACCGCAGGAGCCGGTGTTTCAGCCCGTCCGGCGGGGCGACCAGTTCGTCGAGCGAGAGTCCCTCGCCCGCCTCCTTGGCGATGGAGTCGCCGATGTGGGTGTGGGCGTTGACGAACGCCGGGAGGATCACGTCGTCGCTCTCGACCGATTCCGCTTCCACCCGGACGATCTCGCCGTCCGCGACGACGACCCGGCCCTCGACCGGCTCGAAGTCGGGACCGACCAGGATGGTCCCTTCGAGATGCGATATCCGAGCCTCGCCAGCCGAGGTTAAAACGTCACGGGAACGGGTCGGCGGGGGCCGCGCCGCTCGCCTACTCGAACTCGTCGAGCGTCGTCGGCATCGCGCCGCGCACCTCGGTCACGAGGCCGTCGGAGTCGAGACCGAGCACGTCCGCGGCCGCCCGCCCGACGCGGTCGGTGGCGGGAGCCGGGGCGTACACGCCGAGGCGCCACTGGTCCCGCTGGGCGGTCCGGAGCGCCGAGACGAGCGGCGACTGTCGCTCCAGGCGTCGGATATCTCCGTTGACGGTGACGCGCGCGGTCGACTCGCGCATCGTCGGCTCGGCCGGCACGTCGAGGATCACGTGGTCGCGCGCGACGCCAGCCTCCGCGGCTATCTCGCGTTCGAGCGCCGTCTCCGCGGCGTGGTCGGCCTCGTGGACCCGGTCGGGGACGTCGTCGTACTCGGCCCACACCGCCAGCTTGTAGAGGTCGCGTTCGTCGTACCGGCGGGAGAGCTCGGCCGTCTCGCGGCAGTCGCGGACCGCGGCGAGGAAGTCGTGGTCGTCCATCCGACGCAGTTCGGCCGCGGTCGTTGCGGTCGCCTCAAGCAGGTCGCCCGCGGCCCGGCGCAGCATCGCCTTCGAGATGCGCGCGACGTGGTGGGTGTAGACGACCGGGTTCATCAGCGCTCGGGCGAGGAGCAGGCTCTCCGCGGTCTGGACGTTCCCTTCGTCGAGGACGAGTTCCGGGCCGTCGCCGGCCGGCCCGTCGCCGTCCGCGACCTCGCCGCGCTCGACGAACGTCAGCTCGCGGACGAACCGCTCGGTGTCGATGGTGCCGTACGGGACGCCCGTGTGGTAGGCGTCGCGGACGAGGTAGTCCATGCGGTCGACATCCAGCTCCCCCGAGACGAGCCCGGCGTACGGTCCCTCGCCGGCGACGATCTCGGCGATCCGGTCCGGGTCGAGGTCGTGGTCCCGTAACACCTCGCCGACCGCGCCGGTCTCCAGCAGCTCGCCGACGTCGTCGTGGTACTTCCCTGTCCGGCGGTGGGTGAGCGACTCGAGGTTGTGGCTGAACGGGCCGTGCCCGACGTCGTGGAGCATGGCGGCCGCCTCGATGCGGTCGGCGCGTCTCCCCTCGATGCCGAGGTGGTCGAGCGCGCGGCTCGCGAGGTGGTAGACGCCGAGGCTGTGCTCGAACCGGGTGTGGTTCGCGGAGGGGTAGACCAGCTGGACCGTCCCGAGCTGTTTCACGTGGCGGAGCCGCTGGACGGCGGGCGTGTCGACGAGGTCCGCGGCGACGCCGTCGATCTCGATGTGGTCGTGGACGGTGTCCTTGACCGTGATCATGCGTCGGCTTTCGGCGGCACCGGATAAAAGACTGTGAGTGTCGAGCGGGACGCGACGGGCCGGGGGAGAGCGGGCGTCGATTCCGGATCCGCTGCCACCGCCCGCGAATCCGCGGCACGATTTATGTGCCGACCGCGCGAACCGCCGCGTATGTACAACGTGCTCCTCGGGATCGGTCTCGACGACGAGCCGCGGGCGATCGCACAGGCCGAAGCCGTCGTGGACCTGCCGAGAGCCTCCGACGAGGTGACCGCGCACCTCTGTCACGTCTTCCGAGACAATCCGGAGGGGGCGTCGGTCCACCAGATCGGAACGGTGCGGCGCGCCCGCGAGGTACTGGAAGACGCCGGCGTCGACTGCGCCCACTACGAGGCGAGCGGCGACCCCGGCGAGGAGCTGCTCGCGGCCGCGGACGACGTCGGCGCCGACGCGATCTGCGTGTCGGGCCGCAAGCGGAGTCCGGCCGGGAAGGTCGTCTTCGGCAGCACCACGCAGGCGCTCGTGTTGAACGCGGACCGGCCGGTGTTGGCGGTTCCGGGACCGGACGGGGAGTGAGGCGGCGTCGACGCGCGGCGTTCGGTCGCGAAGCCGACCAGGTCGCTCAGGCCGACGGCCGCCCCGTCGCGCGCAGTCCGAGGACGTCCCGCGCGGCGGTCGCGACGGCGTCGACGTGCTCGGCGGGACAGTAGACGCCGAGCGTCCAGCGGCGGCGCTCGGCGGCGCGGAGTCCGGCCACAAGCTCTGAGGCGTCCTCCAGTCGCTGGGGGACGCCGTCGACGACGACGGCGGAGCCGGACTCCTTCAGCGCCGGGCGCGAGGGAATGTCGACGAGGACCGCGTCGCGGTCGATACCGACGGTCTCCGCGATCTCGCGTTCGGCGGCACGCTCCTCCGCGCGCCCGGCGTCGACTGTCCCGGTCGGCACCTCGTCGAGCTCGGCCCAGACCGCCCGCTTGTAGAGGTCGCGGCGCTCGATGCGCTCGCCGAGCGCCGGGACGCGGTCGCGCAGCTCGACGAGGAGGTCGTGGTCGGCCATTCGGCGGAACGCCTCGACGTCGGTCTCCGTGCGGTCGAGGTACCGCTCGCAGGCGCGCTCCAGCATCGCGCCCGCGACCCGGGAGACGTGGTGCCGGTAGACGACGGCGTTCATCAGCGAGCGCGCGACGAGCAGGCTCTCGGCGGTGGCGACGTTCCCCTCGTCTAAGACGAGGTCGGCGGAGTCGCCCGCGCCGTCGCCGCCGACGAGCCGGAGTTCGGTGACGAGCCGGCCGGTGTCGACGGTGCCGTACGGGACGCCGGTGTGGTGGGCGTCGCGCACGAGGTAGTCCATGCGGTCGACGTCCAGTTCCCCGAGACGAGCGGTCCGAGCGCGCCCTCGCCGTCGATCAGGGCGGCGACGCGCTCGGGGTCGAGTCCGTTGCGTTCGAGGACCTGACAGACCCCGCGGTCCGCGTCGGTGAGCAGCCACCCCACGTCGTCGTGGTCGCGCCCGGTCGCGCGCCGGATGATCCCCTCGGTCTGGTGGCCGTACGGGCCGTGCCCCACGTCGTGGAGCATCGCCGCGGCGCGGACGTGCGCCGCCGTGTCCTCGTCAACGTCGAGTCCCTCGACCGCGCGGCCCGCGAGGTGGTAGACGCCAAGGCTGTGTTCGAACCGGGTGTGGTTCGCGGAGGGGTAGACGAGCCGGACCGTGGACAGCTGTTTGATGTGTCGCAGCCGCTGGAACGCCGGCGTGTCGACCAGCTCGGCGGCGACGTCGCCGAGCCGGACGTGGCCGTGGACGCTGTCCTTGATCGCCTTCATTGGCGGGTGGTCGCCCCGGTCCGAGTTGGTCGTTTCGACTCGACGGGCGGACGGGCGAGGCGAGTCACTCGTCGACGACGTCGATCCCGAACCGCTCTTCGAGCGCGCGCACGACGGAGCCGCCCACGTTGGCGGTCGCGGCCCGCCCGTCCTCGACCGCGAGGATGTCGTCCTCGTCGAGTTCCAGCTCGGCCGCGACCTCCTCGACCGTCAGCCCGGCGTCCTGCCGCGCCTCGGTCACGAGGTCGCCGTAGCCGGAGACGAGGTACGGGAGACGGTCGGACTCGTAGCTCGTCCCCTCCTCCTCCCAGCGCTTCGAGTCACCGGTGGCGGAGTCGTACATCTTCGCCTGCTTCCGCGCGAGCTCCTTGTTCCGGCTCTCGGTCGCCCCGGAGCCGGAGCCGGTGTCGCCCGAGCTTCCGCCCGAACTCCCGCCGCGGGACCCGCCGCTCGGTCCGCCCCGGTCACTGGGGGCGTTCCCGGCGTCGTCGTGGGGACGGCAGTTCGAACACACGAGCAGCTTCGCGCCGGCGACCGTTGCCTTCCGGAGGTCCGTAGTCTCGCGGCCGCAGAGCTCGCACGCGTCGCCGTCGTCACCGCCGCCGCCGCCGCCCGTCGAGTACTTCGGCATACCCCGAGTAGAGGGCCGGGCCGTTAAAAAGTCGTGGAGGGAAGCGCTCGGCGTCGCCGGGGTCGTCGACGCAAGTCGGGAGTCGTCGGTGTCGCCGGGGTCGTCGACGCAAGTCGGGAGTCGTCGGTGTCGCCGGTGTGTCTGGTTCGCTACGGCGTCACGGGCCGAGGTATCCCCACGCCTGGAGCCGGTCGCCGTCGCCCCCGACCCACCGTTCGCCGATGTCGTCGCGGTAGTACATGTTCGGCATCACGACGTCGTCGACGCGGTCGTACGCCTGCTCGCGTGCGGCCTGCATCGTCTCGCCTTTTCCGGTGACGACGAGGGGTATCCCGCTCTCGCCGGCGACGCGCCACTGGCCGTCGACCCGCTTCGTGTCCTCCAGGTGGATTCCGTCAGGGGCGTCCCCTGACGACGTCACGCTCGCTCCGCTCGCGTGACTCCCCTCCCGGTCCTCGGTCTCGAAGACGACCGCGGCGTTCCGCGAGTTCTCGTCGTACGTCTGCTCGTCGTCGAACGGGAACGGCGGGAGAACGACCCTGACGGCGATTCTGGTAGCCGCCGTGGACCTCCGGGTCGGGACCGTTGCCGTGCGCGAGGTCGTAGAAGAACTCCGCCGTGGACGACTCGATCGACTCTTCCTGAAGCGCGATGGTGGGGTAGCCGAACCGGGGCGTGAACTCCAGCGGATAGATCCCGGTCTCGTTGACGATACAGTTGATGTCGATGCTCCCGACGTACCCCTCGTCGGCGAGCCAGCCTTCGAGTTTCCCGAACGTCTCTTGGAACAGCCTGTTCCGTCCGGCCCAGAACATCGAGGTCCCCATCTCACCGGTCGAGGGGCCGATATTCCCTGGAAACAGCTTCTTGTGCTCGAAGTTGAAGTTGACTCGGTCGACGAACTCGTCCCCGTCGAAGAAGCCGCAGATCGCGACTTCGACGCCCTCGACCTTCCGCTGGAGCTGGAACCCCTTCATCCGGTGGCCCCACGCCTTCTTGTACGCCCGAAGCACGTCGACCACGTCGCCGCCGTCGTCCTCGTTGCCGACGTACAGCAGGCGCTTGACGTTCTGGACCTCGCCGAGCGGTTTGATCACGTACGGCGCGGGGTTCTCCTGAACGTGTTTGATCCCCGCGTCGAAACTGTCGAAGACGTGGTGTTCGACGGTGTTGACGCCGTGGTCTTCGAGTACCTCCATCGCGTAGCCGCGGTCCTCCTCGAGGCGGTCGGTGTTCGGCGTCCCGCCGACGACGGCCTTGCCCTCCTCGCGGAGTTCCTCAGCGAGCGCGCCGGTCCCGATGTCGGAGCCGACCCAGATGTCGTCGAATATTATCACGTCGGCCCAGTCGACCTCGGCGCGCCAGTCGTCCGTCTTCGGGACGAACCCGTCGCCGATCTCTCGGTCGCTTTCCGACTCGATGTAGTACTTCACGGCGTGGCCCTCGCGGCTGACCTGCCACGCCAGGTCCGTTATCAGCGCCGCGTCGGCCGAGACGAAGAGGAAGTTGGCGGTGTCCATGCGGGGGCGTCGTCGGGGAGGAACTTGAGTGTGTTCCGGCGTGCGCGTTCCGGTCGTCTCGGGAGAGGTTGAAACGTTAACGCTCGGGTTGATGGAGGACCGCGTGGTCGATCCGGGTATGCCAAGCGTGACACGGGACGGCGTGGCGATCGACTACGCCGTCGACGGGGACCCGACGGAACCGACCGTGCTGCTGCTCGAAGGCCTCGGGTACGGGCGGTGGATGTGGCGGTGGCTGGCCGAGGCGTTGGCCGACGACTACGAGGTCCTCCGCCCGGACAACCGCGGAACGGGGAACTCCGACGCCCCAGAGGGTCCGTACACGATAAGCGAGATGGCGGCCGACGCGGCCGCGGTCCTCGACGATCGCGGCGTCGACGCGGTCCACGTCTGCGGCGCGTCGATGGGGGGGATGATCGCCCAGGAGCTGGCGCTCGCCGACGACCGCGTCGCCTCCCTGACGCTGCTCTGTACCTCCCCCGGCGGCGAGGACGCGGCACAGACGCCGCCGGAGGTCCAGGAACACATCTTCTCCGCGCCCGAGGACGCCGACCCGCGCGAGCGGGTCCGTTACCTGATGGAGCCGGCGGTCTCCGACGGCTTCTACGAACGGGAGCCGGAACTGGTCGACCGGATCGTCGACTGGCGGCTGGCGGGCGACGCGACGCCGGCCGGTCGCGAGGCGCAGGCGGCGGCGGTGGCGGCGTTCGACGCGAGCGACCGGCTCGGCGACCTGTCCGTACCGACGCTCGTCCTCCACGGGACGGCGGACCGCGTGCTTCCGGTCGAGAACGCCGACCTGCTCGCGGAGCGCCTCCCGCACGCCGAGGTCGAGCTGTTCGAGGGGGGACCGCACCTCTTCTTCATCGAGGAGCGCGAGCGCGTCAACGACCGGATCCGGACCTTCCTTGGCGGGGTCGCCTGAGATGGCGACCGAAGACGACCCGCGGAGCGACGACCGTACGGAGGGCACCGGAGCCGAGTCCGACGCCGACCCCCGGCCGCACCCGCACGGCGACCGCGGCTACGAATGGGTCGGCTCGCTGTCCGCCCGCCGCGCTCGCCTCTCGCCGGACCGCGTCGCCGTCACCGATACGGCCGCGAACGCCGAGTACACCTACGCGGAGTTAGAGGAGCGCGCCAACCGCACCGCGCGCTTCCTCCGCGACGCCGGCGTCGAGACGGGGGACCGCGTCGCCGTCGTCTCGCGCAACCGCGTCGAGCTGGTCGACCTGTTCTTCGCGACCGGGAAGACCGGGGCGGTGCTGGCGCCGCTCTCGCATCGCCTCGCAGAGCGCGACCTCGCGGCCGTGTTGGGCACCGTCGACCCCGAACTGCTCCTCGTCGAGACGCCGTTCGAGGGCGACGTGATCGACGCCTTAGAGCGGGCCGACGTCGAGCCGGCGGTCCGTTCGATCCCGACCGACGGCGACGACGCGTGGCGGCCGTACACGCGGGACCTGCCCGTCGACGGCTCGCCCGTCGAGACCGCCGAGGTCTCGCTCGCGGACCCGCACCTCTTCTTACACACCGGGGGGTCGACCGGGACCCCGAAGGAGACCGTGATCAGCCACGGCGCGATCCGCTGGAACGCGTTCAACACGATCACCGCGTGGGGGCTCCGCGAGGACGACGTGACCCCGATGGTGTTCCCGATGTTCCACACCGGCGGCTGGAACGTCCTCACGGTCCCCTTCTTCCAGATGGGCGGACGGATCCTGCTGAGTCCGGAGGTCGACCCCGGCCGCGTCCTACGCGACGTCGAGCGCGAGTCGGCGACGACGCTCGTCGCGGTCCCAGCGGTGTTGCGGATGATGGCCCGCCACGACGAGTGGGGCGACACCGACCTCTCCTCGCTCCGGTTCGTGAAGAGCGGCGGCGGTCCCTGCCGCGAGGGAGTCATCGCGGCCTGGCGCGACCGCGGCGTCGAGATATCGCAGGGGTACGGACTCACCGAGTGCGGGCCGAACAACTTCGCGATGCCCGACGGCTTCCCGCCGGAGAAGACCGGGAGCGTCGGCGTCCCGGCGCTCGCGGTCGACGCGCGCATCGTCGACGAGGACGGACCGGTGCCGGACGGCACGGTCGGCGAGCTCGAACTCGCGGGACCGGCCGCGGCTGACCGCTACTGGGACGAACCGCAGGAGACGGCGGCGACCTTCGGCGACTGGGTGTCGACCGGCGACCTCGCGCGCGTCGACGAGGACGGGTACTACCACATCGAGGGGCGCAAGAAGAACATGTTCGTCTCCGGCGGCGAGAACGTCTACCCGCCCCGCGTCGAGGACGCGCTCACCGACCACCCCGGGATCGAGGAGGCGGTCGTGATCGGCGTCCCGAGCGAGCGGTGGGGGACGGTCGGGAAGGCGATACTCGTCGGCGACGAGTCGCTCGCGCTCGACGACGTGGAGTCGCACCTCGCCTCGCGCGTCGCCCGGTACGCGGTCCCGAAGGAGCTGGCGTTCGTCGACGAGATGCCGACCTCGGGTCCCTCGAAGATCGACCGGACGGCGCTGAAAGAGCGGTTCGGCGAGTAGACGCCGCGTATTCTACAGGAACAACCATTATATACGCGGGGGATAAGGAGGTGGCATGCTCGACGTCACGATGGATATGGAGCAGTTCGACTGCCCGTTCATCGACACCTCCGCCGACCACGACGTCTCCTTCTCCGCCATGCGACTGGCAGTTGGACACCGCGGCGGAACAGCTGGAGACGCGGCTGCTCGTCGAGTCGCCGGACCGGTACGAACTCGGCGAGGGGCTCGCCGCGCTCCGCGACCACGAGAACATGGCCGAGTACAGCCAGTTCTCGAAGGAGGACGGGACCGCGATCATCCGGACCGTCATCGAGGAGACGAACGCGATGTCGACGATCACGGACCACGGCGGCTACATCACGGGCCCGTTCCTGATCGAGGACGGCTCCGAGCGCTGGCAGGTCGGGTTCGACGACGAGGCGACGACGGAGGCGGCGCTTCACGACTTGGAGAAAGGCAACGAGTTCGTCGTCGAGGACCGGTCGGAACTCTCGATGGAGGCGCTGTTCGACACCATGCGGAACGCGAACGCGGCCTCGACGATGCTGGACGCGTGCCGCGACCTGACCGACGTCGAGCGCGACACCATCGAGTCCGCGGCCGACGCGGGCTACTTCGAGTCGCCGCGCGAGGCGACGCTGTCGACGCTCGCCGACGAGTTCGACGTCTCGACCGCGGCCGTCTCGAAGAATATGCGCCGCGGCGAGAAGAAGCTGCTCCGCAGCGTCGTCGCCGCGCTCGACGGACTGGAGTAGGCGCCGGGCGAAAATCGCCGGAACGGGAAGTCACTGATGCCGCGGTGACGGCATCGAACGCGCGAAAACGACGCCGAGACGCGCCGTTGCGCCGCTGTCTACCGATTTCGCGTCGGCAGTTAACATCTTAACTCGGCCCTTCATGGTGGTGTCCATCCTCGGATAGTGTATGCGAGACGAACACACACGGCGAGCGTATCTGCGAGGAACCGGGGCCGCGGTCGGCGCGGCCGGACTCACCGGACTTGCCGGCTGTTCCGGCGGCGGAGACGGCGGCGACGGATCGGACGGTGGTGACGGCTCCGACGGCAGCGGCGGCGACGGATCGGACGGCGGGAGCGGCGACCTCTCCGGCGAGACGATTCGGATCGGCGCGATCCAGCCGACCTCCGGGGACCTCCAGTACTACGGGCAGATCAGTCTCCGCGGGTTCTACTCCGGGCTGGCGTACAAACACGACCTCGACCCGATCGAGGAGGCCACGCCGGGGACGTACACGGTCGAACCCGACGGCGGACCGACCTACGAGATCATCGTCGAGGACACCGGGTTCAGCCCGGACACGGCCCAGAGCGTCGCGACCGACCTCGTGGTCGACGAGGACGTCGACGTGCTGTTCGGGGCGTCGTCGTCGGACAGCGCGCGCCGCGTGATCGACACGGTCGTCGACGAGACCGACGTGCCGTTCCTCATCGGTCCCGCCGCCGACGCCGACATCACCGTCAGCGAGGAGTTCTGTCACCCGCTGGCGTTCCGCGCGAGCGAACACACGGCGATGGACGCGCGCGCCGGGGGGACGTACGTCGCCGAGAACTTCGACATCGACACCGTCGCTATCTTCGCGTCGGACAACGCGTTCGGGCAAGGGGTCGCGAACAACTACACCGAGGTGCTGGAGGCCGAGGGCGTCGACGTCCTCGAACCGCGGTTCGTCGAGCAGGGGTACTCCGAGTTCGACGGGCTCTTCGAGCAGGCAATCTCCGACGGCGCGACCGGCGTCGTCGGCGGCTTCACGGCGTCGACCCTGCCGCAGTTCCTCTCGGCCGCGGTGTCGTACGACATCCAGGTGTTCGGCGGCTTCGCGGCGCTGCTGACCACCCAGCTCATCGGCGGGACGATCGAGTCGGCGCTCGGCGAGGACTTCACCGCGCAGGACGTCCGAGACGCCGGACTCGGCCCGTTCACCACGCGCTACCACTGGAACCAGTACGACAACGAGATCAACGACGCGTTCATCGACATGGACACGGAGGCGTACGGCATCGTGCCCGACCTGTTCAGTTCGGGGACGTTCACGATGGCCTCCGCGCTCTCGCAGGCGGTGAGCGAGTCCGGCTCGACCGACGGCGCCGACATCGCCGACGCGCTGCGCGGCATGACCGTCGCGGACACGCCGAAGGGCGCGGACGCGTACACGTTCCAGGAACACAACAACCAGGCGGCCTCGCAGATGACGGTCGCGTGGCCGGTGCCGACGAGCGACGAGTACGCCGAGACCTGGGACGCGCCGATCATGCCCGGCGAGCCGGAGCAGCGGCTCGACGCCGAGGACGTGATGGTGCCCGAAGAGGACGCGAGCTGCTCGCTGTAATGCTGCTGGAGACCGAGGGGCTCACGAAGCGCTTCGGCGGCATCACCGCCGTCGACGGCGTCGACTTCGCGTTGGAGACCGGCGAGCTCTGCTCGATCATCGGCCCGAACGGCGCGGGGAAGACGACGTTCTTCAACCTGCTCACGGGCGTGTTGGAGCCTTCTGACGGACGCATCCGGTTCGATTCCGCCGGGCGAGGGCGGCGCGGGGGCGGGCTCCGCCGGGACGGCCGGGACCGACTCGGCCCTCGACATCACCGCGGCCTCCCCGGACGAGACGGCGCTGGCTGGTATCCACCGCTCGTACCAGATCACGAACCTCTTCCCGACGCTGTCGGTGCTGGAGAACGTCCGGGTGGCCGCGCAGGCCGGGCGCGGGAACGACTCTTGGAAGCTGTGGCGCAACGTGGCCGACTTCGAGGACCACTACGCGGAGGCGACCGCGATCCTCGAACGGATCGGGCTGGCGGGGGAGGCCGAGACCGTCACCGAGAACCTCAGCCACGGCGAGAAGCGCAGCCTCGAGATCGGCGTCGCGCTCGCCGGCGACCCCGACCTCCTCCTGCTCGACGAGCCGACCGCCGGCGTGTCGAGCGAGGGCGTCGACGACGTCGTCGCACTGATCGAGGACGTGGCCGCGGACCACTCGGTGATGCTCATCGAGCACAACATGGAGGTGGTGATGGACATCTCCGACCGGATCGCGGTCCTCCACCGCGGCGAGTTGATCGCCGACGGGCCGCCCGAGGACGTGCGCGGCGACGAGGCCGTTCAGGAGGCGTACCTCGGCGGGTACGGCCGCGAGGGGTCCGAAGCGGCGGGAGCTGATTCCGAAGGCGACGCCGCCGACCGCGACGAGGACGCCGCCGCCGACGGCGGGCGCCGCGCGAGCGCCGGAGGTGAGTCGCTGTGACGGCCCTCGAACTCGACGGCGTCCACACCTACTACGGCGAGAGCCACATCCTCCAGGGGCTGTCGCTGTCGGTCGAAGCGGGCGAGATCGTCGCTCTGGTCGGTCGGAACGGCGTCGGGAAGACGACGACGCTCCGCACCGCGCTCGGGCTGACGCCGCCCCGCGAGGGGACAGTCCGGTTCGACGGGACGGACGTGACAGGGATGGAACCACACGAGATCGCCACCCGCGGGATGGGGTGGGTGCCCGAGGAGCGGCGCGTGTTCTCACATCTCACGGTCGCGGAGAACCTCCGCGTCGCCGCGCACTCGGCCGCCGATCCGGACGCTCGGATCGCGGAGGCGTACGAGCTGTTCCCGGCGCTCGACCGCTTCGCGGACAAGGAGGCGGGCGACTTAAGCGGCGGGCAACAGCAGATGCTCGCCATCGCCCGCGGGATGGTCGGCGACAACGACCTACTGCTCGTCGACGAGCCGAGCGAGGGGCTGGCGCCCCAGATCGTCGAGGACGTGGTCGAGGCGCTGCGCGCGGCCTCCGCGGACACGACGATGGTCCTCGTCGAACAGAACTTCCGGCTGGCGATGGACCTGGCCGACCGCTTCTACCTCGTCGACCACGGCGTCGTCGTCGAGGAGGGCGAGACGGCCGGCGTCACGAGCGAGGACGAACGAATCCGGAGGTACCTGACGGCATGAGCCTCGGAACGCTCGCCGCCGTCGGTGACGCCGCGGCCCTCGCCGCGGCCGTCGACGCCGCAGCCCTCGCGTCCGCCGTCGACCCGACCGCGCTGCTCGCGACCGGTGGCGCGGTCGACGGACTTCAGACTGCGACCCGCGTGCTCGCCGAGGGGATCGGCAAGGGCGCGGTGTACTTCACCATCGCGGTCGGCCTGACGCTCGTCTTCGGGCTGATGGGCGTGCTCAACTTCGCGCACGGCGCGGTCGCGATGGTCGGCGCGTACCTCGGCGGGCTGGTACTCGTCCTCGTTGTCGGCGCAAACACCGGGACGCTGGCGACGATACTCGTCTTCTTCGTCGCGTTGGCGCTCGTGTTCGCGGTCACCACCGCCGCCGGCAGCGCGATGGAGGTGGCGCTCATCCGACCGATCTACGACCGCACGCCCACCTACCAGATCCTGTTGACGTTCGGCGTCTCGCTCATCATCGAGGAGGTCGCCCGGATCGTCTTGACGCTGCGTGGGATCCAGCCGGACCCGCAGTGGCAGGCGCCGATGGCCACCGCCCCGGACGTGCTGCTGGGTCGGACCCAGCTGTTCGGCGTCGGCGTCAGGCGGCTGTACCTCTTCGAGATCGCGATCGGCGCGGTCGTCGCGGTCGCGGTGTGGGCGTTCCTGACGAAGACGCTGTACGGGCTGTACATCCGCGCCGGCAGCGAGGACACCGAGATGGTTCAGGCGCTCGGCGTCGACGTGCGGCAGGCGTTCACCGTCGTGTTCGGCGTCGGCACCGGCCTCGCCGCGGTCGGCGGCGTCCTGCTGATGTGGGACCCGATCTGGGGACCGAGCGTCCTCCTGAGCATCGACGTGCTGCTGTACGCGTTCGTCGTCGTCATCATCGGCGGACTCGGGAGCTTCACCGGGACGCTCGTCGCGGCGGGCATCGTCGGGATCGCCGACTCGGTGACGACGTGGCTGTTCACGACCGGCATCGTCACCTTCCCCGGTCTCTCCGAGGTGACCATCTTCCTCCTGCTCGTGGTGATGCTGATCATCCGCCCGCAGGGGCTCTACGGCGTCGAGGAGGTGGGGGGCCATTAGCGACCCCGACTCCACCGTCGACGGAGACGGCCCGGTCGACGAGGAGGAATCGGTCGACGAGGAGGAATCGGTTGACGAGGACGTCCCGGTCGACGCGGACTCACCGATCGCCCCGTCGACCGCGACCGGCGGCCTCCGCGAGTACCTTCGGGACCACGCCGTCCACGCGGCCGTAATCTTCGGCTTCCTCCTGTACCCGCTCGTCTACGAGGCGCTGCTGGCGACGCCGGTCGCCCCGTTCGCGGAGGCGTTCCTGCCCGCGGTCACGTTCATGGTCGTGGTGCTGTACATGGGGCTGTTCGCGATGAGCTTCGACTTCGTCAGCGGCTACACCGGCTACCTCTCCTTCGGCCACGCAGCCTTCTACGGCACCGGCGCGTACTTCGTCGTCCTCGCCGCGAACGGGCAGGTGCCGGGGATCCCCGGGGGGACGCCGTTCATGATCACGCTCGTGTTGGGCGCGGTGCTGGCCGGCCTGCTCGCGCTCGTCATCGGGTCGGTGTCGTTCCGGCTCACGGGCGTCTACTTCGCGATGATCACGCTCGGGTTCGCGCAGGTGATCTACGAGCTGATCCGCTCGTGGGGGTACATCTCGAGCAACCCGACCGAGGGCGCGACGGTGAGCGGCGACGCGCTGGCGATCGGCGTCCCCTACGTCGACGCGCTCAGTCTCGACGTCGGGCGGCTCACGGGCGAGAGCGTCGAGAACCTGCTCGGGCTGGGGATCGACCTCTCGGCGACGGTGGTCTCCTACTACGCGCTCGGGATCGTCGTCGTCGTTTGCTACTTCGCGATCGCAGCGGATCGTTCACTCGCCGTTCGGGCGCGTGATGATCGCGATCCGCGAGAACGAGGAGCGCGCCCGCGCCGTCGGCTACGCGACCTACCGGTTCAAGCTGGCCGCGTTCGCCGTCAGCGGCTTCTTCGGAGCTATCGCGGGCGGCATCTTCGCCGCCTACTCGCGGTCGGTCGCGCCCGACGGAACGTTCTACTTCCTCGTCACCGCCGACGCGCTGATCACGACGATCGTCGGCGGGTTCGGCACCCTCGCGGGACCGATCTACGGGACCCTGTTCAATCAGGGGTTAGAGGACGTCCTCTCGACCGAGAGCGGCGGGATCGCGACGCTGCTGCGCGAGGGGCTCCCGGCGAGCGTCCTCGAGGCCGACCTCTTCGGGGTCAGCCTCGAACTGTTCGTCAACACCGCGGTCGACGGCCGCGCCCCGCTGTACCTCGGGATCGTCTTCGTGCTGTTCGTGCTGTTCGTCCCGAACGGCATCCTCGGGACGCTGCGCGACCGGCTCGGCGGCACCGTCGGGAAGCGGCTCCCGGACCACCTGCGGCGCTACCTCCGGTAGCGTCGCGGGCCCGCGGCTCAGCGGCTCTCGACGCGCGCTTTCGCCGCGGCGAACCGGAGATCTGACACACGAACCATGACCGAAACCACGCGACACGACGGAACGGACCGAACGCGACGCGGAGGAGCAGCATGACCGTCTCGATCACCGGCATCGGGACGTACGTCCCGGACGAGACCATCTCGGGGGAGACCATCGCGGCCGAGAGCGGGATCCCCGAGGAGGTCGTCGTCGAGAAGATGGGCGTCCGCGAGAAGCGCGTCTGCCCGCCGGACGGCGACCACGCCACCGACATGTCGGTGAAAGCGGCCGAGGCCGCCCTGGCGGACGCCGACGTGGACCCCGCCGACCTCGATGTCGTCGTCTACCACGGCTCCGAGTACAAGGACCACGTCGTCTGGTCGGCGGCGGCCGCGATCACCGACCGGCTGGGCGCGACCAACGCGTACGCGACCGAGAGCTACACACTGTGCGCCGGCGCGCCGATCGCGTTGCGGCAGATCACCGCCCAACTGGAGACTGAACCGATCGAGGCGGCGCTGCTCGTCGCCGCCAGCCGCGAGGAGGACCTCGTCGACTACGGCAACGAGGACAGCTCCTTCATGTTCAACTTCGGCAGCGGCGCGAGCGCGTTCGTCGTCGAGGCGGCGGGAGAGGAGTCGGACGGCGGGGAAAGCGCCGACGCCGCGCCCTTCGACGGCCGCGCCCGGGCGACCGTCCGCGCCAGCGCGGCCGAGACCGACGGGTCGTTCGCCGACGACGTGGTGATGCCCGCGGGCGGGTCGAAGCGCCCGCCGAGCGAGGAGACGGTCCGCGAGGGGCTCCACGCGCTCGACGTCCCCGACCCCGAGGGGATGAAGGAACGCTTGGGACCGGTGTCGCTGCCCGCGTACCTCTCCGTCGCCGACACCGCCTTAGAGCGGTCGGGGTTCGACCGCGACGACCTCGATTTCGTCGCGCTCACGCATATGAAGCGCTCGTTCCACGGGCGCGTCCTCGACGAACTCGGTCTCGACCCCGCGAGCGACGGCTACTACCTCGACGAGTACGGCCACGTCCAGAGCGTCGACCAGGCGCTCGCGCTGGAACGGGGCGTCGAGACGGGTCGGCTCGAACCGGGCGACCTCGTCTGCCTGCTCGCGGCCGGCACCGGCTACACCTGGTCCGCGACCGTAGTTCGGTGGCGCGGCTGACAACTTATAAATAGTTACCCGTGGATCGATGGCAGACACCGCCAAAAACTCCGCCACTCGCTTATAAATAACCGATAGCGGATCGACGGCGAACACCGCCAAAGCCCCAGCCGCTCGCTTATAAATAGTTGACCGCGGATCGACGACGAACACCTCCAAAGCCCCCGCCTCCCGGCTGCCCCTTTGAGTCCCGCCCCGCACAACAACCGCACCTCACGCCTCCCCAGCCTCGTCGGCCTCCCTGCGGTCGGCCGACTCCCTCGCGCGTGCGACTCACGCCCTTCGGGCGTTCGTCGGCGCGCGCCACCGCCTCGACCCGTCGCTTATTTATAAACCGTATCTGTCGGACATCTACCGCCGTCGGTCACTCAGGGTTTCCGTGCGGCACCGACAGCACCGTCGCCTCGCCGGAGAGGACGCGCTCATCGCGCTCGGGGACTGTCGCGGTCGTCTCGACCGCGAGCCGGTCGTCGCCGAGGTCGTCGGTGACGCGGACCGTCGCCTCGACCGTCTCACCGGGGAACACCGGCTTCTCGAACGACAGCTCCTGCGAGAGGTAGACGATGTCGCCGGAGAGCCGCGCGAGCGCGCCGGAGACAACCGCGGCCGAGAGGATCCCGTGCGCGACGCGGCCGCCGAACATCGTCTCGGCGGCGTACTCGTCGTCGAGGTGGATCGGGTTCTCGTCGCCCGAGAGCGCCGCGAACGTCTCGATCGTCTCCTCGGTGATCGGTACCTCGTGCGTGGCCGTCTCGCCGACCGTCGCGACTGGCATACCGATTGGTCGCGCCGCCGGGGCCTCAACCCCGTGGTTCAGCCTCGAACCCGTGGCCTTGGAGGTGGTTCGACGGAGACGAGACGGAGCCGAACCCGACGTTCGGTTCAGCGAGTAGCGATTTCGGACGAAGATCTGTCCGGCGAATCGAATCTCAACGGAGTCGGTTACTTAAAAGACAACACAGCGGTCAGCGACCGCGACCGCGCGTTACTCGCCCGTCTCGATCGGCGCGCCGACGAGGTTCCCCCACTCGGTCCACGAGCCGTCGTAGTTGCGGACGTCGTCGTAACCGAGCAGCTCGTACAGGAGGAACCACTCGATCGACGAGCGCTCGCCGACGCGGCAGTAGGCGATCGTCGACTCGTCGCCGTCGACGCCGGCGTCCGAGTACAGTTCGCGGAGCTCGTCCGCGCTCTTGAACGTGCCGTCCTCGTTCAGGGTGGTCCCGATCGGGACGTTGCTCGCGCCGGGGATGTGGCCGCCGCGCTGGGCCGTCTCGTTGAGTCCCTCGGGCGCGATGACCTCGCCGGAGAACTCCTCGGGGGAGCGCACGTCGACCATCGGGAGCCCCTCTTCGATGGCGTTGTCGATGTCGTCTTTGTACGCGCGGACGCTCTCGAAGGGACCGCGAGCCTCGTACTCGCGGGGCGTGAAGTCCGGCTCCTCGGTGGAGAGCGGGTAGTCGTTCGCGACCCAGTAGCCCTTCCCGCCGTCGATCACGCGGATGTCGTCGTGACCGTAGTACTTGTAGATCCAGTAGCCGAACAGCGCGAACCAGTTCGGGACGCGGCCGCCGCCGTAGACGACGACCGTCGTGTCGGCGTCGATCCCGCCCTCGCCGTTTCGGGCCGAGAAGTTCTCCTTCGAGACGATGTCGCGCTCCGTCTCGTCGGTGAACACGGCGTCCCACTCGAAGTTGAGCGCGCCGGGGATGTGGCCCTCCTCGTAGGGCGTGTACTCCGACTCGTCGGTGACGGTCGGGTTATTGATCTCGACGAGCCGGAGGTCGGAGTCGTCGTCCTGGAACGCGTCGAGGTTCGATTCCACCCAATCCGCCGTGACGAGTACGTCTTCTGGCATCAGTACCCGTTAGGTCCCCAACCGGTTTTGAAGGCCCGATAACGGTGGTCCTTGCCAGCGTCTCTGACGCACCCGTCGCTCCCGGGGACGGTCGCGTCGGTGACCCCGATCGCTCGGGGTCGCGTCGGTGACCTCGACTGCTCGGGACATCCGTCGCAGAGCGCCCGACGCCTATCGGATCACCGTCACGGGCACGTCGGCCTTGTCGACGACGCTCTTCGCGACGCTGCCGACGACCTGCTCGCGCTCCTCCGAGAGTCCGCGGTGGCCGACGTAGATGGCGTCGACGGCCTCGTCGGCCGCGTACTCGGTGAGCGCGTCGGCGGGACGCCCCGTGAGCAGTTGGGTCTCCACGTCGATCGACTCGTCGCCGACCGCCTCCTCCGCGACGCTGCGGGCGCTCTCTAAAACGCCCTGGCCGGCCTCGACGGCGGCCTCCTCGCCGGGGAGAATGATCGTCCCGTCGACGAGCTCCGAGTCCGGCGTCAACACGTGGGCGATCTCGAGCGTCTCGTAGAACGCGACCGCCTGCCGCGCCGCGTACCGGACGGCTTCGTCGCTCTCCGTCGACCCGTCGGTCGCAACGAGGTAGCTCATGTACGGAGATGGGTCCGAGAGACACATAATTCCTGCCGGGCGTTCCCGTCCCGCGACGCCGCGGCCGACTTACGCCTCGTTGCCGTCCGTGGCCGATTACGCTTCGCTGTCGTCCGCTCCCGGCCGAACGCGGTCGCCCTCAGAGAGGTGGATCGCGTCGAGCACCTCCTGAACGCGCGTCGCCGCCGCGAAGGAGACGAGGTCGCCGCCGTCGCCGTCGACCGCGCTCGCGAACTCCGTCAGGAGCGCGCTCACGGTGTCGCCGCGCTCGTCGACGAGCGTCGCCTCGTCCTCGCGGCCGCGGTTCCGAACGAGTCGGTACCACTCCGTCAGCGACAGCGACGCCTCGTCACCGACGACGGTGATGACGTTCTCCTCGTCGCCCTCGTGGTCGCAGAGCAGGTCGATCGTCCCGCGGACGCCGTCGGCCCGGAAGGTCCCGACGACGTCGTCCTCGTAGGCCTCCGGTCCCGAGTAGCCGACATCGGCGGAGACGGTCTCGACGGGACCGAACAGCTCCTGAACGCCGAAGAGGAAATGGGTCCCGACCTCGCGGAGCGGGCCGCCCTGCTCGCGCGACTCCAGCCACGCCACGTCCTGCCACTCGCGGGGCCACTCCGGGAACCGGAACTGGAGTTCGACCCGTCGCGGGTCGCCGACCTCGCCCGCGGCGACCGCCTCGCGAAGCTGGACGAATCCCGGCGTGTAGCGGAAGGGGAGGTTCACGGCCGTCACGCGGTCGGTCTCCTCGGCGAGCGCGACGAGTTCGCGCCCGGTCCCCGCGTCGGCCGCGATGGGCTTCTCGCAGATCACGTGCTTGTCGGCCGCGAGCGCGTCGGCGACCACCTCGCGGTGGGCGAGCGGGGGCACGCCGACGTAGACGGCGTCGATGTCGTCGCGCTCGACGAGCGCCTCGTGGTCGGTCGTCGTCGCGGTGCGGTCGGTGCCGTGGTCGGCCGCGAGCGACGCGGCGCGGTCCGCGTCGAGGTCGCAGGCGGCCGCCAGTTCGAACCGTTCGTGGCCGTCTATCGCCGCGGCGAGGCGGTTCCCGATCACGCCGCAGCCGACGATACCGATCTGTATCACGGCCGTCGAGAACGCTCGAGCGCGCTTGTAGCTTCGGGAGTCGGAACGGACGGGCGCGACGTCGGGCCTCGTCAGGCGTCCTCGTCCAGCGGCCGCGCGACCATCTCGCCCCACGACTCGAAGCCGCGGCGCTCGTAGAACCCCCTCGCGCGCTCGTTCGCGGGGTCGACGTCGAGGACCAGCCGGTCGAGCGGGAGGTCCTGATCGGCCGCGAGCGCGAGGGCGGCGTCCATCAGGTCGTCGGCGACGCCGGTCCCGCGGTGCTCGGGCGCGACGTACAGTTCGTTCAGGACCGCCGCGTCCCATACCATCGCCATGCGCTCGGGGAGGACGAAGACGTAGCCGACCACCGCTTCCTCCGCGGGGTCGTCCTCGGCGGCGACCCCGTTGACCGCGACGGTCACGCACCGGGGATCGTCGTCGACGCAGCGGTCGACCCAGTCGAGCCACCGCTCGCGGTAGGCGTCGGTGAGCTTGCCCTCGTACGCGGCCGCCTTCTCGTCTCCCCCTGTCTTTTCGCCGAGGCCTCGCTCGAAGGCGACCTTCGACTCGTACAGGCCGTCCGCGTCCCGCTTGCGGTCGTAGGGTCGGATTTCGAGCGTCATTTCTCCTCCTCCAGCACGAACTCCGCGAGCGTCGGGACGAAGGTCCCGATGTCGGTGACCATCCCGATCGCCTGCGCGGAGCCGCGGTCGAGCAGCTGGGTGACGGTGGCCGGGTTGATGTCGACGCAGACGGTCTTGGTGGTCGACGGGAGGCAGTTCCCGACCGCGACGGAGTGGAGCAGTGTGGCGAGCATGATCACGAGGTCGGCGTCGTGGGCCTGCTCGCGGATCGCGTCCTGCGCTTCCACCGCGTCGGTGATCGTGTCGGGGAGCGGCCCGTCGTCGCGGATCGACCCCGCGAGGACCGTGTCGACGCCGTGTTCCACGCACTCGTACATCACGCCCTCCGTGACGATCCCGTCCTCGACGGCGGACTCGATCCCGCCGGCGCGGATGATCTCTGAGATAGTCCAGATGTGGTGTTTGTGCCCCTTCCGCGGGTGTTCGAGCGTCTCGACGTCCATCCCGAGCGAGGTGCCGTAAATGGAGCGCTCCAGGTCGTGGGTGGCGAAGCCGTTGCCCGCCGAGAGCGCGTCGACGTACCCCGCCGCGACCAGATCGGCGAGCGCATCGCCCGCCCCCGAGTGGATCACCGCCGGGCCGGCGACGACCATCACGTTGCCGCCCGCCTCTTTCACCGCGCGGAGTTCCTCGGCGACTTCGCGGATCGTCGACTCCGAGGGGCGCTCGGCCGAGACGCCGCCCTGCGATGAAGCCGAACGCGCCGCCACCGCTCCGGGGGCGCTCGGGCGGATTCACCCGGATCCCGGACTCGTCGGTCGCGACGAGGTCGCCCTCCTCGACCGCGTTGAGCGTCTTGGTGTACGCGCGAGGCGAGCCGTCCGTACCGCCCGAGGCATCCGCTCGGTTCCCCTCGCCGGCGTCCGCTGCCGGCTCGGGTTCCACCACCAGCGCGCAGTCCATCTCGATTCGCTCGACGCCGATCCACTCGCCGTCGTACAGGACCTCGGTCGGGTGGTTCGTCGTCGAGTAGAAGTCCGGCGGGACAACCTTGTCCGCGGGCGCCGCGACGAGCTCCACCTCCGAGGGGTCCTCTAACACCGCGCCGTTCTGGTGGAGTTCGTGGAGGATGGCCCGCAGCGTCTCGGGGTCGTCCGCGGAGACGGTCAGTCGGCAGTACGACTCCTCGGTTTCGTGTTTCCCGACGTCGAACCGCTCGACATCGAACGAGCCGCCGAGGTCCATCACCGCGCCGAAGCAGCGCTCGCATCGTCCCGCTGTCGATGATGTGGCCCTCCAGTTCGACCGTCCGCGAGTGGGTCATACGGGGGCGTCGCGCCCGCCGGGGAAACGCGTTTCCCTGGCCCTGTCGGGAACTACCAATCGCGGAACACGTTCCGGCGTGGCCCTTAACACACCTGTGACTCGCGGAATTGCTCGCCGCGAGAAATCGGACCGTCCGGGAATTGAACCGGAATCAGACGTGCTCGCTCGTTTCACTCGCTGCGCGCGACTGATAGGGTTCAATTCCGTCTGATGATTTCTCTCACTACGTTCGAGAAATGCACCGTCCGGGAATTGAACCCGGGCTATTAGCTTGGGAAGCTAATGTCCTACCACTGGACCAACGGTGCGCGAACTGACGTACCCGACCGTCCCACTTCAACGTAGCGTTTCGGCGGGCGCGGCCCGGACTCGAACGCCCGAGTGCCGCGAGCCACACGCTTAAGCCGTCACCGACGGAGGCACGCCCATGACCGACGACACAGCAGACGCGACGCGATCGGACGCGGCCGCCGCGGTCGACCGCGTGCGCGAGCGAGCGGCCGAACTCGCTCCCGCGCTCGGCGCGACGTGGACCGACGACGACCCGTGGCGCTTCCTCACCGACCTCACCGCGATCGGGAGCCGCATGGCCGGCAGCGAGGGCGAGCGCCGGGCCGCCGGACTCGTCGCGAACGCCTTCGAGCGCGCCGGACTCGCGGACGTGCGCACGGAGCCGTTCGACCTCCCGGCCTGGGAGCGCGGGTCGGCGTCGCTCGACCTGACCGTCTCGGACCGGGACGGCGAGCCGTCGACGCGCTCGTTCGAAGCGTTGGCGCTCCCGTACTCTCCGGCAGGGAGCGTCGCCGGCGAACTCGTCGACGTCGGCTACGGCACCCCGGCGGAGATCGACGAGCGCGACGTCGAGGGGCGGATCGCGGTCGCCTCGACGACGACGCCCTCCGGCGGTCGGTTCGTCCACCGGATGGAGAAGTTCGGCTACGCGATCGATTCGGGCGCGGTCGGCTTCGTGTTCGTCAACCACCTCGACGGCCAGCTGCCCCCCACCGGTTCGCTCACGTTCGGCGAGGAGGCCGAGGCGGTCGCCGTCGGCGTCTCGAAGGAGACCGGCGCGTGGCTCCGCGAGTACGCGGTCGGCGGTGGGGACGAGAGTGGGAATCCCTCCGTCGCGCAGGCTGAACTCTCCGTCGAGGCGTCGACGACGCCGGGCGAGAGCCGCAACGTGATCGGGAGCGCCGGACCCGACACCGACGAGCGCGTCCTCCTGCTTGCCCACTACGACGCCCACGACATCGCCGAGGGCGCGCTCGACAACGGCTGCGGCATCGCGACGGTCGCGACCGCGGCCGGGATCCTCGCGGACGCCGACCTTCCGGTCGGGGTCGACGTCGTCGCGGTCGGCGCCGAGGAGGTGGGACTGCTCGGCGCGGAGCACCTCGCGGAACGCCTGGACCTCGACCGGGTGAAGGGCGTGGTCAACGTCGACGGCGCGGGGCGATTTCGTAACCTGATCGCGCTCGCGCACGCCTCCACGGCGGCCGCGTCGGTCGCGGAGGCGGTGTCGACCGCGACTCGGCAGCCGATCGAGATCGACGCGCAGCCGCACCCGTTCTCCGACCAGTGGCCGTTCGTGCGCCGCGGCGTGCCGGCGCTCCAGCTCCACAGCGACTCGGGCGACCGCGGCCGGGGGTGGGGCCACACCCACGCGGACACCCGCGACAAGGTCGACGACCGGAACGTTCGCGAACACGCGATGCTGATCGCCCTACTCGTCGCCGAGTTCGCTTCCGCGGAGCGCGACCTGCCGCGGCTCGACCGGGACGAACTCGCGGCCGCGTTCCGCGAGGCCGACTTCGAGACGGGGATGCGCGCCGCCGACCTCTGGCCCGCCGACTGGGACTGACGCGCCGTCGTCGCGGCGGGACCGGCGCCGACGCGTCGCCGCCCGCCCGTCAGTTTAGGTCCGCGTCCGGCGTCGGCGGCGGCAGCCGCTTGTGCGCCGTCGCGCGGTGGCGGCCGAGGAGGTCCGCGACGAGTTCGCGGTCGACGGCGGCGAGTTCGCCGGCGGGCGTCCCGTCGCCACCGCTGTCGTCGCCCGCGTCCGCGTCGGTTTCGGCGACGGCCGCCGCGATCCGCTCGACGACCGACTCGGGGTCGAGTCCGCGGTCGACGCCGAGGTGGAGGACGGGGTCGACGACCTCGTAGGGAGCGCCCAGGTCGTCGGCGTCGCGCTGTCCCGGGAGGAACCCGGCCGTGGGCGCCTTCTCGACGACGAACTCCGGTACGTCGAGGTCGGCGGCGAGCGCCCGGACGTCGGTCTTGTAGAGGTGACCCAGCGGGAACAGGTCGGCCGCGCCGTCGCCGTGTTTCGTCAGGTACCCCAAGAGGAGTTCGCTGCGGTTCGCTGTGCCACAGACCAGGCGGTTCGTCGCGTTGGCGGCGAGGTACGCGACGGCCATCCGGAGGCGCGCGACCGCGTTGCCGGACCGAACCGGCTCGTCGTGGAGGTCGAACCGGTCGGGAACGACCGCGCCGAACTGCGCGAACAGCGGCTGGAGGTGGACCGTGTCGTGTTCGATGTCGAGCGCCTCCGCGAGCGCCTCGGCGTCGCGGGCGTGCGGCGCGCCGATCTTGTTACACGGGAGTATCAGCCCGTAGACGCGATCGGCGCCGAGCGCTTCGACCGCGAGCGCGGCCGTCACCGTCGAGTCGAGTCCGCCGCTCATGTTCACCACCACGCCGTCGGCGCCCGCGGCGCCCACTCGCTCGGCGATGAACGAGCCGGCCCGATCCCGCTCGATCGCGGGGTCCCGATCCGGGAGGAGCGAGCCGAGACGGGGTCGATTCCGGTCGGCGGCGGTTGAGCGGCTCTCGTTCGACGCGGGATCTCCCGTCGAACGCCCGGCTGCCGCGTCCCCGCCGAGATCGAACGCCGAGTCGCGGTCAGCCATCCGCTCCCCCAGTCCGACGATCTACCCTCTCAGTCCGGCATTCCATCCCCTTAGTCCGGTATTTCGTCCCCTCCGTCTGGCATTTCGTCCCCTTAGTCCGGCCCGTTCGTCGCACTCGCCGTCTCGGCGGGTCGCCGTCGATTCGCCGCGGAGCGCCGGTACGTCTCGGCGGACGGTCCCGATCGTCACGTTGGATCGTCATCTGTCGCTCGCCGCTTCCGGTCGTGTTGGTAAATACTTGCGGTGTAGATCGTATAAGGAATTGGTACAGTACTGCCTGTCTTATCCATAAACGACGACAGAACTCGATATTCATTTTGATATACTAGCAAGAACACTACATAGTCAGGTAAATTGTTGATTAGAAAACGCTGATTCAGTATGTTGGACAGACCTACTCCATTTTAGTTGTGAATCTAAAGTAGAACTCCGTAAGAGAAGAGTTCTAAGCATATAATGTCGTTATACACGAACATTTATCAAACAGATTCGTGTCCGTTTGTCTATGTCCGACATTCAGTTGAGTTCGAGTCAGGGCCGGGTGCTCACCGCGCTCGTGAACCTTTCCGAGGGCCGAGACGCTCCGGTACAGGGACGCGAGATAGCCGACGCCATCGACCGCAACCCGGGGACGGTTCGGAACCGGATGGGGAGCCTCCGAACGCTCGGTCTCGTCGAGGGAGTCGCCGGCCCGGACGGCGGCTACGTCCCCACCGACGGCGCGTACGACACTCTCGGCATCGAGCGGCTCGAGGACGCAGCGACGACTCCGGTCGAGCGCGAGGGCGCCCCCGTCGAGGACGTCACCGTCGCGGAGATCGACCTGTCGAGCGTCGCGAATCCCGAGCTGTGTCGCGCCGAGCTCGTGATCCGCGGGCCGGTCGCTCCGTTCGACACCGGCGACCACGTGACCGTCGGCCCGACGCCCGCCACCGGCCTGCGGCTCTCGGGCGTGGTCGACGCGACGAACGTCGACGGCAACAGCCTGCTGGTCCGCGTCGACGGGATGGAGACGCCCGCGGGCGGATCGGCGGCGTAAGCTCCGCGGCTCTCCGTCGGGATCGAGTCATTCCCCGTCGATAGCCGAGGACAGCCTGTCGCGCACCACGCCGGTGGCGGCCGCGGCGTGGCGGGCGTCCCGGTGTCGCTCGCCGAAGGCGACGCGGGCGCTCTCCGCGGCCTCGGGGTCGACCGCGAACGCCGCGTCGGGGTAGGTCACGTCCCACAGCACGAGCGGCTCCGGGGCGCCGGACCGACGCCGCGTTCCCCCGAGACCGGCTCGGCCGAGAGCAGTCGCTCGATCCACGCGAGGTCGGCGGTCCCCCGACCGACGGCGCGGGCCGCGGCGACGACCCGACGCACGAGCGCCCGCGGGAAGCCGTCCGCGGCGAGTTCGACGACGAGCGTGTCCCCCTCTCGGGTCGCCCGCGCGTCGAGGTCGCGGACCGTCCCCGCGTCGTCGGTCGTCAGGTTGTGGAAGTCGCGTTCGCCGTCGAACCGCGCGAGTGCGGCGCGGAACCGGTCGTCGTCGACCGCGTGTTCCGGGTCGCGGTGCGCGGCGCCAGAGGGATTGCCTTCGTCGGATTCGGGCGCGTAGAGGTGGTATCGGTACGTCCGTCGGACCGCGTCGTGGGTCGCGTGGAACCCGTCCTCGACGTCGGCCGCGGCCCACACGCGGACCGATCCCGGCAGGTGGCCGTTGAACGCGCGCGGCGTGAGCCACGTCGGCGCCTCGAACGCGACGGTCTGGGCCACCGCCGAGACCCCCGCGTCGGTCCGACCCGCGGCGGCGTAGCCCGGGGGCGTGGCGTGGGTCGGGCCGTCTCCCGGCTCGACGACGCCGTGTTCGGCGAGCGCGTCGAGGAGCGCGTCCGCGACTGTGCGGGCGTGCGGCTGGCGCTGAAATCCGGCGTACTCCCGGCCGTCGTACGCGACCCGGAACGCGCGGGTGACCGTCTCCCGCGCGGTTGAGTCGCTCGTCACCGGACCTCGGACGCGCCGTCCGCGTCGCTTTCCTCCGTCGTCTCTTCGGAGTCGGCCATCGGAACCGTCACCACGGGCACGGACGCGACGCGAATGACTTTCTCCGTCACGCTACCGAGGAGGAGTCGACGGATCCCCCGGCGGGTGTGGCTTGGCATGACGACGATGTCGGCGCCGTCGTCGACCGCGTTCTCGATGACGTCCAGCGGCTCGCCGCGGACGACGTTTCCGACCGCCTCCACGCCGGCGGCCTCCAGCTCCGCGGTCACCTCCTCCACGCGCTCTTCGGCCGCGTCCGCGAGTCGGTCGGAGAACGCCCCGGTCTGCGGTCCCGCGAGCGTGTCGGCCGCGGTGTCGGCGGCCGAGACGACGTGGACGGTGGCGTCGTACCGCTCGGCGAGGCTGATCGCGTGCGGGATCGCGTCGTTCGCCTCGCCGCCGGGCGCGACGGGCAGGAGGATGTCGTTGTACATACGCGACACTGCTCGCGCCTGGTGGAAAACGATACCGACCGGGGAGCGGACGGGTCTGGGAGCGTCGGGCCGGGTCTGGGAGCGTCGGGCTGGATCTGGGAGCGTCGGGCTGGGTCTGGAAGCGTCGGGCCGGCGAGCGTTACAGCCCGAGCGCGTCGAGCAGGTCGAAGCCGACGCCGGCGTAGCCGACGAGCTTGAACCCGAGGTAGATCCCGACGATTGCCACCACGCCCGGAAGCTCCGGGGGCGCGGGGATCGGGACGCGGAGGAACGCGAACAGCGCGCCGACCGTCACCCCGACGAGGAGCGCGGCGACGGTCAAAACGGGAGTCGAACTCATGTCGACGCGTCCGCGGCGTTCGTTTATAAACGCGGTGTTCGCCCCCGGCGACCCGCTCTCGCGGATGGGCAGGGTTTTCCGACGCGCGTCCCACTCCGGGAACATGGCACGAGAGGTTTCCGACCCCGACAACCCGCAGGTGACGCTCCAGACCAACCACGGCGACATCGTCGTCGAGCTGTTCGCCGACCGCGCCCCGAAGACGGTCGAGAACTTCCTCGGCCTGGCCCGTCACGACCCCGCCGCCGACGCGGAGCCGGCGCGCGACACGAACACGTGGGAGGACCCCAAGACCGGCGAGGTCCGCGGCGACTCGCTGTACGAGGGCATCGTCTTCCACCGCGTCATCGACGACTTCATGATCCAGGGCGGCGACCCGATGGAGAACGGCCGCGGCGGACCCGGCTACCAGTTCGACGACGAGTTCCACGACGACCTCACCCACGACGGCCCCGGAATCCTCTCGATGGCGAACTCCGGCCCGAACACGAACGGCTCGCAGTTCTTCATCACGCTCGACGCCACGCCGCACCTCGACGGCAAACACGCCGTCTTCGGTCAGGTCATCGACGGGATGGATGTCGTCGAGGAGATCGGCGGCGTGCCGACCGGGCGCAACGACGACCCCCGCGAGGCCGTCGAGATCGAGAAGGTCGACATCGACGAGTAACTCTGGGATTCCGCGACGGAGTGCGGAATCATTTGCGTGCGCTACCCTCCCACGCTGCGGGGAGTTGAGAAGAGTTAAATTGTCCCCGGCGTAAGCGTCGTTTACGCTCGGTTGGTGTAGTCCGGCCAATCATGTTGGCCTTTCGGCGGACGCGGCGCCCTCGGCGCCGGTTCGGAAGTCAGCCGACGACCAGGGTTCAAATCCCTGACCGAGCATCCACTCTCACTCCGCGAGCGACGGTTCTCGTCTCGCGGGCGCGCAGCCTTCCTGTAAGCGGTCCAAAGGGGAAGAATCACCAGCCTCGGCGACGAGACCCACTTATGAGCGACCGATCTGACGCCAGCGACGGCGAGAGCGCTGACGACCGCCGCTTCGAGACCCGCGCGATCCACGCCGGACAGGAGCCGGACCCGGAGACGGGCGCGCTGATGACGCCGATCCACGCGAACTCCACGTACGAGCAGGACGCGCCGGGCGACCACCGCGGCTACGAGTACAGCCGGACCGGAAACCCGACGCGAACCGACCTCGAAGCGAACCTCGCCTCGCTGGAGTCGGGCAGCCACGCCCGCTGTTTCTCCTCGGGCATGGGCGCGATCAACACCGTCCTCAACCTGCTGTCCGCGGGCGACCACGTCGTCGCCGGCGACGACGTGTACGGCGGCACCCACCGGATCTTGACGCAGGTGTACGACGAGTACGACATCGAGACCAGCTTCGTCGACACCACCGACCACGACGCGGTCCGGGCGGCGATGCGCGAGGAGACGGAACTGGTGTGGGTCGAGACGCCGACGAACCCCCTCATGAACGTCAACGACATCGGCGCGCTCGCCGATATCGCCCACGAGGGCGACGCGCTCTGTGCGGTCGACAACACCTTCGCGACGCCGTACCTCCAGCGCCCGCTCGAACACGGCGCGGACATCGTCTCTCAGTCGCTGACGAAGTACCTCGGCGGCCACTCGGACACCATCGGCGGCGCCCTCATTGTCGACGACGAGGAGCTGGACGAGCGGCTCGGCTTCTACCAGAATTCGGTCGGCGCGACGCCCGGCCCGTTCGACGCGTTCCTCGTGCTCCGCGGGACGAAGACGCTCCCCGTCCGGATGGACCGCCACTGCGAGAACGCCATGGAACTCGCGGAGTGGCTAGAGGGGCACGACGCGGTCGAGCGCGTCTACTACCCCGGGCTGGAGTCGCACCCGGACCACGAGCTGGCGGCCGAGCAGATGGACGACTTCGGCGGCATGCTCTCGTTCGAGCTGGACGGCACCCTCGAAGAGGCGTCGACGGTCGTGAGCGAGACCGAGGTGTTCACCCTCGCGGAGTCGCTCGGCGGCGTCGAGAGCCTGATCGAGCAGCCCGCGGCGATGACCCACGCTGCCATCCCGCGCGAGGAGCGGCTCGCGGCCGGACTCACCGACGGTCTCATTCGGGTCTCCGTGGGGATCGAACACGTCGACGACATGAAGGCCGACCTCCGGGCGGCGTTCGACGCGGCTCTGTCGTAAGCGAGGAATCACCGGTCGCGCGGGCGCCCGACTGACACCATTTTTACCGATTCCGGCGAGACTGCCCGTATGAGCGATCCAGACGTCTTGGTGCTTCGACAGACGATCCACGGACTCGGTCCCGACGAACTGGCGAACGCGATCCGCGAGCGACTCCCCGGGGCCGAGGTGGTGCGGGCGCGGACGCCGGCGGAAGAGCGCGACCTGATCCGGGGCGCCCGGGTCGCCGTCGGTCTCAACATCGACGAGGAGCTACTCGCCGTCGCCGAGGAGCTGGAACTGTTCGCCTGCGTGTTCGCGGGAACGGGACACCTGCCGCGGGAACTGCTCGCCGACCACGAGGTTGCCGTGACGAACGCGTCGGGCGTCCACGGGCCGAACATCGCCGAGCACGTCGTCGGGTCGATGATCGCGCACGCGCGACAGTTCCACCGGGCGTACCGCCAGCAGTCCCGCCGCGAGTGGCGCACCTACGAGACGACGGAGGTGTACGGCTCGACGGTCGCCGTGGTCGGACTCGGGGCCATCGGGCGGGCGGTCGTCGACCGGCTGGAGTCGTTCGACGTCGAGACGGTCGGCGTCCGCTACTCCCCCGGGAAGGGCGGGCCGACCGACGAGGTGTACGGGTTCGACGAGTTCCACGAGGCCGTCTCCGACGCGGAGTACGTCGTGTTGGCGTGCCCGCTCACGGACGCGACGCGGGGGCTGGTCGACGCGGACGCGCTCCGGACGATGCGGCCCGACGCGGTTCTGGTCAACATCGCGCGCGGCCCGGTCGTCGACACCGACGCCTTGGTGACGGAGCTCCGAAACAACCGCATCCGCGGCGCGGCGCTCGACGTCACCGACCCCGAGCCGCTTCCGGAGGACCACCCGCTGTGGGGACTGTCGAACGCGACGATCACGCCGCACAACGCCGGCCACACGCCCGAGTACTACGAGCGCGTCGCGGACATCCTCGCGGACAACGTCGCGCGGCTGGACGCCGGCGACGACCTGCGAAACCGGGTGGTGTGAGCGAACCGTCCCGAGGGGACGGTACTGTCTATATATCCCTATATAATCAGGGCTGTTTGACCGCTTTTTCTTCCGTTATCTCGTGGGGTACGGCCGGGACGCTCGACGAAGCTCGGAGATACGGGTCGAATTTAGGGCAATACAGAGGTATATATTTTGATCAAAATTAAGGTGATCCGCTCCAGAGGGGTTGATATGGAAACGCGGAAGGTCCAGGTCACCGGCGGTTCGACGTACACGGTCTCGATTCCGAAGACATGGGCGACCGACAACGACGTCGAGGCTGGGACGGAGATCGAGTTCCACCCGGACGGCGACTCGCTGTTTCTCACGCCCAGATCCGACGTCGAGCGGACGCGGGGGACGCTCGACATCGCGGACCTGACCGGGCAGGCGCTTCGGCGCGCGGTGACGACGATGTACGTCAGCGGGTTCGACGTCATCGAACTGGAGGCCGCGGATATCACCACCGAGCAGCGGTCGACGATCCGCGATGCGGTCCAGAGTCTCGTCGGCCTGGAGGTGTTAGAGGAGACGCGCGACCGCGTCGTCGTACAGGACTTACTCGACTCCTCGGAGCTTTCAATCCACAACGCTGTCACGCGGATGCGGCTGATATCGCTGTCGATGCTGGAGGACGCGATCACCGCGCTCGCGGAGCGCGACCACGACCTCGCGCGCGACGTGATCGGCCGCGACGACGACCTCGACCGGCTGTGGCTCGTCGTCTCGCGGATCTTCCGCGCCACGCTGCGGACGCCGAAGGCCGCCGAGGAGCTGGGGCTTCCGCGCGAGGAGTGTTTCGACTACCACTCCAGCGCGAGGCAGTTAGAGCGGATCGGCGACCACGCGACGAAGATCGCGCACCTGACGCTGAACATCGACGACCCGCTGCCCGACGAGGTTGTCGAGGCGGTGAGCGACCTCCACGACGACGCCGTCGACGTGATCGACACGGCGATGGACGCGCTGTTCGACGACGACACCGACGCCGCGACCCGCCGGGCCAACGAGGCGCGGACCGGCGTCAGAGCGATCGACGAGCGCGTCCGCTCCATCGACGAACTCCTCCGCGACCTCGACCCGACGCGGGCGCAGCTGCTCGGGCTGGTCGTCGACTCCGTCCTCCGGTCGGCCGACTACGGCGGAAATATCGCCGAGACGGCGCTTCAGAAGGCCGCCCCGACGCCGTAACTGGAGTCCGGTTCGCCGCGAATTTCGCCGCCGGGTGAACGGGTTTTTTGCCCGCGCTCTCCCGAGAGGATCGCATGCCAGAGATCGAACTCGGCGTGCCGAAGGGCGTCGTCGAGTCGCTTCCGGAGGAGGAGGGGACCGCCGAACGCGACATGCGACGCGCCATCGCCGGGATCCAGTCCCGGCTGAACGACGCCCTCGCGGAGGCGGACCCGGACGAGGCGGCCGAGGTCGTCGCCGACGCGGTCGAGCGCATGGAGACGCAGGCGAGCACGTACCACGAGTTCGTCCCGGAGCTGCGCGCGTGGGGCCAGTCGCCCATCTACGCCATCGCGTGGCGGAACCTCTACCTCGAACTGATCGGCCAGCTGTACGATCACGAGTGGCTCGCCGACGACCTCGACCGCGAGCGGAACTTCCGGCTGGTCGAAGACGGGATCCGGCTCTCAGAATCTGTAATCGGCGACGCGCCGGCTCCTCGGCCGCGGTCCGCCGTCGTACCGCCTTCCGCGGCCGGCCGCTTTTAAGCCGCCGCGACCCGACGTACGGATATGGAACTGGAACTGCGGTTCTTCGCCACGTTTCGCGAGGCCGCCGGCGGGAAGACGGTGAACGCGGAGTTCGCCGACGGCTCCACCGTCGGCGACGTGCTGCGCGAGCTGGAGTCGGAGTACGAGGGGATGGAGGGTCGACTGATCGTCGACGGCGACCTCGCGCCGCAGATCAACGTCCTGAAGAACGGCCGCGAGGTGCTCCACCTCGACGGCCTCGACACGCCGATGGCGGACAGCGACCGGCTCTCCGTGTTCCCACCGGTCGCGGGGGGCGCGGGAGACGACGGGTCGGCTGCGGCGGAGGCGACCGGCGACGACGCGAACGCGGACGAGACCGACCTCCCGCCCGCGGAGGACGGCTGGGAGCGCAAGACGGTGGCGTACCGCGGTATCTCGCGTCGGCTCGCGGCCCACTACCTCAGGAACCTGGGCGGCGAACTGGTGGGGACCGACGACCCCGCGGAGGCGACCCGCGTGGACGGCGAGGGGTGGCGGGTGACCCTCAGCGCCGAGAAGGTGACCGCCGCGGCCGCCATCAGGATCACGGAGGTGACCGCCGAGTTCGCTGGCGACCCCGACGCGCTCGCCGACCTGCTTCCGAAGTACAAGCAAAAAGCCATGCGTGCCGGCGGGTGATGTCCGACGACGCCGATAGCGGGACCCGTGGAGACGGAGACGGCGCCGAGCAGGACACGGGCCCGTATCCGATCGAGGGGACCGCGCTGGTGAAGACGGCCGCGCTCGCGAGCGTGCCGGCCGCGCGCGTCCCGAAGTTGCTCGCGCGCGTTCAGGCCGACCTCGGTCCCAGAGTCGACGCGTATCGCCGGCGATACGAGCGGATCTCGGCCGAGTCGGACCGTGAGACGTTCCTCGTCGAACCCGATCACTGGGAGGCGGTCGGCGACCGGCTCGGGTTCTCCGAGCGCGAGCGCGACGCCGTGGTCCGCGCCCACGAGGCCGCCGTCGAACGGATCGGTTCCGGGAGCGGTCGACGGGCGGAGTTCGACACCGCGCTGGAGATCCGGTCTGGCGTCGTGATCGGGGTTGATGCGGACGGTGTCGATGCGGACGGCGACGACGTCGATGCGGACGGCGGCGACGGCGACTGAACTCGATCTGGCCGTCACCAATCCATTTTACGCCGTCACCGATCCTTTTCACGGCGTAGCGCGCACGTGTCCGCATGCGACTCGCTCGACTGCTCACGCCAGACGGTCCCGTCGCCGGCCGCTACGACGACGGCGCGGTTGTCGCCGACGACGGTCGCTACGAGGTCGGTCGCGACGGGCGACTGCTCCCCCGTGCGACCCCACCGCGCTGTACTGCGTCGGCCGGAACTACGCCGAGACGCTCGACCAGATGGACTACGAGCGCCCTGAGGAGCCGGACTTCTTCGTCAAACCGCCGGCGAGTCTGCTGGCGCACGGCAAGGCGATTCGGTACCCCGAGTGGACCGAGGAGCTGACCTACGCCGGCGAACTGGTCGCGGTGATCGACGAGCGCTGCCGCGACCTCGCGCCCGCGGACGTTCCCGACGCCGTGCGCGGCTACACGGTCATGAACGACGTCGACGCGCTCGACCAGCAGGGACGGACCGCCCGCAAGGCGTTCGACGGGTCGGCGCCGCTGGGACCGTGGATCGAGACCGACGTGGACCCGACGAATCTTGACATCGAAACGACCGTGGGCGGGGAGACGCGCCAGGACGCCAACACCGAACTGATGCTGTTCGGCCCGCTCGAGGTGGTCTCGTACCTCTCGAAGCGGTTCACGTTCGAGCCGGGCGACTGTATCGCCTTCGGTAGCCCCGCGAACCCCGGTCTCGTCGAACCGGGCGAGCGCGTCGAGATCACCTACGAGGGTGTCGGCACGCTCTCGAACGCGGTTGTCGCGCCGGACTCCGTGTGAGGAGTTCGGTTCGGACGGGTGACCCGGTCGGACTCAGCGACCCGTGGAGTCGAGGTCGTCGACGCTCGCCTCGTCGATCAGGTCGTCTGCGGCCGCCAGCGTCGACTCGTCGCCGGTCCGAACGTACTCCCCGAGCGCGTCGGCGGCCTCGACGAGGGCGTCCGCGCTCGCGGGCGGCACGTCGCCCCCGAGAGCGTCGACGCGCGTGACGCGGTCGCGGAGGCGCTCGAAGGCGTCTCGGGCCGGACCGATTCTGGCTACCGGCCGCTCGCCCCCGGCGGAGACGGCCGCCCCATCGTCGCCGTTGATTTCGTCGGGTTCATCCGGATTAGCGCCGGCTTCCAGTTCGTCGAGGAAGTCGATCACGTCGCCGCGGTACGCCTCGACCGCGCGCACGGCCGCCATTCCCCGGGCTTCGCGGAGGGCGGTCGGGACCTCGTCGGCGGGCGGTCGCTCGCCGTCGTCGGCGCCGGCGAGCAGTTCGAGGAGGTACTCGCGGTCGGCGTCGGTCGGGTCCCGCAGCCGCTCGAAGCAGTCGACGGCCTCCAGCAGCTCGCGGGCAGCGAGATAGGTACCGTCGAGGGGGAGGAGACGTCCGCCGTCGATGAACCCGCGTTTCCGGCAGTACTCCCGGAGGTCCGACTGGAGTTCGTCGACTCCCGACCGGGGGAGGGTGTCGGGTGCGTCGCCGAACCGCTCGCGGTGGGCGGCGAGGTCGAGCGTGACGGCCGCGTCGGTGTGCGCGGTGCGGGCGTCCACGCCGACGCTGCGCAGGTCGCCGCAGCTCGGACACGCGACGGAGCCCGTCTCGTAGTACGACCACCGCGTGCCGCAGGACTGACACTCGCGTTCGCCGCGGACTTTCATGCGTACCGGTTCGTCGCGTCCGCCCTAAACGACTGCGGGTCGGTGGCGTCGGATCGCGGGATCGGTTCCTCGTTCGCTGACCGCGCAGGTGCCAGCCTATTTGACGCTCTCCGGCGAACGGTCGGTATGAGCTGGCACGCCGTCGACGCGCTCGACCGCGCCGTCGACGCGACGCGGCGGTTTCTCTTCCCCTTCGAGGCGGTGCGGTGGGTGAAGCTCGCGTTCCTCGCGCTCGTGATGGCGGGCGGGACCGCCGGAGCGTCGCGGGTCGGCGCGTCGCATTTCGGTGTTTCGGCAGCCGGAATCGGCCTGTGGACCGAGATTTCCCCGACCGGAGTCGGACCGATGCGACTCGAACGCGTCGTCGGTACCTGGAGCGAGCGAGTCGCCGGTCTCGACGACGCGCTGATCGTCGCGATCGCGCTCGGAGCGCTGCTCGTGGGAGTCGCTCTCGCCGTGTGCTCGGTCGCGTTTCGGCTCGTCTTCTACGACGCGCTCGCCGCGACCGAGGTCGCACTCTGGCGACCGCTCCGCGATCGGTTTCGGCAGGCGCTGGGTCTCTTCGGGTTCGCGACGACGCTCGCGGTCGCGTCCGCGATTCCCGCGGTCGCGTTCGTCGTCGCCCTCGGTCCCGGCGCGGTGCGCGTTCTCGGCGTTTCTGTCGGCGGGCTCTCCGGGCTGTCGACGGCCGCAATCGCGGCGCTCGGCGCGTTCAGCGCCGTGGTTGGCGTGGTCGGCGCTCTCGGCGGTCGGTTCACGTTCGAGTTCGTTGCGCCGACGATGGTCGCCCGCGACGTTGGCGTGCTCGCCGGGTGGCGTCGCGTCTGGGCTTCCTTTCGCGGATCGTGGATTCGATCTCGTCGCCTACCTCGCGGTTCACGCGGTCGTCGCGGCCGGCGTCGGATTCGTTCAGGCCGTCGCGGTCGCCTTCGTCGGGGGGGTCGTCGCCGTGGTCGCCCTCGTCGCGCTCGCGCTCGCGGCGGTTCCGCTCGGCGGACTCGGGGCGTTGATCGGAACGACCGTAGGGACGGTCGTCCTCGCGACGGTTCTCGTTTGCGCGGTCGCCGCGGCCGTGGCTCTCTCGCTCCCGGTTCGGCTGGTGGCGCGGACGTACCTGATCGCGTACGAGGTCTCGACGCTCGCCGGCATCGATCCGGATTCGGCGCTGCTGGGGTCGGCGCTTATCTCGGGTGCCGAGCCAGAGGCGGCCGGAGATTCGGCTTGACGCACCCGATATCGAGGGGCGTTGCGGACGCGAAGAGTCCCCCGGAGAGCGACTGGGGATCGTCGAACGTCGAATCACATATTCGACACCATCGGATAGCTTTTTACTCCGTTCATGAATGGAGGGAGACATGGGATTAGACGACGACGCGCGGGAGTACCACCGACAGGAGCCGCCCGGGAAGATTGAGATCGAGACGACGAAGCCCACGAACACGCAGCGAGACCTCTCGCTGGCGTACTCGCCGGGGGTCGCGGCGCCGTGTCGCGACATCGCGGCCGACCCCGAGTCGGTCTTCGAGTACACGGCGAAGGGGAACCTCGTCGCCGTCGTGTCGAACGGGTCCGCCGTCCTCGGACTCGGCGACATCGGCGCGGCCGCGTCGAAGCCCGTCATGGAGGGGAAAGGCGTGCTGTTCAAGCGGTTCGCCGACATCGACGTGTTCGACATCGAGCTCGACATCGACTCCGTCGACCCGTTCTGCGAGGCGGTGAAGGCGATGGAGCCGACGTTCGGCGGGATCAACCTCGAGGACATCAAGGCCCCCGAGTGTTTCAAAATCGAGGAGCGGCTCCGCGACGAGATGGACGTCCCGGTGTTCCACGACGACCAGCACGGCACCGCGATCATCTCCGGCGCGGCGCTGATGAATGCGGTCGACATCTCCGATAAGGACCTCTCCGAGCTCGATATCGTCTTCTCCGGCGCCGGCGCGTCGGCCATCGCGACGGCTCGGTTTTACGTCTCCTCGGGCGCGCGCAAGGAGAACATCACGATGTGCGACTCCTCGGGCATCATCACCGAGGCGCGCGTCGAGGCGGGCGAGGTCAACGAGTACAAAAGCCAGTTCGCCACGCCGGTCGAGGGGGAGACCTCGCGGACGCCATGGAAGGCGCCGACGTGTTCGTCGGTCTCTCCGTCGGCGGTATCGTCTCGCAGGAGATGGTCCGCTCGATGGCCGCCGACCCGATCATCTTCGCGATGGCGAACCCGGACCCCGAGATCACCTACGAGGACGCGAAGGACGCGCGCGAGGACACGGTTATCATGGCGACGGGCCGGTCGGACTACCCGAACATGGTGAACAACGTGCTCGGGTTCCCGTTCCTGTTCCGCGGCGCGCTCGACGTACGCGCGACGGAGATCAACGAGGAGATGAAGGCCGCCGCGGCGGAGGCGCTTGCCGACCTCGCGCGCAAGGACGTTCCGGACGCGGTCGTGAAGGCGTACGGCGACGACCCGCTCCAGTTCGGTCCCGACTACGTCATCCCGAAGCCGCTCGACCCGCGAGTGCTGTTCGAGCTGGCGCCGCGCGTCGCGGAGGCGGCGATGGAGTCCGGATCGGCTCGGACCGAGATCGACCTGGAACAGTACCGGGAGCGGCTCGAAGCGCGCCTGGGGAAGTCCCGGGAGATGATGCGGGTCGTGTTGAACAAAGCGAAGAGCGACCCGAAGCGGATCGCGCTCGCGGAGGGCACCGACGAGAAGATGATCCGCGCGGCCTATCAGCTCTCCGAGCAGGGGATCGCGGAGCCGGTGTTGCTCGGCGACGCAGACACGATTTCTCGGACCGCGGCGGAGCTCGGTCTCTCGTTCCACCCCGAAGTGGTCGACCCCGACAACCGAGACGTTTCCACGTACGGCGAGCGGCTGTACGAGCTTCGCAAGCGGAAAGGGATCACGAAACGCGAGGCGGACGACCTGGTCAAACGCGACACCAACTACCTCGGGAGCGTGATGGTAGAGACCGGCGACGTCGACGCGATGCTCACCGGACTCACGCACCATTACCCCTCGGCGCTCCGGCCGCCGCTTCAGGTCGTCGGATCCGCGGCCGACACCGACACCGTCGCCGGCGTGTACATGCTCACGTTCAAGAACCGGGTCATCTTCTGTGCGGACACGACCGTCAATCAGGATCCGGACGCGGAGACGCTGGCGGAGGTCACGCGCCACACGGCGGACCTCGCACGCCGGTTTAACGTCGAACCGCGCGCGGCGGTGCTATCGTACTCCAACTTCGGCAGCGTCGACAACGCGGGGACGCGGAAGCCGCGGGACGCGGTGGGGATTCTCCAGTCCGACGACGGCGTCGACTTCCCCGTCGACGGCGAGATCGAGGCCGACACCGCGGTCGTCGACGACATCCTCAACGGAACCTACGAGTTCTCCGAACTCGACGAGGCCGCGAACGTCCTCGTGTTCCCGAACCTCGAAGCCGGGAACATCGGATACAAGCTGCTCCAGCGGCTCGGCGGCGCCGAGGCCATCGGCCCGATGCTCGTCGGGATGGACGAGCCGGTCCACGTGCTTCAGCGCGGCGACGAGGTGAAAGACATCGTCAACCTCGCCAGCGTCGCCGTCGTCGACGCGCAGGAGTAATTCGCCCAATCTCGGTTCCGATCTCGTAGCCACCGGTCGCGACCGCAGTGCGGTCTCGGGTTCTGTTTGTTCGCGAGAAACTCTCGCGAACATTATGATTCTCGCGAACATTACGATTCTCGCGCATGGCAACTCTCCCCCACAGGGATTCTCGCGTACACGACGATCGGCACACCAATTTTACTTGTTTCCAACTACGACAGCATTGATATGGGACCGAGCGAGGATTCGGGAGAGGCGACCGCACCGCGGGTGCTCGACAACCGGCGCGACGCGACTCGATACCGGGTTCTCGTCGAAATCGCCGCGCGACAACCGGCGGTGAGTCAGGAGGAGATCGCGGACGTCATCGGCGTGACCTCACAGGCCGTAAGCGACTACGTCCGGGATTTGGTCGACGGGGGATTCGTGGAGAAACGCGGTCGCGGCCGGTACGAGGTGACGAAAGAGGGGGTCGACTGGATTATCACGCGAACCGACGCCCTCTCGGAGTTCGTCGCTCGCGTGTCCGACGACGTTCTGGGTAGCGTCGATGTCGACGCCGCGGTGGCGACCGACACGGTCGAAGAGGGAGACGAGGTCGGTCTCGCGATGCGCGACGGCGTGTTACACGCCGTTCCCGAGGGGGGATCGGCGACCGCCGTCGCCGTCACCGGCGGTGAGTCGGGAGAGGCGGTCGGCGTTACCGACTTCGAAGGGGTCGTCGAGTACGATCCGGGCGTGGTGACGGTCGTTCCCGTCCCGGCGGTGACTGAAGGAGAGCCGCCGTCCGCCGACGTCATTACCGATCGTGCTGCGGGGGCGGACTTGATCGCGGTCGGCGGGACGGAGGCGTACGCGCTCGCGACCCGAGCGGGAGTTCGGCCGGACGTGCGGTTCGGTTCGGCTGCGGGCGTCTCGCAGGCTGCTCTTCGCGGCCTGGACGTGCTGTTGCTCGTGTCGACCGACGAGCTCTCTCGGCACACGACGCGACTCCGCGAGGACGGCGTGCGGTACGAGGTTCGAGACTCTCTCGAACGGTAACCCGAAGAGCGGTCGGAGCCGATCTCTGATTGGAGAGACACACCGTGTTTCCGGTGAAATTGGGCTGTAGTGGGGTGGGGTTGGTGTCGCCGGAGTGTTGGCTCGATCTTTGTGACCGATCTGAAACAACAGGTTTTATCACTCATTCCGGAGTAAAGCTCGTCAAGCAGATTGAGCGACAGCTCGCTGAGCGATACTTGGAGTTTCACCGGAAACGTGGTCTCCCCTCGACGGCTTGGCCCGACTATCTTATCGAACACCGTGTTTCCGGTGAAATGAGGCGGTTGGGCGTTTTCTCGTCGACTCTTCCTCGCGCCCGCTTCCGCGTTTCCGTTAGAATCCGGTCTTCGTCTATTAGATCCGAATTCTGAGTCTCAAGCGCACCATCATCCCCTCGGGTCGCAGCTGTACTCACTCTCAGATCGCCGGCCCTATCGTCTTCAGACCGTTGTCCCGCTTGTTCTCAGACCCTTGTCTCGCTCTTGTCCCGCTTGTTCTCTGACTGTTTTCTCTCTTGGCTTGCCCGCGAGCTTACCCCGCTCACTGCGTCCCCCACCCGCCTCCCCCATTTCACCGGAAACACGGTGTGTGTCTCGACGACCGATCAGCTCTTCGATCGCGCCCCGCGTGCGGTCACGAAACAGAACGCATTTCACCGGAAACCCGGTGTCTCCCTCATGGACGCAGCGGACGACCTCTTCACGAGGGAGGACCCCATCTTCGCGAACAAGGAGCTCCTCGAGATCAGCCATCTGCCGGGTGAAGGACGCATCGTCGGCCGAGACGACGAGATCGCCGACCTGGCGACGGCGGTCAATCCGGCGATCTTCGGACAGAGTCCGAGCAACGTACTCATCTACGGAAAGACGGGCACCGGGAAATCGCTGTGTGCGAAGTACGTCTCGAAGCGACTCGTCTCGACCGCCAGCGAGGAAGGCGTCACGGCGACGTTCGCTTACGTCGACTGTGCGCAAGACACCACGGAGACGCAGGCGGTTCAGACGATCGCCGAAGGCGTCAACGATCCCGAAGAGACCGGCATCAACGTCCCCGACAAGGGGCTCTCGACCTCCACGTACTACAAACGCCTCTGGCGGATCCTCGATCAGCGATACGACGTCGTCCTGATCCTCCTCGACGAGATCGATAAGCTCGACGACGACGCCATCCTGAATGCAACTGTCTCGTGCCGGTGAGGCCGGGAAGATCACTGACTGTAAGCTCGGAGTCGTCGGGATCAGCAACAAAATTCAGTACAAGGACCGAATGGACGAGCGCGTCAAATCGAGTCTCTGTGAACGCGAGTTCGTCTTCCCGCCGTACGACGCGAACCAACTCAGGGAGATCATGCAGGCGCGTGCGGACGCGTTCCACGACGACGTCCTCGAACCGTCGACGATCCCCCGCGCCGCCGCCCTCGCCGCACGTGAACACGGCGACGCTCGGAAGGCGATCGATATCCTCCGGTACGCCGGCGAGATCGCACAGTCGAACGCCGAACCCACCGTCCGCGAGGAGTTCGTCACGCAGGCACGCGAGCGGGCGGAGACCGATCGATTCCGGGAACTCATCCGGGGATCTACCCCTCACTCGCGGTACGTCCTCCAAGCGCTCGCACTGTTATCGCTCTCGAACGGTCGGCAGGACGGCTTCCGAACGAGCCGCGTGTACGAGATATACGAGAACATCTGTCGACAGGAAGGCTCCGACAGTCTCTCGCTGCGACGCGTCCGCGACCTCCTGAAAGAACACGCGTTTCTCGACATCATCGAACAGTCGAAACACAGCGGCGGCAGCGCCGAGGGAAGTTACACGAAACACCAACTGCTCGAGGACCCGGGCGTCGTGAAAGAGGTCCTCACCGAGGACGACGAGGAAACGTAGCCGGACCGCACGCAACCGCTCGATCGACACACTGATCTCCGGCCGATCGACACTGACTGTCGGCCGCGATACCACTTCTTCGCCCAGACGAGGCTCCGAACAGACCGATCGATGCGAGACCGCGTCAGCCGAGCAGCCCGAGCCCTTCGATACGTTCGACGATCTCTTCGACCGCCTCTTCGGCGTCGTCGGTGCGCTTGCCGCCCGTGATAACGATCTTTCCGCTCCCGAAGAGGAGGATGACGACTTCGGGTTCATCCATCCGGTAGACGAGTCCGGGGAACTGCTCCGGTTCGTACTCCACGTCTTCGAGACCGAGACCGATCGCGAGGGCGTTGAGGTTGAGGTTGTGTCCGAGATCCGCGCTCGACACAATGTTCTGAACGGTTATCTCCGGGTCCTCCTCAACGGGGATCTGGAGGCCGCGGAGCTTCTCGAAGATGATGCCGAGCGCTTCGTGGACGTCGTCGATGCTTTTCGCCCCCGTACAGACGATCTTTCCTGAGCGGAAAATGAGCGCGGCGGCCTTCGGCTCCTGAGTACGGTACACGAGTCCGGGGAAGTTGTCGGGGTTGAAATCTGCGCCCGGAAGGTCCTCTGCGAGCGCCTCCAAATCGAGCTCCTGGCCGATACCCGTCGATGCGAACAACGTTCTGAATCTCGATCGAGTCTGCAGGGTTCGTCATCGTTCGCTTTTATATGTGTCCCCCTCCCTTATAAACGCCCGTGGTATAAACGACCGGCTCTCCCCAGAGTGTGTTTTCGTTCGATCCTACACACGCGTGAGACACCAGAACGCGGCCGACAACTATGATATATTTCAGACATATCTGCCGGTGGCAGGTCTCTGTCTGACTGCTCGACGACTGCCACTCGCTTCCGATGTCAACTCACCCCGCCGGATCTGATCCTCGAAAGTTGTTCCAT